>NZ_FPCF01000007.1 GCF_900116895.1 Pseudidiomarina donghaiensis | reverse complement strand
CAATCACAGCGTTTTCATCGCTGAGTTTGCTTTGATAGTGGTAGCAGCTCTCGCTAATGCCCATACAAACACAGGCAAAACGAACGCTAATACCATGACGTTCAATGGCAGCTTGCGCCATCTCCTTGCGCTGAGATGGCTTTACAGCTTTCCCTCAAGGGCTTCCTTGCGGATCTCAGCCTTGAGTCGCTCTTCGGCATACATTTTCTTGAGACGCTTATTTTCGTCCTCAAGCTCTTTCAGACGCTTCATCATAGATGCGTCCATGCCACCAAACTTGGCGCGCCATTTATAAAATTGAGCTGAGCTCATTGTGGTCTATTGTTCGTACTCATTCATCTCAATTCTTACTAATGCTATGACACAAAAGAAGGAGGAGCACATGAGGTTTCTAAGGTAAAACGAGGTTCAAGAGCGCGTCGGGCTGGGACGCACCTCAATTTACAAACTGATTGGTGAAAGCAAATTCCCCAAGCCTGTTCATATCCTGGGTAGGAACGTCGCCTGGGTAGACTCGGAGATTGATGAATGGATGATGGACCGTATTGATGAAAAGCGTGGTCTATCGGTGCCAAACATCAGGTATTAATATCTGTGCTGGTACACCACTTTCGAAGCCTAGGAACACCACCAGTATAAAAACTCCAAAGGAGCTATTAACAGCTGCGATAGTTTCATGAGTTATTAACTTGTGTGAATAAGCGCGCTAAAGGCAGTGGTAAAGGCCTGATAAAACGTACAACTTGATAGCCGACTTTAAGTGGACGAATTTCGTCCACGCACTACAAAAGGTTATTTAAAGCTATTCCCAAGCCAAACCGTGTTTGCTTATGATTATAGTCAATTAAACTCTCACCATAGCCAGTGAAAACGCTCGCGTACCCATAAAACTTACCCCACAAAGGGAATGAAAAACTTACTTCTACGGAGCCTCGACCAGTCTCAATCGCATGATTTAATCTAAAGCCGTATTCAAATTGACCATCATTATTCCCAGCCGAAAACTCATAGTTTCCGACATAATCTTCTATATTCGGGTTATCGTCGCCTCGTGATGCTATTGGATTTTCTTTAGCGTCCTCTTGCAACCGAACCCACGGTTTAAGCGAAAATACCCAGCTCCCTTTTTCAACCACAAACTGTGTATACAGGCGATTCCAGCTACGAGACAGTAACTGGCTCCGACCGTTTGACAAATGCTCTGCGCCAAAAATAACACCGGTATTAGCGTTAAAAGGCTCCCAGTCGGTCTTAATGGCATACACTATTTCCGGCATATAGTTCGTTTCCCGAAACGGCTTGGATATGCCGTCAGAGTATATCTGCCACCATGACTGAATGGTAAAACCAAAATATAGTTTGTCTTCTTCAAATAGCAGACTAGATTTGCTTAAGGGGACTTTTAAACTCAATTGAAACTTAGCTTCATAATCTTCCAGATGCCGTTCATAACCTTCAATTTGAGCGTATTGCTCATGGTTGATGTCATTTGTAGTAAGCATGGGTTGAATATAGTTTCTGCGATGGGGAGTAATAACATAAGGCTCAAACTCCGTCTGCTGTTCTTTTCTTAAACGCTGAGTTAATACGCCACTTTCTTTTATTGGAATATCGACACTTGATAACTTCTGTTTTTTTTCATTTTCAGCATGTTTACGACACTCCTTTTTTATAGTTTCAGCAGTATCAATAGAACCCGAGCCCTTTACTCGCTCTAGAATACAGAGTTCATATGCATTAAGTTGCTCACCATGACAAATAGGTATCACGAACAACGTTAGGTTAAGAATTGAAAATACTAAAAACCGGTTAATCATCACTCTCATATCTCTTGAAAAAGTTTATTTAGTCTGTTCAGTCTTGACTGAACAGACTAAACAGCTTAGCCTTAAATTATCCAAATTAACAAGTTTTTACTATGAATAAGCTTACCGAAGCAGAATTACAGTTTATTACCGATATGGGCATGCACACTCAGGGCTATGGTCTTTCTCGCATTGCCGGGCAAATAATTGCGGCTCTTATCATATCTGATGCCCCACTAAATACAGCCGATCTCATGAGCTTACTTGAAATAAGTAAAGGAAGTGTCAGCACCAATATTCGCTTTTTGGAAATGCTCCAGCTGGTCGAACGCAGAGCGCTGCCTGGTAAGCGCCAAAACTATTTTGTAATGCGTACCAACCCTTATGATTCGCTGCTGGAATTAAAGATAAAACAGCATGAAGAAGCGAAAAAGATAATAACGGAAGCCAAAGCAAGTATTAAGAATTCTAAAGCTCAGGAGAAAATTACTGAGCTGGAAAGGTTTAATACACTCTACGATGAAAGCGTGAAAAAGTTGCTGTTGGAGTTGAAATCCGAACGCTAAGCCATGCTCAATAGTCAGAAAAATTAACGTTTGACGAAAACATTTAAATAATTTAGGTGCAACATCAATGACCTCATCATCATGTGGCTCACTGCACAAGCAGCAAGGCCGAATCAGTAGCTCTAGAGCCGTATTTATTGCCATCGTAACCTTGGTTTTCTTGTGGATAGCCAGTGGTTTCATCTTCAGAGGCGATACCGAAAAGACAAACGCAACTAAGAGCAATTTACCGTCAGTTGCAGTAAGAAATAGTCAAGCCCAGCTTGTGGCTCGCGAGTTGACACTAAACGGCGAAATTAGACCAAATCAGCAACTTAATATTCGAGCACGTACTGACGGCATGCTCGAAATGATTGCCGACAGCGGTGCTGAGGTTAGCCAAGGTGATGTCATTGCAAAACTTTCTATTGATGATCGCGAAGTTCAACGCACTCAGGCAGAAGCTCAAGTAAAAAAAGCACAAAGCGACTTCAATGCGACGAAAAAGCTCATCGAACAAAATTTGTCGTCCCAGTCTCAACTCCAGGCGTTGGAAGCACAACTAGAAGCAGCACGAGCACAGCTTCGCCGTATTACCTTCGATATTGAAAATACTGAATTGACAGCACCGGTCAGCGGCGTTATCAATCAACGCTTTATTGAGCAAGGTGCTTATGTGTCAGCCGGCAACCAAGTACTAGAGCTTATCGATAACGATCCGTTAATCGCCATTATTAACGTACAACAAAGTCAAATTCACAGGCTCAAACTCAACATGCCCGCGACGGTCAAACTTATCGGTGGTACTGATCGTCAGGGACAGGTCAGCTTTATCGCTCCTATTGCCGATCCGCAGACCCGGACATTTCGCGTTGAAATAACCATCCCAAACCAGAACGACCCTATCCCTTCCGGTATGAGTGCCGAAGTCACTATTGAAACCAACAACGTTAAAGCACACAAAATTTCTGCGGCCCAAATCAAAATAGATGCGGCTGGCCGCATGGGTGTTTTAACCATTAATGACAATAACGAAACACGTTTTTCTCCAGTTACTGTGGAGCGGGCAGACGTTAATGCCTTATGGGTCAGCGGGCTGGATGACGAAACGCGTTTAGTCATCATTAGCCATAGTTCGTTGACCGCCGGTCAAAAAGTTACCCCCAAACCCGTACCTGCTGATTATGACAAAGGCGAGGAATTATAATGAAAGCCTTTATTGCCGCCGCTTTCTCACGCAATCGCGCAGCGATACTGTTACTCGCTGTGTTGCTTATAATGGGCAGCATCGCCTACGCCACAATTCCCAAAGAAGCAGCACCCGAAATCGACATTCCGGTATTCACCGTCACCGTAAGCTACCCCGGCATTTCAACCGAAGACAGCGCACGCTTATTGGTCGAGCCGCTTGAGCGAAAATTACAAAGCATCGACGGTTTAGATACTTTAACCGCTCAAGCCGGTGAAGGCTTTGCTATGTTGCAACTGGAGTTTGCCGCAGGCTTCGACAATGAAAAAGCATTGCGTGATGTCAAAGATGAAACTGAAAAAGCAGAGCAAGATTTACCATCCGATGCTGAACAGCCCACGGTGCAAGAAGTTGATCTGTCTTTATTCCCCATTTTAACGGTCGCGCTCTCAGGCAATATTCCCGAACGGGACTTAATCCAACTGGCACGTAACTTAGAGGATAAACTTGAAACGCTTAATGGCGTACTCGAAGTCGATATGTCCGGTGATCGTGAAGATCTGTTAGAGATCATCATTGAACCATTAGCTATGCAGTCTTACAACATTTCATTAGCGGAGGTGTCGCAGGCTATTAGTAATAACAACCTTCTGGTTACCGCGGGTGCAATGGATACCGGGGCAGGACGCATTAGCGTCGCCATCCCTGGCACCATTGAGAACATTGTCGATGTACTCGAGATGCCGATAAAAACTACGCCCAATAATGTCGTACGGGTAAGCGATGTCGCTGAAGTTAGACGCACCTTTAAAGATCCCGTCAGTTACGCCCGTATTGATGGTCAACCGTCGATAGCACTTGATATTAAAAAACTGAGCAGCGCTAATGTGATTGACGTCGTCGATCGTGTAACCCAAATGGTCGAACAGGAGCGCACCGACTGGCCTGCAACCGTTAATGTCGCTTATATGCAAAACCAGGCCGACGATGTTAAGCAATTTCTGGGCGACCTTGAAAACAATGTCATACTCGCCATTATTCTCGTCATACTAACTGTCGTGGTGGCTTTGGGCGTCAAAGCTTCCCTGCTCGTTGCTCTTGCGATTCCAGGCTCATTTCTTGGCGGCATTCTAACGCTGCAACTGCTGGGTATTACACTGAACATCGTGGTGCTGTTCGCACTCATTTTAGTCATTGGTATGTTAGTGGATGGTGCCATTGTCGTGGTCGACCTTGCGGAGCGCTATCGTCGACAAGGACAAGACCAATTACAAGCCTATCTGGCAGCTTCCCAACGCATGGCGTGGCCTATTATTGCGTCGACAATGACTACCCTCGCCGTATTTATACCACTGCTCTTTTGGCCTGGTATGGCCGGGCAATTTATGTTTTATCTGCCCGCCACTGTTATCATAACACTGCTCATGTCTTTGCTCATGGCACTGGTTTTCGTTCCGATAATTGGGTCCTCAGTAAAAAGCAAAGTATCAGTGACCTCACAATCAAAAAAAACAGCAGACAAAAGCTCAAAACTCCAGTCTTTGGTTAGCTATATGGTGGGTAAGCCGTTACTTGCTTTGCTGGTCAGCCTGTTTGTCTTATTACTTTCATTTTTCCTCTACAGCAAGCTCGGGCAAGGCGTAAACTTTTTCCCTGACATCGAGGCCGATCGTATACAAATACAAGTTCAAGCCGATGGTAATTTATCAGTAAGTGAAGCTGATAATCTGGTTAAGCTCGTCGATAAGGCCGTTGAGCCGGTCGCGGGCATTGAACGCATTTATTCTCGTACCATCGGGTCAGTTGAGGAAAGGCTGAAAGCCAACCTGGACTCAGAAATTATTGGTACACTACAAATTGATTTGCTGGATTGGCAGGAGCGTGATTCTGCCGCAAAAATCATACAGCGTATTCGCGCTAAAACAGACAACTTACCCGGGATAGCACTAAAGATTGAAAAACAACAAAGCGGTCCGTCCTCTGCTCGTCCCGTCTCTATAGAAGTGTCAGCGAAAGATCGGAGCTTATTGCCTGAAGCCGTGGGTAAGTTACTCGAGATAATGAAAGAATCAGATGATTTTATTGATACGTCCAGTGACATGGCGACCCCTAAGCCACAGATAAAAATTGATGTGGACCGTGAAAAAGCTGCTGAGTATGGCGTCGATGTCGCGACCTTAGGTACCTTAGCGCGTCTATTGACCGACGGTGTCTTAGTTGGTACTTACCTTCCTGAATCGGCGCCAGAGCAGGTTGATATTCGTATACGCTATCCCTGGGAAGAGCGCTCAATGGCCGACCTAGCCAATTTGCGCATCCCCGCGAGCCGGGGTCTGATGCCGATAGAGAACTTTGTCCAGTTATCGCCGAGTTTAAGTCCAACTATTATCACTCGTGTGAATTCACGCAACGTACAAACAATTGAATCAGGTCTTGTTCCTGGAGTGACTGTTGGCGAAGCAACGGAAACGTTGCGACAGAAGATCAAGCAGAGTGATTTTGCCAAAGGTGTGGAATTTGATTTTACCGGAGAGCTTGATGACCAAAATGAAGCCATGAGCTTTTTATTACTGGCATTTGCCTTAGCCATTTTCTTAATGCTGTTCGTCCTACTCTTACAGTTGAATAGCTTCTTCCAGAGTGCTTTAGTGCTATCCGCTATTGTATTCTCTTTAGCTGGCGTGCTGCTTGCATTACTCGTGCGGCAAGAGCCCTTTTCTGTAGTAATGAGCGGAATCGGCATTATGGCTCTGGCGGGTATTGTAGTAAATAATAATATCGTTCTAATTGACGCATATAACGAGTACCGCTCGGATGGGTTATCGCCGATGGAAGCTGCGGTAAAAGCAGCAATGCAACGTTTAAACCCGGTACTTCTCACCGCGACAACGACGATAGTCGGATTGTTACCTATGGTGTTGGGGTTAACCGTCGACTTTTTTGAGCGGGATATTTTTATTGGGGCGCCTTCAGGACAATACTGGATCCAGTTATCTACAGCACTGGTTGGCGGACTGTTAGTTGCGACCTTTATTACGCTTCTATTAACTCCGGCAATGCTTGCCTGGGACGGCCAAAGAAGGGAGAAAGCCAATTAAACTTGGCTTTATTATGCGCTTACACCATATCGTTTTAATGGTCATTATTTGTTCTAGCTGTATCGCCTGCAGCAGTCTGCCCGACTTAGAACAGCGAACGCCAAGCTACTCTGTGCCAGTTTCAAAAACTCAAAGCACTCGGCTTGGTCAGTTCTTATCTCCGATACTTCGAAACTCCCCCGAAAGTACCGGTATAATGCCTTTAGCCGAAGCAGAGCCGTCCTTAGATGCCAGGCTGATATTAATCAACAATGCACAAGTTGCACTGGACATTCAATATTATATCTGGCGTGACGATAAGTCTGGGCAACGTTTAACTAAAGCCATTTTCCAAGCTGCTAATCGTGGTGTAAAGGTTAGGTTGTTATTGGACGATCTTCACTCCCGGGATATTGACGAGTCCTTACAAAGGCTAAACGGTCATCCTAGTATAGAAGTGCGATTATTTAACCCATTTCTCCCCAGAAGCTCTCGAGTACTAGGGTTTATAACCGACTTCCCACGAGCAAACAGACGCATGCACAACAAGTCTCTTACTGTGGACAATCAAGCTACGATAGTCGGGGGAAGAAACATCGGTGATGACTATTTTTACCGCTCTGATGGTATTCTTTTTGCTGATCTGGATGTTCTTGCGATAGGAGATGTAGTTGCGAAAGTATCCAGCGATTTTGACGCTTTTTGGAACAGTAACTCAGCTTACCCCTATGAACTTATTTCTCAATCAACGACGCCATCAGACTCCTCTTTATTTATTCATCAAACTAATATTGATCAACCATCCGATCTCAGTGAGTTATTGGATAACGATTCAATTATTTGGGCTGAAACTCAAATAGTGAGTGATAGCCCGCTTAAAGCCTTAGGTAAAGCGGAGCCGGATCAACTCATTGTTCACGCACTCCGAAAGATAATTGGTCAACCTAAAAAGCAATTATTACTGGTTTCTCCCTATTTCGTACCAACCCTGTCGGGAGTAAAAGCGCTAGAGAGCATTGCGGAAAACGGGGTGAGTATTAGTGTGTTAACAAATTCCTTTGCCGCTACCGATGTTGCCGTTGTGCACTCGGGATACGCAAAGTGGAGGAAACGTCTCTTAGAAGCTGATATACGCATATTTGAGATGCGCCCAGGTACTGTTGGCACCGATACCACTATCTATGAATCTGTCGAAACAAGTTTCTCCAGTTCAGCAAGCAGCCTTCATGCAAAAACGTTTGCCGTTGACGGACAACGTGTTTTTGTTGGCTCATTTAACTTTGACCCTCGCTCAGCAAGGCTCAATACTGAGCTTGGCTTTGTTATTGAGAGCCCCGAAATAGCATCAACGATGACAGATGTCTTTATCGAAGAAGTCCCTTACAGCGCCTATGAAGTGCGCTTAGCTCCATCCGGTTCGCTATACTGGCTTGAGCAAAACGGCAGCCATCATCGCCGATACGATACAGAGCCAGGAACAACCTGGTTTCAAAGGTTTTCGGCCGGTTTTTTTTCATTGTTACCCATTGATTGGTTGCTTTGAAAAGTGAGTTGGCTTACTCGGTAAAGCGCCATTTTTTCTTAATCACTTTATGTACGAACCATGGTCATATTAGTCGGTTTTTTTGTTGGAATGCTATAGGTCATAAAAATGCTAAATAGAATACTAAAGTATCTAGGTATAGCGTGGATGGTTATTATTTTTGTTTTTGTTCCCATTGCTTATACCGCATTACTATTCGCCTCTGATGCAGAAATAAATATGTCGGTCACTATTTTTTTTATCTCTACAGTATTCATCACTTCACTTTGGAATATCTTCAAAAAGTATCGCGAGTACAAGGTTGGGCTCCAACTTAGCAAGATGTTTTTAGCCATCTATGTAACTATTTTTGCGTTTGCCACTCTTTATCAAAGAGCTGGGATTTTATACGGTCAGGAAATCTCTTTTAGTCCTGTTGACGCCCTGTACTTTTCAGTAGTGACATGGACCACTTTAGGTTATGGAGACTTTCAACCCACTGAAAGCTTGCGCTTATTGGCCGCTTTCCAGGCGTTATTAGGAACTTTCTTTATACCAATGCTTATAGCGGCAGTGCTATTCTCATTACAACTAAAGTCTCAAAAGCACAGTTTGCAAAAAAACACTAACGGTTCAAAACCATAGAGCGAATAGTTTAAATGAAGCTTCTTTTTTATAAAATTAGACTTCTCGTAATCCTATCAGCTTCTGTTACCAGCTTAGGCTGCAGCACAATAGGGCAAATTAAAAATGAGCCTATTTCTGGAAAAAATGATACTGAATTAACTTCTGGTGTAATCCCCCCGAAAAATCGGAGCAGTTATAAGTAGAAAATTCCGTTAAACTAAAACGAAGGAGTTTTCTATGCGCAAATCACGATACACAGACAGTCAGATCTTAGCGATTCTGAAACAAAACGAGAACGGTGTTCCCGTTCCAGAGCTTTGCCGTGAACATGGTATGAGCTCAGCTCAATTTTATAAATGGCGCGCCAAGTTTGGTGGCATGGACGCATCTATGATGAAGCGTCTGAAAGAGCTTGAGGACGAAAATAAGCGTCTCAAGAAAATGTATGCCGAAGAGCGACTCAAGGCTGAGATCCGCAAGGAAGCCCTTGAGGGAAAGCTGTAAAGCCATCTCAGCGCAAGGAGATGGCGCAAGCTGCCATTGAACGTCATTGACGATTACAACCGCGAAGGGTTAACCATCGAAGTGGACCTTTCGCTGCCAAGTGCTCGTGTTATTCGAGCCTTAGAGCAAGTTATTGAATGGCGAGGAAAACCTGCTGCTATTCGCTGCGACAATGGCCCAGAGTATTTGTCAAGCGAGCTAATTAACTGGGCTGAAAAACATCAAATTACGATGCTCTATATTCAACCCGGCAAACCAACTCAGAATGCCTATGTTGAACGATTTAATCGAACAGTGCGGCATGAATGGCTCGATTTACACCTGTTTGAAAGCGTCGAACATGCACAAGAACTTGCCACTCAGTGGCTTTGGCTTTATAACAACGAACGGCCTAACACGGCCATCGGAGGCATTCCGCCCAAACAATTAACGCAAGCGGTTCATTAATTCTACGAATAACTGCTGCTTAAAATGGGGGGATTACAAAGTCGCCGACCAAATAGGTTCCAAGATATTGAAAGGATGAGATCAATCAAAAAATTCCGAGAAACAGTTGCCCTGGCAATAACGGGAAACGTCGAACCTGACTCTGTTTTAGATCATGAGTTTCGGTGGATAAGCGAAAGATGATTTACGTTTGATGAAAATAGTATTTGCTGGCTAGGGCTTAGAATAGATTTTAGTATTCCAGATTGTATTCCAAAATCTTTAGCTTTATTAAAATATTTAATATTATCAAATAATTAAATCTAAAATAAGACTCCCGCCATCTCCACCAATTCCTAATAAAACGCCGCTCATTTGAGCGGCGTTTTTGTTTACCCAACACGAAAACGCAAGACCTGCTCACCAGCAACAACAACGTATGAATGCAACACACCGCCGCAGGCCTCAATTAGCGCGCGCGAAGCTGAGTTGTGGGCATGGCAATGAATGTGCACGCAGTTATTGCCTAAGCGGCGAGCTTCGGCAATGCTTAACTGCATCAGGTGAACGCCCAAGCCGTGGCCACGTGCGCTAGGGCGAATACTGAGGCCAATATGGCCACCGCAGTGCTCTATTTGAGCATTTAAGAAGTGCCGAACGTTGGTGCAGCCAACAATTTCGCCATCTCGAATCAGCCAAAACGTCGAGCTTGGCACATAGCCTTGTGGAATATTCTCACCCAGACGAAATGCTGCAATTCGCGCCAACATGGCTGGAAAATCACTGTGCTCAAAGTCTAACGGAAAAGGGTAGCGCTCTTCGTCGCCAAGCTCCGCAATATAGCTTAAATAACTGGCCTGGTAGTCGGCACTCGGCACAACAAGTTGCAGCATTACTCGGTAACCGCTTTTGTGGCGTTCCAGTTCACAGCGCGCCACTGGCCGTTTTGCTTTTGCAGCACACCGGTATTGTAGAATCGCTGCGATGGTTCATTGCTATCGACTGGGGTGAGTACCAAGGTGAAATTAACCAAAATCGCGTCGCCAAAGCGCTTAAACTCAAAGTTTTCACCGGTGTACCAGGCTGTTACTTCGCTTTTTTCTAGCGGCGGTGCGTCGCTGAACCCTTGCGCAAGTTCGGGCCAACCAAAGCGGGTGCCACTTGAACTGGTGTAGGTTAATTGCTCTGACCAAAATGCGCGGTGAGCAGCGCTATCATTCACACTGGCGCCATACAAAAAGGTTTCAATGGCTGCTTGTACATCTTTTTGCACTTCTTGTTGCACTTGCTCAGTTGCTTTCGCTTGCACTGCCGGGTGGGTGAAAAGGCAGCCAAGCACAAGGCTAATTATTAAGAGGTTTTTCATTTTATTTTTCCACTGTAATTTTCTACGAAAGCACGTTAAAAAGTCAGTGTTTTACTCTAATCGTTTTGCGGTAGTAACACTATCCTTTGATATCGATTTCTATTTCTGGATAAGAAGCGCTATGATCAGGCAACTGTTATCTGCCTAATGAAAAGAAGTAAAACGATGAGCCTACCAAATTGCCCAAAATGTAATTCGAGTTATGTTTACGAAGACCAAGCGTTGTTGATTTGCCCCGAGTGCGCCTATGAATGGAACCCGAATGAAGTGGCGGAAGAAACCGCTGTTCAGGTGAAAGACGCCAATGGCACGCCGTTAGCTGAAGGCGACAAGGTGACGTTAATTAAAGACTTAAAAGTAAAAGGCTCGTCATTGGTGTTGAAAGTAGGCACCAAGGCAACCATTAAGCGCTTTGCCGATGGCGACCATGACATTGATTGCAAAGTAGATGGCGCCGGCGACATGATGTTGAAATCGCAGTTCGTCAAACGTCAAAGCAGCTAGACTGTGGCGCACAGCAAACAGTGTTCAACAAGCGTTGTACCAAGTACTTTTGTATAAATAAATAATGAGAAAACCATGAAAGTAGGCGTGTTTGACAGTGGGGTTGGCGGTTTAACCGTGGCCAAGTCGTTGCAGCAAAGCGGGCTGTTTAGCGAAATCACCTATTTTGGTGATACCGCTCGGGTGCCATATGGTAATAAAGATAAAGCCACTGTAACGCGTTATGCTCTTGAAGCGGTTGAGTTTTTTAACGGCGCCGATGTGGACTGTGTGGTGGTGGCCTGTAACACCGTGAGTGTGACGGCGCTGGAAGCCATGCAGCAATTTTCGAACAAGCCTGTGTATGGTGTGCTAGAGCCTGGGGTTATGGCGTTGCAGCAGCTCGGAACTGTCAGTGATAATACGCGGGTGCTCATTATTGCCACGCGCTCCACCATCAGCTCAGGGGCTTACCAAAAGCGCATTGAAGCCCTTGGTGTGGGGCATATTGACGCCATAGCCACGCCGTTATTTGTGCCCATTGTGGAAGAAGCGCTGTTTGAAGGGCCGATATTGCAAGAAACCATGCGTCATTATTTCAGCCCGTTAACCAAACCCGATGTGGTGTTGTTGGGGTGCACGCACTTTCCATTAATTGCTGAGCAAATTGCACAGTATTTTGGTGGCGTTGCGGCCATTCATTCGGGTGAAGCTATGGTGGCGTGGCTACAACAAAACCTCGATTTACCCCTGCGTTTTGAGCAAACACCGATTCGTATTTTAGCTTCAGAAAATGTTGAGGCGGTAAAACGCACGGCAAAGCACTGGGGCTTGTCGCTTTAACAACCATAACAATAAGAAAAATCAAAACTAGGAACCTCTTATGGCTCGCACGCTTACATTTGCCACACGCATTGTTTCATTGTTGGGGCGTATTGATATTACTGACAGTTCATCTGAGCAGTTGGCGTACTACGCTAAAGGTGAATTTGCTTTACTTAAACGGCGTTGGCGTATTTACGACCACAATGACCAAGAGCTGATGCAAATTCATCATAAACGGTTGGCTATACGACCGACGTTTGCGGTTTCCGGCCAGCTTGGGCCGATGACACTGCAACGCAAGTTTTTTAGCTTGAAGCGTGAGTATTGGGTGACCGGTGGCCCCTATGAAGGCGCAGTTTTTAAAGGTAATTTGCTGGATTTAGCCTTTACCATTACGCGCAATAATCAGCTGTTGGCGAAGGCTTCCGAAAAATTGTTATCTATTCGCGACACGCACAATGTTGAAGTGCTGACCGACAGCCATGACGATGAGCTTTTTACCGTGTTGGCGGTGGTTGCTATGCAGCTTGAGAAGAAGGCGTCGGATTAAATGGTCAATGCACTGTTTCGTACAATGGTTTGTGTAATTTTTTCTTTAGGGGTATTTGGCATGGCACATGCAGCAACTGATCAAAGTCAAGTTGAGGGCGAGGCACAAACTAGCAGCAAAAGCCAAACCATTTATGTGTTCCGTCATGCCGAAAAAGTCGCGAATAAGCCAGACCCTGAACTATCTGAAAAAGGCCAGCTACGAGCGGCAAACCTAGCCAAAGTGCTGAGTAAAGCAAGCATACAACGCATTTATGCCACCAAGTATCAGCGCACCCAACAAACCGCTGCGCCATTGGCAAAACAACTGAGTCAAACGGTAAACACTTACGCCGCTGGCGATAGCGTCGGCTTAATTGAAGCAGTGCGCGGGCACGGGCAAACGGCTGTAATCATTGGTCATAGCAATACAGTGCCGGACATAGTACGAGCGGCTGGAGGGAATGCCCCGGAGCTGTCAGAGAAAGACTATGGCGACTTATTTGTGGTGCAGATTGTGGCTGGCAAAGTGACGACCTTGCGCTTTTATATTCCTGCCGAATAAGCCAGTTTATGGTCATTGCGGATACCCTGAAGCGCTATGTTGAAACGCTTGCTGCATTTCGAGAATACTGGCAATTCGTTTCATTTTCGGCAGTGTGTGATTCGCTGGGAAATACCGACCCTTTGTTAGCATTGGCGCCAAGCGAGCTGCGCCTGGCACTTGAACAGCTCAGCGATGATGACGTCGAGTACCTTGATGCCAATATTGATGCTTTAAATGCGTTTTTTGCCCCTTGGTTTAATGACGTGATGGCGCTGCCACCCATCACATCCAATGCTCAACTAAGCCCTTCGATGCTGGAAGAACAGCCGTTTTGGCTGAGTAACAATATTGGCGGGCGCAAATTGGCACAAATTCGTGCGTTTTTAGGGCAAATTCCGGCGGACACTGGCACTGCTATTGAATGGTGTGCTGGCAAAGGCCACTTGGGCCGATTGTTGGCATTTACCCGTGCCCAACCGGTGATTAGTGTGGAATGGCAAGCGCAGCTATGCCAAGCGGGGCAGGCCTTGGCTGAAAACCTGCAACTTGCTCAGCGCTTTGTGCATGCCAATGTCATCACCGATACACAACGTTTAGCGCCAGAATTGAACCAAGCCTCACAAGCATTGGCACTGCATGCCTGTGGCGATCTGCATCATCGTTTAATTACACAAGCTGCCGCGGCACACTGCCAGCAAATTTATATTGCGCCTTGTTGTTACCACTTAACCAAAGAAGTGCCGTATCAAGGGTTATCCAGCGCGGCAACGCAGCAACTGCATCAGCACCAGCTCACTTTCAGTGCGCATGACCTCAAGCTGGCAGTACAAGCACAAGTAACAGCGGGGCAGCGGGTGGCAAAGCTACGCCAAACCGAGGTTCATTGGCGGCTTGCGTACCAATGTCTGCGTGAATCACTCACCGGCGATACGCACTACAAACCGCTAAATTCGGTCAACAAAAAGTGGTTTGCTGGCGCCTTTGCAGACTTTGCGCAGTGGGCGGCACAACAACACCAGCTTGAGTTGCCAGCACAGTGTGACTGGCCTCGGTATTTAGCCGAAGGGCAACAGCGCATGCAACGGGTGGCGCGGTTAGAGTTGTTACGCCATGTATTTCGGCGCCCGCTCGAGTGCTTATTGGTGCTTGACCGTGCAGCTTGGCTAGAAGAGCAGGGTTATAACGTGACTATTGTTGAGTTTTGCGATTACCAACAAACACCGCGAAATTTTTTGCTAAAAGCGCAGCGACGTTAATCGTTGCGTGCGGAAAATTGATGCGCGTCAATATAATTTTTAGTGGCTCGACTACCATAAACTCATAAACCACATAAGGAGTAAGGTTATGAGTCTCTGGCGCGAGTTTTTTACTGACCCGGTTATTTTCTTTTCATTTACTGGTCTCGCAATCGTTATCGGCTTGTGCGTTTTTTATGCC
Source organism: Pseudidiomarina donghaiensis (assembly GCF_900116895.1). Taxonomy (GTDB): domain Bacteria; phylum Pseudomonadota; class Gammaproteobacteria; order Enterobacterales; family Alteromonadaceae; genus Pseudidiomarina; species Pseudidiomarina donghaiensis. Next base: position 77,515 of record NZ_FPCF01000007.1, on the reverse strand, counting down.
ATCTTCTTTATTAAAAAGGCTGCAGAGGCAGAAGCAGAGCAAAAATCGGGTTCTCATTGATCAATTGCGAACTTGTTGGCGTAAGTTAGGGGCTAATTCTAATCTTATTTAAATACTTCATTTAAGTGAAAGGAATGCCCGATGAAACGTTTCCAACATGCATTTTCGCCAGTAGCTTTCAAGTCACTGACACTGGCGGTTATGTTTGCGCTGCCTACAGCGGTTGTCGCACATAATCATTCCAAAGCTGAAGACGACCAGCACTATGCGTTGCCAAAAAGTGCCACCGCGCAAGATTTCATTGCCATTTTTAAAGAAATTAACGGCGAGCACCCCGGTATTCGTAAAGCACACGCTCGCGGCGTGTGTGCTGTAGGGGAATTTACCCCATCGACGGCAGCGAAACAGCGCTTCACCAGCCCGTTATTTCAAGTAGATAATGCGCCATTAACCCTGCGTTTTTCGATGGGTGGTGGCAACCCCAATGCCGATGAGCGACGCGGAGCGCGTGGCGTGGGTATTCAATTTGAACTGCCGAACAATCAATCACATACCATTGCCGGTATTACCTCGCCGGTTTTTTCAGGGGCCACCCCGAACCACTTTTTAGGCCTGTTGCAGTGGAACCTAAAAATGATGCGTGGCGAAGCAACCCGTGAAGACGTACAAAAATTCATGGCGGCGCACCCATCTATGCAACCGGCTATTGAATGGAATCGTGGCCGTACCGCGTCTGCCGAGTATACGTCGGCAACCTACTATGGCATTCATGCTCTTTGGGCCAATACCCAAGGCGATGCTCAGAAATTTCGTTGGCAACTCGTGCCTCAAGCTGGCGAAAAAAACTTAACCAAGCAGCAGGTTGAGTCTGGGCCACAAAGCTTTCTAACTGAGCGTTTAATTGAGCAGGTGAAAAACGACGGTGCAGTGACCTTCGATTGGCATTGGACCATTGGCGCGGCCGATGACCCAACCAACGACCCGTCAGCTCAATGGCCTGCTGATCGTGAGCAAGTTCATGTGGGCACCATCACGGTAACAAGCGCCGGTGGTGAGGCCTGTACGCCCATCAACTTCGACCCCGTGCGCGTTGCACGTGGTATTCGCCCCAGTGACGACCCAGTGTTGCCAATTCGCTCAGCAGCATATGCTATTTCATTCGGTCAACGACTAAGTAATCAATAATTATTTACTCGTTATTCATGCTGTAAAGTAGGCGTTGAAACTCTGAATTTTCTTCAAGCAACTCAACGCCTGCTGCTATTAGCGCGTCAGCCTGTTCTTTATTTAATGACAAACTGGTGGGTATTTGATTAAAGAAACTGCGGCGTTGCTGCTGTTGAATTCCCTCAAAGTTTATTTCCACAAAATAAGGATCTATCGGTTCCCAAAATGACGATAGTTCGTCAGACCAACGCGCCATGCTACGGCGAATTAAACTAATGGTCGCTGCATTATAGCGGTGCAGCTGCGTGTCAGTTACAGCGCTTATGGTGGGCTCAATATCGGGAATTTCATTGGTGTGTTCTATATTGTAGCGCGGCTTGGTTGAGGCATTTACTGACACAATAACCAAGCGTTTTGAAGGTTTGCTACCGATACGTTTCATAAAGTTGGTAATGCCGCCGCCAATTTCCACGAGCTCATAAAATGCCATTAACCCCAGGTTATCTGTAATACCGCCATCTACCAAATGAATGTATTGGCGCTCGTCTCTATTTTTATAACTGCGCAACGACGCCACGGTTTCCAATAGGTGTGGTGACAATTTGGCTTCGGCAATTTGCGCTTCGTTTAACTCTTCTAGGTAATTTTGCGCGGCGTTAAAACAGCCTTTGTGATTTTTTAATACCACTGGGTTGAGCATCACGGGTACTGCTGAAGAAGCGGTTACTGCGCGTGAAATAGGGTAGCTGGCAATATTTGAACAGAGTAAATCGAAATATTCTTGTACGAATGAAAACCGTATTCCACCACCTAAGTCTGACGCGTTTATTAATATGAGTGGGCCGTTACGTTTGTTCAAATCTGCGAAGGTTGCGCCTTTGAATAAGCGTTCTTCGTAAATACGTGTGGCAATATCGGTACGGCCACGGTTAGAAAACCACAATACTGGGCTAGCAATACCGTAAACCCATTCTGACACGTAATCGCGGCGCAAAAAGTCATCTTCAAAATCGTTAAATATTTTGTCGCCGTGCAAGCCAAAGTAAGCAGCGGTGAAACTTCCGCCTGACACTGAGGTGATCATGTCCACTTCATCAAGCAAGCGAACGGTTTTACCGTCAATAGTCACTTGAGTATCGCGTAGCCCTTCAAGCACGCCATAAGACAGAGCTGCTGCGCGGCTGCCACCTCCAGAAAAAGCCAGCACTAAGGTAATGTCGTCAGAGCGGTTATGCTCTGCGGCATAGTTGGTCAACGAATAATTTTGTGGTGATGCATCAGCCACCTGTGAGTGGTTATCAATAACGCCATAGGTGGCACATCCCGATAAAGCAATGGCTAAATAGATAACAACTTGAATGTTAATGAACGTGCACTTCGACATTGTAACCCTTGGTTTGTGCTTTAAATGATTCAATTCAGTTTATAGCGAGATCAATTGAGTGGCTAGTTTCGCGCAATAATTATGCAAATTGATACATAAATTCAGTTGCTAATTACAACAGTTGCATTATGTTTAAAGAGTTTACATTGTTATTGGAGCTACTGTGTTTGTCACACGACCCAAACGGATTGCCTTTATTATTGCTGTGCTCAGCTCGTTGGCATTGGCGTTAGTTTCAGTTGAATATTTTCACACCTTAAACAAGGAGCGAGCCAAGGCTCAGTATTTAAGCGAAACCCAGTCGGAATTCACCAAATTGCGCGCCGATATCGAGTCAGAAATTAATTTAGCGATTTATAGCGCGTGGGGCTTTGCAAGTTATCTAACATCACACCCAAATAGCTCACCAGAAGAATGGCAACGTTTAGCACAAGATCTCATTGAACAAACTCGATTCATTCGTAACCTTGCGGTCGCTCCAAACAATATTATTGAGTTTGTGTACCCGTTAAAAAATAACGAAGCTGTCATTGGTTTTGATTATGACTCCATTCCAGAGCAACGAGACGCAGTGCTCCGCGCACAAGAAACGAAAAAAACCATATTAGCTGGGCCGGTAAACCTTATTCAAGGAGGGCAGGGGCTTATTTATCGAATTCCGATTTACACCCACAGCGATCAATTACAAGAGTATTGGGGGGTGGTCGCTGTGGTGGTTGATATTGAAGCTCTATTCGCTGAAGTTGGGCTACACCATATGGCAGAGCGTTTTGATATCGCCATTCGTGGGCGCGACGGCCTTGGCGCCCAAGGCGATATCTTCATGGGCTCGGCCGATACCTTCACTTATGCCAACCTTACAGAGCGTGTGCGCTTCCCCAATGGCTATTGGTTGTTAGCCTTGGCAGCTGACGCCAATCAAGTATTGACGTTCTGGCAACAACAACGGGTGCGGCTCATCGGATATCCTTACGTACTCGCCTTGTATATCATGCTCTTTACATTGTTTATGTGGTATCGTGCCTCGTATGGTGAAGCTATGGTCGACCCGTTAACTAACGTTGCCAATCGCCGTAAAGTCATGGAGCAATTGAATACCTTAGTGAACATTTACGGGCGACACCCAACGCCGTTCACGGTGGTCGTGATTGATATTGATCGCTTTAAACAAATTAATGATCAATTCGGCCATCAGGCTGGCGACATCGTACTAAAATCGTTAGCGCACCGAATGTTGGTCAATACCCGTACGTCCGATTTAGTCGCCCGTATTGGCGGCGACGAGTTTTTGGTAGTGCTGATGGGTGTTGATAATCCGAAAATTATCGCTGAGCAATGTGATAAACTTGCGCAAGCAATACGTGAGCCGGTGCGTTATAAGTCTCAGATTATTGAAGTGTCGGCCAGTTTAGGGCATGCCAGCTTTCCGGCTGATGGTAAAACCCTCGATGCGTTAATACACAGCGCCGACCATAAGATGTACAAACAAAAACGGAACGCATGAATACAAACCGCACTCTAGCTGAATTAATCGAAGTGATTCCTGATGCAGCCATGGTGGTTAACCGAAACAGTGAATTTGTTTTGGTGAACCGCATGTTGGTTGACATGTTTGGCTACGACAAAAAACGTGAACTGCTTGGTCAAAATCTAAATATGTTATTGCCTGAAGCGGTGCGCAGCGTGCATCAAAATCACGTCGACTCGTTTTTTGAACATGGTGAGAATCGGCCCATGGGCAAAGGCTTCAAATTTGTCGGGCAGCACAAAGATGGCAGCAACATTTATGTGGAAATTATGCTCAGTCATGTGCAATTTGACGATGGCCCATATGCCATTGCATTTGTACGCGATACCACCTCATTAAAGCTTACCGAAGACAAAATTCGTCGTGAACTTGAACACGAGCGAGCGCTTGCTCTAACTGATCATTTAACCGGCCTTGCTAACCGACGCTCGTTTGTTGAAGAGCTTGAAACCGACATTCTTGAACTGCGTGAACATGGTTGGCAATTTGCCGTGTGTTTTATTGATTTAGACGACTTCAAACACATCAATGACACTCAAGGCCACGAAGTTGGTGATAAGGTTCTGCAACACGTGGCTTCAGTGGTTAAAAACGGCTGCCGAGGTTCAGACCTAGTGGCACGCGTTGGTGGTGATGAGTTTGCCACCATTCATCCAGGAGCAACCCTTGAGGATGCCTTGCATGTGCTTGAGCGTGTGCGAGAGCGTTTGATGCACGAGCTGGCTGACCACAATTGGCCAGTGACGTTGTCGATGGGCGTTTGCCACTGTGGCGATGCGAGTATGAACTATGATGTGGCGAGTATTTTGCGTGCCGCTGACGCCGCCATGTACCAGGCAAAACAGCAAGGAAAGAATCAGATTAAGGTTGCGCACGTTGCTGCTTCAGATTCCGAATAAAGGTGACGAGGTGCTCAATCGACATTGGACGCGCATACAAATAACCTTGAAACTCTTCGCAGCCGGCGCTCATGAGGTAATTAGCTTGCGCATGTGTTTCAACACCCTCAGCAACGACACGTAAGTGAAGCGCCTGTGCCATGGCTAATATGGTGCGCACAAGCTTGGCATCTTGTTTGTTTTTAATAATGTCTTTGACAAAACTTTGGTCTATTTTCACTTCTTGAATGGGCAGCAAACGCAGTGTGTTTAGCGAAGAGTAACCCGTTCCAAAATCATCCAACGAAACTTGCACCCCTCTCTGGCGCAGTACGTCTAGCACATTTTTAATGCCCTCTAAGTTTAATAGCGCAGCGCTTTCAGTTAGCTCTAGTTCAATCACCGACCAGTCGCCTGGTAACGACGATAAGTTCGCAATAAAGCGCTCGCAACTTTCACTATGATTAAAGTCAGCGGCAGACACGTTAAACGACACCCGTTTTATGTCGCGATAGAGCAATTCATGGGTTGTTAATTCGTGTATAGCTTGATGCATAACAAAGTCAGTAATGGCACAAATTAATCCACTCTCTTCTGCCAATGGAATAAAATCAGAAGGCGGTATCATGCCTTTTTTCGGGTGGTGCCAACGCACTAATACTTCCACCCCGGTCATGATGTTTTTCTGCACGCAAAACTGCGGTTGATAAACCACCGTTAATTGTTTTTGCTCAACGGCTTCTTTCAGGTCAAGCAGCAGCTGTGCGCGTGATGAAACAATTTGACTTAACTCAGCATTAAATAATTTATAAGAGCCGCGATCTGAGTTTTTGGCTTCATCTAACGCTAATGTCGCCGCATCAATAAGTGAATTCGCGGTGGAACCGTCGCGCGGGTACAACGAAATTCCAGCGCTGCTCGAAAAATTCAAGCGTGGCGCCTCTGCCACATGCAAATGTTGAATGCGCCGTTGAATTTGTTGAATAAGCGGCACCACAGCGTCAGGCCAGCGTGAGTCGGGCAGGGCAATGGCGAACTCGTCGCCCCCAAAACGGGCCAATAGTGCCTGCTGATGACAAGAGTCACGCATAATATCTGCAATCTGTACTAGAAAACGGTCGCCAGCTTCAAGGTTGACGTGGCTATTAATTTGTTTGAAGCCGTCTATGTTAAGAATGATCACGGTGAGGTTGTGATCTTTGTTTTTGGCATAGGCGAGTTCGCTGTCAAGTTCGCGTTCAAACATGTGACGGTTAAGTAATAGCGTTAACCCATCGCGCTCAGAAAGGTTGCGCTCACGCTGCAGTGCCCGGTGGGCGAGTACATAAAGCAGCAAAGCAGTAACGGTAACGTAGGCCCAGCCTTTGTAGGTTTGCAGTTGGGTTAAGTAAGCAGACTCTGCGGCTAGAGTAAAAACAAAACGATCTGAAAAGCTAATCCAGATATAGCCTAGGAATAAATAGAGAAACGCAATGGCTGCGGCTGTGCGACGCGGCGACATACACTGCTCCTTGTCGTGTTGTTTTACCGTTTAGGTAAAATTTACATTAGCAAGGAGCAGAAAATTTAACCACATTTATTTTAAGTATTTCGCATGAAAGCGTAAGTGCTGTTCAATAAAACTCGCAATAAAATAATAGCTGTGGTCGTAACCGTCATGGCGTTCAATTGTGGCTTGGACGCCAGTTTGTGCAATGGCTTGCGCAAGGTCGTCTGGGCGCAACTGTTCTGCCAAAAAGTTATCAGCCTCACCTTGCGACACCAACATGGGCGGCGCCGTGCGGTGTTTCAATAGCAATTCGGTGGCGTCATAGGCTTGCCAAGCACTCCGGTCATCGCCTAAGTAGCCGCTGAATGCTTTGTGCCCCCACGGGCATTGTGTGGGGTGGCATATTGGCGCAAACGCCGACACGCAGCGGTACATGCCCTCATTGCGTAAGGCCATGACTAGTGCACCGTGACCGCCCATTGAGTGGCCGCTAATGCTGCGTACACGGTTAAGCGGCAAGGCTTGCTCAACAAGTTGTGGCAGTTCTTGCACAATGTAGTCGTACATGTGGTAGTGCTTTGCCCATGGCTGTTGGGTTGCATTCACGTAAAAACCTGCACCTAAGCCAAAGTCATAAGCGCCGTCGCTGTCATCGGGTACGTCATCGCCACGCGGGCTGGTGTCAGGAATAATCAGCGCAATACCTAACTCGGCAGCCACACGCTGCGCACCAGCTTTGCTACTAAAGTTTTCATCAGTACAGGTTAAGCCGGATAGCCAATATAGCGCTGGCACTTTTGTGGTGTCGGCTTGTGGCGGCAGGAACACACTAAACTGCATGGTGCAGTTTAGTGTGTTTGATTCATGTTCAAATCGAATTTGCCGCCCGCCAAAGGCTTTGGTTTCGCTAAGTTTATTTATCATAATGAATCACCGAGCGAATCGATTTACCTTCGTGCATTAAATCAAACGCTTTGTTGATGTCGTCCAGCCCCATGGTGTGGGTAATGAAGGTGCTCAGCTCAAACTCACCATCAAGATAACGCTGCACGTAGTCAGGTAGTTGGCTGCGACCTTTCACGCCGCCAAAAGCGCTGCCACGCCATACTCGGCCTGTAACCAGCTGGAATGGGCGGGTAGAGATTTCTTCGCCGGCACCGGCAACCCCAATAATGACTGATTCGCCCCAGCCTTTGTGGCAACACTCAAGGGCAGATCGCATCACTTTCACGTTACCAATGCATTCAAACGAGAAATCAACGCCACCGTCGGTCATCTCGACAATGACTTCTTGAATTGGTTTATCGTAGTCATTCGGATTAATACAGTCGGTGGCACCTAATTTTTTGGCGATATCAAATTTTGATTCGTTAATATCAATGGCAATAATGCGACTAGCCTTGGCCATCACGGCGCCAATAATTACGGACAAGCCAATACCGCCTAAGCCAAATACCGCCACGGTATCGCCAGGCTGCACTTTGGCTGTGTTCATAACCGCACCCATACCGGTGGTGACGCCGCAACCTAATAAACACACTTCTTCTAAAGGCGCTTCTTTGCTGACTTTGGCTAACGCAATTTCGGGGACGACTGTGTATTCAGAGAAAGTCGAGGTGCCCATGTAGTGGTAAATAGGCTTGCCGTTTTTTGAAAAGCGCGTGGTGCCGTCAGGCATTAAACCTTGACCTTGGGTGCTGCGAATAGCTTGGCACAGGTTGGTTTTGCCCGATTTACAAAACTTACATTCACCGCATTCGGGGGTGTACAAAGGAATAACGTGATCGCCAACTTCAACAGAAGTGACGCTTTCACCAACGGCTTCAACAATGCCGCCGCCTTCATGCCCTAAAATAGCTGGGAATACACCTTCAGGGTCTGCACCTGACAAGGTATATGCGTCGGTATGGCAAACGCCGGTGGCAACAATACGCACTAACACTTCACCTTTTTGCGGCGGCATTAAGTCCACTTCTTCAATGGATAATGGCTCGCCAGGTGCCCATGCTACTGCAGCGCGCGTTTTGATCATGTCCATGGTTACGTCCTTTTGCTTTCATGTATGAGAAGGGTAGTTTAACCCTTACGGCGGAAAATTAAAAAAGGCTCATAAAAAAGCCGCTCTGTAGCAAGGCTAGCAGAGCGGCAAGAGGTGCAGAATACTACATTGGTGGAACGCGTGTTACAGCGGGTTACCATCGCTATCAAGCATGGTCACTTCACCTAAGTTCAAGCTACGAACGTCGTCAGTGATTTTTGCTGCATCGCCAATAATGACCCAAGTCAGTGACTCTGGGTTAATTAGCGTATTGGCGTTAGCTTTCACGTCATCTAAGGTAATAGACGTTACACGCTCGGCATAGTTCTCTAACCATGCCATATCTTTACCTTTATCTAACGTACCCACTATGGCACTTAGCAACGCGCCCTTGGTTTCGTAGGCGCCTGGCAGTTTCGCAGTTTTGTTCATTTGCACTTTTTCAAGTTCTGCAGCCGTCGCTGGCTTTTTAGTTTGGTACTGGGTCAACTCTTTCACAATTTCTTGAATTGACTCTTTGGTTTTATCCGTTTGTACCGGTGCCATGGTAATGAACATGCCTGCTTCATTGTAGCTAGACCAAATAGTGCGGGCACCGTAAGACCAACCTTTGTCTTCACGCAGGTTCATGTTGATACGGCTAGTGAAGCTACCGCCCAAAATGGTATTGGTCACGTCTAATGCTTCAGCGTTATCAACGCGCTCAGATGGTGCCAAATGCCCCGCTAAAATAGTCGACTGTGGTGCGCCGGGTTGGTCAATAATGTACACGCGCTGCTGTGGCTGCATAGCAACATCGGTGAACTGCTTGGTTGGCTTCGCTGTCGCTGGAGCCTGCCAGTTACTGAGGGCCGCTTCTAACAGAGGCTTAATTTCAGCTTCTGTTGTGGCACCCACAATAACTAAGCGTGCATTGTCAGGGCGCAACCATGTATTACGGTAGCTAATTAAGTCATCACGAGTTAATGACGTGATTGAAGCTTCAGTACCCGAGCCGGTTAACGGCACACCATAAGCATGGTTATCACCAAAAATTAAACCTGGCAGAATACGAATTGCCTGGCTGGTTGGTGAGGCTTTCTCTTTCTTAATGTTTTCTAGCCAGTTACCGCGTTTGCGCTCAATTTCATCTTCGGCAAAGGTCGCGTTTTGTATTACGTCAGCAAAAATCGTTAAGCTCGGCTCAAGATTTGAAACTAAGCTGTCCATTGACACTGTCGAGCTGTCGATACCTGCGTTGGTGTATAAGTTGGTGCCTAGCATTTCTAATTCACGAGCGATGTCTTGTGAAGAGCGCTGTGCAGTGCCTTCACGCAGCATGCTCATGGCAAAACTCGCAGTACCCACTTTACCACCGAAATCTGATGCGTAGCCGCTATCAAAGCTTAAGTTCATTTGTACCGTAGGTACGTCATGGCGCTCAGCTAAAGCAACTTCAAGGCCGTTGGATAGGGTAAAGGTGGTTAGTTCTGGCAAATCAAGCTGCGGCAACTCACCAACTTCAGGCAGTTTAGAACGATCAGCTTGTGCTGCTGCCGGTTGGAAACGCGGCTGCGGTACAACGTTTAGCACAAAAGCACCATCGCTTAACCAGCGTTTTGCGGCTGCTTGAATATCGGCCGGGGTAGCGCTTTTTAGTTGTTCAAACTCGGCTTTGTAGAAACCAGGGTCGTTGTGATAAACCTCACCAGCGGCTAACAAGTCTGACTTACCACCAAACCCACCAATACGTTCGGCGCCACGAACAAAATCAGCAACGCCAGAGAATTTCACGCGCGCAAGTTCTTCAGCGGTTGGGCCTTCGGCAATAATTTTCGCAAGCTCTTCATCAATGATGGCTTCAATTTGTTCAAGCTCAACGCCTGGCTTGGCGTCGGCAATCACGAAAAACTGGCCGGCAAGAGTACGTTCGTACTGGAAGCCAGAAACCATACTGGCAATTTGCTCTTCGTGAACAAGGCGCTGATACAAACGCGAGTTTTTGCCGCTGGCTAAAATACTGGTTAGCAAATTCAAGTAAGTTGAGTCGGCGGTACCCATTTCAGCAGTATTCCACAGCTTATAAACTCGTGCTGCAGGCACGTTGTCTTCCATGGTGGCGCGCTTAGTACCGGTGCTTTTCGCAACCCAGCTTTCTAATTTCTGTAGCGGCTTGCCTGGCGCAATATGGCCAAAATACTTCTGCATTTTTTCTTTCGCAGTAGCTACGTCAATGTCGCCAGCCAATACAACCACAGCATTGGCAGCACCGTAATAATCGTTAAACCACTGATGCACGTCTTCTAAAGACGCAGCATTTAAGTCTTCCATCGAGCCAATGGTTGACCACGAGTATGGGTGCCCCTCAGGGAAGGTTTGCTCAGCTAAGAAGCCAAACACGCGGCCATAAGGCTGTGCTTCGCCTTGGCGCTTCTCGTTTTGTACAACGCCACGTTGCTCATCAAGCTTGGCTTGGGTAACTGCACCAAGCAAGTGGCCCATGCGGTCAGATTCCATCCATAACGCCATATCTAGCGCTGGGGTTGGTACGTTTTGGAAGTAGTTGGTACGGTCACTGTTGGTGGTACCGTTCATGTCGGTAGCCCCAGCGCGTTCAAACGGGCCGAAATATTCGTCATCGTAGTTTTCGGTGCCGTTAAACATTAAGTGCTCAAATAAGTGCGCAAAACCGGTTTGCCCTTGTTTTTCGTCTTTTGAGCCAACGGCGTACCAAACGTTTACCGCAACAATTGGTGCTTTGCGGTCTTCATGAACAACAACGCGCAAGCCATTGTCTAAAGTGAAGCTTTCGTAGTTAATGGCAACGTTCGGGAACTGTTGGGCTACAACGGCTGAAGATTCGGTAGCTGGCGCATTGTTTGCGGTAGCTTGGCAGCCGGTCAGTAATACAGAAGCAACAGCAACCGCCGTTAGCGTATGACGAAATTTCATAGTCGGTTTCCTTGTTTATACCTAACATGAATAAATTTATGTGGGGCTATCATAGCCAACCTTGGCAACAGAGCCTATGAATTCGCCCCGCAAAAATGTAACAAGATTGTTCAAACTTTTACAAAGCTTCCATTTAGCCGCCTAATCGACGATAATTCCCGGCTGTTGTCGGGCAAAAAGAAAGAAGTTAAGCGTGGGAAAAACAACCATCATCGCCATTGCAGGCGCATCTGCATCGGGTAAAAGTTTATTTGCATCAACCGTTTATCAAGAACTCGTGGCTGAGCTTGGTGGGCAAGGTATTGCTATATTGGCCGAAGATGCTTATTACCGTGACCAAAGTCATATGAGTTTTGAGCAGCGTCAGTTGACGAACTACGACCACCCGTCTGCGTTTGAGCATGAGTTGTTGGTTCAGCATTTAGAGCAGCTTCGTCAAGGCGAAGCGATTGAAATGCCGCAATATAGTTATAAAACCCATACACGCTTGCCAGACACCATTAAAATTAGCCCAGGGAAGGTCATTATGGTTGAAGGTATTCTTCTGCTTAACGATCCTAACCTGCGTAAATTATTTGATATTTCAGTGTTTATGGATACGCCGCTTGATGTTTGTTTGCTGCGTCGTATGACACGAGATGTCGAAGAACGCGGCCGTACAATTCAGTCAGTAGCAGAGCAGTATCAAGAAACCGTGCGTCCCGCCTTTTTTGAGTTTATTCTGCCTTCGAAGCAATTTGCTGATTTAGTTGTCACCCGTGGTGGCCACAATGAAATTGCCATCGATTTAATTAAATCAAAAATTCGCCAGTTGCTGGCTGAATAATCTGACAAATAACGATAACAAAAACGGCATTTACTTATGAATAGTTTTCTTGGAATCGCGATCATCTTATTGGTTGCTTATTTATTTTCTAGTAACCGTAAACAGATTCGCTGGCGCACCGTAGGCGGGGCATTTGCATTTCAATTAGCGCTGGGTGCGTTTGTACTTTATGTGCCGTTTGGGCAAGACGTTTTATATGCGGTCGCCTCGGGCGTCGCAAAAGTGATTGCGTTTACCAACGCCGGTATTCAGTTCATGTTTGGTGGCTTAGCGTCGGCCGATTTTGGCTTTGTGTTTGCCATTCAGGTACTAAGCGTTATTGTCTTTTTCTCGTCATTAATTTCGGTGCTGTATTACTTAGGTATCATGAAGTGGATTATCCGTATTTTGGGTGGTTCATTACAGAAAATTATCGGCAGCAGCCGTCCTGAGTCTATGTCAGCAGCGGCTAACGTATTTGTTGGTCAAACTGAAGCACCGATGATGGTGCGCCCATTTATTGCCAGCATGACGCGCTCAGAATTATTCGCCGTGATGGTGGGTGGTATGGCTTCGGTATCAGGCTCGGTGCTGGCTGGCTATGCTGGTGTTGGGGTTGAGCTAAAATATCTTATTGCCGCCAGCTTTATGGCAGCACCGGCTGGTTTGTTGATGGCCAAGATGATCATTCCTGAAACCGAAAAGCCACGCGAGGATATTGATAATATTATTGCCGGCGCAGGTGAAAGTACCAAAACCGATGAAGTTGAGGTTGAAGACCGTGCTGTTAACGTGATTGATGCCGCAGCAGCAGGTGCATCAAGCGGTGTGCAACTCGCCATTAATGTCGGTGCTATGTTGATTGCGTTTGTGGCGCTTATTGCACTGATTAACGGCATGTTTGGTTGGGTTGGCGGCTGGTTTGGTTACCCAGACCTATCACTGCAACAGCTATTTGGTTACATTTTCCAACCGGTGGCTTATGTGCTTGGTGTCAGCTGGGACGAAGCGCAGTTGGCTGGTAGTTTTATTGGCCAGAAACTGGTAATTAACGAGTTCGTCGCTTACCTAGATTTTGTGAACTACAAAGACCAATTAAGCATGCACAGCCAAGTGATTATTACCTTTGTGTTGTGCGGCTTTGCTAACTTTTCATCGATTGCAATTTTGCTTGGTGGGTTAGGTGGTATGGCACCAAGCCGTCGTCATGACATTGCGCGCTTGGGCTTAAAAGCATTATTGGCGGCAACCCTTGCCAATATGATGAGTGCCGCCATTGCTGGTTTCTTCTTTACGCTTGGTTAACAAGCTCGTCAGCTAAGCGCTAGGGTGAAACGCCTAGCGCTTACGCATCACACCTTCTTGCATGGTCGAGGCTACCAAAGTGCCATCGCGACTAAATACCTGACCACGAACTAAGCCGCGAGCGCCAGTTGCTACTGGGCTATCTATGGCGTATAGCAACCAGTCGTCCATGCGAAAGTCTTTGTGAAACCACATGGAATGGTCAATGGTCGCCATTTGAATATTCGGCTGTGCAAAGCTGTGCCCATGTGGTTGCAATGCAGTGGGCAAAAAATTAAAGTCTGACGCATAAGCCAGCAAATACTTGTGCACGCGTGGGTCATCTGGCATCTCACCGTTCGCGCGAATCCAAACATAGCGGCGCGGTTCGTCAACCACTGGCTTAAACGGGTTGTTGGCAGTGACGAAGCGCATTTCTATGGGTTTTTCGCAAATAAACTTGTTACGAATGGCCTCGGGTATTAACTCTGCGTGTTCACGATAAATATCAATATCAGACACTAAACCCTCTGGCCCCGGCACTTCAGGCATGGTGTCTTGGTGCTCAAAACCTGGCTCGTCAATTTGAAATGACGCAGTCATGTAGAAAATGGGCTTACCATGCTGAATGGCTTGCACGCGGCGGGTTGAAAAGCTTTTGCCGTCGCGAATGTTTTCCACATCGTAAACAATTGGCTTGTGAGCGTCTCCCGGGCGCAAAAAATAAGTGTGCAGTGAGTGCACTTTGCGGTCTTCGGGTAAGGTTTCTTTGGCCGCCGATAAAGCCTGACCAATGACTTGGCCACCGAATACTGCGCCGAAGCCTAAGTCTTGGCTTTGACCGCGGTAAATTCCTTGCTCGATGGTTTCTAGTTTAAGTAAGTCTAATAAATCGTGTAACACCTGACTCATAGGGTTTCCTTATCTGGTCTGATGAGTTCATTATAAGGCTTAAATAGTGCGCTTCAAGCGTTGCGTTTGGCTTTGTACATCGCATTATCTGCATGCAGTAGTAGCGTTTGTAAGTCGCCACCGAGTTCCTTTGATAAGGCAATACCAAAACTTGCCGCTAAATCAAACCGAACATTGGGTAGTGCATCTATTTGAATGGGTTGGCACAAAGCGCGCTGAATTTTTTGCACAATAGCCTCGGCGTCACTATGCTGCTGAATGCGCTCGAGTAACACGACAAACTCGTCACCGCCAATACGAGCTGCGGTATCATGGCTGCGCACAGACGCACTTATGCGTTGTGCTGCAGCATGCAATATTTGGTCACCAATGGCGTGGCCATAGCCATCATTAATTTCTTTAAAGTGGTTCAAGTCAATGTAAACAATGGCGATGTCACTATGATGTTCTAGCGCTTGGGTGGCGCGTTGATAAAAATAGCTGCGGTTAGGAAGCTCGGTGAGCGGGTCAAATAACGCCAACTTTTCTAGCTTTTCCAGAAGTTGTTGGCGTTCTTGTTCCACTTGGCGCTGGGCTGTGATATCACGCGCAACGGCTACCCGTAAGTCATCTTTCTCGGAATAGCGGGCTGACCAAAGAATGGTGGCAACCTCGCCATTTTTGCGGATATAGCGGTTTTCGAAGTCAAACTTAACCACTCCCTGCATAATTTCGGCAGTGGCTTGGCGAGTGCGTTCATGGTCATCGGGATGCATAAACTCGTACATTGAACGGCCAATCATTTCTTGCGGCACATAGCCAAATACCCGTTCACCACCGGCGCTTACATAAATGAACTCGCCGTGCGGGTTTACCACGCAGATCGCGTCAAGTAGTAAGTCTATGTACTCGCCGAGTGCTTCAAAAGTGGCTAATTTCGGGTGTGTCATTGTTGGATCACCGTTTGGTTATTATTATTTGAACCACACATAAGAATGACATCTTATACCAATTGTTAGTCATGTTGCGAATACTTGTCGTGCATCAATATGTTAGGCGGTTGATCTTTGTCTTTTAAATACCCATAGTGATTAAATAGTTAATATAAATAAGCGCTATGGCTGAACCACAAATTTGTGTCTAAGCTTAAAGGATGCATCGTTTAGATAAGGAGTTAGGCTATGTCGAGCAACGACAGCTTGAATACGTTAAGTACGCTAGAAGTAAACGGTAAAACCTTTCATTATCACAGCTTACCGAAAGCTGCTGAGCAGCTAAAAAGCATTGGCGACGTAAGCAAATTGCCAACGTCAATGAAGGTGCTGTTGGAAAACTTGCTACGTAATGAAGACGGTAGCACGGTATCCAAAGAAGATATTGAAGCCATTGGTCATTGGCTAAAAGAACGAAAGTCTGACCGCGAAATTCAGTACCGCCCAGCGCGAGTACTCATGCAAGATTTCACCGGCGTTCCTGCCGTGGTTGATTTGGCCGCCATGCGTGACGCCGTTGCCAAAGCTGGGCAAGACCCGAATCAAATTAACCCATTGTCAGCGGTTGATTTAGTGATTGACCACTCGGTTATGGTCGATAAATTTGCCACGCCTGAAGCCTTTAAAGAAAACGTACGCATAGAAATGGAACGTAACTTTGAGCGTTACCAATTTTTGCGTTGGGGCCAAAATGCCTTTGAAAACTTCCGCGTGGTGCCGCCAGGCACCGGTATTTGCCACCAAGTAAACCTTGAGTATTTAGCCAAAGTAGCTTGGACCAAAGAGCAAGACGGTAAAACCTATGTTATGCCGGATACCTTAGTCGGCACCGATTCGCACACCACCATGATTAACGGCCTAGGTGTATTAGGCTGGGGTGTCGGCGGTATTGAAGCGGAAGCGGCGATGCTGGGCCAGCCAGTGTCGATGCTGATTCCTGAAGTGATTGGTTTCCGCATGACCGGTAAGTTACCAGAAGGCGTTACCGCAACGGATTTAGTGCTAACCGTAACCCAAATGCTACGTAAGCATGGTGTGGTGGGTAAATTTGTCGAGTTCTATGGCCCAGGCCTTGATAACCTGCCATTAGCAGACCGCGCCACCATTGGTAATATGGCGCCTGAATATGGCGCAACATGTGGCTTTTTCCCAGTTGACCAAGAAACCTTGCGCTACCTAGAACTTTCTGGCCGTGATCAAGACACCATTGATTTGGTAGAAGCCTATGCGAAAGCGCAAGGCATGTGGCGCGAAACCGGTAACGAGCCGGTATTCACCGATAGTTTAGAACTTGATTTAAGCACTGTAGAAGCATCGTTGGCAGGGCCAAAACGTCCACAAGACCGTGTGGGTATGCCGCAATTAGGTGCAGCCTTTGACTTGGTATTAGAAAGTAGCGGGCAGGGCGCCGAAAAAGAAAAATCGGTACCGGTTAAAGGTAAAGACTACAGTTTGTCACACGGTGACGTCGTAATTGCAGCGATTACTTCGTGTACCAACACCTCAAACCCGAGTGTGCTTATGGCCGCAGGTTTAGTGGCGAAAAAAGCGATTGAAAAAGGCTTAAACCGTAAACCTTGGGTGAAGTCGTCGCTGGCGCCTGGTTCAAAGGTTGTGACCGATTACTTAGCCAAAGCCGGATTTACCCAGTACCTCGATAAACTTGGCTTTAACCTTGTTGGTTACGGCTGTACCACCTGTATTGGTAACTCAGGGCCGTTACCTGATGAAATTACTGACGCCATTCGCGAAGGTAATCTGACAGTGTCGTCGGTGCTTTCCGGTAACCGCAACTTTGAAGGCCGTATTCACCAAGACGTGAAAGCCAACTGGTTGGCGTCGCCGCCCTTGGTGGTTGCCTATGCGTTGGCCGGTACAACCCGTATTGATTTGAGCAAAGACCCATTAGGCGACGATCAAAACGGTAACCCGGTGTACTTAAAAGACATTTGGCCAAGCAGCAGTGAAATTGCTGAAGCGGTACAGTTTGTGGATGGCGACATGTTCCGCCGCGAATATGGTGAAGTATTTAAAGGCGATGACGAGTGGCGCTCTATTCCAATTGGTGAGGGTAAAACCTACAACTGGAGCGATGACTCAACCTACGTGAAGAATCCGCCGTATTTCATTGGCATCGACAAACCATTGGCAGGCCTTGGTGATGTTAACGACGCACGTGTGTTAGCGGTATTTGGTGACACCATTACCACCGACCACATTTCACCAGCAGGTTCCATTAAGCCTGACTCGCCAGCGGGTAAGTACTTGCAAGAAAATGGCGTGGCGGTGAAAGACTTTAACTCGTACGGTTCGCGTCGTGGTAACCACGAAGTGATGATGCGCGGTACCTTTGCCAATATTCGCATAAAAAACCAAATGCTTGATGGCGTTGAAGGCGGTTACACCCGTCATGTGCCAAGCGGCAAAGAAATGTCGATTTACGACGCCGCTATGTTGTATCAGAAAGAACAAACGCCATTGGTGGTGTTGGCCGGTAAAGAGTACGGTACCGGCTCCAGCCGTGACTGGGCTGCCAAAGGCACCACCTTGTTAGGCGTGAAAGCGGTTATTGCCGAAAGCTTCGAGCGTATTCACCGTTCTAACTTAGTGGGCATGGGTGTGTTGCCATTGCAGTTTATGGATGGCGAAGGCGTACAAGCGCACGGCTTAAAAGGTGACGAACAAATTAGCATTGTCGGCATTAACGACAACCTGAAACCAGGCCAAATGCTGAAAGTTCAAGCCAAGAAAGCCGACGGTTCAACGGCTGAGTTTGAGGTGAAATGCCGCATTGATACTGGAAATGAACTGGAGTACTACCGTAGCGGCGGCATTCTGCACTACGTGTTACGCCAAATGCTTAAATAAGCAGGGCGCGGCCACCGTCGACTTTAATCGACTCGCCGGTGACAAACGGGTTGTCGCGTAAAAAGCGCACCGTAGCAATCATCGGTTCAAGGCCGCCTTCTAGCTTTAATGGCGTTTCAGCGAGTACTTTTTGACGGTGCTCGCTGTCGTGCTCAGGCAAAAACAATATTGGCCCTGGTTGGATAGCGTTAACGCGCACCGCCGGGGCTAATTTTTTGGCGAATGCTAATGTCAAACTGGCTAAGCCAGCTTTCGCGGCGCAGTAGGCCACATAGTTGGTTGAGGGGCTGTCGACGTAAATATCGGTGATATTCACCACACTGCCGTTGGCAGCTGCTAATAATGGCTGTAAGTCGCGAATTAATAGATATGGCGCCGCCGTGTGCACGTTTAACACAGTGCTAAGGTTAGCCAAGTCGTCGTCAACAACAGTATTGTCAAAAAAGCACGAAGCGTTGTTCACTAGTAAATCAAGCTGCTGGGTGTGCTGTTTCAGCTCGCTAATTAACCGCGCAACCTGTTGTAGGTCAGCAAGATTCGCTTGCACCGCAACCGCACCGCGTTGCTCAAGCTCAGCAATACCATCTTTGGAGGTGTTGTAGTGGGCAATTACCTGATAGCCATCGTCTAATAGGGCATGCGCAAGAGCCAAGCCAAAACGCCGACCCGCACCGGTAATGAAAACGGTTTTGTTGTTAGTCATGACTAAACTCCATGTCGCGGGCGAGCTCTGTTGCTAACGGACGCAAACTTTTAATCACCGCAGTTAAATACTCAGGCACTTGCTGCCAACTGTCGTCATACTGTGCTTCGCCTAAAATATCGATATCCATAGGCCGATCTTTTTGGCTACTTAATGGGTCGTCACGATCACGACCGAGATCAATTTCTATTTGATTAAATTGCTGTTTCAGCTCAAGTGCCGTGAGCGGGGTATCAATGAGTAACAGCGCGTTTAAAAATTGCGCTTGGCTTTGCATGGCCACAGGGCGGGTATAAATAGCCCGTGAGTAGTGCGCGTGACCAAGCGTCTTCAGCCGCTCGCGTGCTTTGGCAAAGTTCTTCTCGGGCGCAATGTTTGCCCCCATGGTGCATAAAAATAATCGACGCATAGTGATTTCCATACTGCAATGCCTGTGAGCATACCTTAAGTTGCAATGATTTTCCTCACTTGGTAGCCTAGATACAAAGGGCTACAGGAAGGAATAGTGCCAAACCGCGCAAGGTTCGTTATTCACATCTCGCTGTTGTTACTCATCACGCTGTTTGCGCGACCCGCGTTTGCCTTGTCGCCATCAACGGCAGAACTCCCATACGCACTGAGTGCCCCCGAATTAAGTCGTGAAGGCTACTTCGTGCTTACCGCACAAGTACAATCATCGGCCGCAGAGCAGTCATTGTGGGTAGATTACGCTGGCAGTGCTCAATTTGCTCATGTCAGTCGCTCGTACCCATGGTTGGGGCAGGGCGTGGCCGACTTTCAACAAATTACTTTAACCGGTTTCACCTCGGGCGATCATTATTTCCGTTTGCGTAATGCTGCGGGCGATGTGCTTAGTAACGTGGTGCATGTGCGAGTGGATCACTACCCATTGTGGCAAGCGCTCGGATTATTCTTTGCGGGTTTAACGGTGTTTATGGTTCTGGTGGTATTGATTATTGCCAACCATCGCGCGGCGTCACGCGCTAAGGTATCGCGATCGAAAGGTACTGAGCATGAATAAAGCCACTGATTTTGCCCTCGACAGCACGCTCGGCCTCGCCTTGGTCGGCATTTTTGGCGTACTGTGGATAGCATTTGGTTGGTATTTGGGCCGCAAAAACAAGTCGCACGAAGACTTTGCCTTAGCTGGGCGCAATGTCGGCTTTGCATTAGCCGCAGCCACCGCGATGGCGACGTGGGTAACCAGCAACACCACCTTGGTTGCCCCACAATTAACCTATCAGCTTGGGGTTTGGGGCATGGTCGGCTATTCATTTGCCGCCTTAGGGCTCATTTTATTTGCCCCTCTTGCTGCGCGAATTAAACGTTTAATGCCACATGGTTACACCTCGGGCGACTTTATTCGATTACGCTTTGGCCGCGCTGCGTGGTGGGTATTCATGGTCATTTCTGTGGTCTATGCCATGGGCTGGTTGGTTAGCTTAGGCATGGCTGGCGGTATTTTGTTGCAAGCGCTTAGTGGCTTGGATTATCACATAGGCATGAGCGCAATTTTACTTATTTGCGTGGGCTACACCTTGTTTGGCGGCTTACGCGCCGTTATCGCCACCGATTTTATTCAAGCGTTAATCATTATTGTTGGGGTGGTGGGTATTGCGTGGTTTTTAATCGACACCGTCAGCTTAGAGACTATTCATACAGAGCTCAGCACGGACCACCCGCAGCTACTTGACTTGCTGTTTCCTGCAGCAGTGATGTTTCTATTCAATAATATTTTCTTTGGTTTGGGTGAGATTTTTCACTCGAACGTGTGGTGGTCACGGGCGCTGGCGTTCAAAGGTAAGGTCGCCTTTAAAGCCTTTATGCTTGGGGGGCTGCTGTGGTTGCCCATTCCTATCGTTACCGGCTTTATTGCGCTCGCTGCGCCGCAGCTGGGAATTTTCCCACCTACGGCCGACATGGTCGGGCCTATGGTGGCCGCCGAAGTACTTGGCAAAGTGGGCGCCATCGTGGTGTTCATCGTGGTTTTTTCCGCATTAGCGTCTAGTCTTGATTCATTGTTAGCGGCGACATCTGACTTAGTTACGCGTGATTTTTACCATAAAAAGTTTCGACCTGAAGCGACAGATCATCAGCTATTGCGGATGAACCGTTATTGCATTGCCGGCCTTGGCATACTGACGTGGTTATTATGCTTGCCGCAAATTGCGACCCTAGGCGCATTACTGAATTTTGCCGGCGCCTTTGTGGCTAGCACTATTTTTCCAATAGTTTTTGGCCTATACCAACGTCGTTTAACGGGTGGTTATGCGGCTTTAGCAATGGCGGTCGGCACTATGGCAGGCTTGGTGAGTTATTTTGCGATTGGCTTTTATGTGGCGGCGTTAGTTAGCTGCATTGTTTCAGCATTAATATGTGCTGTTGGCCTGTGGCGTAGTCGCACCTTATTTAATTGGCAAGACATGCAGGAGCGTGCGTAATGCTCGGCTTAACTGGTTTTAGTGTGTTGGTCACGGTGTGCTTAATTTTAACGGCTTTAGCGCCAGTAGTTTTATTGGGGCTATGGTTAAAAGATTTATTTTCTAAACAACTTTGGTAACCCATTATGAATGTAAATGACGTTTCGTTTGAACGCGAACGGCCTGATGTGTATGGCGATGCACACCCAAAAGCGCTGTTGCGAGTCATTCAGGAAGACGGTGATTTTTTAGTTAAGTTGGCCAATCAGCACATTGTGTCGGGCGATCAATTTGATCAAGACACCATGAAGCAGTTGTTTCGTTTGGCGGCTAAAATTGAGAGTAATCCAAAGCGCTTTAGCTCACCGTTGCAAAACAAAATTTTGATCAGCGCATTTTATGAACCCAGCACGCGCACGCGACTGTCGTTTGAGAGTGCCTGGCACCGCCTAGGCGGCGATATTATGTCCATTACTGACCGTTCGACCACTGGCATTGCGAAAGGTGAGTGTTTGGCCGATGTGGCGGAAATGTTCAATAACTACGGCGATTGCGTGGTGCTGCGCGACAATAACGAAAGTTCGTTGTACGAAATGATGGATGCCCTGCGCATTCCCATTATTAATGCCGGTAACGGCGTTGATGAACACCCAACCCAGGCGCTGTCAGACATGTATGCCATTTTCAAATGGCGCCCAGAGCTGATTGACCCTGTTAACAACAGCAAAATTCGTATTGGCGTTATTGGGGTGCCGAATAAAATGCGCACGGTACGTAGCTTCTTAAAATGCTTGTCGGTGTTTCCTCATGCGGTCGAAGAACTTGTGATTATTCATGATGAAGCCAGTGCTAACGACTTATTTGGCGCGGGGCAGCGCGAAGAACTTGAAGCGCGTGGCATTAACATTAGCACCTCCACCGAGCTTGATGACGTGCTGCCGCAGTTAGATGTGGTTTACATTAACGCGATATCTTGGGAAGGCGACACCTTCAACACCTATGGTAGTGCGTTCCATTTAACCGCGAACTCGCCGCTTAAAGACGATGCCATTATTTTGCACCCACTGGCGCGTGGCGAAGAATTATCGACCGATTTAGATCATACCGCACACAACTGGTACTTCAGCCAAGCGCGCGGCGCTGTGTTTTTACGCATGGCGTTGCTGACGTGTATGGTTGAACGTGCTGAGCGCGTTATTGACGTGGTATAACCCGAGGAGTTTGAAGTATGTGTGGAATAGCAGGAATTTTTAATCGCGACGCTAGCCAAGCGCCGCAGGCGCAAACTTTGGTTAATATGGCTGCCATTATGCACCACCGCGGCCCTGACGGTTTTGGCTACCATGTTATGCCAAACACCGGCGTGGGTTTTAGCCATGCGCGACTGTCAATTATCGATTTAAACGAAGATCGAGCTCGCCAGCCGTTTTTAAACAAAAGCGGCAATTTGTTGTTAGCCCACAACGGTGAATTTTATGACTTTAAACGCATCCGTGCCGATTTAACGGCGCAGGGGGCGCGCTTTCATAGCAAAAGTGACTCAGAAATTGTGCTGCACTTGTTTGAGCGTGTTGGGCTAGAACGCACGTTGAGCGAACTGCGCGGTGAGTTTGCCTTTGCCCTTTATGATCAAACTGACGACGCCATGTATTTGGTGCGTGACCGTTTTGGCATTAAACCGCTTTACTACGTTGAAACCGACGATGGTGTGGTGTTTGGCTCTGAACTCAAAGTATTATTTGCGCACCCGAGCGTGAAGCGCGAGTTTTCATCGGAAGGCTTGTACCATCAACTTATTCAAGTGATGGTGCCAGGTTCTACGGCTTTTGCCGGGGTAAAACAAGTGGCGCCCGGGCATGTGGTAAAAATACAGCGCCAAAATGGTAAGTTAACGCTGTCTGAAGACAAATATTGGGACGTTAATTTTCCTCAAGCGCACGAGTACCCCGGCGATGACGTGGACGAAACGCAGTACATTGAAGGTGTGCGTAAACACCTGCTGGAAGCTGTACAACATCGCTTAACCGCCGATGTTCCAGTTGGTTGTTACTTGTCGGGTGGTATTGATTCGTGCGCTATATTGGGGCTGTCGGCAGCCGCAACGCAAACCTCAGTGAAAGCCTTCACCATTGGTTTTGACTCGGATGAGTATGATGAAACGCCGATTGCCCAAGAAATGGCTGAAGCCACCGGTGCCGATCATCACATTATGCGTTTGAACGCCGACGACCTGTATGATCATTTTGTAAAAACTATCTGGCATACCGAACGCACTATCTATAACACACTAGGCGTTGCGAAGTATTTAATGAGCCAACAGGTTAACCAAGTCGGCTATAAAGTGGTGCTGACTGGCGAAGGTTCAGATGAGCTGTTTGCGGGCTACCCAGCATTTCGTAAAGACATGTTTTTGCACGGTTTAGACCACTTACCGGATAGTGAACGCAAGGCATGGCAAGAGCTGCTTGAGAAAAACAATAAGTTGTTCAAAGGCGCCATGCTAGCCCGCGAAGAGTTTGTCAGCCCAGCGTTTAACGCGAAAATGGGCTTTACCCCAAGTTGTGTGCAGCCTTGGTTGTCGTGTGGAGAGATTGCGCTGCCGTTGATTGCAAAAGCACGTCGGGAAAAACTTACGGACTATGACGCTGGTAAAGCCATTGCGGAAACCTTGGACGAAACGATGCTGAAAGGCCGCCACCCATTGGACCGCGCCCAATACGTGTGGATTAAAACCATGCTAGAAGGGCAAATTTTAACTTGGGGTGGTGATCGCGTTGATATGGCGAACTCCATGGAAGCCCGCCCAGCATTTTTAGACCACCACTTGGCGGAATACGCGTTTACCGTGCCCCCGCATTTGCGCATTAAAGGCAATAAAGAAAAATATGTACTGCGCGAGGCCATGAAGGGCTTATTGCCTGAGACACTGTATAAGCGCGAGAAGTTTGCCTTTATGGCGCCGCCGGCGCATACCGATCCGAAAAAGTGGCAGGCTGTGCTGAAGTTGGCTGAACAGTTCTTATCAAAAGAAGCCGTGGAAGAGGCTGGGTTACTTGATTTTGAGGCCGTACAAACAACCTTTGCTCGGCATGAATCAGAAGCGGTTTCGATTGACGAAAAAGTACAGCTAGACGCGGTAATTAATCACATGCTTGGGGTGCAAATTCTTCACCACCATTTTGTTAAAACTGACGTACCGCAGTTAGCGCAACAGCGTGCCAACGAACTAGGTTGGCACGCCTAATCGCTTAACGCACGAGTTTAAGTAGCGCTTTGGCTATATCGGTGTTGTCGATATAGCCTTTGAACGCCTCTGCACCAGGGCCGGTAGCCATTACGGGTACGTCTACTGCGGTATGGCCGCCGGTGGTCCAGCCGGTGCGGGTATGCTCACTCACAATGTTTACTAGAACTTGGTGAATGGGTTTTAATCGGTCGCGCCCTTGCAACTCTTTATCTAGCTTCACTTCGCCCAGTTGCTTCCACTGTTTGCTAGTGAGGGTAAACGCTAATTTCTCTTCCACATAAGCACGCCATTGCTGGCGCGGCATGTCGAACAAATGGGTTGCCATGCCCTCAATTGACTGGCTAATCGCATTCACTTTATCGGAATGCCAAGCGTATTCACCGCCTTGACCAAGGGTTAAACCGCCAGTTGAGTGGTCGGCAGTAATAACTAACAAGGTATTCGGGTGCTCAGCGATGTAATCACGGACAACTTGTACCGCAGCGGCAAAGTCAGCCATTTCATGCACCGCACAGGCAATATCATTGGCATGCCCACACCAATCAATCATGCTGCCTTCAACCATTAGCGCAAACGGCTTGCCGTTGGCGGTGCTTTGTTCGGTCAATAGGCGCAGGGCATGAGTTGTCATATTGGCTAATCGGCCGGGCTTATCGTCAATGGCAAATGGCAAGGCTTTGGGTGCAAATAAGCCCATCACAGGGGTTTGCGTGTATTGGGCTAAATCGTCCATGCGAGTAACGACCTGTAAACCTTGTTGCTCAAGTTCAGGTAACCAGTTTTTGTCATCGCGATGAAAGTAGTCGTAACCACCCCCTAAAAGCACATCGAAGCTCCAACCGCCATGAGCAACTTGCGTTGCATATGAGTCGGCGATGTCATTGTACATATTGCGTGAGGGGTGATGAGTGAAAAAACTAGCTGGTGTTGCATGGTTAACCTGAACTGTTGCGACAGCTCCGGTTGCCCAACCATGTTCACGAGCTAGTTCCATTAACGTGCGCTGCGGTGCTTTCTGGCTGTCTACACCAATGGCACCGTTGAAACTCTTTACGCCGGTCGCGAGCGCTGTTGCGCTTGCTGCTGAGTCGGTTACCCAAGTATCGTCATCTGGATAGGTCGTTGCTGCACCAACCAACAAATCATCAAAGGGTGTCGTAGCAAGTTCGTGGGCGCCGAGTTGGCTCATGGCATAGCGGTACGCTGAAATATACTCAAACCCCATACCATCGCCAATCATAAAAATAATATTCGGCGCTGGTGTTGCCGCAGATTCAGGAGTTGTGGTGCTTGCGCAACCGCCTAGTGTTACGCTCGCAATTAGCGTAGCTGCACCCGCTGAAATAAATTTATTCATAAGCGCTTAGAGCCTCTAAGTAAACAATTTCGCCAATCATAGCACGAGCTTATGACAGCTTAGTGACTTAATCAGTCGAGTGAACAACTATGCTCGGTGACTTTCCAAACAACCGGCTCCCAATAGCCGCCATCGGTACGTGAAAATCGTTTTTCACGTATAAAATGGGCAGCAATATAGTAGGTTTTATTCGCTTCAACGTTGAGCGTCAATTGTTTTGCTGTATCAAGACTTGAACCGCGACGTAACGTACGATCGGAAATCAGCTCATGCACGCCAATAATATGCTCACCGGTTGCCAATTTAAAATTAGGATTTTTATGACGTACGTTATTGTCATCGATCGTATTGATAAATGCAGGGAAGAAATCTCGCGTAACTGGTGGCGTAAAAAACACACTGACGCGGCCGCAAGATTGATTCGTTGCGTCAGTAACTGTGGTTTCGTTAATTGTGTTGTCAACTTCTAGGCGCCAACCAGGTATGACAGTTGCTTGTGCGACTCCCTGCAACTCAAGGGTGTCTGAACCGCGTTGGATAGTCACGGTAAATGCTTCGTTATGTTCAAGCCGTTCGATGGTTTCTAGTGTGGAAGCCAGCTCACGCGGGTTTATCGCTTTACCATTTATGTGAGTAAGCTTGTCATCTTTTTGCAAACCCATAGTGGCGGCTACCGATTGTGCACGCACTGTTAGCACGGTTCCATTGGGTTGTATAATGGCTCCCCAGTCGACAAAGCTTCGAGCCGGCTCTTCCAGCACAACTTGTTCTTGTGAACCGTAGGCTTTACTTGCAGCAATGGCGGCGGCGCGCGCGTTTTCACGCGCCTCTTGCTGCTGCATATTGGCCGCGGTAACAGCTGTCGAGGAAGCCGATGACAATGGGGAAAAGCCTGTCAGCAGTAAAGCGAGGGTTACCATTGAGCGTTTCATTTCATTCACTCCTATTGCGTTAATAGCGCACGTTGCTGCCACAAATACTCTAAAGTTGCCTCATCTGCACCGTGCAGCAAGGCCAACTGAATACGTTCGTCGAGCGCCGCTAGGGTATAATTACTGGCAAGCAACATTGGTGCGTCGCTACCAGTGGAAGGCCCAGCGTTTGGTTGTGCATGAAAGTGCCAACCAATGTAGCTCACGGCCACAACAATAGCTGCAGCGGTAGCAAATTTCCAAACGCGCCTTGGGTTGTCGTTTGGCTGCACCTGCTGCCAAGTCAATTCTATCGAGTCGACTTGCTGCTCAACATGGTTATTCCAACGATGTTGTAAGGCTTTTTCGTGATCGTTAATCATGTTGTTCCTCATTTAAAAATTCATGGAGCTTTAACAAGGCTCGTCGATAACGTTGTCGTATTGTTGCCGAAGGTTGCTGCATAAGCTCTGCAATTTCCTCGTGGCTGTAGCCTTCACCGAGATACAGCCAAACAAGAGTTCGCTCCTGAGTATCAAGCTGGTTAATTAACCGTTCAATATCATCCAGTTGAGTCAACCAGTCGGCCATGTTGTGCCATGACGTATCGGCAATGTCTGGTGGCTCACTGTTGGTTTGCGGTTGTTGTCGACGAAACTCTGCTAATGCGGTGCGAATGGTTAACTTTTTTAACCAACCACCAAAAGCTTCAGGTTTGCGAATTTGATGAATTTTACGAAAGGTTTGAATAAACACGTCTTGCGCTAAGTCACGCGCTAACTCGCGGTCGTGACATAAGCCCATTAAGGTGCGCAAAACCGCAGGTTTAAAGGTTTCAAAAACAACCCTTTGCGCTTGCGGTTTGCCACGTATGGCTTGGTTAAATATGGCTGGGCTTAGCGCGCAACCAAAACCAATTCGTTTGTGTTCCACTCAATTCGCCTTTGTTGCTCATGTGTGATGATGACTACAGTTAAGATGCAACAAAGGCGAGAGCTGTGACAAGTTTAATTATTTTTTTGATTCTAATTAAAATTGAATATCAGCATAGACAGGATCATGATCTGACGATCGATAGGCCGAAGGCGCATACCATTGTGAATTTTGCGCAGCACGATCATATTGCAAAAGTGTTGGCTCATCAGCATTGATTGACCAAACCGCTTGATTGACCACACGCCCCGTTAACAGGCCAGAAACCAATAAATGGTCTAAGCTACCCGCTTGTGCGTCGTAAACGTAGCTGTAAGCTTGTGGGTCAAAAGCATCAATTCGGTTGTAGTACCCTTGCGCCAGCAAGGTCTGAATTGGGTCTTCTTGACCATAGGCATTAAAGTCACCCATTAACACACGCAAGCCGTGATTTTTTAAATCCGGATGACGGTCGATAAATGCGGCGAGGTGCTTGGCTGATTCAGTACGAGCTGCATTCCAACAGCCTTGACCATCGTGTTGGTTAGCATTGGGGTTTTCCGCATCTTTAGGGCAGCTACCTTTTGATTTAAAGTGATTCACAGCAATAACTAAATTTTCCACCGTGTTGTTGGGTGCGAAACGCTGAATCAAAGGCAAGCGACTACGGGTTCCAAAAGACGCTTCGGTAATGGTCAGTGGCTGGCCTTGAGGCTCTACTTTGTCGCTACGATAGATTAAACCGTTGGTAATACTATCATCACCAAAACTGTTTACCCCCGCACGTATAAAGCGCCAAGGGTGTCCCGTTTGTTCGGCTAGCGCCGCTGTTAATTCAGAAATAGCACTGTATTTGCCATAGCCGTCATTTTCAATTTCCATCAGGCCAACAATATCAGCATCGAGTTGGCTTAATGCCGCAATGATTTTGTCGTGTTGACGTTGAAAGTCAGCAGCAGATTTAGCGCCGCGTTCGGTGGGAAAGGTTTTCTCGGCGCCGTTGCCATTGAAATAATTCAATACGTTAAACGCAGCCACACGAACCGTATTGGTAGCTGGTGCGGTTGGCGCCGGTGGTCGTTTATTGGTTTCAATCACCGTTACGGCAGTTGTTGGTTGCAGCCGGTACGAGCCCTTGAACTCATTCAATACACCGGTTAGCGGGGCAATAACATCGCCACTTCGTAACGTGTTCTCAGCCGTAAGTGAGGGCTTTGGCACGTTAATCTGTGCTGGGTTTGGCGCTAAATTATCGTCAATAACTAATCGCGCCAAACTATTGGCTTGAGCTTGAGCTTGTGCCTCTGCGCCGGGTTTGTGATGCTGTGTTGGTGTGTATAACCGCATGGGAGCAACGTCAAATTGGCCGTGTCGCTGCAGTTGATAGTGGCCGTTCACGGTAAGTGACTGCGTCAGTGAAAGCAGCATGCCCTCAACGGCTTCAAATGCTTCAGTGGCTGCAACTGGCAGTGTAAACGGCGTTGCTTCTATGGCCTGCTCCGATGCGCAAACGGCACTTGCACTAATGTTCTGCAATTGAGTCACGCCGTTGTGCTCGTGCACAACGCCGGTAAGGTATACCGCATCACCAACCTTCACGGCGGCATTTTGCTGGGCAATAAATAAGCCGTTTGAGGTTGTGGCATCGTTGTCGTCGTCAACTTCTGCGCTTTGAATGAAATAACCACCCAGCTGATTTTCACGGTACCAGCTGGCGGTAACAACGCCGCGTGTTGTCAGCGTTTGGTCAAGCAGCGGTGATACAGCGCCGCTGCCTTGAATGTGCGGAATTGGCGTAATGTCAGCATCGCATAACGCCGGTTTATTTAATTGAGCACAGCTACTTAACAGAAGTAACGATAAGCTACTTACGCTTAGGCGTACGATATTTTTGTTGTTCATAGGTTCCTACTTCAAGTACGTCTGCGGCATCAAGTCGTTCCGCGTCCATCATGGTGGCAATTCGCTGCATGCCTGCAACTAATTGTGATTGTTCCCAGTCAGCGAGTGCTTGGAATTTGTGTATAAAGTCTTCTTGTAAAGGGCGAGGGGCTTCTGCAAGTCGTTCGCGACCTCGCGCAGTAAGCGACAACACCACACGGCGCCGGTCTTGCACGCTACGCTCACGGTGAATAAGTTCACGATGTTCTAAGCGGTCGATAACATTACTCACGGTTGCTGGGCTTAAGGTAATATTTTGTGCGACTGAACTTGCCGTAATGCCATCGGGCGCAGCGGCAATTTCGCGCAATATTAACAGCTGTGGTGCGGTTAGTCCGGTGCGCTTATTTAACTGTTTTGAGTACAAATCTGTTGCGCGAATAACTTTGCGTAATGCAAGCAACAGCTCTTCGTACTTTTCCATAAGTAATTCCGTTTGTTCTCGATGTATTAACGTCGCGCTGATAATTCAGTACGACGAATTTGTACGACTAGCCCAAGCCGCGGATGATCAAAGTAATGGGTTTCGTGACTGATGACACGGCGCAATTGATTGAGCCGATAACTACGCAAGAATTTAGAGTCTAGCTGAGGTTGCAAGGCCTGTTCAATTTGAGCAGCTAATTCGCGTTGATTAAACTGCACGCGCTGGGGTTCTCGTAGCTCGAGATCGCTATCAATATGTAAGTAATTACCGACCAAATAAATATGTAACGTACCGTCTAACTCCCACACTGGGGTAGGGCGCTGTGAGCGTTCTCTTGCAGCGAGTAATGGCGGCGGGTTTGGTGTGCGGTGATCGCGGTAACTAAGTTGAAATTGTTGTTGCTCAACACTGCTAAACAAATTCTCTAGCTCTTCAAATAATTGCGGTACTTGCTTGGTTGAGTTCTCAACGGCTGAATCAAGTGCCATAAATGGTGGTTGCGGGTAGCCATTAGGTAAAAATTCAGGGCCAAAATTGCGCCCACCAAATAGTCGAACACGGTAATTGTTGGCTCGATTAAATACCGGTGTACGGTAAGTAGCATGCAATAGTGGTGTACCAACATTGCGGCGGATAAGTTGTTCGCGAAAGTCGGTAAACTCGAATTCTTCTGAGGCTAATAAAAATGGACGTTTCTGCGTGTGCATGTCGCCGCCATAACCATCAATTATTTTTGCTGGGGCTTCACGAAAGCCACTCATAATGCGCTCTGGGTTATACCATAGCGAATATGGGTCTTGTTCACTTGGCAAGGCACAGAATACTGGGCGTGATAGATTTTCTTCAGGACAAATATCAAGCGCGTGCAAAAAAGCGCTAAAGTCGGGAGCATAAAACGCTGACAGCAGATCATTTTGCGCTTCGAATTGACGCGGCGGATGCCATGGGAAATTTTCGTTTTCATCGTTCGGCGCGTGTTTAAAAACTAACACCTCAACATCAAACCAGCGCCAATCGGCAGGTGATTGCTGGGCCAAAGCGCTAGCGCTACAAAGCCCCATCACGGCGATTATGCTGTTACGCAACCATGCTGTCATAACTATCCTCGTGCGAATTCTTCAAGTAATGACTCTACCAGTTTCAGGCGGCTTTGAGTATCTTCAATTTTCCCAAGATAACGTAAACGGTTCGGGCCTTCCAGGCGATATAAATTCGGTTGTGATTGAATCAAACCAATTAATAATTGCGGTGACACGCGGGTGTCGTCGGCAAACTCAAAGTTGATGCCCAGCGGGCCGCCGTCTATTTTACGAATACCCAGTTTACCCGCGCGATTACGCAGCTCGGTCACGCGAATGAGGTTTTTCACGGCATCTGGCAATAAACCAAAACGATCAATCAGCTCAACTTGAATTTCATGCAGGCCTTGGCTGTCATCGCTGCTGGCTATGCGCTTATATAAACTAAGGCGGGTGTTTACATCGGCAATGTAGGTGTCCGGCAACAAAGCTGGCACACGTAAATCGACTTCTGACTGTGCTTTCAGCAGTTGGTCGAGCGCCGGTTGCTTGCCGTCGCGTAGCGCGGTGACGGCTTGTTCAAGCATTTCCATGTACAGGGTAAAGCCAATGGTTTCAATTTGGCCGCTTTGCTCATCACCAAGCAGTTCACCAGCCCCGCGAATTTCTAAATCGTGAGTTGCCAACATAAAACCAGCGCCCAAGTCTTCTAGCTGTGAAATAGCCTCAAGGCGCTTCAAGGCGTCTTTGGTCATACGCTTAGGCGGCGGGGTAAGTAGGTATGCGTACGCTTGGTGATGCGAGCGGCCAACCCGGCCGCGAAGTTGGTGCATTTGTGCCAAGCCAAGATGATCGGCACGGTCCATGACAATGGTATTTGCGGTAGGTACGTCAATACCGGTTTCGACAATGGTGGTGCACACCAAGACGTTATAACGCTGATGATAAAAATCTGACATAATTCGCTCTAGCTCGCGCTCACGCATTTGTCCGTGGGCTACGGTGATGCGTGCTTCGGGAACAAGTTCAGCCAGTTTTTCAGCCGTTTTATCAATGGTTTCGACATTGTTGTGTAAGAAATACACCTGCCCACCACGCAAAATTTCGCGCAATATGGCCTCACGAATGGTGGGCTCGTCATATTCACGAACAAAGGTTTTCACCGCTAATCGCTTCGCCGGTGGGGTAGCTATAATCGATAAATCACGTACGCCCTGCATAGCCATGTTGAGGGTTCGAGGTATTGGGGTTGCGGTTAGAGTAAGAATATCGACGTCGGCGCGAAGCTTCTTTATAGCTTCTTTTTGACGCACACCAAAGCGATGCTCCTCATCGACAATCAGCAGCCCTAAGTCTTTAAATTTCACGTCGGCACTAAGTAACTTATGGGTGCCAATAACCAGGTCAATTTTGCCTTCGGCCATGTCATCGAGAATTTTCTGGGTTTGTTTGCCCGTTTTAAATCGCGACAGAACTTCAACGCGAATGGGCCAATCAGCAAAACGATCCTTAAAGTTTTCGTAGTGCTGCTGCGCAAGCAGGGTGGTGGGTACTAGCACTGCCACTTGTTTGTTGTCATTCACGGCAACAAAGGCAGCGCGCATAGCGACCTCGGTTTTACCGAAACCAACGTCGCCACACACTAACCGGTCCATGGCGCGGTCCGACTGCATGTCGCCAAGCACACCGGCAATAGCCGCTTGTTGGTCATCGGTTTCTTCGAATGGAAAGCTTGCCGCAAAGCGCTGATATTCGTTGTGATCAAGTCGATATTTATAACCAGGTTTGGCCTCGCGGCGAGCATAAACGTCTAGCAGCTCAGCGGCCACGTCACGAATTTTCTCAGCCGCTTTACGTTTGGCTTTTTCCCACTGGTCATTGCCTAGTTTGTGCAACGGTGCTGAGCTTTCTTCGCCGCCGCTGTAACGGCTTAGCACATGCAACGCAGCAACCGGCACGTACAGCTTACTGTTGTTGGCGTATTCAATGGTGACAAACTCGGTGGTGACACCGCCGGTGTCTAAGGTTTGCAAACCTTGGTAGCGGCCTACACCGTGGTCAATATGAACCACCGGCTGACCAATGCGCAATTCCGCTAGGTTACGCACCATATTCTCGGCGTTGACAGTGGCTTTTTGGTCGCGGCGACGGCGCTGTGCAATGCGTTGCCCGAGTAACTCGGTTTCAGTAATGACCAGCAGTTTGTGTTCAGGCAATGCAAATGAGTTGATTATGGGGCTAACACTGACACCGCATGGGTCATCGCCGTCAACAAAGCTTTGAAAGGTTTCAAATTCAGCTAAACCTAATTGCAGCGGCGCTAATAATTCGCGTAAGGTTTCGCGGCGCCCAGCCGACTCCACCAAAAATAGTACTCGGTAGTTGGCATCAAACGCGTTAGCCAAGCGCTGCTGTAGGCTTTCGAGCGGGTTTTTCAGCTGGTGATTAACGGCTATTTCGCCAATGGCTTCACTGGCAAACTGCTGCGGCCCAGGTTGCGGCTTATCACCGGGTACCATCGCGCGTATGCGCGGCATGGCTTTAAACGCCCCATGCACTTGGTCAACGCTAAGGTATAACTGCTGTGGCGGTAGTAACGGGCGTAAGGGGTCATAGCGACGCTGTTCGTAGCGTTGGTTAATGTCATGCCACAAATGGTCAAGGCTGCCTTGTAAATCACCAAAACTAACTAACAGTGTATTGTTTGGCAGATAGTCGAACAGCGTTGCGGTTTGTTCGAAAAATAGTGGCAAGTAGTATTCTATGCCGCCTGGAAATTGCTGATTCGACACTTGGTAATACACAGAATCGCGCGCGTTCGAGGCTTCAAATTGCTCTCGATAGTTGGCCCGAAAACGCTCGATAGCCGCGGTGTGGGTTGGAAACTCGTGCGCCGGAAGTAGGTTAATGGCGTCAATTTCACCCGCAGAAAGCTGAGTATCTGGGTCAAAGGAGCGAATGGAGTCCACTTCGTCATCAAAAAAGTCAATGCGAAAAGGCGCTGCGCTACCCATCGGGAATAAGTCGAGCAAAGAACCGCGTACACAAAACTCGCCATGTTCCATCACTTGGGCGACATGACGATAACCAGCTCGTTCTAGGCGTTGGCGTAACCCATGAATATCTAGCTTCTGGCCTTTATTCACCTGAATTGCCTGGCCGCTGACATAATCCGTTGGCGCAACCCGATGCATGAGTGTGTTTAATGACACAATGAGTGCGCCGCGCTGCATATCCGGTAAGCGGGCAAGCACACTCAAGCGCTCAGAAATAATATCTTGGTGGGGCGAAAAGCTGTCATAGGGTAGGGTTTCCCAGTCTGGAAATACCATGACCTGTTGGCGCCATGACGGAGCAAAATATTGCACTTCGTGCTCTAAGCGATGTGCTTGGGGCGCATCGGGAGTGACAATGAGTACTGGCCCGTCATGTTGCTCAATAAGTTGGCCAAGTGCTAACGCAATGCTACTGCCAGCTAACTGCTGCCAAGTCATGTCGCGCGCGCTGTCTTTCGGCTTGGGCGGATTAAGAATGGAGGCCTTGGTCATGGGTTTCTGAATTCTCTACTGCGTATGTTCATTGGGAAACGAAATTTTGTTGAGAGTATACCGCAACTTGGCGCTTGGATCAGTCGTCAGTTTTCTTTATGCTTGCAGCGCTAAGTTATTTAGGAATAAATATGTTTAAGCCTGCCACCCTGTTTTTAGGGTTTCGATACAGCCGTGCTCGACATGGCAATAAATTTACGCGATTCATCAACCGCTTTGCATTGGCGGGCATCTTAATTGGTGTCGCTGCGCTGATTATTGTCAGTTCGGTTATGAACGGCTTTGAGCAGCAACTTAAGCAACGAATTCTCGGTGTAGTGCCGCAACTGGTGGTTACTGCAGCCGATGGCTCAAGTGTTGAGAATTGGTCTGAACTGGCCGCAGGTGTACCTAAGTTAACCGACCAAATTGCTGCGGTGCCGCAAGTGGGTAGCGCCGGCGTGGTGCAAAGCAGTGGCCAGTTACGGCCGGTTTATATTCAAGGGCTGTTTCCGCAAACACCCGATGCGGCGGTGCAATGGCAGCCGTTGCGCGACTATCAAGTATATGGCGACGTTGAAAAACTGCGCTCTGGTGAGTATCGCGTGATCTTAGGCCAAGCATTGGCGCAAGAACTTGGGGTATGGCCGGGTGATACTATTCGCGTGGTTGCCGCAGCTGGTGGTGTTTACACGCCGCTAGGTTTGATGCCGGCGCAACGTCAGTTTACGGTTGCCGCCATTGTCGGTATGCAGTCTGAAGCAGATAGTCAATTACTGGTAATGCATGGCGCCGATGCCGCACGACTATTGAGGCTACCCGCAAATCACGTTTCTGCGGTACGCTATTACTTTAACGACCCATTCAGTGCACTTGAGGTGGAAGCCCAGTTGCAGGCAGCCGTTGGCGATGCCTACAAAACAGAGTCATGGCGTGCCCAATATGGCGAGCTGTTTGATGCAGTGAGCATGGAAAAACGCATGGTAAGCCTAATGCTTGGTCTTATTATTGCGGTTGCCGCGTTCAATATTGTGTCGGCGCTGATGATGGTTATACAGGACAAACGTGCCGATATTGCTATTTTGCAAACCATGGGTTTGCGCCGTAGCCATTTGCACCTGATGTTTATGGTACAAGGGCTGTTTAACGGTTTAGTAGGTAGCTTAGTCGGGCTGCTGATCGGCCTCGTGGTTGGCAACTATCTGAATGAAATTATTCAGGGGCTCGGTATCGATTTAAGTTTTACTGGGCAACTCGGGTTGCCGGTACTGATGCAGCCGCTGCAAATTACTATCATTGTACTCGCGGCTATGCTGCTAACCCTGTTAGCCACGTTGTACCCAGCGTGGCGCGCTAGTCGCGTATTGCCAGCAGAAGCATTGCGTTATGAATAATAAAAAGGATTCGCCCATGCTCATGGAATGTCGTCATTTATCGCGTAGTTACCAAGACGGTGATCGGCAGCTACAGGTGTTGCAAGACATTAATTTATCGGTTGCGGCCGGTGAAATGTTAGCCATTGTCGGTAGCTCGGGTTCGGGCAAGAGTACCTTGCTGCATTGTATGGGTGGGCTTGATAAGCCAAGCGCGGGTTCGGTGTTGTTCGGTGGGCAAGCCATTCAAGACTGGTCTGCTAACAAGCTTGCCGACTGGCGTAACCAACAACTTGGCTTTATTTATCAATTTCACCATTTGTTGCCTGAGTTTACGGCGCTGGAAAATGTCGCCATGCCACTGCTTATTGGTGGTATTAAAGCAGCCCAGGCCGAACAGCGCGCCATGGCGTTGTTGCAACGGGTAGGCCTTGCGCAGCGCGCGCAACACCGGCCAGCTGAATTGTCGGGCGGTGAACGCCAACGCGTGGCTATTGCGAGAGCTTTAGCGAATGAACCAAGTTTAGTTTTAGCCGATGAGCCCACTGGGAATCTTGACGACGCAACAGCCGTGCAAGTATTTGAGTTACTGAAAGAGCTGAACCAAGAGCTCGACACGGCATTTGTGATTGTTACGCACGATCAAAATTTGGCAGCGCAACTGCCGCGAACGCTCAACCTGCATCACGGCCAACTTGAACAGGTGGAGCAAA
The DNA here is from genome assembly GCF_900116895.1 of Pseudidiomarina donghaiensis. Classification (GTDB taxonomy): domain Bacteria; phylum Pseudomonadota; class Gammaproteobacteria; order Enterobacterales; family Alteromonadaceae; genus Pseudidiomarina; species Pseudidiomarina donghaiensis. The sequence goes on along the minus strand of NZ_FPCF01000007.1, from coordinate 40,710 downwards.
CGGCATGATGCAGCCGTGGAATTTAACCTGGCAGCTAGCCCTGCGTTTTCGCGGCCGCCGCGAACGATCAGGGTTTATCTCGTTTATTTCAGCGTCGTCAACGCTGGGTATTGCGCTTGGATGTATGGTTTTTATTGCCGGTTTAAGTGTCATGAACGGCTTTGAAAAGGTATTGCAAGAACGCTTCTTGAGTTTAATCCCTCATGTTGAATACACCGCGGTGAATCAACAACTGAAGAGCCCTGACGATATTCTAGCCGTAAGCCGTGCGCACCCAGCTGTGCGTTATGCCAACGAAGTCATTCGCACGCAAGCGATGGTTCAGCAAGGTGCGCAATTTACCGGTGTGCAGGTGCACGCCATTGACACCAGCCAAACCCAGGCCATTGTCGATTATGTTGCCGCGGACGCTTGGCAGGCGTTACAGAAAACTTCCGGTGGTGTGGTGCTGGGGCATCAGTTAGCGCAAAAGCTCAAGCTGACGCCTGGTGACAAACTTATGTTGTTAGTGGCACAAAATGCCAACTTTAAAGAACCTAAACGGGTGCGGCTAGAAGTGGTTGGCACCTTCAATTTCGGCGGTCAAGTTGACCATCAATATGCTTATGTCAACCTCGCAACAGGGCGTGATTTGGTAGGCCTAGAGCAGGGAGCAACGGCGATTGAGCTGTATTTGCATGATGTTATGCAGGCGCAACAAGTGGCTAACGAAGTCGGCTACCGTATTCAAGACTATGTGTACATTGACCACTGGATGCGTTCCCAAGGCCATTTATATCGTGATATTCAACTTGTACGTTTTGTGATGTATTTGGTGCTAATTTTGGTGCTTGCAGTGGCATGCTTCAACATTGTTTCAACCCTGATTATGACTGTACAAGAGAAACAACGACACATTGGTATTTTGCGCACCATGGGCCTGCGCGCTCAACAAATTATGCGGGTGTTTATTTGGCAAGGGCTGCAAAATGGCTTAGTCGGCGTGGCTTTTGGCGTCCTGGCAGGGGTGGCCTTAACACTGGCGTTACCTAATTTAATGGCGGCGTTACAATGGCTTACTGGTAGCTCGCTGTTGGCGAGCGATGTTTATTTTATTAATCAAATTCCAGTTGATTTGCAGATTTGGAATGTTGTCATGGTTGCAGCCATAGCTGTCATTATGAGCGTGCTGGCCACTATTTATCCTGCTTGGCGAGCTGCAAAAACCGAAATAGTGCGCGCCATTAGCGGTTAGTCGTGATGAACCCGTTGCTTGGCTTTTTCAATCATACGCTGCGCGCGCTCACGCCACGCATTAACAACGGACTGGCGCCACAACAGGCTTATTGAAAAATAACCAATAATACTGCTAATGACCGCCATAATTAAGCAACCTAACAAAAATGCGGGGCCGATGGTGCTAATGCTTTCGCCAAGCCACTGCCAAGACAATTCAAAGCTAAATGTTTGTGACGGCTGATCCAGAATAAACGCGCCAAGTAGATAACAAAAGTAGAACAGCACTGGCATGGTAATTGGGTTTGATACCCAAACAAGAGCCACCGATAAGGGTAAGTTCACCCGAAACGGAATTGCAGCAGCGGCGGCTAATACCATTTGGAAAGGAACCGGTATAAATGCGCAAAATAGCCCAACTGCAAATGCGCCTGCTGCCGAACGACGGTTGAGGTGCCATAAGTTCGCGTCGTGCAGTAACCGACCAAAGATCTTTAAGCTTCGGCTGTTCTTCACGGTTTCATGATTTGGCATGATGCGTTGAATAAACTTACGTGGCATTTTTTGTCCGTCTAAATCAAGCTAACTTTTACGAGAAACAGGTACAACGTCCATGGATAGGTGGTTGTGCGCAGCACTTTTTGGCTATTCCCTGTCATTTTTTTTCAGCAAGCAACTGGTTCTTGCACCATGGTTATGGCTCGCTATTTTCTTAGCGTTTGCTGCCATGGCGTTAACCTGTAAGTTGCATGTGCGTCAGCGATCGCTGATGCTCGTTCTCGGTTGCGTATTGTGCGGTATTGCATGGGGTACTGGCAATGCTTATTTGCATTTTCAGCGTCAGCTGCCGCCTCAGTTATTACAGCAAACCACTCCGATTATTGTTGATATTACGGAAATTACCCAGGTTGGCGATCAGTTTTGGCGTATTGAAGGCAAATTGCTGCAGACGGGCAGCACGCAGCTAACCAACCCAGCTTTGGTGCGTTTGAATTGGTACGAGCCCCCGGCAAACCTAAAGCCACCGATGGCGGGTACGCAGTGGTATTTTCAAGCGCGGCTTAAAGCACCGCAGGGCGTTCGTAATGACGGCGGTTTTTTGTATCACCGGTATTTGGTCAGCCGTCAGCTTCATGGGCTAGGAAGTATACGCAGTGGCCATTACTTGCGTGGTGAAGCCTCGTGGCGGCAACAACTATTTAGTCGTTTACAAACATTGCAGCCACAGTTACAGAATTTTGGCGTACTCATTGCCTTGATGATGGGTGAGCGCCAAGCATTAACTGCCGAACAATGGCACATGTACCAACGTACTGGCTTGGCGCATCTTATCGCTATATCGGGCTTACACTTAAGTTTAGTGGCCGGTGGCGTGTTGGTATTAAGCCAGTTAAGCAGCCGATTTGCAGCACGCAGTCGGCGTCGGCGCGAGTATTTAAACAGTTGGTATTTAGGCGTGTTTATTGCGTTAGTAGCAGCCTTTGGTTACGCCGCACTCGCTGGGTTTGCTACCGCGACATTACGCGCCTTTGCCATGTTTGCGGTGGTTATTTGGCATAAACAGTACGCCATTCATACGCCAATGAGTCGGGTATTACTGCGTGCGGTGGGGCTAGTGATTGTATTTGAACCACTGGCATGGTTGCAGCCAGGGTTCTGGCTTTCAGTGAGCGCGGTGGCAACCATTATGCTGATGCATTGGCGTTGGCCTTCTATTCAGGGGCGCTGGCGAGCGGTGCGTCAGTTATGGCGACTTGAGTTGGTGCTGACACTGCTTATGTGGCCGCTTACTGCCGTTTTATTTGGCGGCTTACCGCTATTAGCGCCGCTAACTAATTTGCTCGTGGTGCCCATTGTCGGCATGTGGGTGTTACCGCTTAGCCTACTTGCCATGCTTGTTAGCATGCTGCATGCCATGCCCCTAGCCGGTTGGTTGTTGTGGTTGGCGGAGCAACCGCTGAATTATCTTGAGCCGCTATTGCAGTATTTAGCGCAGGCAAAATGGCAATGGCTGGCCAGCTCACAAAGTGGGCCGGTGGTGCTCATTGGCTTGCTGATTGTGGCATGGCTTTGGCCGTGGCGATGGCCGTGGAAGCTTGGTACAACCGCGGCGCTGGTGGTGAGCTTACTGGTTATGCAGCAGCTTGCGCAGCAACGCAATAATTTGGTGCTACATATTCTTGATGTCGACCAAGGAAGCGCAGTGGTGATGCAACAAGGGGCGCATGCTATGTTGATTGACACCGGAGCCAACTGGGAGCTAGGCGGAAATATGGCGCAGCGCGTTATTCTGCCGTTTTTGCAGCACCATGATTTGACCCCTCAACTGGCATTTGTCAGCCATACCGACAATGACCATAACGGCGGTGTCGACGTACTCAAACAACAGTACCCGCAACTGCGTTGGTTTGGCAGTGGCAGCGGCTCGCCTTGTGTGGCTGGGCAAAGTGGACACTGGCGGCGGGTACATTGGCAGGTATTACATCCGCGCACCGTAACCGACAATGCCCACAACGATGACAGCTGTGTCTTGCTGCTGACGATAAATGGTACTCGGGTATTATTGCCAGGGGATATTACCAAGCGAGCCGAGCGGCAATTACTTGCCCACGCGGCTGACGTGAAGGCAGATATTTTAGTGTTGCCCCATCATGGGAGTAACAGCTCTAGCGAAGGTTATTTTTTAAGTGCAGTTGTGCCGCAGTATGCGATTGCCAGTCGCGGTCGTAATAATGCTTACGGTATGGTGGCAGAGCCGGTTAAACAGCGCTTGCAACATCGCAATATTCCACTGCTAGATACCGCGTTAGGAGGGCAGTTGTCGATTATTTTTAAGGCCGACCGTTATGAAATTTCACAGCCATGGGCAGCAGCCCATGGTGCATGGTTTGATGCAGATAACTAGCCAGTACCCCTACAAAGCGGTTAGAATGTTGCTATCGTTAAACTTTTAAAGACATGCATGAGCGCTAATATTCATCCAGAAAACTTAACGGACACCCTAAGAAAACGCATTTTTCGCCGTTTAATGGGGTATATCAAGCCATATAAAATGGCGTTTATTTGCTCGGTGATAGCTATGGTTGGCTATGCCGCGGTAGATACATTTTTCTTTTCCCAAATTGAAACCCTGATTGATGAAGGCTTGACCGAGCAAGACTCAACCATATTGGTTTATGGCGCTATTTTTGTGCCGTTAGTGTTTATTGCGCGCGGTACCTTTAATTTCATCTCAACCTACTTATTGAACTGGGTAGGTTTTCGCGTAGTGACTACATTACGCCAAGAACTATTCGATCACATGATGAAGCTGCCGGTGTCATTTCATGACCGCCATTCAACCGGTGATCTGCTGTCAAAAATTACCTACACCACTCAACAAGTGGCTGAAGCCAGTTCACGAGCTATCTTGATACTCATTCGTGAAGGCGCCTTTGTGATTGGCTTGTTAAGCCTCATGTTTTACATCAGCTGGCAACTGTCGTTGGTGTTTTTGGTGGTAGGGCCGCTTATCGCCAAAGTGGTTTCTGTGGTTTCTAAGCGTTTTCGTCAGGTTTCTCGCCGTATTCAAACGGCAATGGGCACCGTGACAACAACTGCCGAACAGATGCTCAACGGGCATAAAGTTGTGGTGATGTACGAGGGCCAAAAACGCGAATCTAAACGCTTTAAAGACATTAACAATATGACTCGTAATCAAAATATGAAATTGATTACGGCACAAACTATCAGCACCTCGGTAATTCAGCTGATTGCATCGTTTAGCTTGTCGATGGTGTTGGTATTGGCTAGCTATCCAGAAATGCTTGAGCAGCTGTCGGCTGGTGCGTTTACCACGTTACTCACCTCAATGATCATGTTGTTACGCCCACTGAAGCAGCTAACCACTGTAAATAGCGACTTTCAACGGGGTATTGCCGCTGCGCAAAGTATTTTTGAAGTACTTGATGAGCAAGCCGAGCCAAATGCCGGCACCCATAAAGTAGAGCGCGCGCGTGGTGCCATTCGCTTCGATGACGTTTTGTTTACCTATGACGAAGCCGAGTCACCCGCGTTAGATCATGTAAGTTTTAGTGTTGAACCTGGCAAAACCCTTGCGTTAGTAGGGCGCTCAGGCAGCGGTAAATCAACCATTTCGAATTTGCTAACTCGTTTTTACGCCCCTCAAGGCGGGCATATTTATTTGGATGACGTTGATATTTACGATTACAAACTCAAATGTTTACGTCGTCAGTTCGCGTTGGTGTCGCAGCATGTCACGTTATTTAATGACACCATTGCCAATAACATTGCCTATGGCGCGCATGGCGAAGTAACGCCGGAACGTATTCGCGAAGTGGCTGAGCAGGCATTTATTACCGAATTTACCGACAACTTGCCCAATGGTTTAAATACCATGGTGGGTGAGAACGGGGTCATGCTCTCGGGCGGACAACGCCAACGTATAGCCATTGCGCGGGCATTATTGCGTGATGCGCCAATTTTGATTCTTGATGAGGCGACCTCAGCACTCGACACCGAGTCAGAACGCCACATTCAAAAAGCCTTAAGCCGCTTGCAGCAAAACCGCACCTCGATTGTCATTGCCCACCGCTTATCGACCATTGAAAACGCGGACGAAATTTTGGTGATGGAAGAAGGGCGTGTGGTAGAGCGCGGTAATCACCAAGCCCTGCTAGAGCAGCAAGGAGCTTATTATCAGCTGTATAGCCTGCAGTTTAGCGGGGGCGATAACTAAATGTTTTGGCAACGCGCCTGGTATCGTCATGGTGTGGACTTCAGACTGTGGTTGTTGTTGCCACTTCATTGGGTATTTTGTGGGCTAAGCGCTGTAAGGCGGTGGCTTTATCGGATTGGCCTATTGGCGGTTTATCGTGCGCCTGTTCCAGTTATTGTGGTGGGCAATATTAGTGTCGGTGGAACCGGAAAAACACCGGTCACTGAAGCGTTTATTCAGTGGCTGATCAGCCAAGGCTTGCAGCCAGCAATTATCTCGCGCGGCTACGGCGGTCGCGGGCCATTTCCTCAATTAGTCACGGCAACGTCATCGGCTACAGCCGTTGGTGATGAGCCGAAATTATTGGCTAGCCGCACCCAAGTGCCCTTGGTGGTTGGGGCTAATCGTCAACAAGCCATTGCACTGTTGCTAAAACAGCACCCTGAAGTGTCGGTTATTGTTAGCGACGATGGCCTACAACATTATGCCTTAGCCCGTGACATTGAAGTGGTGGTGGTGGATGGGCAGCGTGGTTTTGGGAATGGTTGGCGGTTGCCACTAGGGCCGCTGCGCGAACCTCTTTCGCGCTTGCAACACGTTGATTTTATTGTGCAAAATGGCGAGTCAGCATCGCCAAAATTGGCCAGCGCACAACAGCCGTTTTGGCGCTTTGATTTGCGTCCAGACGGCTGGCGACGTGTTAATCAAGCACAAGGCACCCAAACCGAGCCGGTAACGCTTGAGCCGGGAGACTACGCAGCGGTGGCTGGCATTGGTAATCCTCAACGCTTTTTTGACACTGTGGCAGCAACCTTGGCGGCAGAAGCTACAATAAGAGTGGTTGAAACCAAAGCCTTTGCCGATCACCACCCGTTTTCGGCAGCGGATTTTGCGCAATTTAATGCATTAACAGGGGTGTTAATGACCGAGAAAGATGCTGCAAAGTGTCAGTCATTTGCCCCTGACCATTGGTATTATTTGCCGGTTTCAGCGCAGTTTGAAACCGAATTTTGGCAGCAGTTTGCAAACCAGTTGCAAACCAAGCAAAAACTTCATGAGTCAGCAAGGAGTACTTATGGCGGTTGATGAACGCACGCTGAATATTTTGGCGTGTCCGTTATGTAAAGGAAAATTAGTTTGGGCGGCGGCACAAAGCGAATTAATTTGCCGCGGCGATCGCTTAGCGTTCCCGGTGCGTAACGATATTCCGATGTTACTCAGTCACGAAGCTCGCGAATTAAGTCGTGAAGAGCTTGAGCAAATGGAGCAACATAAGTCATGAGTTTCACTGTTATTATTCCGGCGCGGTATGCATCGTCACGTTTACCCGGCAAACCGTTAGCCATGATTGGCAACAAGAGCATGATTCAACGGGTATACGAGCGGGCGGCAGCAGCCGGTGCTGCCGAAGTGATTGTGGCCACCGATGATCAACGTATTGTGGATGCGGTTGAAGCCTTTGGTGGGCGCGCTATGATGACCGCCGCTCACCATAATTCAGGTACCGAGCGTATTGCCGAAGTGATTGATTATTTAGCCATAGCCGACGATCAGGTGGTGGTGAACGTGCAAGGTGATGAGCCGTTTATTCCACCTGAAATTATTCGTCAAGTGGCCGATAATTTAGCCAATCAAAAAGTGGCTCAAATGGCTACTTTAGCAGTCCCGATTCATTCGCTTGACGAAGTAACTAGCCCCCATGCGGTTAAAGTAGTCACCGACGTGAACGGCTACGCGCTGTATTTCAGCCGTGCGCCAATTCCGTTTGAGCGCGACGGTTTAACTCATAGCAAATTAGGCGAGTTAGCCGATTACCGGCGCCATATTGGCATTTACGCTTATCGTGCTGGGTTTGTCTGGCGCTATGTGGAGTGGGAGCCAAGCCCACTTGAGCAAATTGAATCATTAGAGCAGCTTCGCGTACTGTGGTACGGCGAGCGTATTCACGTTGCTGAAGCAATCGCGAACCCGCCGGCTGGCATTGATACGCCAGCCGACTTAGCCCGTGCTAACCAGGTAGTAGCCGACTAACATGCGCTTGAGCGCGCTGGCGCAACCGTTGCCAGCGTGCTCGTATTCCCAGTAGCCGCGCATAAGCGTAGGGCACTAGGAATAAACTGGTAACCGTTGAAAACACCAAGCCACCAATAATCGCAATGGCCATCGGCGCATAAGGGGGGCCGTCGCCACCTATTTGTGTGGTTCCAAAGGCTAACGGCACCAACCCGAGTACGGTGGTCGACACCGTCATCAAAATCGGCCGTAAGCGGCTGACACTGCCGTCAATAATGGCACGCTCAAGTGTTGCACCTTGCTCAAGCAGCTGGTTAATGCGATCGACCAGCACAATGCCGTTATTCACCACAATCCCCATAAGAATTAAAATACCAATCATGGCCATAATTGAAATCGACTGGCCAGTAACCATTAATGCCCAAAACACCCCGACAATTGAGAATAATAGCGACGTAATCACCGCCGTTGGCAGCAGTATTGATTCAAATAAGGCAGCCATGACGATATAGATTAGCGCTACCGCGAGTAGGGTATTCACTAACATGACACTTTGGTTTTCTTGCTGGCGTTGAAAGCTACCATCTAAGCTCCATTGGTAGCCTTGCGGCAGCTCAATTTGATTCAACACCTGGGTGAGCTTGTCGCGTGCTTCGCTCACCGTTAACCCGTTTAAGTTGGCATCAATGTTTAACGAGGTACGGCGGTCGGTACGGCGAATTTGGCCTAAGCGTGGTTGCTTAGTAATGGTTGCCACGTCTTGCAGTGTTAACAAACGATTGTCCGCTTGCATGACCGGCAGTGTGTACAGTGCCTCAAGTGAAAACTCTAACTCTTTGGCAAATGCCACGCGCAAGTCAATTTCGCCATTCGGGTCACCGCGGTACGAACGCAAGCGCTGGCCACGCAACGCCGTAGCTACGGTGCGCGCTATATCAGCGGAGCTTAAGCCCAAGCGGTGGACGCGTTCACGATCAATACGAATCACTAGCTCAAATTGACCCGCATCCATTTCGGTTTGCACGTCGGTTAAGCCTTCAATTTGGGCTAACCGTGGCAATAAATCGGTGGCTATTTGTTGCAATACATCGGTTGATTGACCGCTTAGCGTCACGCGCACACCCTCACGACCACCACCAAAACCAAACTTAGGCTCACTGCGCAGTAGCGTAGGCATATCTGCGCGAATACGTTCCATTAAGTCAGCCAGCTTTTCATCGCGGTTTTCTTTCAGTAACAGCGTTGAAATTGCATAGTTTGGCGTGTAATAGCTGTAAACAGCGTCGATATCAAAGCTATCTTGATTCGCATAGAGATAGCTCTCAAGTTGCGTCACTTCGTCTTCAACTTCAGCCAAGCTATATTGCGTGTGCAGATTATAGGTAATAAATAAACGGTCATTAAACCCTTGCGGGCCCTCGTCACCGCTCACCTGACTAAATGGTACGGCAATACTTAGCAGCATGAGTACGGCGAAAACACCTGTCCATACCGGGTGACGCCACGACCACTCTAGCGCTTTTTGATAACGACCCACAGACGGCTTCGCTTGCGCATTTTTCTTTAACGAGGCGGAGTTAAAGCGACGAAGTTTAGTTATAAGTAATGGCACTAAGGTTTGTGATAGCAGCAATGAAGCCAACAATGACAAACAGATAGCCACGGCGGTGTGTTCTAAAAATATGGTGAGATCGGTTTTGCTACCAAAAATATTGGGTAAAAACACAATGGCGGTGGTTAAGGTACCGGCCACCACCGCCAACGACACACTGCCAACACCCGTGATAGTGGCTTGTTTACCCGTTAGCCCTTGTTCATATTCGTGCTGAATACTTTCGGTTATGACTACGGCATTATCAACCAGCATGCCCACGGCTAGCATTAGGCCCATGAGCGACAGCACGTTCAACGAATAGCCTAAGAAATACATGCCGCCTAGCGCAATGCAAATGGCAATAGGCACGCTGAGTACCACCACCAAGGTGGTGACGATATTGCGCAAAAAGGCATACAACACAATAAAACTGAGCAAGGCGCCAAGTAAGCCCGCGCTAACGAGGTCACTGAGCGAGGTGGTCACGCCTTTGGCGGTGTCGTCCATAATAAACAGGTTAATGCCGTTAAACTGCGGGTCATTGCGAATCTCTTCAACAACCTTCATCACTCGCGCCGAAACGTCGACTAAGTTCGCGCTTGATTCTTTAAACACTTCCATACCAATGGCATAACGTTGATCAAGATGGCGGCCATCGACTTTGCGCGGCATCTCGCGTTCAATGGTCGCAATGTCGCGTAGTTTTAAGCCCGCGCGAATAGGAAAGTTGCCAATGTCATATTGCGATTGAAATTCGCCGACCGGATTGACCAAAATGCGCTGATAATTATTTTCTATATAACCCGCGGTGAGCGAAAAGTTCGCTTGTTGTAGCAGCTTGGTAATGTCTTGTGGTGCAAGCTGGTGTGCTAATAACGCCGCCTGGTTCAAACGAATAACAATTTGCTGCGGCTCAACCCCGTACAGCGTAACCCGTGACACACCGTCAACGCGCTCCAGCGGCTTGCGCAAGCTGCGGTCGAGTAAGTCATAGGCGTTGGATAAATCACGCTGGCTACTAATGCGCAACTGAAATACCGGCATGTCTTCGGTATTAAATTGAAACACAAGTACACGTTCAATGTCGTCAGGCAGCAGGTGTTTCACCGCGTCGACTTTTTCGCGAGCTTCTAAACTTTGCGCATTAATGTCTTGGCCCCAGTCAAATTGCAGTAGCACTTGCGCTGAGTCGGAAGTCGAGGTTGAGCGCATGCGTTTCACGTTGCTTAGGGTGGCGAGCGCTTCTTCAAGCGGCCGCGTAATCAGGCGCTCAACCTCGGCAGGGGTTGAATTGGGGTAGGGCACTTGCACCACAATTTCAGGTATTTCAATGCCCGGAAACTTTTCTAACGGCAGTAGTCGCGAACTAATAGCGCCGAGCAGCAACATGGACAAAAACATCATGCAGGTAGTGACTGGGCGGCGCAGCGCCCAGCTAGCTAGCAAGGATCCGATTTGCGCAGCATTCATGCGGCGTCCTCCGTGGTTGGCGCAATTTGCTTACGGTCAATAAGTACGTACAAGCACGGAATAAATAGCAAGGTGAGTAAGGTTGAAAACAGTAGGCCAGCAATCACACTAATGGCCATAGGGGCACGTATTTCAGCTCCTTCGCCTAGCCCAATGGCCAGTGGCAGCAAGCCGAGCACTGTGGTGAGCATGGTCATAAGTATGGGACGTAAACGCTGCTGTGCTGCTTGGGCAACGGCTGCAAAGCGGTCCAGCCCTTCACTGCGCAATTGGTTAATACGGTCGACTAAAACAATAGCGTTGTTAACCACAATGCCGGCCAACATAATTAACCCAATAAACACAATAATACTCAGCTCGGTGCCCATTAAGTACAGGCCCAAAATAGAACCCGCACCGGCTAGTGGCACGCTAAACAAAATAAACAGTGGGTGCACAAATGACTCAAACTGCGACGCCATCACCAGGTAGACAAGAAATACCGCAAGTAATAGCGCAAACTGTAGCGACGTAAATGAACGCTGCATGTCTTCGTTCTGCCCAGCAATTCGGCCGTTAATGGTCAGTGGCAGTTGAGTTTGCGCTAATAAACGCTCGGCTTCGGCAACGCCAGCACCAAGATCACCAAAGGCAATGTTGGCCTCTACCAATGCCGTGCGTTGTTGATCAACACGGGTGATTTCGCTGGGGCCTATAACCGGCACCACACGAGCAACGGCTTGTAAGGGTACCTCACGTGCAGCACCAGGGTTGATGATCACTTGTTGTAAGTCACGCAGAGAGTCTCTATCTACCGCTTGGCTACGCACTAAAATATCAATTTTGCGATCGGCAAGGCTAAACTGGCTGGCCACGCGTCCACCAATTTTGGTGGCAAGTAACTCAGACACTTCGGCACTGGTTAAGCCGTATTGGCTTAATTTAGCTTGATCAAAATACACCGCTAATTCAGGTTGGCCGTCGGTCATGTTCACGCGAATATCGGTAAATCGCTCGTTGGCGCCAAGTTGCTCAGCCGTTTGCTCGGCAGCTTGTTGCAGCAATGCCAAATCGTAACCAGTTAACTCAATAACAATGGGGCTGGCAAAGCTAAACAACTCTGGCGAACCAAATTTAGCCATGACACCAGGAATACGCTGTACCCGCTCACGCAACGCTTGGTGTACGGGGGTGACATCGGCACCTGAGTTCATCACCACATTTAGACGGCCCCACTGGTTACCGCTTTGCCCGGGCGCTGCGTTCAGTAAACTGCCGGTACCGGCAATGGTGTAATAGCGATTCACCGCTGAATTCAGCGCTGGGTTGTCAGCAATCACTTGGCCGAGCTGATCAAGTACTTGGTCGGTTTCGTGAATGGTTGCACCGGGTTGTAATTCAACTTCAACGTAAAACTCACCTTGAGCCATGTTTGGCAATAACGCGACCGGCAATTGCGGCAACAGCGCGTAGCACGCGGCTGAACTTAACAAAATAACGCTTAAGGTAAGGCCAGCGCGCCGCAAGGAGCGCTGTAGTAACCCTTGGTAGGCCCGCTCGCACACATTGTAGCCGCGATTGAATAGGGCTAATACGGGTTTGGTAACGAAGAAGAACAACCACGCTAACAGGCGCCAAACGGCGATAACTGCGGTCATGATGGCCAACGGCAACCAACGAAATACCAAATACAATGGCGTTTTTAGCCAAAAACGCCAGCCGGAAGCGTAGGGCAGTGGTGCGGCGTTATTGGCGTTATCAGTCGATTTTTTGCGGCTCGACAGCATGGGAATTAAGGTGAGCGCAACCAACAATGACGCCGCTAATGCAAAGGTCACTGTGAGTGCCTGGTCACGGAACAACTGGCCAGCAATACCTTCCACAAACACCAATGGGAAAAATACTGCCATGGTAGTGAGCGTAGAGGCCGTAATTGCCCCAGCAACTTCCTGTGTGCCGCGTTCAGCCGCGACCTCACTGGTTTGATCTTGCTGATGCCGAGCAATGTTTTCCAACACCACAATGGCATTATCAACCAACATACCCACAGCGAGAGCAATGCCGCCAAGTGACATCATGTTCAGTGAAACCTGATAACCGTAGAGCAAGTTGAAGGTGGCAATAATTGAAATAGGAATAGCCAAGCTGATAATAATTGTTGGCCAAACGCGCTGTAAAAACAGATAAATAATAACCATGGCCAGCAAGCCGCCCATAATGGCAGCATCGCGAACTTCAGCAATGGCGGCGCTAATAAATACCGCTTGGTCATAAATGGGTTTTACTTGATAGTCGCTCGGTATTAATTTGGCATCATTAAGCTGGCGTAACGCCGACTGAATGGCTTTGGATACCTGCACGGTGTTGGCGTCGCCTTCTTTGTAAAGCGACACTTCAACGGCTTCCATGCCGGCCACACGGCTAATAGAATCACGCTCTTTGTAGCTATTTTCTACCGTGGCTATGTCTTTGAGTAGTACCGGGCGATTGTTGCGGGTGGTTAGATAAATGGAGCGAATATCGTCAAGATTTTCAAACTGGTTTAAGGTTCGTACCAAAAACTCAGCGCGATTGGCTTCAATACGGCCGCCCGAAAGGTTGATGTTTTCTTCGCGCAAACGCTGTGAAATAAGCGTCATGGGAATTTGCAAACTGGCCGCTTGGCGCTCGTTCACTAATACCTGTATTTCATCTTCTAAACCGCCGCCTAAGCGCACTGAAGCAACGCCTTCAATGCTCTCAAGTTGTCGTTTTAGGTCTTCTTCGGCATAGGTGCGCAAGCGTTTGAGTTGCGTCACAGACGGCGCTTGATCGGTGTTAAAACCTAAAGCAAGGCGATATACCGGCTCTTCAGCTGGATTAAAACGCAGCAGTATCGGCTTCTCAATGTCGAGTGGTAGCTCAACCAAGTCGAGTTTTTCACGTACATCCAGGCTTGCCATGTCCATATCTGAACCCCAGCTGAACTCCAGCAAGACATCGCTTTGGCCAGCGCGAGATATCGACTCAATTCGGCGTAAGCCTTTCACCGTACCGAGGTTTTCCTCAATGGGTTTACTCACTAGCTGCTCAACTTCACCAGGCGCGCCACCAGGGTAATCCGTGCGTACGGTGAGGGTTGGGTAGGCTAAGTCTGGTAATAAAGTAACCGGAATGCGCCCGAGCGAGACCATGCCAAACAACAAGACGGCAAGGGTAAGCATGGCAATGGTTACGGGACGTTTTACCGCAAGTTTAACCATGCTCATTATTGTTGCTCACTTGCTGCTGCTACGGGGTGAGCGGCATCTGGCTGCTCGTTCACAGGTTGGTCATCTACCCGAATCACTTCCACCAAAGCGGCATCTTTCAGGTTAGCTTGACCACTGACGACAATGGCTTCACCAGCACGTAATCCACCAATAACTTCTAATCGGTGCTCGTCTTCAAAGCCAATTTGAACATCGACTTTATGCGCAACACCTTCGCTATCAACGGTAAACACGCTGTGCTGGTTATCTAAACTTTGCACTGCATAACGTGGCACGGTAACGGTGTTTTTGCTGGTGGCGTAGTTCAAGTCTACATGGGCAAACATACCGGCTTTTAATTGGGCTTGCTGATTCGGTACGTTAAGCACGACTTTGAAGGTACCTGAACTGGTGTCTACCACAGGGCTAATGCGCTCTACTTGGGCATCAACCACTTGATTGGGCAGGGCACTCAAATGCAGCTGTGCCGTTTGCCCAACGCGCACGTGCTGTAATTCGCGCTCAGGTAGATAAACGTTGCCTTGCAGTTGGTCTAACGCAACGATATGAAATAGCTTTTGTTGTTCGTATTGGCGCACCAAGTTGCCTGGTTTAACGTAGCGAGTGGCAATATAGCCGCTAATTGGCGCCCGAATTTCGGTTTCTGCCAAGTTTAAAGCGGCCATGTCGTATTTGGCTTTCAGCATGTCAGCTTGAAAGCGCAATTTGTCATAGGCGTCGGCGCTAATCATGTCTCGTTCTGCCATGTCTTTCACGCGTTTCAGCTCTTGCTGAATTGAGTTCAGATCGGCTTTGGCTTGGGCAACTTGAATGCGGTATTCGGCGTCGCGAATGTGCGCTAATAACTGGCCTGCTTCAACATAGTCACCTTCTTCAACCAGAACCGACTCGACAATACCGTTGGCCTTGCTGGTTACGTCAGCTTCCGCACGAGCCTCTAGGGTTGCTGTGGTTTTAAAGCTTGAGGTTATTTCACCCAGGGTAACAACTTGGGTGGCTACCGGAATGCGCGCAACAGCCTCGGCTTTGGCGGTTTCATTACTCGCGCCGGCGTCGCTACACCCACTAAGCCCAAGTATTGCAGCTACAGCTAGGGCGCTTAAGGTTAACTTGGTATTGTTCATGACTCTGGTCCTCAATTCGTTTTCGTTATTCGTTTTTCGTGCGCTTCGCTGTTCGTCCGCTCGGCTGATTGAGCAGTGCAGAGCACCTTCAACCAGTGAACGTAGTGAACGGACGAACAGCGAAGCGTACCCATAACGCTCTTGTATCTACCTGGGTAGAGTTATGCAGGCTTCGTGCCAACTTTTTTCAGTGTTTAAAAAATCTTGAAAAAGCTATGTCAGTAAAGGGCTTAGCAGAAGGTTAGTGTTTAGATGGTGGGGATGAGCAAAAGGTTGAGTGGTGTGACAAAATAAAAAAAAGCACTCCGAAGAGTGCTTTTTGACGAATAGTTAGCGAATTTTACAAATTAACGTTTAATTGGTTTGAATTCGCGTTGGGCCGCGCCAGTGTATAGCTGACGTGGACGACCAATTTTCTGATTCGCTTCACCCATCATTTCGTGCCAGTGAGAAATCCAACCCACGGTACGTGACAAGGCAAAGATAACTGTGAACATATTGGTTGGAATACCAATTGCTTTCAAAATAATACCTGAGTAGAAGTCGACGTTCGGGTACAGCTTCTTCTCAACGAAGTATGGGTCTTCAAGCGCAATACGCTCAAGTTCCATTGCAACATCTAACAATGGGTCATTGATGTTTAGCTCTTTCAGTACTTCGTGTGCACTTTCGCGCATTACAGTAGCGCGTGGGTCAAAGTTCTTGTAAACACGGTGACCGAAGCCCATAAGACGGAACGGGTCGTTTTTGTCTTTGGCTTTGTCGATGTATTTTGGAATGTTTTCAACCGAACCAATTTCTTTCAACATGCGCAAGCAAGCTTCGTTAGCACCACCGTGCGCAGGGCCCCACAATGACGCAACACCAGCAGCAATACATGCATACGGGTTAGCACCTGAAGAACCGGCTAAGCGTACGGTTGAAGTTGACGCGTTTTGTTCGTGGTCAGCATGCAAGGTGAAGATGCGATCCATTGCTTTGGCAACAATTGGGCTGATTTTGTAATCTTCCGCTGGAACCGAGAACATCATGTTTAAGAAGTTCTCTGAGTAGCTTAGGTCGTTGCGTGGGTACACGAACGGTTGGCCAATACTGAATTTATAAGCCATGGCAGCAATCGTTGGCATTTTGGCGATTAAGCGATAGCCACTGCGAAGACGTTGTTTTTCGTCATGGATGTCTAAGTCGTCATGATAAAACGATGACAGAGCGCCGGTTACCGCACATAGCATTGCCATTGGGTGTGCGTCGCGACGGAAACCATTAAAGAAGTTATGCAAACCTTGGTGCACCATAGTGTGCTTAGTTATTGTCTGTTTAAAGGCCGCGTATTGTTCTTCGTTTGGCGCTTCGCCATGCAGCAGCATGTAACATACTTCGAGATAATCCGCTTGAGTTGCAAGCTGATCAATTGGATATCCGCGATGCAGTAGAATGCCATTCTCACCGTCAATATAGGTAATCTTCGATTCACATGAACCGGTTGCTAAGAAACCTGGGTCAAAGGTGAAAAACCCATGCTTGCCTAGAGTACGCACGTCAATTACATCATAGCCGGCTGTACCAGATAAAACTGGCAATTCAATGGATTGGCCGTCAATCTGCAGGGTGGCTTTACGATCAGCCATAAGGAAATCTCCTTGTTTAAGTCTGCTTCATCACTAAAAAGGGCGATAGAATTTACTTGATCTTAACCGTCAATGTCAATTCAAACGGTCGTTTAAACTGCATTAAACTGATGACTCATGTCAACTTAACAGTCCATAGCTTTGGTAAATGGCATGCAATCCGTTGGCAAATTTCAGTCGTACAGTGTTACGCATCAATGTGACATTTGGATGACTCAGCATGTTATACGCTGAAATCAAAACCCGTTGAATGCGACTAAGGTAGAATTGTCTTTCGGTACTGGATTTTATTGTCTTGATCTAGTCAGAAAAAATTTACGTTTTTATAGGAAACACACCGCTAAGGAATTGTAATTCATAAGCATGGCTTATATACTTTGGCGGCGATCTCACAGGGTCCTCTTCTGAATTGGATAGGGCGAGGATGTTTGAAGTTCCGAGCATGTTTCAAATGCTTTTCGTTAAGGCACAACAATCGTGAAAAAACAAAGACCTGTAAATTTAGATTTAAACACTATCAGCTTTCCAGCTGCAGCCATTAGTTCCATTTTGCACCGTATCTCTGGCGTGATCATGTTGGTCGGCGTCGGCTTTTTGGTGTGGGCACTGGCGACATCATTGCAGTCAGCAGAAGGTTTTGACATGGTGCACGGCTTATTGACTGGCTTTATTGCTAAGTTCATTGCTTGGGGCATTATGACTGCGTTGGGTTACCACTTGCTAGCCGGTGTTCGCCATATGTTCATGGATATGGGCCACTTTGAAGAACTCGATTCTGGCCGCATTAGCGCCAAAATTGTATTCGTTCTGGCTATCATTCTTTCAGTATTGGCGGGAGTTTGGTTATGGTAAAAGCTGCTTCAACTTTCGGCCGCACCGGTAGCCACGACTTTATTCTACTGCGTGCATCGGCCATTATTATGGCTCTGTACACCATTTTTATGGTGAGCTTCTTAGTTTCTGCAGACGCCATTACCTACGCAACGTGGACCAACTTGTTCGCGCACCTAGGTATGAAAATCTTCACTATGTTGGCGTTAACAGCCGTGCTTATTCACGGTTGGATCGGTATTTTCCAAGTACTCACCGACTACGTTAAACACACTGGCTTACGAGCTTTTCTTCAATACGCAGTCTGCGTCGCATTAATCGTTTACTGGTTAGCTGGTTTATTGGTTGTGTGGCCTGTGGAGGGTGTCTAAGTGAGCGTACAAACACTCGAATTTGATGCCGTAGTTATCGGCGCTGGTGGCGCTGGTATGCGCGCTGCTTTGCAAATTTCTCAGTCAGGCATGACTTGTGCCTTGATGTCTAAAGTATTCCCAACCCGTTCACACACGGTATCGGCGCAGGGCGGTATTACCGTAGCCTTAGGTAACGCGCACGAAGATAACTGGGAATGGCACATGTTTGATACCGTCAAAGGTTCAGACTATATCGGCGACCAAGACGCCATTGAGTACATGTGTAAAACCGGTCCAGAAGCAATTTTGGAACTGGAAAACATGGGCTTGCCGTTCTCACGTTTTGAAAACGGTAAAGTGTATCAGCGCCCATTTGGTGGTCAATCAAAAGCATTCGGTGGTGAGCAAGCGGCGCGTACAGCAGCTGCAGCTGACCGTACTGGTCATGCATTATTGCACTTGCTGTATCAGCAAAACGTTAAAAACAAGACCACGGTATTTTCTGAGTGGTATGCGTTAGACCTCGTGAAAAACGAAGACGGCGCTATTGTGGGTGTGACCACCCTGAATATTGAAACTGGCGAAATTTTCTACGTCAAAGCCAAGGCCGTTGTGTTAGCAACGGGTGGCGCTGGTCGTATTTTCGCTTCAACCACGAACGCACACATTAACACTGGTGACGGCGTTGGCATGGCACTTCGTGCTGGCGTACCAGTACAAGACATGGAAATGTGGCAGTTCCACCCAACCGGTATTGCCGGCGCGGGTACCTTGGTGACTGAAGGTTGCCGTGGTGAAGGTGGTTACTTGTTGAATAAAGACGGTGAGCGTTTCATGGAACGCTACGCACCGAACGCGAAAGACTTGGCGTCACGCGACGTGGTCGCACGTTCAATGATGACCGAAATTCGTGAAGGTCGTGGTTGCGATGGTCCATTAGGCCCGCACTTGAAACTTAAGCTTGACCATTTAGGTCGCGACGTATTGGAAAGCCGCTTACCAGGCGTGTGTGACTTGGCGAAAACCTTCGCTCACGTTGACCCAGCGGAAGAACCAATTCCAGTTATTCCAACCTGTCACTACATGATGGGTGGTATTCCGACGGACGTGAACGGCCAAGCATTGCAAATTGACGACAACGGTAACGCAACCCCAATTCATGGCTTATTTGCCTGTGGTGAAATTGCCTGTGTATCGGTTCACGGTGCCAACCGATTAGGTGGTAACTCGTTGTTAGACTTAGTGGTATTTGGTCGTGCAACCGGTTTGCATTTAGCTGACGCAATGAAGTCACTCAGCGACGCCAAAGAAGCTTCACAAGACGATATCGATGCAGCACTTGCACGCGTTCGTCGTTGGGAAGGCAACAAAGACGGCGAAGACCCAGTACAAATCAAGAAAGACTTGCAGCAGTGCATGCAGCTTAACTTCTCTGTATTCCGCGAAGGTAAGTCAATGGCGGAAGGTTTGGAAGAACTTAAGAAAATTCGCGAACGCCTTAAAAACGCTCGTCTGGACGACACCAGTAAAGAATTTAACACGCAGCGCATTGAGTGCTTAGAGTTAGATAACTTAATGGAAACCGCATACTCAACTGCGGTTGCAGCGAACTTCCGTACTGAAAGTCGCGGCGCACACAGTCGTGCCGACTTCCCAGAGCGTGATGACGACAACTGGTTAGTGCACACAGTTTACCGCCCGCAGGACGAGTCAATTGTGAAGCGCGAAGTGAATATGCAGCCAAAACTGCGTGAAGCATTCCCGCCAAAAGCGCGGACTTACTAAGGTTAGGTGACAACGATGAAGAAGTTGAATATTTCAGTTTATCGTTACAACCCAGACGTTGATAACGCACCCTACATGAAAGAGTACACCCTTGAGGTGGAAAAAAACCGTGACATGATGGTGCTCGACTTGCTGTTGTTGTTAAAAGAGCAAGACCCAACGTTGGCGTTCCGTCGCTCATGCCGTGAAGGCGTGTGTGGTTCTGACGGGTTGAACATGAATGGTAAAAACGGTTTGGCGTGTATTACGCCATTGTCTGCGCTGAAAGGCGGCGACAAGAAAATCGTGATTCGTCCATTGCCTGGTCTGCCTGTTATCCGCGACTTGATTGTGGATATGAGTCAGTTCTATACGCAGTACGAAAAAATCAAACCGTATCTTATCAACGACGACAAAACACCACCTGCGCGTGAGCGTTTGCAGTCGGTTGAAGATCGGGCGAAGTTGGACGGCTTGTACGAGTGTATTCTGTGTGCATGTTGTTCAACCTCATGTCCTTCGTTCTGGTGGAACCCAGACAAGTTTATCGGTCCAGCGGGCTTATTGAATGCGTATCGCTTCTTAATTGATAGCCGCGATACCGCAACTGAAGAACGCTTAAATGAGCTTGATGACGCGTTCAGCGTATTCCGCTGCCACGGCATTATGAACTGTGTAAACGTATGTCCTAAGGGTCTTAACCCAACGAAGGCTATTGGTAACATCAAATCCATGCTATTGAATCGCGCAATTTAATAAAATTGCTTAGATTTGCTATAGTAATGGCCGAGCTGTATCGAAATAGCCATCCAGCTTGGATGGCTATTTTTTTATAAAACGAGTGTGAAGGAACAGCGATGCAAGATGGCGTAATGCAAGCCTGGCTAGAATCCTCCCACCTGGCTGGTGGTAATATGGCCTATGTCGAAGAGTTGTTCGAGTTATATCTTGACGACCCGACAGCGGTTGGTGATGAGTGGCGCAAGTTCTTTGATCAATTGCCGCGCGAAGGCGCTGGTGTTGATACAAAGCACAGTGCAGTTCGTGAGCAATTCCGTACGCTGGCAAAAAATAAGCTGAAGCAAGCCGGCACGGTAACTGCGGGGGCTCCTGATCAAAAGCAAGTGAAAGTACTGCAATTGATTAACGCGTATCGCTTCCGTGGTCATCAGCACGCGAATCTTGATCCACTCGATTTATGGAAACAAGAACCGGTTGCCGATTTATCATTAGAGCACCACGACTTATCAAAAGACGACTTCGATAAAGAGTTTAACGTCGGCTCACTAGCGGTTGGTCAAGAGACCATGAAGCTTGGTGAAATTTTCGAGGTGTTGAACAATATTTATTGCGGCCCCATTGGTGCCGAGTACATGCATATTGTTTCAACCGAAGAAAAACGTTGGATTCAACAGCGCCTAGAAGGCGTTCGTGGTCGTCCGGAATTCAAATCTGAGCAACAGCAAAAAATTCTTAAAGAATTGATTGCAGCTGACGGCTTAGAAAAATACTTAGGCTCTAAATTCCCAGGCGCAAAACGGTTCTCGTTGGAAGGCGGCGATAGCCTTATTCCAATGCTTAAAGCCTTGATTAGTCGCGCGGGTGAGCAGGGCGGCAAAGAAGTCGTTATTGGTATGGCGCACCGTGGCCGTTTAAACGTGCTAGTGAACGTACTGGGTAAAAAGCCGCAAGACTTGTTTGACGAATTTGCCGGTAAGCATAGCAACAACAAAGGCTCGGGTGACGTGAAGTACCACTCAGGCTTTTCGTCTGATTTTGCTACTCCAGGCGGCGATGTGCATTTAGCCCTAGCGTTTAACCCGTCGCACTTAGAAATCGTTAACCCAGTGGTTATGGGCTCGGTGCGTGCGCGTATGGACCGCTTAGGCGACAAAACTGGCGCTAAAGTGTTGCCGATTACTATTCACGGTGACTCAGCCATTGCTGGCCAAGGCATTGTGCAAGAAACCTTCAACATGTCGCAGACACGTGCGTACCAAGTTGGCGGTTCAATTCGTATTGTAGTGAATAACCAAGTTGGTTTTACCACCTCAAAACGCGAAGACACACGCTCAACTCAGTACTGTACCGATATTGCAAAAATGGTGCAGGCGCCAATTTTCCATGTGAACGCAGATGACCCAGAAGCGGTAGTGTTTGTGACTCAATTAGCGCTTGATTTCCGCAATACGTTTAAGCGCGACGTGATGATCGACTTGGTGTGTTATCGCCGTCATGGCCATAACGAAGCCGACGAGCCAAGTGCAACTCAGCCATTGATGTACACCAAGGTGAAAAAACACCCGGTTGCGCGAGCTATTTATGCTGAGCGCTTGAGCAAAGCTGGCGTATTAGAATCTGGCGACGATGATCAATTAGTGAGCGACTATCGCGATGCCCTAGATAAAGGGGAAATTGTGGTAGATGAATGGCGCGAAATGAAGAGCCACTCATCTGACTGGACGCCATATATTGGTCAAGAATGGGACGTTGAGTACGACGCTAAAATTAGCAAGCAGCAGCTTGAGAAAATTGGCGTTGCCATGAGTACGGTGCCAAAAGAGCACAAGCTGCATTCGCGCGTGCAAAAAGTTTATGAAGAACGCATGAAAATGGCGAATGGTGAAAAAGCCGCCGATTGGGGCTTTGCTGAAACCTTAGCCTATGCCACTTTGGTTGACGAAGGCGTGCATATTCGCCTAACCGGCCAAGACAGTGGCCGCGGAACCTTCTTCCATCGTCATGCGGTGCTGCACAATCAAAAAGACGCAGCCACGTATATGCCGCTGAACAATATTCGTGACGGCCAAGGCCAAATCGAAATTTATGACTCGGTGTTGTCAGAAGCGGCAGTTGTTGCTTTTGAATACGGTTACGCCACTGCAGAACCAAAGTCGTTGGTTATGTGGGAAGCGCAATTTGGTGACTTCGTGAACGGTGCGCAAGTGGTTATTGACCAATTCTTAAGCTCAGGCGAGCAAAAATGGGGCCGCTTATGTGGTCTAACATTATTGCTACCGCATGGCTATGAAGGTCAAGGCCCAGAACATAGTTCGGCGCGTTTAGAGCGGTTCTTACAGCTCTCTGCTGACCATAACTGGTCGGTGTGTGTGCCAACCACGCCAGCGCAGGTGTTCCACATGATTCGTCGTCAGCAATTGCGCCCGGTTCGCCGTCCGCTTATTGTCATGACTCCGAAGTCATTGTTACGTCATCCGTTAGCTGTTTCTGAGCTGGATGAAATGACCACCGGTACGTTCCAGAATGCGATTGGTGAAATCGATTCTTTGGCGCCGAAAAAAGTGAAACGCGTGGTAATCTGTTCAGGCAAAGTGTACTACGACCTGTTACAAGAGCGCCGCAAGCGTGAGCAAGAGGACGTTGCAATTATTCGTATTGAACAATTGTATCCGTTCCCTGCAGAAGAAGTCGCTGAAATCATGAAAGATTATCAGCATGTAAAAGATTTTGTTTGGTGTCAGGAAGAACCGCAAAACCAAGGTGCTTGGTACAGTAGTCAGCACAACTTCCGGGCGGCAATTCCTAAGGGCGCAGAACTAACTTACGCAGGTCGTGAAGCTTCGGCAGCACCAGCAGTAGGTTATTTATCTGAGCATAACAAACAGCAACAAAAATTAGTCGATGACGCGCTAACCATTAAATAGGTGACAATTGACCATGGCTATTGATATTAAAGTTCCACAACTTCCTGAATCTGTTGCAGACGCAACAGTGGCTACTTGGCACGTGAAGCCAGGTGACAAAGTCTCGCGCGATCAGAATCTGGTCGATATCGAAACCGACAAAGTGGTGTTGGAAGTGGTTGCACCTGCTGATGGCGTAATCGGTGAAATCATCGCTGAAGAAGGTGCCACTGTTGGCGCCGAAGAAGTGATTGGCAAGCTTGAAGAAGGCGACGGTGCTGCTGCGGACAAATCAGACGACAAATCTGACGCGAAAGCGGATGACAAAAAATCTGAGCAGAAAGACGACAAGAAAGCGGACAAAAAAGCCGACAAAAAAGCGTCTGGTTCAGGCGAAAAGCTTGAAGTGAAGGTACCTCAGTTACCTGAGTCTGTTGCTGACGCAACTATTGCTACCTGGCACGTAAAAGCTGGTGAAGCAGTGACTCGCGACCAAAACTTAGTTGATATTGAAACCGACAAAGTTGTGCTTGAAGTTGTTGCCCCAGCTGACGGTGTGTTGGCGGAAATCAAGCAAGAAGAAGGCGCAACAGTCGGTGCTGATGACGTGATTGGTATTGTTGAAGCTGGTGCGTCAGCGGGCTCAAGCGAGTCGTCAAAAGAAACGGCTAGCGACAGCAAAGAAGACGCTGCAGACGAAGGCGATAGCGAAGTTGCTGGCCCAGCTGTACGTCGCATGTTGGCGGAAAACAACTTGAAAGTGTCTGACGTAAAAGGCACTGGTAAAGGCGGGCGCGTGACGAAAGAAGACGTTGAGAAACACTTGAAAGACGGTGCAGCGAAGAAATCTGAGCCAGCTAAGGCTGCAAGTGCTCCAGCGCCAACTGCCGGTGACCGTGACCAGAAACGTGTGCCAATGACACGTCTGCGCAAAACCATTGCGAAGCGCTTGTTAGAAGCGAAGAACGCAACCGCTATGTTGACCACGTTCAACGAAGTGAACATGAAGCCAATTATGGACTTGCGTTCGAAGTACAAAGACGAATTTGAAAAACGTCACGACACGCGCTTAGGTTTCATGGGCTTCTACGTGAAAGCTGTTACTGAAGCATTGAAACGCTTCCCAGAAGTGAACGCGTCAATTGACGGTGACGACATTGTGTACCACAACTACTTTGATATCAGCATTGCGGTATCAACGCCACGTGGTTTGGTGACACCAGTATTGCGTGACACCGACAAGATGAGCATTGCTGAAATTGAAAATGGTATCCGTGACCTCGCTATCAAAGGCCGTGACGGTAAGTTGACCATGGACGACATGCAAGGTGGTAACTTCACCATTACCAACGGTGGTGTATTTGGCTCATTGTTATCAACGCCAATTTTGAACCCACCACAAAGCGCTATTTTGGGCATGCACAAAATTCAAGATCGCCCAATGGCTGTTGACGGTAAAGTGGAAATTTTGCCGATGATGTACTTAGCATTGTCGTATGACCACCGCATTATTGACGGTAAAGAATCTGTTGGTTTCTTAGTAACCATCAAAGAGTTGTTAGAAGATCCGCAACGTTTGTTGTTGGACCTATAACATAATGCACAGCCGCTGTGTTGCAATTGCGTGTCAATTGAAGCAGCGGCTGTATTTTTTGCGCGCAAAACTGTAAAATACGCGCGAATTTTCGGGTAAGCAGCATGACGCTGCTTTTGTTGTTCAAACGAATCGGAAGATCATCATGAACTTGCATGAGTATCAGGCTAAACAACTCTTTAAAGAGTTTGGTTTGCCAGTATCTGAAGGCTTTGCAGTTGACACTGCTGACGAAGCCGTTGAAGCTGCCAAAAAAATCGGCGGTGATCGTTGGGTTGTTAAAGCTCAAGTACACGCAGGCGGCCGCGGTAAAGCGGGCGGTGTTAAATTAGTTTCTAGCCATGACGAAGTGCACGCATTTGCGAGCAACTGGTTAGGTAAAAACTTGGTGACTTACCAAACAGACGCAAACGGTCAGCCGGTTGCTAAAATTTTGGTAGAAAGCTTGACTGATATCGCTTCAGAACTGTACTTAGGCGCAGTTGTTGACCGTGCTACACGTAAAATCGTGTTCATGGCGTCAACCGAAGGTGGTGTTGAAATCGAGAAAGTTGCTGAAGAAACGCCAGAAAAAATCTTGAAAGCAATCATTGACCCAACGGTAGGCGCACAGCCATTCCAAGGTCGTGAGCTTGGCTTCAAATTAGGCTTAAACCCAGAGCAAGTGAAGCAATTCACCAAAATCTTCTTGGGTTTGGCGAAAATGTTCGAACAATATGATTTCGCATTGTTAGAAATCAACCCGTTGGTTATTACTGAGCAAGGCAACTTGCATTGCTTAGACGGTAAAATCAACATTGACAGCAACGCGTTGTATCGTCAGCCAAAAATCCGTGAAATGCACGACCCGTCGCAAGAAGACGAGCGTGAAGCACAAGCGGCTAAATGGGAACTAAACTATGTTGCACTAGACGGTAACATTGGCTGCATGGTAAACGGTGCAGGTTTGGCGATGGGTACAATGGACATCGTTAAATTGTCTGGTGGCCAACCAGCGAACTTCTTGGACGTTGGTGGCGGCGCTACCAAAGAGCGCGTTACTGAAGCATTCAAAATCATCCTGTCTGACAGCGCTGTTAAAGCGGTATTGGTTAACATTTTCGGTGGTATCGTTCGTTGCGACATGATCGCTGAAGGTATCATGGGCGCCGTTGAAGAAGTCGGCGTGAAAGTGCCTGTAGTTGTGCGTTTAGAAGGTAACAACGCAGACTTAGGTCGTCAGAAATTAGCAGAAAGTGGCCTGAACATCATTGCAGCAGAGAGCTTGTCTGACGCTGCTGATAAAGTGGTTGCTGCGGCAGGAGGTCAATAATGTCTATCTTGATCGATAAAAATACCAAAGTTATCTGCCAGGGTTTCACTGGCGGCCAGGGTACTTTCCACTCTGAGCAAGCTATTGCTTACGGTACGCAAATGGTTGGTGGTGTAACTCCAGGTAAAGGCGGTCAAACGCACCTTGGTTTACCAGTATTCAACACTGTACGTGAAGCAGTTGAAGCAACTGGCGCAACGGCATCAGTTATCTACGTACCAGCGCCATTCTGTAAAGACTCAATTATTGAAGCTGCAGACGCCGGTATCGAACTGATTGTATGTATCACTGAAGGCATTCCAACGTTAGACATGCTTTACGTGAAAGAATACTTGACGCACAAAGGCGTGCGTATGATCGGTCCTAACTGCCCAGGTGTTATCACGCCTGACGAGTGTAAGATCGGCATCATGCCTGGTCACATTCACAAAGCAGGTAAAGTAGGTATCGTATCGCGTTCAGGTACTTTGACTTATGAAGCGGTTAAGCAGACGACTGACGAAGGTTTCGGCCAGTCTACCTGTGTTGGTATCGGTGGTGACCCAATTCCTGGTTCAAACTTCATCGATATTCTTGAATTATTCGAGAAAGATCCAGCAACTGAAGCGATCGTCATGATCGGTGAAATTGGTGGTACTGCAGAAGAAGAAGCGGCTGAGTACATCAAGCACAACGTAACCAAGCCAGTTGTATCTTATATTGCTGGTGTTACAGCTCCTCCAGGTAAGCGTATGGGCCACGCCGGTGCGATTATCTCTGGTGGTAAAGGTACTGCTGACGAGAAATTTGCAGCATTAGAAGCTGCGGGCGTTAAAACAGTACGTAGCCTTGCCGATATCGGTAAAGCGTTACGTGAGAAAACTGGCTGGTAAGCTACGTTTTTAACTGCAACGTCTGTTACGATAAAAGCCGCTCATTTGAGCGGCTTTTTTGTAACTAACGCGCTGTAGCAACAAGGATAAACATGTTCAGAACCGCTATGTTGTTTTTATTATCGCTACTCGCGTTTGCCGGCAATTCGGTGATTAACCGCTACGCGTTATTGAACCAGAATATTGACCCGAATACATTTGTGGCGGTGCGCATTGTCAGTGGCGCGATTGCCATGCTGGCAATATGGTATGCGGTGACGGTTGTTATAAAATCGCGGCAAGCGAAGCGTCAACAGCCAGCGGTTACTGAAGCTATAACTAAGGTTGCCCGCCGCGGAACTTGGTGGGGCGCGTTTACATTAGCCTTATATGCGGTCGCGTTTTCGTTAGCTTATAATCAATTGGAAACAGGCTTTGGTGCACTCATCTTGTTTGCTTCAGTGCAGTTATCCATGCTTGCCGTTGGCTGGTTACAGGGTAACAAACTCACAACAAAGGAAGCGCTTGGTAGCAGTTTGGCCCTGGCCGGGCTTATGTATTTGGTTTATCCAACGCTTAGCGTGCCGAGTTCGCTATGGGCCTGTGTTGCCATGGTGACAGCCGGCACCGCTTGGGGGCTTTATTCACTGCATGGTCGCGGCAGTGCCTCACCATTAACAGACACCACCTTTAATTTCGTGCGCGCAACGCCGGTTGCGGCCTTGCTACTTATCTGGCAGTGGGGCGACATGGTCATTAGCACGCAGGGGGTGGTTCTGGCTGTATTTTCTGGCGTGGTGACCTCGGGGCTTGGCTACGCGATCTGGTATTTGGTGCTACCTCAACTCAAGGTGTCAACGGCAGCTATTGGCCAGCTTTCGGTACCGCTGATTGCCGCAGCGGGCGGGGTGCTATTCGCGAGCGAATTAATCACCCAACAATTAGTGGTTGCTGCGGCGCTTATTGTTGGCGGCATGCTGATCGTCATTCGAAAATCGACAAAATAATTGAAATTCTCTACGCGTCACTATGATCTTTATAAAATTGTAATATTTGAATTACCTGTCTACTATTAGTGCATAACAAATGTGGTGAGAGTGTTAAAAACTATAAGGATTCTCTCCATGAAAAAAATAATACTTATTGCTGCGCTAATACTCGCAATTTGGAATTACTACGAAGAGCAACAACCTCGCCCAGAAAACCGTAGCGGTTTACTGGCTGAGTTTGTGCAAAGCGTACAGGGGCAAGTATTAAAAAAAGACCCTAAATTTCAATGCGATGCCCGAAAATACTGCCCGGAAATGACCTCTCGTGAAGAGGCCGAGTACTTTCTACGATTCTGTCCTGACGCGCAGCTAGACGACAACCACAACGGTATACCTTGTGAAAATGATGCGCGTTTTTAATCTTATTAAGAAACACTGGCATGGCGATTATTCGCTTGGTAAGGCTTATTGGCTTATTGGTGTTGGCTTAACCTGCTGCTTAAGTCTGCTGGCGTATGCGCTCAATCAATTGTTGCTTCGTTTAGAGATTGGGCAGTCGCTATTTAGCACCTTAGTGATCGGTTTATATTCGTTCACCGCACTATTTACCATCTGGCAGTTGGTTGGTATTTGGCGCTCCGCCAAGTACCACACCTCGCACGGTGGGCGTCAAGGTTGGGCAACCGCCGCGCAAGTGATGGTGGTGGTTGCCGCGTTGCGTGCGGTGTTTGACTTCAACCAGTTTGGATTGCCGATGATGCAAGGCAGCGTGGGGTTAATGAACACCAGCGAATTAACCCGTCGCGTTGAACTTCGAGTGCTCAATCAAGGCACGGAACTAGAGCTGATAGGCCCGTTGCCGCAAGGCACCAGTGAAAGTGTTCAAGCTATATTGCAGCGTTTTTCATCAGTGCGAGTGATTCATTTAAACTCGCCCGGTGGACGTATTAGCGAAGGTGTGAATTTATATCATTTAATTCAAGAATATCAGCTAGACACTTATGTGCCTAGTGAATGCTCAAGTGCCTGTACTATCGCTTTTATGGGCGGCCAACAACGGTACTTAAGCAAGCGTGGAATTTTGGGCTTTCATAGTGCGTCGCTGCACCAAATTGATGGCACCGATGTGCAAGAAATTAATGACGACTTTAAGCGCATTTATCGCCTGCATGGGGTTTCCGAAAGCTTTATTCGCCAAGCCGTGCGGGTAGACGGGGCAAATATATGGTACCCAGGGCCGTTAGAGTTGGTTGAGGCGCGGGTGGTGGATGAATTAGTGCAAAGTGAGCGCTTTGCGCCAAGTAATGCAACCCACAGCTTGGCGACTACCTGGCGCGCGGAGCTGCTCATGCAAGGGCCTGACGACGAGTTAGTGGCCTATTGGCGTGCCAATGTCGATATCATGAACTATTTGAATTATGTTGATGCGCAATATTGCGTGGACTATTTGTACCCGCAATGGGCCAAACAACCGATTGATGTTGAAGCGCTGATACCGATTAATTTGATTAGCGCATATCGCCAAGCCAAAACCAATTTGGTTGAACGTACGCAACTGAGAAATAACTTTCGCTATCAACCAGGTACTGCCAACGTCATGCTAGAACAAGTGCTCAGCGAAGTTGGCCGATATGACGTCTTGTACCCGCAGGTATTTCAGCAACCTAGTGACTATCGGCCCCATGCCCGGTTGCTTTGCCAGGCGACTATCGCGGTTTATGAAGGGGCTTTACGATTACCTACCCATGAACGACAAGCTGCGCTGCTACGATTTATGCAGCAGCGCTAAGCTTATTTTCTTAGCCATGACAAATGTGCGTTATAGCGCAGCAATGGCTTCTTCAGCGGCCGCTAAGGCTTGCTGGCGAGGCTCATCACCTAGGTTAACACCCTCGGCGCGGACAACATGTACGTCGGTAATGCCAATAAACGCCAATACGTTGCGTAAGTAGCTTTCTTGATGGTCAAGCGCTGCGGCTTCGCCTTGACTGTACACACCACCGCGACCTGAGGCGATATACGCCGTTTTACCTTGCAACAAGCCTTGTGGACCTTGCTCGGTGTATTTAAACGTTACGCCGGCTTTAAGAACGCGATCAAGCCAGGCTTTTAATTGCGTAGGAATGGTGAAATTGTACATAGGTGCACCAATCACCAATACGTCGGCCGCTTGTAATTCAGCCAGTAATTCTTCGCTAAGCTCATTTTGCTCGGCCAATAGCGTTTCTGCGTCTAAGTGGGGGACCGGGTTCACAACTAAATCGCGATGGGTTACTTGCGCATCGCCATTGCGAGTTAAATGCGCTACCACGTCACGGCTTAGTTTGCGGCTTACCGATTGCTCAACAAAAATACCTGAATCAATGTGTAGAATGTTCATATAAAAACCTCTCAAAACGGTTGTGCGCTGTATGCTAAAAAGCTGATGGTGGCTATGATATAAGCGTTCCGTTTTAAGTGGTAGTGGGCTATATTGGGAATTACCGTTCCAAAAGTGGAACGGTTGGTATTGCTATCATCTAGCAGCGAGAGGCACCATGAGCTTACCAGATTTAACCAACTACATGATATTCGCGCGGGTTGCTGCTGCCGGCAGTATTAGCGCCGGTGCGCGCGAGTTGAATATGCCCAAGTCGACCATTAGCCGCCGGTTAACCGAACTTGAAGAAGCCCAAGGCGTTCGATTAATGCACCGCAGTACGCGAGGGTTGAAGCTAACCGATATTGGGCAAGCGTTTTTAGTGCATTGTGAAACCATGGTGGCTGCTGCAGAGGCTGCGCAACAAGTGACCCAATTGGTGCAAGAAACCCCGCGCGGCGATATTCACGTGAGTTCGCCTTACGCCATCAGCCAAAGCATGTTGGTGCAGTTGTTGCCAGAATTCTTAGCGCGATACCCCGAGGTTAGAGTGAACCTCATGGTGACCAATCGGCCGGTTAATCTTATTGACGAAGGCATTGATGTGGCGCTGCGGGTACGCGCCACTATTGAAGACTCATCATTGATTGCGCGGCCATTATCTGACGCACCGCAAACTTTATACAAAAGCCCCAACAAGGGTGACGTTGGCGCCATTCAACAGTCGTTGCAGCACCCACTTGATCTGGTGCATTTTCCTCATTTAAGTTTGCATTACACGAGCGGGCGCTATCGTTATGATTTAACGACTAGTCATGGCGAAAAGCTGACGGTGAGCTTTCGTCCGCGTTTGATCACCGACGACATGATTGTATTGCGCGAGGCTGCAATAGCAGGGCTTGGTATTGTTGCGCTACCCAATTATATGTGCGAAGAGGCTGTTGCTGCCGGTTTGCTTGAACCGGTGCTGCCCAAGTGGTCGTTACCTATGGGCATTATGCACATGGTCTATCCTTATCGACGAGGGCTATTGCCGGCCGTGCGTGTCTTTGTCGATTATCTGGCTGAACATTTACCAACTACGGCGCAACGCTCACTAAATACGACATAAGGGCTTTTATTTTTAAGCCAAGCCACTACAATCATTCAAACAAGCGTTTAAAAATAACAATAAGGCACGGTTATGGACTTTACTCCCAGTGAAAAAACGTTGCAGTACCGCAAACAACTCATTGCGTTTATGCGTGAACACATTGAGCCAATTGAAGCGGATTACCACAAAGAAAACCGCCGCTTAAATGGCGATGCGAACTGGCGTGAATGGCAGGTGCCGCCAGCGGTTGAAGCGTTAAAAGCTAAGGCAAAAGCAGCGGGGCTGTGGAACTTGTTTTTACCGGATGAAAAGTTAGGCGCTGGGTTGTCGACGCTAGAATATGCGCCGTTGGCCGAAGTTATGGGGCATAGTTTGCTCGCGCCTGAAATATTCAATTGTAATGCGCCCGATACCGGCAATATGGAAGTGTTGTACCACTTTGGCAGTGACGCGCAACGTGAGCAGTGGCTGACGCCGTTGCTCAATGGCGATATACGCTCAGTGTTTTGCATGACCGAGCCGGATGTGGCTTCGTCGGATGCTACCAATATGCAAGCCCGCATTGTCGCAGACGGTGATGAGGTGGTGATAACTGGTCGCAAATGGTGGTCCACAGGCCTTGGTCACCCCAATGCAAAATTTGCCATTGTGATGGGCCTTACCGACCCTGATGCGGCAAAACATCAACGCCATTCCATGGTCATCGTACCCTTAGACACCCCAGGCGTAACTATTGAGCGCATGTTGCCGGCTTTTGGTGAATATGACGCGCCCTATGGCCACGGAGAGGTGCTGTTTGACCAAGTTCGGGTGCCAAAAACCAATGTGATCGGAAACTTGGGTGATGGCTTCAAAATTGCCCAAGGGCGCTTAGGCCCGGGCCGCATTCATCATTGCATGCGCGCCATTGGCGCTGCTGAAAAAGCTTTACAGCTGTTTATGCGCCGTGGCCAAGAACGGATAGCCTTTGGTAAACCGTTATTGCAACTGAATGGCAATTTAGAGCGCGTGGCGGACATGCGTATTGCCATTGATCAAGCGCGTTTACTCACCTTTTATGCAGCCTGGAAAATTGACCAAGTTGGCGCCATGAAGGCGCTGGCGGAAATTTCAGCAATTAAAGTGGTTGCCCCTAACGTGCTACAACAAGTGGTCGATGAAGCGATTCAGCTGTTTGGTGGTGCCGGCATGAGCCATGACACACCGTTAACTGGTTTGTTTGCTATGGCGCGTGCGCTGCGTATTGCCGATGGCCCAGACGCGGTGCATCGCAATACCATTGCTAAAGTTGAATTAGCCAAGTATCGGGAGGCATAAGTGGCCAGTCACATTGAAGACGTTGCTGGGCAAGTGCGCGAGGGCGAACAACTACCTGAGGAACAGCTAGCGGCGTGGTTACAGCAACAGTTACCTGAGTTGCAGGGGGCCATGCAAGTAACCCAGTATAGCGGCGGCGCCTCAAATTGGACCTACCGCTTGCAGTTTGATAACGCCGATTTAATTCTCCGTCGTCCGCCAGCTGGCACCAAAGCCAAGTCAGCCCATGACATGGGCCGTGAATATCGTATTCAAAAAGCGCTAAAGCCGGTATTTTCGTATGTGCCGTCTATGCGCTTGTACACCGATGATGACACTATTATTGGCGATGAGTTTTATGTTATGGACCGGGTGGCTGGCATTATTCCTCGCAAGAACATGCCGCGCGAACTGCAGTTATCTGAGCAACAAACCCGTCAACTGTGTCAAAACGCTTTAGATGTGTTAATTGAACTGCACCAAGTAGATATTGAAGCTGCCGGCCTGACAGACTTAGCTAAAGGTGCCGGCTATACCGAACGCCAAGTTAGCGGCTGGTGTGAGCGTTATAAGCAAGCCAAAACCTGGAATGTGCCGTCAGGCAAGGGCATTATGCAGTGGCTAAAAGCTAATATGCCTGCCACCGAAACCATTTGCATGACGCATAACGATTTTCGCTTTGATAACCTTGTGCTTGATGTGAATGACCCAACTCGAATTATTGGCGTATTAGATTGGGAGTTAGCCACTTTAGGTAACCCGCTGATGGACCTCGGTAACAGCTTAGCCTACTGGATTCAAGCGGATGACGACCGTATTGCGCGCTCGACAAGGCGTCAACCTACCCATTTACCGGGCATGTTCACCCGCGCCGAAGTCATTAACTACTATTGCGAAAAAATGGGCGTGAATGTCGCCGATTTTCGTTTTTACGAAGTGTTTGGGCTATTTCGTTTAAGCGTTATCGCGCAGCAAATTTACTACCGCTATCACCATAAGCAAACTCGCAATCCAGCCTTCAAAAACTTTTGGTTTTTGGTGAATTACTTGCATTGGCGTGCCCGTAAACTGATGAAGAATAAATTAAATAAGGAATGACATGCGTAAAACAATATTAATTACCGGCGCCAGTTCTGGCTTAGGCGAAGGTATGGCTCGTGAATTTGCCAAACAGGGCCGTAATTTAGCCCTATGCGCACGCCGTACCGAGCGTTTAGACGCGTTAAAACAAGAGCTTGAGCAAAAGTACCCAAGCATAAAAGTGTCAGTGAAAGCGCTTGACGTAAATCAACATGACGATGTTTTCGAGGTGTTTAAAGCTTTTAAAGAAGAATTCGGCAGCATTGACCGCGTGATCGTGAACGCAGGAATGGGCAAGGGCGCTTCGCTGGGCACCGGCTACTTTTATGCCAACGTGCAAACCGCACAAACTAACTTTGTTGCGGCATTGGCTCAATGTGAAGCCGCTTTAGAAATTTTCCGTGAGCAAAACAGTGGGCATTTGGTGACTATTAGTTCAATTAGTGCCTTGCGCGGCATGCCGCGGGCCATGACGGTTTACGCGGCCACAAAAGCAGGCTTACTGGCCTTAACCGAAGGCATTCGTGCTGACTTAATCAAATCACGCTCGCCCATAAAAGTAAGTGCAATACTGCCTGGCTATATACGCTCAGAAATAAACGAAAAAGTAAAAAACACACCGTTTATGATCGACACCGAAACCGGCTGTCGCAAGTTAGTGCAAGCCATTGAAAAAGAGCCCGTACAGGCTTTTGTCCCGGGCTGGCCTTGGGCGTTGATTGGCTTTTTAATGAAGCGTCTGCCGTTAAGATGGGTCATGAAACTAGGGTAAATATGTTGGTATGAAACATTTAAGAATCTATTGAGTTGATTAAAAATCTTGTTGCTTTTAGTTATTAAATTGTTATAAACGCTTTATAACAAACCAATAAAAGCACGGACGCTCATGCAAACTCAACAAGGAAGTACCCCGCTTTTGCGCGCCGTGGGCGCATTCTGGAGGGCTTGTCGCCGATGCATACGACGGTACGGTTGAGATTGAGCAGGTAAACGGTGAAACCATCACCCGCACCTATGTTGATGACATTGCGGTTATCAAAAGTACAGCCTTAGGTACTACTGCACCGCGCTACGACATCACCTACACCTTGCGTGACCGCTTAGGCTCGGTGGTAACGCTAACCAACCACCACAACCTCATTATGGAGCATCGTAGCTACGACCCATTTGGCAAGCCACGCTATGGCACCATGCAGGCTAGCTCCACGGCCACGCTATTGACCATCGCCAGCGGCACACCGTTCACCCAACGCGGCTTCACCGACCACGAGCACATTGATGAAGCGCAGTTGATTCATATGAACGGGCGGGTGTACGATTACAACCTTGGCCGCTTTTTAAGTGTCGACCCGTTCATACAAGCGCCGGGCAACAGCCAAAGCCTGAACCCGTATTCTTACATTATGAACAACCCGCTGGCGGGAACAGACCCGAGCGGGTATATTGCCAAGTGTGTGTTATCGATACACTGTGATAGTGATGAGCCGATAAATGGCGTCCGAATAATATCTAGAACCCAAGATTACGCTCAGTTATCGAGTAATGGTTCCAGCAACGGTCAAACTGCTGAGGCAAGCTCAATCGCGAATGTCGGTAAACCGATGGATATAGGGTCGCAGAAGGACATAACTCAAAACTCAGGCGGAGGAAATAGCGGGACAAGTCAAGGAAGTGGCTCACTCCAAGATCAAATCAAATCAGATGCTCATAATTCGATAGTTCGTGGTGGTGAGGACCTTGGCGTAGAAATGGGATATGGGTCGTATGTTAATTATGGAGGTGTTGATGCTAAGTGGGGAGATATTTCACTCAATGAAAATGGGCATATCAGTAGTGCTGAAGTTTTGTGTGATTACTCATGCCAGCGAGAGGCGGCTGAATTTGGTCAAATAACTGCTAACGATTTATCTCGCGCAGCAATGCAAATAAGTATAAGAAATAGTAGTCGACAAGCTGCAGTTGCGTCTGGGACGGTTCTAGCTATTCCGTTAGTTATGGTGGCTCTACCGAAAGTAGGAACCTCCACAATCGTTGGGCTAGTTAAACCATTTCGAAAGTTCGGAGAGCTACCTAAAGCCCAGAAGGAAGCCTGCGTAGGGATTGCATTAAATCTCTGTGGTCCGGGAAGCCCAGTGGATGATTTGCTCAAACCTAAATCACCTTACACTATGCCTCAACCGGGACCTAGTAAGCTTGCGCCCGCTGGTGGGCATATTATACATCCAAGGCGATTTATAGATAGAAGTCGTGCTTCAGGAGTAGATGGATAAAATATGTTTATTTTTAGCGAGGAAAGCAGATGGAAAAATATTGCAATCATTGCAGCATTTTTTGTGTTCGGCATATTATTAGTTGAGCCGTTTTTGCCTGGGCTATTTATATTAATTGCTATTGTTTGTTCGAGATGTATTGCTAAAGAGCAACTTGCCGGAAAGATTTTTTTTGATAAAGAAAATTTGGTTGAGTTCAGTAGTGATTACTATTTTGCTTTCTATCGAATGCTGCTTTCAGGATCATATATCATTGTAGCCTTTAGACATTCAAATCAATTTACTCTAGATATTGCATTCTTTTTGGTCTGGTTCGTTGGATACGTGATTTATTGGTATACGACTTTTTTCATTCCTTCTAATGGAGAATTTTCACCTGTATTAAGGAATCATGCGATTATTGGGGCATTATTTAGTAGTATATTTTTGCTCGCGATGTTTTCGTGGATTATTACGAACTTTAATGAGTTTTCTTGGTTTAGTGGCATCCTTACTAATCCTTTAGAAGCGATTTTTAAATTTGGTAAGGCGCATTGACGAGGGTGTTCAGAATTATGTGTCAGCCAATTAGTCACAGGGCACGAACGCCGTGCATAGTGTTCTAAAAGGTAGCGGAAGCACGGCCACATTCACATATGACAACAACGGCAACTTGCTCAGTGGCGATGGCAAAAGCATTGTATACAACACCGACAACAAACCAATCCGCATTGAAAGCCCGACGGCGGTGAGTACCTTGGTGTATGGTGCGGATGGCATGCGGGTCAAGCAAGTCAATTCAAGCGCCCGAGGGGTTGAAACCACGCGCCAGGCACCGAGGGCGCCCATCACAGCATTGCATATACACACCGCGACCGTTTAGGCTCGGTGGTGACGCTGAGCAATGCCGATAACATCGTGATTGAGCACCGCAGCTACGACCCTTTTGGAAAACCTCGCCACGGCAGCCTGGAAGCGAACTTACCTGCAACCCTGCGCGGTTTACTGGGCGGAAATGACCCCATTACATTGCGCGGCTTCACTGACCACGAGCATTTAGACGAAGCGCAGTTGATTCACATGAACGGGCGGGGGGTATGATTACAACCTCGGCAGGTTCTTGTCGGTTGATCCATTCGTTCATGAAGGCTCACAAGGTATCAACCCTTATTCATACATGATGAATAACCCGCTGTCAGGAACGGATCCAACGGGTTACAGTCCTGAAAAAGAAACCATTGAACTAAAAGAAGGTGACAAAATAGTTCAAGATGCTGATGGGAATAGATATGTAGATCAAGGAGGAGATTCTCTCGTTAAAGTTGAATCCGTGAGCGTTACCAAAGGAAGTACCAATGTAACGACTACATTTGGTGATAACGGTTCAGTTAAGGGGGTAAGTGCAACCAATGGAAAAAATAGTGTCTCAATTACAGATATCGGCGGGCAGCAGCAAATATCTGTTTCGAACGGAGGGCAAACCAGTAACCTCAGTGTAAGCCAAAACGAGTGGGACTCTCTAGCTGAAGGTGATTTAGGCGCATTGTATAAATCAAGAGCCTTGAAAGGTGACAATGTAGGCAATGTTGGCCTTGGGGTGTGGGGAAGCTTTAAAGATAATGAAGATGTTCATGGCTTCTTAGGTGCTATTTATTGGAAATCGTTTGTAGGCTCATTGACAAAATTGAACAGTTACGCTGCTTTATCAGGTGATGCCGCATATTTTCCGTTTATGGAAAATTCAAATGTAAAATTAATGATGGCACATATCCATAATAAACCTATGGCTATTAGAATTGCGCAGGAGCACCTTAACGCCGTTCAAAATGATTATAACAATGATCGAACAGGCATTCGAGGCATGTTATCAGAGAGACAGATCACCAGTTATCACCATAAAGTGTTTAGGGAATTTAATGCTAACGTAGGTAGATATGGAGGAACTCTAGGCCACGGAGAGTTACCAACGCCAATATCCAATGCAGTTCGTAACTTTTCAAAGTTATTTTATTGCCAGCCTGCATGCGATAGCAATTAAGGAAGAAAGTATGAAACGTTTAAGTATTTTGATCTTTAGCTTGCTTGCAAGTTGTTCCGATACAAATCCAGAGTTTGTAAAGTGGCATGATTATTCAATACCTGCATCCTATATTCTTGGTGAAATAGGAGGTTCGGGGTTGTATAGCATAGGGGCTGAAACAAGAGATGATGTAACTGTTGAACTTCAATCGGATACTATCGTTGGCAAGTATGTGCAATACACCTTAACACCGGCAAGTAATTTCTCGAAT
Source organism: Pseudidiomarina donghaiensis (assembly GCF_900116895.1). GTDB lineage: Bacteria > Pseudomonadota > Gammaproteobacteria > Enterobacterales > Alteromonadaceae > Pseudidiomarina > Pseudidiomarina donghaiensis. The sequence goes on along the minus strand of NZ_FPCF01000007.1, from coordinate 2,013 downwards.
GATGAAGCAAAGGCAAGAGCACTTAATTTAGCAACAGGTGGTGGGATTCTAGAACAACACGGATCTGGCTTGTATAAATTGTCTCAGGATAAAGAGTCAATACACTGGCAATTAGTCTCACCTGAATATAATGGAAAGACACTTGTTGATGTTGAGCCTGTTGCGACGTGTTCACAGCTTAAATCATCTCCAGCATCTTGTACTTTCGGCTTTGTAGATGATGGTGTGTATTACACTTTTTCATTAAGTGGCAGCAATATATCGAACCATCAGGATGTCAGATATTTAATAAGAACAAAACTTTCTGAATGGAAAGTACATTAACTTGTTTAAAGCCCGCACTTGCGGGCTTTATTATGTCTTGGCCTATGCCGCCAACTCGTTGTCGTTGGACTGTTCGGCCTATTTCGTGGCTTCCTGCTCTGCCTGTTGCCCGGCGATATACTCACTGGCCATGGCCTTGTGTTTATTGATGCTCATGCAGCGGGCTAAGGTTTTCAGCCTTGCCTCAAGGGTTGGGGTTTCGCCTTTATCACGTTGCCCGCTTTGCGCATCCAGCTCCTGGCCATTGATAAACCAGTTGCAGTTATCTTTGTGGCGACTTCCGGCCACGTAGCTGGCTGCTCTGTCCATCGCCGTTGTATACAGCACAAAGGTATCGCCATCAACGGTAGCCCCCTGGCTTGAGTAAATCGTACAGGCATAAGCCTGCACCAATTGCAGCCTGCCTTGCTCGTCCGAGTAATCCGACTGATAAAAGCTGACCGTGCGGCCTGAATCGAGCCTGACGGTATAGCGAATATCATCTTTTAGCTGTAACACTTGGGTAATGGTGCCTTGCACGCCATTGGTGAAATCGCGCTTATAATCGTTTTTGGTAAAGCGCACCCGCTCACCTGTTGAGAACGCAAAATACAGGCTCTGGTTGGACACCACACACTCGGTCATAATGTTTTCTGTGCCCAGCTTGCCTTGGTTCTGATACACCTTGCGCACCAATTCGTTGAGCGGCTTTACGTCTTTCAAGCGCTGCGCCAGGATCATGCTTTCTTTATCCGGATTGGCCTCAGTGTAGACTTGCCAGAGCTTGACCAGTTGCGCACGGGCGGTTTGGCTGTCGTCCTCGATATGCAACAAGCCCTTGCCCTGAAAGCTGTCCAGCGCCGCTTTGGCGTTGCCGCCTCTCAGGTCGTTAACCGCCGTACGCGCCCACGCTTCCCGTTGCCTGCGGATGGTATTTATTCGGGCACAGCCCTGACGCTGTGACAAATAGCGCAGACTGCCGCCATGGGTGCTCGCATCCATTTGCTGCTGCTCGCCGACCAGTACCAGCTTGGCTACAGCACGGTGCGCCGTCTGCATCAGTAGCAGTAAATCCGGGGTAGCTAATTGGCCTGCTTCATCGAGTAAAATCACCGATACGTATGGTCGCTTCGGTAACCTTGCTAGCCAGATCGTACATAGCAACAACGGGGCGAGCAGTACCAGCGAATGGTATAGCTACGATGACCTGCACCGTTTAACGAGTAGTAGTTTAAGCTCAGGCGGAACGATTTCGTACAGCTACGATGCAATTGGTAACTTAACGCAGAAAAGCGATTACGCGAGCAGTATGAGCTACGGCGCAAGCGGTAAGAGCAATATCGGTAATGCAGGGCCGAACGCGGTACTTAGCGCGACACTTAGTGGTGGTGGCAACGCAAATTTCAGTTATGACAATAACGGCAACTTAATTAGTGGCGCAGGCAAGCGTATTACCTACAATCCCATGAACAAGCCGACCCACATTAATGCAGGTGGCACCACGGTCAGCTTTGCCTATGCTGCCAATGGACAGCGCTATAAGAAGGTTATTGGCGGCGATAACACACTGTATTACATTGACGGTACGGTTGAAATTGAGCTGGTCAACGGTGAGACCATCACCCGCACCTATGTTGATGACATTGCGGTTATCAAAAGTACAGCCTTAGGTACTACTGCACCGCGCTACGACATCACCTACACCTTGCG
>NZ_FPCF01000006.1 GCF_900116895.1 Pseudidiomarina donghaiensis | reverse complement strand
CGGTCCCTATCTGCCGTGGGCGTTTGAGAGTTGAGAGGGGTTGCTCCTAGTACGAGAGGACCGGAGTGAACGAACCTCTGGTGTTCGGGTTGTCATGCCAATGGCACTGCCCGGTAGCTACGTTCGGAATCGATAACCGCTGAAAGCATCTAAGCGGGAAGCGAGCCTCAAGATAAGCTCTCACTGACATGTAATTGTCCTGAAGGGTTGTTGGAGACTACAACGTTGATAGGCGGGGTGTGGAAGCGTAGTAATGCGTTGAGCTAACCCGTACTAATTGCCCGTGAGGCTTAACCATACAACACCGAAAGTGTTTAGGGCTGTATGCCAAAAGACACAAGTTCGAGCTTTTATTAAAATGGATGCTACGTCAGACGTAGCCCGGCGTTACACGCCGGGGAGCGATGCTCCAATCATGTAGAGTGGTCATCATTACCTTATACAGAATACAATCAGCCTTCATATTGTTTAACAGTTTATGCCTGGCGGCCATAGCGAAGTGGAACCACCTGATCCATTCCGAACTCAGCAGTGAAACGCTTCAGCGCCGATGGTAGTGTGGGAGTTCCCATGTGAGAGTAGGACACCGCCAGGCTTTAATTACGACGAGACCCCGAGCTAACGCTCGGGGTTTTTTCGTTTTGGGAAAGCCAAAAGCGTGATTCGTCCGCTGCGCTGCTCGCTAATATCCAATATCTAATATCGCCTTCGCTTTTAATTCATTCTATTTTTTCGAGCTTAATCATCTAAACTACTCGATATTACTAATTCAAAACTCCGCTAAAATGATCAAAGTCACAACTAACGAGCAGCGAACATGATCAAGAACACAACAGCAAGCTACGGCTGGCTAGCCATAGCAATTCACTGGCTTAGTGTACTACTCGTTATCGGGTTGTTTGCACTTGGCTATTGGATGCTAACGCTAAGCTATTATGACCCGTGGTATCGATTAGGGCCATGGTGGCATAAGTCCATCGGCATTAGCTTATTATTGCTTACCCTTGTGCGCTCAGCGTGGAAGTTCTACACCGTTTCTCCTAAGCCTTTAGGCGCGAGTTGGGAGCAAAAAGGTGCTCGGTGGGGACATGGAATTATTTACGCATTGTTATTTGTGACCATGATTAGTGGTTACTTAATTTCAACGGCGGACGGCCGGGGGATCTCGGTATTTGATTGGTTTGAAGTACCAGCGCTCATTACCGGGATACCCAATCAAGAAGACATTGCCGGTGAGGTTCACTGGTACACCGCTTTAGCGCTAGTTATCGCTGCTGCTGGGCACGCGTTAGCAGCGCTTAAACATCATTTTATAAACCGCGACGCCACTTTGAAACGTATGTTGGTTAGCAAACCAAATCACGATTAACGATATAACTTAGGAGATTTACCATGAAAAAATTAGCTTTAGCAACATTGATCACCGCGTCAGTATTGGGCGCAAGCCAGGCACAAGCTGCTGATTATGTTATTGATACAGATGGTGCGCACGCATTCGTACAATTCAAAATTAGCCACTTAGGTTATAGCTGGTTACTTGGTCAGTTTAATGACTTCGAAGGCACATTTAGCTATGACGAAGCCAACCCAAGTGCAGCGAAAGTCAATGTCACTATTGATGTTGCCAGCCTTGATAGTAACCACGCCGAGCGTGACAAGCATTTGCGTAGCGGCGATTTTTTTGATGTCGAAAAATACCCGCAAGCCAAGTTCGTTTCAACCAGCTATGCCCCAAATGGCGACGGCACCGGCGTACTCAAAGGTAACTTTACCTTGCACGGTACCACTAAAGAAATCGCCATTGATGTGAAGGAAATTGGCGCAGGACAAGACCCTTGGGGTGGATTCCGTCGCGGCTTTGAAGGCGCAGTGACGTTAACGCCGGCCGAGTTTGGTATGGACTATGACTTAGGCCCAGCTTCTGAAACGGTAGAAATTTTCCTATCTATCGAAGGTATTCGTCAGTAAGCCATCGGTTACCTGAATAAACAATGCGGGCTAGCTAAGCCCGCATTGCTTCACGGTAACACTGCAATGCGTTGGCGGTATCGCCAAGTGCATCGTAAGTCACCGCTAAATCTAACCACACCCGTTGTGAAGGCGCTAGTTCAGCAGCGCGGCGCAAAGCACGTTGAGCTAATGCGTAGTCTTTCGTGGTCAATGCCATTTGGCCAATGGCTTGTAGCAAAAATGCATCGTCGGGCTTTTTCTTCAAGCCGTCTTGCACAATGTCACGCAATTCAGGGCCGGCAACTAACAAATTATTCTGCAACAAGTCAGCAATATCGAGCTCGCCTCGCTTCAGTGCGCGTGCTGCAACTTTGTCAGCGGCTTTGGTGTGATCAAATGTGACCAAAGCACGTAAGTATGCCCGGCGAATAATCGCATCACGGCGCTCATCGCGGCGCAGACTTTGCCAGTAGTCTTGCAGTTTTGTGGCACCTTGGCGCCCTGCCGCTAACATCAAGGCGTAATAAGTTTCTTCCTCAATCGCTGCATACTGGGTGTCGCTAAATAGCTTCAACTCGCGTGCAACTGGTAATAAGCCGACTAAATCATCATAACGATGTAACCGTTGATACCCCATAATGGCTGCACGAATAAGCTCAGGATGTCGTGGGTAATCGCGCAGAAGGGCTTTTAAGTCGGTTAAACGTGACGAGATGCTGTCTGGATTGTCGCGTAACGCATAGAGCATTTCAGAGACGGCTAAGTCCGCGGTTTTACCACTATGAGTTAGCCATTCTCGCGCTTGTTTAAGGTCGCCAATGTGCTGCGCCGAATACGCCGCGAGTAGGGCATCGTTTGGCTGCTTGCGGAGCTGCCAAGCGCGATTTGCAGCACGCGAACTGCCTGCATAATCACCGTCATTCAATGCGACTAGAGCCTCGTGAAAGGCCGTTTCAGCTTTTTGTTGGCGGCGCTCACCAAACCAGCGCATGCCCCATTTGGTGCCGCGCACAAGGCGTGCGATAAAGGCAAAAACCACACGCAGAACGAGTATGGCAATAACCAGTAGAATAAGTGCTGCGACAACGCTGGTTTCAACGGTCCATTGGCCTATAGATAACAGAACGTAGCCAGTATTGCCCGACCACAATGGCCCCACCAATAAGCCAACGACCAGCAGTACAACAATAACGAGTGCGGTTTTCATACCATTAACCCCCTACGTTTTGTTGGCGAACAAGACGTTCCAGCTGGTTTGTTGCTTCTAACTGGGTTGGGTAATCGGGGCGCAGCGTTACTTGCGATAGCTCGGTAAGTTGCTTCACAACATCAGTAATGCTGGTATCTGTAATTTGCCCTTCAAGTACTTGCAATTGGTTGATCGCTTCTTCGAGCGTGGTTTCGAAAAGCGTTTGCTCACCTTGCATAGCGGCTTGTTGGGCCAACTGTAGTTGTAGCAAAAGGCGTTGTTGCACCACGTCAAAGTAAGCGTCAGCAATCAAGGGCTCAACGGGCGTGTCACGACGCTGTACTCGAACAAACTGCTGCAACAAGGTATTGGCGCTGCGCTTTAAGTTGGCTAACCAAGTGTCGTCTGCGGTTGGAGCCTGTTCCTTATCCGTCATGGCCAGTTGTTGATACCACGTACTGCGGCTAATGCGGTCACGCAGTGCACCTAAAGTTAAACTCACGTCAGTCACTTGCGCTTCTGGCAGTTGCTCAAGGGCAGCTATATCATTGGCTAACGCTTGGCGCGCCGCCATATGTGCTGGGTTATTCAAGGCGACCAAGTGTGATTGGGCCAACCGCAAGAATGCTAAACTTGCTTGTGGGTCTTGTTCTATCCACAGTTTGGTTGCGGCTCGGCCAGTCAGTTCGTGGGCTTCAAAAATGCGCCAATTTGACTCTTGCGACATATCTAGGTTGGCTAGCTCAGCTTGCACTGACTCTACCGCCAACCGATAGTCGGCAAGTTGTGATTGTTGTGCTTGCAACTGTTGACGCAGCTGCTGCTCTTGTGCGCTTAGCGCCTGTTCAAGCTGCTCATTAACTTGGCCCGACGTACTTTCAAGCGCTTGTTGTAATTGTTCCAATTCTGCTTGAGTTGCGGTTTGCTCGTTACGCAAGTTTTCCAGCGCTTGTTGATGCTGCGTATGCATAGGTACTAAATGACGGTAGCCAAACCAACCAGCGGCAGCAATGACAAGCAGAAGAATGAGTACCACCAACCAGGGCACTAGGCTGCTAGAGCGCGACTTAGTTGCGGTAGCAGATACTGGTGACTTGGTCGCCGTGTCGTCGTGATCAGCAACCGGCGTTGATGATTCTTGTTGTTCTAATTCGTTAGACGTGGACTCACTCATAAATCTTCCTTTTTTATTAACCTTTGCCAAGCATCGGCAAGCGCAAATGGCGTGGCGCTATCGGCAATAACAACTCGTTGCCGCATGGCAACCGGTAACAGCTTCGCAAGTCGCTCGCTAGCAAGCACCCAATAACACTGTGATAGCCAATGTAGCGCGTGCTGTGGTAACGCCGCAAGAAAATAACCCAACTGTTCAGCACTGCTAACCACAATGCCGTGAACCTGCTGCTGCCACTGTTCAATAGTCGACAGATCAACCTTGCTTGGCACGCGCTGGTAAACCTCTAAATAAGTTACTTGTGCGCCGCGTGCACGTAGGGTGTCGGCGACCAGCTCACGGCCACCGCGACCGCGAACCAGCAACCACTGTTGGCCTGCAACCTGTTGTAGCTCAGGTAACTGCAACAAGGCGTCGCTGTTGTGTATGCGCCATGGGCAGGTCACGGGCCGCTGCACAACGCGGGCTATGGCCTGGGCACTAGTTGGCCCCACCGCAAACCAACGCGCTATTGGCATGGCGTACTCTGGCGCCCAAGCCTGAGCTTGTTGCGCAAAGTAATTGGCAGCATTCACGCTAACCATTAAACCGCCGTGCCAAGTTTGCGACAAAATATTCCGTAAACTGTGATTGGGGTCGTCATAGCAACCAATGCTGACCATACTGTGTACCAAACAGTCCGCTTGAACGCCCGCCGCGGCGGCGCGTTGCTGCAGCATGGCGACTAACGAACCCGCTTGGTCTTCTGGGCGCAACAGCAGCAATTGATGCATCATGACTGCAAGTCATTCTCCGCATACACGTCTTTTAAAATTTTGCCGGCGCCGCGGGCGAGTAAGTACTCAGCGAGCTCAGTACCTAAAGCTTCCGCGTGGTCACGGTGCCCTTTAATGTCGCCTTCAACAATTTCGCTGCCGTCAGGGCGCCCAACTAAGCCGCGCAAATGAATTTGGTCGCCGTGCAACTCAGCGTAGGCACCAATGGGAACTTGGCAGCCGCCTTGCAAACGTCGATTCATAGCGCGCTCGGCAAGTACACAACTGCGCGTATCGGCGCAGGTTAACGGCGCTAGTAGTGCCTTTGTGGCTTTGTCGTCGCTGCGGCATTCAATGCCAAGTACGCCTTGACCATTTGCTGGCAGACACAAGTCCGCCGGAATACGTTGTTTAATGCGATCGGTTAGCTCCAGGCGAATCAGCCCAGAAGCCGCCAAAATAATGGCATCAAACTGGCCTTCGTCGAGTTTGCGCAAACGGGTTTGCACGTTACCGCGCAAATCATGCACCACTAAGTGCGGGAAGTTTGCCAAAATTTGGCATTTGCGGCGTAGGCTGCAGGTACCGACAATAGCCCCTTCCGGCAACTCTGATAATTGTGCGTAGTTATTGGACACAAAGGCGTCACGTGGGTCTTCGCGTTCGCAAATTCCGAACAGCTCTAGACCTTCTGGAAACTCAACCGGCAAGTCTTTCATTGAGTGCACAGCTAAATCAGCTTTGCCTTCTAACATGGCTACTTCGAGTTCTTTAACGAACAAGCCTTTACCGCCAATTTTGGCCAGTGGCGTGTCCAAAATAACATCGCCTTTGGTGCTCATCGGCAGTAACTCAACCGAAAGGTCGCTGTGCAACTGCTCTAAGCGGGCTTTAATATGTTCAGCTTGCCACATGGCGAGTAGGCTTTTACGGGTGGCAATCGTCAGTGTTTTACTCATGTACAGGGCCTATGAATCCGCAGGTGATAAAGAAATAGGGGTTTCGGCTTGCTTGCTTGCGGCTTCGCTTAGCAAACTCCATAGCTCACTGCCGGTGCGGTTATCAATCCACTGGCCATCGCGCCACTCAAAATGATGCCCATTAAACTTGGTAGCTACCCAGAGCTGGTGCAACGGCGGCTGCTTGTTGATCACCATTTTGGTGTTGTTTGGAAAGGTTAATTCCAAAATGTCGCCACCTGACTCACAATCAATGTCAACGCCGCAGGCTTCGACTGCTTCTTCAATGGCTAATATGGTTGATTCAGCTAATTCGTGGTATTCGTGCTCTTGCATGTCAACTCCTGATAATGACATTTGCGCGTCTCAATGCGATGATAGACACAACAACAATTTTAACCGTAATAATTAGGTACAGTTTACCGATGTTTAACTTGAAAGTAATGCGTCTGATCATTGTAGCAGGAACGCTCGGTTTTATCGCCGCGTGTGGACAAAAAGGGCCGTTAGAATTACCTCCTCCACCCGAGCAGAATCAACCCGCTGAGCAGGCTGAACAGGCATGAGTTTTGATTATGTAAATGGCATTTTGCATGCCGATCAATGCAACCTGAATGAGCTTAGCGATACCTACGGCACGCCTTTGTACGTGTATTCGCAAACTTTGATCACCGCCAACTGGCAAGGTTTCGCGGCGCATTGGCCTGCACCGCACAAGCTGTGCTACGCGGTAAAAGCCAACAGTAACTTGGCGGTTTTGAATTTATTGGCCCGTTTAGGCGCCGGGTTTGACATTGTTTCCGGCGGGGAGCTGGCGCGGGTGCTTGCGGCGGGTGGTAAAGCTAAAGACGTGGTGTTCTCTGGGGTAGCCAAAAGCCAAGAAGAAATGGCTTATGCCCTTGAGCAAGGTATTTATTGTTTTAATGTCGAGTCGGCCGCTGAACTTGAGCGTTTGAACCAGGTTGCCAACGCGCATGGCGTTATGGCTCCGGTATCGCTGCGGGTAAACCCAGATGTTGATGCGCAAACCCACCCGTACATTTCAACTGGGCTAAAAGCCAATAAATTTGGTATTGCGATGCAAGATGCGCGAGCCGTCGCTAAGCGCGCAATGGCACTGCCAAACATAAAATTACAAGGGCTCGATTGCCATATCGGCTCGCAAATTTTAACGCTAGAACCCTTTCTAGATGCCGCTGATATTATGCTAAACCTGATTCATGAACTTCGTGAAGAAGGTATTAAAATTACCCACCTAGATATGGGGGGCGGCATGGGCATTCCATACCAGCAAGAGCTTGCGCCAGATGTAAGTGTTTACTTACAAGCGCTTTTAGAGCGGGCGGAAAACATGGGTAACTTAACCATGCTACTGGAGCCAGGCCGTGCCATTGTTGGTAACGCGGGCACGCTAATCACCACGGTAGAGTACTTAAAGTCGGGCGAAGACAAAAACTTTGTGTTGGTTGATGCCGCAATGAATGACCTTATGCGCCCTGCTCTGTACCAAGCGTATCATGACATTATTCCAGTGCGTCAGCATGATGCCGACAAGGCTATTGTTGATGTGGTGGGGCCGGTATGCGAGACCGGTGACTTTTTGGGGCATGCGCGACATTTATCGGCGCAAGAAGGTGATAGATTGGCAGTGATGAACGCTGGCGCCTATGGTTTTACCATGAGCTCAAATTACAACACGCGCCCTCGTGCTGCGGAAGTGATGGTGAATGGGGGGCAAGTTCAAATCATACGTGAGCGTGAACGGCTAGAAGACTTATGGAAAGGTGAACACCTGTTGGAGACGCCTGAATGAATTTTGCCAAAATGCATGGGCTCGGCAATGACTTCATGGTGATTGACGGGGTAACCCAGAATATTTATGTGAACCCTGAGCAAATACGACACTGGGCCGATCGCCACCGTGGCATTGGCTTCGACCAACTATTGTTAGTTGAGCCGCCCTATGACCCCGACTTAGACTTTCATTATCGAATTTTTAATGCCGATGGCAGCGAAGTGTCGCAATGCGGTAACGGTGCACGCTGCTTCGCTTTGTTTGTGAAACTAAAAGGCCTGAGCAATCGCAATCATCTGCGGGTGAGCACCAAAGCTGGCAAAATGGTCTTGCACCATGAGCGCGATGGGCGTATTACGGTTGAAATAGGGCAGCCGCAGTTTAACCCTAGCGACGTGCCTTTTAAGGCCAACAAAGAAGAGCTGACCTATATTCTGCGCGAGCAAGACCAAACTATTTTGTGTGGGGTCATGGGCATTGGCAACCCGCATTGTGTGATTGAAGTGGACAATATCGACACCGCACCGGTAGCTTCCTTAGGGCAAGCGATTGCAACACATGAGCGCTTCCCTGAGGGTGTTAATGTCGGCTTTATGCAAGTGATTGATCGCCAGCATGTGAAGCTACGAGTTTATGAGCGCGGCGTGGGTGAAACCCAAGCTTGTGGAAGCGGTGCCTGTGCTGCTGCAGTAATTGGCATGCGCCAAGGTAAGCTCGATGAACAGGTCACCGTTGAATTACCGGGTGGGCAACTGAGTATTCGCTGGCAACCAGGCCAGCAAGTGCGTATGACAGGCCCTGCTGAGCATGTATATGATGGATACCTAAAATTATGACGACGGACGTTAAAGCAATACCGAACCCTGTGGTTGATGACACGCTGATAGCGCAGTATTTGGCCGAGAACCCAGACTTTTTTGAGCATCATCCGCAGCTACTTAAGCAACTGAGTTTGCGCCATCAAGAGCGCGGCGCGGTGTCGCTCGTTGAGCGTCAGCAGCAAGTATTGCGCCAACGCATTATGCAGCTTGAAGAAGAAATTACCGACTTGATGGTCACTGCACGGCGCAACGAAGAGCTATTTCGTGCGTACAGCGATTTGTATGTGGCATTGCTTGCTTGCACCCATTTGGCTGAAGTGATGGATGCACTGCAAGAAACGTTTTCAACGCAACTGAATATGCCAGCGTTGTCATTGAAGTTTTTTGATAGCCCAATTGAGTTGGACGAGCAGTTTACCTTTGCGGCCGACACGCACAAGAAACTATTGAGCAAGCGTTTTCAGTCGGCCAATGTGTACTTGGGCCGGTTAACCGAAGACGAAAAGAAATTACTCTTCCCCAATGAGCCAATTGCTTCAGTGGCACTGATTTTATTGGGCGACAAAGGCGAATTGGGTATGTTGGCCATAGGCAACCATGACGCTGGGCATTTTGAACCGGCAATGGACACCCTCTTAGTGCGTCAGCTACAAGCCTTACTCACCAAGATTTTGCCGCCATTGCTTGCTCATCAGGCAAGTTACCAGGCACAGAGCGATGACGCTTGATGCGCTAAGGCAATGCTTTCTTGATCACCTAGCCGGCGAGCGAGGGCTCGCCGAGCACACTTTACGCAGTTATGGCGCTATTTTAGCGGACGACCTGGTCGAGCTATCAAGCAGCCAAGTGACAGAACCGAAACAGCTTACATTACCGGTGCTCGAACGCTTATTTATTAGCTGGCGCCGGCGTGGCTTGGGCGATGCGTCGCTGGCATTGCGTTTAGCCGCATGGCGTACCTTTTGTAACTATTTAATGCGCGACCAGTGGTTGCTCGACAACCCAGCCGCACAACTTAAAGCTCCGCGCGCCGCCAAACGACTTCCGAAAAACCTTGATGTGGATAGCATTAGTCAACTGTTGCAGTTGCCCCAAGATGATCCGCTCGCCATACGTGATGCAGCAATGATGGAATTGCTGTATGGCAGTGGTTTGCGTTTGGCAGAATTAGTCGCTTTAGACATCGATGCCATTCATAGCCGTCACCGCGAGCTACGTGTGCTGGGTAAAGGCAATAAAACGCGCATTGTGCCCTATGGCCGTTGCGCTGCCGAAGCACTGGAGCGTTGGTTACCCGTGCGCGCGCAGTGGCTTGGGAGCAAACTAGACGAAGTGGCATTATTCATATCCCAACGCCAACAGCGTATTAACCCACGTACCGTGCAAGTACGCTTGAACTTTTGGGGGCAGCAACAAGGGCTCAAAGGCAACTTACACCCTCATAAACTGCGTCACTCGTTTGCTTCGCATATGTTAGAATCGAGCGGTGATTTACGCGCAGTGCAAGAGCTACTTGGGCATGCTAACTTGAGTACCACACAGGTATATACCCACTTAGACTTTCAGCATCTTGCCAAGGTTTATGATGGCGCCCATCCGCGCGCCAGAAAGAAAAAATAAAGGCTTAACATGCAGTTTTATCGACGCCTCATGCCGGTTCAAGCGCTAAGCTTTGATCTTGACGACACCCTTTATGACAACGTGCCCGTTATGCTGCGAGCCGAGCAGGCGGTGCGCGATTTTGTCGTGCGAGAATTTCCCCAAACCGCAACCTGGCAGGCTGCTGACTGGTCGGCACACCGCATGGCGCTTATGCGCCGTGAGCCCGATTTGGCAAGTAACATGACGCAATTGCGCTTACGAGCACTGACCGCTGGTTTGCAATCATTCGGTATTGGCGACGACGAGGCTCGTGCTGGCGCCGAGGCGGCCTTTGCCCACTTTATGGCGCATCGTAATGCAGTTGATATAGCGCCTGCGGTACATGGGCACCTTGCAGCGCTTGCTGAGCGTTATCCGTTGTACGCACTAAGTAATGGCAACGTGAATGTCGACGCTATTGGCCTGGGTGCTTATTTTCAAGGGGTATTGCAGCCTTCCGATAGCCTTCGCGGCAAGCCATTTGCGGACATGTTTCAAGCTGCGGCAGCCATGCAACCACAGCTAGCCCCCTATAATTGGTTGCATGTGGGTGATAGCCCAAGCGCTGATATACTTGGGGCGCACCGAGTTGGCTGGCAAAGCGCTTGGTTTACTGGCGGTTTGGGGCGTGCTGAGCACTTACACATATTGCCGACATTGGCCTATCACGACTTAGCGAAACTCACACAGTTTCTATTAAAAATGGCATGATAACTGGTTGCATATACAGTACTCAGCCACTACACTGCAATTTTGAATTTTTGGTGACTTTCCATGCATGAGCATCCTTTACTCGCCCCATTGAATGACAAACAGCGCGAAGCCGTTGGTGCTGATGAGCGCCATATGTTGGTGCTTGCTGGCGCTGGCAGTGGCAAAACACGGGTGCTGGTGCATCGTATTGCGTGGCTTATTCAAGAGCGCGGTTTGTCACCGCATAGCATTATGGCGGTAACTTTTACCAACAAAGCCGCGGCTGAAATGCGTGGGCGCGTTGAGCAGCTGTTAGGTAGTTCGGTGCGGGCCATGTGGATGGGCACCTTTCACGGATTGGCCCACCGTTTATTACGCGCGCATTATATGGATGTTGGATTGCCGCAGAACTTTCAAATTCTTGATAGTGACGACCAACAGCGCTTGATTAAGCGCACCATTAAAAGTCTAAACCTAGATGAAAAGCGTTGGCCACCTAAGCAAGCACAGTGGTTTATTAATGCCAAAAAAGATGAAGGCCTGCGGCCGCATCACTTAGACGGCTACGACATTAATGAGCGCACATTCAAAGAAATATATGACGCCTACCAAGTTGCCTGTGATCGCGCTGGGCTTGTTGATTTTGCTGAGTTGCTATTGCGAGCACAAGAGCTGCTGCGCGAGAATCGTCACGTCCGTGAGCATTACCAACGCCGTTTTCGGCATATTTTGGTGGACGAGTTTCAAGACACCAACACCATTCAATATGCATGGATTAAACTGCTCTCCGGTGTGGGGCAAGAAACCGAACACAATAATTATGTGACCATTGTGGGCGATGACGACCAATCTATTTATGGCTGGCGCGGTGCAAAAGTTGAGAATATTCATCAGTTTTTGCGCGACTTCCCGAATGTGCTGACCATTCGCTTAGAGCAGAATTACCGTTCTACCAATAATATTTTGACCGCAGCCAATGAAGTTATTGCCAACAATGACGGGCGCTTAGGCAAAGAGCTCTGGACAGAAGGTGCTTCTGGCGAGCCAATTGATCTTTACGCAGCGTTCAATGAAATGGACGAAGCGCGGTATATTGCCGGGCGCATTGAACAATGGAACGAACATGGTAATGCGCTACAAGATGTCGCCATTTTATATCGTAGTAACGCGCAATCACGAGTGCTCGAAGAAGCGTTGCTGCATGCGCGAATTCCTTATCGTATTTATGGCGGTTTGCGCTTCTTTGATCGCCAAGAAGTGAAAGACGCACTGGGCTATTTGCGCTTACTAGCGAGTCGCAATGACGACGCTGCACTTGAGCGCGTGATCAACACCCCCACACGCGGCATCGGTGACCGCACCCTAGATATTATTCGCAGTGGCGCGCGCGAACGCGGCTTACCCATGTGGGAGGCAGCGAAGCAGTTAGTGCACGAAAAAGTGTTGTCAGGTCGGGCCGGCAACGCGGTCAAAGCTTTTTTAGATTTAATTGACCAGCTTGAAGATGAAACCGCCGACTACCCACTTGGGCGCCAAGCTGACACCGTGATAAAAAGCTCTGGTTTAATGGCCATGTATGAATCAGAAAAAGGCGAGAAAGCTGAAACACGGGTAGAAAACTTAAAAGAGCTGGTAAACGCCTGTGACAACTTCAATACCTTAGATGATGTGATTGAAGATGATATGACACCGTTAAATGCCTTCTTGGCCCATGCTGCGCTTGAGTCTGGCGAAGAGCAAGCCGATGCGCACCAAGACGCGGTGCAACTGATGACCTTGCACAGTGCCAAGGGCCTCGAGTTTCCATTGGTGTTTATGGTGGGCGTAGAAGAAGGTTTATTCCCATCACAAATGTCGTTGGGGGAAAGTGGCCGCTTAGAAGAAGAGCGCCGCTTGTGTTATGTCGGTATGACGCGCGCTATGCAAAAGTTAGTGATTACCTATGCCGAGCAGCGCCGTATTTATGGCCAAGAACGTATTAACCGCATCAGCCGTTTTGTGGGGGAAATGCCGCCCGAAATGCTCAACCATGTGCGTTTGCAAGCCACAACCAAACACCATTCGCCGGCATTAGGGCGTTTTCATAGTGGCGCTAGCCATCAAGCCTTTGAAGAAACCGGCTACAGCTTGGGGCAACGTGTGCGCCACACTAAATTTGGCGAAGGCACGGTGTTGAACTACGAAGGCACTGGCCCACAAAGTCGTATACAAATTAATTTCGACGATGTGGGTAGCAAATGGTTGGTGGTTGCTTACGCGCGCTTAGAACGCTGCTGAAATAGCAGCGTGTCGACGCTGTAAATAGCTAACGCAAGCCAGATAATACCGAAGGTCACTAACTTATCCGTGGCTAACGGTTCGCCATAAACCCACACCGCCAGAATGAACATGATGGACGGCCCAATGTATTGGAAAAAACCAAGTGTTGAATAACGAATACGTTGGGCGGCGGCGGTGAAACACAACAGCGGAGCGGTGGTGACGACGCCAGCGGCAATGAGCAGGGTATTAATCTGCCAAGTGTTCTGGGTCATATCTGCGGCACTTGAGCTAGCAAAAAGTACCATGTAAATCAGCACTGCCGGCAATAAAATCAAGGTTTCTAGCCATAAGCCAGTCATTGAATCAATTGGCAAGCGTTTACGAATCGCACCATAAATAGCGAAGCTGCACGCGAGTGCCAATGCCACCCATGGCACCGAGCCAAACGATATCACCTGAATAAGCACCCCAGTTACGGCAAGTGCAATCGCAACTAGCTGCATATTGCGCATTCGCTCACCAAAGAACGCCATGCCAATCGCCACATTCAACAGCGGGTTGATGTAATAACCCAAGCTGGCGTCAAGAATATGGTCGTTATTAATGGCCCAGATAAACAAAAACCAGTTACCGCCAAGTAAGCAGGTGGCTAATGCTAAGCGCAACATTTGCTTTTTGTTCTGCAGTACGGGTTTTAAACGGCCACCACGACCTAATACCAGAATAAGTGCTAGCACCAGAATAAATGACCAAATAATTCGGTGGCTGAGTATTTCGAGCGCCGGGACAGACTCAAGCCACTTAAAATACACAGGTGCAATGCCCCACATAGTGTAAGCAGCGATCGCAAAAAACACTCCTTGGCGACTACGGGCAGCGTCATCGGTCATGAATATTACATCTCACAGTTGAATTGTACGAAAAAACAGCAGCCACCAGCAGAATATCACGGATTTACCATCATGTAGGTGGAGCTTCGCAAGCGGGATGCATACAATAGGGTTTTCCATAGCTTGCCGTCAATTGGAGACGCTATTTTGTCTGACTCTACGCTGTCACAACTTCTTGCCGATGTATTTGGCTATACCGCGTTTCGCGAAGGCCAATTACAGGTCATTGAAGCCGTGCA
Organism: Pseudidiomarina donghaiensis; assembly: GCF_900116895.1. Classification (GTDB taxonomy): domain Bacteria; phylum Pseudomonadota; class Gammaproteobacteria; order Enterobacterales; family Alteromonadaceae; genus Pseudidiomarina; species Pseudidiomarina donghaiensis. Next base: position 144,808 of record NZ_FPCF01000006.1, on the reverse strand, counting down.
GCAAGGGCATGACGCGTTAGTGTTAATGCCCACAGGGGGAGGCAAGTCACTGTGTTACCAACTACCGGCGCTAGCTGGAAATGGCTTAACGGTGGTTATTTCCCCGCTGATCAGCCTGATGCAAGATCAAGTGGAAGCTTTGCAAACTATGGGGGTGGCCGCGGCGGCGCTGAATAACAGTTTAACGCCAGAGCAAAATACCACGGTGATGCAACAGCTACATAATAACGAGATTCGGTTGTTGTATGTTAGCCCCGAACGCGCCATGCAAAGCTTTTTTATGCGCCAACTGCAACAATGGCAAGTTAACCTAGTGGCCATTGACGAAGCGCATTGTATATCGCAATGGGGTCACGATTTCCGTCCAGAGTATGGGCAGCTTGGGCAATTGCGAGAAAGTCTGCCTAACGTCCCTTTTATGGCGCTAACCGCAACCGCAGATGCAGCAACCGAGTCGGATATCATTTCGCGCCTGCATTTGCATCAACCGATTGTTTATAAAGGCTCGTTTGATCGCCCCAATATTCGTTACGTGGTGGAAGAAAAGTACAAGCCTTATAAACAGGTGACCGACTATATTAAAAAACAACGCGGAGCCTCGGGTATTGTCTACTGTGGTAGTCGCAAAAAAGTTGAAGAGCTTGCCGAAAAGCTACAGCGCGAGGGGTTAAGGGCCGCGGGTTATCATGCCGGAATGGAGCATGAACAGCGCGAATTTGTGTTACGCGGCTTTGTGCGCGATGACATTGACGTGGTGGTGGCAACGGTCGCTTTTGGCATGGGTATTAACAAGCCGAACGTGCGCTTTGTGGTGCATTTTGACGTACCGCGCAGTGTTGAGGGCTATTACCAAGAAACCGGCCGCGCAGGGCGCGATGGCCTGCCCGCTGAAGCCGTGTTGCTGTATGACCCTTCAGATGCTGGTTGGATTCAAAGCATTATTTTACAAAACCCAGACGACGAACGCCGGCGTATTGAGCAGCACAAATTTGCAGCCATGCAGTCCATGTGCGAAGCACAAACTTGTCGCCGTTTGGTACTGCTCAATTACTTTAGCGAATACCGCGACAAACCCTGCGGTAACTGCGATATCTGTTTAGACCCGCCGCGTCAATATGACGGCACGGTAGACGCACAAAAAGTACTGTCTTGTGTTTATCGCGTTGGGCAAAGGTTTGGTGTTAACCACGTGATTGATGTTTTGCGAGGCAGCAAATCACAGCGCCTTATGGAGCTGGGTCACGATAAACTATCAACTTATGCACTGGGTGCTGAGCATAGTCACGAATATTGGCTTGGTGTGGTGCGTCAGCTCATTCACCGCGGTTTGTTAATTCAAAATGTGCAGCAATATGGCATTTTGCAGCTAACCGAAGCCGCGCGCCCCGTGTTGCGCGGTGACATTGCCCTGCAACTAGCAGAGCCGCGCATTAACTTGGTGGTTAGTAAACCCCGCGTGGCAGACCGTGGAGACTACGACAAGGTGTTATTCCGTCGCTTGCGGGCCTTACGAAAAACGATTGCCGATGCCGAAGAAGTGCCGCCATTTGTGGTATTTAACGACACCTCGCTGGTTGAAATGTCGATTAACTACCCGATAGACGAAACCGCAATGCTCGCCATTACCGGGGTTGGGCAAAAGAAACTAGAACGCTATGGCCACGAGTTTATCGCAGCCATTAGTGCTTATTTAGATGCCGATGACGAACCGGTTAGCCGTTTTTAACGAGATTTAACGCGCTAAGCCGCTGGCGCGAAATAAAAATGCCAAAGCTCAAGCACCACCGGCACAATAGATAGCACTAAAATAAGCGCCATGGTGATATTAAACACCCGCTGCATAATGGGGTTGGTTAGCAACTTGCGCAGTAACGAGCCAAATACCAACCAAACCCCAACGCACGGAAATGCCATTAAGAAGAACGCTAAGCTAATAGCCAATACTTCAAAAAACGGCGACCCTTGCACTGTGGTGAATGCCGCAACAGCCCCTGTCGCCATAACCCACGCTTTCGCATTCACCCATTGAAACAACGCCGCTTGCCAAAAGGTGAAGGGCTTTTTCTCGCCGCGCTTAATAGCTTGTGGCTCGGCCGTGCCAATGTGCCAAGCTAGCCACAGCAAATACAGCACCCCAAGCACTTTAATCAGCTGGTGCAAGTTGGGGTAACGATCAAAAATCACCCCAAAACCAAGCCCCACCAACAGCACCATGACAGGAAACCCAAAACAGATACCGAAAAAATGTGGCAAGCTGTTCTTAATGCCGTAGTTCATGCCCGAGGACATGATCATGACGTTGTTGGGCCCAGGGGTGATGGTGGTCGAGAAAGCAAAAAATAGAACCGCAATAAAAATCTCAAGCATGACAAGGCCGTTATTCGTTGTTCGAGCGCTACGCTTTTCGTCCGCTACGCTTTTCGTTGAAGATACAACACTATAAATCAATGACAGTCTATACTCCATTAACGAATAACGAACAGTGAACGAAGTGAACGCACGAACAGCGTAGCGTACGAACAACGAGGTGTTTATGTTGGCAATGACTTTGGCTTTAATGATGGCTGGTGATGCTCCGGCTTATGCAAAATTGGAGATCACCGAATGGCAAGTGCCGTGGGAGAATTCGCGGCCGCGTGACCCCTACGTGGCAGCGCCTGATGAAGTGTGGTTTGTTGGGCAGCGATCTGACTACGCGGCAGTGTTGAACCCAGAAACGGGCGAGTTCGAGCGCATTGATTTGCCCAAAGGTGCGGGGCCGCACAACATTATTGTTGACGATCGCGGTGCTTGGTACGCCGGCAATAAAGGCGCTCATATTGGCAAAATTGACCGTGAAACCTACGAAATAACCCAATATCCGTTACCAGGCGATGGGCGCCGTGACGTGCACACCATGGAGTTTGATTTCAATGGTGATATTTTTTTCAGTGCCCAAGGGGCTAATCAAATAGGCCATATGGACGCCGAAACCTATGATATTACCCTGTGGGATGTGCCGACAAAAAATGCGCGACCCTATGGGCTTGTGGTGTTTCAAGGAAAGCCTTGGGCGACCTTGTTTGGTAGCAGTAAGTTAGTCACCTTAACCGACGATAAGAAAATTCAAGAAATTGAATTGCCACGTAAAAATGCGAACCGCCCGCGTCGAATTGGTGTCGATGCGCAAGGGCATTTCTGGTACGTTGATTATGCGGGTGGTTATTTAGGGCGATGGAACCCTGCTACTGAGGAGATAAATGAGTGGCCGATGCCGGCTGGGGTACGTTCAATGCCCTATGCCATGGCGATTGATCATCGCGGCTATGTTTGGGCCGCTGAAACCGGCGTGCAGCCGAATCGGATTGTTGGCTTTGACTCGGTTAGCGAAACCTTTACTAAGCCATTTGAGGTTGAAAGCGGCGGCGGTACTATTCGACATATGGTGTTTGATCCACAGTCGCAAGCATTATGGTTTGGTACCGACGCAAATACGATTGGGCGCGCAACCATTCGCTATTATTAATGCGACCGGCAGGCACTTCAGTGCATAAACACAAGGACACGGCAATTATATGACCACGGAAAATTATTGGCGAGTCATTCGGCTGGCTGAATTTGAACGGCCTGATGCGCCGGCCAGTACTCGCTTGCAGCAATTTTTGCAGCACATTCGTAGCTTATTTCCGAAAAGTGAAGAGGTGGATGAAGACGAGCCAAAAGACGATTTTCCGGGTTACCGCGAGTTTGATGTAGCGCCTGCGGTGGTAGCGTTAGATGAAGCCTGGCAAGAGTGGCTAGACGACAGCGAGCCCGGTGTGAAGTTTTTGATTAGCCCGCCTTTTAGCGGAACGGCCAACATCGCCCGAGCTTGGGCCAAACAGCATGATTGGCAGCAACTACAAGCGCCGCAAACTGAGCTGCTAAGCGGCGTGCAAGTGGACGACTGGTGGCAGCCCCAAGCTTCTGAGCATTGGTTGATAGATAGTTTGTCCGATTACTGGCAACGCCACACCAACGGCTTGTCCTTTGTCAGAACGCTGTTGCCGAAGTTAATCAGGGGCGAGTTAGGTCAAGGGGTGGTGGTGTGTGATAGCTGGAGCTTTGCATTTTTACAGCGTGCGTGGCCAGCAAGTTTGCCAAATGTGTATTGTTTTGCCGCAGCCGAAGAAAAGCTGCTGAAACAAGTCGGCATACATACCACTCCGAAAAAGCTAAAAGCGCTTGCGGCACGATCGTTCGGCAACGTAGGTCTTGCGCTTGCGTTGTGGGCCGTGGAGCGTAATGCGGAGCACAGCTTGCCAAGTATTCCCAGTGACTGCGGTGACGAGACCGCTTTTGTGCTGTATGCATTACTGTTGCATAACGGTTTACCCGGGCAGCAGTTGCAACGCGTATTACCCACCCTGGCGGCCGATCAGCTCGATGTGCAATTGCTCCAACTGCAGCAAGCGCGACTCATTGAATGCAAGAGCGAGCATTGGCGAATTACTGTCTACGGCTACCTAGCGGTGCGTGATTTTTTAAAAAGTCGCGGCTATTTCGTTGACGCGTTTTAACGGAGGCATCAGCAATGGAAACAGAAAAAATCATCGGCTTATTTAAAACGGTCACTAGTGATGCCGTTATTGAAATAGCGCTTGTTATCGCGTTTTCAGTCGCAATTATTTGGTTAAGTCAGCGGGTATTACCCTGGCTTGCTGAGCATCTGCACGGCACACAGAGGCTGTTTGTATTAGCGCTTATTCCAACCACGCGCGTTATTGTATTTATACTGGCGACCATTTGGATTGTGCCCATGGTAATTGAAACCACGGTACAAAACATGATTGCCATATTAGGCGCTGCTGGCTTAGCCATTGGCTTTGCCATGAAAGATTATGTCAGTAGTTTAATCGCCGGCATTGTGGCGGTTTACGAGCTACCCTATCGCCCCGGAGATTGGATTGAAGTGGATGGCACCTACGGCGAAGTAAAGCACATAGGTATGCGCGCGGTAGAAATGGTGACACCCGACGATACCGTGGTGTTTGTGCCGCATTTAAAGCTGTGGAGTCATCTTATTCATAACGCCAACAATGGTGGACCAAGCCTCATGGTGGTCACGGACTTTTATCTGAGCGCCGACCATGATGCTCATAAAGTAAAGCAATTGCTTGAAGACGTGGCACTAACCAGCCCATATGTGCAGCTGAAGCAGCCGATTGTGGTGATCATTAAAGAAGAGCCATGGGGTACGCATTATCGGCTAAAAGCTTACCCCATAGACCCACGTCAGCAATTTCAATTTATGACGGACTTAACCGCGCGCGGCAAAGTGTGCCTGCGCGCCATCGATGTTAAGTTTGCGAACCTGTCACCAGAGCACGCTGTTCCGGTAACCCCATAGCTAATACATACGGCGCGTGCGCTTGCTGGCGCGCCGTGAACTCAGCCTTGCTATTTAAGCCCTGCCAGTTCATTTCTATGAGCGCCTGTGCCACCGCGCCACCAAGCCCAGCGCCTGGGCCCAGCAGAATAATATGGTCGGGAACAAGCTCTTTGACCGCCGTTTGTATGGCTTTGGTGAAGTCATAGGTTTGGGTTACTTGGTGCCCTAGCGTGTATTGCTGCAAGGCTGATTTATCGACAATGTGCGGTGACCAAATGTGACCTCGGCCATCAATTAAAGGCACCTGCGGCGCTCGAAATGCAGCCGCAGGCCATAACTCAAGGGCTTGTTCAGAGGCTTGGCTCATAAAATGTGTGTGAAATGCCGCATGGCCGGGCAGTATCATTGGGAACCGGTCGTCTACACGCGGTAATGCTCTCACTGCTGCAGTACAAGCTTCTTCAGAACCGGCTAGTACCGCATAGCCACCGTAGCGAATCGACATTTTCAGTTCTTTAGGAAAACGCTCCAGTTGCTGATTCACAGCGTCGATATAACCTTGGTGTGGTCGCCAATCAGCGTCCACAATGGGGTAAATAAACTGAGCACCATCGCCGCCAGCGGTCAGTTGCGCCATATTGGTCACCAACTTGGTGCTGGTTTCAATGTCCCAACAAGCAGCGCTAGCCATGGCCGTATACCAACCCATCGAGTTACCGGTGATGCCGACAACATCAAAGCGCGACGCGTCAATGGCTAAGTAATCCAGGTACCCGCCGGCATATATTAATGCGGCAGCGTTCTCAGGTTTTTGATGGAGCGATGTTTTAAACAGCGGCGCCTGATCAAGCTCCGATACCGTTGGTAGCCTGAGTTGGTTGCGAACGTCGTCAATTTTATGCATAACATCGGCTAAAGTTGGCTTATTATCGCCGATTTTCTGTGATGTTTGAGCCGAAACTGAGCCCCCAATTGATCCCAGTTCTGGTTTGTTGTAAGTGCCGCGCCCAGGGCAAACAACCAGGGCGGTTTTACGTTCTACGGCCATTAGTTTGCCTCCAGTAAACGCTGCGCCTGCGCAATAATCTGTTCAGTTGATGGCAATACGCTATAAGCGGCCTTGCCAAGCGGAATGAAGCTATCTTCGGCGTTTAGGCGTGAAACCGTAAACAGCCCTGGCTTAGTTTCATGTAGTGCTGTGAATAACTCCTCGCTAAGCGAACCACGGCGTCGACATTCGTCCACAATAAGCACTTTTTTACAGCCGCCCAGTGCATCAATAATTTTATCCACATGCAGCGGCACTAGGCAGCGTAAATCAAGAACGCGTACTTTGTGGCCTTGCTTCGCCAGCTTGGCTTCTGCCTGGCGGCTTAAATAATAGCCATTACCGTACGAAATAATGGCCAAATCTTCACCCTTGCCATGTATGGAAGGTTCGCCAAGTGTCGGCGTCGGTTCTTGTGGATCTGGATATTCGCTTAACCAGCCACCGTCACCTTCTTGGTGCAAGTCGCGGGTCATATACAGTGCAATAGGCTCAAGCATCACCACCACGCGCTGCTCGCGAGCAGCTAACTCAACCGCTTGACGCATGAGTAGCGCGCCATCGCGACCATTCGATGGGCACAATAATACAATGCCTGGAATATCACGAAACACGGCAAATGAGTTATCGTTGTGGAAGTGACCGCCAAACCCACGCTGATAGGCAAGCCCAGCTATACGAATAACCATCGGGTTGGTGTATTGGCCATTGGAGAAAAATGACAAGGTTGCGGCTTCGCCGCGTATTTGATCTTCTGCGTTATGCACATAGGCCAAAAATTGAATTTCTGGCATGGCAATAAAGCCTTGCTGAGCCATGCCAATAGCTAGCCCCAGAATACTTTGCTCATCGAGCACGGTATTCAACACGCGGTTCGGGCCAAAAGCTTCCATCAGGTGCTGCGTAACGTGGTACACACCGCCTTTTTTGGCAATATCTTCGCCACACATAACAATGTTTTGATGTTGCGCCATCAGGTCATGCAGCGCCAAGTTAATCAGCTTGGCCAAATGTTGAGGCTTGCCGGCGTTATGCTTGTCCCATTTGAATAAGTTGGTGCGTTGTTCACCGTCAACAGGTTTCGGCAGTTGGCCTTGACGAGCCGGTGGCACAATAGATGCCATCACCTGTTCAGCGCTTTCTAATTTCGGCTGCTGCGATGCCTGTGTGGCAATGCGTGCTATACGCTGTTGCTGCTGTTGTACGTAATCAATTAATTGCTGGTGGTCGAATAACCCCCGGCTTATTAACGCAGCACAGCTATGTAGTAGCGGATCACGCTCGCTATCAAGGGCAATTTCCTGCTTGCTACGATACGCCACTTCGGCGTCAGCACCGGCATGACCAAACAAGCGCACAGTACGTAAATGAAGTACCGCGGGCTTACGTTTTTGACGCACGTAGTCAGCCGCTTCGCGCGCTACCAGATAGGTCTCGGCTAAGTTACTGCCATCGGCAAAAAAATACTTTAACGAAGGGCGTTGGCTTAATTGTTGTTGAATCCAGCCTTTTGGCGTATGGGTGGAAATACCCAAGCCGTTGTCTTCGCAGACTAACAACAGAGGCATTGGAATTTGCTGATACGCTGCCCAACTGGCCGAATTTATCGCGCCCAGTGCCGTAGAGTGGTTGGCTGAAGCGTCACCAAAGCTACACACAGTAATAGCGTCGTGCGGCCAGGTACCCTGGTGGTTCAAGCGTTTCGATAAGCCAATAGCAAACGCGGTGCCCATGGCCTTGGGAACATGCGAAGCAATGGTGCTGGTTTGCGGTGGTACATTTAAATGCAAGCTGCCGAGTACTTTGTGGCGCCCGCCGGCAATGGGTTCATCGGCCGAGGCGGCAAAGCTAAGCATCATGTCATACAGCGGGGTTGAGCCTGGCGCCTGTTTCGCGCGCTGAATAAAAAAAGCGCCGCTGCGATAATGCAAGAACGCCGGGTCAGTCACGCGCAAAGCCTTTGCTACTGCCGCGTTGCCCTCATGGCCTGCACTACCAATGGTGTAAAAACTTTGGCCCGCGGCCTGCATCAAACGTGACTGCAAATCAAGTAGGCGGCTGTGTAACTGCGACTCGAATAAATCGAATAAATCAGCGTCGCTTAATACACCACCGGCAGCATGTGCCGGCGGTAAACGACGGTCGTCAATACGCTGGATAAACTCGCCCAGCCACGGGTGCATTGCTGCAGCCATAGGGAAACCTCCTGCGACCGAATGAGTTTAGCCGAACGCTTGCAAACCAGTTTGTGCACGGCCCAATATCAGTGCATGAACGTCGTGCGTCCCTTCGTAGGTATTCACGGCTTCTAGGTTCATCACATGGCGAATAACATGGTACTCATCAGCAATCCCGTTGCCGCCGTGCATGTCACGAGCCACACGAGCAATATCTAAAGCTTTACCGCATGAGTTGCGTTTGATCAGCGAGATAGTTTCTGGTGGCAGTTGGTCTAAGTCCATTAAGCGGCCCGCTTGCAAGCAGCTCAGTAAGCCTATGCTAATGTCGGTTTGCATATCAGCCAGTTTCTTTTGAATCAGCTGGGTTGCCGCTAACGGGCGGTTGAATTGATGGCGGTCTAAGGTGTACTGACGCGCCGCATGCCAGCAGAATTCTGCTGCACCCAAGGCACCCCATGCAATGCCGTAACGCGCTTTGTTGAGGCAACCAAATGGGCCTTTCAGGCCGCTAACATTTGGCAGTAGGGCGTCTTCAGGTACTTCTACGTTATCCATCACAATTTCGCCGGTAATCGACGCACGAAGTGAGAATTTACCCTCAATTTTCGGCGCTGAAAGGCCTTTCATGCCTTTTTCCAACACAAAACCACGAATGTCGCCGTCTAACTTGGCCCAAACCACAAAAACATCAGCAATCGGCGAGTTGGTGATCCACATCTTGCTGCCTTTGAGTACATAGCCACCGTCAACTTTCTTCGCCGTGGTGCGCATGCTAGCAGGGTCAGAACCCGCATCCGGTTCGGTTAAACCAAAACAACCTACCCATTCGCCGCTTGCTAACTTCGGCAGGTACTTCATGCGTTGTTCTTCAGTACCGTAGGCATAAATTGGGTGCATCACCAAACTCGACTGCACACTCATGGCGCTACGATAACCGCTATCAACACGCTCAACCTCACGGGCAATAAGGCCGTAACACACGTGATTCACTTCTGCACAGCCATATTTTTCCGGCAACGTGGCACCTAATAAACCCAGCTCACCTAACTCGTTCATAATTTCACGATCAAAACGCTCTTCGCGGTTTGCGGTTAACACGCGCGGCATCAGCTTTTCTTGGCAATATTGATGAGCGGTATCGCGAATCATGCGCTCTTCTTCGCTGAGCATGTTGGAAAATTGGAATGGGTCTTGCCAGTCAAACGGAAAACGAGCCATGGTAAATCCTCTGTTAAATTCGTGATTCGTTGTTCGTGCGTTCGTTTCACTCACTGTTCGTCCGTGCTACGCACTATTCGAATAGCGCAGCGGACGAACAGCGAAGCGCACGAATAACGAACAACGCTTTTTATTTGTTCTCACTTTACTCTTGTTTGTTGTAAAGTTAAATCATATAAAAACTACATCAGGTATAGCTTTTAACTATGGACTTGCGCCAACTCAATTATTTCGTCGCCGTGTATGAAAACGGCAGTATTAGTGCCGCTGCGCGGGCTTGTAATGTGGCACAGCCAAGCTTGTCGAAAGCCTTGCAGCAACTGGAGGACGAGCTTGGTGTAGCGTTGTTTTCGCGGCAATCACGTGGGGTGATTGCTACCGAAGATGGCGAGCGATTGTACGGTCATGCTGGACGTATGCTCAGCCAAATGCAGTCGTTGCGGTCGTCGTTTCGGCAAAGCGTCAAGCGGGTACAGTTTCGTTTGGGCTTAATTCGCGCGCTGGGGGTGGAACGTATGAGCCAATTGTTGCGCGAGTTCAGTGCTGGGGTGGAAGGTTTAGAGCTGCACTTGGTGGAACCGGAGGATGACTCTGACGCGCGTATTATTACCCCCAAAATGCTAAAAGCCGGTGAACAGTTTCTGCCGATATGGACCGATCATTTTTTGGTTGCGCTGCCGGCTGGGCACCCGTTGGCCCTCAAACAATATCTGCAATTGGAAGATTTTGATAGGCTGGCACTCATCAAGCGAACGCCGTGTGACGCATGGTCACAGTTTTATCCAGAGTTAATTCGCAACGGTATTCAGCCTGACATCCGCGCCGATATTCACACTATTGAATATGCTCTTGGCCTTGTCTCAGCTGGCGTGGGCGCAGCCTTGGTGCCCGACTTTGAGGTACTGCGTGAACGGCAAGATGTGGTATTGCGGCCGCTTGAAAACATGACTTTGCAACGAACAATCGGGCTAGCTTATCCTCGCTCAAAATCTGGCCAACCCGCGCTCGAATGGCTGCGCAACTTGTGCCAGCAGCGCAGCCACGAGCTGCCTTAGCCTAAGTCAACATGAGGGTCGGTTTTGTTTGTGGTGTAAAACGCGCAATAAATAAATGTCATCGCCGTTTATATAGTAAGACACGACTAGGGAAATATCGGGAATAATCAAAAGCCGGCCGGGCATTCCGCTGCGACTCAGGCCTAATTCTGGATGTTGGGCGAGTAGCTCAATACGGCTAACCAGTAGGTCGTCAGCTTTATCAGCCACCAAGGGGTTAAAGTCGTAGAGAAATTTATATAAGTTCTCACGATCATTAAGGGCATCCGCTTCCCAGAAGATCATGGTTAATCCTTTTGTTTTAGCTGTTTTTTAAACGCCTGCATGTGCGCTGCAGCGTCGGCGTGAGCTATGAAGTGAGTTTTGCCATTCGCTACTTTGGCGAATGCTGAGTTTACCTGCTCGGTTAGCCATGCATCTTGTTCATTTGCGAGGCGCTGTTCAAGCGCAAGCTTTTCGGTCAACTCGCGGCAGGCATCACTTAAGGTACGCCCCTGACTTTCGGCGCGCAACTGGGCAAGTCGTTTGGTTTCTTCATCAACGCGAAACTGAATGCGAGCATCCATTGAGAGCTGTCCTTGTGTAAAATAATGCTTTTGTGCTAACAGATGTTAGCACAAAGTCAGCCGGCCACAAGTGCTGCAATACAAATTCTCTAACTCGGTACGAGTACCATGCATTCAATGGGGCACACGGGGATACAAGCGGGTTCGTCGTAAAAGCCTTCGCACTCAGTGCATTTGTTCACATCCACTACGTAGTGCTCTTTGCCCATCGAAATGGCGTCGTTTGGGCATTCGGGTACGCACATGTCGCAGTTAATGCAGTCACTTTCAATCAGCACCGGCATTTTTTACCTCCACATTTTTATCGATCACCGGAATAACTTGTTGTGGCGCTACAGTAGACAGCTTGATGAGCATGGCAAAGCTGGCGTCATGGTCATTCAAAGCTTCGGGTAAACGAACGCCAACCTGACGCCCGGCACCGGCAGCACGTGCTAGGCGCTCACCTTTGTCGTCGGCCATGGCTTGTAGGGTAAAGGTGATATTGCCCGAAGGTTTCATCAGAATCAGGGTGTCGCCCACCGCGAAAGCGTTCTTCACGTCGACGATTGCGTTTGCGCCGTCCACACTGAGTATTTCACCAACCAGTAGTTGTTCGCCGAGGCTGTGGCTCGTTTCGTAGTTTTGCGTGTCGCTCGGTACATGGCGGCGCAAAAAGCCTTCGGTAAAACCGCGGTTGGCCATGCCTTCAAGCTCGGCTAACAGCTTGCGGTTAAATGGTTTTCCGGCCACGGCGTCATCAATGGCTTGGCGATAAATTTGAGCGGTGCGGGCCACGTAATAAGGCGACTTGGTACGGCCTTCAATTTTTAACGAATGCACGCCCATTTTCGCTAAGGCGTCAACGTGCTCAATACCGCGTAAGTCTTTGGAATTCATAATGTAGGTGCCGTGCAGGTCTTCGTCCATGAGCATGTATTCGCCCGGGCGTTGCGGCTCGGTTAGCAGTACCGGTGTATCAATGGGGTTGAACTGGCCAACGGCGTCTTCTTCGGCGTCGTGAACTTGATAAGGCCAGCGGCATGAATTGGTGCAGGCGCCTTGGTTGGGGTCTCGCTTATTGAAATAGCCAGATAGCAAGCAGCGGCCAGAATAAGCCATGCACAGTGCCCCATGCACAAACACTTCAAGTTCCATGTCTGGGCAGTGTTGACGAATTTCTGCAATTTCACGCACTTCTAATTCGCGCGATAAAATAACCCGCTCAATGCCCTGCTGCTGCCAAAACTTCACGGCTGCCCAATTCACGGTGTTGGCCTGCACGCTTAAATGCAAAGCCTGCTCAGGGTAGTGCTCGCGCAGCAGCATAACAACACCGGGATCAGACACAATCAGCGCATCGGGCTTTAGCGCCACAACCGGTGCCATGTCTTCAACAAAACGCACTAGTTTGGCGTTATGCGGCGCAATGTTCACCACCACGTAAAGCTTTTTGCCGAGCGCATGAGCCTCGTCGATACCTTGCTTCAAGCGTGGTATATCAAATTCGTTGTTACGAACGCGCAAGCTATAGCGTGGTTGGCCGGCATAAACGGCGTCTGCGCCGTAAGCAAAGGCAAGACGCATGGCTTTTAAACTGCCGGCGGGACTCAATAATTCAGGTGCTGGATACTGCATAAAACCTACAAGCGGGTAAGCGAAAATGGTGGGTATTTTATACCTTGCTGACACCGCTTATATTGATCGTGGTCAAGCTTTCTGCGAAGTCACTCAGGCGTTTAGTACGACTGTTTTCCGGTAACCAAACATCAATTAAATAGGCGTTGTCATGGTCGGCCCAAGCTTTGGCGAAGCTTTCTAAAAAGCTTTCTGCGTTATGTGCGCGCAGGCTTTCAATACCCATTGCTTTGGCAAGCTCAGGGTAATGCCACTGCTGCAATGCGGTGCATTTCAACGTTGGAGAAAAAGCCGCAATCATGTCCCATTTGTGATTGTTCAAAAGCACCACAATGGGTTTACAGCCATAGCGTAAACAATGACCGAGTTCGAGGCCGGTCATCAAAAATGCACCGTCGCCAACTAAAATAATGGGGCGCCGGCGCGTGGCGACAAACACCCCTAACGCAGCGGGTACGGAATAACCCATAGAGGCGTAATAGGCTGGCGCCAGAAAGTCGGTTGGGCTAGCTTGCAGCGAGGCGAACAGGCAATCACCCACATCGCTAATCAGCGGCACGAGTGCGCGCTGTTGAGACAGTTGTTGGTGCATGACTTGCACAACACTATCGGCATTAAATTCGTTTGATGGTGAAACCGCCATTGGCGATATATCACGTGTTTCAAATAACGGTAAAGGCTCGCTAGCTAAACGCGCGCACCATGCTTTGAGCGACTGGGTCGGGAAATCAATTCGGTAAAAATGTGCGGCGTTTATGAGCTCGCGGTGCGCACTAAAGTTACTGTCGGTATAAACCACACCAAATGCAATAATCAGATCAGCTTCATACAGTAACTGGCTAGCTCGAGTTTGCGTGTCGCCGCAAAATACGCCGGCATAACAACTGTGCGATGGGCTGACTGTCGCACGCCCAAGCAAGGTAGTTACTACCGGAATATTAAACTGCTCTGCAAAGCGCTCTAGCGCTCTTTGAGCGCCACTTCGGCGCACATTAATGCCGCTTAAAATAACCGGTCGGCGCGCGGTGGTTAATGCCGTGGCAAGTTGGCGGTATTGGTTCTCATGAATAGGCGGGTTGGCAAACTCGATGCTCATGTTTGGCATCGTCGGCAAGTCGAAATTGGTGGCATCGCGAGGTACCTCGATAATCACCGGGCGCGATTTTTGCCGACACATTTGTAACGCAAAATTGATATTTTCTATGGCCGTTTCTGGGTTGTCTAACCGTACCTGTGCACAGGTAATTTCACTAAAAATTGCGCGTTGCGAGTCGACAGTTTTTGCTTGATGGTGAATTTGCAGACCACTGTTGATTTCTTTTTGGCTCGGATAACCAGCCAAAATAATCAATGGCACGTATTCTTCATAGGCTTGCGCAACGGCATTCACACCATTTAGAGCGCCCGCGCCATAAGTAAGTGCTACTGCCGTGGGGCGATTGGCCGCTCGTGCGGCCGCGTCGGCTGCGTAGACAACCGCCGGTTCATGGGTCATATAGTAAAATGGCAGGGCATCGGGTTGTTCTTGCAGCTGTTGTAGCAATGGCAATATAAAGTCACCTGGAATGCCAAACAATTCCTGTACGCCTTGATTGCGCAAGGCTTGAGTGAGAAGTGCGCCTAATTGCATGATGGCCCCCAAAGAACATAAAAAAACGACCCAACAGTGTGGGCCGTTTTTTCATGGAAAGCCTTGATGCGAATCAATAACTCTATTGGTCTTGGTTGACCATCCAAACCGCAGCTTCAACGCGAGAGCGCAAGCCTAGCTTTTTCAGTAAGTGCTTAACGTGTACTTTCACGGTGCCGTCGGAAATATCCAGTTCACGGGCAATAACCTTGTTGCTCATGCCTTTGGCAATTAATTCCAAAATTTCACGTTCGCGGTTGGTTAAGCCGTCTAACTTGCTCTTAGTTGGCGCAGAAGGTCGGCGCAATGCGGTTGCCAGAACTTCTGTAATGGCCTCGCTGAGTACCATTTTACCTTCAATAGCACGCGAAATTTGCTCCAGCAGCATTTCTGGGTCCATGTCTTTTAACAAATAACCATCGGCGCCGTTGGTAATGGCGGTAACCACGTCTTCGTCGGCATCGGACACAGTGAGCATGACAATACGCGAGGTCACACCGTTATCGCGCATACGTTTTAAGGTTTCTAGGCCATCCATGCCTTGCATGTTCAGGTCTAGAATAATTAAATCGGGGTCGAGCTCCTCAGCTTTGACCAATGCATCGGCACCGTTGCTGCATTCGGCAATAACTTCAAGACCGTCTTCCAGCGAAATCAATTGTTTAAGGCCTTTGCGCAAAAGCGGGTGGTCATCCACAAGCATAATGCTAGCTGGGCTGTCCGACATGTCGTGCTCCTTGTTCTTGTTTTCTTGCGTATTCTTTAAGGTATCTCAGTATCTATTGCGCTGTATTCTTACACAATGTCGTTGTTTAGGGTACAGCTTAGCGCAAACTACCTCATTTGGGGTAGTTTTGGCTGCCCATTCTGCGTTGCCGATTATCACTCTCGCTGAATTGTTGTCTTGCGCCAGATCACGCATAGTTTACTCACTAGGAAACCTTAAGGAGTGGCGTGTGAACACGGTACGGGTATCATCAACGGTCGATAAACCAACAGCAATCAATTTGATTGTTGGCATGGCGCTGTGGATGAGCTTAAGTGTGCTGGTGGTGCAACTATTTACCGTTGACGCTGGGTTCACGTTTGCGCAATTGTACCGACTACTCGCTATTTCTGGGTTAAGCGCCACCATTTGGCACTTTGTGTTCTTTTGGTTAGGTGAACGCGCCATGCAAGCGCGTTTTATTTACTTAACCACTGCCGCCTTGGTTATTCCGGCCGGCATGACCATTTGGGTATTCACCAACCCACCCCTTTCGTATACCGAGTTGCAGTGGCTAGCTGCCGCGTATGGTTTAGGTGGCGCTCAATTCATTGCATTTACTCGAAGCGAAAAAGTCGATACCAGCGGTATTGGCTGGACCTTAGCCGTTAACGCCGGTGTGGCAGGTATTGGCATTGTCATTGCCCAAGCGGCCTTGCCGTATTTAACCACGATTGACTTATTTGGTATGGCAAGTGGCGCATCGTGGACCACGGTGCACGGTAGTGGCGATATTGTCGGCGTTATTGCGCCAGGCGCTAAGCTGTGGCTTGGCAACAGTGGCTGGTTAACCATTGCTGCCATTATTCTAGCCACCGTAACTTGGCAGCTTGCGCGCCCAAGCGCATCGCCTCAAGCGCCGTTAGGTAGCGTGACCAACCGCGATCATTACGCCGCTATTTTGCGCAACAAACACACTTGGCTTATGACGCTACTATACGTCATGGCATTTGGTTCGTTTATTGGTTTTACCATTACCTTTCCGTTAAGCCTGCAAACATTTAGCACCACTTATTCGCCAAGCGCGCTAACCTACGCCTGGATAGGGCCGCTGTTAGGTGTTTTAGCAAGGCCTTTTGGCGGTTGGTTAGCTGACTTATTTGGCGGTGCAAAAGTAACGCTGTGGTGTGCCATTGTGTTAGCGCTGAGCTGTGTAGCGGCTGGCGTCATTACCTACAATGCCATGAATAGCCCGTTGCCAGAGCAGTGGTTTTTGGGGTATTTATTGGTTTTCTTGGTTATTTTTATTGCCACCGGCGCAGCAAGTAGCGCAATTTTCCGTAGCGTCAGTGTGGTGCTGCCGCTTGATCAGCTGCCGTTGGCACTGCGTTGGCTAACCACCATTGCAACCGCTGGCGCGGCTTATATTCCAACCCTTTGGTATGTGAACAGCACTACCCAAACACCGGCCTATGCGCTGTTTGTGTTCGCCGCTTTTTATGTGGTGTGCGCGGTGCTGGTCAGCTACATGTACTTGCGTAACCGCGCCGAATTTTATAACCCATAAAATTAGGCTTACGGGTATTTCACTGTTATAGCTGAGGTGGCCAATGCCTTTATCAAACTGCAGCGCTAACAAGTACATGTCATCGTCAATGACACAGGGTTATCATGGGTTGTCACCGAACAACTCACGTAGCTCGTCAAGCTGTGGCACATCTTTGGTTTCTTCGATAATGGCGATACGCAATTGCAATAAATCTAGGTATTTACGTAAATACTTAATCCCGCCGGTAAACGTGCCTTTCTCCATTGCGATGATTTGATTGCGACTCAGGCCGGTGCGTTCACTTACATCAGCCTGCGTCCAACCGCGAGCTTTGCGTTTACGCTCAAGTAATGCGCCACCGTACCATTGCACTAGGTACTTTGAGTTTGTTGGCTGAACTGTATACACAAGCATCTCTCAAAACCGCAAAAAGTTAATATATGTTACCTTTTAACGGTTATCAAGGCTGTTTGTAAATATATATTAACTTTTAGGCGGGGTATGGCTCGCTTTGTCGTTCAAGTATGTATTGCGGGGTAAACTCGAAATACACACCGGTACCGCCCTGTTTTCTGCGCTCAATACGAATATGACCACCCAAATGGCGGCTTCGTTCTTGCATGATCGCGAGGCCGTAATGATTCAGCTTCTCAGCATTTTCTGGAATACCGACGCCGTTATCTTCAATACTCAAATGAATGCCGTTTTCCGCATCTTGCGACAGCTGCACCACCACGTCAGAGCCTTGGCTGTGGTGAATGGCGTTCTGGCAAGCCTCACGAATTATTTGCAGCAAATGAATTTCTTCATGCGGCACTAACGGCGTGCTTTCTAATTGATAGTCCAAACGGAACGCAATGTCAGACTGCTCGCTAAATTGACGAATCGTGGTTTGCAGTGCATGTAGCAACCCGGCGCCGTCAACTTTCAAACGGAACGTGGTTAA
Organism: Pseudidiomarina donghaiensis; assembly: GCF_900116895.1. Lineage (GTDB taxonomy): Bacteria > Pseudomonadota > Gammaproteobacteria > Enterobacterales > Alteromonadaceae > Pseudidiomarina > Pseudidiomarina donghaiensis. The sequence goes on along the minus strand of NZ_FPCF01000006.1, from coordinate 126,943 downwards.
TAATTCGCGTAACTGACGGTAAGCTGCATTGAGGCCTTCTTTTAGCTCTTCGGCAACGTCTTCAATCACTTCGCGATTATCTTTTTCAATGGCTTTATTCAGCCGCGTAACCTGAATCTTCAAGTAAGATAATGCCTGCGCCAACGAGTCGTGTAGTTCACGCGCGATAACCGTGCGCTCTTGAATAAGTGCTAAGCGACGCACTTGTTCTTCTTCTTGCTTCAAGCTTAAGGCCACAGCCAACTGGTCAGCCACCGACTGTATTAACTGCTGTTGCCAATCGCTGATCTGCTCAGAGAGCGGGCAGCGCGCGACCACCACACCATAGTTGTGATCTTCGCGCTCAATGGTGAAGCGATAAATACGCTGGCCGTCTTGTACCGACACCCCGCTACCGGCATTCACGCACTGGCTGCAATCCACCCCTTCGCACGGGTCTTCTGGCGCACCCACAGGCTGTACTTGTAAATAAGGTTTATTGCCAGCTTCAGTAATTAAGCAAAGCTCAATATCGTCAACTTCAGAGGCAACCTTCAAGCCATTTACTATTTCTGTGAAGTCGTGGTAACCGGGCGAATGCTCGATGATCATGCGGGCCGTGTCGTACAGAAATTGTAGTCGTACGTTTGATTGTTGAATGGCACGAGTTTGCTCATCAACTCGCTTTTCTAAGTTGCCGTACATAAAGCCAATGGCTTCGTTCATTTTGTTCAAAGTGCTAGCCAACACGCCCAGTTCGTCTTTCATCGGGTGTTTTACCCGCGCGGTAAAGTCGCCTTGCCCAATGCGCCGCGCAGCTTGCGTGAGCACCTCGAGCGGATAGCGGACGCGGGTACGTAGCCAGTAAAAAATGACAAATGCTAAACCAATACTGGTGAACAAACTTAATACTTGAATAGAGCGAATAGAGCGAATGCGCTGTTCGGCGTCTTGTTGAATAGCACTCACAAAGGTATTGATTTGATCAATTTGTGGCTGAATTTCTACCATCAGGTTGTTTGCAGGTATAACGCCTTGCTCTACGCGCTGCTGAAACGCTAGCCAGTTAGCTTGGGTGTTTTGGTATAACGCCGTTAGCTCGCTCTGCTCGTGTTCAAAGCGATTAAATACACTGTGATTCCAGCTGTCCTTTAGGGCTTGTGCCACCGCAGGTGCCTGCTCAGGCGAGTGCATCACGTGCCAGCTGTATTGGTAAGCCTGATAACGCAATGAGCCGGCAACGTTAATGGCCAGCGCATCGTGGTCGGCCTTTTCCGAAAGCCAATACGACGCCAAAAGCGTCAAAATGGTTAGGGCAACCATTGCACTCAGTGCAATACCGATACGTGTGACAATAGAAAATTTATTCATAAAGCCTTATTTCAAGAGCACCCGCGCCATTCGCTTGGTGGTTTTAAATCGTTAGCTGTATAGTTTACAGCCAAATCATTAGATGTGCGAATAAGGAGTACGCCATGGAGCATGAATTTTGGCACGAGCGGTGGAAGAATCGAGAAATTGGCTTTCATCGTAACGATGTGCACCCGTTGTTAACTCAGCATTTCAAGCCGATAGCCAAGCCGGGCGTGACGGTTTTTGTGCCACTGTGCGGCAAGTCGCTCGACATGAAATGGCTGCTTGAACAGGGTTATCAAGTACTCGGAATCGAACTGAACCAGTCGGCTATTGAAGAATATTTTGCTGAGCAAAACCTCACGCCAAGTGTGCATCAAGAAGGCCCTTTCCAAGCTTACCGAGCGCCGGGCATTACCTTATATCAAGGTGACTTTTTTGAACTAACAGCCAAGTATTTGCAAGGCGTAAACGTTTGGTACGATCGCGCAGCTATGGTGGCGTTACCACCAACCATGCGCACGGCTTATGTCGAACATCTTTTGAAAATTTTACCGCAACATAGCCATGGCCTGCTCGTTACTGTGGAGTACCCCGAGAACTATTGGAAAGGCCCACCATTTTCTATTTCTGAGCAAGAGGTTATGAGCGCGTATAGCTCGATGTTTACTGTAGAAGCATTGTGCACAAATTCGGGCTTTACACTGAATGGCGATTCGCAGGTTAGTGAATATTGTTATAGGCTTAAACGTTAAAACATCGTCTTAAACAGTCCATAGAGGAGGTTTAATGTCTGATTTTTTAATCAGTTGGGGGAATGCTGCTTATACCAGTGTCGGCTTTTTCTGGATGGCGCTGTGGGCTTTTGTGTTGGGTTACTTTATTAGTAGCCTCATTCAAGTGCTTATTACCAAGCAGCGCATGCGCTCGGCTATGGGCACTAACAGCCTAAAATCAATTTCATTAGGTACGTTTTTTGGCTTTATCTCAAGTTCTTGCAGCTTTGCTGCACTCTCCACTACGCGAGCTTTGTTTAACAAAGGGGCCGCATTTAGTGCCTCGATGGCATTTATGTTGGCCTCAACCAACTTGGTCATCGAGCTCGGCTTTGTTATTTCAATTTTTCTAGGCTGGCAATTTGTTGTCGGTGAATACGTCGGTGGGTTATTACTGATTCTTTTCGTTTGGTTGTTTATTACCTTAACTAACCCAACCAAGTTAATTGAGTCTGCGCGAGAGAGTGATAGCGATGACAGCCAGCAACAAGAAACAACCTTAAGCGACTTGCTTAGCAAAGATACTTGGCAAAAAGTCAGCCAAAAATATGTCATGGAATGGCAAATGGTTTGGCAAGACATTCTCATCGGTTTTACCATTGCCGGCGTGGTGTCGGCCTTTGTGCCTAGCGCGTTCTTTGAATGGTTGTTTCTTGGGGTCGGCAGTAACCAAGAAGTTGGTTTCGTGTCGTTATTGCAGCAAGCTGTTGTTGGGCCAATCGCTGCATTTTTTACTTTTATTGGCTCGATGGGCAATATTCCGCTAGCGGCCATTTTGTATGGTGAAGGTGTTGCTTTTGCTGGGGTCATGGCGTTTATATTTTCTGATTTAATTGTGCTGCCAGTGTTGAAAATAAATGCGCGCTATTATGGCTGGAAAATGGCACTGTATATCGCACTTATGCTATTTGTCTGTTTGGTAGCTGCCTCACTGCTTATGCATTACGGATTACTGGCATTCGACTTACTCCCAAACGCCAGCAACTGGAGCTCGCCAGCTGAGCAAGAGTTCTTTCAATTAAATTATGGCTTGGTGCTTAATGGACTATTTTTGGCGGTAAGTGCAGTGCTGATGATTCTGTGGTCGCGGTCGAAAAGCGATGACCATTCGCACCATGATCACAGCACTTCAGTGGGCGATAAATTGATGAATGGCCTGTGTGTCATGAGTGGGCTGTGGTTAGTAGGTGGTTTATTTGTGCACTATGCATAAAAAAAGCCCGAGGCGGTTGGGAGGCCTCGGGCTAACATCACCGTGGGGTTTCCACGGTCAACAACATTTTTTTACGTGTGTTATGTCACGTACAGTTATTTAACTGTTACCGGTTTGGCATCTAATTCAGCGTTTTGCTGTTTGCCCCACAGGCCAATAACAACCTGATAAGCAACCGCCAAACCACCGATAATGAATACCACGTCGCCTACGGTACGAATCCAGCGCAAGCTCTGTAGCAACGGCTGTTGCATGAACTCTTCGCTACGTGCATACCACAAGCCTTCAGAGGCTGAAGCAAAGAACTGGATAAAGCCAACAGGTAACAAGCTAGTGAACAACATGAGGCATAGGCCGATGTTTAACCACCAGAAACCAGTTTTCATAATCTTGTCGTTGAACGCGAAGTTCGGACGAATATAGCGCAAGATTAATAATACGAAACCGATAGCTAGGAAACCGTACACCCCAAACAGTGCTGCGTGAGCGTGAGTCGGTGTCGTGTTCAAACCTTGAATGTAGTAGAGCGCAATTGGTGGGTTAATCATGAAGCCCAATACGCCGGCACCCAAGAAGTTCCAGAACGCTACCGCAACGAAGCACAATAGTGGCCACTTAATGCGTTGCATCCACTCTGCTTTGCGTTGCAGGCTCCAGTTTTCCCAAGCTTCGTAGCCAAGTACAACTAAAGGTACAACTTCAAGCGCAGAGAAAGTCGCGCCTACAGCCATAATTGGTGTAGTAGTACCTGAGAAGTACAGGTGGTGGAAAGTACCTGGTACGCCACCCAACATGAATAGTGACGCTGATGCTAATGAAGCAGCAGTAGCCATACGGCGAGACACTAAGCCCATGCTGTGGAAGATGAATGCCAAGGCTGCGGTTGCGAATACTTCAAAGAAGCCTTCTACCCACAGGTGAACAATCCACCAGCGCCAGTATTCCATGATAGAAATGTGAGTACGTTCACCATAGAAGAAGCCAGCGCCATAGAATAGGCCAATAGCAACCACTGAAGCGGTTAACAAGGCTAACAAGTTCTTGTCGCCAGGCTGTTTGAACGCGCCAACAACGCCGCGCAACATTAAGCCTAACCAGAACACGATGCCTAAGAACTTACCAATTTGCCACAAGCGACCAAGGTCGACGTATTCATAACCTTGGTGACCTAACCAGAAGCTCAGGTTTTCAGGCATGATTTGCGCAATGGCTAAGTAGTTACCAATGAACGAGCCGGCAACAACAACAACCAAGGCCCAGAACAAGATATCAACACCAAGCTTCTGGAACTTCGGATCTTTACCGCCATTAATGATTGGCGCTAAGAATAAGCCTGCAGCTAAGAAGCCGGTGGCAATCCAGAACAAGGCAGCTTGTATGTGCCAGGTACGTACCAGTGAGTACGGGAACCACTCAGATACGTTAATGCCATAGAAAGTTTGGCCTTCAACGGTATAGTGAGCAGTAAAACCACCCAAGAAAATTTGCACAATAAACAGGGCCATAACCAAGAACAGGTATTTGCCTAGTGCTTTTTGTGAAGGGGTTAAATTAACCAAGCTGATAGGGTCTTTGGCTGGCGCTGCAGGTTCTTCTTCGTCGTGATCACGCAAGAATGCCCAAGCCCAGATCAAGCCACCAACACCGGCAATTAACAGAATAATAGACACCAATGACCAAATAAGATTTTCAGTACTTGGTTTGTTATCAATTAACGGCTCATGCGGCCAGTTGTTGGTATAAGTTACGTCGCTATCAGGGCGCTCAGTCGCGGCGGCCCAAGCAGTCCAGAAGAAGAACTGAGTCATGACTTCGCGGCGTTCTGCGCTGGGTAATGTATTCTCTTTCATGGCGTAGTTTTCGCGAGTGCTGCGTAGTGAAATATCATCACTAAACAAACGGCTGTAGTACTCAGCGGTTTGCGCCATGGCTTCTGCACGAACAGCGCTTACAGTCAAGGTATCGGTTTCGGCATCGTATTGTGATGATGTGCGATACTCTTCTTTTAGCGCAAATTGCAGGCCGTTTTGCTCAGCCGGTGATAAGCTTTCATAGCTTTGCCCATACTGGTTTTGTGCACTAATTTCCAACCACGCTAACAGCTCGCGGTGTAACCAGTCAGCAGTCCAGTCTGGAGCTTGATATGCACCGTGGCCCCAAATAGAACCTAATTGCATACCACCGACAGATTGCCATGCGGTTTGACCATCTAGAATCGTCTCTTCCGTCATCAGTAATTGACCCGACTCGGTCACCACTTGATCAGGAATCGGCGGAGCGACACGGTAAACTTCTTTACCGAAATAACCAAGGACACCAAAGGTGATCGCCAAAATGGCAATTAGTATCCACCATAACTTTTTATAACCGGCCATTTGGCACCTCCGGCTGTTGATGTTGTTGCATGAGTTGATTCTCCCTTTAATCAAGATTGCGTTTTCTTTCGCTAGTTGGTGCGCAAGCAAAACGCTCACCCCGTCTCTTTAGCAAGCTCCGTGCCAGTTTTTACCTGACTGAAAACCCACGGAAAATTCATTTTTGTGGGTTAATTCAACCCAGTTCTTCTGCGGTGAAATACACCACGTCGGTAGAAATTACCCGGGTACAAGAATCGCATGTAGAGCGTCTATAGAAAATTGCGCTGAAGGGGTAATGCAGAGGTGCATTGGGGGTATACCCATTGTAGGTAGTTTTTATTGATCTAGATCAATGCATGTTCGTGTGTGGAGACTATGCTGAAACACAAGATATGGTGTTAAATAAATAACCACACACAATATATAGGTATTTCATGTTGCGATACAGTGCTGAACAAGTGGTGTTTCAAGAGGTTCCGGGTGAAGTGTCCCTTGCCTACACCATCACCGGCTGTCCAGTGGGATGCAAGGGCTGCCACAGCGTTGATAGTTGGCCAGTTGGAAGTGGTGAGGCGCTTACTTCCGACTACTTCACAACGCGTTTGGCACAGTATCGCAACCTGATTACCTGCGTATTGTTTTTAGGCGGCGAATGGCAACCAGAAGCGCTCATCGCCCACCTAAAGCAAGCCCGAGAAGCTGGGCTTAATACCTGTTTATACACTGGCTACGACGATGTGTCTTTGGCAATTAAAGAACAATTGACGTACCTCAAAACGGGGCCTTGGATTGCACAGCTTGGTGGCCTTGATAGCCCCACCACCAACCAGAAGTTTTATGACTTACGCAACCAGCAGCTATTGAATTGCCGGTTTGTTTCTTAATGCAAGAAACTAACGCCGTGCGCGAAACCGGAACCATAAATAATAATCAAGGAGAACACTTATGTTGCGCTTACACCCAGATCAAGTTAACGCGAAAATGGAATTCATTAACCAGTATGTTTCGGCCCAAAACGCGGCCGATGGTTCGAAAATGGATGCTAATGCCAATGTGACGCAGAAGAATATTGCGACACTTGAAGCAGAACTCATGAAAGACTTTTTTGTGCAGATAAACCGCAAGCAGGTTAGTACCAAAATTAGTGAGTTGTTTGGTGCCGACTTAGGCCAAGAGTATATTCGCCAAATTGAAGATCATGAAATTTATGTGCATGACGAAACCAGCTTAAAGCCTTACTGCGTGTCGGTAACCATGTATCCGTTTTTGCGTGACGGTTTAACCAAACTTGGTGGCGAGTCAAAAGCGCCGAAGCACCTTGAAAGTTTCTGCGGTACCTTTGTGAACTTTGTTTTTGCGGTTAGCTCGCAGTTCGCTGGCGCAGTAGCGACGGTGGAGTTTTTGGCGTACTTCGACCATTTTGCGCGTCGCGATTATGGTGACAACTACCTAGAAACCCATCGCCACGAAATTGAAAACCATTTGCAACATGTGGTGTATGCATTAAACCAACCTGCTGCAGCACGTGGCTACCAGAGTGTATTCTGGAATATCTCGGTGTATGACCAGCATTATTTTGACAGCATGTTTGGCGACTTTGTGTTCCCAGACTTTTCAAAAAGCAGCTGGGACTCGGTTAGCAAATTACAAGACTTCTTCTTGCACTGGTTTAACGAAGAGCGCAAGAAAACTATCTTAACTTTCCCGGTAGTCACCGTGGCGATGTTAACCGACAACGGCCAGTGCAAAGACCAAGAGTTTGCACGCCATATTGCCCATGAATTAGCGGACGGCAACTCGTTCTTTGTTTATCTGTCGCCAAATGCTGACTCGTTAGCATCATGCTGCCGTTTACGCAGTGAAATTGCCGACAACACCTTCTCGTATACGCTGGGCGCGGGCGGCGTGGCAACCGGCTCTATTAACGTCATCACCATTAATATGAACCGTTTGGTGCAAGACGGCCGCGACTTGAACGCCGAAATTGAGAAAATTCATAAGTACCAGGTGGCTTACCGCCGCATTATGGAAGAATACAAAGAAGCGGGATTGCTCACGGTGTACGACGCTGGTTTTATTTCGCTCGACAAGCAGTTTTTAACCATCGGCATTAACGGCATGGTAGAAGCCGCTGAGTCACAAGGGCTAACAGCAAGCAACAATCGCGATTACATTGAATTTGTACAGCGCCATTTGAAAGTGATTTATGACGCAAACAAACGGGCCAAACAAGAATACGGCTACATGTTTAATACTGAGTTTGTGCCAGCTGAAAACTTAGGAGTTAAAAACGCCAAGTGGGACCGCGAAGACGGCTACTTTGTTCCACGTGACTGCTACAACTCGTATTTTTATGTGGTTGAAGACGAAAACACCAACTCGCTCGATAAATTCGTGATGCACGGCAACGAGTTGATTGAATTTTTAGATGGCGGCTCGGCGTTGCATTTGAACCTTGATGAGAAACTCACCGAAGACGGCTATTTATCCATGCTCAACATTGCTGCCACGACCGGCTGTAACTACTTCTGCATCAATGTGAAAATTACCATCTGTAACGACTGCGAGCATATCGACAAGCGTACGCTGTGCGAGTGTTCATCGTGTGGTTCAGCGGATGTGGACTATGGCACGCGTGTGATTGGTTACTTAAAGCGGGTGAGCTCGTTTAGCCAAGGGCGTCGCAAAGAACACCAAGCTCGCCATTATCACCGTAAACAGCAAGACACCAGTATTGCCGGTGCTCGCGCCCAAGCCAACGCACTGAAACAGGCCAGCTAAAGCAGGCAGCTAAAGCAGGCAAGTAAGGCCTGCTTCAGCAGAGTTTGTCAGCGAAAATAAGCGTTGCGTTACACCACTTTGGAGTAGCGCGGCGCTGTTGCTGCGTCATCTAAGTAGGCATCAAAGCAGGCACAAATACTGCGCACCCACAAACGGCCCAAGGTGGTCACTTTTAAGCTGTTGTCATCAAGCTCTACCAAGCCATCTTCAACAAATGGCGCCAGTTTACGCTTGGCATCGGCAAAGTATGTCCAGAAGTCTTCCATGTTCCAGTCGTTTGCAAAGGCCTGAATATCTAGGTCAAAGTGACAGATCACTTGCGAAATTAGGGCCGCACGTAATTTGTCGTCGCCGTTTAATTCAAAACCCTTCACAATCGGCAAGGTGCCGCTATCAATGGCTTTGTAATACGAAGGTAATTCTTTCACGTTCTGCCAAAGCACACCGTCTATTTGGCTAATAGATGACGCACCAATACCGAGCAAGGCGTCTTGGCCCGAGGTGGTATAGCCTTGGAAATTGCGTTGCAGCTCGCCACGCTGCTGTGCTTGCGCCAAGGTGTCGTCCGTTTTGGCGAAGTGATCCATGCCAATAAATTGATAGCCAGCGGCCGTAAATTTAGTAATACCTAGCTGCAATAACTCCAGTTTAATTGGCGCTGTTGGCAAGCTTGATTCGTCAATTTTACGCTGGCCCGCAAAGCGTGACGGCAAGTGCGCATAGCTAAACAGTGACACACGGTCGGGGTTTAGCTCAATCACTTGGTCAATTGACGCCGCAAAGGTTTCAGGCCGCTGATACGGCAATCCGTAAATAAGATCGAGGTTGATTGAGCGAAAACCGAGCTCTTTGCTTAACGCAATTTGGTGCTTGATCATGTCGGTGTCTTGTACGCGATTAATGGCAATTTGCACCTTGGTGTCAAAATCTTGTACGCCATAACTGACACGATCAAAACCAAGCTTGCGTAAGTGGCGCAGCTTGTCATCACTGCAGCTGCGTGGGTCAATTTCAATTGACCATTCGGCATCGTTCGTGAATTCAAAATGTTCGTGCAACAAGTCCATGAGGCGCGACAATTGGGTCTCGCTTAAAAACGTCGGCGTACCACCGCCCATGTGCACGGACTCAAACTTGCGCTTGCCCAGCAGAGCTTTGTACATTGCCATTTCTTTGGCTAAGTAATCTAAGTAAATATCGGCTTTGTGTTGGTGGCGCGTAATGACCTTGTTACAACCACAGTAATAACAAAGCTTGATACAAAACGGTAAGTGAATGTACAGGCTGAGTTCATCTGGTGCGCTGGCTAGGGTTTGCTCCATGGTGCTTAGCGGAAACTTATTGTGCAACGCCAAGGCGGTTGGGTACGACGTATAACGCGGCCCGTTAATATTGTACTTGTCGATGAGCTCTTGGCTCCAAACAATTTGATTTGCGCTGCTAGTCATTGTCGTACCTCGTGGGGGTGTACCCCTTACCTGTGAATTTCTGAGTGCAGTTTATATGATGCAGATCAGAAAATTGATACATCTGAAGGGGTATAACCATGCGTTTTTGGCACGACTTTTAGGTACGTGTTTATGTAGCCATTACCGCAGTTCAGGCCTTGCAACAATGGCGTCGGCAGTGGCTTGGGTAAAGCGAAATAATGACTTGGGTAAACGCCCCTCAAGCTCAATGGTGTCGAGCAAATTTTTGACCTCTAAGCCCAGCTCTGTATCGCCTTTGATCATCAGCTTACGCCGGAAAAACAAGGTGTCTGGGTCTACCTTGCCACTAATCATTAGCAGTAACGATGCACTGTTACCACGCATGGTTACTGCGGCGGGTTGTGGTGCTAACGAAGCCCGTAAACGCCCTTGTTCAGTGAGGGTTACCGAAAAATGAAAGGCTAGGTCGGGCACCTCAATACGAACCCATTGTTTTGGCAAAAAAGCAAAGCGCTGCTGCTTAATTTCGGCCTGCAAAAGCTGATTCAAAGACAGGGTAAGTAATTGTTCTAAAATGGGTTTTGGTGTTACTCGCGCCATAACGCCAAGGCCGCTAATAACCCGTGACCAGTTGTCTACCACTTTGGGGATAACCATAAGTTGCCGTCCATTAATGTCCCGTAAAATTCTCAGAAGATTATAATACTCATTACGAATGCATGTTTATCGACGGGATCAATAATTATGGAACTTCTGTGCCCAGCAGGCAGTATGCCCGCCCTCAAAGCCGCCATTGAACATGGTGCCGATGCCGTTTATGTCGGATTGAAAGATGAAACCAATGCGCGTCACTTTGCTGGCCTAAATTTAGATCAAGCCGGTTTAACCGAGGCTGCGCGCTATGTGCACCACCACGGTAAGAAATTGCACGTGGCAATTAATACCTTTGCCCATGCCGATACGTTTGAACATTGGCGCCGCGCGGTTGATATGGCCGTGAAAGCTGGTGCCGATGTGCTTATTTTGGCAGACATGGCGGTACTGGCCTACGCGGCTGAGCGCTATCCGAAAGTGGAAGTACATTTATCGGTACAAGCCTCAGCAACCAACGCCGCTGCCATTGAGTTTTATAAGCAGTTTGGCGTCAAGCGCGTGGTGTTGCCGCGCGTGCTGTCTATGAACCAAGTACGCTCAATTGCGCGCACCACCGATATGGATCTTGAAGTATTTGCTTTCGGTAGCTTGTGCATTATGGCCGAGGGGCGCTGCTACTTAAGTTCATACATGACAGGCGAGTCACCGAACACCGCAGGTGCATGCTCGCCGGCCAAGTTTGTGCGCTGGGACGAAGCCGATGACGGCACCCTCGAGTCGCGCTTGAACAACATATTGATAGACCGCTTTGCACCGCATGAAACCGCCGGCTACCCAACCTTATGCAAGGGGCGCTTTACGGTTGGTGAAGACACCTACCACGCGCTCGAAGAGCCGACCAGCTTAAACACTTTAAGCTTGCTGCCCGAGCTTTATAAAGAGGGCATTGCGTCGCTCAAAATTGAAGGTCGGCAACGTAGCCCAGCTTATGTGGCGCAAATTACGCAGGTTTGGCGCCAGGCCATTGATTCGGTGATGAGCAAGCCGGACAACTTTGAAGTACAGCAGCAATGGGACCATGTGCTGGCTGGCTTATCTGAGGGCAGCCAAACCACGCTAGGTGCCTACCATCGGAAATGGAAATAATTGGGAACTGATATGAAATTTTCTCTTGGAGCCATTCAGTATTTTTGGCCGAAGCAAGTGGTCGAAAACTTTTATCAACAGGCTGCAGACTCATCTGTGGATATCGTTTATTTGGGTGAAACCGTTTGTAGTAAGCGGCGCGAGCTGAAATTTGATGACTACATGCGTATTGCCCACATGTTACGGGAAGCCGGCAAACAGGTATGTTTGTCGACCATGACCTTACTCGAGGCGCCTTCAGAGCTACGCGAGCTGCGCAAATACTGTGACAACGGCGATTTTATTGTCGAGGCAAACGACGTTGGCGCAATTCCTTATTTGCAGGAGCATCAGGTGCCTTTTGTCGCAGGTGCGGCCATTAATTGCTACAACCAACACACGTTGCGCAAATTAATGAGTATGGGCATGAGCCGCTGGGTTATGCCGGTAGAGCTTTCTCGTGAATGGTTAGCCAAACTATTGGCTCAGCCCATGGTGAAAGACGTACGCGATTGTTTTGAAGTTGAAGTATTTGCGTTAGGCCATATGCCGCTAGCGTGGTCAGGGCGATGCTTTACCGCGCGCTCAGAAAACCGCGCCAAAGATCAATGCGAACTTTGTTGCATTAAGTACCCCGAGGGGCGCGAAGTAACCAGCCAAGACGGCACCCAAGTGTTTGTGCTCAATGGTATTCAAACTCAATCTGGCACCCGTTATAACTTGGTCAATCAACTACCTAACATGCAAGGCTTGGTCGATGTGGTACGCTTAAGCCCACAGTTAACTGGAACCTTTGACTGGTTAGAAAAGTTTCGTGCTAACAGCCAGGGTGATCACCCGCAGCAGCTTGCCAAAAATGACAGCAATGGTTATTGGCTAGCCCTCGCGGGCCTGGTGCAGCAACTCGACTAAAGGCGCGAAAACAAAAGAGGAATACCCATGCTACAAATTACTGACTTACAAGTAGAACAAAAAATGTGGCCGTTGTTACGCCAAGCGTTTCGCCCTATGTTTTTGCTGGGTGCAAGCTTTAGCGCACTAGCTATGTTGTTATGGATTCTAGCGCTTGCCGGTACCATTACTTTACCCGTGTATGGCAACGTGTTGGTGTGGCACAGCCATGAAATGATTTTTGGTTTTGTGGCCGCTATTGTGGTGGGCTTTTTGCTGACCGCCGTGCAAAACTGGACCGGCCTAAGAGCGACCCATGGCCGCGCTTTAGGTATTTTAACCACGGTGTGGATTTTGGGTCGCTTAGCATTTTTGTTTGGTGCGCACTTACCGGTTTGGTTAGTTGCCGCTGTGGACTTATTGTTTTTACCACTCGCTGCAATCTTATTAGCTGTGCCGCTCATTAAAGTGAAGCAACAGCGTAACTTGTTCTTTGTGCCGGTATTATTTTTGCTCACGTTCTGTAACGCGCTGATGCACTACGGTTTAATAGAAAACCGTTTCGACTTGCAGCAACTAGGTAGTCAAAATGCAGTTTGGCTAGTTACCTTACTCATGGCCATTGTTGGTGGCCGCGTGCTACCCATGTTTACCGCCAACGGCACCATGACCAAGAAGGCTGAGCCCATTGAGTGGCTAGATCGCATTGCACTAGGTAGCTTGTGGTTGATTTTTGTACTGAATATTACCTTATTTAGTGCCCAGCTGCCGAACGAAGTGATGGCGGCCGTTTATGGCATTTGTGCCGTGTCATTGGCAATTCGCTGCTTACGCTGGCGTATCTGGATTACCTTAAGCGTGCCATTGTTGTGGTCGCTGCACATTGCTTATTTGTTTATTCCCGTTGGCTTGGCGTTATTTGCATTGCGCGAGTTAGGTTTTGATGTGAGCAACTCGGTGGCCATTCATGCACTAACTGCTGGCGCTATGGGTAATATGATTTTAGCCATGATTGCGCGGGTATCGTTAGGCCATAGTGGCCGACCTCTGCAACCAAAAGCGATTATGTCCGTGGCATTTTTGTTGGTGTTTACTGCGGCGCTAACACGTGTGGTATTTGTTTGGTTACTGCCTGAATTCAGCTTGCCATGGTATGCCATAGGTGCCGCAGCATGGATTTTAGCTTACGCCATATACGTGGTGATTTACCTACCTATCTTAACCACCCCTCGCCCAGACGGCCGCCCAGGCTAATTGGGCGAGTCGGTTGGCTCGGTTGCCGCCTCATTGGTTTGCTTAGGAGCTTGCTCGGGGCGCAACCAAAGCCAAACGGCCACGGTGGCCATAATGCCGATAACGCTGAGTTTTAGCGCCAAATGCACGGGGCTAAACGCTAACATAATTGAGCTGCCACCCATCATCACGCTGGCAATGACTTTGGGCTGACGTTTCACCACGCCGTATTTGCGCCAGGCAATAATTTGCGGGCCATATTTGGGGTGTGAGAGTAGTTTCGCTTCCAGTGCCGGCCAGCCTTTACCGCCAGCCCAAGCTGCAACCAATAAAAACGGAACCGTTGGCATAATGGGTAGCATTAGGCCAATAACACCCAACACGAGCGCCAAAATGGCAATAGTTCGCCACACCACAATGCGCAAAATCACGGTCATACGTAACTGAAAACCCTGTGCCTATTTTAAGCCAAGTCGGCTAGCTAATTTGTGTAAATTGCTTGGATCAAGGTCAAGTATACGGGCTGCTTGTGTCCATTTATAGTCTGACTGTTCAAGCGCTTTTTGAATGAGTTCGCGCTGCACGGTTTGCACCGCATGTTTTAGGTTCAATGAGCCGCTGTCGTTAAGGCTAGAATTGACCACGCTACCCGCCACTTGCTGCATGGCTTGCGCGTCGGCCGCGACACCCGGTAAATCAAGTAAGTTTGCGTCAATGCTAACAATATCATCGCGGCGCGCGCCTAAGCTTAGTGCTTTAATGGCTGCGCGACTAATGGTGTGCTCTAATTCGCGCACGTTGCCCGGCCAGTCATAACTGCGTAGTGCTTGTTCAGCCGCTGGTGAAAGCCGTAACGCCCGTACCCCAAGCCTAGCTCGGTTCAGCTCAAGAAAGTGTCCGGCTAGTACTGCAATATCGACGTCACGGTCGCGAAGAGGCGGTATCGGCAATGGGTACACCGATAATCGATGATACAAATCTGCACGAAAATCCCCGTTTTTAATTTGTTGTTTCAAGTCGCGGTTGGTGGCGGCAACTATGCGCACGTTCACTTGATGCGACTTATCGCTACCTAAGCGTTGAATTTCACCATTCTGCAGCACTCGTAGGAGTTTGGCCTGAATAGATAACGGCAATTCGCCCACTTCGTCCAAGAAAATGGTGCCGCCATCGGCGCTATCAAAGCGGCCAGCCCGTTCATGGGTCGCGCCAGAATAAGCACCGCGGGTGTGACCAAACAGCTCGCTCTCGGCCAAAGTTTCAGGCAGAGCCGCACAGTTCACATAAACCAGAGGCTGCTTATTGCGCGACGACAAGCGGTGCAAGTGGCGCGCGAACAACTCTTTACCAACGCCCGTTTCGCCGAGTAACAGCACCGGTAAGTCTGAGCCGGCAACCACCTCAAGTTCTTGCAATACCGTCATTAATGCAGCGCTATGGCCAATGATGTCTTGTGCATCGGCACCATTGCTAGTCAGTGAGTACTCACCGTCGCGGCGGTTATTGCGCAGCGCGCGAATGTTTTGTTCAATCAAGCCCATACGAATGGCCGCTTCAACCAGCAGACTTGCGCGTTGCAAGGCTTGCATGGTTTGCTCATCAAAGGTGCCTGGTGTTAGCGCGTCAAGCGTGAGTACGCCCCAAATTTTGCCTTCAATATGCAAGCTGATACCCATACAGTCGTGTACCGCCAGATGGCCGTCAGGGCTGTCTTCAATCAGCCCATCGTAGGGGTCCGCTAACGGGCTGTCAGGTTCAAAGCGCACCGTTTCACGGCTACCTAAAATGCACGCCAAGCGAGGGTGTTGTGACACCAAAAAGCGTCGGCCTAAAGCTTCACGGGCAAGACCGACACTGGCAATAGGGCGCAACATATCTTGATCATGTTTAAGAATAACCACAGCACCGCAATGAAAGTGCGTGCGCAGGGTTTTCACCACTTTTTCTAAGCGAATCACCGCTGGTAAATCGGTCACTAAATCGGCGATTAAGGTTTCTAATAACGTCACATCATGCATGGTATAAACAACCCTATTTGGGCCTCAATGACCCGAAAAATATGGGTGTAATTTACCATTACTGAGAAAAACTCGATATAAATCAAAGTGGGTATTTTTGGCATCTAACTTGCAGTAGCTAGTGGGTGTATAGCAACCAATTTCACTCTTAATGTGAGTCTATTGAAGGAGACTGCCCATGACCACGCAAACAGTTCATGCCGAAGCGTTAGCGGTATATCAAGCGATGCCGAAAAAAGCCCTAACTGATTTTATGGTTGAGCATTTTCATGAAAAGCACCGTGCTCAGTTACCTGATCTCATTAACTTAGCGCGCAAGATTGAAGACGTGCATAACGACCATAGCGACTGCCCAGCAGGCTTGTCTGATCACCTACAAGCGATGTACCAAGAGCTTGAAAGCCACATGATGAAAGAAGAGCAAATTCTGTTCCCTATGTTAGCTGGTGATATTTACCCGAAGGGCCCAATTGCGGTGATGGAAGAAGAGCATGACCAGCATGAGCAAATGATCGCCCAGCTGTTAGAGTTAACCAACCAATGCAATGCGCCACGTGGCGCCTGTGGTAGCTGGATTATGTTGTACGAGGGAATTAACGAGTTTGTGAATGACTTGCACCAACACATTGCCATTGAAAATGCCGTGTTGTTTAAGCAACCAGAACAAAAAAGCAGCGGCCATGGTAACGGCCACTGCTGTGGTGGATGCCAGTAATCTCGTTACTGAGCCAGTTCGTGTAAGCGTTCTGGCTCAAGTACGTTCACCAGCTTGTTTTGTACGTCAATAACGCCCTCGGCTTGCAGCGCTGACAAAATACGGCTGATGGTTTCTACCGACAAACCAAGATAATTACCAATATCAGCACGTGTCATGGTTAACCGAAACGAACGGTTGGACAGCCCGCGTTCTTTAAAACGATCGGCAAGGGTCGTTAAAAAGTTCGCTAAGCGTTGCTGAGCGGAACGGTTGTTTAAGGTGCCGAGCAATTGTTTGCTATTGTAAATTTCGCCACTCATTAAGCGCCACATTTGGCGGCGTAGGCCAGGCATTTGTTCAGCTAGCTCGTCAAGCGAACTCATTGGAATTTCACACAGCATGGCGGTTTCTAATGCTTGAGTGTAGCTACGGTGTTGGCTGTTGGCTAACGCATCGAAACCAATCACATCGCCAGGTAGGTGAAAATCGATAATCTGCTCAACGCCGTTGTCGTCAATGGTGTACGACTTCAACGAACCACTGCGAACCGCATACAAGCACTTTAATGACTCACCGGCGTTAACTAACACATCGCGTTTGTGAATAGGCTTGTGGCGCTGAATAATGGTGTCTAAGCGAGCCATGCCGTCTTGGTCAAGCTGATAAGGCAAACACAGTGCGGCCATGCTGCAATTTTGACAATGAATGTGTGAGGTCATATTTGCCATAACTATTTCCTGATGCAGATCAAATTTAGTAAGTGATGCATGCAGTATACGCGCTACGGCTAGAAATTAACCTTGTGCTGATGGAGTACCCCTGAGATCCCTCTCAAGGGGTAGATCGCGATTAATTGCTTATGTTTTACATCCCCGATAAAATGCGCGCCTACCATTAGGGAGCTGTATTTTGGATGCATTTTTAACTTCAACCGTCACCGTTGCAATTGCGGAAATAGGCGATAAAACACAATTGCTTAGCCTGTTTTTGGCGGCGCGCTATCGGCACAAGTGGTCCATTATTTCCGGTATATTTGTCGCGACCGTATTAAACCACTTTGTGTCCGCCTGGTTTGGTAGCTGGATAATTAGCGTGCTACCGCAAGACACAGCGACTTATGTGGTTGCTGCCAGCTTTATTGCCGTAGGCTTGTGGGTGCTTATTCCCGACAAGGCTGACGATGATGACATGGGTGTGGTGCGCAAATATGGCGCATTTGTGGCGACGACCGTGCTGTTTTTCCTAGCTGAAATAGGTGACAAAACGCAAATTGCAACCGTTGTGCTTGGCGCGCAATACAGTAACGTTTGGTTGGTCACTTTAGGCACCACTATTGGCATGATGTTAGCTAATGTACCCGTGGTTTTGTTGGGTAATAAGCTCATGCAAAAACTACCACTCGACCTAGCTCGTTACATGGCCTCTGCACTCTTCATCGTGCTTGGCGTTGTGGCGTTATTTTGGTAAATGCAGCGCAACGAAGAAAGTTATTCCAGATCACGGCATTGTTTATAAAATAACCTATAGTTAATCGCACCCCACTGGCTATTTTGGAGGTGCGAAATGAGCCGATTAGACAATAAAACAGCCATTATTACCGGCGGTGCAGCAGGTATAGGCTTAGCCACTGCGGCACTATTTTTACGTGAAGGTGCGAATGTTGTATTGGTTGACCTGCACGAAAATGACTTAGCGCAAGCGGAACAGGAGCTAGGCCACCCTGATCGCGTGTTTAGTGTTGCAGCCGATGTATCTAGCGAAACTGCGACGCAGAACTATGTGCAAGCCACACTTGCTCACTTCCATGGTCTGGATATCTTTATCAATAATGCCGGAATTGAATCGGCTACTGCACCGCTGCATCAGCAATCAACAGAGCACTTTGACCGAGTTATTGCGGTAAATTTACGTGGCGTATTTTTAGGTTTGAAGTATGTGCTACCACACATGCTGAAACAAAAATCGGGCAGCATTGTGAACATGTCATCAGTGGCAGGCCTTGATGGTTTCGCGAATTTAAGCCCTTATGTGGCATCAAAGCATGCGATAGTTGGACTCACTAAATCAGCAGCTTTAGAAGCTGGACCTTATGGTGTACGTGTTAACTCGGTACATCCGTCGCCAATTCATACTCGCATGATGCGGGCTATTGAAGAAACCTTAAACCCGGGGCGTGCAACTGAAGCACAAGCTCAATTTGAACAAATGATTCCGATGGGGCATTATGGCGAGCCATTGGATGTCGCGAACTTAATGTTGTTTTTGGCGTCTGATGAGAGTCATTTTATTACGGGTTGCCAGTATCGCGTTGACGGCGGTATGGGAGCTGGATAGAGAAAAGCAAAAGCGATATTAGATATTAGATATTAGATATTAGCGAGAGCTAGCGGGTGACGATGTTTAGAGGTCAAGCACAACAACAGTTTCGAGCTTATATTGCCCTGATGGCGATAGCTTGCGTGCTGTTTTTGTGTTGGAGCCAGCAAAGTAACTTAGGCTTAGCTGGCTGTCCATTGAAAACCCAGCAAGCTCAGCATCACCAAGCCGATGCCAGCACTGCGACACACTTGGCGGCTGACTGCGATGCGTCTGGCCACTTGTTGCAACAAGCACATGCGAATATTTTAGATGGCGGCGCTGCCTTATCTTTGTTTATTGTGCTGGTATTGTTGGTGCTCGCGCGGCAGGCTCCCGCACCAGTTGCACAATCGCCACCGCCACTTAGGCGATACCGACCCCACCTCGTATTTTGTGTGTTTAACGAGTAGACGAACTGAACCTCAGTTTTCGTCCATACGTTATGTTGTAAACACATGAGATAATTTTAATGAACATTCAAAATTTAATACGTGTACTGGCCTTCGCCGTTGCGATGATGCTTTTACCTGCTCAAGCGCAGGTGAGCACCTCGTGGGTGCAGCTAAAACAGCACGATGCTGTACAGGTTCGTTTACTGTTGCCGGGTAAAACCGATAGCACCGAAAATACAGTGCATGGCTTGCTGCAGGTCAAACTTACCGAGCCATGGAAAACTTATTGGCGCACGCCCGGAGAAGGTGGTGTTCCGCCTGACTTCTCTTGGCAAGACGCGTCGACTAACGTCAGTAATATTCGTTGGCAGTTTCCAGTGCCGCAGCGTTTTAGTGTGCAAGGCATTGAAACCGTTGGTTACCAAGGTGATGTTAGCTTTCCTTGGCTAATTGACGTGGCTGATTGGCAGCAAGAAACCACCATCAAAGGAACACTGACACTTGCCAGCTGTACCGATATTTGTGTCATTTCTGACTTTCCGTTAGAGCTGAGTTTTACGCCAAGTGAATTAACCGCCGACATGGATGCCATGTTTGTGTTTGAGCAGGCCCAGAGCCGCCTGCCGCACGTTAATCATCCACTTGTTGGTGTATCGCGCATGATCTGGTCAGCGCAACAACAGCAGCTTGAAGTCAGCGTTACACACAAAAAAGCCTGGCAGCAACCGCGGCTATTTGTTGACAGTTTGCACCCAGATCTCACTGATTTAGCCATTGAGCAACTAGAGCAACGCGTTGATGGCAACACCCTCACAGCACGTTTCGCCATTTCTCACTGGCTAGAGCTCCCCGACCTTGTTGGTGAGCAAATGCAGGTGACCGTGGCCGATCAAACGCTGCAAGCTGAACTTTCGAGTCAGGTAAGCGCAGGCTCGCTACAGGCGCACGATAATCCACAATCAACCAATACTGATCTGCCTAGTTTGGGAGTAATTCTAGGATTTGCTTTGCTGGGTGGCTTCATTCTTAACATTATGCCTTGTGTGCTGCCGGTTTTAGGGCTAAAACTGCGTTCTATTATTGTCGCTCCAGCACATCAGGGCGCTATACGTAAACACTTTATCGCCTCAGCACTGGGCATCGTGTTCTCGTTTGTGTTGCTGGCTGTCATGGTCATGGTGTTAAAAGCGAGTGGCCAGGCAATAGGCTGGGGAATTCAATTTCAAAACCCTTATTTTGTTGGTTTTATGGCGTTGGTTACCGCGATTTTTGCAATATCGGTGAGTGGCTTATGGCGTATTCAGCTACCCCATGGGCTGCAACAATGGGTAGCAAGTCGCGGTGATAACTCAACGCTTGGGCACTTTGTACAGGGCATGTTTGCCACCTTGTTAGCCACGCCTTGTACGGCACCTTTTTTGGGTACCGCAGTCGCCTTTGCGTTAGCGGCATCTAACCTCACGCTTATGTTGGTGTTTATGGTGCTTGGTGTGGGCATGGCGTTGCCGTGGCTATTGGTGGCGGCATGGCCGCAGCTTGCCACTAAGCTACCTAAGCCAGGTGCGTGGCTGCAATGGGTGAATCGTGTATTCGCAGTGTTACTTATGCTGACTTCGCTGTGGCTGGTGAGCATTTTAGTTAGCCAAATCATGCCAAATAATGCCGCAGCCACCGAGGTGAACACCGAGCAAACCCAATGGCAAACACTAAGTGGGCAAGCAATAGCACAAGCGTTAGCGGCGAACAAAGTTGTGTTTGTCGATGTAACAGCCGACTGGTGTGTGACTTGCCAAGCCAACAAATACAATGTGTTGACCCAGCAACCAGTAGCCGGTGCGCTGCAACAAGAGCATGTGGTGGCCATTCGTGGTGACTGGACGCGCCCGAATCAGCGCATTACTGACTTTTTAAAGGCCAACGGGCGCTACGGTGTGCCTTTCAACCAAGTGTATGGGCCTGGCGCGCCAGAAGGCATCATCTTGCCAGTTATTTTGACCGACCAAGCGGTGATAGAGGCGCTTAATCAAGCCGCTAGCCCGCAGCGAGGCACGCATGAAGCGAATTAAGCAAATACTGCTTTACGTGGTGTTGTTTCTGGCAATTAGCTTTGCTGTAGACGCTTGGCGTGGCCGTCACTTGCCCAGTGGCCCCATTGCTCCACTTACAGTGACGACACTGTCCGAAGGCACGGTAGATGTTCTTCAGCTTAGTCATGAGCAGCCGGTGGTGCTTTACTTTTGGGGCACTTGGTGTCCCATTTGCGAGCTGGTTTCACCATCGATTAATTGGTTAGCCGAAGACTATTCAGTATTTAGTATTGCCATTCGTTCCGGTGATGATACACAGTTAACCCAGTATCTAACCACGAATAACTACCAGTTTGAAACCGTGAATGACAGCACGGGAATGCTTGCTCAGCGTTGGCAAATTGTGGCGACCCCAACGGTCACCATCATTGCCAACGGAGAAATTGTTTCATATACCACTGGTGCATCAACGCCAGTGGGGTTATGGTTGCGCCTGCAGTGGGCGCGCCTAATGCACTAATTTTGGAGATGTTATGAAGTTTTTAGTGTCAGTATTTTTGAGTATTAGTCTAAGTTTTGCGGTAGCCACGTCGGTAAAAGCACAGCAAAAAAGCACCGAACAAGCCTCACAGCTTCAAGAAATCGAAGCTCTGTTGCAACAAAACCCTGAAATTATTCCCAGTGTGTTAGACAGCTTAAAAAGCTATATCGAAAATAAAGCAGCCGCGCAGAAGCGCAGCGCAGAACACGGGCCATGGTTGTTTGAGAATGATGAAACACACCCTTGGTTTGGGGCTAAAGAATCGGCTCTCGAAGTGGTGGTGTTTACCGATTATGACTGTCCATACTGCAAGCGCCTAGAACCACATTTACAAAAACTCGTTAGCGAATACGAACAATTAAAAGTGATCAATATTATGATTCCCTTGCGCCAAGGTGAAGTGGAAGGAGGGAAACTCAACCCCGCTGCTTATGCGCTGAATGTGTGGCAAAACCAACCTAAGCAATTTGCTGATGTGCATGAGTTGCTCTATGCCAAAAACGGCTTGCATACACAAAAGTCACTAGAGCAAATAGCACGTCGTACAGGTACTCGTTCGCAATTACAGAGCGAGAATGCAACGCCGACAATTATTTCACGTAACTACCAAGTGTTCCGCGATTTTGGTCTTAATGGAACGCCGGCCATGATCATTGGTGGTCGCATTATTCCGGGCTATGTCGAGTATGCCGACTTAGAAAAAGTGGTGATTGAGGCGCTACAACAAGCGCCGTCAAACTAAACGTGTCGATTAGTCGTCTAAGGCTTCGCGAATTTTGTTCGCGAGGTCTTGGCGGCGATAAGGCTTACTCAATAGCTTCACGCCGGGGTCTAATCGGCCATGATGAACAATGGCGTTTTCAGTATAGCCCGAGGTAAATAGTAGTTTCATGTCCGGATAGAGTTTATGCGCTTCGACTGCCAATTGTGGGCCATTCATACCGGGCATCACCACATCGGTAAACAGCAAGTCAAACCGCTGATTTTTCAGCATTTCTAATGCGTCATGCGCCGAGCTCTAGCTCTGAGTAAATTTTAATATGCCCATTGGACTGTTTGACGTAGCCATACACCATACTCAAGCCGAGGCCGCTACCTTTGCCGCGTTCTTTGGTGGTGAAAAATGGCTCGAAGGCATGGTGAATAACATCGGGCGCCATACCGGTACCCGTGTCGGACACAGAAATAACAATATATTCGCCGGGCGTGACTTCGGTATGGGCATGCGCATAGTCTTCGTCTAGCAGTGCGTTGGCGCTCTCAATGGTTAATTTCCCACCGCTCGGCATGGCGTCGCGTGGCATTGCTCTTGCGCTAAGCGGCGCATGACCTCGACACCGTCAGCGCCGGGCATGGCTAAATCGAGAATAATATGGGTTGGGTTCGAACTGCTGAACCTGTTTAAAAAATTCATCGGCCGCTGTGCATGACTGCGCAGTAAGGCCAGCTGCTTGCGCCATTTCGCGAATGGTGGAGCTAACTTGATGATCATCATCTAACACGAGCAGTCGGCCAGTGGTAAGCCTCATGAATAACACCTATATTAAGAATGTTAAGGTCACTTCAAGATATACCATAATTCATTTGTGACCTATCGAGGAAAAGTAACCAATTGTGAAAATACTGATGATAATTCTAGCTCCGCTGCTTATTTGGCAAGGAAAGCGGGTGCGCTCAAATACATTACGGTTGCCTGAGGCGGCCGGCGAGCGCGAGGGTGTTAGCGGTAACGGTGAGCCGATGCGCCTACTAATCTTGGGCGACTCGGCTGCTGCAGGTGTGGGCTGCAGCGTGCAAAGCGAGGCCTTGTGTGGCCGGCTAGTGAATCAATTGGGATTGCGCTATCGCGTGCATTGGCAGTTGTGGGCTAAATCTGGGTTAACCTGTGCCGGCATTCTTAAACTGGCCAAACAGCAGCCGGCAGGTGTACATTTTGATGTCGTTGTTATTTCTGCAGGCGTGAACGATGTCACGAAACGCACAACGGTTTCACAGTGGCGAGCTGACTTACTCAAGCTGACAAACTATTTACAAGTTGAGCGTGGCGCGCCAAGAATTATCTTCACAGCGGTACCGCCGATGCACAAATTCCCAGCGCTGCCACAACCATTGCGTTGGTTTATTGGGCAGCAAGCCAAACAATTGAATATAGCGCTGTGGCACCATTGCGTGGAAACAAACAATACGGAAGTAAAAAGTGTCGCCGCAAAGTGTGACTATCTTACGTTCGATTTTCCATTTGAACCTGAGTATATGGCCCGTGATGGGTTTCATCCGTCATCGAAAGCAGCGGCCTTGTGGGCCGATAGCGTGTTGACCAAGCTTGTTTAACCGCAGCGTATTAAACGCTCTCACCACAAACCCAGCCACTGCTCCAGGCCCATTGAAAGTTATAGCCACCTAGCCAGCCGGTTACGTCAAGTACTTCACCAATGAAATACAAGCCGGGTTGTAGGCGACTTTCCATGGTTTTCGAGCTGATTTGATTGGTGTCGACGCCGCCTAGGGTTACTTCTGCGGTACGGTAACCTTCGGTGCCATTTGGTTTTAGCGGCCACTGGTGCAGGGTGTCTGCAACGTGCTGTAATTGGGCATTACTGCAGTCTGCTAGGTTTTTGTCGGGCCAATTGTATTGCTCGCATAAGGTTAGGGCTAGCCGTTTTGGAAACCACTCTTGTACGGCGGTGCGTAGGCTCATGCGGGGGCGGCTTTGGCGCAGCGCAGTTAAGCTTTCAAAGACATTTTCTTGCGGCAATAAATTCACGGCAACGGTTTCACCAGGGTACCAATACGACGATATTTGCAGCATAGACGGCCCAGAAACACCACGGTGAGTAAACAACATCGCCTCTTTGAAGCTGGCGCGGTCGTTGCTCGCCACAACATCCACCGACAAGCCGGAAAGTTCAGCGTAACGCTGTTTGTCGGCATCGTGCAGGGTAAAAGGGACTAAGCCGGCACGCACGGGCACAATGCGGTGGCCAAACTGCTCAGCAAGCTGGTAGCCCAAAGGCGTTGCGCCGAGTTTCGGCATGGATAACCCGCCACAAGCCACCACCACTTTCTCGGCCTGCAACAACCCTTGTGACGTCTTCACCACGTAGCCATCGGCGCTATGGTCGACACCAAGCACCTCGGTGCGTAACTGCACGTGAGCACCGTATTTGCTGCACTCTTTCATCAGCATATTAACGATATCTTTGGCGCTGTTGTCGCAAAATAACTGGCCTAAAGTTTTCTCGTGGTACGCAATACCGTAGTCGTTAACTAAGCCAATAAAGTCCCATTGGGTGTAACGGCTTAAGGCTGACTTACAAAAATGTGGGTTTTCTGACAAGTAGTTTTCTGGGCTGGCGTACATGTTGGTAAAGTTACAGCGGCCACCACCCGAGATAAGAATTTTTTTACCTGCTTGTTTGGCATGATCAAGCACCACCACACGTCGGCCGCGTTTGGCTGCGGTGGCAGCGCAATGAAGGCCGGCAGCGCCGGCCCCAATCACAATCACATCATGTGCAGCGTGTTGCGACATTTACAACGCTTCAAGTACGTGCTCAGCGCTGCTGACGCCGTATGTTTTTTCGTCTTCAACAAATAAATGTTTAATCACACCATCAGTAATCACCATGGCGTAACGCTCGGCACGGGTACCGCCAAAGCTGCCTGTTTCTTTAATCAGGCCAAGCTCGCGGTGGTATGACGCATCGCCGTCAGCCAATAACATCACGGCGTCACCAACGTTTAATGCTTTGCCCCATGCTTTCATCACAAACGCATCGTTTACTGCAACGCATGCAATGGTTTGTACGCCTTTGGCGCGCAGTTTGTCAGCGTGCTCAACAAAGCCAGGTAAATGCTTCTCTGAGCAAGTAGGCGTGAAGGCGCCAGGTACGGCAAACAAAATATGCGTGCCTTTGGCAAATAGCTCGGCTGGGTCAAATTGCTGCATGCCCACTTCACCAAGTGCTGTTAACGTGCCAGCAGGAATACGATCATTCGTTTTAATCATGTTGTTGCTCCGGAAAATAAAGGTCAAAGCGGTGTTTTTTACTGATCACTTGTGCGTGAGGTTTTACACCGGCTAAAAAGTCAGCATGTTGTGGGCGTTTTACCACCACGCGCTGACGCGCAATACGTAATGCAGGTGCTAGCAGGGCGTCGGCGTCTTCGTCGCTGCCAACAAGTTGCTGAAACATTTGCATGTCTTTCTTTACGGCGGCTTTGGCTTTGCGATCACCTTTAGGGTACATCGGGTCTAAATAAACCACATCAAAACTGTCGTCGGTCAGCGCCGCTAATTCTGAAATATCAACAAAGTATAGTCGCTGCTGCCAATCTGGCATGGCGGCGTGCAAACGTTGCAATGCGTCTTGTAACAGCTGGCGCACTATGGGGTGGCGTTCGTTTAGCCCAACATGGGCACCTAATTGAGCAAGTACTAACGCATCGCGGCCAAGGCCAGCTGTAGCATCTAATAGACTAGGTGCTTTTAGTTTGTGCAGCGCACAGGCCCGCGCAATGGCTTCGTCTTTAATGCGCGCTTGCGCGGCCCGAAACGCATTTTTACCGGCTAAAAAATCAATGCGAAGCGGCAACATTTTGGGCTGTTCTAGCCAGCGCAGTTGCAAGCCATTGTCGCCTTGCTCGAGCACAAAGCCATTGTCGCTCATTAACGGCGTTCCATATCAATATGGGGAATATCGTCTTCAAGGTACTTGCCACTAATGGCGACAAACCCAAAGCTTTCATAAAAGGCTCGTAAATACACTTGCGCACCTAAACGAATGGGGAGCTGTGGGGTATAGCGTTCGCATACGTCAATGGCGCGCAGCATGAGCTCACGGCCATAACCGTGGCGACGTACTGACTCAGAAGTGAGTACCCGACCAATACGGCTATACCCGTTACTGCTTTCGCCTAAAAAGATTCGTGCATAAGCCACCACGCTTTCTTTGTCGCTATCGGCCCACAAGTGCAATGCTCTGTCATCGGCGCCATCCGCATCTAAATAAGGGCATGTTTGCTCCACTACAAACACCTCTTCGCGGCGCTGCAAAATTGCGTACAACTCGGTTGTTGTAAGTTCAGCAAAGCTTTTTAAATACCAGTTCATCGTACGTGCTTCCGTAACTGAGGATTTAAAGTAACGACGTTGCCAGTGCGTTGAGCGTATACGGCGAGTAGTTCGGCAACTTTGCCGCGGCTTTCGCCCTTAGGGCTAATAAAGCGCGACACTTGCAGGGTTTCTAACTGCGCCTTTTTATACAACAATCGCGTAAATTCAGTGTCGTGGTTACTTATCACCACCGGGATACCGCGTTTTTTGGCGGTATTTTCTGCGCGGCGTGCCAGTTCCGTTTGGTCATCCATACCAAACCCACCACAGGCGTAACTGGTGAAGTTAGCGGTTAAGCTCAGTGGTGCGTAGGGCGGGTCGCAATAAACCACGTCGCCTTGGCGGGCGCGGCGAAATACATTTTCGAAGCTCATGCAGGTAAAGGTAGCGCGTTTCGCTTTTTCGGCAAAAAACTCAATTTCCGCTTGTGGAAAATAAGGTCGTAAATACTGCCCAAAAGGCACATTAAACTGCCCTGACAAGTTGTAGCGACATAAGCCGTTGTAGCCATGACGATTCAGGTACAAAAATAACAACGAACGCTCATAAGGGTCGGTGCTTTGGTTAAACTGCTGGCGCAGCGCATAATAGGCATCGGCGCTGTTATTGGCATGCGTAAATAGTTTGCGTGCATCTTCAATAAAGCGTTTTGGACGACGTTTCACGGTTTTAAATAAGGTAATTAGATCCGGGTTCACGTCGTTCAGCAAATATTTCGGGTAGTCGGTGTTTAAAAATACCGAGCCAGCGCCAACAAATGGTTCAATAAGCTTATTGCCTGCCGGCAGCACTGCGGTTATTGGCTCAATAAGGTTGTATTTTCCGCCTGCCCATTTTAAAAAGGCGCGCTGCTTAATCATTAGTTGTGCTCATTGCTGTAATGGCTTGGCCAATAACCTGCCAGTCGGCCATGGGGCGTAAACTTGCGGCGCCAATGGCCGTTGGTAACACCAAGCGAACGGTACCGTCTTGTACTTTTTTATCACGTTGCATAAATGCTTGCCACTGCGCTAACGGCATTTTGGGTGCGCGTACCGGTAACTGAAAGGCTTGTAATAGGGCTTCAATACGAGCCATATCTGCGGCGCTTAACTCACCCAGCTGATGCATAAGCTTGGCCGCAATCACAGTGCCGGCAGCTACGGCTTCACCGTGCTTCCAAGTATCATAATGAGCGGCTTCAATGGCGTGCCCAAACGTGTGGCCTAAATTTAATAGTGCACGTACGGATTGTTCCCGCTCGTCGGCCGCCACAATGTCAGCTTTTATTTCGCAACTGCGCTGAATGGCATAGGTTAAGGCCCCGCTGTCGCGTGCGTTTAATTGGTTGACGTGGGCTTCAAGCCAAGCAAAAAATTCAGCGTCAGCAATAACGCCGTATTTTACAACCTCAGCAAGGCCGCAGGCGTAGTCGCGATCGTTCAAGCTAGCCAAGCAGTTGGTGTCAATCAGCACCCCTTGCGGTTGGTAGAATGCACCGACCATATTTTTGCCACCAGGGTGGTTGATCGCTGTTTTACCGCCGACAGACGAGTCCACTTGGGCCAATAAGGTGGTCGGAATTTGATAAAAGCGCACACCCCGCTGATAGGTAGCTGCAACAAAACCGGCCAGGTCGCCAACAACGCCACCACCCAGCGCAACCACAGCGCAGTCGCGATTAAAGTTATACTGAATGAGGGTGTCCATGATGGCGCCGTAATTGGCAAGGCTTTTAGCGCTTTCACCGTCGTCAATAGTATGCACAACCACATGGTGGCTTGCTAATTGCGCACGCACCTGATCAAGATATAGTGGGCCAACAACGGTATTGGTAATAATTAGAATTTGGTGCGGTAATACGTTGAACAGTGGGGTGCGAGAAAGTAGCCCTACACCAATATCAATTGCATAGCTGCGCTCACCCAGGCCCACGATAATCTGCTGTGTGGTTTTCTGCATGAGCGCCTCCGCGTGGCAATTAACGGGCTGTTATAAGCCAACCTTTTCAATAATCTGGTCAATGACCACTTTAGTGCTTTGCTCGTCAGTGCGCACTACAATGTCGGCAATTTCTTCGTACAAAGCATTACGCGCTTCGGCTAAGTTTTCAAGTACTTCGCGAGGGTTATCTGCTTCAGCAATTAACGGACGACGTTTGTCGCGTTGAGTGCGAGCAAGTTGCTTTTCGATGGTGGTTTGCAAATAGACCACCACGCCACGCGCAGACAGCCGATTGCGGCTTTCTTTGCTAAGAATTGAGCCACCGCCGGTTGCTAACACAATGCCGGTGTTTTCGGTGAGTTCTTCAATAACTTTTTCTTCGCGCAGACGAAAGCCTTCCTCGCCTTCTAACTCAAATACCCACGCAATATCGGCACCTGTGCGGCGTTCGATTTCGGTATCAGAGTCGTAAAATTCGAGGTGGAGTTGGCGAGCAAGTTGCCGCCCAATTGTGCTTTTACCAGCGCCCATAGGGCCAACTAAGAAAATGTTACGTTTTTCAGCCATATTGATGTGTTACTTCACTTATTTAACTAGCTGTGACTCACGGAATCCGGAGTGTCTCAAGACCTTCCTTAACCCAACCAAAAAGATGCGCGATTATCGCAAGTCACAGCTACATAAGCAAGGTTTACGGCGTATTCGTTACAATTCGTGGCGTCACGAAGATTAATAGCTCGCGTTTTTCATTCACCTGACTGTCGGTGCGGAACAACACGCCTACGTATGGAATATCGCCAAGCAACGGTACTTTCGAAATGTCATTCAAAATTTGCTGCTGATAGATACCACCTAAAACAATGGTCTCGCCGTTTTCCACCAACACTTGAGTGCTGATTTCTTGCGTGTCAATTGAAACAGCTGGGCCAGTTGGTGTACTGACAGTTTCACCACGGGTGTTTTGTGTGATCACTAAGTCCAAAATAACCCGGTTATCTGGGGTAATTTGCGGCGTAACGGTTAATCCTAAAACAGCCTTTTTAAACTGTACTGAGGTAGCGCCCGATGATGCACTTTCAACATACGGAATCTCTGTACCCTGCTCGATATAGGCTTCTTTTTGGTTCGCGGTGGTAATACGCGGGCTAGCAATAATCTCACCTTTGTTTTCTCGCTCAAGAGCCGACAGTTCAAGATCTAATAAACGACCATCGGCTAACTTAGCGACTTGGAAACCAATGGTGGCGGCCGGCGAAGCAATTGGCAAGTTCACATTAAAGTCGCCAGTGACGCTAGTGCCAGTGCCCCAAGGTAGCGGTTGTGAGGTATCTACGGAAGGCTCTGTAACGCCCCAGCGAATACCGAGTTCGTCGCTAATATTGTCACGTACAGTTACCATACGTGCTTCAATAATCACCTGTTTAACCGGCACATCAAGCACGTTAACCATGGCTTTAACGGTGGCAATTTGCTCTGAAGTATCACGCACTAACAAGGTGTTGGTACGCTCATCAACCGTTACGGCACCGCGAGTTGAAAGCAAATCAGAACTATCGGTGCGAAGTATTTGTGCAATTTCTTCTGCTTTGGCGTAGTTAATCTGAATGTAAGAACTTTCAAGTGGTGCAAGGTCTTGCATGCGTTGCTGACTCTCAAGCTGTTCTGCTTCACGTTGAGCCAACTCAGAAGCAGGCGCAACTATCAGAATATTCTGGTCATAGCGCTTATCTAGCCCTTTCACGCGCAAAATAGTTTCTAGAGCTCGCTCCCAAGGAACATTTTCTAAGCGTAAGGTAATGTTCCCAGTGACTGACTCACTGGCGACGAGGTTTAAATTGTTCTCTTCGGCCAAAATTTGCAGCAATTGGCGAACCGGGACATCTTGGAAGTTCAACGAAATTGGTTTCTGGCTCGACTTAGCTTGTGCTTCTTGTGCCGAGGCTTGAGGCGCCGGCATTAAATTCAAGCGAAGATAGCCATCAATTTGCTCAAGTTGATGTTTAAACTTGGCTTTACCGGCAATTTTAATGCGGCTATGGCGGCCATCACGGAAAGTTTCGACAAAGGCAACTGGCGTTGCAAATTGGCTAACGTCCAGCACATATAGCAAGTCTTCGGGTAAATCGGTGTCATACAGAATGACTTCAAGATCGTTGCCTTTCATGCGGGCTTCGTGCTCAACGTTGTCTTTATTTAGCGCAATACTTACCTGACCGACATCATTGGATAAACGGAAAAAATTAATGTTGGTAACCGCACTTCTGGTTGCATTTGCGATAGGCTTAGACTGCGTTTCGGTACGAACTTCAGCACGCTGCGGCTGTTGTGCTGCTGGCTTTTCTGCCGCTGCAGTTTTTGTCGCTGGCTCTGGTTTAGCCTTAGCCGGTTGCTTGGTTACCGGCCTGGTTGCCGGTTTTTCAACTGCCGGCTTAGCCGTGTTGGTAGCAGCTGTCGCTTTCGGTTGGTCGTCTTTGCTAGCCACAAACACCAACACCATCACTTCGCCAAAGCGGCTCATCAAGTGCTCTAACGGCTGTTTGGTGTGTACGCGAAGCATTAAGTCTTCGCGTTGGTGCTCAATTTCGACGTAGTCCAATAATGGGTGGTCATTTAGGTTCAACCGCCCATCAGGCATATTTGCTTTGGTACCAAGCAGCAAAAACTCATGCAAATTAGGGTTGCTGCTGCGTTGCACTACAGGTGACTCGACGCGTGTTGAAAAGTGCGCTTCTAAGTTAAAGCGATCTTTGTTCAGCGCAATCTGCTCAACCCGTAGAAGCTCATTTGCGGATACCGCCAGCGGCATCAACAACAGAAAATAAAAGGTACGGATTAAGTGCTTCATTAGTTCGAGCTCCTTTGCGAGTTCAGCAAGGTTAACGACACGTCACGTTGTTGCCAGCAACCGTCGCCAGTTGCTAACCATTCACGAATCGAAATTTGTTGGTTGGTAATCGAGATAATACGGCCGTTATCAAGGCCAATAAAGTCGCCTCGCTCTACGCGGAATAGTTTGCCATCGTTCGACACCAATAGCGCGACTAGCTGGCCGTTTGAGCGCATGGTTCCACTCAATGACAGCTGGTCAAGAGCAACCCCTTCAAGGTTGCCCTGCGGTTTGCCAAGCGTTGGTTGCGGGCAATTTTGCCCCACCCCAGGCTCTGGGCCGGCGCGCAATGGTGTTGGCTGAAATGGGTTACGAATATTCGACCCCGTATATTGAATACGCTCAAGTTCTGGCAGCTGTGGCGGTGGGCTAATACCGGGTTTAGCGCGTTGCTGAACTTGCGCGGTAAATTGCTCAAGATCTTGGTGACCGGTTGGCGCGCAGCCGGCTAACACACCTATTGCGGCAAGACTAATAACCAATCGCATCATGGTTTCGCCCTCAAGGTTTGTTGACGATAGGTTTGTGCGTTCACCGATAAGCTAAGCGTGCCGCCATCGTCTTGTAGCTGCATTTTGAAATTCTTCACACTGATGATGCGATCAAGGCTCGACATTTGGCCGACAAAATCACCAATTTGATGATACTCGCCACGTAATTCAATGCGCATGGGTAGGGCGGTATAAAACTCTCGAGGTTGCGGGTTTAGCCATTCAATGCGATCAAAACGCAGGCCACTGCGGGTACCAATCAAACTAATATCGTCCAGAAGTTTTGGCGTTTCGTCATCGTTTGGCAGCATGCTTAACAAGGTTTCTAAGTCACTGTTAAGTTGCTCTAGTTGCTCCCGATACAAAGGTAAGTTGACGGCCGTTGAGTATTTGGTTTCATAATCTTGTTTCAGCGTGGTCTCATTGGCTACTTCGCGTTTATATGCCGCCCATTCGTCGGCCAGAATGAAGTGGTAGGCCGCAGCTAACACGGCAATTCCAATAATAACCAACACCGCCATTCGAAACGGTCGTGGCCAAAACGGCAATTCGTTAATGTCTAATTCACGTAGGCTGTTCATACTCATTTTTTAGCTGCCTCCGCGCTAGCTGGCGGCACAATATTAACCACCAATGAAAAGGCATCGTAATCGCCACTACCGCGCGCATTGCGGCCACGTGATTGGGCATCGGCAGAAACAACACTACGTAAGTCCGGCTGCTCAAACACTGCGGACTCTCTTAAATTACGTAAAAATTCAGATACGCGGTTGTTGGAAATGCTGCGGCCACTGATAATCAGTTGCATGTCACGTTTTTCTAAAGCGTGCAAATACACCCCATCTGGCGTTCTTTCAGTTAACTCGTTAAAAATCGTAATGGCAGTGTTGCGGTCTTCATGCAGCGCCTGAATAAGCTTGATACGATTTAAAATCTCGCTCTTTTTCTTGTTAATTGAGCTAATTTCAGCAATTTGGCTATCTAGAATACGAATTTGCGACTGTAAATAGTTATTGCGGCGTTGCTGATAACTCTTGTAATCGCCGATGACCATATAAGCTGCACCAAAGATGACAGCTGCAATACCCACAGCAATACCTGCATGAATACCAAATCGTGTTTTGGCCCTTTGGCGCGCAGTTTCGCGCCAAGGCAGTAGGTTTACATGTGCCATGTCGCAAAACTCCGTAACGCGAGGCCAATAGCTTCAACAAAGCGCGGCCCGTGATTTTGTAAGTGGGAAAACTTACTGGGCAGAATAAAATGCTCGAACGGGTTCAGTGCATGCACTGGGTAGTCCACCTGTTCACTCAAAGCCTCAGTAATCATTGGCAACATAGCGCCAGTGTTAATTAAGAGTATTGAAGAAAAGCCTTTGTCCGCCGCGTTGCTTTGGTACATTTGTACACCGCGACTTACTTGGTTCCAAAGGTTACTCAAGAAGTCTTGAATAATTAACGATGGAAATTCATCAATATCACCCGAACGCAGTTTTGCCATGATTTCTCCATGGTCAATACTGCCGTCCTCATCAAGTGCACTGAGTAGTTGCGAAAGCCCACCCGACTGAAAGCGATGGAACGCCACTTCGCCTTGGTGAATGACAATAATTTGAATGGCGCTGGTACTAATATCTAAAATTAAATACGGCAGTTTGCTATCAAGAATTTCTGGGTGCATGTGTGGTAGCAAATGGCTGCACGCTCGCGCAATAGCTTGGTTGTCGACATCCATGATGGCAACTTTGTAACCGGCAGCTTCTAGCGCCTGCACGCGGCTATCGACACTAATTGTACGTGTTGCCGTGACCAATACACGTTGTTGCCCTGGCAAGGTTTGATGCTCACCTAAACTTTCAAAATCGTAGCGAACTTCGTTAATAGGGAACGGGATTAACGCTTCGGCTTCGCTTTCAATTTTTTCGGCGATGGCTTCATCATCAAGATCAAGACTCATGGGTACTTGCTTGGAAATGGCTTGGTTACCAGACACGGCAGCAACGGCAACCCGAGTGCTGCCCATGCGCTTACGTACCTGCGTAATCATTTTCGCAAGCTTTTCTATATCAGCAATTTCGTCGTCGGTAATTAAATTCTTCGGTAAAGCAACTTCAGCAACCTGCGTAATGTCATATGTGTCGCCGCTTGGTACAAGTTCAATTGCTTTTACGGCATCCGAAGCGATATCAATTCCTAGACCTGGCTTTTTTCCCAGACCAAATAGCCCCATAATGCTCCCCTAAAGTGGACCGGTGTTCCGGCATTATATTATTAAAATTGTTCTATGCCGAACCTCATATTAAGCAGAAAGGTAAGCATTGTGCAAAGTTCTTTGCACAATCTAAATAAACATTACGTTTCTACTGTTATCTTTCTATAATATGAACGTAATTTGCGCAACCTGTAAAACAGTATAGCTGAAAGGGAAAAAAGGGGCGGTTTCTTGAAAATTATAAAGTGGATGCTGGCAGTTTTTGCAGCGCTAACAATTCTAGGGACAATCACAGTTGTCGGCTTATATTTCTATTGGCAAGATGAGCTGCCCACCGTAGCTGAATTGAAAGATGTGCGGTTACAAACGCCGATGCAGGTGTACTCATCAGACGGTGAACTGATTGCGCAGTTTGGTGAAATTCGTCGTATTCCTCTGAAATTAGAGGATATTCCGCAGCCATTAATCAACGCTTTCTTAGCCACTGAAGATCAGCGCTTTTACGATCACTTCGGTATCGACCCTATTGGTGTGGCGCGCGCCTTTGCACTGTTATTAACCACCGGCGAAATTCAAGGGGGGGGTAGTACCATCACCCAGCAGCTGGCGCGAAATGTTTATTTGAGCTTCGAGCAAACCTGGACGCGGAAAATAAAAGAAGCGTTTATCTCGTTGCACATGGAGCGCGAGCTCAGTAAAGACGAAATACTCGAGTTATACCTCAACAAAATTACCTTTGGCCACCGCGCGCATGGTATTGGGGCGGCAGCGCAAGTTTATTACGGCAAAGATGTCAAAGACCTAACGTTAGCGCAAATGGCTATGATTGCGGGCTTGCCAAAAGCGCCTTCCACCATGAACCCAATTTCTAATCCTGAGCGCGCACGTGAACGCCGCGCTGTGGTACTTGGGCGTATGTTGGCAGAAAACGTCATTACACAAACGCAGTATCAAGCGGCCCTTAACGAACCTATTGAAACGCGGCTGCACGGCGCTGAAGTGACCATGAGTGCACCGTATTTGGCGGAAATGGTGCGCGCCGACTTGGTTTCTCGTTACGGTGAAGAAGCCGCCTATAACGCTGGCTTCAAGGTATACACCACGGTTAATGCCAAGCAGCAGCGTGCGGCGCAGCGTGCGGTGCAGTTAAATTTGCATGCTTATGATGAGCGCCACGGTTATCGTGGTGCCGAAGCGGTGTTATGGCAAGCAGATGAAGATGCTTGGCAGCATGATGACATTCGCGATTACCTAAACAAGCAGGAAGCCATTGGCTTAACGGTGCCTGCCGTGGTGTTAGGGGTAACCGAACAAGCAGCGTTAGTGCTGACAGCAAGTGGTAGCCAACGAGAAATTTCTTGGTCAGGCTTAGCTTGGGCTCGTCCGTACATGCACGCAGACCGTCAAGGGCCAGCACCGAAAACTGCTAGCGACATATTGGCTCCGGGAGAACTGATTCGCGTGCGGGCAACCGAGCAAGGGTTGCGCTTGGCACAAATACCCGAGCCAAGTGGTGCGATTATTTCGTTGCGCCCACAAGATGGCAGTATTGCCGCCGCGGTGGGTGGTTATAGTTTCGCGATGAGCCAATTTAACCGAGCTATTCAGGCCGAGCGACAAATTGGCTCTAACGTGAAGCCGTTTATTTACTCGGCGGCGTTAGAAAATGGCTTTACTTTAGCGACGTTAGTAAACGACGCGCCAATTAATCAGTGGAGCCCCGGTAGCGGCATCGCGTGGCGGCCGCGTAACTCACCCGATGTTTATGAAGGGCCGATTCGCGTGCGCCAAGCGCTGGCAAAATCTAAAAACGTGGTGTCTGTGCGCCTGATGCGTTCGCTAGGTATCGATACGACTGTTGAATATATGACGCGCTTTGGCTTTCCAATTGATGAGCTTCCACGTAATGAGTCGCTGTCGTTGGGCTCATCGTCACAAACCCCGCTTGAAGTAGCGCGCGGTTACGCGGTATTTGCTAACGGCGGTTATTTAGTGAACCCCTATTTCATTGAGCGCATTGAGAATGACAATGACGAGGTGGTTTATACAGCGCGCCCAGCCGTCGCTTGTGTTTTATGTGAAGAAGAAAACGGTCGTGAGGTTATTCAAGCGCCGCGGGTGATCACCGAACAAAACGCATATTTAATAACAGAAGCTATGCAG
This sequence comes from Pseudidiomarina donghaiensis, assembly GCF_900116895.1. Classification (GTDB taxonomy): domain Bacteria; phylum Pseudomonadota; class Gammaproteobacteria; order Enterobacterales; family Alteromonadaceae; genus Pseudidiomarina; species Pseudidiomarina donghaiensis. The sequence continues at coordinate 90,387 of NZ_FPCF01000006.1, read as the reverse complement.
TCTGCAGTGTGGGGTGGGGGTAGTTGGCAGCACCGCACCGGTTGGAACGGCACGGCCTGGCGTATTCAACGCTCAGAAAAAATTGTCGACCTAGCTGGCCGCGACATTGTCGGTAAAACAGGGACGACCAACGACAGCAAAGACACTTGGTTCTCTGGTTACGTCAGTGGCTTGGTGACCACTGCTTGGGTTGGTTTTGACAACTTGGAGCGGGCGCTCGGTAGCACCACCATGAATGAAAACCTTGATCAACAAGAGCAGCCCATCAGCGGTGCTGAAGGCGGCGCAAAAACTGCGTTGCCGATGTGGATTGACTATATGGAAACCGCACTTGAAGACGCCGATATTCAGCCGTTTCAGGTGCCACCAGGACTGGTGATGGCGCGTATTGACCTAGCCACCGGGAAATTAAGCCGTAAGAATGATTATTCGACGCGGTTTGAGTATTTCTTACCGGGCACCGCGCCGACCGAATATGCCGAGCAGAAGTCGTCAAACAAAGATATCTTTGCTGACGACGACTCGATTTTCTAATAATTAGCGACTATGCCGGTTGCTTAGGCGACTAAGCAACTGGTTTAAGTCTGACTGCACACCACCGGCGGTAACTTCTTTACCCGCCCCTGGGCCGCTGATAACTAAAGGCATTTCGTGATACCAATCGGTGTAAATCACGAAAATATTCTCGCCAGGAATCAAGTTCGCTAGCATGTCGCCTTCGGGAATGTATTCAATGCCCACTCGAGCGCGCACACTGTCGTCGTCTTGTACCGCGAAACTAGCGAGCAGCCGTGGCACCTTGCCGGTTTTTTGCGCGTCTAAGTATAAATCGTGCATGCTGTCGTCTAGCTCCGGCAAGCGACGCATAAACTCATCGAGCGGAATATCTTCGAGTTGCTCTGGCAAAAGGCTTTCAACATCGATATCTTTCCAGTCTAACTTCAAGCCAATTTCACGGGCCAAAATAAGCAATTTACGAACAATATCTTGGCAGGTTAAGTCTTCGCGTGGGTCAGGCTCACTTAATCCGCGTGCTTTGGCTTCGCGTACTAAGTCGCTGAATTTTACCTCGGCATTAAAATTCTCAAACAGCCAGCTCATGGTTCCTGAGAAAATACCTGAAATGCTGCGAATGGTGTCACCAGAGTTGCGCAAGTCATTCAGTGCATAATTTAACGGCAAACCGGCGCCCACCGTGGTGTTGTAATACCACTCGCGTTCGTATTCGCGTTGGATGGTACGAATTTCGTTGTACTGCGACTCACCCGAAGCACCAGCGCGCTTATTGGCGCTAATAATATGTAGGCCGTTGGCAAAAAAGCTTGGGTACAGCTGTGCAACGGGCACTGCATCGGTTAAATCGAGCATTACCAACTCATCGTATGGCGCATTTGGCAGCTCCGGAATCAATTGGCTGAGCTCATAAGGGCGCGCGAATTTATCAAAGCTAGCTTCCCAGTGATCAAGCTCCAGGCCATTATAATCAAGCCACATGCGGGTTGAGTTCAAAATGCCGATAATACGTACATCCATTTGCTCGTTGATGCGCTCGCGCAAGCGGCGGTATAGCGATAACCACGCACTACCAATGTTACCGCGGCCGACCACCAATACGCCCAAGCTACGGCGGTAATTAAATAACTGGCTGTGCAAACGGTTTAACAAACGGTTATCCAGCTTCTGCTCTAAAATACCAATAACCGAGGTGCTGTCAGGCGAAAACGCCAAGCGGCGCAGGTTTTGCGCACTCAGTTCTGCTTTAAAGGTGCTGTATTGATCAGTTTCTTGAATGCGATGTCCCACCAAAGCAATCATCGAATAGCCTTGCATTTGCACCACATGATCCGCTTTATCAACGTCTTCTAACCAACGTTCTAAGTAGTCCAAATGGTTTTGGTGATACGCATAGTACGCATGGTGCTGGGCTACTTCGTTCCAGCTAATTAACGGTACAAGTTCGAGCTCTTCAAACTGTTGAACCAGCTTGGCATCGCTTAAATCAACCCGAAATAGCACCACGTCAGTTAGCGAGGTCAATACTTTGCCCTGTGGCGTGGCGTCTTGGTATTGGCCAATGCGGGTTTGCTGGTTTTCTACTTTTAAGCTTGAACGCACAGCAATCACCATGCGCTCACGGTTCACCGGCTGAAAGGTACGCGGGTGAAGAATCGGGCTGCCTAAACGGGCCAGTTCTTCGGCTTCTTGCCAATCAATGGTCGGTAAGCTAACCACGCGTTCAACTTTGCGGGGGTCGGCTGAATACACCCCAGCCACGTCTTTCCATATGGTGACTTGCTTGGCATCAATAAGGCTACCGACTAGGGTTGCCGAGTAGTCACTGCCGTTACGGCCTAAAATAAGCGAGTTGCCCTGTGGGTCCGCACAAATAAAGCCGGTGACAATAAAGCGGGTGCCCGGGTGCGGTGCTATGCGGTTCAGTAAACCAGCACGTGATACTTCCACCCGAATATGCGGCTCTGGTGCGTCATCGGCGACCAAGAAGGTGCGGGCATCAATATAGTCTGCGGTAACGCCTTGCTGCTCAAGCAATGCAGCTAATAGTCGTGCGCTCCATAATTCGCCGTATGATAACAGCTCAGGGCGACGGGTAATTTCTTCCTCGCCAGCTAGCCAAGCGTACCAACGTTTAAAGTCATGTTGAGACTGCGCCAGCACACGCTGCTGCACGTCGCCATTGAGTAATTCAAGAATTAAACCCTGCTGGTATTTTTCCAACTGTTTGAGCAGTACTTCAGCTACACCTAAGTCGTCGCCTTTGGCGTCAATAATGGCCAAAATACGGTTGGTGGTATCGCCAGCCGCTGATACGACAACTAAGTCGCTCGCGCCAGCATACTCGGTCACAATACGTGCTACGCGGCGGTAACAATACGCATCAGCTAAACTGCTGCCGCCAAATTTATGAACTTGTACTGTGTCGGCAACAGCCTGAATTTGCTCTGGGGTAACTTGAACCTCAACCGTCATGATGCGTGTGCTTTCTCCTGTGGGGCAAGGGTTGAATATAGATAACAATGCGAAAAATACAGTATCGATTATACGGCGCGTTTTTCCACCAATAAAGTACGATTACGCAAGGTTAGCACAAAAAGACGTATAGACAGCTATGCGTATAAAGTTGACTGCACGAATTTGCGCAGTACAATTCACCACATTGTGCATGGTTTTTGATATTGAGCAGAACAGCAAAGGGGTGCAGTATGGAATGGAACGGCGATTATATTTATCCGTATGTGGAACACGGTAAAAAAAGCGAACACGTGAAAAAAATCACGGTGTCTATTCCTACCCGCGTGCTTAAAGTGCTAACTGACGAGCGCACTCGCCGCCAAATCAAAAACTTACGCCACGCGACCAACAGCGAACTATTGTGCGAAGCGTTTTTACACGCGTTCACCGGCCAACCATTGCCAACCGACGACGATTTACGCAAAGACAACCCAAATCGTATTCCACAAGCAGTACGCGACGAGCTAACCCGCCGCGGCCTGCCTATTCCGGAAGACATTGAAGACTAGCCGAATAGTGATTCGGCTTGTACCTCATGTTGTTGCCTTTGTGCCTCATGCAAATTAAATCGAGCTTGGCGATTTAGCCAGTATTCAGCGCTCACGTTTGTGGCTACTTCAAGTTTTCTCGCAAGTGTGACCGTAACCGCATCATGTCCGTTGAGAAAACGAGATAATTGAACGCGATTTATGTGTAGTTTATTAGCAGCGTCTTGAATTTTAAGGTTGTAGCGAACAATAAACTGCTGTTTAAAAATCTCACCGGGATGGCGAATGCGTCGCTTTATCGTTGGTTTGAATTGCTTAGTCATACGCCCTCCACGAAACAGTCAACATTGAATACGTGATTCCCTTGGTATGTAAACGTGATCGCCCCACAAGGCTCAACGCCGTTTACGGTGACGACCGCTTGTTCAATACCCTCATAATGATGAACCGTCCAAACGCCGCTAAAATCACGATAAGAAAAGTACGGGTCGTTCAGGTCGTCTAAAATATCGAACACATTTTGTAATGCAGAGGGAGGAAATGGCAGATCACTATATTCACCAACCTCGTAAAATGCCTGCAATACCAATGATGTGAAAGAATCAATCAACTGAACCTCCTTGTTCATAGTTAATGATTTAATGTAACTATACTAGTTACATTTTGGTCGCGGTGACGTATTTTGTCAAACCAAAGCTGTGGTCGATTAGTGTCATTACAATAGGTATTCTAACGCGGTCTCGTCGCAATTATCTTTGCGAGGGCACAAGTCACAGTCTTTCATGACTTTTTCGGGCAGCTTTTCTTTTAAGGTAATACGGAAATTAAGCTTGCCGAAAAACTCCGGCACACGGGTTAAGACAATGGTGCGACTAATACCCAGTTCACGCGCTTTCCAAAGCAAGAATGCCACGAGTTCTGCGCCTAAACCTTTGCCTTGCGCAATTGGGAACAAGCCCAAGCTACGAATTTCGGCTAAACCGGTGCTATACACATAAAGCGCGGCACAGCCCACCACCTCATCATTGATTTCAGCGACCGCGAAGCTTTGAATCGCTTGCAGTATATCGGCTTTGTCGCGTGGCAGGTTTTCACCTTGATCAGCCCAATATGCGATTAATTCACAAATTTTATCGACATCACCTAAGCGTGCCTGGCGCACGTGCTTGCTGGCCGCCTCGGCCGCGTGCAGCCAGTCTTGAGCATGCTTAATGGCAACTTTTACTGCGCTTGGCGAGGTGCCGCCCAAAGCTGAGCGTTTTTGTAAACCGTATTGCAAATCAAGGGTGGCATACACGTCGTCCTCAACCAGCGCGCATACCTGTTGGTAGTCACTCAGGCTAAGTTGCTCAAGTGCAAGGCCTTGCTGTTGAGCCAAAACCACCAACTCACCGGTAATATGGTGGGCGTCACGAAATGGTACGCCTTTGCTGACTAAATAATCAGCCAGTTCAGTGGCATTGCTGTAGCCAAGGGCAGCTTGCTGCGCCGCATGCGCACTATTAACCCGTAGTTCAGGCACGGCAAACGCTAACATCTGTAGGCATTGCAAGTAGGTGTGTAAGGCATCAAATAAGCCTTCTTTGTCTTCTTGCATGTCTTTGTTGTAAGCCAACGGCAGCCCTTTTAGGGTGATTTGCATAGCATGCTGATGCCCAATGACGCGCCCTGTTTTGCCACGCAGTAACTCAAATAAATCTGGGTTCTTTTTTTGTGGCATAAGCGACGAGCCGCTGCTAATACGGTCACTCATGCTAAAGCAGCCAGACTCGCCCGAGCAGTAAAAAATAACGTCTTCAGCAATACGCGACAAATGAATCATGCCGTTGCTCGCAGCGTTTAATAAGTCCAACACAAAGTCGCGATCGGATACCCCATCAAGGCTATTTTCACAGGCATTGCGAAAACCCAATTCATGTGCCAAGGCTTCGCGATCAATCGGTGCAGTTGTGCCGGCCAAGGCACCGCTGCCAAGAGGGCTTACATCCATGCGGCGCACGGTTTCTCGTAGTCGGCTAACGTCACGCTGCAGCATGCTTACATAGGCCATTGCCCAGTGCCCAGCCACTATGGGTTGGGCCCGTTGCAGGTGGGTATAGCCTGGCAGCATGGCGTCACTGTATTGGCTAGCGAAGGCGAGTAAGTTCTCTATTGCAGCCAAATTGGCGGTAATCAAATGCTGTGCAAACTGCTTACAAAACAAACGTAAATCGGTGGCAACCAAGTCGTTTCGGCTACGCCCGGTGTGAAGCTTTTTCGCAGTTGCGCCGATGGCTTCAATCAGCTGGGCTTCTACCCAGCTATGAATGTCTTCGGCGTCAGTTTGAAGCGGCAGCTCAGGTTGCTGCGCCACGCGCTTCGCCAGCTCTTTTAAAGCCTGCTGCAATTGCTGGTTTTCGTCCGCATTAATTAGCCCAGCGTGCTGTAAAGAGCCCGCCCACGCTTGTGACGCCTGAATATCAAATGGCGCTAACACGTAGTCAAAGCGTAACGAGTCATTAAACTGTTTAAATTCAGCGGCGCTTGGCTCGCTGAACCGTCCACCCCATAAGCTCATGTGTTACTCCGCGTCGTCTGCTTGTTGATGTAAGGCCCGAATACGACTTGCCAAGCTATATAAACGAATAAAGCCTTCAGCATGCTGTTGATTATAGACTTCGTCTTCGTCAAAGGTCGCAAAGGCATTGGAGTACAAGCTATTCGGCGAGCGCTTCTGGGTGACGGTGGCTTGGCCTTTGTACAGTTTCACCATAATGTCGCCAGTTAACGGCTCAGCGATTTTGGTTGCCGCCGCTAACATCACGTCTTTCAAAGGCGTGAACCAACGGCCGTCATACATCAGCTGGGCAAACTCATTGCCTAAGCGAATACGGTAATCTTGCGTGGTACGGTCGAGCACCAAGCTTTCAAGCCCTTGTAGTGCGGTATACAGCACAGCGCCCGCTGGGGTTTCATAACAACCGCGCGACTTCATGCCCACCAAACGGTTCTCCACCATGTCGAGACGGCCCACTCCATGGGCACCCGCTACTTTATTGAGGTGTAAAATAGCGTCGACTGGCTGATAGTCCGTATCATTAATGTGAGTCAATTCACCGTTGGCAAAGGTTAACTTCAAATACTCTGGGGTATTTGGTGCGTGCTCTGGCGCCACGGTCCAGGTCCACACCTGCTCGGTTGGCTCGTTCCATGGGTCTTCTAACTCGCCGCCTTCGGTTGAAATGTGCCACAGGTTGGCATCGCGACTGTATATTTTGGTGGCTGACGCACTGCACGGCACATTGCGTTCAGCTAAGTAGGCTAATAATTGCGGGCGTGAGCGCATGGTCCATTCCCGCCAGGGCGCAATGACTTTTAAGTCAGGGGCTAACGCAGCAAACGCCGACTCAAAGCGCACTTGGTCGTTGCCTTTACCGGTACAGCCATGAGCAACCGCGTCAGCACCCACTTGGCGTGCAATGGCAACTTGCGCTTCGGCAATAATTGGCCGCGCGAGCGCCGTACCTAGCAAGTATTGGCCCTCATAAATGGCACCGGTTTTAAGTGTCGGATAGATCACTTCGCTGGCGAATTTATCTTTTAGGTCAACCACATAACAGCTGCTTGCGCCCGAGGCGATGGCTTTTTCCTCAACCCCAGCTAATTCGTCGTCGCCTTGGCCAACATCAGCCACAAAAGCCACCACTTCGCAGTCGTAGTTTTCTTTTAACCAGGGCACAATCGCGGAGGTATCTAAGCCACCCGAGTACGCCAATACAACTTTTTTCACAGAGGTGTTTTTAGCAGCGCTCATGCGGCAGCTCCTTCAATTAATTTCACTAAAATCGCATTTTGTGCGTGTAAACGGTTTTCGGCTTGTTGCAGCACCAAGCTGCCCGCGCCATCAATAACTTCTGCAGTCACTTCCCGCCCACGGTAGGCCGGTAAACAATGCATAAAATGCTTGGCACCAAGGCGCTTCATTAAGTCGCTGTTCACTTGAAACGGCGCAAAGTCATGCATCACGTCATTGCTATCGCGCGTTTGCCCCATGGAAAACCAAGTGTCGGTATAAATAGCATCGGTTTGTTGCAGTTCGTTTAAGTTGTGGGCAACGACAATAGCACCACCAGTTTTAGCTGCGACTTCTTGCGCCGCCGCCAACAGTTCAGCATTTGGCGCGTAGCCTTCAGGTGTCACTATTTGTAACTGCATTCCTACTTGCGCGGCGCCGGCCATTAACGCATGACACACATTGTTACCATCGCCTATGTAAGTAAGGTGTACCTGCGACAAGTCACCAAGCTGTTCTTGCAAGGTTAGTAAATCGGCTAATGCTTGGCAGGGGTGGCAAATGTCACTTAAAGCATTCACAACCGGTTTGCCCGAAGCGGCCGCCAGCTCATTTAAAGTTGCCTGTGAATAAACACGCGCCACAATTGCGTCGTGCCACAGCGCCAAGTTGGCACCGACATCGCTGGCCGGCTCGCGCTCACCCATCAGGTTTTGCGCATCTAAATAAATGCTGTGCCCACCCAAGCGATTAATGCCGGCCGCAAAGCTGGCGCGGGTACGTAGCGATGGCTTTTCAAACAACAGGGCGATGCTTTTGCCTTGCAAATAGTTCGCCCACGCGGTTGGGCGCTGTTTAATGGTGTGCGCTAACTGTAATAAGTCGTTGGTTTGCTGCGGGGACAAGTCGCCCATAGCCAATAAATCATTCATGTGTTGGTAACCTTTCATGTAAAGCTGAGGTATTAAATTGTGTTAGCTATTAAAAGCGGATGCGGGTTCCGGCTGCTTCACCCTTTGCTAGGCGAGTGAGCGCTTTGGCATCTTGCCAACCGGCCACCGCGATACTTCGTCGCGAGGCGGTTGCTGCTTGCACAGCGGCATTAAGCTTGACCAACATACCGTCACGCACGGTGCCGTCGGCAATAAGCGCGGGCGCTTGGTCAACAGAAATGGATTCGATAAGCTCACCGTCTTGGTCCAAAATGCCGGGCACATCGGTGAGTAGAATTAAATCGGCATGCAGTAGCTGAGCGACAGCAGCCGCGGCTAAGTCCGCGTTGACGTTCAGGCGATTACCGGCGGCGTCGGCACCAATCGAACTCAAAATAGGCAAGAAGTTTTTGTCCAGCAACAACTGCAGCAGTGCCGGTTGATTTGGTTGTGGAATACCCACCGCGCCACGCGAGGTGTCTACTTCGCACCGTACCGAATGGCCGGCCGCCAAGGTGAGGCCCACGGCATTAAGTTGATGCTGCTGAGCAACGGCAACCAGTTGCGAATTCACATCGCCGGCCAACACGCCCGCCACAATCGGCATCTGCACCGCAGGGGTAATGCGTAGGCCATCAACCTTCAAGCTGGTGTGGCCCAATTGCTCTAATAAGGCTTCAACTTGATCACCACCGCCATGCACCAGCACTAACGGGCGCAACTGAGCCAATTGCGCAATGATCGTGAGTAGTGCATTTAAATTACTGTGACTTTGTAGCACGCGGCCACCAAGTTTAATCACTAATGGCGTACTCATATCACACCACCACGCCCGGTTAGGCCAGTGCTGGCTGGCATATCGAAATACATATTGGCCAGTTGCACCGCTTGGGCCGCTGCGCCTTTCAGTAAATTATCGATAGCCACACATAAAATGACATGCCCGTTATGCACCACCGCGTGAATATCACAGAACGCCGTACCTACAACGTCGTTAATTGCAGGTGGCTTGTGGCACAAACGAACTAAAGGTTGCTCTCGGTAGGCGCGCTGCAACGCTAGCTCCACATCTTGCTGTGTTGTACCGGCCTCCAATGGCGCATAAATGGTTGCTAATATGCCGCGCTTAAAATTGCCTAAATGTGGCACAAAAATAACTGGGTGACCGATACTTTGGCAGATTTCTGGCTGATGGCGGTGCGTTGCAACGCCATACGCAGCCAAGCTGACCTCACAGAAACTGGTGTGGGCGGCAGCTTTACGGCCCGCACCAGAAACGCCACTTACCGCATTAATTAGAGGGGTGCCTTGCACCAAGTGCATTAACGGCTTTAAAGCCAGTGCCGCTGCCGTTGGGTAGCAGCCAGGCACTGCCACCAGCGGCTCGTGGCCCTGCAGTACTGTCCATTCGGCTAAGCCATAAGGAATAGCGTCAACCCCAATGTTGGGTTGCTCAAAAGCATAAGCTTGCAGGTGTTGCTGTGGGTCGCGAAGCCGAAATGCCCCCGAAAGATCAAATACAACCAACCCAGCTTTAATCAATATAGGGGCAAGTTCAGCACTCGCTTCATGGGGAAGCGCCAAAAAAACCACCCGAACTTCCTGCGCAAGCTGCGACAGCAAATCCGGGTGCCAAGGTTGCAGAATAATATCAAGCTGACCCGCTATTTGTGGGTACAAACCAGCAAGGGGCTCTGCTTCTTCACGTGCGCTAGAAGAATAAGCATGTTTAAGCGAAAAGAATGGGTGATTATGCAGCAGCCACGCCAATTCAACGCCGCTATAGCCGCTGGCGCCAAATACAGCGCATGGTATGCTTTTATCAAGTTCCACTGGTACGAATCACTCATTGCTTTATGGCCAAAACTTGAATGAATTATAGTGAATAAAAATGCACAAAACAAGAATAAAAAACCATAAAACCATAAAAAACCATAAAGCGTTATTCGTTATTCGTACGTTCGCTATGCTCACTGTTGGTCCGCTTCGCTATTCGTGAGATCTACGAACAGTGCGTAGCACGGACGAACAGCACAGCGCACGAATAACGATTAACGCTCTTTACTCGCGCAGCGAGTTCGCTTATAATTCGCGCCCTAATTTGACGTGTTGCTTATAAAAGCAGCACATTTTTTAACAGTAATTTGTATGGTGTCCGGCAATAGATCGGATGGCGATGCAGCCTAACGAGGTAACCCCATGAAACAAGGTATCCACCCAGAATATAAAGAGCTGAAAGTATCATGCTCTTGTGGTCACTCTTTTGTGACTAACTCTACTAAAGGCGGCGAATTGCACTTGGACGTATGTGCAGAGTGTCACCCGTTCTACACTGGTAAACAGCGTATTATGGACACTGGCGGTCGTATCGAGAAATTCAACAAGCGTTTCAGCGTGTTGGGTGGCAAGAAAGAGTCTTAATTCAGACCCTTTTAAGCAGATTAACGAGAAAGGCGCCAGAAGGCGCCTTTTTTGTGTCCACAAAACAAGGAATGCTGCGGTTTCATTGAAAATTTCGATGGTGCCAATTTAAACAATTTAAAATCTTACCTATCTATTTTGAGCTAATATGGCGTGCCTTATCAGGTAAGATGTCTTATTCGCAAGATTCAAACTACAATACTCGGAATAACTTGAAAAAATAGGTGCGCCACAATATGACCGACTTCCGCAAGCAAGCTTTGGATTACCACGCATACCCAACCCCTGGCAAAATAAGTATTGAGCTAACCAAGCCCGCAGAAACAAGTAAAGATCTCGCGTTAGCTTATAGCCCAGGTGTGGCCGAGCCGGTAAGAGCCATCGCTGAAAACCCGGAAGACGTGTACAAATATACTGCCAAGGGCAACATGGTGGCGGTTATTTCGAACGGCACGGCCATTTTGGGTTTGGGCAACCTAGGGCCCATGGCGTCAAAGCCAGTTATGGAAGGTAAGGCGTTGTTGTTTAAGCGCTTTGCCGGGCTAGATTCCATCGACATTGAAGTGACACACCGCACCACGCAAGACTTCATCAACACCGTAGCGAATATTGCCGACAGTTTCGGCGGCGTGAACCTAGAAGATATTAAAGCGCCTGAGTGCTTTGAAATTGAGCAAGCTCTGATTGAGCGCTGCGAAGTGCCTATTTTCCATGATGACCAACACGGTACCGCTATTGTGACAGCCGCTGGGCTGTTAAACGCGCTGGAAATTCAAGGCAAAGACCTACGCAAAGCACAAATTGTGTGCCTAGGTGCTGGCGCTGCAGCCATTGCCTGTATGGAGCTATTGATTAAGTGTGGCGCTCAGCGCGAGCACATTTATATGCTCGACTCAAAAGGCGTTATTCACACCCGTCGCGACGATTTAAATGAATACAAAGCGCTGTTTGCCAACAACACCGACAAGCGCACGTTAGAAGAAGTGATCACGGAAGCTGATGTATTTGTTGGCGTATCTGGGCCGAATCTATTGGCGCCAGAAGCGCTAAAACTGATGGCCGAAAAGCCAATCGTGTTCGCTTGCTCGAACCCAGATCCTGAAATTAAACCTGAACTAGCACTAGCGGTTCGTGACGATTTGATTATGGCGACCGGCCGCTCAGATTATCCTAACCAAGTGAATAACGTATTGTGCTTCCCGTTTATTTTCCGCGGCGCGCTCGACGTACGCGCCAAGGCCATTAACGACGACATGAAGCTCGCCGCCGTTGAAGCCATTCGCCAACTCGCCAAAGAACCGGTACCAGAGGCGGTATTAAAAGCATCAGGTGTCGACAAGCTGGAATTTGGCCCTGACTACATAATTCCGAAGCCTCTTGATGCGCGTTTGCGCACTCGGGTGTCGCGGGCGGTAGCGGAGGCGGCGGTTGCGTCAGGCGCTGCACGCATCGATCTCCCCAAAAACTACATGACTGAATAAAAACGTTATTCGTTATTCGTTATTCGTGCGTTCGCTACGCTCACTGTTGGCACACTATGCTATTCGTGAAGTCTCCGAACAGTGCGTAGCACGGACGAACAGCGCAGCGATCGAATAACGAATAACGATTAACGCTCTTCGCTTTTCGCGGTACACTTTCGGGTATGACGCATGTAATTCAAATTGCGCTGCCCGTTCCCCTGCCGCGCCTATTCGATTATGACAGCCCCACACTTCCAGTTGTGGGCGCGCGCGTGCGTGTGCCATTTGGGAATCGCCAACTCGTCGGTGTTTGTTTGGGTGAAAGTACACAACCCGATGACAGCTATGTGCGTAAACCGATCGTTGAAGTACTTGATCAAGAATCGTTATGGTCACCGCCGGTGTGGCGGTTATTGAATTGGGCGGCAGGGTATTATCACCATGCTTTGGGTGATGTGATTCAAAATGCGCTACCGGTGCTGCTGCGCCAAGGCGAGCGGGCGAGCTACCAAGCAACCACGCGGTATCAGGTAACGGCAGCAGGTAAGGCCGAAGCGCTCGAGCCATTAAAACGTGCACCCCAGCAACAACGTTTATTGGCGGCATTGCAAAAAGAAGCGTTGCTAAGTCGTGATATTCGTACGCAAGAGTTCTCACCATCGGCGCTCAATGCTTTGCAAGACAAAGGCTGGGTTGAAGCGGTAGAGCATATACCAGCGGCAGTGCAAAGTTGGCAATTAAAAATTGCGGCCGAGCCATTGCAACTGAACCCTGAGCAGGCACTGGCCGTGGCGGCTATTGGTGCCGCCAAAAAAGCCCAGACTTACTTGCTCGAAGGGATTACTGGCAGTGGCAAAACGGAAGTTTATTTGCAGGCCATGGCCGACGTGTTGCGGCGTGGCCAGCAGGTGCTGGTGCTGGTGCCAGAAATTGGCTTAACACCACAAACCGTACGCCGCTTTAAGCAGCGCTTTGATGTGCCTGTGGTGATGTTGCACTCAGCCTTGACTGACCGCGAGCGGCTCGATGCCTGGCTTGATGCTCGTGCCGGTAGCGCGGCAATAATTATTGGTACCCGTTCGGCTATTTTTACGCCGTGCAAAGCGCTGGGCATGATTATTGTGGACGAAGAGCATGACAGCTCACTGAAGCAACAAGAAGGCTTTCGCTACCATGCCCGTGACCTAGCGGTAATGCGTGGCCATGAAGAGAAGGTGCCGGTTATTTTGGGCTCTGCGACACCCTCGTTAGAAACACTTAATAATGCGCTGCAAAAACGCTATGCACATTTAACCTTAACCATGCGTGCAGGCGCTGCTAAACCGGCCCGCCATGTCTTGCTTGATATAAAAAATACCCAACTAAAAGCCGGCTTGTCCAAGCCCTTGCTTGACCTCATGGGCGAGCATCTAAAAGCTGGCCAACAAGTACTGTTGTTTTTGAATCGTCGTGGTTACGCGCCGGCGCTGATGTGTCATGAATGCGGTTGGCTTGCCCAGTGTCGCCGTTGTGATGCTTATTACACCGTGCACCAGGGTCAGCGACAATTGCAGTGCCATCATTGCGGTAGTCAGCAAACTTTGCCGCGCCAGTGCCACGACTGTGGCTCGACGCAGCTGATAGGCCGTGGTGTGGGCACCGAACAACTTGAGCAGGTATTACAGCAGCAATTTCCTGAGTATCCGGTGTTGCGAATTGATCGCGACAGCACGCGCCGTAAAGGGGCTTTAAGTCAGCATTTAGACGATGCCCGTGATAACAAATATCCAATTCTAGTTGGCACGCAAATGCTCGCCAAGGGCCATCATTTTCCCGAAGTAACGCTAGCTGCGTTGCTTGATGTTGATGGTGCATTGTATAGCGCAGATTTTCGTGCCGCCGAGCGCCTAGGGCAGTTGTTTACCCAAGTTGCCGGGCGCGCAGGCCGAGCCAGTAAGCCGGGTACCGTGGTGTTGCAAACTCACCACCCCGAACACGAGCTGGTGCAAGACTTAGTCAATAATGGCTACAGTCACTTTGCCAAAAGTGCGCTGCAAGAACGCCACCTGACACAATTACCACCGTTTAGTCAGCAAGCCCTATTTCGGGCCGAAGCCAATAACGCTGCGACTGTTATTGAAGCGTTGCAAGCCATTGCTAATTTATTTCCGCCGCGCGATGACGCCTTTGTGCTCGGCCCGTTGCCTGCGGTTATGGAACGCCGCGCCGGCCGCTATCGCTACCAATTATTAGTACAAACCCAGCAGCGTGGGCTGCGGGCGCAGCTGTTGCGCTATGTATTGCCGCAGCTTGAGTCGTTGCCAATTTTAAGAAAAGTGCGGTGGTCGCTAGACATTGACCCACAAGACTTCTGTTAACCCGCAAAAACATATAAAATGCTGAACAGCAAAAACGCTAGTAGCTATTAGATATTGGATATTAGATCTGATGTTTTGGGCTTTGTCTAATATCCAATATCTAATATCCAATATCTAATATCGCATTAAGGTTTAAATTAAATGAAAGAACAGTTGGAATCCCTTCTTGCCGCGGCCGTTGCTACCCTGCAACAACAAGCTACCCTCACAGCTGACGTACAACCACGCATTCAGCTTGACCGCCCGCGCGACAAAAGTCATGGGGATTTCGCCACCAACTTAGCGCTGATGTTGGCTAAACCTGCGAAAATGAACCCACGTGCGTTGGCTGAAGCAATTATTGCGGCCTTGCCAGAAAATAATTTAGTGGCGAAAACTGAAATCGCTGGGCCTGGTTTTATTAACTTCACCATTAGCCAGCAGCAGCTGATTGATCAGCTTGAGCACGCCTACCAAGACGCGCACGCAGGTATTCAGGCTGCGGCGCAGGCGAAAACTGTCGTCATTGATTATTCCTCGCCTAACTTAGCCAAAGAAATGCACGTTGGTCATTTGCGTTCGGCTATTATTGGTGATGCGGTAGCACGCGTTGAAGAGTTGCTCGGCCACAAGGTGGTGCGGCAAAACCACGTGGGTGACTGGGGTACACAATTTGGTATGTTGCTGGCGCACATGGAAGAGCTTGATAACGCCGATTTAGACATGGAGCTAAGCAACCTAGAAACCTTTTATAAGGCCGCGAAGAAACGTTTTGACGAAAGCGAAGCGTTTGCTGCGCGCGCACGCGAGTTAGTGGTCGCGCTGCAGTCTGGCGAGCCGAAATGCCGGGCGCTATGGCAACAGTTTATTGATGTGTCACTAAGCCACTGCCAAGAAGTGTATGACCGTTTAGGGGTGAAACTAACCCGCGCAGACGTGATGGCAGAGAGCGCTTATAACGATGACCTTGCGCAGGTTGTGGCCGACTTAAAAGCACAAGGCTTACTGGTGGAAGACCAAGGCGCGCAGTGCGTGTTCTTAGATGAGTTTAAGAACAAAGACGGTGAGTCATTGCCGGTTATCGTACAAAAATCAGGCGGTGGCTACTTGTATGCCACCACCGACTTGGCTGCGGTGCGTTATCGTCAGAATGTGCTCAAAGGCGACCATTTAATGTATTTTGTCGATCAGCGTCAGGGTTTGCACTTTCAGCAAATTTTCACCCTGGCACGCAAAGCGGGTTTTGCGCGTGAAGACCTACAAATGGACCATTACGGCTTTGGTACGGTCATGGGCAAAGACGGTCGTCCGTACAAGAGCCGCGACGGTGGCGTCACCAAATTGGCAGACCTGTTAGATGAAGCTGAAAAACGCGCACTTGAACTGGTACAGCAAAAGAACACCCAGTTGAGTGCCGATGAGCAAGCACATGTGGCCAAAGTAGTCGGTATTAGCTCGGTTAAATATGCTGACTTGTCGAAAAACCGCACCAGTGATTATATTTTTGACTGGGACACCATGCTCAGTTTTGAGGGTAACACCGCGCCATACTTGCTCTATGCCTACACTCGCGTAAACAGTGTATTTGGCAAAGCTGGCGTTGACCCAAGCAGTATTACCGCACCATTTATTTTGAATGACGAGCGTGAAATTGCATTAGCCAATGTTCTGGTGCGCTTCAATGAAGTAGTACATACGGTTGCCGACAAAGCCATGCCGCATTTCTTATGCGGTTACTTGTATGACGTCGCCGGTGCATTTTCCAGCTTCTACGAAGCCTGCCCAATTTTGCAGGGCGACGATCAAGACGTACGTCAAAGTCGCTTGAAACTTGCCGCTTTAACGGCAAAAACCTTACGCCAAGGCTTAGAGTTGCTTGGTATTCCAACGCTTGAGAAGATGTAAGCATGGACTACGCAAACCGTAAGCGGCCGCCAAAGCGTACGCCGCCGAAGAAGTCGACACGCGGCAAAAGCCAGCAGTCAACCAAACCGGCTGTACCTTGGTTAGTGGTGTTGTTGGCCGTTATTTTGGTGGGCGGGTTTGCGTGGTTATTAAGCGCTATTTCTGGGCGTTCGCAACAGCCTACGCCGCAGTCGGTTGATGTGCCGCCAGCGCAGCAGCAACCGACGGCGCAGCCGCAAAAAGACCCACTTCCAGAGCAACCTGAAGAACCTTGGGACTACATTGAAGTACTGGAAAACCAGGAAGTTGTGGTGGACGTACCTGAACGTGAGTTGGGGCCACCGAAGCTGATGCAATGCGGCTCGTTTCGTAACAAGAGTGACGCGGAAGAAATGCGCGCCATGATTGCCATGATGGGGCTTGAGTCACAAATTCGTACCACCGACGGTGGTAACGGCGTTTGGCACCGAGTTATTCTGGGCCCATACGAATCGAAACGTGATGCCGAGCGCGATCGCCATAAATTAGAGCGCGGAAACTTACACGGTTGCCAAATCTGGAACTGGAATTAATCACTCACCTATTGAAAATCACAAATACGACCTCATAACTGGAGCATAGCAACCAAGAGGACGTATTTGTGACTACTATCGTATCAGTCCGTCGCGGTGACAAAGTTGTCATCGGTGGCGATGGCCAGGTTTCACTTGGCAACACCGTGATGAAGGGCAACGCACGCAAAGTGCGCCGTTTATACAATAACCAAGTGCTGGCAGGTTTCGCCGGCGGTACTGCCGACGCCTTCACCCTATTCGAACGCTTTGAAAAGAAGCTAGAAGCCCATCAAGGCAACCTGATGCGTGCCGCTGTAGAGCTGGCCAAAGACTGGCGTACAGACCGTGCGCTGCGCCGCCTAGAAGCCCTGTTGGCAGTTGCCGACAAACATACCTCATTAATTATTACCGGCAACGGTGACGTGGTACAGCCTGAAAATGACCTGATTGCCATCGGCTCAGGTGGGCCGTATGCCCAAGCTGCCGCCACCGCTATGCTAGAAAATACTGAATTAAGCGCACGTGAGATTGTTGAGAAAGCCCTGACTATTGCAGGCGACATTTGTGTCTATACCAACAGTTTCCAAACCATTGAAGAACAGGAGTCGGTAAGCAATGTCTGATATGACCCCACGTGAAATTGTTGATGAATTAAACCGACACATTGTTGGTCAAGATAATGCCAAAAAGGCAGTCGCGGTGGCTTTGCGCAACCGTTGGCGCCGCATGCAGCTAAACGACGAGCTGCGTCAGGAAGTGACTCCGAAAAATATCCTCATGATAGGGCCAACGGGTGTCGGTAAAACTGAAATAGCTCGACGTTTAGCAAAGCTTGCAAACGCACCGTTTATTAAAGTAGAAGCCACGAAGTTCACCGAAGTTGGCTATGTTGGTAAGGAAATTGAGTCGATTATACGTGATCTTACTGACACGGCCGTGAAGCAAACACGTGAGCAAATGATGCAAAAAGTGCGTCACCGCGCCGAAGACGCCGCGGAAGAACGCGTGCTTGATGCCTTATTGCCGCCGGCCAAGAAAACCAGCGGCTGGGCTGACGAGCAGGAAGAGCCGCGTGAGCAATCCAACACACGCCAAGTATTCCGCAAGAAATTGCGCGAAGGGCAGTTAGATGACAAAGAAATAGAAATTGAAATTAGCGCGCCACAAATGGGCGTTGAGATTATGGCACCGCCGGGCATGGAAGAAATGACTTCGCAGTTGCAAAGTATGTTTCAGAACCTTGGCAGCGGGAAGTCAAAGCCGAAGAAAATGAAAATCAAAGATGCGTTAAAGCAATTGATTGAAGAAGAAGCGGCAAAAATGCTGAACCCGGAAGAAATTAAAGAGCAAGCGCTTACCGCGGTTGAGCAAAACGGCATTGTGTTCTTAGACGAAGTGGACAAGATTTGTAAGCGTGGTGACGTATCTGGCCCAGATGTTTCGCGCGAAGGCGTGCAGCGCGATCTGTTGCCGTTAGTTGAAGGCACCACAGTGTCGACCAAACACGGTATGGTGAAAACTGACCATATTTTGTTTATTGCTTCAGGCGCATTCCAAATGTCCAAGCCGTCTGATTTGATCCCTGAGTTGCAAGGCCGCTTGCCAATTCGCGTCGAGCTACAGGCGTTAACCAGTGCCGACTTTATTCGTATTCTAACCGAGCCTAATGCCTCGTTAACCACGCAGTACAAGGCGCTTATGGCCACCGAGGGGGTTAACGTTGAGTTCACCCAAGACGGTATTCGCCGAATTGCAGAAACCGCGTTTCAGGTGAATGAAACCACCGAAAACATTGGTGCGCGTCGTTTGCACACCGTGCTTGAGCGGCTAATGGAAGAAATCTCGTTTAAGGCAAGTGACTTACAAGGCGAAACCATCGAAATTGATGCGGCTTACGTTGATAAGTACCTAGGCGAGCTAGCCCAAGACGAAGACCTCTCTCGCTTTATTCTGTAATCAGCTATACTTTTGCTTTACACTACAGGCTAAACACGCAAGTGGCTTAACATTCAACCTGTTAAGCCACCGTTTTGTCACAGCAACTGGAGTACGGCAATGGAATACAACACGTCAGAGCTTTGCGATTTATACCCAGATATGGTCGATGTGGTTGAACCCATGTTCATTCACTATGGCGGTCGGGTTTCGTTTGGCGGCCAGTTGGTCACCGTGAAGTGCTTCGAAGACAAAGGCATTATTGAAGAAGTGGTGCAACAGCCGGGTACCGGTAAAGTGTTGCTCATTGACGGTGGTGGCTCAACCCGCCGCGCGTTGATTGATATTGCGATTGCCGACTTAGCGTTTGAAAACGACTGGGAAGGTATCGTCTGCTTCGGTGCCGTGCGTGATGTCGATGCCCTTGATGAACTTGATATGGGCATTATGGCGCTGGCCTCTATTCCTGTTGGCGCTGGCAACGAAAGCGTGGGCGAAGTGGATGCTGCGGTGAACTTTGGTGGCGTGACTTTCTTGCCGGAAGACCATTTATACGCAGACAGCACCGGTATTATCATTTCTCCAGAACCGCTAGACATTGAATAACTAATCATGTTTTTAACGGCTATTGATCCTAGTGCGTGGTTTACTCCGCGCCCTGGTGAAATTCGTCTCGGGCAAACGCTTGCTTGCTTGCCTCAGTTACACGACATTGTCGATTACCATCACGCTATTGAACAGTCTTGGCAACAAGGCCAACGCATTGCCATTGTGGGTGTGCCCGAGTCGATTGGGCCGCGCGCAAACTTAGGGCGTGGTGGCGCTGAGCACGCATTTGGTGCAGCACTCAAAGGGCTGTTGTCGTTGCAGTCAAACCCCATGATTGCCGATCACGAGCTATTACTTGTTGGCCAAGTTGACGTCACTGACTTACAGCAACAAGGCGATGCCTTACGCAATACCGATATTGGTGAGTTAGCGCATTTGCGTGAACTCGTTGAACGCCTTGATCAGCGTGTGCAGCAAGTGGTGCAGCCGCTGTTTGAGTGTGGCTTTGACGTGATTCTTATTGGCGGTGGTCACAATAATGCCTACCCGCTAATTCGTGCGCTAAAACAAGCCAGCGGTACCGCCGTGGGCGCCGTTAATTTAGACCCCCACGCCGATTTTCGGGCGCGCGAAGGCCGTCATAGCGGCAATGGTTTTAGTTACGCGTACATGGAAGACGCCTTAAAGCATTATCACGTGGTTGGCCTGCATGAAGGCAAAAACAACGCCGATAGCTTGAAGCAGTTGAGCGACGCTGAGTTTACCTATCGCAGTGTGCACGAGTTGTATGTAAGCGACTGGCGCGCCGAATTACAGGCAACAGCAGCGCAAGCTGAAGCGTGGCATGTGCCGTTGGGCATTGAGGTGGATGTGGATGCCTTACAAGGGGTGCCGGCCAGTGCGATTAACTTTAACGGCCTGTCTATCGCTCAGGGCTATAGCTTTGTCGAATGCTTAGCCAGCCTACCGCGAACGCGCTATGTGCATTTAGCGGAAGCAGCGCCAAGTTTGCACCCAGCAGGGCGCGAAGCCGGTGACATGGCCTGCGCGCAATTGCTAGGTGAGTTAGTGCTTGCTTACCTGCACGGCTTTCAACGCCGTTCACCTTGATACCAACATGCCACTAGCGGGTTGGTGCCAAATTGGTAAGTTAAGCTAGCCGGGTCGTCAATATTCCACAAGCAAATATCCGCACGTAAACCCGGTTTTAACTGGCCACGGTCGGTTAAGCCAAGCGCTTTTGCGGCGTTAACCGTAACCCCACGCAGGCATTCTTCCGGCGTTAACCGAAACATTGTCGCAGCCATTTGCAGCATTAATTGCAGGCTCAAAATGGGTGAGGTACCTGGGTTCGCATCTGTTGAAACAGCAATAGGTACGCCGTGCTCACGCAACAAATCCACCGGTGGTTGCTTGGTTTCACGCAGAAAATAAAACGCACCAGGCAACAATACGGCAACGGTGCCAGCGGCCGCCATAGCCTGTACACCGGCCTCGTCTAAGTACTCTAAATGATCACAGCTTAATGCTTGGTAGCGCGCCGCTAAGGCACTGCCATGTTGGTTACTCAGTTGTTCGGCATGCAGTTTAACCGGCAAGCCAGCCTGCTGAGCGACCTGAAATACCCGTTCGGTTTGCGCCGTGCTAAAACCGACAGACTCACAAAATGCATCGACCGCATCGGCTAAGCCTTCGTTGGCCAGTTGCGGAATAATTTGCTCAACTACGGTATCAATGTAGCCATCTGCATTGTCTTTGAACTCAGGCGGTACGGCATGGGCCGCCAACAGTGTAGTGCGCACCGAAACGGGTAATTGGGCCGCCAGAGTGCGTGCTGCACGTAGCTGTTTGCGTTCGTGTTCAAGGCTTAAGCCGTAACCTGACTTTATCTCAACCGTGGTCACCCCTTCGCGTAGCAACGCCTGCAGGCGTGGCAAGGTGGCGGCAATCAGTTGTTTTTCGCTGGCCGCACGTGTCGCGCGCACAGTTGCGGCAATACCGCCACCTTGGGCAGCAATATCGGCGTAACTCACGCCATGTAGGCGCTTGGCGAATTCATCGGCGCGCGAACCCGCCCAAACTAAATGCGTGTGGCAGTCAATCAACCCAGGGGTAACCAAGCCGCCCTTGCCATCCATACTTGCTATGGAGCGCAAATGACTTGGCTCATCAGCAGCAGCACCGGCATAAATAATCTGCTCAGCGTCAAATACCACAACGCCATCGTCAATAAGACCGTAACCCTCGCCAACCATGGTTGCTAAGCGTACTGAGTGAATGCGTTGTGGAATTAATGCCATAAAAAGCCTCTGTGATAACTTGTATATACAATTAAATCTGCCTACACTTTAGCACACTCTTTGAAGTGCTGCAGCGAGGGTATTGGTGAAATTTTCTAAAATTAAGCAACACATTTATAGCAAGATTGCCTCGGGCGAGTGGCCGGAAAACCACCCCGTGAGTTCGGAAAACGCGCTAGCTAGCCAATTTGGCGTGAGCCGCATGACCGCTCGCCGCGCTCTGCAAGAACTCGCCGATGAAGGCCTCGTGATTCGTAGCAAGGGCTCAGGCACTTATGTTGCACCGCTGAAGTCGCAAACCTCGTTCATGGCTATTCGTAATATTGCCGATGAAATTCGTGCACGCAACCATGATTATGAAGCGCATGTGCACACGCTCAAGCAAGTGCCGGCGGGTTTGCAAGTTGCCGAACAGCTTGGGCTAGAACCTGGCGCACCGGTATTTTATTCAGTGATTGCGCACAGCGAAAATGGCTTACCTGTGCAAGTTGAAGAACGTTATGTTAACCCTAAGGTTGCGGCCGACTATTTACGCCAAGACTTCACCTATATCACGCCGCACGAATACCTCAGTGCGGTAGCGCCACTCACCGAAGCGAGCCATCAAATAGAAGCGGTAACACCGTCGGCCCAAGTGTGTGAGTGGCTTGAATTAACTAAACCAGAGCCATGTTTGCGCATTATCCGCCGCACGTGGAGTGACGCCGGTGTGGTGACTTATGCGGTGTTGACGCACCCAGGTTCGCGCTTTGTATTAGGTGGTCACCTCACGTTTAAACCGTAAATTTGACCGATTGTTTGACGCATATATTTAACTAAAAAGGACGCAGTAATGTCTTTTACACGACTAGACGAAACCCGAAAAATTCGTGCCGATCATGGCACCAAGCTCACCACCGCCAACTGGCAGATTGAAGCAGCCAAACGCATGCTTATGAACAACCTTGATGACGAGGTGGCTGAGCACCCACAAGCACTAGTGGTTTATGGCGGTATTGGCCGTGCAGCCCGCAGTTGGGAAGCCTTTGATAAAATTGTTGAAGTACTTGAACGTTTAAAGCCAACGGAAACCTTGTTGGTACAGTCTGGCAAACCTGTCGGTGTATTCCCGACCCACGAAGACGCACCACGCGTGCTTATTGCCAACTCAAACTTAGTGCCGCAATGGGCAACCTGGGAACACTTCAACGAGCTCGATAAAAAGGGCCTCATGATGTACGGCCAAATGACTGCAGGTTCATGGATTTACATTGGTTCGCAAGGCATTGTGCAAGGCACCTACGAAACCTTTGTGTCAGTTGCTCGTCAGCATTTTAATGGCGACACCAAAGGCCGTTGGGTATTAACCGGTGGCTTGGGCGGTATGGGCGGCGCGCAGCCGTTAGCGGCAACCATGGCTGGCTATAGCATGTTGGCGGTGGAATGTGATGAAACCCGTATCGATTTCCGCCTACGTACACGCTACTTAGATCATAAAGCAACTTCGCTGGACGAAGCATTGGCGATTATTAACGAAGCCTGCGCACAAGGCCAAGCCGTGTCCGTTGGTTTGCTGGGTAACGCTGCGGATGTTTATGCCGAGTTAGTTGCACGCAATATCACCCCCGATGTGGTCACTGACCAAACTTCAGCGCACGACCCTTTGCACGGCTATTTGCCGCAAGGCTGGACACTGGAAGAATACAAACAGCGTCAGCAAAGCGACGCCAACGGTACGGTTGCCGCAGCCAAGCAGTCGATGGCGGTGCAAGTGCGCGCGATGCTTACGTTGCAGGAGCGTGGCGCGGCAACGCTTGATTATGGCAACAACATTCGGCAAATGGCGAAAGACGTTGGCGTAACCAACGCCTTTGATTTCCCTGGGTTTGTGCCGGCATATATTCGCCCGCTATTTTGCCAAGGTATCGGGCCATTCCGCTGGGTGGCGCTGTCAGGTGACCCAGAAGATATATATAAAACCGACGCCAAAGTGAAAGAGCTTATTCCAGATGACCCACACTTGCACAACTGGCTAGACATGGCCCGTGAGCGCATTAGCTTTCAAGGCTTACCAGCGCGCATTTGTTGGATAGGTTTGAAAGACCGTGCGCGTATTGCCCGTGCGTTTAATGATATGGTCAAAAACGGTGAACTAAAAGCGCCTATCGTCATTGGCCGTGATCATCTTGACTCGGGCTCAGTGGCAAGCCCAAACCGCGAAACCGAAAGCATGATGGACGGCTCAGACGCTGTGTCCGATTGGCCATTGCTCAACGCGTTATTGAATACCGCTGGCGGCGCCACATGGGTTAGTCTGCATCACGGTGGTGGTGTTGGCATGGGTTACTCACAGCACTCGGGTGTGGTTATTGTTGCCGACGGCACTGAAGCTGCAGACCAACGCTTAAGCCGTGTGCTTTGGAATGACCCTGGTACTGGGGTTATGCGCCACGCAGACGCTGGCTATGACATTGCGCGCGACTGCGCAAGCGAACAAGGCTTAGACTTACCGATGTTGGAGAACAACTAATGCAGACACAATTTGAACTACAACCCGGTACTTTAAGTTTGACCCAGCTGCGCCAATGGTGGGCGCAGCCACAGCAGCTTAGCCTGCATAACGACGCCGATGCACTGATTGCGGGTTCACACAAAACCGTCGCTAACGTATTAGCCGCGGGCAAAGTGGTGTACGGCATCAATACGGGATTTGGCTTGTTGGCGAACACCCGCATTCCACCTGAAAAATTAGAAGACTTGCAGCGCCGCATTGTGTTGTCACATGCTGCTGGCACACAAGACCTTATGGACGACACTGTTGTGCGCCTAATGCTACTGCTGAAAATTAATTCGCTAAGCCGTGGCTTCTCTGGGGTGCGCCGTGAGGTTATTGACGCGTTAATTGACCTACTCAACAACCAAGTGTACCCATGCGTGCCAAGCAAGGGCTCAGTGGGCGCGTCGGGCGACTTAGCACCGTTAGCTCATTTGGTGTTGCCGCTACTTGGCGAAGGCCAAGTGCGAGTAAATGGTGAAATTTATCCGGCCGTCGAAGGAATGGCCAAAGCTGGTTTAAAACCGCTTAGCAATTTAGCACCCAAAGAAGGCTTGGCGTTATTAAACGGCACCCAAGCGTCAACAGCGCTAGCCTTACATGGCTTGTTCCAAATTGAACGGGTATTTAATGCGGCGTTAGTTACTGGGGCTATGGCTGTTGAAGCAGCGATGGGTTCTCGGTCACCATTTGACGCACGTATTCATGCGGTACGCGGTCAACCTGGCCAAATTAAAGTAGCAGAAAGTTTCCGTCATTTATTAACCGACACTTCTGAAATTGCCGAAAACCACGCTGATTGCGAAAAAGTGCAAGACCCATACTCGCTGCGCTGTCAGCCGCAAGTTATGGGCGCGGTATTTGATCAAGTGCAGCACGCCAGCCAAATTTTGGTGCGTGAAGCAAACGGCGTTACCGACAATCCGCTGGTGTTTAGCGACAACGGCGACATTATTTCTGGCGGTAACTTCCACGCCGAGCCAGTGGCTATGGCGGCCGATATTCTCGCCATTGCCGCCAGTGAAATTGGCGCATTGTCAGAGCGCCGCAGTGCCTTGCTGATTGATCATCATTTAAGTAATTTACCACCGTTTTTGGTGAACGACGGCGGGGTAAATTCAGGCTTTATGCTGGCGCAAGTGACCGCTGCAGCGCTCGCTTCAGAGAATAAAACCTTGGCCCACCCAGCCTCGGTGGATAGCTTGCCAACCTCGGCCAACCAAGAAGACCATGTGTCCATGGCTACATTTGCGGCACGCCGGTTAACCGATATTGCCCGCAATGTGCGCGACATTGTCGCCATTGAGTTGCTTGAAGCCGCGCAAGGTTTAGATTTCCGTCGTCCGTTAAAAGCGTCACAAGCGGTTGAACAAGCGCATGCGATTGTTCGTGAAAAAGTTAGCTTTTATGACCAAGATCGGTATTTTTCGCCGGATATCGCCGCTGTTGCGACATTAATTGAGCAGGGGCAGTTGCACGCTTTAGTGCAAGAAGGGGCAATACTTGAGGACGCTTAAGCGTCCTCTTCTTCGTCTTTTAATGCTTGGCAGTCAACACACAGAGCCACATCTGGTTTGGCTGCTAAGCGAGCTGCGGAAATTTCTTCACCACACTCAACACAGTAGCCATATTCACCGCTGCGCATACGTTGTAAAGCCGCAGCCGCGCTGTCGGCTTGGCGCGAACCGGCTTGGTCATTAACCACGGTTTCTAATTTACTGCGAATACGTAACAACTGCTGGGCGGATAACGAATCACTCATGTTAACGTCCTTCTTATTTAGATTTTTCGTCTTTTTTATCGGCAATAACAACAAACTGGCCGGTAAATTCTGCAACCGGTTTATCACCATCAAATACTTGCGACTTTAGTGTCATGCGTGCGTTTTTGCCAACTTCTAAACTGGATAAGTCACCCGTCATAGCGGACAAACGCGCTAACGCACGCGGTTCACGGCTAATTGGTTTGTGGTAATGAATTTGACCATCAGCCAATACCACCGCACCCTGCAGCTGTCGCTCGCGCAATTGTAAATGCAACAACCCCCAACACGTCAAGGTTGCCAGTGAATAAATACTGCCGGCAAACATAGTGCCATGCACATTAATATTACGTGACAAGGTGGCCGAGGTTTCAAATTCGCGCCCAGTGTACTGGGTAATACGAATGCCCATGGTGTCAGAAATGGGTATTTCTTCGTGCCAAGTTTTTTGCAACTCGGTGCACCAATCGGGGCGATAAATAATACGGTTAAATTCGGTTAAAGTTTTCCGCAATTGATGTTCGGCTTGTGGATTTTTCACCGTGTCGGCTTCTTCCACCACGTCGTAGCCACACTTAATGTAAAAGCCAAGGGTGTTATCACGCGAATTAATCACAATATGCTTCGCACCTTCAGCACGCGCCAATTGTTCGAGTGCATAGACAATGGCCACGCCGTGGCCTTCACCGCGATGCTCTGGTGCGGAAGCCATAAACCGAATTTGCCCTTCGTCTGGGCTATTAAAATGTAAACGACCTACTGCAACAGCCTTGCCGGCGCTGTTTACCACCATACGATGATAGCCAACTTGGTCATATTCATCCTGTTCTGAGCCTCGTGGACGCTGAAACGGCTCACGTAATACACGCCAACGCAGGTCATAGTAGGTTTCAAATTGATCCGGAGTTTCCGGTGCTATCACACGGTACATGGTTATCCTTTATTGTTGGTTTGCAGCATAAAGGTCACCGGCCCGTCATTGACCAATGACACCGCCATATCTGCGCCAAACTCGCCGGTGGCGGTGGTTAACCCCAATTGCTGCAGTGCCGCAACAAAGCTGCGGTAAAGTGGTTCGGCTTGGTCGGGCATTGCCGCGCTTGAAAAGCTAGGGCGTCGGCCCGAATTGGTATCGGCCGCAAGGGTAAACTGCGACACCACCAAAACCCCACCCTGAATATCTTGCACACTTAAATTCATTTTGTCATCGCTGTCTGAAAACACGCGATAACCGGCCACTTTGTGCGCCAACTTGGTCACGTCTTGTGCGGTATCGTCACGCTCTATACCCAACAACACCAATAACCCCCGGCCAATGGCCCCAACTTGTTGGCCATCAATGGAGACCGAAGCTTGGCTAACCCGTTGAATAAGAGCTTTCATGATTGGTCATTGGCCTCCGTTGCGTCAGGACTTGCTGGCGGGTCGAAAAACTCTTCAATACTAGCGGTAAGCTCGGCACCTAGTAGCACAATGTTCCACGACACAAAAATCCACAGTAGCAAAATAGGTATCGCTGCCAAAGCGCCATAAATGGCTTGATAACTAGGGAACGCTGTTATGTAGGCGGCAAAACCACTTTTGCTAAGTTCAAATAAAACCGCAGCCAGCAACGCGCCCCATACAGCGTGTTTGGCCCGTACTATACGGTTTGGCATCATAATATACAGCAGCATAAAGGCCACTAATGAGGTCACCAACGGCACAATGCTTAATAGCGTTGTGCGTACGCCAGACACATATTCTTCGGCCGCTGCAGTTAACGAAATTAAATACGAGGTGACCGCCATACCAGAGCCCATCAAAATAGGGCCCAAGGTTAATATCATCCAGTACACGGCCAGTGCAACCACCATACGGCGGCGCTTGTGATTACGCCAAATGCGGTTCATGGTGGCGTCAATGGTGCTTATGAGGTTAACCGCCACCACAATCACAAATACCACACCAATGGTGGTCATTTTGGAAACGTTACTAACAAACTGATTCAGGTATTCGCTGATTTCTTCGCCAGAGGTCGGCAATAGATTAGCGAACAATAATTTCTCGAGCTCCTCTTTGAGCTGCTCGAACATAGGGAACGCCGAAAACACACTAAACATCACCACCAGCAATGGCACCAATGCCAGCATACTCACGAAAGTTAAATGCCCAGCCACAATTGTGACACGATCATCTAAACAGCGTTTGCCAAAGTATTTGGTGAACCGCCATGCTTTGCGCCCGCGTTCCTGCCACAAGGCTAGCGCTGTTGCTTCGCTGTTGTTATCGCTCATGTAGTTATCCCTGTTGCATGGTCTCGTTTACTGCCAAGCGTTGATTTTGTTACCACTATAATCCCAAACCCAAGCAATTGCGTAAATAACTAAATCGTTAGCAAGGCATGAAAGCGGGTTCATATGAAGGTTCTTATTATTGGTGCTGGGGGTGGTCTCGGTAAAGCGCTGGTTACACATTATCACAAAGCTGGGCACCAAGTGCAGGCGCTAAGCCGCCAGGCTAGTAGTTTGCCAGAGGTATGTTGGCTGCAAGTTGAAGACTACAGCGCGGCACAATTACAGGCAGTGTTACCACAGCTGTATCAGCCCGACGTGGTCATTAGTACGCTGGGTGTGCTTCACAATGACAGTTTTATGCCCGAAAAACGATTGGCAGACGTGAACTTAGAACAGCTACACGAGAGCTTTCGAGTGAACGCCATCACGCCTATTTTGTTGCTGCAACAGCTGTTGGGGTTGCTACCGAAAAAGTCGGCGTGCATATGGGCGCAGTTGAGTGCTAAAGTCGGCAGTATTAGTGATAACTACCTTGGCGGTTGGTACAGCTATCGAGCCAGCAAAGCGGCCTTGAATATGCTGCTAAAAACCGCGGCGGTTGAACTTAAACGTACGCATAAGCAGCTCTGTATAGCGGCTATTCATCCAGGTACCACAGACACGGCGCTGTCTGAGCCGTTTCAACAACGTTTAGCGGCAGACAAACTGTATACACCGGCGCAATCAGCGCAACGTATTGCCGCAGTGATTGAGCAGTTACATGCTGAAAATTCAGGTGGTTTTTGGCATTGGGATGGCTCGCCACTAACTTATTAAGCTATACTCGAACCATTGTTTTGCCCAAGCTTAGGGCGATGACACCAACCAGCAAGGAGCAATTATGCGTCAACTCGTTACTTTACTGTGGCTAGCAGCAGCCACGATATTGCTAGGGGGCTGCCAAAGCGCCTACTACGGTGCTATGGAAAAAGTAGGTGTGCACAAGCGTGATATTTTAGTTGATCGTGTGGATGACGCGCGCGATGCTCAAACCGACGCTCAGCAAGAATTTAAATCTGCATTGCAGCGCTTAGATGAGCTATTACAGTTTGATGGCGGTGAACTTGAAGAGCGCTACAACGCCCTCAACGATGATTATGAAAGTAGTAAAAGTGCCGCAGAACGTGTGCGTGATCGTATCGAAGCGATTGACGATGTGGCTCAAGCATTGTTTGACGAGTGGCAAGATGAACTTGAACTCTACAGCAATGACGCAATGCGCCGCGAGAGCGAACGCTCGTTACGAGACACCGAGCGACGCTACAATAGCTTGCTACGCAGCATGGAGCGTGCCGCAGCAACCATGGACCCTGTACTCGCTAAGCTGCAAGACAACGTATTGTTCTTGAAGCACAACCTCAATGCTTCGGCAGTTGACGCCATTCGTGGTGAATACAACAGCTTACAAACAGATATTCAGGCGTTAATTCGCGAAATGGAAACAGCTATAAACGAGTCCAACCAGTTTATTGCTGCAATGAAAGAGGGTTAAGCATGAGTGTATTGATTATTGCCGGTAGTAGCCGCAGTGCGTCCGTAAATCGTAAGTTACAACAGCGTATTTGTGAGGTGGCGGAAGCTGATGGCCGAGCGTGTTACGCTTACCCAGCCGCGGAACTTGATGCGCCAATTTATAATGGTGATGACGAGCAAGAGAACGGCGTACCGTCAAATATTCAAAAATTAGCCAGTGCCATTAACGACGCCACTAAAGTGGTTATTGTCACCCCTGAATACAACGGCTCAATTCCACCGTTATTAAAAAACGCCATTGACTGGACCACGCGCCTTGAGCAAAACCCGTGGGTGGGTAAAACCGTGCTGTTAGCTGGTGCCTCGCCAGGACGGCTAGGTGCTATGCGCGCCATGACACACTTAATGGTGATTATGGGGGCTGTGCAAAGTTGGGTGGCGCCGCTGTTTTTAAGCTGCCCACAAGCTAGTGACGACACTATTGCGCAGTTTGATGGTGAGCAAATTAAGAACTTCTTGAAGCAAGGCGACTAATTGTCGCCTTCGTTGTTGGCCTAGGTGTTGGCTTAGCTGTCAGCTTAAGCACCGCGCGGTTTTAAACCAGCTAAATAGGTGTCTATAGCCTGTAGGGCGGTGGTGGATAAATCAAAATAATCACGGTCTAACAGCCAGTTATACATTAAGCCATCAACCAAGCTAAATAACGCAACCACGCACGACTTTGAGTCGTATTTTTCATCAATCAAGCCCTGCTGTTTGGCCTTATCGGCAAGCGCAATGCACTCGGTAATACAGGCATTGCGGCCACTTAAATGGCGCAAATGAATCGGCAAAGCGTCGTCAACATATTCACATTTGTGCAGCAGAATATTCACCAAAGCTTGCGTGTGCGGATCATCTTGCACTTGGCCAATAATATGCAAGCAGCGGGCCCGCAACAGTGAAATGGGGTCACCGTGGTAAGTTTGCGCAAGTTCGTCACGCATGTCGTCAACCGGCAGGCGTACGCGCTCCATTAACGCATCAATAAGATCGAGCTTGTTCTCAAAGTGGTGATAAATAGCGCCACGCGTAACCCCGGCTGCTTCTGCAACCTGGTTCATAGAGGTATTGGATACCCCTTTTTCGCTAAATAAGCGCTCAGCTGCGTCAAGTAGCTCTTGGCGTGTTGTTAACGCATCTTCTTTCGTTCGACGAACCACAATTCACCTCGTACCGTATAAGTGGTGACATTATAATCGAAATTAAACAAACATGCATGTATGTATGTAAGTGAACGAAAATTTCATCATATAGTCACAGCTAAAATGCTATGCTGAATTTAACTTAACTGACAGCTCTACAATGGAGGTCGGCCATGAAAAACGATATTGACCAACGACTTGTACTTGATGCTTTTGAAACCATTCATGAATACGGCAAAGCCGACGATGAAGGTCGACGCACACTGGAAGGCATAACCGGTTACACAGACTTTGACGGGTATACGGTTTTTCTTGAAGGCCATGGTGTTAAAATGCGTCTTGAGTTTCATAACAAGTATCATCTTGATTATGACAATGAACGCCAATTCGAGAACTTTATGAAAGCACTCGAAAATATTAGCAAGGGCCATTACACGCCCGAGCGCGAAACCAAATAGAGAAGCCGTGAAGTGAGTAAAACAAAAGCTTATACCGTTGCCGAAGAAGTTGCCCACGCATTAACCCATGGGGTGGGTGCCATTGCAGCCATTGTCGGTTTAATTTTTATGTTGGTATGGGCGGTTTCATACGGCGACACCTTTCATGTGGTCAGCGCCAGCATTTATGGCGCTAGCCTTATATTGCTGTACCTAGCATCAACGCTGTATCACGCCTTTCCGTGGCCACGCATTAAGGCGTTCTTTCAGCAAATGGACCACGCCGCAATATATGTGTTGATAGCGGGTACTTACACACCTTTTGCCTTGGTGAATCTACGCGGGCCATGGGGCTGGAGTTTATTAGGCGTGGTGTGGGGCATTGCGGTGGTTGGCGTGATTATGGAAGTGGCCATGCAAGAGCGCAAAAAGTGGCTCTCGTTAAGTCTGTACCTCGGTATGGGTTGGATGGCGTTAATTATGATCAAACCCATGATAGACAGTGTTGAGCCAGGTGGCTTGTGGCTATTACTAGCCGGTGGTCTTGCGTATACCTTTGGCGTGATATTTTACGTGTGGAAATCACTGCGTTTTCACCATGCCATTTGGCACTTGTTTGTACTAGCTGGTAGCGTGCTGCACTTCTTTTCAGTGTTCTATTTCGTGCTGCCACACCCCGACATGGCTTAAGGGCTTGCCTTTTCGATGGGAAAGGGCTATGGTCTGCTCCGCATAGAGAGGAAGCCATGTTTAAAGCTGATTTTACAATTCAAAGTACTGCTCTCACCTTTCCAGTTTAAGCCGATTGCGCATCCGCAGTCGGCCTGTTCGTTAATTCCCAAATTCTAATTGTTCGTGTTTCAGTTCGGTAGGAGTAAATGCCGTGCTTGCGCGTGTATTGAGTTATTGCAACTCAGCCTCGTGTTTTAACCATCGTTTGTTTCAGTGCCAACAACACCGTGTGTTGCAGCACCCTTTGTTGCTGTCTGAACTCATGCATCGCTTTGAGCAATTACAGCGGCGTGCATCACGTATTCACCCGCTAGCCGAAGTCGGATCAGAAATTACTGTACGGCAAGTCTTATCCCATGGCCGTGCTGGTAAAGCCTTAACGTTTCAACTTGTCGAGCCAAGCCGTGCCAACCCAGATCGAGGACAGATTTCTTATCTGTCGCCGATCGGGTTGGCATCGCTTGCATTGCCGCTTGGCGCAGAGTTTTCGGTCTTTTTAGGGGCCAACGAAAGCCGTTGGCGTTTAATAGCACTCAACCGTAAAGGAGCGAGTAATGAGTAAAGAAAAAGAGAAAAAGAAACCACAGAAAACGCTAAAAGAAAAACGTCGTGAAAAGAAAAACAAAAGCCACGACTAATAAAAAAGGCGCCGGAATAGGCGCCTTTTTCTATCTGTAAACCGAAAGCTTAATCTTCTTTGCTACGGCTAGCACGTTTACGTTCGTTTTCGGTCAGCATGCGCTTACGAATACGAATTGATTTTGGCGTAATTTCTACCAGCTCGTCGTCATCGATAAACTCAAGAGCTTGCTCAAGAGACATACGAATTGGCGGGGTTAGCAACAATGCATCGTCAGTACCAGCGGCACGAATGTTGGTCAGCTGCTTACCTTTCAAACAGTTTACCGTTAAGTCGTTTGAACGGCTGTGAATACCAATAACCATACCTTCGTAAACTTCTTCGGCGTGGCCAATCATCAAGCGGCCGCGCTCTTGCAAGTTGAACAAAGCGTAGGCCAATGCTTTACCTTGCGCGTTAGAAATCAACACGCCGTTAATGCGCTGACCAATGTTACCGCCTTTGAATGGGCCGTAATGGTCAAAGCTGTGGTACATCAAACCGGTACCTGACGACAACGTCATAAACTCAGTTTGGAAGCCAATTAAGCCGCGGCTTGGTACCACGAAGTCGATACGAATACGGCCTTTACCGTCTGGCGTCATGTTGGTCATTTCAGCTTTACGTAAGCCGAGCTTTTCCATCACCGAGCCTTGGTGTTGCTCTTCAATATCAACCGTTAAGTTTTCAAACGGCTCTTCTTTCACGCCGTTTACT
This sequence comes from Pseudidiomarina donghaiensis, assembly GCF_900116895.1. Lineage (GTDB taxonomy): Bacteria > Pseudomonadota > Gammaproteobacteria > Enterobacterales > Alteromonadaceae > Pseudidiomarina > Pseudidiomarina donghaiensis. Next base: position 56,930 of record NZ_FPCF01000006.1, on the reverse strand, counting down.
TCGCGCATGATCACTTCTGGGCGTGAAACCGCTAATTCGAAGCCTTCACGACGCATGTTTTCAATCAATACGCCCAAGTGTAATTCACCACGACCAGACACGCGGAAGCGATCAGGGTTGTCGGTTTCTTGCACACGCAAGGCAACGTTGTGCTTCAACTCTTGCTGCAAACGCTCAAGAATTTGACGTGAAGTAACAAACTTACCTTCTTTACCAGCAAACGGAGAGGTGTTTACCTGGAACGTCATGGTTACTGTTGGCTCGTCAACAGTTAGCGCAGGAAGGGCTTCAACGCTGCCAGCGGCACACACAGTGTCAGAAATTTTCAGTTCGCCCAAACCTGTTACCGCAACAATGTCGCCGGCGCTAGCTTGGTCAGTTTCAATACGGTCAAGGCCCAAGTAACCAAAAATTTGGCCAACTTTGCCGTTACGTTGTTTGCCGTCAGCACCAACAATGGTCACTTGCTGGTTCAGCTTCAAGGTACCGCGCTTAATACGGCCGATACCGATAATGCCCACGTAGCTTGAGTAATCAAGCTGTGAAATTTGCATTTGCAACGGGCCGTCGCGATCAGCGTCTGGTGGCGATACTTTTTCAAGAATGGTTTCAAACAACGCTTCCATGTTGTCGGTTACGTTGTTGTAGTCTAACGTTGCCCAGCCGTTCAATGCTGATGCATATACCACAGGAAAGTCTAACTGCTCGTCAGTGGCGCCTAAGTTGTCGAACAAATCGAATACTTGGTCCATAACCCAATCTGGGCGTGCGCCTGGGCGGTCAATTTTGTTAATAACCACAATTGGCTTCAAGCCGTGCGCGAACGCTTTTTGGGTTACGAAACGCGTTTGCGGCATTGGGCCGTCAACTGCGTCAACAACCAACAATACTGAGTCTGCCATTGACAGTACGCGCTCAACTTCACCACCGAAGTCGGCGTGCCCTGGCGTATCAAGAATGTTAATACGGTAGTCTTTGTAATTAACCGCCGTGTTTTTGGCCAAAATGGTAATGCCACGTTCTTTTTCAAGATCGTTGGAGTCCATGACACGTTCTTCTGCACCACCGCGGCTTTCTAAAGTGCCCGATTGTTGCAGAAGTTTATCAACCAGGGTTGTTTTGCCATGGTCAACGTGCGCGATAATTGCAATATTGCGCAGCTTGGAAAGTTCAGTCGCTTGAATAGTCATTAATAAAGCCTGTAAAAACACGAGGGGACGGGGTGAACCGCCATTGGTTAAAATAGCGGCGTATTATACGCGTCCCCCACTACACAAGCTAGTTTTTTTCGTTGGCGGGTGAATTGTCTTGCGGTTGGCTTTGTTTAAGACGCTTGTCCCAGCGTTGCTGGGCATAGCGGCGTAGGCTTGGCACCGTATCGGTTTCATCCATAATCGGCTGGCCCAAAATGGTCTCGATAATATCTTCAAGGGTAATCAAGCCCATCCAAGTGCCGTGCTCGTCAAATACCAAGGCCATGTGCTGGCGCTTGTCTAAAAACATACGCATGACTTGTTCAACGTCGACGGTTTCAGAAACCACTTCAACGTCGCGCGCGAGTTCATTCACGGTTTTGTCGGTTTCAGACTCAAGCGCTTCGCTACGCAAAATAATACCGTGTGGTACTTCGTCGGCGTCAATAATTGGAAAGCGCGAGTAGGGCATGGCTTTTACTTGGTACAAAAACTCACTAATGGTTTCATCAGGGCGCACCGACTCACAAACTGTGCGCGGTGTCATCACATCCCGTACTCGAATCGTGTGCAAGTCGAGCATATTGTTAATCACACGGCGCTCGTCGCTATCAATCAGTTTTTGTTCATGGCCAAGGGTTGAAAGTGCTTTAATTTCTGAGCGCACATCCACATGTTCTTCGCCGCCAATGCGTTTAGTAATTTGATCAGACATCCAAATAAACGGGCGCAAAATCATGATCAAGAAATTCAAAATACCTGGCAGCATGGGTGCTAACTGACGCCAAAATTTAGCCCCGATGGTTTTTGGCAAAATTTCGGAGAGCACCAAAATAAGCACCGTCATCACTGCTGAGGCCACTGCTAAGTAACCATCGCCAAATACCACCCCTACTTGAGCGCCTACACCGGCTGCACCGGCTGTGTGCGCGACGGTATTTAAGGTCAAAATAGCCGCTAACGGCTGATCAATATTGGTTTTTAACTTCTGCAATTTGGCATGTAGCTTGGGCTGTTGTTCTTTTAGTTGGGCCACGTAGCTTGGCGTAATTGAAAGTAACGCGGCCTCTAAAATAGAGCATAAAAACGAAATACCAACAGCAATAAAAGCAAAAACGATAAGTAAAAACACGGGCTATCCAACTTGTTAAAACGATGCTGAATTTTGGCAGAAGTTCTGCCTAACCACAATTAAAAAAGGGGCATGAATGCCCCTTTCCACAAAACTCATATATGGTTTAAAAGCTATAGCTTGCTGAAAGCCAGAAGCTACGAGCGCGCTCGGCGGTGTTATAGTCTGGCGAGCATAAGTATTCGCTTTCGTTGTCAGCCAATAAGCAACTACGGCTTGATAGGTCAGTGTCTAGCACGTTGTTAATGCGGGCACGAAGTGTCCAGGCGTCGGAAATATCGTAGCTTGCACCCACATGAAATAGCTCGTAAGACTTATAATATTCTTCAACGGTTTCTGGGCCTTGAGGGCCGCTTACGTTGGCCGTTCCGCGGAACCGCTCACCACGAATTTCGGCGCGTAGGTCAAGGCTCAATGCATCATTCACGGCATAGCTTAGGGTGGCGTTTGCCATGTGCTTAGGCGTATTCACCAAGGGTAGCCCTTGGTCGGCGCCACTGCGAACTTCGCTGTGCGTGTAAGTATAATTAGCACGTAAGTTTAGTGCTTGTGTAAAGTCATACTCGGCATATACTTCAGCACCTTGGGTGACAGCTTTGTCGACGTTGGCGTACTGCGTAAAGTAGTCAAAGCCTAAGTCCGCCCAACCATCACCAATGTCCACGCAGTACTGACCTGCTTGAGCGATCTCACAGTTCGGGGCACTGTCTTGACGAATAATCTTGTCGTCAAACTGGTTGTAGAACACGGTGAGGTTGGCGGTAAAGTCTTTGGCGTTGTCAAAATACACAGCCGCTTCGTAATTGACGCTAGTTTCTGGTTGCAAATTCGGGCTACCAACCAATGGAATAGTGCCTTGGCGACCAAATCCGGTAATACCTGGGAATAAATCATTGGGCTTCGGTGCTTTGTAGCCGGTGCTAATACCACCTTTAAAAGTCCAGTCTGGGTTTAAGCGATAGTTCAGATAAACACGCGGGCTCCACTGGCCACTAAATACATTATGATGGTCATAACGCGCACCAGCGGTTAGCGTTAATGCATCGGTTGCATCAAAGTTGTTTTCTGCAAACAGGGCCCACTGGCGGTGATCTTGTGTGGTACCGGCCCGGTATTCTTCGCCGTAAAAGCCGAACACACCATCTTCCATGGCGACATCAAGGTATTGCGCACCCACCACTAGTTTGTTGCGGGTAAAATTCATTTCGTAGCTTGAATCGACAATCCAATTGGTTAATTTGAGGGCGCGGTTAGGGCGCGGTAAAAAATCCGCTTCAATTTGCGCACGAATGGCGTCAGTAAGTTCTGGTCGGTTAACCCCTTGCTCAGCAACCGCTTGATCCCAAAGCGCTTGAAAATTTGCTCGCTCGGCAAGTGTAAGTGGTAATGACCGGCCAAGGTTTTCACTAATACTGTGGGTGACGCTGTTGCGCCAAACGCCGCCGTCAAATAACCCCAGATGCGACACGACAAACTGCTCTCGCTGCACGCGTTGATAGGGTGCATAGCCAACCCGCGGTTGAACTAGGCCATCGTTATCTGCACGCCACATATTTTCCGCAGAATCGAGCGTGCCGACTTGGCTTTGAGTGTTGTCATAACGTTGCTTGGCGCGATCGTAGCTAAGCGCAAAGCGTTGTTTTTTGGTCATGTTGTAATCAAGTGTTGCGCCATAGTTCCATGATTTACCGCCAACAACTTTGCGGTCGCCAAAACTACCTGAATCAGTCCAGCTGGTACCATCCGGAAGGGGTAACGTCGTTATATAACCGGGGTTGCTAGGTTCACGCCAGTAACCGCTCCCGCGTAGGGCCAACGACAACCGCTTGGCCACAGGCCCCGTCACGTAAAAGTCTAACTTTTGATCATTGCCGTACTGCTGGTCTTCTTGCACTGTTCCCGCTACTGAAATATCACCGTGCCAGCGCTTTAAGGCACGACGGGTAATAATGTTCACCACACCGCCAATGGCATCACTACCATATAGCGTCGACATGGGCCCACGCACTACCTCAATACGTTCTATGGCTGCTAGCGGTGGCATGTACATATATTGGCTGTTACCGAAGTTATTTGGGCCAATATCACCGGTGTCGTTCTGCCGTCGGCCGTCAATTAAAACCAAGGTGTATTCAGCCGGAAGCCCCCGCATGGTAATGCTTAAATTACCATTTTTGTCTTGCCCAGAGCCTACATCAATACCTTCAATATCACGCAATGCATCGGCCAATCCAGAGTAAGGCTTGGTGGCTAAATCTTCACGTGTTACCACAGTAACGCTGGCGGGTGCGTCAATGAGTTTGGTTTCGTAACCGGCCGCGGTTACCACAATTCGTTCAATACGGTCTTTGGCATCAACAACAGCTACTGGCGTGGGCTCAGCATGAGCACTAAATAACGGGCTAGCGGCAAGGGCGATGGCAATGGCAGATAAACGAGTCGTCATGAATTATCCCTAACTTGTAATGATGAGAAATGGTTCGCTGTGAAAGTTGTTGCAAATGATAATTACTATCATTTAATATGTAAACACTAAATGAGAATTATTCTTAAAAAGAAATTGGACCATTTGTTTTAGCGAGAAAAAAGACCGGTCATGAATTACATCAAGGGAAAATTAATGAAGCTGCAGCGCGCCAAGCCACGTTCAGCGCTTCGTAAAAAGAGTGCGTGGCGAGATATCAAAGCTTGGCATTGGATCAGCTCAGCTGCGTGTTTGGCCGCCACGCTGCTATTTGCGATTACCGGCATTACTTTAAATCACGCGAGTTCTGTCGAGGCATCACCGCAAAAGCAAGTATTAGAACTGCAAGTACCTGCCGAAGTTATGCAGCAATTACAGACCCGCCAGCAACAATTGCTCAATGGGCAAACTACCGGGCAAGGCCCTCTACCTAGTGCATTCACCGCTTGGTATCAACAACAGCTATCTATGCCTTTAGCGCGGGCGCAGGTAGCTCAATGGGATGAGTTTGAAGTTTATGTGGGTATGCCGCGAGCCGGTGGCGATCGCTGGTTTCGCGTTGATTTAGAAACCGCTGAGTTTTACCAAGAAGATCTCGATCGCGGTTGGGTCGCTTATTTTAATGACTTACACAAAGGCCGGAATACCGGCTTCGGATGGGTGCTCATGTTAGATTTATTAGCGGTCATTATGGGCATATTTGCCATAACGGGCCTGATTTTATTGAAGCGTTATGCCAAAGGGCGAAAAAGTACCTGGCCGTTGGTGTTAGCAGGCATTGTGGTGCCATGGCTGGTACTCCTTATACCTATGCATGTCACTGCGGCTGAAGCCAAGCAAGCCACGCTAGAGTTGACTATTCCTGAGTTACAAGTCGCTGAATACCATCGCCCATATGTGGCTATATGGCTCGCAGATGAGCGCCACCAGCGTATTGCTGATATTGCCGTTTGGTACGACTTAAAGTTAGCCAATAAAGAAGGCGAAAAATGGTTAAAAGACATGCGCCAGTGGTGGCGCCGCAGCGGCCGTATGGCCGAGCTGCCTCTTGATGGCGTTACTGGGGCTACTCGCCGCCCAGGTGCGCACCGGTTATCACTGCCTAAACTATTAAAGGTGCTGCAAGCCCAGGGCGCTGGAAACTACACCTTAAATATTGAAGCTGCCCGCGAAGTTGGTGGCCGCGAACACTTACAAATACCCATCAAGTTACCACTGACATTACCGTTTACTGCCGATGTCACAGGCCAGCATGAACTCGGTCACATCCGCCTAACTATCGACTAACGAATTTCGACTAACGAATGACGACTAACGAAACAAGGAGCAACCTATGCGCAAGCTACTAACCCTGACCACCTTAGCCACACTGTGCTTTATCAGTACCGCAGACGCCCACCGAGCCTGGATCAAGCCCGACGCAACGGTGTTATCAAAGGAAAATGTATGGGTAACCTTCGATGCTGGCATTTCTAACGAGATTTTTGCCCGTGACTATGTCGCGTTTCGGCTTGATGCGGTAAAAGCATTCGCGCCAAACGGTGAAGAAATGCCATTGTTGAATGCTTTTACTGGAAAAACTCGTTCAGTATTCGATTTGCAATTAACGCAATCTGGCACCTATAAAATTGCTCAAGCGACAACCAATTTGCAAGCACGCTGGGTGGACGAAAATGGTCAGCGACAGTTTTGGCCTGGCCGTGGGGTTGTGCCAAAAGCCGGTGACTTTGAGCGCCAAGTGCCTAAGCAAGCCAAAGACTTAGAAGTCGCCGAGTTTTCGCGTCGCGTAGAAACCTTTGTCACCAACGGAATGCCGAGCGACCAGGTTCTAAAGCCCACGAACTATGGTTTGGAGCTAGTGCCAGTGACTCACCCTAATGACTTATATGCCGGTGAACGCGCTAGCTTTAAACTGCTAATTAACGGTGAGCCAGCTAGTGGTGCTGAAATTACGGTGATACGTGAAGGTATGCGCTACCGTGCACAACAAAACGAAATAACCATAACCAGTAACAAGCAAGGCGAGTTCAGCGTTGAGTGGCCTAGCGCAGGTCAATATTTTATGGAAATTGACTATCAAGACAACCGCGGTCAAGCGCCAGCAACAGTACGTCGGGGTAGTTACTCAGCAGTTTTTGAGGTACTTTAAACGCTATTCAAAATAACAAATAGCGTATGAGATGACAAAACGTTTAAACGCTCGCCGGTGGCGCTCCTGGCACCGCTGGCTGGCCTTGTTGGTGGGCTTGCAAATGGTACTGTGGGGCGTTAGTGGCGCCTACATGGTGCTATTTGAGTTACCGTTTATTCATGGCAACCACCTTGTAAAACCTACCCATCAAAGCGTTATAGCGCCGCGAACGGCAGAGCAATTTGCCGCAGTGGCGCAACGCTTTCCACGAGCAACGCAGATTACCCTCACCAGCTTGTGGCTGAATGAGCAACCACGCCCGGTGTACCACATAACGCGGCGCGGTAAAACGCAGTTGCTTGATGCACAAACACTTCAACCTATTACGCTTAGCGCTGACGCGATAAGCGCGATTGCTAATCGCACTTATGCACTTGGCGATGCGCCATTAGCACAACTAACCTTGCTTACCGAAAATGCCCCTAATGAAATAAGCCCAAGCTTACTGCCGGTTTGGCAGGCTAATTTTGCGGACAGCGGCAGCACCAGTTTGTATTTTTCCGCCACAACTGGCGAACTCGTGAGCAAACGGCACACCTATTGGCGTGGTTTCGATATTATGTGGATGTTGCACATTATGGACTATGACACGCGCTCAGACATTCAGAACAACCTGTTGCGAGCGGTCATTATTGGCAACGCGCTGTTTATGTTTACCGGCGTACTGCTGATCATAGTCACCATTTTTCGGCGCCAAGCCGTTAGGGGGCGCTCATGATGCGCTTCTTACAATGGCTACACCGCTGGACAAGCTTGATTATTGGTATGCAGGTCATGATTTGGCTGATCACCGGCATGTATTTCTCGATTGCTGGGCATCGTACGCTTGAAGCGCACCAGTATCGTCAGCAAACTCATTTTCATGATGCCTTACAGAGTGCATCAACGGGCACTGCTATGGTGCCGCTTAAGCAACTGCCGTTAACGGCGAACACCATACAAAGTGTGTCGGTCCGCCTTGTGCATGGCGTGCCGCAATATGTCATTAGCACCGAGCGCGGCACTGAATATTTCAATGCCAGCACAGGGGCCCTCTGGCATACGTCTGCCGAACTGGCTACCCAAATCGCTCAGGCTGGCTACCGTGGTCCTGGTCGTGTTAGCCACGTTTCTGCGGTGGCAAATAGCGACGAGCTTTATGGTTGGCAAGGGCCAGGTTATCGAGTGAATTTTGCCGATGACTTGGCTACCCGTATTTATGTCGATAGGGCTTCTGGCACTATTGTTGACCATCGCAATAGGCTTTGGGTGTTTGGCGACTGGGCCTTCCGTCTGCATTTTATGGACTACAGTGGCGGCCGAAATTTTAACCATTTGCTGATGGTTAGCGCCGCGTTGTTTATGCTGTGGTTTGTTTTGTCAGGGCTGATTTTGCTGGGCCGTAACCTGGTTCGCGGCGACTTGAACCCGCGCCAGCGGCCAAGTTATTTAGCCTTCTTTCAGCAGCATGAGCAGCCCATTGCCAGCGCCTGTGGTGGCGGCGGTACTTGTGGCCTGTGCACGGTGCGCTTTAGCGCGAGCGCGCCGGCTCCGAATGCAGCAGATAAACGATTATTAAGTGACAGCGAACTAGCTCAAGGCATTCGGCTCGGCTGTCAGCATCGGTTTGATGCTAAAGCCAAGGTTAGCGTGGTGAATCAAGGTGCTCAGCAACTCAACTTGGTGCTGCAGCACAAGCGGCAGCTGTCGCCAAGTGTGAGCGAACTGACATTTACCTGCGCCGACCGTGCCGAGCCATTTGTTTACCAAGCGGGTCAGTTCTTGCAGTTTAAAATTCCAACCGCCAATGAACATGAGCCGCTACGGCGCAATTATTCGTTTGCTGCGGCGCCGAGCCGCATGCCAAATAACACCTTTATGGTGGCGGTGCGTTGCATGCCAGCGCCCAAGCCCGGGTTACAGCCGGGGGTTGGTTCAAGCTATCTGCTTGGTTTAGAGCCCGGTGATACCGTTGTAGCAGAAGGGCCCATGGGAGAGTTTTTGCTAACCGATAGCAATATCAGTCAGCGCACCCAGGTATTCATTGGCGGCGGGGTAGGTGTGGCACCATTGCGGGCACTTATTCAAAGCGAATTAAAGCACACGCCGGCACGACCAATACACTTTTTCTACGGTGCGAGAACGCCAGAAGAGCTGTGCTACGAACAGGAATTCCGTGCGCTGCACGCGCAGGGTGTCGTTCATTATCACAGTTGTGTTTCAGAAGCCTCTGCACACGCAGAGTCAACTGCAACTGAGCACTTCGAGCCCACGATGGTGCATGAACTGGCCGAACAGTGGCTGGCGCATCAACATTCGAATCATGTCGATGTTTATGTGTGTGGGCCGCCAGCGATGTTGCGTGCCACGCTCGCCATGTTAGACCAGCTGAAGGTGCCGGCAAAGCACATTAAGTTTGATGACTTTGGCATATAAAACGTGGTCTGGCGCATTAATTTAGAAAAATACGAAATAAACAATACACACTTGCCAGTTTGTGCCCTATAATTTTAGCGAATAGCCGTTTCGGCATGGGTATGAATTGGCAAGGAGTGATTATGTCCTTACGTCTTTGGTTTGCTGCACTTACTATTGCAGTTGGTGCAAACACCGTCGTTACCTCAGCGCTAGCTGCTGACTACAAAGTTAGTGAAGCCACAATCGCGGATTATATCCAGTTGCAGGGGTTGGTCGAGTCGACCAATAGTGCAACTGTATCTGCCCAAGTGTCTGGCCGTGTTGAAAAAGTACTTGTCGATGTGGGTGATGTTGTACCTGCTGGCGCGACAATTGTAACCATTACCTCGGTTGAGCAATATCAAATGCTAACTCAAGCTCAAGCCCAGTTAGCTGCAGCCAATGCCAGCTTAGTAGCCGAGCAACAAGAGTTTGACCGCATAAGCAGTTTGGTTGAACGCCAATTAGTGTCTGTGGCTGAACGCGACCGAGCTAAAGCCCGCCTTGATAACGCCAAAGCACAACTGCGCTCAGCGCAAGCCGCGGTTGAGCGCGCTGAAGAACAGTTATCGTACACCGAAGTAAAAGCACCCTATGGTGGGCTCGTTAGCGCCCGCATGGTTGAGCCCGGCGAACTAGTGCAGCCAGGCACGCCACTCATGTCCGGTTTCGACCCCAGCCAACTGCGCCTTCATGTAGACATTCCAGCTGGCTATGCCCGTGCCGTACCGCAATTCAACTGGGCCCGTGTTAATGGCGTTGAGCCCACGTCATTGCAAGTATTCCCGACCGTACATAGCCAGTCAGGTACCGTGCGCGTGCGCCTTGTGTTACCGCAAAAAGAGTTGCCGCAGCAAAGCAGTTTTATTCCAGGCCAGTGGCAACCGGTAAACATTCAAGTTGGCGAGCACCTTGGCGTGCAAATTCCCGCCAATGCAGTGCATCGCCAAGGCGAATTAACTTTAGTACGTATGCAAGACAATAGCTGGCGCGCAGTACGATTAGGCGCTAGCTCGAACGGCATGATTGAAGTGGTCAGTGGCTTACAAGCAGGTGAGGTGATCATTCATGAGTAACAAACCCTTAGGTATCGCAGGTAAGTTTGCGGCCTGGGGTGAGCGTTCGCAGTTAACCCCACTGTTGGCCGTGTTCGGGCTTATTCTTGGCATTATGGCCGCGTTAATTACGCCGCGCGAAGAAGAGCCGCAAATAGATGTCACCATGGCCGACGTGATGGTGGCCTTTCCGGGTGCTGAAGTGGCGCAAGTTGAAGCCCAATTAGCCACCCCGTTAGAGCAACACTTCGCCCGCATGAGCGGCATTGAGCACATTTACTCGGTGTCACAGCCAGGCCAAGCGTTAGTGACGGTGCAGTTTGAAGTGGGCGTGCCGCGTGAAAAAGCCTTGGTTGAGTTGTTTGACACCCTAGCTAGTTGGCAAGGCCAGCACCCAAGCTTTTCACAGCCACTCGTGAAAGCGCGCGGCATTGACGACGTGCCCATTTTGGGGCTAACCATTACTTTGGAAACGCAAGCCCAATCGCAAAACCTAAAAGCCGTCGCCGATACCTTAGTTGAGCCGCTGCAAAACGTCAGTGGCGTACGCGGTATTCAAGTGATTGGCGCCGAGCCAGAACAAATCAACGTGGCATTAGACAACACCGCACTAAGCCGTATTGGTTTAGACTTCAACGCGGTAGCGCAAGCACTTTCTGGGCAAAATCAAAGTGGCCAAGCCGGCTATCGGTTTGCCAATGGCCAACTCATTCCTGTGCAAGCAGGCAGCTTTATTGATAGCGCCGAAACCCTACGCCATCTTATTGTTGCACAGGTTGACGGTAAGCCAGTGCGCTTAGAGCAAGTGGCCACCATTCATGACAGTGCCGTAGTGCCCTCGCGTTATGTATGGTCGCGCCCTGCTGGCGGTGAAGCGCAACCAGCCATTACCATGGCCATTACCAAAAAGGCCGGCGAGAACGCCGTGGTGGTAGCCGAGCAAGTATTGCAACGCCTAGATACACTGAAGCAACAATGGCTGCCGGAAGAAATCAGCATAGAGGTCACCCGAAACTACGGTCAAACCGCAGACGACAAAGCCTCTAAGCTTATTCAAAAACTTATTTTCGCAACAATTTCTGTGGTTGCTCTCGTGCTACTCACGCTAGGCAAGCGCGAAGCCGTGGTGGTGGGTAGCGCCGTGGTGCTCACCCTAGCCATGACACTGTTTGCTTCTTGGGCGTGGGGCTTTACCCTGAACCGCGTGTCGCTGTTCGCGCTTATATTCTCAATTGGCATTTTGGTCGATGACGCCATTGTGGTGGTGGAAAACATACACCGCCATTTAGGCCTCGGTAAGTCGTTGAAAAACGGTATACCTGCCGCCGTCGACGAAGTTGGCGGGCCGACCATCTTGGCCACCTTTACCGTCATTGCCGCCTTGCTACCCATGGCCTTTGTCAGTGGCCTTATGGGACCGTACATGAGCCCTATCCCCATTAATGCCTCACTGGGTATGTTGCTGTCGCTAATTATCGCGCTAACCGTCACCCCATGGTTAGCACGGCATTTGCTGAAAGACGAGCATCAGGTTGGCAAGAGTGGTGACGAACACGGCAGCAATGCCAAAGCCAGCAAGCTGCATAACTTTTTTGAAAAGCTTATGCGGCCACTGCTAACGCACCGCAAGCGTCGCTATTTCATGGGCTTTGGCTTGATTATTCTTATTGTCGCTATGCTTGGTTTAGCCGTGGTGCAAGCGGTGGTGATGAAAATGCTGCCGTTTGACAACAAAAGCGAAATTAAGCTGGTGCTAGATATGCCCGAGGGCAGCACCCTTGAACAAACCAACGCCGTACTGATGCAGCTAGCGCAGAAACTCGATGAAGTGGATGAAGTAGAGGCCACCCAAATTTATGCCGGTACCGCCTCACCCATCGGCTTTAACGGACTTGTGCGTCAGTATTACCTGCGCGAAGGGCCTAATATGGGCGACATTCAAGTCACCCTAGCAGCACTTGGCGAACGTGATCGCGCAAGCCACGACATCGCCTTGGCCATACGCCCAATGCTGACACCAATTGCCGAAGCCGTTGGCGCCTCACTGAAAGTTGTTGAAGTGCCACCGGGCCCACCAGTACTCGCGCCCATAGTCGCTGAAATATATGGCCCGTCGGCCGAACAGCGCGAGCAGGGTGCCCGCGACGTGCTTGCTCAGCTTGCACAAACCGAAGGCGTGGTGGATATCGATAGCATCTTGGTTGCCCAAGCAAACCAAGAAACCTGGCAGGTAAATCGCGAACGAGCCGCCCAGTTAGGGGTGAGCACCCAACAGGTCGTGCAAGTGCTGCAAACAGCTCTTGGCGGAATGAATGTGACCTATTTAGCCTTACCGAACGAAGTTCAGCCAGTACCGGTGAAACTACGTCTACCAGCCAACTGGCAGGGGCAACTGGCGCAACTCGAAAGCCTCACCGTAACCAGTCAAACCAGCGGCCAAGCAATTCCAATTGCCGAATTGATAGAGCGCGAACAAGTAGCATTTGCCCAGCCCATTTATCACAAAGATTTACGCCCAGTGGTCTACGTAACCGCCGATATGGCTGGTGAACTCGACAGCCCATTGTATGGCCTGTTCGACGCTGCTGGAGATATTGAGCTAACCCAAACCTTTATCAGCCAGCCCGACATATGGAACCAAACCGCCATGAAATGGGACGGCGAATGGCAAATCACCTATGAAACCTTCCGCGACATGGGCTTAGCCTACGCAGTCGGCTTATTGCTGATTTACCTATTAGTGGTTGGCCATTTTGGCAGCTACATGACACCACTAGTGATAATGGCACCAATACCCCTGACACTTATTGGCATTATGCCAGGCCATGCGTTGTTAGATGCGCAGTTCACTGCAACCTCCATGATCGGCATGATTGCACTGGCGGGTATTATTGTGCGTAACTCAATACTGTTAGTGGACTTTATTCGCGAAGAAGTTGCCACCGGCAAAGATCTCAATAACGCCGTTATTGAAGCCGCCGCCGTGCGCGCAAAACCAATCACACTCACCGCCATCGCCGCCATGATGGGCGCGTTTTTTATCTTAGACGACCCCATCTTCAACGGTCTAGCGGTTAGCCTAATCTTCGGCATCGCCGTATCCACCGCCCTCACCCTCGTGGTCATCCCGCTGCTGTACGCGTCGCAACTGCGACGCCAGTAGCCCGGCGTTCCACGCCGGGTGGCGCGCAGCGCCGTTATTGCCCGCCGCGCACGCCGTCATTGCACCAACATGGCGCGCCGCAATGCACCATGTTGGTGCATTATCACAGGTTTTCAGCGCCGCACTACAACCCACAAACCGCCCAACAGGCTGAAATAAAAGAAAAATAATTTATTGGCATTGTTTTTGCTTTATTCTGGTGCAAAGAGCGGCAAAGAGCTGCTAATTTAGGCAAAGACACTATCAGCAACTATTTTTGCTGCTATACTAACCCAATTGTTTTTACACGCTTGCATTCAAGCACCAGTACGATCGCGGAGGATCACATGGCAACACCACAAGACGTTATGGCTTTTATCGAAGAAAACGAAGTCAAATTCGTGGACTTACGCTTTACCGACACCAAAGGTAAAGAGCAACATGTGACCATTCCGGTTTCGCAAATCAACGAAGAGTTCTTCGAAGAAGGCAAAATGTTCGACGGTTCGTCCATTGGCGGCTGGAAAGGCATTAACGAGTCAGACATGGTGCTCATGCCAGACTGTGGCTCTGTGGTGCTTGACCCATTCACTGACGAAATCACCATGAACGTGGTGTGCGACATTCTTGAGCCAGACACCATGCAAGGTTACGACCGTGACCCCCGCTCAATTGCACGTCGTGCAGAAGAGTACTTACAGAGCATGAACATTGGTGACACGGCTTTGTTTGGTCCAGAGCCAGAGTTCTTCTTGTTTAACGACGTACGTTTCCACACCGACATGAGCGGTTCGTTTTACAAAATTGAAGCCGACGAAGCGAAGTGGAATTCCGGCAAAGAATTTAAAGACGGTAACTTAGCGCACCGCCCAGGTGTGAAAGGCGGCTACTTCCCAGTGCCTCCGGTTGACTCAGCGCACGATATTCGTAGCACCATGAGCACCGTGATGGAAGACATGGGCTTAGTGGTTGAAGCGCATCACCACGAAGTAGCAACTGCGGGCCAAAACGAAGTGGCGACACGTTTCAATACGTTGGTGAAAAAAGCCGATGAAATTCAGGTATACAAATATGTTGTGCACAACGTGGCGCACTCATACGGCATGACCGCAACCTTTATGCCAAAACCAATTGTGGGTGACAACGGCTCAGGTATGCACGTGCATATGTCTATCAGCAAAGACGGTAAAAACCTGTTTGCTGGTGACCAGTACGGCGGCTTAAGCGAAATGGCGTTGTATTACATTGGCGGTATTATCAAGCACGCACGTGCACTGAATGCGTTCTGTAACCCAACCACCAACTCGTACAAGCGTTTGGTACCTGGCTACGAAGCGCCAGTTATGTTGGCCTACTCTGCGCGTAACCGCTCAGCGTCAATTCGTATTCCTGTTGTGGCTAGCGCCAAAGCACGTCGTATTGAAGTACGTTTCCCTGACCCTGCAGCCAACCCGTATTTGTGCTTTGCGGCATTGTTGATGGCTGGTCTTGACGGTATTAAAAACAAGATCCACCCAGGCGACGCTATGGACAAAGACTTATACGACTTGCCAGCAGAAGAAGCGAAAGAAATTCCAACCGTATGTCATTCACTAGAAATGGCGTTGGAAGCGTTGGATAGCGACCGCGACTTCTTAACTGCTGGTGGCGTGTTCACCAACGACATGATTGATGCGTACATTAAGCTGAAACACCAAGAAGTGATGAAGCTAAAAATGACCACGCACCCAATTGAGTTTGATTTGTACTACAGCGTTTAATCACGCGGGTGAAGTGAGAAGCGATGAAACCATTAGTTATTCTTGCTGTGCTGCTGACGTTCCTTGTGGGCGTCGGTTTGCACATTGACCCAAGCAAGGCGCAAGTTTATAAAAAGCGTAATGCAGACGGCTCGGTAACTTACTCAGATAAACCCATTCGTGGCGCTGAGCAGGTGGATGTTGAGCCGGCGCCGGTGACGGAGTTTGCCAAGCCGACAGGCCCTTTAGCTAATACACCAGCTGAGGCTGGCACTGCCCAGAACAACGCTGAGGCAAGCACAGAAGCAGTTGAGTTTGGGGTGAGTATAACAGCGCCTGATCACAACCAAGCCATTCGAGCAAACGACGGCCAGCTGCAAGTTAGCTGGCAGTCGCAGCCCTCGAAGTTGCCAGCAGGCTACAACTACGAGCTGGTAGTTGACGGTGTGACTGCATGGCGTGGTTTTAACAGCCAGCAAGTCACCTTGGCTGAAATTGAACGTGGCGAACGGCGCCTGTTTGTGCGTATTGTTGACGTCAATAATCAGCAAGTGGCGCGCTCAGATACTGTGGCGGTATTTGTGCTGCGCGCCAGCGTGGTGCAACCGAATGCAACCCAGTCTTGATCAACTATTAACAGCCGTCGTGCTGTTAGACGATCAGCTTCGCATTCGGTCTATGAACGCCGCCGCAGAAGCCATTTTAGATGGCAGTCTGCGGCGTTTTCAGTTACAGCCATTTTTCAGCTTATTTCATTTCAGCAGCCTTGACCCACTAGTTATTCAGCATGCGCTGCACGACGAACAGTCAGTGTCTGACAGCGACGTCACCTTAATTTTGCACGACGGCCAACGCATTACCATTGAGTTTATTGCGCAGCCGCTACGCCAAGCTGACGGTAGTTTGAGTATTTTGCTGGAGCTACGGCAAATAGACCAAATTCGTCGCATTAACCAAGAGAGCAACCAGCAACAGCAGCTGCATGCGGCGCAAAGCATGGTGCGTGGCTTAGCACATGAAATAAAAAACCCTTTGGGTGGTTTGCGCGGTGCAGCGCAGCTATTGGCATCTGAATTGGCAGACCCGTCCTTAAAACTGCCAGACCCGTCTTTAAAAGAATACACCGACTTAATCATTCACCAAGCGGACCGACTGAGTCTGTTAGTGGACCGCTTATTAGGCTCGCACGAACTGCCTAAGCGCCAGTTAGGCAACATACATGCGTTGCTAGAACATGTGATTGACGTAGCCCGCCTTGGCGTTGGTCCAAGCATTGACTGGGTGCGCGACTATGACCCTAGCCTGCCCGAGCTAAACATGGCCGCTGAGCAAATGGAGCAGGTTCTGCTTAATTTAGTCATGAACGCTTGCGACGCTCTGTTAGAAAGCCATACCAAGCAGCCACAGATAACGGTACGCACACGCATTGCGCTGCAGCAAACCATTCATGGCAAGCGCTATCGCCATTGCGCCATTGTCACAGTGCAAGATAACGGCCCCGGTATTCCTGACCATATACGCGATACTTTGTTTTACCCTATGGTTAGCGGCCGTGCTGGTGGTACCGGTTTAGGTCTTTCTATAGCGCAGAATTTAGTACACCAACATGGTGGCAAAATAGAGGTGCGCTCAGAGCCTGGTCATACAGAATTTAATGTTTATTTGCCGTATAGCGACACCATATGTCACACCCCAGGCCAAATTACCGAACGGAGTTTGTCATGAACGACACGGATATCAATGAGAACGGCCAGCCAGTAAGTGACATCTGGGTACTCGACGACGACAGCTCCATTCGCTGGGTGCTCGAGCGAGCACTGGCGCGGGCTAATTTGAATAGCCGTAGCTTCGCCGATGCACAAGCTATGTATGCCGAACTAAGCAAGCAGCAGCCCAAGGTACTCATGACCGACATTCGTATGCCAGGCGAAGATGGCTTGGCGGTACTGCGTAAGCTTAATCAAGAATTCCCGCACATTGCCGTTATTGTCATGACCGCGCATTCTGATCTCGACTCGGCTGTTAACGCGTTTCAAGGCGGGGCCTTTGAGTATTTAGCCAAGCCATTTGATATTGACGAAGTGGTGCACACGGCAAGCCGTGCACTGGCCCGCGAAACCCAAACAGCTAAGAGTGAAGCGACACAAACAGCAACCAATGTGCGCGAAATTATCGGCAACGCACCGGCGATGCAGGACGTGTTCCGGGCTATTGGTCGGCTATCGCATTCAAGCGTAACGGTATTGATTACCGGCGCCTCGGGTAGCGGCAAAGAACTCGTTGCGCGAGCCCTGCATCAGCATAGCCCACGTGTCAATAAACCATTTATTGCGTTGAACATGGCAGCCATTCCGGCTGACCTAGTGGAGTCTGAGCTGTTTGGCCATGAAAAAGGCGCCTTCACCGGCGCCACGCAAAAACGCCAAGGCCGTTTTGAACAAGCCCACGGTGGCACGCTATTTTTAGACGAAATTGGTGACATGCCCCTAGCGGTGCAAACGCGTTTGCTTAGAGTCTTAGCCGAAGGGCAGTTCTACCCAGTCGGGAGCTATCAACCGGTAACTGTTGATGTGCGCATTATTGCCGCCACCCACCAAAACCTTGAAAGCCGGGTGAAGCAAGGCGACTTTCGTGAAGACTTATTTCACCGCTTAAATGTTATTCGCTTGCAGCTACCAAGCCTAGCCGAGCGGCGCGAAGATATTCCGCAACTGGCACAGCATTTTTTGCAGACCGCAGCCACCGAACTTGGGGGGACACCCAAGCGGCTAACCCCTGCTGCAGAGCAGCGATTAGTGAATGCAGCGTGGCCAGGAAATGTAAGGCAACTTGAAAACACTTGCCGTTGGTTAACCGTCATGGCGCCAGGTCAAATTATCGATGTTGCTGATTTACCGAAAGATTTATCCCCAAACTATCAAAATTTAGCACAGGCAAATTCTGCCCAATGGTATACACTATTAAGCAATGAACTAAAACAACGTTGCGAAGCAGGGCATACCCACATCTTAGATGACCTATTGCCAAGCATAGAGCAACTTGCGCTTGAAACCGCATTGGCACACACCAACGGTCATAAGCAAAATGCTGCAGAGGTACTCGGTTGGGGGCGTAATACGTTAGCCCGCAAAATAACCGAGTTTGCTGGCAACCAGAGCAATAGCCAAAGCAACAACAAGAACAGCGAAGACTAGGCGCGTTGGTGCTGAGAATTTACGTGACGTATTCGGTGAAGTCGTCCACAGCTACATGCACCAGGTACATGCATCAGGTAAAAGTTCAGTAAACAGGGTTCATTGCGCGCTCAAATCTTTACATAATTAAGAACATGAATTCATCGCTGTTCCACAAAACGCAGGACAACAACATGACTAAGCTTCTACTTGTAGATGATGATGCAGAATTAAGCAGTATGTTAGAGCAAATTCTCACCAAAGAAGGCTACCAGCTAACCCTAGCCCCAGATGGTGAAACCGGCCTTCAGCGTGCGCTGAGCGGTTCTTATGATCTCATTTTGCTTGACGTTATGCTGCCAGGTATTGATGGCTTTCAGTTACTACAGCGCTTGCGCCAGCAGTTGCGTAGCACGCCAGTGCTCATGTTAACAGCGCGTGGCGATGACGATGACCGCGTACAAGGCCTAGAGCTTGGCGCAGATGACTACCTACCGAAACCGTTTAATCCGCGCGAACTTGTGGCCCGTGTGAAGGCCCTATTGCGCCGCACACCAAATACTTCAGTGCGCCCAGAGCCGTTGGAATTTGCCGGTTTTCATGTAAACCCATTGCAAAACGAAGTGCGTTGCGACGAGCAAACATTAGAACTCACCCCAACGGAATTCGACATTCTGCGTGCGTTGGTGCAAGGCAAAGGCCAAGTGGTCAGCAAAGATCAGCTATCGGTTGCCGCGCTAGGTCGCCAATTGGCGCCGTTCGATCGCAGCCTAGACGTGCACATTAGTAATATCCGTAAGAAAATTGAGCATAACCCTGAGCGTATTCAAACCGTTCGTGGTCGAGGTTATCGTTTACTTCAGCTTGCCTAAGGCGCAGAGCGTATGCGTTGGTACCATTCGCTAACCCTACGGTTATTACTGCTGTTCTGGGCACTGCTATTTGCAGTGGCCAGCAGCGGTTTCTTGTTAGCCATATGGTACTCGCAGCCAGAAACGCCAGAGCCACTATCGGCAGAAATTTCCAATAGCCTATCGCCCATACTCAGCGACCCTTCTATTTTTAGCTCGTTAACGCCTGGGCGTATTCTAGCTGGTAACTACCGGGTGGCCGCCGCGGTAACCCCCGAAGAAGGGCCCACTCGGTTACAGTTAGAGCCCAACTTAGCCAACACACATCGGCGCGAATTATTAAGCCTATTAGACACACAACAGCCTCAGCAGTTACGGCTACCGAACGGCATGCTGCTTGGGCCATTTGGCTTTGAAGCTCAGCGCATTTTACTCATTCGACCGTTAACCGAAGAAGAACGTGAGCAACAGCAAATCTCTGCCAAACAAGCTGAAGACGCCCAAACCTTGGTGCTATTGTTTGGCTCGTTACTTATTGCGGTACTGCTTGGTTTTTGGCTAGTGCGGCCATTGAAAAAGCTTATTGGCGCCACCCGTGAAATTGCTGCTGGCGCCGACAAATTACATTTAAAACGCCTGCCCAAGCGTAATGATGAACTCGGTGAATTGGCGCGGGCTCTCGAAACCGCCGCCCATGATTTAAAAGTATCGCGTGACGCCCAGCGCCGCTTATTAAGCGACGTGTCTCATGAATTGCGCTCACCGCTGGCACGCATGCAAGTGGCACTGATGCTTAGCCAAGACGACGACGCTGATGCCAACCCGCACCTAGTGCAAATGAGCCGCGATGTTGACCGTTTAGGCACTATTATTGAACGCATCTTGTCGTTGTCGCGGCTTGAAAATGGCCTAGTGAAGCTGCACCCAGAACCGGTGAATACGTACGAGTTGGCGCAAACGCTAGCGGCCGACCTAACCTACGTAGACGAGCAACAAGGCAAGCGGGTGTTGGTGTTAAAGGGCGAATGGCCGGTGACAGCAACCGACGACGAGCTGCTGCGTTTGGTTATCGAAAACTTAGTGCGCAATGCCTTGCAGTACACCGACGGCATTATTGAGCTAAGCTGCGTGCGACACGACAACGACAACTGCACCATTTTGGTGCGCGACCACGGTGACGGCGTACCCGAAGCGCAACTTGAGCAATTGTTTGAACCTTTTTATCGCGGCGACCCCTCACGCAATCATAAAGCTGGCGTTGGTTTAGGTATGGCTTTAAGCTTAAGGGCAGCGAATGTGTTAGGTGGCTCAGTAACGGCCCGCAACCACCCCGATGGTGGCCTTGAGGTGTCGATTAATTTGCCCATACAGCACCTTCAAGAAACCGAGCAGGAGCAGCAGGAGCCCGCGTAGATGTACGCCGACGATCATCCGCAATGGATTACGCTTTTTACTCGCCAAGTACAGCCGTTTTGGCAACAGCAAGTGACCATTCATCATTTACGACGTCCCGACGGCGTGCTCTTACATTGGTATTTGCACCAACCTAAGCAGCCAAAAGCCGTGGTGTTTATCTGCCCTGGGCGTATTGAAGCTGCGCTTAAGTATCAAGAGCTGGTGTGGCAACTGGCGCAAGAACAGTACGCCGTGGTGGTGGTTGATCATCGCGGCCAAGGGTTTTCAGACCGTTTGAGCAATAACCCCCATCACGGCCATATTGATCAGTTTCAAGACTTTGTCGATGACCTCGAAGCCGTGGTGCAACATGCGACACGTTTTGTCGCAGGGTTGCCCCAGTATTTGCTTGCCCACTCTATGGGGGGCGCGATAGCCGCGCTGTATTTAGCGCAACACCCTCATACTATTGAAAAAGCAGTGTTGTCATCGCCTATGCTGGGCATTCAAACCGGCAGCACGCCGCTTTGGTTGGCGAAAACCATTGCGGTAAGCGGGGCGCTGCTAAACCGGTTACTTAGCCCACGCAAGCCCTGGTATTTTATTGGCATGGAAGATTATCGTTATGTGCCATTTGACGAAAACGAGCTGACCCACAGTGAAGCGCGGTATCAGATGTTTCGTGATGCCTACGAAAGCAACCCTGACATACAGCTGGGTGGGCCCACATTCAATTGGATAGCGCAAGCTTTCGCAGCCATTCGCGCTGCGCATCAGCAGGCGGATAGAATTGCAGTGCCGGTGCTAATTTTGCAGTCAGGGGCAGACGCAGTCGTCGACAACAAAGGCCAGCTTGCGTTTTACCAAAAGCTAAGCAACGCACACAGCCACATTCAGCAAATAGACGGCGCGCGCCACGAGTTATTTATTGAGTCTGACCGCTATCGTCAGCCGGCTCTTGAGGCTCTATTAAACTGGTTTCAGCCTGAGTAACTTGTTGGTGAAGCTCAGCGGGTACCACCGAAAGCGGGTCCATATGAATAATCACTTCGGTTTGATCAAACAAGGCTTCAACCCGCTTTTCAGCTAAGTCAGCAATGTCGTGGGCTTGGCGCAAATTCAAAAAATCATCCAGCTCTATATGGCATTGCACAAAACGCGTCGGCCCTGCAGAACGAGTTTTTAAGCCATGTAGGCCGCGTACTCCAGGTACCGCCTTTATGGTGTCCACTATGTGCTGCTTTTCAGCGTCAGGTAGCTCGCGGTCCATTAACGACTGAAACGCGTTCCAACCAATGCGAATAGCGCCTTGCGCTAAAAATGCCGCAATCAAAATGGCAAATACGCTGTCCGCCCACAACCAGCCGTATGCACTTAAAATAAGAGCCGCAATAACTGCGCTGTTTAGCAGTAGGTCAGACGAGAAGTGCAACGCGTCGGCCGCAATGGCCTGCGACCCGGTTTTTTTCACGGCCACACGCTGCAGCACCACCAGCGCCAGAGTTAACGCAATTGCAAACAATGACACATACACGCCAATTTCGGCTTGCTGCACCGGTGTGCCTTGAATCCATTGTTGTACGCTATGCACAGCTAACAGCAACGCTGAGCCGGTAATTAAAGCTGACTGCACCATAGCAGCCATGGCTTCGGCCTTCCCGTGACCAAAGCGGTGCTCGTTGTCGGCCGGTTGAATAGCATAGCGTACCGCAAAGAAGGTAAATAAACTGGCTAAGCTATCGAGCATTGAGTCAGTTAATGACGCCAGCATACTAGCCGAATCAGTGACTAACCATGCGGTAACTTTTACCGCAATAAGAATAAGTGCCACCGTCACCGACGCGCGCGTTGCCAGTTTTACCCAAAAAGCATAATCACGTTGTTTTGCTTGCGTCATGGTTGGTGTTGCCCGCCTGAATAGTTGATAATAGCGCTTCACGTTCAAGCATTAGTTTATTGGTTAAGGAATTTAAAGCAATGTTTCATATTGCCTTGTTTAACCCAGTGATGGCTGCCAATACTGGCAATATTATTAGGCTGTGCGCCAACAATGGCTGCACCTTGCATTTAATTGAGCCGCTCGGTTTTGACCTAGAAGAAAAGAAACTGCGCCGTGCAGGCCTAGACTATCACGACCTTAGCCGCGTGGAGCGCTACCCCAATTTTGCTGCGTTTAAACAAGCCATGGGCCAGCGCACTGTTTATGCCATAACCACCAAAGGTACTCGCGGCTATACCGAAGCTAACTTTAAAGCTGACGACGTGTTGTTGTTTGGCTCCGAAACCAGTGGCTTAGCGCCTGACGTTATGGCGCAAATACAACCCTCTGAGCGGCTGCGTGTGCCCATGATGCCCAACAATCGATCGTTGAACTTATCGAACACGGTCGCGTTAGTTAGCTACGAAGCTTGGCGGCAGCATGGCTTTGCCGGCGGCAATTAATGCAGCGAATTAAGATTTAGGTGGCAAGTTTTTGGTGAAGTGCGAACGCTCTAACATAGCGTCACTAAAAATTTCTTTAATTTCACCACTTTTAACCAGTTGCCGCATACGGTAGTCAAACCAATCTCGCAGTTCACGCCCGCGTGGCGTATCGTGAAAAATAAGATGCACCGGTACCGCTTCGCGCAACTTGTATTGCACATATGGGGTGGTTATCCAGTCGGGCATGTTCTCCCGATAGTTTACCACCGCGCCCATACGGCCCATGTCGAGCATAGCAAAGCAGTCTAAGCTACTGTCGGCTTGGTAAAATATCATTTCACCTTTAAATAACGCGTGGTAGCCATAGCCTGCTACGTAGCAAACCGGCAGCTTTAGCTCGCCCTCTAGAAGCGCATCCATAGCGGCTTGGTCCATGGTGAAGGCGTACAGATCACGGTCATAGTCTAAGTGGGTAAGTGACTCAATGCCGTGAATAGAGGCTTGGTTTTTTACCCCCCCAACTAAGAAGTCAAAGCGCTGTTCGTTTAAACCCAGTACGGCACGTTGGTAACTATTCGTATTGAGCGTCAGGCTATCGGTTACCGGCTCAAAAATACGCTTCACCAACTGCCAGTAGCGGCCACTCCCGTCAACATGAGTTAGCGTACGCCAAAGCCCAGCCGTTGCTGAAATTTGGCTAAAATAAGGCGACACTTCGAAGGTCTTCGTGCGCTGAAAGTGAACCCCGTGACTGCGGTAAATTTCAGTAACGCGCCCACTATCATGCATGGCTTCTAATGTTTCAGTTAGCGGTTCAATTAAATGTGCGTGCTGCTGGTGTAAATAGTGGTAGCCAAACTGTTGGCGAATAGGCGTAATAATAAGGTGCGGTTCACTATAGTAGCCCAACTGACGCGCTTCAAAATCGTTCAGTAGCACCGCTTGCACCCGCTGATTACTGAACATCAAGTGCAGTTGACTAATATCTAAGGCTTGTACTGTTGGCTTACTAAAAGCGGCTTCTTCTAGCGCGTGCAAAACGGTTTGCATGCCGCTAATAAAGGCAGCGTTATCAATATCATCAAGCGTGCACAGGCCGCAGTTGCGCCTATCGGCCACCAACACGGTTTCAAAAGCAAACAACTCAAAAGGCACGCGCTGTAAATTGTTGTAGTGCGCTTCAAGGTCGGGTAGGCGGCCAAGCTCACCAGAAATACGGCCGTTATTGGCTTCAACCAAGCTGCGATTGCGTGGCATATCTACATATTGCAGCGAAATACCGAGTTCTTGATAAGCTTCTTCAAGAATTTCTATCACCGCATCGCCCACGGGGCCGGGGTCTGGCGCACGGAAAGTAAGGGTGCTTTGTTTCGCGAACACCGTGGGTTGCACTGCGATAAACAGCAGCCCAATCAACACCCAGCGATAGTCGCTAACACGAAGTCTATGACGCAACATTGCAACCTCAGTCCATAAAACCTTTTGCAGTATATCAGGTCAAATCGCTAATTGAAGTGAAACTTAAATTGACTCAAACCCCTATTGCCGTTAGGTTGAGCGCTTAAGTTGTAGGAGTAAATCATGAACAAATCGTTGTCTTTCATCTTAGCCTGTGTTGCTGTGTGGGCGGTTGCGAACACGACAACTGCACAAACTGCCGAACCGACAAGTAAACCAAACTATCAGTTGTTTCTAATGGGCGACGAAATGGCGCTGTGTTCAAGTATGGC
The DNA here is from genome assembly GCF_900116895.1 of Pseudidiomarina donghaiensis. Lineage (GTDB taxonomy): Bacteria > Pseudomonadota > Gammaproteobacteria > Enterobacterales > Alteromonadaceae > Pseudidiomarina > Pseudidiomarina donghaiensis. Next base: position 32,005 of record NZ_FPCF01000006.1, on the reverse strand, counting down.
ATGGACGCACTGTAGCGATACTGACTGGTTAGACGGTACTCAAATGCGCACCGACCGCTATATCAATTTAACCGACAACTACGTCACGCCATTACTCGACGACGATTTGTGGCCGGTTCACCGTCGCAAAGCACGTGACGATGTAAAAATGGCGATTGAAATTTTGTATGAACGCATGCGCTCAGACGTGGTGCCAGAGCGTAGTTTTCAAGAAGAATTTACCCGTCGTGCCACGCGGCACTTATATGACAGCTTGTCTGAGCGCGAGTGGAATTTAATTGTTGACCACTTAGAAATGCCAGCGCCGCAGGGCAAAACCGATCAAGCCCGTATTAAGTTGACCAAAGTAGCCGCCAAACGCGATATTGTGCAGGCATTTTTGCAGCAAGCCGACTTGGTGCGTGGCGGCGATGATATGCCTCGTATTGCCATTGCTGCGGTGGGTGCTCGTGACCCATTAACCGCCGCGCAACCCTTCATGAGTGCTTTTGAAAGCCTTGGTGCACAGGTGCGCTGGTTACCTATTGATGCGGCAGTGAACGCTGCGCAACGTACCGGCAAATGTGCCGACTTAGACACCTTACGAGAACAAGAACTGGGTACTTGGAAGCGGGCGCGGGTATTTCCTGAATTACATAAACAGCAATTGGCATTTTGCCAAGACAAACTAGAAGGCCCGCGCATTGTCGACTGGGCTGACGCGGTATTTATGGTGGGCAATGACGCCAACCTAGTGCGCAAGGCCATGCTAGACCCAATGAGCCAGCCCACCGACTTAATGACCAGTATTTACTTAAAAATGCGCGCTAATAAGTTAGTGGTTGGCGCCACCAGTGACGCCATGAACGCCATGACTGCACGCTCTATGGTGGCCAGTGGCAGCAGTGCTGAAGCACTGCGTGCCGGGGTTATTGCCGGTGAAGCACCACCGTTTGGCTGCGAGAAAGACAACACCTGCCCGCGCAACATGAATTCAGAAAGTGCCACTTATCACCCGCTTGGCGGGGTTGGATTGTTTGCTTCAGCTAGCCTCGATGGCCAGTTTTCTGAGCTAGGGCGCCATGGCCGCTTGTTGCGTGTTGCCGCAACCACCAATACACCATTAGCGGTTGGCGTTGATACCCGCACTGCTTTAGCGATAAATGTACTAACGGGTGCATTTGAAGTGCTGGGCGAGCGAGGCGTGTTCTTTGGGCTTGGGGCGCAACAAACCGACAACGCCGTGGCTGCAACCTTCCATTATTTAGTGGCTGGCGCCAGTGGGCGTTTTAGTGACAACAACGTGGTCGACATGAAGTTAGCTAGCGGCGACGACGTCGTTCTTGAAGAGCCCACCACGCAGTTCTTGAATAACCGCGGCATGGTTGACTCACTGCGTTTGCTTTGCCAACAGCGCAACAGTTTTAACCTGCTGCAAAAAGACTTCCGTTTAATGGTGGTGGGTGACGAAGCCACCAAGCGCGTAAAAGCCGGCGGCGAATGTCAGGTCACCGATGCCCGCATTGGCATCACCTGGCAACCCGACACCTGGTAGCCCGGCGTTCTACGCCGGGTGGCGCAACGCGCCGTAAATCTCCGATACCATCAGCAATAACCATGACTTCGTCATGTCCCGGCGTAAAACGCCGGGCTACACCCCATACTGCGCCCGATACGCAGTCACTTTATCTAAGTACTGCGCAAAATCGGGCGAGTTCTGCAAATACTCAATCACGTCATTCAGCTTCACAATGCTAATCACGGTAGCGCCGTAGTCGCGCTCAACCTCTTGAATAGCACTTAACTCGCCCTTGCCTTTCTCTTGGCGATCTAACGCAATCAGCACACCAGCAAGCTCAGCACCGTTGGCCTGCACAATCTCCATCGACTCGCGAATTGCCGTGCCCGCCGTAATCACGTCGTCTACCAACATGACGCGGCCCTTCAGTGGCGAACCCACCAAGTTACCGCCTTCACCGTGGTCTTTCTTCTCTTTGCGGTTGAAACAATACGGCACGTCTTTTTGGTAAGTGTCATACAACGCAATGGCGGCTGCCGTAGCAATAGGAATCCCCTTATAGGCCGGGCCAAACAGCAGATCATAATTCACACCGCTGTCTTGCAACGCCGCCGCATAAAAACGACCAAGGCGCGCCAAGTCAGAGCCCTGATTAAACAAACCCGCGTTAAAAAAGTACGGGCTTGTGCGGCCCGATTTCAAGGTAAATTCACCAAATTTCAACACGCCACGTTCAATGGCAAATTCAATAAATTCTTTTTGATACTGTTTCATTTCCAGTCACCCGTAGCCCGGCGTTCTACGCCGAGTTCACCCGTAGCCCGGCGTTCCACGCCGGGTGGCGCAAAGCGCCGTTAATCTCAAACCATGCCCCAACACTCACCGGCTGCGCCGTCCCGGCGTAAAACGCCGGGTTACGCCAGAGCTTGCTTTTGCAAGTCCATCAGCTCGCGAATAGCATGCTTAGCCAAGTCCAACATGGCATTCATGTCTTCGCTAGAAAACGGTTCGCCCTCAGCAGTGCCTTGAACCTCAATAAATTTGCCCGCTTCGGTCATCACCACATTCATGTCGGTTTCGGCTTTTGAGTCTTCCGGGTAGTCTAAGTCAGCGACCGGGTTACCCTTGTACATGCCTACAGAAACCGCAGCCACCAAGCCCTTCAACGGGTTGGTTTTGACAATGCCTTCTTTACGCATCCAGTTCAGTGCATCCACCAACGCCACACAAGCGCCAGTTATAGAAGCCGTACGCGTGCCACCGTCAGCCTGCAACACGTCACAGTCAATAGTAATGGTGTTCTCGCCAAGCGCCGCCATGTCGACGCAAGCGCGCAACGAACGACCAATTAAACGCTGAATTTCTACCGTGCGGCCACCTTGCTTACCACGTGCCGCTTCACGGTCCATGCGCGAATGGGTTGAACGCGGCAACATACCGTATTCCGCCGTCACCCAGCCTTGGCCCTTGCCTTTCAAAAAGCGCGGCACGCTGCGATCAACACTCGCAGTACACAATACTTTAGTGTCGCCAAATTCAATCAGCACCGAACCTTCGGCATGGCGAGTAAAATTCCGGGTAATAGTTACCGGGCGAATTTGTTGGGCTGTACGACCACTTGGACGCATATTGAATTCCTCTGCTGCGCAAAATAATGGCGGCGATTATATCAGATATGGATGTGAAATTCCGTTGCGACCGCAATTGGCCGAACTGATTTCTGGTATTTCTCCATTTTCACTAAACCAAAGTTGGACATAGTCTTTAGTGAGCGAGAAAGATTACTCGGTGCCCGACCTGAAAGTTCAGCTAATTCTTTAAGCGATTGAGGGTTATTTTCAGCAATCATTTTCAGCAGCTCACGATTGTGATCTGATAGAACTTCCGCTAGCGACCGAATAGAAGGAAACCAAACTTTTGGTTCGTTTTCAGCTGGCTTCACCTCGCCTTTCGCAATAGCAATTAGTCGTGCACGAATTTCTTCTTGCGGTTTTACCCCAATGTGCAAAATAGCCATTAGTGAATCTCCTTCATGTATGCAACGGCTAGGGTAGTGGATAAATAACGGCACCATCCAAGTCCAACAGCGCTGCGATAGTATAATCTATATCCATTTAAATATCACCTGATGATAAGTGTTTTTGGCGAAGATTATTTGAGCACTTATGTGGCCGCTATGCGAACGTAATTAAACGTGCGAAATAGTCGTGCTGTACGAGATTGAGATCGGTGATAAACTAACGGCAGATAAAGCTTACAAGGAATACCAATGATTCAGTCAATGACCGGCTATGCACGCCACGAACTCAAAGCCGAATGGGGTACCGCCACGTGGGAAATGCGCTCGGTAAACCAACGTTTTCTAGAAACCTATTTTCGGTTGCCAGAGCAAATTCGCTCGTTAGAAAACAGCCTGCGTGATCGCTTACGCAAGCAGCTGCAGCGCGGCAAAGTAGAGTGCAATTTGCGCCTGCATATTGAGCAAAAAGCTGAAGGCGGTTTGAGTTTGAATGAAGAGCTAGCGCGCAGCGTTATTTCTTCGGCCAATTGGGTCGCCAACCAAAGCTCAAGCGCCCAGCTAAACCCATTAGACGTGCTACGTTGGCCAGGTGTGGTTGCCCAGCAAGAAGAAGACATGGACACCATTCAAGCCGACGTGTTAAGCGCTTTTGAAGCCTGTTTGAACGAGTTCATTGAAAACCGCGGCAGCGAAGGCAAAGCCCTCGAGCGCATGATTGAAGAACGCCTTGAAGGCATTTCGACCCAAGTTACTTTTGTTCGCGGCCGCATGCCAGAAGTACTGCAGTGGCAACGCGACAAGCTGCTAGGGCGCTTTGAAGAAGCCAAGGTTGAACTAGACCCAACTCGCCTTGAAGCCGAAATGGTGATGCTGGCGCAAAAAGTGGACGTTGCCGAAGAGCTTGACCGCCTGAACGCTCACGTTGTTGAAACCCGCAAAATTCTGCGCAAAGGTGGCGCTTGCGGCCGCCGTTTAGACTTTATGATGCAAGAATTTAACCGCGAAGCGAATACTCTGGGCTCGAAGTCTATTAACGCTGACATCACCGCCGCCGCAGTAGAGCTGAAAGTGTTGATTGAGCAGATGCGGGAGCAGATCCAGAACATCGAATAACCCGTGAACGTAGCCCGTCGTTCCACGACGGGTGGCGCTCCGCGCCGTTAATCCAGCCACACCCTCAATACTTACCGTTGAGGGTATACCCCATACCCTTCCAAAATTTTTGTGTTCAGTTGCAGCAAAAAAGTTACATCAATACGAGCTGCGTAAATGTTTTAGTAGTGAGCTTGTTTGTCAGCCTTGGTGCTGTTAGTCGGAACCATTACCTCGTGAGTAACGATGACTGCTCCAATAGTTCTAGCTGCAGCAATAAGCCAAGGATCAGCACCAGTGAGAAAGCGAGCTATCTCTCCTTGTGAATAAGCAGAATGCTGAGCAACTTGGTTTGCAATTTCAGTATAGGCTTGCTGAGTTTGAGTATTTTTAGAGTCGTGAAAGAAATGCTTATTAGTTATCGACCAGTTATGTAAGTCATCTGGGGTTGGTGTTTCTTTAGTTAATTCCGAATATACGTGGTCGATGCTGCGAATATCTGCCTTTTCATGCTTCTGAACAAGCCAGGTCCAGAATCCAGGGACTACGTTCATCCTGTAGTGGAAATTCTTTGCCTGTATAAATGAGTTAGCATCCAGCAAATAAATCAAAAACTAAGTTCCTTCTTTGCAAAATCCTTTAGCTTGCTTGGATGAACACCAATAAGGTGATGTGCATCTCTTAAAAGCATACGACCGCTCAAGGCCTCGCTTGCAACTGCGGTAGCAAGCTTCTTACTACAGCGCATATTGATTAACCGGTTGAAAGGCGGTCCACCTTCTTTATCTTTTAGCTTTTCTTTTTCGTTTTTAAATGCATCAAGAATTTTACCGTAGTGACCCCAGTACTGTTGTTCGCTGATGAACCTGTTCTCTAGAGCTCGGCGGGCAATAACCCACTGGCTGACGTGAAAATGGGACTCTAGCTGTGGAAGATTTACGCGCCAATCTTCATGTTGAACATCCCATAAACTTACGAATTCGTCGGTTGGTACGAGGAATTCAGCCGCCACGCGATTACAAAACTTCTCAATTCTATTTTCGTTTCGATGACTTAGGTCGGATACACCAGACTCATTAATAAGAAGGTGCACGAATTCATGCAGTAATGTAAAAATTTGTGCCTGAGGCGTATCCGTTGCATTTATGAAAATAACCGGAGCGTGATCATCAGCTATGGCAAAACCTCTAAATTCATCACGATCTAAACTTCGGTGGGTATTGTTTCCTACAACACTGTTGCGCATAACTAAGGCGCCAAGCACCTCGATGTTACTTATTAACTCGTTGAAGTAATCGTGAAACTGTCTGGGGCGTTGTGCAATAGAACCACCAAGCAAGTTTTTAATTGTAGCGGTGGCTAACTTAAAGTTGTCGACGGATACACATCCTATTCAGTTTAGTCTGGGTAGGTCTTGCTCACGACAGAAATCCTTATACCAAGCAAGGCGCTCAAAGGTACTTCGTATTGTATCTTTCAAATCCAAACTAAATTTACCAATCGGGTGATCACCGATCGTCCGAAGATCTGGAATGGGTAATTCCTCCTGCGGAGGCTCATGTAAAAACAAATACCCAAACGGAACGTAGGTTTTGTCGGCAAACTTTTGAGCTTGGCGGAAAGTCGGCTTGGAGTCGCCAGTCTCCCAAGCTTCGACTTGTTCTTGTTTTATTCTTAATTTTTCTGCCATTTTAGACACAGTAAACCCTGCCCGTTCGCGAGCCCATGCTAGGATGCTTGGATTTACTAGTGCTTCAACCATTTTTATACCTTGGATACTTTATTTTTTGAGCCGTTACGCAAATTGCATTAATCGCATTGTGGCGATATTATCACAGTGCTTCGTCTGTAGAGTCGAAGGTGTATCACAAGCTGTCAAGTAGCAATTGGAACCAGCAACAATAACTGGTGACCACATGCCTTGAGCAGCCGCACACAACGATTAGCTGAAACATGCCGATAGTTCCCTGTGACGCAATGATATTATACATCATATGTGACATATGAGTGGCCCGGCGCATAAGCGCTATGTATACGTAACAACTACGTTTGTTAAGCCCAAGACGGTACCAGATGGCCACAGTCTAAGCCGTCTTGGGTTTTGCAAAAGGACTTTTGCATGGCAACGGATGATTCTACCTGGTTTAAAAGACGAGGTTACCTCCACTTTGATGCGCCGATCGGTGCCGCTAAAGCAACTAAGCTAGTTAGAAATGCTAAGGCAGTCTCAAAACACGCTTTTTACCCGCTGCTTCGTTACGACGTCATCGCCAAAAAGCTGAAACGCAATTCAAATGGTAATTTAAAGTTAGAATCGAAAGTTCGTCATATTTCCTACGCTGCGCATGCAGACTCTCACATATATTCATATTACGCCTCGCTTTTAGCTGAAGCTTATGAGAGGAAGTTAGCAAGCTTGGGGCTATCAGAATGCGTTCTAGCATTCAGAAAGCTCGGTAAATCCAATATCGAATTTGCACGTGATGCCTTCACAGAGATCAGTAATATGGGCCGCTGCTCGGCGGTAGCAATCGATATTTCCAAATTCTTTGACACCTTAAACCATCAACACCTGAAAAGATCGTGGTGCGATGTAATTGGTACACGTAAGCTTCCCAACGACCATTACGCAGTGTTTAAATCGCTCACGAAATTTTCATTTTGTAACCGCGAAGCGATTTATAAAGCCTTTCAGATATCACCAAATAATCCGTGGAATGGGCGACAAAGGATCTGTAAACCCGCTGAATTTAGAAAGCAAGTTCGTGATTCTGGTTTAATTACGACTAACAAAGTTATTTTTGGAATACCTCAAGGTACGCCAATAAGTGCATTATTGTCGAATATCTACATGATCGACTTTGACCAGAAAATGCGCTCTTTAGCGAAAGAGTGCGGCGGCAGCTATCGTAGGTATTGTGACGATATGCTTTTTATCATTAAGCGTGGATGCGAAGCGCGTGTGGAGTTGCAAGCTGACTGTGAGCTTAAAAAGTTAGGCGTCGCAATAAATCCCAAGAAGACTGAAGTAAGACAGTTTTGGCGATATGGCGGGGTTCAAAAGGCCAACGCACCTCTTCAATATTTAGGGTTTACATTTGATGGGCAGAGAGTTTTGCTGCGCTCAGCAGCATTGGCAAAATTCTCGGGGCGAATGAATAAAGCGATTCGACTAGTATCAAGAACACTCGAAAGCCAATTAGACGAAGGTGAGGACGTTCGTCTCCGGAAAAAGAAGCTTTACGAGCGATACAGTCATCTCGGTAATCGTAACTTCGTTCGCTATGGGCTACGAGCTGCTAATAAAATGCAGTCAAAAGCCATAAGACGTCAGCTTAAGCCACTTTGGGGGAAGCTTAATAAGAAGATAGATGAATTCAACTGATTTCTGGACTTGGCTTCGTTCTAACGGTTTGAGGAGTTTTTGCTAGACATTGCGATTAATTAAACCCGAGTAACTTATGACACTTGGTCGCGGGTAGTGTATTTTACATCAAAGTTTGGTTTAACATGTTCAGTAGATGGCTGAGCTCTATATTCCTCGAAGGGGAAATGCCAGATATTGAAGTCGGCATTTGGATAAGTATCGTGATGTAACTGCTCCCAACCTAAGGATTGGGCAATTTTTCTTATAGCAACTAATTTGCCCGCATGAATTTCAGCTTTGCCTTGGGTCAGCCACAGGTTATGGGACGCATTAACTGCACCGGTGAGTAAGTCGGCCACTTGAATCAGTAATTCGGCCTTAGAATCGCATTTGGTAACGGAATTGATCCGTCCCAACCCTTTCAACTGATGGTTGGCTATTATCTCAACAACCTCATGTCTTTTGTTGTATGCATCCGATTTATCATCAATTTTTGCTTTGATTTCTGAATTCAAGCGGCGAGCACAAAAATCCATTAACATGGTATAGGACTTATAAAAGGCTTCTTCTTCATTTCGTTGCCAATTTCTGTAGTGTTCTTTCCACGTAACTTTGCAGATGAATGATGCAGGGGACGACATTATTAAGCGAACTACGTCTATCATAAAGTTAATTACTGCGTAGCTTCTTTTAACGCGTGACCATTTGAGCTCTCGATCTGTTGGTAAATTATGCCTTTCTATTAGCGTGATAATCTCGACTTCGAACTCCTTAAGGTACTGACATGGAACAAGCAGACAGCCAATTGTGTAACATTTATCTGCGCTTGAAATTCCGCTTTCGTCGGCAAAGAGAGAGTATTCCATACGGTTTTATCACCTTAATACCGTTGTAGCAAAATGGGAGCTTTAGCTCCCATTGATTACACTTTTAGATCCGTTGTCTAAGGTGTGTATTCAGTTTCGTGGCAGCGCGGACATGGCGGCAATGTATCGTCGTGATCATCAAGCGTTACGCTTTCGCCGCAGTTGTCGCAAGTGTAAGTGCCTTTACCAGGTTGTTCGCCAGTAGTAGACATGGTTGCTATCCTTATTAGACAAGCCCTAACAAAGCTACATCTGTCACTGACTAGGGAAGTCAGTAAAAAGCTAGATGACTTAGAAATTATCGAAAAGATAAGGCCTGGTCAAATTTTGAACGCTTTAATGTGCGTGCATTTAGGTTCGGCGGTTGGTGAGTAACGCGGTGAGCTTTATTCAATAAGCATGACAAATGGCCGGCAACTTATTAATTTTCAATAAAATTAAATATCGCTCAACAAGCAGATCTAGAACATCGAATAACCTGTCACCCCCAGCGGCGGGTTGCCCAAACAATGCCTGCGGTGCCGACAACGCTGGGAAGTATCCAGGCGGCTAACTGCCAGTCGCCTAAAACGCTAAGCCAATGGCGGGCGCCGAAGGCTAAAAATGCGGTGTAGGCGGCTATGCCAGAGCCGATAATGGCGCCAATATGCTCGGTTAACCAAACCTTGCGGGGTGGATTCTTCCTGAATGCAAAATGGCCCATGCTAGCGCCAATAAACACTCCTAGTCCGCCGAATACACAGTGCAGAATAAGCGTTGAGCTAGAGCTCGCTGCAACAATAAGCAGGGCAATGCCGCCGCCTACTAGTGTCGCCGGCATCCATAAAAAATCAAAGCGCCGAAACACCGAGGTGTCGGTTTTATGCTTAAGCACCAGCATGGCATGGCGTACGCTTACAAAAGTTAGAGCCGACAAAAATAGCAGCAAGCTATAAAACTGATAAACCGCAGTAAGCGAAGCGTTTGGCTTCAAGTAGCCCGGGTTCACTAACACCATAACCGACATAGCAATGCCAGAAACGGCCACAATGTACATAAGCCACACGTAAATTTTGCCGTAGCGAAGGTGGGTAGGGCCGCCTTTGCGCGCTAGAATGGGTATCCAAAATAGTATCAACGCCAATGCACCTAGTACCACGTGCAGGTCTAACAAGGTTTCGTGAATAAGTAGCATAGCCGCCTCCAGCAAACATAAATCCATTCTAGTTAATTTTTAGCCGTCAGCAATGCTAATCCACCGACACAAATGTGCGCACCCACATATCGGCAGTCACGGTTATGTGCTCCAGTGCAGCAGCCCGCGCGCGGCCTTCGCTGCTAGCGCGGTACAGGTGCGGCGTCATGGTGAGCAAGTGCTGAATATGCTCGCGTTCGGTAATTTCTAAAGCAAAGGTTAAACGCTGCTCGTCGGCCAGTTGCCAAGTGTCGGCCGGCACCGGCAGTTGTTCGGGCTTACTGTTCACTTGCGGATAAATAATTTGCTTGAGTTCGAGCAGGTGCTCACTGGCCGGGTCGACCATAATTAAACGGCCACCGGGTTTCAGCACGCGCTTAAATTCAGCCGAAACCGGAAATCCGAATAAACACAGCAGCGTGTCCACACTGTCTGTTGGTAGTGGAATTTGGCTGTTTGAGGCCACCAACCAAGTCACTCGCGGCTCTTGTGTGGAAGCCGACAGTGTGGCAGCAGCTTGTTTTGCAGCAGACAGCACCGCCCATTTAGAAATATCTAAGCCAACGCAGTTCAACGACTGCTGGCGCAAATCGGCCTGGGCCAAGAGTTCGCGCAGGTAATAGCCCTCACCACACCCCGCATCAAGCAGCGTTTGCGGCTTACCGTTTAGCACTACCTGAGCGATTTTGTCGGCCAATGGCTGATAATACTTGGCACGCAAAAACTCAGCGCGAGCTTGCACCATGGCTTTGCTGTCGCCGGGGTCTTTTGAACGTTTGTTCTGTACCGGCAACAAATTAACGTAGCCTTGCTTCGCCACATCAAAGCTGTGGCCGTTGTCGCAGCGCCATGACCGATGAGAATTATCACAAAGTAGTGGTTGCGCGCAGATAGGGCAGTTAAGAGTAAACATTTCGATAGCTCAAGTTGCTTGGCTAGCCATAAGATAATTGCATCATGGCTCGTTAATGTAATGGTTTGCAGTATTGCACACATCTTGCAGTAGCTGGTAGTAACCGGCTTTATGTTACCCATTAAGTTTATAAAAATAGAGGGTGAGTTTATTACCAATATTCGCAGCCGGCCTATTGGCGAAACCATTGTGAAGTCTATTCATTATGGCCAGGGCTACGGCATACATCGGCCCGCGCCGCTATAGGGGGCCTCCAAAAGGCATACGCGTCCACATTGCGACGGCTGATTGTGAACCCTCATGTAAGTATTATGAGAAATGTCGTAATTGAAATTGCGTCTATGACTTTCGCGATGCAGCGAACCCAGTGCTAAACTGTTAGCTAAAGAATTTTGCAAAAAGTTATAAGGAATCAAGATAATGAAAATACAAGATCTCACGGTTTCTGAGCGAATCAACCTTGCTGAAGCGCTTTGGGACAGTGTGGTTGCGGAGAATGTCGATCTCGCTATCACACCAAACCAAATTACGGAGCTAACCCAACGTCGCGAGGCATATAAACTTGATAAAAATGCTGGTTCTGCTTGGGAGGACGTAAAAAGTCGAATTTTAACTCAAGCTGAATAGCCTTGTTCACGCTTATAATTCAGCCTGAGGCTGAGTACGATATTCAACAGCATTTTATGTTGTATGAGCGATTGGTTCCGGGGCTGGGGCGTGACTTTCTGTCATGTGTTGAGGAGGCTCTTGAGCGAATTCGTTGCTTTCCACTTATATATAAATTAGCCCACGATGATTTTCGTCTAGCCTCTATACGTCGGTTTCCTTACAGAATTCTTTATTTTATTGATGGTGACCGCACAATCGTCACAGCTGTGTTTCATGTCCGTAACGATCCTGATGCTTGGGTTTCGCATTCGAACAACCAAGTAAACAGTAAAGAGCCTGCCATATATGCTTTTAAATAGATTCTTCGAACACAACAAGTTTCAACATAAGGGGAAACCATGTGCGGAAGACTTAACGTAGTTAGTGACCCGTTATGCCAGTTGGTAACCGAGCAGCTGGGCTTTAAGTTTGCCACGCCAACCAATCACGATCTGCGGCCAACGCAAATGGTGGCTACAATTACCACGCCGATAAACCACAATGGCTTGCACCAGCTAAACACGCTATGGGGTATTCAGCCGGAATGGTCTAAGCGCATCATCATCAATGCCCAAGCCGAAGGCGTGGTAACCAAGCCGACGTTTAAGCGCGCATTCAAAGAGTTTCGGTGTGTGGTGCCGTGCAGCGGTTGGTATGAATGGCAGCAAGAAGAGGGGCAACCCCGAAAAACTAAATACCTATTTGCTGAAGCGCATAATCAGCCACTTTACATGGCCGGCATTTACTTTCCGCACCGAGTGCATCAAGCACAGCTAGTTACCCTAACCACCGCCCCCACCGCGCAGTGCGTTCAATACCATCACCGCATGCCGCTGCTTATTCGCCCCAGCGAAGTAGAGTTTTGGCTAAATAGCGAAGCCGACGCGCTGGCGCCGCTACTGCAGGCCCCGCAAGATATTGATTTAGTTATTTCTGCTTAGCCCGCGATCCACTTGTTACTCAGTCGCAACAACCAGGCTGGCGTTAGCTTGCTAGCAAACACCATGAGTTTGGTTTGCAGGCCCACCGCCCAATGCACGCGGTTGCCGCGATAGTGCGCCATGCGCCACACGGTCAGCGCAATATCGGCCGGTGTTAGGCGTACGCCTAAGCGGCGAATGCTACTGGCGTTCATGTTAGTAACCAGGTTGGTTTGCACAAACAGGGGCATCACATCCATCACTTGAATACCGGCATTTTCCCACTCTAGGCTTAAAGCTTCAGTCAGCCCGCGTACGGCAAACTTGCTGGTTGAATAGGCCGCCAACGAAGGCTGGCCATAAATGGCGCTGGCCGAACTCATGTTGATTACCCGCGAGCCTTTAGCCAAATACGGCCGCGCCAAATAGCAGCCGGCTAACACGCCCTGCACATTTATCTGAATGAGCCGTTGCTGGGCCTCCAAGCTTTGTTCGGCCAAGGGCCCGGAAACCAGAATGCCAGCATTGTTAAACAGCACCGTCAGGCTGCCGCCCGTGTGCTCGGTAAATTCAGCCATAGTCGCTTGCCAGCTATCGTTATTCGTCACATCTAGCTGGCCAGTTATCAATAACTCGCCACAACCCATAGCCGCGGCTGCGTTAGCCAAGCTCTCTAAACCTTGGGCATCTATATCAAAAGCACCAACCCGCCAGCCGCCAGCTAAAAACCGTAGCGCGGTGGCTTTGCCAATACCGGCGGCCGCGCCGGTGATGAAAATAGAGGGTTGGTGCATCAAGGTAGTTCCAGTTGGTTAGGTCAGCTTTAATGTACCACCATTAAATTCACCAACGTAAGTCATGATGCAGTTCAATCGTAATACATACAGTTAATTGCGCACTCGAGCATAAAAAGTAGGCTATTCTCATTTATTGATTAGAAAATACAAAGTGTAGTAATGTGTACCATAGTTTTTGGTCGATGGCCTGTTACGCGAGGTGATGTATGACTGACAATAGATTAACGAGCTTGGCTGAAATGGCCCAGCGATTTCATAACAATGGAATACTAGACAAGATAACGATGCGCAAAATAGATGCGCTGGCAATGAGCGCTAAACAAGACGAAATGACGCCAGAGAAAATAAAGCACATCCGGGAAAAAGAGCGGATCAGCCAAGCTGTTCTGGCAACAGTGCTTAATATGAGCAGTGAGAGTGTCCAAAAGTGGGAACAAGGTAAATCCAAACCGCAGGGGGCGGCACTTCGTTTATTACACGTGATTGATAAAAAGGGCATTGAAGTGCTTATATAGCCACCAAAGTGCATAAAAGTTGCACAATGAGCCGATTACTTCTATTATTTGGCTCATGTGATGAGCCGAATAAGTTGAGTATTCGGCGCATTGGCTTTAACACGAGAAATCGACCGAGATGCACGTACAACAATGGCTATGGCAACACCCAGAATGGACCAACTTTAAGTGGCAAAACACGGCGCTGCAGCCGCTGCTGCGCCGCGCGTATGACTGTCTTGGCCAGCTTAAAGGGCGCATGGCTGCGGTTGAAGGCTATGAAGAGTTTACGCTTGACGCCTTGCTAACCAATATTGTTGCGTCTTCGGCAATAGAAAGCGAAAAGGTTGATGTCTATAGTGTGCGTTCATCACTTGCACGACAACTTGGTATAGATGATCAAAACCCAGTGCGGGTATCTGAGCAAAGCGAAGGTTTGGCAAGTTTAATGCGCGATGCGGTAACCGAGTGGCAGCGGCCTTTGTCCATGCAAACCTTGTTGCAATGGCATCAGTGGTTGTTTCAAGGGCAAGACTCGCTACTGCAAAAAGTAAAGCCGGGTATGCTGCGCGGCAATGCCCCCATGCAAATTATTTCAGGGCCCATACACAAGCCCAAAATACACTTTGAAGCCCCACCACGCGCAGCACTAAACAGCGAGTTAGAGCACTTTATTAATTGGTTTAATAATACCGCCACCAGCACAAATGACCCTTTGCTTCGCGCCGGCATAGCGCATCTTTGGTTTGTGACCATTCACCCGTTTGAAGACGGCAACGGCCGTATTGTTCGAGCCTTAACCGACCGCGCTCTAGCCCAGGCCGACCAAAATAGTGTTCGCTTATTTGCTATGTCTGAGGCCATTCTTGCGCACCGAAATGCTTACTACGAGGTGCTTGAGCGCACGCAAAAGGGCGGCGTTGACATTACCGACTGGCTCGTCTGGTTCGTACAAACACTAATTCTTGCAGTGCAAGGGGCAATGACGAAAATTGATAAAACTCTATTTAAAACCCAATTTTGGGGCAAGCATGCCGACAAAGCATTATTAGAGCCCCAGCGCAAAGTGCTGAACCGTATGCTAGACGGAGACTTTGAACAAGGCATTAACGCCACGCAGTACTTGCGCGTTGCCAAAGTGAGTAAAGCAACGGCAACACGGCACTTAAGTGAATTAGTTAACCAAGGTCTGCTCGAAAAGCTTCCTGGTGGTGGGCGTAGCACTCGGTATGCACTGGTACCGAGCTGATCAGTAGCGCAACTGGTACTTGGAACAAATCAAAAAGAGGGAACCCATGAAACGAGCACTGTTTGTCATTCTTTTAGGCCTAGCCACGCCAATATCGCACGCGCTTGACCAAGTTAGCCCATGCGCCACCGCTGACGCCTGCATTGCGCTGATACCTGAAAAAGACGTGCCCAGTTATAGCAACGGCGAAGCCGATGAAGCCGTTAAAGCCCAACTGCGTGCCTTTGGCCGCGACGCCCTAGAGCCATTAGCCAAGCTTTCTGCGCACCCCAACAGTAACAAACGCCAACTGGCTGACACCCTTATTGCCGACATAAAAGACATACGCCAAAGCGACTTTGAGCTAGTGCGCCAGGTTATTCAAAACAACGTAAAATTAGATGGCAGTGGCGGCTGGGCATACCGGTTGCTAGGCCGTATGGGCGGCGACCAAGCCGCTGCATTTCTAGTCAGCGAGCTGTTACGCGAAGGAAAAGGCGGCAACCAAATTGTGTTTGCGCTGGTAACCATTGGCCAACCCGCCATACCGCACCTGCTTAACGCCATAGCCTGTAAGAAAAACTGCAATCCAGAAAGTTACGCGGGCTTTCAAGAAGTGTTTGATGACCTTCATCAGCTTGAAATTTCGGATCAACCAAGCGCGCTTGCGCTTCTTGCATTGGCAAAAAACAACGCCATTCACCCCGACATGCGCAAGCTAGCATTGGGGTGGGTAGGCTACATAACCGCCGAAAGCGCACCCGTTGAAGCCGAACTTATTCGTATGGTTAAAGCGAACCCAGAGTTAAGTGAGCACGTACTAACCTCGTTGAAAGTACTGAAAAGCGCGTACGCCGCTGACTTGTTAGTGGCCAAACTAGCCCAAGGCGAGGGCTTATACCGCGAGTGGATACTGCGTGACATTGGCCACCTTGGCCATACAGCGAAGCACGTGGGCGCTGACGTTGAATATTACTTAAATGCAGAAGACTGGGACACCCGTGCGAGTGCAGCGCGCACGCTCGGCTTTATTGGCTACCAAAAGGCCGCGCCACGGCTGCAAACCATGCTGCGCAACGACCAAGACTGGCTGCAAGTACATGCCGCCATACAAGCCCTGCATTGGTTGCAGCACAAACCTGCACTTGATGACCTAAACCACGTCGCGACAAGTCATTGGTACCCCATAGTGCGCAAATTTGCAGCCACCACAGCCAAGCGCCTAGCCGCCGACAAACCGCCTTTGCAGAAAGACGCCGAGCCGTATTACACCCATCGCGCAAAAAATTGCAGCGCTGAGCAATTTGCCATAGTGGCAGAGCCTGAACAGGTAAAAATTTACGACCGCGAGTTTAAAGGCCTAAGCCAATTTACCTACAAGCACCCTTGGTGCGCTGACAACGAGGCCGGCAAAGCCGATGAATACTTGGCAGAGTTTTGCGCCACGCCCAAGAGCACGGTGCAGCCAAATGTAGCAGCCAAAGTAGGCGACAGCTGGTTAACCGGCACCAACAACGGCGAGTGGGGCGGCGAAATGATGGCGTTTTACAAAGACGGCGCGCACGAACTAATTCTTAACGAAAACATTGAAGACATATACAGCTACGGCTCTACCGCCTATGCCACCACGGGGCTGGCGCATTTAAGCATGAACAACGGCATGCTGTACCGCGCCACCGAAATCGCCAAAGGCTTCGCCGTAGAGCCCATTTACCGCCTGCCCGGCGCGCCCATGACCTCATGGAAGATAACCCCCCAGGAAATTTTGATTAACACGTATTCCGGGCCGGTGATTTTTAATCCGGCCACTGGGTTGCGCACGCCGGATGGGTGTGAAAGCGGCTACAGATAACAACAAATTACATATTGGCTGATGAGACTTGACTCCGAGTATAAGTAAACCCTCTCGTTATAAATAGCCATCCTACGACCACGTCCATTTTTTCGTCAGCTAGATGCTAAAGTCAGTAGAGATCAATAATAAGCTCTTATCGAAGTGTTCAAAAAATGATCGATAGACAATGATCTGAGGATTTTATTGAATTCTTTTTAGACGCATAGCCCCAGAAGGGTGTTGACCTAGTGGCAAAATAGCCGTTTAATAACCATGACCAATGTTTGACAATTGATCTGTATGCATATACAGTACTTTAAGTGTTTATACAGTATTTTCAAGTTGTAAATTTGTTGCGGCATGTTTGATGTAATGTGTCTTGTAGCCAAGCATTTAAAGGGAACAACAATGAAAAATAATGAACTTTTCAGTATTGCCCAGGTTGCTGATATTTTAGGAGTTTCTAAAGAAACGCTAAGGAGATGGGATAAAAATGGCACATTAAAACCCACTCGAAATGATGGTAATAATTATCGTATGTATCATCGAGGGCAGCTTGAAGAGTTTGAACAAGCAAAGTTGCTATTTAGCAGCACATGGGATCAAGAACATGCAGTTCAACCGAGAAGAAAGTATACATTAGTAGAACTATTCGCTGGTGCGGGAGGACTTGCACTAGGGATGGAAAGAGCTGGGTTCAAATCATTGTTGTTAAATGAAATTGATAAACACGCGTGCGATACCTTACGTTTTAATCGTCCGAAGTGGAACGTTTGCCAATCTGATATTAGTGAGGTGGATTTTACTAAATATCATGGAGCCGATGTTGTATCTGGTGGTTTTCCTTGCCAAGCATTTTCTTACGCTGGAAAGAAAATGGGATTTGAAGATACTCGAGGGACGCTGTTTTTCGAATTCGCGCGTTCGATTAAGGAAATTAGACCAAAAATTTTTATCGCGGAAAATGTGCGTGGTCTTTTAAATCATGAAGGCGGGAAAACGCTTGAAGCAATTAAAAATGTAATTGATGAGTTGGGTTATACATTAGTTGAACCTCGAGTATTAAAAGCTATATTTTTCCGTGTGCCACAGAAGCGGGAGCGCTTGTTTTTGATTGGTGTTCGAAATGATTTGGCGAAACATTTTGAGTTTAAGTGGCCGTCGCCCTATAAACGTATTTTGACTTTGAAAGATGCCTTGAAAGCTGGAGACCTTTATGAATCAGATGTACCTGATTCAGCTGGGCAGAAGTATCCAGACAAAAAGAAAAGGGTACTTGATCTAATCCCCCCAGGAGGCTATTGGCGTGATTTACCAGATACATTGCAGCGGGAGTATATGCAAAAAAGCTATTTTCTTGGCGGCGGCAAGACAGGAATGGCTCGTCGTCTGGCATGGGACGAGCCAAGTTTGACATTGACATGTGCTCCCGCTCAAAAGCAAACAGAACGTTGTCACCCCGATGAAACTCGGCCACTGACTGTTCGCGAATATGCACGAATTCAAACTTTTCCGGACGACTGGAAGTTTTCTGGTCCCTTATCAGCTCAATATAAACAAATCGGGAACGCAGTTCCTGTTAATTTAGCAACAGCTGTAGCAAAATCTGTTGTTACTGCCTTAAATTTATTAGAGACTTGTGAACAACATCATAACCAGAATGAAATTGTAGCAGCCTGATTAGTATTGATTAAGTCGTTATATAAAGCACTTTCAGGTATTAGTGTCGGAGAGTGCTTTAATGACTTCAGATTGAGCCAGTTGATTCACAACGTCTTCAAACTCTTGTTTAAAGTCAGATTCTACAGCTACTGATGCTATAGCTTCTATTAAATCATCATAGAAACCCGGGTCACCAGTGATACGGTGCCATAATTCTTGTCCTATTATTACTGGGTGATGATATTGGCTTGTGATTCTTTTATAGTGACTACTCAGGTCCGAAGGTACACCGTAGACAACACCAACAATCATATCATCGTGAGGGATTCTCAGGTTATTAGTTCGGCCTAAATTGATCACACCGCGAAAGTGGCCGGCTATTGTTTCTACGTCATCTTTATTTATAGTATTCGGTCCCGATTTTAGCTGACAATATTTTCGTTGATGGTCAATTTGATCTTCAAATTCAATATCAATACCGGCGGTAGTACTACCAAAGGCATCCAATAAAATATTCGTGAAGTCTTGTATATGGTTTCCAAATGATGTCGTAATAGATGTACCTAGTACGCGAGGTAATAATAGAGCTCTGGCTATACTGGTGGGGTGTGAATTACCCTCAATAAAGTTAGCTAAATAAGCAGCCAAAAATGGATTTATATTAAAGTGCTTTGGATCCGTTAGCTTCAATGTATTTCGTATATGTCCTTTTGCGATTTTTTCACGGAACCACTCTTTGGAAGCTTCAAGAATTTCTTGTTTTTTTTCATGACTTATCACTATGGTCATCCCTAGGTTAAATTTTCATAATCACTTTCAATTAAATGCCGCAACACATACGTTTAGCTATTAAAACCAAGCACTATTAAACACACAGAGTTGTTATGATCGCAACTACTACCCCAACTTCTCAAAATAAACATCTCGATGCTGCTCAATAAATGGCAAGTGCTGCTCTTTTAGCGGCACCTGCATGTCTTTGTTAATGCCAAGGGCGTAATAGTCGCCAAGTGCTTCAGAAATCAAAATACGGCCTTTGGCGTTAAACGAAATAAAGTGCAAATCGAAGGCTTTATCTAGGTTGGGCGTTAATAATAGGCCGTTATATGGGTCTAGTCGTTCGGCGTTGTCGCTAGTTGACCAGGGTTTAATGTGCGAAGCCATTAGCAGTGAAATGTTTTTGTAGCCGGTTATCGCACAGCCGCCCCATTGTTTAATTAAACGCTCGCGGAACTTGCCTTGACCTCGGCGCGCTTGCACCAGCACTGCTTTGGTCGTTTCGGCGATGCTGTCATCATGCTGAATATGGTCAATGTCTAGTTGCGCTTCAATGTCGCTAAGTTGGTCCAAATATGCGCGGTATAACTCTAAAGCTTTGATGCAGGTTGCGACATGACCTGTCGCAGGGTCACCATAAGTAGCGTTGCTTGCGTCGCTAAGGCCGCGTAATTTATTAATCATTCGCGCCACATCGAAATAGTCATTTACAGCGAAAATGTTTGGCTGTTCAAGGCCATCAAATATCATTAAATCAGCGACTTTCTCTTTTAAAGCGAGCACGTACTCGTCAACTTTCGCTTCTGAGTGGCCAATAGCTTTAGTCCAGATCTTAAATCCGGCCTCATGTGTATCGAGGTTCACGGCGGCGGCAGCTTTAAGTTTGTTGGCTGTTGTTGGGTTTTGTAGAAGTTCAAACAGCTCAACATCAATAAATGCGTATTCAACGGTATTGGCTAGCGATGTCTCAGAAGGTGTTTTTATGGCGTCGTACTGAGTCTGCGCGTCAGGTTTAATGTAGTGGTGCCAAAAAGCTGATGAACGCAAATAATAAAACGGAAATGCAGCGTTAAGTTTGTCGCGTGGGGTTTTTAGTTGCTCAAAATAAAGCGCGAAGCGGTTTTTCAGTGTGTCATTAAAGTAAATGCGTGAATCGGTAATTAGTCCGTCTTGAATGAGATCAATTACCGCAAATAGCATGCAGATTTTGTGGGGGCTAGTGTTGCCACGTGCACGGTTCGGCCGAACATCCTTAAATTGCTGACAGTATTGTTCTAATGTTGCCATGTTGCGTTATTGTCCCATCCGTTGGTAAGAATGCTCGTACAAATTAGCTAATCCCACAATAATCCTGTTCCGCTAAAAACTCAAACTAACCACCAACCGCCGCGCCCCACCATGGTCGCGGTGTTCGCAAAGGTATACCCCTTGCCAAACGCCCATGTTCAGGCGGCCGTTAGTTACGGGAATGGTCACCGAGCTACCTAGCAAACTGGCCTTCAAATGAGCAGGCATGTCGTCAGGGCCCTCGAAGGTATGCCGATAGTAGGGCGCGTTTTCGGGCACCATGTGGTTGAAGTGGCTTTCAAAGTCTTGGCGCACCGTGGGGTCGGCGTTTTCGTTAATGGTTAGCGAGGCCGAGGTGTGCTGAATAAATACGTGCAAAATGCCGGCATCCACCGTGCCTAGCTCAAATAACGCGCGCTCTATGTCGTCGGTTATTAAATGAAACCCGCGTGGCTTCGGCGCAATGGTTATGGTGGTTTGTTTTACCGGCATAGCTCGTCCTAATGTTACATGTTGCCTTTAGCTTAAAGAGTTTGTCGTTCATTTGTAACTTTTCTGCTGCAACTGAACACAAAAATTTTTCACACCCCCCACGCACATACATCCCTAGAAATGCGCCATTCACCCCAACCGCGCAGCAGCAAATAGACCACCACGCGCAGACAGTGCTAATCTATCGCCATACAACAATAAGGAGAATACCCATGGCGAACATCACCAAAACCCATTTAGCCCTAGCCGTTGCGCTGGCGCTTGGCACCGCAGCGTGCTCAGAAGCCCCAGCCCCAAGCGAACAACCGCAGCAGCAAGCCGCTACCCAACAAGTAACCGCTGAAGAGCGCCAAGCCGAGTCTGAAAAAGCCAACAAGCTATTTGAAGACATGTTCATGGAAGCGGTTATGCGCAGCCCTATGTACCAGTCGTACTTAGGCATTAAGCAAGACCAAGACAAGTGGGACGACATTTCAGACGCAAAAGCCGAAGAAGAGCTGGCCATTGCCAAAGCCAATCTAGAAAAAGTTGAAGCCATTGATGAAAACAAACTCAATGAGCAAACCTACCTAAGCTGGCAGCTTATGAAGCAAGAGCTTGAGCAGCAAATTGCTGACCATAAATGGCGCCATTACAACTACCCGGTTAACCAAATGTTTGGTTTGCACTCTAGCGTGGTTTCGCTGCTGATTAACCAGCACCGTATTAGCGACACCACCGACGCTGAAGCCTATATTTCGCGCTTAAACGGTCTGCCAGAGCTATTCGCGCAGCTTGAAGAAAACCTCAAAATTCGTGCTGAAAAAGGCATTATTGCGCCGAAATTTGTGTACCCGTACGTTATTAGCGATAGCCAAAACATTATCAAAGGCGCGCCATTTGATGACGGCGAGCCAAGCGTATTGCTAGAAGACTTCACCAAGAAAATTGGCAACCTAGACATTGAGCAAGCGCAGTATGACCAGCTAGTTAGCGCCGCTGAGCAAGCGCTAACACAGTCGGTTAAGCCAGCTTATGAAGGTTTGATTAGCGCGGTAGAAGACCTTGAGCAGCAGGCCGACACCAAAGACGGCGCGTGGAAGTTCCCAGAAGGCGAGGCGTTTTACAACAACGCGCTACAACGCACCACCACCACTGACTTAACCGCCGATGAAATTCATGAAATTGGCTTAAGCGAAGTGGCACGTATTCACGACGAAATGCGCGTGATTATGGAAAAAGTCGGGTTTGAAGGCACGCTGCAAGAGTTCTTTGTGCACATGCGCAACAACCAAGACTTTATTTACCCAGACACTGCCGAAGGTCGTCAGCGTTATTTAGACGAGGCCACCGCGCTGATTGACACCATGCGCGAGTTTTTAGACGAGCTGTTTATTACCAAACCAAAAGCCGACATGATTGTGAAAGCGGTTGAACCCTTCCGTGAAAAGTCAGCCGGTAAAGCGTTTTATCAGCAGCCTTCTATGGACGGCACCCGCCCGGGCGTTTACTACGCTAACTTGTACGACATGGCCTCTATGCCAACTTACCAAATGGAAGCGCTGGCCTACCACGAGGGTATTCCTGGCCACCACATGCAAATTGCGATTCAGCAAGAGCTTGAGGGTATTCCGTCGTTCCGTAAATTTGGCCGCTACACGGCTTACAGCGAAGGTTGGGGCTTGTACACCGAAATGCTGCCCAAAGAATACGGTTTTTATAAAGACCCGTACTCAGACTTTGGCCGGTTAGCTATGGAGCTATGGCGCGCGGTACGTTTGGTGGTGGATACCGGTATTCACGCGAAACAATGGACCCGCGAAGAGGGTATCGATTTTTACGTGAGCAACACGCCAAACGCCGAAGCCGATGCACGCAAAATGGTTGAGCGCCACATTGTCATGCCTGGCCAAGCCACGGCGTACAAAATTGGTATGCTGAAAATTCTTGAGCTACGCGAAAAAGCGCAAACCGCACTTGGCGACAAGTTTGATATTCGTGAATTCCACGACGTGATTCTTGCCAACGGGCCGGTGCCTTTGAACGTGCTTGAGCAGTTTGTTGATGACTATATTGCTAGCAAACAGGGCTAGTAAAAAGAGCTAACAAACAGTCTTAAAAAGCACTACGCTGCACTTCCGCGAACAAGTTAGCTTGTTCGCGGAAGTAGCGGCAACGCTGCTGAACAAGCTGGGCTAAGGCGCGTAGCTGCTCGTATTGCACCACGGTGATCTTGGTGTCGTTTAGGTTGAGTTGCATGGCTTGGCGTTCAACGTCATCGACTAATTGTTCAAGTCGACGCTGTAGCAAATCAAATTTAATGCCTGCTTCATCAGCAAAACTCAGCAAGTCAAACGCGGTAACCTGGTCAATATCGAAATTATCTCCAATGGCCATGGCTAGTTGCGTATCAAGTTGTTGCTGCTGCTTACTTTGCGACATAGCTTCATAAACCACAGAAACCAGATCATAAAACGGGCTAAGTGTAAGTGCACCACTGCGGCCAACATAGAAACTAACGTTTTTGCCGTGCGCATCGCTGTTACCAATAACTAAGTTAAACAGTACCCAGTCAAGCAATTGCTCTGCCGTATGCGCGGGTACACTGGTTTGCTTAGCAAGCTGAAATAATTTGGTTAGGCTAACGCCGTCACGAATGTGCTTAACATCACGTCCGCTACCAAAGTTTTGTTCATACTTGAACTCTGGCGGTAGGTTCAACGCTTGGCAGGCATCAATAATATGGCGTTTGTCTACTTGCCCCTCTACTTGTTGCTCCAGAACGTGACGGCGGTCAAAACGTTGCACCTCAAGCGCATGATAAGAACCCAGTTTAAGTAGCTTTACTGACGCAACCGTTAGGCCAACTTGGTGCGCTAAACGCATGCAGAAAAACTCATTGAGCACCAAGGTTGGGTGCTTGGCCGACGCAAACTTCAGAATATGTGTGCTGGCATAGTGGCCACTTGCCAGAAATAGCTCTTGAGTGTCATTCACGTACACGTTGAGTTTACTCTGTACGCCCGCAACCGATAGTCGGTATTTTCCGTCCCATAACGTCATGTCAGCGTTATGGGCTAGTCGCTCAGTGAGTTCGTTTTCTGTGACAATTCGTAGCGGGTTCGTGTCGGTCTCAGGTGGATGCTCACCAAATGTTAAAACACCCACGGTATCGTGGCCAATGGCGGATAATATGCCGTAAATATTGCGCCGAGATAAATGTTGAGAGGCTATCAGGCTTTCAAAGGCCGGGCCTTCAGGGAATAAGTTTCGCAAAAAGTTAATGACGTTGGCAGTAGCAATTTGCTCGCCGTTTAAGGGTAGGTGCGGCGATACTGCAAAGCCTTGTTGTTGCCACGTTGGGGTGTATACCCAACTGCATTGTTGGGGGCCATGAAATTTCAGTTCGGCCACGTGATGGGTTTTGGCGTACACGTTTATGGTTGGCACATTAGAACCAGTCATTATTTACCTCGCCAACCTCGGACGTGTCGCTGACGGTGAGTTGAATACCAAGTGCATCAAGCACCTTGAATAAGGTTTCAACGCGCACGCTTTCTAAGCCTTTTTCAACATTGTTATACGCTTGTTTTGACAGCTGACATAAGCTGGCCGCGTCTTCTAAGGTAATGCCGAGCATGGTGCGTTTATGGCGCACCAATGCTCCAATTGTGGCCATGTTGTTAGCCCGAGATAGGTCAGGTTTTGGTGTGATGGTAATATTGCGCGCCATATAATCCTTCCATGCTAGGATAATAATCTGTTTGAGCTTAGGTAATTTATAAATCCTATACAAATAGGAATATAGTATGAATTATCGATAAATCAAGTTTATTCCTATTAACTTAGGATATTGTTGGGGTATGGTATTTTAATGTGTAAAATATGGCGAGTTAATTGCTAATTCGCCATATTTTGCTATTCTTGATGCATGTTTCTTACATAGGGGTTGCCTGCTAAGGCTAAATACATGCAAACAGTTGACGATTTTCACGCTACACTTGGCGAATTAATTAAACGCCAGCGGGCACTCACCATGCCGCAGCGCGACTTCGCCCTGCGTGTTGGTTGCAGCCAGCGCACGCTTACCCGCCTTGAGCAAGGCCAGCCGGTTAACTCCGAAACTTTGTTTAACGCGCTAGCGGTGTTAGGGCTATTGGATGACTTTATTGCGCTAGCAGACAACAAGCTTCGTGCTGCCAAGCATTTACCCGAGCGTAAACGCCAGCCTGACAGCGAGACATTCGATAATGACTTCTAGCGCTTATGTGTTTATTGAAGGCTTGGCCGAGCAGCCGGTCATTTGTGGGCGTTTTGAGCTCAACAGCCACGCTAAACAGGGTCGTTTTGTTTATGGTCGCTCTTACTTGGAGCGTGTAGACGCTTTCGCACTTGACCCTGTGCACCTGCCGCTTACCGACACGCTTCAGCATTGCCACGTGAATAATGGCCTGTTTGGTGTGCTTGCTGATGCTGGCGCTGATGCCTGGGGCCGCAAGCTCATTCTGCAGCTACACCAAACCAAGCCGCAAAACGAACTTGAGTATCTTATTGCTGGCTCTGCTATGGGTGTTGGCGCGTTAACTTTTAGCTTGTCGTCCGAGAAAACGAAAACGAAGCACTCGCGTAATGCCATCAATGATCTCGAGCTATTACTACAAGGCAAAAATGCGATATTAGCCGCCGAAACTGTTTCTGACGAAGTAAAACAAGCTTTTGTTTACGGCTCGTCAATGGGCGGCGCGCGACCAAAAACACTGCTAACCCACAATGGCCACGAGTACTTGGTTAAATTCAACAAGCCCGACGACTTATATAATGTGGCCCGCGTTGAACATGCAACCATGCGCATGCTGGCCGAGCTAGACGGGGTTTGCGTGGCGGAAACCGAAGTGTTGCAAGGCATTGGCGGTAGCGAAGACGTATTGCTAGTTAAGCGTTTTGACCGTGCCGATCAGCGCGTTAGCCACCACTTTATAAGCGCAAATAGCTTGCTGCTGGAAGGCGCGGTGAGTGAGCGTAGCTTAGCCGCAGGGTATAGTTATGGGCGGCTGGCTGAATTGCTTCGTTTGCATAGTACGGTGGCCACCGATGCCCACGAGTTATTTATGCGCATGGCCTTTAATGTGTTCATTGGTAATACCGACGATCATGCGCGCAATCACGCGTGGCTGCGGCCTATTGCCGCTGGGCGGCACGAGCCGGCATGGCAATTAGCGCCGGCTTATGACGTACTGCCTATTAGTGCTTCTAAGCTGCATGGGCTTGGTATGGGTGACTTGGGGCGGCATGGCTCGATAGAGAATTTGCTTTCGCAAGCTAGTCGGTTTGGTTTGCAAGAGTTCAAGGCCAAAGCTATTGTCAACCAAGTGCGTGAGCTGGTCGCGCAGTGGCCGCAGTATATGGCGCGCTTTGGTGTGGGAGATGGCGACATAGAGCGCTTGCGTAAAATTATTCCGGCTGTGGCTTAGTGGCTCAGACTTAAGAGGTTGTACATGAAAATATGGGTGGACGCCGATGCGTGTCCGACAGTTATTAAAGACATTTTGTATCGGGCGGCCGAGCGCAAGCAGCTTGAGCTTATACTCGTGGCGAACCAAATGCTGCGGGTGCCACCGTCGAAATGGATAAAAACCAAGCAAGTTGCGTCAGGATTTGACGTAGCCGATGACTTTATTGCGCAAAGCTGCGAGGCCGGCGACATTGTTATTACCGCCGATATTCCGCTTGCGGCCGACGTGATTAAAAAAGGCGGGCAGGCGCTTAGCCCGCGAGGTGAGCTGTATACCACCGCCAACATTGGCAGCCGCCTGAACATGCGTGACTTTATGGACACCATGCGCAGCAGCGGCGAACATACCGGCGGCCCTCCACCGCTGCATCAGCGCGATCGCATGGCCTTTGCCAACGAACTGGACAAGTTGCTAGCGCGCGTTCGTTAGCACTTTTACGCGCAGAAAAGTGTAGGAAAAGTAGCTTTTATGAAAATGAAACCCGGTAAATATCAGCACTACAAAGGCCCAATGTACGAGGTGATCGACACCGTGCGCCATTCGGAAACCGAAGAATGGATGGTGTTATATCGCCCGCTATATGGCGACGAGCAGGGGCTGTGGGTGCGCCCCTACGATATGTTTTTGCAGTCGGTTAGCGTGGACGGTGTGCAAGTACCACGCTTCCGTTTTCTTGGTGAAGAATGGGGCGACGAATAGCCTATTGGTTTGTGGCCTGCTCAGGAGTCATTTCTTGCCACAACTGAATGGGATTGCCTTCAGGGTCTGCTAAGCGAGCAAACCTGCCGTTTGGATGTGTTTCTGGGTCAACTTTCACTTCAATCCCGGCTTCGCGCAATTGCGCCACCATGGCGTCTAAGTCGCGCACCCGAAAGTTAAACATAAACTGCTGATCGTCAGTGCCAAAATATTTGGTTTTACTATTAAACACACCAAATACTGTGCTGCCGCCCGCTTGCACCCATGGCTGTTCTTCGTAGGTTTTTGGTGTTTGTTTAACGCCTAAATGTTCTTCATACCATTTGGCTAACGCTGCAGGGTTTTCCGCTTTAAAAAATACTCCACCAAAACCTAACACGGCTTCGCGTTCGGCTGCAGCTGCAGTGGTTAATATGCCCACAGCTACCGCAGCAATGATGGTTTTAATGAGTTTGCTCATGGTTCGTCCTTTTATTGGTCAAGATACGCCAAAATATCACCAGGCTGGCAGTTAAGCTCACGACAAATTGCTTCTAATGTGCTGAATCGAATAGCTTTTACCTTGCCTGTTTTCAGCAGCGACAAATTAGTCATGGACACACCAACGCGCTCAGATAGTTCGGTAAGCGACATTTTGTTTTTGGCTAATTCAACATCTAAGTTAATTTGAATGGCCATATTAAACCACTTCGACAGCGTGTTCGTCGGTTAAAAAGTGATAAGCCAATAGTAACATCAGCGCCGGAAACAAAACGATGTTAACCACGGCAAGTACAAGTGTTAATTGCAATACGGCGGCAATAAGCATGCCGACTGCAAATAGTTTGAGCGTGGTTGGTAGCGCAATAAAACGCGCAAGCATAGCTGAGCACATGCCAATAAGTGCAAAACAATAGAGTAATAAGAACACGATGCCGGCAACTAAGGTTACGTCAATGATGGTTTCCGCTATGCTGGGAAATAGGCTCAAGCCAAGCAAAATATCAACGGCAACCGTGCTATGAAATAGTGCAACAAAAAACGCCATGGCCAACAGCATAGTGGCAATCAACCCGCCGCCAATTTGATCGCGAAAGTACTTACTAAGGCTGAAATACACGTAAATCTCAAGTGCGCCGATGGCCACAAACAAAATATCCCAACCACTCAATTCAAGAAAATCAGCGCGAAAGGCTATTTCAGCGTTATCGATAATAAATCCGAAAGTGGCTATCCAATAAATGGGAAACAATACCGCGAGGGCTATAGCTGCAATGCCGGCGAGTTTGTATTTGGTGTTATCCATGATTTTTCTCCAAATTGATGTGTCTATAAAATAGCCGCTGAATAAATGTTTTGCAATAAATAATTTATGATAAACATAAAATAATTACTTTTGGTTTATACAAATCCAGCCGGCATCTAGTGTGCCGTAAAGTTGCCGTAGTGAATTTCATTGAATGTGGTAACTTGTGGCTAACCATTTCGTGGAATTAGCATCATGAACATTAATTCAAACCGATTAAAGCAATTACGTGCCGAGCGTAACTGGTCACAGGAACAGCTCAGTGAACTGTGCGGTGTTAATCTGCGCACTATTCAGCGCATAGAAACACGTGGTACTGCTTCGTTAGAAACCGCTAAAGCCTTGGCCGCTGTGTTTGACGTGTCGGTTGATGCGTTGGCCGGTAGCAATAGTGCCCCTGCAAAAAATGCTGTGCTACAAAGCGTTTGGGGAAGTTTGCAGAACTTTGATGATTTCAGTGGTCGCGCTACGCGTTATGAATTTTGGTGGTTCTTTGTGCTTTTTGTGCTGGTGCTGGGTTTAGTGGAGTTCATTCACCCGGTTTTAATGAGCATGGTGGCTATTGTTCTGTTGTTGCCATTTTTAGCAGTTTCTACGCGCCGACTTCGTGATGCTGGACAGAGTCCATGGTGGCAACTGATGATGCTTGTGCCCTTTGGCATATTATTAGTCATGTATTACTGGGCCATGCCGCGACCAGAAGAGCCGCCAACTACTGAGCAGCCCTCTAATCAGTAATTCTTTAGCTACGCGAAAGCGTTTTAATTAAGTGCCACCCAAACTTGGTCTTAATGGGCCCATGCACTTCTAGCGTGGGCTTGCCAAACACTACCTTGTCAAATTCTGACACCATTTGGCCACGGCCAAACTCACCTAAATCACCGCCTTTCTTGCCTGAGGGGCAAAGTGAGTGCTTACGTGCAAGCTCGCCAAACTTTTTGCCGTTGGCCAGTTGCTGCTTCAATTTTTCTGCTTCTTCGCGGGTATTCACCAAAATATGTAAGGCATGTGCGCGTGCCATGTTGCTGTTCCTGTTTGCTAAAGTTGCCAATAAAACATGCGCGATTCTTTGTTCAGCGCATACACGGTGGTGGCTCTGTCGCAGGCGCGGCCGGCGGCACCGTAACACACGTGCAATGGTAGCAAATGTTCTTCGCGCGGGTGACAAAAACGTGCATGTGGGGCTTCGGCCCAGTTGCTGAGCATGTGCTGGCGCTCGGTTTCGGTCAGCTCTTGGTCGCTGCAAATTAGTTCAAGCCAAGTTTGAAATGCCGTGTTTTTGCTGTCGGCTTGATTGTCGCCAGGCGCAAAAAAAGCTTTCATGTTATGAAACGAAAAACCCGAGCCAATAATCAGTAGGTTATCGTAATCAAGTGCCTGTAAGGCCTGGCCTAGTTTAATGTGCGCTTCCGCGTCAAGGTTGTTCATTAATGATAGTTGCACACACGGAATGTCAGCGTCTGGGTACATGAGTTTTAGTGGCACGAATAAGCCGTGATCAAACCCGCGTTTGGGGTCGCCCACGGCTTCAATACCAGTGGCGGTAATGGCGCCCAATACTTGTGCGGCCAGCTCGGGTTCACCCGCGGCTGGGTACTGAATGTTGTACGACTCTGGCGGAAAGCCGTAGTAGTCATAAATTAACTCCGGCTGGGCCGCGGTGGTAACGTGCGGCACGTCGGTTTCCCAGTGTGCGCTAATGACCAATATGGCTTTTGGCTTGGGCATGGTTTGTGCCGCTTCACGCAGTGCTTGGTTCATGCTCTCGTGGCTTTTATCCCCAAGCAGCGGCATTGGCCCGCCACCGTGCGCAATATATAGAATTTGTTTCATAGTCGTCTCCTTGCTCTAAGCTTACAGTCGCTGAGAGAGAAATTCGAGTGTAGCGCGCATTGCGCCGCTTAAGTAAAGTTTTTGTTGAGTTGTTGGGCTACCACCGCTACCGTATGTAAATCATGAAGGGGGCAGCTATGGCGATGACGGTAGACGAATTAATACAGGCTTTGGATGAAAATGGAATTTCCCACCAAGTTCCCGACGAGTTTGATGACCGCGTTGTTATTGGTGTAGCGACAGAAGGTTACATTGATCAAGACGGTAACCAAGGCATTCCTATTCAGTTATGCTTGGCAGAAGCTGGGTCTGTTGCCTATTTTTTCGTTGCCCTACCTTTATTCGAGCACGTGCTTTCTCCGGTAAGCCCACTTATGAGCTTGCCTAACCGCGAAAGGCTATTGGAGTTCACCAACCATGTGAATAACCAAGTGAAATTCAGCGGCTTTTCGGTTGACGACAGTGACGACGTGGTGTTTTTGTACGCGTTGCCGATTGAAGAAGAAGGGCAAAAGCTTGGGGTAGCAACCATTGCAAGAATTTGTGAAGCAACAGCCGACGCAGTGGATATGTTGTACCGATTATTAGCTGAAGCGGACAGCAACGAATGAAAAATATCGCGTTTTATCACACCAATGCCGACAAACTTGCGTCGCAATATGACAGTTTAACCTTTGAGCAAGTGCACGCCGACTGGCTGCCGGTGCTGCAATTGCTGCCGCGCGGCGCGAGTATCGTCGATATTGGTGCGGGTTCGGGGCGCGATGCATTGGCTCTGCACCATCAGGGCTTTCATGTGACCGGGGTTGAGCCGGCCGATAAGCTGCGCAAACTAGGCCAACAAAAGTCATCGGAAATTATTTGGCTTGATGACAAGCTGCCGGAGCTGCGCCGTTTAAAGCTGAATCAACGCTACGATTTGGTGCTTATCAGCGCGGTGTGGATGCATCTTGGCCGAAATGAACAGAAAAAAGCGCTAAAAAGCCTTAAACAGCTGTTAAAACCTAATGGTTTTGCCGTGATTACTCTGCGTTTTGGTCATTTTGACGATGGCCGAACGGCCTATGAATTAGATGCCGATTGGCTGATTCACGAAGCGGCAACCAACAGCTTGCAGTTGCACTTAAATAGCGCCGCCAACGATAAGCTAGCCCGTCATGATGTCAGCTGGCAAACATTAGTATTCCGCCGGCTGCCCGAGTAATTATTTAAAGTTGAATTTCATAGTGGCTCCCATCGGGCAACTCAACTTCAAGCTTCAATTTTGAGCCAGTCGCTTCTACATAGCGCTTCAGTGAAGATATTTTCATGTCGCGTCCTGGCTTTTCAAGATCAGAAACCGTAGGTTGTTTTACACCTAAAGTTTTGGCCATTTGTAATTGAGTTATCTGTAATTTTTCGCGTAGCTTTGCCAAGTGAATATCTAATAAAATATCAGCAGCTTTTTTCTCAGCATTTGCAACAACACTTGGCTTTTCGTTTGCCAAAATATCTTCGAGTGTTCTACCCATTGGAGTCGTCCTCTTTAAAAAGGGTAAGCGGATTAAATGGTTGATCTTACCTTTGCATGAGAGTGAGACAGACCGGCATCTCATCGGATTATCTGGTTGATGCTTCACCTACTGCT
>NZ_FPCF01000005.1 GCF_900116895.1 Pseudidiomarina donghaiensis | reverse complement strand
TGTTTTAGTGCCGCCAATAACCTTCTTATAGCGCTGCCCATTGGCAGCGTAAGCAAAGCTAACCGTGGTGCCACCAGCAACAATGTGGGTCGGCTTGTTCATAGCATTGTAGGCAATACTCTTGCCTGCGCCACTAATTAAGTTGCCGTTATTGTCGTAACTAAAATTTGCGCTGCCACCGCCAATAAGTGTCGCGCTAAGTAATGCGTTCGGCCCTGCATTACCGGTATTGCTCTTGCCGCTTACGCCGTAGCTCATACTACGCGCGTAATCACTTTTCTGCGTTAAGTTGCCAGTAGCATCGTAGCTGTACGAAATGGTTCCACCCGAGCTTAAACTACTGCTCGTTAAACGGTGTAAGTCATCGTATGTAAATACCCCATTTATAACACAGTCATCTCGTAGAGTATTTATGCCGCATTTCGGTACTCAAGTGGCGTCATGTCATTGAGTGAATCGTGCGGTCGTTCGTTGTTGTATAGCTCAATCCAGTCTTCGGTTATTTGCTTCACTTCGTTCAGGTTGTTGAAGATGTAGCAATCGAGTACATCATCACGATAAGTTCGGTTAAATCGTTCAATGTAGGCGTTTTGATATGGGCAACCGGGTTTAATGTAATCAATCATAATGTCATGTGCTTTTGCCCAATTTACAAACACTTCCGAGGTGAATTCGCTGCCATTATCAACCCGAATTTTCTCAGGGTAACCATGCCACTCAGCAAGTTGGTCAAGATAGCGTATGACGCGCAACGACGGCATGCTGGTCGCAATATCGATACCTAAAACTTCGCGATTAAAGTCATCAATGACATTAAATGTGCGAGACGAATAAGAAAACGCAACCGATGGTGTCATATTATTTCGTCCTGGCGGCAACGTTATTGGCAATTGATATGTTGCAGCACCACCAGATACACCGGGCTCACCCAACACCGCTCCCACCTCTGGATCAGCGACAAGCCATGCACTACACCATCGTATGCATCGGCAACAAGCCCACCTGATTGTGCCCAGGGCGCGATCAACTTTGGGGATATCTCAATTGGCTGAGTTGGTTCACAGTTTGAAGATGATTCTGATGTTCCCGACATGACAACCGGATCATTGCAATCCTCGGCTGTCTGCGCAAACGCTGAAAACGAAATAATGAACAGAAATACGAGTACGAACGCGCGCAAAAGCGGGGTACTTCCTTGTTGAGTTTGCATGAACGTCCGTGCTTTTATTGATTTGTTATAAAGCGTTTATAACAATTTGATAAATAAAAGCAACAAGATTTTTAGCCTTTGCTGTGTTCACAAATAAAAAGGGAGATGCCGAAACACCTCCCCTTTTCTGACTGTCTACATTGATGTCTACAATTGCGTCTACACCAATATCAACTAATTGTTTTTAAATGGATTTTATGATGCAACCGAAATTACATCATGCCGCCCATTCCGCCCATGCCACCCATATCTGGTGCAGCTGGTTCGTCTTTTGGAATTTCAGCAACCATAGCTTCAGTGGTAATCATCAATGCTGCCACTGATGCTGCAAATTGCAGTGCTGAACGCGTTACTTTGGTTGGATCCAAAATACCCATTTCTAGCATGTCGCCATAGGTATCGTTGCCTGCGTTGTAGCCATAGTTGCCTTCACCGTTTTTCACGTTGTTCGCGACTACTGATGCTTCGGCGCCAGCGTTCGTTGAGATTTGACGCAATGGTGCTTCCATAGCGCGCAATGCCAACTTGATACCGACGTTTTGGTCTTCGTTGTCGCCACGTAAGTCAGCTAATTTACTAGCTGCGCGAACCAAGGCAACACCACCACCAGGTACCACACCTTCTTCAACCGCCGCACGAGTTGCATGCAGGGCATCTTCAACGCGCGCTTTCTTCTCTTTCATTTCCATTTCAGTGGCTGCGCCCACTTTGATTACCGCAACACCGCCAGCTAATTTAGCTAAGCGCTCTTGCAGTTTTTCGCGGTCGTAGTCTGAAGTGGTTTCTTCAATTTGCTGGCGAATTTGGCTAACGCGACCTTCAATGGCTGCTGCATCGCCGCTACCATCAACAATGGTGGTGTTATCTTTGTTGATCACCACGCGTTTCGCAGTACCTAAGTCTTCTAGCTGCGCTTTTTCTAGCTCCATGCCAATCTCTTCTGAAATGACATTACCACCAGTTAATACAGCGATATCTTGCAACATGGCTTTACGACGGTCACCAAAACCAGGAGCTTTTACGGCTGCAACTTTTACGATACCGCGCATGTTGTTCACAACCAAAGTTGCTAAGGCTTCGCCTTCAACATCTTCCGCGATGATCAATAATGGCTTGCCTGATTTCGCAACACCTTCAAGTACCGGCAGTAATTCGCGAATGTTTGAGATTTTCTTATCAACCAACAAGATGAACGGGCTGTCTAATTCAACTGAGCCGTTTTCTTGATTGTTGATGAAGTATGGCGATAAGTAGCCGCGGTCAAACTGCATACCTTCAACCACTTCAAGCTCGTCTTGTAACGCTTGGCCTTCTTCAACGGTAATTACACCTTCTTGACCCACTTTGTCCATCGCTTGGGCAATGATTTCGCCAATAGTGGCGTCAGAGTTTGCTGAAATGGTACCAACTTGCGCAATCGCTTTTGAGTTGTTGCACGGCTGAGACAATTCTTTCAGCTCAGCAACAGCAGCGATAACTGCTTTATCAATACCACGTTTGAGGTCCATTGGGTTCATGCCCGCAGCAACTGCTTTTAGGCCTTCGTTAACGATAGCCTGCGCTAAAACGGTTGCAGTGGTGGTACCGTCACCCGCTTCATCGTTTGCTTTAGACGCGACTTCTTTTACCATTTGTGCGCCCATGTTCTCGAACTTGTCTTCAAGCTCGATTTCTTTGGCCACTGAAACACCGTCTTTGGTGATTAGTGGCGCGCCAAATGATTTTTCTAAAACAACGTTACGGCCTTTCGGGCCCAAAGTAACTTTCACTGCGTCAGCAAGAACGTTCACACCTTTAAGCATGCGCTGACGTGCATTGTTACCAAATTTTACTTCTTTAGCTGTCATGTTCGTTTCTCCTTAACCTTCGATGATCGCAAGAATGTCAGACTCACTCATGATCAGGTATTCTTCACCGTCGATCTTCTGAGTTTTCACACCGTAGCTTTCGTTGAATAGCACCGTGTCGCCCACTTTTACGTCTAACGCTTTCACGTCACCATTGTCCAAAATGCGACCATTGCCTACGGCAACAACCTCACCGCGAGTTGATTTTTCTGCTGCTGAACCAGTCAGCACAATACCACCGGCAGATTTGGTTTCTGCTTCCGAGCGCTTGATGATCACACGATCATGTAAAGGACGAAGTTTCATCGTTGATAACTCCTAAACCTAAGGTTGTGGTTAATAACACTGCCCCAGTGATGAGCCGGAGCTGTTAAAAAATGTATGTGCCCCTGTTTATGGGGGAGAAAAAATTGATATCAAGGTTTTCTGATAAATTTTTTTTGTTTTCGTATACTGAGCAAAACGTTACCAAGGTGAGCTTATGCAAACTGAATTTCGCTTAGTTCTTTGTAGCTGTCCGGACAAACACGTAGCAAAAGCAATTGCTGACAAAGTGTTGCGCGCACGACTGGCCGCTTGCGTGAATATCTCCGCTGCCAGTACGTCAATGTACTGGTGGGACGATCACATTCACGCTGAAGAAGAAGTGGTTATGCAAATAAAGACGACACAGCAAGCTGTCACCGCGTTATTTGATCTGATTCAAGCCGCGCATCCGTACGATGTGCCAGAATTAATTGCTTTGCCCATAACCGAAGGTTCGCGCGATTACCTAGCGTGGCTAGAACAGGTAACCAAACCATGATCAATAAGCTGTACCCTCTTCGTTATTTAATGGCGTATACCGTACTCTTTTTCGCGACATTGCTGTGTAGTACGCCGTCAGCACATGCTGTGCAAAGCCAATTTGAACTTCCCCAAAATGATGTGTTTGCGCAGCAGAACCAATTTCTGCCAGTGGACGAAGCGTTCAAATTTGAGTTTCAGCAAAAAGGCAATGAACTTACTTTGATGTGGGACATTGCTGACAGCTATTATATGTACCAGCATCGGTTTCAGGTTAAATCTGCGGTAAAGCTGGCCGAACAGCCAGAACTTCCGTCCGGCGAAGCGCACTTTGATGAATTTTTCGGCGAAACGACCGTCTATCGCGATTCGGTTCAAATTACCTACACGCTGCATTCAGCCACAACTGATCAAGAGTTTGTTATTTCGTATCAAGGCTGTGCCGATGCAGGCTTATGTTACCCGCCGACTGAAAAAACTGTCTATTTAACCGCTGTTCAGGGTGAAGGCGGTGAAGCAATTGACTTCGCCCAAGTGGCCGAAAATAGCCAGCAAAATACCTCCAGTTTTTTTGACACCATTAGTGAAAAGCCACTGTGGTTGGTGTTATTAATGTTTGTTGTACTTGGTATTGGTTTGGCCTTTACCCCGTGTGTGTTGCCTATGTATCCGATTATTTCGGCTATTATTATGGGTCAATCGAACAACGCCACCAAGCAACTGAGCACCCGCCGTGCCTTTACCCTCAGCCTAGCTTATGTACAAGGCATGGCCATAACCTATTCGCTACTGGGTATTGTGGTTGCTTTGGCGGGGCTACGCTATCAAGCCATGTTGCAACACCCGGTCATACTCATCACCTTAGCCGTTGTTTTTGTCGTGCTTTCATTAAGTATGTTTGGCGTATACACCCTGCAGCTGCCGCAGCGCTGGCAGAACTACTTTAACCAGTTAAGCCAATCACAGCGCGGTGGCGCGCATTCAAGCGTCTTTGTTATGGGTGCCGTTTCTGGGTTAATCGCTTCGCCTTGCACCACCGCACCATTATCAGGTGTTTTGTTATTCATTGCGCAGTCTGGCGACATTAGTATTGGCGGCGCCGTTTTATACGCGCTTAGTGTGGGCATGGGCCTACCTTTATTAGTGTTTGGCGTTACCGGTGGTAAATTGCTGCCAAAAGCCGGCGCGTGGATGAACACCATTAAGCGCCTTTTCGGCGTGGTATTGCTGGGCGTTGCGCTGGTGTTAGTGGAACGGCTTATTCCTTACGTTGTAGCCGACTGGTTGTGGGTGATATATATCGCTGCCAGCGTTGTCTATTTGGCCGCAAACGACTTGCGTGAATTATCAACCAAAGCGGCTGCGCGATTCACCGCCGCATGGATTGCCATCGGTGCTGTATTGATCGTCAGTTGGTGGCCGCAGCCACACCATAGTCTGCCATTTGAACAGGTTTCGAGTGTTGCAGAAATTGAGCAGGCGCTGCAACGTGCCGAACGCAATAACCAGCTGGTCATGCTTGACCTGTATGCCGATTGGTGTGTTGCCTGTAAAGACTTTGAGCGCAAAACCTTTGCCGACGAAACGGTACAGGCGGCAACCTCAGACATGCTGCTGCTACAAGCCGACGTGACGTTGAATTCACCTGAAAATAACGCAATTTTGCAGCGGTTTCAGGTTCTCGGCTTACCAAGTATTGTTTTCTTCGCGCAACAACAAGAGATAAGTCGCTCGCGTGTCACTGGGTTTATGCCGCCCGAAACTTTTACTGAACACATTAATGCGTTAAAAACACGTTAAAACTTGCTGCGATCGGCGGTGATAAGACCAGTATTTTGCTGCTTATCTGCATTTTTTCTCTATAATGCTGAAATAACGGTTGAACTAGAGGCCTATACTGGCCTCTAATATCAATACAATAACGTTCGCAGCAGATAGCAGCATTATGACGACAAATAACCAGAAAAAACACAGAGTTCTCTTGCTTAACGGGCCTAACCTGAATTTGCTAGGCACCCGTGAACCCGATGTGTATGGTCATGCCACGCTTGACCAAATTGAACATCACCTGCGTGAACAAGCCGAAGCCATAGGCATTACTTTGGATTGTCGTCAATCAAATGCCGAGCACCAACTTATTGATTGGGTGCACGAGGCACGTACAACTCACGTTGACTTCATTCTCATTAATCCGGGCGCATACACCCATACAAGTATTGCGTTACGCGACGCTTTGGCCGGTGTAGCTATTCCGTTTATTGAAATTCATCTTTCCAATATTCACGCTCGCGAAGCATTTCGCCAGCATTCCTATTTAGCAGATATCGCAACTGGTGTTATTTGTGGTTTTGGCGCGCAGGGCTACGACTTTGCGTTGCAAGCAGCCAAACAGCAA
Source organism: Pseudidiomarina donghaiensis (assembly GCF_900116895.1). Taxonomy (GTDB): domain Bacteria; phylum Pseudomonadota; class Gammaproteobacteria; order Enterobacterales; family Alteromonadaceae; genus Pseudidiomarina; species Pseudidiomarina donghaiensis. The sequence continues at coordinate 160,838 of NZ_FPCF01000005.1, read as the reverse complement.
CTTTCACAGTCATAACTTTCTAGACATTTATTGGGGTTAAAACAGGCATGGATATTCGTAAAATTAAAAAGCTTATTGAACTCGTCGAAGAGTCAGGCATTGCCGAATTAGAAATTACCGAAGGTGAAGAGTCAGTACGTATTCACCGCGGCGGCAGCCAAAGCGCGCCAATGCATTATCAATTACCGCCACAGCAGTATGCCCACGCACCAGCGCCGGCACCCGCAGCGCCAGCCGGTGCTCCAGCTGAAGCACCGGCGGCACCAGAATTTTCTGGTCACGTGGTTAAATCACCGATGGTGGGTACCTTCTATGCAGCTCCAGCTCCGGGCGCCGCTGATTTTGTGACCGTTGGCCAACAAGTTAAAGCAGGTGAAACCCTGTGTATTGTTGAAGCCATGAAGATGATGAACCAAATTGAAGCCGACAAAGGCGGCGTGGTGAAGCAAATTCTTGTTGAGAACGGCGAGCCGGTAGAGTTCGACCAGCCTCTGTTTGTCATCGAATAAGTATATCGATACAGGACATTGTCATGTTAGATAAGGTAGTGATAGCAAACCGAGGCGAGATTGCGTTGCGCGTACTGCGCGCATGTAAAGAACTCGGTATTAAAACTGTGGCGGTGCACTCAACCGTTGATCGTAACTTAAAGCACGTTTTACTAGCCGATGAGTCTATCTGTATTGGTAACGCGCCAGCCACTGACAGTTACTTAAACATTCCGCGCATAATTAGTGCTGCGGAAATCACTGACGCGGCCGCAATTCATCCAGGCTATGGCTTTTTAGCTGAGAACGCTGATTTTGCTGAGCAAGTTGAAAATTCCGGCTTTATTTTTGTCGGCCCTACGGCAGATGTTATTCGCTTAATGGGCGATAAAGTATCGGCCATTGAAGCCATGAAAAAAGCCGGTGTTCCTTGTGTGCCAGGTTCTGGCGGCCCATTAGGTGACGACGACGCAACCAACAAGAAAATCGCCAAGCGTATTGGTTACCCGGTTATTGTGAAAGCGGCCGGTGGCGGCGGTGGCCGTGGCATGCGCGTGGTGCGCAAAGAAGACGAATTAGTGCGCGCTATTAGCACCACGAAAGCTGAAGCCGGTGCTGCGTTCGGTAATGACATGGTTTATATGGAGAAATTCCTAGAAAACCCACGTCACATTGAAATTCAGGTACTCGCTGATGGCCAAGGTAACGCGGTTTACTTAGGTGAGCGTGATTGCTCCATGCAGCGTCGCCATCAAAAGGTGGTAGAAGAAGCGCCAGCACCTGGTATTACGCCTGAAATGCGTAAGTTTATCGGTGAACGCTGTGCGAAAGCATGTATTGAAATTGGTTATCGCGGCGCGGGTACTTTTGAGTTCTTGTACGAAAACGGTGAGTTTTATTTCATTGAAATGAACACCCGTATTCAGGTGGAGCACCCAGTGACCGAAATGGTAACCGGTATCGACCTAATTAAAGAGCAGCTGCGCATTGCTGCGGGTCGTCAGTTATCTATTTCACAAGAAGATATCGTGATTCGCGGGCATGCGGTTGAGTGCCGTATTAACGCGGAAGATCCGAACACGTTCGTCCCTTCACCGGGCTTAATTAGTCGCTTTCATCCACCAGGTGGCTTAGGCGTTCGTTGGGACTCACATGTGTATGCGGACTATAAAGTACCGCCTAACTATGACTCGATGATTGGTAAGCTCATTACTTACGGTGAAAACCGCGATGTGGCCATTGCCCGCATGCGCAATGCCCTGAGTGAGCTGATTATTGAAGGCATCAAAACCAATGTGCCGTTGCAGAAAGACATCATGGCTGATGAAAACTTCCAGCACGGCGGTACCAACATTCATTATCTTGAGAAGAAACTTGGCATGGGTGGTCACTAACCCCTATGCCTTGGATTCAACTAACTATTTCTGCGCCTGAAAAGCATGCCCCACTTATTGGGGACATGCTTGAAGGCAATGGTGCTATGGCCGTCACCTACCGTGACGCCCAAGATAATCCGATATTTGAACCCCCTATTGGCGAATTGGTGTATTGGCAAGAAACCTTAGTTACCGGTTTATTTCCAGCCCAAACCAATATGCAGCCCATTATTGCTAACTTGCAAAAGTCGAGTTACTTCAAAAACGGCCTACAGTACAAAACCGACCAACTTGAAGATAAAGACTGGGAACGCGAGTGGATGGATAACTTTCATCCAATTCAATTTGGCAAGCGGTTGTGGGTTTGCCCTAGTTGGCGCGATATTCCAGACCCAAGCGCCGTCAATATTATGCTAGACCCTGGCATGGCCTTTGGTACCGGCACTCACCCGACAACGGCGTTGTGTCTAGGCTGGCTTGACGGTCAAGACTTGTCCGCTAAAACAGTGGTCGACTTTGGTTGTGGTTCGGGCATTCTTGCTATTGGTGCTTTACTGCTGGGCGCCAAGCGCGCAGTAGGCGTTGATATTGATAAACAAGCCCTAATTGCCAGTAAAGAAAACGCCGAACGCAACGGTGTTGCCGAGCAACTCGAAGTTTATTTGCCAGCAAATCAGCCGTTACTCAAAGCCGATGTGGTGGTCGCAAATATTCTTGCTGGGCCGCTACAAGAGCTTGCGAGCGTGATTAGCGATTATGTCGCTGATGATGGCGAATTAGTGATGTCGGGCATTCTTGAGCGGCAAATTGAAGACGTACAAGCAGCCTATGCTGAACACTTTGATTTTAGCCCTGCGCAAATCAAAGAAGGCTGGGTGATGCTACACGCGAAGCGTAAACGGTAATATTCGCGCGATTTGTCAAGAGCAAAAAGTGCAAAAAAGGCGGCTTTTGTACAAATTACAGCCTTTTCTTTAGCCGCCAAATTCCCTAAAATTTCCCACCCTTGAGTTGCACAGTTTTTAACCGATGCGGATCGGCACTTATCAATTAGACAATCCGGTAATACTCGCGCCTATGGCTGGAGTCACCGACCTTCCCTTTCGACGCTTATGTCGTGAGTTGGGGGCTGGGCTTACCGTGTCCGAAATGCTTTCGAGCAATCCGCAGGTGTGGGACACCAAAAAGTCGCGGGACCGAATGGCCCACGCTGACGAACCTGGTATTCGAGCCGTGCAAATCGCTGGAGCAGAGCCTGAGTTAATGGCGGCAGCAGCTCGGCACAATGTCGAGAATGGCGCTCAGATCATTGACATCAACATGGGCTGCCCAGCTAAGAAGGTGAATAAGAAGCTTGCAGGTTCTGCATTACTGCAATACCCCGACCTTGTTGAAGAAATTATCAAGGCCGTGGTCAACGCAGTTGATGTACCTGTAACGCTAAAATTTCGCACAGGGTGGAACCCAGATAACCGCAACGGTGTTGATATTGCTAAGCTTGCCGAGCAACTTGGTATTCAGTCATTGGCGGTTCATGGCCGAACTCGCGCTTGTATGTACAAAGGTGACGCAGAATACGACACCATTCGTGCAATTAAAGCCGCTGTGCGAATTCCTGTGGTGGCCAATGGTGATATTACGTCGCCAGAAAAAGCCAAACAGGTTCTCGATTACACGGGTGCCGATGCCATTATGATTGGCCGAGGTGCCCAAGGTAATCCGTGGCTGTTTCGCGAAATTGCGCATTATTTGGCAACGGGCGAACAGCTTGCTCCACCGAGCATCGATGAAGTTCGTGAAGTGGTTTTGCGCCATGTCGCAAACCTGCATACGCATTACGGCGAATTCAGTGGAGTAAGGATTGCCAGAAAACATGTGGGTTGGTATTTGCAACAACAGCAACCTGCATCAGCATTTCGGAGAGAGTTTGTTGGTATAGAACATGCCGACGAGCAAATTGAAGCTCTCACGAAGTTTTTTGCAACAGTAAACTAGAAGAGATAGAGCGCACCTATGTTTGATCAAAACGCAAATCGTGACCCGATTTCTCCATTTACCACTTTAGGTAATAACGCCCAACCGAAGCCATTGCGTGACTCGGTGAAGCAAGCAATGAACTCGTTCTTAAAGCAACTTGACGGGCAAGACCCAGAAGAGCTTTACGAATTGGTTTTGGCAGAGCTTGAAGCTCCGTTGTTGGAAGAGGTCATGACCTACACGCGTGGTAATCAAACCCGCGCCGCGACGATGCTCGGCATCAACCGCGGTACCTTGCGTAAGAAGCTGAAAAAATACGGCATGAATTAATTGCCCCTAAAAAAGAGCGCCCTGTGTGCTCTTTTTTTCTTTGTAGACATCAAAAAGGTAGAGCACCATGCAACATCGTCCTATTCAACGCGCCCTTTTAAGTGTTTCTGACAAAACTGGAATTGTCGCCTTTGCACAAGCGCTCGTGCAGCGCGGCGTAACTATTCTTTCCACCGGCGGTACCGCCAAATTACTACGTGAACATCAACTGCCGGTTACCGATGTGTCAGAGCACACCGGGCAAAATGAGATCATGGACGGTCGGGTCAAAACACTACACCCGAAAATTCACGGCGGTATTTTAGGCCGTCGCGACCAAGACCAAGCGGTTATGAATGAGCAAGACATTGCACCGATTGATCTCGTCGCGGTGAATCTATACCCCTTTGCACAAACCGTAGCAGACCCTAACTGTAGCCACGAAGACGCGGTTGAAAATATCGACATTGGCGGCCCTACCATGGTGCGTGCGGCCGCAAAAAATCATCGCGATGTCACCATTGTGGTTAACGCGAGTGACTATGACGCGGTGATTGCTGAAATGGACGCTAACGAAAATAGCTTAACCTTTGCGTCTCGTTTTGACTTAGCAATTAAAGCCTTTGAGCACACGGCACAGTACGACGGCATGATTGCCAATTACTTCGGCGCTCGTTTACCGCAGCAAAACAGCAAGTTTCCGCGCACATTTAACGCGCAGTTTGTGAAGAAACAAGACTTACGCTACGGCGAAAATAGCCACCAAAGTGCCGCCTTCTATGTTGAAGCACAGCCAGCGGAAGCATCTGTAGCCACTGCCAAACAACTACAGGGCAAAGAACTGTCGTTCAATAATATTGCTGATACCGATGCAGCCCTTGAGTGTGTGAAGTCATTTGACCAACCGGCCTGTGTCATTGTTAAGCACGCAAACCCATGTGGTGTGGCTGTAGCTGATACTGCGCTCGAAGCCTACAACCGTGCATTTAAAACCGACCCGACTTCGGCCTTTGGCGGCATTATTGCCTTCAACCGCGAACTTGATGCCGCAACCGCAAAAGCCATTGTTGAACGTCAGTTCGTTGAGGTGATCATTGCCCCAGTAGTCAGTAGCGAAGCGCGTGACATTGTCGCTGGAAAAGCAAATGTGCGTTTGCTTGAGTGCGGAACTTGGGAAGCCAAGCGCCCAGCCGCCTATGACTTTAAGCGAGTTAACGGTGGGCTACTGGTGCAAGACAGCGACCATGGTGAAATTACGCTCGACGACTTAAAAATAGTTAGCGAAGTGCAGCCCACAGCTGAACAGCTGAATGATTTGATGTTCTGCTGGAAAGTCGCAAAATTCGTGAAATCAAACGCGATTGTGTATGCCAAAGACGGCATGACTATTGGTGTTGGCGCAGGGCAAATGAGCCGCGTGTACAGCGCCAAAATTGCTGGCATTAAAGCCGCCGACGAGAGCCTTGAAGTGGCCGGTTCAGTCATGGCTTCAGACGCGTTTTTCCCATTCCGCGATGGTATTGATGCGGCAGCGGCTGCCGGTATTAAGGCGATTATTCAGCCGGGTGGTTCCATTCGTGACGAAGAAATCATCGCTGCAGCTAATGAGCATGGCATTGCCATGGTCTTTACCGGCATGCGTCATTTCCGTCATTAATTGAACAGCGTAAACGACGGATTATTTGCCCAATAGCAAACCACGGTTTAGGATGAGTGAACTTTAACAACGTTAGGAGCACGGCAATGACCTTAAAAAGCGGTATGTTGACATCTCTAGTTGTATCCTTGACTGTGGTTGGCCTTTGGGGATGTTCAAATGATCAATCTCCCCAATCGGTTGAAGCGACAGACTCGTTAGCGACGGTAGTCGCCAGTACTGATCGTAGTGACGCGAATCGCGCGCGTGACGACTATCGTCATCCTTTGGAAACCCTGCAGTTTTTCGGCATTACCCCTGACATGACAGTGGTTGAAATTTCCCCAGGCGGTGGTTGGTACACTGAAATTTTAGCGCCGTACTTAAAGCAGCAAGGCACACTTTATGCGGCTCACTTTCCTAGCGAAACAAACAGCGAGTTTTATCAACGTTCGCGTGCTCGGTTTGTTGAGCGCGTGGCAACGGACGCTAACTTTTCTAAAGTCATTGTCACCGAATTTTCGCCTGCTGGTACAAAATTAATCGCTCCCGCAAACAGTACAGATTTAGTTTTAACCTTCCGTAACCTTCATAATTGGTACATGGGCGGTAGCGATGAAGCCGTGCAACAAGCGTTTCGACAGTTTTATGATGCCTTGAAGCCTGGTGGGGTGTTAGGTGTGGTTGATCATCGCTTACCGGAAACGCGCCCAGATGCGGACATGGAAAATACCGGTTACATGAAAGAAAGCTACGCCATTGCCATGGCTGAAGCTGTTGGTTTTGAGCTAGCAGAACGAAGCGAAATTAACGCAAACCCGAACGATAACGCAGACCACCCACGCGGCGTTTGGACATTACCACCAACTCTGCGGCTTGGTGACGAAAATCGCGATGACTACTTAGCCATTGGTGAGAGTGATCGGTTTACCCTTAAATTTGTGAAACCTAAAAATTAACGAGAGAGTTCATGAACGTATTGGTGATTGGCGGCGGCGGCCGTGAGCATGCCTTGGCATGGAAAGCGGCACAAGCCGAGAATGTAAATACCGTATTTGTTGCACCTGGTAATGCCGGCACTGCACTTGAACCGAATATAAAAAATGTGCCCATAGCCGCTGACGACGTCAACGGCTTATTGGCATTTGCGCAGCAAAACCATATTGACCTAACTATCGTGGGCCCTGAAGCGCCATTGGTATTGGGCGTGGTTGATGTATTTCGCGCAGCTGACTTAGCGATTTTTGGTCCAACACAAGGCGCAGCGCAATTGGAAGGGTCAAAAGCCTTTAGCAAAGACTTCTTGGCTCGTCATAACATTCCTACAGCTGCCTACGGTACCTTCACTGACGTTCAGCAAGCGAAAGCTTACGTTGAGCAGCATGGCACGCCTATTGTGATCAAAGCTGACGGATTAGCTGCGGGCAAAGGCGTCATTATTGCGCAAAATCAAGACGAAGCTTTTGCCGCCATTGACGACATGCTTGCCGGTAATCGCTTTGGTGAGGCCGGTAGCCGCGTTGTTATTGAAGAGTTTTTAGTGGGTGAAGAAGCCAGTTTTATAGTTATGGTTGATGGCAAGACTGCATTGCCGTTTGCATCGAGCCAAGATCATAAAGCCCGCGATAACGGCGACAAAGGTCCAAATACCGGTGGCATGGGTGCGTATTCGCCCGCCCCTGTGGTAACCCCAGACGTTCATGACTGGGTTATGCAAAACGTTATTCAGCCAACCGTTGAAGGCATGGCTGCAGAGGGGCATCCGTATACTGGCTTTTTATATGCGGGCTTAATGATAGCGCCTGACGGTACCGCCAAGGTACTGGAATACAACTGCCGCTTTGGTGACCCAGAAACACAACCTATCATGCTGCGCTTACAGTCAAATTTGGTGGAATTGTGTCAAGCAGCGTGTGCTGGTCAACTGTCTGGTCGTGATATTGCCTTTGATCCGCGTGCTAGCGTGGGTGTAGTGATGGCCGCCGGCGGCTACCCAGATAACTACGGCAAAGGCGCGGTCATTGAGGGCATTACTGAAGCCGAGGCAGAAGGTACCAAAGTGTTCCACGCGGGCACCGCATTAAACGATAATAATCAATTGGTAACCGCTGGTGGCCGCGTACTTTGCGTGACCGCATTAGGTGATACCGTGACCCAAGCACAGCAAACCGCTTACGCAGGCGTGAGCAAAGTGTCATGGGATAATGTCTACTATCGCACTGATATTGCCCATCGTGCTATTCGCCGCGAGCAAGCAAGTTAACTGGGCACTATCTGTCACAGTAATTTAATAAAACCTAACTAGAATCTGTAGTTCAAATTCGCTTCTAGTTAGGTTTTTTATGCAGTGCGCTCAAGCTGTAGAGGTTGGTCTTCAATTTTCCGACTTACAAGCTCATTTCCAGCCAATTGTTAATCTTCATCAAAGCGCCATTATTGGCTATGAATCACTCATTCGTGGACCAAGCGAACATCCCCTTGCCATGCCCCGCGAATTATTCGCCTATGCCGAGCGCATTGGGCAATCAAACGAACTTGAAATAGCTTGTCGCCGCGCTGCGTTACAAAGCTATGCTCGCTTTACCCACGAAGGGCTACTGTTTATAAATGCTAACCCCAATACACTTTATGACCCTAGTTTCCCGCGGGGAATGACGATAAGAGAAGCCGAGCTCGCCGGATTTCCGCCATCACAAATTGTTATCGAGCTGTCTGAACAGTTTCCGTTAAATAATATCAATAAACTGAAAAACGTAATCACGCAGTATCGTAAACAAGGCTTTAAAATTGCCCTAGATGACTTGGGCTCAGCCTATGCTGGACTCACAATTTGGGCTGAACTGATGCCTGACTTTGTGAAAATTGATCGGTACTTTATTCAAGAAATACACTTGTCGCCAATTAAGCGCGAGTTTGTCCGTAGTATTATTACAACGGCGCGTGCCCTTGGCGCGGAAGTTATTGCCGAGGGCATTGAAACAGAGTTTGAATTACGCGAACTGCAGCGATTAGGCGTGACCTTAGCTCAAGGATATTTTATTGGCTACCCTGCACCTACGCTGCAACTGCAAGTGAGCCAACGTGTACACCAAGTGATTGATAGTTTTCGGCAGGCGCGCAAAGATATTATTGCTGCATTGGTTGAACAAGTACCGACCGTAAGCCCCGATATGCCAAGCCTGAAAGTGCTGGATTACTTTATCAATAACAAAGAAATTATGTCGTTACCTGTTATTGAACATGGCAATGTATTGGGTGGTGTACGCCGCGAGCAACTGCTGGAAACGTTTAGCAGTTCATTTGGGCGGTCGTTGTATGGCAATAAGCCCATTGGCAAACTGATGGAAACCAACCCACTGGTGGTTGATTGCCATACGCCTTTGGAGCTGGTGAGCGAACTAGTTACTGAAGACTCTGCAGTAGAAGTGCATCGACAAATCTTGGTCACCGAAAACGGTATTTACCAAGGCATTGTGTCCGTTAGAAGTATACTTAAAACGATTACTGATTTGCGTTTACAAAGTGCTCGCCATGCAAATCCGTTAACCTTACTGCCTGGTAACGTACCTATTCATCAAGAAATTGAAAGCTACTTACAAAGCTACCCAAGCTTTTATGTTGCCTACTTTGATTTAAATAACTTCAAGCCCTACAACGACTATTATGGTTACGGTAATGGCGACCGGGTTTTACAGTGGTTAGGTCAAATTCTAAGCCAACTTGCGCAAGTAGATAACATTTTTGTTGGCCACGTTGGTGGTGATGACTTTGTCGCGTTATTTACCGAAAAACACCCGTGGCGTGAGTTCTGTGAACAAGTTATTCATCTTTTCGACAACGGTGTGGCCGACTTTTATCATGACAACGATAGGCTTGCTGGGGGGATTCAAGCGCAAGACCGCAACGGTGATATGCAGTTTTTTTGCTTGCTCGGGTTAGCTATAGGAGTGGTAAACATTGATTCGGCAACTTGTGTGTCTCACCAAGATGTCGCTGCACTGGCGTCAGCAGCAAAAGCGCTGGCGAAAACGAAGTCCACCAGCACTGTGCATTTGCTTAGCTAGTCTTCAACCACCAAGTCGTCATCATCGCCACCACCGCTAATTTCGAAAGCGTCGTCAGTGTAGCGGCTACGGCCGTACATGCTGCCTACTTTCGGGCGATTAATACGTGCTTGATATTTTGACCATGCTTTTTCAATTGGCGACTCTGCGGCTTTTTCACCTCGAGCAACAGAGAGCAATGATTGCTCTTCGGCTGACTCTGGCTCTAACTCGCCGCTCATCAAAGCTGCAATCAAGCTGCCATGTTTCGCAATTAAGTCACTTTCGCGAATAGAAAAATCACCCGAACGAGCGAACCCGTATGGATAGTTTTTGAAGTCGTTAAACGGCTTCTTGATAATTTGATCACGGTTCATTGTTGCCATTGTGTGCCCATCCTCCAGACCAACAACTACAGGTAAACGGTAACGCCTCTATGCGTCACTGACGATATAGAGGCGAAACTAAAGTTTGTCAACAAATATTCGCGTTTTGGCTTCAAAAAGTATAATAAAGTGCCGCGCCAACACTTAAGCCCGACTCGGCAAGCACAGCCAGTTGAGGGTCGTTTTCGGCGATACCGCTAACGCGCGAGTTACGCCAATACTGTCTATCGGTTAAGTTAAACACGCCTACACTAATGTTGGTATCGGTATTCACATACCAACGCGTTAGCCAGTCTAGCGTCGCATAGCCTGGCGCCGAGAACAACTCCGCCCCGCCTTCGTCAACCAAATCGCGCTGCCCGCGTACGGCAGTGAGTATAAGTCGAGAGTCCCAAGCGTCAGCACTGTATTGTATTTCAGCGATAGCCCGCGGTGGAGCAACATCAGCAATGGCACGACCGCTTTGACGGTCCTCACCACGGCTGTATTCAGCGCTAAGTGCGGTAGACCAAGAATCACTCAGTTGTTGTGAAAAAGTCGCTTCTAGGCCCTCTATGACCACTTTATCGCGGTTTATTGATTGGAACACGAGTAGACCTCGTACAGGATCGAAGCCAAGCGATGCCCGGCTTTGAATAAAGTCACTATAGCGATTATGGTAAGCGGTTAATGACCACTCTCTTTCGGCAGAACGCCCGCGAACGCCAGTTTCAAATGCGTAGCCACGTTCGGCTTTTAAATCGGGGTTTGCAATTGCGAGCACGTTAAACTGTGGATAATACAAGCCAATATTAACGTCCGAGAATGGCGGCGCACGGTAACCACGTGCATATTGCGCAAACCACTCCGTGTTTCCAGCAAGCGGCCACACAATGCCCAACTTCGGCAACCATGCATCATGGGTTAAATCGGTCACTTCGGTATTTGGGTAGCGTAATTCAAATAATGCATCGTCTCGGGTTCGCAAGCGATAGTGCTCATAACGCAGTCCAGGACTAATCACCGGACCGTCAGGCCACAGTTGAAACTCATCGTGTACGTAAACACCAAGCTCAGTAACTCGCGAGCGCGGAAAATCGCGCAATGGAAAAGTTTCCCCGAGTAACACGTTGGTTGACACGCCGGTGGTTAAATTTGTTTGCAACGCGTCACGCTGATCTTCTAAGACAGAGCTAGATATTTCAAATCCGTAGCCCAGACGATGACGCATTTTAGCAAGCCGTAGATCGGTCTCTAAGTCAGCACCAATACCAGAGGTTTCTTGAGAAAAGTCAAATAACCGTTGTATGTCCAGCGGTTCTGGCAGCAGCATGCGCTGTTCATAAGAGTCTTGCTCAATGTCGCTGTGCTGTTGATAAACACGCCATTGCCCTCGGTCAACCCAAGCTGTTGGGGCCATATCTAAATCAGCCACTATACGATATTGATCGCGGCTGTCATCTCCAATAAGGCTGGTCGTTGCCACTAGCCGCCCGCTGCCTATTACCGAGTTAATATCGGTATCTCGCGATTCGCGTTGCAAATCTAGGGTAACGCGCCATTCGCCAAGCCCTGAGTCAGTTGCTGCGCGCAATAATACGGCTTGTTGACGGCGATGTTGATGGTCTCGCTTATCACTGGCGAGCCCTTCTGACTGCATATCTTGCCCATACTGAACTGCGGCTGCGACCATAAAGCTTGTGTCATTATCAGCGAACGCAGTCGCCGCCATCACCTTGGCTCGGTTACTATCGCTATTCACACCGAATTGTATTCGTGAGCCGTAGTTGGCCGTGGTGAGCACATCTTCAGTATCTAATAAGTTTACCGCAACAACACCACCCAGGGCTTTGCTGCCATAAAGCGTTGACGCTGGACCACGTAGAATTTCTACGCGACTGGCCAAACCCAGCTCTAGTAAGCCTCGGCCGGTGTTTGAATAGGTTCCCACCGCAAAATAATCTGCGACGGGTATTTGATCAATTACGACTGCGGTACGGTTACCGCCAATGCCACGAATACGAAAACCGCTGTGACCAAACCGGCTAGTAGTGTCATCGAGTTCGACTCCAGGTTGATAACGCACCATATCAGATGCGTTAAGTACCACATTACGCTGTAGGTCTTCTTCACTAATAATTGAGACCGTTCCAGCAACCTCTGAAAGTTGCCGTGGTTGCCGGTGAGCAACCACGGTAATTGTTTCCATTATCTGCTCTTGCTGAGCTGCTTCTGCTTTGTTCACATCTTGTGGTAAAGCCAGTGTTAACGAGGGCAGTACACCGACTGCCCCCGCCACAACACCAGCAAGTGCTGATGATCTCACGCTTAGTACACCTCGTTCCGTGTGTTGTAGTTGTTGAACTTGCCAGTTGGGGTGACCATTTTTTCACCCTTGATGACATGTTTCAGTTTGCGTGTTTTATCGTCCACAACGACAATTGCCGATTCTTCTTCTTGGCCGCTCCAAACCGAGAACCAAACTTCGTCACCCGCCATGTTGTACTCTGGCTGAACGATACGTTTAGGGCCTGGGCCTAGGTCAGCCCATTCACCAATTGGCAGCACTTCGTATCCGGCGTCAAGATTATCGATGTTAAACACCGCAACAGATTGCGATATTTTGGCATCAGGGTTAAACGGAGTATCAACCCAAAGGTTATTCGACTTCGGATGGGTTTTAATAAACAGCGAACCACCGCCTTGGCCTTCTAGCACACGAACCACTTTAAAGGCGTTATCTTTGTGGTTATCTGGGTCGGTACCAATGAGCGTGATATCGGCATTACCCAAAGCACTAGTTGCCCACACTGGACCATACTCAGGGTCAACAAAGTTGGCACCTCGGCCGGGGTGTGGAATCCGTTTTACCGGAATCAACGCTTCAAGTTCGCGGTCTTGTGCGTCAACCACGGCAATGGTGTCGTTCTCGTTTGCGGCAGTCATGAAGTAACGGCCAGAACGATCCCAACCACCATCGTGCAAGAACGGTGCGGCATCAATGGTAGTCACCTGCAAGTTATCTATGTCGGAATAGTTCACCAGCTTAATTTGCCCAGTTTCTTTCACGTTTACGATAAACTCAGGGTGTTTGTGCGAGCCAACAATCGCAGCCACGCGCGGCTCTGGGTGATACTCTTGGGTATCCACAGTCATGCCACGAGTAGAAACTATTTTGTTCGGCTCAAGGGTTTGACCATCCATAAGCACATAGTGCGGTGGCCAGTAAGCGCCAGCAATGGCGATTTTATCTTCATAGCCCTTAAAGCGTGAGTTCTCAACCGAACGCGCTTCTAAACCAATTTTAATTTCAGCAACCACTTGTGGTGGGTTCATGTACAAATCGATTAAGTCGATTTTGCCATCACGGCCAATGGTAGTGAAATAACGGCCTGAGCTTGAAGCACGCGAAATATGCACGGCATAACCGGTTTTCACGTAGTTTAGAATTTTTTTGCTGGCCCCATCAATAATAGCTACTTCACCAGCGTCACGCAGAGTTACAGCAAACATATTGTCAACGTCATAGTTATGCTGTGGCTTTTTCGGACGATCTTCCGGCTTCACGTGTACAACCCATGAGTCTTTCATTTCTTTCATGCCCCACTCTGGAGGCGTTGGCGGCTCATGCTGTAAGAAACGTGCCATCATATCAATTTGTTCGGCGGTCAATTCACCTGAGGTTCCCCAGTTCGGCATACCACCTGGCGAGCCAAAATTAATTAGGGCTTTGAGGTAATCGGTGCCTTTTTGCTGAGTAATATCGGTGGTGAGTGGCAAACCCGTTGCGCCTTTACGGAGCACGCCATGACACCCCGCGCAGCGTTGGAAGTAAATTTCCTGCGCTTTGGCGAACTCTTCTTCACTAATGTCTGGAGCGCCAGGTGTTTTCATCATTTTGCCGCCTTTCACAGCCGACGGCGCGCCTTTGTAGGAAACTTCGGCGGCGGTTGAGCCTTGATGCGGCTGACCTTCAGCTCGGTCTTTCAACCCCAGCTCAACCCGCACACCTTCCACTTCGTCTTCCGTAACTTTGCCACCTGTGTTGCCCCAACTCGACAACACATAACTGGCGATATCAGCAATGTCTTCGTCACTAATGTGCTGCATAGGTGGCATCACTGCGTTAAATTTTTGGCCGTTTACCTCGAGTGGGCCAGACATACCTTTTAAGATAGTACGTACTACATGTAGTTTGTCGCCAGTAACGTTCGGATTACCCGCTAATGGAGGGAATGCACCAGCTAACCCTTTACCGTTCGGTTGGTGGCAGGCTTGGCAATTCGCCTCATAGGCTTTCTTGCCGTCATCAGAAGCTGAAGCAACTGGGCTTACTGCAGTCAACAACAACCCTGTTGCTGCTGCCAGTATCGATAGTTTCGGATACAACTTTGTTACCACTTTAGTTTTCATTAGACGTCCTCCTTGTGGACACTCTTGAAATAAGACATTCATGTCTGGTAAAGCTGATCTGATACTAAGCCTAGTACATGTTTGTTTTTTGATCTATATCACTAATGTAAGTAGGGTTTTTGGGCCATGGTGGGTATCTCTTATGAGGTACGCACCTTTAATCCCCAGTCTTGCCATGCCTGTTTTGCTAACTCTTCGCGAAACTGTGGGGCGGATATGTTAATTAATGCTTCAGCACGCTCGGTTAGGCTTTTTGCACGTAAATTCGCGACACCATACTCTGTCACCACATAATGCACGTGCGCCCGGGTGGTCACCACACCCGCACCTGGGTTTAGCATGCTGCTAATACGCGATACGGTTCCACCGCACGCGGTTGCTGGTAGCGCAATAACTGAACGGCCGCCTTCTGACAAACTTGCACCACGTACAAAGTCCATCTGCCCGCCAACGCCTGAATAAATTTTGGTACCCATGGAATCCGCACAAACTTGGCCACTCAAATCAATTTGCAAAGCACTGTTAATGGCCATCACTTGCTTGTTTTGCCGTATTACTGACGTGTCATTGGTGTATTCCACATCTAAAAACGCCACCATGGGGTTATCATCGACAAAGTCATAGAGTGCTTGGCTTCCCATTGCAAATGTGGTGACAATACGGCCACGGTGCTTGCGTTTGCGTGAGTTATTTATGACGCCACTTTCAACCAGCGGCAATACGCCGTCAGAAAACATCTCAGTATGAATACCGAGGTCTTGGTGATTACCTAAGCAGCGCAAGGTTGCGTCAGGAATAGCACCTATGCCCATTTGTAAACAGTCGCCGTCGTTAATTAAGCTAGCAACCCGCTCACCGATTTGCGTGGTAATAGCCGACTGTTCCGGCTGCAAATGCAACGGCATTGGCGCCGAAAATTCAAAATAGCGGTCAATTTGCTTTAAAGAAATAAAGGAGTCGCCATGGGTGCGTGGCATTTGTGGATTGACCCAAGCAATGACTTTACGTGCTACTTGCAAGGCTGCTCGAGTAGCCTCAACGGAAATACCTAGGCTACAGTTACCATGCTGGTCTGGTGGAGAGACTTGAATTAATACGGCATCTAGATGCTGCTCACCAGAACGGAAGAGCTTTGGAATTTCAGACAAGAATATAGGTACATAATCAGCCAAGCCTTGATTAACCGCAGCTCGGGTAGACTTACCCACAAAGTAGGCCCGCTGGCGTAAATGTCCTTCTAGCTGTGGGTCACTGAGTATTTCGCTGTGCTCGGTATGCAACTGCAGCAAGGTTAAATTTCTACGTTGCAAAGCCACTTCTGCAAGACCTTCCAACAACTTGTATGGCGTTGCAGCCATAGACTGGCACCAAATAACATCATTATTTTCTAGAATTTCGAGGGCTTCTACCGCATTTTGCACGAGCATAGTGGCTCCTTTTCAGGTACATTTTTGCCATATCAATTGGCAACAGTGAGTTTAGATACTATGAAAGTATTCGTTATGCTCGGCGCGATCAATATGGCTATTGGGGTAATTCTTGGCGCATTTGGGGCACATGGCCTTGAGCGCATTATTTCAGCAGACATGATCAAAGTGTTTCAAACCGGTGTGCAGTATCACATTTATCATGCTTTAGGGTTACTCATGGTTGCCGTATTGCTTATTCCTTATCCACACGCTTCAGGCTTACGCACCGGCGGTTGGATTATGTTCGCCGGCATCATTTTATTCTCCGGTAGTCTATATTTACTGGCATTAACTGGTCTGAAGTTTTTTGGCCCCATTACACCGCTTGGTGGCGTTTGTTTTATTGTGGCTTGGATCTGGATCTTCTGGGCGATGCTTAAGGAGTTTTGATGAAAAAATTCATTTTAATCACGCTATTATTCGTGTGGACGAGCCCAACACTTGCGTGCAACAGCCCGTGGGAAAAATGCTGGGCTGGGCAAGAATTTAAAGACAACAAATGCAGTGCAGAAGTGCAACGAATGAGCGCCTATGAAGCCAAACAATGGCTACAAGAAAACCCCCAGTGGCGGTTGCCAAGCGCAGAGGAACTAAAACAGTATTTTTTAAGTAGCAATGCCGATCACCTCCGACAACTTGCTGCTGAGCAAGGTGTCAGCGCAGTGTTAAGTGGCGATGTTATGCAACACGGCAACGAACTACTTGCGGTATCCGTGAATATTCAAAATGGCGAAGTTGAATTGCAGCCATGGCGGCAGCCACTGTTAGTTCTTTGGAGAAAAACATCATGGTAAACCTTAAAAAGGTCATGACATGGTTGCCAATTTTTGCTGTTGCAAGCCTGTTATTTTTCTTCAGTACGAATGCCAATGCCTGCTCGTGTATTGCCCCAAATACCGTGCGCGATTTCAATGAGGCGCAACACGTATTTTTGGCGCAAATAAAAGAAGTTATTGTGGTTCGCGCTGGGCATGAGGCGACCTACGACCCTGGTGAAGTTAATGGGTTATTTGACGTAGTGAAAACCTTTAAAGGCGAACCTGCTTATGTAACCCATTTAGTGGCGCAGCATAAGCCTAACGGCGGAATGTGTGGCGAAACACTCGCGCAGCAACTCTATCTTGTTTTTGCTCAAAGTGACGGCACGGTTGGTGTCAGTCTGTGCTCACCGACAAAAGTTGCGACGCGCTTAAGCCCGAATAAAATTGATCTCATTGAGCGCCTTGCCAACTCAGAGCAAGCCAAATATATGAACGGTGTGTTTGATGCCGAAACGGGGCTTTTAACGCTAGAAGGCAGTGCACAAGGTCAACCTATATTTGAAGGACGTTTAGGAGTTTATGAAGGCCGCCATAGTGTCGAATTTGAAGGTTATCAGTTAACCAGCGGCGACTTGGTTATCAGCCAGGTTATAACCATCAACGAACAGGCTATTGAATAGCCTGTTCACGCTCAGGAAGTAATGACACAGCCAGCGCAGCTAGCACCAGCATAACGGTGGAAACCAACAAACAGGCCATAATCCCCCATTGCTGATACACCCAACCAGAAAGAATAGTACCGAGCAGGCGCCCTCCGGCATTCGCCATGTAGTAAAAACCGACATCGAGCGACACCCCGTCGTGCCGTGAATAAGCCACAATCAAGTAACTATGTAGTGACGAGTTAAGCGCAAACAAAATACCAAAAATAGCTAGGCCAATCATGACAGTTTCAGCAATCGGCCATTGTTGCCACAGCGCGATAGCAAGCCCCAGTGGCGCAGCACATAGCAAGCCAGCCCAAATAACAATCTGCTGCCTTGCTGCAGCCAAGTTTGCACCGGTAAAACGTGGCGCCACAGCCTGCACCACACCATAGCCAATAACCCATAAAGCCAAAAAGCTTCCTACTTGCCAATGGCTCCAATTTAGCTGTGCAGCTAAGAAAACCGGAAGCGCAACCACAAACCAAACATCGCGCGCTCCAAACAGCATAAACCGGGCTGCCGACAAAACATTAATCGGGCGGCTTTTTGACAGTAGCTGGCGAAACTTGGGTTTAAACGAAGCCTTCCCAACGTCTTTGGTTAACACCACCAAGCTTATTAACCAAACCAATGTCAGCATAATCGCCATACTGGCAATGGCCCACGTGAAGCCCACCAGCGTAAGTAGCAAGCCACCTAAGAAGAAGCCAATGCCTTTTAAGGTATTTTTAGAGCCTGTTAACAACGCCACCCATTTGTACAATTGGCCTTGCTGGCTGTCGTCGACCAAAAGCTTGATGGTGCTTTTAGCACTCATTTTATTCAAATCTTTGGCAATACCGGAAAGCGCCTGCGCTAGCATCACCCACACTACCGTAAGCATGGTAGGCGGCACCAGTAACATAGCAAGCGCTGCAATTTGCAGCCCTAACCCAATATTCATGGTGCGGTTAAGCCCCCAATGAGCGCCTAACCAGCCGCCAAACAAATTCGTTACCACCCCAAAAAATTCATAAAAAACAAAGAGCATGGCAACTTCAAGCGCGCTGTAACCAAGCTGGTGAAAGTGCAATACCACCAGCATTCGTAACGCACCGTCGGTAAGGGTAAATGCCCAGTAGTTGCCGGTAACAATAAGGTATTGCCTAACCGCCGGGGCAAGCTGACCTAACATGTGCCAACCTTTTCAATTAGCTCAACGGTGCGATTTGCGTAACCCCACTCATTGTCATACCACGCATAAATTTTGACATGGGTGCCGTTGATGACTTTGGTTGATAGCGCATCAATAATGCTTGAGCGTGGGTCGGTTTTATAATCAATGGACACCAACGGGCGCTCTTCGTAGCCAAGAATACCCTTGAGCTCGTTTTGCGCGGCAGACTTTAGCCAGCCGTTAATTTCAGCAACTGAAGTAGGCTTTTTCACCTCAAATACGCAGTCGGTTAACGACGCATTAGCCAAGGGTACACGTACTGCATGGCCATCAATTTTGCCTTTAAGCTCAGGAAATATTTCCACAATAGCGGTGGCCGACCCCGTTGACGTTGGAATGAGGCTCATACCGCAAGCACGAGCGCGGCGTAGATCCTTATGCGGAGCATCCAGAATACTTTGGGTGTTGGTGAGGTCATGTATTGTGGTAATTGAGGCGTGCTTAATGCCAATTTTATCTTGTAGTACTTTCACGACCGGCGCCAAACAATTCGTGGTACATGAGGCCGCGGTAATAATTTGGTGTTGTGCGGGGTCAAATAAGTGATCGTTAACACCCATCACAATATTCAGCGCACCGGGCTCTTTTACTGGCGCTGAAACAACCACACGTTTTACCCCTTGCTCAAGGTAGTCATTCAGTACGCTGACGGTTTTCATTTTGCCCGAGGCTTCGAGCACGACATCACAGTTGCGCCAGTTATTATCGCTAATGGTTTTGTGGCGACTAAAGGCAATACGGCGCTCGCCAATAACCAAAGTGTCACCATCGGCTGTCGCTTCATGCTGCCAGCGCCCATGTACCGAGTCAAAATTGAGCAAATGCGCAAAGGTTTCGGCATCGGCACCGGGGTCATTCACTTGCACAATGTCAAAAGCTGGATTATTCCACGCAATACGAAATGCTAAACGGCCAATGCGGCCTAAACCGTTAATTCCCAATTTAACTGTCATGCTGTGTCTCCAAATATTCTGTGCTTGCCGAACAATGTATCGGTGTCGGGTAAAGCTGTGGATTATGGTTCGCTGTGATGTCGATAACTTGGCGCATCCAATCGGGCATACTTTCATTTAACCGGTAGTAAACCCAGCGCCCCTGCTTACGATCAACGAGTAACCCAAAGTCACGTAATTGGGCTAAGTGTCGCGATACTTTCGGCTGTGACATACCGGTCGACTCGACAAAATCGCACACACATAGCTGAGCGTGTTGCGCCAACATTAAGATCATAGACAGCCGTAATGGGTCCGCCATTATTTTGAAAAAATCTTCGGGGCTATTGAATAATTGCTTGTGCTTGCTACCTTTGCGCAAAATCAGTAAGAACATACGTATGCGCTCGCTTAATTCATGCACAGTACGTGTGTAGGCTTGCGGATCGGAGCTACTCACTGGGTCCGGAAAGTCCCAAGCAATGAATTTGCTATCACCAAATTCCGTTTGGCATTCATGGCGAGCGCGATCACACAAACTTATTACGTAATCAAATTCATGAGTAGGCAAGTCAGCGAGACTTTTGGCGCGCAGCCCCGTGGTATCCACCTTGAATTTCCGAAGTGTTTCCAGTGCTTTCGGTTCCACCGCTGTTGGTGCTGAACCAGCGCTATATACCTGAATGCCTTGGCCAACAAACTGCCGCAAAATGGCTTCGCCCATAATCGAGCGTGCGGAATTTGCAGTACACAAGAAAAGTATCTTCATGGGGCACCATACATATGAATAATCATATATATGGTAGATCGAATATGTTTTACCAGCAAGAAAATTCTGGAAATCTGAAAGCAAAAAGCCCGAAGGCGTAAACCTTCGGGCTTTTTTAAATTTGGAGCGAGAAACGAGATTCGAACTCGCGACCCCAACCTTGGCAAGGTTGTGCTCTACCAGCTGAGCTATTCTCGCAATGTGTTAACGAGGGCGTATTTTACGGATCAGGGCATTCTCGTCAACCACTTTTTTCGGTTTTTTCGCTTTTTTCGTTCGTTCGCTCGTTAATTAAACATTCTGGTGTTTTTTTCCACGCAACCACAACTGGGCTAGCAGTTTGCACGCCTTGATTATTAACAAATACGATAGAATTCTTTTTTACCCGATCGAGCCACGACTGCACTAGGCCGGCCTCATCAATAAAATCCTGCGCCTTGCAGTACCATTGTTGCAGGTCAGAAACGGAGTGTGGACTCTCTTGGGTAGCCATCACGGGCGAACTGAATATGCTTATGAGACCGAGTAACGTCATTGCTTGTAAAACTTTGCGCATTATTCAGCCTCCTTTGCTTTGGTATTTAGTTTCGCTTCTAATTCTAGCAGTCTTTGTGGTGGTTCTCCCGGCAACACTAAATACAGAGAATTACTCAACACTGGCATGCCATCAGGCATGACTTTGTTCTCAAAGACCAACTCAATATTCAACTTGGCAACATGACTGTCGTTACGAAATGACGGATTGAGGAATAGATCGGGCTTCACACCATTGGTTGATATTTCTTGCGGAAATAAGGACGACATTGCGCGCGCGATGCGTTTACCTATTAACCGCTTAAATTCTTGCTCATAGTCATTCAAGCGTGCGTCAACCGGCATGTAGCGATACACCGAATAGGTCAGGTAGGCCTCAGCATGACGCACTAAGTCATCGCGCTGGTGTTGCGATTGCGCACGCCCTAAGGTTCTAAAAAGTGTATCGCTGACATAAGTTTTAAACCCTTCGCGAAGGTCGGTTAATGGCCGCCATTGACGCGCAGTGAGAATGGCTTTGGCGCAACTTCGGGCACGGCCATCCCAATTCTCGTAAAGCTCTGACATACTTGGCACGCCGCTACCATGCAGCTCTAATAGCCACTGTTTGGCCGCCTGACTCATACGTTCTTCAAAATACCCTTCAAACTTCATGAATTTTTTATATTCGCCTCGGGTTAGCGCGAGCACTCCAGGCTCCATCTGTAACTTTAACGGCAGAAAACGTTGTTGATGATCTCGGTTAAACGCCAACATTTTAGCAACGGCGCCATTAAACACGCGCTCTTCGTCATTGAGCGACGAACGTGATAACGACTGAATATAGTTCTCATACAGCTGCTCACGTGCCTGCTTTGCTTTGCGACGCAAACGGAATGGCTTATAGGGAACGTCTTTAGTGAGCTTGAGGAAATTTTCGTACGCAATAATGGTATTGCGTCGCTCCGCCAAATAGAAATTTCTTTTGTGAGACTGTACCTGGCGAAGCGCAAAAAAACCGATACTCAGCAGCTTTTGCAACCCCAAAAAGAAAGGCGGCAACAACCACCACAAATAGGTTTTGACAAAACCGCCAGGAATCGCAAATGGCACGCTTGTTTCGCGCAACTGCTGCGGCGTTAGTGCCACTTCACTATCTACTTCAGGCGCATACCAAACCAGTTCAGCGAGTGCCTGAATAGGTAGCCAGCGGTTAATATGCCACGCCAAATAAGCAGTTTGCTGCCCATATGGCGTTTCAATGAGTGTTTGCTGTTCAGCAAAAACCACATATTTGGGCGGCCCGAAAGTAAAGCCAAGAAGTACAACTAAACCTCCGACAATAAGGAGCTTTAACATGTGCTTCGTATTCCTTGTTGTTGTTATTATTATCTAATATCCGGATTTAAATAAATGAGTGCGATAATATTTGAGTTCTTCTATCGACTCACGAATGTCGGCTAAAGCCGTGTGCGCGCCCTGTTTAGTGAGCCCATTGGCCACTTCCGGCGCCCAGTATTTTGCTAATTGCTTCAGTGTACTGACATCTAAATTGCGGTAATGAAAATAAGCTTCTAGCTGTGGCATATGCTGGGCTAAGAACCGGCGGTCTTGGCAAATGCTGTTCCCACACATAGGCGAGCTTCCTGCCGTAACCCACTGTTCTAAAAACGCAATCGTTTCATCACTTGCTTGTTGCTCATCATAGCGGCTCTCTTGCACGCGCGCTACTAAGCCAGATGTCGTATGGGTGCGAACGTTCCAGTCGTCCATTTTATCGAGGTTCGCTTGCGGTTGATGCACCGCAATCACTGGCCCTTCAGCAAGTACGTTCAAGTCATAATCCGTCACAATGGTGGCAATCTCTATAATGTGGTCATATTCAGGGCTCAAACCTGTCATTTCGAGATCAATCCAAATAAGACGTTCTGCACTTGCGCTCATATTTTGTCCTTGCTGTTGGTTACAATTAAGTTCAGGCACTATTGTGCGTAATAATGTATGATCAAATCCAGTATGAACTGGAAATTATTACATGGCAAAACAACGACGACTGAATAAAGGACAACTGCGCCGTATTCGTTCGAACCAAGAAAAACGTATACAGCAAGCAGAGCTGGAAACCGACATTCAAGATGCCGTGCTAGGTAGTTCTGAAGCCGGCATTGTGGTTAGCCGATTTGGTCATCAAGCAGTCATCTGTACCGACACTGAAGCTTCTCTGCGGTGTCATATTCGTCGCACCGTAGACTCCTTAGTTTGTGGTGACGTGGTGGTATGGCGACGCTTTCAGCAAGTCTCCGGCGATGTGGTTGGGGTCATTGAGGCGGTCCAGCCGCGCCAGTCACTGTTGTGTCGTCCCGACTATTACGACGGTTTAAAGCCCGTAGCGGCTAATGTCGACCAAATTCTCATTGTTTCAAGTGTGGTTCCTGCGTTTTCAAGTCAAATTATTGACCGCTATTTAGTGGCCTGCGAAGACATTGAAGTGACTCCGGTTATTGTGCTTAACAAAGCAGACTTAATCGCGGGTTTAGATGAAACCGAACAGCAAGAAATTTACAATGCGCTCGATGTTTATCGCGATATTGGCTACCAAGTATTAGAGGTCAGCGCGAAACACCCGCAATCGCTGGTTGATCTGCATCGATTATTAGATGAGCATGTGTCGATTGTGGTGGGTCAATCTGGGGTCGGAAAGTCCTCGTTGGTCAATGCGTTATTGCCAGACATTGATGCCGATGTTGGCGCCGTATCAGACAACTCAGGGCTTGGGCAGCACACAACCACTGTAGCCACTCGCTATGTTGTGCCCACGGGCGGTATTTTAATTGACTCTCCAGGAATACGCGAGTTTGCCTTGTGGCACTTAGAGCCAGAGCGCGTTGCTTGGTGTTATCGCGATTTTCGGCCATACCTTGGCCAATGTAAATTTCGCGACTGCAAGCACATCGATGACCCTGGTTGTGCCTTACAAGAAGCGCTCGAAGCAGGTGACCTGCACGCACTTCGGCTGTACAATTTCCATAGAATCATTGAATCCATGTCGGCCAACAAGCCGACCAGAGCAAATACTCGAGGTAAAAAGTCGTGAATTGGGATCGCGTAAAAATTCAATTGCAGCATTGGTTACCGAAGCATGCAGTGTCACGTTTAGTCGGTAAATTTGCTGCAGCGCAAGCCGGCTGGTTTACGCAGGCATTTATTCGGTGGTTTATTCGCCACTATAAAATTGACATGAGTGAAGCGATTCACGAGAACCCGCGTGCCTACAAAACCTTTAATGCATTTTTTACCCGCTATTTAAAACCTGAGCTGCGCCCATTAAAAGCCGACCAGCCTGAATTATTTGCTCACCCGGTTGACGGCGCTATCAGTCAATTAGGTGACATTGAAGAAGGGCGTATTTTTCAAGCGAAAGGCCATGACTACAGTTTGACTGAACTCGTAGGTGGTGACCCGCGCGATGCACACGCTTTTCGCGACGGCGATTTTGCGACTATTTATTTAGCCCCGAAAGATTATCATCGCATTCATATGCCGTGCGATGGCGTGCTGCGTAAAATGATTTATGTTCCTGGTGATCTCTATTCCGTGAACCCGTTGACCGTTGCCAACGTGCCAAACTTATTTGCCCGAAATGAGCGCGTCGTCGCTATTTTTGAAGGCGAGTTTGGTAAGTTCGCCATGGTTTTGGTTGGGGCAACAATTGTCGCTAGCATTGGTACGGTATGGTCTGAGACCGTCACTCCACCACGCGGGACCGATGTTCACACGTGGGAATATCCGGCCAGCGGTGATCAAGCAATTAGCCTTAAAAAGGGTGCAGAAATGGGTCACTTCAAATTAGGATCAACGGTGATTTTGTTGTTCCCCGATGACGTGATTGATTTCGCCGACGACCTTAAAGCAGGCACAACGACCCGTATGGGTGATGTGCTCGGCAAACGCGACGACTAAACATGCTTATTTTTGCGCATCGTGGCGCTAGCTTTGAAGCCCCAGAGAATACGATTGCGGCTTTTGGGCGGGCGTTAGATGCGCAAGCCGATGGTATTGAAATTGACGTCTATCCGCTTGAAGACGAATGGATTGTATTCCACGACCGTTACCTCGCCCGATTAACCGCACAAGAAGGTCGACTTCAAGATTTTAACCTTACACAACTGCGCAGTTTAAAAGTATTTGGTCAACACCCTATTCCAACCTTGGACGAAGTGCTCGACTTTATTGGCGGGCGCTGTATGGTGAATATCGAACTAAAAGGGGCCGATATCACCCGCGGTTTAACGCGCCATTTGCGCCGTGCAGTTGAGCAATCGGGTTTCCAGCCAGAACAACTTTTAGTATCAAGCTTTAATCATCACTGGTTAAAACAACTCAAAGAAGACCATCCAGAACAATCTATCGGCGCACTAACGACTAGCTGCCCACTTAGCTATGCACGTTTCGCCAGTGAGTTACAGGCATGGTCAGTACATATTGATGTCGACTTTATAACGCCGGAATTTGTCGCCGATGCACACCTGCGAGGGCTGAAAGTTTTAGTGTTTACGGTAGATGAACCACAAGATATGCTTGAGCTTAAGCGCATGGGGGTAGATGGTATTTTTACCAACCACCCCACGCTAGCTAAAAATGTACTCAACGGCCTGTACGTTGACGCCAAAGAGGCGAACCGTTGGGTTTGAGTGGCAAGCGCCGCTATAGCGACGCCTCCGTTTTATTATCAGGGTGTTGCTGCTCAAGCTGCGCCAACTCATGCGCTAACTGCTCAGGCGAAGAGGTGTTACGAGCCAACAGCGAATAAAGTGCTGGAATGATAAATATCGTCAAGAACGCCGATAACGCTACCCCAGAGAAGATAACAATACCAATCACCATACGACTTTCTGCACCAGGCCCTGAGCCAAGTATAAGCGGCAGCGAACTCATCAGTGTGGTAAACGCCGTCATCACAATAGGACGTAAACGCTGCTGTGAGCCTTTTACAATGGCGTCGTCGAACTTCATACCCGCATCGCGTAGCTGGTTAGCAAACTCAACAATAAGTATGCCGTTCTTCGCCGCAAGGCCGATCAACATCACGATACCAATTTGGCTATAAATATTAATGGTCATGTCTGTGGTATATAAGCCGATAATTGCACCTAAGAACGCAATTGGCACCATAAGCATAATAACCAGTGGATGAATAAAGCTCTCAAATTGGGCCGCCAGCACCAAATAGGCAACCAACAAAGCCAACACAAAAACAAAGACAACTGAGCTTCCGCTCTCTTTGTACATTTGTGATTCGCCTTTGTAATCAATACTAACGTCTTCCGGTAATTCAGTCCGGACAATCTCTTCGAGGTAAGCTAACGCTTCACCGAGCGAGTAACCTTCCGCGAGATTTGCTTCGATAGTAATGCTGCGCATACGGTTGTAACGATTCAGTGAGCCGGAAGTGGCCTGTTCTTCCACAGTTACTAGATTCGACAACGGAATTAATGAACCTGAGCTGGCTGAGCGCACATAAATATTATCGATAGCCGTGGGGCTGCGATAATCTGAACGCTCGCCTTCAAGAATAACGTCGTACTCTTCGCCGCGATCAAGATAAGTCGTTGCGCGTCGCTGGCCAAGCATGGTTTCAAGAGTCCGCCCTATATCACCCACCGATACCCCAAGATCGGACGCGCGTTCTTGGTCAATTCGAATGAGCAGCTGTGGCAAGGTCGCTTTATAGTCGCTATCTAGGTCTAACAAGTTCGGATTTTGGCTGGCCTTCTCAACCACAATATCGCGATATGCAGCCAGTTGCTCGTACGTGTTTCCTTGCAGGACGAACTGTACGGGTCGACCGCCACCACCACTAATACCGCTACGCATAAATGCAAATGCACGCACCCCAGTCACTTGGTTCAGTTGTTTTGATACCTCGTCCATCAGCTCAAAGGTCGACCAATCGCGCTCCTCAAAAGGCACCGCACCGACAATCGCCACACCTGCCGAATTGCCCCAACCCGGTGAGCGAATAATCAAGCGGTCAACTTTGCCTTGATCAATATACGGCATCAAAATACTTTCAATTTCACGCATATTGGCTGAATTCGATTCAAAGCTCGCGCCTTCTTCACTGCGAACCATGACATAAAAAGTCCCCCGGTCTTCAGGCGGCACAAATTCTTGCTCAATAAATTGCATCATGCCGTATGACAAAACACCGGCTAGAATGACCAACAAAGCCGCCATCCAAGGGTACGCTAAGGTGCGTTTGAGTACGCGTACATAGCCCGCTTCGACCCAATTAAAACCTTTATCTATAACTTGGCCGAATTTGCTCGAGCGCTCCTTTTTGTGAAGAATTTTAGAGCTCAACATTGGCGATAAGGTTAGGGCAGCAATACTGGAAAACGCTACCGCGGCGGCAATTGCTAGCGCGAACTCAGTAAATAGTTGGCCTATATTGCCATCCAAAAAGGCCAGTGGCACAAACACAGATATCAATACAAGGGTGGTTGCAACTACCGCAAAACCGACTTCTCGGGCACCTCGATAGGCAGCTAATAATGGCGGCTCCCCTGCTTCTACTCGGCGGTAAATGTTCTCAAGTACGACAATAGAGTCATCAACGACCAGTCCAATGGCCAGCACTAAAGCAAGTAACGTTAGCAGGTTAATAGAGAAACCCATCGCAAAGAGCGCAATGTAAGATGCAATGATTGCCACCGGCACGGTCAATGCGGGAATTAGAGTGGCTCGAATGTTTCCTAAAAACATATAGATAACAACAACCACAAGGGCCATTGCGATACCCAGCGTATTGTATACCTCGTCAATTGACCCCTTAATGAAAATAGAGGAATCGTAACTTGGTACTATAAACATGGTTTCCGGCAAGGTTTCAGCGATTTGGTTGATTTCACGCTTAACGTTTTCAACTACCTCTAAGGTATTGGCTTTAGATTGCTTTACAATACCAATACCAACCATGTTGATGCCGTTACCACGGAAATCAGTTTTGTCATTTTCAGCGCCCATTTCAATGCGCGCCACTTCCGCTAATCTGACTAACTGCCCGTTGTCACCACGTTTAATCGTAAGCCGTTTGAAATGTTCAGGGGTGAGATAGGTTCGAGCTACGCGTACGGTAAACTCACGATCGATTGACTCAACTTCACCGGCAGGTAATTCAACGTTTTCCGAACGCAAGCGGCTTTCAATATCTGTTACGGTGATATTTCGTGCGGCCATGGCATCACGATCAAGCCATACGCGCATAGCATAACGGCGCTCACCGCCCAATTGCACCCGTGCCACGCCATCGACCACTGACAGTCGATCGGCTATGTAACGGTCTGCATAGTCCGTTAACTCAAGCACCGACATGGTTTCACTACGCAAGTTATACCAAACAATGGTGCTTTCGTCGGAGTTCGCCTTGGACACCTCAGGTGGATCTACTTGTTCCGGCAAGTTATCCAGCACTCGTGATACTCGGTCTCGAACGTCATTTGCAGCGGCATCAATATCGCGGTTTAACGTAAACTCAATACTGATTCGCGAGCGGCCATTGCGACTGCTCGAGTTAATATTTTTGATTCCTTCAATGCCACTAATACGATCTTCAATAACTTGTGTTATTTGCGTTTCAACAATATCTGCTGAAGCGCCTGTATAATTGGTATCAATAGAAACAACCGGCGGATCAATATCTGGATACTCACGCAACGGCAACATGGTGAAAGCCACAATACCGAAAACAATCAGCAGTATATTGACCACCGAGGCAAAAACGGGGCGTTTTACCGACACATCTGAGAGTAACATGGATTAGTCCTCCCGAACGGTTACAGCAACACCATCGCGCAAGCGTACCATGCCTTCGGTGACGATGTTGTCGCCTGGCTTAACGCCGTCAATAACTTCGACTATACCGGGCTTACGACGGCCTAACGTAACCGGCGTTTGCTGCGCGACATTGTTTTCGTCAATCACGTAAACAAAGCTTTGATCGTTAATCGGAACAATCGCTTTTTCGGGCAAGATCATGGTTTTATCGACACTACGCAATAAGTTCACGCGCAGCAACATACCTGGACGCAATTTGTTGTCATCATTCGGAATAATTGCGCGAACGAGAATAGAACGAGTCAACGGGTCAACGCGAGAGTCAATACTGCGAATTTCACCGCGAAATTCTTCGCCGGGATATGCGCCGCTGCGCGCAGCAACAGCCTGCCCTAAACTTAAACTGGCAAAATAGAGCTCTGGAACATTGAAGTCGAGCTTAATTGGAGTCACATCGTCTAGTGTCGTTATTTGCTCACCTGGCGAGACTAAAGAGCCTACGCTGACATGGCGAATACCTAAGCGCCCACCAAATGGCGCGACAATACGTTTCTGCGCCAACAATGTTTCCGCGACTTCAAGTTCTGCAATAATGTTTTTAACCGCGACGTCTTGCGTCTCTAACTGCTGCTGCGAAGCAGCATTTTGACGACGTAGATCGACTAATCGTTGGTACTGACGATTCGCTTCCGCCAAGCGAAACTTGAGCTCTTGAACACGTGCTTTTTCCTCGCGAGAGTCCAGCTCAACCAAAAGCTCACCCGCTTTAACAACGTCGCCATCATCAAAATGCACAGCCATGACCACGTCTTGGGCCT
The DNA here is from genome assembly GCF_900116895.1 of Pseudidiomarina donghaiensis. Classification (GTDB taxonomy): domain Bacteria; phylum Pseudomonadota; class Gammaproteobacteria; order Enterobacterales; family Alteromonadaceae; genus Pseudidiomarina; species Pseudidiomarina donghaiensis. The sequence goes on along the minus strand of NZ_FPCF01000005.1, from coordinate 131,210 downwards.
GTGCTGTGACAACAATCGATTCATTGGCTTGCGCGGTACCTAAGGCTTCAATGACATCACGAAACTCGCTAATTTGAGCGGTTTGAATTCGCACCGGCACCGGGTTTTGAGGCCGCTCTTCTTTACCGGCATTGGGGTCGGCAAAACCGAAGAAATAGACTGCAGCGCCAATCAGTAGCACTACAAAAATGAAAATTGGATTGAAAAGATTTCGTGCGGCCATAAATCCCTCAGGTTACAACGTAGGCATAATGTCATTCTTGACTCTATTGTAACCTAGGGATTTTATCGGACATCCCCACTTATCGGACATTAAGCGGGGTTTACCGCAAATATACCAAGCAGCGGGCTTGATTACTTGTGATAAGCAGGGCTAAGCTTGTGAACCGCCTCAATAAATGCCCCTGCGTGCTCAGGATCCACTTCAGGGTGAATTCCGTGACCTAGGTTAAATACGTGACCATGCCCATGACCATAACTAGCAAGAATGGTTGCAACTTCTTCTTCTATACGCGCTGGTGGCGCATAAAGCACACTTGGGTCCATATTGCCTTGCAAAGCAACTTGCCCATTGACTGCTTGGCGAGCAAAGCCAAGGTCTGTTGTCCAATCAACACCTAAAGCGTCACAGCCAGTGGCTGCCATATCTGCTAACCAAGCGCCGCCATTTTTAGTGAACAGGGTTACAGGTACTTGGCGGCCGTCTGCATGACGCGTTAAACCATCAACAATTTGCTGCATATAACGCAGTGAAAATTCGCGATAATCGCGTGGGCTCAATACCCCACCCCAAGTATCAAAAATCATCACAGCTTGAGCGCCTGCGGCAATTTGTGCATTCAAATAACTAGTTACTGACTGCGCCAGCTTATCAAGCAACAGGTGCATGGCCTGTGGCTCACTAAACATTAGTTTTTTAACTTCACTGAAGTTCTTGGTACTGCCGCCTTCTACCATATAGGTCGCGAGTGTCCATGGGCTGCCTGAGAAGCCTATTAATGGCACTTGACCGTCAAGCTCACGGCGAATGGTGCGCACCGCATCCATCACATAACGAAGCTCTTGTTCAGGGTCAGGCACACCAAGTCTGCTAATACTCGTTAAATCACGAACGGGGTGTTTGAACTTTGGACCTTCGCCAGCTTCAAAGTACAAGCCTAGGCCCATGGCATCTGGAATAGTTAATATATCTGAGAACAAAATGGCGGCGTCTAACGCAAAACGACGTAACGGTTGTAATGTCACTTCACAGGCCAACTCCGGATTCTTACAAAGTGACATGAAGTCACCAGCCTGCTTACGTACTTCACGATATTCAGGCAAATAACGTCCAGCCTGACGCATCATCCAAATTGGTGTGCGCTCGGTGGGTTGACGCAACAGCGCGCGTAAGTACAAATCGTTTTTCAACTCAGCCATGTTTGTGTGTATCCCGTGTGTATTCCATGCGCTTATTTCGCATGCTAGGTAGCCTTGAATTAAGTTGGCGTATTTTATCAGGATTCACTATTTCTTTCCTGATCAATTTCAGCTTTTACGCGCATAATCAGCTTGTGGGCGATGGTTCCCTCGCCAGGTATACGTGGTAGCTTATTGATATCAAACCAACCGCCTTCTTCTAGCTCAAATGGATCAATCCTTACCTCGCCACCGGCCCAATCTGCAACAAATCCAACCATCAACGAATTCGGAAATGGCCAAGATTGACTGCCGACATAGCGTGGGTTTTTGATATTTACGCCAGCTTCTTCCATAACTTCGCGAGCCAAGGTTTGCTCCAGCGCTTCACCGGCTTCAGCAAAACCGGCAAGTACCGAATAAAGGCCTTCAGGATGGCGTTTGCCGCGCGCCAGCAAAATTTGGTTATTGCGGCGAATTGCAACAATAATACATGGTGAAATACGCGGGTAGCAGCGATGCTGGCAGCTATGGCAGTGCATTGCTAGCTCCCAATCGACTGCTTGCATCCGCGCACCGCAACGACCGCAAAAACGATGGGTTGCCAAAAAGTCGGCCACTTGCTTCGCCCGCGCAGCCATCGCAAATAGCGCATCATCGTCTTTGGTAATCAACTCACGAACACTTATAAAGTCACCAACCGCACTAAAATTTGTATCACCGAAGTCGGCGATAACTAAATAACAATGCCGCTCACGCAGTTCGCCAATAAATACAGTTTTGTATTCGCGTAAATCAGGCATTGGCAATTCGCTTAAATAGCCGTGTGGTATTTGCTTGTCGTCTGTAACTAAAATGTCGCCAGCCGAAATTACAAACCACCATACTGGTTCGTCTTGCGCGGGTTTCTGGTAAGGTTTATTCATTCAGTATTCACCTGATTATGTGAAAAACAGTTGACGCTAGCTTAGCATCATCAGTAGATTGGAAGCTATTCAGCAAACGGAGACAACCATGTTACGACGTAACGAGCAAGCCAAGCAACGCTGGGGAGGCGCCCACGCCGCTGTGGATACTTGGTTACATGAACGCCAAGCCATGCTCATAGAGTATTTTAAATTAGCCGGCTTGCCACCCTACGAACGCGATGCACACGCATTGCCTGCCGCACAAGATGTCAGCAATTTTTGCGGACTATTGATGGACTACGTTTCTGCCGGTCATTTTGAAATTTATGACCAGATAATTAGTAATAGCCGCTCTGCTCCTGAGTCGACCCGCGAGCTTGCCGAAGAGTTATTCCCACTAATTAGCGACACCACCGATATTGCGTTGGACTTTAATGACAAATACAGCGAAGTGACGCCTGAATCTGAATTAAAAGGTTTTGATCGCGATTTATCAAATTTAGGTGAAGCGATTGAATTAAGAATGGAATTTGAAGATAGGTTATTAAATACCTTAGAGCAGCACCAGCTGCTCTAAGGCTCTAACTAGCGTAAGCCGAGCAAATTATTGCTTGGCTTCAACCTCTACATCTGGTTGCTCAGGGTCTTCTGGCTGAACCACTTCAAGTAACTCAACTTCAAAGATTAACGTTGCGTTTGGTGGAATTTGACCATTGCCTGCACCGCGCTCACCATAAGCGATATCGCCAGGAATAACGAAGCGATATTTGTCACCTTCGCTCATTAATTGCACGCCTTCAGTCCAGCCAGGAATAACCCGGTTTAGTGGAATAATCAAAGGCTCGCCGCGGTCATGAGAACTATCAAATTTGTCACCGTTAACCAAGGTGCCAGTATAATGAACTTTGACTAAATCCGTTGCTACTGGTGAGGCACCGCCTTCTGGACCTTCCGCTAATATTTCGTATTGCAGACCGGATTCAGTAACTTGAACACCTTCTTTTTTAGCATTCTCTGCTTGATAAGCTTGGCCTTCTTCAAGTGCTTTACCGCCAATGGCAGCGCTGCGTTGCTCAGCAATTTTTGCTTGCATGGCCATGATTAGTTCTTCTGCTTCTGCTTGAGGAATTTTAGCCTCGCCTTTAATCGCATCAACAAAACCAGTAATCACAAGTTCACGGTCTAAAACAAACTCAGCTTCGTCTTGGCGATCTAGAGTTTGCCCTACAAATTCACCTAAGCTTGAACCGAATGCGTAAGCCATTTTTTCTTGTTCAGCTTCTGGCGCAGCTTCGCTCACTGGGTATTTCTCTTCTTGCTGCATACATCCAGATACTGCAAGCGCGATTACTGCCAGCGCTAATGGCTTTTTAAATTGCTTCATTTATTGTCTCCAGGATTGAATTCTCTGTCAGAGTAAGTTGTAATTCGTCGCGCTGAATATACTACACATAATTAGGGGTGTTTGCCTATGGCTGCGCACAATCAAGATGACTTAATGCAACGAATAGCTGATCTCGAAAGCCAGCTTACTTTTCAGGAAGACACCATTGAAACATTGAATCAACTGGTAACTCAACAAGCACATGAATTACAAATACTGCAGCGTAAGATGCAGGTTTTAGGCGAAAAGTTCCAACAAATTAACGATCGCCAGGGCGACATGCCCAATAACCCAGCTGATGATGTTCCGCCACATTACTGAGTTGCACAAAACTTGACCCGCCGCGAGCGACCCCGTATAACATTCTTTCTACTTTTTACGGAGGTCTCATGTCCATTCAACATCCTATTATTGCCGTAACGGGCTCATCTGGTGCAGGCACTACCACCACCAGCCAAGCTTTACGTCATATATTTCGTTCGTTGGATGTTGAGGCCGCTTGTGTCGAGGGCGACAGCTTTCACCGTTACTCACGGCCGGAAATGGAACTAGCGATTCGTAAGGCCCAAGAGCAAGGTCGCCATATTAGTTATTTCGGCCCCGAAGCCAATGACTTTGCGCGTTTAGAGGCATTGTTTAGGCAGTATGGCGCAACCGGTAATGGCGAGATTCGCCGTTACTTACATAGTTTCGATGATGCAGTGCCTTATAACCAAGTGCCCGGCACATTTACTCCCTGGGAGCCACTGCCGGCCGATACCGACTTGTTGTTCTATGAAGGCTTGCATGGCGGTGTTGCAGGTGAAGGCTATGACGTTGCGCAACACGTCGATTTACTTATCGGCATGGTGCCTATTGTTAACCTAGAATGGATTCAGAAGCTTCTGCGAGACACTTCTGAGCGCGGCCATTCGCGCGAAGCGGTTACGCAAAGTATTGTGCGCAGCATGGAAGACTATATTCACCATATAGTGCCGCAGTTCTCGCGAACCCATATTAACTTTCAACGCGTACCGACCGTCGATACCTCAAACCCGTTTAGCGCTAAAGATATTCCATCGCTAGATGAGAGCTTTGTGGTGATTCGTTTTCGCGGCATGAAAAACGTCGATTTCCCGTATTATTTGCGCATGATAGACGGCGCATTCATGTCACGCATGAACACCTTAGTGGTGCCTGGCGGAAAAATGGTATTTGCTATGGAATTAATACTAGCGCCGCTTATTGAAGAAATTCTTGATAAGCAGCGCAATGGTGGGCATATCGACTGGCTCAGCCGTTAAAGCCAAATTGCCTGGTACTCAGCGCCGCGGTCTTGTGCCAGTATGGGCGTTAAGTACGCCATAATGGCGTCGGCTTGCTGGGTTAAACCAAACGGTGGGTTGATGAATAGCATGCCGCAGCCGTTGAGTTTCGAGGTGTCTTGCGCTTGACGAATCAAAATATCTACAGCGAATAGCTTATCAACACCAGCAATAGCCTTCACTTTTTGATGAAAATCACCCACCGTTAGCGGATCTTTTATTGGGTACCAAACCGCATAAATGCCGTTAGCCCAACGTTTAACACCTTCGCGCAATGCGCGTACCACTTGCTCAAACTCATCCCGCTGCTCAAACGGTGGGTCAATGAGCACCATGCCACGTTTCTGCGGCGGCGGCAGTAGCGCTTTAATCGCGCCGTAACCATTGCTCGCTTGCACCTTAATTTGTCGCGCTGCAGGAAATTCACGAACATTTTCGCCGAGCTCTTGGGCATCTTGAGGGTGCAGCTCGCACAGGGTCAGTTGATCATTTGCACGTAGGTGCGACGCACTGAACCAAGGCGAGCCGGGATACCAGCGCAGCTCGTTAGCAGGGTTGTGGCTACGCACCATGTTGACATAACGCTGTACCGCTGCTGGTAGGTCATCGCGCCCTAACAAGCGCGCAACGCCATGTTCAGCCTCAAGCGTTTTCTGCGCTTGCTCACCAAGCAAGTCATACATGCCCACACCGGCGTGGGTATCGAGCAGAAAGAACGGCTTATCTTTTTGTTGCAGGTAATCTAACGCAACACATTGAAGGACGTGTTTGACAACATCGGCAAAGTTGCCGGCATGGTAACTATGCCGATAGTTCATTTGGGTACCTTCTATTCTTCTTCAATGCTGTAGCTGTGAGTTATTGTGACCGATGCTTCAAGCATTTTCGCAACTGAGCAATATTTATCAGCAGACAATGCAACAGCGCGTTCCACATGCTTTTCAGCAACATTGTGGCCGCTTACCACAAAATGTAAATGTACTTTGGTAAAAACAGCCGGCACCGCATCGGCACGCTCGCCATTCACTTCACAGCGGACACCAGACACCTGTTGTCGCGCTTTTTCCAAAATGCTGACCACGTCAACCGATGAACAGCCACCAGCAGCCATTAACACCAGCTCCATAGGGCTTGCTGCATCTACTTTGTTGCCGTCCATGGTGACGCCATGGCCAGAACCCGAGGTGGCGTCAAACACCAAGCCTTCACGCCAGTTTACTGTTGCTTTCATTGCTGCAGCCATTGCCAACTACTCCTCGCTTTGCTATGCCAAAATCAGGGCTTAAAACTTAAGCCCTGGTGCTAATTTATCTGGCATGGCAACATGCTCTGCCTCAACCGATGCCACCGGGTAAGCACAGTAATCAGCCGCATAATAGGCACTTGCACGGTGGTTACCACTGGCACCAATACCACCAAACGGCGCCGCACTGCTGGCTCCAGTAATTGGTTTGTTCCAGTTCACAATACCGGCGCGAATGCGCTTGAAGAAGTATCGATAGGTTTCTTCACTGTCACACAAAATACCGGCAGATAAACCATACTTAGTATTGTTCGCTTCGGTAATTGCCGCGTCAAAATCGCTATAGCGATACACTTTCAACAAAGGCCCAAAGTGCTCAATATCAGGCATTTCTTCCACGTTAGTTACATCAATAATGCCTGGCGTCACAAAGCCTAAGTTGTGGTCTTTCTGCAGCATTTTCAGCAAAACTTTAGCGCCTGCATCAACCAAGTCATTTTGCGCTTTCACCATGTCAGAAGCTGCTTTAGCAGAGATCATAGCCCCCATAAACGGCTGCGGATCTGCCTCGTAGTCACCCACCTGAATGTTCTCGGTCACTTCGATTAAACGCTTCAACAGAGCGTCGCCTTTTGCACCTTGTTCAATAAACAAACGGCGTGCACAGGTACAGCGCTGGCCTGAGGTAATAAATGCTGATTGCACAATGTCATGCACTGCAGCGTCAATGTCAGCCACGTCTTTGACGACCAATGGGTTGTTTCCGCCCATTTCCAGCGCCAAAATTTTATCTGGACGCCCAGCAAATAACTTATGCAGCACATGGCCGGTGCCCGACGAGCCAGTAAAAAATAAACCATCAATTTGGGGGTGAGCAGATAAGGCTTTACCGGTATCAACCAAGCCTTGTACTAGGTTAATCACACCTTTTGGCAAACCGGCTTGTTGCCATAGTTTTATGGTAAACTCTGCCACTTTCGGGGTCATTTCGCTGGGCTTGAACACCACGGTATTCCCTGCCAACAACGACGGCACGATGTGTCCATTCGGGAGGTGCCCAGGAAAGTTGTATGGCCCATACACCGCAACCACGCCATGAGGCTTGTGACGAATAAAAGCTTTGCCGCCTGGCATTGGGTTTTCAACAGTTCCGGTACGCTCTTGATAAGCGCGCTCAGAAATAGCGACCTTACCAATCATAGCGCCAACTTCGGTGAGTGTTTCCCAAATTGGTTTGCCCGTTTCTTCCGCAATAATATGGGCAAATTTTTGTTTGTTTTCTTCCAATAATGCAGCGAAGCGCTTACAAATGGCTAATCGCTCTTCAAACTCAAGGTCTGCCCACGGCACAAAAGCTTCACGAGCGGCGCTCACAGCTTCGTCCACTTGTGCTTCGGTCGCTGCTTTGCCTTCCCAAACCACTTCGTTACGAGCGGGATCGATTGACTTAAATAAGTCACCTTCTCCGGCAATCCACGTGCCGTTAATAAATAAATTCTGGTCTGCCATTAGTTTGCTCCTGTCAATGTGACAAATCGAACGTAGTCGCCTTCTTGCACCTGCAGTGCTTGCGCGGCTTCGGCATCAATAACTACATGATCTGAATAGACGTTTAACGTGCGTTGAATAGCGCGGAAGTTAGCCACTTGGGTGTTGCATACAATGTAACGCGCCTTGGTGTTATCGGTGCTGCCAATTTTTACTGGCAGCTTTTGACTGTCGCGAACACTTTTAATGTTGGCCACTTCAACTTCAACCGTGGGCCCGGCATCAAAAATATCCACATAACCGCGGCAGCGGAAACCTTCACTTTCTAACATTTTCAACGCTGGCCGGGTATTCTCGTGCACCTTGCCAATCACCGCCTGCGCTTCTGGCGGTAATAATTTAACGTAAATAGGCAACTGCGGCATCAGCTCAGCAACAAAGGTTTTTTCGCCAATACCGGTTAAATAATCTGCTTGGGTAAAATCCATTGAGAAAAAGTGTTGCTGCAACCAGCCCCAAAATGGCGACTCGCCGTTCTCGTCTGAAACACCACGCATTTCGGCAATCGCTATTTTACTAAAGCGATGACGAAATTCGGCCATAAAGAGCATGCGAAAGCGCGACAATACGCGGCCGTTCATGTTTTTGCGGAATGGCTCACGTAAGAATAATGTGCACAGTTCGCTGACACCGGTGTAGTCGTTACACAAAGTGAGTGTTTCTAGCGCGTTATAGATATCGAGCTCTTTTGAGTGGTGTATTATTTTACCCAAACGGTAGTGGTAAAAGGCGTCGGTTAGCCCGACAGCGGCTTCGATGCCGCTGCAGCCTACAACTTCACCGGTGTCCGTATCTTCCATGACAAACAAGTAACCTTCTTCGCCAGGTTCACTCACCTGTTCGCGCGCGAAGGCTTCTTGCGCGCGCGCAATTCGACGACGCAACAAGGTTTCATCCACCGGCAATGAGGTAAAACCATGGCCTGACTCTACTGCACAAGTGTAAAGCGCCGCATAGTCCTGCGGCGTAATCGGACGTACCACTAGCATATAAGGTCTCCGCGTTCCTTTTTCTTAGCCCAAGTTAGCTAGAATTAACCAACTAATTTAGCTACGGCACGCTCAAATCGCTCTAAACCTTCCGCAATGTCTTGCTCAGGAATAATCAACGACGGCGTAAAGCGAATCACACTTGGGCCTGCAACAAGAACCATGGTGCCTTCTTCCGCAGCGGCATTGAGAAAGTCGCGCGCTTTACCGTCGAATTTATCGTTTAATTCCGCGCCGATAAGCAGACCTTTGCCGCGAATATCTTTGAAAATGTCATACTTTTCGTTAATTTCGGCTAGCTTCGCCTTAAATAACTGCTCACGTTTTTGCACGCCGGTTAGCACGTCATCAGTGTTCACCACATCAAAAACTGCTTCGGCAACGGCACAAGCTAGCGGGTTACCGCCATAGGTGCTGCCGTGTGTACCAGGTTTGAGGTGCTGAGCGATTTCTGTCGTGGTTAGCATAGCGCCGATTGGGAAACCGCCACCTAAAGCTTTTGCCGTTGACAAGATGTCTGGGTTCACACCAAGCTGCTGGTACGCATATAAACTGCCCGTACGACCAAAACCAGTTTGCACTTCGTCAAAAATTAATAGCGCGTTGTATTTATCACACAATGCACGTACGCCCTTCACGAACTCCGCATCGGGGCTAATCACGCCGCCTTCGCCTTGCAATGGCTCCATCATTACGGCACAAGTTTGCTCAGACATTAACTTCTCAAGTGCGGCTAAGTCGTTGTAGTCAACGTGCTGCACGGCGCCTGGCTTAGGGCCAAAACCGTCTGAGTAAGCCGGCTGCCCACCCACAGTCACGGTAAAGAAAGTACGACCGTGGAAGCCTTTGTTAAACGCGATAATTTGGTTTTTCTCGGCACCGAATTTATCCAACGCCCAGCGGCGCGCTAATTTCAATGCGGCCTCGTTTGCTTCAGCGCCTGAGTTGGCAAAATACACCCGTTCGGCAAAGGTCGCGTCGGTCAATTTTTTTGCCAACCGAATGGCTGGCTCGTTGGTGAATACGTTGCTTAAATGCCAAAGCTTATTGCCTTGCTCAGTTAAGGCTTTCACCATAGCTGGGTGACAATGGCCCAAGCAGTTCACGGCAATACCGCCAGCGAAGTCTACATATTCTTTGCCTTCTTGATCCCACACACGCGAGCCTTCGCCTTTCACCGGAATCATTTTTGCAGGGTTATAGTTAGGCACCATAACGTCGTCGAATAAGGCGCGATTCACGTTAATTTCTGTAGTCATAAGATTCCCTCGTTGTATAAACGTGGATGACTCATGGAGTCATCGGTGAACTATTTTGTGTACATATTATCGCAGAAAAAAGCATCGCTGTCGTGCTCGCGACGTAGAAAAAACGGGGGATTACGGTAACTTAACTGGATTTGCACAAGGCGTGCATAAGTATTCAATTCTGGTGGTTTTATGCTGAATAGGTAAGCGTTAAAAATTTTTCAAAAACGTCATGCCCATACTCACTTTCAATCGCTTCTGGGTGGTATTGCACCCCCCAAATAGGCAAATCGCGATGATGCACCGCCATAATTTCCCGTTCACCCTCAGCATTAGTCACCCACGCATCAACAATCAATGTTTCCGGAATGGAGTCGGCAGCTAACAGCAGAGAATGATAGCGGGCCACCCGAAAGCTTTGCGGTAGGTTTGCAAATAGCCCCTGACGACTCGTTTCTAACAGAGAGGTTTTACCGTGCATAACCTGCTTGGCCCGCACCACATGGGCGCCGAACACTTGGCCTATGGCCTGGTGCCCCAAGCACACACCAAGAATCGGTACCTTACCAGCAAAGGTGCGAATTGCTTCTAAGGTAATACCCGCTTCATTCGGCGTGCAAGGCCCAGGCGATATGACAATGCCTGTTAACGGCAGGGCACGCATTTGATCAATCGTTATTTGATCGTTGCGCACCACGTCTATTTCCGCACCAAGCTCGCGAAAATAGCGAGCTACATTGTGGGTAAAGGAGTCATAGTTGTCGATGAGTAACAACATAAATTATGGGCGCGGTACAAACCCAATCACGTCGTACACCTTGCGCAACGTTTGTGCAGCATGCTCACTGGCAGCGTCCGCACCTTTGGCCATCACTTGGTTTAAGTAATCACGATTGTTTCGCAATTCGTGATAGCGCTGTTGCACAGGTTCTAACATGGCAACCACTGCCGCGGCCGTATCACCCTTTAAATGGCCGTACATTTTGTCTTCATAGTCTGGCACTAAGTCGGCAATAGTACGCCCGGTGGCCGCAGACAGAATAGACAATAGATTCGATACGCCGGGTTTTTCTTCGGTATCAAAATAAATTCGCGCTTGCTCGTCTGAGTCGGTCACTGCGCGTTTTAACTTTTTGGTGATCACTTTCGGGTCTTCTAACAACCCAATAAAGTTATTGACGTTATCGTCCGATTTCGACATTTTTTTGGTCGGGTCTTGCAGACTCATCACGCGTGCACCCACTTCCGGAATAAACGGGTCTGGAATAGTGAATACATCGCCATAAATATTGTTGAATCGAGTTGCCACGTCGCGCGCCAGTTCAAGATGCTGCTTCTGGTCGTTGCCTACCGGGACTTCGTTCGCTTGATACAACAAAATATCGGCAGCCATGAGTGCTGGGTAGGTAAACAAACCGGCATTAATATTGTTGGCATGACGGTCAGACTTATCTTTGAACTGGGTCATGCGGTTCAACTCGCCCATTTGAGTGTAGCAATTCAAAATCCAAGCGAGTTGCGCGTGCTCTGGCACATGAGACTGCACAAAAATAACGCTTTTTTCTGGGTCTAAACCACAGGCCATATAAAGTGCTAAACCGTCGAGGGTTGCCTCTCGCAATGCTACTGGGTCTTGGCGTACTGTAATCGCGTGCAAATCAACCAGCATAAACCGACAGTCGTGAGTGTCTTGCATGTTTACCCATTGGCGCAAAGCACCAATGTAGTTGCCAATAGAAAGTTGTCCTGATGGCTGACAGCCACTTAATACAATGGGTTTACTCATGGTTGTTGGGTCCGTTTTTTACGACACAGACGCAAGCTGTTCGCGCATATCGCGAATCACTTTTGCGTAATCAGGTTGGTTAAAAATCGCAGATCCTGCGACAAACATATCGGCGCCAGCTGCGGCAATTTCCGCAATATTATCGACTTTGACACCGCCGTCAATTTCTAAACGAATATCACGACCACTGGCATCGACAAGCTGTCGTGCTTGGCGCAGTTTATCCAGCGTGGCTGGAATAAATGACTGGCCGCCAAAGCCAGGGTTCACCGACATCAACAAAATGACATCGACTTTATCCAGCACATAATCTAAGTAATGCAGTGGCGTTGCTGGGTTAAACACCAAGCCAGCTTGGCAGCCAGCGTCTTTAATTTGTTGTAGTGACCGGTCGATATGAGTCGAAGCTTCTGGATGAAAGGTAATGATGGACGCGCCAGCTTTGGCGAAGTCATCAATCATACGGTCCACCGGCTGAACCATTAAATGCACATCAATTGGCGCGGCAATGCCGTAATCCCGTAAAGCTTTGCACACCATTGGGCCGATGGTTAGGTTCGGCACAAAATGGTTGTCCATCACATCAAAGTGAACGACATCGGCGCCCGCTTCTAACACATTTTCGACTTCTTCGCCTAATCGCGCAAAGTCGGCTGAAAGTATCGATGGAGCAATAAGAAAATCGCGCATAATGTCCTCGCCGGTCACAAAGTTGCCATAGTGTACCAAAGGTGGCGCAACCCTTGCCACGCTTATGCTGAATTAAGCTTCAAAAAATAAACGAATAGAGTTGGCAGATTGGTCTATTTCTTGCTATTTTAGTAGCTCAATTATTAGGCGGAGGTTATCCATGAAACTGTCACTCATGTCAGTAATGGTTGCAACAGGCTTTGTGCTCATCAGCGCAACGTCCGCTTATGCATGGCAAAATGACCAAGCAAAAACCGTCAGTGAGTGCGAAGCGCTCATGAAAAACAGTGAACACGTTGAGGCGCAATCTATCTGCCAAGCTCCTGAGCAAAGTGTGACATGGGGCGGTTGGTTCAGTGGTAAGAGCCGCTCAACCCAATTTCACTTCCTCGACTTATTTGAACTGCTCTTTGCTAGCGGTGAGTCAAACCAACGCGACTATAACCGCCCAATAAGCGGTTAAGGCCATGTCCGAACACAAGCCCGAACAACAACCGCAAAAGCCTCGTTTCTGGGATATCGTTGTTAGTGTTCTAGCAGCACTTTTTGGCGTGCAATCGGATAAAAATCGCCAACGCGACTTCAACCACGGTAATCCCGCGGTTTATGTCGCCATTGGCGCTGTGTTTGTCATTCTTTTCGTACTTACGCTAGTGCTCGTGGTTAACTGGGTTGTTCCAGGCTAACAATACCACTGTGGCGCAGCAGCGCATCCACACTTGGCTCACGCCCCCGAAACTCTTTAAATAGCTCCATCGCATCACGCGAACCACCACGCTCTAATATGGCTCGAAGAAAGTCCTGCCCGGTATCACGATTGAAAATGCCCTCTTCTTCAAAGCGCGAATAGGCGTCTGCCGACAATACTTCGGCCCACTTGTAACTGTAGTAACCTGCCGCATAACCGCCAGCAAAAATATGCCCAAAGCCATGTTGAAAACGGTTATACGCTGGTGGCATACGTACCGCAACCCGCTCACGAACCGCATCAAGCGTTTGCTGAATAGTGTCGCCATCCACTGGGTTGTAGTCACGGTGTATGCGCAAATCGAACAGGCTAAACTCCAACTGCCGAACCATTTGCATGGCCGACTGAAAGTTGCGCGCAGCAAGCATGTTATCAAGCAGCTCTTGTGGCAAGGGTTCACCGGTTTCATAGTGACCAGAAATCATCGCTAATGCTTCCGGTTCCCAGCACCAGTTTTCTAGAAACTGCGACGGCAGTTCAACCGCATCCCAAGCCACGCCGTTAATACCTGACACGCCAGCCACATCTACTTTGGTGAGCATATGGTGCAACCCATGACCAAATTCATGGAACAAGGTCAGCACTTCATCATGGGTAAACAGCGCCGGCTTACCGCCGACAGGCTTATTAAAATTACAGGTCAAATAGGCCACCGGTAACTGCAATTGGTGTTGTGCGGTAATTCGACGCACCGCGCATTCAGCCATCCATGCGCCGCCGCGTTTACCCGTGCGTGCATACAAATCAAGGAAGAAACTACCACGTACATCGCCGTTGTTATCAGTAATGACAAAGTAACGTACCTGAGGATGCCAGGTCTCCACATTTTCGTGCTCTTCAATGCGCAAGCCAAACAACGTCTGCACCACGTTAAATAAGCCACTAACAACCTGCTGCTCAGGAAAATATGGACGTAGTTGTTCATCAGAAATCGCATAACGCTGTTGTTTTAGCTTTTCGCTGTAATAGGCAACGTCCCAGGCTTCTAGGTGTGTGACACCAAAGTTTTGCTGCGCAAAATCAAGCACTTCTTGGTAGTCTTGGCGAGCTTGTGGTAGCGAGCGCTGCGCTAAGTCCAGCAAAAACTGCTCCACCTGTGCCGGCGATTCCGCCATTTTGGTCGCCAAGCTAAGTTCGGCATAATTGTCAAACTCAAGCAGCTGCGCTAGTTCATGGCGCAGCGCCAAGGTTTCCGCCATGATGGCACTGTTGTCATATTGGCCAGCCTGAGGCCCTTGATCAGACGCCCGAGTGCAGAAGGCGTCATACATCACTCGGCGTAACTCTTGATTATCGGCGTAAGTCATAACCGGCAAATAACTCGGAAAATCTAAGCCAAAACGCCAGCCTTGTTGCTGATGTTCTTCGGCAGCAGCTTTGGCTGCGGCAAGCGCACTCTCAGGCAAGCCCGCTAACTCGGCTTCTTCGGTCACTAAATAGTGCCAGCCGTCAGTTGCATCCAATAAGTGATTACTAAACTGCGAAGACAACTCAGATAGTTTGGTCTGAATTTCAGCGTACCGCTGTTTCTTCTCAGGAGGCAGAGCAATACCCGACAATTCAAAGTCACGTAGCGTGTCGGTAACCACCTTACGCTGTGCTTCCGTTAAATTGGCAAAGTTGTCACTGCCGTGTAACGCTTTAAACCCTTGATACAAGCCTTCATGCTGGCCAACAAAGGTGCCGTAATCTGACAATAGCGGCAAACACTGGTCATGGGCAGCGCGTAAGTCGGCTGAGCTAACCACCGCGTTTAAATGCGATACTGGCGACCAGCTGCGCTCCAAGAGGTCGTCAACCTGCTCCAACGGCTCAACCAACCCTTCCCAACTAAAATCGCCCGCAGCAACCACCTGCTCGATGGTTTGTTTACAATCGGCAATTCGTTGCGTTATCGCTTCGACTATGTGCTCAGGTTGTATGGCAGAAAATGGCGGTAAATGGTAATCACTGAGCAAAGGGTTTTGACTCATACAACTTCCTCTTGAATAATGCGCATATACACGAAGTAAGCGCGAAGTAAGCGCGATGTAAGCGCGAACTGAACAATGACTTAATTGACGCTCAATTCGCACTCTCAATTCTGCTTTAATTATGGGTCTTGTTCGCTTTTTTCAAGGCACAACACGACCTAACAACAGGGAACTATTATGACAACACACACCGCAAGTTGGTTGCGTCATACGGCACTAGGCATAGCAACCGCTGTATTGATATCAGGTTGTAGCACACTTCCTGGCGCCAGTGAACCAGCGCCAGTAACATCTGCAGACGAATCGCATATTAATCTCGACGCGTTGTATGCTGAAGGCAAATATAACGCTCGTGGCGTAGGCCCAACCCGCTGGTTAGCTGATGGTAGTGGCTATACGGTGTTAGAAAGTGCGGCAAATGGTGGTCACGACTTAGTGCGTTATCATCCAGAAACCCAACAACGCACCGTGTTAGTCAAGGCCGATGAGGTTCGCCCTTCAGCCAATGAAGAGCCCCTGCATATTGCCGATTACAGCTGGTCTGAAGACGGGGATAAGTTACTCATATTCACCAACACCAAGCGCTCGTGGCGTACCCACACCCTAGGTGACTATTGGGTATTTGATCTCAACAGCAAGCGCCTACAAAAACTGGGCGGCCAAGCTGAACCCTCTACCTTGCAATTTGCCAAGTTTGACTCACAAGGCAATCGTGTTGCCTACGTGATGAAAAACAACATTTACGTGGAAGAGCTTGCAAATTCACGCATTACTCAGCTTACGCAAGACGGCAACGACACCATCGTCAATGGTACTTTTGACTGGGTGAACGAAGAAGAGTTTTTCTTACGCGATGGTTTTCGCTGGAGCCCTGACGGTAAGTCTATTGCTTATTGGCAGCTAGACACCGAAGGCACCCCGTTGTTTACCATGATTAACAACACCGACGCGCTATACCCAACGTTAAAACAGTTTCCGTACCCAAAAGTCGGTGAAACCAATGCAGCAATGCGTATTGGCGTCATGCCCGCAAGCGGCGGTAAAACCACTTGGATGAAGGTACCTGGCGACGCCCGCCAACATTATTTAGTGCGTATGCAGTGGGCGGGGAATAGTCAGCAGCTACTCATTCAACAATTAACCCGCTCGCAAGCGGTCAATAAGGCGTTTCTGGCCAACGCTAAATCAGGCGCCGTACGTGAACTTTTGCAAGAAACCACCGACAGCTGGGCTGAATATGTTGACGACGTACAGTTTATTGACCAAGGCCAAGCATTTACTTGGTTAAGCGAGCGCAGCGGCTTCCGCCACATTTATGTGGTGCAACGCGACACTGGGCGACTAAGCACCATCACCCGCGGTAACTGGGACGTCATTGAAGTACTACAAATTAATCCAAAAACCGGTTGGGTGTACTTTATTGCCTCACCAGAAACCCCACTTGAGCGCTATTTGTTCCGCGCTAGCTTAGACGGCAGTGGCAAGCTTGAACGCTTAACGCCAGACCAGCCTGGCACGCACAGCTATCAGCTTTCTGCAGACGCGAAATACGCCGTGCATACTTTTACCGACGTGAACACCATGCCGGTGGTGGACATGATTAGCCTGCCCGATCACCAAAGCATTCGGGTTATTAAAGACAACAACCAAGCACAAGATGCATTTGATAAGCTCAAACGCGGCGTGTTTGAATTTTTTCAAGTTGAAGCACGCGATGGCTTAAAGCTTGATGGTTTTTTGATGAAACCTGCCGACTTTGATCCCAACAAAAAATACCCCATTGTATTTTATGTTTATGGCGAGCCGTGGGGGCAAACCGTCAGCAACAGCTGGGGCGGTGAACGTTTTATGTTTCACAACTACTTAACCCAACAAGGTTATCTTGTTGCCTCCGTGGATAACCGTGGAACACGCTCACCCCGAGGCTTTGAATGGCGCCGTTCAATTTATAAAAACCTCGGTGTTGTTACCGTGCGCGACCAATACGATGCGCTGCAAGCCATGCTCGATCGCTGGGCATTTATTGATGCCAATCGTGTGGGTATTTGGGGCCATAGTGGCGGCGGTTCGCAAACCTTAAATGCGCTGTTCCGCTACCCAGACGCTTACCATGTGGGTATGGCGTTAGCACCAGTTCCTGATTTGACCTTGTACGACACCATTTACCAAGAACGTTATTCAGGCTTGCTACCCGAGTCAGCAGAAAGTTACCGCGAAACCTCGGCCATTACCCATGCCCAAAATTTACAGGGCGACTTGTTGCTGGTGCACGGCACCGGCGATGACAATGTGCATTTTCAAGGCTCAGAACGCTTAGTGAATGAATTGGTAAAACATGGCAAGCAATTTGATTATTTTGCTTACCCTAATCGCACCCATGGTATTACCGAAGGCGAAGGCACAACGCAACACTTACGAACCATGATGGTTGAATTTTTAAAGCAAAACTTACCGGCGAACTAAGCTCTTTGAGTTACACTTGGTAATCTAAGTAATCCGCGTTAAGCACGGTAATGCCGTGCTTGCGCAACCACACTTCCGCATCTTGAAAGTTTGGCGAATGCCGCTCAACTAACTGCCAAAACGCTCTGCTATGGTTAAACTCGCGCAAATGACACAGCTCATGAATAACCACGTTGCGCACTACCCATTCTGGCGCTATCCAGAGTTTCCACGTGAATTTTAATTCGCCCTGACGCGTACAGTGCCCCCATTTGCTACGAAAATCGCCCACCGACCAACCACTTGGGTTCAAGCCATGCTGCTCGGGCCACTGCGCAAAGAATTCATCAAGCCAAACGTGCGCCTGCTGTTTATACCAAGCCACAATCGACAGCCGTGGCTCTCGGTCGGCATGACTACGCGGCGTCATGGTAGCGATAAGCTGTGCGCCTTGGCGCGTTACCTGCTTACGGCTAGCATGCTCGACCACTAACTGCAGCGGCTCACTTAACCAACGCAGGCGCTCTCCGGTTTGCCACTGCCGACGCTGCAACCGACCTAATTGTTGCTGCTGCCGCGACAAGTGACGCTCCACCCATTCACGCTTCTGCTCTACAAACTGCAGAATGGTCTGTTCGCTCATGTGCCACGGCGCCTGCACCACCAGCTCTCCGTGTTGCACTTTTAAGGCTAAATGACGCCGCCGTTTGCTGCGATTAATGGTATAGCTTGAGGTCATAAATTAAGGTCATCGATTAAGGTCATCGTTTTTTTCGGCTCATTTTTGGTCACTTACCGCTCGGGTTGCATTGCACCGCGTGGCAATTTCGGCGATCATAGTCATCTTTATGGACTTAATTCAACACGCTAGCATGTCTTAGGAGTAAAGCACATGACTCGACATTACGATTACCTGGCAATCGGCGCCGGCAGTGGCGGCATTGCATCAGCTAACCGCGCGGCCATTCGTGGCGCTAAAGCCGCTGTTATTGAAGCAAAAGCGGTTGGTGGAACCTGCGTTAATGTTGGTTGCGTACCGAAAAAAGTCATGTGGTATGGCGCTCATATTGCTGAAGCAATTAAATACAGCTCGGCTTACGGCTTTAACGTTGAACAAAAAGGCTTTGACTGGGCCACGCTAGTGAAAAACCGCGAAGCCTATATTGAGCGCATTCATGGGGGCTACAAACGTGGCTTTGAAAGCAACGGTGTCGAATACATTGAAGGCTTTGCCCGCTTTGTTGACGCCAACACCGTCGAAGTGAACGGCGAGCACATTACCGCTGACCACATTACCATTGCTGTGGGTGGTCGAGCGATGATTCCTGACGTCCCTGGTGCCGAATATGGCATTGACTCAGATGGCTTCTTTGCAATGAATGAGCGCCCTAACAAAGCTGTTGTGGTTGGTGCTGGTTATATTGCGGTAGAAATTGCTGGGGTATTACACGCCCTTGGCAGTGAGGCGCACCTGCTGGTTCGTGGCGACCGCCCGCTGCGTTACTTCGACCATGATATTACTGACGCCCTGCTTGAGCGCTTAAAACAAGACGGCCCAGAGCTACACACGGGTTGTATTATTGATCGCGTTGAAAAACAGGACGACGGCTTACTCAGTGTCTATTGTGAAAATGGTCAGGTTATTGAAGGTATCGATTGTTTAGTTTGGGCCATTGGTCGTGAGCCAGCAACGGATAAAATTAACTTAGCAGCAGCTGGTGTGCAGGCTGATGCGCATGGATTTGTTCGTACCGACAAATACCAAAACACCAATGTAAAAGGCATTTATGCGGTTGGCGACATTACCGGTGAAGCACAGTTAACGCCGGTTGCTATCAAAGCAGGCCGTTTACTTGCTGAGCGTTTGTTCAACAAAGACATGCCAGACGCGCACATGGACTACAGCTTAATACCGACCATTGTATTTAGTCATCCAACCATTGGTACTGTGGGCTTAACGGAAGCTGAAGCACGTGAAGTGCACGGCGATGCTGTTAAAGTCTATAAGTCTCAATTTGCAGCCATGTATAACGCAGTTACACCACATCGCGCGCTCAGCACCTTTAAGTTAGTGTGCGCGGGCCCAGAAGAGCGCGTCATTGGTTTGCATGGTATTGGCGAAGGCATGGATGAAATTTTACAAGGCTTTGCGGTCGCCATGAAAATGGGCGCAACCAAAGCTGACTTTGATGCCACAGTGGCACTGCACCCAACGAGTGCAGAAGAGTTTGTCACCTTGCGATAACCACGACAGGCGTGCGGCTTAACCCCGCACGTCTATCCCCGTACATCTATCGACATCGACAAAATACGCGACAAATGGCTATATGGCATGCCGGTTTCAGCATGCCATTGATTAAACACGCGTTGAATTTGCTCAGCACCACGCTTGCTATAGGGCGAAGCATCTAACAAATTGTGATTGCGCAGTGCCGTTAAATTATCAGGTGTGAGTAAATATCCATCCCAGCCTACTCGACGCAGCACATGCTGGGCGGCGGTGCCACCTAAACGGGCTCCATGCTTTTTCAAAAAAGCCAATAACTTATGTTGTTCGGCACTCGGCCAGTTCGCTAAGAACTCTCCAAAACTGCCATGTTGCTCTGCAACCTCAACAATCATGCGTGCATTAAGCGGAACCGTAGCGATTTTTTGTGGGTTGCGAACAATCCGCGTGTCGCGAGCTAACTCGTCAAGCCGCTCTGGAGGCACCTGCTGCCAGTATAGCGGCACAAACCCGGCAAACGCGGCTTCAAACCCGGCCCACTTGTTTTCAATAACTTGCCATGCAAAGCCCGCCCGAAATACACAACGCGTAATTTCAGCAAGAAAACAGTCATCACCAATGCCCCGAATGGCATCACCCGTGGCAAGTACAGGCATCCGCTCCAGCACCGCTTTGTTGCTGCCGTGCCGAGCGATGGCTTGATCATAAAAATATTGAAATTTCATTTATTCTAAATAATAGGCGGTTGCATGAACAACCGGAGTGCGCTGTGCCGGAATAGAGCTGACGGTTTGGCCATCATAGAGCCCACCCGTGACCCCGCCTGAGGTGGTCTGTTGATACTCGACTTTGTCGATAACCAACACATTCGCACCGAGCCTTGCCGCTTGAACGCGCGCTCGTTCAATTGCATACAAGCGCTTGCTTTCATCGGTTTCACGTACGCCGTAGCTAAAATTTGTAGTGATCTTTGCAATCGGCTCAGCCATTGCGGGTGCTCTTTCAACGAGTTTGACGTGATTAGACTCTATGGCGGGACGTGATTGACCTATCATCTCTACACCGCTATTCGTGCTGCAGCCAGTTATGACTAGTAGTCCAAAAAATAGAGTCGATATGACTGCGGCTCTAACAACCAACATAGTGCCCCCTTTGGGTAAAGTCTCTTCGCTTGAGGCGCTAAAACCAATAAACGAAGTTGGAAAGCTAATAGTATTTAGCTTTCCAACCACAATAACAACCGAACTTAACGCATTGAATCGGTGGTTTAACCGATTCGTTGCGGCAACTAATGGTCACGATTATGACCGCGCACCGGAGTGACGCTATTTTGATTTCGTGACGGCCGCGATATTACCGGAGCAGCCCGTTGCACCGGCTTTGCCACCTGCGGCTGACGCACCTGCGGTTGACGTACCTGCGGCTGACGCACTTGCGAAGGGCGAGGGCTTGGGCGTACCACTTCCGGTTGGCGAACAACTGGATTACGAGCCTCTGGTTTACGGACACCTAGATTCCGAATTTCGGGTTTGCGAACATCTGGCGTCCGAATATCAGGTTGACGCACTACTGGCAAACGCGTTTCTGGCTGACGTACTACTGGGCGCTCAATGCGCGGCGGCTGTGTTCTTGGCTTCTCAATGCGCGGACGCTCAACCTGCGGTTGCTGAACAACGCGTTTATCAATTGGTTTTATCGACCGCTGCGGTTGCTTCATACGTACCGCCGGCTCGCGCAATTCACGTTTCACCGATGCAAATTTAGGCCGCGGCTTGGGGTCTTCAATTCGCATATTCGGTACCGGTGCATCTCGATTAACACCACGTGCACTAAGTACCGGTTGAACAACCTCGCCTTGCACCATATGGTACTTCGGTTGCCGTGGCTGCAAATCACGGTGGCGATACTCAACACCGCGACGATGTCGTGGATTGTGGTTCCAACGCTTACCGTCATGTCTGGTCATGTAATAGTCACGACGTTTTTTCGGCGGCGCCGTATAGTAATGATGATTAATCACTACATAACGTTGTGGCCAGAAAAAGTGACTAAAGTAAAAGCGCGATGGCACGTTATAACTAATACCCCAATAAATGCCAGAACCAATACTGACGGTTAGCGACGGCCGTGACCAATACACCGGAGGATGATTGTGCCACCACCACGAGCCATAAACGACACGGGTATCATAATGAGGAACATAAACGACTTCACGGCGAACGTTCTCAATCACAATAGTGCGCTCAGCACGCTCAACACTAACGTGTTTGTTCGACTTCAAATTGCCGGCATCATAAGCATGCTGACGCAAGGTTTGAACCCGATCGAGAACATCTTCTTGTTGCGCCAAAAATGCTTCGCCAATAGCTTGAGTCCAGGTTAAGTCTTCACTCATTTGTTTGAGTACATCTGGCGTCCCCACCAGCGCCTTAACGCTGTCATCCCATGGCTGCTCAGTTGCAAGCTCTAAAGCCTGTTCAGGTTGCAAATGCTTATGCTTCTGCGCCCACCGCTCAGCCTGAACTACTTCCAACGGATAGGTGGCAGCAATCAAAATGTGGGTTAATAAGCTATCAGGATATAACGCCACCGGGGCTAGTAAACGGTCAAGCTCAGCTTCTGAATAGTAAACAGCGTTTGCCTGTGCACTGTCTTGATAGGTTTCAGCGTAAGCAGGGGTTGCTGCGGTAGTTAATACCACCGCGCCAGTTGCCCATGACAGGGCTAGAGCCAAGGCCGACAGGCCGGCGCGTTTCTTCAATTGAGTGTTATGCATGCTTCATGCCTCCAAACGGCAGATAGCTACAACTGCTATCAGTTACTAGTTTAGTCGCTTTTTTAGCCAATATAGTTGCATGCACCACCAATATTTTTGTAAAGATTGCGTTAAACGCCCTAGACTAGGCCTTGTTCAAGCATGGCGTCGGCTACTTTTCTAAAGCCAGCAATATTCGCTCCAAGTACCAGCTGGCCTGGTTTACCAAACTCTTCTGCAGTACGTGAAATATCTTTGTATATGGTCTTCATAACCTGCTGCAAGCGCTCATCTACTTGCTCAAATGTCCAGCGCTGCATACTAGCGTTCTGCGCCATTTCAAGCTGACTAGTAGCCACACCGCCGGCATTTGACGCTTTACCCGGACCATAAGCAATTTGGCTTTCTTGCACCGTGTCAAAAGCTGATTCTGTGAGCGGCATATTGGCGCCCTCAGTAATGGCTATGCAGCCATTTTCGAGTAGGCATTCAATATCAGCACGCGTTACTTCGTTTTGTGTGGCGCAAGGAAACGCCAAGTCGACCTCATAGCGCCAAACTTGATGTCCATCAGACGGATAATCTTCGCGTGGGGTATAAGTTGCTGAAGAATGTGTTTCTAAATACTTTTCTAAGCGCTCGTTGCGTTGCTCTTTAAGCTGTTTCACTAGGTCTAAATCAATACCTTGATCGTGATAAATGGTGCCAGATGAATCACTGCAGGTGACAGGTTTGGCCCCTAGTTCATAAAGTTTTTCCATGGTGTAAATGGCCACGTTACCTGATCCTGAAACGGCACAACGTTTATCCTTAAGGTCGTGATCTCGATCAGCCAACATGTAATTGGCAAAGTAAACACAGCCATAGCCAGTTGCCTCCTTGCGAACAAATGAGCCACCCCACGCTAGGCCCTTACCTGTAAGCACGCCATCGAATTGATTTGCTAGGCGTTTATATTGTCCAAACAAATAGCCAAGCTCGCGAGTTCCAACCCCAATGTCACCAGCTGGCACATCCGTGGTTGGCCCTATATGGCGAAATAGTTCACTCATGAAAGACTGGCAAAAGCGCATAATCTCGGCATTTGATTTACCTTTAGGGTTAAAGTTCGCGCCCCCTTTGCCGCCCCCAATGGGGAGCCCAGTCAAGGCATTCTTAAAAATTTGCTCAAACCCTAAAAACTTGATGATCGACCCATTCACACTTGGGTGAAAGCGCAGCCCGCCTTTGTATGGCCCTAATGCCGAATTGAACTCAATGCGATAGCCTTTGTTGACTTGCACTCGCCCTTCGTCATCCATCCATGGCACCCGAAACATGATCTGCCGTTCTGGTTCTACAATGCGAGCAAGGATAGCTTGCTCGCGGTAATGTGGATTTTGCTCTAGCAGCGGCTCAAGACTTTCCAAGACATCTTCCACCGCTTGATAAAACTCAGTTTGTGCTGGGCTCGTCTGCTTTAACTCTTCGATGGTGTCGTGAATATACGTCATGTTGATTCCTTATCGGTAACGCCTACTTTCTTATACTCACGTTAGTCTTATTTAGCACAAAAAAAAAGCGCTTGGCCAAGCCAAGCGCTTTATCTCAACTATATTCTAGGCTTATACGCGACGGCGCACTAAACCTAAGAACAAGCCACTTAATACCAACCATAGCGGGAATGAACTGCTAGTGGTCGCATGGTCAATGTTCTCATGCTCTTCTTCTTCAGCAGGCGGCTCTTCCACGTCTGCATCACCGTCACCTTCGTCAGTAGGGTCGTTCGCTACTGTTGTGAATGCAACGATAACTGGGTCGTGGTCAGAACTACGATACTGATCAGGCGCGTAGTAAGTTTCTTCTAAACCGTTTTCTTTGTATTCAAGGTTATAGTCGAAAACTTCTGGCTCGTCAGCGTTAATGTGCCAAGCTTGTGCTGCCACAACTTTCTCGGTTAGTTCTGCTGATGCGAATGCATGATCCAAGCTACCTGACTCATTTTGGTAAACATAAGTATGTGTCGTTGCGCCATCAGCAAAGTCAGCTTTCAAATTGCTGAAACCACCAGCGACCATAGCAGCAATTGGGTCTTCCATGGTATACGCGTTCATGTCGCCCATAACCAAAACATCAGCAACAATACGACCAGTCGGATCACCAGCTAACCATTCTTGCATTTTCTCTACCGCAGCAACACGGGTAGCGTTCCAGCAGCCTTGGCCGTCATCAGCATCGGCATCACCACCTGTGGCAGAACCACAGCTTCCTTTAGAACGTAAGTGCGTTACCACAAAGGTAAACTCGTCTTCATTCACAAGGTCTTTGAACGTTTGTGCAACCGGTGGACGGTTACCATAGTCAAATGGTTCGGCAGTTGTGAAAACACCTGTACCAGTTGCTTCTACACGGTCAGTACGATAAACAATCTGGTTTGTGATTGCATCAGTACCAACACGGCCACCGAAGTCTACAAATGCCCACTCGCCTGAACCTTCAGCATTCAATGCTGCAGTTAACTGCGCAATCATGCTATTTTCGCCGTTACCGTCGTTTTCAATTTCGGTTACACCAACAACGTCAGCACCTAAACCGATAATTGCAGCAACAGCTTTTGGCAGTTGACGCTCATATTCCATCACGTTGGTTGCGCCACGCTCAGTTGGGAAACCACCGCCTTGGCCGTCACCGTTGAACAGGTTCAATACGTTGAATACTGCAACGCGTACATCGCCTTGTGCCGCTGCATCAGGCTCTGCCGTACGTGGGTTTACGTCAACAAATTGCAGGTCGACCGTTGGCAACAAGCGATATTCACTGAAGCCGTAGTGAATAATACCTTGGGCGTTGGTAATTTCAGTACCTAAACGCAAAGTATTTTCAGCGCTTAAACCACCTGGAGGGAATGGCACTACTGCTGGGCTTGCGCCACCTTGGGCGTCGTCAATTAAGAACTGACGGCTGTCTTTAAGCGCTGCGTAAGCATTCGCTGCATCGCCTGGCTCAGCAATTTCAGTTGGGCTCATGATGCGCTCATCGGCTACCCAAAACTCGCCATATTGCGCGATAGTTTCGTTACCCGTTACAACCAATGGGTTAGCAGAAGCAACCAACATGCCTTCAAAGCGCTCGAATTCATCGCGCGAGCTTAATGGCAACTCTAAAACCGCCGGCGTTACAGTCGCACCTTCAGAACACACCACAATTTCAGACACAAATGAAAGCTGAGTCGCGTTGTAGTATTCAGCCACTTCACCTTGTAGGCGAACAACTTGGCCAACAGTTGGTGCAGTGCCTTCTGGCAAGTATACAAAAATACCTTCTGAGCTATTTGGATCAGCATCGTTGTCCGCATCTTCTTCTTGCAAGAAGAAACCATTCAGCGGTTTTGCGCCATCTGTGTAAACGCCGGTAACAACGGCTTCAACAGTAACAACTTCGTCAACCAACGGACTTGCAGCACCGCTTTCAGATAAGCTACTGCCTTGCACTTGGTGAATAAATGTAGCTGGGTCGCCACAAGCGCCAAGCTCAGGTGATGGCTCTGGTTCTGGCTCAGGTTCTGGGTCTGGTGGCGTGCTACCGAAACCATTGTGAGAACCTAAGTTGCTAATATCGTCAATTGGGTATGCATCCCACTCAACATCAGGGAGAAATTCGTCGGTGACATCAGTATCACCAGCCGTAACGGTTGATTTGCGACGAATCGTTTGGTTCTGCATCGATACGCCATTGCTTTCCCATGCAGTACCTGGGTCAACACCGACTTGGCCCATGGCATCAACAACGTCTGCGCCATTTTTAAATACGATGGCATCATCGCCGTTGTAATATAAGTTGCCGGTTTGGTTTGCTAAAGCCAAAATATCAGCGTTAGCAGACGGGTGGGCAACAACATAAATGCCATTTGCGTCTAACGTACCTGAAAGCTGAATTGTCTGGCTAGCAGATGTGCCACCATTTGAATAAATTTCAATGGTATAAGTGCTCAAATCAACCGCAGTATCACCCGGGTTAAAAATTTCTAAAGCTTTATTATTACTCGAGCCTTCAATGTGCTCTGATAGAAACAGTTCTGCACTTGCCGTACCTGACACCAGCAGGGCCGAAAGTGCAATTGCTAGATTGTGGCGTTTCATAATCCATTCTCTTATTGTTGTGTAATCCCAAGACGACGGGTTGATCACTATAACTTATTTCAGTTAACAATTTAATGACTTTTTGTGACAGCAAGGTGACAAAAATGCAGAAAAATTACACAGTACTTTTCAAGCGCGCTTATGACAAGGCATGCGCAGAAGATGGTCAACGCATACTGGCCGATCGACTATGGCCTCGTGGTATTAAGAAGGACGATCTAAAGCTTAACGATTGGTGCAAAGAGTGTTGCCCGTCCAACCAATTACGTAAAGATTATCATGCTCAAAAGCTAGACTTTGAAAGTTTTGCAAGTGCGTATTTTCAAGAGCTTGAGAGTAATCCTGACGCCTTGATTCCGCTTATGAAGGCGGCCAGAAAAGATAAGGTAACGCTTATTAGCGCAGTAAAAGCGTTTGAGTATTCACACCTTCCAGTGTTAAAACATGCGCTACTTAAAGCATTAGAACAAGAAGACAACGAGGCCGACGGTGATGCACTGAGTTCACCAGTTTGTTTCGGGAACGACTTTAATTATTGGGGATAGATGTGAGTAACGATTTTATTGAAGTTTACGACGATGCGTTGCCCGCTGATTTTTGCGACCGCTTTGTCGAGCTGTTTGAACGCAGTCCACATAAACAGGCTGGTCGCACTGGGGGCGGCGTCGATACCGAGAAAAAACTGAGCGAAGATTTATACTTGAACCAACATCAAGATTACGCTCGTGAATTACAAACAATATGCGACGTCACCACCAAATATGCACTCGAGTATTTTAAAAAGTACCATTTTGCATTAATCGCGCCGGTCGCACTGAAAGTTAAGCATCCTAAAACCGGTGAGCCCGTAAATTTAACTCATGAAAACTTCAATGAAATTGCCGCCGGAAATGAGCAAGCTTACATGCAATTGTTATATCGACTTGGTCCTATTCAAGCGCAGAAATACCTAAAAAATCAAGGCAACTATAACTACTGGCACTGCGAAGTTTACCCCGAAAAAAACAGCGTTGAAGCATTACACCGTAGCTTATTATTTATGTTTTATTTAAATGACGTGGAAGACGGCGGAACCACTGATTTTTACTATCAAAACCGCAGCATTCAACCGAAGCGCGGACGCATGGTTATTGCGCCCGGCTATTTTACCCATACCCACCGAGGTACGGTGCCAAAGTCTAACGACAAGTACATTTTAACCAGTTGGATTCTGATGAACTCCGGCAAACAACTATTCGGGTGATTTGAGCACTTGCCCAGCATCATCCAATACGGTGACATCAACATGAATGCCGTTGCGGACGCTTTGGGTAACGACGCAAAAGTTTTCAAATTGCTCTAACACACGGTCGAGCTTATCAATGTGCTCGGCCGCTTGGCCTAAATTAAGCTCCACCTGCATCGCTGCAATACGCAAACGCCCATCAACACGCTCCATATCACCTTGCACTTTGGCGGTGACTTGACCTGGGTCACCCTTATATTTGCGAATAGCGAACATCAAGCTAGCAGCAAGACAATTGGCAACTGCAGCAGCAAGCAACTGGCTTGGCCCAGGCCCTTCGCCATGACCTACCGGTTCGTGTTCATCGGTAATGATTTGTCCAAACTCGCCAAAATCAACTTCGAATTTATAATGTTCGAGCAGTTTTAAATTCACCACAAAAGCCGGATTTTCCATGTCTTCCTCCGTTTAATCTGCAATAATATACAGTTCATTCAATGAGCAATTGCCCCTATTCAATACGTGACACCAAGCGCAAGGAGAATGATTCATGAAGAATCCGCTGTATATTCCTTATGCAGGCCCTAATTTGCTAGAAACACCGCTGCTTAACAAAGGTAGCGCGTTTACCCGTGAAGAGCGAACTGCATTTAATTTAACCGGTTTGCTGCCTCCTCGCTACGAAACGATTGAAGAGCAAGTGCAGCGCTGCTACATGCAGTATTCAAGCTTCGACACTGCCATTAACAAACATATTTATTTGCGCGCCATTCAGGACAATAACGAGACTTTATTTTATCGATTGCTACAGCAGCATCTTGAAGAAATGATGCCGATTATCTACACCCCAACTGTAGGCGATGCGTGCGAACAATTCTCTGATATATATCGTAGTTCACGCGGCTTATTCATCTCTTACGAAGACCGTGATCAAATGGACGATATTTTGCGCAACGCGACTAAGCGCAAAGTGAAAGTAATTGTCGTTACCGATGGTGAGCGCATTTTGGGGCTTGGTGACCAAGGTATTGGCGGTATGGGCATACCTATCGGCAAATTGAGCTTGTATACCGCCTGCGGTGGTATTAGCCCAGCTTATACGTTGCCAGTTTGCTTAGATGTCGGCACCAACAATGAAAAACTATTGAATGACCCCATGTACATGGGCGCACGCCACAAACGTATTAATCAAAACGAATACAATGCATTTGTTGATCGCTTTATGGTTGCAGTACGCCGCCGGTGGCCAGAAGCAATGGTGCAGTTTGAAGATTTCGCACAACCTAACGCGATGCCAATTTTACGTAAATATCGTGATGACTATTGCTGTTTTAATGATGACATTCAAGGCACGGCTGCAGTGACCGTTGGTACGCTGTTGGCAGCCTGCCGCAGCAAAGGCGCACAGTTGAAAGATCAAACAGTTGCCTTTGTTGGCGCTGGGTCTGCCGGTTGTGGTATTGCTGAGCAAATTATCCAGCAAATGGTCGCCGAAGGTCTTACCGATGAGCAGGCTCGTCGGCAAATTTTCATGGTTGACCGCTTTGGCCTACTTACCGAAGGTATGAGCGACTTGCGAGACTTTCAACAAGCCTTAGCTCAGCCTTTAAGCAACCTTTCGCATTGGCAGCACAGTGGCGACTACGCATCATTACTGGATGTTATGCATTGCGCTAAACCGGGTGTTCTCATTGGAGTCTCAGGCCAGCCGGGGCTGTTTACTGAACAAGTCATTCGTGCCATGCACCAGTACACCGAGCAGCCCATCATATTTCCGTTATCGAACCCTTCTCGACAAATAGAAGCACATCCAGCTCATGTGGTTGAGTGGACCAACGGCGACGCCATCATTGCCACCGGCAGCCCATATGATGCAGTTAAGTTTCAGGGCCAGGAATACCCCATTGCACAATGTAACAACAGCTATATTTTCCCGGGTATTGGGCTTGGCGTGATTGCGGTGAAAGCGCGAAGCATTTCTGACGAAATGTTAATGGCAGCAAGCAACACTTTGGCTGAAGCTTCACCGCGGGTGCTCGGCGAGAGTGATCACTTACTTCCTGGTATTACCAACATTGCCGAACTGAGTAAAAAAATCGCTTTCAATGTAGCCAAAGTTGCTCAGCAACAAGGGCTAGCACTAGAAGTGAGTGATGAAACCTTACAGCAGCGAATCGACGCCAACTTTTGGAAGCCACAGTACCGTCGCTACAAACGCGTTAGTATTTAACTTTTCTTAACTAGCCGAATTCGACTTTTCCTTGTATCTTCAATATATAACAGATGCAAGGAGGTCGAATGCGTTTGGCCATTGCACTGCTGCTACTGGCGGTTATACCAACAGCTGGAGCACAGTCTCAAGAGTCACCACCGCCATCACAGTCAACGTCTGAAGAGTCGCAAGCAAAAACGGACCGCGACGACGCAGCAATGATTGACGACTTTCGTGCGGGCTTAACAAATTCGGTCAATGCCACTGCAACTTGGCTTGACTCTTTCTTTGCCGATTCTATTAATCCTGACGACTATGACACAGCTTCAGGCAGCCTAACGTTAACGCCCGAGTGGGACGAACATGACGGCTTTGAGCTGGACTCAAGTTTTCGTGCACGGGTTGTTTTTCCGCATGCCGAGCGGCGTTTCTCCGCCATTATTGGGCGCGCCGATTTCGATGATTTTATTAACGACACACAACAAACGCGACCAACCGTCATTCGACGCGATCAATCTGACGAAGAATGGATGGTTGGGCTCGGCTTTGACCCATATGTGCAAACCAATCACAGTTTGTCTTTTGGCGCCGGGGTACGTGGCGGGTTGAATATGGACCCGTACGTTCGTGCTCGTTATCGCTATGAGACCATTGTTGACGACAATGCCGAACTACATATGCAGTCAGTGGCTTTTTGGCGTGATAGTGATGGCTTTGGCGTTGCACAAACCTTTGAATATGACACGGCATTTTCGCCCAAATGGTTCGGCAAATCATGGTTTCGTGGAACCTTCGCTGAGCGAACCGAAGGCGTACGTTGGCAAGCTTCGCAAAAACTGTATTACATGTACCACCACGAACGTGCGGTGGGTGCTGATGTTTGGTGGTACGGAGAAACAGAGAACGCTGTGCCCATGCGTGACTACGGCATTCGTGCACTGCACCGCAGCCGATTCAGCCGCGAGTGGTTATTTTTAGAAGGCTGGGTTGGCATGCACTGGCCGCGTGATACGTTGGCCGATGATCGTCACCCACGTTGGATTGTTGGCATTGAAATAGAAATGCTATTTGGCGGTGATTAAGCTTATAACCAGCCTAAGCCAGCAGCAATACTCCTTCCCCCTAAGCCAATAGCGACAGCGCAAACTATACTGCCCAGAATATTTTGTCGAAGCGAATTTCGGTATTCGCCCAAATCGCGATGATTGCACACCCAAACTAGGAACAGAGCCATAACTGGCAACAACAAACCGTTGGCTACCTGCGCAAACAATATAACCTCGATGGGCTTCAGACCTAACGACGCAATAATAACGCCAACACTTAATATACTAAGCCAAATGGCACGAAACTTTTTGTCTTGTAAGTTATTTGAGTACCCTAGCACGCCGCTAAGCGCATATGCCGAAGCCAACGGCGCTGTTAGTGATGACGATAAGCCGGCCGCAAATAAGCCGGTTGCCATAAACAGCGTGGCGCCATCACCAAACAAAGGCGTCATGGCTTTACCCAAATCTGCCGCACTTTCTATGTTTATTGCTTGACCAAAAAACGCTGAGGCGGCTGTTGCCACAATAGCCATCGAAATAAGCCCGCCCAACGGAATCGAAACATAGATATCCTGTCGTGCTTGCTGCAAGTCTTCTGGCGAGTGCCACTTCTGTGCACAACTCGATGAATGTAAAAACAAATTGTAAGGCACAACCGTAGTACCGATGAGAGCCACCACCATAAGCAGGCTTCCTGATGGAATAGACGGTACTAATAATCCGCTGAATAAATCCCCCCAATTTGGTTCGGTGAGAATAAAGGTCGCCAAAAAGGCAAGACTCATTAAAAGCACTAAACCAATCAATACGTTCTCAATGACTTTATAACTGCCCTGCCAGAGTACTATCGCAGCTAATACGCCCAGAATAAGTGGTATCCATTGGCCATCAATGGGCAACAAATCGGCTAATCCCATGCGGGCACCACTAATATTTCCGCCCTGATACACACTATTGCCAATAATAACCGCAGCAAAAATAAGCGATACGACTAACCATCGAAGCCCTGGGTGAGCGATTGCTGCACGAATATTCTCACCGAGCCCTTTGCCTGTAACAACGCCAAGTCGCGCCGCCATTTCTTGTAAAATCATGGTCGCTAGAACTGAAAACACCAATGCCCACAAGAGCGCATAACCGAAGTTAGCACCCGCTAACGACGCTGTAACCACAGTTCCTGGCCCGATAAATGCTGCCGCTACGAGGGCTGCGGGCCCCATGCTAAAGCGTGATTTCTGTTTCAAACTGCACCTTTTGGGTTGTTTCGGTTTGTTCTTTCAAAATAACTTGTTCGTTATTCGACTTCAAAGACATCAATGAACATGTCATTATCATGCATGAGTCAATGCACGAACTGGTTCAGTTATGCCAATATAAATGCCACTGCCAAAATAATGGGCTACAAGGAGAATAATAACAATGACAAATGTAGTTGCCTGTATTGATGGTTCACGGGCCACCGGTGCCGTGTGCGATTATTCCGCATGGGCAAGCTTACAAATGCAAGCGCCCCTCACTCTGTTACACGTCCTTGATGAAGGCCGTTACCCCGTTACAACCGACATGACCGGCAACATCGGTTTGGGCAGTCGCGAAATCTTGCTTGACGAACTTGCCGAACTAGACGCACAACGCAACAAACTAGCCCTGCAGCAAGGGCACCATATGCTTGAAGCTGCGCAAGTTCGTGCGCGTAAAGCCGGTATAGAGCAGGTTACTATGCGTCAGCGTCATGGTGATTTGAGTGACACGCTGCTCATGCTTGAGCACGAATCGCGGCTTTTTGTATTGGGTATTCATGGCCAAGACAGTAGCGAGCAAGAGCGTGAATCACGTCACATTGGCAGTCATCTTGAAACCGTTATTCGATCTGTTCACCGCCCCATTTTGTTAACCCCCGAAAAGTACCAAATACCGCAAAGCGTACTGTTTGCCTATGATGGCAGTAAAACAACCGAGAAGGGCATCGACATGGTGGCCAAAAGCCCATTGTTTAAAGGGCTGCCAATTCATATCGTCATGGTAGACGTCGACACTGAAGTCAATCAAAAGCTACTTCTTGATGCGCAAAAGACATTAGCAAACCATGGTCACGAAGTAACGGTTGCACTGATTGCTGGTGAGGTTGAGCCCGCGTTGCATGAATACCAACATCAGCACCAACTTGATGTTTTGGTCATGGGTGCTTATGGCCATTCGCGCATCCGCCAGTTTTTAGTCGGCAGCACCACAACGAGCATGATAAATAACAGTGAAACGCCGGTGCTGATACTGCGTTAATTATGTTTCAATCTACCTTGCAATCGCCTTTAGGGCCAGTTACAGCAACCAGCGAAAACGGTAACCATATTACCGATGTCTCTTTTTGTGCTCCCCTCTGCCAAAGGGCTTGCACCGTTACCGAGCAGGCTGCGCAGCAGCTTCTTGAATACTTTAATGGCAAGCGATTAATCTTTGACTTGCCACTTGCCCCTGCTGGAACGGATTTTCAGCAACAGGTATGGCAGGCATTACTAAGCGTTTCGTACGGCCATACCGCCAGCTACGGCGATATTGCTCGTTTGATAAAAAACCCGAAAGGAGTGCGAGCCGTGGGGCTGGCAAATAGCCGCAACCCAATCGCGATTATCATTCCTTGCCACCGCATTATTGGCGCTAACGGCACGCTGACTGGCTATGCTGGTGGGCTCGATAAAAAAGAATGGCTATTGCGCCACGAAAACGCCCTATAACAGCTCAGGGGGTAGTTATTTTTTGTGGCCATTATAGCTGGCATGCATTCGCCGAATGTGCCCTTCAATTTCATCGCGAAGTTGTTTGGGCTCCAAAACTTCCGCATGCTCACCACAACTTAGTATCCAAGCTACTAGCTCGTTGCTAATCGCCACTGTGGCGGTAACAATAAAGTGCTCGCTATTCATTTCAACAACTTGTTGCGGATGCAGAGGGTTGTTCGTTAACAGGTTTGATAGGCTTGCCGCACACTTTAGTTTGACTTGTGCGACCGCACTAGGGCGGGCGTGGTCGGCTAAATTTAAAAACGGTAGCTGCGGTGCACTTTGCGCAATACTCCAGCCATAAGGCTTAGAGCGCTCATCCGCGGTTAACGGGAACACTTCTGAAAGCTCAATCAAATTGCGCTGTATTGTGCGAACACTCACGTCAACGCCTTGTTCATAAAGGCGCTGTTGCAATGTCTTCGCGTCAATTTTGTGTGGCTGCCGAGGCACATGGCGTAACATCATTAGGTATCTTAATACGCTCTGCACTGACTTGCTCCTTGTCATCTGTGTCACTCGATAGCTTACCGCTAACTTGCGACAAATCTTGTCGCAGCAATTACTTTTTGTAAAACAACCGCAAAATAATACTATGCCACATTGTATAGTGACCGTGCTAAAGCTTTACTTACAACAGTAAAGCCTTAAAACTTAAATAACACGACTCACAGGAGTATTTCGCTATGACTCGCAAACTAACCTTATTATCGGCATTGGTCGCCACTACTTTTGTTTTAGCGCAGCCTGCACTGGCCCAGTCGCAATCGTCGCAACAAGGGCAACAAACCGCTGAACAGGCCAAACAAGAAGCAGCCAAAAAGAAAGCGGAGCGTGACGCGTTGCGTGAAAAAATGAAAGCCGAGAAAGAAGCACTGCAAAAACAGCGCGCTGAACAAAGTGAAAAATTAAAGGCTAAGTCATCGGATGAGAAGAAATCCGGCGCAAAAGCTGAAAAAAAGGACGATGATGGCGATAATTAACGCCAACTTTATGACAGGTTAACGTGGAACAATTAGCTTCACATGAGCAGCAATGTTTAAATTGTCAGCAGCCTTTGCAAGGTGAATATTGCCACCATTGCGGACAGCATCATCGGGTTTATATTCGCAGTATATTCGCCGTACTTGGCGATTTAATGGGCGAATTGGGTCACTGAGACTCGCGTTTTTATCGAACCTTGCGGGGACTATTTTTACGCCCGGGGTTTCTTTCGCTCGAGTTTATGCGCGGCCGACACGCCTCATATGTGCCGCCCTTGCGGCTATAGACAAGGGCATTATTACTACCGACGCTAATACCGCAGATGCCTTAAACTCAGATGCTGCCGTCGGTATTGTTGCCGCTGAAGACCTACGTATGGATTTGCCATTTTTGCCAGCAGAGGAACAAGCCCGCATTAATGAGCGGCTTCGGTTTTTGGTCAAAAACCCGGATATTTTCACCCAACGCATTATTCAGTTAACACCACAAATGATGTTGTTGATGTTGTTGATGCTGCCGTTTTGGGCTCTATTCTTAAAATTAATC
Source organism: Pseudidiomarina donghaiensis (assembly GCF_900116895.1). Taxonomy (GTDB): domain Bacteria; phylum Pseudomonadota; class Gammaproteobacteria; order Enterobacterales; family Alteromonadaceae; genus Pseudidiomarina; species Pseudidiomarina donghaiensis. Next base: position 95,657 of record NZ_FPCF01000005.1, on the reverse strand, counting down.
TATGTATTCCGACGTCACTATTACTTGGAACATCTGACTGTTGCGCTACATACCCATGGGTTTATTTTACTGTCGCTAATGCTTGCTGTTGGCGCAGCAGAAGTGACAACCGCGCTTGCTTCATTAACTGGTATAGAATTCTTGAGTCGCCTTGGAAGCTGGATTGATTTTAGTATCTTCACTTGGATGTTTATCTATCTGTTTCTAACCCAAAAGAATTTTTATCAACAAGGGTGGTTGTTCACGGCCGTAAAATTTTTGGTTTCAGGCTTTGCTTATAGCCTTTTGTTGCTCAGTGTTTTCGTTATCACCGTGGTTTACAGCGTAATCACTGCCTAAGTAATCAATGTGGGCTGTTGTGGTAGGGTTTGTTCAACGACACAAGCGGTATATACTTAGCCTTAATGTGGTTTTATAGCCCGTATGTTTAAGGATGAAAACGTAATGCACGTGGATACCCCAGTCACGTTACCAAACCTTCCCGGCATGTTTGTGCGCTCACTATTTACAGTGGCGCGCAAAGACCAAGAAGCCGCAGAAGCGAATGTACTCAATGCTGAATTCCGCGCTCCGGCATTTCCTGCTGAATTGGTACAACGCTATCACGATGCATTTGGCGGGTTTATCAGCCCTATTCCTCTCACGCTGATTTATTGTTTAGCGCAGCGGGTGCACTTAGCGCAAATGCTTGGCGAACATTTCCCATGGCCAGCGCCTGGCCTAGTTCATGTTAGCAATCGTATCGAGCAATTACTGCCGCTCGACCCCGACGAGGGCTTTCACTTAAAAGCCTCTATTCAAGTGCCAGCACGCGGACCAAATGTGTCGCCACGTCGTTTACGCCCGGTATTTATCGTTGAGTTTTGGCAGTCGGAACAGCATGTTGCAACTTGCGTTAGTCAATATCAAGTTATGCCGAAGCAGCCGGAACGCCCTCGCAAACCAAAAGAGACGAAAATTGTTGATGCTCCCAACGGTGACTGGCACTGCATGAATACCTGGCAATTAGATGCCCAAACCAGTCGCAGTTACGCGCGTTTATCCGGTGACTTTAATCCAATTCATTTGCACCCATTTCTGTCGCGCTGGTTTGGTTTTGATCAGCCAATTATTCATGGAATGTACATGTCCGCTCGGGCTCAGGCGGAAATTGAACGCAGTATGAAACGGCCGATTACAGCTATCGATGTAACATTTAAGCGCCCAGTTGAATTGCCAGCTAATGTGTCTTTATGGTACTGCCAAACAGACGACAATACCGGCAAATACCAAGTGTGCGGTGCTGAAGACAACCTTCAGCGTCTTGAAGGGACGGTTACTTGGGCGGTTTAAGGCGCTCTATACCCATAAAGCGCAGTGAAATCTTCTCATAGATCGGCTCTGACGTGCCGCGCCAGACTTTATACATAAAATATTTTTCAAAGGCCACTTTCGCCCAATGAACCCAACGACCGCTACCCGTCCAATTGCGGTTACGCGGCGGGTTTTGTGGGATTGCGAGAAAAGCGGCACCGGTATTTCCCATGTCAGCCAGACACAATGCACTTAAGGTTGGTTCTACCAAGGTGTTGCTCTGGGCCATTAACGCTTTCATATTCTCGACAATGGCCGATGTCATCGACTCTATCATCAGCCCAGTTTTTGGTGCACCTACCGGCACTGCTGTTGCTTCGATGGGCGCGATAGCCACACATACGCCAGCCGCAAAAATATTCGGGTACTTTGGCGAGCGCTGATGCTGGTCGGTTATGACAAAGCCTTTTGGGTTACATAGATCAGGCACCGCAGCAACAGCTGGCGAACCTTTGAATGGCGGCAAAAACATCGCATGTTTATAGGCTAGTTGCTGCGTTGTCAGCACCTGCCCCTGTGCATCAAGTTCGTCAAAATGACAGTGGCTATCGGCAAATTCAGTGACTTTGGCGTTACAAATCCACTTAATACCGTGCTCGCGGAACTTGTGCTCCATAAAGCCTTTTGAGTCACCAACGCCACCTAACCCCATATGGCCAATATAAGGTTCTGGGGTGATAAAAGTGATGGGTACTTGATCACGAATTTTTCGTTTTCTAAGTTCGTATTCTAATGACAATACGTACTCGTATGCTGGGCCAAAGCAACTGGCCCCCGGTAACGCGCCAATAAGCACAGGCCCTGGTTGTTCATATAATGCTTGCACATCGTCATGGGTTTTTACGGCGTGGTCAACGGTACAAACAGAGTGACTACCTCCAGCCTCAGGGCCCGCGCCTGGTACATTTTCCCATGCAAGTTTAGGCCCCGTGCACAACACTAAATAGTCATAGTCTATGTGTTCACCGGAGTTCAGTTCTAAACTGTTTTGGTCAGCGTTTATGGTTTTTACGCCGGCGGCCGAAAAGTTAATATCACGCTTGTGAAATAGCTCGCCAATCGGCATCACGACATCTTCGCGCTTACGCGAACCCAATGCCACCCAAGGGTTCGAAGGCACAAAATTAAATTCACTACCTTCGCCAATCACCAGAATATCAGTGCCTTTAGCCAGTTTTTCTCTGAGTTCGTAAGCAACTGACACGCCACCAAGCCCTGCTCCAACCACGACAACTTTAGACATAACGCTACCTATTTGATGTTTTTTTGAACAGCTTAACTATGGTTGGAAGGTTATATTTCGTCAATAGCTAAAATAAGCTTTCGGTATGAAATTGTTCTAACGCAAAGAAAACCTTCTCCAATTAGAGAAGGTTTTTAGAAGTTAGTCAGCCACTGCTTTTAATTCAGCGAGTCGCCCGTCAGATTCAAGGTTGTTACCGCGTTCGCTTCAATATCGCTGTTGCTAAAGTGCAACGGACGAAGCTGCGGCTCAGATGAATACAGTAAAGTCTGATCAATATAATGATCTGAACCTATATTTGAGCTTTGCGAATAACTTAATAGACCGTTAGCAACTGGGCCATCTTCGGTAAATTCCATCGCAAACATCCAGCTTGAGCCATAGGTAATGTGATACCCGCCCGCTGCGGCACTCAAGTCGCTACCTGGCAGTAACGGGTAACGATGACGCGGTAACACGGTACCGTCATTACCCATATTGCTGCGGAACACATTGAAACCACCTTCGACATTGTGCGCACCGCCCCAAGGCAGTTTCTCCCCTGATGGCGTACCATCGGGTAGGCTACGCTCAACAAACTGTACGCTACCTAAACTAGCTGCAGGGTCTAAACCCGCGTTTATAATGCGCTGTTGCGCGGTTGCTAATTGCTGCAACACCGTATCGTTTACTGCAAGCGTATTTGGTGTCGTGGTTGGTTGCGCTGCATCGTATGCAATCTGCCACTGCGGATCACGATTAAATTCGAAGGCAAACTCACGGAACATCATGGCACCTTGGCTAGCAAGGTTCATGCGACCATCCCACAACCCTAGTGCTTGACACGCAGGAGTAATATCAACCGCACTGCCATCTGTCATCGTTACAGGTGTAGTTCCTTGTGCTTCGCATTGGGCCAATAAATCAGCTAGTACAGCTTCACCCAAGAAGTTTCGGTTACCAATAAGGCGATCAATCAAGTCTTCACGCGTGAAACGGCCATCAACCGAGCCGCCTTCGGCTAGCATTTTTTGCCCCAACCGCGAACGCAGTGACTGCTGATTTCCAACAGGGCCCCAAAGCGGCGAAACCCCACTAATTGGTGCTGCAGGGTTAGTTAACCAAAAACTATCGTTTGAATTCTGCACAAAGTCGGTACGCTCAAGCTGAGGAGCCTGCGCAAACGGTACTGTACCCTGTGGCATATAGAGGCTATCGTCACCAGGGAAAATAAACAATCCAGCCTGTTGTGTCAGGGCTTGATAGAGCGGATTGGCGCCCCACTCTGCTAGTGCTTCTGGCACGATATTAGGTACTGACGAGCCATCGGTAAAAAACGCTTGGCCATGTTTATCGACCGCCATCGCGTTGTTGAAAACAGTGCCGGTATAGTCCACAAAAGTTTGCTTATATTCCTCAATACTCGATGCCATATTCATGCCCAACCAATGGTCAAACAAGTCATAGTTTGGCAGGTTGGCATCATGCAACGCATAAGCAACGGCTTGGCCAGTTTGGTCGGTACCCCACGGCAGTGCATTTGGAATGACAATAACTGGCCCAAACTCACTGTAATAACTCGTTTTGCGCAGCGTCATGCTACTTTCAGCCCCTGTCGCCACCTGAATTTCGTGAGTTTTAGTGGTCATAGGTACACTTTCACCGTCGAGCATATAACTGGTGCCGCTTGCGTCATTTGGGTCTAACGTTAGGCGATGAACCGTAAAGCGTGACGCAGTCGAAAACGTATGCGTCCACGCCACGTTTTCATTAAAACCAATATTGATAACACCTGGCATTCCCGACAGCGAACCGCCCACCACTTTTAAGTGACCAGGCACTTCAATACCAAACTGCCAAAAACGCTGATTCCCAGTGTGTGGAAAGTGCGGGTTGGCAATCAGCATGCCCTTTTCTGACGCACTAAGGTCACTACCAATTGCCCATCCGTTTGAACCAGCTTCGGTTGGGTTGGTGTCTGGAATACCAACGGTCTCGGGGTCAAAGGCTAAGGTAACGGGCTGGCCGTCTTCCGCTGTGACGAAGCTTTGATTGCTTGGTACTGCCAAGAATAACGGACCGGTAAAATTAGCCGCACCTGGCAACAAAGCAACGCCTTGCGCATAGGTCATGAGGTCAATTGGGCTAATATCGCGCACCCAAGGTTGACCCGCGCAGGTTGGGTCCATATCAGCAACTGGCGTTTCGTTGATATATTTATTGTAGCCCGCCGCATAACCAGTCATTAACGCTTGTGCGTGCTCACTTATTTGTGCAAAGCCTGCTTCAGCGTTATCTCGAATACCGAGTGTCAAAAAGCCGAAGTCAGTGAGTAGATTCTCTGAATCGCCAGAGCCTGGCACCGCATCGGGCCCGAAGAAGCGCGCGCGCTGCGAATTAAACTTCACAATTTGGTCGGCCAAAATACACAAGTTATCTTGCGCAAACGCAAAGCCAACACCGAACCCTAAGCTCTCCATGTTATCGGCTTTAACGTAAGGCACACCGTAGTCGGTCCAAGTTACATCAACGTCCAAATTGCCATTTGGTGCAAATGCCACTAAGCCAGTTGGTTCGGTTGGTGGTGGTGTTCCCGTGGCAGGTGGTGGCGCATCGTCCGAGCTGCTACCACAGCCAGTTACAGCAAAGAGACTACCGCTGAGCACAAGCACCGCCAACGACGTGCGGGTAAAGTTGTTCTTTTTCATATGCATACCTACTTGTTGTTCGAATTATGTTAGCAGAGTATGGCTTGGACAGGTTGGAGCTGCAAGTTCAATAATTAATCAATCTTGCCACGCATGGCTTTAATTGAACTGCGCTTTTTCTTCGCATCAATGCGTTTTTGCTGGGCTGCCTTCGAAGGTTTGGTTGCTATTCTGCGTTTGCGCGTTACGGTGACACTCTTAACTAATGCGACGAACTGCTGCAACGCCAACTCTCTATTTTGCAATTGGCTGCGCGTTTCTTGGCTTTTGATGATAATTTTCCCACTTTGCGTAATGCGATGATCACGCAACACCAGCAGTCGGCTTTTATATAGTTCGGGTAGCGAACTTGCATTGATATCAAAGATTAATTGTGCAGCCGTAGACACCTTGTTGACATTTTGCCCTCCAGCCCCGGACGAGCGTATAAATTGCCACTCAAGTTCCTGTTCAGGAATAGTCACGCGTTGTGAAATAACGATATCAGGCATCGGTTAGCCCCCCGTTGCGGATGACTCGACGCTGCACAGCTTTGAGAACAAGTTGTGGCTGCGAGAAAATTAACGTGAAATGACTTTTCGCGCGCGTGATGCCGGTGTACAGCAGTTCTTTCGTCAAAATAGGCGCATCCGCTGGCGGCATAACCATCACTGTGTGGTCAAATTCAGAACCCTGCGATTTGTGTATGGTCATTGCATAAGCCGTATCTATGTTTGTTAAGCGGCTGGGCAAAATCCAGCGCACATCGCCTTGAGGGTTCAAAAAAGCCACCCGTAGCGGTTCTCCTGCGCCACGTTGCAAAACCACGCCAATATCGCCATTGCGCAAGTTCAAACCATAGTCGTTATGCGTCACCATGACTGGCCGCCCGATAAACCAACCGTGTTGCTGCGACTGGTCAGCGTGTAACCAGTAGGTCACGCGTTGATTAAAGGCATGCATACCCCAGTCACCTTCACGCACCGCCGTAAGTAATTGGAACGCCCCTAGCTGGGTCAACACCGCTTTGGCCCATTGATTCAACGCCTCGTCGGTTTGCTCTGTGGGCCTTGCGCTTATCAATTGCTGCAGTGGTGCGTAGCCATCCATCACTAGTTGTTTAATTACCGCGGCATCGGCACGGGAACATGGCAGTGCATGAATATTGTCGAACTCTGGGTATTGCTGCGCCATGATCTTGCTATCGCGCAACCATTGCTGCAGCCATTCGGCACGCTGCTGATTCACCTCAAATGCTAGCTTGCCAATGCCTTTTTCCGCATCAAAGCGGCGACTTTCATGAAACATTGTGGTGTGCTGCAAATACGGCCACTGCGAGCCGTTGTTATCTATTTTTTCAGCGGGTATTTGACTCGCTGCAGTGGCGTTAAGCCACTGCGCCAGTTGCGGCGCATAGTGACCATGCTCGGCGCCTTCACAAAGCTGACCTAGAATAGCGCCAGCTTCTACCGACGCCAACTGGTCTTTATCGCCCAGCAAGATCAACCGCGCCTGCGCTGGCAATGCCGCCACTACGGCGGCAAGCATTTCAATGTCCACCATAGAAGCTTCGTCAATAATCAACACATCGGTATATAACGGATTATGCGCGTTATGTCGGAACTGCCGCGTATTCGCAACCGTGCCCAGTAGTCGGTGTAGTGTCACCGCTTCAGTGGCTAAACCTTCTGCAAGTACATCAGCAACTGCTGGAATGGCCCGTAAATTTTCCAATTCTGTGCTAATCGACTCGGTCATTCGGGCGGCAGCTTTGCCGGTTGGTGCGGCTAATCGAATCCGCAACGGCTGTGGCTGCTCTCTGAGCTTTTGCAAGGTCGCTAATAGCCGCACCACCGTGTAGGTTTTGCCTGTGCCTGGTCCGCCGGTAACTATTGTGAATAAGCTACGCATGGCCATCGCGCATGCAGTGCGCTGCCAACTAATACGATCGGTAGCGCCGAACAAAGCATCAAGCACCTGCTGCAACTGCAGGGTATTTACCTTAGGCTGGGTTTGCATGCGCTGCTTCAGGTCATTTTTAATACGCTGTTCATAGTCATAATAACGGCGTAAATACAACCGCGAGCCAACGAGTACAAGTGGGCTATTGTTGGTGTTCACCGCAGCGCTTTGTTGCAGCTGCGTCAAGCACTGCTCAAGGTGACCTAGCTGCGGCTGTGCGGCAAATACTTGAGCGGGGTCGTCACAAGCCTGCAAGCTTTCTTGCTGGGCATGCTCAGGGGGCAAATTCAAAGTAGTCTTCGGATTGTGGTATAGCTGCGCAAGCTCTAAACATGGGTGCCCTTGGCCTAACTGAAAACTCGTTAGAGCCGCCATAAAAGCCACTGATTCAGGCTCACCTAACTGCTGCAATTGTTCAGCTAAGCTCAAGTCAATCGCGCGAATCCAGCCATGCTTATACCATAGTGACAAGGTATGCATCATCACAGACTCTCCTTGAGCTCAAACTGACTAGCCAACTCTTCAATAAGTTCTCGCGGTGGCCTATCGTAAAAGGCGCCAGCCTGTTCACTATGAACGCCTCGTAGAAATAAATACACAGCCCCACCAATGTGGGTGTCGTAGTCGTAGTCACTACCTAAACGCACACCCAGTAATTTATGCAAAGCCACCAAATAAATAACGTACTGCAAGTCGTAACGACTGGCCAAAATTTTCTCGCGCATAACTTCGGTGGTATACGCAGCTTCGTCGTGGCCCAAAAAGTTCGACTTATAATCCGCCACGTAATAACGCCCTTGGTATTCGAACACTAAGTCAATAAATCCTTTGAGCATACCGTTTAGCTTCATCGGTAATACCTGCGGCCTATCAAATCCTGTCAATACCTGTTGCTGCACGGTTTTATCAAGTTGTTCGGCGTGAATATTCGCGGCGGGAAACCAAAATTCAGGTTCAGCTTGATAATTTTGTAAATCAGCCAGGGCCAAGCGTGCTTCACCAGCAGCAAATGGCACCGTTAGCATGGCCTGTAACCAACTGTCTAATACCTGCTGAAAACTTGCCCAAGGCTCCAGTTGTGCTCGCTGTTCAACAAATTGGCGCCGATAGTCAGCATCTGCGGCAAGTCGCGAAAAACCTTCTCTGGCGGCATCTTCAAGCAGGTTGTGCAAATAGGTACCGGCTTCAGCCCCCTTTGGAAACGCATGAATGGTATTTAACGCCGGCGACTGATTGAGTTCGGGCTGGGTATCGTGGCGCTCCTCAAGTGCATTTTGCGCATCAGTGCTGTCGGCAAAAACAGCCGTCGTGCCAACCCAGTCGCCGTACTTTAAAGCGCTATAACTTGCCACCCACCAACTTTCGAAACCATGGGGCTGGGGCATTTCGCAAAACTCAAAGCGTTGTGCAACTTGCGCGGGCGGTTGGTACACTGTTTGAGGCAATAATTCAGGCACAAAATTTTGGCTGCAGTGTGCGGGCAGTTGCAGTTGCTCAAGATCTAGCTCCGCACCACCACCTAAAAGATAACCTAATGCCGTGTCGTTAATTGTTTTATAGGGTGCAAGGCCAATATAAGTTGCGAATTGTGCGCGAGTGACAGCGACATATAGTTTCCGAATATCTTCTTCTAATCGCTCCTGATCGAGCTTGGCCACAATCTCTGCGTTACTGTTATCAAACGCGATGCGAACGTCCCCCTCGGGGTTGTGATAGGTAGCCGGGTAACGTAAGCGATAATTAGCTGGGCTAACGTAAGCAACAAATGGCAGAAAAACGATGGGGTACTGTAACCCTTTGGATTTGTGGATAGTCACCACTTGAATAAGCTGGCTGTCGCTTTCTAAACGTACCTGTTGCTCTTTCGTGTCCGTACGGTTGTTTGCTTCTTGGGCAAGTTCAATATGCTCTTGTAAATAACGCAGCAAGCCGGCCATGCCTTCAGTAGTTGCAGCGTGCTGCTGCAGCAGTTCAGCAAGGTGCAGCAGGTCGGTTAGTTGGCGCTCACCTTCGGGCACTTGAAGCAGCTGCGACGGTACATCATAGTCATGCAGCAAACGTTGAATCATGGCCAGTACACCCGAACGCTGCCAGCGTTGATGATAGTCAAGCATGCGCTCGGCAAAGGCATCCCAGAGCAATTCATTGTTGAGCGTTTGGTCAATGTCACTTAGGGTTAAATTCAGTAGGCGACTCAACAAAGCAGCGCGCAGTAAGCTTGGGTCACGTGGCTGTGCGCACGCTTGCAAAACGCGCAGCAATTCAACTGCCATCTGGCTTGCAAATACCGAATCGCGGTCGGACAAATAAACGCTCTGTAAGCCCCGTTGGCGCAGAGCATCACGCACAATTTTAGCCTCACTGGCTTTGTTCACCAAAATGGCAATATCGCCGGGTTGCAGCTGTCTAAATTCACCGTGTTTGGCAAACCCTGTGTTCCGGCTGTGCAGCATTTGCACAATACGCTCCGCCTGCCACTGCGCTAAGGTTGCGTGCAAGGTGTCTTTGTTGGCGTTATCCGTATCAAGCGCCGTATCAAATTGCATAGCGCTCGACGGCGCGCCATTTTCAAGCCACTGTGTTTTGAGTCCATTGGCTTGAACCGGAAAAAACGGCAACGGGTCATCACCGGTGCTTTTGTCACGAAAGTGAAATGGCCCCCGTGGCGCGTCTTTTGCGTGTAGAAACAAAGCATTGCTCGCCGCCACCATCGTTTCCGTTGAACGGTAATTGGTGGCCAGAGTGTAATGGCGCCCATGCGTAGCACGTCGCGCCTTTAAATACGTATGAATATCGGCATTACGAAACGAGTAAATGGCTTGTTTCGGGTCGCCGATAAGAAAAACACCAAGATCTTTGGGGGTGTTTTGCAGTGAATACACGCGGTCAAAAATGGCGTATTGAACTGGGTCAGTGTCTTGAAACTCATCCACCATGGCAATCGGAAATTGCGCGCGAATGGTTTGCGCCAGCGCATCGCCAAACTCACCATACAAGGCCGCTCGCAAGCGGGTTAACATGTCATCAAAGCCCATTTCAGCACGCTGCTTTTGCAGTTGTGCAAAACGCTGCTGTAACCATTGAGCGGCATGCTGTAGCAGCCCGGTGCGCGGCCGTGGCAATCCATCATAAGCAGCCTTAAGGTCTTGTAACGTCTGCCACAACGGGTGTTGCGGTAACTCTACTTTTAAGCCATTCGCTTGGAGGTCTTCTGGCGCCAGTTTTTGCCACGCCGTGTCCGGCTTGAAGGTGGGCAATAGCGGTGCATTGGGCTGCCCTAGCTGGCCCGCCCATTCACGAATTTGAGCAAACCACTGACTGACCGAGCGAGCTTGTAGTTTTTGCCCATTAAGCTGCTTATTCGCACGCAGCTGGTCCAGCAATTGCTCGCATTCATCGGCCCATTCGGCCCAAGCAAAACCGTGAAACTTATCACGCACTTGCTGCTGAGACGCAACAAGTTGAGCAAGCAATTCTGCCGGTGCAATAGCCGTTGTCGCCTGACCATGACTGCCAATCCCTTTGGCCGCATCTAACAACGCCCCTGGGTGAGCAAACTCGTCGCTGATTAATTGGTATTGTGCAAGTGCATGCTCAGGCAACACACTCACAAAAGTACGCCAGTAATCTTGGCTTACTTGCTCCCACATGGCTGCGGTATCGGTGTTCAGCTGTTGTGAAAACAAACTGCCGCTGGCAAACGCATGCTCGCGCAACATGCGGTTACACCAGCCGTGAATGGTATGCACGGCGGCTTCATCCATCGCTTGCGCTGCTAGGTCGAGTAAGCGCCCATAATGATCATGTTGGTCGGCCGGGAAGTCTGCTTTTAGCTGCTGCAAAAATGCGTCATCAACATCAATATCCCCCCGAAAATAGGCGGCAGCCTCGCTTAAGTTAGCCCGTATTCTGTCGCGCAACTCTTCTGTTGCCGGCTCAGTAAAGGTCACCACTAATAACTTATCAGGAGTAAAGCATTCGCTGGCGCCATGGCCAAGCACCAAGCGTAAATATAGTGCGGCAATGGTATAGGTTTTACCGGTGCCAGCGCTGGCTTCAATCAGACGACTGTTGTTTAACGGAAACGTTAACGGGTTCAGTATATTCATGGCGCTACTCGGCGATGTGTCCATGTTATTCGGCCTCCGTGCTAGTAGCCACTAAAGCTTCCAATAGTGGCCGATAAATCGCTTCGGCAAACGGCTGCTGATGGGCAGCGGCGCAAACGTCTTGATAGGTTGGGAAAAACCGTGCCAGGTAAACCGCTTTACGACTATGCGGTTGTTCTTGGTAACCACCGATGTCATAGAACTCGGCAACTTTCGCATGTTCCACATGAAAGTCGGCACTTGCTAATGCCTCCGGCCAAATTTTGTAGTTTAATTTGAGTCCTTTAATAACCATGTCAAAGTCAACCGCTAACGGCTGCTGTAATGCTGTGGCAACCCACTGCAACAAGATATTCAATTGCGACTCAGCTTGAGTGCTTGTCATTGGCGCTAACTGTAACGCCCCTTCACGCCCAACGACCTGAGTGTGAGTGGCATTTTTGCTGTTCAGCAACAGGTGTTCAATCCACGCTTTAATGGCATACTTTGGCCGTGCGGAAGCTGCTTTGGTACTATCAACCACCACTGAGGGTGTCACGTGCAAATTTAACCACTCACCACTGATATCACGTCGCAAATGCTGAAACGTCGCTTCAACTTCATAGCCTTGAGCACCGGTAAAGCTAACCTGAGTTGCGGGCAAGGCATTGGCATAGCGACGACTGAGCTGCGAAACTCGCTCGAATACCTGTTCTGCGTTATCGCTTAGCTCTTGTTTGATAACAAGCCCGGCGGCACCTTCAGCTACTGCCCCAGCACGCTGCAATTTCGCTAATGCCAATTGCAAGGTACTTTGTGCTTCTTGTTCACTACCGCCATTAAGTATCACCGGCAGCGCGCTATCGAATAGCTGGGTTAATAATTGCCAGCGCTCTAATTGATCAAGCGCAAAGCTTTCATCGTCTTGCAAACTTAACTGCTGGTGCGAAAAATAAGTTTGCAAACGTACTTGAGTAAACAACCGAGCCGGTTCACGGAAGAAGTCCGTTAAGTGTTTCACACTAAACGGGCGCTCTGGTTGATAGGGGTCTAGCACTTGGTGAGGGGTAAACTCTAAGGTGCCACCGCGTGCTGGTTGATGCACTACATGCCATTCGCGCGCATACGTGAACAGTTGCTGAACCTGCGGCTGCTGTGCCTCAAAATAGGCTTCATGAAATGGCTGTAAGCGATGCTCTAGTACCCAGGGTTGATTATTTGACCTAGCCCCATACACACGTTGTATATGTTCCAACAACTGATTTACCACCACCGCTGGTGGTTTTTCAGTGTTGTCGCGCACACTGCGACCCTGCCAGCTTATGTGCAAAAATTGCTGTGCCGACAAAATAGCTTCTAAAAATAAATAACGGTCATCTTCGCGTCGCGAGCGATCTCCTGGTCTTGGTTTTTTTGCCATAAGGTCAAAATCAAAGGGTTTCTGAGTACGCGGATAATCACCGTCGTTCATACCCAGCAAGCATACGCATTTGAATGGTATGGCCCGCATTGGCATTAAGGTTGCGAAGTTAACGCTACCTGCCATAAAGCGCTGGTTTAAATTCAGTTCATCTACCCCGGACAGCCAGCTCTCAAGCACTACTGTTAAGGTTAGCGGCGTGTCTAATGCTGCACTTTGAATGACGTCTAACCAGCTTTGCAAGCGTTGCTGCAAGCGGTTTAGCAGCACCAGATCCGCATCATCTTCAGGCGCAAATAGTTGCTCGAGTAGCGAATTTAAATAGCTTGCCCACTGTTCTGGTGTGCGCTCTGCACAACCCTGTTGCGAGTGCGCTAGCAAAACATTGATGAATTGCTGCAGGCCACCAACAGTGTCAGCTTCAAGCCCCCCCACATCGCCATATGGTTCAATGCCCTGCCAATCACTATGTAAGTGTTCACTACCGCCCAATGCATAGCCAAGCAGCATACGTTGCAGCCCAAATAACCAAGAGTTCTTATCGCTTGCAGGCAAATCAAGCTGCTGCCGGTGGCTTGCATTTAATCCCCAGCGCACGCCGGCACCGTTGGCCCAACGTTGTAGCTGCGCCAACTGCTCAGCCCCAAGACCAAAGCGCGCTTGTACTGCTTCTACCTGCAATACATCGAACAGCTCACTTGCACTAGCGCGCTGCTGATTAATCGTTAATACATATTCCAAAGCAATAAGTATAGGGTGCCGATGTCGAGCACTTTGGTCAGCCAAGCTATAAGGAATATAGCGCGGATCATCGCGGTCTAGACGCCCAAACACCGCTTCAACATGAGGTGCATAGCGATCAATATCAGGTACCATAACCATAACATCACGCGGTTTCAGCTGTGGGTCATTTGCGAAACGAGCAAGTAGTTGGTCGTGCAAAATTTCAACTTCACGCTGTGGACTATGTGCGCTGTGAAACTGAATTGCAGTATCATCGAGTGTTTTGTGTTGCCAAAATTGCTGAGCTTCATGGGCTGAATTGAGTTGCAGTATATCGTAACGCAGAGCGTCAAGAACCGAAGGCTCAGGCGGCAATTCATGCTCAAATAAATCTAACTTTAATGTCGGAAACTCACTGCGCAGCTCTTCAGTTTCGTCAAACTGGTCTAGCATGCGAATATAATCACGGCCTTGCTTACCCCAAGAGGCCAGTAACGGATGCGCCGCTAAGTGCAGTTGGTCCGCAGCTAAAGTTTCTAACTTAGAATTCTCGCGGCGCTGCTGCCGAGGCTTCACGTAATGCTTATAAACATCACCGCCATCAATAATGTCAGCCCAGTAGTATTGACAAGGGTTATGCACACAAAGAACAACTTGGGTAAAACGACTAATAGCGCGCAATACCTCAAGGCTTTGCTTTGGCAAGCTAGAAATACCAAACACCACCACGCGAGGTGGTAATTGGCTTGGTCTAGTTGCTGTGCTGAGCTGTTCGCAAGCTTGCACAAATGTTTGATGCAACAAAGCACGGTTGTTCCATTGTTCATCGCCAACGTCAGCCAACACGTATCGCCATAACACCGGCTGCCAACGTTGTTCGTCTGGCACTTTTGAAACATCTCCTTGAGCCCAGTCGCTCAACCAATCAGCACGGTAAACTTGGTATTGGTCGTACAAGTCAGCAAGGCGCTCACACAGCTGGAAACACTTCCGCGAGTCAGTGTCATCAGCCATGTAACGTCGCAATGTGGAGAACTCAGGTTCCTGCAAGTGCTTCGGTAATATCCGCATTAGGCGCCAAGTTAAGCGATCTTTATCAAACGGCGAATGACGAGGTAAGTTATCACCAAGAACAGCACGATAGGCTTGCCATTGGAAGCGTGCCGGTAGCATCACGTCAAGCATAGCGGCAATACCAAGGCCTGCGGCTAAATGCTGCTTCAACCACTGCGCAATACCATTTGATTGCACTAATACGGCTTCATTGGCCAACGGTGGTAGCGGATATTGTTGCTGAAGAGATACAACAAGATCGGTTAAGTCCTGTAACCGATGACTGTGAGCAACAATAAATCCTGGGGTAAGATCGCGCATGACGGGTCCTCTGCATGGTCTGCTTCTCATCCTACCCAAATACTGCCTATGAAACCAGCGCAGTAGTTACCGAATTATTGATTTAGCAACTTGCGAAATAGGCTATTTTCTCTATAGTTATCCCTACTTAATCACTTTCAATAACTTTCAATAACGCTAGGAGTTTTTATGCGATTTCTATCAGCCTTAAGTGCCAGTTTCGTAGCCCTTGTTTTACTTTCTGGCTGTAATCAAGGCGAACCTTCCGTTAACAGTATTCCTGTTGAAGTCGCTGATGTATCTAACATTCATCATCCCAATACCGAGCACTTTACTGCCGGTCAGCCTACTGAAGCGCAACTAGCTACTTTCGCCGAGCTTGGTGTAACCACTGTTGTTAATTTACGCGGCGAGCAAGAGATGGCCGATATTAATGAAGCCCAGTGGACAAATAATTTGGGTATGCGCTATTACCATTTACCGGTTGCCGGTGGTGATGACCTTACTCGCGAAAATGTGGCTGAATTTCACCGTATTATGAGTGCCAACGAGGGTGAAAAAACGCTCTTACATTGTGCTAGCAGTAATCGCGTGGGGGCCATGATGGCGCTGCGCGCCGCTTGGTTTCAAGGGGCGTCAAAGCAAGAAGCGCTAGTCAAGGGTCAAGAGTATGGCATGCGAAGCCTTGCCCCTATGGTTGAAAAGCTGCTCAGCGAATAATTTTATGCTAGAATGCGCGCGCAATTTTTGACCTCGGATTTGCGATCCGAACCGCCAAAAGAAGGAAGTAATTGATGTATATTTGTGCCGCGCTCTACAAATTTGTTGAATTCAACGACTTTGAGGCTTTTCGTGAGCCACTCTACAACTGCATGATAAACAACGAGGTCAAGGGCACCTTATTGCTCGCTCGTGAAGGTATCAACGGTACTATTTGTGGTACTCGCGAAGGTGTTGATAGCGTACTTGCGTTTATTCGCAGTCGCACTGAATTTAACGACATTGAGCACAAAGAGTCGCCAAGCGACACGCAAGCGTTTTACCGCACCAAAGTAAAGCTGAAAAAAGAAATCGTGACCATGGGCATTGACTGGGTAGACCCGAAAAACGTGGTCGGCACCTATGTCGATGCCAAAGACTGGAATGACCTCATTCGCGACCCTGAAGTGTTGCTGATTGATACGCGCAATGATTACGAATATGCCGTAGGTACCTTTGAAGGCGCTATCAACCCGAAAACCGACTCTTTTCGTGAGTTTCCACAGTATGTGAAAGACCACCTTGACCCAGAAAAACACAAGAAAGTGGCCATGTTCTGTACCGGTGGTATTCGCTGCGAAAAATCAACGGCTTACTTAAAGTCTATTGGTTTTAATGAGGTTTACCACCTAAAAGGCGGAATTCTAAAGTACCTTGAAGAAGTTCCTGAAGAAGAAACCACCTGGAATGGCGATTGTTTTGTGTTTGATCAACGCGTGACCGTGCGCCATGGGTTAGAACAAGGTGAGTATGACCAATGCTATGCCTGCCGTATGCCTATCACAGAGCAAGAAAAGCAGTCCGAGCATTATCAAAAAGGGGTAAGTTGCCGGCATTGCTTTGATAAAACAACGCCCGAGCAAAAAGAACGTTTTGCCGAACGTGAAAAGCAAATTCAGCTGGCTAAAAAACGTGGTGAAGCACATATTCGCGATGGCAAAGCCGATGAGGCTAATCGAGTTTAAGCGTTGTCGCATACCCCTTGAATTGGTCTATACTGGTACCTATATACAAGCTATAAATTAAATCCAAACAAGGGGTTAAACATGCAACAGCTAAACGTTATTGGTCTTGATCAACATCATGCAGAACAATTGGCAGAGCGCTTAAATCAGCTACTGGCAAACTATCAAGTGTTCTACATGAACGTCCGTGGTTTTCATTGGAATATTAAAGGCAAAGAGTTCTTCGAGTTGCATGTTAAGTTCGAAGAAACCTATAACGATTTATTGCTGAAAGTTGACGAAATTGCCGAGCGTATTCTTACTTTAGGCCAACGTCCGTTACATGCTTACTCAACGTACATTAAAGCCAGCGAAATCATTGAAGTAAAAGATGTACACGACGGCAAAGCCTGTGTGCGCGAAATTCTTGATAGCTACCGTGTCGTGATTCGGTTACAACGCGAAATTCTTGAAATTGCCAGCGACGCCAACGACGAAGGCACTGCATCACTCATGAGCGATTACATTAAAGAGCAAGAAAAAACTGCTTGGATGTTAACTTCTTATTTGGGTTAATTCGCTATCTCAGTAATTTTTGCTAAGCTGAGCAAGTAGTACCTTAATCCATGAAAATAAAAAGGAAACATTCGATGAACAAGATCATTGGAATCGTTCTATTAGTGGTTGGTGTTATTTTGCTGTATTTCGGTTGGGAAGCGTATAACTCGGTAGCTTCTGAAGCGACTCAAGCTATCACTGGTGAAACCACCGATGAAGCCATGTGGTATTTAATTGGCGGTGCTGTGGCCGTCGTGGTAGGGCTATACGGCGTTATTCGAGGCAAGTAACGACTTGGCTTTAACCGTAACTATTTGTACTTGAAAGCGAGCTCATTGAGCTCGCTTTTTTATTACTCAGTCTTGTTGCACATTGGGTAAACTAAATGCCCGCACCGCTGCAACAAAGCCCAAAACAATCAGTAACCCAATAACCGCTTCAACACCAACCAGTTGGTCGAGTAGCCCCAGTAAAATACCGAGCAATAAAACCACCCCAATAACGGTGTTTGAAACAGCAGTGTACTGCGCCCGATTGTCTTGCGTAGCCATGTCAACCAAATAAGTTTTTCTTCCTACCCTTGCACCGTGATGAGCCACCGCTGCCGCAAAAATAATAAAACCAGACAACCATTGCTGCGCTAATAAGTTGGGCTGCCACATATATAACCCTAGCGCCAATGCCATGACTAGTGTGGCTAATAGTGCGGCAGCGGCCATCACATGGTTGCTCGCGCTATCTGACCATTTTCCCCAAAAACGTCCAGCTAACATACCGGCAAGGCCACTTGCCAGCATTAGTCCACCTAAGCCCGTTAAGCCACCATCACCGCTGCGCTGAATCATCACCACTATATAGGGAATAGCAAACGCTGACGCCACCAGCAGCGCACGAGTAAGAACAAACTGGCCGAAATTTTTGTCTTGCCATAACAGCGCAATCGATTTCAGGGCTTCTATAACTGCGTTACCGCCGCCTTCAGTTGCGCCTGGTACTTCTGGCACTTGTGCATAAATAATCGCTGCCGCAACCCACAACAGCGCCGCAAAACTAAGTAAAACGACAAATATCCAGGCATCGCCGTCACGTTGCGTGTCCGTTAGGCTTGGCGCAATTAAAATGGCAATTGCTGTTAACAATGACAGCGTACCCGCTACAGACGCGGCCAACCCAGATAAGCGGCCGCGCCGAGTTTTTGAGATGGTTTTACCTTGTACGTCTTTTATGGCAACCGAGCACACGCCGCGAGACAAGCTAAATAAAGCCAACAAAATAACAATTGCCCAGCCAAAGGTTTCCCCTTCAGTGGTGATAATGGCAGCCACCATGACCAACAAGCTCAGCGCTTGCCCAATACTGCCCGCCACCCAGAACCATTTGCGCACGGGAGTTTCACGCATACGTTGGGCAATAAACAATTGCGGTAATAACGCCAGCGATTCCCGCAATGGAACTAACGCTCCGATGAAGGCACTGGGCGCACCTAAGGCAGTCAGCATCCACGGCAGAACTAACCGTGCACTCACCAAAGAATCACCAAGTTTGGTTAAAGTTAGCGCCCACAAATGCGCCATAAAAGCTTGGGGTTGGTCGTTACAGGCACTGTCTGGAATGTCTTTGCACACCCGAGCATCTTCGTCTTCTGCTAGGTAGCCGTACATGCGGTCGGTTAACTTTGACATCGTCACTCCTTGTCACTGAGGGCTTAAACGTGGTGATGCTGCAAATGATGGTGTAGCTCATACCAAAGCTGACTGATAATGTTCGACAGCTCAAGCCATTGCGCTAATTTATCACTGTCTATTTGCTCGCCTGAAGCCCCTTCGTAGGCATTGATAAAGGCTCGACGTTCGGCAAATTCAAGTTGGTTCACCTGAATTGCGTTAGCTAAGTCAAAATAACGATCGCCCAGCCCTGCATATTCCCAGTCAATCACAATCGGCTGCTGCGCCAAGAACACATGATGAAAGGCTAAATCATTGTGACAAAACACCGCATTCTTACCAAAACTATCAATAAGTTTGCGTTGTTGTTGCAAGCGCTTCTGAAATTGACGCGCTCGATCAGGCTCATACTCGGCTAAGTTATCGCAGTAACGTTGTAACCGCGTGCGCAGCGACCACACCGGCACGTCAACTTGCAAACGGTGAATATGCGCACTCACTTCACCAAGCCGCTGAATTTTGGTACCCATTGATTTTCTATCATGAGCTAAATCTGGAGCTTCAATAAAAGCCTGTAATAACAAGCCTTGCGCGGCGTCATAATGCAAAATTTGCGGTGCAATACCATATTCGGCTAATTGCTGTTGAACGTTAACCTCTTGATCGCGGTCAAGCCCATAGGGGTGATCAAAGCGAAAGTGCTTCAACACATACACGCCGCTAGTCGCTGTTATTTTGTAAACATCATTCGCGACACCGCGTAAAAGCGGTTCAGTTTTCATGACACCATGTATAGGTAAATTCGTTAGCCAGTGTTGTTGCATACTTCCTGTTGACTCCGGCGCCAGCTCCACATTGCATATAAAATTAGCACAATATAAACGGCAAATAGCCCGCTCGTTTTTTCAAAACCTTTAATAGCATATAGATAAATATACACACTATCGATCACTAACCAATAAAGCCAATTTGAATATAGTTTGCGGGTAAGCAACCAAGTCGCAAATAAGCTAAAAATCGTGGTAAAACTGTCCAGCCATACTTGATCTGCAGCTGTGTAGCGCTGCAACAATAGTGCAAATACGCTAGCTACACCAGACAACACTATTACAGCTACAGCATGCCAACGCCAACTGTAACCGGTTTGTTCAATAGCCTCGCCGGTGGCAGCACCATAGCGCCACTGCCACCAACCGTAACCGGCCAAAACTACATAAAATGCCTGTAGCGCTGCTTCCATATAAAGCTGCGCGCCTAACATTAAGTAGGTATATATTGCGCAACTTATCGCCCCTGCTAACCAGCACCATAGTGACTGGCGCGCCGCTAACAACAAATAAAGCAGCGCTAGTAAGACTGCGGTTAACTCCATGCTGTCGGCTCACTTGCTTGCATGTTGCTCATGTCACTACATCGCATAATTAAAAGTTATTCCAATGCGACGCGGTTCGCCCCATTGCACATAGGTTTTTGGTGCATATTCAATGCGAGGATCGTTACCGAAATAAAAACCGCGCGTCGCATAATCTTTATCCGTTAAATTACGCCCCCAAAAGGTTACCGTCCAGTGTTCAAGTTGCCATACAAGGTTGGCATGCAACAACGTCATCTTATCGCTCTGACTATTGTGTGAGTCAGAAAAATAAAAACTGTCTTTGCTGTCTATCTGCACGGTTGCGCTTAGGTTGTTTTGCAACTGCCAATTCACCCCAGTATTGACCTGATAGCTTGGTGCTTGGGCTTGTTCACGCCCACTCATATCAACGCCGTCTTCGGTGACAAAGCCGCGAATTTCGCTATTTAATAAACCAATATTGGCAAACCAGTTTAATTTTTCGTGTGCCTGCCAGCGTAGCTCTACCTCGGCTCCTTGGGTTGTTCCGCCATCGGCATTATCAATAAAGCCAATAAAGGTTTGCTGACGGTTAATCCAACTTTTTAACTGGACCTGCTCGCGACGCTGATGAAACAGCGCAACATTCACTGCTAGCCTATTGTCCGCGCTCACATACTTATAGCCAAACTCAATGCTGCTTAGGTACTCAGGGGCAAAATTCGCACGTGCTCGTAAGTAGGTTTCAAGCTCAGGGTTGTCACCAACTTTACCGAGCGCCGCACCGTTTACGCCACCAGCTTTATAGCCGCGAGACCAAGTACCATACCATAGTTGATCGGCGTACGGCTGATAGCTCAAACTCACGCGCCCGCCAAGCATGGTATCGTTTGGTTGCTCTTGTACCGCATTGGTATCAGCGTAATCATTACGATAGCGCTCAACGCGCAACCCTGTGGTCAATTGCCATTGTTCACTTAAGTAGTGGCTCAACTCACCATACAGGGCATGATGTGTGCTGTCATACTGGCTCTGAAATAGGGCATCGGTGTACGCGTCCCAATCAAAAAATGCGCGCTGCAGGGTTTCTTCACGCTGGTGACTATACCAACCAAGCACCCAGTCGGTGGGTAAACCAAACCAACTAAAAGGCTCGGTGCTGACTAGGCGTGCCTCGAAACTTTGGTCGGCACGGTCACGCCAATACGCATCTATTGATGAATATTCCCAACCTGGTGCAATACCCACGTAGCTCCAGTCTTCATCATAACTGTATAGCGTATCGGCGTTTAGCCAGCTATAGCTAAGCTCTAGTTCGTAGCTACTTGCGCCTAAATAAGTAGCGGCGAAGCGGCCAGCGTTAATACGCGCGTCGTCTTGCCCAGGTTGGTCAGAATAGGTTTGGCGAGTGTTATCTAATGAGAAAGCATCATAACCATTGTCTTGATTATAGTGATGCAAGGTGGTGCGTAATTGCCAATGCTGGCCCACGTCTGACCATAAATTGAAACGAGCCTGACGTTCCGAGCGCTGCTGTGTGTCGTCACGCTGCAAGTAAAGGTTTTCAGTGAACCCATCGTCACGCTGCTGATGAACACTCAAACGTGCGCGCCCCAGTGCTCCAAGTTCACCACCCGCAGCAAACCCGCCTTCAAGCGCGTTATAGTTGGCTGCACCAAGTTGCCAAAACCCATCAAACTTAGTACCCGCCTGGGCGCTTTCTAACACCAACATACCCGCCATACCGTCGGCACCAAAGCGACCACTCTGTGGGCCGCGGTATACTTCAACCTGGCTGATATCAAACAACGCAGCTGCTTGGCCTAAACCGCTGTAATTAATGCCATCAATAACGATACCGACCGATGGATTAATGGGGTCGACAAATTGACTGCGCTCGCCAATGCCGCGAATTTGCATAAACCGCGCACGCGAGCTGCCACTCGAAAAATTCACATTGGGTATGACATTAAACACGTCTTCAAGATGCGAGCCGTGGCGCGCGCTGATGCTGTCAGCCTGAAGTACCGACACGCTAGTTGGGGCTTGATGAACTTGCACGGCACGAAATTGCCCTTGAACTTGAATGCGTTCAACGGAATCGTTGTTATTTGTGGGCTCGGCGTTTAACGCCAATAAACTTACTACTGTTAGTAACATGGATTATTTCCTCAACACTTAGTCAGAAACAATCCGGTCGGGCAGGTCATGTAATGGAGTGATAGTGCTACCATCCCTACGCCAGTATTAACCGGATCAGGTGCAAAGGGTTCGCGTTTTGCATCTCAGCCAAACCAGCGTCATTGTCGCTGATGTGGCACCCCTTGGTAAAAATTGCGCGGCGAGTATAACAGAACTGTTTAGATAAACGCCAGCGCATCGCCGTAAAGTTGTGATAGCGGTAAGCCTTGCCCATGAAACGCGTCGCGAATGACGCGTACCATTTCAAAGCGCCCAGCCACATACACATCGGCTTCGTTTAAGTCGGTTTGCTCAGCCATAACCGCGTGGTGAACCAAGCCGGTGGTCCCGTGCCATTGTGCCGGCGCGTTTTCTACCACTGGGCAATAATGCAAGGGCTCATGTTGTGCAGCTAATTCACGTAACTGAGCGTCGTAGTACAAGTCTTCGGCATTACGGGCGCCCCAATATAAAGTGATTGGGCGCGTAGAGCCGCTGCGTAAATGCGCTTGCAAAATCGACCAGGTATATGAAAAACCGGTACCTCCAGCAATTAAGATAATAGGGCGTGCGCTATCTGCACGATAACTCGCCTGCCCTAATGGCACTTCAATGGTTATCTGCTGCTCGTCACGCATTTTGTTCAAAACTTCAAGCGCGTACGGATTATTCGCGGCTGCGCCAATGTGCAATTCAAGTTGCTGGGTACTTGAAGGGCACGATGCTATCGAAAATGGCCGCTTGTCGCGCTCGCCCATCACCACCTGCAAATACTGACCGGCTTCAAACTCAAGCGGCTCAGGTAGCTCTAGTACCACGCGATAAACCACAGGTGTGAGGTTTTCAATGCGACTAATACGGCATAGCCATTGTTTCATAATCAGTTGTTTTCCTTTGAATTGGCAAATATATCAAGACTATCCCACAAGTCATCGACACGCTGCTTTACCTGATCGTCCATCACAATGGGCACACCCCATTCACGATCGGTTTCACCCGGCCACTTATTGGTGGCGTCCATCCCCATTTTTGAGCCCAACCCCGATACCGGCGAGGCAAAATCTAAATAATCAATGGGCGTATTCTCAATTAATAGCGTATCGCGGGCTGGGTCCATGCGGGTGGTCATGGCCCAGATCACGTCCTTCCAATCACGTGCGTTCACATCGTCGTCACAGACAATCACAAATTTAGTGTACATAAACTGGCGTAAGAAGCTCCACACGCCCATCATGACGCGCTTGGCGTGGCCCGAGTACTGCTTTTTCATGGTCACAACAGCCACGCGATAAGAGCAGCCCTCGGGTGGCAAATAGAAATCGACAATTTCTGGAAATTGCTTTTGCAACAAGGGCACAAACACTTCGTTCAGGGCAACACCGAGCACAGCAGGTTCATCTGGCGGTCGGCCAGTATAGGTGCTGTGATAGATGGGTTGCTTGCGCATGGTAATATGGGTGACCGTAAATACCGGAAACTCATCCACTTCGTTGTAATAGCCCGTATGGTCGCCATAAGGCCCTTCGGGGGCAGTTTCGCCTGGGGCAATATAACCCTCTAAAATAATTTCAGCGTGGGCCGGTACCTGTAAGTCATTACTGACACACTTGGCCACTTCAGTTTTACCGTCGCGTAAGAGGCCGGCAAACGCATATTCCGATAAGCTATCAGGCACTGGCGTCACGGCGCCCAAAATAGTGGCTGGGTCCGCCCCAAGCGCTACAGCTACCGGGAAGTTCTCACCCGGATGTGCGCGTTGCCACTCTTGAAAATCTAGTGCACCACCGCGGTGTGACAGCCAGCGCATAATCACTTTATTTTTGCCCAGCAATTGCTGGCGATAAATGCCTAAATTCTGGCGCTCTTTATGTGGCCCTCTGGTGACAGTAAGCCCCCAGGTAATGAGCGGTGCAACATCGCCTGGCCAGCAGTGCTGAATGGGCAACTTGGTTAAGTCAACGTCGTCGCCGCTAACGACGACTTCTTGGCATGGCGCTTTTTTCAATTGTTTCGGCGACATGCTCAATACTTTCTTGTACATCGGCAGCAAATTCAACGCATCACGAAAGCCTTTCGGTGGCTCTGGCTCTTTCAAAAAAGCCAATAACTTACCGACATCGCGCAGTGCGGCAACCGACTCTTGCCCCATACCTAAAGCAACCCGCTCGGGTGTACCAAATAGGTTCGCTAGTACCGGAATATCGTGACCCTTGACGTTTTCAAACAGCAATGCAGGCCCGCCCGCTTTGAGCGTACGGTCTGATATTTCAGTGATCTCAAGATAGGGATCAATTTCTTGCTGAATACGTTTTAATTCGCCGCGTTGTTCTAGCAGTTGAATAAAGCCACGTAAGTCTTGATATTTCACACTTGCTCTCGCTATGTTGTGCAGGCCAAGAAGTAAGCGCGCAGTATAAATGTTTTTGATATAGTTTTCAGCGTTAGCTGTTCAACCAGCGTTAACTCATTTCATAGGGATATTGCCATGCTGGCGTTTTGGATCATAAGCGTAATCACAACTTTATTGGTCATCACCACCTTGCTACCGCGTTCTAAGCGCACGGTGTGGTGGGTTCGTGTGTGGGACTTTCCACGCCTACAACAAAGCGCCGTGGCTTTACTGTTACTTATCTTCAGCGCCGTACTATTGCCGGCCTCAGCTTGGTCGACGTGGTTAGTGGTGAGTGTGCAATTAGGCTGTGGGGCATGGCATTTTTGGTGGATATTCCCCTATACCCCCTTGGCTGCGAGAACGGTAAAACGCTACCGCCGGAAGCGCGACGAAAAACATGTCGACGAGCATATTCGGTTGCTCACGGTGAACGTACTAGAGCCCAATCGAGATGCTGTTGAGTTAACCCAAATTATCAACAACGAGCGCCCAGACATCATTGTTGCCGTGGAAACAGACGAATGGTGGGAAGCGCAATTTAGCGATATTGAAGACGACTTACCGCATGTTCTTCGCCGACCACAGAACAATTTGTACGGCATGATGGTGTATTCAAAGTGGCCGGTGACCAACGTCGAAATTTGTGAACTGGTGCAAGAAGGCATCCCGTCGATGCATTTCGATTTACAGCTACCGACGCGCACGGTGCGCATGCATTGTGTGCACCCAGCACCACCTAGCCCAACTGAAAATTACAAATCAAAACAGCGTGATACCGAGCTACTACGTGTTGCGAAGCGCGCCAAACAAGAGTCCGGACCGGTTATTGTGACGGGAGATTTGAACGATGTGGCTTGGTCGAAGTCGACCCGGGCGTTTTTGCAAGAAAGTAAGCTACTGGACCCACGCATGGGGCGTGGCATATACAACACCTTTCACGCGAAAATTCCGCTGATGCGCTGGCCGTTAGACCATGTGTTTCATAGTGAGCACTTTATGTTGGTTGAGCTCAAACGGCTACCGCCGTTTGGCTCAGACCACTTCGCATTGCTAACTGAATTAGCGCTGCGCAAACAAACCTAACCGTGTTTAGCTCTTCTGGCGTTTCATGGCCTCGAAGAATTCGTCATTGGTTTTGGTCATTTGTAATTTATCAATGAGGAATTCCATCGCCTCCGTTTCGCCCATTGGGTGAACGATTTTGCGTAGAATCCACATTTTTTGCAGCTCTTCTTGCGAGGTTAATAATTCCTCACGACGTGTACCCGAGCGGTTGAAATCAATAGCTGGGAAAACACGTTTTTCGGCGATTTTACGGTTTAAGTGCAGTTCCATGTTACCGGTACCCTTAAACTCTTCGTAAATCACTTCGTCCATTTTTGAACCGGTATCAATTAGCGCCGTTGCAATGATGGTTAGGCTACCGCCTTCCTCAACATTTCGCGCCGCGCCAAAGAAACGCTTCGGTTTATGCAATGCGTTCGCGTCCACACCACCGGTTAACACTTTGCCTGAGCTAGGAATAACCGTGTTGTATGCGCGCGCTAAACGAGTTATAGAGTCGAGCAAAATAACCACATCTTTTTTGTGCTCAACTAAGCGCTTGGCTTTTTCGATGACCATTTCAGCCACTTGAACGTGACGGTTAGCTGGCTCATCAAACGTTGAAGCAACCACTTCGCCTTTTACCAGGCGATGCATTTCTGTGACTTCTTCAGGGCGCTCATCAATAAGCAATACCATGAGCACGCAATCAGGATGATTTGCCGCAATGGACTGTGCAATGTTTTGCAGTAGTAATGTCTTACCCGCTTTTGGCGGCGCTACAATCAAACCACGCTGGCCTTTGCCAATTGGCGAAGCAAGGTCTAACACCCGTGCGGTAATATCCTCCGTTGAGCCATTGCCACGCTCCATACGCAAACGTTCGTCAGCGTGCAGTGGGGTCAGGTTTTCAAAGAGAATTTTATTACGGGAGTTTTCAGGCTTGTCGAAGTTAACTTCGCGGATCTTTAGGAGGGCAAAATAACGTTCGCCTTCTTTCGGCGGTCGAATTTTTCCAGATACCGTATCGCCAGTGCGTAAATTGAAACGGCGAATTTGGCTTGGCGACACATAAATATCGTCAGGGCCGGCTAAATAGGACGAGTCCGCCGAACGCAAGAAACCGAAGCCATCTTGCAAAATTTCAAGCACGCCATCGCCATAAATGTCTTCGCCGCTTTTTGCGTGCGCTTTCAAAATAGCGAAAATAATGTCTTGTTTGCGCATCCGCGCCATGGACTCAAGGCCCATAGTTTCTGCGAGCTGAACCAGCTCGTTTACAGGTTTATTTTTTAATTCTGTTAGGTTCATAGGGGGGTTATGACTTTTTGGCCAATGGAAATAGTTAAACGTAATTTAGTTAAAAACGACTCGGGGTTTTGACTGCACGGCTGCCGGAAGGCTGGCAACCTGAAGAAAAGTTATGCCAAGAAAAGTAACACTTAAATTGAAAAACGTCCAGTTTTTCAGCGCAAATTGTGCAAAAGCACAGCAAAGGTTGTTGCTGATCAACGCACAACAACCCGCTGAAACTTACCGGCAATTAGATGTTTTGTTCAATGAACTCAGCCAGTTGCGCTTTTGACAAGGCACCTACTTTGGTTCCTGCCACTTCGCCGTTTTTAAACAACAATAAAGTTGGAATACCACGAATACCATACTTTGGTGGGGTTTGGTTATTGTGGTCAACGTTCAGTTTACCAACAGTGATGCGATCGCCAAATTCGTTTGCGATATCGTCCAAGATTGGCGCAATCATTTTACAAGGGCCACACCACTCTGCCCAAAAGTCTACTAGAACTGGCTTGTCTGAATTAAGAACATCGCTCTCAAAACTTTCATCACTTAGCTGAACAATTTTGTCACTCATGATAATCTCCGCTGCTGAATTCGCGTGAAATAATAAAACCCTATTATTTCTGTTTTTGAATGTTAGCGCAAACTGATATGCTTACGCCATGAGTAAAACACACTTAACAGAGACACGCTTCGCCGATCTCGACCTGCACCCGCAGGTATTGTCCGCACTGCAAAGTGTTGGATTTGAACATTGTACACCGATTCAAGCATTGAGCTTACCGATTGCATTAATCGGAAAAGATGTTGCTGGGCAGGCTCAAACCGGTACAGGTAAAACCTTGGCGTTTTTGATTGCCACGTTCACGACGTTGCTCAACAACCCGCGTACTGGTGACAAACGCTATCCGCGTGCCATTATTATGGCGCCGACGCGTGAGCTTGCAATTCAAATTGCCAACGATGCTGAGCAACTCGCACAACACTGCGACATGCGCCTTGGCATTGTGTATGGGGGCGAGGGTTACGATTCTCAACGCCAACAACTTGAAGAGGGCGTCGATATTCTTATCGGCACCACCGGCCGCTTGATTGACTATTACAAACAAGGCATTTACCAATTGGATAAAATCCAAACGGTGGTGCTTGATGAAGCCGATCGCATGTTCGATTTGGGCTTTATTAAAGATATTCGTTACATGTTCCACAAGATGCCACCCCCTGGCGAACGCCAGAGCTTGCTGTTTTCAGCCACCTTGTCGCAACGTGTGCAAGAACTTGCCTATGAGCACATGAACTCACCAACCAAAGTTGAAGTTGAGCCGCTGCGCAAAACGGGCGAACGCATTACCGAAGAGCTGTTTTATCCGTCGAAGCAAGACAAAATGAAGTTATTGCTGACGCTGATTGAAGAAGACTGGCCAGACAAAGCCATTATTTTCGCCAACACCAAACACGTTTGCGAAAAGCTGTTTCAATGGCTTGACGCCGACGGCCACCGAGTGGGCCTGTTAACGGGTGATGTTCCGCAACGCAAGCGCTTGAAAATTCTTGAGCAGTTTACTGAAGGGGAACTGGACTTCTTAGTCGCTACTGACGTAGCCGCGCGTGGTTTGCATATTCCTGAAGTAAGCCATGTGTACAACTACGACTTGCCTGACGACTTTGAAGACTACGTGCACCGCATTGGCCGTACAGGTCGTGCTGGCGCAAGTGGCAAAGCGGTGAATTTAGCCTGCGAAGAGTACGTGTATAACTTACCAGCCATTGAAGAGTATATTGGGCATAGCATTCCGGTGACAAAATACGACCCAACGGCCCTGTTAAGTGATTTAAAAACGCCGCGCTCGAGTCAGCGCCGGCCACGTGGTGGTCGTCGTGGGGGCAATCAGCAACGCCGCAGTGGCGGTAATCGCAAGCCGACAAGGTAAACAAAGACAATGCAGGACGCACGCTTTGCCGCAATCGATTTAGGCTCCAACAGCTTTCATTTGATTATTGCTACGGCAAAGCGTGATGGCCATTACCGCATTTTAGCCAGACACCGACAAAAAGTTCGGCTCGCCGATGGCTTTGACCAGCACATGGTCGTTAGTGACCAGGCCATTCAGCGCGGCCTCGACTGCCTTAGCCACTTCGCCACATTACTGCAAGGTATAGCACCAGAGCGGGTACTTTGCGTGGCAACCGCAACACTACGAAAAGCAACCAACAGCCAACCCATGCTCGCTCGCCTTGAGCAAGCGTTGGGGCATTCCATACAGGTTATTAGCGGTGAAATCGAAGCCGAGCTAATTTATCAGGGCGCTACCGAGCACTTATTACACAGCCAACAGCATGTGCTAGTACTCGATATTGGCGGCGCCAGTACTGAGGTTATTGTAGGCCATGGCTGTCAGCCAGAGCACCTTGTCAGCCTTGATATGGGGTGCGTTACTTGGCAAAACCGGTTTTTCGGTGAACAAAAAATTTCGCAAACCAACTGTGATGCAGCTATCGCCGCAGCAAAAGCCACCCTTGAGCCGCATAGCAAGCGCTTTTTAGCTGCACATTGGCAGCACGTTTGCGGAGCTTCAGGCACTTTTCGAACTCTTTACGACATGCGCACGCGGCCTAAACGGCCCATTACCTTAACCTGGCTACATGAGTTATTGGCGCAGGTTATCGCCTTAGGGCAGGTAAAAAAACTGGGCGAGTTAGGCATTCGCGGCGACCGCCAACCGGTGTTTGTGGGTGGGCTTTGTATTCTTATCGCCTTGCTTGAGTGTTTGGCTATCGAACAGGTTGATATTGCGAAGGGTGCGCTGCGCGAAGGGCTATTGGTGCGAATGTTAACGCGACCCAATAGCCCACTCGCAGACTAATTTTTAACCCTGCTGATTACGCAACTGCTGCGCTGCGTACTTGGCAAAATACGTCAAAATACCGTCAGCACCGGCGCGCTTGAAGCCTAATAATGACTCCATAATTACCTCATGGCTTAGCCAACCGTTAGCGATGGCCGCCTGCATCATGGCGTATTCCCCGCTAACCTGATACGCAAAGGTTGGTACTTTAAACTGGTCTTTCACGCGGCGTACAATATCCAAATACGGCATACCCGGCTTCACCATCACCATGTCGGCGCCTTCTTCAATGTCTAAGGCCACTTCATGCAGTGCTTCGTCACTATTAGCGGGGTTCATTTGGTAAGTCTTCTTATTGCCACCTTTTAGATTGCCAGCCGAGCCCACCGCGTCACGGAACGGCCCATAGAAAGCCGATGCGTACTTGGCCGAGTAGGCCATAATTTGTACATGAATAAAGCCGTTTTCTTCCAACGCTTCGCGAATAGCACCAATGCGTCCGTCCATCATGTCCGAAGGTGCAACGACATCAGCACCAGCGCGTGCATGTGACAACGCTTGACGCACGAGAGCCTCGGTAGTGATATCATTTTGCACATAGCCATCGTCATCAATAATGCCGTCTTGACCATGGGTGGTAAACGGGTCTAATGCCACGTCAGTAATCACGCCAAGCTCTGGCACTGCAGTTTTTATGGCACGTACGGCGCGTTGCGCCAAACCTTGGTCGTCCCACGCTGCTTCAGCGGTAAGCGATTTGTCCGCAGCCGGTGTCACCGGAAATAGCGCCACCGCTGGAATGCCCAGCGCTGCAATTTCTTTGCATTCGTCAACCAGCAAGTCAATGGATAGGCGCTCTACGCCGGGCATTGACGCCACTTGTTGGCGTTGCTGCTCGCCCGGAATGACAAATACGGGATAAATAAAGTCCGCAGCGCTTAATTGATTTTCAGCCACCATACGACGACTAAAGTCATGCCGGCGTAAACGGCGCATACGACGAAATGGGAAATGACTGACATGCTGCATAAATTGTCCTTCACTAGCTAGTTAGGTTAGATGACGCTCGCTCACGTTCAGCAATCACTCGAATTTGATCACGCCCCGCCCCTTTGGCGCGATACAGGGCTTCGTCAGCGGCGGCCAATAATTGTGTCGGCTGATCATAGACCCCAGGGGAGCCAACGGCAACACCAATGCTCACTGTAATGTGCATTGGCCCATGATCAGTGTCAAAAGCGTGTTCTCTAACTGCCTGCGCTAACTTAACGGCAAGATCACGGGCGCCTACCTCGTCGGTATCCGGCAATAATAACGTAAACTCTTCACCACCGTAGCGGTACAAAGTATCGCTGGCACGACGTAAAGTGCGTTTTAACACCTGGGCAAGGTCGATAAGAATCTGGTCACCCAATAAATGGCCAAAACTATCGTTTAACGCTTTAAAATGGTCTATATCAAGCATCATCAAGGTTAAATGCGAGCTATTTCTGCGGCAGCGACGAAACTCGCGTTTAAACTCTTGGTTTAAAAAGCGTCGATTATACAAACCGGTTAAACCGTCTTCGTTGCTACGTTGCTCAAGTTCTTGATTGGCCTTTTGCAAACGCACCATCACCCGCTCTAATTCAACGGTACGCTGCGAAACCATATCTTCAAGTTGATGGTTGATTTGTTCTTTAAGTGCTAACTGCTCTTTACGGCCATCATTAAAGCGAATGGCTAGCGCCCAGGACAATAAAAGCACTTCAAACGCCGACGCTGCCATAATGCCGTAACGCTGCACAAACACCGACTCAAACAGGCCTAAATAGCCCAAGGCGTTAATACAAATCGCTCCAAGTAGGGCACTGAGGGCTAGGGTATAAATACGCGCATAGATTAACCCACGGCGCCACAACACAATGCCGCTGCTAAGCAAGAACGTACTCGACACAACGGCCAAAATAAGTACAAATGGAATCAGCGTGGCGTAGGGTAGAAATACACTTAGCACAAAGGTGATGCCATAAACCACCATAAAGCGACGCAGCCATTTATGAATGGTCAAACTGTGAATTTTGGTCTGCAATACACCCATGGTCACTAAGGTGGCGAACATGATCATAATACTGCCAATCATGGTGACAATTCGATCTTGCAGCCATATCCAATTGGGCCACAAATATTGATAACCCACACCGTCTAACCCGGCCATCAACAAACCAATGGATAGCGTATACGCTGAGTAATTTAAAAAGCTAATTTCACGCGTCACCAAAAAGTTGGACAAATTGTAGATAGCCATACACAACAGCAGCCCGAAATAGAGCCCTGTCGCGGCAACTTGATATTGGTTGGCTTCCATAAAATCAAGCGGCTCCCACAGTTCTAGTGGAAACCTTAGCGAACTTTCGGTACGCACACGAATGTACACATCGTGCGCTGCATGGGTAGGAACGGGAACTACAAAGTTTTTATTGTGTACCGGGCGTTCAGCAAACGGCTGCTGGTCCCCCAAAGAAATCTTGTGAATCACCTGGCCGTTACGAACAAAATACGCGTCTATACTATCGAGTAGGGGGTAACCCAAGTACAATATGCGATCAGCGTCGCTCGCTTCAATGTGCATACGAAACCAATAGGCTTGCGGTGTATAACCAAACGAAACCGCTTCGCCTTCCGGAATTGTTCTCCACTGTTGCAGAGGGGAATCAATCAGCTGCGTCAGAGAAGTATTCGCAGACTCTGCTTGATAGTAAATTGTCGGTTTTATCGGCTCTGCTTGGGCCGCGGGAAGCGCAGCCCCAAGCAGCCAAACCACCAGCACAAACATCAACTGGTGGAAAACATTTAATTTCATAGCATCCCTATTTTGCAAAAAAGCTAACGCTGTTTTGCCAAGTTTGGGCAGCAATTTGGCTGACTTCCTGTTGTCGTAGCTGCGCCAAAAACTCGCCGATAGCCGGCAAGTAACAAGGCTCGTTTTGTTTTATTCGTGGCCGTACGTGGCGTGGTGCTAAAAATGGTGCATCGGTTTCTAATAACAACCGATTCAGCGGTATATCCAACACTGCTTCTTGCAGTTCTTTACCACGCCGCTCATCGCACAACCAACCTGTTATGCCTATATAACAACCAAGTTCGAGGTAAGGTGCAAGCTCTTTTTTTCCGCCAGTAAAACAATGAGCGAGCATTTTGGGTATAGCTGACTGATAACGCGCAAGTAATTCGCATTGCTCAGGTTGTGCGTCACGCTCATGCAGATAAACCGGCAGACAAAGTTCTGCTGCAAGTGCTAACTGAGCTTCAAACACCCTAAGCTGTGTCGGCTGCGGCGAGTAATTGCGATTAAAATCTAGACCGCACTCACCAATAGCCACCACACTGGGATGTTGCGCTAAAATCGCCAGTTGCTCAATGAAGTCTGGCGCTGCCGCTGCTGCGTCATGAGGATGAACGCCAACTGTCGCGAGTAATTGTTGAGGATATTGCTCACATAACTGAACGGCAGTGCGGCTCTCGGCGACATTGGTGCCGATAACAAGCATTTTCTCAACCCCGGCTTCGCTCGCTCGCCGAAGCACCGCATCAACATCCCGAAAGAGTTTACTGTTGGTTAAGTTTACGCCGCTATCGAACCAGCGCATTATTTAATTCGTTTTACCTGAGTACGACGATTTTGGCCATCTCGCCCAAGGTAATAAGACGACATTAACCCACGCTCAAGATAGTATTTGCCCGATGTATCAATTGCAAAGCGCTCAGACGATACTTGCTGCCAAACTTGACCAGTACTCGTTTCAAACCGCAATTTACCTAGCCCATTCTCGCTATGGCTAACAATAGTGATGTAGATTTTATCTTCTTCGCCATCTTCGCCGTCGCTGTTGCGCGCCAAATGCTCACGGCCAAACTCGGACTCGTTTTTATTTTTGCCAACCGCACGGCCATTTCCCAATCCTTTGCCAGCGGCTTTAGCTGCGGGTGCATTTGCATCGGCAGTTGTCGCTGAGTTGCCAGCTGCTAAGTCATCAAAACACACTAAACGCTCTAACGGGTTTTTAATACTCGCACAAGCGGCTAGCCCATTCGTGATGTCTTGCGCTGGTGTCGAAGACGACCAAGTTAATGCCGCGACCACACCGGCTAATACGATAAACTGCTTCATTGATTACTGTTCCTGTTCTGTTTCGGGTTTCGGCTGATATAGACCCGCAATAACTAAGCCAAGTTCAAATAACAGCCACATCGGAATTGCTAGTAAAGTTTGTGAGATCACATCCGGTGGCGTTAATAACATCCCCACAATAAAGGCTATGACGATAATATATGGACGCTTGCGACGCA
Source organism: Pseudidiomarina donghaiensis (assembly GCF_900116895.1). GTDB lineage: Bacteria > Pseudomonadota > Gammaproteobacteria > Enterobacterales > Alteromonadaceae > Pseudidiomarina > Pseudidiomarina donghaiensis. The sequence goes on along the minus strand of NZ_FPCF01000005.1, from coordinate 61,503 downwards.
ATGACTCTACGCTCGTGGTTCCGCTCCAACAGAGCAAAATAATTGCCACTGGGGTTTCGAATGCAATACCAAACGCCATGAAAATTGTCAGTACAAAATCTAAATAACTCGCTATATCAGTGGCTACCGTAACCCCTTCTGGCGCGGCAGCAGCTAAAAAGTTAAGCGCTAGTGGTAACACCACCAAATAAGCAAATGCGACTCCTGAGAAAAACAGCAACGTGCTACTGACCAACAGAGGAATGACTAAACGTTTTTCTTTTTTATACAAGCCGGGGGCAATAAACGCCCACAGTTGCCACAGTAAATAGGGAATAGCGAAGGCAATTGAAACGACAAAGGCAAGTTTAAATGGCGTAAAAAACGGCGTCGCCACGTCGGTTGCAATCATCGTTGTACCTTGCGGCAAGCTGGCGATCATCGGCGCTGCTAACCACTGATATAACTCGTCTGCAAATGTTGCGGCAATTGCAAAAACCAAGCCCACGGCGATCACTGCATGCAGTATTCGACGACGAAGCTCAAGCAGATGGTCGATAAGCGGAGACTGACTAGCCATTGTTGTCAGTACCCGTTTCGTTGCTCGACTTGTGTTGTTTAGCCGGTACTTCGGCACCTGCTTTAGAACGCGTTTCAGGCTGGCTGTCAGGCTTGGCATATGGCCGTTGTACTTGTGCCGCAGCTGAACGTAACTCTGCAACCGAGCGCTGCAACTCTGGGGGCAGCTCGTCCATATTTAATTGCTCGGCTTTTTTTAAGTGCTCATGTAATTCTTTAATGCGCAGCTCGTGTTTTAACTCCGCTTGCACATGACCGGAAAACTCACGCACTTTAGTGAAGCCTCGCTGCATTGATCGCAAGGCGCCTGGCAAGCGTTCAGGGCCCAAAACAATAAGCCCCAATACAGCAATTACCAATAGCTCCCAAAAGCCGATATCAAACATTCTGTTTATTTATCTTCTGGCTTTTTTTCAGTGCTGTCGTTGGTTTTGCTTTGCTGTGAAGAATCAAGCTGTTTTGGTTCTTGCTCGTCTTCACCAACCGACTTTTTAAAGCCTTTTACCGCTGAACCTAAATCTGACCCAATATTACGCAAGCGCTTGGTGCCAAATATCAGCACAATAATGACCAATACAATTAATAACTGCCAAGGGCTAATACCCATAATCATTCCTCATCAAATTAATGGCTACGACGCCATGCAAAGAGCCCACTAGCAACTGTTAAAACAGCGCTGCCGACGACCATCCATATAGACTGTTGGCTAATCCATAATAACGTCGTACTAATCAACAAACCGCTTGTTAACACGGCCCACCACAACGCACGTGTTTGGCGCAGCTGTGTTTCACGCAATTGTGTTAGCAGCTGCTGCTGAGCGTTTGCATGCGGCCGCTGTTGTTGTAAATAATCATAAAGCAAGGTAGGCATTTCAGGTAATTTTTCTGCCCAGTACGGCGCATTTTCTTTAACGGCTCGCACCACAGCACGCCAACCTAGTTGCTCTTGCATCCAACGTTCTAAAAACGGTTTTGCGGTTTGCCACAAGTCAAGTTGCGGATATAAAGTTCGCCCGAGCCCTTCAACGTATAACAAGGTTTTTTGGAGTAATACCAACTGCGGCTGCACTTCCATTTCAAACCGGCGGGCGGTATTGAACAAGTTGACCAGCACATGCCCAAATGAAATATCTGCCAGCGGCTTATTAAAGATTGGCTCACACACTGTACGAATCGCCGACTCAAAGTCTTCCACGTTAATGTGCGACGGCACCCAACCTGAATCAACGTGAAGCTCGGCAACTTTGCGGTAGTCACGATTAAAAAACGCCAAAAAGTTTTCGGCTAGGTAACGCTTGTCTTCGCGATTCAAGGTCCCAACAATGCCAAAATCAATGCCTAAGTACTGCGGATCTTCAGGGTTTTCGCGTGACACGAAAATATTGCCTGGGTGCATATCGGCGTGAAAAAAACTATCGCGAAATACTTGGGTGAAAAATACTTCAACGCCGCGTTCCGCGAGTTTCTTCATATTTACACCAAGGGTCATTAAGGTATCAACGTCACTCACTGGAATGCCATCAATGCGCTCCATGACCATGACATTGTGACGGCTGTAATCACTGTAAACCGTGGGAATATACAATAACGGCGAGTTTTCGAAATTACGCTTCAGTTGAATCGCGTTGCCCGCCTCACGCAGCAGGTCAAGCTCATCAAGCAAGGTCTTGCGGTATTCTTTGACAACTTCTTTGGGTTTTAAGCGTCGCCCATCGGGCAAGTGACGCGCCAATACGCCAGCCAAGGTTTCCATTAAGCGCAAATCAGCATCAATAGAGGTGCGAATATCTGGGCGAATGACTTTAATAACCACATCTTTGCCGGCATCATCACCATGCTTCAGCCGCGCGGTATGCACTTGGGCAATAGAAGCTGAAGCCAATGGCTGCACCGCGAAGTCATCAAAGGCTTCGTCAATGCTAACTAGCTCTAATGCTTTTTCGATAAGCTGTTGCGCGTGTTCGCCCGGAAAGGCTTTCACCCGGTCTTGCAGCACGGCAAGCTCATTGGCAATATCAGGCGGTAATAAATCACGCCGAGTTGAAAGCATTTGACCAAATTTAACCCACACTGGGCCAAGGCTTTCTAGCGCAAGCCGTAGGCGCGCCCCTGCCGGTTTGTCTTTGTGCTTATTGGGCATCCAAAATAGCGCATAGCGGCCTACCCGAAGGCTCCAAGGCAACCAACGCGCTGGAATAATTTCATCCAGCCCATAGCTCAAAAACGTGCGAGTAATTTGATAAGCGCGCTGTAACCGAATACTCACGAGGTTTTCCTTTTGTTTACTGCTGCCACGTTGCGCTCAAGCCGATCAACGGCGGCGCGCAATTGCTGCAACGCTTCGCTAAAACCAGTGAACTCAGCTTGGCTAACCAGTAGTTGCTTTTCTTCCACCAGTACATCGCGAACCCAAGCTTTCTGGTCAGCCATCGCTTGCTCTAGCCAACGCCGGCTACGCTGAAACGCCTGGCTTAAAAAGTGTGCCGGCACATCACCAATACGCTGTGCCAGTTGCTCTTGCCAGTCAATGTCTAACGCCACAAATAGCTGTGCAAATTGCTGCGCCAGCATTGGGTCACCTTCAATATCTAGGGCATCGGCTTTAATAAGCCGAGTAATGTTGGCGGTGTCGCGCAGCTCCGGCAGCACGGCTAAACGCGTTATAATGTGGCAATCGACAGGCTCGTTATCAACCCAACTAAAAATTAACTGCTGCGAACAAACCTGCAAGGTGAAGGGTTTACCCAATTCACTTAAGGTTACGCGCAAGCGTCTGTCCGCCAGTTTATGCAGGCGTGCAGGCGAAGCCTCGTCTAGGCTTAGTAAGTGATTTGCAAACGCCTCTGCAGCGGCTGTCGGTAACACGGTAAACAACATTAGAATTTGAACCCGCGATGCAGCGCCACAATACCGCCGGTTAAGTTGGTATAAGTCACTTGATCATAACCCGCGTGTTCCATCATGCCTTTGAGCGTTTCTTGGTCTGGGTGCATGCGAATGGACTCGGCCAAATACTGGTAACTCTCGGCATCACCGGCAACCATCTGGCCCATTTTGGGCAAGACATTAAACGAGTAAAAATCATACGCTTGGTTGAGCAACGGCTGCACTGGTTTTGAGAACTCCAAGACTAATAAGCGCCCGCCTGGTTTGAGTACACGAAACATCGACTCAAGCGCTTTTTGCTTGTCAGTGACATTACGCAAGCCAAAGGCAATAGTAATAATATCGAAACTGTCATCGGCAAACGGCAATTCTTCGGCGTTCGCCTGCACATAACGCACGTTGCCCACAATGCCACGATTACGCAGCTTGTCGCGGCCAACTTCCAGCATGGCGTCGTTAATATCCGCCAAAACCACTTCGCCGGTTGGCCCCACGCGTTTTGAAAACTGCGCGGTTAAGTCACCGGTGCCGCCGGCAATATCGAGTACCTTCATGCCTGTACGCACACCACTGCAATCAATGGTGTAACGCTTCCACAAACGGTGAATGCCAAATGACATTAAGTCGTTCATGACGTCGTATTTTTGCGCCACTGAGTTAAAAACATTGGCAACGAGGTTTTGCTTTTCGTTTTTAGCAACCTGCTTGTAGCCAAAATCAATGGTGTCTTGGTTGTTATCTTTCATGGTTAAGCCTTTTTGCGCATGTGCGCGCTAGTGTACTACGAAATCATGCTTGGGCGTAGTGGTCTCGCCGCGGCAGCCAACGTTGAATGAGTGCGTCCGTGGTTTGCGGATAACGCTGCCACAATACCTGTGCCATATGCTGTACTTGGTCAACAAGGTGGGCGTGTTTGACTAAATCGGCCACTTTCATTTCTGTTAGCCCGGTTTGTTTTTGACCCAGTAATTCACCCGGCCCGCGCAGCTCCAAATCACGCTGCGCAATGACAAAGCCGTCACTGCTGTCGCGCAGCACCGCCAAGCGTTGCGTGGCCGTTTTCGACAGCGGCGAATGGTACAACAACACACAATGGCTTGCTGCAGCACCGCGACCAACCCGACCTCGCAGCTGGTGCAATTGGGCTAAGCCAAGGCGCTCGGGGTTTTCAATAATCATCAGGCTAGCATTAGGTACGTCAACACCCACCTCTATAACCGTGGTTGCCACTAATAAATCAAGTTGGTGCGCTTTGAAGGCGCTCATCACCGCTTCTTTTTCTTGGCTTTTCAAACGCCCATGCACCAAGCCAATGCGTAAATTCGGCAGAGCCTCTTGTAACTGTGTGGCGGTGTCTTCTGCCGCTTGGCACTGCAGTGCTTCTGACTCTTCAATCAAGGTACACACCCAATACGCTTGCAAACCCTGTTTGGTGCACACTTCATGAACCCGCTCAATGACTTGATCACGGCGCGTATCTGGAATCGCCACCGTGGTTACTGGCGTTCGCCCAGGGGGTAATTCGTCAATAATTGACGTAGCTAAGTCGGCATAAGCGGTCATCGCCAAGGTTCGTGGAATTGGCGTTGCAGTCATAATCAACTGATGCGGCTGAAAGCCTTGGTCAATGCCTTTCTGCCGCAATTCTAAGCGCTGATGCACACCAAAACGATGTTGTTCATCAATGATCACTAAAACTAAGTTTTTATAAGTCACTTCGGCCTGAAACAACGCGTGCGTGCCAACCACTAGCTGCACTTGCCCGGCGGCGATTGCTGCTAAATTCTCCGCCCGCTCTTTGGCTTTTTGCTTGCCTGCTAACCACCCCACCTGAATACCTAGCGGCTCGAGCCATTGACGAAAGGTTAAGGCGTGCTGTTCGGCCAAAATTTCGGTGGGGGCCATCAGCGCAACTTGGTACCCCTGCCCGATGGCTGTGAGCGCCGAAAGGGCTGCTACTAATGTCTTTCCTGAGCCCACGTCGCCTTGTACCAAGCGCATCATAGGCATAGATTGCGCAAGGTCATGCTGTATTTCAGCCACCACCCGCTGCTGTGCGCCCGTCGGCTGAAACGGCAATTGCGCTAAAAACGTTTGCTGCAATTCGCTGTTCACAGTTAAAGCGCGCGCTTGGTGGGCCTGCTTCAATGCACGTAACTTCAACAAGCTGAGTTGATGCGCCAGCAGCTCTTCTGCGGCTAAGCGCGTTTGTGCTGGGTGCGAACCTTCCATCAGCTGCTGCAAACTGACATCAAGCGGCGGCCGGTGTAAGGTACGAATAGCTTGCGCTAGGCTAATACCACCGGGCTGTAATTCAGCGGGCAGAAGCTCTGGCAACGCTTGCTCATTCAAGTAGGTAAGTGCTTGCTCACTTAGCTTTCTCAGTAGGGCTTGCTGAACCCCCTCAGTGGCAGGGTAAACTGGGGTGAGCGCCTCTTCGCCTAACACCGGCGCCTCGCCCTCAATAATTTTGTATTCGGGGTGAATCATGTCGGGGCCACTTAGCCCGCGACGTGCTTCACCGAATAGTTGCAGCCGTGTACCTTGCGCAAATTGCTTTAACTGCGCTGCAGAAAACTGAAAAAACACCAAATTAAGCACGCCACTGGCATCGCGCACGCGTACTTTGAGCATACGCCTGCGCCCATAGGCAACTTCAGCTTTCAGCACTTCGGCAATCACAGTCGCACTGGTGCCCGGTTGCAACGCGGCAATAGGGTAAATACGCGAACGGTCTTCATAACGCAGGGGCAGGTGTAGCAATACATCTTGCACATTCGCCAAACCGAGCTTTTCTTCAAGCTTGGTTTGTAGCTTTGGCCCAACGCCTTTCAGGGCGCTTAGCGGAATGCGATGAAGACCGTCCGTTGTCATCTTTTGGCGCTCCGAATTTGCTGCCACCAAGTGTCATCAGCAGCAATTTGCCCATCGCTATCTAAGCTGGGGTAAGGAATGTTGTTTAAGCGGCATAAGCGCGCAAAAATAGGGTGACCACCTTCAAATAGCACGCGTTCGCGTTCTTGCGCACTTAACGTCGGTTGTTGATACATTCCCGCCGCATCGCGCTGACGCTGGGCTTCATACAAAATGACCGCCGCCGCAACAGAAACATTCAACGACTCGGCCATACCTACCATGGGAATAATAATTTCGTGATCAGCAGCGGCAATGGCTTCAGGTGTAACCCCTCGGCGTTCTTGCCCCATGATGATTGCCGTCGGTTTGGTGTAATCAATAGCGCGAAAATCGACAGCTTGGTCAGATAAGTTGGTGACTAAAATCTGTTTACCTTCGCTACGCAATTGCTCAATGCACGGGGTTAAGCCATCGTGATGATGCACCTTAACCCATTTTTCACTACCCACGGCGGCACCTCGGGTGAGACGAAAATGGCGCTCATACCAAATGGCATGCACATCGTGAATACCCACCGCATCGGCAGTGCGTACCAAAGCAGCAAGATTATGATTTTTGTGGACACTCTCTAAACACAACGTAAGATCGCTCTGGCGCTGGTCCAGAAGTTTAGAGATACGTGCGAAGCGTTCCGGCGACATGTACTATTCCAATTTAATATCTATCACTTAAGGCAAGTATAACGGCATGCGAGAGTTATCCATAGTGTTTAGCCACCCCGATTTTTATGTGCTGAATAAACCGGCCGGCGCCCCCATGCACGCTAACGATAACGAGCTTGGTGTGGTTCAGCAACTTAGCGAACAATTGCATGAACCGCTTTGGCCAATACATCGGCTAGACACACCAACCTCGGGCGCTTTGCTTATTGGCCGCAATCAGCAAGCCGCGGCCGCCCTAAGTGGCTTGTTTGCGCACCGGACTATCCACAAAACCTACCTTGCCATTTGTGCCGGTAAGCCGAAGAAAAAACAAGGCCTTATTAGCGGCGACATGCAAAAAGTTCGACGCGGCAATTGGCGCCTACTGCACAGCCAAGAAAACCCCGCACAAACACGCTTTACCAGTTTCTCATTAAAGCCAGGCTACCGTTACTATGTGCTCAAGCCGACCACTGGGCGCACCCATCAGCTACGGGTTGCTTTAAAAAGCATTGGCGTACCGATTTGTGGCGACACCCGCTACGGCGGCGAAAGCGCTGAACATCTGCACTTGCATGCTTGGAAGCTACAGTTTGAATACGCCGGTGACGTGTTCGATATCACCGTACCTTGGCCAGCGTACGAACACTTCGCCGATTTACCCTCGGTTCCCGAAATAACGACTGACGAATAACGACCTTGGTCTAGCTTGGCAAATGGCCGAAAAAAACGGCATACTCAGGCAACAGTCATTACGTTGTTTATCTATTCACGCAAATATTCACGCAAAAAGGTAATCGCCATGAAATATTCTTTGATTAGCTTGGCTCTTCTCACCGCAACGAGTTTTACCGCTGGCGTTGCCAAGGCCGAATCAACCGTTCGAATTAACGCCGAGCTAGAACAGAAAGTTATTGAATGGCGCCGCGACTTACACCAACACCCCGAGTTAAGTAACCGTGAGTTTCGCACCGCAAAAGTTGTTGCTGAGCACCTTGAAGCGCTTGGCTTAGAAGTTCAAACTGGCGTGGCGCATACCGGTGTGGTTGGCCTACTTAAAGGCGCTAAACCGGGCCCCACCATTGCCTTGCGCGCTGATATGGATGCCCTGCCGGTCACCGAACTTACCGATGTGCCTTTTGCCTCAAAAGCCGTTTCAGAGTACCGCGGCAAAGAAGTTGGCGTCATGCACGCCTGCGGTCATGACTTGCACGTGGCGATGCTGATGGGCGCAGCCGAACAACTCACCGCCATGCGTGATCAACTAGCTGGTAACGTGGTATTTATCTTTCAACCAGCCGAAGAAGGTGCGCCTGCCGATGAAGAAGGCGGTGCTGAACTCATGCTCAAAGAAGGCATGTTCAAGCAATACCAACCTGAAGCGGTATTTGGTATTCACGTGTGGTCAGCTGGCAATACTGGACAAATTGGCTACCGCGAAGGCCCGCTCATGGCCTCGTCTGATCGCTTTGAAATAAATGTCAAAGGCCGCCAAACTCACGGCTCGCGCCCATGGGGCGGAGTTGACCCAATTGTGGCCGCAGGCCAAATTATTAGCAACACGCAAAGCATTGTCTCGCGCCAAGTAGATATTACCAAAGCGCCCGCTGTGGTTAGCTTCGGTATTGTTGAAGGCGGCGTGCGTAACAACATTATTCCCGATGAAGTGTACTTAGAAGGCACCATTCGTAACTTCGACATGGGCAACCGCGCACAAATTTTTGAGAACCTAAAAACCACCGCAGAAATGACCGCCAAAGCCAGTGGCGCCGAAGCCCACGTGCACATTGACGAAGGCTACCCAGTGACCATTAACAACCCCGAGCTAACACGCCAAATGCTACCCACCATGCAGCGCGTAGCAGGTGCCGACAACGTGAAAGTAAACGCGCTAGTAACCGGTGCCGAAGACTTCTCGTTTTATGCGCTTGAAGTACCGGGCTTGTTCGTCTTCTTAGGCATAACACCTGAAGGCCAAAACCCAGCCGAAGCACCAAGCAACCATTCGCCGTACTTTTATGCCGACGAAGATGCCTTAAAAACCGGTACTGAGCTTTATGTGAATTGGGTGTTTGATTACGCGGCAACTAAATAGCCAACACTTTTGGGCAACTGCCGTGAGTTACATGCGTTGCTCGAGGTTGTGCCATAACTTAAGAATAATAATGGTTTGGCTATGCACGGAATACCGCACAATGTAATTGTCAAAAATAATATCTCGCACCGTACCATTTTCCGGCGCTTGGGTTACAGAAACCCCAAGCGTTGGGAAACTTCTCAATAAATTTATCTTTTCAATTAATCGAGCAGCAATCTGGGCTGCGGCCTGCGGGTTATTAATTTCAATAAATGCTCGTAAGCGCTTTAAATCCTGAATGGCCACATCCGTGTAAACCAGATTCAATGTCATTCTAGCTGCCCTTTTTTGACATGCTCTTGTTCAGTTCCCCAGCTCGCTAGCCACTCATGCACCGTGTCGCCATCGACCACCTTGCCTGTCACTGCAGACTCCATAGCCTGAAGCGTTTCATGCCAACGTTGCTGCTCTAGTTTTTGCTTCTCGATGTATTCTGCTAACGCCTGCTTAATCACCCAGCCTTTAGAGCGACTAAGCTTGTCAGCAATAGCTTGAAGCTCTCGTTCAATATCGTCTTGCAAACGAACCGTGGTTACACTCATGATATTCACCCACTTTTGACTACCTTGTATTACATTGTAGCCGATTATTCTCTATTCACCAGTGTAACTTTAGGACAAGAGTCGCGTTAGCCGTTCGACTTCAGCATCTCACGAATCACTTTCTTATCTATTTTGCCAACGCTGGTGCGTGGAATTTCATCCACAACTTTTACGGTGTCTGGCAAGTACCATTTTTCGATAAGGCCTTCGTCAATGTATTGCTGCATGTGCGCGGCCACGGCATCGCGGTCTACTGACGCGCCAGCACGGGCGGTGACGATAGCATGCGGGCGCTCGCCCCACTCGTCGTCGGGCAGACCAATAACAGCGGCAAGCTCAATGTCGGGGTGTTTGCTGATTAAGTTTTCAATGTCGAGTGACGATACCCACTCGCCGCCAGTTTTAATCACGTCTTTAATACGGTCGCGAATTTGCAGCGTGTAAGTGCTATCAATGGTGCCCACGTCGCCGGTGTGCATCCAACCGTTGGCCCATAGCTCTTCGCTTTTTTCAGGTTCGTTTAAGTAACCCTGCGTTAACCATGGTGTGCGAACCACCACTTCGCCCATCGCCTCGCCGTCATGCGGTAAGAAACGGCCGTTACTGTCAATAATGCGCATGTTCACAAACGGCACTGGGCGACCGGTTTTAATGCGTTTCGCTACTTGTTGGTCGTGCGTGAATTCATCAGCGTTTAACGGCATCCAGGTCGTGCTTAGCAGCGGACAAGTTTCCGACATGCCGTAGCCGGTGTAAATTTGAATGCCACGTTCAAGCGCTGCGCTGGCAAGGCCTGCCGTTAAAGCGCTACCGCCAATAAGCACCTGCCAACCACTAAAATCAATGGCTTTGGCTTTTTCACTGCTGAGCACCATTTGCAAAATTGTGGGTACGCAGTGCGAGAAAGTCACTTTCTCGGTCATAAACAACTTAAGCAAAGTGGCGGGCTCGTAACGACCTGGGTACACCTGTTTTAAGCCCATCATGGTGGCCACATAAGGCACCCCCCATGCATGCACGTGGAACATTGGCGTAATGGGCATGTACACACTGGAGACTTGCATTAGCTGCATGTTGTCATTCATTGACGTGGTCGCGGCCAGTGTCATGGTGTGTAGCACTAATTGGCGGTGTGAGAAGTACACGCCTTTTGGGTTGCCCGTGGTGCCGGTGGTGTAGAAGGTGGTAGCAATCGCGTTTTCATCAAAATCAGGGAAATCAAACTCTGGCAGCGCGCCTTTTAACAACGATTCATATTCGCCCATAGTTTTTAACGGCGCTTCTGCTGGCGTGTCGCTATCGCTCAATTGCATGTATTTTTCGACGGTAACCAGTTCATGTTTAACTTGGGCTAATAACGGTAGAAAATCGTCATGGGCCAATACCAATTTGTCTTCGGCATGGTTCATGGTGTAGACAATTTGCTCTGGTGCTAAACGCACGTTCACGGTGTGCAGCACGGCCCCAATCATAGGTATGGCGAAAAAACATTCCAGATAACGAGGGGTGTCCCAATCCAGCACAGCCACCACGTCGCCTGCTTTCACGCCGGCCTCGGTGAGCACGTTAGCAAGCCGGCAAACTCGCTCATTAAACTCTTGGTAGCTATAACGTTTTCCGTTGTTACCTCCAACAATTTCGTTATCGCCTGCGTAGCGCTGGCTTGATAGCAATAATTGTTTAATTAACAGCGGATATTGGTACGCCTCTTCGGTTGGTTTAAGTAGTTTTACCGGCATAATAAATCCTTGTTGTTCTGTATTTTTATTTGTTGGTTACCACTTACGGGCAACTTCATAAATATCGGTACGACGGTCTTTCAAGTTCGTTACCGAGCCTTCATGATGTAAATAACGTAGCTCGTCCAAGTTTAGATCGGAGAAAATAAGTTGTTCGGTATTTGGCGTGGTTTCGGCCAAAATCGCATCATATGGGAAAGCGAAGTCCGACGGGGAAAATACCGCTGACTGCGCATATTGCACATCTAAGCTTTCCACTTGCGGTAAGTTACCCACGCTGCCACAGGTGACCACATAACATTCGTTTTCAACCGCACGGGCTTGAGCACAGTGACGCACGCGCAAATAGGCGTTGCGCGTGTCGGTCCAAAACGGTACGAACAAGATCTCGAGGCCCTCGTCAGCCATGAGTCGGCCCAGCTCTGGAAACTCGACGTCATAACAAATCAAAATACCCACTTTGCCCGCGTCGGTGTCAAACACCTGTACGTGGTCGCCGCCTTCAATAACCCAGTCGCGCTTTTCGTGCGGCGTGACATGAATTTTACGCTGTTCTTCAATGGTACCGTCGCGGCGGCACAAGTACGACACGTTATAAATCACATCGTCTTCGTTCAATGGCATAGAGCCGGTAATAATATTGATGTTGTAGCTAACCGCCATTTGTGACATTTCGCGCTTAAAGCGCTCAGTAAAACCGGCCAAAAAGCGAATCGCGTCTTTTTGTTGGCTTTGGTCGGTTAAGCCCATTAATGGCGCATTGAAAAATTCGGGAAATACCGCAAAGTCGCTTTGATAGTTCGACATAGCGTCGACAAAGTACTCCACTTGGCGCAGCATTTCTTCTACCGAGTCAATTTCGCGCATTTGCCACTGCACCGCACCAATACGTACGTTACGAATGCGCGAGCCAAGAATGTTATCTGAAGGCTCATACAAAAAGTTATCCCACTCTAACAACGTGGCAAAGCCAACCGAACGCCTGTCTTCAGGCAGGTATTTACCTAGCAAACGCTTCACGGTGAAGTCATTCGCTAACTGAAAGGTTAGAATGGGGTCGTATATTTCACGGCGGTGTACCGCTTCAATATATTGGCCGGGGGTCATTTCGTCGGCGTATTTGTGAAAGTTCACAATACGCCCACCGGCTAAAATAGCCTTCAAGTTCGACTGTCGGCATAGTTCCTTGCGGGCATCATATAAACGACGGCCTAGGCGAAAGCCTCGGTAGTCTGGGTGAATCAATACATCTAGCCCATAAATGGCATCACCCTTGCGGTCATTCAAAATATTCTCGCGGGCATCCATTAAGTCGTCATAGGTATGCGGGTTACTAAAGCGGGCGTATTTCACTTTCACCGTCAGCGCCACGCCAACCAACTGGCCATTGTCTTCTAAACAAATTTGGCCCTCTGGAAATTCTTTAATTAATTTTTGAATGGTGTGCTCGCCCCAAGCCCCGCCAATATCGGGGTAAACTTTGTCCATCAAGGCTTTTAATTGCGGGTAATCGTCGGTGCGAAGATTACGTAACTGTAAATGCAGATCATCCGGGCTCATAGACATCCTTTGTGCTTCTGTGTACAACTTGAGTTAAGGGCTTTATTTAAAGTAAGCGTTCTGCGCGGCGCTTGCAACGTCAACATAAGACATATAAACTTCTGGACGTCTAAATATAACAAGCAAGGAATTTTATGACTCAATCAGCCAGTGCCAAGGCGTTATTGCCGCTTGGTTTGTTTCTTACGCTGTTTCTAGGAACCGGGATCTACTTTCAGCTAGCCGGTGTCGATTACGCGTTTTATCAGCTTGCCAGCCCTGTGGCTATTTTGCCGGCCATTATTCTGGGCGTGTTGTTAAGCAAACAGGCCTTTGAAGAACGTATTGATACCTTTGTGGCCGGCGTTGGCGAGCGCAATATTGTCACCATGTGCATGATTTACTTGCTGGCTGGGGCGTTCTCGACAGTTGCCGCGGCAACGGGCGGCGTTGATGCCATGGTCGCATTGGGTTTGAATGTCATACCCCCGCAGTTTTTACTGCCAGGCTTGTTTATTATCGCCGCAGTGGTATCCACCGCCATGGGCACGTCAATGGGCACCTTGGCTGCATTAGCGCCGGTGGCACTAGGTTTAGGCGAAGCGGCTGAAATTGACCTCGCCCTGCTGGCTGGTGTACTGGTTAGTGGCGCCATGTTTGGTGACAACTTGTCATTTATTTCAGATACCACCATTGCCGCAACGCGCACGCAGGGCTGCGAAATGAGCGACAAATTCAAAGCCAACTTGAAAATTGCCCTGCCCGCTGCGGCGATTACATTAATTTGGCTATTTACTTACGACACCGGCGCGGTACCGCCTAAAGTTCCTGAAGCGAACCTATGGCTAAGCCTGCCGTACTTTTTCATTATTGTGTTGGCGGTTATGGGCTTAAACGTATTCGCGGTACTCACGCTGGGTATTATTTTAGCCGCAGCCTTTGGCATGTTTACCGTAGGTTATGAGTGGGTGGCGTTTAGCAAAGACATCTACGAAGGCTTTACCAGCATGCAAGAAATTTTCTTGCTGTCGTTGCTTATTGGTGGCTTGTCGGCGTTGATTCGCCAGCAAGGTGGCTTGGCGTTCTTGGCCAATACCGTTGCTGGGGCAACCAAGCGTTTATTTAAGCACAAGCAACAACGTGCGGCATTTGGTGTGGCGGCCCTAACCGGCTTAACCAACTTCGCCGTGGCTAACAACACGGTCACAATTTTGCTCTCGGGCGAAGTGAGCAAACAACTGGCTGAAGACGGTAACCTGGCGCCGCGTCAAAGCGCGAGCCTACTCGATATTTTTGCCTGTGTGGTGCAAGGGGCGCTGCCTTACGGGGCGCAAGCGCTACTCATGGGGGCTAGCTTCGGCTTATCGCCGCTAGATGTCAGTATTCACACGGGCTACTGTTTTATTTTGGCAGGGGTGGCCATTGCCATGATCATCTGGCGCAAGCCGCTAGAGGCTCGCACCAGCGAAGCAACAGCTTAGTTGGTGCTTGGCAGCTCCATCACACCATCAATTTCAATTTGCGCGCCCTTTGGCAAGGCCTTCACGCCAATAGCGGCGCGCGCTGGGTATGGCGTACGGAAAAACTCCGCCATCACTTCGTTCACCACAGGGAAGTTACCCAAATCAGTGAGGTAAATTTGCACTTTGATCATGTCTTGCAGTTCGCCGCCTGCAGCTTCACATACCGCGCTTAAGTTTTTAAATACTTGCACGGCTTGCGCACGAAACTCTTCGCTTACAAATTCCATAGTTTCTGGTACCAACGGAATTTGGCCAGACAAATAAACCGTGGTGCCAATTTTCACCGCTTGTGAATAGGTGCCAATAGCGGCTGGAGCTTTTTCTGTGCTAATGATGACTTTTGACATAATGAATTCCTAGAAATTACTTCCTTAGTCGCCAAACGCGCTGCACATTCGGCATTTTACGAATGTGACGAATAACATCGGCGAGTTGTTTCCTGTCACGCACACTCAGTGCGATATCAATGTAATAAATACTGGCGTCAATCTCTTCGGTTTTCAGGCCATGAATATTACAGCCGGTTGAAGAAATTGAAGCCGTTAATTTCGCCAAAGCGCCTTGATGGTTTTCAATTTCAACCCGCACTTCGGTGGTAAATTCTGCGTCGGTGTTGGCTTCCCATTGTACAGGGAAATAACGGCCGGGTTCGTCTTCGTAACCACGCACGTTCTTACACTCTTTGCGGTGCACCACTAAGCCTTTACCGGGGCTAACGTGGGCAATAATATCGTCGCCAGGAATTGGCCGGCAACATTTGGCAAAGCTCACCAACAAACCTTCGGCGCCACGAATAGCTAGCGTGGTTTTCGGCGCGTTTAACGCTTGTTCATCTTTAATTTGTGCAAGCTCGCCTAATAGCCGTTTGGCAATAGCTATCGACATTAAGTTACCCAGGCCAATTTCACGCAATAGCGTGGGTACGTCTTCTACTTTGACTTCTTTCAGCACGCGCTTAAAGTCAGCCGCTGGTATATCGTCGTAATTAATCGGCCCTAAAGCCGCGCGCAATAAACGCTCACCTAAATGTTCCGCTTCGCGCGTTTCTTGGCCCTTTAAGTACTGGCGTATTTTCGCGCGTGCTTTACCGGTTACCGCAAAATTCAGCCAAGCGATATTCGGGCGTGAGCCCGGTGCGGTTTTAATTTCAACGGTTTGCCCCGTTTCTAATGGCTTCGACAACGACGACACGCGGTGATTGACTCGCGCGCCAATACAGGTGTTGCCAATATCCGTATGCACGGCGTAGGCAAAATCAACCGGCGTTGCACCTTGCGGCAATTCAATAATGCGCCCTTCTGGGGTGAACACGTAAATTTCTTCTGGGAACAGTTCTGACTTCACGTTTTCAATGAATTCAAAGGCGTTACCGGTACTTTGCTGTAGTTCAAGCAAACTTTGCATCCAGCGACGGGCGCGCACCTGCGCAGTAGTGCCGGAACTGTCATCGGCTTTATACAGCCAATGCGCCGCCACCCCGCGGTCGGCCATCAAGTTCATTTCTTCGGTACGAATTTGCACTTCAACGGGTATGCCATGCGGCCCTTTCAGCGAGGTATGCAATGACTGGTAACCGTTAGATTTCGGAATTGCAACATAGTCTTTGAAGCGGGTTTCAATGGGCTTGTACAAATTGTGCAAGGCGCCAAGCACGCGGTAGCAGGTATCTAATTCATCCACGATCACCCGAAACGCATAAATATCCATCACCTGTTCGAAGCGCAATTCTTTGTGCTTCATTTTTTGGTAAATACTGTACAGGTGCTTTTCGCGCCCAAGTACACGGGCTTTAATGCCAACATCGTGCAAACGCTTTTCAATTTCTTGCTGTACCCGCTCAACCAACTCGCGACGATTGCCGCGCGCGCGCTTTACTTCAGATTCAAGTAACTTCGCACGCCACGGATGCAGAGCATGGAAACCAAGCAGTTCTAGCTCGTTCTTTATGTCGTGAATACCTAGGCGGTGCGCCAGTGGTGCATAAATTTCCAGCGTCTCGCGCGCAATGCGGCGCTTTTTGTCTGGCCGCAAATGGCTAATAGTGCGCATATTATGCGTACGGTCGGCCAATTTAATTAGAATAACGCGAATGTCCTGCACCATCGCCATGATCATTTTGCGATAGTTTTCGGTTTGCAGTTCTTCTTTGGAATTAAATTGCAGTTTGTCGAGTTTCGACACACCTTCCACCAATTCGGCTACGGTAGAGCCAAATTGTTCAGCGAGATCTTCTTGGGTGTATTCGGTGTCTTCAATCACATCATGCAGCAAGGCTGCCATGATGGTTTCATGATCAAGGCGCATGTCGGCCAGCAAGCCGGCAACAGCGACAGGGTGGGTAATATAGGGTTCGCCACTATGGCGTTTTTGGTGTTTGTGGCCATCGGCGGCCAATTTGAAGGCCGCAGCAGCTCGCTCCACCTGTTCGGGTGGCAAATACTCAGCTAGCTGTTGCCGAAGGCCTTCAAACAAATACACCCGATTTACTCAAGCCCACGAATTGCGTCAACAGCCGCCATTTCTTCAGCGTCTCTTTGCGCCATTTCAGTACGCTCTTCAGCGTCAAGACGCTTCGCATCAATGTGGCCACCTTCAATTTCGCGTAAAGCGACAACGGTTGCCTTCTCATTGTTTTTCCAAGGCACCAATGAATCTTTACCTTGCGTGGCCAATTGACGAGCACGACGTGCTGCAACAAGCACTAAATCAAAACGGTTGCCGATACGATCAACAGCATCTTCTACGGTTACGCGAGCCATGTTTACTCCAACTATGTGCAAAACGGGTCAGGAATTATACGGATTTACCCGTCATTCGCCAAGAGATCTTTGATTTTTGCGGCGTGCCGCACTTGTTGTAATCCTACCTTAAGGCGCTGGGCAAACACAATATGCTCTAATTGTGCCAAGGTTTGCTCAAATTTATCGTTCACCAGCAGGTAGTTAAATTCATGATAATGCGACATTTCGGCTTGCGCTTTAGCCATGCGGCTAGCAATAACTTCTTCGCTGTCTTGCCCGCGCGCACGCAAACGCTGCTCTAAAGCCTCAAGGCTTGGCGGTACAATAAATATCGACTGAGTTTGCGGGTTCGCTTCGCGTACTTGCCGCGCACCTTGCCAATCAATGTCTAAAAATACGTCAATACCCTGCGCCAGTGTTTGCTCAATGTATACCCGTGAGGTGCCATAATAGTTACCAAACACGTGAGCCCACTCATAAAACTCGTTGTTTTCAATTTTTGCTTTAAATTCAGCTTCACTTAAAAAGTGATAATGCACACCATCAACTTCACCTGGGCGCGGGGCACGGGTGGTACAAGAAACCGACACTTGCATGCTGTCATTACTATGGCGCTCAAGCAAAGCTCGGATTAAACTGGATTTACCGGCCCCACTGGGCGCGGCCAAAATAAATAAATTGCCACTGGCGATTGGTGCTGTCATGAATGCTTACATTGATTGGCTTGCTAATAACGGGCAAGCATAGCATGTTGAACAACTAAATAACTAGATCGAATACGCCATACCGGCCGTCAGCACACTATAAACAGAACACACATGGAGAAACGCGATGACTACCAGCTGGATTATTATCATTGTTATTGCCGTACTGTTGGTTTACTTAATCAGTATTTACAACAAACTGGTGCGTTTACGGAATCAATTTCAAAATGCTTTTGCGCAAATTGAGGTTCAGCTGAAACGCCGCTATGACCTCATTCCCAACTTAGTGGAAACTGCCAAAGCCTATTTAAAACACGAACGCGAAACCCTTGAGGCCGTTATTGCAGCGCGTAACCAAGCTGCCGCAGCGTTACCCGCAGCCGCCCAAGACCCAACCAACGCCGGCGCCATGCAACAGCTAGGCGGTGCCGAGTCTGCTTTAGGTAGCGCGCTGGGCCGCTTAAACGTGGTCATGGAAGCCTACCCAGACTTAAAAGGTAATCAGAACATGATGCAGGTAAGCGAAGAGCTCACCAGCACCGAAAACCGCGTGGCGTTTTCACGCCAAGCATTTAACGACGCGGTCATGACTTACAACACCTATAAACAGTCGTTCCCGCCGGTTATGTTTGCAAGCTTTTTTGGCCACAGCAAAGACGCATCGCTGCTGGAATTTGCCGACAGCGCTGAAATTCAGGCAGCTCCGAAAGTTAATTTTTAATGCAGGTTAACAACCATGGTTAACTTTTTTGAACACCAACAGCAGGCCAAGCGCAATACCGGCCTGTTGGTGGTGCTATTTAGCATCGCCTTTTTGCTCATTGTCGGGTTGGTTGGCGGCATCGCAGCCGCGGTGTTTGGCGGCATTTCGGTGAGTCAAAACGGCAGCTATGTGTTTAGCTGGCAGCCTATTCTATGGGTGGCTACTTGTGTTGGCGGCGGTATTCTCATCGCCATGTTGGTTAAATGGCTGAGCCTTAAGCCCGGTGGTCATGTCGTGGCCGAAAGCTTGGGTGGCGTGCGCATTGCACCCGACTCAACCGACCCATTAGAACGCCGTATTTTGAACGTGGTAGAAGAAATGGCCATTGCCGCCAATATGCCAGTACCCGCGGTTTATTTGTTACCAAACGAGGGCAACATTAACGCTTTTGCGGCTGGTTACGAAAGCAAAGACGCGGTAATCGGGCTAACGCGTGGCGCCGTAGAAGCGTTTTCACGTGAGCAATTACAAGCCGTGGTCGCCCATGAATTTAGCCATATTCTGAATGGCGACATGCGCTTAAACATTCGATTAATTGCGGCATTAGCCGGTATTTTACTGATTGCGCATGTGGGTCGCATGTTCTTGCACTCTGCACGCTTTAGCAGCTCGCGCCGCAAGGGTAATGGCAATGCGCTGCCGTTAGTGGGGCTAGGATTAATCATCGTCGGCTACATTGGGGTGTTTTTCGGCAACATCATTAAAGCTGCGGTAAGCCGCCAACGGGAATATCTTGCTGACGCCGCCGCCGTGCAGTTTACCCGCAACCCGGAAGCTTTGTCTGGCGCCCTGCAGCAAATTGGCGCGCGCCAACATGGTAGCCGCGTACAACATGCCAACGCTGACGAAACTGCTCATTTGTTTTTTGGCCAGGCGTTAAGTTCTTGGTTTACCTTATTAGCCACGCATCCGCCGTTGGAAAAACGCATTAAGCGCATTCAACCGAGTTGGAATGGTCGCTACCCACGGCCCCAAGAGGCTCGGGTGCAGTCGCAACAAGAGCAGCAAGCCAACCAGCCACAGCCTAATGCGTTAAACCGCTTGGCCATGCTAGCGCTGCCAGCCCTGCTGCTAGACAGAGTGCGTTCGCCGCAACAAGCGCCACAGTTTATTCGTGATCTTGTGGTAGGCCAATTAGTCGGTGAAAAACACCCCGAGTTAACGGCCTTATCGCCGGCTCAGCAGCTAGCATTGGTGGAGCTAGCCATTCCAGCCCTGCGCGTTGCCAAAGACTCTGCCCGCTTAGCATTGATTAACGACCTTGAGCAACTGAGCCAAAGTGACGACTTATTTCATTGGTGTTTGTATCAGTTGCTTGCACGTCAACTAACTGACAGCAAACGCTTTTTAACCAAACTCGACAATGCCGAAGCATTTGCCGTTACCGTAGTGGCTTTGAAACGCTCTGAAGCCGGCGAAAAGGTAGATTTGTTGCAGTTGGAAAAAGCGCTGAACACCTGCAAAAAATGGTCGCCGCGCGCAAAGGAACCTTTGATCCAAAAGTGGGTTGAAACCGTTACCGAAGATGACCATATATCTGATAACGAACGTAAACTGGTTGCTACTTTATGCGCTTGCATTGAAGAGCCGCTGCCAGACGACATGCTACAAAATAGTTAAGGAGTCATTTTGTCTACCGATTTAAGTCCATTATTAAAGCCTTTTGAATGTAAATCATTGAAGTTACGCAACCGCGTTGCTATGGCGCCCATGACCCGCAGCTTCTCACCAGGCAACGTGCCGAACGAAGCCGTGGTGAGGTATTATCAACGCCGTGCTGAGGGCGAGATTGGGCTGATTATTACCGAAGGTGTCGAAATTAATCATGCCGGCGCAAGTGGTTTCCCGAATGTCCCGAAAATTTTTGGTGAAACCGCTATGGCCGGCTGGAAACGTGTGGTTGACGCCGTGCATGCAGCCGGTGGACAAATTATTCCACAGCTATGGCACGTTGGTGCCGTTCGTCAACCAGAAGACGAGAATGCGGCCCCAGCTTACAGCCCCTCTGGCTTGTTTGCGCCAGGCAAAGCCAGCGGTGTAGCCATGACCAAAGCTGACATTGATGAAGTTATAGCCGCTTTTGCTGAATCTGCGCGACAGTCAAGAGAGGCTGGCTTTGATGGCGTTGAAATTCACGGTGCTCACGGCTATTTAATTGACCAGTTTTTATGGGAAGGCACCAATATTCGTGATGACGAATATGGCGGATCATTAGAAAATCGTGCGCGCTTTGCCTGCGAAGTTGTTAAAGCGGTACGCGCTGCGGTTGGCGAAGACTTTGCCATTGTGTTCCGTTTTTCACAGTGGAAGCAGCAAGCTTATGAAGCCAAGTTGGCTGAAACACCAGAGCAGCTGAAACAACTACTCGATTTATTAGTTGAAGCTGGCGTTGATATTTTCCATGCCTCAACACGTCGCTTCTGGGAACCAGAGTTTGAAGGCTCTCACTTAAACCTGGCAGGCTGGACACAGCAACTAACTGGCAAGCCGGCCATTTCAGTAGGCAGTGTCGGGTTAACCGAAGATTTTATAAGCGGCACTTTTGCTTCCGATAAACCGGCCGTAGAAAAATCAGGTATTGATGAATTGGTGCAACGCATGGCCAACAATGAATTTGACCTCATTGCCGTAGGCCGTGCTTTGTTGCAAGACCCACAATGGCTGCAAAAAATGCGCGATGGTAACGAAGCTGACATTCAAGCGTTTAGCAAGGCATCATTAAAAGAGCTGGTATAAACCATGCATCAGCATCGGGTGGGGTTGGTCTGGTTTGAGAATGACTTGCGAATTGACGACCACCCGCTGCTGTGTCGTGCGGCGGCGGAATGCCAACAGCTAATTCTGCTGTACTGTGTAAACCCAAAGTGGTTTAAACCAAACCGCTATGGTTTGCTCAGCATGGGCCAAGCTCGACAGCAATTTCTTGAACAAAGCTTACACCAGTTAGATACGCAGCTAGCAACCTATGGCCAGCGACTTGTTGTTAGTTACCAGCCGCCGCTTGAAACCATCGCACGTTTAATTGCCCAATATGGCATTGATGCAATTTATCGATCAGCAAACAGCGGCTTTTACGAACGCCAGTATCTTTCAATTGTGCGCCAACGTTATCCGTTTTTGCAGTATGTAGAAATGGAGACGCAAACACTGTTTAATGCGCAGCAGCTAGAGCACGTGCTGACCCCTTTCCCTGCTAGTTTTTCAAAGTTTCGTCAATTAGCTGAGCCAATAACCATGCTTGATAGTTGTGAGCGCCCCTTACAATTACCGCCTGCTCCAACACAATTTCCGCCCAGCTATTGCCGGTATCCCCAGCCAGTTTCAGAACCGCAACTCAGCCAATTCGAGGGGGGCTGCTCGGCCGGCATAGCGCATGTGAAGCGCTATTTTGAAAGCGCTCAAGCCCAACATTACAAGCAAACTCGCAACGCCCTAGACGAATGGACACACTCCACAAAATTTTCACCGTGGTTAGCTTTGGGCTGTGTTTCACCACGACAAATTATCTCGTTACTTGACCAACATGAACAAGCTTTTGGCGCAAATGACAGTACCTATTGGATTTACTTTGAACTTCTCTGGCGCGAATATTTTCAGCATTACGCAAGGCACTATGGCGCACTGTTGTTCAACGCTGCGGGTATTAGGGATCAACGCCAAACAACAAGCTTTTATGCAACGCGGTTTAAGAAATGGTGCCAGGGCAACACACCGTATCCAATCGTTAATGCGTGTATGAAGCAGTTGAATTCTACGGGCTATATGTCGAATCGCGGCCGCCAGCTTGTTGCTAGCTGTTTTGTGCACGAGTTACAACTCGACTGGCGCTACGGAGCCGCCTATTTTGAACAGCAACTTATTGATTACGACGTTGCTGCCAATTGGGGAAATTGGCAGTACTTAGCTGGGGTGGGTGCAGACCCAAGAGGACATCGGTGGTTTGACTTAGCTAAACAAACCAGCATTTATGACCCACAGCACAGCTTCATCAAAAAGTGGCAAGGCGACGTTTTTGACGGCCACCTAGACCATGTCGACATGGTCGATTGGCCAATAGCCAAAAAACCTTAAATTACCGGCGGCGCTGCAGCCACGGATACAAATATTCATGCATTTTAGGGTCCATAATCGCCATCAAAAAGTGGTGACGATCAGGAATCTCCTTGACCTCAACATAGCGCGACCCGAGTGGTTGAAAATAACTAAACGGTGCAACGCTATCACGCTCACTGGCAAGCACTAAGGTTGGAACCTTAAGCGGCGGCAATATTTGGTGCAGATCAAGCGCTTCGGCTTCTATATCATTTTTCAACAGCGTATTGCGCGCACCTTCACGAATTGAGTCTTCGGATATAATCTTAACCGCTGTTTTGTTCGTCATTTTAGTAACTTCGTACACCGCGTCTTCAAACTGACGCATAGGTGCTAACAACACTAACCCGCTTATATCATTGCGTTGCCGCGCAACGTGCACCGCAGCAACAGCGCCCATGGAATATCCCGTAATGAACAATGGGTGTGGCCGCTCGCGGCCAGGAAGCGAGTTAATCAGGTTGTGAATCATTTCAACGTCGTTCACCGCAAGCCCTGGTTGTTCATGAGATGACTCACCATGCCCTTTTAAGTCGGGAATGATTACGTGAAAGCCAATAAAGCGATAATACTCAGCCAAGAAATACATGGTTTCTTTGTTGCCGCCATAACCATGCAACATAATCATAGTGCCGCGACGAACTTCGGGAATCTGCTGGCGGTTTAGATCAAGAACGTACTCTTTGGTGGCGTCTTCAAAAACCGCGGTAAATTTAAAGCTTTGCTCTTGCCGCTCAGTAGTTGACGGCGCATAAATGTATTTTGTGCAACCGCCTAAATGTGGCAAGCAAAATTCACGAAATTGGCCACCGGTGTCAGTGATTATTTCGGGCATATTAGCCGGCATACCCATAGGTTCAACGCGGCTAGAAAGCCTGTGCTCTACGTACGTTGCACAGCCTTGCAATAACACAGCGGCAATAACTAGCAAACCTAACTTGCGATACATCGGACAACTCCATTGCATTCATCTGACAATTGACATAGTTGCCCGATAATATCACTTCTTTACCAAACACCAACAGTCTTTACGTTGCATCAAGACCTTATGCGACAACCTGAAGTAAGCACCTCAACAGCTATGTGCTAATGCTTGATCAAGGTCAGCTAAAATATCATCAATATGTTCAATGCCCACGCACAACCGAATGGCTTCGGGCTTAACCCCAACGCTAGCTTGCTCTTCGGTGCTTAGTTGCCGGTGGGTGGTTGAAGCTGGGTGGCACGCCAGTGACTTGGTATCACCAATGTTAACAAGACGCTTGAACAGCTGCAGTTGGTCATAAAACTTCACGCCGGCTTGGTAGCCCCCCTTAATGCCAAAGGTTAGCAACGAGGCTGGTAGCCCACCGTCAATAAGCTGCTGCGCCAAGGCATAATGCGGATGATTATCGGTGCCTGCATAATTGACCCAATCAACGTTCGGGTGTTGCTGCAAATAATTCACCACTTTGGCGGTATTCTCGCAGTGGCGCTCAATGCGCAGCGGCAATGTTTCAAGCCCCTGCAAAATCAAGAACGCATTAAAGGGCGATAATGCCGCTCCGGTATTGCGCAGCGCCACCGTACGCACACGCGCAATAAAGGCTGCAGCCTCAAAAGCTTCGGTGTATACCACGCCATGATACGCGGGCTCTGGCTGGCTAAATTGCGGAAACTTAGCGGCGTGTTTGTTCCAGTCGAATTTGCCGCTATCGACAATAATACCGCCAATAGTGGTGCCATGGCCGCCAATATATTTCGTCAGCGAATGCACCACAATATGGGCACCGTGCTCAATGGGTCGGCACAAAACAGGCGTCGCCACGGTATTGTCCACCACCAACGGAATCCCGGCTTGCTCAGCCACGGCTGCAAGCCCCTTAATATCCGCAATATTGCCCGCGGGGTTGCCAATGGTTTCGCAGTACAGCGCTTTGGTATTGGCGTCGACTAATTTGGCGAGATCTTCAGGTTTGTCACTTTGAGCAAAGCGCACATCGATGCCCAAAGCCGGTAATTGATGCGCAAACAAGGTATAAGTGCCGCCATAAATTTGCGGCGTGGTGACAATGTTGTCGCCGCTGTTGGCCAGAGTAATGAGTGCATAGTGAATAGCAGCCATACCCGAGGCCACCGCTAAACTTGCCACCCCGCCCTCAAGTGCTGCAAGACGTTGCTCAAGCACGTCGTTGGTGGGGTTCATAATGCGCGAATAAATATTCCCAGGTACAGCGAGATCAAATAAGTCAGCGCCGTGTTGGGCGTTATCAAAGGCAAACGCTGCGGTTTGATAAATGGGTACGGCCACCGACTTGGTGGTGGGGTCAGCATCATAGCCGTGATGAATGGCTAATGTGGCTGGGTGCTTCGCTACTGTCATGAAAACCTCACTTGCGTCTGAGCTTATAAATTTTAGATTTAAAAACGTATAGATGTTTAGACGTCCATAATAATTAAACCAATCCATGACGCAAGTGTTTTTTTACAGTTGCTTTAATAATTCCAAAATATCACTGTGCACGCCCGTAGCTGTTACCTCCGGCCCAGCGCCAGGCCCTTGTATAACCAATGGGTTGGTGTGATATTGCTGGCTACGAATAATAAAATTAGCATTGCCCGGAGGTAAGTGTGCATAGGCTGACTGCTGATCGATAGGCTGCAGTCGCGCCTTGGCGATTATTTTCCCTTCAGCTGATTTGTGTACCGAACCGATATAACAAAACTGCGTTGCGTGCGGGTGCTCACGCAAGCGCCATTGCTCAAAGTCTGCGTCAAAAGCTTCTGCTTCACGCCAAAAGTGACTAACTGAACAGTCACGCAAACTAGCGGGAACTAAATTGTGTAGCTGAATATCTGCTAATTGTAACTCCCAACCCGCATCGCGCGCCAAAATGAGTAACTTCCGCGCCACATCCATGCCGCTCAAATCAAGCCGTGGGTCTGGCTCTGTTAAGTGCTGTTCAGCGGCTTTTCGCAGCCAATCCGAAAGCTTATCACCAGGTCTATACTGCTGAAAAACCCATGACAATGACCCAGAAAAGTTACCCTCCATGACTTCAATCGTGTCATGACAGTCTAGGCGTTCGCGTACCGCCTTTTGTATCGGTAGCCCTGCGCCCACAGTGGTATTGTAAAGCCAATAGCGCTGATGTTCGGTTAAGGCGTTGCGCACCTGCCGGTAAAAATTTGGGTGGCTAGAGCCTGCATATTTGTTGGCGCTAATTAAATGGGCGCCAGCCGCTATCCACTGCGGGTAAGCTCGGCTAACGTCTTTTGAGGCCGTCAGGTCAAGCACGACGAGGTTAGAAAACTCCCGCCCCCCCGCCTGAGTGGCTGTGGTAACTGCCGCAATAACGTCTTGCGTGTCGCGCACATCGCGCCAATTGTTTGGTAACGGCCAGCGCCAAAACTGCTTCGAATTTGCTGCGCCAAAAATTTGTACGCCCGCCGGCAAGCGCTTGGCATAATCGCGCAACCAAGTTCCACCAATGTTGCCAAGACCAACCACAATAATTCCTAGTGACATGACTGCTCCAAAAAATAACTTAAAGTGGTGGCATAGTCTGCGGTGTTTTTTATGAAGCCATCATGACCGTACAACGACCTAAAAATATGACAACCGTGACAATCGGGGAGCCTATCAGCAAATTCCTCAAGCACGCTTGGCGGCACTAGTTGATCGCTATCAAAGCCAATCAATAACGTCGGCTGCTCAATATTGCTCGGCTCAATACGGTAGTTATCAAGTGCGGGGCCAAACACTTCAAACAGCTGTCGGGCGCGCGGCAATGAGCGCTGCACAGTGCGTAACCCACGACTTTCAATATAAGCAACCGCGTCTTGTGGGTCGGGGTAGAAGCTGTCCATACCCTCAGCGCTGCGATAGCTCATCATGGCTAAAGCACGTGCCAACTGCACACCACGCTCAGGTTGCTGGGCGGCTTCACCTAGGCGCACAAATTCACGCTGCAGAGCACGCAGCATAACGGCCTGCGCAGTCGGCCGGTGCGCCGCACCAATAATAGCCAAACGCTTAATAGTCAGGGCCTTGTGCTGGGCTAATTCCAGTGCCACTAAGCCACCATAGGAGCCGCCCACCACGGCATGAAACTCAAGCAGGCTATGTTGCTGTAGCGCTGATGAAATAAGCGCGGCTTGCTCGGCAATACTGGTTGGTAATGAGCTAACTTCAGACTCACCGGTGCCGCCAGCGTAGTCCACCTGAACAACCCGGTAGCTGTTTGGATTTACCGCTTCCGCCAAACCTTGCCACCAACCAGTATCGTGCTGGTTAATGGCATTGCGGTCGCCCGAAATACCGCCTAGCACTAATACCAACGGCGCTGACGGGTTAGCGTCACTGGCTCCCCCTAACACCGACAGAACAAGCTCACCACCAGCAACCTTGCTGCGTAATACTTGGCTCATAAAAAAGCCCTCATGGCTAAACATGAGGGCTAATGTAGCGAGTTTATCCGCAAATATCAATATAGACGTTTAGATGTCTATATAAAAATTAAAACTCATTGAGTAGTAAACGCATTTTCATTAATTTTATGCGGGTGTTTTCATCCCACGGGGCACTAAACGAGTGACGTGTTTCAATCCATTTTTCAAATGACCGACGCGGTGAAATGGGCATATCTGGGTTATCCGTCTCTAACGGCTTGTCTGGGCGCCCACCCCACGCCACTTGATACAACTCGGCATTGCGACACAAAAATAGTTGGGCGTGGTGTTCTGCTTGATTACTACTTCGTAACGCTGCAACACCGGCCACTTGACTAAGTTCAACCGCTGGCAGGTCTTCTAAAAAATTATCAGTTACCCACACCAAGTCGTCTTGCGTTTTCATAAAGCGAACCAAAATATCAACGGCGTGATCTTCTAATGCAGCCCCAAAACGGAGTCGTTGCAGCGGCGTTTGCAACACCACGCCATCCGCATTAAATTCGTCCATCAACCAAGTGGCGAGCTCTTCCCACAAATTTTCAGCGTCGCTTAAATTGCCAAATCTATCGGCAAAATAGTTAAATTGAGACTGTAATCGGTCGTGCAAATTCATCCGCTGCTGAGTGCGATACTCGCGCAGTAAAAAGTTATACCGCTCAACAAGTTCGTTAATGTGATCGAGCAGGCTAAACGGTAATTGTTTAGCTTGGCTGTCGTGTATCGAAAGCAGCGCCAGCAAGTCGTCTTTGCCCGCAATAGACCAAGATACCGAAGAGCGAACCCCCATATTGTTCATGTAGTGAATATGCACCGGCGATACACTGCGCAATACCGCATGGGTTAAGTCAGGCACGCTATCGTCACGACTCACTAAAGACACCGATTCAGTCTTGGCGTCAAAAATACAGCGCCACGGGTTTTTTAAATACAGTGAACGGGCAATTTGTGGAATATCGTTGGCCGGAAAGCGCAACTGCAAGTAACTACCTAAATGAGAACGTGAGCATGACTCGGCCAACACTTCGCCATCACCTGACGGCAAAAAGTGATAGTAAATTGTGCGCTCAAAACCAGTCAATTCAGCAATATAATCAACTAATTTTTGTCGGCATGCTTTTAAGCCCTCGTTATCCATTATGGATTTCGGCAATACACTGAGTGCTGAGCGCAAATTTGGCGACGGGTGGCTCGGCAGCAGCTCGATAGCAACCTGCTCCTGTCCAACCGGGTTTAACACCACATCAAGCTCACCCTGTGCGCCCAAAATCTCGTCTGAAAACCATAATGTTTGGCCTTCAAATTGGCGAAACAAATTCCACAATTCATCAGGTAGCCCATGGCCGACACTTTTAATGCTTATCTCAGGGTAAAACTCACCGACCTGTTCTGACACATGGGTTATTTGACCATGTTGGTTGGCAATAATCATAGCGCCGTAGGCTTGTATAGCCCCGCTTAAATGCAACTGTTCTCGTTCACAGGCTGCAATAAATCCACGTTGACTAGTGTTCATTTTTACGTCCTTGTTGTAGGCGAATGATAAAGTCTTCAGTGCTTAACGGCCGGGCCAAATAATAGCCTTGGGCGTAATCGCAGCCCTCTTGCTGTAACCATTGAAGTTGCTGCTTGGTTTCCACACCTTCGGCTACAGTGCGAATATCCAGTGCTTTTGCCATAGCCAAAATAGCACGCGAAATGGCTTCATCGTTGTTTTCTAGGCCAAGGCCATCAACAAAAGACTTATCAATTTTCAACTCCGCTAGCGGCAAGCGCTTCAAATAGCTCATGGACGAATAGCCCGTGCCAAAATCATCAATACTCAATTGAATACCGGCATTACGCAGTCGCTCAATATTGCCAAGTTCAGAGTTTCGCTGCGACACTAAAGTGCGTTCAGTTAGTTCCAGCTGAATCATGAGCGACTTCACCTGATATTGGTCAAGCAAGCGCAGAATAAGATCGACATAGCTTTCGTGCTGAAAGCTTTTTGGCGACACGTTAAGTGCCATAACTGGGTAGTCCACACCGTCTTTTTGCCAACGCGCCAATTGTCGTATCAACGCTGTTGCCACATAAAAATCCACGTCGACAATTAAGTTACTTTGCTCGGCCACGGCAATAAAATCGGCCGGGCTTACTTGCCCTAGCTTCGGGTCTTTCCAACGCAATAAAGCTTCCGCTCCAATAATTTCGTCAGGGTTCTTCACTGAAAACTTTGGTTGAAACTCTAAATACAGCTGCTCTTTTTGTAGCGCTTCTCGCAATGCGTTTTCCATGCTTGCATGGCGCATCAGCTGCGACTGCAACTCTTCTTTGTAAACTTCGTAACGATTACGACCGTTTTCTTTGGCTCGATACATGGCCGTATCTGCAGCCTTAACTAGCGTGGTGGTATCCAGGCCGTCGGTTGGGAAAAACGCAATACCAATACTTGCACTCATAAAGTGCTTGCGCCGACCAATAATAAACGGTTGGCTCATCACATCGAGCGTTTGTCGGGCAATACGCTCGGCCGCGGCCATGGTGCTATCGGCAATGACTACGGTGAACTCGTCACCACCAAGGCGCGCAACAGTGTCGGTTTCACGCGCTACCGTTTTTAACCGCTCTGCCGCTTGAATAAGCAAATCATCGCCAGCGTCATGCCCTAGTGTGTCGTTCAAAGTTTTAAAGTTGTCTAAATCAATGAATAACAAGCCAACTTCAGATTGATTGCGCTTGCCAATCTCTATTGCGTGCTCTAGTCGATCATGAAACAACGTACGGTTAGGCAGCCCTGTTAAACTATCGTGCGTAGCTAAATATTCGGCCTTTCGCTGTGACTCTTTTAAGTTCGAAATATCGGCAAACACCGCAACAAACGCAGATTTTTCCGAGTCAGCGGCTTGAATACGGTTCACTGTTAACCACACCGATAAGGTATCGTTGTTGCCTCGCCCAATCGTTACTTCGCCTTGCCAAAAGCCTTCGGCATCTAGCGTGTTACGTAGGTTATTAGGCCCTTCGCTTTCACGTCCAAGCCGTAACAGGCTCCAAAAACAGGTGTCTTTTGCCTGCTCTTCGTCGCGCCCGGTAAGTTTTTCAAAGGCACTATTCACGGTTTGAATCAACGCGTTTTCGTCCATGACGACAATAGCCTCGCCAGCTTGTTCATAAACACGCGCTGCAATTTGTAATTGCTGCTCTGCCTTTTTGCGCTGGGTAATGTCTTCAGCTTCGTTAATAAGTGCGTAGGCCTTGCCTTTATCATCGGTTAACGCTTGATGTACCATGCGGTAAATACGGGTGTTCCCCTCACTATCACTGTAACTGTGCTCACATATTTGCGGCTGACGCGTTCGCACGGCACGCAAATCGTGTTCCCACACCGAACTGGCAAAGTCATGGGCAAATACATCAAAGTCGGTTTGTGCCAAAACAGCTTCTTCGTCGCGCTGAAAAGCCTCAATAAAGCGCGGGTTTACATACGAGTATGTACCCGATAAATCTTTCATCGCCAAAATAATGGTCGTGTTCGACATAATCTGGCTGAGTTGCTGTTGCGACTGCCGCAGCTGTTCTTGAGCACGGGTAATATCGCTCACGTCAATCAACGTCACCAACACCGCATAAACGTCACCAGCGTTATTTAAACCGGGCGTTACCGTTACCTGTATAACGTTTTCGCCGTCACGCACCATCACACTTTGGGTATCAGCCTCGGTAAAGACTTTTTCAAACAATGCTGTGCTGTCATTCCGCAAATAATTCGGTAGCTTTAGTGTTGCAAAGTCGCGACCTATCGAATGACCGCGTAAATTTAATAACCGCTGCGCTTGGGCATTAAAACGTAGCAACTTTCCCTGCGCATCAAGTACCAGTAACGGAAACTCTAAAGCATCGTATACATGCTCATATTCATCGTTTAACGCCACTAATTCGGCCGTTTTAACGTTCAATTCTTGGTTTAAACTTATCAGTTCTTCGTTGGTAGCTTGTAGCTCTTCGTTGGCCGCCTCAAGCTCTTCATTGGTGGCTTGTAATTCTTCATTCGACGCTTGGGTTTCTTCGTTTAATGACTGCATCTCTTCATTCGATGTCGCCATTTCTTCCAGCATGGTTTGCAGTTGCTCACGGGTCGCATTGAGCTCGTCGCGTAATACGCTGTCATGATCGTTATCACTGCTTAATAAGGCTTCGGCTTGCGCTTTTGCAGAGGGTAAAAAAGCCGGTAGAATAACCACAGCCAAATGCAAATCGCTTTTCTCACGCACCGGCATAAGCAATAACTGCCAATACTCACCCTTAATGACCTGCACAGTGCCAAATACTCGGCTACCGTTCCAGTCCAGCTGGTTCATAAGTGAAATCAACTCGTCTTTAAATGGCTTGATAATCGCGTTGGTAACCCCCGCGCCAATGTCACTAGGTTCACTCGCCCCAATCTTTTTCTCATTAAAAAACCGTGCAACATCACCCATGCTGCGAATTACCGAACCGTCACGGCGGCAAACAACCATGGCGGAACGTATGTCCAGCAACAACTGATGCAACAATGCAAAATTGTCCTTAGTCGGAATGTCTTCAACGGTTTGCTCAGGTGCTTTACGACTCACTTTCGCGTTTATAACTGAGGCAGCCGCTTGCTCAGACTTCCCGTATAGACGGTCACGGCGGTTCACCACATAAAACAACTCTTCGGCTTGGGTAATACTTTCTGAACGCCCAAGAAACAACATGCCGTGGGGCGCCAAAGCAAAGTGAAACCGCTGTAACACTTTGCGCTGTAGCTTCGGTTCAAAATAAATGAGCACATTACGGCAGGTGACAAAGTCAACGCGCATAAAAGGTGGGTCAGTAACTAAATTATGGCGCGCAAACACCACCATATCGCGAATTTTTTTACTCACCTCAAGGTGCTGGCTGGTTTGCTTAAAATACTTATCAATCATGTAGTTTGGAACTTCGGCCAACGCCCCAATGGAATACACACCACGACGAGCCAACTGCAAGGCTTCTTCGTCTAAATCGGTGGCAAATACTTGCACCTGCAATGGGCTATCATGGCCTGCCGTCGCCTCGGCAATCAGCATCGCAACTGAGTAAGCTTCTTCGCCGGTTGCACAGCCTGCCACCCACACCCGTAAATCATTTTTTTCTGGGTGCTCTTGCAGGTGCTGCAACAATGCTTGGTTAAAACTTTCAAAAGCATCTTTGTCACGAAAAAACGCGGTCACTGATATTAAAATCTCACTGGCGAGCGCTGATATTTCGTCAGGCCGTTCGCTCAACAGTTTTATATAATCACCCACACGCCCAGCACCACTGGACACAACCCGCCGTCGAATACGCCGCTGCATAGTACCCGACTTGTAGCCACTAAAATCCATACTCATGCTGTCACTCAGCATGGCAACAATTTGCTTCATCTGGTTTTCCGCAATGCTTTCGTTGCTGTCGGTATGCATAGTGACAATGCTAGGCATGTGCTTGGCGATATCTTTGGGGCTCAAAACCATATCTGCGCAACCAGCATCAATCGCTGACTGTGGCATGCCTGGGTACTTCGCGGTATCTGGTTTTTGTACAATAGCAACGCCGCCTTCGGCCTGAATAGCACGCAGCCCAGCCGTGCCATCGCTACCCGTGCCCGACAGCACAACGCCAATGGCCAAGTCATGCATTTCTTTTGCCAGCGTCGTGAAGAACTTATTAATGGAAGGTTTTGGCGAAACCTCAGGAACAGCTGGGGTTAACTCGATGCGGCCGTCTTTAAAAATCGCATTGCTGTTGGCGGGAACCACATAAATAGTCCCTTGGCGTGGTTTGGTTGCACGTTGCAGGCCAATCACTGGCAAATCTGTTTCACGTGATAATATTTCAGGCATCATGCTTTTGTGGTTGGGCGACAAATGCTGCAACACCACAAAACATGCAGGAATACGTGTATCCAAATGGCGAATAAGCTCGCTAACAGCTTCTAGCCCACCGGCTGATGCCCCAATACCAACCACCAAAGTGTGATTTGCTTGCGCACTCATGCGTTGTCCTTAATTGCTTCGTTATTATATTTACGTGCATTCCATTCGTTTAGCCTACACTGATTTTAGTATAAGCTATGCTGAAAATTAACACGGAGTGACTCGCAACCATGCCTAGTTTCGATATTGTTTCTGAAATCGATAAAGTTGAACTAAAAAATGCGGTGGACAATGCAACTCGCGAATTGACCACTCGCTTCGATTTTCGTGGCGTTGAGGCCACCATAGAACTCAACGATTTAACTGTGACACTAACTTCTGAGTCTGACTTTCAAGTGCGTCAGCTGCAAGACATTTTCAATAACCATTGTGCCAAGCGAAATATTAGCCTGGCCGGTATTGATATGCCGGAAGAGCCAACACACAGCGGTAAACTGTATAGTCTTGCTTTAACCTTTAAGCAAGGCATTGATCAGCCGCTAGCCAAAGAAATCACCAAGAAAATAAAAGAAAGCAAAATCAAAGTGCAATCGTCTATTCAGGGCGACAAAGTACGGGTAACTGGCAAAAAACGTGACGACTTGCAGCAAACCATTGCGCTGCTGCGTAATTCGGACATTGAGCTACCGTTGCAGTTTGAGAACTTCCGCGACTAGGCTATGTCGGCGTCTGTATGCCCGTTATGCCAAAGCACGAACACCTCGCTGCTCGATACCATGCAGCGAGGCCCGTTAGCCGGCCGCGAATATTGGTATTGCCCAAACTGCCAACTTATTCACGTACCGCAGCGTTTTTTACTCGATGCAGTGGCTGAAAAAGCCATTTATGACTTGCATGAAAACAACCCAGGCGACCCGGGTTATAGAGCCTTCTTATCGCGCTTGTTTACGCCATTAAGTGCGCTATTGCCGGCGGGCAGCCAAGGCTTAGATTTTGGTTGCGGCCCAACTCCGGTGTTAGCTGAAATGTTCCGCGAGATAGGGGTTCGCTGCACAACGTTCGATATTTATTACGACAATGAGCCGACCAGGCTTCAACAGCAATATGACTTTATTGTTTCGACCGAAGTTGTTGAGCACCTTGCAACACCAGCAAAGGTTTTTAACCAATTGCTTGCCTGTTTAAAACCCAACGCCCTCATGGGCATTATGACGCAACGCTGGGACAGTATTGAGCGCTTTAAACAATGGACGTATCGCAACGACCCAACCCATATTTGCTTTTTTCATGAACAAACGTTTCAGTGGTTGGCGCAAAAGTTTGGCTTACAGCTGACTATTTACCCCCGAGATGTGGTAATTTTTCAACAATCTATTTCAGGTTAATACAGGAACCAACACATGACGGAACATTGGCACCAACGCCGCTCGGGTGGCCCTTCAAATCGGCCAGGTGATTTACGTACGCCATGGCAACGAGATCGCGCGCGGGTGCTGCACTCTGCGGCCTTTCGTCGATTACAGTCGAAAACCCAGATCATGAACGTTGGTGAAAATGATTTCTACCGCACGCGTTTAACGCACAGTTTAGAAGCCGCGCAAATTGGTGCGTCACTAATAAATCAGTTACAACACGTGAGCAGTGCCGCGCACGCCGAATTATTGCCCGACTTAAACCTCATGGAAACACTCTGTTTAGCGCATGACATTGGCCATCCACCGTTTGGCCATGGCGGCGAAGCTGCGTTGCATTTCAAAATGCTCAGCTCTGGCGGCTTTGAAGGCAACGGTCAGACATTTCGTATTGTCGGTAAACTTGAGGCGTATCATCCCGAGCATGGCATGGACCTAACCCGTCGCTCGCTGCTGGGGCTACTCAAATACCCAGTACTGATGCCCGAATTAACCGCCCCTGATCATCTGACTAAACCCGGAAGCTTGGCAAAGTGGAAGCCAGCCAAAGCGCTATTTGCTTGCGATGCCGACCTCTTAGACTGGGTGTTGCAGCCGTTAAACGACAGCGACCGCGAATTGTTCCAGCAGGTTGACACACTCAGCCAAGCCCCTTGGCAAAAATCAAAGTACAAAGCGCTTGATGCGTCACTGATGGAACTAGCGGACGACATTGCTTACGGCGTGCATGATTTAGAAGACGCGGTCGTTACCGGTACCTTAAGCGAAAGCCAATGGCATGCGCATGTCGACTCTGTCATTGATGCTCTGCCAAGCGGCCTAGCCGAGCTGATGCAAAAGCTGGGGCAACAGTTGTTTGGACGCGAGCACCATCAGCGTAAAAACGCAATTGGTGCGCTCGTGAACATTTTTGTGACCGCGGTACGCCTTGAAGAAGTATTGCCGCAAGCACAAGAGCCGTTAATTCGCTTTAATGCAACCTTGCCAACCGACGAAGCGTTTTTGTTAAAAAGCCTAAAAGACGTGGTGTTTGAGCATGTCATCAATGAGCCGTCTATTCAGCAGTTACGCTACCGCAGCCAAAATATGCTACTCGATTTATTCACCGCGCTGCATACCGAGCCGCTGCGTTTGCTGCCACGCAATACCCGTGAACGCTGGCAAAAAGCTCAGCACGAACAAGGTCAAGCAGCTGCCGACCGTATTCTGTGTGACTACGTGGCTGGCATGACAGATGACTATGCTGAGCGCATGTACCGTAACTTATTTGTGGTTTAACCAATCAATCAGCTCAGCTATAGGCAATGGCTTACAGAACAAGTAACCCTGCATAAAGTCACAGGCATAATTGTTCAGGTAGTCGCGCTCGTCTGAGGTTTCCACCCCTTCGGCAACAACCGTCATACCCAACTCAGCAGCCATGGTTAACACGCCGCGGGTTATGGCGGCGTTGCGACTGTTGATGTGAATGTCTTGTACGAAAATACGGTCTATTTTGAGTTTCTGGGCCGGAATCATATTCAAGTAACTCAAACTGGCAAACCCAGTACCAAAGTCATCTAAAGCAATTTCAATACCTAAGTCACGTAACTTATGCATCATTGCCAAAGAGGCGGTGGTATCGCGCAGCAATACGTTCTCAGTAATCTCCGCTACCAATTGCCCCGGTTTTACGCCATACGCACGAACTGCCTGCTCAACCGACGATAGAAAATCGTCACGGTAAAATTGCATGGGCGAAAAGTTGACGCTCACTTGACCAACACCGTGCTCACGCAACTGCGACAAATCACGACAAGCTTGCTCTAACACCCAACGGCCTATCGTCACAATTTGCCCTGTGCGTTCAGCTAACGGAATAAATTCAACCGGCGAAATATAGCCTTGTTCTGGGTGTTTCCAGCGCACCAAGGCCTCGGCCGCCACCACTGCACCAACATTGTTAACTATCGGCTGATAAAACACCTCAAATTGTTGTTTCGTTATGGCTTCTTGCAACTGTGTGCGCAGGGTTAATTGTTGCTGTGTACCTAAATCAAGCTCTGGCGAGAACCACTGATAAGTACCACTACCCAGGCGTTTCGCTTCATACATGGCCACATCAGCAAACTGAATCAGCTCATTGGGGTGGCTTGTCGGTACATCACTGCTAGCAATACCGATAGCTGCCGACAGCGTTACCTCGGCGTCTTCGTACACAAAAGGCGCGTCAAACTGCGCCAAAATGGTTTTCACCAAAGCCACGACATCGCTCGGTTCAGTGATGCTTTGCACCACCGCAACAAATTCATCGCCACCAAAGCGCGCAAGCATGTCTTGCTCAGGAATCGCTGCGCGCAGACGCTGTGCCGTTTGCTGTAAAATATGGTCACCACATTCGTGGCCTAAACTGTCGTTAACTGGCTTAAAGCCATCAAGATCAATAAATAACACATAAACCAGCTTGGTTTCATGCAGGCTTGACTCATACAAATAAGTTTCTAACGACGACCGATTCGCAAGCCCTGTTAATACGTCATGCGTTGCTTGGTAGGCCAATTTTTCTTCGTGCGCAATACGCGCTGATATGTCGCTTTGTAAGCCAACATAGTGAGTCACTTCACCATGACTATCGCGCACTGGCGAAAGGATTAGTTCGTTCCAAAACGGTGTCCCGTCTTTGCGGTAATTACGAATAGTGCAACGCACTTCACGCTTTTCGCGCAGCGCATCGGCAATTTTTTTCGTGGCGTTGAGGCTAGTTCCCGGCCCTTGTAACATGGAGCAACTGCGCCCCAGCATTTCTTCGGCTTGGTACCCTGTAATGGCACTAAATGCAGGGTTTACATAAATAACCGGAAATCCCTTTTTGCGAGCATCGCTTATCACGACACCGTTCGTACTCGCCTCGACACTACGGTCCAAAATTTGTAACCGTTCCTCGTATTCGCGTTGCTGAGTCACGTTTTTGGCAATGCCATGAACACCGGTAATTTCGCCATTAATAATTATCGGCATATTGGTAATTTCAATGCGTTGTAGCTGCCCGCGTTGATTCAGCACGCCAATTTCATAATGTTGAGGTTCCCCACGCTTGGTCGCTTCAAAGTGCTCTCGCGTCCGCTGTTTGTCTTCCTCAAGCACTACCAAATCATAAGGCTGCCCAACCATTTGTTCGGCTTTAAATTCAATTAAGCGTTCGGCGGCCGCATTTAAGCTCATAAAATGCCCTTCAAGATCAAGGGTAAATACGGCCTCTGGGTTGTAATCAAACAACGACAACGTATGTTGCTCACTGCGCTCGCGCTCAACCCGATCGCGATGCTGTGTAATTACCAAAGAAATGAGCTCGCGGCTGCGGTCTATTAACTTCATGTCTGAAATGCTAGGCGTTCTAGCAAGTTTGGAATATAAAGCAAAGGTACCGAGCAATTGTTTTTCTGCAGAAAATATTGGAAATGACCATGCGGCGCGCAGGTTGTATTGCGTTATCAGTGGTACGAATGAGTCAAAGCGTTCATCACAGTACATGTCAGCGACAATAACCGGTTCACCCAATGCAGCTGCGGTACCACAGGCACCAACGCCATCGGCTATGGATAGGTTCTGTAAAGCCAGCCTAAAAGCCTGAGGTAATCCGCCTACAGCTTCAGCATTTAAAACAGTTAATGAGCTATCGGCAATCATGACCGACGCAAAACTGTCTTGAACTTGGTGCTCTACGAGCTCACAAATATCACTTAGCTTTTCTGACAACGGTCGGTTTTGGGCTAGTGCCCGCAAGGTATCATATTCAGCATCAATAAAGTCGTGCAGAAAATTTCGCTGCGCCCTAACTTTCAACCGTAAACGCCACACCAACGCAAACGCCACAGCAACGCTTAGCGCTAATACAGCAATTATTACTATGTATACCCACACACCGTTTGACATACAGCGTCCTGTTGAGCGCTATTCATTACTTTGATGTACCACCGAAAAACTGCTTCAGCAGCAGATGTACAATCACTATATTCGTAATTTTCTAAATGATCGATCAGTTTTAAGGTGTACGGCCAATGAATTTCACCGTTTGCCTCAGCAAAGTATCGGCTGGGTAAATCAGGGCTTGTATACTGTAGGCGTCGCGCTATGTGCGCTGAGCCTAGGCGCGCCCCATTTAAAACATAAAGCATACCGGCTACGGTGCCTAACGACGGCGTTAGAGTTCGTTGAATTTCTAACTGAATATCGTCCGGCAACTGGTATGGCTGAGTATTGAGCCGCTCTAAATCATCGTTTAAGGCGGCCACGCGAGAAGCTAACTCAAGGTGGCTAGCATAAGTTGAGAGCAACTTCGCAAGGTGCCCTTCAAGCACTGTTTGTAGGGGGTGTAACCAGGCTAAGGTATTGGCATAAGTCGTGGCGGTTAACTCTGGTTGTAACAGCCGTGCCATCATCGGGTGATGATCTAACGCTTGATGCATTGCGTGAGTATTTTCACGCAATGCGGTTAGTAATTCATGACTCAAATTGCACTCCTTGTGCCAATTCGAAGCTGCGCAAGCGCGCTTGGTGGTCATAAGCATGGCAAGTCAACATAACTTCGTTAACGCCAGTAGCGGCGACAAAGTCGCGCAGGTATTGATGCACCTGTTCAGCGGTGCCGCTAGCGGTATACTTTAACGCATGATTTGCAGCAGCTAAAGCCATGGGATCAACCTGCTGCTCAATATCATCTAGAGGTGCAGGTAATGGCCCTGGGGTACCTTGGCGTAATGCAATAAATTGCTGCTGCATGGAGCTCTTCAAGCGCTTTGCGGCTTGCTCTGAGTCCGCTGCAAATACGTTTACCGCCGCCACGGCATACGGCTTGTCGAGATACTTGGACGGTTGAAAGTTGTTACGGTAAGCCTCAAGTGCTAACTGCAAATAATCGGGTGCAAAGTGCGAAGCGAACGCATAAGGCAGGCCCAAACGAGCGGCTAGCTGAGCACCAAACAAACTTGAACCCAATATCCAAACTGGCACCTGTGACCCCATGCCAGGTACGGCTTTAATTGTTTGCTCAGGTTTGGGGTCATCTAAATACATGAGTAACTCTTGCACGTCAGCTGGAAAACCGTCCGCGCTGTCGTAAGTGCGACGCAAAGCACGCAAGGTGGCACCATCGGTTCCCGGTGCGCGGCCCAAGCCCAAGTCAACCCGATTTGGGTATAACGCCGCCAAGGTACCAAATTGCTCAGCAGCGATTAGCGGCGCATGATTGGGCAGCATAATACCGCCAGCGCCAATGCGAATGTGTTGGGTTTGACTACCAATATAAGCTAAGGCAACAGCGGTCGCGGCACTTGCGATGCCTGTCATGTTGTGGTGCTCAGCCATCCAAAAGCGGTGATAACCCCAGTTTTCAACATGCCGAGCCAAGTCAGCCGAATTCAATAATGACTGCCGAGCGTCACTGCCTTCGGTTATCGGCGCTAGATCAAGTACCGATAGTTTCACTTTATTCGCAGGTTGTAACATCATGACTCCTTAAATACTGCCAAACGCAAACAGTCGTCAACTGCGCGTAATTTGCGTACCATGCTACCAAATTATCAGCCTGTTTACTTAAGAGACATGACTTACCCGAAAAATATAAGAGGACAGCAGCTATGCAGTATTGGCTTATGAAAACCGAACCCGACGAGTGCAGCATTGATGATTTTGCCGCAACACCGGATCAAGTCATTCGCTGGGACGGTGTCCGCAATTACCAAGCACGCAATTTCATGCGAGATATGGCCATTGGCGATGAGGTTTTTATATATCATTCAAGCTGCGCAAAAATTGGCATTGCCGGTATTGTTCGCGTCACTCGTACAGCTTACTCAGACCCGACTCAATTCAATCCCGAATCAGCCTACTTTGACAAGCGCAGCAAGCCAGACAACCCACGATGGGATGCCGTCGACTTAAAGTTTATGCGTAAATTTGCGCGAATTCTCACCCTTGATGAGCTTAAGAACGTGGCCGAATTAGCCGACAGCCCACTGATACAAAAAGGCAATCGTTTAAGTGTCATACCTTTTTCAAAAGTTGAGCGAGATAGTGTTTTAGTTAAAGTTTGATCGAATAGCTTGTAAATGCGAATAATTTGCATTTATACTCCACCCCCTAAATTTTGTTCGACTTTTGGGGGAAATTCGATGCAACGTTCTATCTTAGCAACCGCACTGCTCACGGCACTGGGGTTGCAACTGTCTGTCGCGCATGCTGAAACTGCAGCAACAAATAGCAGCGACGATAATATTGACGAAGTTATGCAAATTATTGGTAGCAAGCAAGATGCGCAAAAGCTACCAGGCTCTAGTGCTGTCGTTGACGCAGAACAAATTACCATTGAAGCCAACACCGATATTAACCAGTTATTGAAAACCGTACCTGGCGTTTATATCCGCGAAGAGGACGGCCAAGGCTTGCGCCCTAACATTGGTATTCGTGCTGCCTCTGGCGGTCGCAGCAGCAAAGTCACCCTCATGGAAGACGGCGTTTTAATTGCGCCATTACCGTACGTTGACCCAGCCGCATACTATTTCCCAGAAGCTTACCGCATGCACACCATTGAAGTACTCAAAGGTGCACCGCTTCTGCGTTACGGCCCGCAAACAACGGGCGGCGTGATTAACATGATCACCACCCCAATTCCGCAACAAAACCGCGGCAAAATCACCACCAAGTTTGGTGAGCACAACACTCAAGATATTCACGCATACTACGGTGGCCGCGCCGGTGATTTCGGCTTCTTGATTGACACTGTGCAGCGCAGCAGCGATGGCTTTAAAGACATTGACCGCAGCAGCCGTGATGCTGGCTTCGATATTGAAGACTATTTAGTAAAACTTAGCTGGACTGGCGAGCGCCAAAGCTTATTGGCCAAAATGCAGTATTCAGAGCAGGTGTCTAACGAAACCTACGCGGGTTTAACTGACAAAGACTTTGCTGAGAACCCAAACCGTCGTTATGGCTTGTCCGAAATTGACCAAATGGACAACCAGCACAAAAGCTTTTCATTAACCTACAGCTTAGACTTAACCGATGCGTCGCGTTTAAGCGCCATTGCCTATCGCAATGAGTACCATCGTGACTGGTTCAAAACCAGTACCAGCTCATTCATTAATGCAGCGAACGCAGGCGACGCCCAGGCCCAAGCTATTTTAGACGGGACTCTTGACGTTCAAGACCTAACTTATACTCACGGCGACCGCACATATGAGTCATATGGCGTTGAATTGAATGTCACCACCTTGTTGGCAGACCACACCCTAAATGTCGGTGTGCGTGATCACAACGACTCATTAGACCGTTATCAGCCAAAAGAAGTGTACGACCAAATTAACGGTAGCCTAGTGTTTGACCGTATAATTGAACCCACCGGCGGTGACAACCGCTTGGAAGGCGGCGATGCTCTTAGCTTGTGGGTAACCGACGCTTGGCAAGTTACCGATGCTTTATTAGTGAACCTAGCGTTACGCTATGAAGACGTCGACACCTACCGTCAGCAGTTCGCAACGCCAGAACGCGCGGACACTCCAAGCTACCGCTCGAACAACACTCAAGAATGGCTGCCGGGCGCGTCATTTACCTATGACCTAAACAACAACTGGCAGGTACTTGCCGGTGTGCATCGCGGCTTCTCACCCATTGGTGGCGGCGCAACAGAAACTGACGAACCAGAAACCAGCACGAACTACGAAGCGGGTGTGCGTTACAGCAACGACTGGTTTGTTGAAGCCCTCGCGTTTCGTAGCGACTTTAACAACCAAGCCGAAGTGTGCTCGTTAGCAAGCCCATGCAGCAACGGCGCTACCTCAGGTACATTTGTGACCGGCGAAGCCGTAGTACAAGGCTTAGAGTTCCAGGCGGGCTACGAATGGCAAGCCGGTGAGTTTAACTTGCCAGTGAACTTTAACTACACCTTTAGCGACGCTGAAATTAGTGCCACCAACCCAGTGACTGGCGTGCAAAAAGGCGACCGTTTGGCCGATATTCCAGAGCACACCATGAGCTTACGTGTCGGTGTTGAGCATGACTCAGGCTGGAACCAGTACGTGGTTGCAAAATACATGGACGAAACTTGTGTAAGCGTTGGCTGCAACAACAACACCAATGCCTTTAGCTACACCGACTCAGTATTTGTGGTGGACTTGATTAGCCGCTACCCACTGAGCAACCAGGCCACTGTATTTGTGAAAGTAGACAACCTATTTGACCAACAACGCATTGTTTCACGCACACCACATGGCGCGCGCCCGAACAAGCCACAAACCGTGTCATTAGGTTTAGAATACAGCTTCTAATATAAGCCGTAACAGCCACGCTTAATGTAATTTTAAGCGTGGCTTTAAACGGCGATTCAATTTCTGTACCAAAATAAACAAGATGGTTTTGAAATAGCCATGAACCGCCACTTGATGCATTCGATACAAGCTTTTATACATAACTCGTGCTAACCAACCTTCAACCATCATGGCGCCACGCGTTAAATTTCCCATTAAGCTGCCCACTGCTGAATAACTTGAAAGCGATACTAATGAGCCATGATCACGGTATACAAAATGACGCAATGGTTGTTGTTTCAGCATGGCAACAATATTTAGATAGGCACATTCAGCCATTTGATGCGCAGCCTGCGCACGCGGTGGCACCCGAGAGCCGTCAGCTTGCTCTACCGCCGCACAATCGCCAATGACAAATATTTGGCTATGAGTTGTACTTTGCAACGTTGGCCTAACCACAATTTGATTTGCACGGTTTGTTTCAAAACAA
Source organism: Pseudidiomarina donghaiensis (assembly GCF_900116895.1). Lineage (GTDB taxonomy): Bacteria > Pseudomonadota > Gammaproteobacteria > Enterobacterales > Alteromonadaceae > Pseudidiomarina > Pseudidiomarina donghaiensis. The sequence continues at coordinate 18,205 of NZ_FPCF01000005.1, read as the reverse complement.
CCAAGTTGAGCCAAAAACTCCGGCGCCTTTACACCCGCTGCCCATACTTTAATGGTTGCTTCAATAAGCTCTCCAGACTGCGTCACTAGCCCCTGTTCAGTGGCTTCAACTACGGGAGTTTGCACACGCACTTTCACACCTAAGTTAATTAACTCTTGCTGGGCTGCCGCGGCAATTCGTTCAGGTAACGCAGGTAAAATACGTGGCCCAGCCTCAACTAAGGTAATTTTCAACTGACTTAACTGAAAGTCAGAAAAACCGTAAGAGCGAATCAGTTCTGCCGATTTATATAGCTCAGCAGAAAGCTCAACTCCCGTCGCGCCACCACCTACAATCGCTACATTAAGGGGACGAGGGTATTTTTCTGCCTGCAACGACAAAAATGTGTTCATCAGTTGATGATGAAAGCGGGTCGCTTGCTTAACACTATCAAGAAAAAAACAATGTTGTTGCGCACCCTTGGTGCCAAAGTCGTTGGTCACTGACCCAATTGCCAGTACTAAGTAGGTAAAGGGAATGTTTCGCGCGGCGACAATTTGTCGGCCCTGATCATCGTTTATAGCTGCAAGATTAATCACACGCTTTTCATGATCAATACCACAGAGCACACCAGGAAGAAAATTGAAATGCGCGTGCGCTGCCTGAACACGGTAATCCACACCATCAATATCTGCATCAAGAGCGCCAGCAGCTACTTCGTGTAACAAAGGTTTCCAAACGTGAGTCAAATTTCTGTCGATTAAAGTTACCGAAACATGCGCATCATGCTTATATTTTCGGCCCAGCTTTGTGACTAACTCTAATCCGCCTGCCCCACCACCCACTACGACAATGTGTTGCGTTTCCATAATTTGAACTGTTGACCAACTTGAAACAAAAGGAGGCCAAATTATACGCGCCCATCGGCGAGTACACTAGCATTCCGGCCACATTTCTTCCTGCGGTACAAGGCATCGTCGGCTAATTTCAGCAAGTCATCCGCGCGACTGGCGTGCTTCGATAAAACTTTCGCAATGCGTTGTAAGCATTTGTCGCCCGCACTATGACCGTAGGTGTCGTTAAAGTCTTTAAAGTGGTCAATATCGAAATAAATTAAAGCTAACACATGACTGGCACGCTGCGCGCGTCGCACTTCCTTTTTCAGCGCTTGGTCAAAATAGCGCCGATTGGATAACTGAGTCAGTTCATCAGTAATAGATAACTTTTCGAGTTTCGCCATAGCCTGATTTAACTGTGCTGTGCGCTCTTGCACTTTTGCGTCAAGCAGTTGGTTTAATGCCAGCAGTTCACGTTGTGGGTCAAGAAAGTCGGTTAAATTGTGGGCCGTACCCCAAATGTGAGTCACCTCATTTTGTTCATTCAAAATGGGCACAAGAAACGTACGAAACACAAATTCTTTGTTGTCGTGCAGTACACGCTGTTCAAATTCAATGGGTGATTTTGACATTAAACAGTCGTAATAACCACTTAGCAGTTCAATAGAATAGCCCGGCCCACGCACTAAATCAGAAAACCGCGTACCGGCAACCTAGCGTGGGTCAAGAGCCAGTGCCGAGGGGTTCGCAGTAATCATTTCAAAGTCGTTGCCGCAAGGTTTACACACCCAAAACGGATTCAATGACTTACTCCATAACTGACGAAAAAACCAATTAATTCGTCGTTATTAAAAGGCGCGTGTGTCAATGCCATGCTTCCATTTTTGATAATCTATTATGTCTAGCACAATCAAACTAAAAGACAAACTCTGACACTAACGCGGCTGACGCCTCGGGGACCTCAACCATAGGCATATGGCCTATACCCTCAAACACCACCAATTTACTACCGGCAATACCGTCGTGCCACACCGTCGCAGCCGTAGGGCTCAAAATTTGGTCTTTGTCACCCCAAACTATCAGCGTCGGTACCTTAATTAAGCCCAAGCGATTGTCCAACTGATCGTTAAAGCGAAAGTCATTGGCAATATGCTGATAAGCTGGTTTGCGCTGCATATAGCGCTCGGCCATACCGCGTAAAACAAACTCAGGCGCAAACGGCGGTTGCTCCATAGTTAGCGCATAAAATGCAAGAAAATCCGCGGTGTTATCTATTTCAAATGGCGAGTTGCCCTCGGCAAACATGGCTTCTGTAACACTTGGCGTTGGCGGGGTAACACCGGCTGGGTTAAACAACCCAATGGCTTGGGTTTGCATGGGGTACATAATGGCAAAATTGGCAGCAATCATACCGCCCATCGAATTGCCCACAATAGCAGCTTGCTGCACCCCAAGCACATCCATCAATTGCTTTACACGTTCAGCCTGTGCTGCCGCAGTGTACGACCAACCACTAAAATAGCCCGTTTCGCCATGCCCTGCTAAGTCGGGAATAACCACGTGAATGTTTTCATCTAAATGCTTGGCAAAACGCAGCCACAGTTCTTTCGATGCGGTGTAGCCATGCAACAGAATAACTGTGTTACCACCTTTTGGCGTGCCTCGCTGGTAAGTGGCCATTGGCATTTCATCAAGCTCTACCCATACTTTGTCGAAACCGTACAGCTTCGCTTCCGTAACCGCAGCAACGTCATACACTGCCAACCCAAAACGCGGGTGCATACTCGCCAACCAAAATGCACACGCTAAAGCCAATAAAGTAAATATAAACTTTTTCATGAGTTGTCGTCCTTGCCGCCAATGAGCACATGATGCTGTGGCTTAAATCGGCTCGCCATTATGCGGTACACAAAACTAAACCCTGGGTACATGGCAATAACGTGGCCGCTTTTGCTTTTATACCAGCTGTTACACCCGCCGCTATGCCATACAGTTTTGCGCATTTCGCGGTGTATCATATCGGTATAGTCAGCCTCTGCTTGCGCCGTTACCTCAATAGACTTGCTTTGGTCACGCGCATAGCGAATAGCCTGCATGATGTATTTCATTTGCGACTCAATGACAAATATAGCCGAAGTATGGCCAATACCCGTATTGGGCCCTGTGACTAAAAACAAATTGGGAAACTGCGGTAACGCGGTGCCTAAGTATGCCCGCGGAAACTCATGCCAGGCCTCCTGCAGATGCTTACCACCGCGACCTATCAGCTCATAGCCTACGGCGCCATCCGTTGCGTCAAAGCCAGTAGAATAAACAATCAAGTCCAAATCAATTTGCTGCCCTTGAGTGGTTTGAATACCCCGTTCATTTATTTCAGCAATACCGTCTTCACGGCTATGCAAGGTTACGTGCGGTTGGCTTAGCGCAGGGTAAAGCGTATTGGACACAATAATTCGCTTACAGCCAATGGTGTAGTCTGGCGTTAGCTTCGCCCGCAGTTCAGCATTGGGAACTTGGTCTCGTAAGTGCTTAAGTGCCGGACGCTGAGCAAAAAAGCGCATTAACCCATGCGTATACTTAAAAGCAAACACTCGCCACTCTAACGCCCAATAAATAGTCTTGCGCAGCGTTTGATATACCCAACGTTTGCCAAGCCAGCGCCGTACGCGCGGCGAAAATACGCGGTCAGGGCGCGGCAGCACCCAATGGGGTGAACGCTGAAACACATGTAACTGGGCAACATCGGGCGTTATGGTTGGTATCACCTGTGCCGCACTGGCACCGCTGCCAATCACCGCAACACGCTTACCGCGATAGTCGAAGTCATGGTTCCAATGATTGGTATGAAAGCTCTCGCCTTGAAAGCGTTCGCGCCCCGGAAAATCAGGAATAACCGGATTGCTTAGCGGCCCTTGCGCACTCACCACAAAGCGCGCCTGCACCTGCTCGCCGCTGTCGCTGGTTATCAACCAATGCAATGTCTCACCACACCAACGCACTTGCTGCACGTTAAAATTCAACCGTGCTTTATCGCGCAACCCGTACTTATCAATCACCTTATTAGTATAGGCCTCAAGCTCAGGTTGGGTGGTAAACATTTGTGACCAGGGATAAGGCTCTTGCGCCAATGAATACAACGGCGACTGCACATCAACCTGTGCCCCTGGGTAACTATTTTGGCACCAAGTGCCGCCCATAAAGGCGCGGCGCTCAAGCATGACAAAGTCGGTGATGCCTTGTTTTAATAGGTTAATCGCCGTGCTTTGGCCGCCAAAACCCGTGCCAATAATGGCAACTTCAACTATCTGCTGTGCCATTTATACCTTCGCCGAAGGCCGTTCATTAATACGGTCAAACCAAGCTTGTAAGTGCGGCTGATCATCATCAATACGTAACTTCACCACGCGGGCAAAACTGACGGTGCAAAACGCGTTGATATCGGCTGCGGTAAACTTGTCACCTAATAAGTAGGGCTTGTCAGCTAGCTGCTCGTTTAAAAACGCAAAGAACTTTTCAGCAGCGCCATAACAGTCTTGGCCATAGTCAGGAAAACAATTCATACGGTCTTTGAAGTAGCCAGAAGTGTGCTGAAAACACATGCCAACCGGAGTCATTAAGTAAAAATCTATCCACCGTAGCCATTGTTCAATCAGGGCTTTTTCTTTGGCGCTGTCGCCTAATAACGCGGGGGTATTGGGATGAGACTCTTCCACATAACGGCAAATAGCCATGGTTTCAGCCAGCGCGGTGCCGTCATCAAGTACCGCCACCGGTACTTTTTTCATGGGGTTCATGGCGACAAATTCAGGCGTTAAGTTTTCGCCCTTGGCAATGTCAATTTGCACAAACTCAACCTGATCAAGCAGGCCTTTTTCCGCTAAAAACATGCGCACACGGCGAGGGTTTGGCGCCGTTGCAGTTTCGTAAATTTTCATGGTGTCTCCTGTGTGTTCTATACGTTCTTATTAACCTGTGAAGTTGTATAGAACACAATGAAACAAGTTGTTAGCGAACGCAAGTACTAACCTTGCGCCGCGCTAACTATCGGCGCCGACGACGCTTTTTTCGACGCTGCCACCAAATGTAGGTACCGGTTATAGAAAGCAGCAACGGCAACACCCCAACCAAGCTCCAAATCACCTTCACCGGCAAGCCGCCGAAGGTACCAAAGTGCAAACGACGAAAGCTGTCTAAGGTTTTAGCGCCAGCGCCCTGCTCATTAAGGTTATAGGTGCTTAAGTAGGCCCCTGTTTTAGGATCATAGTTCGACACGCTGCCATAGTTGCTTAACAACGGATTCGCCGTTGGCGCGCGGCCAAATACAGTAAACGGCAACTCAGGTTCATACGGGAACAATAAATACGTTGGCTTGAATCCATCTATCTGCTTGGTGCTATCGGCTACCAATGCATCAATATTTAAATCCGTGGCATACAAGCGCTCGGTCATCACGTGGTGCTCGGCACCGTCGGCATGCTCAACCCACTCTTCATAGAAAATAAGAATGTTGTAATACCCACCGGTAATGGCAAGCACCAGCAATACTGGTGAGGCAAACGTGCCAGCCATTTTATGCAAGTCACTAAACACAGCAAGCATGCGCTGGTTCCAACGCAGGGTAAATAAGCGCGCCCAAAAGCGGCGGTAAATAATCAGCCCCGAAATACCCATAAACAGCAAAAACACAGACAAGATCAGGCCAATAATTAGGCCTAAATGCTCCGGCAAGTACTGTAAGTCGTTCAGCATGAGCGTGTAATGCAATTCAACCAACCAGTCGGTTAGGTAATGGCCCGACTCGGTGGGTTGGCTTAACAGTTCACCGGTATACGGGTTCAAGTGTGCTTTGAACCACTCATCAGTGCCTTTTTTGATCATGAAAATACGATCAGCTTCGTCATGCCCGGCTGGGAATATTTCCCAACTACCAAACTCATAGCCGGGCAGTTGCTGCTGCACGCTGGTGGTGAGTTCGTTCAGTGATTTTCGGGGTTGTTCAGCAGGCTCAAGGGCCGCCACACCGGCGAGCAATAAGCTATCAATTTCCTTTTTGAACACCAAAATACTACCGGTAAGGCAAATAACAAGAAAGGGGACCATACAAATGATCCCCGCCCAACCATGCCATTTATGGAGAGTCTTTCGCATTGTTGGTTAAACCTTAAAAGTTCCAGCGAACCGTTGCTGAATAGTTACGTGGCGCACCGTAATAACCTTGCGTTGGCCAAAGCAAACTATTGATGTATTTCTTGTCCAATACGTTGTTGGCATTCAGCGTTACGCTTACAGCGTCGGTAAACTGATAGCTCGCCATCAGGTTCAAGCGACCATAAGCTTCTTGCGTGGTGACAATGGTTTCACCGGCGTTGACATAGCTATCACCCACCACGCCTTGCACGCGTGAAATGGTGTCTTGCCAGTTAAAACTAGCCCCTACTTTTAACTGCTCTAGCGCTGCTGGGCGGTAGGTTAATGAAGCCCGGAATAAATTCTCTGGCGTGTAGTCTTCCACCGTTGCGTCGCCATCCACCTCAAACGAAGTTGCGGCAATGCTACCTTGCAAACCTTCGGCTAGCTCGCCCGACAACTCCACCTCAATACCTTGGCTAGAAACACCCTCGGCGGCACGGTATACCGGCTCAGGGGCATTGGTATTGGGGTTCGTTACTGTACCGTCGCCGACCGCTAAGTTTTTCTGTTTCACATGAAAATAAGCAGCCGACAGCAGCGCACCACCGTTAGAAAGCTCGGTTTTAAAGCCAATTTCAGCGTTTTCACCGGTTAACGCCGGTAACCGCTCAAAATTACGGTCGCGCAAGTTTTGCGCTTGGAAGGTTTCAGTGTACGACGCATAAACCGTGGTGCTTGGTGTAACGTTATGAGTCACCCCAACATACGGAATAAATTGGCCTTCGTCCCGTGACTGGTCAACCCCGTATTGCAAGCCTTCAGTCGTGAATTCGTTGTAACGGCCGCCTAACAATAACTTGGTGTCTAACGACAAGCTGAAACGCGCTTGCGCGTAAATCGCTTTTTGCGTGTTTTCAATATCACTGCCGGCTAAGCCGTCGGTGAACTCTGGAAATGGAGTGTTACCGTTCCAGTCTTCCAGTGCCGGCATGGCTGGAAAGCCATTGCCGGTGTGAAAGTCGTACAACGACATCTCATCAAAATTCAGCGTTGCATAATTTGTACCAACCACCACTTCGTGCTCTAAGTTGCCGGCCATAAAACGACCACTGGCGTAAAGGTCGAAGCTATCTTGACTGTCGTCAAAATCGAATTCGCTGCCGTAGCCTAACAAGCCCAAACCGGTTTCAGGGTCTAAGCCAGTCGCTGGGTCGGGTAAATACGTGTAAAACAAGTAACTGTCTTCGTCGGTGCGCACGCGATTGTAGGCAAAACGCAAATTCCAATTGTCGGTCAGCACGGTTTCAACATCGACAAAACTGCGGCTTTCATTAACGTTCCACTGCGACCAGTTGGCAGCAATGTTAGTTGAACTGTCAAAGTTCGTTGGCGTACCGTCACCATAATGCAGGGTTAAAGCGCCCCACATGTTGCCATCAGAGTCACTGCGGTGCTCACTGTGGCCAAGGGTGATTAAAGTATTCGCGGTAGGCGCATAGTCCACCACACCATAAAAAAGCTGCGAGTTGTTTTGGTAGCGGTCTAAATACGATTCGCGGTCGTCGCCAACCAGCACCACGCGGCCACGAACCGAGTCAGTCAGTGCGCCAGTAAAGTCGCCTTCTAAACGCTTGCCCGACCATGAGCTTAACGACGCCACCACTGAACCTTTAGTTTCAGATTTCGGGCGCTTACGTACCATGTTTACCGTGGCAGAAGGGCTACCTACCCCAGTCATGACGCCATTAGCACCATGCACCACTTCAATGCGCTCGTATAACGCTGCGTCCATACGGCCGTGACTGTTGCTGTTTACTAGTGGCAAACCTAAACCGTCTACCTGAAAGTTGCTTAATTCAAAGCCCCGCGACGTATAGTAAGTTCGGTCCGTTTCTACTTGCTCAACATTAATAGTGGCTGAATTTTCTAAAGCGGTATTAATGTCGGTTAAGCCAAAATCACGGATACGTTCTTGGGTAATCACCGTAACCGTTTGCGGGGTTTCTTTAATAGAAATATCAAGCTTGGTCGCTGACTTTTGGTCACCTGCAAGGTAACCACTTTGCTGCTCGCCACGAATTTGCAGGCGTTCAATGGCTTCGGTTGTTTGCGGCTCTAGCGCAGCGGCTTGAGCAACCGGAACTCCTGCGGCAAGAAAAACGCAGGTAATCGCTGAAAATTTGTTCACGTTCGCACCCCTAAAAGATGAATTTTGCTTAGGGTGGCGATCCTAATGCAAATGCGAACAATTCTCAATACCGTTTTTGATTATTCTGTTAAATAGCGCACATGGCCAATAAAACTGCGGGCCACAGGCCCTAATGTTTGCGCATCACGAAAATTCAAAAACAAACTTAAGGTGCGCGTAGCGCCGCGCGTAAGCTGAATGGGCGTTAGCAAACCATATTGCAGTGAGTCAGCAATAGCGGTTTTGGGCAGCCAAGCGAAACCCAAGTTTTTCTGAATCAATTCAATAGACGTGGCCATATGGCTGACCGTCCAGCGCTGCTCTGAGCCAAGCCAACCCACATCAATTTGGCGCTCTTGCCCCGAGTCGCGCAACACTATTTGGCGATACTGCTTAAGGTCTTCCGGGCTTACATTTTGCTTTTGTGCTAACGGATGCTTAGCACCACACACCGCCATAAACTCCATTTGGCACAAGTCTTCGCTCAGTTCATTAGCGAGGGTAAACGGCGACAAAGCAATTTCGGCCACCCCTTTGTTAAGCAGCTCATTGGCGCCGTTTAAGATGGTTTCAATAACCTCAATGTGAACCAACGGAAACTCTTTTGATACTTCCGCAAGCGCTTGGTACAGCACGTCTTTCGGAAAGGCCTCATCAACCGCAATGGCTAAACGTGACTCTACCCCTTGCTTGAGGTTCTTCGCCACGTTTTCAAAGCGTTCGGTTTCGGCTAGCAAATACGTAATGCGGCGCAACAGCTGCTGACCGGCTGGGGTAATGGTGGTTTTACGACCCTGTACTTCAATCAGCTGCACACCAAGTTGTTCTTCAAGCTTATTGACCGCGTGGTGCACGGTCGACTGGCTTTTATGCACGTGATCGGCCGCCTGCTGAAAGCCGCCAAAATCAGCAACTGCCTTAAACATACGCCATTGTTCTATGGTTGAACGCGCCACCTGTGGTTTCTCCAAAAATAAAGGGAGCCTAAGCTCCCTTTATACTATCGATGTGATTAGTTACTCAAGGTCAAAGCGATCGAGGCGCATGACTTTCACCCACGCATCGACGAAGTCTTGAACGAATTTTTCGTCAGAATCGCTTTGTGCGTAGAATTCAGCAATAGCGCGAAGCTCTGAGTTAGAACCAAAGATCAAGTCAACCGGAGTGGCGGTGTACTTCAATTCGCCTGAACTACGGTCACGACCTTCGTACACGCCTTCTTGGTTTTTCGAAGGTGCCCACTCAGTGCTCATATCTAACAAGTTCACGAAGAAGTCGTTAGTCAACTGGCCAGGACGCTTCGTAAATACGCCGTGCTTGCCACCACCATAGTTAGCGTTTAAGGCACGCATACCACCCACTAACGCGGTCATTTCTGGCACCGTTAAGGTGAGTAAGTCAGCACGCTCAACAAGAGCTTCGGCCGGTGACATGTCAACGTCTTTGGTGTAGTAGTTGCGGAAGCCATCAGCTTTCGGCTCTAACACGTCAAACGAGTCATCAGTCCACTCTTGCGTGGTGTCATTACGACCAGCCACAAAAGGCACAGTCACAGTGTAACCTGCATCTTTTGCTGCTTTCTCAATCGCTGCAGCACCGCCAAGCACAATGGTGTCAGCCAATGACACGCGCTTGCCTTTTGGCAACGAACGATTGAAATCTTTCTGTACTTTTTCAAGCGTACGCAAGGTTTTTTGCAGTTCTTTCGGGTTATTCACCGCCCAGTCTTTTTGCGGCGCTAGCGCAATACGTGCACCGTTTGCGCCACCGCGCATATCGGTACCACGGAAACTTGCCGCAGAGGCCCAAGCGGTACGTACCAATTCAGATACAGACAAGCCTGAATCTAAGATCTTTTTCTTCAAGTTGGCCACATCGCGGTCATTAATCAGCGTGTAATCTACTTCAGGAATCGGATCTTGCCAAATTAACGGCTCTTTAGGTGACGTATCCACAATGTAACGAGCACGCGGGCCCATGTCACGGTGGGTCAACTTGAACCAAGCTTTCGCAAAAGCTAACTCAAACTCTTCCGGATTTTCATGGAAGCGTTTGGCAATTTTGCGATACTCAGGGTCAAACTTCAGTGATAAATCGGTCGTAAACATGATCGGTGCATGGCGTTTACCCGGAATATGCGCGTCCGGCACCAAGTTTGACGCTTGACCGTCTTTTGGAATCCACTGAATAGCACCCGCTGGGCTACGTGTTTGTTCCCACTCAAAACCAAATAAGTTATCTAAGTACTGGGTGGTCCAAGCAATTGGATTCACCGACCATGCGCCTTCTAAACCAGAAGTAATCGTGTCTTCTGAGTGGCCTTTACCGCATTTATTTTTCCAACCGAGGCCTTGCTCTTCAATTGGCGCCCCCGCAGGGTCAGCACCTAAACACTCGTCTGGCTTGTGCGCACCATGCGCCTTACCAAAGGTATGGCCACCAGCAATTAGCGCGACAGTTTCTTCATCGTTCATTGCCATACGACCAAAAGTGTCGCGAATATCTTTGGCAGCTAACAATGGGTCTGGATTACCGTTCGGGCCTTCAGGGTTCACGTAAATTAAACCCATTTGTACCGCCGCTAATGGGCGCTCAAGCTCACGGTCACCACTATAACGTTCATCGGCTAGCCACTCTTTTTCTGGGCCCCAATATACGGTATCTGGTTCCCAGTCATCTTCACGGCCAGCTGCATAGCCATAGGTTTTAAAGCCCATCGACTCTAGCGCCACGTTACCGGTAAGTACCATCAAGTCAGCCCACGACAAGCTATTGCCGTATTTTTGCTTAATTGGCCACAACAAACGGCGTGCTTTGTCTAAGCTAACGTTATCTGGCCAACTGTTTAGTGGCTCAAAACGTTGCTGACCGCCGCCTGCACCACCACGACCATCGTGAATACGGTAGGTGCCCGCACCGTGCCACGCCATACGAATAAAGAATGGGCCATAATGACCATAGTCAGCAGGCCACCAGTCTTGCGAGCTGGTCATCAAAGCTTCGATATCTTTCTTCACAGCGTCAAAATCGACTTTTTGAATCGCTTCAGCGTAGTCGAATTCAGCCATAGGGTTGGAACTTACATCGTGGTCACGAAGTGGGGTGAGATCGAGTTGATCTGGCCACCAAAACATTTTTGATTTAGCGTCTGTTGCCATCGCACCAGACGAGAAGGCCATCGTTACCGCAAGTGCAGCGGCCGACAGCACGGGAAGTGTGCGTTTTAACATGTGATATACCCTCTCCTGTGGACATACATCTGTCGTTGAGACCTATATAGGAATAGTCGATTCTGGAGAAAACGCATAACTAGAAAAACAGATTAAATTAATCGAAAAATCGATTAAAACAGGAGCTTATCTCTACATAGCACAGATTTTAAGGTCTACAAAAATGTAGCAAACAAGATGTATGTTCTATGGGGTTTTCATATATTCAATTAAAGCATGACGATCATCAGCTTTTGGCAAACCTAAAAACGGCATACACATGTCGGGTACCATTTGTTGTGGCCGTGTTAACCAGTCGTCCAACACCTGCTCGGTCCAAATAATATCTTCTTGCTGCACCGCTGCAGTAAAATTGTAGCCTTCAACGGTAGCAATTTTTCGCCCCACTAAGCCGGCCAAGTGCGGCCCAAAAAACTGGCTTTTATTGGGGTCCATACTGTGACACGCCGAACAGCGATACTTAAAAACCTCTGCGCCTTTGGCGATGACTTCGGGCGACGCCTGCACTTGCGATTTTACGTCACCAAAAGGCGACGGCGTTTCATGAAAAGCGCTACACCCAACCACAAAAAAAATAAACATAAACAACATATAACGCATGATCACCTCAATCACTTCTGCGCTAAGTAGTCCGAACATAGCGACTAAGATGATAAGCACACATATGCACCTCATCATCACGTAACTGTGATTTAGCCTTACCGATATAATTTGGTAAAACCAATGGATTTAGTACAGACACATTGGCCGTTCTTCCTAACTCGGTGGTTTTAACATACCAACCAGGAAACACAACAATTCCGCGCACATTAAATCGCTTACCTGTCGACTCAAAAAGTTGCTTATGTAGCCAGTTGCTTGCAGCTTTTACCTGGGTCAAAGCATCACTTTGAATAGGCTGTCCGCCGCGGAGAATTTGCTTTCCGTTATAAAACAATACTGACTTATGTTTATCACTTTTCGACATGGTTTTTGTTTCAATAACATAAACGCCAGAGCGGTGAATGACGACATGATCAAGATTAAATTTTTCACCTTCAATATCATGAAATACTTGCGCGCCATCTAAACGTAGTCGCTCCAAAAACTGACCAACAGCTTTTTCTCCTGCCAAACCTAGCTTAATATTTTTTGATTCATTCAAGCCTAGGTACATTTTATAAGCACTATACCCAACAACCGGCGCAGCAATGAACATAGCGACATAAGGGTTCAAGGGAGTTTGTTGCAGATGCGTAAGCCATGCAAGTAGCACGAAGACAAACATCACAGCAATCAGCATAAAATGAAAAAGCACCTTATCGAAAGCGATGCCTATTAATCGGCGTTCAAGTGACTCGCCGGGGTTTCGCAGTGGTTTCGCTTTCAATGGCGATAATTTAGCCATACTCTTGTTATCCTTATTATGATGCGTACAAGCAATTAATACCTTGAACCCTGATGAAAGTCTAATTCCCAAATTAGGTTACGCCCTGACAAGTCTCAACTTTCTGATAAACTACGAATAACGAACAGCGCAGCGCACCAACAGCGCAGCGCACGAATCACGAAACACGGAAGCCCCATATGCCACTACACGTTATCAAACACCCACTGGTACAACACAAACTTGGCCTGATGCGCGAAGCGGACATTTCCACCAAAAGCTTCCGTGAACTCACAAACGAGCTAGGTAATTTACTTACTTATGAGGCCACCAGCGACTTTGAACTTGAGCCAAATACCATTACCAGCTGGAGCGGCGATGCCATTGAAGTGCAAAAGCTTAAGGGTAAAAAAGTGACTGTGGTGCCTATCTTGCGGGCAGGCATTGGCATGCTAGACGGCGTATTAGACCTAATTCCGAGTGCGAAAGTGAGCGTGGTTGGCTTGTATCGCGACGAAGAAACGCTCGAGCCAGTTCCGTATTTTCAGAAGCTGGTGAAAGACATTGACCAACGCATTGCGCTGGTTATTGACCCCATGCTGGCCACCGGCGGCACTATGGTGGCCACCATTGATATGCTGAAGCAAAAAGGCTGTGAGCAAATTCGCGTATTAGTTCTGGTTGCCGCGCCCGAAGGTGTGGATAAAGTGCTAGAAGCCCACCCAGATGTGCACATTTATGCGGCCGCGCTCGACTCGCACTTGAATGAACACGGCTATATTGTGCCGGGCTTAGGTGACGCTGGGGATAAAATTTTCGGTACCCGTTAATTGGTTAATGACGCGACAAGCTGGTTACGACCAGCTTGTTTTGCCAAATACATATTATTGTCGGCAACGGATAACAACCGATCACCTGTTTCGTCATTAAATTGCTGAGCCGTTGCTACCCCAATACTTACCGTGACCGCTAATTCATTTTCAACACCCATAGCGCCCACCGCTTGACGAACTCGCTCTGCTAATTGAGCTGCTTCATCGGTTGTGGTGTTAGGGCATAGAATTAAAAACTCTTCCCCACCCCATCGCCCGACAATATCTGCTGCACGCACATTATCAGTAATTGTCTTTGCCACATTAACTAACACGTCATCGCCTTTTAAATGGCCATACTGATCATTAATTCGTTTAAAATAATCAACGTCTAACAATAGTACTGACACTGGCTGCAAAGTACGCGCAGAGCCTGCCAGTAGCGACTGAATAGCATTATCTAAATACAATCGGTTGAATACTTTCGTAAGTGGATCAGTAATCGCAATTTTCTGCATTTGTGCGTAAGCTTGGCGCCGTGAGCGCTCATAAAAACGAAATATAAATAACTGCGCGGTAGCCACTTCAATAAAGTTGAACAAGGCGCCTAAAGACATTGTTGTGCTAACAGTGCCGGCAGATAAGTTTCCATACAAATACCAACCGCTGTACGCAAATACCGCTGCGGTAAAAATAAAACCAGTGCGCGGGCCTAATAAAAAGAATGCAATGGGCGGTAAAATTGACAGCCAAATCAGCGAATAATTATTGCCTTTAGCAATGTGCATAAACGCCATTAAGACAAAAACTAAAGCGCAAGTAACCACCCAACAGGCAATATGAATGTTCCCACCGCGGCTAACATAAATAAGAATAATGCTTGCCAATACCAAACCAATGTAGTCATACAGCGCAATCTGCGGCGCATCGAATAAGGTAATATTCAATGTACCGATAAGCCCAAAATAAACCACCATAATCAGTAATATGCTGTAAATAAGCGATACCTGATGATATTGCGGATTTTCAACGCCAATGTGCGGGTGAAATTTTTTACGTACGTTCATCATGTTGCGGATTCACTACTTGCTGTGTTCTTGATAGTTAAAATATATCTATTTCAATTAATGAGCTATAACTTATTTTGCGACTGCCCACACGGGGTGAGCAGCGTAGCACGAGATAACGACTATGTTGAACGAATTCAAAAAGTTTGCCTTAAAAGGCAATGTCGTAGATATGGCTGTGGGTATTATTATTGGTAGTGCATTTGGTACCATCGTTAAAAGCTTTGTGGCCGACATAATCATGCCCCCTATTGGTTTATTATTGGGCGGCGTCGATTTTTCCGATATGTTTTTTGTGTTGCGCGCTGGTATTGAAAACCCCGGCCCATATGTAGCACTCGCCGATGCGCAAGGCGCTGGTGCGGTAACCATGAACTACGGCGTATTTATAACCAATACCATTAGCTTTATCATTGTTGCGTTTGCGGTGTTCTGGTTGGTTAAAGGCATGAACAGCTTACGCACCAAAGAAGAACCCGCGCCGGCTACCACCAAAGCATGCCCGCATTGCTGCACTAGCATCCCATTGGCGGCTACACGTTGCCCAGCCTGTACTTCAGAACTCGGTTAACACGACTTAGTTAACGCTATTTAGTTAACGAGCAATAAGCGGCGCCAGCACCTTGGCGTCGCCATCGATTGGAGTGAGTAACTCTAACCCCAACAACAGCGCCATAAATGGATAAATGTGAATATTGCTAAAGCGCTTCAACGGTGTTTTTGCTTTTATTGCCGGCCCAGCGGCGATAAAAATGCCATCCATGTCACGGCTTGAATGATAGCCGTGTGTGCCGCCATCTTTGCGGCTTTCTGGTGGGCGGCTAGTAAATATTGCTGGGGCTTTGGTGCCTAGCACGATTGCTGGCGTACGAGTCGTGGGAATCACACCAAGTTGCTGTAATTGCTGGTCAGTTTCCAACCAGTACTGGCCATTGTTGGCGGCTTGCAATTGCTGCTTCAGGCTATGAATTTGCTCTGGCGTGGTATGCTCATGAGCGTAAATCATCAAGCGCGTGGCACCGTTCACCACTTCAAATAATTCGTCGTCAATGGCAAAGGTCGTGTAATCAATCACCGCATCGGCTTTAATTTGCGACATGCCGTGATCAGACACCAAAATTAAATTTACTGGCTCATCCACTTCGCTTTGCAAGCGCTGCCATAACTCGCCAATGAGGTTGTCCACATGCTGTACCGCCTTACCTACTTGCGGTGCTTCGGGCCCAAAGCGATGCCCCATGGTGTCGAGCACCGAAAAATAGCCAGTGACCAAACGCGGCCGCGCCGCCTTCGGTAGCTTTAACCATTGCACAATTTGATCAATGCGCTGCCGGTTCGGCGTTGGCGTGCTGTATTTGTAGAAATAGCTTGCCGTGCGGCCGTTAATACGAGCCTCTGACTCTGGCCAGAAAAACGTCGCTGCTTTAACGCCCTGAAACTCAGCTAAGTTCCAGATTGGCAGGGTGGTTAACCAAGTACTGTCTTGAACACCATCGCCCATTTTGTAGTGTTGCTTGCGCTCAGTGTCATAAAAGTTATTGTCCACAATACCGTGATTTGATGGGTACTGGCCGGTCACAATCGATAAATGGTTAGGAAACGTCTTTGACGGGTAAACTGGAATAAGCCCTTCAGCGCGTATGCCTTGCTGGGCAATTTTCTCAATGTTCGGGGCGCCGTGCAGCTCAATGTAGTCGTGGCGAAAACCGTCAATTGAGATAAGCACAACCGTTTGCTCGCTGTTGGGTTGCGCTGTGTTTGCTGTCGCAACACCCGTTACAAAAAGCGTAAGGAAAATAACCCCAAAATACCGCATGTAAAATACTCTAACTGTGTAAATTTGTCAGCGATATTACCACAACATTGTGACCTGTTGGTTACCTTAAAATGGTCAATCTGCTAGCTCAAAATACGTCTTTTTAAGGGGTATACGGATTTAATGGTTGATGGGGCACCTTCACCCCATCAATCTGATACCACCCTCAGATGGTTGATAGATCGACTCCGTAGTTGAGTTCCTCTGCGAAGTCCGGCAGTCCGTAACCGATGGTTTTCTTGTAGAAAGGAGAGACCTTCGCAGTCGGTGCCTTCTTCTTGTGCTTCGTGGTGTAGAGCATTCGTGCCCGCATCACCTCGAAGGAGTAATCGCGCCCTTCACGGTTCTTGTCCTTGGCCAGTCGGTTGATTTGCAGCCCAGTACTTGGTATTGCGGCAGGTGAAGGATGTTGTCGGGAAGTTCGGTCATGGTGTTGTATAGGCGTAGGTGTCAGTCAGATCCATCCGACTCGGCATTGGTGTTTGCTTTTTTACCCAACAAGCTGCTGGAAACTAAAAGTAAGGCACCGAGGACAATTGCAATATCAGCCAGGTTGAAGGCCGGCCAATGCCAGTCTCGCCAATAGAAATCAAAGGAATCCACAACATAGCCGCGAAAGACCCGGTCAATTAGGTTGCCCATGGCGCCACCGAGGATAAGACTGTAAGCGATGGCTTCTCCTTTATGACGATTTTCAAGGATCAGCTTGATCAGAAAAATCGAGACCACTACCGCGATTCCGATAAAAAAGTAGCGCTGCCAGCCTCCACCATTCGCAAAAAGACTGAATGCGGCACCGGTATTCCATACGTGTACCCAGTTAAAGAATGAGGTCACTGAAATAGACTCGCCATATGCCATTGATTGTTGCACCAGCCATTTTATGGCCTGATCAGACGCTGCCAGCAGGCCCGATATGGACAATAGGGCATACGGCGAGAGCTTTTTGCCAATAATGAGCATTATTTAACCCTTCAACGCCAAAATGCGTCTGGCACCGTTAAGTACAATGCCCCCCGCGATGGTGCCGATAATCAGATCCGGATAATTGGAACCGGTCCACGCGACCAGGGCGCCGGCGGTGATGACCCCCAGGTTGATCACCACGTCGTTGGCCGAGAATATCCAGCTTGCCTTCATGTGCGCCCCGCCTTCCCGATGTTTGGATATGAGCAGCAGACAACTGGTATTGGCAATCAATGCGACGAATGCGATAGCCATCATCACCAGCGATTCAGGCTCACTACCGAATACAAAGCGTCTCACCACCTCTACGAGCACGCCCACAGCCAAGATCAGTTGCAGTACACCAGCAAGATGCGCGGCACGTACCTGCATTTTCACGCTATGTCCAACCGCATAAAGGGCAAGCCCGTACACCGCCGCATCGGCAAAATTGTCCAGGGATTCTCCAATCAGGCCGGTGGACCGGGCGATCAGACCGGCAGTCATTTCCACCACGAACAGAAGTGCATTGATGCCGAGCAACCAGCGCAGGGTCCCGGATTCTTGCTTAGCAGAAGCTGCCGAAAACTCGGCGGCCTTGATGGTCTCCGGATTTGCAGCGACGGTTTCCTGAAGCGAGGCGCCTAGCCCCAAGGTCTTCAGTTTCGAGGTGACGGGCTCGACCTCGCCGTCATGCACGACCTTCAGCCGGCGGTTCGACAAGTCGAAGGACAGCGCCCGAATCTCCTCAAAGCCGTTCAGGGCTAGGCGAATCATTCGTTCTTCTGATGGACAGTCCATCTTCGGCACGGCATAAACACTGACCCATCTCCCTG
>NZ_FPCF01000009.1 GCF_900116895.1 Pseudidiomarina donghaiensis | reverse complement strand
ATGGCTTTACAGCTTTCCCTCAAGGGCTTCCTTGCGGATCTCAGCCTTGAGTCGCTCTTCGGCATACATTTTCTTGAGACGCTTATTTTCGTCCTCAAGATCTTTAAGACGCTTCATCATAGATGCGTCCATGCCACCAAACTTGGCGCGCCATTTATAAAATTGAGCTGAGCTCATGCCGTGTTCACGGCAAAGCTCTGGAACAGGTACACCGTTCTCGTTTTGTTTCAGAATCGCTAAGATCTGACTGTCTGTGTATCGTGATTTGCGCATAGAAAACTCCTTCGTTTTAGTTTAACGGAATTTTCTACTTATAACTGCTCCGATTTTTCGGGGGGATTACATCCTGAAATTTGTAGGCGAAGTAAAGCGCTGGGTTGGGGTTGTGATGGTTTTGTATTGTGCATAGATGGTTATCGAGAGACGACGAGTTGCCGTCCCTCAAAAAAAACTAACAACCCGCTTAATTACAGGTTTACGTACTAGTTCTTACATCCGCTTTTGTCACAAGTTATTTTGTCGTGTGTATTCGACCAATGCGAAGGGTTTTTGTTGGTGTCTACACCGCAACCTGTTGTACCGCCTTTTTGCCTTTTGTGAACTATGCTAGGCCCGCTTGGTGGAGAGTGTCGAACTGCCATCGTCGCTTTCCTTTTTTGTGGTTTATAAAGTTAATGAGTTTAGTATAGGTCATTATTTGAACAGAAATGAATTGGGGTTAGGAGTATTGACGTCCGTTAAGAGCGAAGAGCGGACGATAACGCCCGCTTTGCGGCCGGTTTGGAGCGCAGCGGAAAACCAGTCCGAAAACATGCGCTTGTTATACACCAGCTTCAGTAAGATTTGGCTAGATCTTAAAAAATTTGTCACTTTCGGAAAGCTCAAGAATGACAGACTGCTTTTTTAATAAATCGAATCTTGGATCGGCCAGCTTATCGCTTAATAGCGCTACAATATATTGCCCATCAATATGCTCGGCTCGTTGAAAAATATCATACACTTGGTTTACATCAACATCCTCAATACTATCGTGAATTACAAAAGATGGGCGTTTTATGTTGGTCGCCTTTACAAACTGAATGTATGCTAGATCAAATGCGCTTAATTCCCCTTTCTTCTTTCCACCAGTTGGGTTCGGGGCAATATTAACTACGTCAAACCTGCACTTCTCGGTTTCTATATCAAACTCTAAATCGAAGATATATCTGTCACCATAAAACGATTTACTTAGCTCACCAAAGTGCTCGTTAAATAGTTCTACATTACCATCAAGCTCTTCGGTATTTTTTGCTATTTCTTGAATAATTTTTAGTTTACAATTTTCTAAGGATTCGATCTCAGATTTTGTATTTTCAATTTTATCTAATAATGCAGATATGCCTGCAATTTGCTCCTTAATCTTAGACAAGTCGTTGTAAAGCCCCCCAATAGACTTAAGGGTGTCTGGCTCTTTTATGTGTTTAAATATCCCAGACTCAATATTTTGCAGAGAAGATATTTCATCTCTTACTCTTGTCTCTTCTTCTTGATATTTCTCAAGATCACTTTTCAGTAGGTTTACTTTATTGGAGACGACTTTGTTATGGAAAACCACAAGATCTTCAAATGAGCGCTTTAAGCCATCACTGATAGCAACACCCGCCTCCGCATAAATAGTAGTTAGTTCTTTTCCAGCGACGCTCGCAGCACTTTCTCTAACCTTAGTAATTGATTTTTCTAAATAACTTAATCTGGTCTTGATCTTTGAATAACCAATAGTCAAGTCAGATATCTTGTTTTGAACATCAACCAATTCCTTAACACTAGAATCTTGACTCCCAGTAAAATCAAACGCGTCAATTTTATCCTGAAGCTCCGCTTCTTCGGATTTTAGTGGCGCAATCATTTTTTGTAATGCACTTTCCCTATGAGGATTTCTATAAGCGGCCAAGTGTTTAGTCTTGGTTCTAATTTTATTATTTAGATTGGCCTTGTCTTTTAAAAGGTCTAATCCAGAAAAGCCAAATAGAAATAAATAAAGTTGATCATAAATATCTGGCTTCGTACTACCATGTAGAAACCTTGTGGTGTTTTGCATTTTCTCATTAGTGTTTCTTATAAATTTGTGAGAAAGGTTTCTGATGGAAGGCTTTTCATTTAATTGACCAAATATTTGCTTAGCAACGATATCCACATAGTCGCTCTTATCACATACTTTAGAGTCTAAATAATAAACCGATGCTTTTGGATCGGTTGTTAACGTTCTTCCAATTCTGTGTACTTTCAGATCGAATCCTTCAACCTCAAGCTCCACATAAATCGTATTCTCGTTTATAAATCTATAGACATCTGGAATTGGTTTTCCAAATTCTGATTCTTTATAAATATCCTCGCCAGAAGACAGGAATAAATAATCTAATAATCTTGAAGGCGTTGATTTTCCCACGCTATTTCCCGTACGTCCAGACTGAGAAATAGAATTTACTATTAAATTCAACCCCTTTTTGAATTGAACAACTCTAATTAACTCACTATTTTTATAGACAGACAGTTTAATTAGCTTCATACGTAATATTTCCTTTTTCGCTTAGGCGAATAGCCCCTGCGATAAACAACCAATCCAGTGTGTATACGAAAACGTCGTATGATGCATTAAACTCACTCCTTACCTCCTCAAACAAATTTTCTGTCTCAATTTCCGAATAGTCATATGTAGCCAACACATTCAGAATGAAAGCGCCGATATTTATAGGATTGAGTTTTGGATCAGAATCAATTGTGATCATTTGGATTTTCCAAAACTATACATTCGATAATGCTATAGCTTGTAATTAAGCTTACCCCGTAATCAATATCTTCCTCAAAGTACCCCTGCTTCAAATCGGCCGAGTTCTTAACAAATTTCTTAGTCGATGAAATCACTTCATCGACAATTGAGTCAGAATTGAGCTTCAATTTTTCTAGATCAAAAGGGGATCTGTTGATCGAGTATTTGTCCAATGCACGATTATAAAAGGTCTTCATTTGTCTCTTCAATTTTGTGCTTCCATTCAAAATCGTTTGATTTAACGCTTCAATTGACTCATCAATAAGCAAAGAAGACTGTATGTATTCATCAATAAGCCATTTATGGTTTGTTAAATCGTTGAAATTGACTTTTACGTCTATTTCGGCTGGATCTCTATCTAAATTAATTTCAGCCTGACCACTTGTTGCTATGATTTCAATTAACTTTCCTAATATGGAAGGACGAGCGGAGCTACCTTCATCAATGATAGTGACCGGTCCCATATTGTGATTAAATGTCACACCCTTTGACATTTTCTTTAGCCCCTATTATCAATATTTACTGGGCCATTGTTTTCTTGGAAATACTGTGATTTTTCGCCCTGACGAACAGTATTTTCATTCTTTGTATTGGCTTGAAGATTTGTTATTTCAATCCGTAAACTTCTTACCTCATCTTCAGCTTCTGACCTAGCCGAGTATTGAACGATTGCGATTATTGCTGCCACGAATGAAAGCAAATACCCAATAAATCCAACAATTGGATTTGACATAAATGAAGTAATTAAATCCATGTTCTCTGTACCTATATTATGACGAAGGACTTGCACCCGGTTCAGCTTCATAACGCTTTTTCGGTGGGTCGACCCGTATTTAAACACGGAGTAACCGGTCTTTGTAAATTTATTGTACAAAACATTACACCGCGTCTTTAAAACATACAACAACTTGTAGGTACAGGTGCGACTTAAGCAGGCGACAAATACGGGTCACCCTGTCTAACAAGGCACAGGGAGTTTTTAAGGAAAAGCTGGGTATAAATACACCACTCAGATTCCGAGTGAGATACCGCAAGGCATGTCCGCAATTGGCACGAAGCCGCCTGACAGGGCAATTCTGTGGTCTGCTATGAGCGAAAACCAGTCATTGGTAGTTCGAGCAATTTTACTTCGTATTGATATACTAATGTCATGAAGTAGGCTGATTTTGTGGTTATACGATGAAAACAATAGGCAAGTTGGCTAAAGAACTTGGTTTAGGCGTAGAAACTATACGCTTTTATGAGCGAGAAGGCTTGATAAAACAACCTCAAAAACCTCAAAATGGTTATCGTGTGTATGACGACTCAATCACCAAGCAATTACAATTCATTTGTAAGGCTAAAGCACTTGGCTTTACTCTAAAGGAAGTAGCGTCTTTGATGTCAATGGATGGCGATTGTGCCAAAGTTGAATCTCTAGGTTTGCAGAAACTGAGCTTAATTCAAAGTAAGATAGCTGACCTTCAACGCTTAGAAGTCGTCATAAAAGAAATGACTAATTCATGCCGCAACAATAACGACCAATCTCACTGCCCAATAATCGATTCGCTAAAATAGCATTGACTCCGTACCTATCTACGGAGTTTACACTCAAGTCATTCAAATAATGTTAGGCGTTAAAAATGATTAATAAGATTTTAGATAAAGTTGGCTCAGGTGGTGTTTGGCTTGCAGCCCTCAGTTGTACGGGGTGTTTCCCTGCTCTCGGTTCATTAGCATCAGCATTGGGATTAGGCTTTCTCTCTCACTTTGAGGGGATTGCTGTAAATACCTTGTTACCTATATTTGCAACTTTGGCGTTGTTGGTAAATTTGTATAACTGGTATAAAAACCAAAATCATACGAGAGGTACTCTTGGAGTTATTGGGCCTATAGCTGTTTTGTTAACCCTCTATCCACTATGGCAATATGACTGGAGCACTTATTTGTTCTATGTGGGTATTTGTTTGATGATTGTAATGTCCGTATTGGACATTGTTAAACCTTTGAAGGAGCAAACATGCGAGGTATAGAGTTAAATTCTACCATTACTTGCCCTGAGTGCGGTTTCAGTAAAACCGAAGAAATGTCAACCAACGCTTGCCAGTGGTATTATGAATGTGAATCTTGCAAAGTTCTCCTAAAGCCTTTGAAGGGCGATTGTTGTGTATACTGCTCTTATGGAACAGTGAAATGCCCACCAATTCAAGAAGGCCAAAGTTGTTGTAAGAGCTAAGTGAATGTCTCTTAATGGCACATAACGGACATAGCTTCGTCGAATTTTAACTATTAAGTTTTTATCCTACACAATATTACGTTTGCCACTTTTACCAACTAACCATACTCTTCAAACCTCGTGTCAACGCACAGGTTGTTAACTGCAGTTGACAAACCCCGGGGTAGTTACATACACACAACACCTCGATAATGACGAAGCCATTCAAGCATACTTGGATGCATGCGTGGAGGAATCTGATGGAGATCCGACATTTTCAACTATCGCTAAGGTGGCATCTGCACCTGGTTTAACGTTAACCTTGCAGCCTAAATCAACGAGCACATACTAAGCTAACTTTATCCGTAATCTTTTTCCTACAGCCAATGTGTAATCCCCCCCGAAAAATCGGGGGGATTACAGATGAAGCACAACGTTTATTGAATGAGTTACCTAAGCATCTGTGGTTGATGGCTCAATTTTCACTGGCTACAGGTTTGCGTCAGTCGAATGTGAGTTATCTACGGTGGGATCAAGTGGACTTAGAACGTGGTTTTGCGTGGATTCATCCTGATCAATCAAAATCAGGAAAGGCGATAAACGTGCCACTCAATAACGATGCTTTATCGGTGTTGCAAGAAGTGCAGGGCGACGATGTTCACTATTGTTTTGTGTATCAAGGCAAACCAGTTGAGCGCACATCAACCAAAGCATGGCATGCAGCGTTAAAACGAGCGGGTATTGAAAATTTTCGTTGGCACGATTTACGCCATACATGGGCAAGCTGGCATGTTCAACGCGGCACAAGCTTACAAGAGTTGCAGGAGCTTGGCGGTTGGTCATCGTATGAGATGGTACTGCGGTACGCTCACCTTGCGAGTCATCATTTGAAACGGGTGGCGGGCAATGTGGATGGTACAACTGGTACAAATCTGGTACAAAGCCAGAAAAAGAGAAGCCCCGCTATTTCTAGCGAGGCCTTATCAATAATGGTGCGGAGGCGGGAATCGAAAAGTTTTGATAAAAACCTGTTTTTAAAGATTAAAATCAATCGGAATAAAAAGCGTGTGACTTAGCGTGTTACTAAATCTCAGCCCAGTCTAACGCCAACCATATACAATGATCCCCATGCCTGTGAGCACAAACGCCGTCCCAATCAGGTCGAAGCTGGATAAAGGCGATTTATCGACAATTCGCAGCCAGACTATGGCAGTTAATACGTAAATACCGCCGTAGGCTGCGTAAACGCGCCCGCTTTCCGCTGGATGAAGTGTTAATAAGTAAGCAAATAAGGCTAAGCTCATTGCCGCCGGAATGAGTAACCAAACAGAATGACCCTCTTTGAGCCATAAGTAGGGTAAATAGCAACCGACAATTTCAGCAACTGCGGTGGCAATAAATAACCCGAGTGTTTTTAATAAAAATAATGCACTCATTATCAGTTGTCCCTACAGGCTTCATCAGGATCTTCTAGTTCTACCGTTGTATGGCTTAAAGCATAGGGCGCAAGGACGTCATCGATGCGCTGTTTTAAGTCGCTACGGGCCTCGATATCAAGGTTTTTAGATAACACCAAATGAACGGTTAATACATGCTCCTCGCCGTCTAGTGACCAAAAATGCAAATGGTGTAGGTCAGCAATATGAGGTAGCTCCAGTAAAGCGTCCGCGACTTGTCTGTAGGTTTTTTTGTCCGGAGTTGCTTGTATGAAGAGTTTCAGCGTTGCCCACAGGTTGCGCAGCACATTCACTAAAATAAATAGAGTAAAGCCAATCGACAATATAGGGTCGAGAATTGGCCAGTCTACGAACAACAAAACAATACCAACGATAAGTACAGCAACCCAGCCGAGAACATCCTCCAGCAAGTGCCAGTTAATAACGCGTTCGTTTAACGTTTTGCCCTCTGACAATTTGTAAGCGGCAAATCCATTAACTGTAATGCCAACGACGGCTAAAGCGATCATGCCATCAGCGATGGGCATTTGAGGGTTCCAGAGTCTGGGAATCGCTTCCACAAGTACCCAGGCAGAGCCTGCGATTAAAACAACGGCATTAATAAATGCACCGGCAAGATTGAGTCGCTTATAACCGTAGGTAAAGTGTTGGTTAGCCTGTTTTTTGCCCAGCTTATTAAGTACCCACGCCAGGCCAAGCGACAAGCTATCGCCAAGATCATGAACGGCATCAGCTAAAATGGCGGTACTGTTGGTAAGAAAGCCACCAATAAACTCGATAATGGTGAAAACAAAGTTAAGAACAAATGCCCACCCTAATCGGTTGGACGGCATGTCCTTTGAGTGATCATGGTTATGGTGATGCCCCATAATACGTTCCTCTTTGTAGTAGAAGGGGCGGCAATAACCGCCCCCTTAAGTGCTGAACCCTAACGGCTCAGATCCTTAATTTTTTGTTTCGAAAACCAAGGATAGAGCACGGGTAAGATAACCAGTGTTAGCAATGTCGCAGACACCAAACCGCCAACAATGACGGTGGCCAATGGACGCTGAATTTCAGCGCCTGCGCCGGTTGCAAACAGCATGGGAATGAGTCCTAACGCTGAGGTTATTGCCGTCATTAATACCGGGCGTAGTCGAGACCATGCGCCATCAAACACGGCATCATTAACTGCATGCCCATCGGTTATTCTCTGGTTTATACTTTCGACCAGAACCACACCGTTTAGTACCGCCACACCAAACAGTGTGATGAAACCCACGGCGCTGGGCACCGATAAGTACTGTCCTGACACATAGAGTGCCACAATACCACCGATGACTGCCAACGGTACATTCACCAAAATCAACATGGCTTGACCCATGGTGCCGAAAGCAAAATAAAGCAGCAGGGCGATGAGTGCCAGCGATATGGGAACGACAATGGACAAGCGCTCCTGTGCTCGTTGTTGACTTTCGAACTGGCCACCAATGTCGACTGAGTAACCGGTTGGTAAATCCACCTTCTCGTCAATCGCCTTCCTAATATCGGCAACCACGCTGCCCATGTCACGACCCTGAACGTTCGATTGAATTACAACGCGACGCTGTACATCATCACGACGGATTTGCGGTGGTCCTGATTCAATTGCAACGTTGGCGACTTCGCCTAAGGTTACCCAGGCCCCCGAGGGAGTTAACAAGCGTAACGAGCGAATAGACTCCGGCGTATCGCGGAATTGCTTGGCCAACCGCACGTAAATATCATAGCGCTCATTACCGCGAATGATCTGGCCTGCCGAAGCGCCACCCAAGCCATTGTCGACAACGCTAAGTACATCGGAGACATTTAAGCCGTAGCGTGAGAGTTGTTGGCGTTTCGGCGAAACCACCAGTTGTGCTTCACCTTTTATTTGCTCCATCGCTACTGCAACGGCCCCGTCAACCTGCTTGACGGCACTTTCTATTTCCTGGCCTTTACGGGCCAACACGTCAAGCTCGGGTCCAAATAGTTTGATGGCTAGCTGCGATTTTACACCTGAGAGCAGTTCATCAACCCGTGTTGCAATAGGTTGTGAAAAATTAAACAACAAGCCTGGGTGATCATCTAGTTTTGCCTCCATTTTTTCTTGTAAGGCGTAGCGATCGGATGCCGTTGTCCATTCGGATTGCGGCTTAAGGCCCACATATATCTCGATGTTGCTGATAGGCTCTGGATCGCCGCCCACTTCGGCTCGTCCAATGCGGCTGAGTGCGTAGGTGGTTTCCGGGAACGACATCAGGATTTTTTCAAGCTTCGGAGCCACCTCTAAGGCCGTTTCAAGGTTAGAGGAGGGGGCTAATGTCACGCGAATATTAATCGTGCCTTCTTCCAGTTCGGGCGCAAACTCTGTGCCGAGACGAGGCACTAACACCAAAGCGCCGACAAACAGCACACCGGCCAGGGCAATAACAGCCTTTTTACTGCGTAACGCCACCGATAATAGTCTTTTATAACCATTATCTAGTGGTTTAAGCAGCTTATTTTCACGAGGCTTAATACCCCGACTGAAAAAGTAACTGGCTAATGCCGGTACAACCATGATGGCCACAAAAACCGCGGAGATAATGGCCAGCATAATACTGATAGCCATGGGCTCAAATAATTTAGCTTCAACACCCTGAAAACTAAACAGTGGCATAAAGACCACCAAGATAATCATGGCGGCAAAGAATACCGGTCGTGCCACTTCGTTAGCCGCTTCCTTAACTCGCAGCTTGATACCATGACTATCGAGTTTGGCTGCCTGAGGATCCGGGTCGCGGTGCTCTGTGCGTTGCTCGGCGTCGTCTTGGTGTTCACTATCCGGACGACTTAAGTGCTTAAAGATATTTTCAACCATCACCACGGAGCCGTCGACCAGCATACCAATGGCAACAGCAATCCCGCCCAGCGACATCAGGTTAGCCGACATGCCCATCGCGGACATTACCATCAGGGCAATGGCGATAGAAACGGGAATGGACAGTAACACTAAAAAAGTAGCGCGTATGTTGAGCAAAAACAGTGCTAATACTGCGATAATAAACACAAAGGCAATGAGCAGTGAATACGCGACCGTAGATACGGCTTTTTGTATTAAATCGGCCTGATCATAATACGGCTCAAAGGTAACACCCTCGGGTAATGCTTGCTGAATAAGCGGAATGCGCTTTTTAATACCGTCGATGGTGGCTTTGGTATTCGAGCCCATGCGTTTGAGCACAATACCCGACACCACTTCGCCCAACTGGTTGACCTCGCCGTCGACTTTACGCGACATTGAGACCGCCCCCTGGCGAATTTCACTGCCGATTTCGACGTCGGCAACCTGTCCCAGTGTTACGGAAACGCCGTCAACGGTTTTGAGCGGTATTTGTCGTATTTGTTGCAGGCCTTTTTTACCGCTATCCAACCAGCCGGTGCCGCGAATAACCAACTGCTCCTGACCGCGGGGCATATACCAACCACCAACGTTACCGTTATTCTTGTTGACCGCGCCCATGACGTCTTGCTGGGTAAGGTCGTAAGACAGCAGCTTGGCGGGATTGAGGTTAACCTGATATTGCTTAACTTCACCGCCAAAGGACAAGACTTCGGTAATTCCCTCAACGGGCATCAGTAGCAGTTTAACCACATAGTCGTTAAGACTGCGTAGCTCCATGCTACTGACACCAGAGCCCGGCTCGGCAAGTAGCAGATACTGATAAACCTGGCCGAGACCGGAAGAGTTAGGGCCCATTTCGGGCGTGCCGACTCCCTCTGGAATCAACTCCTTTGCCGCTTGCAGCCGCTCGAATACCAGTTGCCGGGCAAAGTAGATATCGACACTCTCGTCAAATACCACGGTAATGCCCGATAAACCTGTTTTTGAGATTGACCGAACTTCTTTGACGTCGGGCAGGGCATACATCACCGACTCTATCGGATAGGTAATCAACTGCTCGACTTCGGTCGCTGCTAACCCGGGGGCCTCCGTATTTACCGTTACCTGAACGTTGGTAACATCGGGAAAGGCATCCAGATTAAGTTTGGGAATAATAAAAAATGACGCAATGCTGATGCTGAATAAAGCCAATACCAATAACAGGCGATTGGCGGCAGCAAACTGAATAATGCGCTGAAACATACAACCTCCTGTTAGTGGTTATGTGGGTCAAAACCGCCTTTAGCGATTTGTGAGCGAACGAAAAACGCGCCGTTGTCTACGTATTTTGTGCCTTCGTTAACGCCTCGAATAACTTTCCACGGACCCTTTTCATCAACCAATTCGACTTTCTTCGGTTCAAACTTTCCGGGTTCGTGCTCAATGAATATCTGCCAGTCACCATCAGGGGCCCGCATTAAGGCTGAGTCCTTAACTGCAAGCACCGGTCCATCCGACTTGACTGAGAAATAAACATCCGCAAATAAACCAGGGTGTAATTGGTCCTTTTCGTTATTTACCGCAAGTCGTACCGTTCGGGTGCGGGTTTTATGGTCTATTGTGTGGCCTTCCTGAATGACTTTTGCCGCAAAGCGCTGATTGTCGACACTCACTGTAACAGGATCACCAAACTGCACACTAAGGTCAGCTGAGCCTGGTAGACGAGCATTAACCCACAAGGTTTCTTCTTGCAGCACTTCAACCAAGTGATTACCGGCATTAACTTGCTGGCCTTGCTTGAAGTTATCGCTAACCACAATCCCGCCAAGTTCTGAGGTCAGTTGGTATTCGCCGATAGGGTAGTCAGGTTTACTTAAACGCTTAATGTCGCTGGCTGACATACCAAATGCTTTGAGTTGCGCTTGCGCTGAGGTAAAGGCGTTTTTCGCTTCGACAAAGCGTTTTTCACCCACCGTTGACTCACCGAGTGACTGCACGCGTTGCCATTCGTTAAGTGTGACCAAATACTGACTTTGCGCCTCCGCCATGGTGGCGCTGAAGAGGGTTGCCAGTGGCTCACCTTTTTCGACGTGATCGCCAATACTGACAAAACGTTTGAGAACGGTCGAATCGATGCGCGGACTCACGATATAGCTATTAAAGTCGTTAGCAACCACCTCGCCCGGGGCATAAACCGGATATTCAATGACTTGAGTTTGCAAGGTTCGCGTGGTGATATCTGCCATGGATAGCTGCTTGCTGGATAGCTCCACGCCTGAGCTTTCCTTATGTTCACCTTGCTCGTGTTTGCCTTCTTCCTTGTGGGTATCTTCTTTTTCGTCGTGTCCGTGTTCATCCTGCGCCATAACCGAAAAGCTCAGCGCAAGTGCTATTGCTGCGTATAAAGGTTTTACTGACATCGTTTACTCTCCAATCTCTGCGTTTGTTGGCTGGCTTAACGGCGATAACGTCAGCGCTTTACTGAGTTCGCCCGAACGGTACAACCATTCAATGGCGGCCAACCGATGTTGTGTTTGCAGCGCTATCCCTGCAAATTGGCTATCGAGCTGCTGTTGCACAGCGGTGAGGTAGTCTGTGGTGGATAGGTCACCGGCGAGCCAGGACTGCTCAATCACCTGCATCGACTCATCCTGCCGAGATTGAAAGTCTTTTTGCCAGCTTTGCCACTGTTTTTTCACAAAACGATAATTGTTAAGAGATGATTTCAGTGCTGCTTGCCATTGTTGCCTTAGTGCAATCAAACGTTTTTCTTCAGCAACAGCTTCGCTATTGGCTGCGCGTACCGCATCGCTGTAGTTATTGCGAATCTGTAGTGGAATGCTGAATGATAAGCCAACTACTGTTTCGTTATCGCTCTCGCCCGCTTCGATGCCTATGGTTGGGTTGGCGGTGGTTAACGAGCGTTTCCAGTCGACATCGGCGCGCTTTAATTGCCATTGCAGGTAAGCGGCTTTTAACGCTGGATGTTGTTGCCAGCGAGCCGTTAACGCAGGTTCAACGTTAAATAGCTCCTCATTCACGGAGAGTTGAGCGACGTCAATCGTGGTTAGCAGAGCGTTTAACTCTGCTTCAGCGGATTGCAGCTGTTGATAAGCCGCTGCCGTTTGTTGCAGTTGCCGACTTAGTGCGAGTACCGTCAGTTGTTCGTCGACGGCACCTAAGTCACCGGCTTTACGTCGTTCGGCAACCAAGCTTATCGCCTGTTTAACGATTTTCTCTTGTTGCTCGGCCAGTGCGTAACGCTGTTTTGCATCCAGCCATTGCACATAGGCATTCAACAGAGTTTTAGCATGCGATGTCGCCGACTGGCGATAAATACTCACTGCCATAGCCGTCATGGCGTCACTCTGACTGGCTCTTGCTTCATTGCGAGTGCTCCAGTCCAGCGTTTGGCTTAGGCCAACAGTGTAATTATTGATGTCACCCTCACGCTCTAAGCGTGACGATAAGCTAGGGTTGTACAAAGGCTGATTTAATTGCTTACCCTGTTGGATCAGCGCCTCAGCCTGCTGTTGAGCGGCCTCAACACTGGGGTGTTGCAGCACAGTTTGTTGCCATTGCTCGGGCAACTGTTGTGCATTGGCGTAGCTTGAACTTATTGCCAGACTTACGGCAACAAACAAGCGTTTGCTATGTGTCGAAAACGGACCCATAGATAGACTCCTCAGTCATATTACTGCGTAAAATAATGATTTAGTTGCGCTGCTAAAGCAGCGTATTAGGCAGCTATGAGGAGATGGGAGGCCGGAACAGCGGCGATGACAGAGGATTAGTGTAAAACTGGGTGTAACCGGGGCGGGTCACATTCAAGCGGGGTAACGCCAGTGACTTTTCTGACTTCATTGCGTATAGGTGAAATGAGCCATGGCAGTGACAGCAATGGTGGCAATCAAAGCTGATTTCTCCATTTTTCGGAAGACTACGTTTGTCGATGTGGGATTCGTCATGCTCAAAATTGAGGTGTTGCTCAGAAGAGGACTGGTGAGATTGATGCACGTCAGCAACCGCCTGACTGATTTGAGTCAGAACAGCAACAAGCACCAGTATTAAAAATCCCAGTCTAAGCATTATTACCTACGGTTTAAAAAGGCGTCACTACGGTACATTAATTAAAAGCCGTTCTCAATCAAAGCTTGGACTCACCATAATTTAAAAGATATATCATCAACAAGAGTCGTTCTGTTTTGATTACTACTAAGTTCTCAAAATGCAATAACGGGAACAAGCAACCCCCCTAAAAACGGGCTATTTCCCCCTTTATACCCTGTTCAGTACTCAAAGTCACGTTTTACAGCAAAAAAAGGAATTCGGGCATGGCCGAAGTACAAGCGCTTAAACAGCCGGATACCGTGAAGCTGACTAGCTACTTTTGTTACCAACGGAGTAAAGTTGATCTAAGTTAAGATGAGCCTAAAAACTTGGACCACCTTGGAGCTAGTCTGATGGTTTCATATGGAATGCTACTTTGAGCGCCAGCGTGGTAATACGCAGATTTTTGTAGAGTAAAGGAAGCTGCTAGGCAAGCTGAAGCTACCAGCCATCACAAAAGAGTGGTGGTGAAGGAAACTGATAATGATAATTAGTAGATGTTATATAAAGCTAGTGCGTACCTCTAGTCATCATGATTTAAAAGATATATCACTGTGTTGATATCCAATCGAAGTATTCTTCTTTGTAATAGAAATCAGGATAAAATCAAAAATTTTAAGGATTTGTCTTGGGATTTTTTCTTGGAGGAGTATACTGTATGAATGAACAGTAGAGGTGTATATGATAGATAATACAGCCATGTTGCTACAGCCTAATGCCCTAGAAAGTCTAGTTGACACGGTTGATCAGTATAGGACTGATGCTAACCAGTTGCTTGACCAAAGTACACGCGGGCAGAAAGGTCAGTTTATGACTCCTGCTTCTGTTGCTCAAACCTTGTCTGGGATGTTTAGAAATCTAGATGGTGGGGTTCGGGTCCTTGACGCCGGTGCTGGTGGTGGTTCATTAACTGCATCATTGGTGGCGAGAGCGTTGACCGAGTTCGCTCCAACTTCAATTAGCGGCAACGCATGGGAGTTGGAGAACGTTTTAGTGGAGCGCTTGGAGGATTCGTTTGGCCTATGTGAGGAAGCTAGCCAGGAATCCGGCGTAGCTTGGAAGTCACATATAAACCAAATAGACTTTATCGAGCATGCCGTAGAAATAATAAATGATCGAACCAGCGGCAAGACAACTCCTACTTTCAATAAAGCTATTTTAAACCCTCCTTACCTAAAAATTACGGCGTCTAGCCGAGCTCGTGCGAGTTTACGAAGTGTCGGTGTTGAAACCGGAAACTTATATTCATGCTTTGTAGCACTTGCTTTAATGCTTTTGGAGGACGGTGGCGAGCTGGTCGCTATAATTCCGCGCAGTTGTTGTAATGGCCCATATTTCAAAGATTTTCGTCGGGTGTTGCTTGATGGTAATAACTTGAGCAAGATTCATATCTTTGAGAGCCGTACAAAAGCCTTTAAGGGCGATAAGGTGTTACAAGAAAATGTCATCTTTCATATCGTAAAAGGGGAGGAGCAAGGCAACGTTGAGATTACCTCAAGCGCCTGCGCAGATGATCCTAATCCAGTAGTCCGAATAAGCGATTTCAGTGAGGTTGTTAACCCGACTAATCCAGATCGCTTTATACATATAGTGACTAATGACGAGCAAGCTAAAATAGCTACTCGTGTTGGGGGAATGCCGTGTTCATTAGAAGAGCTTGGTGTTACTGCTAGTACAGGGAAGGTAGTTGATTTTCGGACTAAGCCGAACTTACGGCGTGACCCCAGCTCCGATACTGTGCCATTAGTTTATCCTATGCACTTTAAAAATGGCCTTATCGAATACCCGGAGGCGAATCGATAAGATCTAATAACTTATTGTTTTATAGTGGATAAAAAATATTAAGATTCAAGCGTGTTACTTACCTTGTTACTAAAACTTCAGCTTTAGTTTTTTGATTGAAAGCTTTTTCACAAATGAATCTTTTAACTTTTTGGCTATGCCCAATACTCGCTTAACACGTTGAACATAGCTATAGTGGTCTGCAACTTGTGAACGTGTAGTGGCAAATAAATTCGTGCTTCTGATCAGAGATGAAAAGCTATACTTGTTGCTTTGGTTAAAGTGAATTAGCTATTTATCAACATTTTTCCATGGGCCGAACGCTATAAAGTAAAGAAGAATGATATTTGCGATAGGGATAACAATCAGAAGACCTAATGGACCAGGGTAGCCAACTCGTTGGCAGATACGCCATGCGGGAACAATAAAAATAGCTCCCACAATCAGCATCCATAGAAAGCCCATACCTGCGAACATTTCGTGATTCATCATTATTATTTGACATGCGCTAAAATGACGTTAGACTGAAGTTTATTAAATTGCAAAAAGCAGGGTGCTCGTGCTAATTCGAATTCTGTTATTAATGACAGTGCTATTGGTGTCGATGTCGTTTTCGCAAACGGCAGAAGCTCACGCATGTCATGATAACAGCCAAATGCAGCACAGCATGATGTACGAAGCCGACACAAACGATTGCGAGCATGAGACGCAAAAGCACAACTCGTGCTGTGCTGACATGACCATTCGGCATTGCTCCGGCGGCTCGGTTTTATTTGTCGGACAGTCTTCTTCGGTTAATGCCGCTGTAGTTAACCTCTCTGCCAAAGTCGATGCGACCATCGACACCTCAATTCGTGCTAAACACGCGTCTAATTTATTCCGTCCCCCAATAATTACCGCTTAATAAGTTACTAGAAATTTAACACACGCTCGGCGTGTTTCCTTAAAACTTATTAATCGGTGAATAATTATGTCTATCAAACGCAATATCGCTGTTTTGGCGATGCTGTTTTCCGTGTCTGTATCTGCAACCGATGTAGAAGAGCAGCAACTAACCGTTCTAAAAGATCCCAACTGCGGTTGCTGTGAAAAGTGGTTACAAGCTTTGCCCGATAGCTTTAGTGTGTCCGTACAACATCCGAACAACTTGACCCAACGAAAACGTGATGCCGGTATTAGTGCCGAGGTCCAATCCTGTCATACCGCTATTTCTAGTAATGGCTATGTCTTTGAGGGGCACGTTCCTCCTACATTGGTTTCTCATTATTTAGCTGGGAAAAAGTCAGCCAATGGCATTGGATTAACTGTTCCTGGCATGCCGGTAGGGTCTGTTGGTATGGAAATGGGTACTCGGTTTCAACCGTATACGGTCTATGAAATCAAAGAGGACGGTTCAATTACACCTTATAAGCAGATAGCAAGTTTAGAGCAGCAGCAAGCACTCTCAAATGGAGGGCTTTAGATATGGGTTTTGGCGGCTTGAGTATGGTTCAGCTAGGAATTTTACTAGTTATTGTCATCCTTCTTTTTGGTAGTAAAAAGCTACGAACCCTGGGCTCCGATCTTGGTAGTGCGATTAAAGGGTTTAAATCATCGATTACTGATGAACCGTCTGATAGGGAAAAGGACATTCAACGTCATCAAAACTTAACCTCAGAAGAGGAGCGTCATCATGAACAATGAGTTTAATAAAGGGCGTCGAAAATTCATTAAATCTGCATTTACTGTGGCGTCCGCGTTAGCAATTGCCAAAGTAGCCCCAACATGGGCAATACCTCAAGGGCGTAAATTTAAAGATCAAGTTTTGACGAAAGATGAAATTGATTTAACCATCGCGAAGTCTCCTTTGTTAGTAGGGAATAAGGTTGGCACACCTATAACGATTAACGGTCAAATGCCTGGTCCTCTAATTCGTTTGAAAGAAGGTCAACGAGCCAAGCTAAATGTGACCAATAGACTATCTGAAGACACGTCAATCCACTGGCATGGGATTATTTTGCCTGAAAATATGGATGGCGTACCCGGGGTTTCATTTGAAGGTATAAAGCCGTGGCGAACTTATAAGTATCGCTACGACGTTGAGCAAAATGGCACTTATTGGTATCACAGCCACTCGGGTTTACAGGAGCAACTGGGGCACTTAGGTCCGCTGATTATCGACGCAAAAGACGGAGATATAGGCGCTGATCGTGAACACACAATTATTCTAAGTGACTGGACATTCGAAGATCCAAATGAGGTTTTTCGTAATTTGAAAGTAGCGGAAGGCTACTATAACTACCAAAAGCGTACGATATTTGAGACGTTCGAGGACGTGCGCCAGCATGGGTTAGAGAAAACCTGGAAGCAAAGAGAAATGTGGGGACAAATGCGGATGAGTCCTCGCGATATCGCTGATGTGACAGGGAGTACATACACCTACCTGATGAATGGTCGCGATTCAGCAATGAACTGGTCAGCATTATTTAAACCAGGTGAGAAAGTGCGACTTCGTATTATCAACGGCTCTGCGATGAGCTATTTCGATGTACGTATTCCTGGTCTAGAGATGACTGTAGTGGCGGCAGATGGTCAACCGGTGAAGCCTGTGTCTATTGATGAGTTTCGTATCGGAGTGGCTGAAACCTATGATGTCATTGTTCAGCCAAAGCATAACAAGGCTTATACGATTTTTGCGGAGAGCTTTGACCGTAGTGGCTATGTCAGAGGCACATTAACACCAGAAATTGGCCTTGAAGCAGAAGTTCCTGAGTTACGCGCGGTGCCTGAACGTGGTATGGCCGCGATGGGAATGGGGGCCATGGCGATGTCAGGAAATAAGGAAGAGAAAGGTATGATGAATATGAGCGGCACAGACGGTCATATGAATCATGAAATGATGCATAAAAAAGAGCTTCCTGTGGAAAACATTAAAATTGAGCATAGTGAAGGTGGTCACGGAGCTGCTGCCGCCATGATAGCTATGAATCCGACCAGTCGTCTCCATGAACCGGGCATAGGTTTGGATAATGTTGACCATAGAGTCTTAGTGTATAGCGATCTTATTGGCGCCCAAGAATGGCCAGATAAGCGGGAACCAGAGCGCCAGATTGAACTGCATTTGACCGGTAATATGGAACGGTATATGTGGTCGTTTGACGGGAAGAACTACACCGAAGTTGACGGCCCTGTGCAGTTCCGTCACGGCGAGCGCTTAAGGTTGGTGATGGTTAATGACACCATGATGGATCATCCAATCCACTTACACGGTATGTGGATGGAACTTGAAAATGGACAGTATCCTCGTCCTCGTAAGCACACCATTAGTTTAAAACCAAGCGAGAAAGTATCACTACTGATATCCGCTGATGCACCGGGAAGCTGGGCATTTCATTGTCATCTGCTTTATCACATGAAAGCGGGCATGTTTCGTGTGGTAAATGTGGCATAAGGAGGAAGGCTATGTACGCTAAATCATTGTTGTTCACTACAGCACTTTTACCCGCAGTGGCAATGGCGGGACATGCAGAGGAAGGCTGGCCAGAGCCCGTTAAAGAATATTACACCGGGCAGGTATTATTTGACCGGCTGGAATTAACGCGAACAGACGAGGAAGAGAACGTTGCCGTTTGGGACATGATGGCTTGGTACGGTGGTGATTATCATCGGCTTGTCTTCAAAAGTGAGGGGGAAAATATTCAAGATGACGGAGAGCCCACTGACTTGGAAAGTGCTGAGTTGTTATACGGCTACCTGATGTCTCCGTTTTGGTCGTTTCAGGCCGGTGTTGGTACGCGAGGCTCCTTATCGTCCGATGCCTCTATGGAAAATTATGCCGTTGTTAGCTTCATGGGGCTGGCTCCGTATTGGTTTGAAATGGACAACTCGTTGATGGTGAACGAAGAAGGTGATGTCCAGTTTGTTAGCGAAACCGAGTACGAGTGGCAGTTAACACAAACCTCGTACTTACAACCTCGCATTGAGTTAACAGCCAACCTGACAGACTCAGACAAATATGAACGGCAAAGTGGCTTGAGTAACTTGCGCGTGGGGTTGCGATATCGCCATGAAATAAGTCGTGAATTTGCCCCTTACATCGGTGTGTATTGGAACGGGGCGTTAGGAAATACGGCAGATGAAATGAAACGAATGGGTGAAGACACCACAGAAACAGGCGTGGTCCTTGGGACCAGAGTTTGGTTTTAATTGATAATAAACAAAGAGGAAACAACATGAAAAACATACTTAAGTTAGCCTTCGGTACCACGTTATTTTTTAGTGCATGGGCCAGCGCTCACGTCGGCCTAACATCCAGTAGCCCGGAGGACGGTGCGACTTTGTCCGAGTCACCAACGGAAATTACGATGAATTTTTCCGGTGATGTTCGTCTGGCTAAAATTATGCTGCACTCAGATGACGGTAAAATGCATCCGCTGGACTTTTCGATGAGCATGACTCCCAAAGCAGCGTACGAAATTGCTGTTAAAAACAATTTGGCGTCAGGTGGTTATACGGTTTATTGGACGGCAATGGGTGGGGACAGTCATAAAATATCGGGTGATTTTAGCTTTGAGGTGAAATGATGACCCTTTGGAGTGTGGCCAGCGTTTTAACGTTGGCCTTTATATTCTGGCTTAACGCGGTGATGACCGCCTCGCCTTATATCGTTTATTTGTCCGGTTTAAAAAAGCAGTCTGAACGAAAAAATAGCCTTGTTGCGTGGCTTCTATTACTGGCAAGCCTTCTGTATTTTTTTCTGAAAGTCGGTAGTTTTGCTGCTGAAGGCTTTGCCGGCATGATTGACAAGACCTACATGCAGTTTATATGGACCGGCCCTGTTGGGTTGTTCATCCAACTTCAGATAGCGGTTGCTATTGCTTGGATTGTTTACTCCGTTGTTAAGCTAAAACGTATAAAGTGGGTGCT
Source organism: Pseudidiomarina donghaiensis (assembly GCF_900116895.1). GTDB lineage: Bacteria > Pseudomonadota > Gammaproteobacteria > Enterobacterales > Alteromonadaceae > Pseudidiomarina > Pseudidiomarina donghaiensis. The sequence continues at coordinate 59,014 of NZ_FPCF01000009.1, read as the reverse complement.
ATATGTTGTCGCCATTGGACTCATGGGATGGAGCTTTTTAAGTATTGGTCACGGCAGTGACGCCGTCTGGTGGGGAAAGCTAGCGCTTTTAACACACTTGTTAGTCGCTTGGGTTTGGTTCGGCAGTCTTAACTCATTGCGAAAGCTGGCAACGTCGGTACCGCTTGCTAAAGCGAAAGCCATTATGGAGCGTTTTGGTGTGCATATGTCTGCAGCGGTTCCAATACTCCTTATTGCGGGCTTGGTTATGTATCGTAGTGCAACAGGGCGATGGATGCCAGAGCTGCCGCTTACGTCGTATGACACGGTACTACTAGCGAAACTTGTGTTTGTGGCGCTGATTCTCCTTGTTGCCGCATTGCATAAATTAAAGTTCGTACCGCAATTAAATGATAACGCGGCCGCCAAGCGACTCAAAAACTCCATAACGGCGGAAATGATATTGGCTGTCACTATTTTTACCCTGGCCTCTGCGCTAAGCAGCGCGTTTTCCCCCGGTTAATGTAAGGAATAAGAAGAATGAAATTACTTGTGAGTGTTTTTATGGTTTCGGTAATGTTTATTTCAGCGCCTAGTAGCGCCGAAAAACTATCTGAGCCGACCGCTGTGCTTGATGCATTTCGAACTGCTTTAACTGAAGGTGACACGGAGGTCGTTAAAGACGTGCTTTCCGATGATGTGCTTATCTTTGAAGGTGGTGGCGTTGAACGATCCTTGGCCGAGTACAGTGCTCATCACCTTAAGTCAGATATTAAGTTTAGCCAGGCGGTTCCTTCACAGTTGCTTGAAAGGACAGTACAAGAAGCCGATGGCCTTGCTGTGATCACTTCTCGGTATAGCGTTTCCGGGGAGTATAACGGGCGTGAGGTTGATTTAACGATGAATGAAACCGTAACCGTATCAAATACGACTGAGTCTGGCTGGAAAATTATCCGGATCCATTGGTCCAACTGAGTTCAATCACAGGAGCTGATTATGGCAGAACACGATCATGAACACGGACATCAGGATTATCAGAAAAGCAGCCTGAGTCTTTGGGGGGCGGTGTCGCTGGGGACTGGTGTGATGATTGGCGCTGGTATTTTTGCACTGACCGGACAAGTTGCTCAGCTGGCAAGAGAGTGGTTTGTCCTGGCATTTGTGTGCGGCGGTATCATTGCCGGCTTTAGCGCTTACTCTTACGTTAAGTTGGCGAAAGCCTATCCGTCAGCGGGCGGTATTGCGATGTTCCTCAGTAAAGCTTATGGAAAAGGAAGTGTGACGGCGATATTCGCACTCTTGATGTACTTTTCTATGGTCATTAATGAAAGTTTAGTCGCTCGGACATTTGCGTCTTATACCAGCCAGTTAATTTCTTTTGAAGCGCAGTGGCTTATCCCTTTGTTGGCGGTGGGTTTGCTGGTCTTTGCGTTTTTTATCAATATTTTGAGTAATCAGTTTATTCAAACGTTCTCGTTTTTTATGGCCTTTGTTAAGACTTTAGGGTTGGTCATTTTAGCGGCTGGTGGTTTGTGGGCCTCAGGCATTCAGTTTGAATCGATATCGGCTATTCCAGAAGAAGCTACGGGTGGCGGTATTTTAGCGGGGATTGCTTTAAGCATACTTGCGTACAAAGGGTTTACAACAATAACCAATAGTGGCGGTGAAATTGTTGAGCCTAAGAGAAATGTCGGGCGTGCCATTATTATTTCGCTGATTATCTGCGCGTTAATATACGTTCTGGTCACTCTGGCGGTTGGCTCGAGCCTGTCCATAGATGAGATTGTGAAAGCGAAAGACTACGCGCTTGCTGAAGCAGCCAGACCCGTCTATGGCGAGACCGGACTATGGGTGACGGTCGCTTTTGCAATTGTAGCAACGGTATCAGGAGTGATTGCCAGCGCGTTTGCCGTTTCAAGAATGTTAGCCATGTTGACCAATATGAAGCTTGTTCCACACAGTCATTTTGGCATGCCAGGTTCCATTCAGAAGCATACGCTGGTTTACACCATTGTTATGGCTATGATCTTAGCGGCATTCTTCGATTTGAGTCGAATTGCGTCATTGGGCGCTATTTTTTATATCGTGATGGACATTGCGATCCACTGGGGCGTATTACGGCATCTAAGGCAAAAGGTGAATGCCAATATTTACATACTTGTCAGCGCAATCACGCTAGACGTCATCGTTTTAGTCGCTTTTATATGGGTGAAATGGACGAGCGATCCGCTGGTGATTTGGGCGTCTCTTATCGGTATGGCATTGATTGCCGCTGGTGAGATTTTGTTTTTACGTAAAAAGCGTTAAGAAAAAGAGCGCTATGCGCTCTTTTTCTAGTTCATTGTAAAAAACATCCAGACAGCCATAGCGACCATCATGAGGTTTTCAGTGAGCGAAATGAAGCCTAACGGCACATTACTTGAGCCACCGACACAGGCACATTTTAGCTCACGTTTGTCGACATAAACGGCTTTAAACACGGAGACAGAACCCACGATGCCTATGAATAACGCAATAGGGATGGAAATGACATGAGCAAATTCCGCTGCCATTAACAGACCCGCCAAGCCTTCGGCGTAGGGGTAAATACGGCCATAAGGCACCCATTTTTTGGCAAGAAGATCGTAATTGAGAAACATGGTAGAGAATTTCTCTACGTCCTGGAGTTTGAGCAAGGCCAGAACCACCATAGAGAAACTGATGAACCACTCGATGGTTTGTACGGTAAATGCGCGACCAAAAGACAGCCACGACGTGGCTACAGAGAGGAGCGTTGTCATAATAAATAATGCAATAACGGGTCGGTAACTGGTTGCGTCAGGGTCAGGAAGAGGTTTTCCTAGAAAGGCTCGAACCTCTTCGTACCCACCGATACGTTTATCACCAATAAACACTTGTGGAGTGGTATCGACGTTGTGTTTTTCCTTGAATATGTCGGTTTCCTCGCGGCTTTCCAGTAGGTTGTCGTCCACATCGTAACCGTTGGCTTTAAGTAAGTGCCGGGTTTTTAAACCGAAAGGGCATTGGTGGTCAGGTGTCGACATTCTGTAAAGCGTGGCTTTTTTAGTTGATTGACTCATAGCCAAGTTCCTTACGTAAAAGTTATGTATTCGTGTATGCATTATAGTCGGCAAAAGATTAAAAGCATCAATAATCAGAAAAGGGTAAAAATTCATTAAAAATGAAAAATTATTTTTATTTTGAAAAAAGTGGACAACTTTTTTTTATAGCTTTTCTAGTCATCTTGAAGAGCTTACTTTTGTAAGTTCAGACCCCGTTAGTTATGAAGCCGGGCAATTTATGCAGTTCCGTATTCCACATATAAACGAAATATTGTCACGGCATTACTCGGTTGCTACGCGGCCTCACCCGACTCGGTTTGTATTTAACATAAGGCTGCTGCCATCGCCAAGCGAAGGGATTCCCCCAGGTATCGGTTCAAGCTACCTATGTAACCTGGAGGCTGGTGCGAGTGTCGATGCTGTAGGACCATTTGGTGACTTTCAGCTGACGAAACAAAATAATTACACGCAAGTCTTTATCGGAGGCGGCGCAGGTGTTGCACCGTTAAGAGCGTTAATACAAAGTGAATTAGCAGCAGATTCTCCTCGTCGTTGCATATTCTTTTACGGTGCTCGATATGAAAAGGAACTCTGTTATAGAAACGAGTTTGAAAGAGAAGAGCGGTTAACTTATATACCTGTTCTTTCTGAGAGCGCCAAGTCGGATGACTGGACTGGACCAACTGGTTTTGTGCACGAAACCGCAATGAAGTGGTTGGCCGGCAAAAACAAAGAAACATTAGATATTTACGTGTGTGGTCCTCCGCCGATGCTAGAAGCAACGTTAAAGTCTCTTGCTGACTTTGGTATTCCGCGAGAACGCATAAAGTTCGATGACTTTGGTATTTAGACTTTAAAATCGCCTAAGTTAGTCGTAAATCTGGGTGGTGATATAGTAGTCGTATCGCCACCTGGATTGACTACCTCGCTATGAGTACCTCTTTTAATTGATTGATCCTTATCAGCAAAAGATATACACTTCAAGCATGTTTTTACAGTAGAACTTCGCATGTATCGTTTAATCATTGCTCTATTGCTATTGGCAGTAACAACAATGTCATTTTCACAAACTATCAGTACGGAAAAGGCATGTATGCACGATCCTACTGAGCAAGTTTGCGATCTTGCAGATTGCGAAGTGTCACATTCTCTTACCGATAACTGTTGCTCTGATTCAATGATGCGTCATTGTTACAGCCCGTCAATTACTGTCGTTTATTCTGAGCAATCCACCGTTCCGCCTATTGAGAAGCTGGTTTTTAACGCTTCCTCATTCTTAGATACGAATATTAAAGAAAAGCACTCTCTCTCGCTATTTCGGCCCCCAATCTACTCTTAAAAAGTACTAAATTTCTCGCTCCTGACGCGTTTATCGTCCAGGTAAAAGCACAGCTATAAGCTTTGGTTCGGTCATTGTCGTTACGACGTCGTTCGTCGTCCTCGTTACGGTCCGACTCATAACTTGGTCTGTGTTTAATTTAAAAATTCACAGTTTTTGAGAGTAACAATATGAAACTTTTAAGAAGAATGGCTTATTTAAGTGTTCTGACTGTAGTGGTGCCAAATTTTGCAAATGCGCAAGAGCCGCCTTTGAATTTGCAAGACGCAGTAAGTATCGCTGTACAAGAAGACCCTTGGCTAACAGCAAGTAAGCAAACCCAAGAGGCATTCGCGAGTGAAGCGATAGCCTCTTCCAGTTTGCCTGACCCTACAATATCATTCACGGCTGCCAGTTTCCCTGTTGACAGTTTTAGTTCAAGACAGGAAGGGATGGCCCAGTTAGTCGTCGGTGTTTCACAAGCATTTCCCAGAGGAGACACTTTATCGTTGTCTCGTAAGCAGAAAAACCAATTAGCTCAAAAACAACCGTTTTTGAGAGCGGATCGCATTGCTAAAGTCAAAACAACGGTCACTAAGTTGTGGTTGGATGTCTTTTTCTCTCAGCAAAGTATCCGCTTGATTGAATCGGATAGAGCGCTTTTTGAACAGTTAGTGTCAACCGCTAAGGCGAGTTATACCAGTACCGAGGGAAAAGCACGGCAGCAAGATGTTATTAGAGCCCAACTTGAACTTACACGCCTGGATGATCGGTTGACATTACTGCGACAAAAAGAGGAGCGACTTCTAAGCGAACTGTCGGAATGGATAGGTGTTATAGCGAAATCAAGGTTACCGGATGACCTTCCGAGTCTTACGCTGAAGAAGACATTGCTATCACCTTCGACAATACCGAAACAAGCCTTGTACGAATTGATAAAAGAACACCCGGTTTTGCAAGCGATCGATCAAGACATTTTGGCGTCGGAGACGTCTGTCGAGCTCGCTCAGCAAGGTTATAAACCGCAATGGTCAGCCAATCTGAAATATGGCCATAGAAACGACGATCCAAGCGGCAATGATCGTGCCGACTTGCTGTCAGTCGGGGTTACGTTCGATGTCCCTTTATTTACTGATAACAAACAGGATAAGCAGGTACGCTCAGCAAAGTTTAAAACGGAAGCAAAAAAAACTGAGAAGTTATTGGTTGCCAGGCAGTTAATAGCCAATTTACGCAGTACCTTTGTAGAACTGAACCGTTTGAATGAACGTGCTGCCCTATATCACGAAGAGCTACTTCCACAAATGTCCGCCCAGTCTGAAGCCGCATTGACTGCCTACAACAATGATGATGGCGACTTTGCCGAGGCGGTACGGTCACAGATTGCGGAAATCGACGCAAAAATTGATGCATTAGCAATCGCCATCAACCGCCAAAAATTGATTGCCGAAGCAAACTACTTATTACTTTCAGGAGTGTAAAATGAAAACAGTCACCAAATCTCTTATAAGTTTAGCTGTAGGCTTTGCAGTTGGCGCTGGCGCTATTGGCTATGTAATGCAATCGACTGAAGTGTCTGATCGTTCATCGGGCAATGCAGAAAAAGAGCCGTTATATTGGGTGGCTCCGATGGATCCCAATTATCGTCGAGACAAACCAGGCAAGTCTCCAATGGGGATGGACCTTATTCCTTACTATGGCGATGATGCAGAAGAGAGTTCACCTGGTACGGTGAGAATTGATCCCGACGTTATTAATAACCTTGGGGTTACAACTGCAACCGTCACGTCCTCGAGACTCAACCTAGATATCGAAACAGTTGGCTATGTTCAGTTTGATGAGGACCGAGTATTAACAGTAAGTCCTCGTGTTGAAGGCTGGATTGAGAAGCTTTTCGTAAAAGCGGTTGGTAACTCGGTTAAAGCCGGCGAGCCTTTATACAGTATTTACTCTCCTGAAATGGTTAATGCGCAAGAGGAGCTTGTATTGGCCTCGCAAAGAGGTAATCAGGTGCTAATTGATGCCGCTGAAGAACGCTTAAGAGCTCTGCAAGTCTCTGAATCTGAGATTAAGAAGTTAAAAGAAACTCGTAAAATTCAGAAAACAATCACGGTAAAAGCAAAGCAGTCCGGGGTATTGGATAGACTGACTGTGCGTGAAGGTGCGTTTGTAACGCCGAGTATGAATTTAATGACCATTGCTCAACTGGATAAAATTTGGGTTATTGCAGAAGTCTTTGAGCGGCAATTGAACCAGGTTGAGGTAGGCAATGACGTTCAAATGAACCTTGAGTATGCTCCAGGTAAAGAGTGGCAAGGAAAGGTTGATTATGTCTATCCGTCACTCAACTCTAAAACTCGGACGGGACAAGTTCGAATTCACTTCGACAACCCGGACGGTTTTTTAAAACCGGGCATGTTTGCGAATCTTAACATTAAGGCTGGTTTAGGCGACAAAAACTTAATCATCCCTAAAGAAGCGCTTATCCGAATGGGTGATTCGAACCGAGTTGTCCTGGCACTGGGTGATGGGAAATTTAAATCAGTTAATGTTGATGTTGGGCGGTTAGGGAGCTCGCGAGTTGAAATTTTATCGGGTCTCATGGCAGGTGATGACATCGTTACTTCAGCTCAGTTTTTGATTGATTCTGAGTCCAGTAAGTCCTCTGACTTTAAGCGCATGCAACATGACACGCATGTTGATAACGAGAGCCATGGCAGCATGTCAAGTGACACAGCACCTCAAGCTGTCTGGGTTGAAGCAACCGTTAAAAATGTTATGCCTCAGCACTCGATGGTTACGCTGGAGCACGGTGAGATTTCTGAATGGGACTGGCCTGCAATGACGATGGACTTCGATGTTGCTTCGGATGTTGAACTTTCTCAGCTTAGCACGGGGTTATCCTTGCATGCGGAAATAACGCAAGTCGGGAAGCAACAGTACCAGCTCACATCGATTCATATTCCTGAGCAAAAACAAGTGACAGAGCAGGAGCATAACCATGATTAAGTCAGTCATTCGATGGTCAGTGAGTAACCGTTTTTTCGTTCTTCTGGCGACATTAATCCTCGTGGGTGTTGGTGCTTTTGCGGTTAAGAATACGCCCGTAGACGCACTGCCGGACTTGTCGGATGTCCAGGTGATCATTAAAACCAGCTATCCGGGTCAAGCGCCGCAGGTGGTAGAAGATCAAGTAACCTATCCATTAACAACCGCTATGCTGTCTGTCCCCGGCGCTAAAACCGTCCGTGGATATTCGTTTTTCGGCGACTCCTATGTGTATGTCATTTTTGACGAAGATACAGACGCTTACTGGGCGCGTTCGCGAGTGCTGGAATATTTGTCTCAGGTTGCTCCGAAACTGCCTTCTAATGCAAGACCGCAATTAGGTCCTGATGCAACAGGGGTTGGTTGGGTGTATTTGTATGCCTTGGTTGATCGCACGGGTAACCACAATTTGAGTGAGTTACGCAGTATGCAGGATTGGTTTTTAAAGTATGAACTGCAAACGGTCGAGGGGGTTTCGGAAGTTGCCGCCCTCGGCGGGATGGTAAAGCAGTACCAGGTGAAAGTGGATCCGGAGAAGCTGCGCGCATTCAATATTCCTCTTGCTCACATACAAAATGCTATCCAGCGAGGCAATCGGGAAGTGGGGGCGTCGGTGGTTGAAATGGCGGAAGCTGAGTATATGGTCCGGGCCTCAGGCTATATTGATAGTGTGTCAGACTTAGAGAGTATCCCGCTTGGCGTTGATGAAAATGGCACGCCATTATTGCTTAAAGACGTTGCTGATGTGGGTGTGGGCCCCCAAATGAGACGCGGTATCGCCGAACTCAACGGTGAGGGAGAAGCCGTGGGTGGTATTGTGGTAATGCGTTTCGGAGAAAATGCCCAAAAAACGATTGATGGCGTTAAACAAAAGTTGGAAGAATTAAAGTCTGGGCTACCAGAAGGTGTCGATATAGTCACTGTCTATGATCGTTCGGGGCTTATCTCGGATGCCGTGGAAAGTCTCTGGAAAAGTTTAATAGAAGAACTCGCTATTGTCGCGTTTATCTGTGTGATATTTCTCTTCCATGTCCGCTCCTCGCTGGTTGCCGTTATCAGCTTGCCTTTGGGTATTTTAACCGCGTTTATTGTCATGTATTGGCAAGGAATTAACGCGAATATTATGTCACTTGGAGGGATCGCAATCGCTATTGGCGCTATGCTCGATGGTGCCATCGTCATGATTGAAAATATGCATAAGCATATGGAAAAAACGCCACTGACAGCAGAGAACCGCTGGCGGGTGGTTGCCGCCTCTGCTTCAGAGGTGGGCCCTGCTCTTTTCTTTAGCTTGCTCATTATTACCGTCAGCTTTATGCCGGTATTTACCTTAGAAGCCCAGGAAGGGCGGATGTTTTCTCCGCTTGCTTTCACGAAAACTTACGCAATGGCAGCCAGTGCAGCCTTAGCGATTACCGTTATCCCCGTGTTGATGGGATATTTTATCAGAGGAAAGGTAACACCTGAGGGGAAAAACCCGCTTAATCGGTTATTGATCGCCGGGTATAAACCGCTTTTAAAAGGCATTTTGAAATACCCCAAGACAGCAGTTGGCGGAGCGCTTGTTATCCTGGCCGTTGGTGTCTGGCCGATTGACAAAATTGGTAGTGAATTTATTCCAGATTTGGATGAGGGCGATTTGATGTATATGCCCACTACCTATCCCGGATTATCAATTGGTAAAGCAAGGGAGCTGTTGCAGCAAACCGACAAGCTCATAAAAACGGTACCGGAAGTGAAGACGGTTTTTGGCAAAATTGGTCGAGCGGATACCGCCACTGATCCGGCACCCCTAACGATGATTGAAACCTTTATTCAACTGAAACCGAAAGATCAGTGGAGAGACGGTATGACCACTGAGAAGTTGAAAAAAGAACTGGATGCGCTTGTAAAGTTTCCGGGGCTGACCAATGCGTGGGTTTACCCCATTAAAACTCGCATTGATATGTTATCGACAGGTATAAAAACGCCGGTAGGTATAAAAGTTGCCGGAGCTGATCTTAATGAAATTCAGAAGATCGGTCAGCAGCTTGAAACGATACTTGATGATGTCGATGGTACGGCTTCTGTTTATTCAGAGCGAGTGGCTGGTGGACGCTATGTCAAAGTCGACATAAAAAGAGAGCAGGCTGCACGTTATGGCTTGAACATTGAGGATGTTCAGCAGGTTGTTGCCACGGCTATTGGCGGAATGAATGTTTCAGAGACCATTGAAGGGCTTGAACGTTACCCAATAAACTTGCGCTACCCTCAAGATTACCGTGATTCGCCGGAAGAATTAAAGAAGCTACCTTTAGTTACGCCAAACGGGCAGCGTATTAGTTTGGCGGATGTGGCTGATGTCTACGTTGAACTTGGACCGCCGGCAATTAAAAGCGAAAACGCAAGACTTAATGGCTGGACTTTTGTCGACATTGAGGGAGTTGATGTCGGCACTTATGTTGAAAAAGCAATGAAGGTTGTAGAACAAGAACTCGAGTTGCCAGCAGGGTATTCAGTTACCTGGTCCGGGCAGTACGAATATATGGAAAGGGCAAAGGAAAAACTGACTTACGTGATTCCGTTAACGCTCGCGATTATTATCGTTCTTTTATATATGAACTTTCGAAACGCTACAGAAATAGCCATTATATTGGGAACTTTGCCTCTCGCATTGGTGGGGGCAATCTGGCTAATGTATCTTTTAGATTATAATTTCTCAGTTGCTGTAGCGGTTGGTTTTATAGCTCTAGCAGGTGTCACTGTAGAAATAGGAATACTAATGCTGACTTACCTAAACCAGTCCTATAATGAATATGAAAAAAGTCAGTTAGAGCATGGTAAAGCATTAACGAAAGAGGGTCTCTCTCTTGCCGTAATGGAAGGGGCAGGACTTCGTGTTCGCCCCGTCATGATGACGGCCGTTTCTACAATTGCTGGTTTATTGCCTATAATGTTTAGTACAGGGACTGGGGCTGAGGTGGTTAGTAGAATAGCGGCGCCAATGGTTGGAGGAATGATCAGCGCTGTTATCTTAACCTTGCTCGTATTACCTGCTGTTTACTATTTGTGGCGAAAGAAAGACGTTAAGGTTAGATGATACCTTACTCTGTAAATATCACCTGCGCATCTTTGATCTCGATCAATGATGTGCAGGGGGTAGTATGCTAATTTATAGCATGGCAATAGGAGCGCACATATGTTTCAAGCAAAATTTTTAGTTGTGCTTATGTTAGGAATAGTGATACAGCTATCCTTCCCAGCCGCTCCTCCTTATAACAATGCTTCCAATGTACAGCACGAAAAAAGTGTTAGCCATATGGATGTTAGCAACGAAAGCAAAGATAACTTTCATTGCGATGAAAGTGAGCAATCTATCATTGACGACTGTTATTGCTGCGTAGCTGATAAATGCTCTATGGATGAAGAGTGTAACTCTGCGAACTCACCTCTAGTATTTATTCAATTCGACACCTCGATAAACTCTCCTAGCAACTTGCCACATCCCTTGTCTTATAAAGGTGATGTGAAGCAAATACTCTTCGATATTTACTACCCTCCGAAATAGCACTACTAAATTACAACTCTAGATTTTCTCGAAATTTAAGTAACTAGACTAAACACAGTCCATAAGCTATATGTTTTAGGGCTTTTAGGGGGGTATATGAACCTATCTAAAATTACCGCTATTTTTGATCAACTTCGACAAGACTCAGTGGAAGAGGCTCTCATCGGCCGTGGCGTTAGCGGCTTTACGCTGCTTCCTGTGCGAGGACGGGGTTACTACTTCGATAGCTATAACGATGATCACTTAGTTGATCACGTACAGCTTGAAGTTTATGTGAACAGTGATGATGCGCGTGATGTTGCCCTCTTGGTAGTTGAAGCGGCCCATACTGGGGTATCTAACGAGGGATTAGTTTCTATCTCGCCAATCGATGAATTGTTCTGGGTTCACGATAAACGAGCAGCCACTAATAAAGAGCTTTCGTTACAAAGTTAACACCGAGCAAATGTTGCCTGAAACGTATTGGTAGTTTTAATTAACAGGACAGTATTGATGTCAAATAACGATCATAGAGCCGGAGTGCGGGAAATTAACTTAGTCAATCGCACATTAAAGCTAAACACTGAGAGTGTGAAAAAAGTTCGCGAAGCGATTAACGAAATCGATCGCTTGGTTGGTCTCGATAGCGTTGCCTATGACTCTGAGCGTAACTTGTTATTGGTAGCTTATGATGCCTCTAAAGTGGATCTCAATGTTATAGAGGAAAAGCTCAGGAAGTTTGGTGTTGAAATAAATAGTGGGTGGTGGACTCATCTGAAAGAAGAGTACTACAAGTTTATTGACCAAAATATTAAAGATAATTCGGAACATACACCGTGGAGTTGTCACAGAAGTCCGCCAGTTAACAAAAGCAAACGAAAGTAACGATTAATTATAGGTAAGGAGTAAAAAATGCAAATAGAAACAATCAAAGATGTGCTGAGTTGGACCGTTGATTTCCACAAAAACCTGAAGGAGTGTGTTACTCACTGCTCTAAACAAAACCAAGATGAACGAGCTCGGATGATTCTAAACTACGTGTCGGGTCATGAGGCTAGCTTAGAGCGAATGGTCGAAGGTTTTTTGAGTACAGCAAACCGAAATGCATTAGACACTTGGTGTTATGACTATATTGGGAAACATCCCATCGTTGAGCATGGGCACTGCGATTCGCCTTTTAAAGAGTTAGATACCGATCACATTATGGAGAAGGTTGTAAACCATCATGAGCAAGTCATAGAACTGTATGAACACCTATACTCCCGTGTTGATATAGATAGCGCAAAAGAGCTGCTAGAAACGGTAAAGAACGTTGAAGAAAATGAAATTAAACGAATGGTGCAAACTGCGAATCGATTTTCGGATATGTAGTGAGTGACGGTTTTATCGTTGGTACTTTACGGGAAATAGCTGTTGCTTGGCTTTTTTCCCATCAATAAGGAGCACTGGTATGGGTGTGAAAACTGAGGACGTTCGTAGTCGTTCCATTGAGGAACTCATTATCGAGGGAGCCGGTTGCGCGAGTTGTGTTGGCAAAATCGAGAGTGCACTAAAGTCTGTATCCGGTGTGGAAAATGCAGAGATGAACTTTGCGCAGCGAACAGTCAGTGTGACAGGAACAGCAAGTCCGAGCGCTTTAGTGAAAGCGGTAGAGAAGGCGGGGTATAGCGCTAAAGTAGCCACTTCCCAAAGTGGCGATGATGCGTTGGCAGAAAAAGAGCAAGCCGACTGGGCTTATTATAAGCGACTGATGCGTGAGATGACCGTCGCGCTGTCGTTAGGTGTACCCCTAATGATTTATAGCCTTTTTGGTGGTGAAATGACGGTGACCACTACCTCAGAACGTGTGACATGGTTAGTCGTAGGTATTCTAACGTTAGGTGTACTTTATTTCTCTGGCAAACATTTCTTTGTTGGTGCCTGGCAGTCCCTGAAAAATCATTCCGCTAATATGGATACGCTGATCGCGCTTGGTACTGGTACAGCCTGGTTGTATTCCATGGTGGTTGTAATCGTTCCACACCTAGTTCCGGAAATGGCGCGTCACGTTTACTTTGAAGCGACTGCGATGATTATCGGTTTGATCAATCTGGGGTTGGCACTTGAACTGAAAGCTCGTGGGCGCACGTCCGAAGCCATAAAACGTCTCATTGGTTTGCAAGCCAAAACAGCTAGGGTGATTCGTGACGATAAACAATTGGATATCGCCATCGAAGACGTACTCGAGGAGGACGTAGTACGTGTTCGTCCCGGAGAAAAAATCCCTGTTGATGGAAAAGTTATAGAGGGAAGTACCACCGTTGATGAATCTATGCTAACGGGTGAACCCATGCCCGTGGAAAAATCAGTTGGTGATGACGTTGTGGCGGGCACGATAAATAAAAGTGGTTCCTTTTTGTTTCAAGCGACAAGAGTCGGAAAAGATACAGCACTTGCTCAAATTATTAACATGGTGAAACGGGCGCAAAACTCTAAGCCCCCAATCGGTCGTCTTGCCGATATTATTTCAGCTTACTTTGTGCCAGTCGTTATGATTATCGCTGTTATCAGTGCTCTAGCTTGGCTTAACTTTGGGCCTGAGCCGGCACTGGCCTTTGCTGTGGTATCAGCGACCACTGTCTTGATTATTGCTTGCCCTTGCGCATTAGGCCTGGCGACGCCTATGTCGGTAATGGTGGGTGTAGGAAAAGCCGCAGAGGCAGGTGTGCTGATTCGCAATGGCGAAGCATTGCAAACAGCGTCGAAAGTATCGGCTATGATCCTGGATAAAACGGGCACCATTACACTTGGTTCTCCTAAAGTCACCGACGTATTAGTAGCGAGTGAGTACGATGAGCAAACAGTACTGCAACTTGCAGCCACACTTGAGTCTGGCTCTGAACATCCGCTGGCACAGGCGATAGTTGAATCAGCTCGGGAAAGAGGAATTGAAACAACTAAAGTCTCAAACTTCAATGCGATTGCTGGCCATGGCGTGGAGGCTAAAGTAGACGGGAAGTCCCTCCTTTTCGGTAATGAAAAGCTGTTGCGTGAACGTCAAGTTGAGCTCGGTAACTTTGTTGAAAAAGCCCAAGAATTAGCAGCTGAAGCTAAGACACCAATGTACTTTGCTGTTAATAATGAATTGGCTGCAATAATTGCAGTTGCTGACCCAATAAAAGACGACTCCGTAGCCGCCATTAAACGTTTGCAAGATAACGGTGTGCGAGTCGTAATGCTTACTGGTGATAATCGCGCGACTGCACAAGCGGTTGCTGAAAAAGTAGGAATTAAAGAATTTTTTGCCGAAGTTCTGCCGGAAGAAAAATCAAAAAAGGTTCAGGAACTGCAGATGGAAGGCGAAATTGTTGGTATGACGGGAGACGGTATTAATGATGCGCCAGCGCTAGCTATTGCCAATGTAGGCTTCGCTATTGGCACTGGGACGGACGTTGCTATTGAAAGTGCCGATATTACATTGATGCGTGGGTCGTTACATGGGCTTGCCGATGCGATCGCGGTGAGCAAGGCCACGCTGCGCAATATTAAGCAAAACTTATTTGGTGCTTTTATTTACAACGTAGCGGGTATTCCTTTTGCCGCAGGCGTTCTGTACCCGTTTTTGGGAATGCTATTGAGCCCGGTTATTGCTGGCGCAGCAATGGCTTTTTCTTCTCTTACGGTAGTGAGTAACGCTAACCGGTTACGCTTTTTCAAAGCCAAGAAACATTAACGCACCTTCTAACACTGACGCATTCAGGAGAATAAACATGTTATTCATTAATATTGCTGGTATCACTTTGATCGCGCTGATCGTCTGGTGGTTTTGGCTTTACAAGCCCCAGCAGCTGAAGCTGGGAGAAGGTGATTTGGTGATTGCCGTCGAAAACGGTATCTACTCGCCTTCGAGAATAAAAATACCTGAAGGTAAACCGGTTGAACTTAAGTTCCTGCGGAAGGATCAATCGCCTTGTTCTGAAACTTTGCTCATTCCCAAGCTAGAAATAAGTGAAACGTTGCCTTCTAACAAATTAAAGCAAATTCAAATACCAGCGCTGGAACCCGGAGAGTACGACTTTCATTGCCAGATGCAAATGTATCGGGGAAAGCTAGTTGTCGGTTAAATGGCTTAAAATGGGGGGATTACACAACAACTCGCGCAAAAAATTAAGCAGTTTTGGATAGAGAGCGGTGGTTTTCATGGCTACCGCAATATCTATATGGACTTTCGTGATGCCAACCAATATTGCGGCCGAGATCGGATCTTACGCTTAATGCAAAAAGAAGGCATCCGTGCACAGCGGGGTTATAACACGCCCAGAGGCTACTACGGCGGTAAGACCGATATTGTTGCCGATAACGCGTTAAATCGCGAGTTTAACGTCGAACACCCTAATCAATGGTGGGTGACGGACATCACTTACATTAAAACACATGAAGGCTTTCTTTTTTTGGCAGTCGTCATGGACTTATTTGCACGTAATGTCGTTGGTTGGTCGATGAGCGACCGAATGACGGAATACTTGGCCATGCAAGCCATTACAGCCGCTTATTGGCGACGAAAGCCGCAGCAACAAGTCAGTTTGCACTCCGATCAGGGATCTCAGTATTCCAGTCGACAGTTCAGAAAGTTACTCGATGCATACAATATTAAAACCAGTATGAGTCGACGTGGTAACTGTCATGAAAATGCGGTTGCTGAGAGCTTCTTCAGTAATTTAAAGAAGGAAAAAATACGCCGTCGTATTTATCCAAACCGGGCTGAAGCCAAGCAGGCAGTGTTTCATTATATTGAGATGGTTTACAATCCAACTCGACGTCATACAAAAAATAACAGAGTGTCGCCAAACAACTTTAAGCGTGAATATTTTAAACGGGTAGAAGGTGTCTGGAAAAATCAGGCCTTACCACATTAGGCGACGAGCTGTTATGGGAACAAGTTTTAACAAACCTTAATGGTAAAAAGTACCTTTGGTTAATAACTAGTGATAGCGATTTTTGCACTATGCATAATAGTGAGTTATATCTAAATGCTTTATTAATGCGAGAGATTAAGACACTACCAAATTCTCCCGAGGTTTTTCTTTTTGATAAGCTAGTTGAAGGTATTCAACACTTCGCGAAGAATAACAACATTGATCTTGATATTGAGTTAACAGAGGATGAATTAGACGAAATTACGGATGAGGAACAAGCGCTAATTATTGCGGACCAAATCCGTGAATTTAACGAAAGATCAAGCATCGGCATTGCTCAATCCATTGCTAGTCAAATGGCGGCATTGAATGATTTTGAATCATTTAAAAATAGCGTGACTGCTCAAAGTCAATGGGGTGGTGATGTGTATCGGGCATTGCAAGGTCAACTAGCATTCCTAAAAGAACATAGCGCCATAAAAGACATTATGAAAGCTCAAAGTCTATGGAATGGAGAGGCGCAGCGCGCGGCAGCAGCGTTAGAAATGGCTATACGAGATAATCCTGAAGCGCAAAAAAGTGCTGGGAAGTTGCAAGCGAAAGCTCGAAAAATCTCTAAAAAGCCACCTGATGCAGAATCAGATTCGGAAGAATGAATTAGTTGTCGAATAAACAATGCAAATTAACTTATTAGCTGCATAATTATTCATCCTTAGTTGGCAATTGTCACCAGTACATTTAAAGAATCAAAGACAGTCGCTTTTAAGGTATGAAATCAAACATGGTCACGGTTTGGTCACCATTTGGTCACAAGCCCCCAAATGGTCGCAAAAATGCACAAAGCATCAAGCCAACCAACACGGCTACAAGTCAATAAATTCAAGGGGTTTAAAACGAAAGGAAGATGGTGCGTCCGAGTAGACTCGAACTACCGACCCCTACCATGTCAAGGTAGTGCTCTAACCAACTGAGCTACGGACGCACATTGTATTGCTGACGTTCGCGAATGCGAACGGGCGCTATATTAGTCATTACGCTGCGGTGGTGCAAGTGGTTTTTGCGCCACCGCGTTTCAATTGCGTAAGTTTCAACCAACCGTTAAAAGCCCAGTGGTATGCCGAAGCTGAAGAACGCGACCAAGAGGGCTGTCCATACCACCATGAAGGCCAACGAGTATGGCACCATCATGGCAATCATCTCACCAAAAGTAAGCTGCGGATTATACTTACGCATGAAGGCCAAGATAATGCCTGCGTAGCTCATCATAGGGGTGATGATATTGGTTGACGAGTCGGCTACGCGGAAGGCCGCGGCGACTAAATCTGGCGTCATTTCACTATTTACCAAATACAGCATAGGAATGAAAATAGGCCCTAAGAGCATCCATTTTGAGGTTAGGCCACCAACAAAAATGTTAATAATAGCCGTGACAATAATAAAACCAATAAGTAGCAATACTGGGAAGCTTTGAAGGCCCAGGTTGGTCAACAGCGTGGCGCCAAGGTAGGTGATGTATGCGCCAAGGCCACTGTGGCTTAATACGCCTAAGAAGTTATAACAGAAGAAGGTGAGCACCAAAATGTAGCCCATGGTGTCCATTTGCTTAACCATGGCTTTTACCACGTCTTGCAGTGATTTGAAGTTGCCACTAGCTACCCCAAAAGCCACACCGACGGCAATAAACACAAAGGTAATAAGCAAGATAACGTTATTTAAATATGGCGTTACCGTGGCGCCTTGCGCGTTTTCATAGGGCGCCAACGGGCCAACTGCTAGGCCGTAAATGGCAATTAACGCCACCACTAATGCAATACCTGCGGCACGTAGGCCGCGCTTTTCTGCTGGGGAGACTTCGAAGTCGCCTAATTCAAGCTCTTTTGGAATGGTGTAGGGTTTTTGCTCTAGCCGTGGTTGTACGAATTTTAAGGTTACCCAAGCGCCAACACCGCCAAGAATAAAGGTTGAGGCCAAAATGAAGTAGTAGTTCATGGTGGCTGGTGTGAGGGCTTCGCCAGCGGCATTTACAAACGGAATGCCTTGTGACTCAGCGAATACTTTAGCATTTACGCCAATAATGACATCAATGGGGGTTGCCGGAATTAAGTTGGCACTGAAGCCCGCAGAAACGCCTGCGAAAGCGGCGGCCATACCGATCAGTGGGTTTTTACCAAGCCCCGCGTATAACAGGCCGGCTAATGGGATAAGAATGAGGTAGCCGGCGTCGGTTGCGATAGAGCTCATAATGCCAATAAATACTAAGAACAGTGGCAACCAGTTAAGTGGTAATCCGCGTGATACTTTTTTCAAAATCGCTGCGAATAAACCAGAGTTTTCAGCAACGCCGACACCAAGCATAACGATTAAAATAACGCCTAGTACGCCGCCGCCAAAACCGAGCCAGTTGGCAAGTAACGCGTTGTCGAATAGCCATACGACGTTTTCGGTGGCGAGCATGTTACGAATTTCGTATTCAATGGGCTGGCCGTCGCCGCCGTATGTGGTGAAGCTTAAGCCGCCAATGGCCCAGGTGAGCAGTAGGGCTGCTGCTAAGAAATAGATAAAAATAATAACGGGGTCGGGAATACGCTTGCCGGCGCGTTCGACAAAAGCGATAAAGCCGCCTGTTTCGTTGGCTGGTGTTGGTTTGGATGACACGGGAGTTTCCTATCTTTTTATTTTTATTGGTGCGGTGATGGTATTAAAGATTGGTTGTGGTGTCGAGGGTTACAGCGCTGCGCGCTACCCGGCGTGAAACGCCGGGCTACGGTGATGGGTTACAGCGCTGCGCGCTACCCGGCGTGAAACGCCGGGCTACGGTGATGGGTTACAGCGCTGCGCGCTACCCGGCGTGAAACGCCGGGCTACGGTGATGCGCGGGCCGGGCTACGGGTTAGCGCAGTTGGTGTTTGAGGACTTTGCCGTTGGCGTTATGAGGCAGCTCGTCCATAAATGCGTATACGCGTGGGCATTTGTAGTCGGCGAGGCGTTCAGCTACGTGCGCGCGCAAGGCTTCTTCTTCAATGGCTTCGCGCAAGACCACGCATGCTTTAACGGTTTCTCCCCATTCGTCGTGCGGCACGCCAATGACAGCGGCTTCAAGCACAGCAGGGTGGCTTGCTAAAGCGTCCTCAACTTCACGAGGGTACACGTTAACGCCGCCGCTAATGATCAGATCTTTAATACGATCTTTAACCCAATAAAATCCGTCATCGTCGCGCAGACCAATATCGCCGGTACGTATCCATCCGTCTTCAGTAAATATGTCTTGAGTGGCTTGCTCGTTGCGCCAATATTCGGTCATGACACCTTCACCGCCAATGTGAATTTCCCCAGGCTCGTTGTTAGCACAAATGTCGCCACTTTTGTTGACCACCCGTATCTCGGTAAAAGCAGCTGCTCGTTGGCCTACAGAGCCGGCTTTTTCCGCATGTTCATTAGGTAGCAACAGACTGCCGGTTGGGCCTGCTTCGGTTAGGCCATATACGCAGTAAAACTGGTCGCTACCGAATGCCTGCTGTACGCGTCGGGCATGGTCGCCGGCCAATGGTCCACCACCATAAATCCAGTGGGTCATACTGCTTAAATTGGTTTTTTGTATGGCAGGGTGTTGGGCGGTGAGCAAGTAGGCTACAGGTGCGCCAAAAAAGTGGGTGGCGCGTTCTTGTTGCACTAGGTTTAGCAAAAGATCAGGGGTAAATGTGGGGGCGACTATATGCGTGCTGCCAATTAGCGTACCGCCAACTAAGGTCAAGTTTAATGGGGCTGAATGGGTAAATGGCATTAACGATAGTAATCGGCTCTCCGGGCGGTAGTGCATTTCGGTGGCAAACATCATGCCGACAAATAATAGTGCTTTGTGATTGAACAATACGCCTTTTGGTCGCCCGGTAGTGCCTGACGTGTAAAGCAGGGTTGCTGGTTCAAACAATGCTTGCTGATCGAGTTGAGTAAACGTTCGACCGCTGCTGTATTGCGCTACATGTTCAATAATGTTGTTAATAACCAGGCTAGTTAGTTTTAGTTCGGAGCAGGCTTTAAGCGCATGGCTACTCGTTAGGTCGCAGGTAATAACCAAATTTGCATCAGCATTTTCAAATATGTATGCCAGTTCAGAGGCGGTTAATTTGACGTTTATCGGCGATACGATAGCGCCTAGCCGTTGAATTGCGAAATGCGCGACAATAAAGGTGTAGCTGTTGGGCAGCACCAAGCACACCCGATCACCGGCTTTTATATGATGGTCGCAGGCAAGATGCTCGGCAAACTGATTGACGTGTTGCTCGAGTTGTTGCCAAGTAGCGCGCAGTGAGCCATCAATCACGGCTTCATGGTTTGGATATTTGCGCGCATTGCGGGCAACGTAGGCTGGAATAATCATGCGAAGCTCCGGTTAATAATATTTGTTAAGTTTAGGCCGCTAGGCAAGCAACCGTAATTGGCGGTGGTATGAGCGTTGAGTCGGCTGGCACAAAACGCATCGGCAACCTCGTTCGGTGCGTGCTGTAACAGCAGCGCACCTTGCAATGCCAAGGCCATATGGTCGGCGAAATGACGTGCTTGATATTGCCATTGGTCTGCTGGAGTTCGGCTAAAGCTGGCTTTAAGGTTATTTACAAAGGCGTCAAAGCGCTGATCGGTACCGCCGGCGCGCGCCAGTTCATTAAAGTATGCTTCAAGCACTTCAGGTTCTTTTTGAATAGCTCTAAGCATATCAAGGCATTGAACATTGCCGCTGCCTTCCCATATCGCGTTGACGGGTGATTCGCGGAATAGCCGCGGCATCATGGTATTTTCCATCACGCCCATACCGCCAATAACTTCCATGGCCTCGTAGGCATGTTGCGGTGTTCGTTTGCAAATCCAGTATTTGCCGATAGGTGTGGCAATGCGTGCTAGTAAGCGCTCGTGCTCATTGCTTTGCTGGTCCATTGCTCGAGCCAAGCGCATGGTTAAGGTCATGGCAGCTTCACTTTCTAGCGCTAAGTCGGCTAATAGGTTTTGCATGAGGGGCTGGTCAACTAGGTGAGCGCCGAAGGCTTGGCGATGCCTAGCGTGGTGAATAGCTTGCACAGTGGCTTGACGCATGCCTGACGATGAACCAATCATGCAGTCATAGCGGGTCATAGAAACCATTTCTATAATTGTGCGGACGCCACGGCCTTCTTCGCCAACCATCCACGCCAACGCGCCACGTAATTCGCACTCACTGGAGGCATTAGCGACGTTGCCCATCTTGTTTTTTAATTGCTGAATTTGTAGTGCATTTTTAGTGCCGTCTGGGCGCCAGCGTGGCAGTAAAAAGCATGATAGGCCCTTGTTTGTTTGCGCCAGAACTAAGAAGGCATCGCACATTGGTGCTGAAACAAACCACTTATGACCAACTAACTCATATGCTTCGCCAGGACCTTCAGCTGCTATAGGGTGAGCGCGCGTGCTATTGCTGCGCACGTCTGAGCCGCCTTGCTTTTCAGTCATTGCCATTCCAATGGTGAGCCCGCGTTTCATGCTGTCGGGTACGTTTCGGCTATCATATTCGGGCGCCATTATTTTAGGACCAAATTTAGCCAGTAAATCGGGTTGATGTTGCAAGGCAGGAATGGCGGCAAAGGTCATGGTGATAGGGCAGCCATGAGCAGCCTCTACTTGGGTGTGCAAGTAGTATTTGGCGGCACGCGCGACATGAGCACCCGGTTTGGGAGCAGCCCATGGGCTGGCATGTAAACCTTCAGTTATCGCAATATCCATTAGCTGGTGATAGCTGGGATGAAAGTCGATTTGATCAACGCGGTTGCCAAAACGGTCGTGGGTAACAAGCTGCGGCTTATTGATGTTGGCCGCAAAACCCAGCGCGATGCGCTCAGGTAGCCCGCATTCAGCGCCAAAGCGCGCAATGTCTTGTTCAGCCCAGCTAGCGCCTTCGCGCTTTACCGCTTCTTGCAATGCTTTATCTTCGGCGTAGAGGTTATAGTTTTCAAGCTCTGGTGGTTGGTTTTCTACCGTGTGGGTTTGAGCGAGATACTGGTCTGGAATAGTCATTTTTGTTCTCCATATGTTTGTTTTACACACACGAGTGAGGCCGCGCTGTTATTGCTTGAAGACAAAAGCGTACACTTTCCAAAATTGCGCTATTCGGTTCGAGCTCATGCTGATGGGCTAATGGGCCAATTAAAGCTTCAGCAATGGCTCCAACTAAAGCGCGGCTGCTCAACGCACTATTTTGTGGTGGTAAGCTTTGTTCGCTAATGCCTTGTTCAATAGCTTGGGCGAATAAGTTGGCGTAGCGTTCTCGATATTTTATGCGTGCGGCAATAACTGCGGGCTCAACGGGTTCTGCAATTAAAGCCCATGCAGTGACAGGTGCGCGAAGGGCACGTTTTGCAAATGTGGTTAATGCGTTAGCAATGCGCTCGGGTATCGGTTTTTCGGGGGCGCTAAGCTGCTGCTGAACTTGGGTTACCTCAATATTTGTGGCGTGTTCAAATACGGCGGTACATAAGGCTTCTTTGTTGGCAAAGTAGCGATACAGGGTGCCTGTAGCTAGGTTACAGCGCTTGGCCAAAGAGGCCATTTGCAAGCCACTGAATCCTACTTCGTTAAGCAACGTGAGTGCATTGCTAAGAATGTTTTCTTGGGTTGCCTGCTTACGCTGGCGTATTTGAGTTGTTTCGCGATAGGCCATGGTGTTCTTGCTATCTAATTATCGATAGCAAGAAGTGAACCATGATTCATTTTTTGGATCAATGATTATTTTTTGAGGGCTACGGTGATGGGTTACAGCGCTGCGGCTACCCGGCGTGGAACGCCGGGCTACGGTGATGCGTTACGGCGCTGCGCGCTACCCGGCGTGGAACGCCGGGCTACGGGTTTTTTGGGTGAGCAGGGTTTGAGTAAAGGCGCGCAGTTCTAGGCGCGCGAGCGGTGCGCCGGGGCAGACGTGAATGCCGGTGCCGTACAATAAGTTGTCGCGCGGGTCGCGATCCCAACGAAACTGGTGTGGTTGCTCGAATACCTCGGGGTCGGTGTTGGCGGCGCCCCAGTCAAGCGTAACCACGGTGTCGGCTTTTACCGCTTGGCCGTTGATGTGCATGGGGCACACAGCGCGGCGGCGGTTACTTGCTAGCGGTGCGTTAAAACGCAGTATTTCGTCTACGGCATGGTCAATATGCTCAGGCGCTTGGGTGAGCTGTTTACGTACAACTTGATTAGCCTTGAAGAAGTTCACGATAGCTTTCACTGCATTGGCAATCGTGCCAAGTTCGCCAACGGTCCAATTACGCACAATGCTGACTAAGTATTCGTCAGTTAACGGCTCGCCTTCAATACGCAGATGAACCAGCCTTGAAGTTAAACTATCAACTGGGTATTCACCGGCACGTGCCCGCTTGAATTCGGCAACCATAAGTTGGCTAAACTCTGTGGCTAACAGGCGCATTGCCTCACGATCGCCTGCTGCGCTGGCTTTTTGCTGGCGCTGTATCCACTGCAGCAAAGCCGCTTCAAGGTCGCACGGCCAGCCCATAAATGCACACTGCGCTTGCAGCGCAAAGGGGTAGGCAAGATCGCTTTCAACATTAAACTCTTCCGGCAGTTCACGGAACAATCGGGTGACAATGTTTTTAAGAACCGGCTCAAACCGGTGCAGTGTTTGTGCATCGAAAAATGGTTCGATGAGCTTGCGATACAGCGTGTGTTCCGGTGCATCCATGCCATTGGGTACGTTCAGGTGCGAAGACACCTGGTTACTCCATGTTTCGGGCGCATGAAGAATGGCGACAACATCGGCATGTTTGCGAATGACAGGGGACATAGCAACCTCCCGTTTTGAGAATTTTAGGCAGAATTAGGATACCAACTTGGTTGTCAACTTCTTTGATTTTGGTCAAACCAATTACCCAAAACAGGTTTTAGCTTACAAAAGGGTTGCTTTTTAAGCTTGTTATCATAATCTTAACGAGCAACAACAAATTGCATAACAAACAAAGCATTTATTAGAACAATAAGGATAATTCCATGGAGCAGACAACAGTGAATGGCCAAAGCGTTCAACCGCAAGCGCCGTATGTTAATCAAGAGCACACCAGCACAGGTAGTTGGTTTTTAACTATCTTTTTAACCAGTATTCCGTTGGTGAACTTCATTTTGTTACTGGTTTGGGCGTTTAGCCACTCAACGCCGTTAAGCAAGCGTAACTGGGCGCGAGCCATGTTGATTTGGATGCTGGTTGCATTCGTACTTTTCTTCTTAATGGCAATTGTTGGCGGTATTGGTATGGCCGCCCTTGAAAGCGGCGGCTATTAGCGCGGCCTGAGTAACTAGTCTAAGTATCTAGCGCAGTGGTTGGCCAAGCTGGTTCTGCGCTATTAACCTCACCACATAAGACAGCTTAAACAACCCTGCCAACAGTATTTGCAAAAAATGCAGCACCGCTATCACCATCAGCGGAAACTGTGCTTCTAAGCCCCAAGCCATATAAGCCACGACCAAAAACAAAAGCAAAAATACCACCATGGCCAAGTTGGCGCCTTTGAGTAATTTGTAACCAGGTTGCGGGTTATTCATAAGAAACATCCTTAATGCATGTTTATGATAAGTGCATTATGAATGTATGTTTGAGGGAGATCAAGGTTTGTTGTACTATAATGCGTTGTAAATGTACCTTTTGGGATGGTTTCCGAATTCTTTTTCGAATTAAATTTGGAATGACCTTAGGAATAGCGATGCAGCTTAAAAAATATACCGATTATGGCTTACGAATCTTGATGTATCTGGCCAGTTTTGACGCCGATGACAAGTGTGCTGAGCCGAAGCTCGCAACTATTCGGGAAATTTGTGACACCTTTGATCTGTCTGCGAATCACGTGAATAAAGTGGTTCACCATTTGGGGCGGTTACAGCTTATTGAAACGCGTCGTGGCAAAAACGGCGGTTTTTTATTGGCAAAACAGCCGGAAGATATCTCGCTTGCCTTTGTTATTCGTCAGTTAGAGGGCGATGAAAAATGGATTGAGTGTGAAAACCCATACTGTGTGGCAATGCCGGCGTGCGAGCTGAAGGGCATTGTTGCACGCGGCAAAGAGTTATTTTACGACTATTTAAGCCAATACACGCTTAAGAGTTTGATGGTGAAGGCACCGCAGCTACGACAGATTTTTTCAACAGCGTCGTAATTGCTTGGCTTATGCCGTCAACGGTTAGAGGGTACATGCGCTGGCTCATGAGTTGGCGCATAAGGTCAATCGACTGGTAATAACGCCAATGAACGGTCGGCTGTGGATTGAGCCATACCGCGTCGGTAAAATGATTGAGCAAACGCTGCATCCACGCGGCTCCGGGCTCTTCGTTCCAGTGCTCAACGCTGCCGCCAGGGTAGGCTATCTCGTACGGGCCCATGGTTGCATCACCAACAAAAATTAACTTGTAATCTCGGCCGTAGCGATTAATCAGCTCTAACAAGGGTATTTTTTCGGCAAAGCGGCGGCTGTTGTCCTTCCACACGTGTTCATACACACAGTTATGAAAGTAGAAAAACTCTAAGTGCTTAAATTCGTTTCGGGCCGCTGCAAAAAGCTGTTCGCACTCGTAAATGTAGTCATCCATTGAGCCGCCCACGTCAAACAACAGCAGCACTTTTACCGCGTTGTGACGCTCGGGTTGCCATTGCAGATCAAGCAAGCCTGCTTTTTGTGAGGTGGCGCGAATAGTGGCATTCAAATCGAGCTCATCGGCGGCGCCAGTGCGTGCGAACTTACGCAGTTTTCGTAAGGCCAACTGCAAGTTACGGTTGCTCAACTCGCTGTCACCATCTAAATCACGGAACTCGCGTTTGTCCCATACTTTAACGGCGCGGCGGGCGTTGCTGCCGTCTTGGCCAATACGAATGCCTTCTGGGTGGTAGCCATAGGCGCCAAATGGCGAGGTACCGCCAGTGCCAATCCATTTGTTGCCGCCGGCATGGCGTTTCTGTTGCTCTGCTAAGCGTTCGCGGAAGGTTTTTAGCAGTTCGTCTAAGCCGCCGAGGGCTTGTAACTTGGCTTTGTCTTCGTCGCTAAGTTGGCGCTGCAAGCTGCGTTCAAGCCAGTCAGCTGGTATTGCGCTGGCTAAGTCCACTTGCTCAACCCCTTCGAAGTACTCAGCAAAGGCACGATCGAAACGGTCGTATTGGCTTTCGTCTTTCACCAGAACCAGGCGCGCTAGGGTGTAAAAGTCGTCGACGCTAGCAAATATTACGCCACGCTCAAGCGCACCGAGCAAATCAAGTAGCTCGGTGAGGCTAGTTTTAAGGCCGTGCTTGCGCAGGCACAAGAAAAATTCAATGAGCATAATTGGCTAAAACATCAATTAGGACGTTTTTCGACGTGACATAAACGCCAGTTTTTCAACCAGCTGCACGTCTTGTTCATTTTTTAATAAAGCCCCAAACATAGGCATCAGGCCATCGGTTTTCTGCAGCTCAGCCGGTGCAATGTCTTCGGCCAAAAGTAGCTTTAACCAGTCGATAAGCTCTGAAGTAGAGGGCTTTTTCTTTAAATTCGGTACCGCGCGCAGGTCAAAGAACACTTCGAGCGCCGTCGTAAGAAGGTTTTTGCGTATATCCGGGTAGTGCACCTGCACAATGTGCGCCAAGGTGTCGGCATCTGGAAACTTAATGTAGTGGAAAAAACAGCGGCGCAGAAATGCGTCAGGCAGTTCTTTTTCATTATTTGAGGTAATGATGACAATAGGGCGGTGCTCGGCGCGTACTTGCTCACCGGTTTCGTAAACATGAAACTCCATTTGATCAAGCTCGTGCAGCAAGTCATTAGGGAACTCAATGTCGGCTTTATCTATTTCATCAATCAGCAATACGGGACGCTCGGGCGCGGTAAACGCTTGCCACAGCTTGCCAGGTTTAATGTAGTTAGCAATATCGTGAACTTTGTCGCTGCCTAGCTGGCTGTCACGTAAGCGCGACACCGCGTCATATTCGTACAAGCCTTGTTGAGCCTTGGTGGTTGATTTGATTTGCCAACGAATAAGCGGCACGCCGAGTGAAGCGGCGAGCTCTTCGGCTAAACGGGTTTTGCCGGTGCCGGGCTCGCCCTTAAGTAACAGGGGCTTTTCAAGGGTTACTGCGGCGTTAACAGCGAGGCCGAGGTCGTCGGCCACGATGTAGTTTTCGGTACTTGTAAAGCTCATGTGTTCCTCTGGTTTAATCGATTTATTTCACGATTTTGCCAGAATTCTCGAGGTATTTCTTCCCGTTTGACTTCACTTTACCGAAATCCATGTGCTCAGAGCCTAAGTGCACTTCTTCAAGTACGTCTTGCAAGTTATCAACTTCGTCGTCAAGTTTTTGCAAGGCTTCTTCAAGGGTGTAGGTGAGTTGGTGAATTTCAGCCATTTTCTGTGGTGTTAATTCGCCATGCATCAGCTCTTCAAGCTTTTTATTGTACTCACGCATGTTATCAAGTGCTTGCTGAAGTGTTTCAGACTTTTTGCCTTTGAAATGGTCAGGGCGCTTGTCGTCACTAGCAAAAGTAGGCGCAGCAACTAAAACCAATGCGAGGGCAGCAGAAAGAACAGATAGCTTTTTCATCGACGTCTCCAAAAAATTACTTTTACAAATGAGAATTATTATCAACAAGGTATCATTAATTGCTTCTTTAGCCAAGTGCAAATCACCTCAGCATCAGTGCTTGCATGATCTAACTCAAGCACCAGGCGTGAACTCGCAATCGCTGAAAAACGTTTGCCAATACTGAACGTGAGTACGGGTAGCTGTTTTTAACTGATCATCAAGTGCGACAATATGTCGCAAATGCGATTGCCACGCCACAAGAGGGGTGTCTAACGCGTGAATATAGGGTTCAAGTTGCTGTGCTTGATAGGTTAATGCATTCAGGTGGCGTTGCACGGGCCCGCTAAAACGCGCAATGAACACCTGGCGCAATACGTGTGCACGCTTTGGTACGCCCGCCGATAAACAGCCAGCATGTTGGCTGAGGTTGCTTACCAGTGGCTGAAGTTGTTGTAGGTAAGCGTGGTTATCGTGCAGTGCACGCCATAATTGACCAATGTAGACGTTTTTGTCTAAGCGCTCTAGCGCTGCGGTTAATTCACGTTCAGTGGGTAATTCAGCTTGATCATCTAGCGCTTGCAGTACCGTATTTAGGGCGCTAAATAGTGGCGCCAAGGTATTACTATCAGGCTGCGCCAGTGGCCGATCCGCCATGCTGATCATATTTTGTATGGCGTTGTCTTGAGTGATGGCTTGGGTGCGTAGCTGGGGCATAAGCTTACGTTTTGCCTCGGCTTGTTGTTGAATGCGCTGCGCTAACTCTGGGTTTTCGCTTTGCAATTGCTTCGCACATAGTTGCAAAGCTTCGACTAATTGGCGGTCATAAAAATATCGCAGCACGCCTTGTTGCAGGCGCCCTAGCGAGCTATTTCGTTCAGCAATCAGTGGCCCTGCGGCGCAGGCGTCAAGACGCATGGCGTCGAGTAATGAGATTTCTAGCCGCGCAATTGGCAAACGCAAGTCACGAGCGCTTGGGGGCTGAATGCGAGGCACCGGTTGATAATTAGCTACGGGTTGGTTTAGCGTGTTGGCTACTCGTTGTTGGTAGTCATGTAGGTGGCTTAAACCTTCTGGGGCGGGGCTGCAGGCACTGAGCATGACAGCTGCCGCGCAGCAAAGCGCCAAGCGTTGCCTGAGCACTGCACAGCTATGGTCAAACCTAGCGTTTAACGTTACAATTTTTCCCATTGATAGTTTTGCCACTGAAAGGCCCCGACATAAAGAGACATCATGTTCACAGGTATTGTACAAACCCAAGCTCGCGTTGCCCAATTGAATGATCGTGAGCAATTTCGTCAATTAACCGTACAGGTTGCCCCTGAATATTTGCAGCACGTGGCGTTAGGCGCAAGTATTGCGATAAACGGTTGCTGTTTAACCGTGGTGGCTTTTACGGCTGATACGGTTAGTTTTGACATTATTGACGAAACGCTACGCTTAACCAACCTTGGTGCATTAACCACTGGTGATAACGTGAACTTTGAACGTTCGCTCAAAGTGGGCGATGAAATGGGCGGGCACTATGTGTCGGGTCATATTCACTGTACAGGTTCGGTGGTAAAGCGTGAGCGCAGTGCTGACAATTTGGCCTTATGGATTGAGTTTCCAGAGCAGTTCAAAGCCTATGTGCTCGCCAAGGGCTTTATTAGTGTGAATGGCGCCAGTTTAACGGTGGGCCAGGTAGAAAGTAACCGTTTTAGCTTACATTTAATTCCGGAAACTTTGCGGTTAACCAATATTGAGACGGCTGACGTGGTGAACTTAGAATTCGATCAGCAAACCATGACCATTGTGGAAACGGTTGAACGCGTGCTTGCGCAACGTTAATAAAAGTTCTCGTCGTCGCTCGCGACGCGAACAAATATCTTGTCGTTAACTTGGTCTAATTTAACTAACAGATGAATGTCGGAGCCACAGGCGCGGCATTCGTCTTGGTAGTCTTGATCACCCGCTGATGCGTCAATACTCACGTGAATGTGGTGTCCGCAATGTGGGCAGCGTAAGCCGGCGTCGTACAGTTTGTCGGCATTCATGAAAACCTCCAAGTGCTGTTTGTAACTAAGTTTAGTATGGCTTAGATTCAAATTTTTGCCTGTTGGTTCACCTGAATTTAACGCTTTAATTCGCTCCCGCCGCTAACTTATTGAATTCCAAATAACAGCGCGATGCCGCTAACCGCAATAAGGGCACCGATGATGCTGCGCGCTGAGAGCGGTTGGCCACGCAACCATTGAATGGGAATTAACCACAGCGGCGCCGTAGCGAGCAGTGTCTGTGCAAGCCCGGGGTTAATATAAGCGATGGCTGTTTGTTGCAGCCATATGGCCAAAAAGGTGCCCATGACAATGGCTGTAAGCAGCCACGGAATTGACGTGTGACGCAGTGCTGCGCGGGTTGATTTAATTAAGCTGGGTTTGAGTAGAACTAAGGCAATGGTGAGAGCCAAAGTACCGGCGAGCAAACGCAATAGGGCCGCATTCAGCGGGTTCATGTCGAATTCTTGCAAGGCATGAAATGACATCACTAATCCCAAGGCTTGGCACAATGCCGCGCCAATACCAGCAGCAATGCCACTAACACTCAGCTGTACCCGCTCAGCGGCACGGGGTTTTTCACTAATCACCACAAAAATACCGGCAATAATGACCAAGGCTGCGGCCACTTCAAACCAACGCATACCTTGTGCAAGTAGTATCCAGGCCAATAACGCTGCGAATGGCGGGGCTAAATATTCCAGTAACATGGTGTGCCAGGGGCCTAAACGACGCAGCGCGGCAAAGTAGAGTGTGTCGCCAAGGGTAATGCCAATAACGCCACTGGCCAAAAGTAGGTAGGTGGCGAAGTTGCCTTCTAGCTGCAATAGCTGCCCCGTAAACCAACCGGCCAGCAGCAGCAATGGACACGCGACAATGCCTTTCACGAGGTTCAATTGAGCTGCTGATAAATAGCTACCAGCTTGGCTATACAATAAGGTTGCCAGCGCCCAAAAAAGCGCAGCGGTAAGTGCGGCCAAAGGCCCGATGAATGTGGTTGTTAGGGTTTCCATGGCGGGCATCATACGCTATAGTGTGGCCTTTCAAAATAACAAGTGACACTTGGTAGGTGCCACCACTGTAAAAAGGACAAAAAAATGCCTGTAGTAACACTCCCCGACGGAAGTAAACGTAGTTTCGACAAGCCTGTTTCTATTCTCGACGTTGCTCAAGATATTGGCCCTGGTTTAGCCAAAGCCACGGTTGCTGGGCGTATTAACGGCGAGCTTGCAGACGCTTGTGACTTAATTACCGATGATGCCTCGGTTCAGATCATTACGCCTAAAGATGACGACGGTGTACACATTATTCGTCACAGCTGTGCGCACTTGCTAGGCCATGCGCTGAAGCAAATGTTCCCAGACGTTAAAATGGCGATTGGTCCGGTTATCGACAACGGTTTTTATTACGATGTTGATATGGAGCACACGTTAACTGCAGAAGACTTGCAAGCGCTTGAAAAGCGTATGCTTGAGTTAGCAAAAACTGAATACAACGTGGTGAAAAAGAAAGTCAGCTGGGCTGAAGCCCGCGAAACTTTCGTGAGTCGCCATGAGCCGTACAAAGTTGAAATTCTAGATGACGATATTAGCCGTGACGACCGTCCGGGCTTGTATCACCATGAAGAATATATCGACATGTGTCGTGGCCCGCACGTACCGAATATGCGCTTTTGCCAGCATTTCAAAATTATGAAAGTAGCGGGCGCCTATTGGCGTGGTAAGTCTGACAACAAAATGTTGCAGCGTGTTTATGGCACCGCATGGGCTGACAAGAAGCAACTAAAAGCTTACTTGCAGCGCTTAGAAGAAGCTGAGAAGCGCGACCACCGTAAAATTGGTAAAACCCAAGACTTGTTCCATTGGCAAGAAGAAGCACCAGGTATGGTGTTCTGGCACAACAATGGTTGGACGGTGTTCCTTGAGCTTGAGCGTTTTATTCGCGAAAAACTGCGTGAATACCAGTATCAAGAAGTGAAAGGCCCACTGATGATGGACCGTGTGTTGTGGGAGCGTTCTGGTCACTGGGAAAAATTCTCAGACCTCATGTTCACAACAGCGTCTGAAAACCGTGAGTACGCTATTAAGCCAATGAACTGCCCAGGCCATGTGCAAATCTTTAATCAAGGTTTGAAATCGTACCGTGATTTGCCGCTGCGTATGGCTGAGTTTGGTTCGTGCCACCGGAATGAACCTTCAGGTGCGTTGCACGGGTTAATGCGCGTTCGTGGCTTCACTCAAGACGACGCACACATCTTCTGTACTGACGCACAAGTACAAGAAGAAGTAAGCGGTTGTATCAAAATGGTGTACGAAACCTATAAAACCTTCGGTTTCGATGACATTGTGGTGAAATTATCAACCCGTCCAGAAAAGCGCTTGGGCGACGATGCTACGTGGGATCACGCCGAGCAAGCGTTGGCCGATGCGTTGAAAAATAACGGTATTGAATTTGAATATTTACCGGGCGAAGGCGCGTTTTATGGTCCGAAAATTGAATTTACGCTGCATGACTGCTTAGGCCGTGCATGGCAGTGCGGTACCGTACAGCTTGATTTTGCTTTACCGGGCCGCTTAGGTGCTACTTATGTAGGCGAAGATAATGAGCGTCACACCCCAGTCATGATTCACCGGGCTATTTTGGGCTCACTTGAGCGCTTTATGGGAATCATTATTGAAGAGTACGCGGGTTATTTCCCAACGTGGTTGGCGCCAACGCAGGTTGTGGTGATGAATATTACCGATAATCAGCGCGATTATGCCATTCAAACGGTAAAAGAATTGAATAAACTTGGATTTAGAGCCATTGCTGACTTGAGAAATGAGAAAATAGGCTTTAAAATTCGCGAGCACACTCTAAAACGTGTACCATACTTGCTTGTTGTTGGCGACAAAGAAGTCGAAAACCAAGCGGTTGCGGTGCGTACTCGTCGCGGTGAAGACCACGGTGTTAAAGGGCTACAGCAATTTATCACTGAGCTTACCGACGAAGTAAACAGCCGCAAGATTAGTTAATTGATTGGAGGAATGACCCATTAAAGGCGGAAAAAGAACTCAGAAAGCTGGTGACAAAAATCGGATCAACGAAGAAATTCGCGTCAATGAAGTACGACTCATTGGTGTCGAAGGTGAACAGATTGGCGTCGTAGGTATTCAAGAAGCTCTTACTGCAGCCGAAGAGGCTGGTGTTGATCTGGTGGAAATTAGTCCGAATGCGGAGCCACCGGTTTGTCGTCTGATGGATTATGGCAAGTTCCTCTACGAGAAAGCTAAGAACGCGAAAGAGCAAAAGAAAAACCAGAAACAGATCCAGGTGAAGGAAGTTAAATTCCGTCCTGGAACTGACGAAGGCGATTATCAGGTAAAACTACGCAACCTGACTCGCTTTCTGGAGGGAGGTGACAAAACTAAAGTCACTATTCGTTTCCGTGGCCGGGAAATGGCACATCAAGAGTTGGGTATTGAATTGCTAGAGCGCATTAAAACCGATCTAGAAGAAATCTCAACTTGCGAATCGTTCCCAAGACGTGCTGAGGGTCGCCAGATGATTATGGTTCTGGCCCCTGCTAAGAAGTAACTGTGGTTTGCAAGTAGGGCGGCTGTTGGCAACAACACCAAACTCACCCTGTTACACTTTTATTAACAATGCGGAGTAATTTTCATGCCGAAAATGAAATCCAGAAAGAGCGCGTCAAAGCGCTTTAAGAAAACCGCTTCAGGCGGCTACAAATGTAAACAGTCTCATTTGCGTCACATCCTGACCAAAAAGAGTTCAAAGCGGAAACGTCACCTGCGCGCTAAGAGCATGGTGCACGAGGCCGATGTTGGCTTAATTCAGCGCATGTTACCATTCGCGTAAGGGAAGGAGATAGCAAATGGCACGAGTAAAACGTGGTGTGATCGCGCGTGCGCGTCACAAGAAAGTCCTGAAGCAGGCGAAAGGTTATTATGGTGCTCGTTCACGTGTTTATCGCGTAGCGAAGCAAGCCGTTATCAAAGCTGGTCAATATGCATATCGTGACCGCCGTGCGAAGAAACGTCAATTCCGTCAATTGTGGATTGTTCGTATCAACGCTGCAGCGCGTCAAAACGGTTTGTCATACAGCCGCTTTATCAATGGCTTGAAAAAAGCATCTGTAGAAATCGATCGTAAAATCCTTGCTGACATCGCAGTTCACGACCAAAACGGTTTTGCTGCGCTGGTAGAGAAAGCGAAAGGCTCTCTGTAAGCGAGTTGAAATGTCGAAAAAGGGAGCGTAACCGCTCCCTTTTTTTATGCTTTTTCGGTATGATTGAGCACTTTCTTTTGGTAATCATTCGCGTGAGTCATAACTGAGGACGATCATGGCGTTATCTGACATTGTTGCTGCCGCACAAGCAGCCGTTGCTGAGGCAACGACTCCACAACAACTTGACGCAGTTCGCGTTGAGTATATGGGCAAAAAAGGCCAATTAACTGAACAACTTAAAAGCCTCGGCAAGTTAAGCCCGGAAGAACGTCCGGCGGCAGGACAAGCGATAAACGAAGCTAAACAGCGCGTGCAAGAGCTGATCAACGCACGCAATAACGAATTAAAACAAGCTGAGCTGGCTGAGAAACTCGCCGCTGAGCGTATTGACGTGAGCTTGCCTGGCCGTAAAGCGCATGTTGGTGGCTTTCACCCAGTGACCAAAACCATTGCGCGTATTGAAGCGTTTTTTGGTGACTTGGGCTTTCGCACTGTTGAAGGCCCCGAAGTAGAAGACGACTTTCATAACTTTGATGCGTTAAATATTCCAGCGAATCATCCGGCCCGTGCCGACCATGATACGTTTTATTTTACGCCAACCACCATGCTGCGAACGCAAACGTCTGGTGTGCAAATTCGTACCATGGAACAAGAACAGCCACCGCTGCGTATTATCTCACCAGGCCGCGTTTATCGTAACGATTACGATCAAACCCACACGCCAATGTTCCATCAGGTAGAAGGGTTAATGGTTGACACTGACGTTAGCTTCACGCAACTGAAAGGTATTTTGGAAGACTTTTTGGTGAACTTCTTTGAAGAAGAACTCGAAGTTCGTTTCCGTCCTTCATATTTCCCGTTTACCGAGCCTTCAGCTGAAGTCGACGTACGTCGTAAAGACGGCAAATGGCTTGAAGTGTTAGGTTGCGGCATGGTGCACCCAAGCGTACTGCAAGCGGTAGGTATTGATAGCGAAAAATACACCGGCTTCGCGTTTGGTATGGGCGTTGAGCGTTTAACCATGCTCCGCTATGGCGTGAATGACTTGCGTGCGTTCTTTGAGAACGACGTGCGTTTCTTAAAACAATTTAACTAACAGCCGCAGGTTAGCAAATGAAATTTAGTGAACAGTGGTTACGTACCTGGGTTAATCCAACATTAGACAGTGTGGCATTGTCAGAGCAATTAAGCATGGCAGGCCTTGAAGTAGACGGCATTGAGCCGGTTGCTGAAGTGTTTTCAGGCGTGGTTGTGGGTGAAGTGGTGAAATGCTGGCAGCACCCAGATGCCGATAAACTGCAAGTAACCGAAGTGAATTTAGGCACCGACGAGCCAACCACCATTGTGTGTGGTGCTCCGAACTGTCGCCAAGGCCTGAAAGTAGCGGTTGCCACGGTTGGCGCTGTGTTGCCGGGCGATTTCAAAATTAAGAAAGCAAAGTTACGTGGTCAGCCTTCACACGGCATGTTGTGCTCAAACTCTGAGTTGGGACTAAGCGACGACCACGACGGTATTATAGAATTACCAGCCGACGCACCTGTGGGCATGGACTACCGTGAGTATTTAGACTTAAACGACGTTGTTTTGGACGTAGATTTAACACCAAACCGCGCCGACTGCTTAGGTATTCGCGGTATTGCCCGTGAAGTGGGCGTATTAAATCGCATTGAAGTGACCGCGCCCGTTATTGACGCGGTCGCGCCGACAACCGACGAACAACGTGCCGTGGTGCTTGATGCGCCAGCTGCATGCCCACGCTATTTGGGCCGTGTGGTGCGCAACGTTAATGTGCAGGCAGACTCGCCACTGTGGCTGCAAGAGCGTTTGCGCCGTAGCGGTATTCGTAGCATTGACCCTGTGGTTGATATTACCAACTACGTGCTGCTTGAGCTTGGCCACCCAATGCATGCGTTTGACAATGACAAGCTGCAAGGTGCTGTGCATGTGCGTATGGCCCATGCCGACGAAAAGCTGACGCTGCTAGATGGCACCGAAGTGGTGTTACAAAATGACGTACTGGTGATTGCCGACGAGCAAAAGCCATTAGCCATGGCCGGTATTTTCGGCGGTGAGGGCAGTGGTGTTACAGAGGCGACCACCAACGTATTTTTAGAAAGTGCGTTTTTCAGCCCTGACGCTATCGCTGGTCGTGCACGTCGTTTCGGCTTACACACCGATGCTTCGCACCGTTATGAGCGTGGTGTTGACCCAGAACTACAACGTACGGCAATGGAACGCGCCACTGCGTTATTGCTAGAGATTTGTGGCGGCGAAGCCGGCCCAATTGTTGAAGCGAAAGATGATGCTGCGTTGCCACAGGCCGCGCAAGTTACTTTACGCTCAGAGCGCTTGGCTCGCGTATTAGGTATAAGCATTGCCGCAGACGAAGTGACCGAGATTTTGCAACGCTTAGGTTTTGCGGTAACCACAAATGCCGAAGGTTGGCAGGTTAGTGTACCGACGTTCCGCTTTGACATCAGCATTGAAGAAGACTTAATTGAAGAAGTAGCGCGTATTTACGGTTACCACCGTATTCAGGCGGCTGCACCGGCGGCACAGCTGCGCATGATTCCTCGTCAAGAAGCACAGCTGACAGCGACTAGCTTCAAGCGCACCTTGCTTGATCGTGGCTATCAAGAAGCGATTACTTATAGTTTTGTTGACCCGAAACACCAAGCGCTATTGTTTGACGACACGGCTGCTTTGACGCTGCCATTCCCAATTTCGGTGGAAATGTCGTCGATGCGCGTAAGCTTGTGGCCAGGCTTGATTGGTGCTGTGGCTCACAACCAGAAACGTCAGCAGCAAAGCCTTGCGTTTTGTGAAACCGGATTACGCTTTTTGCCAGACGAAAACGCCGAAAACGGTGTGGTACAACAACCTATGATCGCAGGTGTTCGGGCCGGTAAAGCAGCGCCAGAGCATTGGTCTGACGGTGAGCGCGCCGTTGATTTTTATGATATTAAAGGCGACGTTGAAGCCATATTGGCATTAACTGGCGCGGCACACCAGTTCCGCTTTGTGGCCGACCAACACCCGGCGCTGCACCCAGGCCAGTCAGCCGCTATTTTCCGTGGTGAAAAGCGGGTTGGCTATGTGGGTGCGGTGCATCCGCAGTTTGAGAAGAAACTCGGCTTAAACGGTCGTACGTTTGTATTTGAACTTGAACTTGCGGCTATTTCGGCCCGCGCGGTACCGCAAGCACAACCGGTGTCGAAGTATCCGTCAATTCGTCGTGACTTAGCAATTGTGGTAAAAGACACCATTGCGGCAGGCGAAATTTTAGCGGCGATTGAAAATATTGGCGTAAACAACTTAGTTAGCCTAAACTTATTCGATGTATATCAAGGGGCTGGCGTTACTGAAGGTCACCGTAGCTTAGCGTTATCGTTAATTCTACAAAACCCAGAGCGCACACTTGAAGACAGTGAAATCAACACAGCCGTTGCAGCGGTTGTTGACATGCTAACATCTGAGTTCGGGGCAACCCTAAGGGAGTAAGCTATGGCGCTGACCAAAGCAGAAATGGCAGAGCATTTGTTTGAGAAATTTGGCTTAAATAAACGCGATGCGAAAGATCTGGTCGAAAACTTCTTTGAGGAAATTCGACGAGCACTGGAAAGTGGTGAGGAAGTGAAACTTTCGGGTTTCGGTAATTTTGAATTACGAACTAAAAACCAACGTCCAGGCCGTAATCCTAAAACCGGCGAAGATATTCCAATTTCTGCGCGACGGGTGGTGACATTCCGTCCAGGGCAAAAGCTGAAACAACGCGTTAGTCAGGCAAAAGTTGCTGATTAATTAAAAAAGCCGCTCATTGAGCGGCTTTTTTATCATTTAAGCTTTCTATTTAGGCTTTCTATTTAAAGAATAAGCTACTAAACGGGTTCAGCAATCGGCTAAGGCCTGAGGTAAAGTGTAGTGGGCCTTCAAGTGCTGCAAGCGTTAAACAATCTTCGTTTTGCGTTGCTGGCGAGTGCTTGTGGTGGTTATCTAGCAACACAAAGTCACCGTCACGATACTCGTTATTCTCATCGTTAAACACACCGTTGACCACTAAGGTTGCTTCGTTACCTTTGTGGGTGTGCTCAGGTAAGCTCGCGTTTTCCGCCATGTAGATGAAGTTAAGCATTTCTTCGCCGCCAACAGTTACCGGTGCACGCCACAATTTGCCTGGCAAGCGGCTCCAGTCGCCAATGCGGTGCGAATTGCGCGCAAGGGTTGCGGGTAGCTTAAAGTGATTCCCTTCAAGGTATAGGCTGTCATTTGCCGCAACAACCCCAGTTTCAGTAGCTGGCTGTGAGTTGAAAATAGCTTGTAGCATGGCTTGCTCATCAAGCGAGCTATTTCGTTCCACAGGTTGCTTTTCAACATCGCCAAACAGTTTACGCGCTAATTGCTGTTCAATGTCGCGTACATGAGCTTGGCAATGTGAGCACATATCAACGTGGGTGCCTACCATCATCAACATGGCAGGACTCAATTCACCAGCGGTATATAGCACCAAGTGCTGCTCTGAAGGATGGAATTTAATCATCGTGCTTTATCAACTCTTTCAACTTCTGTAAGGCTAAACGGGTTCGTGATTTCACAGTACCCAACGGAATCTGAAGTGCATCCGCGACTTCCTGCTGAGATTTCCCTTCAATGTAAATCAGCTCAATAACGGTACGCTGGGCGTTTGGTAGCTGTTCACAAAATACGGACAGCTGTTGCAACAGCAAATCGTCGTCCAATGCATAATCGTCATCAAGCGAGTCATTGGTTTCGGCAAGAACCGGCCACAAATCGTCAGCACTTAAGTCGTACTGGCGGTGCTTGTTCTTGCGCAAAAAATCAAACCGAATGTTTCTGGCAATGGTAAAAATCCAAGTCGCAGCAGAACCACGATCGGGTTTAAACAGATGGGCTTTGTGCCACACATTGCTCATGGTTTCTTGCACCAAGTCCATGGCGGTTTGTTCGTTACCAAATTGGCGCGTGGCATAGGCTTGCAAACGTGGCGCAAAATAGCGAAATAACTCACTAAAAGCGGCCCGCGATTGCTCTGAAGCTACTTTCGCGAGTAATTCGGCAGCATGTTCGGCATTATCCGGCTGCGCAGGGGGCATAGTTTCTCGTTTTTTAGTCTGTGTTATTACTGTTTGCATAGTAGTCTATACTCACCGATTTATACAACCTGAACTTTCCGATACTTAGGCTTAATTACGCAGCATAAGTTGAAACGGATCATTGTTTACTTTCTAGGACTAAATCTCGTAAAAATTCGAGCGCCGCATTGCAGTCATCGTGTTGCAAAAGCTCCTGTTTTGCAGTTGCAGAAATTGGAAGTATCTCTAGCCACCGCAAGCATACCCAATCTGCTTGCTGCAAATCCTCTGTACAGTACTCAACGGCCAGCTCGGGGTAGGTTTTATAAATTTCTTCAAGCTGGGTGGCCAAAAACTGGTCTTGCTCAGCAAGCGGCTGCGGTGCCCAACCGCTTAAGCGACACACATGGCCAACACGCAGGCCGTCGTCTTGCACCTCAATTTGTTGCACTTTAAACAAACCTTGACCAGCCACGGTAATACCAAGCAAGCCGTCTTTTAGCTGCTCAAAATCAACAATAGTCACCGCGGTGCCAATAGGGTGTATGTGCGTATTGTTGTCAACTTGACCTTGGTCATTCAACATACACATGCCAATAGGGTTACAAGAGGTACCGTTGCAGGCTTCTTTCACCATACGAATGTAACGCGGCTCGAAAATGCGCAAACGCATGGTGCCGCCCGGCAATACGTGCCCAGACAGCGGGAAAAGCGGCATATTTAAGTGGGCGTCTGTCAGCCGATCAGTCATCTTTACCGTACCTTTTGAGTCATCATGCAAGAGGTTACGCGGTGGCAACAGAAATGGATTCATACATGATCAGATTTATGGAAAATTCTTTGACTTTTCGTCAATCTAAACTGCAATAGAATACGTAATTCAATGGAACGATTTAAAAGGAGCAAAGCGGTGACCATAAAAGTAGGAATTAGCGCGTGTTTGTTAGGGGACGAGGTACGCTTTGACGGCGGCCATAAACGCTCAGCGTTTTGTGCTGATGAACTGATTCGGCATGTTGAGTTCGTGAAGTTGTGCCCAGAAGTGGGCATTGGCATGCCAGTGCCGCGGCCGACCATTCGGTTAGAGAATCACGCCGGTGAAGTACGCGCAGTGGTGCCGAAAACCGGTGCTGATGTGACTGAGCAATTGAGTCAGTTTGCCGATAAAGCACAACCTCATTTACGCCAATTAAGTGGTTACGTTTTATGTGCCAAGTCGCCGAGTTGCGGTATGGAGCGGGTAAAGTTATACGACCCAGCCACCGGCTACGCCAAAAAAGAAGCCCAAGGTATTTTTGTGCGCCGGTTACGTGAGTTACACCCAGCGTTGCCGTTAGAAGAGGACGGCCGCTTAAATGACGCGCCTTTGCGCGAAAACTTTGTCATGCGCGTGTTCGTTTATCACGCCTGGCAGCAGTTGCCGCGGCCGCTAAAGAAGGCCGATGTATTAGCGTTTCATACGGAACTGAAGCTGTTGCTACTGGCGCATAATCAACAGCAGTATCGTGCGCTTGGCCGGCAACTAGCTGATCAGCAGCAACTAGACGAAAATTTTGCGAAGCAATACATCGAAGGCATTATGGCAGCACTTGGGCAGCCCGCAACACGAGCCAATCACACCAATGTGTTGCAGCATATTCAAGGCTACTTTGGTAACCATTTAAACAAAGATCAAAAAGCAGAACTTAGCACACTCATTATGGACTATCACGACGGCGTGCAGCCTTTGTTGGCGCCGTTGACCTTGTTACGCCATTATTTGCGCGAGTTTCCCAACGACTATTTGCAGGGCCAGCGCTATTTGAACCCGTACCCAGCTGACTTAAAACTAAGGTATGCGCTATGAGTGACTATGCCGGTGTTTGGTTGCGCAACGACTTGCGCCTTAGCGCAAACCCCGCGTTGGCTGCGGCCAGCGAAGTGAATGGCGAGCAGCGGTGTATTCCAGCATTGTTGCTGATATGCCCGGCCCAAATGGATGAGCATGACTGGGCGCCCATAAAATGGGATTTATATGTACGCCAGTTAGAAGCTTTTGTGGTTGAAGCCGCCGAGCAGGGCGTTCTGCTGCACATAGAGGTCATTGATAGTTGGCGTACCGCCGGTAAATCGGTGAAACGTTTTGCTGAGCAGCACGGACTCACCCAAGTGCATATTAATGCTGAATACCCAGTGCATGAGCAACGGCGCGATCGCGCTGTGCAGGGTGTGTTACAGCTTATGCAGGTGGCCCTGAAGGTGCATCATGGTAGTGTCATTGTGCCGCCGGTGGTGACCACCCAAAGCGGTCAGGTTTATCAGAAGTTTACGCCGTTTGCGCGGGCTTGGCGCGATTATGTGGCGCAGCATGGGGTGCCGCGCAGTGCACCATTACCGAAGCGCGCGGCCGCTAAGCCGGCAACCATTCCTGAAATTGACTACCCGCGTCGTGACTCATCGGCTTGGGCAGTAGGTGAAGCCAATGCCCAGCAAGTGCTGCGCGATTATGTGAACAACCAAAGTTCGCACTATGCAGCAGAACGCGATATGCCCGCTCTAGACAGTACGTCGCGTTTATCAGCGTATTGGGAAATAGGGCTGTTGTCGCCGTGGCAGGCCGCTGCCGTGTTATCTGAGTTAAGCCCAACCTTTCCCTTTGGCTTGGACAAAGGCGCTGACACTTGGCTTACCGAGCTTATTTGGCGCGAGTTTTACTCGCACCTTATGCACCATGTGCCACGCTTAAGTTATGGGCACGCATTTTTGCGCCACACTGACGCTATGCAATGGCGCCAAGATAACGAAGGCTTTCAGCGCTGGTGTGACGGTAAAACGGGCTTTCCGCTAGTAGATGCTGGAATGCGTCAATTAGCGGCAGAGGGCTGGATGCATAATCGTGTGCGCATGATTGTTGCGCATTTTTTGGTGAAAGACTTACTCATTGATTGGCGCTGGGGCGAGCGCTTTTTTATGCAAAACCTAATCGACGGCAGTTTTGCTGCAAACAACGGTGGTTGGCAGTGGAGTGCATCAACGGGTACCGATGCCGCGCCGTATTTTCGGGTGTTTAACCCGACCTTGCAGAGCGAAAAGTTTGATCCTGACGGAAGTTATATTCGTAAATGGGTGAATGAGTTAAAAGACTGTCCGGCGAAACACATTCATGCGCCGGGCAACTGGTTAAAACAACAGGGACGAACGGACTACCCACAGCCTATGGTTGACCATAAACAGGCACGAGAACGCGTGTTAGCAGCGTTTAAATCACTTTAGCTGAATTTGTCCGGAGGGAATCATGTCAAGTCATGTTGCAGATATTGTAGATGAGTTAATTCGGTTGTATGACAATCTTGACCAACAAAGTATTGAAGCACTCGGTGATCTCTATACCGATGATGTGACCTTTACTGACCCTCTGCATCATGTTGAAGGGTTAGATAACCTGAAACAGTACTTTTTAAACACCATCAAGGGCATTGATTATTGTCACTTTGCGTTTGCGGAGCGCGCTCGGCAGGGCGATGATGTGTTTGTGACTTGGCAAATGCGCTTAAAGCATCCGAAGCTCGCACAGGGGCGCGAAATAATCGTGCCGGGCACCAGCCATTTAAAACTTGCCGAAGACAAAATTTACCAGCAAACCGATTATTACGACGCCGGTGCAATGTTGTACGAGCATGTGCCGGTACTTGGCTATGTGATTGAAAAAATCAAAACGCGAGTTAAATCGTCATGAATATTTTAATTACCGGCGCAACTTCAGGTATTGGCAAACAAGTCGCGTTAAGTTATGCCCAGCAAGGCCATACGGTCATTGCCTGTGGGCGAAATTCCGACGCGTTGGCTGAACTTGAAGCGTTGTATCCAAAGCAGATTGCTGGCGTACGCCTCGATGTTAGCGACGCCGATCAAACGCAGCAGACGTTAAGTACGTTTACCAACTTAGATCTGGTGATTCTCTCGGCAGGCGTGTGCGAGTATGTCGACATAGAGCGCTTTGAAGCTGCGATGTTTGAACGTGTCTTCGACGTCAATGTGTTTGGCATGATGCGCTGCGTTGAAGCGGTATTGCCGAATTTGAAAAGTGGCTCACAACTGGTGTTCGTTGGCAGTACGGCGCGGTTACTGCCCTTTACACGGGCAGAAGCGTACGGCGGCTCTAAAGCTGCTATTCAATATATCGCGCGTAGTTTGCAGGTTGACCTAGCGCCGCGTGGCATCGTGGTGCAAACCGTATCACCAGGTTTTGTCGAAACGCCAATGACCGACGCGAACGATTTTGAAATGCCAATGCGTGTATCGGTTGAATTTGCTGCTGAGCGAATTATCAAAGGCATTCAGAAAAAATCGACGGACATTACCTTTCCCACCACTTTTGGTTTGTTTTTGAAGTTTCTGTCGCGTTTGCCGCAGTCGTGGCAAGTGGCTATTTCTAAGCGTTTTTAGCGGAGTAACCGGCATGAAAATAGCCATTATTGGCTCAGGTATTGCAGGCTTAACATCGGCCTATTTGTTGCATAAAAATCATGATGTCACTGTGTTTGAAAAGAACGATTACGTGGGCGGCCATACCCATACGGTGGGTGTTGAAGTTCATGGCGAGT
This sequence comes from Pseudidiomarina donghaiensis, assembly GCF_900116895.1. Lineage (GTDB taxonomy): Bacteria > Pseudomonadota > Gammaproteobacteria > Enterobacterales > Alteromonadaceae > Pseudidiomarina > Pseudidiomarina donghaiensis. The sequence goes on along the minus strand of NZ_FPCF01000009.1, from coordinate 15,695 downwards.
CGTACAATGTCGACACCGGTTTTATTGTGTTTAATGATCGTACGTACCCTAAATTTCGAGCATTGATGCGCGAAATTGGCGTGACCTGGCAAGACACAGAAATGAGTTTTAGTGTGCGTGACCCAGACACTGGGCTAGAGTACAACGGGCACAACTTAAACACGCTATTCGCGCAGCGAAAAAATCTATTTTCACCGCGTTTTCATCGCTTAATTCAAGGTATTTTGAAATTTAATAAAGCCGCAAAAAAGGCGCACCAAAGCGGTGCCAATTTAGACGAAGTAACTTTGGGTGAGTTTCTACGGGAACAACAGATATCGCCGTTGGTCAGCGATTTTTACTTGTTGCCAATGGTTGCTGCTATTTGGAGTGCGAGCTTGCAAGAAGCGGAAGCCTTTCCGTTAGGTTTCTTTTTACGGTTCTTTGAAAACCATGGTTTGCTGAATGTTGCTGATCGGCCGCAATGGGCGACCATTGATGGTGGTTCAAGTGCATACATCAAGCCGTTAACCCAAGGATTTGCTGAGCGCATTCATACCCAAACCAAGATCAAGGCGGTGCATCGTCGCGAGCATGCCGAAGGCAATATCTTAATTGAGTTTGAAGATGGCCCAAGCCAAGCCTTTGATGAAGTTATTTTTGCTTGCCATAGCGACGAAGCGCTGGCGCTGTTGGCGGCACCTACAGCCGCCGAACAAGCTGTGTTGGGGGCGATTCCGTACCAAATGAATGACGTGGTGTTGCATACCGACGTACGTTTATTGCCGCGTAACAAGCGTGCATGGGCGAGCTGGAATTATTTATTGCATAATGATGACGCGGCACGCACCCGACCCAGTTCGGTTAGCTATAATATGAATATTCTGCAACGCATTGAGGCGCCTGAAGTGTTCTGTGTCACATTAAATAACACCGCAGCCATACAGCCAGATAAGATTTTGCGTAGCTTTGAGTATGCCCACCCAGTGTACAGCGTCGAATCGATGCGTGCGCGGGCGCAACGAGGTGATATTTGCGGCCAAAACCACAGCCATTTTACCGGCGCATATTGGTATAACGGTTTTCATGAAGATGGCGTACGTAGCGCGGTGGATGTTGCAAACCGATTAGGAGCAGACTGGCATGTTAGCTAGCGCAATTCTGCGCGGGCGTGTTCATCACGCCCGTTACCGGCCCACCAAGCATGCTTTTGAATATAGCATTGCCCAGTGGTGGCTAGCGCTAGACGAATTAGAAAACGTGGCGGCACAAAGCCGCTGGTTTTCGTTGCAGCGGTTTGCGCCATTGTGGTTTCGCCGCGCCGATTATATGCGCGGCAGCACTGGTGATCTTGCCACCGCGGTGCTTGAGAAAACCTCGCAGTTAGTGGGGCAGCCGGTTCACGGCCGGGTGTTCTTTTTAGGCGCGTTGCGCACTTTCGGGTTGTATTTTAGCCCCATTAATTGCTACTTCATACAAACTGACGACGCAAGCGATTACCGCTATATGCTTGCCGAGGTAAGTAACACCCCTTGGAACGAGCGCCACTATTACGTGTTGGACTTGCAGCAGGCATTAATAACCGACAAAGCGTTTCATGTGTCGCCGTTTAACCCGATGGACATGAAATATCATTGGCAACTGCGGCCGCCGCGTCAGGAACCTGGGAACAAATGCTTAGTGCACTTGGATTGCCACAGTGATAAGCGCGACTTTAGCGCGACCATGAAATTAACCCGCGTTGAATTGAACTCAAAAAGTATTCGTAACGTATTACTTAGGTATCCTGTGAATACCCTAGGCACCGTTGCAGCGATTTATTGGCAAGCTTTACGCCTATTTTTGAAACGGACGCCGCTGTATTCGCATCCCAATACTGATAAGTGAGAACAAGGGTTATGTACGAAGAAAATGCGTTAACGGCTATGCAAAGCGATTTACGTCGTGATTTATCAACCATGGACAAGCTATTTCGAAATGTTGTTTTGGGCCTACTGAAACAACTGCAAGAGGGCTGTTTGGTGGTGAAAGAACGCGGCCAAGTTGTTGGACGTTTTGGGCAAGCTGACAGTGAGTTGAAAGCTGAAATTGATATTCAGAAACCAGGTTTCTTCCGCCGCTTTTTGTTTGGGGGCAGTATTGGTGCAGCAGAACTGTTTCTGGATGAAAGCTGGACAACGCCTAACTTAACCCACGTGATACAAGTATTTGCACGCAACTTACCGGCGCTAGATGCGGCCGAAGCTAAGTTGAGTTGGTTGTTACTGCCAATTCAAAAATTTCAGCATTGGCGCCGCAATAATTCGAAGCGCCAAGCCAAAGAGAATATTTCTGCGCATTATGATTTAGGCAACGAACTGTATAAGGCATTTTTAGACCCCGCCTTACAATATTCAAGTGCCGTTTACCCAAATGCGCAAGCAAGCTTGGCGGAAGCGCAACAATATAAACTGAAGCGCTTGTGTGACAGCCTTGAGATGAATGAAAACGACCACTTATTGGAAATTGGCACCGGGTGGGGCGGTTTAGCAGTTTTCGCTGCCAAACACTATGGCTGCAAAGTAACCACCACCACTATTTCAGATGAGCAACACGCGTACACCGCTGCGTTAATTGAACGTGAAGGGTTGGGTGACAAAATTACGCTATTAAAGAAAGACTATCGCGATCTAGAGGGGCAATTCGATAAGTTAGTGTCGGTTGAAATGATAGAAGCAGTGGGCCGTAAATACATGGCTACTTTCTTTAAAACCTGTAGCCGGTTATTAAAACCACAAGGCAAAATGGCGTTACAGGCAATTACTATTGCTGACCAACGTATGCGTAGCTATGCAAATTCCGTTGATTTTATTCAAAAATACATTTTTCCGGGTGGCTTTTTACCTTCGTTAACCATGATGGCCGAAATGTTTACTAAGCACACCGACATGGTGGTTCGCAACGTGGATGACATTGGCTTTGACTATGCAAAGACACTTGAAGACTGGCGGGTGAATTTTAACAAAGCGCACCCACAGTTAAAGCAGCATGGCTACGATGACCGTTTCGGGCGCATGTGGAATTATTATCTTTGTTATTGCGAAGGTGGTTTTTTAGAGCGCACGGTTTCTGCAGTTCAGCTTGTGGCAACCAAACCGCAGTGTCGCTAGCCGTATGCGCTTTTTAAACCCCGCGCAATGGAAGAAATGGGCCCCCAAGTTAGTGGGCCTGTTTTTGTTTGATTTAGTTTGGTTTAGTGCGGTTGCGGGGCGTGCCGAGTGGCTTTGGGCTACAGCAATATTGGTCGCGGCGCAAATTTTCGTCGCGCTGCGTAGCGGGCCGTTTTCGTGGCGCGTCTACGGTTTGTTTGTCGTGTTAGGTATGGGGCTTGAGGCCAGTGTGGTTGGGCTTGGCATTTTGCGCTTCGACGGGGGGTTCTTACCCTGGTGGCTCATTATGCTGTGGCTAGGGTTTGTGGCTATGCTCATGAACACCCTTGCCGACTTAGCCGGACGACCCGTTTGGGCCGCTTTGTTAGGTGTTGCCTCAGGCCCGCTAACTTATGCGATTGGTATTCGTTTAGGGGCTGCTGAGCTGTTAGAAAAAGAATGGTTACTCTGGGTAATCTATGCAGCACTTTGGGCCGTATATATGGTTATATTTGCGTATGTCATGCCACGCCTAGCAGTTACCGAAAAGAACTAGCACTGTGCCGCCCTGGCTGATAACGCTCTGTTTCAAATACAATATACGGAGCCTGCTATGACTTCAGTAAAACGCCTTGCCAATACCTGTTTGACAGTGATTGTTGCTGGCTGTCTTATGGTTTTCGCGGCAGCTTCTTACGCCTCGCAGTGCACGGCAGTGGAACCTTTTAATCAACTCAAACCAGTCGGTAAAACTCGTTTACAGGTTTGGTTTTGGGATGTTTATGACGCCGAACTTCGCACTGAAACTGGCGCCTATGAAGACGCCGAGCAGCGTGCCTTGCAATTAAGTTATTTGCGAGACATTGAAGCGCAAGACCTAGTCGACACCACAGCGGAAGAATGGCAGCGCCTGAATATTGCGCTAACCGACACTCATAACCAATGGTTGCAACAACTGCAACAAATGTGGCCTGACGTACAAAAAGGCGACTGCATTACCTTAGTTGAAACCGCCGCTGGTCACGCCCAGTTTTTTGGCCCTGAAGGCGAGTTAGGGGTGATAAGGTCAGCCCAATTTACCAACGACTTTTTAGCCATTTGGCTGGATGAAAAGTCTCGCTTTAAAAGCGAGCGTAATGAATTGATAGGAGCACAACAATGAGTATGTTGAACACTGTAAAAGGTTTCTGTGTTGTGGTCGTGGCCATGGCGTTATGGGGCTGCTCAACACAAATTGAGGACTATAAGGGCGAACAACCTGCGCTGAAGCTAGAAGAGTTTTTTAACGGCGACTTGGTGGCCTATGGCATGGTTCAAGACTACAGCGGCAAAGTAATACAACGCTTTAAAGCTGACTTGCAGGGCACTTGGAACGGCAATAATGGCGTGTTAGATGAGCAATTTTATTACGCCGATGGCACCACCCAAGAGCGTATTTGGCGTATTACAAAAACCGGTGAAAACACCTACGAAGGCCGTGCTGACGATGTAGCCGACGTAGCCGTAGGCACCACAGCAGGTAACGTATTGAACTGGAGCTATACGCTGATTATTCAGCGTGACGGCGAACCGTTCGAAGTGCAGTTGGATGATTGGCTGTATTTGGTTGATGAAGACAACATGATCAATCGTACAAAAATGTACAAGTTTGGTATTGAAGTGGGTGAGATCACCTTGTACATCGGTAAAAAGTAGCGAGAAATAGTGGCTTCATCGAGCCATCAATACAGCCTTACAATGCACACGGGTAATCAGGAATAGGGTGACGGTGAACCGTTTCCGGGTTATTCGTGTCGGTAATGACAACGTCGTCGTTGTCGACGGCAATCTGAAAATTACGCATCCATGTTAGCTGTGCAATATACGTTAATTGGTAACGATTAAGTGGCAGAGTGCACTGCAAATAAACGTAATGATACGCGGTACCCATGGCTCCAGGGTCAGCCGTGTATACATAAATAGTTCCGCCTTCTACGTCTTGGTTTCTATGAACATACTGGAAATTTGTGGGGAATATAAACATGGCGAAGACACCTAGCGTCAACACCACAAGTTGCGTGTATCCAAACAAATAACCAAAACAATTAAATACCTTGCGCGCTAGCCAATGATCGATTGTTGTCGCAATAAGATGTTGCTTGGCAATAAATAAATACAAACCTATCAAGACCATCACCAGTTTAATAAAGCGCAAGTAACTACTGATGTAGTCCATCATTAAGGGCGAGTGCCAATGTACCCGCCATAAGACTCCTCCAGCTAAGCTTTCCCACAAGGGCAAATACAAACACAACGCTATTATTATGACGAGGCTAAAGGAACGAAAGGTGGGTTGCGGCATGGTAATACGTCCATGAAAAAACACCGTACTCATGGGTTCAACGTGAGTACGGTGTGTTTAATAATTGAATCCTTAGATGGGGCGCAGTGCTGTTAGTCGTAACCACGCGGCAGGCGAGACAATGTCGCGTCTTGCTCGAGCCGTTGACGCCAAGCTTCTTTGGCGGTTAAACCACCACCCGATTTTGCCACTTTTGCTTTCGCCGCTGGCTTTTTAGCTGGCGCAGTTTTCTTGGCAGCTTTGGGTGCAGAATCAGCTTTTTTCGCTGGTTTGGCTTTATCAGCTGACTTACCACCGGCAAGTGCTTCAGCTTCTTCAGCTAATTGCGCGAGGCGAACATTTTTGCCGCCATCAACACTGTACCAACCGCCTTTTGCTTCAATAGTTGGCTTTTTACCGTGAGCTTGCTGGTACGCTGCAGTAAAATCAGCAAGCACTTGGTCTTTATCAAGTTTGCTCATGGATATAATCCTATCGGCCATGCGTTACAAAGAATGCGTTACAATAAACGCGCGTTCACTAAGGTGTTTCAAATTTATACCGTTTTTTATGAGCATTGTCTAATCGCTGACACTTTTATGCGCAAATTAGTTACAAAATGTGCTAAAACGGTGGCTGAAATTAGCATTTTATAGAACAAAAGAGGGCATTGTGCGACGTACAGAATTACAACAGTATCTCAATGAATTACTGCAGGTTGAGCGTATTCGTGATTATTGTCCGAATGGGCTGCAAATTGAGGGGCGTCAACAAATTTACACCATTGTTACGGGCGTTACCGCTAACCAAGCACTCATTGATAAAGCAATTGCTCTGAATGCCGACGCCATTTTGGTTCATCATGGTTATTTTTGGAAAAATGAGCCCGAAATCATTACCGGTATGAAACAACGTCGCATTAAAGCGTTGTTGCAAGCTGATATGAATTTGTTTGCTTACCATTTGCCGCTTGATGTTCACCCCGAACTTGGTAATAACGCACAATTAGCCAAGGTGTTTGGTTGGCCACAACCACAAGTTCTCGCCAGCGTAGAGCCACAAGGCGTGGTTATGCATTGTGAATTACCCGAGCCGGTTACGTCACAGCAGCTTGGTACGCATATTTCTGCATGTTTATCTCGTGCATTAACGGTGCGCATTGACTCGCCACAGCCTATACAGCGTATAGCTTGGTGTACTGGAGGCGGGCAAGGCTTTATTGACCAAGCCGCAGTTGCTGGCTGCGATGCATTTTTAAGTGGCGAGATTTCCGAGCAAACAACCCACAGCGCGGTCGAACAAGGTATGGCTTACTTTGCTGCGGGCCATCACGCGACCGAGCGCTATGGCATTAAAGCTTTAGGTGAGCACCTGGCTGAAAAATTTGGTGTGACACATCATTTTATTGATATTGACAACCCAGCGTAGTCTGGGCTTTCTAGGCTGCAGAACCCATGTTGAAAAAACAAGCGCGCAAAGACACCAGTTTCGATGGTCGTACGCAAAAGTTTTCCAAGAATATTTATGCCACCACTAAGGGGAAATTGCGTTTAGCGGTACTCGAACGTGATTTACAACCCTTATATGAACAGGCTAAGCAGCAAAAGCTGCGCGTGTTAGACGTGGGTGGTGGCCTAGGCCAATTGTCGATGCGTTTTGCTGAGCTAGGTTGCGATGTTACCCATACCGATATTTCTGATGAAATTGTTGAGGCGGCCAAACAGGTGCACCAAAAAGCGGGTGTTGCTGAGCGCTATCGCTATTTAGTGGCGCCGCTGCAAGCGCTGCCTGAAAGCCTCAAGCAAACCTATGATGTGGTGCTGTGTCATGCGGTTTTAGAATGGCTGAGTGAACCGCGGTTAGCGCTTGATACGCTAAAACAACTAATGAGCCCACAGGGGCATTTATCATTGATGTTTTACAATCGGGACGCGAAAATTTTAGCCAACGTTATTTTTGGTAATTTTGATTATGTGCAGGCTGACTTAACCGTGAAAAAGACCGTTCGCATGAGCCCACAGCAGCCGTTGTCGCCGCAGCAAGTGGAGCAGTGGATTGGTGCGATTGGGTTAACGATTACGGAAAAAACCGGTGTTCGGTGTTTTCATGATTATTTACGTAACCGCAGTGACCAACAGCGTTTTGATGAGTTGTTGGCACTTGAATTGAAGTACAACCGCCAAGCGCCATTTGTCGATATCGGTCGGTATTTACACTGGCAGATCAGGCATGCCTAAGTTGCACGTGGTTATTTATTACAATGTGTTGTGCCAACGTGCCAAGCGTTATGCACAGGCCTATGAACGGTTTTTTAACCATCAGCAATATAAGGTAGCAACCCTTGCCAGCACCGCTAGCCGTCATCAAGACATCGAACAGCTACGTCAGCACTGCAAACACGCCACCGAGTGTGTGGTGATTGGCGGTGACGGCAGTATGAATATTGCAGCCAATGTGTTGGCGCATACGGCAACCGCCCTAAGCGCCATTCCTATGGGTACCGGCAATGACTTTGCATACAGTCAGGGGCTGACACACTGGCGCTGGCGCATGCGCAATGAGGTTATACAGCAGACACAAGCAATAGGTCGTGTGCAACCCGCAAACTCGCACATGAAAGAGCAGTACTTTGTTAACCATGTGGGGTGCGGATTAAGTGTTGATCTCATGGCTTTGCAGCCACGTTGGCTGAAACAATCGGTTGGCAAATTAAGCTATTCAATCGCGTTATTGCGCTATTTATTTGGCCGTGAGTCATTACGCTCGCGCATACGGCACGCGTCACATTGGGATGACGGCCAAATTGTCGCATTAGGGCGCTGTATTGGCGGTGGTATTACGGTGTACCCACAGGCCACACGGCAACACACGCAGTTAGCCTGGATTGGTATTCCGAAAATGCCACGTTGGTGCCAACTGAAAGCCTTATTTAATGTGTGGCGTGGTCACGTTGATAGGGTATCCGAGTTAGAGTATGCCATTGGCCAGCAGTTTAGCTTGGGTGATGCCGAGCACCGTATTGAATTAGACGGCGATATTTACTTTCATGGGCCAGCAACAGTTAGCGCTGTTGCAAATGCCTTAGTTGTCACGCTGCCAGTGGTTGCAGCGCAAAAAAGTTAGAGGGCGAAGTTATGAGTCAAGCATGTGCTTTTATTGGTTTGGGCGTGATGGGCTACCCCATGGCAGGCCACTTGCAAAGCAATGGGTTTACCACCACAGTGTATAACCGCACCACCACAAAAGCAGAAAAATGGGCACAGCAATTTGCTGGTAAGTATGCTGAAACGCCCGCGCAAGCGGCCGCACATGCTGACGTTGTAATGCTGTGTGTCGGCAACGATGATGATGTTCGCCAAGTGGTGTTTGGCGAGCATGGTGTGCTTGCAGCCATGCGCGAAGGCAGTATATTGATTGATCACACCACGGCTTCGGCAGAATTAGCGAAAGAACTTGCCGAAGCTGCTCATGCCAAAGGTATTGGACTTTTGGATGCGCCGGTATCTGGTGGGCAACAGGGGGCCGAAAACGGTGTGCTAACAGCGATGATTGGCGGCGATCGCGAGGCGCTTGAGCGCACCGATGCCGTGTTAGCTTGTTATGCCAAAACGCGCGAGTATATGGGGCCAGCAGGGCACGGGCAGTTGGCCAAAATGGTCAACCAAATTTGCATAGCCGGGGTGGTACAAGGCTTAGCGGAAGGCCTGCAGCTTGCGCGCAAGGTTGGGTTAGATCCTGATACATTAATTAATGCGATTAGCCAAGGCGCAGCCGGTTCATGGCAGATGAAGAACCGCTACAAAACCATGTGGGAACAACACTATGAACATGGCTTTGCGGTTGACTGGATGCGCAAAGATTTAAAAATTGCGTTAACCGAAGCCGAGCGCCAAGGCCTGAGTATGCCACTTACTGCGTTGGTTGATCAGTTTTATGCTGAAGTGCAAAAAATGGGCGGCTCGCGCTGGGATACCTCTAGCTTACTGGCGCGTTTAGAAAAGTAGAGTGAACTGTCAGAATAAAAAAACCGCCATAGCGGCTAAAGCCAGTCAGTTTGTAACTGACTGGCTTTATATAACAAACCAATAAAAGCACGGACGTTCATGCAAACTCAACAAGGAAGCACCGCGCTACGACATCACCTACACCTTGCGCGACCGCTTAGGCTCGGTGGTAACGCTAACCAACCACCACAATCTCATTATGGAGCATCGTAGCTACGACCCATTTGGCAAGCCGCGCTATGGCACCATGCAGGCTAGCTCCACGGCCACGCTATTGACCATCGCCAGCGGCACACCGTTCACCCAACGCGGCTTCACCGACCATGAGCACATTGATGAAGCGCAGTTGATTCATATGAATGGATGCGCGTACGACTACAATCTTGGCCGATTCCTCTCCGTTGATCCATTCGTTCAAAGCCCTGGTAACAGCCAGTCCATGAACCCCTACAGCTACATCATGAACAACCCATTGGCAGGGACGGATCCGAGTGGGTATAAATGGGAAACCATATGGGATCGCGAAACAGGCACGTTGGAAGAGTTAGAGCAAGTGTTAACCAAACTTGGCTTCGAAGTATCGAATGGATACGTTAACTTAAATCATCCTAAAGCCATTAAGGGTCAAGAAGCTGAAAAGTTAATGAGTAAGCTTGAAGATGATGGATATATCAAGAAAAGGCGAGGAGGTAGTAGCTCAAAATCCTCATCTGGCGGAACACTTTATAAAGTAGTTAAAGTTAAAGGTAAGTGGCAGATTGCAGGGGAAGTCGATTCTGTGACGACGGCGCATGCGGCTGTAAATGGAATTCTGAATGAAGCTGATAGGGCGGCAGGGCTGATGGGTGATCATTTAGAGCATGCATACGAAGATGACGAAATTACAGAATACACACTGTACCATAACCCAACAGAAGGTGTGTTTTTGGATTCATGGGAAACCTTCCGAGATAAAATGGGTTGGACTACTGATGTTGCAAAAGGGCTTGCGAGAGTACTGGATGATACTCAAAAGGCTAGGATAAGAGTAAAGTGGGTTGCCCATAGTCAAGGCGGTGCCATTTTTGCAGAAGCTGTCAGGTATTTAGGAAAAGATTTATCTAATACTACAGTTGCGTTTCATGCATCAGCCAGCAATACTTGGATGACCAAAATAATTATGGCATCTTCTAACGTGAGCATTCGAGGCTTTTTAAATCACCCTGGTGATGCAGTCCCTAACATTATCGGTCTCAATACAGCAAATCCTTTCAAAATAATTCGGTCTATATGGAACGCACCATCTTTGGTTGGGAGTGAGAATGATCCCTACTGGAGTCCTCATACAATGCCGTGCCAAATGTGCGAATATACTCATTAGGAGCAACCATGAAAACTGTAGTACTATTAGCGACAACATTGTTATTTACAAGCTGTACTTTAAGTAAACAAGATTCTGGAAATGAACAAATGATTCATCACAAAATTAACCTTGGTGATAAGGTATTAGAAATTTCGCTGCCTGCCAAAGAACAGGATAAAGAGTTTATCTTTGGAAAAGAAAAAGAAATTCCTTCGACTGTGAATATAGCTGATAGGTCTATTTACAATAAACATAATGTTCATATTTTTATAAAAAATGTTTGGGGATGGAAGTCACGCTTTATTGGCCGCACTTATGGAAATTTGTCTTTTATTGCTTTAGTTCAAATTACAGATAGTGAATCCTTGAAAAATAGTCAAGCCTTAAAAACACACCTTAAGGAGCAGACTAGAAAAGAGCATGAAGAAATGATCGGGAATTATATTGATGGTGTAGCCGTTGTGGAATTACCAAAGAAATATGAAGAGATCGAAATTAATGGAAAAGAATTTGTATATTATAATATCACTTATCGTAATCAGCCTAATTCTAATTATGTGACAAAACTGTCCGATACTCATTACTTACAGCTTAGTTTTGACTATACACCCAATTCTAAAGAGTCAGAAAGTAATTGGAGAGCTGCCGCAAAAGAGATAGAAACGTCAATTGTTCAGTCGATTAAATTACTGGATGATAATTTATAGCTGAGTAAATTATTTAATGATAAAAGAGTAACTTATTAAGCCAAGCCCCCGCTTGGCTTTTTCGGATAGGCATTCGGAGCATCACCAGCAGCCCTCGGAGGTCTTTGTGGTTTGGGCTCGGAAGTGGGAACAGCAGGGCTCGGAATTTGTTGCGGTGCCAGTACATGAGCAAGAATGCATTGGCCAAAAAAGCTGGTGTACCTCAATCGCAGGTATCAAATTGGTCTCGTGGAATTGGTAAAAGATTTACAGAAAATGCTAAAAAAGTCGTTGAGACCATGGATGAGCTTTCACAAGGACAGTATCAAAAGCCAATCCCCGAAGAGATTGAATCAGCGGTAAGAGTAGCTTGGAATGGAGATCCAAAAAGAGCAAAATTAATTTGCGATGTTTTGAATACGCTGGAGCGTTATAAAGACTGTGCTTAGGATGTTATTTATGAATAAATAATCATGTGCATTCATATGAATGGACGCGCGTATGATTATAATCTCGGTAGATTCCTATCGGTTGACCCTTTCATTCAAGCGCCTGGCAACAGCCAGAGCATGAATCCTTACAGTTATATCATGAATAATCCACTTGCAGGGACAGATCCGAGTGGGTATACATCCTGTGCTGATGTAGAAGTAGGTGGAAGCTGTAAAGTTGGAGATATAAAAACAGAAGATGTTGAAAACATTCAAATTACTAAGGATGGAAATGCGGTAGTAAATACCAAAGACGGAAAATCATTTACAGTAGAAACTAGTAACGGCAAGGATATGCATGGGGCTTTCCAGTCTTTATATAATTCAATGGCTGATACTTCTTCAATAGGATCTGAAGGTAGCAAGTCGACGCTTACAGGACAGAGTTTCCTTAATAGTGATCATAAAGGTTCTGGTGATGACTTTAGTGACAATCATTTTGACCATGATCCTATGTTCGGTGATTCTTTGTTTGATCCAGATGACCCTACCTTCCATCACTACGATGAGTTTACGCCATTTTGTTCTCTAGGAGGGACTGGTTGTAGTTCGGACATACTAAATGAAGTGTTAGATAATTTCAGTTACCCTGACATGTATTTAAGTCCTGCTGAGGCTGCCTTAGACGGAAGGCCGGTAGTCGCATATGTTGTTAATCCGCTGTGGGGAGATACATCGGATTACAGAGATTATGACGTTCCTGCTGGTAGAGTTATACAATTAAGGCTTCCTAGTGGTGGCATTCAGAACGTTACGATGAGAGACCATGCATTATTCTTTGGGACAATATCACGTCATGTTGTTGAAAGAGATGGAAAGCTGGGAATCTGGACTCATGGTATAGGTATTAATAAGGCAACATCTTCACGCTTTTTAAATAAACAATTAGCAGAAAGTAACGATATAAATGGCCCCAAGGCATTTAAAGCTCTTGATAAGATGGCGGAAAGATATTGGAGAGAAAACTATGTTAAATAAGCAAAAAACAGGAATAAAGCTAATTAATAGTGTATTAGCATCGTTAATAACATTAATTTTAAGTTATGTAGTTATATTTTTCATATCATTTGGGCTTACATTTTATTATGGAGTATATCTTGCTGTGTATACTTTAAAGTTAGGAATTATAGGTTTTTACCTAATGGTTTTATGTGGTTTATACTTTAAGCCCCTTAAAAAGATATATTTTGTTATTGGTGCTGTGGGGATTAATCTGTTGTTATTTGTTACTTGGGAGTTTATTGACCAAAAGCCAAAAAACAATAACTCTACTAACTTCGATTTTATTGATTTAGAAGGATTGTTTTTCGTGGTTATCGTGAGCATAGTTCTTTCAATAAGCTATTTTATTTTAAATAAAAGAATTGAAAGTAAGTAATTATCTTGAAAAACACCGACCTCATACAAATAATAGGGTATCGATATGATAAGAATACTTACTCTTATGCTCTTCACTGTTTTAGTGGTTTCATGTGGAAGGGTAAAAGAAACGTATATTAAAGTTAATACAGGCGTATTATTAGAAGGTAGCACAGCCGTATATTACAACTTAGCTCTGACACCAACAACTATAGGGGGTGAGGAGAGTGTTTATCTTAAGCCAAGCGATATAAATGAAGCTCATGAAGAACTGGATAAAATGTTACCAGAACCTATCCAGCTAGCTTTTGCACAGACAATAAGAGGTGTTAAGTCTGATGCATCAGGCGCACGCTTATATGATGTGTACTGGTCTTCATTTGAAAAAAAATCATGTATATATCTTAAGAATAAAATAAACTACCCTTGCTATTTTGTTCTTGATTTAGAGCGATTCTTAAAAGATATATGGTCTTTTGATGATAACTCACTATTTTTCAAGAAATACAATAATGACTTATTAGTTTCTGATGATGTACTTTATTCGGTGATTATTACATATGCCATGAAGAAAGCAGGTGTTAAAGTAAATTTTAAACAATTTCTTTCCGCAGTAAGCAAGTTTAGCCATTAGTAGGAATAGTATCTTTATACAGCTTTGACCATGAGCACATTAATGAAGCGCAGTTGATTCATATGAACGGGCGGGTGTATGACTACAATTTAGGCCGATTCCTCAGCGTAGATCCTCTGATCCACATGGAAGGCGGTAGTCAGGGAATCAATCCTTATTCTTACTTAATGAATAATCCATTGGCCGGAATTGACCCAACTGGCTACGATCCTGAAAAGGAAACAATAGAAGTGTCGGCTGATTCTCAAGTCTACTCTGATTCTGATGGTAATAAGTATGTAAGTGCCGGTGATGGTAGTGGCGACTATATTAAGGTCGATTCAATATCATCTACAAAATCTAACGGGACGACAGTCACTGCTAATTTTGATAACGGCAGTGTGACATCTATGAGTGCCACAAAAGGTAATGCAACTGTAAGTGTCACCGATATAGGAAGTCAGCAACAGACGGCTACTCTTAGTTTCCAAGATCAAGGCGGAGGTTCTGGTACAAATGGAGAACAAAGCTTTATTGACGATGCTTTTGGAGCGACCAAAGAAATGTTTGGGGACGTTGCGGATGGTATCGCATGGCGTTATAACGCAGTAGCTGACGGAATATCAGAAGATTTTTCTGAAGGTTTCCTTGAAGGTGTTATTAATTTCACGGGCGGGAGAACTGATACCAGTGCCCTAGAAGATTTTCGACGAAATTACGCTGAAACAAGTATTGTGCTAGGTCCTATCGCCGACTTAGACAAAAAAGCTACAGGGATGCTTGTTGGAGGGCAATTAGCGAAAACAAATGGCGGGATGACATTCGGCCAGTGGGCTAAGACTGGTTTTAGGCCTGCGCCTCACCTTCAAACTAGAGCCGCTACTTTGGGTTACGTAGGACGAACATCAGCGATCAATGGAGCAGTCGTTACCGCAGCATATGAATTTGGCAATGCTGTTGGTAGCGGTATACGAGTGGGTGTAAACAGGTTCGCAAGATACCTTGCCGATGAATAGAGGTTATTAATTATGAATCGAGAAAACCAACCAGTGAAGTTAGGTGCGGTGGCAAGGGTTGGTGCGGGGTTTATATTGTTCTGCACTGTGATCGCATTCTTAATCATTGCATATTTTCTGATAGTCGAAGGTATAACTCTTAGTGGTATTGCTTTCATTCTTGCTTGTGTAGTCGGATGCTATTTATTTGCATACATGACTTTTAGAGGACAAGTGCCACCTATTTTTAGATGGTTAGAATAGATAAACAAAGCCCGCATCAGCGGGCTTTGTTGTCTTAGGCTGCCAGTTCAGCCTCTTGGCTGGCTTCGGCTCGTTGTTCCTTGGTTTGCTCGGTCTCCAGTGCAGCCTGCTCATCCAAGTATTCCATGGCCATGGTTTTGTGCCGGTTTACCTTCATGTTTCGGGCGAGTACGTCGAGTCGTGTTGTAATTCCCCCATTTTAAGCAGCAGTTATTCGTAGAATTAATGAACCGCTTGCGTTAATTGTTTGGGCGGAATGCCTCCGATAGCCGTGTTAGGGCGTTCGTTGTTATAAAGCCAAAGCCACTGAGTGGCAAGTTCTTGTGCATGTTCGACGCTTTCAAACAGGTGTAAATCGAGCCATTCATGCCGTACTGTTCGATTAAATCGCTCAACATAAGCATTCTGAGTCGGTTTACCTGGTTGAATGTAGAGCATCGTAATTTGATGCTTTTCAGCCCAGTTAATCAGCTCGCTTGACAAATATTCTGGGCCATTGTCGCAGCGAATCGCC
>NZ_FPCF01000013.1 GCF_900116895.1 Pseudidiomarina donghaiensis | reverse complement strand
TGAACGGTCGGGTGTACGATTACAATCTTGGCCGCTTTTTAAGTGTCGACCCGTTCATTCAAGCGCCGGGCAACAGCCAAAGCCTGAACCCGTATTCTTACATTATGAACAACCCGCTGGCGGGAACAGACCCGAGCGGGTATATTGCCAAGTGTGTGTTATCGATACACTGTGATACTGATGAGTCGATAAATGGCGTCCGAATAATATCTAGAACCCAAGATTACGCTCAGTTATCGAGTAATGGCAACGAGCAGCAGGCGCCCGTAACAAATAATCAGAAGGAAGCTTCTGAGATTGGTTCGCAGAACGACAGTACCAATCAAAGTCAAAGCGCACAAAATCAAACCGTAGAACATGGATTGTTTTCGCAGATAGGGCACACCGTGCTGGGTGTTCTGGGTGCTGTTCCTGTTGTTGGAGGCGCTGCTGATGCAATAGATACCGCTTGGTATGCAGCGCAAGGAGATATGGTTGGTGCGTCGTTATCAGGAGCATCTACTGTTTTATCTGCTGTACCGGGAGCAGACCAAGTAGCAGCAGGTGCAAAAATTACGCATGTTCTTGGTGTTGCTAAGGCGGGTGAGGCCGCAACTCAAATAATCAGACAGGGTAAGCATTTAACTCTGACAAATAAGCAAGCGCGAGCTCAGGCGTCTTCTTTAGGCTTCAAACCGGTCAAGGATATTCCGAAGTCGATACAAAAGCACACAGGTAAGAATCCAGTTTTCTACGACAAATCCACAAAAAGTTATTTTTCACCAGATAAGGCGGGGCATAGAGCGGACAATGCTTGGAAGATGTTTGATAGGGATGGAAATAGGCAAACTGGCATATTCGATAGTAAAGGTGTATTTCAGAGGGTGAGTGATTAACATGCTAGGTGTATTAAGTCCGTTATTAAATAAGGTTGATGTAAATAAGATTTTTAGAATAGGACCGTTTAATCGGTTTGAAAAGGCCGAACGAGTAGAGTTGCCAAACTCTACTCAAACTTCGGTAGACGCACTTGTTCAAGAGGTAATTTCTCGCTCAAGTGAAGCGATTGGTAATTCTGAATTTTTTATTGCATTGGTGTTTGAGGAATTTGACAACCATTTGAGTGAAGACGAAGTAAGCTTGGTTAACAAGAGTGGTATTTCAACGGAAAACCCAATAGGTGCTACCGAGTTTTATGATGAAAATGACGAGTTATATTGTTTTGTCAGAGCATACAGTTGTAACGAGTCAGAGCTTGAGAATGTAGTCAGAGCTAAGCTAGCAAGGCATCTTGATTTAGAGCCATATTACATGGCTGAGTTATTCATAGTTTCAAGCGATGGAAGTAAAGTTATAAACCTATATGACGAAAGGGGAATGGATATTGTCTGGTTATAAATAACCATCCAAACAATCTAACTACCCAGCACCCAATTATTTAATCATTGGCGATTGCTAGTAATGCTTAAAAACTAATTTCATGATGATGCTAACAACGAAAAAGGCGTCATGGGGTCAAGTTTTGTTGATGATGATTGGCAACTGTGAAATCATTAGTAACGGATTGATGATGTTGGGAAAATGAGTAGGTTAAGGTAGGACGAACGGTAGAGGTTACTGTTGTACCAATGTAGAAAATCAAACACCAGTCGCAAATGCAATGTCCGCAGGGGCTGGGGTTTTAAATGCCCAAGGAGGCCTTGCAATACCCAATCCGGGAGCAGGTACAGAATCTGGCACTGGAACAACAGCTAGTGATATTGCTAAAACGGCAGGAAAATGGCTTGTCAAAATAGGTAAAGGTGGGAACATTATTTTAATGGCCCTCACTCCAACCAAAATGGGCGATGGCACATTAG
This sequence comes from Pseudidiomarina donghaiensis, assembly GCF_900116895.1. GTDB lineage: Bacteria > Pseudomonadota > Gammaproteobacteria > Enterobacterales > Alteromonadaceae > Pseudidiomarina > Pseudidiomarina donghaiensis. Next base: position 8,610 of record NZ_FPCF01000013.1, on the reverse strand, counting down.
ACCTTACCAAACTCCGCACCGCAGATGAACAAAAGCAAGATTTGTGGTTCCACTACACCGATGAAAAAGGCTTTAATGCCATCGTGAATGATGGATATACCATACGCCCCAATAAGAAAGGGGTTGTGTATCTCACTAAATTTGAAATGGCACCAGCTAAAGCTGTCGAAAGGTTGTTCATTGGCGGATGGGGCGACTATGCAAACAAGGGTAATTACGTCATTGCATTTTCAACCAATCCGGGGGTTTCCATAAAACAAGTTCCCAACCACCCATACGAATGGGGTCATCAAGGAAAAATGAAACTTGGCTCCGAGATAAAACAAATTAATTATTCGGGGCAGAATCCGTTCTAGGTTGGATATTATGAATATTACTAAAGAATCAGAGTTAATGGCCCTTCACCGGGCCATCATCGAGGCAAAGTTCAAAGAGTCGCATGAAGACTCAGCAATTCCGTACAGTGGAATCCTTTCAGATTTGTCAGAAAGGATTGTTACCAATATTATTCAAACTCTTTCGGAAAATGGTGAGCACGATGAAGCCAAAAGCTGGGCATCAATAGTCAAATTAAATGAAGATTGGCATGGCTATGGATGTATTAAGAACTGGATACAGAAAACTGAAAGCTGGGTTGATATGAGCGTGGAAGATAAATCACAATTCATCAAAGTTTTGTGCTCACCATATCAACCTTCCAAGCATCAAGAAAATGACTTAATTGAGTTTGGTGATAGGCATTGGAAGACATAATCTATTTTTATACAGTCACTGATAAGTATGGTGAATTGTCTAACTTTGCAAAGCTGGGGTTCGAAGCCGACGGAAAATACTGGTCGACAGTCGAGCACTATTTCCAAGCAAAAAAGTTTGAAGGTCAACTGTACGAAGAGAGAATCAGGTTAGCTTTCACTCCCAAAGATGCAAGGAATATGGGGAGAAGTCGAGAATACCCCATAAGGCGTGATTGGGAAGATGTTAAAATAAATGTCATGAAGACAGCCCTGAGAAGCAAATTTACACACAACAAAATAGCTAAGGACCTTCTGTTGTCTACTAAAAATAAAGAGCTTATAGAAAGTTCTCCGTTTGACTACTATTGGGGCTGCGGCGGCGATGGTAGTGGTAAGAATGTTCTTGGCAAGCTACTTATGGAACTACGAGAAGAGCTTCAGAAATAGAGTCGCCAACTCAGGATCCCTGTGTAACTACCCCATTTATAACACAGTCATCTCGTAGAATATTTGCACGCTTTTTCCGGCCGATAAGGTCACAGGCACTTTATTATTTGTCACAAACTTTGAGTCCACCGCATCTTACAGGATAATAATTAGTGAAACACGTACAGCAAAATGTGCTGATAGAGTGTTCTAAGGAGATAGTATGAATGCGATGAAATTCTTAGTAATAGGTGTTTTGAGTGTGTCAATCGGGCTTGTGTCATCATCAGCTCACGCAGCCCAAGTTACAGTGAAATGGGATGACGTAAAATCATTCACTGATATTAAGGCGGTAAATGCTCGGCAAGATCGCTTTGAAGAATCGGTTATGAAAGCATTGACGGAACACGTTGAAAAATTGGCAGAACAGTTGCCTGCAAGTAATTCATTGGCGGTTACTTTCAATGATGTCGATATTGCCGGCCGCATTGAACCGACGTTTGGCGCATTGGCAAGTACACATCAACGTATACTTGATGACCTGTCTTATCCTGAGCTGATAATTTCGTTTGAATATTTGAACGATCAAGGTGAAACGATTTCCAGTGGCGAAATGATTGAATTAAAAAATTTAGCGCCTATGACGACGCGTCGTTCAACAATGGCAACCGGACGCGATAACTTGTATTACGAAAAGCAATTGTTAGATCGTTGGTTTAGCGACACATTTAAACAATAATCGGTCAAATCGGCGTTTTGTTCGGTTCGCCGGCAATTTCGCGAACTAGCTGAGGCACTAAAAACCCTGCAACTTGAGCACGCACCTTTATCAACAGGTTGCGTGCTTTTTTTTCGTCTATATCAAAATGACTGGCACCAGCAACTTTGTCTAACAGGTGTAAGTAATAGGGTATTATCCCAGCATCAAATAAACGTTCACTTAATTCAACTAAAGTGGCTGCGCTGTCATTAACGCCTTTTAGTAATACACTCTGATTTAGCAAAGTAATGCCGACTCGGCGAAAATCATTCAGGTGCGTGTTTAATAGTGAGCTTATTTCATTAGGGTGATTTATGTGTAACACCATTACCGCTTGCAGTCGACTTCGTGCCAGGTGCTGGCACAGTTCTTTCGTAAGCCGAGAAGGAATAACCACTGGTAAGCGAGTATGAATGCGAATACGTTTCAAATGAGGTATCGCTTCTAGGGCATCTATAATTTTAGATAATTGCGTATCGTTAGCCATTAACGGATCACCACCACTTAAAATAACCTCGTTAACGGCGGTATCTGATTTCACTAGTGCGACTAATTGTGTTAACTGCTCGCGGCCAAAGTGATGCTGCTCATACGGAAAGTGACGCCGAAAACAGTATCGACAATTTACTGCGCAACCACCACGTAAAATCACCAGTACGCGTGAGCTGTATTTATGCAAGATGCCCGTATAGCTGCTTTGCTGTTCTTGTAACGGATCGGTAATGAACTCTGGGTGCTGCAGAAATTCATTCGCATTCGGCATAACTTGTAACAACAAGGGATCCTGTTCATTTTTGTGTTGCATTAAGTCGACAAAAAATCGTGGTACCCGCAATGGGAACAATTCACGAGCGGCGGCGTGGTGATCGGCCCAAGACTTTGGCAATTCAAGAATTTCCGCCAGTTGGTATGGATCGCTAATGGCTTGTGCGAGTTCCTGTTGCCACTGAGGGCGTACTTGTACGATTTGACGATTTAACACAGGCACCCTTTGAAAATGTTTATTAACGCGAATTATTTTACCTGAAAATTGCCCCGTTATGGTTTATTATTGCCGGCGAAATCGCTTAATTTGAAAGCATATGAGGAAGCTATGGCGAATTACAGCACAAACGAATTTAAAGCCGGTTTGAAAATCATGCAAGATGGTGAACCGTGCAACATCTTAGAAAACGAAATGGTGAAGCCTGGTAAAGGCCAAGCATTTAACCGTGTTCGCATCCGTAAATTGATCAGCGGCAAAGTTGTTGAAAAAACCTTTAAGTCTGGTGACTCTGTTGAAGGTGCCGACGTTATCGACATGGATTTAGCTTATTTGTACAACGATGGCGAGTTCTGGCACTTCATGAACAACGAAACCTTCGAACAGCTAGCAGCTGACGCGAAAGCTGTAGGCGACATGACGAAGTGGTTGGTTGAGCAAGACGTTTGTACATTGACGTTGTGGAATGGCAATCCAATTGCCGTAACCCCGCCGAACTTCGTTGAGCTTGAAATTGTTGAAACTGACCCAGGCTTGAAAGGCGACACAGCGGGTACCGGCGGCAAGCCTGCTACTTTGTCAACTGGCGCTGTTGTTCGTGTGCCGCTATTCGTACAAACCGGCGAAGTTGTCAAAGTAGACACGCGCTCTGGCGAATACGTGTCTCGCGTACAAAAATAAGTTTAGGTATGCAGCTCTCTGATAATTGGCGTCCAAGCGCAACGCTTGCGACATTAAAACAAAGAGCTGCATTGTTTCGCGCTGTGCGAGATTTTTTTTCCCAGCGCGATGTATTAGAAGTTGATACGCCATTATTAAGCCGGTTTGGCGTCACCGATCTTCATTTGGAAAATCTCACCACTGAATTACAAGCGTTTCCTAAGCTGCCGTTTTTCTTACAAACATCACCTGAATACGCCATGAAGCGGTTGGTTGCTGCGCATCAAACGAGCATTTATCAGCTGGGTAAAGTATTTCGGGATGACCTTGTGGGGCGTCATCATAATCCTGAATTTACCATGCTTGAGTGGTATCGGGTTGGCTTCACAATGACGCAGTTAATCGATGAGGTGATTGCGTTATTGCAATTAACGCTCGGCAGTTTGCCGGTAACCCAGTTGAGTTACCAACAGGCTTTTTTGCAAACCCTGCAGTTGGACCCACTAACGGCAACAGTAGCTGAGATCAAAGCCAAACTCAGAGATTACAGTCACGTTGCCGAACTGAGTGCGCGCGAAGATGACCGCGATACGCTGTTGCAGCTAGCGATGTCAGTTATTATTGAGCCGAGCTTTTGCCCAAAGAGCATTACAGTTATCAATGACTTTCCAGCTAGCCAAGCAGCTCTGGCGCAGTTATGTCGTCACGACTCTCGCGTTGCTAAACGCTTTGAAGTGTATGTCGGTGGTATTGAACTCGCTAATGGCTATCAAGAACTGACAGATGCGTCGCAGCAACAGCAGCGATTTGAGCATGATAATGTGTTACGCCAGCAACACCAGAAACCTGAGCGCATGGCCGATTTTCGCTTAATTGCGGCATTAGAATCAGGCTTCCCTGAATGCGCCGGAGTTGCATTAGGCTTTGACCGTTTGTTGATGTTGCAGTCAAAAAAAGATGACATTGCGCAAGTGTTACCCTTCTCAATTTCTTGCGCCTGATTAAGTAATGTTATACTATAACAAACCGCTGAATCAGGTCGTAAGGAACCGTTATGACACAACGCTCATTAGATAAAACAGGAATGTGGGTGACCACGCTGTGTGCGCTGCATTGCTTGCTGCTGCCTGTAATTCTGCCGTTGCTGTCGTTAATCGGTTTGTCGTTTATCGGTGAAGAACTACTTGAGCGCGTTATTTTAGGTACTAGTATTGTACTTGGAATTATCGCCTTATCAGCAGGTATTCGTAAACACGCAAAATTTTACCCGTTTGTCATGCTGCTGCTCGGTGGCTTTGTGTATTGGCACAAAGATAGCCTAGGCGAAATGGGCGAACCCGTTGTTATCCTCGTCGGTGCAGGGTTAATCATTGCTGCCCACTGGGTCAATTTGCGTTTAGTGCGCCAAATCAAACCCGTTACAGTTTCCGCTTAAGCAACACCCCAGCTTCCATATGGTGGGTGTACGGAAACTGATCAAACAATGCCGCCTGAGTAACCTCATGAGTGCGCTGCAAAGATTTTAAGTTATCGACTAAAGTTTCCGGATTACACGAGATATACACAATGGTCTCGTATTGCCTTACCAACTCAACGGTGTCCTCATCTAAACCGGCCCGTGGTGGGTCAACCAGCACCGTTTGACAGTCAAAACTACTCAAGTTCGCCTCTTCCGCGCGGCGCGACTCTTTCTCACCGGCCATAACGGCACTGAAATCTTCAGCTGACATGCGCACCAAGGTTACATTCTCGATGGCATTCAATTCGCAGTTGTAGCGCGCAGAGTTAACCGAGGTTTTGCTTATTTCAGTTGCCAGTACTTGGCGAAAGTTCTGCGCAAGCGGCAGGCTAAAATTACCATTTCCACAATATAGCTCAAGTAAGTCGGTATTTTTGTTTGCCACATTATCCGCAGTTGCCGACAGCGCCCATGAAATCATGTGTTGATTTACCGCTGCATTAGGCTGCGTAAAACTATTCTCAACCTGTTGAAATTGAAATTTCTTTCCTTCAATGTTCAACGTCTCGGTAATCCAATCTTTATCGAGACAAATTTTCTGCTTCCGCGCTCTACCTACAATATCGATGCTGCCAAACTGGCCTAAAAACAGACGCAATTCTTGCGCAGAAGCTTCCCATTCAGCGCCAAGCTGACGGTGATACAGCATTGAGATCAATGCTTCATTGGTGGTGCTAGTTAAAAACTCGACTTGAAATAGTTTTTGTCTAAGCTCAGGGCGTGAACGAATGTAGTCGAGCACGGCCGGCATCAGTTGATTAATTAACTGGCTTGCTACCGGAAATGAGTCAATGCGAATTTTTTCCCGAGTTTCGGGATCAAACATAATGTAGTACAGGTCGTCGCCGTCATGCCAAACGCGGAACTCGGCCCGCATGCGGTAAAACTCTTCTGGCGACGCAAACACTGCAACAGGGCTGTTATAAAAAGGAGCGAGCATGGCCGTCAAAGTCTGAGCCTTTTCATCGAGTTGGCGTTGATAGTCAGCTGGGTTCGTCGTTAGGTGTGCCATAACGTCTCCTAAAATAAGTGAGCGCGCATTGTAACGATGCGGGATAAAAAGTCCACAGCGAGCTGAAGCGATAAATCTTTACAATAAATTGACGATATAACATTGCGCATAGTTACAAAATGTTACAAGATGCAGAGTCGCGACTTAAAAAATAACGTTGCGAAAACAACTTAAATTATAAAGAACAACAATTAGAAAACTATAATAAAGGTTAAATCTATGTCTAAAGCTACCAAAGTCGGTGCGCTAACATTAGCAGCACTTTCATTAGCTGTTAGTACAGCTATTCATGCTCATGGTAAAGCAGGAGATGCACTAGAGCGTGTTATTGTCGAATTCAAGCCAGGTTCCAAGCATTTAATTGAAGCTGCTCTTCATGAAGACGCTGATGGTCATTGGGATGGTAAAGATGACAACAAAGACGGCGATAAAGACAAAGACAAGATCAAACAGCAATTCAAACGATTCAACGCCATGGCGATTGAAGTTCCGCATTCAGCTATTCATGGCTTAATGAATAATCCAAATGTAATCAGTGTCACTCCTGATGAAAAACGTGAAATTCTGAGCACCCAGTGGGAACCGGGTAAGCCATATGGTATCGAAATGGTACAGGCTGACTTGGTATCTGACAGTGCAGCTGGTACACGTACGGTTTGTATTATTGACTCGGGCTATGACATGGGTCATCCAGATCTGCAAACTTCAGGTGTAACTGGTGTGAATGACGCAGGCACCGGTACTTGGTATACCGATGAAAATGGTCACGGTACACACGTAGCCGGCACCATCGCTGCTCTATCTAATGGCGAAGGCGTTGTGGGTGTTATGCCAAACGGCCAGGTAAATCTTCATATTGTGAAAGTATTCTCAGCTTCTGGTTGGGCATATTCTTCGTCATTAATGGCCGCTGCTGAACAATGTGCTGATTATGGCGCAAATGTAATTAACATGAGCTTAGGTGGTTCACGTGCAAACCGCACAGAAGAACGCGCATTCGCTCAGTTAAATGCAGCCGGTATTCTTAGCATCGCTGCGGCGGGTAACGACGGCAACACTCGTCATTCATATCCTGCGTCTTATGACGCGGTTGTATCTGTAGCTGCTGTTGATGCTTCTGAACAGCATGCTGCATTTTCACAGCAAACCGATCAGGTTGAATTAGCAGGCCCTGGTGTTTCTGTATTGTCATCAGTTCCACGCGGAACCGGCGAGAAAGTTGAACTAACTGTTGCGGGTACGGCGTTTGAAGCATTGGCAATGGAAGGTACAGCACGTACTCAGGCAACAGGTGCATTAGCGAACTGTGGTTTAGGTGACTCAACGTGCCAAGACGCAGCAGGCAAAGTTTGTTTGATTGAGCGCGGCGTTGTGTCATTTGCTGAAAAAGTACAAGCCTGTGAAGCGGGCGGTGGTGTTGGTACTGTTGTTTATAACAATGAGCCTGGTGTTTTATTAGGGACTATGGGTGACTATGTTGCATCAATTCCAGCTGTTGGTGTTAGCGATACCGATGGTGCAGCCTTGTTAGGGCAAATTGGCAACAACACAACAGTTGGTGTAACTGACAGTGACTGGGCTTACTTTGATGGTACATCAATGGCGACGCCTCATGTTGCTGGTGTAGCTGCATTAGTATGGTCACATCACACGACTTGTTCTAACGACGATATTCGTAATGCATTAGCAGCCACCGCTAAAGATTTAGGTGCCGCTGGGCGAGACACTATGTATGGTCACGGCTTGGTGCAAGCGAAAGATGCTGTTGATTACCTAACTACCAATGGCTGTGGTGGTTCTACTGGCGGAGACACGGGTGGCGGTGACACCGGTGGTGACGATGGCGGTAGCAAAGGCCCAGGTAATGGCAAAGGTAATGGTAAAAAGTAAGAACTGATTACTTTTTAACTAATAAGCCCACTTCGGTGGGCTTTTTTTGTGCGCTTCGTTCACAAAAACAGCAGTCGGCAAAAAAACACCTAAAAATGTGAAAAAGGCGCTTGACGCAGCCAGTTAAATCTCTAAAATGCGCCCCACGCTTGAGGCAGACAACGAAGTCGCCAAAAGCACAAGTTTTGAGTCTGAAAAAAATTAGCCCAAGGGCTTGACACAAAACTTCGAGGCTGTAAAATACGCGGCCTTGCTTGCAGAGATGCAAGCCGCTACTTCAGCGAAGTAAGCGAACGTTCTTTAACAATATACCAAGCCAAGCAAACTGTGTGGGCACTTACCGGATTCAGGCAGAGACGCATCTTCGGATGCAAAAAAGGTCTTTAGATTGACCACCTGACTGATTGGAAAAGTGCTTAACAAATTAGATTTATTAAGTCATTGATTCAATGGGTCGATTAAACACTTTAAACTGAAGAGTTTGATCATGGCTCAGATTGAACGCTGGCGGCAGGCCTAACACATGCAAGTCGAGCGGTAACAGAGAGTAGCTTGCTACTTTGCTGACGAGCGGCGGACGGGTGAGTAATGCTTGGGAACTTGCCTTTAGGAGGGGGATAACCACGG
>NZ_FPCF01000015.1 GCF_900116895.1 Pseudidiomarina donghaiensis | reverse complement strand
CGCTCAGTTATCGAGTAATGGCAACGAGCAGCAGGCGCCCGTAACAAATAATCAGAAGGAAGCTTCTGAGATTGGTTCGCAGAACGACAGTACCAGTGTAGAAAATGACTCGTCATCAGGTGATAGTCGCTACTTAACCGCTAGCACTGATGATGCACAATTTCACTGGGATGGTAAGCACACAGACGGTCCGAAAACCACAAAAACAACAACTGAGTATGAAACAGATGTTGAGTTTGAGGGCACATTAGAAACGCTTAGGGCCACAAAGTATGAGTTGCAAACAACGCCTAGCGCAAACCTGCCTGACTTCACTAAAACTGGTGGTATACCTGTTGGTCCGGGGATTGATGTAGCTATTGATTGGAATAATTACGATGTGACATTTCAGGTTTACAGTTTATACGAAGTAACTACAACGCAAACTTCTTGGTCCCGTGAAACTGTAGCTATTAGTTCCATCACAGGCCAAAAAATTAGATACCACAGCAAAGTATCGCCCCCACCAAAAGTGGTTAGAACATCACTTGGTAGATATTGGACAATCAAGGGAAAAACTGGACAGAAGGTTGGCACAATGAAGTTCCCACTTCCTGTACCGATTCCAACCAGATAGCAGGATTATAATATGAATATTTTGAAATCAATTTTATTGCTGTGCATCGTTAGTTGCTCTTCTGGTGCTTCTGTACCACCTAAGCAGTATAATGATGTTGTCAATGCGTTAGTTGATGCATCAGCGACATATGACTCAATGGCGAATAAAAGCTTTGCCGACTCATCAGCGTCAGCCTTTTCCAGAAAATTAATTGCTGTTATTAATGCACTTAATAACAATTGGAGTATGGAGTCGGCAGAATATTATTCAAACTTTCTAATTCAGCTATGGAACATGGATGAGAGCTTTACAGAAAAAATAGACCCTTTTGTACTAAATCACCCCAAAGTCAGATTAGAAGTTGCCAGACTTATCGGGCAAGCCAACAAGATTTGTGCTAGTAATTTCGACGCAACTGTAATTGGTGATTATGTACGGAGTAACTTGCATAACTCTAACCCAAGCATACAGCTTTCGGCGATAAGGGCATTAGGTTCTGTTGGTAATGGTCAAGATGTTGAGACTCTACTAGGTATTGTGTTAGAGGAAAGAAATGGGTTTGCAGAACATGCTGCAAGCTCACTGGATTTGCTTCATGACAAGGGTGCCTACAGCGCATTGAAATCTGCTGTTAAACAAGTGAAAAGGGATGATTTGAAGAAATATATAACTGAAATCAACGAGTATTATGATGGCTCAATTCGGTTACCCGAAGGTGGCTGCATAAGCAACAAAGACTCCAAAGACAGCTTTTAATCACGCCCCCGGAGAGGGTGTTCAATATTCTGTGTCATGTCGGGTTCATCAGCATTAACATCAAACTGCGAACCAAGTCAGCCACTTGAGATATCTCCAAAGTTGATTGCACCGAGGGTGTAATCTGGCGGGCTTGTCCCCGGTTCACACGATGGAGTGGTGCAAAAGAACACAGTCGTCAATGGCACAATCTATAGTTCACGCACTGTATTTGATGGTAATTATGGTCGGGTGAAAGCCATTGAACATGCTAGCGGCATCAAGGTGGCGTATGACTATGATCGGTACGGCTATGTTTTGCGGGTGAAGAACGCTAGTTCAGGGTTTGTGTATCACGAGAATTTGCAGGCCGACGCACAACACAACATCACGCAAGCGGAAAAAAACAACGGCACCCTGTATGAAAACCGCAATTACGACGCTATCTCCGGTCAATTGACGCAGGTGAATGCCGCGAGCGCGATGGGCAATGAGCTACACTACATTGAATACACGTATGGTCGCTTCGGCAACCTTGCCAGCCAGAGCGTCCACAGCAACAACGGAGCGACCAGTACCAGCGAATGGTATAGCTACGATGACTTACACCGTTTAACGAGCAGTAGTTTAAGCTCGGG
>NZ_FPCF01000004.1 GCF_900116895.1 Pseudidiomarina donghaiensis | reverse complement strand
TATTTGTCAAGCGAGCTGATTAACTGGGCTGAAAAGCATCAAATTACGATGCTCTACATTCAACCAGGTAAACCGACTCAGAATGCTTATGTTGAACGATTTAATCGAACAGTGCGGCATGAGTGGCTCGATTTACACCTGTTTGACAGCGTCGAACATGCACAAGAACTTGCCACTCAGTGGCTTTGGCTTTATAACAACGAACGGCCTAACACGGCTATCGGAGGCATTCCGCCCAAACAATTAACGCAAGCGGTTCATTAATTCTACGAATAACTGCTGCTTAAAATGGGGGGATTACAATACGTAACGTTGGTTTCATGGAGCTTTCTTAGGAAGTCAGGGAGCTCTTTTGCGGTAATTGTCGGTAAATGCTGCTTCTTGGGCTTCTTGAAAGCAGATTTGATGGCAGCGATTGGATTTCCAGTAATTAATTTTTTAATGACAGCGTAATTCATTATCTCGTTTAACCGCTGAATTACACGTTTAACGGTTTCCAACCGCCCTGTTTTCTCAACCGGTCGTAATACATCAATGACCGTTTAAGCACTTATCTGGCTAACCGGCGTTTCACCTAAACGGTTAAATACATGTAGCTCTAACGATCGCCAAATATCATCAGCGTAGTCAGCAGTCACCTCACTTTTTTTGACCTCGAACCATTCTTCAGCAACTTTTCTCAAAGTCGCGTTCTCTGAGTAGCGTTGTGCCGCTCTTTCTTCCTCTCTGGCAAGCTTAGGGTCTACCCCTTCAGCAACTTGGCTTCTAGCAGCTTCTGTGAGCTCATGGGCTTTTTTAAGGCTCATATCGGGGTAGCTACCCAGCCCCATATTCACGCGCTTTTTTGTCGTCGGGTGAATGTAATTGAAGTCCCAAAGCTTAGAACCATTCACTCTCACTCGCAGCTGTAAGCCTTTTCCATCGGACTTAACGTAGTCCTTGTCTTTAGGTTTGAGTTGTCTGACGGCTGCATCCGTGAGCCCAATAGTAGAGCGCGCCATAAGCATATCTCCCTTCGATGTATTCCAAAGAGTTTACCCAAAATCGCTTGGAATACAAATTGGAATACTAAAAACTCAGGCTGGGGCTGGTTTTCTTGGGATAAGCTGGGAAAGCAAACGCCTATGAAAACCTTATTTTACGTGGCTTATAAAGAAAAAAGGGGATGTCGTGAGACATCCCCTTTTATGGAATTGGTGGAGCTGGCGGGAGTTGAACCCGCGTCCGTAATACCTACATCCTCGGTCCTACATGCTTAGTCAGTCTTTTAGTTAATCACCAAGTCGCCGACAGACAGGCTACTTAAGGTGACGATCCCGATTGGTTTTAACGCTTTGGCTACGGGCGAAGCCTCCACGCGAGTCTGCTTTGGGGTGAACCGACTGATCCTAGTCTCACAGACAAAGCGCTAGGGGTCGGACTCAGCGGGTTATTAAGCCGCTAAAGCGTAGTTGTCGTCGTTTGCAACTATTAAGTTGAGGCTTTTTACGAGGCCAGCCTCACCTCGGCATGCACCTTGGGTTTCGTGTATTCCGTCGAATCCAAATCAGCCCCTAAGGTTAACGTTTTTAATTCTACACCTATATGGTGGCGCTGTCAGCCATTTCAAGTGCTGACAACGCAATTAAAAAGCGTTATTGCCATTCAACCAGCAAATCTACGCCTGAGTAGGCTTGGTAACCTTGCAGGCTGATGTACCAACGGCCGCTGCCTGGGTTATCAATGCTGCAGCTTTCGTTATTACCAGAACGGTACGGACGGCAGTTGTAGCTTGAACTTGTTGGTTGCGAGCCTTGGCGTACGTATAAGTCGGCATCGCCGCTGCCACCAGACATAGTCACGTTCAATGCCGTCATCCCCGCAGGTAGGTCAACATAGTAATGAGTCCATGAGCCGGTTGCGCCAGAAAGGTCAGTTGCAGAAGCTGAACCGCCCTCACCGCCACCGCCAGAACTAGGCGCGGTAAATGCACCGGTTAAGTTCACGTTTGAGAAGCTTGAATAAGCCCGAACCATCACGTGGTAAGTACCCGCTTGCACGTTCGAGATAGTGCAGGTTTCGGTGTTACCCGTGCGGTATGGGCGGCAGTCATAGGTTGAGGTGGTTGGTTGTGAGCCAAAGCGCACATACAAGTCCGCGTCACCCGAACCGCCGTTCATGCTAAAGCTTAAGTCAGTCGCGCCGGCAGGCACCTCTAAGTTGTAATACAGTGCGTCACCGGTGGTTGCTGCTAGGCCAGATACGGTTTGGCCGTTGGTTAATTCGTTGTTCGCTGGTGGCTCAGTACCACCGCCACCAGAGCCGTCACAGCCGTTGGCAGCAAGATAATCAATAGCGTCTTTGGTTTGCACTAAGCCGTATCCAAAACGTACGTCGCGGCCGGCAGAGCCTAAGTCTTCAGCAGAAGCATTCAACGCACCACGAATTTGAGCCGCGCTGCAGCTTGGGTAATGTGACCAAACCAAGGCAGCTACACCGGCCACGTGTGGCGATGCCATTGAGGTACCGCTCATGTTGCCATAGTTGCCCTGGCTACCGGTGCCCTCTGGGTAAGTAGACAATACGTTCACACCAGGGGCGGCAATTTCTACTTGGCTATTTTTCTGCGAAAACGACGCCAAGCCTTTGTTGCTATCTACCGCAGCAACCGAAACCACCGCATTGTAAGAAGCTGGGTAAGACAATGCGTCAGTAGAACTATAGGCCGAGCCATCGTTACCTGCTGCGGCAATTAACAACACACCTTGGTTGTATAAATTCTGCATGGCATTGGCTTCGGTTTGGCTTGAACCACCGCCGCCTAAGCTCATATTCACCACGTCTGCACCGTTGTCGGCACAAGTTTCTATAGCCGCTACCAATGACGATGAATAGCCCCAACCGCTAGCATTAAACACTTTGACAATATGCATGCTTGGGTTGCTGCCAATCACACCACGCACACCTAAGCCGTTATTTAACGCAGCAATGGTGCCGGCTACGTGGGTGCCGTGCGGGCCGCCTTCGTCGTACCAATTGCCAGTTCCACTGTTGTTGGTGCCGTTAATGGTGCCAAAGCGAGTACCCATATCTTCGTGCGGCAGGTCTAAACCCGAGTCAATCACACAGATTTTTTTACCACCTGCGGCGGCTGACGCCACGCTGTCATCTACTTGGTTAGCCTGCACCATGTTAATGCCGTAAGGCACTGTTTGTGCCATAAGTCGACGTGGCTGATCCACTTCGACATATTCAATGTTTGGGTTTTTTTCTAAACGCTTTTTCTGCTGTGGCGTTAATTCTGCGGCCACTGCTAAGTTGTGGCGCATGCTTAGTTTTACTTTACCGCCATTCTTTTCAATCATTGACTGTGCATGGGCTAGCGCCAACTCTGATCGACCACGATTACCAGATTTTTGTACCGCTTTGCTGTTTTCTTTAAATTTAATGATGTAGCGTTGTGGTCCGGTTGCTTCGGCTTGCGCCGTCTGCAAGGGTTTGGCATTGCTGTGATCTGGAGGCTGAGCGACAGCGGCGGACACTGAAACAGCAAGCGCCGACAGCGTTAGGAATGTCAGTTTTTTCATGAATTTCTTCTCTTTTTATTATGTGTGTGGCGTTTATAGCCAGTGCTTTACAGCGGCGGGATACAACATTCGGCTGCGTGTTGGTGTTGCTGTACAGATTTTCAGCAACACCTTTAAGCTATCAGCTCGTGTATGCTAGCTAAATACTTAATAAGTAAAACAAAAGTAAATGATGTTAAATTTTTTAGTGCGTCATATTGCGTCGCATCTACCACTTTTCGTATTCTATTGCGCTTCCATAACAACAAAAATACAGGATAACCTTGTGCGCAAGCTTTTATTCATTAGCTGTGTTTTATTATTAACGGGCTGCAGCTCTGCTCCATACTTTCAAACACCAGCTCCAACCCTCAACGCAGAACAAGCACTGAACTACAAATTATTTGAAAACCCACACATCAAAACCGAAAGCCATGTGCAAGTGCACTTAGACGAAGCCAAAGACATTACCTACGTGCAGAATTTTGGCGGTGGTGGTGTGGCTTTAGGTGTGGCTTTTGGGCCACTAGGTGTATTAGCCAACGTGGGTATGATTCAAGCCGAAACCGACGGTGACGTTGAGAAGTTATACGGCAAGTTACCATTGCCGGTGGCGGATATGTTCGGTCAGGCAGCGACCAATCAAGCGGTGAGCTACGATGAGACCGCCGACGTGCGCTTTCACCCTTTTGTGATGGTCGTGCGTGACGAAGACGAGATGTTGCGTATGGGCACCGCGCTAATTGTTGAAATTCCGCAACCAGACGGCACGGTTTGGAATGGTCGTTATACACACCAAACGTCTTTGCATTTACCCATTGACGACATAGCTGACGGCCTAGGTGACGCGGAGCACACACAAATTCATGCGGCTATTGAACAGAGCTTTGACGATATCGTCGCGCTTTACGTGAATGACCGCACAGGTAAATATACTGAACTTGACCATGTGCTTATTGAGTCTACCTTTTTGTCACCGCGCATTGTGTTTGAAATTAACGCCAAGGTGTTAGAGCGCAGCGACGATCGTGTGACCTTGCGCTCAGGTGCAGGCTTAATTTCTTTGCCACTTGATGACAGCTTAGCGTTAAAAAGTGCAACCGCTAAAAAACGCAAGAAAAAAGCCAAATCATAAGTTCTATTCAACACCTCACCCGAGGTGATGTTACGCGCGGCTAAGCACCACAGCCGCGCGTTGCTTCCGCTTCCCAAAGCCAAAAGCTCGTCTGAATGTCGCTAAGGGTATCGGCAAATACTGTCGATCGGCTGGCGATTGCCACGGAAAGGTATCTTGGTCGGGGTCGTTAATGTACACGTAGTGCTCGTCGGCAGCGCAAATGAGCACCCAGTGCGGCGCTTTACTCTCGTCGAACACGTACGTACTAATGAGCGCGACCACCAGTTTGCCCTGATTTAGATCGTGAATCAGTTGGCTTAGCGTGTAATCACCCACAATAATCGGTACTTTGGCGCGTTTTAGTGCGGCAATGTCGGCCTCTTGAATGCGCGACATGATTTGCTTTTTGTCGGCGCTGCGTACCGAATCTAGCAATAACGGACCGGGCTCACTAACGTGCAACTCAACATTTAAACCGCGTTTAACAGCGGCGCGTGCTAACCCATGCGGGCCGCAACCACCGTGGCCGGAGGTCATAAAAATAGTGGTGGCTTCACGCCAAATTTCAAGTTCCTCGTGGTGCGCGTCGCGACATGGAATATCAAAATAGGCCATCGCCATAAGCAAGCTTGCCGGACCACAGGTAAATTCGGTGGTTTGGGTGCGATATGGCACCAAATTGGCATTCCCGTTATCTAAATCACTTTTCTCAAACCGTGGCAGTAACTTCTGTAGCACCAGAGCATCACTGTCATCTTCGTAGTATTCAGGCCGTATTTCCATGTCGTAATAGCCGGCATGGTGGTACATTTTCAGCGCCGCCATGTTGTCGGTTTTGACTTCTAAGCGCATGAACAAACAATAGCGCTCATCGGCATCATGCTCGGCGGCATCTAGCAGTAGGCGCCCCACCCCGCGCCGACGGAAATCTGGGTGTACGGCCAGCGAATAAAGCCGCGCAAGCTCGGTCGCTTGGCGATACAAAACAATATAGTAGCCTATGGTTTGGCCGTTATAACGGGCCACTTTGAAGTCGCCAATGTGCTGATCAATAAAGCGCTTGAAGCTACGGCGGCTAATGCGGTCAGTGACGAAACTTAAAGTTTCAATGGCCTCTAATGCGTCCAAATCGGCGCGTTCAGCGTTAACTAACTGCACCTGTTGAATACTTAGCTGCATGGGCTGTTGCACATTTTGTTGTGTGTTTTGTCGCATAGGGCTTTGCATGAAGTGACCGAAGCGTGCTCTGCACGCGAAAAGTAAAATGAGTGATTATTATACGCCAACCCTGTCGCACCGTGCACATGAAAGTGATAAACTAGCGCGCAAATTTTTTGCCCTAGCCGAGGATCCTTCCGTGAGTACTGAAAAACCTTCATTAAGCTATAAAGACGCTGGTGTAGACATTGACGCAGGCAATGCCCTCGTTGATCGCATTAAAGGTGTAACCAAGCGGACAAAACGTCCGGAAGTGATGGGCAGCATTGGTGGTTTTGGTGCGCTTTGTGAGCTGCCAACCAAATACAAACAACCGGTATTGGTTTCTGGCACCGACGGCGTGGGTACCAAGTTGCGCTTAGCCATTGACCTGAAAAAACACGACACCGTGGGCATCGACTTAGTTGCCATGTGCGTGAACGACCTCATTGTGCAAGGCGCAGAACCATTATTTTTCCTCGACTATTATGCCACCGGCAAACTTGACGTTGATGTCGCGGCTGACGTGGTGACTGGTATTGGCGAAGGCTGTGTGCAAGCGGGTTGTGCGCTTATTGGCGGCGAAACCGCGGAAATGCCAGGCATGTACGAACACGGCGACTACGACATTGCTGGCTTTTGTGTGGGCGTGGTTGAAAAAGAACAAATTATTGATGGCAGCAAAGTTGCCCCGGGTGACGCATTAGTTGCGTTAGCTTCATCGGGCCCGCATTCAAATGGTTATTCATTGGTGCGTAAAATTCTTGAAGTAAGCGGCGTCAACCCAACGGAAGAAATGCTAGACGGCAAGCCGTTAGCTGAGCACTTGCTAGCCCCAACTAAAATTTACGTGAAGTCGGTATTGGCTTTGCTTGAGCAAACAGACGTTCATGCCATTTCACATATTACTGGCGGCGGCTTCTGGGAAAACATTCCGCGCGTATTGCCTGACTCAGCCAAAGCCATTATTGACGACAGCAGCTGGGAATGGCCTTTGGTATTTAACTGGTTGCAACACAACGGCAACGTCACCACCAAAGAAATGTACCGTACCTTCAACTGTGGCGTAGGCTTGATTATGGCTCTTCCACAAGCACAAGCTGAGCAGGCCGTAGCCTTGTTGCGCGAGCATGGCGAAGACGCTTGGGTTATTGGCTCCGTTGCAGCGCGCAACGGTGACGAAGCTCAGGTTGAAATTCATTCATGAAGCGCATTGTTGTTTTAATTAGCGGTTCTGGCACCAATATGCAGGCCATTATCGATGCCTGCCAAGCTGGTAAAGTTGCGGGCAATGTGGTGGCAGTTATCAGCAATAAAGCAGGTGTTGGCGGTTTAGAAAAAGCCGCCAATGCGGGCGTAGCAACCGCGGTACTGTCACATCAAGACTTCGCCACGCGTGAAGCCTATGACCTTGAGCTAAAACAACTGGTTGATAGCTATCAGCCTGATTTGGTGGTGCTAGCCGGCTTTATGCGCATTTTGACAGCTGATTTTACCCGCCATTATCACGGCCGCATGCTCAATATTCATCCGTCGTTGTTACCTAAATATAAAGGCATTAACACCCACCAACGGGCGTTAGACGCTGGTGATTCTGAGCATGGGGTAAGTGTTCACTTTGTTACCGAAGAGCTTGATGGCGGGCCAGTTATACTGCAAGCCACGGTGCCTGTATTTGCTGGAGACACCGCGGCCGACTTGCAGGCCCGTGTGCATACGCAAGAACATGCCATTTATCCGCTGGTGGTGCAGTGGTTTTGCGCAGATCGCCTGCGCTTAACCAACCAAGGTGCCGAGCTTGATGGCCAATTACTCGGAGCCGCCGGCTACGCCGACGACTAAGACTATTGCTGAATATGGCTTAACTGCAAGGTGGCAACCTCATCGCCATCTTCACGTTGAGCCATTTTAACCAACACATACCCAAGTTCTGGGGCAAACCAATAATCTGTTTCTCGGCGCGAGTTTTCGCGTACACGCTCAACTTTCACCGCAGTTATTTCGCCATAAGGTAACGTCAGCACCTCTTCGCCCACGCGCTGAAAACGAAGCTCATCGGCCTGGCCTTTTTCATCAATTACGTTATAGACAAAATCAGTTTGTGCTTGGTTTTGCACATCTAAGCGCAATTGCTCCACATTTGCAGCTTCATCCATACTGTGTTGCACAATGTTCACTGCTACAGGCTGTTTTGTGTTGCGATTAATCAATTGCTTTTGTTGCCAATCGAAGATGCCGCTAAAACCTTTATCGCGCCCAGTGCCTGAGCGTTTATAGGCAAACGTTTGGGTTTGGATGCGGCCATTTTCAAGCACAAATTCAGACCAAAACCGGCGCCTGTCGGATAAAAACAGCAATGAGATCTCGGTTTCGGTATACAGCTTATAAACACCGTCAGTGAGCGATAAACTGCGAACGGCTTCGCCATAGTTACTACCACCTCGCAAAACTTCATAGCGCGTTTCGTAAGGTATTAACGTCGCAGAGTTGGATTCACTTACCATAGCTGAACTGGTAAAGCTTGCAGTAAGCAAGGCCCCCGTTAGCATGACTTGCAGGGTAGCAAAGTGCATTTTTATTGTGCGCCAAAACGTCATATTCAATACCTTCTTTGACAGCGCGAATGCCGCGCCAACTTTTCTCTATATTCTCTGACCGCTTAAATTTAGCAGAGTTTAGAATTATTTACCGATTAGACCACTACCAAGCACTGTTTACTCTTGAAAAAAGTGATCAAAACGACTACCCTCAACATACTGGTCAGACCTCTAAAAGAACAACGGAGTTAGATAACATGAGCATTGCCTTATGGGTTGTTGCTACCCTTCTTGTATTGGGTGGTTTTTTGTACTTCCGCAGTTCGTTGCTAATAACTAGCATCGGCCTTGTGGGTATGTTTGCTATTGGAAGCTGGTTCGACATCGTCGGCCCAGTGCTGTGGACGTTGTTAGCCATTGTGCTAATTCCGTTCAATCTTACGCCGTTCCGTCGTGGCGTATTGTCAAAAGCGTTGTTAGGCATGTACCGCAAAGTCATGCCAGAAATTTCAGAAACTGAAAAAGACGCGATTGATGCCGGCACCACCTGGTGGGAAGGCGAGCTATTCCGTGGCGCCCCAGCTTGGAAAAAACTTCACAGCATTCAAAAGCCAGAACTAAGTGACGAAGAAAAAGCGTTCTTAGAAGGCCCATGTGAAGAAATTTGCAAAATGATGAACGACTGGGAAGCAACGCACGAGCTGGCAGATATGCCTGAGCACGTGTGGCAGTACTTAAAAGACCACAAGTTCTTCGCCATGATCATCAAAAAAGAATATGGCGGTTTAGAGTTTTCGGCCTATGCACAGTCTCGTGTGCTGCAGAAACTTGCTGGTGTGAGCACAATTTTGGCCTCTACCGTGGGTGTACCAAACTCACTAGGCCCAGGCGAGTTGTTGCAACACTACGGTACCAAAGAGCAGAAAGACTATTACTTGCCGCGCTTAGCGAACGGCCAAGAAATTCCATGTTTTGCATTAACTAGCCCAGAGGCTGGTTCAGATGCTGGTTCAATTCCAGACACAGGTGTAGTTTGCAAAGGCGAATGGGAAGGCAAAGAAATTGTCGGTATTCGCTTAAACTTCAACAAACGCTATATCACCTTAGCGCCAGTAGCTACTGTGCTTGGCTTAGCTTTTAAATTGTCTGACCCTGACAAACTATTGGGCGACAAAGAAGAGCTCGGTATTACTGCGGCATTAATTCCGCATGACACGAAAGGTGTTGAAACCGGTCGTCGCCACTTGCCATTGAACGTTCCGTTCCAGAATGGCCCAGTGCGCGGTAAAGATGTGTTCGTCCCATTAGATTACATTATCGGCGGCCCGGAAATGGCTGGCAAAGGCTGGCGTATGCTGGTTGAGTGTTTGTCAGTTGGTCGCGCTATTACCTTACCTTCAAACAGTGCCGGTGGAGTGAAGTCTATCGCGTTGGCAACCGGTGCCTACGCCTATATTCGCCGTCAGTTCCGCCTACCTGTGGGTAAAATGGAAGGCGTACAAGAAGCCATGGCGCGTATTGGTGGTAATGCCTATTTGATGGACGCCGTGACCAGCTTCTCAACCAAAGGTATTGATTTAGGTGAAAAGCCATCGGTTATTTCAGCTATCGCTAAGTACCATATGACCGAGAAACTACGTGCCTGTATGGATGACGCTATGGACATTCATGGCGGTAAAGGTATTTGCTTAGGCCCGAACAACTATTTAGGCCGTGGCTATCAAGGCGTACCGGTAGCCATTACCGTAGAAGGCGCGAATATTCTAACCCGTAATCTAATGATCTACGGTCAAGGTGCTATTCGCTGTCATCCATATGTATTGGAAGAAATGTTGGCGTCAGCAGAAACCAATAAAGAAGGCTTGGTGCGCTTTGATAAAGCCATTTGGGGCCATATTGGTTTCGGCATGAGCAACTTTGTACGCTCATTGGTACTTGGCTTAGGTTTCTGGCGCTTTACCAGCTCGCCATACAGCGACAGCACGGCGAAGTATTACAAGCAAATGAACCGCTTTAGCGCCAACTTGGCGTTGTTATCTGACGTTGCCATGGGCGTGTTAGGTGGTTCATTAAAACGTAAGCAACGTATTTCAGCGCGCTTAGGCGACATGTTGAGCTACTTGTTTATTGCTTCTGCCACGTTGAAGCGTTTTGAAGACGAAGGCCGTCAGAAAGACGACTTACCTTTAATGCACTGGGCGTTGCAAGATACCTTGTACAAACTGCAAGAAAGCCAATTGGCGTTATTGGATAACTTTGGTGCCGTGGGTACAACCATGAAAGCCATTATGTATCCGTTTGGCCGTATCGCGAAACGCCCTTCTGATCGTTTAGATAGCAAGGTCGCGAAAATATTGCTGACACCAAATGCTAGCCGTGAACGTTTAGGTCAAGGTCAATTCTTGGCGCCGGAAGGTCAGTTTGGTTACCTTGAGCAAACGTTGCGTGACATTATTGCCGCAGAGCCATTGTTTGACCGTGTGCGTAAAGCCGCCAATGACCGCCGCATGCCATTCATGTTCTTGGACAAAGTGGCCGCGAAAGGTAAAGAGCTTGGCGTGCTTAGTGACGAAGAAGTGGCGTTACTACAACGCGCGGAACAAGGTCGCTTGCAAGTCATTAACGTGGACGACTTTGCCCATGAAGACCTCATTGCTGGTAAGCACGCCCGTGACGTTGCTTTAGCTACTGCAGGTAAGCAAAATAACGCAGCCTAAGCGCTAGTTACCGCAGTGGTTGTATATTTGACAAGGCCAATCCTCGCGATTGGCCTTTTTTATGTGTACAATTCAGCGCTAATTCGAATTCAACAAAACAATTAAAAGTCGGAAAACAGGAGCAGGAACTGCATGACGCAAGCCTCATCAGCCACCGAAAAACGCGGCGCCTTTACGCGCTTTCTAGATACTGTCGAATGGCTCGGCAACTTACTTCCCCACCCCATTACTCTATTTGCATTGTTCGCAGTAGCGGTTGTAGTACTTAGCGGGGTTGCTAGCTATTTTGGCCTAAGCGCTCAAGATCCGCGGCCAGGCGGCGAATTAATTGAGGTTGTTAGTTTATTCAATGCCGAGGGCTTACAACGTATTGTTACTGGCTTAGTCACGAACTTTACCGGGTTTACGCCGCTTGGCACTGTACTTGTTGCGTTATTGGGCGTTGGTATTGCAGAGCGTTCAGGAATGCTTTCTGCGGCTATGCGCGGCTTGGTTATGAATGCCCACCCTCGCGTTGTGACTGTTGCCGTAGTTTTTGCCGGCGTTATTTCAAACACCGCCGCAGAGCTTGGCTACGTGGTATTAGTGCCGCTGGCCGCCATGATATTTCACTCGCTAGGTCGTCACCCTTTGGCGGGTCTTGCTGCGGCCTTCTCGGGCGTTTCTGCTGGCTACAGCGCGAACCTGTTGATTGGTACGGTAGACCCGTTATTAGCCGGTATTACCACCAAAGCGGCGAACCTTATTGACCCAGAATATTACGTTGGCCCAGAGGCTAACTGGTATTTCATGATGATTTCAACGTTCTTAATTGCCGTTATGGGCACTTTTGTGACCGAGAAAATTGTAGAACCAAAGCTTGGAAAGTACGACCCTAAAGAGGCGTCAATTAATTTAAACGAGCAAAAAATTGAGTCGTTGTCGGCCATTGAGAAAAAAGGCCTCATTGGCGCCGGCTTAAGCTTTTTGGTGTTAGGTGCACTGCTGGCGTTGACCATTGTTCCTGAATGGGGAATTTTGCGTAACCCTGAAACCGGCGAAGTGGCTGGTTCACCATTTTTGAAGGGCATTGTCGCCTTTATCTTTATTACCTTTGCTATTCCTGGCTACGTTTATGGCCGTATTACCAAGGTAATGCGCACTGACCGTGACGTTATTGATGCCATGTCCGAAAGCATGAGTACGATGGGTATGTACATAGTACTGGTGTTCTTTGCGGCGCAGTTTGTGGCGTTTTTTGGGTGGACAAACTTCGGCAGTATTTTAGCCATTAAAGGCGCGACTTTCTTACAAGAAGCGGGGTTAACTGGACCAGCCGTATTCATTCTGTTTATCTTAATGTGTGCGTTTGTGAACCTCATGCTGGGCTCTGCGTCAGCGCAGTGGGCAATTACCGCCCCTATTTTTGTTCCTATGTTGATGCTTATCGGCTACGCACCTGAGGTTATTCAGGCGGCTTACCGAATTGGTGACTCGGTTACCAATATTATTACCCCAATGATGAGTTACTTTGGCTTAATACTTGCGGTGGCGGTGCGCTACAAGAAAGACACTGGTATTGGCACCATGATTGCCATGATGCTGCCGTATACCATTATGTTCTTGATTGGTTGGTCAGCGCTGTTCTTCTTATGGGTGTTCGGCCTCGACATGCCAGTCGGCATTAACACGCCGACTTATTACAACCCGTAGCCCGGCGTTCTACGCCGGGTGGTGCGAAGCACCGTTATCGTTGAATTCGACAATTACGCCGAGGGTGAAGCTACGTTATCGTTGAATTCGACAATTACGCCGAGGGTGAAGCTACGTTATCGTTGAATTCGACAATTACCGTGGCTGAGCCATGTCCCGGCGTGCAACGCCGGGCTACAGGTATTGCCTGTTCGCAATACCTACCTCAACAGGCGGTAAATGGTTACGGCGGTCAGGCCACAGCCGCCCATCACGAAGACCATGGCTAACGGATGCTGGTGACCGAGCACGTTCACCAGCGCCGATATTCCGCCAGCTATTAGAAACTGTAAGCTACCCGTTACAGCCGATGCCGAACCAGCTCGTTCTTGCTGCTCAGCAAGCGCACCAGCCATAGCATTCGGGAACACCATGCCAAGGGTGCTTACATACAGAAATAATGGCACCACCACGCCAACTAAGCCGAAATTATTCCAGCCAGCAATAATCAACAGCACCGAAACCACGCCCAACACCGGCAACGATTTATTTAATATTTTGCGCGAGTCACGACGCCGCAGCAGCCATGCATTCAACTGCGCCATACCAATAATGCCAATGGCATTCGCGCCAAACAACCAACTGTAGTGCGTTGGCGCCAAACCAAAGTGCTCAATAAACACCAACGGCGAGGCTGTAATATAGGCGAACATGCCCGACTGAGCGATGCCGCCACTTAGTGAATAGCGCAAGAAACTGGGGTCTTTTAACACCTGCCAGTAAATGGGTAAGCTTGAACGCATACGGATACTGCGATTGGGCAACCGCGTTTCTGGCAAGCGCACATGCACGACTGCTAAACACGCCACGCCCAACGCGGCAACAATAATAAAAATAGCCTGCCAACCAAAGGCTGCCGTCACGTAAGCGCCAGCTAGCGGCGCTAATATTGGCGCGATGCCCATCACCAAAATTAAAAAGCTAAATACTTGGGCTGATGCTTGCGGCGTATATAAATCACGTACCATGGCGCGCGCAATCACCAACCCCGCACACGAGCCAATGGCTTGCAAAAACCGTAATACGATTAAACTTTCAAGGTTAGGTGCATAAGCGCAAGCTATGGAAGTGCCAATGTATAACACCAAGCCGAAATACAGCGGTGGCTTACGACCAAAGCGATCCGACGCAGTGCCATAGAGCAATTGACCAATAAACAAACCTAAGAAAAACGAAGTTAACGACAGCTCAACGCGATTCGACTCGGTCGAAAAGCTTTGTGCGATGTCACCAAAAGCAGGTAGGTACATGTCAATGGACAATGGGCCGAACGCAGTTAACAGCGCCAGCACCACCACCACTAAATCAAAACGAGCTTTATCGGATACTTGGAATATGGTCATTGCGCGGCCGACTTATAGCGTTTGGTGCTATGTACGTCTGGCCGTTTTATTATTGTTGTTTTGCGGGCCCAATCGACAAACGATTGTGCATAATTTACGTAAGTATCGGTGCTGCGTCCGGCAGCGGTAATATCACCTAATAGCGCCCAGCCATCGTTACCTGCCGCCAAAAAGCTATTGGTCACCATGGTGTAGGTTTGCGTTGGCTGAAGTGCTTGCCAGCTATTATCTGACCATACTTCCAGTTCACTCACACGGGTTCCGTCTGCCGCCGTCATATCCACTGCGAAGCGAATACCTGCACCGTGCGGGTACGCCCCGTCAGACCCCCCTGCCGATATGGCATAGGCCAATGCTTGCTCCAGTACTTGTTTCACTTCTGCGCCAGTAATTTGCATTTCGACCAAGGTATTCGAGAACGGCAGTAAACTATAAACATCAGCTACCGTCAGTGTACCGGCAGCAATTTCACGTCGCACGCCACCACCATTTTGTAACGCAAAGTCAGCTTGTGGGGTACTTGCTAAAAACGCTTGTGCCACCACCGCATGCGCATCTGAATGTCGACCGACGCCACAGTCTTCACTTGTTTGCACACCCATACGGCGCATACACAAGCGCTGCTCAACCTGAGCAATTTGTTGCTGGGTTAATTCATCAATTTTGGTTTGGTAATTGGTCAGCTCTTGTTTAATCTGCGAATGCTCGGCAACCGCTGCAAACTGTGGCAAATCTGCCAGCGCGGCCGGTGCATCTTCGGCAATTAACAGGTGTGGCTGGCCACCGCAATTAGCAACGGCGTCACCGTCGAAAGTAACAGCTAACTCACCAACAACTTGGCTATATTGCCAGGCATGCGCCACACAAACTTGGTCACCATCGGCGTTATTCACGGTCATTGGGTATGGGCCAACAGCTGGTAAACCGTAGCGGGCATAATCACCCAACAAGGTGTGCGAGTCGCCGCCAATAATAAAGTCTACAGCCGGCAATTTTTCCGCGAGCGCCAAATCATTTTTATATTGAATGTGGGTTAGCAGGCCAATTTTTTCGATGCCTAATTGGCGCAGCTCATCAATGTAATATTTCGCCGTGCTGTACTCATCCGCAAACTCGGTGGTCTTATCGGGCTGCGATGAATTTTTAGTTTTCACCGCAATGTCGATACCAATCACGCCGATACGCTCGCCACCCACGTCGTAAATAGCATACGGCTTAAAACTGTCCCAACGGGTTTTCGGCGTTAACGGCGACACACCAATTTCTGGTTCAACGTTTGCCCCAAGCACCACAGTGCCGCAGTCACCTAAACTTAAAACATCTAAAAATCGTTTGAGCCCAGCATCTCCGCTGTCAAATTCATGATTACCAAGTTCGAACGCATCAAAGCAAATTTGGTTCATAAGGGCCGCATCAGCGGCGCCATCAAACAACGTATAAAAAAGTGTACCGGTAATAGCGTCACCCGCGTGTAACGCCAGCACATTAGGTTGACGTGTACGTATGGCTTCAATTTGCGTTGCAACGCGAGCAAAGCCCCCCGTTTCAATCTTCACCTCTTCACCATGAATACGCACACTGGTACCACGAATCGGCAACAAATGAGAGTGGTGATCGTTAATATGCGCAACCGTAAGGGTATAGGGTTGCGGCGTTGACAACTGTGCGCAGCTCACTAAAGCTGCGCAACTGACTAGCGAAACTAAAAGGCGTTTCATCACCACTCCAAATATTTACTCGTTATTCGTTACTTAACCAGGCCGATCTCACGTAAACGTTCCATCAAATAGTCGTCAGAACTAATTGGATCGAAACGTTGCGGATTTTCCTCGCTAATGCAACTTTCTAACGGGGTAATCATAACGTCAGGGTTAAAGTGCAAGAAGAACGGAATTGAATAACGCGACTTCGAGCTAAATGGCGCCGGCGGATTCACCACACGGTGAGTGGTCGACGGCAATACACCGTTGGTCATGCGCTGCAACATATCACCCACGTTACAAATAATTGCGCCTTCAATAATGGTCACCGGAATCCATGAGCCATCTTTGGCCAGCACTTCTAAGCCTGGTTCACGCGAGCCAACCAACAAGGTCAGTACGTTAATGTCTTCATGCGCACCGGCGCGTACCGAAGGCGTACCTTCATCAATAATTGGCGGGTAGTGTAACGGACGCAGAATAGAGTTACCCAAATTCACCTTGTCGTTAAAGAAATCGCGCGGCTGCTTCAAATAAACCGCCAAGGCTTCGAGCACCTGCAAACCTAACGCGTCTAGCGCACGGTACAGCTTTAAGATCTTTTCTTTAAATTCAGGCACTTCGGCCGGCCACACATTAGGGGTTAGCTGCGCAAACGGCGGCTCGCCCTCCACTTCGCGACCCACATGCCAGAATTCTTTCAAGTCAACGTGTTTAGCGTCTTTGGCTATTTCGGTACCAAATGGCGTATAACCACGCGCACCACCACCACCGGGAATATGATATTTCTTTTTCACATCTTCCGGCAAAGCAAATAACTCACGACAAATATCCAGCGCGTTATCAATTAGTTGTTGGTCAATACCATGCTTAGTTAACGCAACAAAACCGTTTGCTTCGTAACCTTCACCGACATGCTGTGCGAAGGCGTTAAAGTCTTGGCCATACAGGCTCATATCAATATGTGGTATGGATTTCATGAATCGTTCGTTCCCGACAATAAATGTGAAAATAGGCGCCTATGCTATGTATTTTAGCCTGTCTAGACAAGGGTAAATCTTGAGTAAACCGCCTTTTGTTTACAATTTAAGGTTGCTACCGTTATTTGCAGATTTTAGCAAAAAGTGAGGTATATCACGATGAAATTGCAAGTAAGTGTTTTATCAGCAGCCATAGCAACTGTGTCCTTGGTTTCAGCAGGCTTGTTTTCAGGCTCTGCATTGGCGCAACAGCAGCAACAAACTCAACAACAATCTCGTGGATATGCTGCCTATAACTATGTGGGCGCAGCCGTTGCTGACCACGATGGTGGCGATAGCATTCTACTTGAAGGCTCCTACGAATTTAAGTCTCCTTATTTCGTAAGCGGCTATTACCGTAACTTCGATAATGACTTCGGCAGCAGCAATGACGTTATTGCCGCTAAGCTAGGTCGCTATTTTTGGTTAAGCCAAGGGCTAACAGCGGACGCTGGTTTACGCATGGGCCATGTCGATTTCGGTCAAAATGACACTGGCTTTTGGGGCGTAGAGGCCAACTTACGTCAACGTATTGAACAGTTTGAGTTTTACGGTGGCTTAGGTTGGGTTGATTATTTTGATGCCGGCTCTGACAATCAGTATCAACTTGGTGTGAATTACTACATTAATTCGGATGTTTCGGTTGGCGTAGGCTATCAAGACAGCGAATTTGGCGATGGTGTTCGTTTGCGTGGTAGTTATCACTTCTAAATAAATCAGGTATGCTGTGGCTCATTAAACGTTGTATCGGAGACACGTGATGCCACAGCTGCCTAGTTTCATTCAAATGTATCGCGAACTTATCGCGACTCCTTCCGTTTCCTGCCTCGACCCAAGTTGGGACACCAGCAACAAAGCGGTTATCGAAAAGTTAGCTCAGTGGCTTGATAGCCTTGGTTTTCAAATTGATATTCATGAACTTGATCATCAATCAGGCAAATACAATTTATTGGCACATTATATACCCGAGGGAGCCTCTGAAGGCGGCCTCATGTTAGCTGGCCATACGGACACCGTGCCATGGGATGAAGGACGCTGGACCCAAGACCCATTTAAATTACGTGAAGACAATGGCTGTTTATACGGGCTTGGCAGTGCCGATATGAAAGGTTTTTTTGCGTTCGTATTAGAAGCACTGCGCGGAATTGACTTAAAAACCTTAACCAAACCACTTTATATTCTGGCCACAGCCGATGAAGAAACCACCATGGCCGGTGCCCGCGAGTTAGACGCGTTTGGCCACTTGAAGCCAGAATTTGCCATTATTGGTGAGCCGACTTCAATGACCCCCGTCACCGCACATAAAGGGCATTTAACTGAAGCTGTGCGCGTTACTGGCAAGTCGGGCCATAGCTCAAACCCAGCCGGCGGCGTCAATGCGATTGAAATTATGCACGACGTGATTACGGAACTCCGTACGGTACAGCGGGAGTTTCAACAACGATTCAATGATGCCACCTTTGAAGTGCCCTACCCAACTTTAAACTTCGGTGCCATACATGGCGGTGACGCCGCCAATCGTATTTGTGCCTGCTGTGAATTGCACATTGATATGCGTCCGTTACCCGGTATGAACATTGACGACATGTATGGTCTCATTGACGACCGTTTGCGTGAGGTTAAGGCCAAGTACCCGGGCGCTGTCTGCCTACAACATATGCACGAGCCTATTCCCGGCTATCGCTGTGATAATGACTCAGACATTGTGCAATTAGCTCATGGCTTAACCGGCAATGCCCCAGAAGTTGCAAACTACTGCACTGAAGCACCGTTTGTGCAGGGGCTCGGCTGTCAAACAATTATCATGGGGCCTGGTAATATTGCCCAAGCCCATCAGCCCGACGAATATATTCAAATTGATGAAATTGCACCGGCGCAACGACATATTCGTGATTTAATTCGCTCTATTTGTCAGGCGTAGCAAGCAACCGCGCGACAGGCCCAAAGCTTTTGCGGTGTATTGGGCACGGCCCATGCTCTGTAAGCGCAGCTAAATGGGCTTTCGTTGGGTAAGCCTTATGCTTGGCAAAATCGTATTCTGGATAGAGCGCGTGCCATTCGAGCATTTGCCGGTCACGCTCCACTTTCGCCAAAATTGATGCCGCACCAATACAGGCCTCTAAGGCGTCGCCGCCGACAATGGCTTCTGCAGGTACATTCAATTGCGGCAATTTATTACCGTCCACCAGTACCTTGCTAGGGCTAACCGGCAAGGCTTCAACAGCGCGCTTCATTGACAGCAACGAGGCTTGCAAAATATTAATGGCATCTATTTCTTCTGCATCGCATTGCGCAATCGCCCAATACAAGGCTTTTTGCTTAATTTCTTCGCTAAGTGCTAAACGCTTCTTTTCAGAAAGCTTTTTTGAATCATTAATGCCAGTAATTGGATTATTCGGGTCTAAAATAACTGCGGCGGCCACAACCGGCCCAGCAATTGGGCCGCGCCCTGCTTCGTCTGTTCCACAAATCATCGGTTTTCATCTTGTTGTTGTCAGTTGATGGGGTATGATACTTTCGTCTTAATCATAATAACAATACAACAAGGGGTTTCCTCATGTCTGGTTCGCAAGAATCGTCTACTTTGCTGAATCGTATACTCGATAAAGTTGAAAAAGTGGGCAACAAACTTCCTGACCCTGCGGTCATGTTTTTTGGATTGCTAATTATCGTTTGGGTATTTAGCTATTTACTTTCTGGTATTGAGTTTGACGCGGTTCACCCGTTAACCAATGAGAACGTTGGCATTACTAACTTGTTAGCCGGCGATCAAATGGCCGACTTTCTTGCCAACATGGTTGGTACCTTTATGGGCTTTGCGCCCTTAGGTGTGGTGTTGGTTGCTATGCTAGGTGTCGGTGTCGCAGAGCGCAGTGGTTTCATCAATGTGGCCATTAAGCTCATGCTTAACGTTACACCGAAAATGCTGCTCACGCCGGTGTTAATTTTAGTGGCTATTGTAAGCCATACTGCAGTTGATGCTGGTTATGTGCTGGTTATTCCATTGGGCGGCGTGATTTTCTTTGCTGCCGGGCGCCATCCGTTAGCGGGTATTGCCGCTGCTTTTGCCGGTGTTTCCGGTGGTTTTAGTGCCAACTTTGTGCCTTCAGCCATTGACCCATTGCTGCAAGGCTTTACCCAAAGCGCAGCACAAATTCTTGACCCTGCTATTCAGTTAAACCCGCTGAACAACTACTTCTTCACCGCGGCCTCGTCTGTGGTGGTGGTGCTCGTGGGTTGGTATTTAACTGATCGTGTTATTGAGCCTCGCCTACAAAAAAATGCCACTATTGATGGTGACCAAGAAGACATGCCGGTACTTGACGACGTGACGCCACGTGACCGCAAGGCATTCTACGCCGGCGTATTGACCATGGTACTGGGCTTGGTTGGCTTGTATTTCGCGGCCAGCGCTGAAAATACCCCCTTAGCTGATGCAACGGGTGAACTCGCTTCGTTTACCGCGCCGCTGATGCAAATGATTGTGCCACTGATATTCTTGCTGTTTATTATTCCAGGCATTGTGCATGGCTTTATTTCTGGCAGCTTCAAGAACTCACAAGACGTGGTTGGCGCTATGACCAAGTCGATGGAAGGCATGGCCTACTACATGGTGATGGCTTTCTTTTGTGCCTTATTTATTAAAGCATTTGGCGACTCAAACTTAGGGACATTGCTTTCAATTAAAGGCGCGCAATTCTTAAGTTCGTTGCAGCTGTCTGGCGGCGTCACTATGGTTGGCATTATTATCTTAGTGGCCTTTATAAACCTATTTATTGGTTCTGCGTCGGCCAAATGGGCGCTTATTTCGCCAATTTTTGTGCCAATGCTGATGCAACTGGGCTACTCACCAGACTTAACTCAAGCCGCTTACCGCGTCGGTGACTCAATTAGTAACATTATTACCCCGCTGTTACCGTACTTCCCATTAGTCGTGCTGTACTGCCAGCGCTACGTGAAGGGTACAGGCATTGGTTCACTTGTGGCTATGATGCTGCCGTTTACGGTAAGTTTATTAGTTATTTGGTCAGCCTTCTTGATCATCTACTGGATGATTGGCATTCCGCTTGGTTTCCAGGCCAATTATGTCTATCCGGCAGGTTAATCTAAATGACCTACTTTCAAGGTAAAACTGTTTGGCTAACCGGAGCCTCTTCGGGCATCGGCTTAGCCATGGCCCAGCAATTAGCAGAGGCCGGTGCTCATCTTATTCTAACCTCACGCCGCGCCGAGGCGCTTGAACAAGTGCGTTTATCGCTTGCTCACCCAGAGCGTCACCGGGTTCTTGCACTTGACTTAAGCCAACCTGAAGCTGCCGCTGAGCAGGCGCACCATGAGCTTGGCGATCAAGTTATTGATATTTTGATTAATAACGCGGGCGTGTCGCAGCGGTCATTCATTTTAGATACCGATATGGCCGTTTATCGACAGCTGATGGAAATTGATTATTTCGGGGTTATCGCGTTAACCAAATTGGTGTTACCACGCATGGTTGAGCGTCGTACGGGGCATATTGTCACGGTGTCTAGTGTGGCAGGAAAAGTCGGCACTAAGCTACGTAGCGGCTACAACGGCGCCAAGTTTGGCGTCATTGGTTTTATGGACTCGTTACGCGCCGAAATGAAACAGCATGACCTTGTGGTTACCTCAATTTTGCCAGGGTTTATCAACACCCAGGTTGCGCATAACTCGCTAACCGGTGACGGCTCTGCATTAGGGCATGAAGACCCAGACAATGCTGGCGGTATTTCAGCAGATGAGTGTGCACGGCAATCGCTACAAGCCATGTCGAAACAAAAAGCTGAGGTGGTTGTGGGCTCGGGCGTGTCTAAGCTTGCCCCCTTCTTACAGCGCTTTTTCCCAGGCTTAGTGCGCCGTATGGTGGCTAACCGCTAATATCATCAGCTTGGTATATTGAAAGGCGGTTACGGCCGCCTTTTTTCGCCTGATAAAGCATTCTATCGGCAAGTTTTAACAACTGCTGCGCATCGCTACTCATGGCTGATTGGCTGCTCACCAAACCAATACTCACTGTAACGCGAGCATCTTCGCTCACTTCTGGCACTTCCAACTGCTCCACCATAAGCCGAATACGTTCGAGAATTTTCGCTGCCTGCGCT
The DNA here is from genome assembly GCF_900116895.1 of Pseudidiomarina donghaiensis. Classification (GTDB taxonomy): domain Bacteria; phylum Pseudomonadota; class Gammaproteobacteria; order Enterobacterales; family Alteromonadaceae; genus Pseudidiomarina; species Pseudidiomarina donghaiensis. Next base: position 189,651 of record NZ_FPCF01000004.1, on the reverse strand, counting down.
TGCGTTGTGTCTGGGAAAATAATGGCAAATTCCTCCCCACCCCAACGTGCCACTAAGTCAATTTCGCGGGCATTGGTTGCTATCAGTTTCGCCACTTGCGTTAAAATAATATCGCCTCCAGCGTGCAGGTATCTGTCGTTAATTTCTTTAAAGTAATCGAGATCAAGCAATCCAACCGACAAAGGCGTTTGATGTCGCGTGCTATTTTTTACTTCTAAGGCTAAACGCTGGTCAAATGCGCGACGGTTGGCCAATCCAGTTAAGGAATCTGTCAGTGCAAGCTGCTCTAATTCAAGCGTCTGCTTATGAACCATGGCCTGCAAACGGGCGCGCATTTTTTCAAGCTGACGAATGCGCCAATGCACTAATCCGCCCACGAATGCGATCAGCGCAATAGCAAAAACAAACCAAAACCATGGGCGCTGATAAAAGTAGGCTGCTTTTGAAAAGCTAAACTCAGTTGGCTGCGACCAGTTTTCACCTGGGTAGCGCGTGCGAACCGCAAAGCGGTAGTTGCCTGGCGGCAGAGCTGTATATTCCGTGGTTAGGTTATCCTCGCGGTTTATCCACTGTGAATCATAACCATACATACGAACTTGATATTCAATTTGCTCCGGCATTTGATAACCAAGCGCAACATAATTAAATGCTGTGCGGGTATTATCCGCGGGCAGTTCTGCGGTAGCTTCAAGCACCCCATAATCATGGGTCACAGACTCAATCACCGGGGGTGGAGCTGAGTTTTTATGCGTATTGTATTGGCTAGGGTCAACGCGAACGGCCCCAACCGCAGAGGCAAACCAAAGATGTCCTTCAGTATCTAACGCAGACGCTAAACCGCCCGTAGTTATTTGCCGACTCTTCATGCCGTCAGCTTCAGAAAATAACTTATGAGTGACTAACTTAATTTCTTCGCTTAACCATTGTTCAAGTTGCTCAGCGCTTACGCGAATAATTCCTCGTGAGCCGCCTAGCCATAAATTTGCTTGGGTATCGAAGTTAATCGTGAATACTTTTTCAAACGGTAGCCCCTGTTGGCGCCCCAACCATTGCCAAGTACCGGAAGATAAATCTCTTGTAAGCACACCTTGGTCTGTCGCTAGCCATAACCGTTGCTGGTGATTAATGCCTGAAAAGATATTCCGAGCACGAGTAAATTCTTCTAAATTTACCGCCTCAGGTTTCCAGTCAAAACGCGAGTTGCTGGTTTTAAAATGCGTTAATGTGGAGGTTGAACTCACCCACAAGTCACCGTTTGACGCCAACGTCAGTGAATGAACAAAATCAGAAGCCATGCCATCAGCGCTTGTAAAGTGTTTAACAATAACGAACTGACCGTTTCTAACCTCGGTTACATATAACCCGTTGGGCGTGCCAACCAACACATAATCACTGCCAGGAATAGGTTTAACGACACGAATTTCATTTAACATCAGACCATTGTCACGGTTTAACTGGGCTGTAATTCTGCCATCTTGCAGTTGTAATACACCCTCAGTGTATGAGCCGACGTATAAACGGTTGGCATCGTCTGACGCAATAGAAAGCACCGATAAAGCTTTCAGGCGTGCTTCTTTATCTAAGCCGACAAAGCGGCCATTCTTGCGATAACTTAAGCCATCGTTGGTGCCTACCCAAATGGTCCCCTCGTTATCAACATGAACTGAGCGCGCGTAAGCGCCTTTTAACCCATGATGCGGCGTAAAACTGGTAAATAACGCAGCACGAAATTGGGCAAAGCCGCCGTGAGTCGATACCCACATGTTGTTTTCGCGGTCACGGAAAATATCGAGTACATGAGAGTTTGGTAACCCTTGCTCAACACTTAGCCACTCTTGTTGATTTGCGCATAGCCGACCGACACCGTATTCAAATGTGCCCACCCATAGACAGCCTTCTGGGCCCTCAACAATTGCGGTAATAGGGCCTTTGACTGCCACCGGCCAAGGCTTAAATTCGCCAGTTGATTGCTGAATGAAAAGCCCATCGTCGCTAGACACGGCAACGCGACCATCGTGCAGCTGTCGAATTTCACGAATTTGCGCAGTGGGAAGCTCATTTACCTTGGCGAAGTGCCCAGTGCTTGGCTCAAATACCGCAAGGCCACCGCGGGTTCCTGCCCACACCTGCTGTTGGTTGTTGGCACCAGAAACCAGCGCAATACGAATCGTTGTATTTTCCGGCAGCCCTTTGCTGACATCGAAAAAATCTACCTTACCGCTGGTATCAAGTCGGTACACACCGGCACTGGTCGCTACCCACAACCGCTGAAGAGCATCGACCACAGTTTCATACGCATAACCACTGCCAAACTGCAGGGGCCGCCATTGCTGGCCGTTAAAAAACACCACGCCGCCGCGAGGCCCGGCTGCAATTATTTCGCCGGTGTTCGGGTGAACATTAATATCAAGAGCACCGGCTTCTGGCATCTGGGTTATTTGAATATCATCAAATACCGCAAATTCGCGGCCGTTGTAGCGAACAGGTCCTTCCCAAGTGGCTAACCATAAATAGCCATCAGATGATTGAGTTATTGCGTTGACGGAGTTGTGCGGTAAGCCATGCGCAGTTGTCCATGTGCGCATGGCATATTCATTTAAGGGGTTAGGAACCTTCGCATTGGCTGCATGAGGTGCCAACAAACTGTGTAACAAGAATAGCTGTATAATCCACAGAGCTGCACTCAATTGTTTCATTTTGCGAAGCTATCCTTGTAAATGTGGGTGCTAAATAAGGCTCTCCTTGAGCTCTATTGAGTCAACCTGAGCTAGTGCCTCTAGCTCAGGTTTGGCGAAATAATAACCTTGAAACAAGTGTATACCGATGTCACGAAGACAGTCTAGTTCTTCTTTTGTTTCAATGCCTTCAGCTAACAGCTGGGTTCCTTGTAACTGGCATTGCTTAAACGCGTCAACAACGACAGTTTGCTTTTCTGGGTGCACGTCAATATCGCGAATAAGAGCCATATCTAGTTTTAAAATATCTGGACGCAAATCAATCAGCCAATCAATGCGCGCAAAGCCCGAGCCATAATCGTCGATGGCTGTTTTAAAGCCACGTTTAGAATAGCTACTGAAAATATTCTGTAGATGGCTTTTATCAATAATTTGCTCGCTTTCTGTAACTTCGAACACCAGCTTGGTTAAATCAAAGCCGTACAAGTCAGCCGCTTCAATAGTAGCCTTAATACAAGTTTCAGGGCTGTAAACTGCATTAGGCAAGAAATTAATATTCAAAAAGGTATCGCAACCTAAACGCGCCGCTGTTTCTATGGCTTTTACCCGACAGGCTTGATCAAAATAGTAGCGATTGTCTTCGTTTACACGCTCAAATACCCAGCCAGCCCCCTGCCCTTCGGGCCCACGCACCAGCGCTTCGTACGCAACTATTTTTTGCTTTTTCATATCAACAATCGGCTGAAATGCCATGCGTATTTCAAAGCCTAGCGACTGGCCACTTAAGCAGTCCATGCAGGTTTGTTGTTTAATTGAATCAGGAAAATCCATATGCCGCCTTAACTGTTTTTTTACCAATTTAATTATATCGGCGTGATATAGCAAACCTTAAGACTTTAGGATCATAAAAAAGGCCGCTTGCGCGGCCTTTAGACATTAACTCATATGAATTAACATACTGGTGGGGTCTTCCAAAAACTCTTGCCAGAGTTTATTGAACCGAGCAATGGTTCCGCCATCAATAATACGGTGGTCACCCGACCAACTTGCCGTCATAATCTTGCGCGCAACAACATTGCCGTTGGCATCAAAGCGCGGTAACTCTTGCACTTTTCCTAACGCAACAATTGCAGCCTCTGGCTTGTTGATAATTGGCGTTGCCACGGTACCGCCAATCACGCCGATATTCGAGATAGAAATGGTTCCACCTTTCATATCTTCTTGTGCCACGCGACCTTCGCGGGCTGCTTGGGTTAACCGCGTCACTTCTTGCGCTACTTCAATAATGCTCTTGTTCTGTACCTGCTTAACATTCGGCACTAACAAGCCAATTTTGGTATCCACTGCCATACCAATATTGTGATCATCAAAGTAAGTAATTTCAGTACAGTCGTCGTTTACCTGAGCGTTCATGACTGGGAACTCTTTCAGGGCTAACGACAAAGCTTTGATGAAAAACGGCATCATGGTAATGCGTATGCCTTTGTCAGCATACTTTTCTTTAAGCTGCTTTTGCAGTGCCATCACGTTGGTTAAGTCAAACTCGTCAGCATAGGTAAAGTGCGGAATGGTACTTACCGACTTCATCATCTGCTTAGCCATCGCCGCTTTCACGCCACGAATCGCCTCAGTACGAGTGCGCGTGTCAGCTCCAGCGCGCGTGTCAGATCCAGCTTTAGCTGGGTCTGACACCCTTTTCGAGCCAGATACGAAGCTTTCAACATCCTCTTTCATCACCCGCCCTTTGGCACCAGAGCCAGACACTTGGCTAATATCCACGTCCAATTCACGAGCACGGCGGCGTACCGCTGGGCTAGCAATGGCTTTGCCTTGACGCGCAGCAGCAGGTGCTTCAGTTTGGCCTGCTTGTGGCTTCGCTGTATCCGCTGATGCCTTGGCCGCTGTCGATTCTTTCGCAGCAGGCTGCGCTGATTCGCTAGAACTACCGGCTACACGAACCGCAAATAACGGCTCATGCACTTTGGCAATATCGCCCTTGGCATAATAGAGCTTTTCAACAACACCATTTTCTTTGGCCGGAATTTGCACCAAAGCTTTATCCGTCATCACATCAACAACAGGCTGATCTTCTTCAATGGTGTCGCCTTCTTTGACTTGCCATTCAACAATTTCACATTCAACAATACCTTCACCAATGTCTGGCAAAATAAAGTCTGTGACACTGCTATCAGCTTGCTTATTTTCGGTCTTCGTCGCTGCCGCCTCAACCGGCTGCTCAGCTTTTGGCGCTGCAGCCGCTGACGAGTTTGCGTCACCAGAGTCAATCGCAAACAACGGCTCATGTACTTTGGCGATATCGCCTTTTGCGTAATAGAGCTTCGCGACAACACCGTCTTCTTTGGCTGGAATTTGCACCAAAGCTTTATCGGTCATGACATCAACCACAGGCTGATCTTCTTTAATGCTATCGCCTTCTTGCACCAACCACTCGACGATTTCGCATTCGACAATCCCTTCGCCGATGTCCGGTAAGATAAAATCTTTACTCATTGCATAGGCCTCTTAGTAGGTCATCGAAGCTTTAATCGCTTCGTAAACTTTCAAGTGGTCAACAAAGTACTCTTTTTCGTGACTTAATGGATACGGGGTATCCAAGCCACACACGCGAGCAATTGGCGACTCAAGGTACAAGAAACATTGATCTTGAATGGTCGCTGCCACTTCGCTAGCGAAACCGCCAGTAATTGGCGCTTCTTGAGTAATGACCAAGCGACCCGTTTTGCGCACTGACTCAGCAACGGTGTCGACGTCCCACGGCAATAGACTCACTAAGTCGATAACTTCACAGTCGATGCCGTCTTTGGCGGCCATTTCGGCAGCCTTTTCAGCCATTTCAACTTGCGCACCCCAGGCCAGAACGGTGATGTCTTTACCTTCCTTCACCACGTCAGCTTTGCCAAGCTCGAGGGTGTATTCTTCTTCTGGAACTTCACCAACCGATGCACGGTATAAACGCTTAGGCTCCATAAATAACACTGGGTTTTTATCGAAAATTGCGCTTAACAATAAGCCTTTTGCCATGTACGGGTTACGTGGCATAACAATTTTCAAGCCCGGCGTGTGAGCAAAGTATGCTTCTGGTGACTGCGAGTGATAGTGACCACCAGCAATACCACCGCCGTATGGTGTACGAATGGTTAAACCGCCCACGTTAAATTCATTACCAGAACGATAACGGAATTTCGCTGACTCATTCACAATTTGGTCAAACGCTGGGAATATGTAGTCGCCAAATTGAATTTCAGCAACCGCATAGCTACCCTGAGAAGCTAAACCGTTGGCAAAGCCCAAAATACCCTGCTCAACTAACGGTGTATTAAAGTTGCGGTGGCGGCCGTATTTCTCGGTCAAGCCAGAAGTTGCACGGAATACGCCACCAAAGGCACCGGTATCTTCGCCGAAGCTATACACGTTGTCATGTTTTGCCATCGCAATATCGAGTGCGTTGTTGATGGCTTGTAATAGGTTCATCTTGGCCATTACTTGTCACCTCCATCAATACGCGACGCTGTTTTCGGATAGGCTTCCGGATACTTGCGAATGTGCGCTTTTAGCGCCTCAAGCTGTTGCTTAAGGTGTGGCGGTGGTGTGTCGTACACGTCTTCAATAATTTCATCAATATGTGGTACAGGCACAGTTTCAGCAGATTTCAACGCGGCTAACACAGCTGCTTTTTTCTCGTCGTAGTTCTTTTGCGCTTCGTCTTCGTTGATCCAGCCTTGCGCTTGCAACCATTTTTGGAAACGTACCACAGGGTCTTTCGCACGCCATGCATTTTCTTCGTCACGGGTACGGTAACCAGTTGGGTCATCTGAGGTTGAGTGGCCGGCCATACGGTAGCTCATGCCCTCAATCAGCACCGGCTCGTTTTCTTCCACGGCTAATTTACGCGCTAACTGAGTTGCTTGATACACCGCAAATACGTCGTTACCGTCAACCCGAATGGTTTTCATGCCGTACGCAACACCACGCGGCGCAATGCCGTCACCGGCATACTGTTCACCTTGCGAAGGGGTTGAAATGGCATAACCGTTGTTACGGCAGAAGAAAATGGCCGGTACTTTGTATACGGCTGCCATGTTCAATGCAGCGTGGAAGTCACCTTCTGAAGCGGCGCCTTCACCGAAGTAACAAATGGTACAGTTGCCCGTTTTATCCATTTTTTGGCCATAGGCATAGCCGGTGGCTTGTGGAATTTGTGTGGCCAATGGTGAGGCGATGGTCATAAAGTTTAGCTCTGCACAGCCATAATGCACCGGCATTTGGCGGCCTTTACCTAAGTCGCGCTCGTTTGAGAACAACTGGTTCATGAACTGCTCAACCGTAAAGCCACGGAACGCCAAAGCGCCCTGCTCTCGGTATTGGCCCATGATCATATCACCGTCAGTTAATGCGGCAGCCGAGCCGATACTCGCAGCCTCCTCGCCCAACGACGACAAATAGAAGCTAATTCGACCTTGGCGTTGCGCAGCAATCATGCGCTCGTCAAGAATGCGAATAAACTGCATGGTGTCGAAAATTTTAAGGGCAAGCTCTTTGTCCATTTCTGGCAGCTCTGCACCTTTACGAATGGTACCGTCCTCAGCAAGGATCTGTAGCATTGGAATCTTCAACGCCGAACCGTCAATAAATTGCGGTTTGGTGACGATGTCCAACTGATGTTGTTTATCTTTCGCCATAACTTTCTCATTCTAAGAAAAATTGCGCACACTTTACCTTTACGTCAACTGACATGCAAACAGCGTGCGTCATAAAAAGTTAAAAATCAGACCAGTTCAAGTTGCTCAACTGGTAGCGGAATGACCGTTAACAAAGCGCGCTGGCCAATTGCCACTTGGGCGTTCGGGAAAATAATGCGCTCCCCTGTCTGCTCGACTTTGTATTGCGTTTCGCCATCGCGGGCGAGCACGAAGCCAGTGTCAAACTCAGTAAAATTGGCTACGTCATTAGGAAAATTCAATTCAAAATTCTCTGCAGTGCGATTAATGGTACGACACACATCGTAAATATGATGCCGCGACGCGTCGAACTCTGGCAACTGCAGCGCGTCTGTTGCAATGAGTTGACGGAACATGGTGTCGGCCTTGGCAAACCGTGACATGTCGTTCTGCCCAAATGGGCGTACTTTGCCAAGCTCTACCGTAAACGCATCCGCCTGATGCTCGCGCACGCTGTAATAACTAAAGGTGGTGGTAGGCGCTTGATTTAGCAAAATCGTATCAACACCACATTCAGCTAAAAATGTCAGTTGCTGCTTTTTGTAAGGTGCACCGTGGGTAAACGGATAGACCGCAAACTTTTCGTGGGCTGAGTCTCGAATAGCAGTGTGCAAATCGTAATGATAACGCTGCTGTTGTTTAAAGAACTGACTGACATAGTGTTCTAATTTCTCTGCCCGAGCATGTTCAGGGCTATTTCCGTTGGCATGTGCGCCGCTAAACAAACGGTTCATGTTCATATCAACAAAGCGGGTGCCATTCACAATAGCGGCGGGGTTCGCGATTAAAAACAAGGTACGTTGCTTAACCGTAAGTTGGCCTGCCAGAATGTCGCTAAGCATGTCACGCAGCATTTCTATTGGCGCGGTTTCGTCACCGTGCACAGCGCACGAAAAAACCACATCTTTGTCGCCAGGCGCATCCGGCTCAATGACAATCACACCGGCATCCCAGAATTCAACGCGGGCGTTATTCACGCGCTGTTCTGTACCAATCAGCGATGGGCCTTCATAGGGTCCTAACACGTGAGGAAGTTGAGCAGGCAAAGCTTGCTTAGTTTGTTGAAAATATTCAGCAATAGTCCATTGCAATACATCAAGGGTCACGACGCATCTCCATTATCTGTTATCGGGCCCGGTTCCCAACCTTTGGTGGCAAGTAGTGCACGTAACACTTTCGAACGGTACTCACGACGATAGAGTACCAATACCACCACGGCGGTTGAGGCAATAAATAAATACGGATGGATAAACCAACACAAAAACGCCAAGGCAAAGTAATAAGCGCGCAGGCCGTTGTTGTACTCATGGCCGGCTTGATCAATAACCTTGGCGGCTTGGCGCGCAAAGATTTCGCGTTGCTCGTCAGTAAAGTCAGTTGAGCGGTACTGGGGCGCAGCCCCCATGAGTACCGAGACGAAACCAAATTGGCGAATCGACCAGGTAAATTTGAAAAACGCAAACACGAATAACAGCGACAGTACCGCGAGTTTGAATTGCACTTTGTCGGTGGCGGTGTCAGCGGTGTAAGGAATTGACTGCAGCACTTCAACAACTTTATCGGCAGACGCCAGCAAGGTAATAACACCCGCCAATACCAGCACGGTTGAAGAGGCAAAAAAGGTCACGGTTCGCTCAACATTACCGAGTAACGCGGCATCGGCAATTTGATGTTCTTTACGAGTTAAGGTGCGCATCCAGTCAATGCGCAACTGCCGCAAAATATGCGAAAGACTATAAGTAGAGCGCGCGCGAATACGGGCAAATTGCGTGTAGGTAACCCAGACAGTAACAAAAAATACCAGCGCGATAATATCGATAAGTGCCAGATTCATGTATGACCTTCCAGTGACTCTGCTTGTGCAGTAAACGCCAACACCGGTAAGTTGTTGGCGTTCATTAGTATAAGGTCAATAGTTTAACATTATGTGACTGAATTGTGTTGTTCTGATTTCGGTTCTGGGGGCTTGGTCAGACCATACCAACTCAGCATGGTTTTCACGCCACGACGGGTGTCATTCAAAATTAAATACAAGCTTGGTACTAATAGCAGCGTGATCACCGTGGCAAACAAGATACCGAAGGCGAGCGATATCGCCATTGGAATAACCAGCTTAGCCTGCATACTCTTTTCGAACACAATCGGCACTAACCCGAAGAACGTGGTCAACGAGGTAAGTATAATTGCGCGGAAACGTGCCACACCGGCCTCAGCAACAGCTTTACGTAAGCTCTCGCCTTGAGCGCGTGCGCGGTTGACATAATCAACCATAACCAGGGAGTCGTTTACCACAACCCCAGCCAGCGCAATAATGCCGAACAAGCTTAGAATGGAAATCGGCATATCAAGCAACCAATGACCAACCACAGCACCAATCATGCCAAACGGAATCACCGACATGATAATCAGTGGTTGGCTGTATGACTTCAATGGAATGGCCATTAGTGCATAAATCGCAAATAACGCCAGCACAAAACCAATCGCCAGTGAACTTGTTGCCTCGGCTTCGTCTTGTGAAGCCCCTTCAAGTTGGAAACCAACGGATGGATAGCGATCAAGAATTGGCTGAATTTTGCTTTCGCGCACTTGACGCACAATATCAAACGGCTGCACTTTGTCTTTATCAACGCGTGCACGTACATTCACCGAGCGTTCACGATTAATACGTGTGATGGTGTTGTAACCCTTCGCGAAGCGTACATCGGCTAGTTCAGTAAAGGGTATCAAAGCACCGTCTGAGGTACGCAATTTCATGTCTTCTAGGTTACCCACCGACTGGCGTTCAGATAACGGATAACGCACCATGACTTTTACTTCTTCGTCGTTGCGCTGTATACGCTGCGCCTCAGCACCATAGAAAGCATAGCGCACTTGACTTGCGAGCTCCTGTAAGGTGATCCCCATAGCGGTGGCTAAAGGTTTCAACTCAAGGATGATTTCATCGTTGCCCTCGCCAAAGGTGTCTTCAATATCAAACACCCCGTCAAATTGCGCTAAGTCTTGCTTTAATAAAGTGGCTGCCGCAGCTAATTCCTCAAGGTTTTGCCCAGTTAGCTGAAACTCCACGTCAAAGCCGCCGCCACCGCCTATACTGCCTTGAAAATTCAGCGCTTTGACGCCAGCAATTTCTGGGGTGGATTCACGCCAGTTATTAATAATGGCAAAGCCATCAAGGTTACGGTCTTCGCCTTTTTCTAACTCCGCAAATACCGTACCGCTGGTGGTGCCATTCATCCACACGTTAATGTGTTTGATGATATTGTCGCCGTTCTCTTGTTCAGCGCGTGCGTCAACGTCTAGCAATGATTGCTCAACAGCTTGCAGCGTGCGAATCGTCGACTCTTCCGAAGCGCCCGGCTGCATTTGCACGTTGGCCTGTATAAAGTCACTTGGAATGTTCGGGAAGAACACCCAACGCACGGTACCACCGGCAATAAGACCAATCGACAATATGAACAAACCGATAAATGCAGCCAAGGTTGTATAACGATAGTGCAGACACTTTTTCAAAAATGGCTGATAGTAGGTTTTCGCAAAGTGCTGCAACGCATGGGAAATTTTATTACGCACACGCTGAAAGCCGTTCTGCTTTTCGTTTGCCGTTTTGGAAAATTTCATGTGCGCAATGTGCGCCGGCAAAATAAACTTGGACTCAATTAATGAGAACGCCAAACACAGAATAACAACCCACGCGATAGATTCCCAAATGGCGCCCATGCCGCCTTCAACCATGAGCATAGGAATAAACGCAACCATGGTGGTTAACACCCCAAAAGTTGCTGGCATGGCGACTTTTTTCGCACCAATAACAACGTTGTCTATCGACTTGCCATTGGCTTCAATTTCCGAATAAGCACTCTCACCGATGACGATGGCATCATCGACGACTATTCCGAGCACCAAGATAAAACCAAACAACGAAATCATGTTGATGGAAATATCAAACATAGGTAACGGCATTAAGGCGATGGTTCCCAAGAAACATAACGGGATACCAATCATGACCCAGAATGCCAGTCGCAACTGCAAGAACAACGCCAGCATAATGAACACTAACGCGCCCCCAAACAGCATGTTATCGATCATTAAGTCTAGGCGACCTTGCAGGTAATAAGACGAGTCACCCCAATGGGCAATTTTGACCTCGGGTGGCAGTTCTTTTTGCTTACGTTCAATGTAATTTTTGACCACTTCAGCGGTGCGCAGATCGTTTTGATCACCCACGGAGTCAACCCGCACGAAGGTTGCCATTTTGCCGTCAAACTGCGTAAAGCGGCGGCGCTCAATAAACGCATCTTGTACCTTGGCAATATCACCCAGTGTTAAGCGAGTGCCGTCTGGGCGGTTAATTAAGACAATTTGCTCAAACTCATCGCCTTTATAGGCTTGGTTATTCGCGCGCAACAATATATCGCCATTGGGTGTACGAATAGAGCCACCAGCAACATCTAACGAAGTGCCACGAATGGCATTCACCACTTGTTGAAAAGTTAAGTTGTAACGTTGTAAATCGGCTTCTGATATTTCGACCGATATTTCATAGTCTCGTGCACCAATGACTTCGACACGGGTAATACCACCGATATCTTTAATGTCGTCGCGGATCTCTTTTGCTAGTTCTTTTTGCGACATTTCATTCATGTCGCCAAACACGCTAATCCAGATCACCTGGCGCTGTGGGCGAATTCGATAAATATTTGGCTTTTCTATCTGTTGCGGAAAGCTCGGAATCGCGTCAATGAGCATTTTGACTTCATCCATAACAACTTGGACGTCGTAGCCGCTTTCAACTTCTATCGAAACAGAACCATTGCCCTCTCGTGCTGTGGAGGTTACGCGCTCAATACCGTTGACGTCTTCAATGGCATCTTCAATTCGAACCAAAACACCTTGTTCAACTTCTTGCGGAGCTGCACCAGGAAAAGGCACCTGCACACTAATGACGTTCAATTCTATTTCGGGGAACATTTGCTTGCGCACCTGCCCCACCATAAAAATACCGGTGATAATAATCAGCGCCATCAACAGGTTGGCAGCAACGGAGTTATTCGCCCACCACGCGATAATTCCCTTTTTCGGGTCGATATCGTAATTACTCATTATCGTTACCTGCTACTTCAGCGGTTTGCTTGTTAGGCGTTTCTTGCTGCTCAATGACAGGGTCACCAGGAATACGTACCTTCATGCTCGGCAGCGCATTTGATAACTGGGTTAACACGACTAAATCGCCAGGTTGCAACCCTTCGTTTATCACCACGTGCTGTGCTTCTGCGCGCACAATATTCACATCTCGTTGTTGCAGGCGGCGCTCGTCATCAACAACCCAAACGGTGTTATTAATGGACAACGCATAACGTGGAACTCGATACACTTGCTGTGCTTCAACACCGTCAATAACCAGCTGAACAAAACGGCCAAAACGCAATGGCGCTGGGTGTTGTTCGCTTTCTTGGTTATATGGGTCTTGCACTTCAACCACGCCGTAAATAACGCGGCTATTTTGATCAAGAACCCCTTCGCTACGCACCAAGTTACCGTGCCAGGTGAAGGTTTTACCAGCCACATCACTGGTTAATGCAACATGTGGGCTAGCTCCATCATGGTTGGCTTCTGGTAAGTCAATATAAGCTAAATCGCGGTCGCTCAACGGCACGCGAACTTCGGCAACTTCAGACCCATACAAAGCACCCACTTGCGTGTTCATTGACACAAACTGACCAATATCAACGTTTTTATTTTGCAAAATTCCGTCATACGGGGCACGTACCACGGTTCTGTCTAGGTCACGCTGCGCTTTAGCGACAGCGGCTTCAGCAGACTGCACCGCAGCAACCGCACTGGCCACCTGCGGTTCACGAATACCTAGCGCCGGAATTTCACCCATTTGCAGTGATTCCCACTCGTCCTTGGCTACTTTTGCACGAGCACTTTCTTCAGCCAAGGCTGCTTTCGCTTGCGCCAATGACGCTTTAGCACTTTGTAATGCGACACGGTAATCGGCTGGGTCGATAGTGACTAGCATGTCACCTTTTTCGAAGAATCCGCCGTTTACAAAATTATCAGCCACTTCAATAATTTGGCCACTTACCTGGGTGACCAAATTCGTCATGTGCTTCGGCTTAACGTTACCCTGGCCTTCCACTTGAAAATTAATGTTCTCAGGTTGTACTTCAAGCACTTCAACTAGCACCGCCGGTCGCTCCGTTGAGCGCTGTGGAGGTTGTGGACGCAAGGCTATCATGGCGACTAACAGTAAAATTGCCACAACAAGAATAATCGGGGGGAGTAGTGCACGTTTCTTAAAGGCCATAACGTCCTGATTCCATTGGTTAGAACACATTAACGAGATTTCGTCCATATAGTATGACGAAATCTCGCAACATCCGTTAGTTTGAATATGTTAGAAGTTGTTACGGAGTGTAACGTTTTTAGGCTCACACCGCCGTTTAACCATTGAGTAAGTAACTTTCACCCGCCTCAATCGCCCGAGGACCGCCGGCAAGTAGCACCACGTCATCGGCTTGCAGAGTGAAGTCGCCGTGAACCTCCACGAATTCTTGCTCACCACGCCGTACCGATTTAATTCGTAAATTTAAATCATCTAACGCCAAATCGACTAACTTTTTGCCGCAACCAAATGCGTTCTCGGGTAACGCTACCGCGTGCAAAAACTGTAACCGATCTAACTTCTCTGGGTCCATGTCCGTTGTTTCACCAGGATAAAAACCATGCATTTCGCCGTAATGTGAACGCCGCGCTTGATCTAATCGCGACAGAATTCGGCGAATAGGAATGCCTGAGCGACTCAAAATTTGTGACACTAACATTAAACTCGCTTCAAGCGTGTCAGGCACCACTTGCGTAGCGCCAGCGTTCATCATTTGCTGTAAACGCACGTCATCACGGCTACGCACAATAATTTCAGCATGTTCATTAACATTGCGAATGGCTTTGAGTACGTCAAGCGCTCGCTCATCGTCGGCAAAACTGATAATTATCAACTCCGCTTCGTCGGCATGTACCGCACGCAAAATATCGCGCCGTATGGCATTGCCAAAAAACACTTTAGAGCCACCAGCAACGGCTTCTTGCACACGTTTTGGATCATGGTCAATGGCTAGGTAATCAATGCCTTCATTGGTGAGAAAGCGTGCTATGGTTTGGCCCACACGGCCGAAGCCAAGAATAAGCACTCGTGATTTTTCGTCCTGAGGGGTTGGTACACTGCTCTGCTGTTCGGCCTCTTGCGCCCCGAGAATACGGCCCACAATGGGCTTGCATTGCTGTATTGCCAATGGCGTTAGGGCCATACCAAAAACACCAACCCCGACCAATACAGACGCTACTTGAGGCTCTAATAGGCCAAAGGTTAGCGCAAGTGAAGACAGCACAAAGCCGAATTCACCCATTTGGAACAACATGAGGCCGGAGCCCCAAGCGTCTTCCGCACGTTCATGCATTGCGCCAGCTAACAACCGCACCACCACTAATTTGATCAAACCAACGGCAAGCACAATCAGGATTATCCAATGAATATTTGCAATAAAAACGGTGAGATCAAGTTGCATACCTACGGTAATGAAAAATAACCCCATAAGAATATCGCGAAACGGGCGAATATCGGCTTCAAGCTGATGCTTGTACTTACTTTCGCCAAGCATCATGCCAGCCAAGAATGCGCCTAAAGCCATCGACAACCCAAACAAATGGGTCATACCACCGGCAACCAAGGCTACCAGCAAAGTGGCTAGAACAAACAATTCATCGGTGCGTAATTTGGCAATTTCACGAAACACATGCGGTAGCACCCATTTACCAATGGCCATGAGTACCAACACTACCCCTGTACCCTTGAGTAATGCGTAACCTAAGCTTTCCCACAGGGACACCTCGCCATTGCTTGCCAATAATGGAATAACAATAAGCATGGGAACCACGGCAATATCTTGGAACAACAGTACCGCAACCGTCATTTGCCCTTTACGTGAAGTAAGCTGTGAGGACTCACCAAGTTGCTTGATAACGACAGCAGTCGAAGACAAGGCTAACGTACAACCGATAATAAAGGCCGCCGACCAATCGCTCACAAATAGCATACCTAAGCCAGCAAAAGCTGCAGTACAAAGAAATACTTGGCCAGCACCTAAGCCGAACACGTGTGCACGCATGGCGATCATTTTTGGCAGTGAGAACTCGAGCCCTAGTGAAAACAGCAGCAGAACCACGCCAAGCTCGGCAACAAAATGGTATTCATCTGGGTCTGCTATCCAAGCCATCACGTCGGGCCCGGCAATAATTCCGGCCGTTAAGTAAGCCAAAATGGCGGGTAGTTTTACCCGCCGAAAAGCCCAAACCAATACCACGGCAATAGCAAGTAACAACAGTATGTCGGTGAATCCACTATTCACTGTTTATCCTTAAGTTTGTATAACCCTAAACAAATTAAGCATAAACCAATTACTGTGGCTATTTGAATGTTTTCATCAAGTATAAAGTAAATAAGCGCCAATGAAATAAATGGACTGAGAAATATCAAAGTCGATATTTGTGCTGTTTTGGTCGCGAGACGCATAGCTGTTAACCATAAGAAAAAGGTTAACCCCATTTCAAATATACCCACATAAACACCAGCCCAGATACCCTCAATGGCAATTTGCGGAAGCAATTGTGCCAACAAAGGTTGCTGCAGCCACCACGCGTAAACAACATGAAAGCCAACCAACCACAGCGTGCCCCAAAAGAAGCACAAAAATAGCGCTGGCACTGGTTTATCGGTGTTTTTGGTGTTAATCAGCCAATAACTGGCCCACAGCAACGTACTAAACAAGGCCAAACCAATACCTAACCAGTTGGTTTGCTGAAAGTCCCAGTTGCCGCCAGTTGCAATTAGAAACACCCCACCATAGGCCAGCAGCATGGCCATAAGCTCTTTTTTGCTGAGTGTTTGCTGCAAAAACGGCACCGCAAGTAACGACATGGTAATAGCCCATGTGTAATTAATTGCTTGCGCTTGTTGGGCTGGCAGCTGGTCGTATGCGGCAAAAAGTACTAGGTAATAAGCGGCGGGGTTGATAAAGCCTTGAAGTACATAAAATAGCGAGCGATGACGAGCTAAGCGCCATGTTTCTAGCCAACGTTGCTGCACGGTTAATATCACCGCAAATACTAATAAACTGCTCACTGCCGCTATGGATAGCAACTGCAATGGGGTTAAATACTGTAGCGCTATCTTAAACGCGGTTGCAACGGTCGACCACAGCAACACTGCGCTTAATGCGAAGGCAATGGCTTTACGTTGGTCTTTCATGGGCGGGCTTGCAGTCGCAACAGCCGATCTTTATTTTCGGCAACTTCACGTACCACGCAACAATTTGCCCAGCACACTTGAGGCTGGGTGTCATTGGTGGTTAACAACATTTGCGTGCGCAATTGCTCTAACTGCGCGTATGACGGCATGGTCGCTTGCTGCACTTGTAACCAATAGCGCAGAACACCGCGCTGTAAATCGGGGCTAGCGGTCTGTAACCAACGCGTAGCCAACGCACCATCGGTTTGCATATGCGGGTTTACGCGGTCCGCCAATAATTGCTCCAACAAACCTTGGGTTTCTGCGCACAATTGTGCACTTCGTAGTACCGCATCACCAAAGTGCGGCCAGCGCTGTTCAAGCTTTGGAATAATATCGTGCCGCAGAAAATTACGCTCAATGGTAGTGTCGTAATTGGTATCGTCTTCAATCCAATGAAGCTGACGGGCATGTGCGTAGTCATAAATGGCCTGTTTACTGACATCCAGTAATGGCCGAAACCATTGCTGCATTTTTCCCTCGCTGCCACGCTGCGACAGCGGTGCCATTGCCGCTAACCCTTTGGGCCCAGAACCTCGTTTTAGCTGCAATAAGAAGGTTTCAATTTGGTCATTGCGGTGCTGCCCCAGCAAAAACACCGCGTTGCTGTCGCCCAGTTCACTTAAGCGCTGGTAGCGTGCTTCACGCCCCGCGGCTTCCTTGCTAATACGGGCGCCGGTTTTTACCGGTAAGGCTTCGCACAGCATTGGGAAATTGCGCCGTTGACAGTCTGCAACTAAGCCTTGTGCCCACTCGCCTGAACTTGGGTGAAATGCATGGTCAAGATGAATAGCTAGGTAACGATAATGCGGAAAATCGTGGCGAAAGCGATCCAGCAAATCAAGAATGGTTTGTGAATCTGCGCCACCGCCTAAGCAGGCAATAAGTTGCTGTTGCTCAGCTAATTGTAGGGTGAGCAAGCGTTGTTTGAATAACGCGTAAAGGGAGTCACTGGTGTCGTGACTCCCGACAGGTTTGTTAACAGTAGCCAAATGACATTAATTTCTGATAACGCTGCTCAAGACGCGATGCGCTGTCTAGATTAACCAGTGCATCAAGGTCAGCCTGTAATTGCTTCTTCAAGCGACGGGCCATTTCTTCATGATCACGATGGGCGCCACCAATGGGCTCAGCAATAATGGTGTCAATTAAACCAAGTTCCTTTGAGCGCTGCGCGGTCACACCCATGGCCTCAGCCGCTAACGGCGCTTTTTCGGCACTTTTCCATAAAATAGACGCACAACCTTCTGGTGAAATAACCGAGTAGGTTGAATACTGCAACATATTCACACGGTCACCCACGCCAATCGCCAGGGCACCACCAGAGCCACCTTCGCCAATAACCGTACAAATAATTGGCGTATTTAAACGTGCCATTACTTTCAAATTACGGGCAATAGCTTCCGATTGACCACGCTCTTCCGCACCAATGCCTGGGTAGGCCCCTGGTGTATCAATGAAGGTAATAATTGGCATTTTAAATCGCTCAGCCATTTCCATTAAGCGCAAGGCTTTGCGATAACCTTCTGGCTTTGGCATACCGAAGTTACGGCGAATTTTTTCTTTGGTTTCACGGCCTTTTTGGTGGCCGATAATCATCACTGGCGTGCCATTCAAACGCGCGGTACCACCAACAATAGCCTCATCGTTAGCAAAGGTACGATCACCCGCTAGCTCGTCAAAGTCATCAAACAGGTGTTTAATGTAGTCGAGCGTGTATGGCCGCAATGGGTGGCGGGCCAACTGCGCGACTTGCCAAGCGCCAAGATCACCAAAAATTTTCTCAACCAGCTGCTCACGTTTTTCCTGCAGCTTAGCAATTTCCTCTTCAATGGAAATATCAAAGTCGCCTTTTGCGCCTACTGCTTTTAATTCTTCGATTTGTGCCTGAAGCTCAGCAATGGGCTGTTCAAAATCTAAAAATTTAAGACTCATTATGGCTCCTGTTTGCCACTAATTAAGTTGCCATTAAAACTCTAATTCAACAGCTTGATTACCTAATCGTTGTTGTAATTCGTAAATCAATTCATCGGTTGGGGTCACATACCATTCTGTGGCCGCAACATATTCGGCTTCAACATCGGGCCGCACATAACGTATGTGCAGTGGGCAAGCGCCCTCTTTATGTGGCTCAATCAGCTGTTTTAGCTGCATTAAACCCTGCCCTTCAAGGTGCTCTGGACGAACCGATATGCGTAACGTCTTGGCGTATTGCTCTCGCATACCGATGATGGTCATCACTTCGCGAGCCGTCATTGTATTGGCTGCGGAGTAATCATCAAAGCTGACCTCTCCTTTTATCACTAAAATTTGGTCTTTTTCGAGCAAATGCTGATAATTTTCATAATCTTTAGCATAGAACCGTACATCAAAACGTGCCGTTTTATCATGCAAAGTCACAATTGCCCAGCGCTGGTTTTGTCGGTTCAGCATAGTTCGAACGTCAACCACTAACCCAGCCACCGTAGTGGTCTGATCGCGCCCTGTCGGTTTCACGTCAGCCAACACACATGGCACATAGTTTTTTAACTCGCCACGATAACGGTTTACTGGGTGCCCTGTTAAGTATAGCCCAAGCGTTTCACGTTCGCCTTCAAGCCACATGGCTTCTTGCCATGGCGCAACTTGCACAAACTCATGTTCAATTTCAACGTCGTCGTTGGCGGTCGCTAAAACCCCAAACAAATCACTTTGACCAATCGCCTCAGCGCGCGCATGTTGCTCTGCCTGACGCATGGCTTTTTCTAAGCTGGCCATAATGGTTGCGCGGTGTGGGCCGAGCGAGTCCATGGCGCCAGCTTTAATCAGTTTTTCTAGCACCCGACGATTAAGCTTCTTCAGGTCAACCCGACAGCAGAAATCAAATAAGTCGGTAAACGGGCCGTCAGCACGTGCGGCTAAAATCGCTTCAATGGGGCCCTCACCAACACCTTTAATGGCACCAATGCCGTACACAATGCGTTGTTCGGCATCTACCGTGAACTTATACTGCCCCACGTTCACATCGGGCGGTAATAGTTTAAGCCCCATGTTTTCGCATTCATCAACTAAGGTCACAATTTTGTCGGTGTTATCCATATCAGCGGACATGACGGCCGCCATAAACTCAGCTGGAAAGTGGGTTTTCATCCACAGCGTTTGGTACGACACCAAAGCATAAGCAGCTGAGTGTGATTTGTTAAAACCATACCCGGCAAATTTTTCCACCAAGTCGAAAATTTTGATTGCCAGCTCACCGTCAATGCCGTTCTTACGCGCACCTTCTTCAAATACCGCGCGTTGTTTGGCCATTTCCTCTGGCTTTTTCTTACCCATGGCACGACGCAACAGGTCGGCGCCGCCTAGCGAATAGCCAGCCAGTACCTGCGCTATTTGCATAACCTGCTCTTGGTACAAAATAACGCCGTAGGTCGGCTCTAATATCGGCTTCAACAGTTCATGTTGATAGTCTTTATCTGGGTACGATATTTCTTCGCGGCCATGTTTACGGTCAATAAAGTTATCAACCATGCCCGACTGCAATGGGCCTGGGCGGAACAAGGCCACCAGTGCGATGATGTCTTCAAAACTGTCCGGCAGTAGCTTTTTAATTAGCTGCTTCATGCCCGATGATTCAAGCTGGAATACCGCGGTGGTCGATGCCTTTTTAAGCAGTCTAAAGCAGCGCGGATCGTCAAGTGGAATGTGGTTGATATCAATGGGGGCTTTGCCATCGCGTTGGCGATTTGCATTCACCATATCAAGCGCCCACTGAATAATAGTTAGCGTGCGCAAGCCCAGAAAGTCGAATTTCACCAAGCCGGCGGCTTCAACGTCGTTTTTATCGAATTGGGTAACTGGTTGTTTGCCTTCTTCGTCGCAATACAAGGGCGAAAAGTCGGTGATTTTTTCGGGAGCAATAACCACCCCGCCCGCGTGCTTACCCGCATTACGCGTCACCCCTTCTAGAATGCGAGCCATGTCGATAATTTCACGCACATCGTCATCTTGCTCATACATTTCAACCAAGCGCGGCTCAACTTCAAAGGCTTTTTCGAGGGTCATGCCTGGGTCACCCGGCACTAACTTGGTAATTTTATCAACAAACCCATACGGGTGCCCAAGTACGCGGCCTACGTCACGTATTGAAGCCTTGGCTGCCATGGTACCGAAGGTAATGATTTGCGAAACCGCTTCGCGGCCATATAAGTCGGCGACGTGATCAATAACTTCATCACGACGATCCATGCAGAAGTCGATATCAAAGTCAGGCATCGATACCCGCTCTGGGTTCAAGAACCGTTCGAAGAGAAGATCGAGTTCCAGTGGGTCCAAATCGGTAATTTTTAGCGCGTAGGCCACCAAGGATCCCGCACCAGAACCCCGGCCTGGGCCCACAGGAATATTGTTATCTTTTGACCACTGAATAAATTCCATCACGATCAAAAAGTAACCGGGAAAGCCCATTTGGTTGATGACATCGAGTTCAATTTGCAGACGCTCATCGTAAGGTTTGCGTTGCTGTTGACGCTCTTGTTCATCAGGAAACAACACTTGCAGACGCTCCTCCAAGCCTTCTTGGGATTTCTTCACCAAAAAGTCTTCAGGGGTCATTCCTCCGGTTGGAAACTCGGGCAATACATATTCGTCAAGCTTGACCGTGACATTGCAACGCTTAGCTATTTCTACGGTATTTTCAATGGCCTCAGGAATATCGGCAAATAACTCAAGCATTTCTTCAGGGCTTTTCAAATATTGTTCAGCGCTGTATTTCTTCGGCCGGCGTTTATCATCAAGTGTATAACCATCGGCAACCGCAACGCGTACTTCATGAGCATTGAAGTCTTCTGGCTTTAAGAACATGACTTCGTTAGTGGCAACCACCGGCACATCACATTCAGCGGCTAAGGCAACAGCGGCATGCACATAATCATCTTCACCAGGGCGCCCGGTACGTTGCAGTTCAAGAAAAAACCGATCGGCAAAGTGTTGTTGATAAAAAGCGAGAGCTTCGCGAGCTTCAGCATGGCGGTTTTGTAGTAATTTGAGGCCAATATCACCCTCGCGACCACCGGACAATAATAATAAACCTTGTTGGTGCTCAGCTAACCAAGCTTGATCAACACAAGGCCGGCCAGCGCGATGACCAGCCAAGTAACCACGACTGATCAACTGCGTTAACTGCTGATAACCGTGATTATTCATAGCGATAGCGGTCAGTCGAAACGGTTGTTCCTGTGAATCACTACTCCAGCCTTCTGGAAGCACCCATAAGTCACAGCCGACAATTGGCTTTAAGCCGTTGCCATGTGCGGTGCGATAAAAACGTACCAAACCACACATATTCATTTGGTCGGTTAGCGCAACGGCTGGCATCCCTTTGGCAGCAACATCTTCACAGATAGGCTTGACCTTAGCTAAGCCATCGACCATGGAAAAGTCGCTGTGAACTCGCAGATGGATAAATTGAGGTGGTCGCTTGTTGTTTTCGCTCATGCGCTTAGTTCATACACTATTGTCAGTTATTATTGAGGTATTGTGCCGCAAGCGCGCGGCTATGTCATGACCCAAATAAACTTGTCATTACTTAATTGCTGCTCGCCATCGTAGCGATACGCTACCAGCCGGCCATTTGGCTGCGTAACAGACCAATCAAGGCAAGCAACCTGCGGGGTCAGTACATGGGGTGCGCCGCGCATCCAATAATGCCCAAAAAATACCGGCTTATCGGCGGCATAGCCAGGCATAACGGTATTCGGAATTTCACGGTCGGGTAAACTATGCAACGGTTCCACGCCCAAGGCTAAGTCACGATATTTGGCACTGTGTTCTTGCCACCAACGGGTGCGCATGGCGGTGCGTTTAACCCCAGCCTTGTCGTGAAAATGCAAGCCATCGGGTAACGCCACCTCCAAGCCTTTGCAGAGCGTTTCGATTGCGTGGTGCAGCTGATGCTCGTGATCATGGGCTGCATACCAAGCGGCTTCATCGCGTAGCCTGTTTGCTGGGCCGGTGTGGTCATCAACAACTTGCTTTGACGGCTCGTGCCAGCACGCATGTACAATTCGGCATTCGGGTAAGTCTAAATACAAAGGCAACTGACGAAACCAGGCTAAGGTGCTGTTGTACCAATCTGACTCTGGTTTTGCTTGCAACAAAAACTCACGATGATGCTTAAGGTTACCCGCACTGTGCTTGCGTAAGTAGTCACCTTGCCCATCGGGTAATGCCCAAGCCACTGCATTGAGTTCATGATTGCCCATGATCACTTGCGCGCTACCGGCATCAACCATAGCTCGCAAGGTATCGACCGTTTCCCGTTGCCCAGGACCACGGTCTATTAAGTCGCCAACAGATATAAGTTGGCGCTCAGCGTGTCGCCAAACACCAAACTTTTTCTCATAGCCAAGCTTTTTCAGTAACGTCAGTAGCTGGTCTGCATGGCCATGTACGTCACCGATAATGTCATACATAACTGATTATCAACGGCTCGCGTTGCTTATTCAAAGGTGCCTACAAAGGCTTCAATGCCTTCTTGTTTTAGCGCATCTAAAGCTTCATCCAAAGCATCTTGGTCGGTTTCAAATGGGTCTTCCCAAACCGTCGAGTTATTACCACTGTCGACAATTTCCAAAATCCAACCCGAGTCTTCGGTGCGGTATATATCAATATCTACCGTTTGGCCACCATCGCTATACTGCTGGCACAATGGGCTTTGAATATATTCTACGTTGTCTGTCATGGCCTAATCCTTGTATCAAAAAATAAGGGTGCCAGCACAACACTGACACCCTTTTATATTACACCGAATGGTTAAAGGTTCGGTATTAAAGACTTGCTAAAGCGCTGTTAAGCGTGGCTGATGGGCGCATCGCTTTATCGACTAACTTAGCGTTAGGCTGATAATAACCACCAATTTCTACGCTGTTACCATGCACGCCGTTAAGTTCTTCAATAATTTTGGCTTCGTTGGCTTGCATTGCGTTGGCTAATTTACCAAAACGTTCGGCTAATGCGCTGTCTTTAGTTTGCGCAGCTAATGCTTCGGCCCAGTACATACCTAGGTAGAAATGGCTGCCACGGTTGTCAATTTGACCAAGCTTACGCGCTGGCGACTTGTCGTTCTCAAGGAACTTAGCCGTTGCCGCGTCTAACGTATCCGCTAAAATTTGTGCGCGGTCATTGTTGTTCCGTTGCGCCAAATGCTCTAACGACGCAGCTAACGCTAAAAATTCACCGAGTGAATCCCAACGCAGGTAGTTCTCTTCAACAAACTGTTGCACGTGCTTCGGTGCAGAACCACCAGCGCCCGTTTCAAACAAACCACCACCGTTCATTAGTGGCACAATTGACAACATTTTCGCTGAAGTACCCAGTTCAAGAATTGGGAACAAGTCGGTTAAGTAGTCACGCAACACGTTACCGGTTACTGAAATGGTGTCTTGGCCATCTTTCATGCGCGCTAAGGTGTGCTCGGTCGCTTCAGTTGGCGCCATAATGCGTAAATCTAAACCGTCAGTGTCATGCTCTTTAAGGTAAGTGTTCACCTTTTTGATCAACTGCGCGTCATGAGCGCGGTTTTCGTCTAACCAGAACACCGCTGGCATACCGCTTAAGCGTGAACGATTCACTGCCAACTTAACCCAGTCACGAATTGGCGCGTCTTTTACCTGACACATACGCCAGATATCGCCTTTTTGTACGTCGTGTGAGAATACCGTTTCACCCGCTTGGTTTAATACAACCACGGTACCATCGGCTGGAATTTCGAAGGTTTTATCGTGAGAGCCATATTCTTCGGCTTTTTGTGCCATTAAGCCAACATTTGGCACTGTGCCCATAGTCGCTGGGTCAAATGCGCCATTGGCTTTACAGAAATCGATAGTGGCCTGATACACGCCAGCATAGCAACGATCTGGAATCATCGCTTTGGTGTCTTGGGTTTTGCCTTGACGGTCCCACATTTTGCCGCCATCACGAATCATCGCAGGCATTGAGGCATCAATAATGACGTCGCTTGGTACGTGCAGGTTGGTAATGCCCTTGTCTGAATTCACCATAGCTAATTCAGGCTGGCTGTCATATACCGCTTGAATGTCCGCTTCAATAGCTGCGCGCTCGTCTGCTGGTAACTCAGCAATTTTCGCTAAAACATCGCCAAAACCGTTGGTTGCATCAACGCCTAATTGCTTGAAAGTTTCAGCGTGCTTAGCAAACACATCAGCAAAATAAACTTTCACCGCATGGCCAAACATAATTGGGTCTGACACTTTCATCATGGTTGCTTTTAAGTGCAACGACAACAAAATGCCTTCTTCTTTTGCCGCGGCTGTTTCTTTGGCAAAAAACGCTTGTAACTGAGCTGCGCTCATACGCGCTGCGTCTACCACTTCACCAGCCAATACTTTCACTGAGTCTTTCAGTACGGTTTGGCCAGCAGGCGTATTTAATACAATTTTTAAGTCATCCGCTTGTGCAAAGGTCGTTGACTGTTCGCTGCTGTAAAAATCGCCGTCGCTCATGTGCGCAACGTGAGTTTGTGAGTCACTAGACCATGCACCCATACGATGCGGATGTTTTTTGGCGTAATTTTTTACTGACGTTGGTGCACGACGGTCAGAGTTACCTTCACGCAATACTGGGTTCACCGCTGAACCTTTAATTTTGTCATAACGCGCTTTCACATCGCGCTCTTCGTCGGTTTGCGGCTCAAATGGATAGTTTGGCAGGTTGTAGCCCTGTTGCTGTAGCTCTTTAATGGCTGCAGTCAACTGAGGAATAGATGCACTGATATTCGGAAGCTTGATAATGTTCGCTTCTGGCGTTTTCGCAAGTTCACCAAGTTCAGCTAACGCATCACCAATGCGCTGATCTTCGTTCAAGAACTCAGGGAAGTTCGCAATAATGCGGCCAGCTAATGAGATGTCGCGTGTTTCAACACTAACGCCTGCGGCATCAGTAAACGCACGAATAATTGGCAACAACGAATAGGTTGCTAAACGTGGTGCTTCATCAGTTTCAGTGTAAATAATCTTTGAACTATCAGTCGACATAGTGATTCCTATTCATTAGTTCAGGACAGAAAAAAGTGGCCCGAATTATAGCAGGATACAGCTCAAATCACTAGCTCAAGCTTACTGTTCAATAGTAACGTTGTTTAGCAGTTCGTTGACCAAGAAATGGCATTGCTGATAGACATCAAATAAATCACCATGCTTTTCTAATGGGTTCTTCATAGCAAGATCATATTCAAAATCTTCAACCGCTTTGAGGTACTCACCTAGATCGCCCTCGCTTTGCAATACCGCTGCACGAACCGCTTCTGAAATGTTGAGGTCTTGCAGAAAAGTTTCTTTATCAATGCCTAATAAAACATCTGAGCCTGCTAGTAACCCGACTAAAAACGCAGGCCCTGATAAGCGGTTAAAAGGATCTTTTTTGCGCGCTAACTCGCTGCACATGTACGCACGGGTTAGTACAAACTTTGTTTGTTCAGGAGCCTGTCCTTTCACCGAGACAATTAATAGAACCCATTTACGAAGCGGCTCAAGCCCAAGCAGCATGACGACTTCTTTAAGCGATTCAATTTTGCGCGTCACGCCATAATAAGGGCTGTTGGCAATTCGTAATAAATTCACCACCAACACTGGGTCGGTCTGTAACGCAGCAACTATTTCGTAAAGTTCGGGCTCTTCAGAGAATAATTGATTGATGACTAAAGTCAGCTGCGTAGCTGCTGCTGACGGTACACGTTTGCCTTCAACCACTGTCGGTTTGGCTAAAAAATAGCCTTGAAATAAATCAAAGCCGAGTTCTTTGTAGCGATTTAATGTGGCTTCGTCTTCAATACGTTCGGCTAACCACAATACGTTTAAATGCTGCAGTTCTGTATAACGTTGCTGGGCCACTTCAAACGGCGTGCGTTCAATATCAACTTTAATAATTGTGGCTAATTCCAGTAATGGCTGCCAACTATCTTGAAACTCAAAATCATCTAACGCAAAACGAAAGCCTTTGGCCACCCAGCGCTGAATAGCGTCAACTATTTCATCGGTTGGCTCAATTCGTTCAACCAGCTCAACAATAACGTGTTCTGGTGCCAAAGGTAAAAATAGACCAGACAGCAAAAACTCAGTCGATACATTCACACAGACTGGTAATTTTATGTGCTCAACGTAATCCAGCAGCCCTGTGCATAAGTTATATAAAACTTCGCTTGTTGCGACACTATCGCCAACTTCAAACGCAGTAATCCCGTCCTCATGACGGTAGAGTAACTCATGCGCGTAGATTTTACCTTTATGGTCGTAAATAGGCTGTGAGGCGAACAAAGTGTCTGGCATTCCATTACTCTCTTTCACATTTATTTTACGTCACTATATACCAAAAAAAAGAGGACAGAGCTAGCTCTGTCCCCTTTTGCATGATTTTTAGCAAAGGTTAAAACTTAAAGTTCAACTTCGCATAAGCAAAAGCTCCGCGTGGGTTATGAACGCTTGATGCATATCCATACAAGTCGCCATCGCCATCACCAATAGCAAATGGTGGCTCTTCATCAAGGATATTATTTACCCCAACACTAAACCGTGTGGATTGGCTGATGTCATAACGCATTTGTAAGTCCAACACCATATGGGCATCAATCGTACGTGCCTTCGAGCTTTCGACATCTTGCGGTGACTGATAGTCTTCGAACTCGCCTATGTAGGTGATAATTGCGGTAGCGCCCCAGGCATCGCGTGACCAATCTACGCTACCAATCCAGCGATGTTGTGGATAGTTATACTCACCCGCATAATCGATACCGTTTTTCTCAAACTTGGTCATGTACGTCCAACCTAGACCGAATTTAAGATCGCCAAAGTCACTAATGGGCAACAGATAGTTGGTTGACACATCAAGCCCGGTTGCTTCTTGCGAACTGATGTTGATATAGCTGTTGTACAAGGTTGATAGCGAACCTAAGGTTTCACCTGGCAGCGGCGGTAAGCGCACACAAATGGTGCTATTTTGATCATTACACTCAGCTGCATAAACCAGCTCATAGTTGTTTCGATCAATTTTATTGTCTTGCACAATTGACCAATAATCTAAACTAACATCCCAGCTATCGTTTACTTGCCAAACACCACCAATGTTCCAGCTTTCAGACTCTTCCGCCTCAAGGTTTGGATTACCACCAAAAACAATTGTGTAGTCAGTTGCGGCACAGGCTGGGTTGTTCGGATCTGGCGTTGGACAACGATAAGTATCGGTGAAAAACTGCGATACTTGCGATGGGCCTAAACCAATTTGAGCAAGCGATGGCGCACGGAAACCTGTGCCCGCCGATGCTCGAACGGTAATGTCATCAGACACAAACCACTGTATTTTGGCTTGCGGATTGGTACTTGAACCAAAATCACTGTAATCATCGTGACGTAGCGCTAAGCTTAACTCAAGCGTATCTGCCAAGGGCACCAGAAACTCGGCATATGCGGCCCATTGGTCACGCTCAGCCTGGGCGGAAACCGACTCCGTACCAAAAATAAGCCCGCGTTGGAACTGATCATCTGGAGTATCTACCACGTCTTCTTCGCGGTATTCAAAACCAGCGGCCATCGAAACCATATTATTTCCCAGCTTGAACAGCTCACCACTAATACTCGCATCCACTGCAGTAAGGTGCGATTCGCCACGGCGCACTAAACTCGTGGTAATCGCATCAATAACCGCAGGATCATTGGTTACTCCGCCAAACGGGTTATATCGGCCTGCATTAATTTCCTCTTGTAGAAAGTCGGTGCGCACCCAGCCTTGATCTTTGCTACCTGTTTGCAGGCCACGACTACGCGCTTTAGTGGCTGAGACATCCCATGCCCACGTATCAAGATAGCCGCGTAAGCCAGCCACAAACCGTAAGGTATCTGACTCAATATCCCACACTCGGTTACCAGCATCGACAGTACGATAACGGTTAATTTCTACCCGTTCACCCCATGGATTGTTTGGATGATTTGCCGGTACATACAAGCCCGCATCGCCATCTAACGGCGTTGCGGCCCCGCCAGCCTTCGAACTGTTGTGCTGAGCGGCAAACTCGATGTAGGCATCCATGTCACTCGTAATTTGAAAGTTAGACAACACCATAGCACCAACTCGCTCAGCTTCAGGCCAAGTCATGGTGGCTGGCCCATAATCGTAGACACAAGTTTGACCAAAAGTTTGTTCTGGCGGACAGTCTGGATCAATCACCACTTGACCGTTCAGAATGAAGTTTCCTGGATAACCACGAGAAGAGCGGAAGTCATTACCACCATAAGGAGCTTGGTTGGCGGTACCAAAGCGCCCCATTTCTGACCCCATAATCGACGTGTTTTTATAGTAGTCAAAAATCACCGTGGTGTTGCTCGTTGCTGAACCTGTCCCCCAAACTGTACTGACTGAAGTTTCGTCATAGCTAGGCCCTGTCGTGGCGCCATGGCTCAAACTAAGCTCCATACCTTCGTAGTCTTTGCGCAGAATAACGTTCACCACACCCGCCACTGCATCTGAACCATAAATAGCTGACGCACCATCTTTCAAGATATCGATACGCTCAATGGCGGCCACCGGTATTGTGTTGATATCAACAAATGAATTGGCAACACCTTCAGCAAACGCAGACACGTTAACGCGGCGACCATTCACCAGCACCAAGGTCGCATCAGCACCAAAGCCTCGTAAGCTTACCGCGGCCCCGCCATTGGCGGTTGAGTCTTGACTGTTGCCGCGGGTCGAAAAGGTGCCAACACCGGCCGCGGGGGAGCGTTCTAATAACTGCTGAAGATTGGAAAACCCCGAAGCTTCAATATCGTCACGAGAAATAATTTCTACTGGAGAGGCCGTTTCCATATCGGTTCGATTAATACGAGAGCCGGTAACCGTGATGCGCTCTTGCGCTTCAACTTCATTTGCTTCTGAATTGTCTTGCGCCAACGCTACTTGCGGCAGCGCGGTAGCCACTGCTATGGCACACAGCGACACCCCGAAAGGTAAATTGATTTTTTTCATAAATACATTCCCTGGTAATGTTATCTGTTGTTGTCGCAACTTCATGAGTTGCTTACTTATTTATGAAACAAATTTGAAAAAAATCAATTTAATTAACAGGCTTAACTATTTATTAACTTTATAAAGAAATTTTATTTGCACAAAAAAAAACAGAGCCGAAGCTCTGTTTTTCAATACCGATAAATTGAATGATTAATCAATTTTTGGTGTGGTTAAGCCGCGACGCTCAAGTAACGCTTCACCTGTTGGCTCTTGGCCACGGAAGTCAATGTACTGTTGCATTGGGTCTTTGCTGTTACCTTTTGACAAAATAGTGTCACGGAATTTCTGACCATTTTCGAGCGTTAAACCGCCCTGCTCTTGCATGTATTTGAACGCATCAGCAGCCAAAATTTCTGACCACATATACGCGTAATATCCAGCAGAATAACCACCGGCAAACACGTGCGCGAAGAAGGTTGATTTATAACGCGGCGGTACAGCGTCAATTGCTACACCATTGCGCTCAAGTGCTGCAGCCTCAAATGCGGCAACATCTTCAATGCTTGCTGCTGCTTCAGGCGTTAATGTGTGGTACTCAAAGTCCAACAAGGCTGACGAAATGTATTCAAGTGTGTCATAACCCATGTTGAAATTTTTTGCAGCCATGACTTTATCAAGCAATTCTTTTGGCATGGGTTCGCCAGTTTCATAATGCTTGGCAAAGTTGTTTAGCACTTTTTCGTTTAACATCCAGTCTTCTTGGAACGTTGAAGGGAACTCAACGTAATCACGCGATACTGACGTACCTGCCAATGATGGATACATCACGTCAGAGAACATACCGTGCAAGCCGTGTCCCATTTCATGGAACATGGTGCTTACTTCATCAAAGCTCAAGAAAGTCGGGCCTTCTGCAGCTTTTTTGATGTTTTGGTTGTTCAGAATTACCGGTTTGTTTCCTAGTAAACCAGACTGGCTAACAAATGAGCTCATCCATGCACCACCTCGCTTACCGTCACGGGTAAACCAGTCGCCATAGAATAAACCAAGTGTCTCGCCGTCAATGTCTTTTACTTCATAAACGCGGATGTTGTCGCCGTAGGTAGGAATGTCATCACGCTGCTCAAAGCTAATTCCAAACAGCTGGTTCATGGCATAAAATACGCCGTCTTCAACGACACGGTTAAATTCGAAATATTGTTTAACTTCTTCTGCATTTAGTGCATATTTTTCAGCACGCACTTTTTCTGCATAGTAAGCCCAGTCCCAAGGCTGAACTTCAAAATCACCGCCTTCGCTGTTGATCATGGCTTGAATTTCAGCTTTTTCAGCTTCAACGTTGCTGACAACTGCTGGTACTAAGTCACGCAACATTTTTTGTGCAGCTTGCGGGCTACCAGCCATGCTGGTTTCAAGAACGTAATCACCCCATGTGTTGTAACCCAACAACTGTGCTTTTTCTGCACGTAATTGCGCTAAGCGTTTCACTAACGGGCGGTTGTCAGTTTCGGTGTTACCGGTACCACGATAAGCCGAAGCTTCCCACACGCGCTGACGAACTTCACGATTTTCGAGCGACGATAAAATTGGCTGACGCGTGGTGTTAGTAATTGAAATAGCATACTTGCCTTCGTGCCCTGCCGCTTTTGCAGCGTCAGCAAGCTGCTGAATTTCAGTGTCGCTTAAACCCGCAAGTTGCGCTTTGTCATCAACAATCACCATATTTTCTTTGGCCAGCGCCATTAAGTTACGCTGAAACTCAGTAGTTAATGACGATAATTCGGTATTAATTGCGCGAATTTTGTCTTTTGCTTCTTCGCTTAGCTCTGCACCTGAACGCACAAAACCTTTGTAGGTGTCTTCCACTAAACGCAATGCTTCGCCTTCAAGGCTGTCGCGGTTTTCGTATACGGCTTTAACGCGAGCGAATAATTTCGGGTTTAATGAAATACTATCACCATGAGCGGCCATTAATGGCGCCAACTCGCCTTGCAAAGCGCGGGTCTGATCATTACCGTTTGAACCAGCAACGTTATAGAAAACTGATGCAACACGGCTTAATAAAGCACCAGAGCGCTCCATTTCAACGATCGTGTTTTCAAAGGTTGGTGCTTCAGCGTTATTCGCAATAGCTTCAATTTCTTTGCTATGCGCTTCCATACCTGCCAATAATGCTGGCTTGTAATGCTCAAATTTGATCTTTGAAAAATCTGGCGCGTGGAAAGGCAGCGAGCTCTCAGCATAAAATGGGTTGCTTTGATTAAATTCAACTGCTTGTGTTTGTTCGGTTTGAGCTGTTTCATTCACAGCTTGCGTTGCTTCTTTATCAGAACATGCAGCGACCGTTAATGTCGCGCCAATAGCAACAGCGATTAGGCTCTTGCGCATAAGGTATCTCCCTTGTGGTTGTATTTAACCCTACTAATGTAACCCCCTATGCAGATCGGCTCAAGAGCCATTCGTGGCGCAATTGTAACAATTTACCCCATTCATGCGGTATATCAGGCTACTTCTTGCACAGGAATAAGCGCAGCTAAACCATATTTAGCTCGCGCTTTGTCGCAATAGGGATTTGAGCCATTGATAGAGATATCAAACTCCCGACATGGACTCGGTCGATTTTGATATATGGTGCAGTTGACCTGCTGGCCAATTTCACCCTCTAACGCTACACAGCGCGGCTGTTTATTATTGGTGCCTTGCATACACAGCAAATGGGGATGAAAAGATTCGGTAAGTTCGCTAGGAACATAGCCTTCGGGAGCGCCAGTAGCTTCGCCCCAATAAAAAGACACACGATAAGACGCGCAGCAAGCCCCACACGTCAAGCAGGCGTTAGCCAAACTCATCGCACGACACTCCAATAAAGAGACTAGATAATCGTTTGAAATGGCGGAGCGGACGGGACTCGAACCCGCGACCCCCGGCGTGACAGGCCGGTATTCTAACCAACTGAACTACCGCTCCGCAGCGTTATTTAATCTATTTCAGGAAAGTGGCGGAGCGGACGGGACTCGAACCCGCGACCCCCGGCGTGACAGGCCGGTATTCTAACCAACTGAACTACCGCTCCGCTTTCCTGATTCTGGGTAACCCGGGTGGGTGCCCCTGAATGCGGAGCGAATATTACGAGTGCGGCATTCTATCGTCAACCTTTTTTTTCAACTTTTGTATCGTTTGCCTGAAAAATGCGCAAAACGTTGCAAAAGTAGCTAACTCTATAACCTAGTCGACCCTAAAATACCAAAAACTATTGCCACAAATGATTTTCAATTATAGCTAATCGCTGCTGATGAGCTTGCTCTTCATCTGCGTTGGCACGCACCACTTTCAGTGCGGGTTTATTTTCAATGCGCGTCCACCCTGTATTGTGTGAACCCTGCTGATTTTTATGTTGCCCAGCTAGCTCGAGTTTGGTTTGCCCGCCGGTCATCATCAGATAAACATCGGCTAACAACTCGGCGTCAAGTAATGCGCCGTGAAAGGTTCGATTTGAATTATCAATACCATAGGCTCGACACAGCGCATCCAAATTATTCTTCTGCCCGGGTCGCATTTCTCGCGCTAACATCAGCGTATCAAGCACGGTGCAGTAATCCGTCGTTTTCCCGGTGCCGTTACGCAACAATGAAAACTCATGATCCATAAAGCCAACGTCGAATGCTGCGTTGTGAATCACTAACTCAGCACCGTCAATAAAATCTAGAAAATCATCCGCGATTTGCGCAAATACGGGTTTGTCCTGCAAAAATTCATTAGTGATACCATGCACTTCAATCGCTTCTTGCTCAACTACACGCTGAGGGTTGATGTAAACATGAAAGGTTCGACCGGTTAGTTTTCGGCGAATCACTTCAACGGCACCAATTTCAATGATGCGATGGCCTTGTGCAGGATCTAAGCCCGTGGTTTCTGTATCAAGAACTATTTGTCTCATCGGCGTTATCCGTTATCCGTAGCCCGGCGTTCTACGCCGGGTAGCGCGAAGCGCTGTCAGTCATCATTGCTGACTAGTTTGCTTGTTTTGCTTGGTTGTAACAAGTAAATACACTAAAAAAGATCAAACCGACTTGGTTCTAAAATTCTGTTAGACTCGTCTTTTTACGAACAACGAACAGCGCAGCGGACCAACAGCGCAGCGCACGAAAAACGAGTAACACGCTAATGTCGAAAAAGGTGCATATTTATACCGATGGTTCATGTTTAGGTAACCCTGGGCCTGGTGGCTATGGTGTGGTTATAGAATACGGTGAACACCAAAAAGAATTGTCGCAAGGCTATAAATTAACGACGAATAATCGCATGGAAATGCTTGCAGCAGTGAAAGGATTAGAAGCTCTCACACGCCCCTGTGACGTGGTGTTAACCACGGATAGCCAGTACCTGCGCCAAGGCATTCAAAGCTGGATTCATAACTGGAAGAAAAACGGTTGGCGTACATCAAACCGCAAGCCGGTGAAAAACGCCGATTTATGGCAAGCCCTTGATCAAGCAGCGCAGCGTCATCACTCGGTGCGTTGGGACTGGGTGAAGGGCCATGCTGGTCACCCACAAAATGAGCGCTGTGACGAGCTTGCCCGCGTCGCCGCAAGCAGCAAAACACTGCTTGAGGACAACGGGTTTAAACCAGACGCCTAATTTATTCGCCGGCAACTTGTGGGTATTTGGCTTCTTCCCAAGCCTGCATGCCGCCGGCGACAGAAATGACCTTTGTTTTATCAAAGCCCATACGTACTAATGACTGAGCTGCTAATGCTGAGCGCCCGCCTGAACGACAAATTAAATACAAGGGTTCTTCGGCAATGCGCTGCAATGCGTCGTCATATCCGGCTACCGCAGGGTGTTGATTAATTTGCATTTCTAACACGCCACGAGGCATGTTCACGGCTTGACGGATATGCCCAGCGGCAAATTCACCTGGCTCCCGTACATCAATCACGCGAGCTCCCTCGGCAATTTTCTGTTGCAGTGCATGAACATCTACTTCGGTTACGTTCGCTTGTGCTTGGGCACAGTATTCCTTTGGACTTAACATCAACAACTCCTATTTCATCAACAAGTTTTTATTTAACGCGATTTGCAACGGGCATTGAACTCATACGTGGTTTTGCTCGTTGACGCACACGAACCACAGTCAACGGGAACTCGCGTTTGCGTGCCACAAGATAGTACATGCTACGTACTGGCGGCAGCATTTGGCTCAGTCGTGCCAGCCCAAAATCCGGGCTTTTAGTGGCGGACCACATCAATGTGGCGCCCGCATAACCCGATGCGATCACCTCAAAATTTAATAGTGACAGCCAGTCGTACACGCGAGCCTTAGTAAAATAGCGTCCACACCACGGTAGCTGCTGTAAATTAGTCGGCCATAATCCAGCCAACAATGCTGGTGATAGCGGATTAAAGCCGGCAATCACCACGTAGCCGTCGGCAATTAAACTGCGGCTTACTTCCCTTAATACTTGGTGTGGATCTCGTTCAAATTCAAGTTGCCCGACTAAAAATACCGCATCCAATGTGGACTCAGCAAACGGCAAATGTTCCAACTCGGCTCTAATCTTGGGCTCGGCATCCGCAGCCACTGAAAAATCATGTTGCAGTCGTAACTCAGGTAATTCCAATTGCGCGGCTAAATGCCCCAAGCGAGCTGAGTAATAGCCAAACATTTTTGCCGTATGTGGCGCCAGCGCTTCGCTTAACTGCTGCTTCAGCCATAAACCATGAGGTAACTGCTGCCAATTTAATGGCGCCTTGGTAACTTTTTCACGGCGTGCTGGCTTTAACATCGTTGCTTGCCCTCGTTATAATGACAACGTATAACTACGTTTATTAGCTTACGTTCGTTCATAGGATGGTGAATTATGCACGTGTCCGCAATTCCGGCCTTTGATGATAACTACATTTGGGCCATTCAGCCATACGATGGCGCTGATGCCATTATTGTTGATCCTGGTGACGATCAACCGGTTCGCGAATGGCTGCGCCATCACGATGTAGGAATTAATGCCATTCTGATCACCCACCACCACTGGGATCACACCCGAGGCTTGTTACCACTACTTGAAGATTACCCTGTTGCCGTATATGGCCCCCGAATTAGCAATATCGAAGGGGTTAGTCATCCCGTTGGGCATGGCGACCGCTTCAGTTTAATGGGTGATGTTACGTTTACCGTTTTTGCTACCCCTGGCCATACTCTAGATCACATATGCTTCTATACGCCAGGCCATGCTTTTGTGGGCGACACATTATTTTCTGCAGGCTGTGGCCGCATGTTTGAAGGCTCGCCTAAACAGTTTTATGAATCTTTACAGTGCTTAGCTGAACTACCTGACGTGACCAGCGTCTATTGTGCACACGAATACACAGAAGCGAACGTAAAATTCGCGCTAGCAGCTGAACCAACGAATGACGCATTACGTCAATATGCCGAACAAGTTCGAGCACTGCGCGAACACAGGTTAAAAACATTGCCAAGCACAATTGGCATTGAGAAAGCCATTAATCCATTTTTACGGGCCAAAAGTTCTGAGCATTTTGCTGAGCTGCGGCGGTGGAAAGACCAGTTCTAATCCCGTAAACTGCCGACAAATTAGAGTTTTGGAATGATGTACATGAAAAAATGGATAGCACTGGCAATTTCGAGCACTTTGGCAACGGGCTGCTCGTTAACGCCTTGGCAAACCGACTCTGCTGCTAATGAGACTATACAAACAGTTCCTGCGAAGCCAGTTGCAGAACCGGTTGAAACGAATGCTGTAACCGAGGCTGAGGCTATCGTTGCGCAGAACGAAGTCGTGCCCGAAATCATCGAGCTTAGCCCTCAGCAAGAAGCCGATTTATGGCAACGTATTCGTCGCCAGTTAACCATGGAAGCACCAGAGCTTCCACGCTTAGTCAGTCAGCGTAATTGGTATTTAAATAATCCCTATTACATGGAACGTGTGGCTAAACGCGCACAACCATTCATGTACCTGATTGTGGATGAAATTGAACGTCGTGGCATGCCGTTAGAGTTAGCCTTGTTACCTATTGTGGAAAGCGCGTTTGACCCTTTTGCGTACTCGCACGGTCGTGCCGCTGGTGTTTGGCAATTTATTCCAGGTACAGCGCGCCACTATGGCTTAGAAATCAATTGGTGGTATGACGGCCGTCGTGATGTCTATGCAGCAACCCACGCAGCTCTCGATTACCTTGATGCTCTGCAAAAACGTTTCGACGGTGACTGGCTGCATGCTTTAGCTGCCTACAATTCAGGTGAAGGCCGCGTTGCGAGTTCAATCCGCCGTAATAAGCGAGCCGGTAAACCAACCGACTTTTGGTCGCTGGACCTACCGCGGGAAACCCGTGCTTATGTGCCGAAACTACTCGCACTTGCCGACATTCTCAAAAATTACGATGACTATGCCAAACATTGGCTTCCCATTGACAACAAGCCCTACTTAGCTGTTGTTGAAGCACATAGCCAAATTGACTTAGCTAAAGCAGCAGAAATAGCTGAACTTGATCTGGATACGTTGCATCATTACAACTCGGCTTATAATCGCTGGGCTACTGACCCTGTAGGGCCACACCGTTTATTGTTGCCGATAGAAAATGCAAGTAAATTACAAACCTGGTTAGCTACCGCCGACAGCAAAGAGCTAGTGCAGTGGACTCGCCATCAAGTAAAATCTGGCGAAAGCTTGTTGGTTATTGCCAAGCAATACCACACCACGGCAAAAGCAATTCAGCAAGCCAATAATATTTCCGGCCATATTATTCGCGCCGGTGATCATTTATTGGTGCCTGTCGCCACGCGTGATCTTGATGAATACAACCTCTCAGCAGAGCAACGCTTAGTCAGTAAGCAATCACAGTCACGTGGCGCGTACAAAGTAGAGCATTTAGTCGTTAGCGGAGATACGCTCTGGGATATTAGTCGCGAATATAATGTAAATTTACGATCGTTGGCGAGTTGGAATGGCATGGCGCCGACCGACCCACTGCGCCCCGGTAAAAAATTAGTCGTTTGGTTGCCACACTCAGAAAAGCCAGCGGGCGTTGTCCGCAGCCTGCATTATAAAGTCCGCTCGGGTGATTCGTTAGCGCGAATTGCCTCGCGCTTCAATGTGAGTATTACTGATATTGAGAAATGGAACCAAATCAATCGCAACAATTACCTGCAACCGGGCCAGCAACTTAAGCTGTTTGTCGATGTCACCCGGTTAAATACACAGTCCTGAGTAATTAACTATTCAGCAGGTCGATTAAATCGGCCTCGCTGAGTATGGTTACCCCGAGTTGTTCCGCTTTGGTTAGTTTTGACCCAGCATTATCGCCGGCAATCACTGCCGTCGTTTTAGCCGACACACTGCCAGAAACTTTTGCGCCACGAGCTTGTAATGCATGCTTCGCTTCATCTCTGGTCATTTGACTCAAGGTACCAGTCAACACGTAAGTATTACCAGCCAAAGTGGCTTCGCTCTGTGCTAATTTCTCAACCGCCGGCCAATGGATACCAAGCTCCAGCAATTCGTTAATAACCTCTTGGTTATGAGGTTCGCGGAAGAATTGGTAAATATGGCTAGCGACCACAGTTCCTACGTCGCTAACAGCTTCTAATGCGTCAATATCAGCGTTGCTTAATGCTTCTAGCGACGCAAAATGCGTTGCTAAGTTTGCCGCTGTCGCCTCACCCACTTCACGAATACCTAGTGCATACAAAAATCTCGGTAACGTTGTTGTTTTGCTAGCCGCTATAGCGCTACTGATTTTTTCAGCTGACTTTTGCCCCATACGAGGTAAGTGGGCTAACTCTCGAACCGACAAACGATATAGGTCGGCTGGTGATTTTACCCACTCGCGTTCCACCAATTGTTCAATCAGTTTATCGCCGAGTCCATCGATATCCATGGCTTTTCGAGCTGCAAAATGCTTGATGGCCTCACGCCGCTGCGCAGCACAAATCAGCCCGCCCGTGCAGCGTGCAACGGCTTCACCTTCTGCCCGTTCTACGTGCGAGTTACATACTGGACAATGCTGCGGAAATTCAATTTTCTGGGTGTTTTCAGGACGTCGCTCAAACACCACTTGCACGACTTGTGGAATAACATCTCCCGCGCGTCTAATTATCACCGTGTCGCCGATGCGAATATCCAAGCGCTCTATTTCGTCGGCATTGTGTAACGTTGCATTAGAAACCGTTACCCCACCAACAGCAACAGGCTCAAGCCGAGCTACTGGGGTAATAGCGCCGGTACGGCCAACTTGGAAATCGACACCTCGAATAACGGTTAACTCTTCTTGCGCAGGAAACTTCCATGCGATAGCCCAACGCGGAGCTCGCGAAACGAACCCCAAGTCTTGCTGAAGGGCAATACTGTTTACCTTAAGTACAATGCCATCAATTTCATAACGCAAGTCTGCGCGACGCGCCAAGATATCATCATAATAGGTCTTACAATCGCTGCTTTGCGCGACAACTTTTACTTCATCGCTAATAGGCAGCCCCCAACTTTGTAGCTGTTCAAGGCGACCAAAATGCGTGTCAGCTAGGTCAACATCCTCACTAACTACGCCCATGCTATACGCATAAAAATGTAATGGCCGTTTGGCGGTAATATGCGAATCTAATTGCCGCAGACTGCCCGCAGCAGCATTTCGTGGATTAGCAAAGGTTTTTTCACCCGCAGCGAGTGCCTTCTCATTGTACTTTTCAAATGCGTTGGTCGGCATAAACACCTCGCCGCGCACTTCTACTCGAGTTGGAAATTCGCCTTGCAATTGCAGCGGCACATTGCGAATAGTGCGTACATTCGCGGTAATATCTTCGCCTGTTTGCCCGTCACCACGAGTCGCAGCGCGAACTAGTTCTCCGCCTTCATACAAAATACTAACCGCTGCTCCATCGAGTTTGGGCTCACAACAAAATGCAATGGCTGTCGCGCTATCTAAACGCTCCGCTACGCGCGTTGCAAACGTCTCAAACTCCTCCGCAGAAAAAGCATTATCAAGGCTCAGCATGGGCGTTTCGTGGGCGACTTGGGTAAACG
Organism: Pseudidiomarina donghaiensis; assembly: GCF_900116895.1. Taxonomy (GTDB): domain Bacteria; phylum Pseudomonadota; class Gammaproteobacteria; order Enterobacterales; family Alteromonadaceae; genus Pseudidiomarina; species Pseudidiomarina donghaiensis. Next base: position 149,864 of record NZ_FPCF01000004.1, on the reverse strand, counting down.
CATCTAGCGCTTTGCCGCCAACTTTTTGCGTGGGTGAAGCATCACTTTGAAGCTCAGGATGCCGTTGTTCTAAATCAACTAATTCGCGAAACAGGCGATCATACTCGGCATCAGGCACCGTCGGCTGATCGAGTTCGTAGTACTCACGGTTATAGCGTGTCAACAACGCTCGCAACTGAGCGACTCGCTGCTCTAAGTTAGAACTATCAGCGCTTTCTTGTTCAAATAAATCTCTGTTCATGATGTCCGTTTAGCTTGAATGTTTGATCAGTCGTTTGCGTTCAAATTCACGTATCCGCTGATGAATGTGTTGCACGGCTTGGCGGGTCAACGGGTTACGATGTTCATCAAGTACCTGCCCACGCCCTACTGCAGCTGCCAGCTTCACTGCTGCGTTATGCATCATGTTAAATGCCTGCAACGAGTTACTTTTTATTGGTAACGCCAAAAACAATGCGACGCCGTCCGTTTGGAAAGTTTCTATGGTATCAATGTTAAAGCTACCCGGGTTATACATGTTTGCTAAACTGAACAACACCGCGCCATTTCCGGCTGTATCTACGTGGCGGTGGAATATGTCAAAATCACCGAACTTAAAGCCAAGCTCGGTCATTTGTTGCAACAACACAGCACCTTGAATATCTCCGCTTACGTGCAAAACTATAACTTCGTCAGGTTCGTCATTTAGCATTGGCTCGTCATCGCTGCGCTCAAGCGGTAGTTCCATGCTTTGCTGAGATGGTTGTGATGCATTTGTCGTTGCTGGTTGTGACGAGTTCGATGATTCAGCGCTAGGCTTGGCAGCCGCTTTTTGGCCGGCACTTACCAGCGTAGGCTCTGCAGATTTTTTCTGCGACCGCTCGAGCAACTCCTCGTGCTCGACTTTCACTTCCGGCAAATCAAGTTCAGGCTCATCATCACTGGCTCGAATAGCTACTTCGGGCTGGTCCTCGTGTTTCACAGCCTTATGCTCTGGCGTTTCCGGCGTTTCATCAATTGATTCTAACCGAGGTTCAGGAACACTTTCGGCGGCTTTTCGCGGCGCGCTTTTAACCACCCGAACGGCGCCAACACCATCATCATCAAAGCCTTGGTTGTCTACTTGACGACGTTTTTGTTCGATCATTTCGGCGCGTTGTTGTTGCGCTTTTTCATTACGCCGAATGGTCCATATACCGTGACCAATAATCGCGGCGATTAGCACTAACCCGATGATACTAAAAACTATCTGCATCGTACTCATATCATGCAACTCACTTGCCTAATCGTAATTGTTGTCAAGACGCTTCTGTAAGCGCCACGGCTTCATCTATATCCACAGCAACAAGCCGCGATACGCCAGCTTCTTGCATGGTTACCCCAGCTAAATGGGAGGCCATTTCCATCGCCACTTTATTGTGACTAATATAAATAAATTGCACGCTCGCAGACATTTCCTCAACGAGTCGACAGAAGCGTCCCACGTTAGCATCGTCTAGCGGCGCGTCCACTTCATCTAGCAAACAAAACGGAGCCGGATTCAAACGAAATATCGCAAAAACTAATGATAAAGCGGTCAGCGCTTTTTCACCACCCGAAAGCAAGTGAATTGTGCTGTTTTTCTTACCCGGCGGCCTCGCCATAATGCTCACACCGGTTTCCAACAGGTCGTCGTCGGTCAGTTCTAAGTAGGCACTGCCGCCGCCAAACACCTTTGGAAATAACTCTTGCAAGCCACTGTTTACCGCATCGTATGTGGTGCGGAAACGATGTCGCGTTTCTTTGTCAATTTTTCGAATAGCCGTTTCAAGAGTTTCCAATGCCGCCGATAAATCGTCGTTTTGCTGATCCAGATATTGCTTGCGCTCTGCGAGGGTTTCCGCTTCCTCGATGGCTGCTAAGTTAATGGCTCCAAGACGTTGGATGGCGTTTTGTAAACGCTCTAATTCTGTTTGCCAAGCTTTTTCATCAGCGGTTTCTGGCAACTGCTCAAGCACTGGTTTTAACGGTTGGTTCATTTCTTGTAATACAGCTAACACATTGCGTGTGCGTTCTTGCAGCGCGGCAAGCTCCATCTGGCTACTTTGCAATTGCGCGCGAACTTTTTCCACCTGCCCATGCACGCCTTGTGCGCCTTGGCTAATTTCACGAATTTTGGCTTCTTGCTCACTCAATGTATTCGCCCAAGTGCGCCGCTCTTCGTCCACCTGTTCGCGCGTTTGCAACAATTCCTCAAGCTGCATGGCTAACAATTCAAGCTGTTCTTGGCCTTCAACATCGGGTTCGTTGAACTGTTGTAACTGTTCGTGTAATTGCTGCTGTTGCTGCGCAACACGACTTATCAGCGTTTGATGGTGTTGCAACTGGGTTTGCGCCTGCTGCAGTTGCATGGTCAATTGTTGTAACTGTTGTTGCGCGGTCGTTAAAGCATCTCGCGATTGCTGCCGCGCCAACTGCAGTTCACTGCGTTTTGCTTGCCAACTATCGTCATCGCCGGTGGGTTGCTGTTCGCTTAGCTGCAATAGCTGCTGCTCAACCTCTTGCTGGGTCAAAGCGAGCGTTTCTTGCTCTTGCTGCCATTGCTCGAATTGCTCGCTCAATTGTTGCTGCTTAAGCCCTAACGCTTGCGCTTGTTGCTGCTGCCACTTCAGTTTTTCTTGGCGGCTTGCTAGCTGCGCCTGCACCTCTCGTAGGCTATCTTGAGTCTGGCTATGTTGGTGTTGCACTTCTTCAAGTTGTTGCTGTAGCTGTTGGCGTTGCTGCTCAATGGTCGCTAAGCGTTGTTCTGCTTGTTGCTGTGACGCCAGCACATCAGCCAGCTCTTGTTGTTGCGCGAGCTGGCTGTCTGCGGCAGTAAAATTCGCTACCTGAAAACCACCGCGATGTAGCCATTGGCCTTCTGCCGTTATCCAAGCGTCACTAGGCGTTTCGCTATCTGCATTGTCGACACAGGTTATGCCCTGCAATAATGCCCACCGCGCCAATGGCCCCGTCACTTTACTTGCCAAGCTAGTCGCTTCAACGTTACGAGCGCTTAGGGTAATTAAACGCGCACCGAGCTGCTGTGGCCATTGGGCGGGTAATTTTTCTACCACCCAAGCATCTAGCCAAGGGGCAATAACTTGTTCAACGGCCAGTTGCCAGTCGGTATCGGCTTGCAGCAAGTCTCGAACCTGCCCGAGTGGCTTGATGTTGTGTTGTTGCAGCCATTGCTGTAGGGCCGCTGGCCAGTCTTGCGCTTGAGCGGCTTTTAATAAATGTTCCAAGGAGCTTTGGCGCCCGAGCAGCTGTTGTTGAGTCGACTTTTGTTCGTCGCGCTCAACGAATAGTTGCTCAAGTTCAGCGTGCAATTGCTGTTGTTGTGATTGCGCTTGCAGTACACGCTGCTGCTGCAATTCTGCCTGTTCTGTCAGTTTCGCAATCTGCGTTTGCAAATCGCTGCTGTCTAATTGCTGTTGTTCGCGTTGCAATTCGTCAATGGCGGTTTTAGCGCGAGTTAATTCGTCGCTAAGTCGCTGTTGCTGATGTTCTAAGCGCTGCTGCTGCAATTGTAACTGCTGTTGTTGTTCACGGCGGCGCTGCAATGCATCAAGGTGTTGCTGATAATCGTCCTGCCACTTTAACCAAGCCGATTCATCCTGTTCAAAACGCTCGCTAGCTGCAGCAACGGCTTGCTCTGCCGCTTCGTGTTGTGGCTGTAGTTCGAGCACCGTGGCCTCTAGCTCTTCACGCTGTAACTGGTCATCGGCAAGGGTTTGCTGCAACTGGTCTAATTCAGCTTGTAATTGGCCGCGGCGCTGTTCACGCTGTTGCAGTTGCTGGCGTTGGGTTTGTAATTGATGTTCGGTACGAGTAACGTCATTGCCTAACTGATAATACTGCTGCTGCACGGCATCTAACTTTTGCTTACTTTCTTCAGCTTGCTCGCGCAACTCGGTGGTACCGCGTTCGCTCCCACGCTGTTCAGCCAGCCACCGCTCTAGCTCTGTTTCTTGTTCACGAATTTTGGCTCGAATAACTTCAGCTTGCTGCTCTTGTGCTAACCAGCGCAGCGCTTGCAACTCGGCTTTGTACTTGCGTTCTTGTGCTTTTAAATCTTTGTAGCGGCGAGCAGCGGCAGCTTGGCGTTGTAATTTATCTAACTGACTACCGAGTTCATCACGCACATCGTTTAAACGATCAAGATTGTCGCGTGTATGCTGCATGCGGTTTTCAGTTTCACGGCGGCGCTCTTTGTATTTCGAAATGCCTGCCGCTTCTTCAAGAAATACGCGCAGCTCTTGGGGTTTTGACTCAATCAGCCGTGAAATCATGCCCTGCTCAATTATGGCGTAGCTACGTGGGCCTAAACCAGTACCTAAAAACAGGTCGGTAATATCACGGCGCCGACACTTACTGCCATTCAAAAAATAATCCGAGCGACCATCACGCGTTACCAAACGTTTAACCGAAATCTCAGCATAGTTAGCGTATTCACCTTGAATGCGCCCAGAGGTATTATCAAAAACCAACTCAACACTGGCTTGAGAAACCGGTTTACGAGCATTTGAGCCGTTAAAAATCACGTCGGTCATGGCGTCGCCGCGCAAGTTTTTCGCCGAACTTTCGCCTAGCACCCAGCGCACCGCGTCAATGACATTTGACTTGCCACAGCCATTCGGGCCCACCACACAGGTCATTTGGTGCGGAAAGGGTACTTTTGTAGGGTCGACAAATGATTTAAAGCCAACCAGTTTTATATGTTTAAGGCGCATTTATAGTCGTTATATGTTCGCTACCAAATGAAGATAAGGTTGTTCGTGCTAAATGGCTTCGACATTAGCAGATAATCAGCTATTTTGTAACAGATTTACACGTTCTAGAACAATCTCAATAAGATAATATTTACTTACAGTTCGTTGCCAAACAAGTTGCTTGTCTACGTTATAATCGCGACTATAAATAAATGTAAAAACGCAAAGGATTAATATGCCGATTTATAGTGAATTTGGCGGTAGTTATGTTGCCCGCGGTTTTGAACTTGCCTTTCAAAAAGGTGTGCGTCGTTACGTTTGGGTGCCGCTGATAATAAATATAGTGCTATTTAGTGTTGCCATTTATTACACGTTTCATTACGCAACCTTGTGGGTGGCTGACCTCATGGCATGGCTGCCTGGCTATTTACAGTGGCTAGAAGTATTACTGTGGCCGTTGGTCATTATTGGTGTAGTGTTGGTGTTCGCCCTTACCTTCACAAGCGTTGCCAATATTATTGCGTCCCCATTTAATAGTTTGCTCGCTGAAAAAGTAGAATATAAGCTCACCGGTATTGCCCCGGTCGACGGTGGTGTTAGCGGTATGGTGCGCGACATTCCACGGATTATTGGCCGTGAGCTCCAAAAAATCATCTATTTCTTACCACGAATTATTGGTTTTGGCCTATTGCTGCTGTTCGTTCCAATAGTCGGCCAACTGCTGTGGTTTCTATTCGGCGGTTGGATGATGACAATTCAGTATGCCGACTACCCCTTCGACAACCATAAAGTGCCGTTTCGAACCATGCGCGCAGAACTCTGGCAGCGCTCAGGGAAAAGCCTAAGTTTTGGCTGTATTGTCGCCGTTCTGGCTAGTATTCCTATCGTTAACTTAGTGATGATTCCAGTCGCGGTTTGCGGCGCCACGGCAATGTGGGTAGATCACATAAGATTCGCGACGAATGACACTATGAAATAGCTCTCGACCTGTTTATAATTTTTTAACATGTTAAGCAATCGAGCAGTGTTGCAGAATGAAAAGTCAGATTTCGTTGGGGCACCTTATGATGTCGCTGGTGGGCATGCTACTCATGTGCACCGCGGGCAGTGCCCTCGCGACAGCAGACAGTCTTAAACCGAATCGACCAGCAGACGACTACATCCTCTGGTCGGCCAATGTCGCACCGCCCTTTCATATTATTGACGGTGAACTTGCTCACCAAGGTGTTTGCGATGTGCTTGTCGACTCATTTAAGCGTGCAATGCCAAATACACAACACCAAGTAGAATACTTGCCTCAAGCGCGAATTGGTATGTTGTGGGAGAATGAGCAAAACTTGTGTTACCCGTGTATGATTCACCGCCCGGCTAATGACCAACAGTTAATTATTTATTCAGAACCAACCCACGACTACCCATCACACGGAATTATTACTCGCCCAGCCCTTGCCGACACTTTAACTAAAAAGTATGGCGATCCTGTTGATCTTGAGTTGATGCTAGCTGATCGTAGTTATAGATTCGTTCAGCCCATTGGCCGTATGTACGGGCAGTTACAAAGTTTACTTGAACAATACGTGCTAGATACGTCACTACACCTTGATTTAACGAGCGATAACGCGAACACCGCCATGCTATCCATGATTCTTCGCGAGCGCATTGATTTCACGATTGATTACCCAATGATCAAAGCTTATTACGAACAAACCGAAGGCGGAAATTTAGCTTTCCTACCCATTGCTCAGTTAGCTGGAGAACGTATCAAAGGCGCTGTAGCCTGCACTCGCAATGACTGGGGTTCAGAAGTAATACAGCGCATAAATTCGGCCATTCCACAAGTACAGCAAGACCCAGCTTTTCAACAAACTTTGAAACAGTGGTTAGAGCCAATTCAGCCGTGATATAATCTGCGCTTCGTTTTAATAAGCACATGAGCGCACAATGACTGTTGAACAATTTACCCCGAACACCTCGTCAAACTCGGCAAAAATAGGTTTTGTTAGCCTTGGCTGCCCGAAAAACTTGGTGGACTCTGAGCGTATTCTTACCCAACTTCGCACCGAAGGGTACGATATCGTTAACAGTTACGACAATGCCGATATGGTTATTGTAAATACCTGCGGCTTTATTGACTCGGCCGTTCAAGAGTCGCTTGACGCCATTGGTGAAGCATTAAACGAAAATGGCAAAGTTATAGTCACTGGGTGTCTTGGCGCTAAAGACGATGAAATTCGTGAAGTACACCCCAATGTGCTGGCTATTACTGGCCCGCATGCCTATGAAGAAGTGATGGGGCATGTACATCAACATGTGCCTAAACCTGAAAAAATTCCATTTGAAAACTTAGTGCCAGAAACTGGGGTGAAACTGACACCACGGCATTTTGCGTATTTGAAAATATCTGAAGGCTGCAACCATCGTTGTACGTTCTGTATTATTCCTTCCATGCGCGGTGACTTAGTCAGCCGTCCAATTGGTGATGTATTAAGCGAAGCCCAGCGCTTAGCGAACGCCGGCGTCAAAGAGCTGCTGGTTATTTCACAAGACACTAGCGCCTATGGCGTTGATGTAAAAAACAAAACCGGGTTTTGGGATGGCCAACCGGTGAAAACCAGCATGCAAGCACTTTGCGAAGCCTTGGGTAAACTAGGCATTTGGGTTCGTCTGCACTATGTGTACCCGTACCCATCGGTTGATGATGTCATTCCATTAATGGCTGAAGGCAAGTTATTGCCTTATTTGGACATTCCGTTACAGCACGCAAATAAGCGTATTTTACGCCTCATGAAGCGCCCAGGTTCAGCCGAACGCACTCTTGAGCGCATTCAAAAATGGCGTGAAATTTGCCCTGACTTAATCATTCGCAGCACATTTATTGTTGGCTTTCCTGGTGAAACGGAAGAAGAATTTGAAGAACTACTTCAGTTTTTGCGTGAAGCACAACTTGACCGTGTCGGTTGCTTCACCTACTCCGACGTTGAGGGCGCCAAAGCGAACGAGTTGCCTGATCCAGTACCCGAGCATATCAAGCAAGAACGTTATGCGCGCTTTATGGAAGTTCAGCAACAAATTAGTGCGGCGCGTTTACAAGCCAAAATTGGCCGCACCCTGCGTATTCTCATTGACGAAGTTGATGACGAAGGAGCCATTGGCCGCAGTTACGCTGATGCACCTGAAATTGACGGCTTGGTTTACTTAAACGGTGAGCAGAACGTCGCCCCGGGTGACATGGTTGACGTGTTGATTGAACATGCCGATGAATATGATTTATGGGGCACTGTGCAGCGTTAAAAATTGCTACGCAGAAAGCTAACTCATTCACCGCAAGGCAAGTGAATATTTCACTTGCCTTTATTTTTGGCGGCTCTATTATTTACTCATCTGATAGCAAGTTCTGTTTCTTAAGCTTAAAGGAAATTAAACGGCTTTATGCTGAACTATACGCGTAGCGTTTTTATTACTGTTCTTACCTTACCTAGTTAAGCCGGGCGTACTTTCTTACGTCCGGCACATTGTGCTGTTTGTGCACACCAAACATCAAATAACTACCCCATAAACAACGAATCGCTACTGGCTATTACATTTTCGTGATGAACGAGGAAAATATCATGAATCAACCGGATATTATGATCACACAACATGATCTTGAACAAATTGAAGGCTTGCTTGCAACGCCAACTAAAAAACCCGACTGTGTGGACGCGCTCGAAGGAGAACTTGCCCGCGCCAAAGTCGTTAAGTCAGCAGAGTTACCTGAAAATGTAGTTGCTATTGGTAGCACGGTAACGTTCAAAATTGTCGCAACAGGCGCCACTTTCACCAAAGTACTCTGCCTGCCCCGCGATGCAGAACAGGTTGAAAACGGAATTTCGGTGTTTGCTCCAATCGGAGCTGCAATTTTGGGCTTAGCTGAAGGCCAACAAATTGAATGGGATAGCCCTCGAGGGCAGCAGAGAATAGAGATAATCAACGTAGCGCACGGTTAACCGTGCGCTTTTTTATGATTCATCATCGTCATCTTTGTCACCATTGTTCAATAGTTTACGGTCAATTTGCTTAGATGACTGAACGCCTAGTTTTTTAAAGTTTTCAACGCGCCCAACTAAGTTACCACGGCCACTAGAGAGCTTATTCATTGCACCATCATAATGCTTGCGAACACTGTCAATGGCGTTGCCAATTTTTTGCATATCGTCAATAAAGCCAACAAATTTGTCATAGAGTTTGGTGGCTTCGTTGGCAATAACTTGCGCATTTTGATTCTGATATTCATATTGCCAAATGTTATTAACCGTACGCAGTGCAACCAGCAAATTGGTCGGGCTTACCAGCATAATATTGTTATCGAGTGCTAAGCGAATCAACTCAGGATCACGGTCGACAGCCAACAAAAACGCTGGTTCAATAGGAATAAACATCAGCACATAATCAAGCGTTCGCACACTTTCCAACTGCTGATAGTTCTTCTTACCTAACCCTTTAATGTGATTCCGCAGTGAGGTGACATGATCAGTCATTGCGCTTTCGCGCTCGGCATCATCATCGCTATTAAAGTAACGCTCATAAGCAACGAGCGACACTTTTGAGTCGATGACCACGTCTTTGTCGTTTGGCAAGTGCACCACAACGTCAGGCTTAAAGCTTTTGCCGTCTTCGTCACGATGATGCGACTGGGTTTCGTATTCTTGCCCTTCGCGCAAGCCCGATTGATTGAGAATACGCTCTAATACCACCTCGCCCCAGGTACCTTGTGCTTTGGTGTCGCCTTTTAAAGCGCGGGTTAAGGCTTCGGCTTCAGCGGCCATTTGCTTATTCAAGTCGCGTAACGAATTCACTTGCTCGGTTAACGCTGAACGCTGCTTAAGCTCTTCCGTGTACTGCTGAGTCACTTGGGTTTTAAACGCTTCAAGCTGCTGTTTAAACGGAGCCAGCGTGGTTTCTAAGGTTTGTTTGCTGTTCGCTTGTAAACGCTCAGATTTTTGTTCAAAAATTTGCTGGGCTAAGCGCTCAAACTCTTTCTTTAATCGCTCTTCACTGGCTTCTAATAGCTGTTGCTTTTCTGTCGCGTTTTGCAATTTAGCGCCAAGCTCGGCGCGCACCGCTGCTAGCTCTGCCTGCAAGTTGCTGCGTAGCTGCTGAGTGTGTTGTAGTTGCTCGGTTACGGTGTTTACCCGAGTTTCGTACGAATCTCGCTGCTGCTGCAGTTGCTCGCGGGCATCGCTAAGTTGGCTAGCCAACATTTTTTGCCGCGGCCCTAACCACAACCAAGTGATTGCAACGCCAATAATAGCAGCGGCGCTAACCGCTGCTATCACATGCCAAAGCGCAAGACTAAGCATCAGCGGCTTCCAGTTTCACGCGCCAAATAGCAGGCCCGGTTTCGTGCGCATTTTCGCCCGTACTGTCTACCGCGACAGTCACTGGCATGTATTCCACGTCAAACTCATAAATGGCTTCCATACCTAAGTCTTCAAAGGCAACCACACGGGCTTTTTTAATGGCTTTAGCCACCAGGTATGCAGCACCACCTACCGCCATTAAATACACCGCTTTATGTTGCTTGATACTCTCGACGGTAGCTGGGCCACGCTCAGCTTTACCAATCATGCCCAAAATACCGGTTTTATCGAGCATCATGTCGGTGAATTTATCCATCCGGGTGGCTGTCGTTGGGCCGGCAGGGCCAACCACTTCATCACCCACAGGGTCTACTGGGCCAACGTAGTAAATAAACTTGTTGGTAAAGTCGACCGGCAATTGCTCGCCACGATCAAGCATGTCTTTAATACGCTTGTGCGCAGCATCACGACCAGTCAGCATTTTGCCTGAAAGCAATACGGTTTCGCCGGTTTTCCAGCTTTCAATATCGGCCTGAGTCACCGTATCCAAATTCACACGGCGCGCATCGTCACCAAGCTCAAAAGTAATATCCGGCCAGTCTTCTAGTTTAGGTGGCTGCAAGTCTGCCGGGCCTGAACCGTCTAGCACAAAATGCGCGTGACGTGTTGCCGCACAGTTTGGAATGAGGGTTACCGGCTTGGAAGCCGCATGGGTTGGTGCGCTTTTAATTTTCACGTCCATCACCGTGGTCACGCCGCCTAAGCCTTGTGCGCCGATACCAAGCTTATTCACACGATGATAAATTTCTAAACGCAGCTCTTCTTCGGCATTTTGTGGGCCGCGATCAAGCAACTCTTGAATGTCTACTGGGTCCATCAGTGCTTCTTTGGCCAATACCGCTGATTTCTCGGCCGTACCACCAATACCCAAGCCAATCATACCTGGCGGGCACCAGCCAGCTCCTAATTTAGGCATGGTTTCGACCACCCAATCAGCGATATTGTCACTTGGATTCAGCATCACCATTTTCGATTTATTTTCTGAACCGCCACCTTTGGCCGCAATCATCACTTCAATGTTATCGCCCGGCACCATATCAATGTGCACCACAGCTGGCGTGTTATCGCCGGTGTTTTTACGCTTTCCTGCCGGGTCGGCAACAATAGAAGCTCGCAGCGGGTTTTCTGGGTTGGTGTAAGCGCGACGAGTGCCTTCATCTACCATTTGTTGCACGGTCATGTCAGTTTTGTCCCACTGCACCCCCATCCCTACTTTTACAAAGCAGGTGACAATACCCGTGTCTTGGCAAATTGGCCGCCGGCCTTGGGCCGACATCCGTGAGTTCGTCAGTACCTGGGCAATGGCGTTCTTCGCCGCGTCACTTTGTTCGCGGTGGTAGGCTTTTTCGAGCGCCTGTACGAAATCTAGCGGGTGATAATACGAAATGTACTGCAACGCATCTTCAATGCTTTCAATAAAGTCTGCCTGACGAATAATAGCCATGAATACCTCGGAATTCGCTTAAGTTTCTTTTTAAGGGGGTAACGTAAAGTTGACGCTATCATAGCCTTTTGTCACCACGCTGACCAGTTTTCAGCACAGCTTCTTGTAGAGATTATGATATGCTTCACGGCAGATTTACCATGGAGGTTTTGCAGTGCCGTTAGTCGCCGTTCAATTGCCGATCAATTCACCTTTAGCCGAGGTTTTCGAGCGCTGTGCGCACGAACCTTGGGCATTGCTGTTAGACAGCTGTGACAGCGCTGCAGGGCAATGGGACATGATTTTTCGCCAACCGGTAAGCCTAGTTACCGACATCAACGATTGGCCAAGCCAGCTGGCGGCTTTGCTTGCCCAAACACCAAGCTACGAAGGCCCTCAGCATTTGCCATTTCAAGGCGGTTTAGCGGGTGCTTGGAGTTACGATGCAGGGCGAGCATTAGAACAGTTACCCACGCAAGCTGAGGCCGATATTTCGCTGCCAGACATAGCCGTTGGTTTATACACGCAAGCACTGATGCAACAGCGTGTAACCGGCGAAACTTGGCTCTTGGCCGAGGCATCACAAATAAAGGCATTAAGCGACTACTGGCTTGCCGCTGAGCAACCGGCACAGCAACATTTTACCCTAAAGAGCGCTTGGCAAAGCAATATGACAGCTGAGCACTATGCTGACAAATTCAAGCAAGTACAGAACTACTTGCTCGCCGGTGATTGTTATCAGGTTAATCTAGCCCAGCGTTTTCAAGCGAACTATCAAGGCACTACATGGTCGGCCTATAAAAACCTGCGGGCCCACAATAATGCGCCGTTTTCGGCCTACTTTAAGTTCCCCGAGGGCGCCCTACTGTCGTTATCACCGGAGCGTTTTTTAGCCATTGATACCAACGGCCATGTGGAAACCAAGCCCATTAAAGGCACCCGGCCTCGACAAACCGATCCGGTTCAAGATCAAGCCATGGCCGAAGCATTGCGACACTCAACCAAAGACCGTGCCGAAAATGTCATGATCGTTGACTTGCTGCGCAATGATCTTAGCCGCGTATGTAAACCTAGTAGCGTTAAAGTACCTCAATTATTTGCTATTGAGTCGTATCCTGCTGTGCATCATTTAGTAAGCACTGTGGTTGGCGAATTAGCGGATACCAAGCAAGGTATTCACTTACTTGCTCAGTGCTTTCCCGGCGGCTCTATTACCGGCGCCCCGAAAATTCGCGCCATGGAAATTATTGACGAGCTTGAGCCTCATCGCCGCAGCTATTATTGCGGTAGTTTTGGTTATTTTTCACAACATGGTCACGCCGATACCAATATCGCCATACGTACTCTGGTTGCGGTGCAGCAGAACCCACAGACTGGCCATATCTATTGCTGGGCCGGTGGCGGTTTGGTGGCTGATTCTGAATGTGCCGCTGAATACCAAGAAACCTTCGATAAGGTGGCCCGAATTCTGCCAGTGTTGAGCGCGGAGTCGCCACCAGTATGACCCGTGACGAGTTTTTGCACCGCTTTCAGCTCAACCCAGCGCCGCAACTAAAGCGACCGTTACTCAAGCGTTTACGCCCGGCTGCGGTGCTCGTCGTATTGCTTGAGCAACATGGCGAACTGCACGTGGTGCTCACGCAACGCAGTGCGCAGCTGCGTCATCATGCCGGACAAATTAGCTTTCCCGGTGGGCGACAAGAGCCGCAAGACAAAGATCTATATACCACCGCACTACGCGAAGCGCACGAAGAAATAGGCCTTGACCCAAGCGCAGTGACGCTGCTTGGGCAACTACAAGACTATCCGGTTATTAGCAACTTCTTAATTCGACCATTTGTGGTATTTGCTGAACCTAGCCAACCCTTTGTACGCGAAGCACGAGAAGTTGCCGAAATTTTTACCGTGCCGCTGCGTGAAGTACTGCATCAACACCAGCATTATGTGTATCGGCTACGGCGTTTTATTTATGATCAGGTATACTTTATCCCCTACCAACAACGAAATATTTGGGGAGCAACCGCTGGAATTTTGCGTGAACTAGCCGATCACGTGTATCCTGAGCGGCAATTTATGTATCGTCCACTTAATGACTAACGGAATTAGAAAAATTTATGATTAGTGTGTTTGATATCTACAAAGTCGGAATTGGTCCTTCCAGCTCACATACCGTGGGCCCTATGCGCGCTGCCTATGAATTCTTGCACGCGGCAGATAAGGCCGTTGGTTTAACCAATGCCGACGGTATTCTGGTTGAACTATTCGGTTCGTTAGGCCAAACCGGTAAAGGTCACGGCACCGGTAAAGCGGTTATTTTAGGGTTGGCCGGAGAACAGCCAGAGACGGTAGACACCACCACGGTTGATGACTTCTTACAACGCACCGACGAAAACCAAACTTTGGCCCTGTTAGGCACACACCAGATCAAATTCCCGCGCGAAGGCGCTATTGTTTTTCATCGCCGTAAAACCATGCCGCGGCACGCTAATGCTATGGAGCTTCGTCTGTATAAAGGCGACGAGGTTATCTACCAAGATTTATATTACTCCATTGGCGGTGGTTTTATTGTTCGCGATGCAGATTTTGAAGACAGCCTTGAAGAGGCCATCGAGCAATCAAGCAAGCCAATTCCTTATCCGTTCGATAGCTGCGATGAATTACTGCAACACTGTAACGAACACGGTTTACGAATCAGCTCGTTAATGCTGGCCAACGAAAAAGTATTTCGCAGCGAAGCTGATATTCGCAGTGGCTTAATGCACATTTGGAAAACCATGGATGAATGCATTGACCGTGGTATTCGCACCGAAGGTATCTTGCCAGGCGGCTTGAAGGTTCGTCGTCGGGCGCCTGGTTTATATCAACGCCTGAAAAACGAAAAATCGACCGACCCCATGCAAACCATGGACTGGGTCGATTTATTTGCGTTAGCCGTGAACGAAGAAAACGCCGCGGGCGGGCGCGTAGTTACCGCACCCACAAATGGTGCTGCAGGAATTATTCCGGCGGTTATGAAATACGCCGATAAATTCATTGCCCCGTTAGATGAAGAAACCGTGGTGCGATTCTTATTAACCTCTGCTGCCATTGGTATTTTGTACAAGAAAAACGCTTCTATTTCCGGCGCTGAAGTTGGCTGCCAAGGTGAAGTGGGCGTGGCCTGCTCCATGGCTGCCGGCGCTTTAGCTGAGCTAATGGGTGGTAATGTGAGCTCGGTTGAATGCGCGGCTGAAATTGGCATGGAACACAACTTAGGATTAACCTGTGATCCTGTAGGTGGCTTAGTTCAGGTGCCTTGTATTGAGCGTAATGCTATGGGCTCCATTAAAGCCATTAATGCCGCACGACTTGCGTTGCGCGGCAGCGGTGATCACAAAGTTTCCCTAGATAAGGTTATTAAGACCATGTGGGACACCGGCAACGACATGAAAACCAAGTACAAAGAAACCGCACGTGGCGGCTTAGCCGTGAACATTATTGAGTGTTAACACGGCCCGCTTAAAGTAAGGGTAACTCGATATTTTTAAATAGTTTATCGATTTCTTCTTGCGATTTCTTGGTCATCGCCTCATCCACCCGCGAACGGGTGAGATGAGGCGCAAAACCTTCCAGAAAGTCATACATATAGCCACGTAAAAAAGTGCCTTTGCGGAAGCCAATTTTAGTCGTACTCGAGGTAAACAAGTGCCCTGCTGAAATACTTAATAAGTCACTATCGTGGTTTTTATCTATTGCCATACTTGCCACCACACCAACTCCTAAACCCATACGCACGTAGGTTTTAATAACGTCAGCATCGGTTGCCGTAAATACCACATTGGGTTTGATTCCAGCTTCACTAAAGGCTTTATCTAACTCTGAACGCCCAGTAAAACCATGCACATAAGTCACAATCGGGTATTGCCCTAAGTCGGTTACACTCACCTTGTCTAATTGCCCTAACGGGTGGTCTGGCGGCGCAATAATTGAACGGTTCCAGTGGTAACAAGGCAACATTATCAAGTCTTGATACAAATGCAGCGCTTCGGTTGCGATTGCAAAATCAGCCCTGCCCTTTGCCGCAGCTTCACTAATTTGTTCAGGAGAGCCTTGATGCATGTGCAACGAAACCTCGGGGTAGCGCAGCATAAAGTCTTTAATCATTGCTGGTAGTGCGTAACGTGCTTGAGTATGGGTTGTGGCTATGTTCAGTTTGCCTTGATTGGGCTGCGTATACTCGCCGGCCACGGCACGAATAGATTCCACCTGAGACAGTATATTTCGAGCAATTTGAATCACCTCATGGCCGGCAGCCGTGACATGCGTCAAATGCTTGCCACTGCGCTCAAATATTTGAATGCCAAGTTCATCTTCAAGCATGCGCACCTGCTTACTTATACCTGGTTGCGAGGTATACAAACTATCAGCAGTCGCTGAAACGTTGAGATTATGATTTAATACTTCGACAATATAGCGCAGTTGCTGCAACTTCATGGCTTGATCCAAAGTTAAATGCTTATGCCAAAAATATATAACACCTTAGCTATTTATTCCAAGACGAATTTGAGGAAATAGTGAGCAGTTTACAAGAACAGTTGAAAAATCTCGGTTTTAAGGCTCCGCCCGATGAGTCTGAAACGAACGCTGCAGACTCAACCCGCAATAACGAGACACCTGACACTTCGGTACCTGTGCGAATTCAAAGGCAAACCAAAGGACGAAAAGGTAAAGGCGTCACGGTAATTTTCGAGCTGCCAACCCAGCCGGCTCTCCTGCAAGAGTACGCATCGGCATTGCGTAAACTTTGCGGCGTAGGGGGGGCTGTAAAAGACGATACGATCGAATTACAAGGCGACCAACGAGAAAAAGCGAAGCGTTGGCTTGAGCAAAAAGGCTTTTCCGTTAAGCTTGCCGGCGGCTAAAGCTGATAATTAAAGGATACTTCACGTTTCTCTTGGTCCCAGCACAAATTACTTGTCATTTGACGAAGTAAATCAAGGCCGCGTCCATAACTTTTGGTTAAATCGTGTTTATTGGCCGTAGCGGCAAAACCATGTCCGCTATCGGCCACGCTAACACGCAATTGTCGTTGTTCCGTGGCAAAGGCTACGCTAATCGTGATATGCCCTTGGTCAAGCTCTGCAAGACGCTCATGGCGCAGTTGATAGTAGTGAGCAAAACCGTCTACATCTTGCTTTATTGACGAGTCTAAGCCCAACAGTCCGTGCTCCAAGGCATTATTAAATGCCTCGGCCAAAAAAAGATAAATAGTTGTGCGATGGCGACGCAAAAACGGCAATTGGCTCAGCGCAGCAAGAATATGACTTACCGGATCGATTGTTTTGAGGTGTTCAGGCGTCAACTCTACCTTTATTTCAAAGGGTAAACCATACATGTCGGCCTCTGGCTGAACCGCTCCTAAACCGGTTGCCCTGCACTGCAAAATAGCCAATGACAAATCATCATGTAAGGGGGTTTCGCCTCGAAATCCTTCGAGAGCCTCAACGATTTTAGTAAATTCTTCAGCTTGCGGGTGTTTACTCAATAAAATCTCGAGTGCTTCTGAACCTAAAAATTGATGTTGATGCCCAAGCAGCTCGGTAACACCGTCGGTGAACAGAGCAATGGAACTACGAGCTGGGGTTCTAAATGTAGTGACGCGGCTATCAAACTCATCGTCATCGACCACGCCTAATGCCATATGACCTGGACTGAGACGTCGCAAAATTTCGCCAGTATCATTGAACAACAGCGCCGGGGGCATGCCCCCATTCCAATAGGTTACTCGTTCACCATTGGCAGAAAGCTCCAGCAAAATAGCAGCGCAAAACATATCATTTGGCAGCAACCGGTTCATTCGGTAGTTAAACTCGGTCACCATTTCAGCTACCGAAACACCCCGATCTGACATCGCAAAAAAAGCTTGAGAAAGTGGCAGCGCACCAGTTGCGGGAGCCAGCCCGTGCCCAGTGAAGTCAGCCATTAGCATATAGATGTTGCCCAAGGGGCCTGGCGAAATTAAGCACAAGTCGCCATTAAATTTTGACACTGGTGTTAAGTACGTTTGTACAAACTCGAAATCAAGATAATTTCGACTCAGTGCATTCTGGAAAATATGCTCAACCAGTTGATGTTCTCGCTCAACTCGTGCCTTGTGCCACGCCAGCGAGCGACGCATGGCATCAACTTGGCTTTCATTTTCATACAGTCGCCGCAACAATTCGATGCGCATTCGCACTAATCCCAAAGGCTCAGGCCACAATAAGATGTCAGGTACGCACGCCAACCAAGTATCAATATTTACATCAGCCTCCGTGATTAACAATCCAACCTGAGACTGGCTTGCCTGCGGTGCTATATCCGTTTGGTTATTTAATGTAGCCGCTGACATTAGCCAAATCATCGGCGGTCGAATGTGTTGCTGATTGACGTTCTTGTAGGATGATATTTTTAAATTCTTCAGCCCAAGTTGCTGAAGTTGTGCTGCCGCATCTTGCGCAAAAGTTGAGTCATCAACGATCAGCCAAGTTGGCGCTTTATCGATGGGAGGCTCAATATAAATATCCATTTACAGTCACATTATTCAATCACGAATAATTTATCAAAGCGTGAAATATCAAGAATACTTCGCACTTCAGGGCGGCAATTAATAATATGAATTGCCTTTACTGACTTACCGAGAGACTTGCGCATATTTAGCAACATGCCCAACGCTGAACTATCAAGATATTCCGTTTCTCGCAAATCGATAAACACTGTCGGCTGTTGGTCACCAACATCGCCATAAGCTTGGCGAAACTCCTGTACTAACCCAAAGTCAAACTTCCCTTTTATTGCAATAATCAGCTCTTTGCCGTCATTGGCAAACTGGCGGTGTAATGGCATGTGTATATCCTCGTTATAGCGCTCTAATGAAATACTGCCAATTGCAGCACCTTAACACAATAGTTACTTTTGATTCTGCACGAAAAAACAATAAAAAAAGCCGGATAGTCATCCGGCTTTTTGCTAACGCTTTATACATAAGCTTAAAATTAAGGCTTTTGGCGATATTTTTGATAAAGCTGACTATGACGATTGTTAAGATCAACTTCGGCGCCATCAATAAACATTAACTGCACTTGTTGCCCTAGGTGGTCCATGACATCACCTTCTGAAACAAACAAGGAGGCGTGTTTACCCACTTCAAGCGAGCCAATTTTGTCGGCAACGCCCATCACTTCAGCAGGCTTAATTGTAATCGCTGCTAGCGCTTGTTCTTTCGACAAACCATAAGACACAGCGTTACCTGCGGCGAATGCTAAGTTTCGAATATCCCAGTAGCCCGTTGAATAGGCTATCGCAAAGTTTACTCCTGCCGCAGCAAGCGCCGCCGGCGTTGCATAGGCCTGATCATAGGCTTCGTCGTGACGGGTTGGTAAACCATATGGTTCGCCGTAGACAACCATGATGTCTTCTGCTGCTAATTGATCAGCAATACGCCATGCATCACGAGCACCAACAAGCACCAACTCAAAGCCCTGCTCTTTCGCAAAATCTATCGCTTGCTCTAATTGGCGTTGATCGTGCGCATGCACAAACAGCTTGCTGGACCCATCAAACAGCCCAGTCATTGCCTCCCAACGCACGTCGGTACCATTAAGCTTACCGGCTTGTTTCGCATCAAAGTATGCTTTTGCGTCAACAAAAGCTTGCTTCAAATTCTTGAGTGCCTCAGCGTTTGCTTTTCGTTGTTCCTCGGCAGAACGACGCTCCCACCAAGCAGTATTCAAACCAGCCCGCGGCCAGTTGACATGAACCCCAACGTTTAACGCCTCAGCAGCATCTTCGAAAGTCCAACCATCCGTTTGCAACAGACTAGAGCGGCCAGCAATCAAGTTGCGTTGAGGCACAATTTGAGCATGAGTGATACCGTTGAAACGAATTGTAGGGATAACCTCCGAATCAGGGTTATAAGCAGTGTGACCACTTACCTCAGGCGTAACATTGCCAATTTCTCGAGTGTCGTCGGTTGCCCTTACCGCTTCTATTTCAATCAAACCAAGTGTGGTGTCCAACGCAATTAAACCTGGATAGACATGTTTATTGCTCACATCAATCACGCGGGCATTTTCCGGTGCGGAAAGATTCTCACCCATTGCCGTAATTTTGCCATTCTCGAACAAAATATCGGTGTTCGCTTGCACCCCTTGAGTTACGGTGTGCAAGGTGCCGCCCTGCAGCAATATTGGCTGTGACTGAGGCTCGCCCGGTACCATATCGTGAGCTGCGGCTGCCACACTGAAACTGGCAGCAACTATAGTCGTTATTAATTTTTTCATGGTTGCTCTCCTTAGTGTGAATGCAAGTGTTCGCCGTGCAGAGTGAATTGGTCACTCCACACGTCAAGATTGTCTTCGCAATGCCATGTTGGCTGCGGTTTTTTGTAACCGTTGCCATTACCATTGCGCGCACTTTCTGGGCTAGCTAACACTTTTTGCACTAAGTTTTGCTTCTCAGCTTCTAACGCTGCTCGTAGTTTTTGATCACGCTCACGGTCAAAGTATTTACGTGCATTAATCCAGGTTTGCTCTGGGTGAGAATACGCACTCAATGGGTGCCCACTCCACACCACAAAGTCGGCATGTTTGCCGGCTTTAATGCTGCCCACATAGTTATCGATTTTCAGTTGCTTCGCTGGATTCAAGGTAACCATCTGCAACGCTTCATGTTCCGACATACCACAATAGGTTACCGATTTAGCCGCTTCGGTGTTCAAACGACGTTGCAAGTCGTTACTATCCGAATTGATACTTGTCAGTACACCTTTATTTGCCATCAAGCAGGCGTTTTGCGGAATCGAGTCATAAACCTCAAATTTATACGCCCACCAGTCGGCAAAGGTAGACCCACCGGCGCCGTGCTTCGCCATTTCTGAGGCTACTTTGTAACCTTCAAGAATGTGCGTAAAGGTTGCTAAGGTGAAATCAAATTCTTCCGCTAAACGAATGAGCATCAAGATTTCCGACTGAACATACGAGTGCGCGTGAACAAACCGCTCGCTGTTCAGAATTTCGAGTAAAGTATCCAAACGATAGTCAGTACGCGGCGGTGCTGTCTTGGCCTTTTCACTACGACTTAACTTGTTGTATGCATCAACGCGTTGTTGGTACTCACGTGCCGCGATAAAACCATCACGCATGACCGCTTCTACGCCCATACGAGTTTGCGGGTAGCGAACTGTATATTGCGTTCCCCAGTTACTTTGTTTGACGTTTTCACCGAGCGCAAATTTGATGCTCGGCGGTGCCGCATCAAACTTCAAGGTATTTGCATCTGCACCCCAACGCAACTTGATTACTTGGGCTTGACCGCCCATTGGGTTAGCCGAACCATGCAGCAATTGCGCCATGGTTGTGCCACCAGCTAACGAACGATAAATGTGGATATCATCCGAGTTGACCACATCACCAATACGTACTTCTGCAGTGATTGCTTCTGAACCTTCGTTCACACCGCCATCAATAGCAATATGTGAATGTTCATCGATAATACCTGGCGTAATGTGTTTGCCGGTACCATCAATGACGATGTAACCGCGTGGCGTACTCAAGTCTTTGCCAATTCGGTAAAACTCGCCATCACGAATCAGCACATCGGTATTTTCCAACACGCCTGCTTCATCGGCGGTCCAAACCGTGGCATTTTTTATGTGGATGTCTTGCCGTTCAGGTAATCCATCTAGTCCGTAAGCGACGTTCGGGAAAGTTAAACGACTTAAATAATCGACTGTTGCTTGTGTATCGTCCTTGTTCGACGCTTCTGCAGCCTCAGTGCGTTGGGCTTGCAGCGGTAACTGCCGACCATCTGGAGCAATTGCAATACCAGTGAATTTATCTTCAGCCGTTTGTTCTAAACGCATGCGCCAAGCGCCTGATAATTCCGCAAATTTAGCGTCGACGACAAACTCTAACATGGACTCATCACGCTTTGCGTCGCGTAACTTGCTGTCTTGTTCACCAACAGACAATGAACCTGACACGCGCTGACCATCGGTAATTTTCAATTGTGCTTCTTGGTTGGCAATAGTCAACGTTAACGAACCGCCAAAGTCAGCTTGCTGCAGTGGAGCCAATTCAACTGGGGTGCCTTGCAGCCATACTGATTTGATATCTCCGTTAATGAACAAGTCACCTTCAGCAATCACAAAGTCAGCCATATAGCCTGGCGCCAACTTACCTGCCTTATCGCTCACACCGGCTATTTTTGCCGGTACCGTTGTTAACGCAGCTAATGCTTTATCGGCACTTAAACCGTGCTGCACAGCTCGGCGCAAATTCGGCCAAAAATCACCTGCTTTTTTTAATTGATGCAAGGTAAAGGAAAAGTCTATGTCCGCCTGCGCAAGGGCCGCAGCATTGCCAGGAGCGCGTTCCCAATGGCGCAAGTCTGCCAAACTAACATCCAAGTGTTCATCAATACCTTTCACGTCAGGTGCGGCAGGAAAGTCCAGCGGTAAAATAACCGAAGCTTGGGTATTTTTTATGGCGTCTATACGGGCATATTCATAGCCCGAGCCGACGTAAGTAACGGGAACCTTAAAGCCTTTAAACACATCATGGGCGCGCAACAAAGACTTATCGTCGCTAACTTTGAAGACGATACCTTCTTGTTCTATGTTTGCTAGCTCAGCTAATGCGTTGTTGTATTCAACAGGACCGTTATATGCATCTTTTCCATACGCTTGCTCATACCAATTCGCATCGGCCAAGGTTTGACGAATAAGCGCTATAGATCCCATTAATGATGAGGGATATTGCTGCAGCGATGAACCTTTGTCGAACGAACCAAAATGCCGCGCTCGCGGATTGTATACCGCGTTATTCGCAATCGTGTCGGCCAACGATACTGTCACTGCTTGGCCTTGAAAGATACCGTCAATGCGAGCACTTTGTACTGCAGTAAAACCTTGCTCAATATAATCTTTTGCGCCCTTTGCGTCGGTGGCGAATTTATCTACCCAGTCTACCTGTGAGTGAATAGCGTCATTCGAAGCATTACCGCCCTCACGTTTGTTATTGTACTGAGGAGTGGCACTGCGGTATGGGGCACGCTCAGGTTTTTCAGCCGCGGGAACACCATAATTGCTATAAGCATCAATAAAGCCGGGATAAATTGTATGCCCACTAGCATCAATCACTCGAGCGCCTTCAGGGGCTCGGTTATTCTTCGCGACACTCACAATTTTACCGTTACGGATAACAAGCGTCGCATTCTCGAGCTTTTTCCCAGGTTCGGTATAAATTGTCGCATTTTG
This sequence comes from Pseudidiomarina donghaiensis, assembly GCF_900116895.1. Taxonomy (GTDB): domain Bacteria; phylum Pseudomonadota; class Gammaproteobacteria; order Enterobacterales; family Alteromonadaceae; genus Pseudidiomarina; species Pseudidiomarina donghaiensis. The sequence continues at coordinate 127,055 of NZ_FPCF01000004.1, read as the reverse complement.
TAACGCAACGTAGCTCGAAGAATTATCATGTAAGCCTCGCACTGGCGTCGTTTGTGAGGCGGCGGCAACTAGCGGCAACGCGGCACAAACAGCCAATGTCAGCTTACTTAGGTGTTTCTTCCCGTTCATCTGGTTCCCCTTTCGTGGATTTTTTGGTTATGATGCTTACAGTACTGGGGAACGACAGTTCGGCGCAATCCGTTTAGGGATGAAAAGCGTATTGCAGTCGTTAAACAACACAAAAGAGGCAACCTATGAAATTTACAGCACAATTAGGAATGGGACTTGTAGGCGCAACACTTTTAGCCATGTCATTTTCGGCAACCTCGCAGCACGCGTTTAACAACGCTGATAAGGCTGTAGAATATCGTCAAAAAGCTTTGTCTATTATGCAAAACAACTTTGCAGTGATGGGTGACATGGTCAAAGGAGACATTGAATTTGACGGTGTTATTTTTGCCGAGCGCGCCACTGATTTTGCCGCACTTAGCGCAATTCCATGGATAGGCTTTAGTCAACCAGGCGCACAGCCGGGCAACAACACCGATGCACTCCCTGCTATCTGGGATAACTGGGATGACTTTGTCGAGCGTGCAGAGCAATTTCAAAACGACGCTAAAGCATTGCAAGAAGCTGCTGCTGCCGGTGACCAAGGTGATATTCGCAAAGCATTTATGGCCGCGGCACGCAATTGCAAAGGCTGCCACGACCAATACAAAGACTAACTGACACCAAGGTTAGTTAATCCAATAGAAAAGTGCGGCAGCAATCAATGCTGCCGCAATTATTCCAAGCAAACCCGAGACCAACCGCGGTGCAACAACACCTTCACGATACCCATGCAACATGGCAGCAATAAGGTTAATGCCTTTGATACGGTAAAGCACGATTGCAACGATGTGCACAATAACTAACGCCAGCAACATATTGAAAGCTATTTCATGAATGTCACTAGCAACCTCGCTGAACTCAGAGCTCACCGAGCTTGCCAGAGGCCCCGAATAAAAAATGTCATCGGTAGCGAATAAACCTGAAGCAAACTGCAGTAATAATAACAATAACAGCAGCACCACTGCCCAGCCCCCTGCGGCGTTATGAGTATTAGATGGTTGATATGTACTTTGTTTGAACTCACTAATGTGGTGAATAACCGCTTTAGGCCCCTTTAAAAAATATGAAAAACGCGCCGACTCACTGCCGAAAAAGCCCCACAGTATGCGAGTTATAACCACAGCGCCTAGTACCGCAGCCAAGCGTAAGTGCCACTCCATATAGCCTTCTTCTGCGGTAAACCACATCAGCACAACTAGTAATACCATTAGCCAATGACCTAAACGCACAAAGCCATCCCAAATTTTTACTCGTTGCATTTTGATGCTTCCTTATGTTCAATAGTATTCATAACTTACCTGAGGTGAAGTATAGGATAGTAAGATGAGTAACTCAGCCAATAAAGTATTGATTGTTGATGACGATTTTATTTCACTTGAAGTATTAAAAGCTATGGTCGGTCAGTATTCAGTCGAAATACTAACAGCGCAATCGGGTCAAGAAGCTATCGATATTGCAATGGCAGAAAAACCTCGTTTGATTTTGCTCGACCATGAGTTGCCTGATATTGACGGAATCGATGTGTATTGTCAGCTTGCTGATCAACTTGGTGATCAGATTCCGTTAGTTGCTATGGTTACCGGCCATCAAGGTGACGACTTTGCTCAGCGCTGCGAAGCTGCGGGTATTAATAAACGCTTACACAAGCCAGTACAACCAATTGAGTTGGCTGAATTATTGCGCATCGCCAGCAGTGTCGAGTAAGCGTTGACTTTCAACTAAGAATTTATCTGAAAATTCGCCGAAATAACGCCTAACTTCGGCGAAAGATTCGACAAATTCTTGCTTTTTGCCATGTTCGAGCTGATCAATAACTTGCTCAAATAAACGCACATAGCGTCGCAGCATCTGGAAGTTTCGCGGTTCTGATAAAATAATATCGGCATATAGGTTGGCGTTTTGCGCAAACAACCGCCCAACCATCATCAGCTCTAACCGATAAATCGGCGAGCTAAGATTCAATAGTTGCTGCACGTCCGCATTTTCTTCGGCCAAATGCGCGCCATACACAAAGGTCGATAAATGGCGCAGCACTTGTACAAAAGCCATTGCCTCATCGTGTTGATGAGCGTCGATATGGTGTAGTTGGGCCCCCCAACGCTCAATACTTTGCAATAGCCATTGATAACTGTCTTCCTCGCGGCCATGGCAAACCACCATCAGTTGTTTAGCGAGTGTCGCCTGCTGCGGCCCAAACATTGGGTGCAAACCAACCACAGGCCCACTGTGTTTCGCTAGCATTGCCGCCAACGGCCGACGCTTAATACTAGTGACATCAGCTAAGACACAACTTCGCGGCAGCGTTGGTAGCTGCTCAATGACATTTTCGGTTAAGGCAACAGGAACAGCCACAAGCACCAAATCGGCATCAGCACAGTAGGCAGCCGCTAATGTCCAATCGCCCTTATCTAACACATTTACCACCGCTCCGGCTGACTCAAACAAGCGTACAAAAAGCTTACCTAAGGCGCCGGCACCGCCAACCACCACAACATTTTTGCCTTGTAAGTGCACATCAGCTGCTTGTTGCTGTTGATATGACTCGCGAATAACCCGGCGTAATACATCCTCAATTAAGTCTGCCGACAAGCCCATATCTGCCGCTTGTTGGCGGCGTGCCTTCAGCATTTTTTCTTCGCGATCGGGTACATATAATGGTTGGCCTAGCTGCTGTTTCACAACCCCAACATGCGCGGCTAATTCGCGCCGTTGCAATAGTAAACGCACCAACTCGCTGTCGGTTTCATCAATACGTTGGCGTAAACTTTCTAGCTCAAGTTCAGGGTTTGACATGACAACAGCTCCACAGCAACTAATCAACACTCATCTGTGTTGCATTTGTACCATAAAAAAACCCGCCGGCGGCGGGTTTTTTCGTCTAAGCAAATGCTTATATTAAGACAACTTCTCGCGAATACGTGCAGATTTACCTGAACGCTCACGTAGGTAGTAAAGCTTAGCACGACGTACCGCACCTTTACGCTTCACAACGATGCTGTCAATAATTGGGCTGTGTACTTGGAAAGTACGCTCAACGCCTTCACCGTTTGAGATTTTACGAACGGTTACTGCGCTGTGTAAGCCACGATTACGTTTAGCGATAACCACGCCTTCAAATGCCTGAACACGCTCACGGTTACCTTCAACAACCTTAACATTAACGACCACTGTATCACCTGGCGCGTACGCCGGAAGGTCGGTTTTCAACTGCTCGTCTTCGATCGCTTTGATCAAATTTTGATTTACTTTTGCCATGATAGCCTCACTTGCCTAGATTAACTGCCCGAACCTGTATCAGAAGCGTCTTGATGTTGCTGAATGAAGTCATCCAGTAACTGCCTCTGCTCGTCAGTCAGAGCTAGGTGTTTTAACAATTCAGGGCGGCGCAACCAGGTTCTACCTAAAGACTGTTGCAAACGCCACTTACGTATATTTTCGTGGTTACCGCTGAGTAGTACAGCAGGAACCGCCTCACCATCTAAGATTTCTGGTCGTGTATAGTGTGGGCAATCTAACAGGCCTTCAGCAAACGAATCTTCACTGGCTGAGCCTTGATGCCCAAGAACCCCGGGTATCAAGCGCGCAACCGTGTCGATCATCACCATAGCCGGTAACTCACCACCACTTAACACGTAATCCCCAATCGACCATTCTTCATCAACGTGGCGCGTTATTACGCGTTCATCGATGCCTTCATAGCGACCGGCAATTAAAATGAGCTTGCCATGTTGCGCTAATTCTTGTGCGCCCGCATGGTCAAGCTTGCGACCTTGAGGTGACATATAAATCACCTTGGTATTGGCCCCGAGTTGTTGCTTGGCGGCAGCAATCGCGTCTGTGAGCGGTTGCACCATCATCAACATTCCCGGCCCACCGCCATAGGGGCGGTCATCAACGGTACGATGGCGGTCATGGGTGAAGTCACGCGGATTGATTAATTGGATATCCAATAACCCATCGCGCACTGCCCTGCCGGTCACACCGATGTCGGTAATGGCTTGAAACATTTCAGGAAAAAGGCTGATCACCCCAACCTGTAAGTTCGCACTCATTAAAAGTCCGACGGCCAATCCACAATAATGCGCTTGTTTTCTTTGTCGACTTCTTGCACGTATTGACTCTGAATAAACGGAATCAAACGTTCAGAACGACCAAATGCATCATTGCTATTCGCTTTCACCACCATGACATCGTTCGATGCTGTGGCCATTAACTGGTCTACGACTCCCATGTTATAACCATCGGTATTTACCACGGCCATACCAATCAAATCGCGCCAGTAAAATTCATCCTCTGGCAATTCAGGTAGCAGCTCGGCTGCAATCACAATTTCAGCGCCCGTCAAACGGTGTGCTTGGTCACGATCTTCTACGCCAACTAGCTTTGCAATCAGTCCTTTATTGTGTCGACGCCATTCTTCGACTTGAACTGCTTGCGCCTTGCCTTGTAATACAAGTTGCCAAGGACGGTATTCAAAAATGGCTTCCGGATCGTCAGTGAAACTTTGAACTTTAATCCAGCCTTTTACGCCATATACTGCGCCAAGTTGACCAACAACGACGGTTTCAGCAGGATTGTTCATAGTCACCCAATTCGGAATAAAACTTTAATTAAGCCGCGCTGCGCGCGTCTTTAACTAACTTCGCTACACGCTCAGACAATGAAGCACCGTTAGATACCCAGTGATCAACACGATCTAAGTCTACGCGCAGTTTTTCTTCCTGGCCGCGAGCAACCGGGTTGAAGAAGCCTACATTTTCAATAAAACGACCGTCGCGGGCATTGCGACTGTCAGTAACTACCATTTGGTAGAATGGGCGTTTTTTAGCGCCACCACGTTGTAAACGAATGGTTACCATTACGTTCCTCGATACAGTTTCTAATGTTAAGTAAATAAAAAAGTCTCCGACCGGGGTCGAAGAGGTCGTGGAATTTACCCGAAATTTGGTCCGAATGCAAGTTTTTACTAGCGTTTCGGGAACATTCCTGGGGGCATTTTCCCGCCCATTCCGCCAAGGCCGCGCATCATCTTCGCCATACCGCCGCCTTTCATTTTCTTCATCATTTTTTGCATCTGCATAAATTGCTTCAGCAATTTGTTCACATCCTGTACTTGCGTACCAGAACCTAAAGCAATGCGACGCTTGCGTGAGCCTTTGATTAAGTCAGGGTGCTGACGTTCTTTGGGCGTCATTGAATTAATAATGGCTTCCATACGAACGGTCACTTTGTCATCAAGCTGGCCTTTCACTTGGGCTGTCATTTTGCCCATACCAGGTAATTTATCCATCAGCCCCATCATGCCGCCCATATCTCGCATTTGAGCAAGTTGGTCGCGGAAGTCTTCCAGTGAAAACTTGCCTTCTTTCATAACCTTTTGGGCAACTTTCTCGGCTTTGGCTTTATCAACCTTGGTTTCAAGCTCATCAATTAGTGATAATACGTCGCCCATGCCCAAAATACGTGAGGCCACGCGATCCGGGTGGAACGGCTCAAGGGCTGTATTTTTCTCACCAACGCCCAGAAATTTAATCGGCTTGCCGGTAATATGACGAATGGAAAGAGCGGCACCACCACGGGCATCACCATCAGTTTTCGTCAAAATGACACCGGTCAATGGCAGCGCTTCACTAAAAGCTTTAGCTGTATTCGCGGCGTCTTGGCCGGTCATGGCGTCAACCACAAACAAGGTTTCAATTGGATTGATAGCCTGATGTAAGGCTTTAATTTCATCCATCATGGCATCATCGATAGCGGTACGACCGGCGGTATCCACCAACACCACATCAATAAATTTTTTGCGAGCGTGGTCAATTGCAGCTTGCGCAATAGCTACTGGTTTTTGCTCAGTAGACGATGGGAAAAACTCAACCTCCACTTCATTGGCCAGGGTTTCAAGCTGTTTAATAGCAGCTGGACGATAAACGTCGGCACTAACAACCAAAACTTTTTTCTTCAGCTTTTCACGCAAATAACGCCCAAGCTTACCAACGCTGGTGGTTTTACCAGCACCTTGCAGACCTGCCATTAAAATCACAGCCGGTGGTTGTGCTGCCAAGTTGATAGGCGCATTGCCTTCGCCCATGGCATGCTCAAGTTCTTTTTGCACAATTTTTAAGAACACTTGGCCCGGCGTTAAGCTTTTGTTCACCTCAGCACCAAGGGCCTGCTCTTTCACGCGGCTTACAAACTCACGCACCACAGGCAAAGCAACATCGGCTTCTAACAACGCCATGCGAACTTCACGCAGGGTGTCTTTAATATTATCTTCAGTTAAACGGCCACGGCCGGTAATATTCTTTAACGATTGCGACAACCGTTCGCTTAAATTCTCAAACATGCGAATTCGCTCACTTTCTTAGGTGACTGTCTATAAAATTGAAAACGATATGGCGCCGAGTATATCCTAATTCAAGCAAAGTTTCCTGATCCTATTGGGTTTCGCCAGCACAATGCATATACTGAGGTTATTCTTTTTCATCGGCATTATAAAACGATAATGAACATGGCCATTTTGCTTCCAATAACGGTTTTTTTATACGGCTTAAGCGCCGTCCTTTTATGGCGTCAGCTGCGTCGTTCAACGGTGTCAACTTGGCTTACTGTAGCTGCGCCGCTACTAGCAATTGCTAGCCATGCGGGATTACTGTGGCAATATCTAAACTATGATGATTTTGACCATCTCAATATTACAACCAGCTTAAGCACAGTCTCATTGTTTCTGTCATTACTTGCTTTTGTTCGAGCTCGGCACGTGGGCGGCCTGTTATTAACCCCTATCATTTACGTGTTTGCTGCTGTTAGCGTCATCTTAATGGTTATTAGCCCAGCCAATTGGGGCGCACAGCTAGCAGAAAGCCAAGGCCTAGTCGTTCATATTGTACTATCGTTGATAGCTTATGCGGTGCTGATGCTCGCAACTCTTTATGCGATTCAGTTGCTGTATTTAAATTATCTACTCAAGCACCATCGTAGTCATTTAGTGATTAATTACCTACCACCGTTAATGACAGTTGAGCGCTATTTTTTCCGGTTATTAAGCACCGGAACTTTGTTGCTATTTGTGTCGATATTAAGTGGTTTCATATTCTTAGATGACATGTTTGCCCAAGGACAAGCTCATAAGACAATATTGAGCCTAGTCGCATTTAGTATGTACGTTGTCGTACTGTTTTTGCACGCGGTTAAACACTCGCGTGGTAAGGCGCTGGTCATTACGAGTGTGGTTGCAAGCACGCTGCTTTCACTTGCCTATTTTGGCAGCCGTTTTGTGAAAGATATTCTACTTTCGGTGTAGTTGTGGGCTTATTCGCTCTGAATCACTTGACTTGTGATGTCATCTGGCTAAATTAAGCGTTCAGTTTTAAGTTATAGGATTATTTTTTGGACGAGATATCCACCGCAACCCTCTTTATCATTCTAGGGGTGTTGCTATTGCTTTCCGCATACTTCTCGGGTTCGGAAACCGGCATGATGTCGGTTAACCGTTATCGCTTACGCCACCTCGCGCAGCAAGGAAATGCCGGTGCCAGCCGGGTGCAATACTTGTTAGATCGCCCCGATCGACTTATCGGGCTTATTCTCATTGGTAATAATCTAGTCAATATTGCGGCATCTTCAATTGCTACGATAATTTGTCTGCGTCTGTTTGGCGATGCAGGTATTGTTGTTGCCACATTTGGCTTAACCCTAGCCGTTTTAATTTTCTCCGAAGTTACGCCGAAAACCATCGCTGCATTACATCCTGAACGGGTGGCATTTCCAAGTTCAATTATCTTGAAGCCGTTGCTGACAATTATGTATCCATTTGTTGCCGCGGTGAATTTTATAACGAATGGCTTTATGCGGCTACTCGGGATAAACCCTAGTGCGGCAAACGGTGGCGATGCATTGAGTTCAGAAGAGCTTCGTACCGTGGTCAATGAAGCCAACTCAATGATCCCTTCAAGTCACCAAGAAATGCTCTTGAGTATTTTGGATTTAGAGAAAGTGACGGTGGAAGATGTGATGATTCCCCGCGCTGATATTTCCGGAATTGATGTACAAGACGACGTAAAATCTATTATCAAGCAACTAGGCCAAGCTCAGTACACGCGCATTTTGCTCTATCGCAATGAAATAGATGACGCAATTGGATTTTTGCATGCCCGTGACATCATGCAAATAATGACCAAGAATAACTCAGATATCGACAAGTCCGAAATAATTCGCGCGGCGCGTGATATTTATTACATTCCCGAAGGAACGCCGCTTAATGTGCAGTTACTAAAATTTCAGCGCAATAAAGAACGTATTGGCTTAGTCGTCGATGAATACGGTGATATTCAAGGGCTAGTCACCTTGGAAGATATATTGGAAGAAATTGTTGGGGACTTTACCACGAATATAGCGCCAGCACCGAGTGAAACATCCAAAATTCAACCGGATGGTTCAGTCTTGATTGAAGGCATTGCCAATATTCGTGAGTTAAACAAAGAAATGAACTGGGAATTACCGACGGACGGTCCAAAAACGGTCAGCGGCCTTATTATTGAGCAGCTCGGTGATATTCCACAGGCGCCTTTGTGCTTACGTATAAACGGTTACGCTCTAGAAATTGTAGAAAGCAGCGATAACTTGGTTAAGTTGGTCCGCTTTTTGCCTAACCAATAGTGACTGACGAAATGTGCCTGTTCTCTTGAAGCTTCAGGCACATACCCACTGTCATAAATACTTTCGTGAATACGTTGACGTTTAGCCGAAAAATAAACGCCATAACCATCCGCGCTGCAAATCTTCTTCACAACTGCGTAGTTGTGCACCATAGCGACTAGCGCGATCTTTAACACGCTGCGAAGTGTTTACCAACCATTGTTTATTACGATAGGTTTGCCGACGGTAGCCCCCCCACCCCTCGTGATAATTTAAGTATTGCCCGTAAGCATCCCACTTGGATACCCCATTGATTTGGTGGGTCTTACTAATAAACCACCCCATAAAGTCTATGGCATCCGCAAAATCTGAACGTGACGACCACGAATTACCCGTTTCACGGACGTAATCATCCCAAGTTCCTGTTTTTGCCTGCGAATAACCATACGCACTGCTTACCCGACCCCAAGGGATAATCCAAAGAATATAATCTCGAGGCGGCACCGCATCGTGTTTGAACGAGCTCTCTTGATACATCATTGCCATTGGAACTTGAATAGGCACGCCCCACTTGTCTCGCATATCTGCGGCCGCATCATACCAATCGCGTTTTTCATAAAAAATCCGACACAGATTTTCGGGTTCTTTCGGTGGTGCCGAAGCACATCCAGCTAACGTCACAACGGCGGTTAAAAGTAATACTTTAAACTTCATTACTTCACACTCCGGCTACTCACAGGTTGGTGTTTTGCACTCAGCACGCCGGAAGTACTCCTGTAAAAACACATCAAAACTTGTACTTGCATCTTGTCTCTCAAGTTCGTGTTGCGCACTTAGTGATGCATCCCGTAACTTCTCAAATTCATGCTCAGTGAAGTAATGCAATGGCGCTGGCGTTAACTGCGCTTTGTATTGTTGCGCAAGTTTCATACCTAACTCACTGTTATCCCATTTATTGTCACGCAATAGCGCCATAAACTGCCCTGACAATGTCAGCTCCGGATTTAGAACTGAACGGTACTGCGCGGTAACCGCCAGGGAAAAATCTGTTGCCTGATGCGCTTTATCTAATAAGGTGGCCACTTCATGAAAGTCGGCAAACATCTCTTCAAGCCAGTCTGAAATTGGTCGCTCATAACCTTGATCTAAAAGGGTCAAGCGTGGATTACGACCGTCCATAACAACCCGATTAAAATTTTTATCTGTAAGAACTTGTTCATCCCAGCTCAACTCAGGGCTTGGTTTTAATGCACAGTAAACAAGCAATACGTCTAACATGCGCATTTGTTCCGCGGTAATACCTACAGGGCTAAACGGGTTTACATCTAAAGCGCGCACTTCAATGTATTCAACACCACCTCGTTCAAGTGCTTGCGTCGGTGTTTCGCCGGCTCGCGTCACTCGTTTTGGCCGAATCGGCGAATAAAACTCATTTTCTATTTGTAGAATATTGCTGTTCAGTTGACGATATTCACCGTCAACTTTAACACCAATTTTGCTAAACCTTGACGACGGAGTCGAAATTGCACGGCGCAGCCCAGCGACATACTCATCGAGCGTGTTATAGGTAATTTTCAGGTCAGCTTGCTCTTTATTGGTATACCCTAAGTCGCTCATCCGCAACGACGTACCGTAAGGTCGATAAACGGTCCCCTTACCCATTTCAGAGAATTCGATGTTATCTTCCGTGTGCTGCAAAAATGACTTACAAATTGCCGGCGAGGCGCCAAATAAATAAGGTATAACCCAACTAACGCGTTTGTAGTTACGAATAAGGTGAAAGTATCGCTGTGAAATAAATGACTGAGTTAGTGGCTCGCCCTGCTGCTCGGCAAGCACCTTCCACACGCTTTCGGGAAGCGAAAAGTTGTAATGCACCCCAGCAATAATTTGCATCGCACCGCCATATCGATGGGTTAAGCCCTGACGATATAGAGTTTTCATACGCCCACTGTGAGAGCTACCGTATTGCGCGATAACAATATCGCTCTCATCTCCGACAAAACACGGCATGCTAAGAGGCCATAACAATTCATCGCCCAAATGACGGTACGCATGCGCATGAATGTCTTCGAGCTGCTGCATTGTTATCGAAATATCATTGGCAACAGGCGTGATAAACTCCATCAGGGCTTCTGAGTAATCGGTGGTAATTAATGGGTGTTTAAACGCCGAGCCGAGTTGCTTTGGATGCCCAGTCGGCGCTAGCCTTCCTTGTTTAGTAATTCGTAAAGTTTCACGTTCCACACCACGGTGAATATCGCGAAGCGTGTGGGTGTTTTCGGGGCGCGAAAGTTGTGCTAACGCATCGGCAAATAATGACTGCAAATTTTTTCCCTGCCTTATATCGTCAAGCCATAAGTGATAGCGAAATAGTACTGTTTTATTGCGCTGTCGTCCATTGCAGTTGATCATGGTTTGGCATTGGCAGCGAACCCTCACCGTGGCATGATAGAAGCCATATAGATTATCCAAAGGGTTAGCGTCTGATATGGCTAAACAGCGGCAACAAACACAATTGTCTCAGTCTTTTCTTAAAAGGTTGTGCCAACGTTTTTTCTCAACCCAGCAACGTGACGACCTTTCTATTAATGCAACCCGCTTAGCCGAACGAGAGCGTGAGTTGCAAGACGCTGCAGCAGCAAACCAAGCTAAAAGTGAGTTTTTGGCAAATATGAGCCATGAAATTCGCACCCCGATCAATGCAATTCTGGGAATGACACAGCTTAGCTTAAAAACCAACTTAGACGAGCAACAGCGCGGTTACTTGCGCTCTATTGAAAGCTCCTCTCGCATTTTATTAGGTATTGTTAATGACATGCTCGACTTTGCCAAAATCGAGGCTGGCAAATTAACTATTGAAGCGATTCCTTTTGATTTAGAGGAAGTGTTAAGTAACCTTGCAGACATGTTTGCCTACCAGGCTTATGATAAGAACCTCGAATTTATTATCAATTTACCAACCAATATTCCGACTCGCCTAGTTGGCGACCCGCTCCGCTTGAATCAAGTTTTGGTTAACTTAGTGAGTAATGCCATTAAATTTACTGACAATGGCGAAATTGTTGTTGCTGTTACTTTGCTCGACATGAATTCTGACGAGGTTTATCTGCGTTTGTCTGTCACCGATACGGGGATTGGCATGGACGAAGCGCAGCGAGCTCGGCTATTTGATGCATTTACCCAGGCTGACAGCTCAACCACACGACGGTTTGGTGGAACCGGTCTTGGGTTGGCAATTAGTCAGCGCATTGTCAAACTGATAAACCAACACGGCTTAGGCGTTACCAGTAGCGTTGGACAGGGCTCAACATTCTTTCTTGAAGTACAGCTTCCCATTCAACAAACTCAAGATCTATCCAATCGCGATACCTTAATTCAGCGCCTGCAGAACAAAAACGTACTGGCTATAGAAGACAACCTCACAACACGTGAAATGCTTACCGAACTGCTACGTAGCTACGATGTGCAAGTAAGTACCTGCCGCAGCGCCGAGGAGGCACTGCAGTTACTTCAGCAGCACAACTACGATGCCGTTATCGTTGACTGGCAGTTACCGGGCATGAGCGGACTTGAGTTTTGTGAGGAAGTCCTTAGTGAATGTCATGAGGCAACACCAAAGCTCATTTTGGCCACCAATTATCATGCCCAAGACATGATTGAACAAAGTAAACGCTTAGGTGTCGCTGAATATATTGTGAAACCCTATACCAGCTCTGGACTGTTACGCGTTTTATGTTCTGCTTTGTCGATAAGTAACGAACCACGTCAAGCGACGATCGACAATCGTTTACACGAAATTTGTAGCGCTCCCGTATTGCTCGTTGAGGACAATGACATAAACCAATTAATAGCTCGCGAAATGCTAGAACATGCAGGGCTGCAGGTAGACATAGCTCGCCATGGTGAAGAAGCTATATCAATGGTTCAAAACCGACAATATGCGCTTGTGCTTATGGACATTCAAATGCCAGTTATGGATGGCCTTACTGCAGCAGAAAAAATTCGTAGTTATTTCTCATATCAACAATTGCCTATCATTGCGATGACAGCAAATAGTAGCAGCGAAGACATTGAACGCTCTCTTGCTGCTGGTATGCAAGATCACATTAGCAAGCCTATTGACGAGAAAGTTTTGCATCAAGCACTCGAGAAATGGTGTTTGCGAGGTGAATACGAGGCGCCGACGGCACAAGAAGTGGTCGAGAAAGTAACACCAAATATCGTTTATCCAAGTCGCCAAGGTATTGAGTTTAATTCTGCGCTTGAACGCTTAGGACACAACATGGGACTTTATCAAAGTCTTGTCGACCGGCTATATAGTGAGTACCAACAAGCGCCCCAAAAAGTGGTTGAGTTTCTTTCAAAAGGCCAACACGAACAGGCAAAACGCTTTTTTCACTCCCTTAAAGGAGCCGCCGCCAACTTGGGCTTCGTAAAACTATCAAGCGTCGCGGCAAAACTTGAAAAAAGTATGGCTCATGGTGAAGTGGGTGAAGTGGCTGATCATATTACTCAACTTGACCCATTACTGGAACAAGCTCATCAAGCTGTGACTGACTTGGTTTTATGGCATAAACGTCAGCAAATAACAGGAAAACGCTCATGACACGATTTCTATTTCTCATTCCACTATTGTTAAGTGTCATTTGGCTGGTTTACTTGCGAGTCAACGGCTGGAGCCTAAAACAGGGCTTAAAAGGCTTTATTTACATTGCTATTTTTAGTGGGTTTATCGCTGTCGTTTATACACTATTACTTTGGCTTACTGGCCGTTAAACGCAAAGACACTGAGCACTCACAACTCAGTGCCCAGCGTTCACTTAATTTGTCAATTACTTCAACCCGGCAAAGCTGGCCAACGACTGGTTAGCCAACCAAGGCTTAACCGACCAAGGCCAGCAAAATACCCGCTGCGACAGCGCTGCCAAGTACACCGGCCACATTTGGCCCCATGGCATGCATTAGCAAGAAGTTTTGTGGGTTCGCTTCCAGCCCTACTTTGTTGACAACACGCGCAGCCATCGGTACTGCAGATACCCCCGCAGCACCAATAAGAGGGTTAATCGGCTGCTTGCTGAACTTGGCAAGTACTTTCGCCATCAACACTCCCGAAGCTGTACCCACCCCGAAAGCGACGGCACCTAATGCCAAAATACCTAAGGTTTGTAGCGACAAAAACTCCGATGCGGAAAGCTTCGAGCCCACAGCCAGGCCAAGAAATATCGTGACAATATTAATCAGTTCGTTTTGAGCTGTTTTACTCAGTCGGTCGACAACGCCCGCTTCACGCATCAAGTTGCCCAAACAGAACATACCCACTAGCGGGGTCGCCGTTGGTAAGAACAATAGCGTTAGCAACAGCACAGCCAACGGAAAGAGTATTTTTTCTTTACGTGCCACTGGGCGCAACTGTTCCATTTGAATTTTGCGCTCAGCTTCAGTGGTAAGCAGCTTCATAATTGGCGGTTGAATAATCGGTACTAACGCCATGTATGAATACGCAGCAACCGCAATGGCCCCCAGCAAATCAGGACTTAACCGTGACGCCAAAAATATGGCCGTTGGGCCATCCGCACCGCCTATAATGGCGATAGCCGAGGCATCCGCTAAGGTAAAATCAAAACCCGGTAAGCCATTTAAAGCAATGGCGCCGAGCAATGTTGCAAAAATACCAAATTGAGCGGCGGCACCGAGCAATAGCGTACGCGGATTAGCAAGCAACGGACCGAAGTCTGTCATCGCGCCAACCCCCATAAAAATCAGCAGCGGAAACACACCGGTTTCAATACCCACGTAATAGACGTAGTACAGCAACCCGCCGGGATCATTAAACCCTGCCTGCGGAATATTCGCCAAAATGGCGCCAAAACCAATAGGCAATAACAACAGTGGTTCAAACTTCTTGTGAATAGCAAGGTACAGCAACAATGCACCAACCAGCATCATGACGCCTTCACCCCAAGTAAAGGCGGCAATAGCAGTGCTATCCCATAAGGTTAATAAGCGCTCCATGCCATTACTCCAACGTCAACAGAAGATCACCAACCGCAACACTGTCGCCTTCCTTCGTGTGGATATGCGCGACGGTACCATCATGCTCGGCCTTAATGTCGGTTTCCATTTTCATCGCTTCAAGAACGATCAATACATCGCCCGCTTTGACTTGTTGACCCTGCTTTACTTGCACTTTGAACACGTTGCCTGCAAGTGGTGCTTTCACATCACGGCCTTCAGTATTTGTCGGCGTTGATGCTGATGTTGTGGCCGGCGCTGCCGAAACAATTTGCCCAGAAGGCGCTACTTCAACAGTAAATACTTTGCCATCAACCTTAACGTCGTAAACAGCCGCCTCGCCATTGCTTTGTGCGGTGCTTGCAGACGTACTTGCAGAAGCTTGATCGGCGCTGACAGCCCCTTCTGCAGACGGTGCTGGCTCAAATGCATCTGGGTTACCACGGTTTTTCAAGAACTTCAGACCAATTTGCGGGAATAACGCGTAAGTCAGCACATCGTCAATTTCCGCTTCTGCCAGCTTTATGCCATCTTCTTTAGCTTTGGCTTGCAACTCGTGAGTCAGTTTTTCTAGCTCATCCTCAATCAAATCAGCTGGGCGCACCGTAATCGGCTCATCACCGGCTAGTACTTGTTGTTGAAGCTCTTTGTTAACAGGCGCTGCGGTAGCGCCATATTCGCCTCGCAAAACCCCTCGCGTTTCTTTAGATATTGATTTATAACGCTCTCCACTAAGCACGTTTAATACGGCTTGTGTGCCAACAATTTGAGAAGTTGGCGTCACCAGCGGAATAAAGCCGAGATCTTCTCTTACCCGTGGAATTTCCTCGAGTACCGCCTCAAATTTATCAGTTGCGCCTTGTTCGCGTAGCTGGTTTTCCATGTTGGTCAGCATGCCACCAGGCACTTGTGCCAATAAAATACGCGCATCGATCCCTTTTAATGAACCTTCAAATTGCGAGTATTTTTTGCGTACTTCACGGAAGTAGCTTGCCACTTCTTCTAATTTACCTAACTGCAGACCAGTATCACGTGAAGTGCCTTCAGTCATCGCCACAATGGTTTCGGTGGCTGAGTGCCCGTAGGTCATACTCATTGACGAAATAGCTGTATCTAGCATATCAATGCCGGCATCAATCGCTTTCTGGTAGGTTGCGGTGCTTAACCCCGTTGTGGCATGACATTGCATTGCGATTGGAATATCAACGGTTTTCTTTAACGCTGAAATTAACTCAAACGCAGGCTCAGGGCGCAACAAACCAGCCATATCTTTAATACATAACGAATCGCAGCCCATTTGCTCGAGTTGCTTCGCCATATCAAGCCACTTTTCTAACGTATGAACAGGGCTTACGGTATAGGACATTGTGCCTTGCGCATGACCATCAACGTCTTTTGCTGCTTTGATCGCCGTTTCTAAATTGCGCACATCGTTCATCGCATCAAAAATACGAAATACATCCACACCATTTTCGCGGGCACGCTCAACAAAGCGGCGCACTACGTCGTCGGCGTAATGGCGATAACCTAACAAGTTTTGACCGCGTAATAACATTTGCTGAGGCGTTTTCGGCATGGCCTCTTTTATCTCACGAATACGCTCCCACGGGTCTTCACCTAAATAGCGAATACAGGCATCAAAGGTGGCTCCACCCCAAGACTCCATTGACCAATAACCCATATTATCGAGCTTCTCTGCCATCGGCAGCATGTCATCAAGACGAAAGCGTGTAGCGAGCAATGACTGATGAGCGTCACGAAATACCAGTTCTGTGAGTTTTAATGGGTTCGACATTTAAGCGCTCCTTACTTGTTGTTTTGCGGATTCGAGGAACGACGATGCTGGTGCACAGCAGCAGTAATTGCCGCTAATTGCTGCGCAGTCGGGCTCGATGCGGGCGCACCTGAGCCTAGCTCGCTGTCTGCTTCAGGCTTATCAGCAATGATACGCAGCACATTCATTGCTCCGATCAAAATCGTAAGAAAGACAAATACTGTCACCATCCCGGTAACCATAATTGCAAATGCTTCAGATATTAGCCCAGTCATAACAGGTCCACGTCCATCCGTTTGCTATTTAAGTTGAGTTGCTTATCAGCATAACACAACATCTTCAAAAACGGACTCTTGGCGGTATAAGCGAGAGCGATATTAGAAATCAAGAGCGATATTGGCTATTAGATATTGGATATTAGAAAAGAGCTAGAGCGATATTGGCTAGACGAAGTGGGTTTTAGCTTTTGGGTTTTAGCTAATATCGTATTTGACTTTCAAGAAGATGGCGCACTCGGGAGGACTCGAACCTCCAACCGCTCGGTTCGTAGCCGAGTACTCTATCCAGTTGAGCTACGAGTGCGTATTTCGGTTTGGCTTGTCAACAAATGGCGCACTCGGGAGGACTCGAACCTCCAACCGCTCGGTTCGTAGCCGAGTACTCTATCCAGTTGAGCTACGAGTGCGTTGTTGACAAATGGCGGTGAGGGAGGGATTCGAACCCTCGATAGAGCTACAAACCCTATACTCCCTTAGCAGGGGAGCGCCTTCAGCCTCTCGGCCACCTCACCGCTTACTTGTGGCGTTGAATTCTAGCGACCTTGAAAAATATGTCAAACGATTTTTTAGAAATAACGGTTCGTTTGTGGGAATTTTAAACATCTCGAGCAAAAATCCGGCATAAACCGCTATTTTCTATGAAATTGAAATTTACGGCGACGCCAAAAAAACAAAAAAGCCGATCTAAAAAGATCAGCTTTTGAGATAACTTAATTGTCGTTCTCTGGCTTCTCGCTGTCTTGATGCTCAGCTTGAATGCGCATATAAATTTCTTCACGGTGTACAGAAACATTTTTCGGTGCGTTCACCCCAATACGCACCTGGTTTCCTTTTACACCCAATACTGTGACTGTGACCTCATCACCTATCATTAAGGTCTCACCCACTCTGCGGGTTAAGATCAACATGAGCCTACTCCTTCCCTACTTCCGTTTCCCATGCGGTTCAGTATAGAACATCCCCGCACCATCAGCCTGTTTTTTTTAGTACACAGAGAATATATCACAATTGTTATAAGAGTCACGACTCTTTGCGTAGCTATTCATCGTGTTTTGCAAGTAAACGGTTATTCTAGCAAGGAATTCATGCTAACACAGCCGCTTAGGTTGCTCTCTTAACTGCACCTTTATGCAGTTTACCGCAATTTTTTAGCGTATCTTTCATCCGAGCAATGCTTCAAGTTTGGCTTGTGCCACTTCCAGAGCTTTACCCAGTTTGCTGGCGTCGTTACCGCCTGCTTGCGCTAGATCAGGACGACCGCCGCCCTTACCACCAACTTCGGCAGCGGCTGCGTTCACCACGTCCCCTGCTTTTACACGCCCAGTTAAGTCTTTAGTGACGCCAACAATCAAACTTACTTTATCATCGACAGCTAAGCCCAACACCACAATGCCTGACTGCAACTGGTTCTTCAAGTCATCAACCATGCCGCGTAACGCTTTGGCTTCGATATTGCTCACCTGTGCAATAACGACCTTGGTGTCAGCAATGGTTATCGCATTATCAACAAGGCTTGAGCCGGCTTGTGCTGCCATTTGCTGATTCAATTCATCAATAGTACGTTCAAGTTGACGACCACGATCAATCTGCTGCTGCAATCTTTCGGCGACATGCGCGGTGTCGGTTTTCAGCATACCTGCTGCTTTACGTAATTGCTGCTGCTGTTGCAAGGTAAACTGAACGGCACCAGCTGCCGTGACGGCTTCAATACGACGTACGCCAGAAGCAATACCTGCTTCTGAAACAATCCGGAACATACCAATGTCGCCAGTTTGGTTGACGTGCGTTCCGCCACATAATTCCATCGAAAAGTCGCCCATACGCAATACGCGCACGTCGTCGTCATATTTCTCGCCAAACAATGCCATCGCGCCCGCTTCTTTGGCTTTTTCAATCGGCATGACAGCAGCTTCAACCGCATGGTTTTTATAAATTTCTTCGTTAACTTGACGTTCAATGGCATCAAGTTGCTCTGCGCTCACAGCTTCAAAATGAGAAAAGTCAAAGCGCAAACGTTCAGCGGTGACCAAAGAGCCTTTTTGCGTGACATGCTCACCCAGTAGGTTACGCAGTGCAGCATGCAATAAATGCGTTGCTGAGTGGTTGCGCTTAACGGCTTCACGACGCTGCGCATCAACATGTGCAGCAACCTTATCGCCCACTTTTAATGGGTTCGCAGCAGTACCGTGATGCGCAATAGCTTTACCAATATACTGAGTGTCGCTGACGGTAAATTCGTTGCCATTGGCAACCAAGGTACCGGTATCACCAATCTGGCCGCCGCTTTCTGCATAGAACGGCGTTTCAGTAAGAACCACAATACCTTTCGCGCCTGCCGGCAGTTCTTGCACACTTTCACCATCAACGAACAACTCAACAACCTCACTGGTTGCAGACACGTCGGTATAACCTAAAAACTTAGATTTTTGCGCAGACTTTAAGCGCTCGTTGTAGTCGACTCCGAAATTAGATGCCTGCTGCGCCCGTTGACGCTGAGCGTCCATCGCTTGCTGGAAGCCTGCTTCGTCAATAGTAAGGCCTTTTTCACGCGCCATATCGGCGGTTAGGTCCATTGGGAAGCCATAGGTGTCGTAAAGTTTAAACACCAACTCACCTGGCAGCACTGTACCTTCAAGCTCGGCCAGCGCATCATTCAAAATGTTTAAGCCGCGCTCTAGAGTTTTACCGAACTGTTCTTCTTCGCGTTGCAAAGCTTGCTCGATAACTTGTTGCTTAGCTTTTAGCTCTGGGTAAGCGGCACCCATTTGCGTCACTAAGCTAGCAACTAGCTTATAGAAAAATGTGCCTTTCGCGCCGAGCATGCTGCCGTGGCGCACCGCTCGACGAATAATACGACGTAGCACGTATCCGCGACCTTCGTTAGACGGCTGCACACCATCAGCAATGAGAAAGCTACATGAACGAATGTGGTCGGCAATAACGCGCAATGATTTATTGTTCAGCTCATCGGTGCCGATAATTTTTGCTGCATCGTGAATTAAGGCTTGGAACAGATCAATTTCATAGTTGCTATGTACGTGTTGCATAACCGCCGCGATACGTTCTAACCCCATGCCGGTATCTACCGACGGCTTTGGTAATGGTTGCAAGGTACCGTCTGCTTGACGGTTATATTGCATGAAGACCAAGTTCCAAATTTCAATGTAACGGTCACCGTCTTCTTCAGGTGTCCCCGGAGGCCCACCCCAAACGTCTTCGCCATGGTCGAAGAAAATTTCCGAACATGGGCCACAGGGTCCGGTATCGCCCATTGCCCAGAAATTGTCCTTCTCGCCAATGCGGGAAATACGATCAGTGGGCACGCCCATTTCGTTGGCCCAAATGTTGTATGCTTCGTCGTCTTCAGTGAACACGGTTACCCAAAGCTTTTCTTTCGGTAGCTTTAATACGTCGGTTAAAAACTCCCACGCATATTGAATGGCTTCACGCTTAAAATAGTCACCAAAGCTAAAGTTACCGAGCATTTCAAAAAATGTATGGTGGCGAGCCGTGTAACCCACGTTTTCCAAATCGTTATGCTTACCGCCTGCACGCAAACAACGTTGCGCTGACGTTGCGCGGATATAATCGCGTTGCTCGTCGCCCAAAAACACATCTTTAAACGGCACCATACCGGCGTTCGTAAATAGCAGCGTTGGGTCGTTTCCTGGAATTAACGAAGCTGATGGGACACGTTGATGGCCTTTATCAGCGAAGAACGCGAGAAACGCTTCACGAATTTCCGCACTGGTCATTTGCATGGACTACTTCCTGTGACGATTTGGAATTAACAGATGTCAATTTTTGACTAAAGATAGCGCAAAATGCTACCACGAATGAATCGCTTCGACTAGTCTGCAGCACCCTGTCGTTGGCGTTCAAGTGCACGTTTTATTTCGTCAAATGAAAACCCGCGTTGCAACAAATGACGCATGATTTTATCGCGTTGTTTTTGATCCTGTGGTGGTTGCTCACCAAACTTACGCAGTAAACGTTCAAAACAAGCATCGCTCCAGTTCGGTTGCTCCGCTGCTAGCGCTTGCTGAATGAGCTCACTCGACAAGCCTTTTTTCTGCGCTTGCGCATTAATTTTACGAGCACCGTCGCCACGAGCAATACAGGTTCGCACCCATACTTGAGCAAAGCGTTGATCCGATTGCCAACCTCGCTGCTGCGCTTTTTCCAGAACTAACTCGACAACATTGTGGTCGAACCCTCGTTGCTTAAGTTTTTGTCTGAGTTCTTGGGCTGAGTGCTCACGGCGCGCCATAAGCCGAACTAACACCTCTTCGGCTTGTTGCGCGTCATTGCTGTGCTCGTCGGTGTGGTCAATGGACGGTTTCATAGCGTCTATACTTGCCTGTAATTATCGATCATTAAAAGGAATCGTTATGTTCTATCGCTTTACATTGATTGCTGTCATGTCATTCACTATGTTAGCAGCTTGCCAACCGGCCACCAACACGCCCAACACCATCACTGTGCAAGCTGACGCTGAAACATTTCGCGAACCAGACCAAGCTCAGTTAACGCTCAACGTAAGTCAATCTGGTGATGATCTGGTCGCTCTCAAAGCTCGCGTTGACCAACAAACCTCTGAAGTTATTATGTTCTTGCGCGAGCAAGACATTCCGGAGCAGGCAATTACCTCATACCGGCTTAGCGCTGCACCCGTTTATGATTACCAAGAAGGACAGCGAATTCAGCGCGGTTTTAACGTGTCACGCACTATTCAAATTCAGTTAACAGACCTGGCTATTTACGACATCATTCTTGATCATGCCCTCGCCTCTGGCGTGACCGAAATTAGCCAAGCTCAGTTTTTAGTCAGTGAACCCGACTTACTGTACAACGACGTTCTGCAACAGGCCGTGAAAAATGCTCGCGCAAAAGCCGAGTTGTTAGCGGCCGCAGCAGGGGTAAAAATTGTCGCCGTGGCACAAATACAAGAAATGAGTCAGGCACCTAAAGCCTTAGCATTAGCGTCGGCGCGCTTTCGGCAAGCCGACCAAGTTAGTTTACCCGGTACCCAAACCATTCGCGCACAGGTGTCGTTAACTTACGCTATTGCGCCGCAATAATCCGTATTCGGTAAGCCCAGCGTCATACAATGTATGGCGCCACCCGCTTTGATAAATTCATCGGCGTGTACGGGAATAACCGTAACAGACGGCAACGCTGCGCGCAGCGTTGCTAAAGCTTCGGTGTCTTCGGCAAGGTTAAATTGCGGCAGTAACACATAGTTAGCTCCGCGCACTAAATTCACGTAACTTGCTAGCAAGGCTCGCTGACCACGGGGAAATACTCCTGGTACTGCGCGCACACTGTGGTATTCCGACGCATTGGGCATTATGGCTTCAGGTTGAGGCAATATCACAATTTTGTAGGGTTGGCCCTTGGCATTGCGCCATAACTTCATGGCATCAAGCTGACATTGATAGTGCTCAAATAACGAACTACTCGGAATAGGCAAAGCGCAAACGACGATATTTTCAGCTAAAAACTGCACCTGATTGTCAGTATGCCCTCCCGTTTCGTCCGCAGGATGCGCAAAGTCTAACCAATACACATGGCTTAATTTCAAATGTTCAATTAAATACTTTTCAATGTCGCTGCGTGACCACTGCGGATTGTTGCGCATAACGCTAACGCCATGAACAACTGCCACGCCGGCACCATCAGTGCTTATTGCCCCCCCCTCCAGCACCAAATCAGGGTGGTTCCTAAACGCCACGCCCAGCTGCTGACAAAGCTGCGCTGCAAAGGCCTGATCGTCACGGGTGTCGAGGTATAGGCCATGCCATGCGGAAAACTTAAAGCCATGGGCAACGACCCGGTTGTTATCGCGCACCCACAGCGGCCCAATGTCGCGCGGCCACGCATCGTTGTAGCGTATTTGCAGCAATGGTTGTTGGGTGACTGGTTCACATGGAATATTGGGATGAACACCAAATAGCAGCTCTTGATCGCTCGTGTGAGCTTGCAACCGAGCTGCTAGCGACATTAATTGCTGCTGAGCAGGACGGCCATTGTCGCGCCATACATCATCGCGAAATGGCCATAAAACGAATAATGGGCCAGATAATTGCCAATCAGCTAACAGACTCATTGCCGCGTGCGTTTTTTCCCTGTAGCAATACGTTGCTTGGGTTTCGGCTTGCGAGGTTTGCTATCAAGATCTGCATCGGTATTTCGAGCATTTCGCCCGGCACCTCTGCGCTCCTTACCTTTGCCATCATGTCGTTTGTTGTCATGATCTTTAAACTCATTGTCTTTAAACCCACGGCCTTTTCCGGCCGTTTTAGGTTTCGCTTCAGCGGCTGCATCTTGGCGATGCGCCGGAGCTTGACCACGCTGTTGCAATTTTTGTGCATGAGCTCGGCGCGCGCGCGAGTAACGTTTCTGACGAGATTCACCTTGACGCGGGTCAATAAAAGTACGCGTTTCTTCGGGCAGCTCAACTAAAGCGCGCAGGTAGTTAATGTCTTTTAACGACAATTCACCCCAACCGCTTTGTGGCAAGCCTTGTTCTAATTTAATGTTGCCATAACGCACACGAATCAAGCGGCTGACTTGCACGCCTTGAGATTCCCATAAACGGCGAACTTCGCGATTACGACCTTCGGTGAGCACGACACGAAACCATTGGTTCATGCCTTCTCCGCCACCGCGTTTTATTTCCTTGAAGTTTGCTGGGCCGTCTTCTAATTGCACCCCCTGCTTGAGCTTGCGCATCATAGCATCGGTCACTTCACCAAACACGCGCACCGAATATTCGCGCTCAATTTCGTGGCCAGGGTGCATTAAACGATTAGCTAACTCACCGTCGGTGGTAAATAACAATAAGCCTGAAGTATTCACATCTAATCGCCCTACAGCAACCCAACGGGTTCCTTGCACACGTGGCAAGCGATCATAAACGGTCGGGCGCCCTTCAGGATCTTTGCGAGTACATAATTCGCCTTCTGGCTTATGGTACATAAGTACACGACACACCACGTCTTCAGGCTGTTTGATGCTCACTTCGCGGCCATCAATACGTACCGTTGCATTCGATTCTATACGCTCACCTAAGGTGGCTACTTGGCCATTGACGCTGACACGACCGGCAGCAATCATGGCTTCCAATTCACGGCGTGAACCGTGACCTGATCGGGCTAATACTTTTTGTAACTTTTCACTCATGGGCATGGCTCTCATTTGTCGCTGTCTCAGCGGTTATGGTTTGCCCTGTATTCGACGCCTTTTCAGCAGGTTCTGGAATAGCAGGTAACTCGGATAAATCGCTTAAACTAAAATAATCTAAAAACTCGGCTGTTGTGGCATATAACTGTGGCCGACCAGGCACTTCCCGATGCCCAACCACCTTCACCCAACCACGCTCTTGCAGTGTTTTCATAATCTGCGAGCTAACACTAACGCCGCGAATATCTTCGATGTCTCCGCGGGTAATTGGCTGCCGATAGGCAATGAGTGCGAGGGTTTCAAGCATCGCCTGCGAATATCGCGGCGGCTTCTCTTGCCACAACCGGCTTATTATACCACCCAATTCAGCGCGCGTCTGAAAACGATATCCTGATGCGACACGGGTGAGTTGCACTCCGCGCTCTTGATAGTCTTTTTGCAACTCCGTTAAGATATTCTTGAGTTGCTTGCGGCTTATACTCTCATTGCTAAAGTACTCAAGCAGCTGCGCCTCGCTCAACGGTTGTTCGGCAACGAAAAGTAACGCCTCGACGGCTTGTTTAAGTTGTTGATTCTGCATAAATAGGCTCTCGTTGCATCACATGAATTTCGCTAAAAGCGTCAACTTGAACCACTTCAACTAACGCTTCTTTGACTAACTCAAGTATGGCCAGAAAACTCACCACAACGCCTGGCCGGCCCTCACTAGGGTCAAATAAATCGGCAAAGCGCAGGCGCTGCTGATGTTGTAATAAATCTAAAATACGACTCATTCGTTCACGAGTTGAAAGTTTTTCGCGTTGCACTTGGTGATGGTTTTGTAGCTTTGCTTGGGCTAATGCTTGGCTGAAGGCAAGGGCTAAGTCTGCCAAGGCAACTTCTGGTAACTGCTGTTCAACCCATTGTTGAGCGTCAGTTTGCGCATGACCAATAAAATTATCACGCCCGGTTTGGGGCAGTTCGTCAAGGTGTTGAGCGCCTTGACGAATAGCTTCGTACTCTTGCAAGCGGCGCACTAACTCAGCTCGTGGGTCTTCTTCTTCGTCATCATCCGTGGGCGGTCGTGGTAACAACATACGACTTTTTATTTCTGCCAACATAGCCGCCATGACTAAATAATCAGCGGCTAGCTCTAGTTTTAAGTCTTTCATCATGTCGACATATTCCATGTACTGCTTGGTTATCGGCAATATGGGTAGGTCAACAATTTCCATTTTTTGGCGGCGAATAAGATACAACAACAAGTCCATCGGCCCCGAAAAGCTCTCAAGAATTAATTCAAGGGCATCTGGGGGAATGTATAAGTCTTCAGGTTTATCAATGACTGGCTCGCCGCGCACAAAACCTAGCGGCAAAGAGTGTTGTTGCGGAGCTTGCTCAGCCGTACTCATCGCTATTTAATAGTCCACAAAAGGCGAAATATCACCCGCACCTGGGCGCGCAACCCGCACTTCGTCATCGGCTAAGTCAATCACCGTTGTTTGCTCTTCACCGCGATGATCGCCATCAATTATCAAGTCGACTTGGCGTTCTAGTCGCTCGCGAATTTCATGAGGATCAGACTCGGCAAACTCGTTATCGTCCAAAATTAAACTGGTCGACATCAGTGGTTCACCGAGCGCCTCGAGCAAGGCCATAACAATGGGGTCATCAGAAACACGAATACCAATGGTTTTGCGCTTCGGATTCAACAGACGTTTAGGAACTTCTTTCGTTCCCTTCAAAATAAAGGTATACGCGCCTGGGGTATTATTCTTCAATAGCCGAAAAGCCTGATTGTCTACTCGTGCATAAGTCGATAATTCTGATAAATCACGGCACATCAAGGTAAAGTTATGGTCTTTATCAATGTTACGAATTCGACAAATTCGCTCCATTGCATTTTTTTCACCGATACGGCAACCAATGGCATAGCCGGAGTCGGTCGGGTACACCACCACGCCGCCCTGCAAAATAATATCTGCCGCCTGCTGAATGAGGCGTTTTTGAGGGGTTTCCGAATGCACACTAAAGTATTGGCTCATAGACTCTTCATATCGGCTTAAAAGTTATCTTACTGTTTCCTCTGACCACTGCGACCATATTGGCACACAGCGCTCGGGTAAACAAAGGTTTTTGCCCAGTTCGCGCCACCGCCCGGGTAAGTGAAAATCAGAACCTACAGAGGCGTAAAGGCCAAGTTCTTGAGCAAAAGTCGCTAGCGCTTCACGATCACCCGGCGCTTGCGCACCAATAGCGACCTCAACGCCATCAATGCCTGCCATTTTAGCCTCATTTAACAAACGCCGTAACCATTTGTTGCTGAGCTGGTAAGCATGAGGGTGAGCAATGACTGTTACCCCACCGGCGGCTTTCACTGCGGCGGCAACTTCGGTAAAGTTCGCCCATTGGGTTGCCACATAAGCTTGTTGACCTTTGCCTAAATAACGCCGAAATGCAGTTTCAATGTCGCGCACCCAGCCTTCATTCACTAATGCGTCGGCTAAATGTTTACGCGTTGGCATGGTCATTTCTTGAGCCAATGGTGGTTGAACCGATATGCCGGCTTTATGTAGCTTTTCAACCATAGCTTGGTAGCGGGTACGGCGCTGATCTTGTTGTGACGCCAATAATTCTTTGATAACGCTTGCTTGGCGGTCAAAATTCAAGCCCACAACATGAATTTCAAACTGCTCCCATGTGCAAGTTATTTCCGTGCCATTAATAAGCGTTAATGGCAAGTTTTCAGCAGTAATAGCGGCTTGTGCATGGTCAAGCCCCGCAATGGAGTCATGGTCTGTAAGCGCCAAATGGGTGACACCATTTTCAACCGCGCGCTGGACCAGCTCTTGAGGACTAAGCACGCCATCTGAGAAGTGGCTATGACAATGTAAATCGTAACTAACAGTCATGTTATATTCGTGCGGCAAGCTCTGCGCCTTGACGTATCGCTCGTTTCGCATCCAGTTCGGCGGCAACGTCTGCACCACCAATTAAGTGCACTGACATGCCAAGCTCGGAAAGTTCGGCTTGCAGCTCTCGCTGTGGCACTTGCCCGGCACAAATCACAATGTTATCCACCGCAAGCAATTGCTCTTGGCCATCAATTTCTATCCATAGCCCTTCGTCAGTCACACGCTTGTAGGTAACACCAGCAAGCATTTCAACACCCTTTTTCTTGAGCGTCGCTCGGTGCACCCAACCTGAGGTTTTACCAAGCCCTGCACCTACTTTTGATGTTTTTCGCTGCAGCAACCAAATTTCGCGGGTTGCTTCATCTTTTGCCGGCGGCTTTAGACCACCGCGCGATTGATAGTGTTTATCCACACCCCAAATTTCAGACCATTCTTGACTATCTAACGTTGGCGACTTGTCAGTGGTTAAATATTCGGCCAAATCAAACCCAATACCACCGGCACCAATTAATGCAACCTTGCGCCCTACTGGTTTATGGTCGCGTAAAACGTCTAAATAGCCCAAGACTTTGTCAGAATCAATGCCGGGCAAGTCCAGTTGACGTGGCACCACGCCCGTTGCTAACACCACCTCGTCGAATTTCTCTGTGGCTAAACTTGCAGCGCTTTGACGACTGTTTAAATGCACCTGAACGCCGGTATCTGCGAGACGATTTTTGAAGTAACGAATGGTTTCGTGAAACTCTTCTTTGCCCGGAATTTGCTTGGCGTAATTAAACTGCCCACCAATGTCATTGGCACCATCAAACAGGTGCACTTCATGGCCCCGCTCGGCAGCCCGGCACGCAAACTCAAGACCTGCAGGGCCAGCACCAATAACCGCGACTTTTTTCGGCTGTGCAGTGGCAGTAAATACCAGCTCGCTTTCGTAACAGGCTTGCGGGTTGACCAAGCAACTGGCCCGCTTGTTTTCAAACACATGATCTAAACACGCTTGGTTACACGCAATACAGGTATTAATACGGTCCGCTTGGTTAGCTGCTGCTTTCTCTACAAAGTACGGGTCGGCAAGCAATGGGCGGGCCATAGACACCATGTCAGCTTCACCGTCAGCCAATATTTTTTCGGCGACTTCCGGTGTATTAATACGGTTTACTGCCACCACCGGAATGGAAAGCTCTTGCCGCACACGCGCGGTGATCCAGCTAAAGGCTCCTCGTGGAACTGAAGTCACAATCGTCGGTACGCGCGCCTCGTGCCAACCAATACCACTGTTAATAATAGTTACACCCGCTTTTTCTACCGCTTTACCGAGCTCAATCACTTCTTCGAAGGTATTGCCGTCAGGCACTAAGTCCAGCATTGATAAGCGATACACAATAATAAATTGTTCGCCAACAGCTTCTCGAATGGCTTTGATAATTTCAATCGCAAAGCGGCTTCGATTCTCAAACGAACCACCCCAGCGATCGGTGCGTTTATTGGTACGGGGGCAAATAAATTGGTTGATTAGATAACCTTCCGAACCCATAACTTCAACGCCATCGTAACCGGCTTTTTGCGCGAGTTTAGCGGCACGAGCAAAATGCTTGATGGTCGTTAAAATTTGGCGTTCACTCATGGCCTTGGGGGCGAACGGGTTTATCGGCGCTTTTATTTTGCTTGGCGCGACCGAAAACGGATGGTAAGCATAGCGACCTGTATGCAAAATTTGCATACATATTTTGCCACCTTCGCGGTGCACAGCATCGGTAACTTTTCGGTGCTTGCTTATGTGCCATGGTTTACTTAGCTCGCTACCAAATGGACTTACTCGACCGCGAAAATTGGGGCTTATGCCGCCGGTAACAATTAAACCAACACCGCCCTTTGCGCGTTCAGCGTAAAAGGCGGCTAATTTATCAAAGCCATTCTTTTCTTCTTCCAAACCGGTATGCATGGAGCCCATGAGTACGCGATTTTTTAGTTGTGTAAAACCTAAATCGAGCGGCTGAAATAAATGCTGATAATATGTCGACACAATGACCTCAACTTAAACAACTGTTTGAATAAGGTCACTGTACTCATTTTTGCTTAAAAATAATAGCCAATATTAATGTTAAACCTTGTGTTGGTGTCTTTTGCCTCGCCGCTCATAGAGCCGCCAACAAAAGGTTGGTTACGTGCCGTTACCCAATCAAAATAGGTGTACAAGCCACCAGCAGACACAGCAACACCAAGTACATTCATTAATGTTTCTTCGTCATACAAACGCTTATCGGTCATTAAGCTGAAGTCATTGTAGAAGGTCAAATTGGTAATTGGCCCAATTTTAACGGGCATGCTGTACGCGATATTGGCTGAATACAAGCGCGCTTTGGTTGGTATGGTGTCGTAATACGCATAAGCGCCGACCACTAGGCCTTGGTTTGCCAAGTCTAAATTGTAGTCATATTCAGTAACCTGGCCCATAAAGGTCCATTGATCATAGTTATATACACCATGTACGGCCCATGCGGTGCGATCGCCAACCGTATCAACACCATCATTCATGTCGCCCCACTGCACGCTCGCACCGAGCTCAGCTGAGCTGTGGTCATTAAGAGTCCACTTCCGTACTCCACGTAATGCCCAACTATTGGTTTCGGCCGCCAAAGCCACTGGCGTGTCATACAAACCTTCGCCACTTAAGCGCACACCCACTGCATCATAAGCATAACGATCGGCTTTACTCGTGGCTAAACTATCAGCCCCACCTAATTCGTCAGACTTAAAAAATGCCACGTCGAAGTCCCAGTTATCGTCGCGATAACGCATTTTCGCACCAAGGTCGTGATCGTCTTCAAGCCCTACGTAAAAGTTTGAGCTAAAAAAGTAGCTGTTAGAGTTATAGGGTGTATTACCAAAGGGAACCTTGGTGACGCCTAACTGTCCCTGCCAGTTCTCGGTAAAGTTGTAACCCACCCAAGCGTGCTGAACCACGTCCATATATTGAAACCAGCGATATTGCGCAGACAAAATGACATCGCCAATTTGACCGCTGTAATCAATACGAACTAAGTCGAAGTCAAAATCGCCACCACGCTCTTTTAATGGATCATTATAATCTTCCCACACGTACTGGGTGCGTACCGCTCCCCCAATACGAATCGGGTCGTTTTTAGCTTCCTGCACGTCTTCTTCTAAGCGTTCAACACGTGCCCCCAATGCTTGACCTTTTACCTGTCGTCGCGGCGCAATCTCGTCATCTGAGTCGGCTTCTTGCGCACTGGCTTGGCGTTGCTCTGCCGGTTGTTCGGCAATTTTATTTTCAAGATCAACTATACGCTGCTTAAGAGCCTCTACCTGCTGTAACAACACTTTCAACTCTTGCTCAGTGGTTGTCTTATCTTGGCTATAGGCCGGCAGCGCCGTTAAGCTTGCCGCCACCGCTGCTGCTACCAGAGTTAACTTCACCATATTTAGTTCTCCTTAACGCAACACGTGCAGAAAATGCATATGTTTGTGGTAATGGTCAATAATGTCGCCTATAACCGCATCGCGCGACCAACCAAGAATATCGTAATCTTGCCCACCTTCACGCAGGTGTACCTCGGCGCGATAATACTTTTGCTCCTCTGGAGCGTCAGTTGTGTCAGCATCAGCATGAATAAACGCAGGCTGAATATGAGACGCTAAATGCACTTGGTAAATGAAATCTATTTCATCACCATGAATAACTCGGAATGTCTTATTGTCTTTGTCGTCAATTTCTAAGTTAACCGTCAACCCACTACTACGCATTTCTTCAGCAACATCATCAAATGCCGGTTGCACCACTTGCAGTAAGAACCGTTGCCCTACCGATTTACTCGGAAAATCAATAATATTGTGTAAACGCTCGCGCCAGTTTTTATTGCTAGAAGACGACGCCGTTAAATAGTTATTCTGCAGCGTATCTTTCTTATGAACGTCAACGCGCAAGGCGCGGATCAACCCATAGGTGGCAATCATCAAGATAATGGTAAACGGCAAAGCACTGGCAATGGTCATGGTCTGTAATGCACCAAGCCCACCGGCTAGCAGCAAAATAATGGCCACGAGGCCTTCGCCGCTGGCCCAGAAAATACGCTGCCAAACCGGCGTGTCGTCACGGCCATTGGAGCAGAGCATGTCGACCACCATAGAACCAGAGTCTGACGAGGTGACAAAGAACACCACGACCATGAGTGTGGCTACCACACTTAAGAAGCTACTCCAGGGAAATTGCTCTAAGAAAGCAAACAGTGCAATAGGTACGTCGTTTTGTACCAATTCACCTAATGAGGTCACCCCTTGGTTTAGAATCAACTCAATGGCTGAGTTACCAAAGAAGGTCATCCACATTAAAGTAAAACCAGCAGGAACCAGTAATACCCCGAGTACAAATTCACGAATCGTGCGGCCGCGAGATACTCGCGCAATAAACAATCCAACAAACGGCGCCCAACTTAACCACCAGCCCCAATAGAATACAGTCCAACCACCAATCCAATCGGTTTTTTCATAGGCAAATAAATTAAAAGTATTGCCTACGATTTCTGATACATAAGCACCGGTATTTTGTACAAATGCTTGTAACAAAAATACCGTTGGCCCGAGTAATAATACGAACACTAACAACAATACTGCGAGTATCATATTGAGCTCAGACAGTCGGCGTATGCCTTTGTCTAAGCCGGTTGTGACCGAAATAACAGCAAGCAAGGTCACGCCAATAATTAACACTACTTGTACGGTATCGGACACTGGAATATCAAACAGGTAGTTAATACCGGCATTGATTTGGGTTACCCCGTACCCCAATGAAGTTGCCACACCAAATACCGTACCAATAACAGCAAATACATCGACCACATGACCAATAGGGCCATAAATTCGATCACCGATCATCGGATACAGTGCTGAGCGCAGTGTTAGCGGTAGACCATGACGATACGCAAAAAATGCCAAAATGAGTGCTACAATCGCGTATATTGCCCAAGCATGTAGGCCCCAGTGGAAGAAAGTAATCTTCATTGCTTCCCGAGCCGCATCAACCGATCCCGCTTCGGCTACCGGAGGGGCTAGAAAATGCATGACTGGCTCAGCAACACCAAAAAACATTAAGCCGATACCCATACCAGCAGAAAACAACATGGAGAACCAGGTTACCCGCGAGTAATCAGGTTCGGAATGATCAGGGCCTAACTTAATCGTGCCCATGCGTGAAAAGCCAAGGTATAAAACACTCAGCAAAATCACCGCCACAGCTAATACATAAAACCAACTAGCGTTGGTAATAATTGCCGATTGTATGGCTTGAAACCAAGCGTCTGCGGTGGTTGGTGCTAAAGCTGCGAAAGCTAGAATAATGACGATTAATCCGGCAGCACTGTAAAAAACCGGCGGGTTTAATTTGGCTGGAGCTGTATTCTCAGTCATGGTATGTCCTTGGCTAGATTACAAAAGTTCTGTTTATTATAGCCAATACCTTGTGACTTTCCTTGTTAGACACAAAAAAAACGGCTTCTCGAAAGAAGCCGTTTATTCATCACGGTTAATGTTGTCTATATCGCTGGGCGATTAGATAACTAACGCGCGCTCTACGATTTCAACTAATGCCCAAGACTTAGTCTTAGATACTGGACGAGTTTCGCGAATAATCACGGTATCACCAGTTTTGCACTCATTGTTTTCGTCGTGTGCGTGTAATTTTGTGGTACGGGTAATGTATTTACCGTATACCGGGTGCTTTACACGGCGAGTTACAGCAACAGTGATAGACTTATCCATCTTATCGCTAGTAACACGACCTTGCACAGTACGTACACGTTTTTCTTCAGCCATTACGCACCTGCCTTCTGATTCAAGATAGTTTTAACACGTGCGATATCACGACGCACTTGCTTCAACATGTGAGTTTGATTCAGCTGACCAGTGGCTGCTTGCATGCGCAGGTTAAACTGCTCACGGCGCAAACCTAACAACTCTTCGTTCAGCTGCTCAACGGTTTTTTCTTTCAGTTCGTTCGCTTTCATTACATCACCGTCCGAGTCACAAAGGTGGTTTTGAATGGTAGCTTACGTGCCGCAAGTTCAAACGCTTCACGCGCTAGTTCTTCCGATACGCCGTCCATTTCATACAGGACACGACCTGGCTGAATCTGTGCTACCCAGTATTCCACGCTACCTTTACCTTTACCCATACGCACTTCAAGAGGCTTCTGAGTAATTGGCTTATCAGGGAATACGCGGATCCAGATCTTACCTTGACGTTTCACGTGACGCGTCATGGCACGACGAGCTGCTTCGATTTGGCGAGCAGTCATACGACCGCGCTCAACCGATTTCAAACCGAAAGTACCGAAGCTAACTTTGTTACCTGATTGCGCCAAGCCGCGGTTACGGCCCTTGTGTACCTTACGGAATTTCGTACGCTTTGGTTGTAACATTTCGTATCTCCTTACTTACGGCCTTTAGGGCGTTTTGCTGGAGCTGCTGGTTTTTCTTCAGCAACTGGCATACCGCCTAGAACTTCGCCTTTGAAGATCCATACTTTGATACCAATGATACCGTAAGTAGTGCTTGCTTCAGCGGTTGAATAATCGATGTCCGCACGCAATGTGTGCAATGGAACACGACCTTCGCGGTACCATTCGGTACGTGCGATTTCCGCGCCGCCTAAACGGCCGCTCACTTCTACTTTGATACCTTTGGCGCCAAGACGCATTGCGTTTTGAACCGCACGCTTCATAGCACGACGGAACATTACACGGCGCTCTAACTGGCCAGCGATGTTTTCAGCAACTAGTTGCGCGTCAAGCTCAGGCTTACGCACTTCTGAGATGTTGATTTGCGCAGGAACACCAGTCAGTTTAGAAACTGCTTGACGCAATTTCTCAACGTCTTCGCCTTTCTTACCAATCACAACACCTGGACGTGCAGTGTGGATAGTTACACGGATGCTCTTCGCTGGACGCTCGATGACGATACGTGAAACTGACGCACTTGCCAGTTGCTTGTTCAACATCTTACGTACCAAATGGTCGCTGTGCAGGTTATCAGCAAAATCTTTTGTATTCGCGAACCAGGTTGAATTCCATGGTCTGGTGATACCTAGGCGAATACCATTAGGATGTACTTTCTGACCCATAATTTATCTCCTAGCTATCTGATACAACCACAGTAATGTGGCTGGTACGCTTAAAGATACGATCAGCACGACCTTTCGCACGAGGCTTGATGCGTTTCATGGTAGGACCTTCGTCAACCATTACTTTTGCAACTTTTAGCTCGTCGATGTCGGCACCTTCGTTGTGTTCAGCATTCGCGATAGCTGACTCCAACACCTTTTTCAGCAGCACAGCTGCGTCTTTAGGGCTGTAGTTCAGAATATCCAGTGCTTTCGCAACTGGTAAACCGCGAATCTGATCCGCTACCAAACGCCCTTTTTGCGCAGAAAGCTTGGCAAACTTGTGAATAGCAATAGCTTCCATCTCATGTCTCCCTTAGCGTTTCTTCGCTTTCTTATCAGCGGCGTGGCCACGATAAGTGCGGGTTGGTGCGAACTCACCAAGCTTGTGACCAATCATTTCGTCAGAAACGAAAACTGGCACGTGCTGGCGACCGTTATGAACAGCGATAGTTAGGCCGATCATATCAGGGATAATCATTGAACGACGGGACCAAGTTTTAATTGGCTTCTTGTCCCCGGCTTCCAACGCTTTCTCCACCTTGTTCAGTAGGTGAAGGTCGATAAATGGACCTTTTTTAAGAGAACGTGGCATGTCTAATCCTCAACTCTTATTTGTTGCGACGACGTACGATGAATTTATCAGTACGCTTGTTCTTACGGGTCTTATAACCCTTAGTCGGAGTACCCCATGGAGTAACCGGATGACGGCCACCAGAAGTACGACCTTCACCACCACCGTGTGGGTGATCAACTGGGTTCATCGCCACACCACGAACGGTAGGACGAACACCACGCCAGCGCGTTGCACCAGCTTTACCCAATTGACGCAGCATGTGCTCTGCGTTACCTACTTCACCGATGGTTGCACGGCAATCCGACTGGATGCGGCGCATCTCGCCAGAACGAAGACGTACAGTTACGTACGCGCCGTCACGAGCTAGAAGCTGTACCGACGCACCAGCTGAACGAGCCAACTGAGCACCTTTACCAGGCTTCATTTCGATAGCGTGAATAACAGAACCTACTGGAATATTACGCAGAGGTAATGCGTTACCGCTCTTAATCGGTGCATCTGAACCAGACTGAACTTGATCGCCAGCTTTCATGCCTTTAGGGGCAAGAATGTAACGACGTTCACCGTCTGCATACAGAACCAAAGCGATGTTCGCTGAACGGTTTGGATCATATTCCAAACGCTCAACTTTCGCTGGGATACCGTCTTTGTCGCGTTTAAAGTCGACCATGCGGTAGTGATGCTTGTGACCACCGCCGATGTGACGAACAGTAATACGACCATTATTGTTACGACCGCCTTTTTTGTTGTTTTTATCCAACAATGGGGCGTAAGGCTTACCTTTGTACAGGTCTTCGTTAACCACTTTAACGACGTGGCGACGACCTGGAGACGTAGGCTTACACTTAACTAATGCCATGTGAATTCCTCCTGTTACTCAGCGCCGCCGACGAAGTCGATGTCCGCACCTTCTTTCAGGGTGACATACGCTTTTTTCCAGTCACTACGCTTACCAAAGCGCGCGCCGGTACGTTTGGTTTTGCCTTTTACGTTCACAGTGCGAACGCCTTCAACCTCAACTTCAAACAACTTTTCTACCGCTGCTTTAATTTGTGGTTTAGTTGCATCTTTCGCTACTTTGAACACGACAGTGTTAGCAGTTTCTGCAGTCGTAGTAGACTTTTCAGAAACGTGAGGAGCCAGAATTACAGTCAGCAAACGTTCTTCGCGCATCATGATAATACCTCCTCGATTTGCTTCACTGCGTCAGCAGTCATCAAAACTTTTTCAAAAGCAATCAAGCTAACTGGGTCAAGGCCTTGTACGTCACGTACGTCAACTTTGTGCAAGTTGCGTGCCGCTAAGAACAAGTTCTCGTCCACTTCTTTAGTCACGATAAGAACGTCGTTCAAATCCATAGACTTAAGTTGTGCAGCTAAAGCTTTAGTTTTTGGTGCTTCAACACCAAACTTCTCTACCACGATTAATCGATCTTGACGAACAAGTTCAGACAAGATGCTTTTCATAGCACCGCGGTACATTTTCTTGTTTACTTTTTGGTCGTGGCTGCGTGGTTTCGCTGCAAACGTAGTACCACCAGAGCGCCAAATTGGGCTACGGATAGTACCTGCGCGAGCGCGGCCAGTACCCTTCTGGCGCCATGGCTTTTTGCCACCGCCAGATACTTCAGAACGCGTCTTTTGTGCTTTAGTGCCCTGACGAGCGCCTGCAGCATAAGCAACGACTACCTGATGAATCAGAGCTTCGTTGAACTCACGTCCAAAGGTAGCTTCGGAAACTTCAAGAGCGCCTTTTGCGTCTTTTAATGTTAATTCCATCACCATTCTCCTCAGACGTTACGCCTTAGCCTTGACTGCTGGCTTAACGATTACATCGCCGCCAATAGCACCAGGGACAGCGCCACGGATCAACAACAAGCCACGCTCTGCGTCTACACGTACTACGTCAAGCGTTTGTACGGTAATTTGCTTGTTACCCATCTGACCTGCCATTTTTTTGCCTTTGAATACCCGACCAGGAGACTGGTTCTGACCGATAGAACCCGGCGCGCGATGCGACAACGAGTTACCATGGGTAGCGTCCTGAGTACGGAAATTCCAGCGCTTAACAGCACCTTGGAAACCTTTACCTTTTGAGGTACCGGTAACGTCTACTTTTTTGGTGTCTGCGAAAATTTCTACAGTGATTTCTGAACCCACTGCGTAATCTTCACCTTCACCGTTCTCTAGGCGGAATTCCCAGAGACCGCGACCTGCTTCAACACCCGCTTTCGCGAAGTGACCAGCAAGTGGTTTAGTAACGCGGTTTGCTTTTTTAGTACCTGCAGTCACTTGAAGCGCGCGGTAACCGTCAGTTTCCTCAGTTTTCACCTGAGTCACACGGTTTGCTGTCACTTCGATCACAGTAACAGGTACAGAAGCGCCGTCTTCTTGGAAGACGCGAGTCATTCCTACTTTACGACCGACTAGACCAATAGCCATTGTTAAAACCTCTCGTGTGTAATCCTATTACTGCCCGCTTAGCCCAGGCTGATCTGTACATCAACACCCGCTGCAAGGTCTAAACGCATAAGTGCGTCTACAGTCTTGTCAGTTGGGTCCATGATGTCGATCAAACGCTTGTGGGTACGGATCTCGTACTGGTCACGCGCATCTTTGTTCACGTGTGGAGAAATCAACACAGTGAAACGTTCTTTGCGCGTAGGCAGTGGAATTGGACCACGTACCTGAGCACCAGTGCGTTTTGCAGTCTCAACGATTTCTGCAGTCGACTGGTCAATCAGACGATGATCGAACGCTTTCAAGCGAATCCGAATTCTTTGATTAGCCATAAAAAATCAAAGCCTCAATTAAAGAGCATTTAAAAAAGAGCACAGAAAAAAACCGACACCCTGGCAGCATACCGGGCGTGGCATTTTCAACGAAAAATCCATTCAATCCCCTATCGGGACTGCTGTGGCAACCAATTACAGTTGGCGAGAGCTCCAAGGAGTTCATCAACTGTGGCCGCGAATTATACACTTTTGACTGGGAAAAGCAAGGGCGATATCAGCTAGTGGATATTGGCTATTGGCGGACGGTGGAATTTTAATGGGTAAGGAAAAGTGCGCTATTAACCGAGGTTAGATATTACGATCTAATATCGAATATCTAACAGCTAATAGCGCTCTTGCTTTTAGTTTGCAGCGGCGTAGGCTTCTACTTCGCGCCATACACGAACAAAGTTTTTATACAGAATCTTCTCAATTTCCTCTTCGCTGTAACCGCGGTCGAGAAGCCCTTGTACCAAGTTCGGATAGGTCGAGACATCTTTTAAGCCAACTGGCAGAGAGTCGCCAACGCCGTCATAGTCTGAACCAATACCTATGTAATCAATGCCCACCAAATTTTTCACATGGTCAATGTGGTTAAGCACTTCTTCGAGTGTGGCAAACGGGAATGGGTTCTTTTTACGCACTTCAGCAATGCGTTGCTCAGCTTCGTCTGAGCCTTCACCGTACTGCTCGTTAATCGCGGCAATTTGTTTGCGAACGATATCGCCATAGCGGTTCGCTTGCTGTGTCACAAACGAGCTGCCGAAGTTAATCATAATCACGCCGCCGTTCTTAGCGAGGCCTTTGATCATCTCGTCGCTCATGTTGCGCTCAAAGCCCGGTGTGTAGCGGCGCAACGAAGAATGTGAGGCAATAACCGGAACTTTGGAAATTTCAACTGCCTGCCAGAAAGCTTCGTCAGATACGTGTGAAATATCAATCATGACGCCAACATTGTTCATTTCTTTGACGAGTTCTTTACCGAACGGGCTCAAACCATTCCATTGACGACGCACATCGTAAGACGAGTCTGAGATATGGTTAGACTGGCTGTGCGCTAAAGTAATGTAGCGAATTCCGCGGTTGTAAAACTCATACAGGTTTTTCATGTCGCCTTCAATTGGCGAGCCATTTTCCATACCTAGCGCGAGAGAGATCACGCCGCGCTCTTGCTGCTGCATCACTTGGTCAACGCTGTATGCCATGGCAAATTTTTGCGGTGCGCGCCACGCGAGTGCTTCCATACTATCGATTAGTTGGTGGGCCAGTTGGTAACTGGCGCCCGGCGTTTGTTCTAGTTGAGCAGGAATGTAAATTGACATGAAAGGTACGTTCAGTCCGCCTTGCTTGGCACGCGGATAGTCAAAGTCACCCCGCTTGGTGGCGCGAGTCACGTCTTCCCAGTCTTTGTTTAAGCGATAAGGAACATCGATATGGGTGTCGATAATTAAATTATCTTGCGCAATACGGTGCGCTCGCTCAGAAGCATTGTATTCCTGCGCAGCGGCAGCGGTGGTTAGACTCAAGGCGCCAACCAAACCCATAATGAGCGGCTTATTCACGCTTACACTTCCTCTATTGTTGTTGGTATAGATGGAAATCAGCGTACCACATGTTCACCGGCCATTCACTTGGATTTGTCGACACTCATCGCGTTAGTTGCGATAACGACCGCACCGGCAACCACTGTTCCCAATACCGGTGCAGCCATCATTGCAACTAACAAAGCAGGTTGTAACCACATGAATTATTCCTCAGGGTAACTGAGTATGTCAGTGGCTGTTTCTTTGATTGTTGCCATAATCGCCGACGGATTAAGAGCAAATTTAAAATCAGAAACATACTGCATTAAATCAAGTGTATTATCGTTCTTCACTTGTTGCTGAACCGCACTCACATCATAGTGAATACTGCGCGTTAGTGACGATTCAAGAACGTCTTTCGGTGCTGACTCTTGAGCAATTACAGGACTACTCAGCAAACTTGAAACAAATACAACAGTAGCGATAGTGGTTTTCATTGGGATTCTCCTATTGAGTTTGGCAACATGCCAATTTAGTCAATAGGAGTAATGCAAAGCTTGTGCCAATTTTTAATCACCAAACAATTAATGTCACATGCTATTGATTTGCAGAGATTATTTTTGTCAAAGATAATTTTGATTTAGATGTCTTCGGCTTCTTGGCGCATCGCTAATTCGGCTAAATGTTGGTCAAACCGCGCACGCGCAGTCGTCACTTCTGCATAAGCTGACTCAATCAGTTCTCGCGCATCGGTCGCCGTCGGTCCTTTTTGACTCAGTAGCTGACGCCATTTCTTTGCACCTGGACCACCTTGAAAAAGCCCAATCATATGACGTGCAACATGCCACGGTCGCCCACCTTGTGCCACATGGCGCTCCATGTACAAAATCATATGTTCCAAAACATTCGCAACATCGACCGGCTTGGCGGCGCCGTATATAGCATCAAATTCTGTTAACAGCATTGGGTTCTGATAAGCCTCGCGACCAATCATGACGCCATCGACGTGTTCTAGGTGTTGGTGAATTTCGGCAATGGTTTTAATTCCGCCGTTAATCGTAATGTGCAAGCCTGGATAACGCTGCTTCATTCGGTACACACGATCATAACGTAGTGGCGGAATATCTCGGTTTTGCTTTGGGCTCAAGCCTTTCAGCCAAGCATTGCGGGCGTGCAGGGTAAAATACTCGCAACCGGCTTCCATCACCGGCTCTAAAAACCGCTGTAAATATTCATCACTGTCGTGTTCGTCAATTCCCAAACGTGTTTTCACGGAAACAACGGTATTCGGTGCAGCCTCTTTCATGGCTTTCACACATGCCGCTACAGTTTGTGGCTCAGCCATTAAACAAGCACCAAAACTACCATTTTGCACGCGATCAGAAGGGCAGCCAACGTTAATATTCACTTCTTGATAACCACGTTCAGCGGCCCGAACCGTGCATTCAGCCATGGCCGCTGGGTCGCTGCCACCAAGTTGCAATACCACTGGCTGTTCAGCCGGTTCAAATTGCAGAAAGTCCATTTTGCCGTGAATAATGGCGCCGGTTGTAACCATTTCGGTATAAAGCACCGTGTGTTGTGTTAGCAAGCGATGAAAATAACGACAATGGCGGTCGGTCCAATCCAGCATTGGCGCGATTGACAACTTGCGATTAAACGCAAGCGACTCATCGACATTGTATTCAGGTTTATTCGGTATTGTCACAACGAGTTACAACCCATCAAAGTTTTTTCGGGCGCGTATTATAGCGTGAATTAAAAGCCCTGACTAACTTCGGTTGGTGACTTGTTTGATAAATACTAGTTAGTTTGATAATAAAAAGCCTTAGCGCTTATCGGCAAAAGCTCTTGATATTCAAACCCAGCCCAATTTTTATCACCCTTGCTCGGCAAGGTAAGGCCAGACTCTTTCCAAACGGCGCCATACTGGTTATCGGCGAAACCTGCGACGATGATATTTAGCGCGCCATTATTATGCCGTTCAATGGCAGCAATTTTGTGTGAGGCCATGAGCTTTCGCAAAGGCATGGAAAGCGCACGCAACTGCGCAATTTCAGACGGCGCCTGCTCAATTCGTTCAAATTGCGTCGTATGCGCCGAAGGTACAAAGCCAGCTACAGCCGATGGTTCATATACGGTGACACTAGGCCCAACAAAAAACGCATTATTGATACGAAAAAGCTGATCATTTGACTGCTGTACAATGGATAATTGTTCACTTTTCGCGAGTAGCTTCAGCTCCTGATCCGCCACTTGAATAAAAGCTGCAACATGTTCTGCTTTGTCCTGATGGCAATCGTCATTTCGGCACAACACCGCTGCAGCTAGATTTTTAATATATTGCGGTGTACCAGTGTACATTGCACCAATCGCACCAAAGTTGAAATTAGCAAACTCTGCACGATGTTCAGGGTTGGTAAATTTAGTTGGCCGAACATCAAGCTGCGCATATGGCGTTATGAAGAAAGAGTACGCTAATGGGTTATCTTTTAGCACCGCATCAGGGGGCAGTAATGCCTGAAGATGATAAAGCACTTCACGATACTCTTTACTACTGCTGTCGGTGAAGTAATCGGGTAACTGAGCTCGGGCTGTTGAAACAAATAACACCAAACACGTCGCGACAATTAACCATGGCACTATAGACTTTGCTTGCATGAATACCCCCTGTTGGAAAAAAGTTAACATATCGAACTATGCGATACAAATCATCTTCCTTACGTAAAACCTGCGTGATAAACTGCCAAATATGAACACATTAGATACTCAGCGTTTAGTCAATAAAGCGCAAAAATTATGCGAGCAACGTGGGGCGCGGTTAACACCAGCGCGCCGCGAGGTGTTTGAAATATTAGCTGAACAAGAAGGCGCGATCGGCGCCTATGACCTGCTCGATAAGTTAAAAGCTGCGGTTCCTAATGCGAAACCTCCAACCATTTATCGCGCACTAGATTTTCTGCAAGAACAAGGTTTTGTTCATAAAATAACCTCATCCAATAGTTATGTGCTATGCAGTCACTTTGACCATCAGCACCCAGTACAAATGCTTATTTGTGTTCAATGTGGTTCGGTACAAGAAATTCAGTCAGATGGGGTATATGACGCACTGCGCAAACAAGCGGAAAGCCAAGAGTTTCAGGTGGCGTCACAGACCATTGAAGCGCATGGTCTGTGTAAAGCCTGTCATTAATAATCTGGCCCGTCTGGTAAATCAATTTTTGCCAGGTTATCAAACTTCGAGTAATGCCCTTGGAATTTTAGTTTAACGCTACCGATAGGGCCATTACGCTGCTTACCGATAATGACCTCAGCCACACCTTTTTCTTCGGTTTCAGGGTGGTAAACTTCATCACGATAAATAAACATGATCACGTCGGCATCTTGCTCTATTGAACCCGACTCACGTAAGTCTGAGTTTACCGGACGCTTATTGGTCCGCTGCTCAAGTGAACGGTTCAGCTGCGACAATGCCACCACCGGCACTTCAAGCTCTTTCGCTAACGCTTTAAGCGAGCGCGAAATCTCGGCAATTTCGAGGGTTCGGTTCTCTGCCATGCCAGGCACAGTCATCAACTGAAGATAATCGACCATAATCATCGACAACCCACCACTCTCACGATAAACCCGCCGCGCACGTGAACGTACTTCGGTTGGGGTTAAACCTGATGAGTCGTCGATAAAAATATTGTTCTTGTCTTTTAGAATATTGATCGTTGATGCAATACGCGACCATTCGTCTTCTTCAAGACGCCCAGTACGAATACGTGTTTGATCAACATGACTTAGCGACGCCAACATACGCATCATGATTTGTTCTGACGGCATCTCAAGACTAAACACCAGTACTGGCTTGTCTTTGCGCATTGCCACGTTTTCACATAAGTTCATGGCAAAGGTGGTTTTACCCATCGAAGGCCGAGCGGCAACAATGATCAAGTCTGAGGGCTGCAAACCTGCTGTCATTTGATCGAGATCTAAGAAGCCCGTTGAAGCACCGGTAATACCGTTGTGGTTCTTGTTGCGACTAAGTTCATCAATACGGTCGATGGTTTTTTGCAAAATTGGGGAAATTGGCTGGGGCCCTTCATTGGCGCTAGTACGCTTTTCGGCAATCTGAAAAACTTTGCTTTCTGCAATATCTAACAGCTCACTAGAGGTTCGGTTTTGCGTATCAAAACCTGACTCCGCAATTTCATTCGCCGCAGCGATCATTTCACGCAGAATTGCCCGCTCGCGCACTATTTGTGCATACGCACGAATATTGGCGGCACTGGGGGTGTTTTTAGCTATTTCGCCAAGGTAGGCAAAACCGCCAACGTCTTGAAGCTCGCCGGAAGCTTCTAAAACTTCAGACACTGTTACCAAGTCGATTGGCTGGGTGCGTTCAGACAAATGATGCATAGCACGAAAGATTAACCGGTGTCCGCGATGATAAAAGTCATCGGCAATTAACTCACCCGCAATAGTATCCCATGCCTGATTATCCAGCATAAGGCCACCCAACACCGATTGCTCTGCTTCAATCGAATGAGGGGGTGTTTTTATCGCGTCAAGTTTGGCGTCTTTAGGTTTTTGCTGTCCTTGCCATGCTTGCTTGGTCGTGCGCTTTTCTGCCATGAATGTCTCAGTGAGTAAATATCAAATAACCATGCGAGACTATACAAAATCATACGACACGAAGAAAGCAAATCAGCATAAATTTGCTGATTTGCTTGTTGAGCTCATGTACTCAATGAAATTCATGTTGCTATTTTTCCAACACAATAGTGCCGCTTACACTGCGCAAGCTCATGGAACTACTGCGCTCGCCAAGTTCAAGCTTCAAGCTTTGTCCCATTCCATATTTGCCTTGTTCTGCTTTTACTTGGTTTAGGCGGTTCACAATGTCACCACCAGCGCTAGCACGGGCGTCTATATCTGCATGAATATCGCCACGCAATTTCAACGTTGTATCGCCACTAACCGTTTCAACATTAACCCGGGCCCGCTCATTAAGCGCAGTTGATACTTCAACGTCCCCACTGACATTATTAATATGCAGTGAGTCTACGCTAGCAAGATTCAGTTGTACGTCGCCAGATACCGCTTCAGCACGAACCACACGGGCGTTGGTTGTTGCTTTTACGTCACCGCTTACTGTTCCATAGGTTGCACGCGAACTATCACTGCCTTGGTCTTCGACATCACCACTGACACTTTGTAAGGTCAATTCGCCGGCTAAGTTACGCCCTTCAATATCGCCGCTAACCGTTTCTAAGTTAGCACCGCCAGTTAATCGGGTTGCCGTAATATCGCCGCTAACGCTGCTCACCACAACACTGCCGGTAAACGCGTTTACATTAAAGTCAGCAGATACGCTTTGCGCCTCAACACGGGCGGTGTTTGGTAGGCTAATTTTTAAATCGTTACCGTCGTTATTACTGAAGTTACCGCGGTTGGGCATTTTTACGTGAATAGTTAAGGTATTGCCATTCAGCTCAAAAATAAAGTCTTCAGCATTCTCATCAATGGTACCAACAACCTTGGCCACATTCGCATTCGTTCCTTGCACATCAACTTTACCACGCATGGTGTCAATCACCACTCGTGCGTTGGT
Source organism: Pseudidiomarina donghaiensis (assembly GCF_900116895.1). Classification (GTDB taxonomy): domain Bacteria; phylum Pseudomonadota; class Gammaproteobacteria; order Enterobacterales; family Alteromonadaceae; genus Pseudidiomarina; species Pseudidiomarina donghaiensis. The sequence continues at coordinate 82,525 of NZ_FPCF01000004.1, read as the reverse complement.
TGGTACCTCAAGCTGTTGATTAACTTGCTGGCCCTTGGCAACAACCAAATTCGGTACCAGTAATAGAGTGCCGGCAATCGCCATTTGGATTAATTTATTCATAAGTAAGCTCCTCAGTTGTACTTTATTTGGCTTTAATTAGCTTTGCTTCATTAGGCCTGCTGATAAGTGCGCGGCTGTATATACATAGTTTTCAATAACTCAAGTTCCTGTTGATGTAACCACTGAAGGAACTTCCATAGCTCTGAATTATTCGGTTCTTGTTGCAACTGTTGGGTGACTTTCATTGCCGCTTCGCGCAATTGCTGTAACTCAACCTCTAATTCATTAAATGTGGGCGTCAGCCCAGCGTCTTGGTAATTCGTCAATAACAAATCACGTTGCTTTTGGTGTTGTTCCGTGATCATGGCAAGCAGGTTCATGTGGGCTTGGGTTTCTGAGTTTGTGCCAACTTCCGGCGCCGGCATGGTGTAGGTGCCCATAAACACACCAACAGCCACAAAAAGTGATGCTGCAATACCCGTGGCCCAGCGCCAACCATGAGTTGGTTGTAGCTGCGAGCGCAGTTGCTGACGGCTAATGCTCGCTTCAATGCCACGCCATAGGTCTTTGGGCGGCGCTACTTCAGCGCCATGTTGCATGGTGTCGTTTATTAACGAATCTAATGCTATGCGTGCACTATTATTAGGCGTTGTCATCGCTTAACCACTCCTCTAATAACGTTCTGGCGCGGTGCACCTGCGCTTTACTTGTACCGACAGCTATACCTAGTTCTTCCGCGACGTCTTCATGACGCATTCCCTCTAGGCAATGCAGCACAAACACCCAACGCATTTGTAGGGGCAGCCGCTGAATCAGCCCATCAAGGCGCCCCAAATCTGGGCAGTCACTGTGCACCAACTGCTGCTCGAAGTGAGCCTGTTCATCTCCGGCTAGCTGTAACTGTTGAATACGGCGGCTTTGTTTACGCAACTCAGTTATTGCAACGCGCGTGGCCACGGTATGTAACCAGGTACTGAATTTACTTTCTGCACGAAAGCTCGACAAATGTTTCCAGAGCTGAATAAAAACCTCTTGAGTCACATCGTTCGCCATATCAAAATCGCCGGCTAGACGTAACACCAAGCCGTAAACGCGCCGATGATGTCGATCATATATTTTTCGAAACGCATTTAAGTCGCCCTGCCCTGCTTGTTGCGCAAGTTTCACATCTGGGTCATCAAAATACGCTGTTGTTAAAATTTGAGCTGTCACTGGAATTCCTATCTTGGCATTTTGTACAGCGATTCTTGTTCAGTTACTAAGTATGTCGCATGTAATTACGACAAGGTTTACAGCGCGTCATAAAAAATCCAAAAAAAAAGCTGCCCAAATGGACAGCTTTTTTAATTTGCTTGCGGCGACTAAATTAGTCAGCAGCAACAACTTGCAATTTAACCGTTGCAAATACGTCTGAGTGCAAGTGCAACTCGATGTCGTATTCGCCAACTTCACGCAAGGTACCGTTTGGTAACAATACTTCGGCTTTAACCACTTCAACGCCAGCTGCAGTAACTGCATCAGCGATGTCGCGCGTACCGATTGAACCAAACAATTTACCTTCGTCACCAGCTTTAGAGCCGATAACGACTGGGTCAAGTGCATTAATTTTTTCTGCACGAGCTTGCGCAGCTGCTAACTCTTCAGCCAATTTGGCTTCAAGTTCAGCACGGCGCTCTTCAAATACTTTAATGTTCGCTTCGGTTGCAGGAACTGCTTTACCTTGTGGGAACAAAAAGTTACGTGCATAGCCAGACTTAACTGAAACTTGGTCACCCAAGCTACCTAAGTTGGCAATTTTGTCTAATAGAATAATTTCCATTGTCCGCTACCTCTGAGTTTCTGAGATCGTTCCGATGCCGGCTTACTGATGTGAATCAGTGTAAGGCAGCAACGATAAGTAACGTGCACGTTTGATGGCACGCGCCAATTGACGCTGGTACTTCGCAGAAGTGCCAGTGATTCGGCTAGGAACGATTTTGCCACTCTCAGTGATGTAGTTTTTCAGAGTAGCGATATCTTTGTAATCAATTTCTTTAACGCCTTCAGCCTTAAAACGGCAGAATTTACGGCGACGGAAAAAACGAGCCATGATGGTCTCCTCAAATCTTCACAAGTTGCTGGGCGTGTAGTACCAATTTGCCAATACCGTTTTTATCTTCTATTCGATTCAAAAAACCACTGACATGGACTGCAGTTCCAACGTTTAATTCTTTGGCCCACTGTGTTGCAACCCCACCGCTTAAAACAACCACTATGCGAACATAGCTGCGGCGTGGGAGTCCGGCTTCAATTTGTTCTGACAAATGCTCAAGAACAAAGCGTAAATGGCTAATGCCAGCCGGGCTGTGCGTCAATTGTGGCGGTTTAATCACCGCACCGCTGACTTGATATAAATTCTGCACAGGCTCCACAGTAGTAGACACAACGTGTTGGCTTATGCCGCTTCGTTGTCGTCTTGCTCTTCGTTGCGGCTGTCAGCTTTACGCGGCTCATCTTTCTTGCTCAATACAGAAGCTTCAGTTTCAGCTTCTTTCTTGCGCATGATCATGTTGCGTAAAACGGCGTCGTTGTAACGGAAAGCTGTTTCTAGCTCGTCTACAACTTCAGCAGTCGCTTCGATGTTCATCAACACGTAGTGTGCTTTGTGCAACTTGTTGATTGGGTAAGCCAATTGACGACGGCCCCAGTCTTCCAAACGATGAATGGTACCGTTACCTGCTTTGATGGTCTCGCTGTAACGCTCGATCATGCCAGGTACTTGCTCGCTCTGGTCTGGATGGACCATGAATACGATTTCATAATGACGCATTTCTGCTCCTTATGGTTCATAGCTACCAACTGGCTCAGTCACACCCTTGGCAGCAAGGAACGCTTTTTAAATGAATTAAATACTTCAGACTGATTTAAGCGGCGGGATTTTAGCCTATAACGCCCGCAATCACAAGCTTGATTGCGTTTTATGGCCGTTTTCCACAAGCTGGATAAGAATTTTTACATATTGCTCAGGCAAAGCCGCGTAACTATCCGCTGGGCCTTGCACTTTAAAGCGCTGCACGGAACCATCTGTGGCATTACTTGCCGGCGCTTGAAGTTCGCCATTCAGCACTAACATGGCTGCGCTAGAGACCTGTACAGTAAGCTGCCATGCCCGTGGCTCTGGTGTTTCTGATAGGCGCCATTCATGGCGCTGCTCGATGCGTTGCTGAATGTCAAAAGCAACATCTTCAAGCTGCCCTTTAGCAGCGGCCTCGCTTGCGGCGTCGATGGTATAAGTCACATGCAAAAATGGCTTATTTGAACGTTGCTCGGGGTCAAGATCCCCCGTTGGCAACCACGCCAACGCCAACATGACAATGACTAAAGCCGCAATAAGCAGCGGCTTCCAACTGCGTCTAGCTGTCATGACGTTGCCGAACCACTTCATACAAAGTGACCCCTGTTGCGACCGACACATTCAAACTGCTCACTGTGCCTAACAATGGAATTTTAATCAGTTCATCGCAGGTTTCTCGAGTTAACCGGCGCATGCCATCGCCTTCAGCACCCATGACAATGGCCACAGGCCCGGTGTAGTCGACTTCGTATAAGTTCTTGGTCGCTTCACCCGCGGTGCCAACCACCCAAACCTGATTATCTTGTAACTGTCGTAAGGTGCGTGCCAAATTTGTCACTTGCACAAATGGCACGGCTTCTGCAGCACCACTCGCTACTTTACGAACCGTTGGATTGATTGACGCTGATTTGTCCTTAGGAACAATCACGGCGGTAACCCCAGTGGCGTCGGCAGTACGCAAACAGGCCCCCAGGTTGTGCGGGTCAGTTACCCCATCAAGCACCAAAAACAGCGCTTTTTTTCCGGCTTTTTCACATAATGCGTCGAGATCATTTTCGGTTAATTGTGGAGCCTCAAGCGCCGTAATAACAACACCTTGGTGATTACCACCCTCGGCTTTTTTATCCAACGTGGCTTTTGGTACAAACTGTACCCGCATCCCCAGTTTTTGCGCTTGGCTAACTAACTCTTGCAATGGTTTGTCTTGCCGCTCACGCGTGGCAAACACTTCCACCAGACGCTCAGGGTGCTGACTCATAACTGAACGCACCGAGTGCATACCGAAAATAGTGACTTTTTTGTTCATGTAACAACAACTCTCAACAATGAATACTTATGACCGTTTTTGGCCTTTCGATTTTGGGGCTTTCGGTTTCTTGCCTTTGCGAGCCGACTCTTTGGCTTTACGCTTCGACTTAATACGCGCTTTGGTGGCCTGCTTTTTCTGCTTTTTACTGGGCGGTTGTTCTGCCTTGGCGAATTTTTTGCCTTTCGGTAGCATGCGGTCTTGACCGGTTGGGCTTTCCGCCGACAATAAATCTAAATCAATTTTGCGCTCGTCTAAATTCACTGACTTCACGCGAATGCGTACTTTATCACCTAACCGATAGACTCGCCGCGAGTTTTCACCAATCAATAACTGTCGCTCACCATCAAACTGGTAGTAGTCGTTGTCTAGGTTACTAATATGCACCAAGCCATCAATTTGCATGTCATCAATGCGCACAAATAGACCAAAATTGGTGACTGCGGCAATAACGCCGGAGAACTCAGAGCCCACGTGATCACGCATGTATTCGCATTTTAGCCATTCATCCACTTGGCGCGTCGCGTCATCGGCACGGCGCTCAGTCATGGAGCAATGCGCACCCAGCTCATCAAGCTGGTCGTCCGGGTACATCCACGCCCCTTCAAGTGCCGGCGACGGCCCTTGCTGCTTTTTCAACAGGGCTTTTATTGCGCGATGCAAAATCAGATCGGGGTAACGACGAATGGGCGATGTAAAATGCGAGTATTCGTCAAGTGCCAAACCAAAGTGCCCTGCGTTGTCGGGGCTATAAACAGCTTGTTGCATCGACCGTAACAACATAGTCTGAATCAGCTCAGCGTCCGGCCGCTCAGCCACTTGCGCCAGTACGTCACTATAATCATGCGGGCTCGGGTCATCGCCACCTTTCATGGTAATACCAAGCTCAGCTAAAAAGCTTCGAAATGAGGTCAACCGCTCGGTTGCTGGCGGCTCATGAATTCGGAACAGCGCGCCTGCTTCGTCATGGCTTTCAATAAGCCGCGCAGTGGCTACGTTAGCCATGATCATACATTCTTCAATAATGGTATGAGCAACATTACGGCGTACCGGTTCAATCGACTCAATTTTCCGCTGCGCGTTAAAAATAAACCGTGTTTCAGTGGTTTCAAATTCAATGGCCGCCCGTTGTTGACGCGCTTTCTTCAGAATTTTGTACAAGCCATGTAAGTTCTCAATATTACCCATCACATGGTCATAATCTTTGCGCAGCTTGGCGTCACCATCCAAAATGGCAGCCACTTTGGTATAGGTTAAGCGCGCGTGCGAATTCATCACAGCAGGGTAAAACTCAGAGCCTGTAAGTTTACCTTTATTGTTGATGGTCATTTCGGCGACCATGCATAAACGGTCTACGTCAGGGTTCAACGAGCATAATCCGTTACTCAGCTTTTCAGGCAGCATCGGCACAACAAAATTAGGGAAATAAACGGAGTTGCCGCGCTCAAGAGCGTCTTTATCCAAGGCTGTATTTGGGCGTACGTAATAACTCACATCGGCAATCGCTACCCACAAGCGCCAACCATCGCCGTGCGGCTCGGCACATACGGCATCGTCAAAATCGCGCGAATCATCACCATCAATGGTTATCAGCGGCAATTTACGTAAGTCGGTACGGCCTTCGTAAGCCTCTGCGGGCACGGTTTCACCGTAACGCGCCAACTCTTGCTCAACCGCGGCTGACCATTGAGTTGGAATGTCATGTTCGCGAATGGCAATTTCAATTTCCATACCCGGAGCCATGTGCTCACCGAGTACTTTGGTGACCGTGCCAATAGGGCTACTGCGCCGTGTTGGCCGTTGTGTCACTTCAACCACAACAATTTGACCATGCCGCGCACCGTTGGCTTGCCCTTCGGGTATTAATATATCTTGGCAAATACGGCTGTCGTCGGGCACCACAATACCAATATTGTGCTCAATAAAATAACGTCCGACGATATCACCCTTACGCGGCTCAATAACGCGAACAATACGGCCTTCTTTGCGGCCCTTGCTTTCGGTACCCTGTTGCTGCACTAGTACTTTGTCACCGTGCAGCACGTTGTACATTTGATGATGCGGAATGAATAAATCGGCGCCGCCTTCTTCTGGGCGACAAAAACCAAAGCCATCACGGTGGCCAATCATGCGCCCTTTAATCAGGCTCATACGCTCGGGTAACCCATAAGCATTGGCTTTGGTGTAAATAAGTTGACCGTCGCGCTCCATAGCACGTAAACGGCGTTTCAAACCAACCTGTTGCCGTTCATCGGATAGTTTGAACTTCTCAACCAGTTCATCAAAACTGGTTGGTTTTAAACGCGCTTCAACGGCGGCGAGCAAATCGTCGCGTGAAGGAATTTCAACCTCGTATTCGGGTTGTTCTGATGTTGACGAATCGTCGTGTTTTGTCATATTTCCTCAATAGTTAACTACTGCAAAACTGCAAGCAGTCGAATGCCTATAGCATAACAGATAATTGCCATTAGCGCTGTTGTTTTGCGAAGCTTGAACGCGCAAAACCGTGCTGTAATTCGGGCCGAGTCACACTGTCGATAAACCAACTGTGCGCATACGAGTGCGCCCCCGTATATGGGTCAATTTCACTTGGTACGGCGATATCAAAGCGATTGAATTCAGCACTAAATTGATGTTTGGGCACACCCAATGCAAGGCTCGATGTAACGTAAAAATCAACGGGGGTGTGCGCTGCCAGTTTGGCAATATCGCTAGCCACGGGAACTGGCGTATCGAGCATTGTCACCCGCATATCTGTCGGCGCCAGCCCCAACTCGTTTAATACGAGCGCTGCATGTAGCACGACAAAGCCACCAGCGCTATGGCCAATTAAATGTAATGGCTTATTTTTATCGAGCACACCAGAGCGATATTCTCGGGCAAGTTTGAAACCCACTAATTCGCCAATGCGCTCACCTTGCGGCCGAATCATTGATAAATCATTCAACATGCTTTGTGCGTCTTTAGGTAGCCCTAATGCATCAAGCATTTTATTTTCTAAGGTTACAACGGGTACCGCTGAAGGCCTTGCTGCATGGCTCCAATTCACCAAAATAATTTCCGGTGTAAGCTTGGTTTGTTGTTTAATTGCTTGCTGTAGGCGCGTCATCCAATGTGCGTCACTCACATTTTCTGGAATTGTTCGTTGCACGCCATCACGCAGACCGTGTGCAACTACAATGAGTCCATGCTGTTTCGCAGCATCGCTTGGTTGCCAGAGTGCGTAGCTAGATTGGTTTGCGATCAGCAACTCGCCTTCTTGACTATTTAATTTAGCGACTACGTTGGGGTCTTGCGGCGCTTTGTTGTAATGAATTAGTGCTGTCGTTACCACAATCGATAGCCCAACGACTAGTACTCGACCAAACAGCACCCGCCCGATAAACCCTGCAGAAATTGCTAACACGTTAGAAAGTTTGCTCATAAAGCCAACGGGCTTAGCTTTAATTAATTGCAATTCACGTTGGTCAATTTCCTGATTATTGGCGCGATAATAAGGCTGGTTGTGTTCGGTTTGGTAATACCACTCACTAACTTCACTCAGCAAACTAAGCTCGGTTTCAACCACAACCTGTTTAAATTGCGCTGGCGGTAACTTGCTTTCTAGCCGTAGCTGCTGCTGCTCAAGAAACTCAATTTGTTGAGCATAACGCCCTACCCGCCGGTCAAGGTCTAAATAGTTGCCACGTAGTTGCAGCAAAATAGCAACTAAAGGCAATAACGCACCAATGAAGGCCAAAATATAGTCTGAACCAGACCATAACAACCACGAATTTGAGTTGTCGCGCAGTGCTATTAGCAGCCCCATTACAGCCAAAAACAACGCAGCATCTACACACAAAGTTACGGTTTTACTCAGGCGATGTCGCTGTTGCTGCGCCAATCGGCGCTTTTGCCGATAGTAATTTAGTTGATCAACAACGCGTTGCTGACAGTAGTCCGTTTGTAACGCTGCTGCATTCGAATTTTTTAATTCATCAACTGCAACAGGTCGCTGTAAATATGCGGCAATAGCAGCAAGGCTTGGTGCAGCCGTTAGCGCCTTTGCGGTAATGACTGGGTCAATGCTTGCAGAGGCTAATTGTGAGCGCGCAATTTCTGCAACCACTCGCGCACGAGCCCAATTATGTTGCATACCGCGCCAACGCACCCACCATAATACAGCCACTAACAAAATAGCGCATACCGCACTAAAATATCCGACATAGCTTACATTCACCCCACTGCGGGTTACTAACAACCACAATAGCGGCGCCAACACAGCCAAGCCTTGAACAACAAGAATATAGGCGTACATACGCCGAGTATTCGGCGCTAACTGATTGGCTAGTTTCTCGGCTTTGCTAAGAATTACCTTGGCGTTGTCTTGCTCCTTTATGCCGAGCACCTTAAGTAGCGGCAATAACCATGAGGGCATCATTTATTCACATCCTCTTTGCTGGCGTTGTTTGGGGGTTAACGGCGGCAAGTAATAGCGCGCTCTTTGTTCTTCCGATAAGCAGTTTTTGCCAATAGGTAAAGCGGCGCGAGCCTGTTTTACGCTAAGATCAAGTAGAGCCGGATAACGCACATAGCGATGCTCATCAATGATCTGCACTAACGCACCGGTGGTTGCATCAAAAGCAATGTCGCGGCTTTGGCCAAACGTAGGCGACCGGTCAATAAGTGTATGGTCAGAGATACGCCACGATTGCCATTGGTAGCCGTGAATAATAAACATATCATGTTGTGGATACTCGCGAACCCTTGGTAAATAGCCACTTAGTTTAGCTGTTTGGATGATCTTTTGACTTGCAACATCTAACCACAGCAACTCGTCGGCTGCGGTTTGAACTAACAGCATACGTCCATTTGCAATCGGTAGAACCGTATTGTACTTACGACCGTCAGCAAAACGCCAAATCGGCTCTTGTTGCTGTGCCCTCCAAAAAGTTATCGCATCAACCTGCTTCACCACGGTTAGTTGCGGCTCAGAAAGCCACACAGCCTCACCAGCAAGTGGAATATCAACATACACTGTGTTGTTTTTAATGTTTGCGACAATCGTATTTTTACTATCAACATTGGCCAATACATAGTTGCCACCAGCAGCTATAGTTAGGCCATCAATGTCATAGCGTGATTGAGCCGGTAAAGTTATTTCCGCAACCTGAGTATTGTTACGCCAATCAAACACCTGTGCAGCAATCTGCTCACCTGCATCAACTACCTTTGCAGCAAGCTCGCCCGAGTTGGCCACCGTAGTCGCTTGAAAGGTTAGTGCTTTTGCCGTGTCACGTTGAGAGACAAACCAAGAGTCACGCTGACAGTGAATGGCTGCCCGTGTTTCATCTGCTGCGAAAACCACTTGAGCATCACGCCAAAGACGCTCACATGGTATAGGCATAACGGCTTCTACCGTATTGGTTTTCGTATTCAGCCAACCGATAGAATTATCGTCATTGATAACCAGCAACCAATTGCCCGAAGGGCTCAATGAACGTCCGAGTGCTTGGAAGTTGTTGGCGATAAAAGCAGCGGCTTGATTACCCTGTAAACTGTACAAATCAACATTTTGTGCGCCGGGCTGCCACGCTAAAATAAGTTGTTGCTGATCATCAATACTGGTTTTTTCTGAATCGGGAATTTTGATAGCAAACGTTTGCTCACCGGTTTTCTCATTCCAAACATATATATTATCGCCACTGCCAGAATAGATCGTTTCTGTAGCGCCAAACTGAACAAAATCTGGCCCCATCATACCGTGCTCAAGTGCCACATAGTTGCGACTATTTAAATCAACCACCATGGGTGAAGTGCTAAGTGCATTTAGTCCGTCCGCGTTTTCATTACCTGAGTCAATTCGTTGCCCTGTCGATAACATCAAGCCGGCCTCACCTGCTTGGTCGAATATTAAATGGTAGCCAGGGGCAAACGACTTTTCATCACTAGTCACCACATAACTGTGCGTACCAAGATGAGAATAGACTAAAAGAATCTCATTATTCAGCGGACTAAATTGAGGTTCACGAATTATCCCTGAATAAGCCCCTTCTTCGGCCGGAATCGAGCGGATTAACTGACCTGTTTCACCGTCAAAAACATGGGAGTTCATGCCAAATAAATCCGCCGTTGCCAGATACTTACTATTGGGTGAGATAATGAGTCGGTTTGCTGATTCAACAACCTCCGTCTCATACAGCGCTGTATTGTCATTGATTGGGTACTTGGCGATATAACCAGGGTAATTCAACGAAAAAACCGCACTCTCGTCGGCATTGAATTGCACCGATTCGGACCACCCTTTCATCGAAATGTCATTTATTTTTTCAAAGTTGGCTAAGCTCCAAATCGTTAATCTCGAGTCACGCCCTTTAAGCGCAATATATTGGCCGGTCGGACTTATAGTAAACTGGTCGATACGAGCTTGATGAGCCAATGTTGCTAAAACTTGACCACTATTTGCCTCCAGAATATCCACAGTACCATTGTCATAACCTACAGCTAAGCGCGGTACGTGCGGAATTAATGCTGCATAAGCTACCGCCTGAGGCGCTCGCCAACTTAGTATTTTTTGGTTTTGCTGCATGGCTAAACGCAAACCGGCCAATTCATTCACCCACGGCCGCTGACCACCGTACTCCCCCGGTAGCGCGTTTAACCCAAGCAGAATAGCTTCATCAAAACGACCGTCTTCGGCTCGCAACTGCGCCTGATTCAGCAAGAATCGACTTTGGCTCACAAGCGCTGTGTCACGCTGTTGCTCTGCCACTTGCTGCTGCACATAAGCCCAAATACCAGCACCTATCGCGACCATAGCCAATACACCCACCGCAGCGAGCCACTGCCGTAGTCGCTTAGCGCGTTGTTTTGCCAGCGCCAATTGGTAAGCTTTATCGCGTTGCGTCAATTCACCTAATGGCACCCCTAAAATACCCGCGATGATTTTTAGCAACATGAGGTTTTGCTGCTCGCCATAGCGTTTAACGGCGTTATCGATGTCTTGCGGGGCTAATTTCCCATCGACCTTCAGCTGCTGTCTATATGCAGCCTGGCTGGTCCACGCTTGCTGAGGTTGACCGTCATGGAATACCCGAAAATCAGCTGCGATGGGCTCGGCCCGTTGCTCAGTGCGATTGCCATTTTCGTCATAACGAAACTGTAGGGGCTCTGGAAAACACTCTTGTTCAGCCGAAAAACCTAGCTTATGTTTGCTAGTATCCCAACTCACATTGGGCTCACCATCAATGATCATCGCAATAATGCGATCGGAATGGCCAAGGCGTTTGAAATAGTCAATTTCATCGGCAACATAAGTCGACGCGACAGCGTTCGGTGAGCACACCACAACGAGTAACCGTGAGGCTTTCAGCGCGTTGGCTATAGAATTGCCTAAGTCAGCATCGGCCGGCAGCTCATCTTCATCACGAAATATTGGGAAAATACGTTCGGGAATTTCCTCTCCGCGGCTATTCTTTTTACCCACTAATTCGTCGGGTACTTGGTAGGTTTCTATGGCTTGATGTAGCCAGGTAGCCCATTGCCGCCCCTCGAGCGTATTGTCCGCGTGCCGATACGAAATAAAAGCTTGATAGGTGCGTTGTGGTGTTGACGATGAAGACAAGATTTCGGTCCCTGTATGTTGTTATACACAAGGTTATAGCTTTCAAAGTGGTGTTTTGTAAAGAAGTGGTGCCTAGGGTCGGACTCGAACCGACACGGGTTTTATCCCGGCGGATTTTGAATCCGCTGCGTCTACCAATTTCGCCACCCAGGCACTGGGGGGTCTTGCTTACTGAAGTATGCTGCGCATTATACTGAACCGTTGAAGCCAATCAAGACATTTTATGACAGAATTATTCAATCGCTTATTTCGTGAGCAAATAACCTGAAAAATTGGTTTTTCTTCGGGGTTTTTAGGTACTATAGCGAAAATTTTCAGCACGGGTTCATCATGAGTACAACGTCACCTAACGCGCCATCTGTCGAAGACAGTCCACCAAAAACCACCGCCCAAATACATGCCAGCTTCCCTAGCGCAGGCTTTTTACGACGTTTAGCGGCTATGATTTACGACTTACTCGTAGCTGTTGCTATTCTCATGCTCTCAACTGGCTTCGCTCTTATTTTGCCGGCGGTACTAAACCGTATGGGCGTTATTGCACTTAGTGATAACTTAACTGCGGCAGACTGGCTTAATCAAACACCTATTTTTGGTATTTATTTACTCACAGTACTGGCTGTGTTCTTCGGCTGGTTCTGGTGGCGCAGCGGACAAACCGTCGGCATGCGAGCTTGGCGCTTGAAAGTGCAACAACGCAATGGTCAGCGCTTAACGAAAAAACAAGCGGCTATTCGCATTTTAACCTGTGCCTTTGGGCTGGGTAACTTGTGGGTTCTGGTTGACTTTAAAAACCGCAGAGCTTGGCACGATTATGCTGCCGGAACCGAACTGGTTACCCTATCAAAAGAAGCAAACCAACTGTATTACTGGAAAGAGTTGTAACAATAGGAGTTGTAACAAAAAGAACTGTAACAAGGCGCCGCTAACTGCCGCGGCGCCCCATCATCCATAGCGCCCAGCTAGCGAACAGTAAACTAGGTAACAAAGCACCAAGCACGGGCGGCAACTGATACACCTGAGCCATCGGCCCAAAAATTTCGTTACTCACGTGAAAGCCAAAACCAGTAATAACACCAAGTAGTATGCGCGCACCCATGGTGGTTGAGCGCAAGGGGCCAAAAATGAATGACAACGCAACAAGCAACATAACCGCAACGGTCACCGGAGCTAACAGCTTACGCCATAGGGCTAGCTTATAACGCTCAGCCGCTTGTCGGTTAGCCTCTAGGTAGTCTAGGTAATCGACCAATCCACGAATGGATAAACTTTCCGGTTTTACCGTAACCACACCAAGCTTGTCTGGCGTTAACGACGATTGCCAGAGGACTGTGTCTTGATGATCTTGCTGAATTTTTTCAAATGCATAGGTGGTGCGTGTGACGTCAGCCAAACGCCACCGTTCAGCGCTGTACACAGCACTTGCTGCATGCAGAATAGAATTTAACTCATTGCCTTCATCGAAATGATAGACGGTAATATCGCGCAGCCGGCCGGTATTCTCGACCTCACCGATATTGACGAAGTTCATGCCGTCGCGCGCCCAAATACCCTGTTGCGCTGAAATTAGACTACCGCCGGAAATTGCCCGAGCTCGAAGCTCACGCCCGTGTGATTCTAACTCTGGAGCGACCCACTCACCCATCGCCATAACGGCCAGCATCATCACCACCGCCGCTTTCATCACCGAGCCAACAATATTCAAGCGTGAGCGACCGGCAGCCAACATCACCACAAGCTCTGAATTACTCGCCAACATGCCCATACCAATCAAGCCGCCTAACAAGGCTGCCATGGGGAAAAACACCTCAATATCGCGGGGCAAGCTGTAAAGCACGAACAGTCCAGCTTCCGCCACCGAGTAAGTTCCACGACCTACCGACTTCAACTGTTCAACAAATCGAATTAAACTCGACAGGCCACTTAAAACCGCCAAACTAAGCAGCGATGTGACCAATACTGAGCGCGCTATGTAGCGATCAAGAATAGAAAACATCAGCGCGCCCTCTTAAATTTTGATAGCACTTTCAGCCCCCATGGGCGGCCTTTGCCAATTAGTGCAACGCCACAAACAAGCAACAACACATGAATCCACCACAAACCGATACTGGCGGGAATAGCGCCATCAGCAACGGCAGAACGAGCTGACATCAGGATAAGAAAGTACCCCAAGTAAATCAGCAAGGCCGGAGCCATGCGAGCAAACTTACCTTGGCGCGGGTTAACCCGGCTTAACGGCACAGCAATAAGCGTCAGTAACGGCATTGCCAGCGGAATCGCAATACGCCATTGAAGCTCTGCCTGAGCCTCAGTATTGGGTTCGTTCATCAATTCTAACGTGCTGTAGGCTTCAAGCTTTCGAATATACTCGCTGCCCTCTTGTTCTTTGATTTGCAGTTGATAATTATCAAACTGCATCACTTGGAACTCGCCTTCATCGAGGCTTTGGGCATAACGCATGCCGTTCGACAAGACTAGGGTTTGTGCACCCGAGTCGGCCGCAATAACCGCGCCGTTGTCTGCCATAACCACACTGCCGCCAATCACACGGTTATTCTCGTCACGTAATGACTGGGCTACAAATACTTCATCGAGATCGCCGTTTTCGGTTAAACCTTGAACGTAAATCACTGCTTTTTGGTTACTCGCTTGTTGAAAGCGCCCCGGCATAATCACGCTTAACCCAGTTTCACTGCGTGCTCGCTCTTCCACCACCCGCTCTTGCTCAAGCGACCAAGGCACCAAGTAAAGTGTCAACGCCGCAGTGCCAACGGCCAGAATAACAGACAGCACGAGCGTTACTCGCGTTACATACCACTCACTGACACCGCACGCATGTAAAACGGTCATTTCGTTGTCTGCGTATATACGCCCGTGGGCTAGCAAAATGCCAAGAAATAAACTCAAGGGTAAGATAAGCGCAGCAAGTGCAGGAAGATTTAAGCCGAGTAACTGAATGACGATGTTGCTTGGAATTTCTCCAGCAGAAGCATCAGCAAGCACGCGAACAAACTTTTGACTGACAAAAATAGTCATCAAAACCACTAACACAGCGATTTGCGACTTAAATGTTTCACGTATTAAATAGCGAAATATACGCACTGATGCCCACTCTTAACGTTGCTTTTTACTGGAAATACTGCGATTTTTAAGTAAACTTGTCATTTTAACAAGAATTATTCTACGACAGCGATCCACTGTCAACCGCAGCAAACGGGAGCACATATGGAGTTCAGCGTAAAAAGTGGCAGTCCGGAAAAACAACGATCTGCCTGTGTCGTGGTTGGTGTATACGAACCACGCCGCCTATCCGGTGTAGCAGAACAGCTAGATAAAGTCAGCGAAGGCTACCTCAGTAACCTGCTGCGCCGTGGTGACCTTGAAGGTAAACCAGGGCAAATGCTGCTGCTACACAACGTTCCTAACATATTCAGCGAACGCGTTTTACTGGTTGGCTGTGGCAAGGAACGTGAGCTCGATGAACGTCAGTATAAACAAATTATTGAAAAAACCATCCATACTTTGAACGAAACCGGTTCCATGGAAGCGGTTTGTTTTCTCAGCGAGCTTCACGTCAAAGGTCGTGACACCTATTGGAAAGTACGCCAAGCGGTAGAAGCCGCGCAAGGTGGTTTATATACTTTTAATCAATTAAAAACTCGCAAAGAAGAGCCGCGCAGACCGTTGCGTAAAATGGTATTTAATGTACCGACTCGCCGTGAGCTGCCGCTTAGCGAAAAAGCCATTCAGCACGGTTTAGCCGTTGCTAAAGGGATGTCGCTATGCCGCGACGTGGCAAATATGCCACCGAATATTTGTACACCGCGCTATTTAGCAGAACGCTGCGAAGAAATGGCAACTAACTATGACAATTTAAAATTTACCGCGGTAACCGAACAAGAAATGGCCGAACTTGGCATGAACGCTTATTTGGCGGTTGGTCGTGGTTCGGAAAACGAATCGGTATTAAGCTTATTGCACTACCAAGGTGGCGATGCTAATCAGGCACCCATTGTGTTGGTTGGCAAAGGCTTAACCTTTGATGCCGGCGGTATTTCAATTAAGCCATCGGCAAACATGGACGAAATGAAATATGACATGGGCGGTGCCGCTTCGGTTTTGGGTGCCATGCAGGCCATTGCTGAACTGCAACTGCCAATCAACGTTATTGGTGCCATTGCCGGCTGTGAAAATATGCCAGATGGCAAAGCCTATCGCCCTGGTGATGTACTTACCACCATGAGCGGCCAAACCGTTGAAGTATTAAATACGGATGCTGAAGGTCGTCTCGTGTTGTGCGACACCTTAACCTATGTCGAGCGGTTTGAACCTGAAGCGGTAGTTGATGTTGCCACCCTAACAGGGGCTTGTATTATTGCCCTTGGCCACCACGCTAGCGGCTTAATGAGCACCCACAACCCGCTTGCCCATGAGTTGTTATCAGCCTCAGAGCAAAGCGGCGATCGTGCATGGCGCTTGCCGGTGTGGGATGAATATCAAGACGCATTAGATAGCCCATTTGCTGATATGGCTAACCTAGGCGGTCGCGATGCAGGTACCATTACTGCAGCATGTTTCTTGTCGCGCTTTACCAAGAAATACCACTGGGCGCACTTAGATATAGCTGGTACAGCATGGCGCAGCGGCGCGAAGAAAGGCGCAACAGGCCGTCCGGTACCGTTGCTGACGCAATTCGTGCTCAACCGCACCGCTTCGGCAGAGCAAGAATAAAACCTAATAGTTAAGGCTTAACCTATGGCACAAGGCATTTTTTACGTTCTCGACGGGCTTGATGAGCAACAACAGTTGCAGTTCTTCTGTGAGCGTATTACGCAAGCATGGCGCGATTTTCGAAGCGTTCGTGTTTGGTGTGCCAATCAAGCGGAAGCCGAAAAACTCGATGAAGCCTTGTGGCAGTCACCGAGCGACGCTTTTGTGCCACATAATTTAGCCGGTGAGGGGCCTTCTCAAGGTGCACCGGTGGAGTTGTGTTGGCCGCAAGCTAATGTGGCTAAACGCCGCACCGCTGCGGTGGTAAACTTAATGGCTGATATGCCCGAGTGGCAAGGCGCACGCATGATTATTGAACGCGTGCCCAGTGAAGAAAATGCGCGCCAACAGGCGCGTGAACGCTATAAACTATACCGCGGGCAGCGTGTTGAGCTGCAAACGGTTAAAGCATCTGAACAGATGAATTCATTCACCCAATAGAACGAAGTGACTATTTCTATGGATAAAACGTATTCCCCGCAAGCGATTGAGCAAGCCCTTTATAAAACTTGGGAAGAGCGCGGTTATTTTAAACCGTCGGGTCAAGGCGATGCCTACTGCATCATGATCCCCCCGCCAAATGTCACGGGCAGCTTGCACATGGGGCATGCGTTTCAGCATACCATCATGGACACCCTCACCCGCTATAAACGCATGGACGGATTTAATACTTTGTGGCAGGTTGGTAGCGACCACGCCGGTATTGCCACGCAAATGGTGGTTGAACGCCAATTAGCCGCACAAGGCGTCACCCGTCAAGAACTGGGCCGCGATGCTTTTATCGATAAAATTTGGGACTGGAAAGCACAATCAGGCGGTACCATTACCTCACAAATGCGCCGATTAGGCGACTCAGTTGACTGGGACCGCGAGCGCTTCACCATGGACGACGGTTTATCGAATGCCGTTAAAGAAGTGTTTGTGCGCTTGCATAAAGAAAACCTGATTTATCGCGGTAAGCGCCTAGTTAACTGGGACCCGAAATTACAAACTGCTATTTCTGACTTAGAAGTAGAAAACAAAGAACAGCAAGGCCATATTTGGCACCTGCGTTACCCCCTTGCTGACGGCGCCAAAACCGCCGACGGTAAAGACTACTTAGTGGTTGCCACCACACGCCCTGAAACCATGCTCGGTGATGTTTGTGTTGCGGTGCACCCCGACGACGAGCGCTACCAAAGCTTGGTCGGCAAATTTGTTGAGCTCCCCATTGTTGGCCGCCGCATTCCAGTCATTGCCGACACCTATGTCGATAAAGAATTTGGCACCGGTTGTGTGAAGATCACCCCCGCCCATGACTTTAATGACTATGACGTTGGTAAGCGTAACAACCTACCCATGATTGCCGTGTTGGACGACCATGCGAATGTTCGCGACGTTGCTGGTTTATACACGCCTACGGGCGAGTCATTGCCCGAAATTGACGGTTTTGACGGTACCTTACCAGCCGACTTCCAAGGGCTTGAGCGCTTTGCCGCACGCAAGAAAATTATTGCTGATTTTGACGCGCTTGGTTTGCTTGATAAAACCGAAGCACACACCAACAAGGTTCCTTATGGTGACCGCGGTGGCGTGCCCATTGAGCCACATTTGACTGACCAATGGTACGTACGCGTGGCTCCAATGGCAGAAGTTGCAACCAAAGCAGTCGAAGACGGCGATATTCAGTTTGTGCCGAAGCAGTATGAAAATATGTATTTTGCTTGGATGCGCGACATTCAAGATTGGTGTATTTCGCGTCAGCTTTGGTGGGGACACCGCATTCCTGCTTGGTATGATGACCAAGGCAACGTCTATGTTGGCCGTGATGAAGACGAAGTGCGCCGTGACAACAACCTTGGTGACACACCGTTGCGCCAAGATGACGACGTTTTAGATACTTGGTTCTCGTCAGCTTTGTGGACGTTCTCAACGTTAGGCTGGCCAGATAACACGGATGACTTAAAAACCTTCCACCCAACCGACGTGTTGGTGACTGGTTTTGACATTATTTTCTTCTGGGTTGCGCGCATGATCATGATGACCATGCACTTCTTAAAAGACGAGAGCGGCAAACCGCAAGTACCGTTTAAAACCGTCTACGTCACCGGTTTGATTCGTGACGAAGAAGGTCAAAAAATGTCGAAATCTAAGGGCAACGTACTAGACCCGCTCGACATGATTGACGGTATCGATCTCGATACCTTGGTGAATAAGCGCACGGCCAATATGATGCAACCGCAGCTAGAGGCTAAAATTAAGAAGCGCACCGAAAAGCAGTTCCCTGAGGGCATTGCCGCACACGGCACTGACGCATTGCGTTTTACCCTAGCTGCATTAGCTTCAACCGGTCGCGACATTAACTGGGACATGAAGCGCTTAGAGGGCTACCGTAACTTCTGCAACAAGTTATGGAATGCTAGCCGCTATGTGCTGATGAACACCGAAGACCAAGACTGTGGTGTACGCGATGGCAAACCAAGTGGTGAACTTGAATTATCGTTGGCCGACCAGTGGATTATTGAGCAGCTCAATGACACCACCAAGCAATTCCGTCATGCGCTTGATACCTATCGTTTTGACCAAGCTGCCGCGATTGCCTATGAGTTTACCTGGAACCAGTTCTGTGACTGGTACCTTGAGCTCACCAAGCCGGTGCTATTTAATGGCAGCGAAGCGCAGCTGCGTGGCACACGCCACACGCTGGTGACGGTGCTTGAGCAGTTATTACGCTTGTTACATCCATTGTTGCCATTTATTACCGAAGAAATATGGCAGCGCGTGGCACCATTGGTAGGTATCAACGCCGACACCATCATGTTGCAAGCCTACCCACAGGTGCAACCGCAGCGCTTTGCAACAGCCAGTGCCGATATGGAATGGTTAAAACAAGTTATCGTTGCCGTACGTAACATTCGTGGCGAAATGAACTTGTCACCAACCAAGCCGTTACCGGTGCTATTCAAGAACGCCGATGCGACCGCTCAAACGCGGCTTGAGCAGAACCAAAGCTTCTTAAGTGCCTTGGCTAAGCTTGAATCAGTTACTTTCTTAGCAGCCGACGAGGAAGCCCCTGCGAGCGCAACAGCTCTTGTGGGCCGCATGGAAATAAACATTCCTATGGCTGGCTTAATTGATACGGCAGCAGAGCTAGCGCGACTTGATAAAGCTATTGAGAAAGCGCAGAAAGAATTCGACTTGTTTACCCGTAAATTAAGCAACGAAAACTTCGTCAGCAAAGCGCCAACGGAAGTAATTGAAAAAGAACGTGCGAAACAAGCAGAAGCTCAAGAAACCCTGCACCAACTGCAGCAACAGCGGGAAAAAATTGCGGCGTTGTAATTAATACAACGCCAATGCAATCAATACCGCAAGCAATGCAGCTATTATTGGAATAATCACCGTGACCACAAAGATGTCTTTATAGGCGTCTTTGTGGGTTAGCCCCATTAAGGTTAACAGCGCAATAACAGCTCCCGAATGTGGTAGAGAATCGAGACCGCCAGCAGCCAGATTAGCGATACGGTGCAGCAGGTCTGGGCTAACCCCAGCTTCAATATAAGCAGGCGCTAGGCTTGACATAAATATCTGTAACCCACCCGATGCTGATGCGGTAATTCCAGATATCAGGTTTGCAGAAATAAACACCGACAATAAAGCGGGAATATCGAGGCCTAGCAGCCATGCGGCAAACTCATGAAAACCGGCTGTTTGAATCACGACACCACCAAAGCCAATTACCGCTGCGGTATTGATCAACGGTAACATGGCATCATCAACCCCCTGCCCCGCGACTGTGACAAAGCGTTTGCGTACCGGCACGAACATGACCAAACACAATACACTGCCAGCCAACAGTGCAAAGCTTGCCCACAGCACCGGTTGGCCTAAAGCGAACTGTTGCCACTGTGACTGTATTCCAAAGGCTTGTAGCGCACGTGGCGCAACAATAGTAGCCAATACCGCAACAATAGGTAATAGCGATTTCACTAAGCCTGGTAGGCGTTGATCGGTTGCTGGCGCTAACGCTGCCATTTGCTTATCTTTGTCGTTAGCTTGGTAGTTTTCGCCGTTAGCACTAGCGCGACGCCATTGCCGTTGTAGATACCACATGCCTAGCACCGCCATCACTACGCCGGCCATAACCCCAAGCCAACCACCAGCAAAAAGATCGGTACCTAAATTACGTGCGGCAATCACATTATGAATGGATGGGGTACCCGGCAGTGCTGTCATGGTAAAGGTACCAGCACCTAGAGCAATGGCTGCCGCATACAGGCGCCGAGGAATATTAGCGCTCTGCATCAATGACACTCCGATGGGGTACATGGTAAACATCACCACAAACACCACCACACCGCCATAGGTAAGCAGCGCACAAACTAACATGGCTATCCAAAGTGCGCGTTGCTGTCCGAGTTTCTGTGTTATCGCCACTGCAACGCCTTGAGCTGCGTGACTTGCCGCCATAACACGGCCGAAAATACCACCGCAGATAAACAGTAGTAAAAAGTTTCCAGCAAAACTAAAAGCACCTGAAGCTCCGAACGGAAAGTGCTTGAGAAAAATATCAGCTATGGGAATACTGTTACTTAGACCAATAACAAAAATTGAGACCAATACCGCAAGTAGGATATTAACGCCACGCAATGCCAGCCAGATTAATAAACCCAAACCGGCAATTAAACCTAAATTCGCAATCATGAAGTGAGCCCCTGTTGTTATTAGTTTTAGCGGGGCTTCATTGTTTATTCTTCTTCGTCGTCTTCGCCGAAGTAGGTGCCCCAGCCGTCGTAATCAACGCCGGTGATATTTGCAACTTCTGTGATTTCTTGCGTCTGCATGCGCAAAATATCTGCATCTAGTTTTACTTCACTTACTGCAACGAATGCAAATATTCGGGCGCCATCATCGGTTTCAAACTCGTCAGCGTCATCAACATGGTAGCCAGCTTTAACCAGCTCCACCGCCGCCTTCTCAAGCTTGGTAAAGTCAGTACTGACAAGATGATGTTCAATCGTGAATTTATCCATTGCATTGGCGCCATCTTGCAATAACGCTGCAACTGTTTCATCACTTTGCGCAATGAGTTCATTCAAGTTATTTGCCATACGCTTATTGCCCCTGCGCCAGCTCGTGGTCGAGTTCACTAATTTTTAACTGCATCAATTGATGACAATGGGCCGATAAAGCTCGCACTGCATTTTCACCAAAGTCAGAAATTTTAACTGGGTTTAGCATTTCAATAATAACGGTACCGTTATTCCAGCGATTCAGTTTAATGCGCCCATGAAGGTTTGACACACAAATAGGTACAATATCTACCCCAGCTTGAACAGCCGTACGAAACGCACCGGTTTTGAACGGCAATAAGCCGCGCCCATAACTACGAGTGCCTTCAGGGAACAATAAAATAGATAGCTTACGCTTGCGAATCGCTGTCGCGGCTTGCTCGATAGTACCGTGAGCGCGACCTTTGTTTTTACGATCAATCAGAATGTTGCCCGCCAACCAGTACAACTGACCAAAAAACGGAATCCATTTCAAACTTTTCTTACCAATACTCACCGAGCCCAACGGCATTGCGCGAGCAAGGGTAAAAATGTCATAACTGTTTTGATGGTTCGCTATATACACATAAGGGCCACTGTTACGCAGTGATTCCGGTATGCGAATATCAAGCTTCACCCCAAATAAACGGTGCATGCGCCCATACCAGTGAGCAGCTAACGCGGTGTTATTTCGGTGAAACGGCCGAACAATACAAATTAAAAGTAATAAGGTACTGCCAACGATAATAAAAACGCCCAACAGCAAAATACGTACAACAGCGAGCATGTAATCTCCTTAAAGCTTAATGGCCGCTAGTATAACCTGTTAGGCGTCGAAAAACGTCCGATCAGTCAGTATTTTCCACTAAAATTGCATCAACGCGCTGCAATCCGCGCGGTAATTTATTGCCACGACGGCCCCGCTCACCACGATAATGCTCAAGATCCGATGGTTTCAGCGTGAGTTTGCGCTTACCAGCTAGCAGCGTAATTGCCGCATCGGCCGGCACCGTCGCTGCAGCCACCACATATTCTTCCCGCGACTGTGCGCGCAGGGTTGGAATACTGATCATCTTGTTACCCTTGCCTTTTGACAGCTCAGGTAAATCGCGAACAGGGAACAGCAACATACGGCCTTCGTTGGAAACCACCGCCAACAAGTCATTTTCACGGTTGTTTACCGCACTCGGAGGTAAAATTTTTGCACCTGTCGGTAAGTTTAAAATTGCCTTACCGTTTTTGTTACGGCTTACCAAATCGCCAAACTGGCAGATAAATCCGTAACCTGCATCTGAGGCCAGCAAATAGCGCTGCTCATCTTTAGCCATTAATACTTGATCGATGGTTTCACCGGCGACCATGCTAAATCGCCCAGTCAGGGGCTCACCTTGAGTTCGCGCTGACGGTAATAAATGCGCTTCACACGAGAAACTGCGGCCCGAGCTATCTAAAAACACAACCTGTTGATTGCTCTTACCTTGCGCTTGTGCCAGGTAAGTATCACCAGATTTATAGGCCAAGTTAGTACCGTCAACGTCATGGCCTTTGGCGGCACGCACCCAGCCTTTTTTCGACAACACCACGGTTACTGGTTCAGCTGGGGTTAAATCGCGCTCACTCAGTGCCTTGGCCTCTTGGCGTTCAACCAACGGTGAACGGCGATCGTCACCATATTTTTCAGCATCTGCCAAAATTTCTTTGCGAATAAGCGTCTTCATGCGACGGTCAGAACCGAGTAACAATTCCAGTTGCTGACGCTCTTTTTCAAGCTCTTCTTGCTCGCCTTTTAACTTAAACTCTTCTAGCTTGGCTAAGTGGCGTAATTTTAATTCGAGAATAGCTTCTGCTTGTGTGTCGGTCAGCCCAAATCGCTCCATTAACACCGGCTTAGGGTGGTCTTCATGGCGAATAATGGCAATCACTTCATCAATGTTCAGATAGGCTATTAATAAGCCTTCTAAAATGTGCAAGCGTGCCAATATTTTATCAAGACGATATTGAACACGGCGTGTCACCGTGTCTTGACGGAACACCAGCCACTCTTTAAGGACATTGAGAATTGGCTTCACCTGCGGGCGGCCATCCAATCCAAGCATGTTGAGATTTACGCGGTAGTTTTTCTCAAGGTCAGTGGTGGCAAACAAGTGCTGCATCATTTGCTCAGTATCAACCCGGTTGGAACGCGGCACAATAACTAAACGCGTCGGGTTTTCATGGTCTGACTCGTCACGTAAGTCACTCACCATAGGTAGTTTTTTAGCTTGCATCTGCGCCGCTATTTGCTCGAGCACTTTCGCGCCAGAAGCTTGATGCGGCAGCGCCGTAATCACGACTTCGCCATCTTCTAATGAATATTTAGCCCGCATACGAATCGTGCCGCGGCCAGTTTCGTAAATTTTGACGATTTCTTGGTGCGGCGTAATCACTTCAGCGTCGGTTGGATAATCAGGCCCGCGCATGTGTTCCATGATTTCGCTTAAATCTGCGCTAGGCTTTTCCAACAACAGCGCACAAGCATTGGCAACTTCACGTACGTTGTGTGGCGGAATATCAGTTGCCATACCCACCGCGATGCCGGTGACACCATTTAACAAAATATGAGGCAAGCGCGCGGGTAACATGCGCGGCTCTTTCATGGTGCCATCAAAGTTTGGCGTCCAATCTACAGTGCCTTGGCCTAGTTCGCTAAGCAGTACTTCACTAAAGCGCGATAATCGGGCTTCGGTATAACGCATCGCCGCAAATGACTTAGGATCATCCGGCGAACCCCAGTTCCCTTGCCCATCGACCAAGGGGTAGCGATAAGAAAACGGTTGCGCCATAAGCACCATGGCTTCGTAACACGCGCTATCGCCATGCGGATGAAACTTACCGAGTACGTCACCCACCGTGCGGGCTGATTTCTTATATTTCGCTAACGCCGATAAGCCAAGCTCTGACATGGCGTAAATAATTCGGCGCTGAACCGGTTTTAAACCATCGCCAATGTGTGGCAATGCGCGATCCATGATGACGTACATGGAATAATTCAAATACGCATCTTCGGTAAAGCGGCGCAGAGGTATTTGTTCTAAAACTTCCGTTGACATAATTGTGCTGCTCCTTACAACTCAGCCAAATCGACCAAATTGCCTTTACTTTCTAACCAATCACGGCGATCGCCTGAGCGTTTCTTCGCCAGCAACATATCCATTAACTCTTCGGTTGCTTGCGAGTCATCCACCGTGAGTTGCACAAGGCGACGGGTATTTGGGTCCATCGTGGTTTCACGCAATTGTAGCGGGTTCATTTCACCCAAGCCTTTAAAACGCTGAACGTTTACTTTGCCCTTTTTCTTTTCCGCTTCAATACGATCTAAAATGCCCTGTTTTTCATCTTCATCAAGGGCATAGAAAACCTCTTTGCCAACGTCAATTCGGTACAGTGGCGGCATGGCAACATACACGTGGCCGTGATCCACCAAACTACGGAAATGCTTCACAAATAATGCGCACAGCAGCGTCGCAATGTGTAAGCCGTCCGAGTCGGCATCGGCTAAAATACATACCTTGCCATAGCGCAGTTGTTCTAAGTCTTCCGAGTTTGGGTCAACTCCAAGCGCAACAGAAATATCATGAATTTCTTGCGAACCAAGAATCTGGTCTGATTCGACTTCCCAAGTATTTAGGATTTTTCCGCGCAGTGGCATAACGGCTTGGAAATCACGGTCTCGTGCTTGCTTTGCCGAACCGCCTGCTGAGTCCCCTTCCACGAGAAATAATTCGCTTCGAGCGGGGTCTTGAGTTGCACAGTCAGTTAATTTGCCTGGTAGTGCGGGCCCTTGCGTGACTTTTTTACGAATCACTTTCTTACTTGCGCGCATGCGGCGTTGAGCATTATTGATACACAGCTCGGCCAATTGCTCAGCTTGTTCGGTGTGCTCGTTGAGCCACAAGCTGAACGCGTCTTTAACTACCCCTGACACAAACGCAGCACACTGACGTGACGACAGCCGTTCTTTGGTTTGTCCGGCAAACTGCGGATCTTGCATTTTCACTGACAAAATATAAGCGCAACGGTCCCAGATATCTTCCGGGGTCAAACGTACGCCTCGCGGTAGTAGGTTGCGGAACTCGCAAAACTCACGCATAGCCTCTAATAAACCTTGGCGTAGACCATTCGCGTGAGTACCACCTTGCGGGGTAGGAATCAGGTTTACATAGCTTTCTGTAACCCCTTCGCCACCCTCGGGTAACCAAGTTACGGCCCAATCAACCGCTTCTTCGTTACCTGCCATGGCACCAATAAACGGCTCTTCAGGCAACGTTGGCAATTCACGTACGGCTTCCACCAAGTAATCGCGCAGGCCATCTTCGTAATACCAGCTCTGTTCGTCGTTATCGACTAAGTTTTTGAAGGTTATTTTTAACCCCGGGCACAATACTGCTTTAGCGCGCAGCAAGTGTGTCAACTTTAATGCGGAAAATTTTGCTGAATCGAAATATTTAGGATCTGGCCAAAAACGAATATTCGTACCGGTATTGCGCTTACCAACCGTGCCAGTAATTTCCAGATCGCTAACCTTGTCACCATGCTCGAAGGCCATTTGGTAAACGTTGCCATCACGTTTTACCGTAACATCGACCCGGGTCGAAAGTGCGTTAACAACAGAAATACCCACACCGTGTAAACCGCCAGAGAACTTGTAGTTTTTGTTTGAAAACTTGCCGCCGGCATGCAGCTTAGTCATGATCAGTTCGACGCCGGGTACCCCTTCCTCAGGGTGAACGTCTACGGGCATGCCGCGGCCGTCATCTTGAACTTCTAGCGACTGATCAGGGTGCAAAATAACAGTTAGCTCACGCGCGTAACCGGCAAGTGCTTCATCGACACTGTTATCAATGACTTCTTGACCTAAGTGATTCGGGCGCGTGGTATCGGTGTACATTCCCGGTCTGCGACGGACCGGTTCTAGGCCATTAAGGACCTCTATCGCATCGGCTTTGTAATCTGACATGCGCTTTATTATCTCGTGTTGCACGGAATCGTTGTTATAGGAATGCCCATATACTGTTACAGGACGTGTAGAAACTCAAGCGCCGCGGGTAGGTATCGCGGAAAATCTATAAAGCTGTGGTCTCCCCCTTGCTCTACCACCATGCGTTGACGACGATAATAATCTCTTGCTAAGCGGTAATCTAAGCGCTCATCACCAGCCTGCAAAAGCACCAGTAAATCAGCCTCGTCGACAAAGCTTTGTTCCGCCTCAATTAACACCTGGCGGTCACTAGCGTCCAACTGATAGGCTTCTTGAGTATACGGATGAACCCGATCTACGGCTTCTTCAGGCATCCAGTTATAAGGCTGCACCGCTGGATTGATCAACACCCCACGTACATCGGTGCGACCACGTTGATGTAACTGGCTTACCACGTAATGCGTCCAAAACCCTCCGAGGCTACTGCCCATCACAGCGGTCAGTGGCTGTGAGGCCACCAGTTCGTCAAGTACTTGGCGAATTGCGCTCATACGTGATGGCTGCTGAGGCGCTAACAATTGAACCGCTGATTTCGTTGTATAGGGTAATTTGGCTTGGTGCGAATTGATAAACTCGCGAGTTTGAATAATCTTTAAACTTTCCGGAGAGCTCTCAAATCCATGTAAGTACAACAGCACTGTCTAATTCTCCTGTAGTAAGCCTCGGCTCTTAATAAGTTGCAGCCACTCTTGTAAAAAATGATTCACTTGGTGCTTTTCATTGGCATGATGCATTCGCGGATTTGGCACGTCATAGGTTGGCTGTAATCGAGTTACCCCTTGGCTACGCACAACTTCAGCAAGTTGCGCATCATGATAAAGCCGCACATCAAGCTGCGCCTCTTTCAGCCCCGGCAATTGAGTCACCAAAGCCTGTTGTTCAATGCGTACTTCTGTGGTGTATGGCGCCGACTCAAGCACCGTGAGAGCAAAACGTAAATGCTGACCAATTTTAATCACTTGAGCACCATGTTTCCGCACGCTTTCAGCCAACGGCTTCAGCGCAGCATAATTTAACGCGGCCAAACGCTGCAGCGCGGCCAAATCAAATTTATAGCGGCGTAACTTCACATCAGTGGTCATAAGTCCTCAAAGCGGCGTTTATGTAATTGCAACCATTGTAGCCCAATCACACTAGCGGCATTGTTAATTTTTCCCTGCTCAAGTAACTGGACAACGTCACTGTATGGCAATACATGTACACGAATATCCTCATGCTCGCTAGCCAGCCCAGCATGTCGAAGCGCTCGCGAACTGTCTACTTCGGCAATATAAATGGATATTTCTTCAGTGCAGCCACCTGGCGTAGATAGGTAATTCAGTGCAAAATGCAAACGCTCGGTTGTCAGTCCCGCCTCTTCGAATAACTCGCGGTGCGCAACCTGCTCGGCTGACTCGTCGCCGTCATACATGCCGGCCACAAATTCTAGCAGCCAAGGTGATTGCGTTTCATCTGACGCGCCAAGTAAGGCGCCAACACGAAATTGCTCAAGCACAACCAGAGCATCTTGTTTGGGATCATACGGCAACACCACCACGGCGTGGCCACGGTCCATGACTTCTCGCTCAAAAATAGGCGACCAGTCACCTTCAAACAACTTATGCTGTAACACAAGTTTATGAATACTTAAAAAGCCTTCACGCACCGGTTGTCGCTCGATAATCTTAACGTCGTTTTTAGAAAATTTTTGCACAATAAACCTTTTCCTGTTGAATTGCGTCAGTAACTTACCGATATAAGTACTCACCTAATCGCGAAAGCGATTGAATAAAATTGTAAATAAGCACCGATTTGGCACATAATTAGTTACACTTGAACCCATTCTGTTGCAACTGACGCAATGCTATTTGTGACGTTTCAAAGTAAACTAGTAAACATTCACGAGTGTATGTAAAATAGCTGCCAAGTTTTAGGCAAGATAATGCTTTCAAATAATTAGGACACCCTAGCCCATGAAAAAGCACGTATTATCCGTTTTAGTCGGCTTAACTATCGGCGCAACATCAAGTGTTGCCTATGCTGACGACCTCGCACAAGTTTTTCAACTCGCATTGCAAAACGATCCAACCCTACAACAAGTTGATGCTCAGCGCCGCGCCGCGCAAAAAGGCATTGATATTACGAAGTCAGCATTTTGGCCACAAGTTAGTTTCTCAGCTGGGTATTCACGCTCAGAGTCGGAGCGTGCTCAGTTTGACACAACTTCTCAGCAATTTGTCACTATTGACTCTGAAAGCCGTGCCTGGAATGCCGGCGTTAGTCTTTCGCAAACCGTTTTTGACATGAACGTTTGGGATCGCGCAGCTCTTAGTGAAAAACAAGCTTATCAAGCAGAAGTAAACTACTTAAGTACACGTCAACAATTAATGATTCGTGTCGTTAATGCGTATTTTACAGTCCTTGAGCGGATGGATGATCTTGAGTTCGCGACAGCTGAAAAGAAAGCGATTGAACGTCAATTAGAGCAGACAAAACAGCGTTTCTCGGTAGGCTTAACGGCAATCACTGATGTGCATGAAGCACAAGCACAGTTCGACACCGCCATAGCTTCAGAAATTCAAGCCAAGAATGCGGTTGAAGTTGCGCAAGAATCTTTGCGTGAAATTACTGGCCGTTATCATCAAGATTTAGCCCAATTAAATACCAGCTCGTTTTCGCCAGAAACCCCAACACCAAGCGACGCACAGCAGTGGGTGAAAATTGCAGAAGATAAAAATCTACAATTATTAGTGCAACGTGTTGCTGTGGAAATCAGTGATGAGCAAATAAGTTTGGCGCGTAATGGTCATTTGCCGACGGTATCATTGAGTGCCGACTATTCGACTAACGACACCTCAACTACCGTCGATGGTATTAAAACTAACATACCGCGCATGGACTCAAACTCAATTGGTTTGTCGCTGAACGTGCCTTTGTTTACGGGCTTCAGAACATCATCAGAAGTTGACCAAGCTCGCGAAAACTTCATTGCTGCAAGCCAAGAACTTGAGGGTGTGCGTCGCAATGTTGAACGTCAGGTGCGTAGCGCTTACTACGACGTTGTTGCAGCTTTATCGACTATTCGCGCGTTTGAACAGGCCGTAGTATCAGCTGAAAGCGCATTGAAAGCCACGCAAACAGGTTTTGAAGTGGGTACACGTACTATCGTTGATGTGCTAAACAGCACACGCAACTTGTATAACGCCCGCCGTAATCTATCTAGCGCGCGCTATGGCTATATTCGTCAGTACTTAGCTCTGAAACAAGCATCAGGGCAAATTAGCGAGCAAGATTTAGTCGCTATTAACGCAAGCTTAATTAATGAAGATAATTGAAAAACCCCGCTTTGAGCCACGTTTTCTATTACCTAAATATTGGTTAACGTGGCTTAGTGTTGGCTTTCTTTATGCTATATCGTGGCTGCCATATCAATGGCAGCTCGGTATGGGAAGAGTTTTAGGCCGACTGTTTTATCGCTTTGTGCCTCGTCGAGCTGATATCGCACGTCGAAATCTCGAGCTTTCGTTTCCAAACATGCCTGCCGATGAGGTAGAGCCGTTGGTGCGTAAGAACCTCGAAAATACCGGTATCGCATTTTTTGAAACAGGTATGGCATGGTGGTGGCCCGACTGGCGCATTCGCCGCAAGTTACATGTGCATGGCGTTGAACACTTACATGCGGCACAGCGTGACGGCCGCGGCGTGTTGTTGTTGCTATTTCACTTCTTAAGCCTTGAGGTGCACGCGCGATTGCACGGCTTTGTAAAGCCAGCAGTTGGCTTGTATCGTCCGCATAACAACGCGGTTATGGAGTATTTACAGACTCTTGGCCGCGGTCGTTCGAATAAATACATGATTCAGCGGCGCGACGTAAAAGGCATGCTACAAGCTTTAGACCAAGGCGAAATTGCTGGTTATCTGCCAGACCAAGACTATGGCCGCAGAAAAACCATTTTCGCGCCGCTTTTTGCGGTGGAAAAGGCAAGCACCACAACAGGGACGCTACTATTTGCGCATGGCGCAAACTGCGCTGTATTGCCAGTGACATGTTTTCGCAGAGACGACGGCACGGGTTATGACATGACGTTTTACCCTGAATTTGAGAACTTCCCCACTGGGGATGACTTAGCCGACGTTACGCGGGTAAATAAAATGGTTGAGTTCGCAATTCAGCAGCGTCCTGAGCAATACATGTGGATTCATCGGCGCTTTAAAACTCGCCCTAATGACACAGACCCAGATCTCTATAAGCGTTAACTCAGCTCTTGCCCAACCAATGCTGCCATGCGGTGATCACCGTATGGCGGTAATCCTCTAGATTTTCATGCGTCACCGACCCTCGATCATCAAGCGCCAGCTTATGCAAAACTTCACGTTCGGCAATATAGGCCGTTATCAACGCTTGGCTTTCTTGTTTGGTTAACAAGTGTTTATGCTCAGCTTGTTCAAGAATTCGTATGTTGTCCGTAAAGGTCGCTAGCGTCGGAATTTCATGAGCGAAACGTAAAGTTAAATACTGCACCAAAAATTCAAGGTCGGTAATACCCCCTGCCCCTTGTTTCACATCAAACTGCTGGGCATTTACCCGCGCTGCTAAGTGACCACGCATTTTTTCGCGCATACTCAATACTTGTTCACGTAATTGTTGTTCATCACGGCGTTGGCAAATTTGTCGTTGCCGCAGGGCGATTAACTTGTCTCGTAAAGGTTGCGCACCGAACACCGGACGAGCCCTCACCAAGGCTTGTAGCTCCCATGTCCAGGCATCTTCTTGCAGATAGCTTGCAAAGGTATCAAGTCGCGTTACTAGCAAGCCTGATTTACCGGAAGGTCGCAACCGCATATCCACTTCGTATAGCGAGCCGACAAGCGTTCGCGCGGTAAATAAATGCAATATTCGCTGGGCTAGGCGCAAATAAAATTGCTGAATGCCAATGGCCTTAGGCCCCAATGTATCGCCCTCGTAGTTGGTGTCAGTAATGAATACAAGGTCGAGGTCAGAGCCGTAACCAAGCTCAAGCCCGCCAAGTTTTCCGTACGCCATAACGGCAAAGCCCATATCGTCAGCACTTCGCTCAGGGGGCGCACCATGCTTTTCAACCAATTGGTGCCAAGCCAAGCGAACCACCTTGTCTATCAATGCTTCGGCTAGGTAACTCAAATGATCGCTTACTTTCATTAGTGGCAAAGCACCACTAATATCGGCAGCAGCAACTTTTAATTGCAGCACCTGACGCGCCTGTCGCAGCGCATCCATTTGTGCTTCTAAATCGTGTTCTTGCTCAGGAATTCGCAGCAAAAATTCGTCTAACAAACGGGGATAGTCATTCAGCTCAGGTAAACGGTACAAATGTTGAGGGTCGATCAATTCATCCAGCAGCAGCGGATACATGGCAATTTGCGAGGTAAGCCATGAACTGGCGCGGCATAATTTAATCAACTGCTCTCGCGCACCAGCGTTCTCAACTAACAATTCAACGTACGCGGTACGGGTCATGATTTTCCGCAGCACCTGCAACACTCGTTCAAGTACTGAGTCGGCATCAGCAAACTGCACAATACGCTCTAACAATAGCGGAACTAACCTCGCCATAGCTTTGCGTCCACGAGGCCCTGAGCCGCGTTTACGCACATCCATACGCAATTGATTCACCTGTTGCCAAATAAGCTGCGCTGTCGACTTAGCAAGGCCAAAATCAAGCAATACATCAATGGCCGTATCGTCTTCAATCATATCTTGCCAAAGTAACTGCAACTGTCCTGCTTCTTCGTCTTCGGCGTCCGGGTCACCAATAACCTGCTGAAACTGTTCATGCACGGTCGCCATGGTCGCGCGAATATCGGCTTCAATGTCAGGCCAAGGCTGCTCATATGCCAAGCTGATGCGCTGCTGAGTCGGCGCATCGTCGGGTAGTGTTTGGGTTTGCTCGTCGTTCAATTGCTGCAACACGTGTTCCATTTTGCGCAGCTTTTCATAGCACTGTAGAAGCTGTTCAACCGTAGCTTCTGGCAAGATATTAAGCTCGGCAATCGCGTGATAGGCAGCATAAAGTGATTGGGTTTGTAACTGCCGTTGCTGGCCGCCACGAATCAACTGAAAGGCTTGTGCAATAAATTCAATTTCGCGAATGCCGCCGGCGCCTAGTTTTATATTACGCTCCAGGCCTTTGCGGCGGGTTTCTTGGGTAATCAAGGTTTTCATTTTGCGCAAAGCGTCAATAGCTGAAAAATCAATATAGCGGCGATAAACAAACGGCCGTAACAGCGACTTCAATTCATCCTCATAGGCTTTGCTGCCGCCAATTAACCGCGCTTTTACCATGGCGTAGCGTTCCCAATCGCGCCCCTGCTCTTGGTAGTAATATTCAAGCGCCGAAATACTGGCAACCACAGGTCCAGACTGACCAAACGGCCGCAAACGCAAGTCAACACGAAACACGCGACCATCGGCCGTAATTTGGTCAAGCAGGCCAACCAAAGCCTGAGCAAGGCGTGTAAAGAAAACACTGTTTTCTATTGGTTTACGTGAGTGGTCAGTTTCGCCTTGGGTGGGGTAACAAAATATCAAATCGATATCAGACGAAAAGTTTAGTTCTTGCCCGCCCAACTTGCCCATGCCAATCACCAATAACGGCATCGCTTGGCCTTGGTTATCTCGCGGTGTGCCAAAGCGCTCGCAATAGCGAGGATACAGCCAGTTTAGCGCCCCATTGATAAAGGCATCAGCGGTCGCACTGATGTGTTTAAGCATGTCCGGCACGCTGATTTGCTGTAGCAAGTCGGCAGCGGCTAACGAGGCATACCATTGTTGCCGCACTCGCCGGAGTGTACGCTGAGCCTCGGGCTCGTCAACACATGATCCGAGTATATCATTCACGGTATGAGCATAAGCGTCAGTTGTGGGCAGCACCACATGCCCGTTCTGCCATTGAATCGCATCCGGCTGCTGCTCAATCGTTCGCGCAACAAATTGACTTATTTCACAGACTTTCCGCTGCGCATCCATACTTAAAGTATCCAATAAGGCTCTTGTTTAAGTGCCGCACGACGCGAGCGTTCAAGCGCATAAAGCAGCGATTCAAGCTGCACTTCTTGCCAACCTAAAAGCTTTTCAGTATTCACTTCATCGGTGTCTTTTATGGCCTCGCGCAGTAGCTTAAGTGCCATAATTTCACGAATGCCGCGCATTAAGTCTTGCCAGGGCGCTCTAAATAATTCGCGGTCTTCGGCATCAAACAAATACCCAACGCAATAACCAAGTTGTAGCGAGCTTTGTAACTGTGGCAGTAACTTCAAATAATGATCAGCGCGCATTTCTTGATGCTTAGTAAAAGCTTCAACCACTTGTTGCCAGTCTTCGCGCAAACGCTGCGTGGCCCATTGCTTTAAAGGCACCTGCATGAGTTGTTCATGACGCAGTTGCTCTGAGCATAGCTCGCCGAGCTCGAATAATGTCAGTTGATAGTCGTCGCGCTTGCTTAGGCTAATCACCAGTTCAAGCTGAACAGAGTGTTCTTGTTGCTCAACAATCACTTCATAAAGTTTTTGATTTTGCTCAAGCGCCCGGTGATACGCACCGTCTTCTGCTGTCAACTCATTAAGCCCATCATAGCGACTTAACCAACCTAAGTGGCCGAGCATTTGCTCAAGCCTCGCAATGTGATCGCTCACATCAATTTCAAATAACGCAAGTTGCTGTAATACAACTTTGCATAGACGAATACCGTCGGTAATTCCCGCCACCGCGCGTACAGTTGGCTGTTCAGCTAAGCACGCATCGTTGTGTTGCCAATATTGCAGCGCATAGGCTAACGCTCGGTATAAGCCTGTACCTACGTCATCTTGAGGTTGCTGATGCACAAAATGCGCATGATTAAATGGCTCAAGCACCGATTTTTGCGCCAGCAAATAACCGCGAGCAGCTTTGCTTAAACTGCCTACCCGAGCATTGACCCGAGTAATAAAACGGCGCGCTAATTTGTAGGCGTCGGCGGCAATACCACCTTGCACTTCAAGTTCAATTTCGCAAATTGCTCGCGATTGACCATTGGCCACAATATGACCTTCATCAAAAACCAATTCAATGACGCCTTCGCCACTTTGAATTTTCCAACGGTGGCGCGTGAAGTCGGTGCGAAACAACTCAACCAATTCACGTTGAATATCAAATACCGGAAACTCGTCGGGCCATATATCTTCTTCAAAAAGCGTTAAATCTGGGGTGTCACTGGTGATGACTGCATTGTATTCGGGACGCGAATGCATGCCGCCCAGCACTTGCCCAGCTAACTTAATCGTTTGCTCACGCTCATCGCCACGCCGCCGAATGCGTAACCCCATATCATGCTGACGCAACTGCAAGTCGTCGGTGTCGAAATAAGCATTGGTTAATTCGAGGGTACTGCTATCGCTGTCTTTGGCCAATTGTTGGCATAACCGTAACACCGCTTCACGCTGATTCGGTTCCACAAGTAATTTCAATTCAATTTCTTGGCTCACGAGCTCTCTCTTACGCGTTGATTTTCCTTGCTTCATACGGTACTCGCACTGACTTTACGGGTCAACTGAAATGGGCTTGACAGCGCTGCACAAAAAATGCACCGTGGGCGCAATTAATCGGTCGCGATGAAGTGACAAAAAAATATGATCAGACAGGCTTTACGCGCGCCCAAAAAGTCATATACTGGCGCCCGAAATATGTCACCGCCAGCCTTGGGCTGAGTCCTACAGGAGATGCTATGTTTAAAGCGAGTGAAGTACTTGCGGCTCAGTATACCGGCGCCGACCTTGGTCGACTCCAGCAAGCCATCACCGACAACTATTTAGTCGATGAAGATGCTTATTTGCGTGAGCTGTTGCCCCTTGTGCCTCAAGACAACGAAAACCTTGAGCGTGTAACTCAAGCGGCAGCTAATTTAGTGAACAAAGTTCGCGACCGTGCTGATGGCGGTGGCGTTGATGCGTTTTTGCAAGAGTACAGCCTTGATACCAAAGAAGGCATTATTCTGATGTGTTTGGCTGAGGCATTACTGCGAATTCCTGATGCCGCTACAGCTGATGCACTTATTCAAGACCGCTTATCTGGTGGTGACTGGCACAAACACATGGGCCAAAGCGCTTCGTGGCTGGTCAATAGTGGTACTTGGGGTCTAGCGTTAACCAATAACGTGATTAACCCAACCGGCAAGCCAATGGAAACGCCTCGCGGGGTATTTCGTCGCATGGTGCGCCGGTTAAGCTCACCGGTAGTACGTAAAGCCACCTACGCCGCTATGCGCATAATGGGTACCCAGTTCGTTCTTGGCCGTACCATTGAAGAAGCGCTAAAAAACAGTCGTAATAATCGTGACAAAGGCTATACCCATTCTTATGACATGCTCGGTGAAGCCGCATTAACCATGGCTGACGCACGCCGTTATCATGCTGATTATGTCAATTCGATTAAAGTTGTGGGTAAAGAAAACTTCAATAACCCGAACGCGCCCCGTCCGACCATTTCAATTAAATTATCAGCACTGCACCCGCGTTACGAAGTTGCGAACCATGAACGTGTGCTTACCGAACTAGCTCAAAGCTTGACTGAACTGGTTAAGCTTGCCAAAGAGGCTGACGTTGGCGTAAGTATTGACGCAGAAGAAATGGATCGCCTAGAGCTATCATTAGAGCTGTTCGAGAAGGTTTATCGCAGTGGTGTCTGTAAAGGCTGGCCGCGCTTTGGTCTCGTGGTTCAAGCCTACTCAAAACGTGCGTTACCTGTATTGTGCTGGGTAACAGCGTTAGCTCGTGAGTGCGGCGATGAAATTCCAGTACGCTTAGTAAAAGGCGCCTACTGGGATACCGAAATTAAGTTATGCCAAGTGAATGGCCTATCCGGTTACCCTGTGTACACCCGTAAAGCCAACACTGATGTGTCGTACTTAGCCTGTGCGCATTACTTAATGAGCCCAGCAACTGATGGTGCTATCTACCCTCAATTTGCCACACATAACGCGCAAACAGTGGTGGCCATTCGTGATTTAAACGCAACCTACCAGCGCCGTATAGAGTTCCAACGCCTGCATGGTATGGGAGATGACTTGTACGACACCTTGCTCGAGCAAGATGAAAACACCACGGTGCGTATTTATGCTCCGGTTGGTGCGCACAAAGATTTGCTGCCTTATTTGGTTCGCCGTCTACTAGAAAACGGTGCAAATACCTCATTTGTACACAAACTGGTTGACCCACAAACACCGGTTGCCGAATTAACCGAGCACCCGCTGCATACTATGCTAAAGCATGAGCATTTCGCGAATCATAAAATTCCACTACCGACGCAAATTTTTGGCGATCGGAAAAACTCGTTAGGACTGAATATGAACATTCACTCACAAGCTGATGATTTTATTAATGCAGTACACCAGTACCGCGACAAGCAATGGCAAGGTGGCCCGATTGTTAATGGCGACGTAGTGGACGCACATCACAAAGTGGCCATTCATAGCCCACAAAATACCAGCCACCATATTGGTACTATTTGCTGGGGTGACAAAGCGTTAGCAGAGCAAGCGTTGCAGAGCGCTAATGCCGCTTATCGTCGCTGGCGTGACACTGACGTTGAAGTGCGCGCAAGTGCATTAGAAAAACTCGCTGACTTACTGGAAGCTAATCGTATTGAATTAATCGCTTTATGTAGCGTTGAGGCAGGCAAAAGCTTACAAGACGGTATTGACGAAGTTCGTGAAGCCGTTGATTTCTGTCGCTATTACGCGCAACAAGCACGTGAACTTATGGGTGAAGGCACAACCTTACCGGGGCCAACCGGCGAAACGAATGAGCTGTTCGTGCAAGGCCGTGGCACCTTTATTTGTATTAGCCCATGGAACTTCCCACTCGCCATTTTCTTAGGCCAAGTGGCTGCAGCTTTGGTCACCGGCAACTGTGTTATTGCAAAACCTGCAGAACAAACCGGCCTCATTGCTTTCCGTGCAGTACAACTTGCATTAGAAGCTGGTATTCCAGGTGATGTATTGCACTTTATGCCGGGTAGCGGTGCCGAAGTAGGTAGCTTCTTGGTGTCGCAAGAAGAAATTGGTGGCGTGTGCTTTACTGGTTCAACCTATACCGCACAAGCCATCAACCGTGCACTGGCAGCGCGTACCGGCGCTATTGTGCCATTAATAGCGGAAACTGGCG
The DNA here is from genome assembly GCF_900116895.1 of Pseudidiomarina donghaiensis. Taxonomy (GTDB): domain Bacteria; phylum Pseudomonadota; class Gammaproteobacteria; order Enterobacterales; family Alteromonadaceae; genus Pseudidiomarina; species Pseudidiomarina donghaiensis. The sequence continues at coordinate 44,773 of NZ_FPCF01000004.1, read as the reverse complement.
GTCAAAACGCTATGTTGATCGACTCAACGGCTCTACCAGAGCAAGCTGTTACTGATATTGTCGCTAGCGCCTTTAAGAGTGCGGGCCAGCGTTGTTCGGCATTACGTGTTTTATTTGTGCAAGACGACATTGCTGATCGCGTCATCGACTTGCTCAAAGGAGCTATGGCTGAGCTTAAAGTGGGCGACCCTATTTTGCATGAAACCGATGTTGGCCCAGTTATTGACGGCGTGGCGAAAAGCAACCTTGAGCAGCATGTGAATGACATTTCACAAGCTGGCCGCCTAATTGCCCGTGCACCTATGCCTGAATTCACTAACGGCGGTACTTTCGTGGCACCAACAGCCATTGAAATTGACAGCATTAATCAGTTGGTGAAAGAAAACTTTGGTCCAATTTTGCACGTTATTCGTTACAAAACGAGCGAGTTAGATACCGTTATTCAAAGCATCAATGATACCGGCTTTGGGTTAACGTTTGGTATTCATAGCCGCAACGAAACCTTTGCAGCAGACATTGCGCGTCGAATTGACGTGGGTAACGTATACATCAACCGTAACCAGATTGGTGCTGTTGTAGGCGTGCAGCCGTTTGGTGGCCGTGGTATGTCAGGTACTGGCCCGAAAGCTGGTGGCCCGCACTACTTAACGAGCTTTGTTACCGAGAAAACTCGCACCAACAATATTACTGCTGTTGGTGGTAATGCAACCTTGTTGTCGTTAGGTGACTAACGACAACAAGCATTGCGCTTAACTTAATAAACATGGTGTGGGCGATTAAAACTCGCCCACTTCATGCATGTACAAACTTTCACTGCCGTCTTCAATCGCACCCACCAAACCATGAATACGTGGCAAAATACGCGACATATAAAACTTCGCAGTTTTTACTTTACTAGCTAAATACGGACGCTCAGTAACCAGTGGCTCGGCCACTTTTGCCATGCGTAACCACATGTATGCAAAAGCCACATAGCCAACCAAATACAAATACTCAACTGCGACACTGTTGATAATGTTTTCATCGTCAGCAACTTTGCTCAGGACATTCTTGGTCACTTGAGCAATAATTTGCGTTGCTTCAGCCAGTTGCTGATACTCTTTCTCTAAACCGGCTTGTGGTTGCGCCAGTAGTGCTTGAATATCGTCTAACAATGGCTTGAGCATTTCACCACGTGAACCCGCAACTTTGCGGCCTAGTAAGTCTAATGCTTGAATGCCGTTGGTGCCTTCGTAAATTTGGGCAATACGGGCATCACGCACCAGTTGCTCTTGCCCCCACTCACGAATAAAGCCGTGACCGCCAAATACTTGTTGGCCAATAACGGTCGCTTCGAAGCCGGTGTCTGTTAAAAAGGCTTTCGCCACAGGCGTTAGCAATTGCACTAATGATTCAGCACGAGCCTTTTGTGCTGGGTCTTGCGCATACTTGGCAATATCCAATTGCTGCCCGACGTAGGTTGAGAATGCGCGCCCGCCTTCAACAAAGGCTTTCATTGTTAACAACATTCGGCGTACATCACCATGCACAATTAACGGGTCAGCTTCTTTCGCCATGTCGCGAGTTGCTTTAGCGCCGCGCCCTTGAATACGGTCTTGCGCATACTCTAGAGCGTTTTGATACGAGCGAGCTGCAGCGCCTAAGCCTTGAATACCTACTCCTAGGCGCTCATAGTTCATCATGGTAAACATAGCTGGCAGGCCTTTGTGCGGCTCTCCAACAAGCCACCCGGTTGCACCATCAAAATTCAATACACAGGTAGCCGAAGCGTGAATACCCATTTTGTGCTCAATAGAGCCACAGGTCACGCCATTGCGCTCGCCTAAGCTACCGTCTTGATTGACCAAAAACTTCGGCACGAGGAATAAACTAATACCCTTACTGCCTGCTGGCGCATCAGGCAATTTAGCTAACACCAAATGGACAATGTTTTCGGCTAGGTCATGTTCGCCGCCGGTGATAAATATCTTAGTTCCCGAAATGGCAAAGCTGCCGTCGTCGTTTGGAATGGCTTTCGACCGTATAATGCCTAAGTCCGTGCCCGCATGTGGCTCGGTTAAGCACATTGAACCGGTCCATTGTCCACTGATCATATTTTCAAGGTAGGTGGCCTTGAGCGCGTCGTCGCCATGTTGATCAATGGTCATAATGGCGCCAGCAGTTAAGCCTGAGTACAACGAAAATGAGATGTCAGCAGCGCAGAGCATTTCTTCGTACTGTGCAGAAATACTTTTCGGCAGGCCCATGCCACCGAATTCTGGGTTTGCGGTAACACCAACCCAGCCGCCTTGCGCTAACTGTTTAAAGTTTTCTTTGTAGCCTTTAGGGGTCGTCACAACGCCGTCGTTAAATTGCACGCCTTCTTCGTCTGCGGCACGCGCGTTTGGTGCAATTAATGTTTCAGCCAGCTTGGCGCCTTCATCAATAATGGCCACGGCCGTTTCGATGTCTAGTTCGGCGAGCTCTTCGAACTGCGCCCAATCTTTATCTACTTTAAATACGTCTTGCAGCACAAACTGCATGTCTTCGCGAGGAACACGATAGTCCGCCATGACAACACCTCTTTAAGTTGCGGCGATTTCGCAGGAGTTATTTCGCGCGAAATCAAACAATGGATTTAAACAGGTGTTTTAATATCAGATAAACTAGGGTTTTGTCCAGTCTTCTAGAGCTGGCTGCGAAAATGCTTGATTGTCTTTCACGAATACCACATGCGCCGGGGCGATAGTCAACACAGTCAGCCCCTCAAAGCGATCTCCTTCAAATAATCGCACCCCACTTAATTCTATCCAACGCCCTTGCGGCCGCGATGAATACTGGTGTCCGTCGTAACTGAAACTGGGTATGGTGCGTCGAAATGAGGGTGCTAATTGACCAAGTTCAGGTACCACACTGCGGTTTAAGTTGCTGCCGTTTTCGCGGTTATCGCCGTTATTGTCTTCAGCAAGAGCACTTTCAAAGGCGCTGAGTAATTCAGGAGAGATTTGACTTAAATCAATTGCCTGGTTGTCATTAACGGGGCTTTGATTATCTTGCTGTTGAGTAGGCATCGGTCGTTGCTCAGCGCTTTGTGCCACCTGTTCTGCGCTCGCAAAGGGTTCTTCGGTCACACGAGTTTCGGGTGTCATAGCAGGCCACTGTGGCGTCTTGATTGCTGTCATGTCACCAAGTTGGTATTGCGCCTGAGTGACTGGCGACGCCTGCTCACGCTCTAAGGTCTCAGTATTGGCTCTTGCTTCTGCGCGATGATGAGCCACCCATTGCACCGTGAACCAACCTAACATGCCGGCGAGCACAATAACCACCAACCATAACACCATGCGCGGTGCACCTGAGCTGGCTGCTTTTGCCGAATGAAGTCGCACTTCTGACGAACCTTGTACTAATGGCGACGATTGATTTTTTAACGCTTTTAGCACCGATGACATTAGTGTACCTCTGTTGTAGCTGCGGTTGCTGAAAGCTTTGGCCCACCAAGCTCACTTTGTGAAATTAGCCATGCCAGCGTTAACGCATCGAGTTTACTCGTCACACTTAACCCTTTGGCTACTTGTAAACGCTGTAGTTGTTGCGCTAAAGGTTCACTTGCTTGGAGGGACTGTTGCTTTAACTGTTGCGCCAACCATTGTTGATACACAGAACCTTCAACTTCGGCCTCCGTTGCGGTATATCCTGGTGGCTGGGCAACCACCAACACAAAATCTCCGGTCCAATTGTCAGCCGGTTGTTGATTGCTGCTGCCGACAAATTGGTAACTACTGTCCGCTAACACCAACAAATGCGGAAGATTAGTTTTCACAATTTGGTCGTAACGCGCACTGCCCGCTATGCACATTAATTCGAAGCTTTCTATCCATCGACAAAAGTCGGTGTTGATGGGAGGTTTTGGTAATTGCCAAGCATGTGCTAGTGCCTCCACGGCCGCTGGTTTCGGCGCCTCAATTTGTGTTGTTGCTGGGGTGGAAACGGCGCTATTCGGCTGCAACCACCACCATGAACCAACCGCAACTATTGATGCAACTATGGCAGCAACAACAATGAGCGAGAGCCCGCGATTGAGAAAGTTGGTTAAGCCTCTTGGCGACTGTGGCATCGTTGTTGCTGTACCAACCCCACCATCAAGTTCTTGCACTGCTATTTTAATGTGCTTGGCACCAACAACTGGTTGTTGATCGTTATAGGCAGCTAACAGAGCACGGTCACACAGTAAGTTCAAACGCCGCGGAATGCCTTCACTGGCCTGGTGAACCTTTTTAATGGCGCTGGCATCAAAGAGCCCTCGCTGTGCACCAGCTACCTGTAGGCGATAATTGATATAGCGCTCACTGTCGGCAAATTGTAGCGGTAATAAATGGTAACGAGCGGTAATACGTTGGGCTAACTGCCTTAATTCACGACGGCGCAGTAAATCTTGCAACTCGGGTTGGCCAATAAGAATAACCCGCAGCAATTTATGTTGATTGGTTTCTAAGTTAGTCAACAACCGTAACTGTTCCAGCACTTGCGGCTGTAAATGCTGGGCTTCATCAATCAGCACCACACATTGACGATTTTGAGCATGTGCGGCTAACAAAAATTGACTCAGCTTGTCGGTGAGCTGTTTGGCTGTAGCCCCTTGCGCCTCATAATCAATACCAAACTCATCACATAGCGTTGCCAACAGCTCAATAGAGTTGAGCATTGGATTAAGAATAAAAGCGGTTTGCGTGTGCTCAGGCAATTGCTCAAGTAACGCGCGTGACACCGTGGTTTTTCCGGTTCCCACTTCACCTGTCAGCAATATAAACCCGCCGCTGCCTTGCAGCCCATAGCTTAAATGAGCAAGCGCTTCTTGATGACGCTCACTCAAATATAAAAATTGTGGGTCTGGTGCAATTGAAAACGGTTCCGTATGCAGACCAAAGTAGTTCAGATACATAGCAAAATCACTGCAAGCATTGTTATAGTGCAGAACAGTGTAACGACTCACTTGCATCAGGGCTAGTGATTCGCGATCATCATTAAAATTTTAATAGGAGTTCGCGTGGAAATATACTTGGTCGGCGGTGCCGTTCGCGACGAGTTACTGAATAAACCTGTGCACGAACGTGATTACGTGGTGGTAGGTAGTACGGTTGATAACATGCTCAAGCTCGGTTTTCGACAAGTGGGTAAAGATTTTCCAGTATTTTTGCACCCGCAAACCGGCGAGGAGTATGCGCTAGCTCGTACTGAGCGCAAGTCAGCCAAAGGCTATACCGGCTTTACCGTCCATGCTACACCTGACGTAACGCTTGAAGCCGATTTGCAGCGCCGCGATTTGACTATAAATGCCATTGCACAAAGCGACAGTGGTGAGTTAATCGACCCTTATGGCGGCTTGAATGATATTCAAGCGCGAGTACTTCGCCACGTTTCAGATGCCTTTATAGAAGACCCCTTACGCGTATTACGCGTCGCCCGCTTTGCCGCACGCTTTACTGGTGATGGTTTCACTGTTGCACCGGAAACCATGACCTTAATGCGCACCATTAGCGCCAGCGGTGAGCTAGCCGAGCTTGCGGCCGAACGCGTTTGGCGCGAAACCGAGAAAGCACTGCACACTCACCACGCGCACGTTTTTTGGCAGGTCATTGCTGAAGCTAAAGCTTGGTCACCATGGTTTATGCTGCTTACCAACAAGCTTAATATTGCGCAACTTGGTGAGCAATTAAAGCGCTTACCACGGCATTTCAAAGACGAAGAATTGGCGCAGATGCGTTGGGTCTTAACCTGTTTAGCCCTTACGCCAAATGAACATGAACAATTGGCGCAAGTATTAAAGCTACCCAACACCTATGCAAAACTTGCTTACAGCGCACTTCAAATAGGTTATTCACCAACGCACAAGCTCAGTCCACAATGGTTTTTCAACACCATTAGCAAAGCCGATGGGTGGCGGCGTAAAACGCAATTCATGCAGTTAGTTGGGGTGTGGCAGGCACTTGGAATGGCCGCGGGTACGGCTCAAGCGCTATTAAAACTCTACGAACAAGCTTTGGCGGTGAGCGCGCGTGAGGTGATTGCCAATGCCGCCGAGCGCCAGCAGCAATTAGCTGGCCCAGCCATTGGCGAAGCCATTCGCCAGCAGCAACAACAGTTAATTGAGGCTCACTGGCGCGACATTGACGCTGCTAAATAAACCAGAAAAACAATAATAATGCGCCTAAGGCTAAACGGTAAATCACAAAGGGCAGCATGCCCATGCGGCTAATCACCTGCAGAAACACGTGAATACACACATAAGCGGCAATAAATGAGGTAACCATGCCAACCACCACGGGTAACCACGCTACCGGCTCTGGCGTCTGCACCAGCTTCAGGCCTTGATAGCCACCAGCCATAATAATAATGGGTATTGACAGCAAGAAACTGAAGCGCGCGGCGTCGGTTTTGGTTAGGCCAAGCATCATGCCCGCCGTCATGGTAATACCAGAACGCGACGTACCCGGAATTAACGCTAATGCTTGGGCAATACCGACAAAAATAGCTTGGCGCAGTGTCAGCTGCTCAATACCTTGACGCTGCGATGCACGAGCATCGGCAAACCAAAGCAATAAACCAAACACCACGGTTGTAGTGGCTATGACGAGTGCCGAGCGCGCAGCGTTTTCAACCAAGTCGCTGCCGAACAATCCGGCTAATCCGGCTGGTATGGTCGCCCAAATAATCAACCACGCTAAGCGACTATGCGCGTTATGCTGACCACGCAAACTGGCAAACCAATTGACAATCAGCTGACCAACTTCTTGGCGAAAATACAACATCACCGCTAACAAGGTGCCCACATGCACCGCAACGTCGAATGCCAGCCCTTGGTCTTCCCAACCCAGTAATTGTGACGGCAATATCAAATGGGCCGAACTAGAAATCGGTAGAAACTCAGTAAAACCCTGAATTAACGCAAGAATTATTGATTCAAAAGTACTCACAACGGTGCATTCCCTGTACAAGCCGAATAGATTTTTAAAAATGGTAGGTTTTCAAACTGAAATTCTACGGGTTCCAACACTTGCTGACCACGATAATTTTGCCAATGCTGCGCAAAGGTTTGCCCACTAATTGGGTGCCGTAATGTTGGTGCTAACTCTGCCAATGGCCACAACACAAACGCATTTTCTAGAATTTCACCACGCGGCAACTGCACAGGGCTGTCACATACAATGTCATCATACATCAGCATGTCGATATCTAATGTACGCGGGCTAAATCTGGCTGCATTCGAACTGTGCCCGTGCTCACGTTCAATTTTTTTGCAAATAGCACTGACGTCACGAATGGAAAGTGATGTTTCGACACGCGCAACCAGGTTATAAAAGCGACGACCAGAAAAGCCAACCGCGTCGCTTTCAAATACACGCGACACTGCCATCGGATGCGCAGCACTTGCAAACTCTTGGTGCAATGCATGAATGCCAGCGCGAATATAGCGCTCCCGCTCTCGGTTACTGCCAATACCTAACCAAACTGTGCTCATAACGCCTACCGAACCTGCGAACGTACAATTTCAACTGCGGTATATTGTGCCGCCGGCACAGCTTGCGGCTTGGCCACTTTCACGCGAACACGTGGCGTTTTGAACTGTTGTAAAATCAGCTGCGCCACTTCTTCGGCAATGGTTTCAATAAGTGCGCGCGGGCGAGCCTGAATGAATTGAATGACGGCTTGGCTCAACGCATCATAATCCAGCGCGTCGTTCAGCTGCTCTGACTCTGCCGCCTTACGGTGATCCCAGTCCATTTCGAGATCTAGTATAAGTGGTTGAGTTTGCTCATGTTCCCAGTCGTAAACGCCAATGTAAGCATCAACTTTTAGACCTGTGACGTAGACTTTATCCATACTCGTTTCCGTATTAATAGAAATTCAGCGGCAAAGCGCTTATGCTATGGGCTTTGCATATTAACGGAAAGCACAGCAGAAGCAAACGCACATATATGGGCGCTTTAATTGTATTAGCCATCATTTCAGCCTACTTATTCGGCTCTATTAGCAGCGCTGTGCTGATCTGCCGCCTATTCGGCCTGCCCGACCCTCGTACTTCTGGCTCGAATAATCCAGGCGCCACCAACGTTTATCGGCTTGGTGGAAAAATTCCCGCGGCACTTACACTTTGGTTTGATGTCTTGAAGGGCATGGTTCCTGTTTGGGGCTCTTATTTTCTTGGCATTGAGCCATTTTATCTCGGTATTATTGCCGTCGCAGCCTGTTTGGGCCATATTTTCCCATTGTATTTTCATTTTCGCGGAGGTAAGGCTGTTGCCACCGCCTTAGGCGCCATGTTCCCCGTTGCCTGGGAAATGGCACTCTTGCTTATTGCAACTTGGTTGCTGGTATTTCGGGTAAGCCGGGTATCGTCATTAGCAGCCATTGTGACCGTCAGCTTAGCGCCCTTCTACGCTTACTGGATAAAGCCTCAATATACGGTGCCAGTCATTATGATCTCTGTGCTTATTATGTGGCGCCATCAATCAAATATCGTGCGCCTGCGTACCGGTCAAGAAAAACGTACCCGCCGCCAATAAGAATGCCCTTCAGTTTTAGCCCTGTGGGGCTAAAAGCTCTGATAGCGGCCAACGTGGGTAGGTTTTAATCTGAATATCCGTTGTTTCACCAGCAACTAAGCGTTGGGCGCCAGCAAAAGCGATCATAGCTCCGTTGTCGGTACAAAACTCAGGCCGAGGGAAGTATGCCTGCCCACCAATGCGTTGGGTAAATTCAGTGAGTTGAGTTCGTAAATGTTTGTTAGCGCTCACACCACCAGCCACGACTAATCGTTTTAAACCTGTTTGTTCCAGTGCACGGCGGCATTTTATAACCAAGGTATCTACCACTGCATCTTGAAACGCTCGAGCTATATCAGCAAGCGCTTGCGCTGACCCGTCAGAGCTAGCGATGGTATTTGCGGCAAAGGTTTTCAGCCCACTAAAGGAAAAATCTAGGCCAGGTCGGTCGGTCATAGGCCGCGGAAACTGATGCGTACTCTCATTTCCCTTCTCAGCCATAGCAGCCAAGCGTGGACCACCGGGGTAATCTAGCCCCATTAACTTAGCGGTTTTATCAAAGGCTTCGCCGGCCGCATCGTCCACCGATTCACCTAATAACTGGTAACGGCCAATACCATCAACACGCACTAACTGAGTGTGCCCGCCCGACACTAATAACGCCACGAAAGGAAACTCGGGGGGATTCTCCTCAAGCATTGGCGCCAACAAATGGCCTTCCATGTGGTGCACGGCAATTGCTGGTACGTTCCAACCGAACGCTAAACTGCGCCCGATACATGAACCGACGAGCAAAGCACCAACTAAACCGGGGCCTGCCGTATAGGCAACGCCGTCAATATCTTGCGCGGTTAATTGCGCCTGCTTTAGCGCGGCTTGAATAAGCGGCAGGGTTTTACGCACATGGTCGCGCGATGCCAGCTCCGGCACCACACCACCATAATCCGCATGGAGTTTAACTTGTGAATAAAGCTGATGTGCCAATAACCCCTGCTCGGTATCATAAATCGCGATACCCGTTTCATCACAGGATGTTTCAATTCCTAGCACACGCATGATAACTCTCTCACTTTGGGACGAAAAAACGGCGCACAGTTTAGCTTAGTTTTTACCTAAAGTCAGTCGAGATCGACAGTGACACCTTGCAGCGCGCTATCGTCGTCATTAGCGTTGCTATCACCGCTTAGTTTAATGCGTAAACGCAAGTCATTCGGCGCATCGGCATGGCGCAACGCTTCTTCGTAACTAATGCGCCCTGCTTTGTACAAATCAAACAACGCTTGGTCGAATGTTTGCATGCCAAGCTCGCGAGACTTAGCCATAATCTCTTTAATTTCGCCCATGTCATTAGTGGCAATTTTCTCGGCCACAATCGGGCTGTTCAGCAAAATTTCAATTGCCGCAGCACGCCCGCCATCAATAGTGGGTACTAACTGCTGGGCGACAATACCGCGTAGGTTTAGCGACAAGTCAAACATGAGTTTGCCAATTTTTTCTTTCGGCACCATGTGCATAATACGCTCTATCGCTTGGTTGGCGTTGTTGGCGTGCAGCGTCGCCACACACAAATGGCCAGTTTCAGCGAACGTTAGTGCATATTCCATAGTCTCTTGCGAGCGAATTTCCCCCACTAGAATAACATCAGGTGCTTGGCGCAATGAGCTTTTTAATGCTGTTTCAAAAGATTCCGTATCGGCCCCTACTTCGCGTTGCGTAATCATTGATTTTGCATGTTCATGGACAAACTCAACGGGGTCTTCAATGGTTAAGATATGACCCTTTGAGTTTTGGTTGCGATAACCAATCAGCGCTGCCAAGGTGGTTGATTTACCCGTACCGGTACCACCGACCACGAGCACTAATCCGCGTTTATTCATGATCAGCTTGGTTAATACTTCGGGCAACTTCAATTCTTCGACTGTCGGTATTTCGGTAACAATGCGCCGCACCACCATACCGGCACGCTGACGTTGCCAAAATGCACTAACCCGAAAACGACCTATGCCCTCACGGAAAATTGCAAAGTTGGCTTCCTTTTCGTCCATGAACTCTTTGAGGTGTTGGTCACCTAAAGCTTCTTTGACGATAGCCAGAGCAGCGTTGTCACTGAGTTTTTGTTCGGTTAACGGGGTCAGCTCACCATTAATTTTGGCGCTTGGCGGCAGCCCAGCAGAAATAAATAAGTCTGAACTGTTCCGCTCAACCATTATTTTCAATAGCTTATCTAACACCATAATTAGAAGGAATCCTTATTGGCAGCTTTGGCTTTGGCATCGGCACGCCCAACCAAACCTTGGTTTAATAAGTTCTGTAAGCATTGATCAAGGGTTTGCATACCATGCGCAGCCCCCGTTTGAATTGACGAATACATTTGCGCAATTTTGTCTTCACGAATCAAGTTTTTAATGGCTGACGTTGCAATCATAATCTCATGTGCCGCAACACGCCCGCCGCCAACTTTCTTCAACAGCGTTTGTGAAATTACTGCGCGCAGCGATTCTGACAACATCGAACGAATCATCGGCTTTTCATCACCCGGGAATACATCCACAATACGGTCAATGGTTTTCGGTGCTGAGGTGGTGTGCAAAGTACCAAACACCAAGTGACCTGTTTCCGCTGCGGTCATCGCTAAGCGAATCGTTTCAAGGTCACGCATCTCACCAACGAGAATAACATCAGGGTCTTCACGCAGCGCCGAGCGTAGCGCGTTACTGAAACTATGAGTATCGCGGTGTACTTCACGTTGGTTAATTAAACTGCGCTTATTTTTGTGCACAAATTCTATCGGGTCTTCAATGGTTAGAATGTGATGATGCTTGCTTTCATTAATATAGTCGATCATCGCTGCCAACGTTGTTGACTTACCCGAACCGGTTGGGCCGGTAACCAAAACGAGGCCACGCGGGTTTTCTGAAATGGTTTTAAAAATTTCAGGCGCCCCTAATTGTTCAAGCGTTAACACTTCACTAGGAATGGTACGAAAAACGGCGCCCGCACCACGGTTTTGTACAAATGCGTTAACCCGGAAGCGCGCTAAGTCGGGCACTTCAAACGAAAAGTCGCACTCTAAATTTTGTTCGTATTCTTTGCGCTGACGATCATTCATGATGTCATAAACGAGCTCTTGCACCTGCTTATGACTTAGCGCTGGGATATTTATTTTACGAACGTCACCGTCTACCCGTATCATAGGAGGCGAGTCTGCTGATAAATGTAAGTCTGATGATTTATGCTTAACAGCAAAACTGAGTAACTCAGTGATATCCATGTAACAGCCTCTTGTAAGTGAGTTATTTCCATTGATGAATAGCATAGCTGAACGCATAAAAGAAGTCCGTAGTGAAATTACTGAGGTCGCAACAACGCAGCAACGGCCCCCTGAAAGCGTACAATTAATTGCTGTCAGCAAGACCAAACCTGCGGCAGATATTGTTGCTGCGTACACTGCTGGGCAGCGCCACTTTGGTGAAAACTATGTGCAAGAAGCCATTGCAAAGATTGTGCAAGTTTCAGAGGCGTTACCTAATAACGACATTTGTTGGCATTTTATTGGCCCAATTCAGTCAAATAAAACCCGCGATATCGCAACGCATTTTGCGTGGGTACATAGTGTTGACCGCGTCAAAACTGCCACCCGCCTCGCTAAGCAGCGGCCTGACGACATGGCTCCACTGAATGTACTCATTCAAGTAAACATTGACGACGAGCAATCGAAAGCTGGGGTGCAACCGCACCAAGTGATGGAATTGGCTGCGCTTATTCATGAGTTACCGCAGTTAACCCTGCGCGGTTTAATGACGATTCCAGCCGCTCATGCGCAGGCCGCGGACAGCGCGCCAAGCTTTGCGGCCATGCAACGGTTGTTTTCTGAATTACAAGCCCAATATAAACAGATAGATACTTTATCCATGGGCATGAGCAATGACTGGCCAATTGCAGTGGCACACGGTGCCACCATGGTGCGTATTGGCACCGCGATATTTGGCAGCCGTAAGGCGCTATAAGCGCCAGCTAAAACAATGAGCCCAACAACAAAAAATAGGAGAAGCAACATGACAACATCGCCTCGTAAGATAGCATTTATTGGTGCAGGCAATATGACCCAAAGTATTGTTGGAGGCATGGTGAAAAGTGGCTACCCTAGTGAACTGATATACGTGAGCAATCCAAGCCAACCTAAACTTGATAAGCTAAGCAGTGAATTACACGTACATACCAGCCATAACAACGCTGAAGTAGCAGCTACTGCGGATGTCATTGTACTATCAGTAAAGCCGCAACTTATGGCGGATGTCTGCGCCGCGTTGCGTGCAGAGGTACCAAACCTTGCAGATAAATTAATTGTAACTATTGCTGCTGGCATTCGCATTGAGAAATATCGCCAATACCTCGGTGACGACATTCGCATGATTCGCGTCATGCCAAACACCCCTTCTTTAGTAGGTAAAGGCATGTCTGGCTTGGTCGCTGATGACCGCGTTAGTGAAGACGACCGCTCGTACATTACCGAAGCCTTTGACGGTGTTGGCGCAACTTTATGGGTCGCGAACGAAGACGAGCTTGATATTCTAGGTGCCGTAGCCGGTAGTGGCCCAGCCTACTTCTTTGAATTTATGGCCAGCTTGCAAAAAGCCGCAACCGCACTAGGCTTTGATCGTGAAAAAGCACGTCAAATGGTTCAACAAACCGCACTCGGTGCAGCTGAAATGGCCATTGCTAGCGAACTTGAATTAGAAGATTTACGTAAGCAGGTAACCAGTAAAGGTGGTTCTACTGCCAAGGGCATTGAGGTTTACCAGGGCGCCGATATCGACGATATTTCGGCAAACGCTGTCAAAGCGGCAGTGCAGCGTAACCAAGAAATGGCCAAACTATTTTAAACTCACAAGTTAGAGACCTCTGATGGATGCTTTAAATTTTCTCATTGAAATTGCTTTCGACTTATTTTTGATCACCGTGTTGCTGCGCATATGGTTGCAGGCCTCGCGCGCTGATTTTTACAATCCTATGAGTCAATTCGTGGTGAAGGTCACCAACCCTCTGATACTGCCTTTGCGTCGTATATTACCGACTCTTGGCCATTGGGATTTGGCATCCATCGTGCTTGCTTATGCGGTCGGCATTGGCAAAATTATCGCCTTATCGAGTTTAACCGCTGGCATGCTACCCATGGTGAGCGACATCATCATTATGGGGTTAGCGGTGGTGCTATTTCAGTTCCTTTCGTTGCTATTCTGGATAACGATCATTCGCGCCATTATGAGCTGGTTTAATACCGGTTATCACCCCATGACCGCCTTAATGGCCCAGCTTACAGAGCCATTTTTAGCACCAATTCGACGTATCATCCCGCCTATTGGTGGGCTCGATTTATCAGTGCTAGTACTCATTGTTGCGATTCAGTTTGCTCGTATTCTGCTGAATAATTTATTTAGTATGGGTATGGGGCTCTAAAAGAGGTTTCTATGAAAAAGCTGATGTTATTGGGTGTTGTAGCTCTTGTATTTATTGTTGCTGGCTTTTCTCCAGCCAGTTTTGCAGAACAAAGCAAGCGCTTAGGCGCATGGGAGGTCCATTATAACGCGTTCAATTCAACGCTCTTACGAGCGGAGATGGCCTCGCAATATGGGCTTTCGCGCAGTGAAACTTTGGCAACATTAAACATCTCTGTGCTTAACGCAAATCTTCCAAATAAACCAGCTCAGCAAGTGGAAGTAAGTGGCTATGTGATGAACCCACTCAGCCAACAAACGCGTTTAGAATTTAAAGAAGTCATTGAAGGTGATGCGGTTTATTACTTAACGCAAACGCGTTTTACTAACCTAGAAACTTTACGCTTTTTTATTACGATTAAGCAAGGCAACGAAAGCCATGAATTGCGCTTTCACAAAGAGTTTTGGGCCAATTAATTTGGCCCTTGATTTTTTCTACCGGAACCTGACGTTAATTTAATACCCACTTGCTGAATGAAGCCATCATCAGTAACTTCGCGCGCAGTCAAGCGTACCGTACCCAACTGTAAATGGTCGCCCACCACAACTCGGCGATGGAATTTCTGCGTAAAGTAATCATTTAAGGTGAGCGCTTTAATGCCCTCCTCTAATTCGCCTAGAGTGTAGAAGCTAGCAACCTCTGCTAGGGTTAAGTCACCGCGCAAACTAAAGTCACCAAAGAACTCGCTGGATTGTAGCTCGGTCGGTTTACCGCCAGCGGCAAGTACCTTGCTAATGGCATCAACATGCTCAACTTTTGCCACCACTAAAGCGGTGTCCCCCTCGCAAAACTGCGGTTGATGACCGGGCATTAACCACTCACCATCACGAATAACGCCCAAGAATTCAGCCGGTACGTCTAGGCGCAGTTCTGGCCAGTAATGATCACAAGCCGGCGAACGTTCCGTCACTTGATAGGCCCATAGTTCCATGGGGTCTTTACTACCAACACGGTCAAGTGGCATACGTCTATCGGGCTCAGCCGGAGCTGGAATTTCTAAGCCAAGCCATCGCGCCATGGGAGCTAACGACCAACCTTGCACAATCAATGAAACCATAACCACCATGAATGCAATATCAAAATATAACTCTTGATTAGGTAATCCCGTTAGCCATGGATACAGAGCAAGAATTATCGGTACCGCACCGCGCAAACCTACCCAACCCACGAAGACTTGCTCTTTCCAAGGAAACGAAAACGGTGCCAAACTAATTAACACCGCTAGTGGGCGCGCAACGAATATCATCATCACCGCGACCGATAATGACAAGGCCCAGTGCTGTATCAAGTGTGAGGGCGTTACTAATAGCCCAAGAATTAAGAACATCATTATCTGACTAAGCCACGCTAAGCCGTCTTGTACCTGCAAAATGTGCGGCAGTTGCGGCAACCTCGAGTTACCAATTTTATAACCCATTAAGTACACGGCCAAATAGCCACTGCCACCAATAGCACTAGCTAAAGCAAAAATGACCACCGCGGTAGCAGCCGCTAATAAAGGGAAAAAAGAGAACTGTACGGTTATTTTTTGTGCCATCCAAACGAAGAAACGACCGCCAACCCAACCGGCAAGATAGCCAATAGCAAGTTGCTGCAGCACATCCACCGTCATCCATCCCCACGAGAAGCTATCGGCTGCAGCAATCATCGAGGTTAATGTCATGGTAAGAATAATGGCCATGGGGTCATTCGTACCCGACTCAATTTCCAGTGTGGAGGCTACGCGTTGTTTAATACGTAAATTCTGCGATTGAAATATACCAAATACTGCAGCGGCGTCTGTCGAACTCAAAATCGCACCGATGAGCAAGGCTGTGGGCCATGGCAAGTCAAAAAACCAAACCACTCCCGCCGCAGTCAAGGCACAAGTGAGGGCAACACCAATAGTAGCCAAACTTATTGCAGGCCATAAGGCTACTCGAAAGCGTTCCTTATGAGTTCTCATACCGCCGTCAAAAAGAATAATGACAAGGGCCAATGAACCAATGAAAAATGCCAGCTCAGGGTTACTGAACTGAATTCCCAATACGCCTTCTTCACCGGCTAGCATACCGACGACTAAGAAGGTTAGTAATAAGGGGGCACCTAAACGATTTGAAACTACTGCAGCCAATATACTGATCAGTAATAACGACCCCATCAAGAGCATTATTCCATTGATACTCGCCAACTATTTATCTCCTTGGTGACTCGGCCTTACGCCCGTATAATAGCAGTCAATGATGAAACATTGGTGACTAATTTCATGCAAGAACTCGTACTCGCTACAGGCAACAAAGGTAAAGTGGTTGAACTTGAAAGCTTACTGCAACCATTTGGATGGCATGTTCGTGCACAGTCTGAATGGCAGTTTGAAGAAGCCGAAGAAACCGGACTGACATTTATTGAAAATGCCATAATCAAAGCTCGCCACGCAGCAGAGCACTCTGGTTTACCGGCCTTAGCGGATGATTCAGGACTAGCAGTCGATGCTCTCCAAGGTGCTCCTGGTATTTATTCTGCACGCTATGCAGGCCCTCATTGCAGTGACCAAGACAATATCGCAAAGCTTCTCGGCGCAATGCAAGGTCTTCCTGCTGAGAAGCGCCAAGCGAGTTTTCACTGCGTTCTCGTTTATCTAACGCATGCGCAAGACCCAACTCCAATTGTTTGCCATGGACAATGGCACGGACAAATCACCGAACAGCCAGCTGGCGAAGGCGGGTTTGGTTATGACCCTGTTTTTTGGGTTCCCACTGAGCATTGTACTGCGGCGCAGTTACAGGCCGAGCAAAAACGCCAGTTAAGTCATCGCGGTCAAGCTCTGCGGGCCTTAGTGCAACAACTAGAATTGCGTAACCGCATATGACGCTACAACTGCCACCGCTATCGCTATATGTGCACATACCTTGGTGTATTCAAAAGTGTCCATATTGCGATTTCAATTCGCATGCTCTAAAGCATGACATCCCCGAGCAAGAGTATGTTGCGCGGTTGCTAGATGATCTGCGTGCCGATCAAAAGTGGGCCCAACAACGGCCGCTCAGTAGTATTTTTATCGGTGGCGGAACACCTAGCCTATTTAGTGCTGAGGCCATTCATGCGTTGTTACGCGGTATAGAAAAAATTGTGCCATTAGCACCTGAGTGCGAAATCACCCTTGAAGCAAACCCCGGCACTTTCGAAACCGAACGCTTCGCCGGTTTTGTTAAAGCCGGTGTAAATCGTCTGTCTATTGGTGTCCAAAGCCTACAAGCTGAGCAGTTGCAAGCCTTAGGGCGTATTCATGACCCTGAGCAGGCTCGTACAGCGGCTGCTCACGCCGCAACTCTTGGTCTACGCAGCTTTAATCTCGACCTGATGCATGGCCTACCAGGCCAGTCCGTCGAGCAAGCCATGGCCGATTTAGACGGTATTATTGCTCTTAACCCACCGCATATATCTTGGTATCAATTAACCATTGAGCCTAATACCGCGTTTGCCAGCCGACCACCACAATTGCCCGAAGATGAAACACTGTGGGACATTCAGGAACGTGGTCATGAAAAGCTCATCGCGGCAGGGTATGAGCAATACGAAGTGAGTGCTTACGCCAAGCCTGGCCATCAGAGTGCGCATAACCGTAATTACTGGACCTTTGGTGATTACTTGGGCATTGGCTGCGGCGCTCATAGTAAAATAACCTTACCCGCTGAGCAGCGCGTTTTACGTTGTGAAAAGGTTAAACACCCACAAGGCTATTTGGACCTAACTCGGCCGCTACGCTACCGAACGTGGGATGTCAGCACACAAGAGCTGCCATTCGAATTTTTTATGAATTATTTGCGCTTATTTGAAGCTGTGCCTAAAAAAACTTTTGAACAGCTTACTGGAGTTTCAAGTTCACAAGCATCGGCTTTATTGGCCACGGCCAGCCAGAAAGGATTGATAAAAGAAAACGACACCCATTGGCACACTACTGCGCTTGGGCGTCGTTATTTGAATTCGATACTCGATACTTTGCTTGATTAAACTTAAGCGACACGCTCAAATTTGAGGTCCCACACACCGTGACCTAAGCGCTCACCACGCTGCTCGAACTTAGTTAGTGGACGCTCTTGCGGCCGCGGAATATACATATTGTCGGCAGCAAGGTTACGCCAGTTCGAGGCTGTACTCATCACTTCCAGCATATGCTCGGCATAGTTTTCCCAGTCTGTTGCTAAGTGCAAAACGCCACCAATAGCTAACTTTTTTCGTAGGGCCTCAACAAATTCAGGTTGAATTAACCGACGCTTATGGTGACGTTTTTTGTGCCAAGGATCTGGGAAAAACACTTGCACTGTTGCGAGACTATTATCGGCAATACAGTCGCGTAGCACCTCTACGGCGTCATGCTCATACACGCGCAAATTGGTTAGATTCGCTTCTTCGGCATCCATTAAACACGCACCAACACCCGGCCGGTGAACTTCAATACCGATAAAGTTCTTTTCAGGAGCAGCTTTTGCCATGGCGACTAACGATTTGCCCATGCCGAAACCAATTTCAAGCACAGTTGGAGCCTGTCGGCCGAATACAGTATCAAGATCAAGTAAGCCTTGCTCGTGAGTTAATCCCATACGTGGCCAGGTACGTTCTAACGCAGCAGCTTGGCCTTTAGTAAGACGCCCTTCTCGCTTCACAAAACTACGAATTTTGCGAATGTATTTCCCTTCGGCTTGGGCTTTTTCTAGATTGTCCGAACTCATGCGGCCTCTGTGCGGTATTTAAATGAATAATGAATTTACGTTGCGGCGCTCATTATGCAAAAAGGCGCGCCAAACGCAAGTTTGGCACGCCTTTATTCGCTGTCTTTTTATTCGATGTTGTTTATCGAATAAACTTAGTTTTCGACAGGTACACGCTTAGTAACCGACATAACCGCTTCAATGCGACGGTTCTTCGCGCGGTTCTCTGACGAGTTATTAGGGTACTTAGGACGGCTCTCACCGTAACCAACTGTGCTTATACGCTCTTCAGCAATACCGAAGTCGTTAACCAAGCTGTCACCGACAGATTTAGCACGACGATCAGACAACTGTTGATTGTAGGTCGCAGCACCGGTGTCGTCAGTATGACCTTCGATAACGATATCTAACTGCGGATACTCACGTAAGAACTCGGCAGTTTCACGAATATCTGATTTTTGACCAGCAGAGATTTCAGCTGAGTTCAAACCAAACGTAACAACAAGTTCGCGAGTGACTGTTTCGTTGGCATACATAACACAACCATCAGCGTCTACTTTGTAGCCTAATTGCGTGTTCGGACACTTGTCTTTATCGTCCATTACGCCATCACCATCTGAGTCAACTGGCTCAGGTTTAGGTGGTGCTACTGGTGCCGGTGCAGGTTCTGGCTTGGTGTATGTAGGTTGCGTCGCACCACCGAAGTAGTAGCGTAAACCCGTCATGAACATAAATTCAGTCAGGTCGCCGTCGCTTTGTTGAATTGCACCTTCAATGCTTAATGCCCAATTCTCATTCAAGAACTCTTTATAACCAGCACCGACGCGCAAGAAACGATTGCTTACGTCGCTAAATTCAGTTCCGTTAATACCAATTGAGCCATAAAATTTTGGAGTAAAGTTGTAAAGTAAATCAATACCTAACGCACTACCCGTTGAAGTTGACGAACCAGATGTTTCAAGATCGCCGCGCAGGTAATCGTAGTAAACTCGATAGCCCCACTCTGGAGTGAATTGAAAACCAGCTTCAATACCACCCATCGCAGAATCAAATCCACCACCGAATGACTGAATGCGATTGTCTTCGATCACTCGACGATCAGAATCCGTTCCAAACAAGCCAATACGGGGCCCCACATAAATACTACCTGGCTCGTTACCTGTTTTTGCCATACTTGGTGCGATAACAAGCGCAGAAAGTACTGCTGCTGATACAATAGATAACCGTTTCATGAGATGCTCCTTATATTTTCTCATTGTCGGATTCAAGGTGTAATGCTTGAAAGTTTTACATAGTATAGATCAAATATCTAAAAATTTCCTGTATCCATACGACTTTACAGTTTATTTTCATTTTTCTTAACAACCTACTTACGAAATTGTCATGACATACAAAAACATTGGAAATTCGCCAATCCCATTCGCGCCAAATGAGTTCGCCAAACGAGTGATAAACTGGCAGCGTCAACATGGTCGTCATGACTTGCCGTGGCAACAGTACAATCAACCGTACCACGTGTTAGTAAGCGAGCTAATGTTGCAACAAACACAAGTCAGTACCGTTATTCCTTACTTTCACAATTGGATTGTTAAGTTTCCGGATTTCAATACGTTAGCAAGTGCTCAAGAAGATCAAGTACTCAACGCCTGGCAAGGGCTTGGCTATTACTCGCGAGCACGAAACTTGCATCGCGCGGCGCAGTTTGTTGTTGCGCAATATAATGGCCAGCTTCCAGACTCGCCAGAATTGTTGCGAGAAGTGCCCGGCGTCGGTCCTTATACTGCCGGCGCAATTACCGCATTTGCATTCAACAAGCCGGCAGCCATTGTCGATGGTAATGTAAAACGTCTATTTGCTCGCTATTTTGGTATTGAGGGAGACTTATCCTCGACACAGCTAAATAGAAAACTTTGGCAATTAGCAGAGCGCTATACCCCGAACCATAACAATCGCGCTTATGCTCAAGGCCTGCTAGATTTGGGGGCTACCCTTTGTAAGCCCCGCCAGCCGAAATGTGAAGAGTGCCCACTACAAAAAACCTGCAACGCTTTTGCTACACATAGAGTGGACACGCTCCCAACCGCTAAGAAGAAAAAACAAATACCGACCAAGCAAGGCTATTTTTTGTATTCGTTGACTGCTGCAGGCGTGTTACTTGAGCAGCGCCCAAGTGACGGTATTTGGCCGCGTTTATGGAGCTTTCCTGAGTTAAAGCAAGCCTCTCATGAATTCACCGAGCATGGCTCTTTTAAACATGTTTTTTCGCATTACCGACTCAACGCGCTGGTATACAACGCAAGTTCAGAAAATAAGGCCGAACGTCTACACCACACAGCCCTAAAACGTGTTGCAGTCGAAGATCTTGATCAAGTGGGACTACCCGCGCCAATTCGTAAATATCTTGATACACAATTACAACGGTTGGACAAATAACTATGGCGATGGGTTTGCAATGCTGCGTTCATGCGCCTTAAAATGACGGTCTCGAAGCTCCTAGACATGAGGTCATCATGAGTCGTACCGTATATTGTGAGTATTTTAAGAAAGAAGCTGAAGGCCTAGATTTTCAGCTCTACCCTGGCGAATTAGGCGAGAAGATTTTTAATAATATTTCAAAAGAAGCATGGGCGGAGTGGCAAAAGAAGCAGACTATGCTGATTAATGAAAAGCGCTTAAATCTTATGGACCCAAATGCAAGAAGCTTTCTTGAAGAGCAAATGAAAGCTTTCCTTTTTGAAGGTAAAGAGGTCGATATTGAAGGTTACACCCCTCCAAGTAAGTAATGAGCCTCCTAAACCCCGCCTCGCGGGGTTTTTTATGCCTGCTATTCCGTAAAACTTCCGCAAAGAGTGCACTTCATTCGTTATTTTTATCTGGTTTATATTCACCATATCTTCTGATTATCACGTGAACCTAGAGAAACACCCCAAAATTTGTTAGACTACATATGAATTTTTCAAGAGGGAGTAGTTATGGAGATGCCTTCCTGGCAGCGTGCTGTACTAAAAGTAGGCAGTGCGTTGATTGCGCCAGACGATACAGGAACGAGCAGTAAATATTTATTAGCGATCGCACGTTTTATTATTGAATGTCGCGAACGCGGTCAAGAAATCGTCTTAGTTTCATCAGGCAGCGCCGCTGCAGGTCGTAAGCATATTACTTACGAAGGTGAGACCATTCCCGTCACCGTCAAAAAAGCGATGGCTGCCGTGGGACAAAACGACATGATGGCTAATTGGTCACGGTTCTTTGACTTCTCATGTGCTCAAGTGTTGATGACCCATGGTGATTTGCGTGATCGCGCGCGTTACGTGAGCGTTCGTAACACGTTAAAAACATTGTTAGAACACGATGTATTACCTGTGGTTAACGAAAACGACGCATTAGCAACAGATGAAATGAAAGTGGGTGACAATGACAATCTAGCCGCTATGGTCGCAACCCTAGTGGATGCCGATGCGTTGATTATCTGTTCAGACATCGATGGTTTGTTTGATGCCGACCCGCGAGTCAAACCGGACGCAAAGAAAATTTCTCAAGTTGACGAAATCACTGAAGAAATTTTCGCCTTGGCTGGCGGCACCACGAATAAAATCGCAACCGGCGGTATGCGTACAAAAATTGAAGCCGCAGAAAAAGCAACATCGCATGGTATTGACACATACATCGTCAATGGTCGCAAAGGTGCAACGTTTGAGCATATGCTCCGTGGCAACAACCCCGGCACACTCTTTAAGCGCCAACAAGACCCCATGAGCAATAAAAAGCATTGGTTACGCCACACGCTTATTGCTCAAGGCGAGCTAGTTATTGATGACCTTGCAGCTGACGCGCTAGGCAAAGGTGAAGCCTTAACCACCAGCGGTATTGTTGATATTCAAGGTGACTTTAATCGCGGTGACGCCGTGGTGATTCGCAGTGGCAGCAATGCCGAAGCGATTGGCAAAGGTATTTGTCAGTACAGTTCGCATGAATTGATGCACATAAAGGGCCAAGAAGTAAGCGATATCGCAGAAGCGTACGGTTACAGCCCAATTACGGAAGTCATCGAAAGTAACGATTTAATGATTCTGGAGGACGAATGAGTACCCAGTTAGCAGAACAAATTTCAAAACGTGCAGCCGTTGCTGCACGCGCAGTCGCAACATTATCAGAAGCGAAAAAGAATCAAGTATTGCAGCGCATGGCCGATGCCATTCGCGCAGCACAAGACGACATTCTGAAGGTTAACGAACAAGACATGGTTGCTGGGCGCGAAAAAGGCCTGTCTGATGCCATGTTAGATCGTTTGCAGCTTAATGCTGAGCGTGTTGAAGGCATGGCGAGCGCTATTGAAGAAATCATTAAGCTAGCTGACCCAGTGGGTGAGCGCAAAGCCTTTGAAACGCGTCCGAACGGTATTCAAGTTGATAAAATGCGAATTCCGCTAGGGGTTATTTGCATGATTTACGAGGCGCGTCCAAATGTAACAGCAGACGCTGGTGCCTTATGTTTCAAATCTGGTAACGCCGTTATTTTGCGTTGTGGCCGCGAGGCTATAGAAACCAGCAAAGCGATTGCTAAAGCGTTGCACCAGGCGCTGCGTGACAGTGATTTACCTGAAGATGTCATCACCGTGGTTCCTTCTCCCGACCGCGAACTCATGAATGAGTTACTCAAACAAGACAAGTACATTGACTTGGTGATTCCTCGTGGCGGCGAAGGTTTGATTCACTTCGTCAGCGATAACAGCAAAATTCCTGTCATTCAGCACTACAAAGGCGTGTGCCATTTGTATGTCGACAAAGACGCTGATTTAGACAAAGCGTTGAATATTTTGCTCAATGGCAAAACCCAACGTACTGGTGTTTGTAACGCACTTGAAGGTTTACTGGTGCATCAAGACATCGCGTCAACGTTTTTACCAAAAGTAGCGAAGGCGCTGGCTGAGAAAAATGTGGTTATTCACAGTGATGCCAAGTCAGCTGGCTACTTCGACAATGCCGACGTGATTGCTGACGATGATTTTGGTGAAGAGTACCTGGCTCTTGAAATTGCCGTGCGTACCGTCGCTGATTTTGACCAAGCGCTTGATCACATTCATCAGTTTGGTAGTGGCCATACCGAGGTTATCGTTACCGAAAATAAAGACGCCGCAGAGCGATTCATTCGTGAAGTCGACTCAGCCGTGACCATGGCGAATGCCTCATCACGCTTCAGTGATGGTGGACAACTGGGCTTAGGTGCTGAAATTGGCATCTCAACCAGTAAGCTACACGCGTATGGCCCAATGGGCTTGCAAGCACTAACGACCGAGAAATTTGTCGTTACTGGCACGGGCCAAATTCGCGAGTAGTAATATTTAGTTAGCGCGGTATCCGCGCTCTAGTAAAGGCCAATCGCGTGTTTCATCAAAATGAAAATCGCGGTTGGCTTCTTTCGCTTTATTCAGTTCTTTGTTTAATGAGCGCAGTAAACGTTCCAAGTTTGCCTCGCGCCATTCCCCTGCCTGCTTGAATCCACATTTATCGAAGTCCACAATCCATGCCGCACCATCTGCATCAAGCATAATGTTGTGACAGTTTAGGTCGGAATGATAAACACCGGCATCGTGTAACTGGCGAATTGTTTTGCCAATAAGTTGCCATTCTTGTTCGTCTAACTGGCGCTGCAGCAGTACTTTGAAGGTATCTTGCGCATTGGGTATTACTTCAACCAAAATATCGGCGCGATAGCCCCACAACGGCGCTTTTACGTGTCGAGCAGCAACAGGCCGCGGCACCGGTAACTCGAGTTCGCGTAGTTTTAGTAACAACGAAAACTCTGCCATAGCACGGCTTTGAGGTATAGCTTCACGCTTAAAGCGATCTTTATTAAATTTACCGACTAAACCACCACGATAGTAATGGCGCAATAACAACCCATGCTCACCTGCGTCAACAAAAAAAGCCGTACTACGCCCTGTCGCAGACCCCTTCACTTTGTTCTGCTGGTGCCAATAATCAGCCTCGAAGTAGCTGCTAGAACATTCAGCTAATACGTCTGGATCGAACCAAATAGTGGTGTTTTTATCTGGGTTCTCGGTTTTCATCATGAACATTGTCCTTTGCGCACTGTTATCTGGGGCAGCCAACACGGTTAAAATATCTGCTAACATGGCAGCGGTGGCGCCTTGGTCATTTTTAAACTCTTGCTCGGCCTTGGTTGCAAGCTCTGTGGCTAATTCGGGCTGCGCCAAAAGTTGCCCCCAAACGTCTGCCAATTGCTGTGCATTGTTGGCAAATCGCACCCCTTGGCACTGCTCAAGTCTTGCAAAAAGTGATTCAAAATTAAATATATACGGGCCTGAAACAACGGGCGTTTTCGTGGCAATGGGCTCTAACGGATTGTGCCCACCGCGCTCAATCAAACTACCGCCCACAAAGGCAATGTCAGCAAGCGCATACCACAGCATTAATTCGCCCATAGTATCGGCCAGAAAAACCTGATGTTTGGCTAATACCGCCTCATTGAAGCTGCGCCGCGTATAACATAGCTGTTGCTGCTCGATAAGTTGAGCAACGCTGTCAAAGCGCTCTGGGTGGCGCGGTACAATCATGAGAAGCGCGGTTGGGTAGGCGCTCAAAATCTGTTTAAACGCTGCCAGAACTTGTTCGTCTTCGCCTTGATGTGTGCTAGCGGCCAACAGTATCGGACGCTGCAGTTTTTCACGCCAGTGCGCGGCTTGTTCAAATGTCGATAACGGCACTTGAATATCATGTTTCAAGTTACCCCGAACAGCGAGCTGTTGTTGTGCAACACCGAGTTGCTTGAAGTTTTCTGCACTAGCCTGAGTTTGCGCGGCAATAAAGCTAACCTGCTGCCAAATTGGCCCAACCAACCACGCGTATTTTTTGTAGCCTTTTGCAGAGCGTTCGGACATTCGCGCGTTCACAACCATTACAGGTGTCTGCCGCAAGGTTGCCTGCGCCAACATACATGGCCACAACTCAGTTTCTAAAATGATGATTAAACGCGGGCTAAATTTATCAAAAAATCGCCTCATGGCCCTCGGGGTATCGATAGGCAAATAAGAGTGAAAAACCCGTTCACCAAATAATTTTTGTGCTAGGTCATAGGCCGTAGGCGTCATTGAAGTAAGGGTAACAGGAAGGTGCGGGTAAGCAGCTAATACAGCTTCAATTAAGCCTCGCGCCGCCACCGTTTCACCCACCGAAACGCAGTGAATGATAATACCATCGCGCGCTTGGGCAGGAACTGTCTGCTTCGCTAAGCGCTCCGCCCACCGCTGACGGTAAGCAGGCGCTTTCGCCCCACGTAGCCACAGATAAACAAACACTAATGGCGTAGCAAGGCGAATAAGCAGTCGGTACCAAAAGGTCATAACAACTTAGCGCCAGTACTCTTTAATCCAAGTGGTTGGCAACACTTTGCGATACCATTTACCACTGCGTCCGGCCATCGCATCGTCAGGATGTGGTCGCCCGTGGAAAATAATCACTTTTGCGCCTTGTGGTATACGCGGCTGTTGGAAGAAGCTTAGCGGGAATGGGCGTAAACAATGGCGTTTGAAACTACGACACCACTGTGCTGGCCAATATTTTAACTTGCCTTGGCGCGCAACAAATTGGGTAATAAATTCTTGTTCGTTGCGCACATCTTTGCGCGAACCCACCGGGTCAGCTTTGAGATGCTCAAGTGCATCGACATGGGCGCCAATGTTGAAGCGAAATACCGATGTATTTCCTGTCGCATCTGACTTGTCCCATTCTTTAATAACTAAGAAGTCGCCTTCAGGCTCAAAGAACTCGTCCAAACTACCCACAATAACAATGTCGAGATCAAGAAATAGCGTTTGCCCTTGCAAATCATACAACGGCTCCGCAAAACAGGTTAACTTCAACCAACCATGCGCAAAGGTCCACGGCTTGCGTTGATCAAAGTCTTCAAAACCAATTTCAGGAATTGGCTTTACTTCAACTTCATCGCGAATACCTTCGGCGTCATCTGTAAAACACACAAAGCGGTAAGGAATTGAAATGTTACGGCTTACCATTGAATATAAAGTGTTCACATAGTCAGAGCCGTATTTCTTGCCCCATTTTATACAAATAATATTTACTGGTTGCATGTGTATCCTGCCTAGAAGGTTTGTCTATCTAACGCTGCATAATGCCAAATTTTCAGTGATCTCGCCACGTGAAAACGCGTAATTAGCTAATATAGCAAACAACTTAGCCAAATCTTAACTCATGACAACACCATTAGGCGATATTTCGGGCTGCCACACTGACCTTTCGGCACTGGCTACTCTACCAATTTCAGAGGTTGCATTAATACTTGGTGATCAACTCAATGCCAGCCATAGTTGGTTCAAAACCGTGAATGCAAAACGCCTATTTGTGCTGATGGAAATTAAGCAAGAAACTAACTACGTTACCCACCATATTCAAAAGGTAGTCGGTTTTTTTGCGGCCATGCGTCAATTTGCTCAGGCCTTGTCGAGTGCTGGTCATCAGGTGTTTTATTTCACGCTAGATGCCGATCACAACCAACAAAACATCGCCAGTAATTTAACCGCACTCGCAACAGTCATGCCGCAGCTTGAAGGGTTCTCTATACAGCAGCCAGACGAATATCGGCTCGATAAATATTTACAGGATTTTGCTGCTGAACAATCCATTCCGGTCGACTGGTTTGATACCGAACATTTTCTCTGCCAGCGAAGCGTATTAGATGATTGGTTTGGGCCGAAAAAACAGGTGGTTATGGAGAGCTTTTACCGCCGAATGCGCAAATCGACGGGTTATCTCATGAACGACGGCAAACCGCTTGGCGGTAAGTGGAATTATGACAAAGCTAACCGCAATAAATTACCCAAAGGACAGACGCCGCCCGCGCCGCTTTGTTTTAGTCACGACGTGAGCAAACTGGTTGCTATGCTTGAACTTCAAAACATAAAAACCATTGGTACAATTGACTCAAAGAACTATCTGTGGCCAATTAACCGTAAGGAATCAAGGCAATTACTTGATCACTTTGTCCGCTATTTATTGCCAAATTTTGGACGCTTTCAAGATGCCATGCACACCGACTATTGGGCGCTTTACCATGCGCGAATCTCATTTGCGTTGAACACAAAAATGTTGTCTCCACGGGAGGTTGTTGAGCGCGCCTTAACCTACTGGCAGAAACATCAAGAGGATGTAGACTTAGCGCAAATTGAAGGTTTTATTCGGCAAATTATTGGCTGGCGTGAGTTCATTCGCGCTATTTATTGGCAGCAAATGCCAGCTTATGCCGAATTGAATTTTTTCAATCACAGCAATGCCCTACCGGATTTTTTTTGGACCGGTGCGACGCGAATGGCGTGCCTTTCACACGCCATTCAACAGTCGTTAGATTTTGCTTATGCTCATCATATTCAGCGGCTCATGGTTACTGGAAATTTCGCCTTGCTATTGGGCGTCAATCCCACGGTTGTCGATGGCTGGTATTTAGGTATATATATCGATGCTATTGAATGGGTAGAGCTGCCAAACACGCGTGGCATGAGCCAATTTGCTGATGGTGGAATTTTGGCAACCAAGCCCTATATTTCAAGCGGAAGCTACATAAATAAAATGTCAAATTACTGCACGTCTTGCGCATATCAAGTGGACAAAAAAGTAGGTGAGCATGCCTGCCCGTTTAATAGCCTATACTGGAACTTTATTGATCAGCATTTTGACAAACTAAAAACCAACCCACGTATGGCACTGATGACTAAACAATGGGAACAGCGTTCTGAGTCTGATAAGAATTCACTGCGTGCTCAAGCTCAATTCTATATCGAAAATATCAACACGCTTTAAATAAGGACGGTTATGAAAAAATTGATACTGGTATTAGCCTGGGTCGTTGCATTAGCCGCATGCAGCAGTACACCAACGCCTGTTGCCCCGGTTGTTAACGACTTTGATGCACAGCGATATTTAGGCAAATGGTATGAAATACTACGCCTACCTCATTCATTTGAGGAAGGGCTTGAAAGTGTTTCAGCTGAATACCGATTAAACGCAGACAACAGCATTGAGGTGACCAATCGTGGTTATCACGTTGCTGATGGTGAATGGCAAACAGCAATCGGCCACGCCGTACCAGTTGATCATGCTATGTACAGGGTGACTTTCTTTTGGCCATTTGACGGTGGCTACTATGTCAGTTGGTTACAAACAGATGAGCAAGGTAATTACGAAGTATCTGTGGTTACCAGCGATAACCATGACTATTTTTGGCTACTTGCCAGAACACCGACTATTGCAGAAGAAACTATTGAAGAAATTAAAGCGCAAGCAAAAGCTTGGGGGTTTGAAACCGACCGTATGATCCGTGTTGATCATACGGCCGGTTCAAATTAATTACTGCGGGCGACGTGAACGACGTTCGCCTTGAGCGGCACCGCGAGGACTGCGTTCAGGGCGACGCGGAGCGCCTTTAAATGCAGGACGCTCACCAGCTGGTGGACGTGGACGACGAGTGATTTGTTCACCACTTGCAAGTTCCATATCCATCTGCTGCTGACGTACGCGTGCACGTTGTAATACGCGTAGCACGTTGGTCGGCATGCCTTTTGGCAACTCCACCAAGCTATGACCGTCAAACAACTGAATCTGGCCAATAAAGCGGCTATCAATATCACCTTCGTTGGCAATAGCACCAACAATATCTTGCGGGCGAGCACCGTGCTCGCGACCTACTTTGATTTTGTAAGTATCAAATTCAACGTTGGCGTCTCGACGATCACGCGAGTTGCGTTTTTCACGACCATCACGGCTATCACGACCGTCACGCGCATCGCGCTTACCACGGCGATCTGCACGCTCCTCAAATTTACGCGGTGCTGGGTCATCAGCAACAATCAGCGGACGCTGTGAGTTTTGCTGAGCCAACAAAGCGGCAGCAATTTGCTCAGCAGATAAGCCAGTATCAGCCTGCATTTTTGCAATAATCGCGTTCAATTCAGCAAATTCACCACCAGCTACCGTATCAACCAGTTGCTGCTGTAATTTCTGCTGGCGGTGCGCGCTCAATTCTTTGGCATTTGGCACTTCAAAGAACTCAATCGTACCGTTGGTTAAACGCTCATAGGTGCGCAACAAATGCTTTTCTTTATTGCGGTAGAACAAAATTGCTTCACCACTACGCCCAGCGCGACCTGTACGACCAATACGATGGACATAAGACTCGCTATCTCCTGGCAGGTCATAGTTCACTACGTGGGTAATTTCAGGCACGTCAAGGCCACGCGCAACTACATCTGTAGCAACTAAGATTTCAATTCGGCCACTACGCAGTTGAGCAACTGTTTGCTCACGCTGAGCTTGATTCAAGTCACCGCTTAATGGTGACGCTTTAAATCCAGATGCTTGCAACTGCTCGGTTACATCCATGGTATCTGAACGCGTACGTACGAAAATAAGTACTCGTTGATACTCAAGGGTTTCTAACAAGCGAGTCAGCGCCTGCATTTTGTTTAAACCACGCACTAACCATGCACGTTGACGAATAGTTGCTTTGGCTTTTTCAATCGCTGCAATTTGAATGTTAAGCGGTTGCTCACCGGCATCGTTGACCAAGAATGTTTTGGCTAGTTTACGAATTGCTGGTGGCATTGTGGCAGAAAATAGCGCACGTTGAGCCGTGTTTGGTACTGCCGCCATAATAGTTTCAATATCTTCGATAAAGCCCATATTTAGCATTTCATCGGCTTCATCAAGCACCGCTAAACGCAATGAAGATAAGTTCAGCACGCCTTTTTTCAATAGGTCAAGTAAACGCCCTGGAGTACCCACAACAACCTGAGCACCGCCACGCAAGGCTTTAATTTGAGGACCAAACGCCGAACCACCATAAACCGTTGCCACTTCTAAGCCACGCATTTGCTGAGCAAATTCGGTAACCGCTTCAGCAACCTGAATGGCAAGTTCACGCGTTGGTGCAACCACCAACATTTGCGTGCTACGTTCTTTGGTATCAATTGCGGCTAGACCAGGCAAACCGAAAGCAGCTGTTTTACCAGTACCGGTTTGCGCTTCGCCGAGCACGTTTTTACCGTCAAGCAAAGCTGGAATAGCTTGCAATTGAATTGGGGTTGGTTGGGTGAAAGACATTTTTTCTAGCTGTTTAAGCACAACAGCAGGCAGGGCCAAATCGGCAAACGATTGGCCAGTCATTACTTCAGACATATTTTTCTCACATGTTTCTGTACTGCATCTATTTAATTGGGGATATAGGCCCAGCTACAGAACACGATGAACACTCTGGCAGGAAATTAGGCGCTGTTTACCCCAGCAAATTCAGGGGTAAAGCCGCTCCCATCAATAGCGGTAATGACCCTGAGGCCGCGAACTATACGCTAAATGTTAAATAATAGCAAGGTAATCTACCATTGAAGTTCTTGCGTATAACCACAATACTCTAAGTATATATTCGAGAACGATAAATCTCAAAACACCAAAAGCACCTCAATCGATATGCTTGATTTAGGTGCTCAAACCAAGGGGAACGTTTATGACAACCCACCCGACTCACACTCTGCGCTCACTTATTCAAACAAATGCTTTTATTGATGGGCATTGGGTTCCTAGTGACAAGCGATTTGCAGTGACCAACCCAGCTAATCAGGACGTGCTGGCTGAAGTTGCCGATGGCGATGCAACATTAGCTGAACGAGCAATTGAAGCTGCCCATAAAGCACTCCCATTGTGGCGAGGGAAAACGGCGAAACAACGTGCAGACTTATTACGTAAATGGTATCAGGCCATGCTTGATAACAAGCAGTCACTTGGTGAACTCATGAGCCTTGAACAAGGCAAGCCGATTGCCGAGGCGATTGGCGAAATTGAATATGGCGCTAGTTTTGTCGACTGGTTTGCCGGCGAAGCCGAACGGTCGTATGGCGATATTCTGCCGATTAATGCAAATGACAAGCGCAGTTGGATTATTAAGCAACCGGTGGGGGTCTGCGCTGCTATTACACCATGGAACTTCCCTCATGCGATGATCACTCGAAAAGTAGCGCCAGCTTTAGCGGCGGGCTGCACAATTGTGGTTAAGCCGCCACAATTGACGCCGCTATCAGCATTAGCTCTTGCACAACTTGCCAGTGAGGTAGGTATTCCAGATGGTGTGATAAACATTGTCCCAACCACACAATCAAAAGCGGTTGGCGAGGTATTCACGAGTCATCCACGGGTGCGTAAGTTTACTTTCACGGGGTCTACAGCCGTTGGCAAAGCACTCATGGAGCAATGCGCCGGCACCATGAAAAAGGTTTCGCTTGAACTTGGCGGCAACGCACCTTTTATTGTGTTCGACGATGCCGATATTGAACTTGCCGTAAAAGAACTACTGGTTTGCAAGTTCCGCAATGCCGGACAAACCTGTATAAGTGCCAACCGAGTATTGGTACAAGACGCGGTTCACGATAAATTTGTTGAGCAACTGCAAACCCAAATCAACACATTGAAAATTGCTGCAGGCGATGCCGAAGAAGTTGATTACGGCCCCCTCATCAATCAAGACGCTATTGATAAAGTGAACGACCTTATCAACGATGCCAAGCAAAACGGTGCTAAAGTACTTGAAGGCGGTCGCGTATTGACTGAACTTGGTGAATTGTTTTATGCACCGACTTTAATTGTTGATGTGGACGCCTCAATGCGTATCGCGCAAGAAGAAATATTTGGCCCAGTCATTGCCATTCAGCGATTCAGCGATGAAGCACAAGGCATTGAGCAAGCCAACGCCACTCCATTCGGCTTAGCGGGCTACTTTTGCGCTCAGGACTATCGACGTATTCAACGCGTCAGCGAGCAATTAGACTGTGGTATGTTAGGCATTAATTCCGGCGCCATTTCGCATGCTTACAATGCGTTTGGCGGCGTGAAAGAATCCGGGATAGGCCGCGAAGGCTCGCGTTACGGCTTGGCCGAATACCAAGAAACCAAAAATATAACCTTAGGTGGTTTTTCATGAGTACAACTATCGCATCCTCGGTGCAACGCTTGCGTGCCACCTATGACAGCGGTTTAACACGCCCTGCTTCGTGGCGTGTCAAGCAACTGCAACAACTACAAAAACTGCTTGTTGAGCATGAGACGGCTCTGCTGGCGGCGTTAAATTCTGATCTCGGAAAATCAACCGCCGAGGGTTGGCTAACCGAGCTGGGTTATTTACATAGCGATATAAAACACACGATTAAGCACCTTAAAAAGTGGATGCGCCCGCAACGTGTAAGCCAGCCTTTAATGGCTTGGCCTGGGCGCAGCTACCGCTATCCTGAGCCATTAGGCGTGGTGTTAGTGATAGGCGCGTGGAATTACCCATTGCAGTTACTGCTCAGCCCAATGGTTGCAGCTTTAGCAGCTGGCAATTGTGTGGTGGTCAAACCGTCAGAACTTGCGCCGAAAACAGCTGAGTTACTCGACCGCTTACTTCCAGACTACTTATCCGCCGAGGCGGTTCAGGTAGTTACCGGCGATGCCACGGTTGCTACCGAATTGTTGCAACAGCGCTTTGACCATATTTTATACACCGGTGGTGGCCGCGTCGGTCGTATTGTTATGAAAGCCGCAGCCGAGTTCTTAACACCTGTCACCTTGGAGCTTGGAGGTAAAAGCCCAGCTGTGGTGCTCGATGATGCCGATATATCTGTAGCGGCACGACGCATTGCTTGGGGCAAATGGCTAAACGCGGGTCAAACTTGCATTGCGCCAGATTATGTTTTGGTGCACGAAAATGTTCATGACCAATTTCTTAGCGCTTTAAAGACCGCCATCCATGACTTCTTTGGTTCCGACCCGAGTACCTCTGAAGACTACGGTCGCATTGTTAACCAACACCATTGCCAACGTTTGGTCAGTTATCTTAATAACGGAACCGTCGCCGTAGGTGGGCAACATAATGTACAGGAACGCTTTATTGCTCCTACAGTATTAACCGACGTTAATGAGCAAAGCGAGGTGATGCAAGATGAAATATTTGGGCCAATTTTGCCAGTTTTGAAAATTAAGAATCTTGCCAGTGCTATTAGCTTTATTCGTGAGCGTGACAAGCCCCTTGCGCTTTACGGGTTTAGTTGCTCGCAGCGCACCTTACAGCAGCTGACCGAACAAACTCACGCGGGTAACCAGTGCAATAACGATACATTAATGTTTATGCTCAACCCCGAGCTACCATTTGGTGGTGTTGGTCCCAGCGGAATGGGCCGGTATCACGGGCGCTTTGGCTTTGAAACGTTCAGTCATGTGAAGTCCGTTATGACACGACCATTTAAAATCGACCCGAATTTTCGATACCCTCCATATACGTCGTTCAAGCAAAAACTTTTGCGTTGGTTCTCGTAACGCTCTTAAATTGATTGGACCAGTCGCGTTTAAAGCGCGATTGGTCTTCTTCACAACCCCGCATCACTTGCTCGCATGTAGCGCTTGCGCTAGGATTGGCCAATTTGCTAATCACTATAATAACGAAACGCAAGGGTTACCTATGAGCGCACAGCGCGAGCATTTCAGCTCAAAAATTGGTTTTATTTTAGCCGCAGCCGGCTCCGCAGTCGGTATTGGCAACTTAGTCGGCTTTCCTGTTGCCGCAACAAAAAACGGCGGCGGAGCATTCTTACTTATCTATGCAGCATTTGTATTGTTCATATGTTTACCCGTTATGCTTGCCGAAATGGGCCTAGGTCGGCGCGCTCAACATAGTCCCTATCGCGCCTATGCTGAATTAGGGCAAGGTTTAAACCGCTGGCGTATTGCCGGCTGGCTAGCCACGATTACGCCATTTATGATTGCCGTGTTTTATATGGTGATCACCGTTTGGATTTTTGGTTATCTCATACAATCATTTACTGGCAACCTAGACCAGCTAGCAACTGCGGAATACTTTGGCCAGTTTGTGAATGACTATAACTTTGTGGCGTATTTGGTTGGTGTCACGATTATTATTAACTTTATTCTCATTGGTGGTGTGCGCAAAGGCATTGAGCGAGCTTCAAAAATATTAATGCCGACCTTATTCTTGATGCTAGTGCTGCTCGTTATCTTCGTGCTTACGCTTGATAACGCATGGGCTGGAGTGGAATTTTACTTAGTACCCGACTTTAGCAAAATAGATGGCTCTGTCATTAACGGAGCCTTGGCTCAAGCCTTCTTTTCACTGTCTCTGGGCATGGGCATTTTAATTACCTATGGGTCTTATTTCCGCCGCAGTGACGATATCGTCACGTCTGGCAAGTTAGTTGCAGCTACCGATACGGCTGTTGCCTTTATCGCAGGCTTAATGACATTACCTGCTATT
Source organism: Pseudidiomarina donghaiensis (assembly GCF_900116895.1). Taxonomy (GTDB): domain Bacteria; phylum Pseudomonadota; class Gammaproteobacteria; order Enterobacterales; family Alteromonadaceae; genus Pseudidiomarina; species Pseudidiomarina donghaiensis. The sequence goes on along the minus strand of NZ_FPCF01000004.1, from coordinate 9,750 downwards.
TTTGCGATATACCCAGAAACTAATCCGGAGTCATTGAGTGACTCATCGGTTAGTATGATATTTTCGTTCTTTCCGAATATCTTTTTAGCCCTCTCTCAGTCCATTGGTTATGCTGCAGCCAGTGTGGCGGCAACAATATTCTTCCTATTGGCTTTTGTAGCTGCAATTACCTCGCTGGTTTCAATTATTGAAGTACCAACGTCGTCACTCATGGAAAAGAAAAATATCTCTCGCAAACAAGCTCTTGTTTATATGGGGATTGCGCTCACGGTATTGACATTAATCGCCGCCACGTCATTTGGCTTAGTGCCGTTATTTAGTGAGTTCACAAGCTATGCCGGTTCAAGCAAGTCAGTATTTGATGTCATCTATGACGTATTTTACGACACGATTTTACCGCTAAATGGTCTGCTTATTTGTTTGTTTGTTCGCTTCCGTTGGAAACGTGAGCAACTGACAGCTGAACTAAGCGAGGGTAATGCAAACTATAAAACGTCGTGGTTAGAAAAATACGTAAGTTTTGCCATTGGTACATTCATTCCGTTAATACTTGCGGTGGTCTTTACCAATACCGTGCTCACTAAGTTTTTCGGTTACTCGTTTTTATAGCTTATGGGCCTACGTCGAATTACTCATCATTTAAAGACTGCTCGAGTACGAGCGGTCTTTTTGTTCGACGGTCCACCGGCATGGTTGCAATATCATAAGCATGCAATCTTCGCTAACGATGAGAATACACTGTACCTATCTGATCACGACGAAAAAGCAATTCCAGTGCACCGCTATCGAGATTATCTGGGGTCGAATAATAACTTTGTTTTACTCGAATTTGCCAAGGTCATTCACGCCGACGCGTTAGCTGCTCTAGCAGGCACAGTTAACGGTGGTGGCATATTATTTGTGTTTTTACCAACCGAAGATACGCCTTTCAAACAACGCGTTCTTTCGAGTACAGCTAATTACGAACGCATTGAAATCATTCGACCTGACAGTGACCTCAAACAATTAACCCAGCAAATTTTAGCAAGCTATTTAGTGCCAGATGACGCCCCTACTGTACCTTTAGCTAGCCAAAAGGCGATAGTGGATAGCATGATTGAACTGCCCGGAACCTGTCATCTGCTTATGGCTGATCGTGGGCGTGGCAAAAGTACAACGTTAGGTTTGGCTTGCCAAGCATGGATTCGTCATTACCGAGGTCGGGAACTTGTTGTTACCGGTCCGAAGCCATCGTCGGTGTATACGCTGCTTGAGCATGCGGCTAGCTCAGTACGGTTTGTCCCGTGGGACAAATTATTGACTGAGTATCCCGACCAGAGCGTACGAATTATTATAGACGAAGCTGCAGCAGTGCCGATGCATGTCCTACAGCAGTTGGTTCAGCGATTTACTGTCTGGGCCATAGCCAGTACCGTCGATGGCTATGAAGGTTGTGGTCGAGGCTTTGCTGTGCGCTTTTTGGACTGGGTACAACAACAAAGAATTTGCAAAGTGCATGAACTTTCGCAGCCCGTACGTTGGTCAGTACAAGACACCTGTGAGCCCTGGCTAAACGATTTGCTGCTCATGCAAGTCAGCTCCGAAAATGAAAGCTTATTAAAATTTGATACCGATCTAGCTTTAACGTATCAACACCTTCACGCAAGCGAGCTAAGCGAAGGCGATTTATCAGCGGTTATTACCCTGCTTTTAGAAGCTCATTACCAAAGTAGCCCCAACGATCTGCGCTTGCTGTTGGATGACCCCCAGCAACGACTTGTCATCGCTAAACGCCAGCATGTACTGGTAGGTGTCATTTGGTATTCAATAGAAGGCGAGCTTCCGCCTTCGTTGCACGAAGACATTAGAATAGGTAAACGACGTCTTAATGGCCATATATTACCCCAAGCCGTCGCTTTTTATTTGCAACAACAAGACGTTTTGAGTTGGCGCTGGTGGCGCGTGACACGAATTGCCGTTCACAATAGTGTGCGACGTCAGGGGATAGGTTTAAACCTGTTAGAACATTTAAACCAACTTGGCAAAGAGGCGAGAGTTGAGTCTCTCGGCTCAAGTTTCGGGGCAAGCCCTGAGGTTCTCGATTTCTGGTCTCAAACCCCGTACAAATTAATTCGAATGGGCCGTAAACTAAACATGGCTAGCGGATATCCAAACGCGATTGTTGCCTTCGGTTTCTCTTCATATGGTAAAGAACTTGTCAAAACACTTCACGAATACGCTCATGCTGAACTTGATTGGAAACGCCACCTCACAGTAACAGTTTCAAGCGAAATTCATAAATTAGCGCGAGGAATTCTCAATGGCTTCGCGTACGGTAATTTACCCTTCACTGAAGCACAATTTGCTTGGAGCGTTTGCGACATGAAAATGCCCATCAAAACTGCCGGTTTGACTATTCCCGGTCAAATTCTAAATGCAACCGAAGACCTTGCACGCCTTACCCAACGCTATGGTTATAGCAGCCAACAGACCATGCAAAACCAGTTACGCCAAATAGCTCGCGAATACCTCGAACTTACACGTTAATCACTGTAAAATAGCGCACCAAAATATGCTGATGTAGCAATTGTATGCTATCGTTTAGCCTTTAAGTTCCCAAAGAAAAAGGGTTTATTCATGTCTCGAGTATTAATTATTGGTGCTGGCGGCGTTGCCGGCGTAGTTGTAAAAAAATGTGCCATGTTGCCTGAGTATTTCTCTGAAATACATTTGGCTAGCCGTACCATTTCAAAATGCGAAAAGTTACAAGAAGAAGCCGGTAAAGATCGCGTTGTCGGTGTTTATTCTGTGGATGCCGACAACGCAAGTGAAGTTGCAGAGCTTATTCGCAAGGTTGAGCCTAGCTTGGTGATAAACGTTGCTTTGCCTTATCAAGATTTACCTATTATGGATGCCTGTTTAGAAACTGGCGTACACTACCTTGATACCGCCAACTACGAACCAAAAGATGAAGCCAAATTCGAATACTCGTGGCAGTGGGCATATCAAGATAAGTTCAAAGAGAAAGGCATTATGGCCTTACTTGGTGCTGGTTTTGACCCAGGTGTAACGAACGTATTTACCGCTTACGCAGCGAAGCACTATTTTGACGAAGTTCATTATTTAGATATTGTCGACTGTAACGGTGGCGACCACGGTCAAGCCTTTGCGACAAACTTTAACCCTGAAATTAACATCCGCGAAATTACCCAACGAGGTAAGTTCTGGGAAAATGGCGAATGGCATGAAACAGATCCAATTAGCGTTCGTGAAGACCTAGACTATCCAGGTGTTGGCGTTCGCGCATCATATTTGTTGTTCCATGAAGAGTTAGAATCGCTAGTTAAGCACTTTCCTACTTTAAAACGTGCACGTTTTTGGATGACCTTCGGTGAGCAATATTTAACACACCTGCGGGTACTCGAAAATGTCGGCATGACCTCAATTCAGCCTGTTGAATTTCAAGGTCAGAAAATTGTGCCTTTAGAATTCTTAAAAGCTGTTTTACCAAACCCAGGTTCATTGGCCGAAGGCTATACGGGCATGACCTGCATCGGTACTTATGTTACCGGATTAAAAGATGGCAAAGAAAAGACCATCTTTATTTACAACAATTGTGATCACGCCGTGTGTAACGCGGAAGTTGGTGCCCAAGCCGTTTCTTATACAACCGGTGTGCCAGCTATGATTGCAGCATCGATGATGTTACAAGGTCACTGGATGAAACCTGGCGTTTGGAACATGGAACAGTTTGACCCTGACGAATTTATGAACCGATTAAATCAATACGGTTTACCATGGAAAGTAGTCGAAACTGAATCACCATTTAAGCGATAAACAAATGGCAAATCCATACATTAATAGCGCTATCCCTTCGCCTTGTTACGTTTGTGACGAGGCTGCGCTTGAGCGCAACCTTCAGTTGATGAAGCGTGTTCAAGAAGAAAGTGGTGCACACATCATTCTTGCTCTAAAAGGGTTCTCCATGTGGAGTACCTTTCCTTTAGTGCGCGAATATTTGCGCGGCTGTACCGCTAGTTCGGTATGGGAAGCACGCTTGGCGGCTGAAGAGTTTGGCCGCGAAGTGCATGCCTACGCTCCCGCGTACAAGCAATCAGATATAGACGCATTATTACCGATTGTGCACCATATATCGTTCAATAGTCTATCGCAGTGGCAAAGGTACCGAGAACAAACTGTAGCTGCAGGAGTTTCTGCCGGTTTAAGGGTTAACCCAGAACACCAAGAGGCTGAAACTGAGCTATATGATCCCAGTGCGCCTGGCTCACGCTTAGGTATTCGAGCCTCGGAATTGAACGGTATCGATTTAACCGGCATCGAAGGCCTTCACGTTCATAATCTGTGTGAATGCGACTCCTATGCACTGGAACGCACATTAGAAGCTGTAGAGAGCAAGTTTGGCGACCTATTGCACAACATGAAATGGCTCAACCTTGGAGGCGGCCACCTAATGACTCGCCAGGGTTATGATGTGGAGCATTTAATTTCTCAACTCAAGCGCTTGCAAGAAACTTACGACCTACAAGTTATCTTGGAGCCGGGCTCTGCCGTTGCTTGGCAAACAGGCCCGTTAATTGCCGAAGTTGTGGATATCATCGAAAACGAAGGGCAAATTGCTTTACTGGATATTTCCGCCACAGCCCATATGCCAGACGTGCTTGAGATGCCATACCGTCCGACAATTACTGGCGCTCGAGAGCCAGGGGTTTTGCCTCATACATATAAGCTAGGCGGTAATTCGTGTTTAGCAGGTGACGTTATTGGCTTATATAGTTTTGCAGAGCCGCTAAAACCTGGAGACCGCGTTATTTTTGAAGATATGATGCATTATACAATGGTCAAAACTTCATTCTTCAATGGCGTTGAACATCCAAGTATTGGTATTTTGCGACGCGATGGTAGCTTCGATCTTATTCGTAAATTTAGTTACGAAGACTTCCGAGGTCGTCTATCTTAATCACCGAATTCAGCTCAATATTATAGCCGAAATGAAAAAGCACAGCCTAGGCTGTGCTTTTTTCTTGCCGGGCATAACAAGCAAGCCCTTGTAATACCAATTCAGTCCGAATTTCACCTCGCCGCTTTATGTCTACCGGCAATAGTGGAATAGAACCGCCACTTAATAAAATCCGATAATCAAACCAGTCTAATTCTGTCTCCGATACAGCCATAGCCTGGCGAACAAGGCCGACAAAAGTGTTCACACAACCATTGAGTAAACAATCTGGTGTGCTTTGTCCTAATTGCTGGGCCTTCCCCCATTGCTCGTGGCTATCATTAAAAACATTTGGTGCGCGTTGCGTTACTGAATTCTTCATAAGCTCGACGCCTGGGGCAATCCATCCACCCAAGTGACTCCCTTGTTCGTCTATCCAGTCGACCGTAATAGCGGTACCTGCGTCTATAATCACTGCTGCCTTTGGCTGTTCGTCATAAGCTCCAACCATTGCTAACCAGCGATCAACTCCCAAATTTGTTGGCTTCTCATAAGCATTTGTTACACCAAAAGCCGCCTTCTCAGACTGCACTCGAAATACCTTGCTTTGCTGATGTGCTGAAAGCCAAGCTGCTAACTTGTCGTTCTGTTGTTGACCGCTTACGACCGCCACCCAAACACTGTCGAGCTCCATAGCAATTGGATGATGGTTTAATTCTTCATAATCAGCATTAAACCATGGTTCCAAATGTCCTTCTGTATCCATTAGTGCCGTTTTTACGCGTGTATTACCCGCATCAATCAATAATTTATGTGCCATGTCGTAGGCTTACCTCTCCAGCATGATATCGTTCGGTAGTACCATTTCTGGTTACAAGAATTGCCCCAGTATCATCAATACCGGCAGCAATACCATCAATTTCTCTATTTCCCATAATAATGCGCACCGGCTGACCTTGTAATCGGTCAAATTGCTGCCAACGCTCGATAAAACTTGTTAGCCCGGTTAACTCATATTCAGCTAAACATTCGCGACATTTCATCAATAGCTTTGCCGCCAATTGATTTCGCGAAAAGCTCGCTCCTAGATGATGACTAATATCGGTCCAAGGCTGGTCTATCTCTTGTTGCCATTGCGGAGGCATGGTCAAATTTACCCCAATACCTATAATTGCATGCGCAACGCCCAAGGCTTGCCCTTCGAGCTCAACCAAAATACCGGAAATTTTTTTGCCATCAACAAGAAGATCATTGGGCCACTTCAATTCAACGTTAGGTACGCCGAAATCGCTAATAACTTGAGCCACGGCGGTACCAAGCGCAAGACTCAAGCCCATTGCTGCCGACATACCTTGGTCTAATCGCCAATAAATACTCATGTATAAATTAGTTCCAAATGGCGATATCCAACGCTTTCCGCGACGGCCACGTCCCTCTGTTTGGGCTTCGGCAAAAACGGTATAGCCATTGGACAGAGTAAGCTGTTGCAGGCGTTCCTTGATCACGTCGTTCGTTGAGCCAACAACGCGCTCAACATCAATTGAGCTGGCTTCGTGGTCTTTATCTGCGCAATATGCTTGAATGCTTGAAAGTTCAATAAGTTGAAGTGGGCTTTGTAGACGATACCCTTTCCCGGTGACACGAAAAACATCGATACCAAGCTTCTGCACGTCGCGTATATACTGACTAACCGCCGTACGCGACACCCCTAGCAAATCGCCGATAGTTTCACCTGAATGAAAGTGCCCATCACTAAGTTGCTCTATAACTGTAATGACTCTCTCGCGACGCTGCTGCTTCATAACGTGATTAATCCTTGTCGACCGAGTAAGCGAACTTCAGCTTCAAGTTCTACCCCGTATGCTTCTATTACTTTACTGCGGACTGTTCTAGCCAACAAAAGCAAGTCTGTCGCAGATGCCCCACCTAAATTAACCAACACCAAAGCTTGATTCGCATGCACGGCCGCTTGACCGATACTAAAACCTTTTAACCCTAAGTTATCAATTAACCACCCTGCTGCAAGCTTAACCTTGTTGTCACCAAGATCAAAATGCGGCATTTTCGGATATTTCTTTAATAGCTGGTGCAGCTCAGCCAAACTGACTATTGGGTTTTTAAAAAAGCTTCCGGCGTTGGGTATTTCTTCAGGGGCAGGTAGCTTGCGTTGCCTCGTGGCAATTACTTCTTTAAATATTTGCTGCGCAGTCACAGGCGTACCTAATGCCCGAAGCTCGCCATAGCTCACTTCGGGTTGCCACTGCTTAGGAATAGCAAATTTAACTTCAACAATTAGCCATCGACCTGCATATTTTTTAAAAATACTGTCACGATAGCCGAAATTACATTCTTGGTTCGAAAATTCTACTAATTGCTTTGTTTGCCTATCCCACGCCTGCACAGTCTCGATAAACTCTGATACTTCACGGCCATAGGCGCCGATGTTTTGTACCGGTGCAGCTCCAACCGTCCCCGGAATCAACGCTAAGTTTTCAAGCCCCAAAACACCTTGGTTAAGCAGCTCAGATACCAAGTGATGCCAGTTTTCTCCGGCTCCAACAGTAACCTGCCAATGTGTTTCTGATTCTTTTACCGAGAGTCCCTTGAGTTCAACTTTAACAATTGGAAGTTCAAAGTCACCAAGAAAAATTGTGTTTGAACCTTCTCCAAGTATATAAGCCTGTTGAGGTAAGGCACTTAGCTGTGATGTGTGCTTTAAAGAAATAACTTCATGCGCTTTGCCGTGCAAACGGAAGCTATGTAATGGCTCGAGGTCAGTTAAGAAGTAAGTTTGATTCATTGAATAATTATAAGGCTCTTCGTTACAAAACCCAACGAGATTATCGCAGCAGACAATTCGAGCTTCAGTTAAAGTCTTAGCAAGTAGTATTAGTCCACAGAGTCACTTTTAATTTTAGAAAGTTCTACGTCTGCTTTCTCAACAGTAATACGAATGTTTCCTTCCCCTTCGAATTGGCAACCTGTTGCCTCTATATCTTCTGCGCGGGCACTATAGCTTCCTAAACTCAAAGCTTTGTCATCGATTTTTATAGTGTCAACAAACAACGCAAAGGTTGATTTACTGACCCCAAGCTCAGACGACAGACTCGCTGTTTTATGCAGTAAAACATTTTCGCCCTCAACACTGATTCGCACATTATCTGCACTCGCATTGAAACGATATATATTGGGCAGCAAAAGGCCCTCGGGAAGACTAACAATTTGTTTAGCCGCAAAGCCGTAATCAAATTCATCACGAGACGCATTATCGAGTTCAAAAGTGACTTTGAACGCATATTCCTCAGCTATATTATTTAAACGTTGCAGAGGCTGTATCGGTATCTCAAATCGTTTTGAAGCTGTCAATTCGTCGCGATAGGCTTGGCTTGTTTGTAATACCTTATAGGTCTGCAATGCTATATCAGTACTAACAGCATAATGCTCATTTAGAATATCAAAGGGTGACTTTCCAAGTTTGATCGCTTGCTGCCAATTAGGAATACTTAAACGATGCACTATATCGCTAATTGCAGCTCCGGTTCCGTATAAACGCTGTGAAAAAAATCGAGCAGATAAATCCCCGCCAATTTCTTCGCTACTCGATTGCAACCGGCGAATCATTACCGGCGTAACATCGTGCAAAAAGCCGAGCTCTTTCATGGCGTAGAATTCAAACCAGGTCGCGGTTCCTTCTGAACGTTCAATCGCATTCTCGTTTATTGAGAAGCTTTCTGGCATCAACTGGCTCCGTACATTTCGGTGTGCAACATAAGACGTGATGAGATCATTACGAACATCAGTTTCATCAAACCGTTCTAATATGCTTTGCAATAATCTTCGTTCAAATCGTACTGCAGCAAAAACTTCATAAGGAGGTAGCTCACCGATATCAGCATAAGCAAGTGTATCCGACCTATTATCCACGAAATGTTCGCGTTGAAAGCCGTGAAAATCTTCGTGAAGAATCAATGCGCTAAGCGCTAGATAATTTTTCCGTGCACCAGCTTCTACAAGAGTTGCTCTAACTTCCGGGGTAATTTGCGCGTTGATGTGAAAGAGACCATTAAACTGAGCATATGCTTTCTCACTTTTCCAGAGCCCCTTTTCTACTTCAATAAAATCGTTGTCGGGTAACTCATCTGCCTTTAAATAGACAAATTTATCTGAGTCAATGAAGCCAAACCGTCTTTGCTCGGCATCGTAACCCATCCAAACTTGTGATAATCGAGCTTTATTGGCATCTATGCGGTCTAGCATTGACCGCTCTGTCATTGTGGAGCAACCAGTCAATACTGCCAGCAATAGTATTCCAAGCCCCCGAAAAAGCATAAATACAGCCCTGTTATTTTTATTGTCTACCGATTTAACAACAAATTTGGTGGCAATTGAAGAGCGAGAGCGATATTAACGAAGAGCAAAGGCGATATTAGCTATTAGATATTTGATATTAGCGAACAGCGCAGCGGACCAATCACGCTTTTGGCTTTCCCAAAACGAAAAAACCCCGAGCGTTAGCTCGGGGTCTCGTCGTAATTAAAGCCTGGCGGTGTCCTACTCTCACATGGGAACTCCCACACTACCATCGGCGCTGAAGCGTTTCACTGCTGAGTTCGGAATGGATCAGGTGGTTCCACTTCGCTATGGCCGCCAGGCATAAACTGTTAAACAATATGAAGGCTGATTGTATTCTGTATAAGGTAATGATGACCACTCTACATGATTGGAGCATCGCTCCCCGGCGTGTAACGCCGGGCTACGTCAGACGTAGCATCCATTTTAATAAAAGCTCGAACTTGTGTCTGGCTTACAGCCCT
>NZ_FPCF01000001.1 GCF_900116895.1 Pseudidiomarina donghaiensis | reverse complement strand
AGATGGCTTTACAGCTTTCCCTCAAGGGCTTCCTTGCGGATCTCAGCCTTGAGTCGCTCTTCGGCATACATTTTCTTGAGACGCTTATTTTCGTCCTCAAGATCTTTAAGACGCTTCATCATAGATGCGTCCATGCCACCAAACTTGGCGCGCCATTTATAAAATTGAGCTGAGCTCATGCCGTGTTCACGGCAAAGCTCTGGAACAGGTACACCGTTCTCGTTTTGTTTCAGAATCGCTAAGATCTGACTGTCTGTGTATCGTGATTTGCGCATAGAAAACTCCTTCGTTTTAGTTTAACGGAATTTTCTACTTATAACTGCTCCGATTTTTCGGGGGGATTACAGTGTGGCTAGGTTGGGCTTAAGCACCCGGTAAAAAGTTGATTCGGAGCCATAATAAAGGCCCTCATCAAGCAACGTCGGTACAATCTGCGTCGGCGGTAAACTGGCAAAGCGCTTCTCATTGCTGACGTTTAATATAATTGCCTGTTCAGCCGCTGAGAGCTTATTCGCTGGCTCTGTACGCACAGCATCCGGACGTTTGTCCGTAAGCACTTTGCCATTCTGATACCAGCGCTTATAGGTACGTAAACTGATACCCGCTTCTTCGCAAGCCAACGGCAATCGAGCACCTGATTCTTTTGCTTCACGTATCCACGTTACATATTGTGTGCGCTCTGAGACCGAGGTCAATCGTCCTCGCTGTCGTTCTCCCAAAGCGCATCCAGCTTTTTTCTTAACACCAGTAATGCTGCGGTCTCTGCCAATGCTTTTTCTTTATGGCGAAGCTCGCGCTTAAGTTGTTTAATCTCTTTGCGATCTGCTTTGCGTTGCTGCTTGGCTTCGAGCTCTTGCTCGCGTGAACTTGCAAAGCCTTTTAGTGAGTCTGCTTTCCACGCTTTGACTTGCTCGACATAGAGTCCTTTAGCACGGCAGTATTCACTGAGCTCCGCTTCATTCAGAGCGCTTGTTTCGATAACCACAGCAAGCTTTGCTTCTGGTGACCATTGGTCTGGTGTTGGTTTATTTCCTGGCACTGGACGCCCCTGTAATTTGGCTTTATCGCGCCAATTATACAAAGTTTGCAGGCCAATGCCCTCAACTCGAGATACTTCTGCTACCGTCATATTTAACGGCGGTAATAATTTACTAAGAACTACTTGCTTACGTTCTTCTGAATAGCGTGGCACAATCAAACCTTAACGCCCCAACTGGTTAAATTTTAAGTAGTGCCAACTATCCTGCCAGAGGGGGATACTGTTTGGTTTGGTGTCGCTGGTGACTTAAATGACTTTTTGCTCAACAAGAAACAATGTTAAAAATAGGAGACTTCTTTACTGCTGGCGATACTCATGATTATTTGAATGATTTGGGTGTGGACCTATACGATAAAAACAAGGCTGCATTCAATGATTTGATGTCTGGAGCTATAAGTATTCGAGGTCAAAAGCTAGATAACTTCCTTGTTAGGAGGGAGCAAGGGTTTGTCGAGAGTTTTACTGTTAATAGATTTGGTACAAATGCTCCAACATCTAGCCGAATATTATTGAACTCTACATTCCTTGCTGGGCGACAGTTTATGCCAAAAATAATGCAAAACAGCCTTCAATATATTGATAAGAAGTACAACGGTAAATTCAATTTTTGGGACACGTACCACCGTATTGAGTTGGGGCAAGCAATGATGTCACAAGCAAGACATGGGAGATAGATAATGAAAAAAATAACTGAAGCCATGCCTTACTTGGCGAACTTGCTGGCACTAGATGTTTTCATATTTTTTGCTTTGTTTTTTGCCCACAGCTTTTTATTTAAAGGGTTTCCAATCATGGAGTCTGCCGCGAAAGGTGGGGCCGAAGTGTTTTGGCGAGTAATATCCTTACAGATTTTCATTCAGGTTGCTTTGCTTGTAGCTTTGGCGCATTTTAGCTTACATAGAGGGCTACCGTATGTACTGTTAGCTACTGTATTAAGCTTAGTGTTGGCAATATCAATTGTGTATTCCCCTTCGCATCTTTCGAAGTTACTCACCCTGCCAAGTAAAGATGAGCTAGGCGAGAGTTTTGCGTTAATTCTAAGCATTGTACTGGCGTGGACTTTCCTTAAAGTAAGTAAATAGTGGTAGTGTTCTTTAGCTCAGGATCCCTGCGGGATCCTGAGTCACCCATCATCACAGTTCCACACCCACTCCAGCATTACTAGCAATCGCCACCATCTCCAAAACATTCCCATTTTGAGGTATAATCTCGAAAGTTATGGAGAACCTGAATGAGTAATATCAGCAACTTAGAAGATTACAGAACATCCACCCCAAGTATCAAAAACTCGAAAGTTACCAATCCCCGCAAATATAAAGATGTGAATCGAACCGGTAAATTCGGAGGCGTATTTGTTTGAGTCATGCTGCCTCATCTTCGGCTAATTGTCGATAATAGTTATCTTCATACGCCCCAAAAACCAGTCGTAAAATATATTTACTCCTATGAACACGGGATAATATATTTTGAGCAGTTGACGCCGATTGATGATGGCTTTGTATTTATTCCATATGTGTTAATTAGTGAACAAAGTCTTGGTGCAGTAAGATAGGGTGTTCACTATTCTGCCAATTAGTCGCAGACAGATGCGCAGTGCATAGTTTCTTAAAGACAGTGGCAGCATGGTCACATGTACGTATGACAACATCGATCAGCTTGAAAAGGTGGTGGTAAGTCAAAGCGGTAGTCATTACATTATTCGCAGTTACATTGAAGATATTTCGATAATTACTGACCACGCGCCAGGCACCGAGGGCGGCCATCACAGGATTGCATATACACACCGCGTCCGTTTAGGCTCGGTGGTGTGACGCTGAGCAATGCCGATAATACCGTGATTGAGCACCACAGCAAAGACCCTTTTGGGAAACCTCGCCACGGCAGCTTAGAAGCGAACTTACCGGCAACCCTGCGCGGTTTACTGGGTGGAAATGACCCATTACATTGCGCGGATTCACCGACTAATACAGTTGGGTATTATTTGGGTTTTAAGCTTGGGCATAATCATCTTCTAAGTCACCCATAGTTTATATGTTAACTTAAAATCAGGCTGGTGCATGCTTAGGTTGACACAGCGGGCAGGTAGTCTGGGTATTTGAAATTTTCGAAAAAATGCCAGTCAGCGCTTAACTGACTGGCATTAGGCTATAGAGGCCGGCTTTTTGTTTTGCGAAAAGCTATTTATTAACGAATACCCATACGGCGCAGAGCACCTGTTGAGAAGTCGCTGCGCTGTGGCTCAATGTCGAAGTCCATGTATTCACTTTCTTCGTTCGCTAAGCCAAGCAAAATGTAACGACCAGAGTTTAAGTCGTACAGTGCTTCAGCAGCCATCCACGGGGTATCGTGGTAGTAGAACTGGGTGTTGTAGGCTTCTGCTACACGCCACAATTCGCCACGACCGTCGTAATGGTCAATCACCGACGCTGTCCACGTGTCTTCGTCAATAAACATATGACGGGTTGCGTAAATATGACGCTCGCCATCTTTCAATGTGCCTTTTACTTCCCACACACGGTGCTTCTCGTAACGCACGTAGTCTTGGTTCATGTGGCCTGGGCCAATGATGTCGTCATAAGAAAGGTTGGTGTCCATCAACTTGTAGTTGTTGTATGGAATGAGCATTTCTTTTTTGCCAACGAGTTCCCAGTTGTATTTGTCTGGGGCACCGTTGAACATGTCTAAGCCGTCAGACGTACGTAAGCCGTCAGATGCTGTACCTGGGCCGTCATAAGCAACCGATGGCGCTTTACGAACACGACGCTGACCAGCGTTGTACAACCATGCACGACGCGCTTCTTTTACTTGGTCAATGGTTTCGTGAACCAACAATACCGTACCTGTCATACGCGCTGGTGCTAAAACTTCTTGTAAGAAATAGAACAACACGTTGTCGTCGGCAGACTCACGGCCCGTTTTCAAGTACTCAGGGAATACTAATGATTCACGTAGTAATACCGGTACGAAGTCACCGTTTTCTAATACTGGGAACTGGTTTACTAAGCGCTGTACAGCACCACCACGATAGCGGGTAATGTGGTTCCAGATAACTTCTAAACCGTTTTGTGGAACTGGGAAAGGAATGTGTTTATCGAAGTTAGATAAACCGTTACCACCAGCAACCATTTCGGCGTTTACCGCATTCTTTGCAATCACGTCATACACTTCTTGTGGGTAAGCCGCGGTGCGATGCGTTGGGTAAACGTGCATTTTGTAATCAGGATACTTCTTAAACATCGCCATTTGGCCAGCAGAAAGAAGATCTTTATATTCTTCTAGGTTTGCAGCTGTAATGGTGTACAGCGGCTTTTCATCAGCAAATGGGTCAGCAGGGCGCTCAGGGATTTCGCCGTCAGCTTGCTTGCTGTAACCACCTGTCCAAGCAGGAATAGTGCCATCGGCGTTACCGGCGGTAACCGCGCCAACAGGCGTTAAATCATTTCCTAATCGTGCTGCTTCTTCAGGGCTAACTTTTGCCATGACACTTGCAGACACGACCGATAGCGCAAAAATACCGGCTTTTAGCATCATTTTATTCATTGTGCTTTTTCCTTGTTGTTCTTCATATGCATGCTTTACTTACATAAAGCTACATCAAAACGAAACAAATTTAAATCACCATCTGACACTAGCCTTACAACCTTGTTCGTTGTAAGGTATCAGCTGGTTTGACCTCTAGTTATTTTTCCATAGCATGTATCGCGAATTGGAAATTTGCAACTATTTACAAGATATAAGACTCAGAATTTTTACGAGGGTTCCATGATAAAAGCGACAGCTTGCGCTGGTGCACTTGTCGTAGCCACCTTAAATGGCGCTCCGGCACTCGCAAATAGCGACACAATCACTGATTATGAGGTGATTTACGCGCCGGCAATGAAAGCCGCAAAAGCACCACGTACAGTGCTTACTGAAATTACCCAAACCTCTAGTTCTACCATAGCCGTTGGTGATTATGGCGTAGTGCTATACCGCGATAACGCGAGTAACGATTGGCAACAAGCTGATGTACCAACCAGCGTGTTATTTACGTCAGTTGACTTTATTGATGACCAAAATGGCTGGGCCGCAGGGCACCATGGCGTGATCGCCGCCACAACGGATGGCGGTAAAACTTGGCAACTGCAATTAGATGGTTTTCAGTTTATTGACTTGCAGATTGAACATTTTCAGCAACTTGTCGATGAACTTACCGCCAAACAAGAGCAGTTTGATGGCTCAGACCCTGACGCAGAAGACGACATTCTGTTCGCTTTAGACAATGCTTTGTTCTTATTAGACAACGCAACATATGCCAAAGAAGATGGCCCAACTAAACCATTTCTAGATATTCGAGCTTTAAGCAACGACGTCATTTTGGCGGTTGGTGCTTATGGCACCTTAATTCGCTCGGTCGATGGCGGCAACAGCTGGCAAATTTTAGATGAACGCGTCGATAATCCAGATGGCTACCATTTAAATGCATTGGCTAGCGATGGCGAATTTGTGTATATCGCGGGTGAAGCCGGGCAGATTTTTCGCAGCGCCGATCAAGGCGACAGCTGGGAGCTGATGGACTCGCCTTATAATGGCTCATTTTTTGGCTTGCACGTAGATGCTAGCGAGCGTTTATGGGTGGTAGGGCTACGTGGAAATATTTTCGTCAGCTCGGACCAAGGCGACAGCTTTAGTCAGATTAAATTAGACGACGCGGTGAATATCAACGCTATTGTTGATGCGCCTAACGGCGGCGTTTATCTGGTTGGCAACGCCGGTGTGATCGGTTGGGTTAATGCCAATGGTAATATTGAGCAAATGACCCATAGCTCTGGCGCCGCGTTAACCGACTTAGTTGCTCATGGCGACGGCCGCTTAACGGTCGTTGGCCAACGCGGTGTGCTTGAAATCGCCGATTTTGCCACCGAAGCAGCTGCACAAGCTCAAGAATAAAGGAATTATAGCCGTATGACTGATAAGTCGATTGAGTCAAACAGCGTGTGGTTAGAGCGCGCGCTATTCAATTTCCGCCCGTTGTGGTTTGTTATATTCGCAGCATTAACTGCGTTTTTGGCATGGCATGCAAGCCAGGTTCGCCCTGAAGCAAGCTTCACCAAAATGATTCCAACCCAGCATGAATTTATTCAGAACTATTTTAAGCACCAAGAAGACTTGGCTAGTTTAGGTAACGTGGTTCGTATTGCGGTGGAAACCACTGAAGGGGATATTTTTACCGCTGAGTTTCAAAAAACGCTGCAAGAAATAACCGACGAAGTGTTTTTTATTCCGGGCGTGAATCGCAGCGGCTTAAAAAGTATTTGGACACCGAACGTACGTTGGAGCGAAGTCACCGAAGAAGGCTTTGTCGGCGGGCCGGTTATACCAGATAACTGGGATGCTTCAGAGCGTGCGCTTGATCAGCTACGTACTAACGTATTGCGTTCAGGCGAAGTGGGTAACTTGGTGGCGAACAACTTCAAGTCTGCACTTATTTTAGTGCCACTGAATGAAGTGAACCCAGATACTGGCGAAGCCCTTGATTACCAACAACTTTCACAGAAACTTGAAGAACAAATTCGCGACAAGTATCAATCTGATTCGGTTAAAGTTCATATTACCGGTTTCGCCAAAGTTATTGGCGATCTTATAGAAGGAGCTTACCAAGTTGGTTTGTTTTTTGTCATCGCCATTGTTATTACCTTGCTCATGCTGTTTTGGTACAGCCGCTGCTGGCGTAGTGCATTTGCGGTGTTGTCGTGCTCTATTATCGCCGTGGTTTGGCAGCTGGGTATTATTGAGCTGATTGGTTCGGGCATTAACCCGTATTCCATGTTGGTGCCGTTTTTGGTGTTCGCCATTGGTGTCAGCCACGGCGTACAGATCATTAACGCCATTAGTAACAACCGCGTTGATGGCCATGACAAATTTGCCGCCAGCCGTTTAGCGTTTCGTTCGCTTTATGTTGCCGGTTTAACCGCGTTGGTTTCAGATGCAATTGGCTTTACGACCTTGATGGTTATCGACATTGAAGTCATTCAAGAACTCGCCATTGCCGCCAGTATTGGTGTTGCCGTTGTGGTATTAACCAACTTGGGCTTATTGCCAATTTTAATGTCTTACACTGGCGTGTCAGCGAAAGGCGTTGCCTACACGGGCGAAGCTCGCGGTGAACAGCACCCCGTATTGGCTTTCTTTGGGCGTTTTTCGCAGCCTAAATGGGCTTACAGCGCCATTGTTGTGGCATTAATCGGTTTAACTTGGGGCTTGGTGTACAGCCAGCAAATGAAAATTGGTGACCTTGATGCCGGTGCGCCTGAGCTGCGCCCAGACAGCCGTTACAACCTTGATAATAAGTTCATAGTTGATAACTACAGTTCAAGTACGGATATTTTCGTCGTTATGGCGGAAACAGCGCCGAGCCAGTGTATTGCCTATGACAACTTAGAGGTCATGGATCGTTTTAGCTGGCATATGGAAAATACCCCAGGCGTACAAGATGTGAAGTCTGTGGTGTATGTCGCCAAAATGGGCTCTTACGGCTTGAACGAAGGTAACTTGAAATGGTTTAGCCTGAACCGTAATCAGTACGTGTTAAATGCGAACACCAACCGTACGCCGCCAGGGTTGATTAACCCCGACTGTTCAATGGCGCCGATTATTATTTACCTGAATGACCATAAAGCTGAAACGCTGCAAACTGTGGTTGCTTCAGTAAACGCGTTTAATCAGCAATACCAACAAGAGGGCCTAGAACTGCTTATGGCAGCGGGTAACTCGGGTATTGAAGCGGCGACCAACTCGGTTATTGAAGGCGCGCAAACCAAAATGCTGTTGTGGGTTTATGGCGTTGTTATTGTGCTGTGTTTAATTACCTTCCGCAGCATTCGTACAGTAACCTGTATTATTTTGCCGCTCATGCTTACCACGGTGATGAGCCAAGGCTTAATGGCCGTGTTGGGTATTGGTGTGAAAGTTGCAACCTTGCCAGTTATTGCACTTGGTGTGGGTATTGGTGTTGACTATGGTATTTATATTTACACCAAAATTCGCGAGGGCTTAGCCCAAGGAATGCACTTAAACGATAGCTACAAATATGCTTTAGAAAACACCGGTAAAGCGGTTGGTTTCACTGGCTTAACCTTGGCTATTGGTGTGGCAACCTGGATCTTCTCGCCAATTAAATTCCAAGCGGATATGGGTATTTTGCTCACCTTTATGTTCTTATGGAACATGTTAGGCGCCTTGATACTTATTCCAGCCTTTGCGCGCTTCTTCGCGCGCTTTGGCAAGCAAATTCACTAATTAGTGGTGTTGGGCGTCGGCTAACATAAAGTCGGCGCCCACATCGGCTATCACCATGGTTGGTGCGTTGGTATTGCCGCTAAGAACCGTCGGCATAATAGATGCATCAATAACACGCAAACTTTCCACACCCTTGACACGTAGCTGAGGATCAACCACGGCACTGGCGTCATTTCCCATTCGGCAGGTACTAGTAGGGTGATAAATTAAGCCTAAGTTCTGCTCAATTTTTTTCATGAGCTCGTCATCATTTGCCGTTGGCCCTGGCCAAATTTCGCCACCGTTATGTTCGGCTAACGGGGCCTGCGCCATAATGTTCCGTACCTGTTTAACACCGTTTAAAAGTGTCGTTCGGTCGGCTTCATTGTCTAGAAAGTTGTAGGTAAAGCACGGCTTATCTGCCGCATCAGTACTATTGAGCTTAAGTTCACCGCGCGCTTGTGGGCGCAGCACGCACACATGGCACGCATAGCCGTTGGTCAATGCTGGCCAAATATCCCAGCCGCTGTCATTAAAGCGTGTGGAGACAAAATGCAGTTGCAAATCGGGCTCTTTTACTCGTTCAGAACTGCGAATAAAACCGCCAGTTTCGGCCGGGGGAACGGCAAGGGCGCCGCGCTTTTTAAATGCATACTGCCACAGAGCAGCTGTCATTTTCGCTAAACCAATAGGCGCCAAACTAATGCCGTCTTTTTTGCGGTTTTTATAATGAACCATCACGTCGACATGCTCTTGCAAGTTCTGCCCAACCTGTGGGCTATCGGCGACAAGAGGAATACCAAACTCCGCTAAATGGCTTGCTGGACCAACACCCGATAGCATTAACAGCTGGGGTGAGTTGATGGCGCCGCCACTAAGAATGACTTCACGGCGTGCGGTGGCAATATAGCTGCGGTTTTTATGCCGAAATTGAACCCCGCAGGCTTTAGGTCGGTGGCCATGATGTTCAAACACAACCCGCTCAACCAGGCTATTGGTCAACACGGTTAAGTTTTTACGTGCTAAGGCGGGTTGTAAGAAAGCCTTTCGCACACTCCAACGTTGGTTATTGAGAATGGTAAATTGAAAAGGGCCCACGCCCTCTAAAGTTTCACCATTAAAGTCGGCGTTGTAGGGAATGCCAGCAGCAACGCCGGCGTCAACAAACAACCGCGCGGCGGCAAAGTGGGTGGGGACGTCACTGACATGCAGAGGGCCTTCGGCACCATGAAAGTTATTTGCTCCGCGTTGATTGTTCTCTAATTTTTTAAAACGCGGCAGAATATTGTGCCAAGCCCAGTCAGCTGAACTGACAGCCGCCCAATGGTCATAGTCACTGGGTAGACCACGGGTGTAGATCATGGCATTGATCATGCTGCTACCGCCAAGGCCTTTCCCGCGTGGGGTATAAAAGCCTTTACCTGAGCGCAGTGGTGCCGGATCACTGCTACGAAAAAGCCAATTAAACTTACGGCTGTGCATAAAGCGGATGACGCCACCTGGCATGTCGCTAAAAAAGGATTGGCCATTACCGCCAGCTTCAATGAGCGCAACCCGGTAGTTGCCACACTCGCTAAGCCGGTTTGCAAGCACACAGCCGGCGCTGCCGCCGCCGACAATAACATAGTCAAAATGTAAGTTAGAGGCTTTGAACATATCGGTATAGGTCATTCAGCAAGCGCATGGCTTTGGTGTTTTCAGCGTGTAACATGCTGGCGTTTTCTAGCTCAATCATAAACTGCTCAGCACTAAGCGCTTTAGCCGGCGGTGACATCAACCGTTGTTGGCAGAAGCTACGCCAGCGCTGAAGCTCACTGTCATTCAAGGTGGCAGGGTAATTTCGTGCGCGGTAGCGAAATAGCATTTCTGGCACACGGCTATCGGCAAAATTAAGCGCTAAGCCGGCTAGTTGATCAGGTTCTGTTGCACGAATGATCGCCATATTGGATCGGTCTTGATCACTGAAAAAGTCACCGCTGTAGAGCATTAAATCGGGGTCGTGGTGGGCCTCAAACTCACGTGCATGGGTTGTCGCATTGATAATACGTTCACGCAGTTGCGGGTCAGAGATAAGTTGCTGGCGATGGCGTTCGCACTGTTCAAAATCAATGCTCCAGCGCTGTTGCGCTGCTTCGTCAATGACTTTGATCGGGGCAACAAACGGGCATTTATTGACCGCAAACTGGCCGCCTCCGAAAGGTTCTATGCCTTGGTCGGCAAGTTCGCTGCGGCGGGTAAAACGTCGCTCGATTAACTGTGCTTCGTCTAGCGAAGCGATAGCACTTGGGTTACAACGTAAATCCCAATACACCACGCTGTTAGGCTGTTCAGGGTGATAGGCCAGCGGCATAATCACGCTGAGGTAGCCATTGTGCGCGCCATAAAACGGGCTGATGTGCGCAAGTGGGGTAAACTGAGTTAACTGAATTTGTTGGCTAACCGCTTGCTTACGACGTAGCCCAAACGCGTAATCGAACAACCGTGGCTGCGCCTCCTTAACTTTCTTTGCAACCGCCATGGTGGCGTAAACGTCAGACATCGCGTCGTGCGCTTGGCCGTGATCAATGCCATTTGCGCGGGTTAAATCTTCAAGTTTCATGCTCACCCGGCCATCGTCGTGATAGGGCCATTCGATACCCTCGGGCCGCAATGCATAACAGGCGCGCATTAAATCAATTAAGTCCCAACGGCTGTTATTGCTCTGCCAGGTGTGCGCGTATGGGTCTATAAAATTGCGATAAAATAAGTTGCGCGTAACTTCATCGTCAAAGGCGATATTGTTGTAGCCCACAATGACCGTTTCGGGCGTGCTCATTTGCGCCGCAATTTTTTCGGCGAATGCAGCCTCGCACATACCTTGTGCTAATGCATGTTGCGGCGTAATACCGGTAATAAGTACCGCTTGCGGATGCGGCAAGAAGTCAGGCGTGGGCTGGCTATAAATGGTTAGCGGGCGCCCAACCGGTTCAAAATCAAAGGTGGTTCTAAGCCCTGCAAATTGCGCTGGGCGATCGGTTTGCGGATTTGCACCCCAGGTTTCGTAGTCGTGCCAGTAAAACGTTGGCTGAGTCATGAAATTTCCGTGATTTCGGTATGTTAAATTATGTCCTCAATTTAACTGAATCTTGCGGTTAGAGCAAAGGCGTTGTTCGTGCGCTGCGCTGTTCGTCCGCTTCGCTGTTCGTCCGCTTCGCTATTCGTCCGCTCCGCTGTTCGTGCGCTTCGCTGTTCGTTGCTCGTGGTTACGATGAACGTTATGTGTGTGTCGACCGCTGCGCTTGTCGTTATTCGAAAAACAATTCAAACTAAAACAAGGCTAACCAATAACGAACAACGAACAGTGCGCAGCACGGACGAACAGCGCAGCGCACGAGTAACGAACAACGAGGTACTTAATGAAACGACTACTACTAACAGCCGCATTGGCACTGGCATCAGGGCAAGCCGTTGCCGCAGACAACTTTGCCATCGCCATTCACGGTGGTGCCGGCACTATTACCCGCGACAGCATGACCCCAGAGCGCGAAGCACAATATGAAGCCAAGCTGCAAGAAGCTGTGAATGCTGGCTATGCCGTGCTGGAAAAAGGTGGCGACAGCATGGATGCTATTGTTGTGGCGATTCAAATTTTAGAAGACTCACCGCTGTTTAATGCCGGACGCGGCGCCGTGTATACCTGGGATGGGCACCATGAATTGGATGCGTCCATTATGAATGGCGCGACGCGTGAAGCCGGTGCTGTGGCAAGCGTTAAAACCGTTAAAAGCCCAATTGCGTTGGCGCGAGAGGTAATGGAAGAGTCGGTGCACGTTATGCTCAGCGGCGAAGGGGCCGAAGCTTTTGGTAAGCAGCAAGGGCTTGAGTTGGTGGATAACAGTTATTTTAATACCGACGCGCGCTTCAAAGCCCTGCAGCGCATGAAAAAACAAGTAGGCAATCCGCAAGATAAAACTGCGTGGGCGCACATGGATGATAACTTTAAGTACGGTACCGTTGGTGCTGTTGCGCTTGATAAACACGGCAACTTGGCTGCCGGCACATCTACTGGCGGTATGACGGGTAAGCGTTGGGGCCGAATTGGCGATGCGCCGATTATTGGTGCCGGTACTTGGGCTGACAACGATAGTTGTGCCGTATCTGCCACTGGGCATGGCGAGTATTTTATTCGCTACCATGTGGCTGCGGATGTTTGTTCACGCATGAAGTATCAGCAATTAGACGTGGTCACAGCGGGTGACACCGTTATTCATGACGTGTTGTTACCTGCTGGCGGCACGGGTGGTGTGATTATTGTCGATAAGGATGGCAATGTTCATATGCCTTTTAACACTGAAGGTATGTACCGAGCAAAACGCCAAGCGGGCGGCCAAGCGGAAGTTGCGATTTATAAAGATTGACTATAATTACTGTATGGATTCAAAACTTGTGAGGTGTCTATGCAGTCGTTAAAAGTGGTTGATTATATGAATCGTCACCCTGTGAGTTTCAAGCCAGAGATGACCATTGAAGCTGCGGTTGATTTGTTGCTGCAAACGGGGCAACGCGGCGGGCCTGTGGTTGATGCTGAGCGCAAACTAGTTGGCTTTTTATCGGAGCAAGACTGTTTAGCCGCGATGTTGCGTGATACTTACCATAATGAGCAGGGCGCAAGTGTTGCTGACTGTATGTACCGCGGTGAGGTGGTTACCGTGGATGCCGAGTCGAATATTACCGACTTAGCGCAGCACATGACCAATAACCGGCCTAAAATATACCCGGTTATCGACACCGAGCGACAAGTTGTCGGAGTGATTACGCGCACCGACGTATTACGCGCTATAGATGCGCACTTGGGTGATAACTATAGTCATAACTAAAGTCATAACTAAAGTCATAACTAGAGTTAAAGGCCGTTAACAAGCTAAGCTGACGCTGTTAAACTAGCGTCAGCTTTTTTATTGCCATTAGGATTGTCGTGCACGCCATTCAATTTCCAGCCGAATTGCCGGTTGTTCAAGAAAAACAGACCATTCAAAACGCCATTAGTAAGAACCAGGTGGTGATTGTTGCGGGTGAAACGGGCTCAGGTAAAACCACCCAGTTACCCAAAATGCTGCTTGAGCTAGGTTATGGCGACCCAGAGCAAGGCCGCATGATTGGTCACACCCAGCCGCGCCGGTTAGCAGCGCGGAGTGTGGCTGCTCGTATTGCGCAAGAACTGCAAACTGAACTTGGCAGCGTAGTGGGTTACAAAGTACGTTTTCAAGATGAAACCGCGCCTGGTACTCGTATCAAGTTAGTGACTGACGGCATGTTATTGGCTGAGCTACAAAACGACCGCTTGCTCAGCTGCTACGACGCATTAATTATTGATGAAGCACACGAGCGCAGTCTGAATATTGATTTTTTACTCGGCGTGTTGGCGAGCATTTTGCCAAAACGGCCAGAGTTGAAGTTAATTATTACCTCGGCCACCATTGAAACAGAGCGATTTTCTAAGCATTTTAGCAATGCCCCAATTATTACCGTAAGTGGGCGTACCTACCCAGTTGAAGTACGGTACCGTGCACTGCAAGACGCAGACACCGATAATGATGACTTAGACGTCGTACAAGGCGTGTGTGATGCACTACTAGAACTGCAACGCGAAGCGCCGGGCGATGTTTTGATATTTGCTAGTGGCGAGCGAGAAATTCGTGATTTTGCTGAAGCCATTGGCGAGTTAAAGCTAACCAATACTGAAATTTTGCCGTTATTTGCGCGGCTATCTGCGGCCGAACAAAACCGTATTTTTCAAAGCCACAGTTCGCGACGCGTGGTTATTGCCACCAACGTAGCGGAAACCTCGTTAACCGTACCCGGAATTCGCTATGTCATTGATCCAGGTACTGCCCGTATAAGCCGATATAGCTATCGCACCAAAGTTCAGCGCCTGCCTATTGAGAAAATATCACAAGCCAGCGCTAACCAGCGTGCTGGGCGTTGTGGTCGTGTTGCGCCAGGTATTTGTATTCGTTTGTATAGCGAAGAGGATTATTTAGCGCGCCCCGAGTATACCGATCCGGAAATTTTACGAACCAATTTGGCGGCGGTTATTCTGCAAATGACCTCGGCGAAATTGGGCGATATTCGCAAATTTCCGTTTATTGAGCGCCCTGATGAGCGCTACATTAATGATGGCTTAAATCTGCTTCAAGAGCTCCATGCGTTAGCACCGCAGCGCAAAGGGCAGGCTAAGAAGCGACGTGGCTACAATGGGCCACGCTTAACGACGCTAGGTCGACAGCTTGCCCAGTTACCGCTTGACCCGCGTTTGGCACGTATGGTGTTGGCGGCGAACCAATTTGGTTGTATGCAAGAAGTGATGGTGATTGTGGCCGCACTAAGTATTCAAGACCCACGCGAGCGACCACAGCAAGGGGCGCAAAAAGCCGATGAGCTGCATCAGCGGTTTCATGATAAAGATTCTGACTTTGCAGGCTACCTAAAGTTGTGGGCGTATTTAAACGAGCTGCAACATGAATTATCGAAAACGCAATTCAGAAAACGCTTAAAACAAGAGTTTTTGCATTTTCTGCGAGTGCGGGAATGGCAAGACGTATACACCCAAGTACGGCAAACAGTACGGAGCTTAGGCTTTCGCATTAACCAAGAGCCAGCTAGCTATGAGGCGGTACACCGGGCACTGCTAACCGGTATGTTGTCACAACTAGGGCAAAAGCAAGAAGGCCATGAGTATTTGGGTGCTCGCAACCGTAAGTTCTATATTTTTCCCGGCTCTGGCTTATTTAAAAAGTCACCAAAGTGGGTCATGGCGGCTGAAATGGTGGAAACCTCTCGGTTGTTTGCGCGTACTAATGCGCGCATTGAGCCAGAATGGATTGAACCGGCGGCCGAACATTTAGTGAAACGCAATTATTACGAGCCGCACTTTTCGAAAAAGCAAGGCTCGGTTGTGGCCGACGAACAGGTCACCTTGTTTGGTTTGATTATCGTACCGCGGCGTAAAGTACAGTTTGGCCCGGTTGACCCTGTTGCTGCGCGTGAGATTTTTATACGCGAAGCACTCGTCCAGGGCCAGCTGAAGCGTCCGTTACCTTTTGTCGCGCATAACTTGGCGCTGATTGAGCAAGTTCGTGAGCTGGAAGAAAAGTCACGGCGTCGTGATATTTTGATAGACGACGAGGCCTTGTATGCGGCTTACGATCGCGATATTCCGGCTGGCATATACAACGAACAACTATTAGCTGGCTGGTGGCACAAGGCGGTCAAACAACAACCTAAACTGTTGCGCTTTGAGCGTGATGATTTAATGGCGCAAGACGCAAGCCATGTGACCGCGTTGGATTACCCAAACACCTGGCAGCAGGGTAATATACGTCTGCAGCTTAGCTACGTATTTGAGCCTACAGCAGAAGACGACGGTGTGACGGTTGAAATACCCTTGGCTTTGTTGAACCAAGTGACAGCCGATGGTTTTGATTGGCTGATTCCTGCTCTGCGCCACGACTTAGTGGTGGCGTGGATTAAATCATTGCCGAAAACCTTACGTCGTAACTTTGTCCCCGCACCGAATTACGCTGAGGCATTTTTGGCAGACTGCAGCGCTGAATTGATCGCTTCTACACCGCTATTAGACGCCTTAGCGAGTAAACTGCGGCGTATGACAGGTGTGACAATACCCGCGGATGCATGGGACAGCACTCAAGTTCCACGCCATTTACAAATGAATTTTGCTGCTGTGAATGAGCAGGGTGTGCGGGTGCGCAGTAGTCGTGACCTTGAGTTTTTACAGCAAAGCATGCAAGGGCAAGTTAAGCAGGCTTTAAGCCAAGCCGTGAAGCAAGCAGACGAAACGCCGCAAGCAGCAACGGAATGGGTGTTTGGTGAGTTACCGCAAACTTTAGAGCAGCAACAACGCGGTTATGCAATTAAGGCGTATCCAGCCTTGGTGCCTGAAGGTGAAGGCGTTCGCAAGGAGCTGTTTGATACCGCCATTCAAGCTGAGCAGGCACACCGCCAGGGCCTGCGTCATTTATTGCTGGCGCAATTACCATCGCCGGTACGTTATTTGCAGCAATCGCTTTCAAATAAAGCCAAATTAGCCATGTATTACAACCCGTGGGGCAAAGTTGACGACTTGATTCACGACTGCATTATGGCCGCTTTGGATGAGTTTATAGCGGCCAACCCAGCGCGAACGAGCGAAGCCTTCAAACAGCTTTTTGAGCATGCACGCGCTGAGTTAAACGAACGAGTTAGTGCTATTGCGCAACTGGTGGAGCCTTGTTTAGTGCAAAGCCAAGCCATTCGCAAGCGCTTAAAGGGCAAAGTAAGCTTGGACCAAATTCAGGCGCATGGCGATATTAAAGATCAGTTAGATCATTTAGTGTATCGGGGCTTTGTTAGCGATATTGGGGCTGAGCGATTGCGCGATATT
This sequence comes from Pseudidiomarina donghaiensis, assembly GCF_900116895.1. Taxonomy (GTDB): domain Bacteria; phylum Pseudomonadota; class Gammaproteobacteria; order Enterobacterales; family Alteromonadaceae; genus Pseudidiomarina; species Pseudidiomarina donghaiensis. The sequence continues at coordinate 1,187,789 of NZ_FPCF01000001.1, read as the reverse complement.
CCGCGTTATTTGCAAGCCATTGAGCGGCGTTTAGAAAAACTACCGGTTGATCCGAATAAAGATAGGCTACACACCTTGGTATTGACTGATTTACAGAGTGATTACCAGAAATTGTTAGCTAAAGTGCCAAAAGGGCAGCCTATTTCTGCAGACATTAGCGAGATTCGATGGATGCTTGAAGAACTCCGTGTGAGCTTTTTTGCGCAAACCTTAGGCACCCGCTATCCCATTTCGGAAAAGCGGGTGCGACAAGCATTAACTAGCGTATAAGTTTAAATTTTCGCGTGCATAGGCTTCAAATTCAGTACAGCCGCCAATGTGGGTTTCGTCAACGAAAATCTGCGGTACGGTTAGTACTGGTGCGCCAACGGTTTTTTCAAGGTCAGCTTTGGTAATGCCTTCTTCGTGCATGTCGACATAGCGAAATTCGAAATCGTCACGATCTTCCGCTAGCTTTTCAGCAATTTGTTTTGCGCGAACGCAATATGGGCAACCTGGGCGACCGAAAATAACAGTAAACATGAACAACTCCTGTTTTTAAAAATAATAACTGGTGGGTATTTTCCTATAAACAGACGCGAGTTTCCAATGGGTTTGTTTGATATGGCTTATCGATTTGGTCGATTATTGATTAATTTCAATGTCTGAAGCGGGCACACAGCAACAGGCTAAGCAGTCACCGGGGCGAATAAAAGCAAGTGGGTCATTGATATAGGTGACATCGCCGGCGGTTAGTTGCACGCGACACGCACCGCAAAAGCCATTGCGGCAATGGTAGTGCGGCTCAAGGCCTGCTTGCTCAAGCGCTTCAAGCAAAGTGTTACCTTGTGAAGCGTCAACGGTCAGCTCGTGCTGACCGTTGACTTTAACTTTAAAGACTTGGCTCATTGTCGCTCATAGGGCAAGTTATAGCTCGAAGTCTCCCAAATCGGAGGCGCTTACTTCGCTATCGATTTGACCAACAAGGTATGAGGTGATTTCTGCTTCTTGCGGCGCTACCTGCACATTATCAGACACCAAATACTTGTTCATCCAGGGTAATGGGTTGCTACGTTGCTTAAATGGCGCGTCAAAGCCAATGGCTTCCATGCGCATGTTGGCAATGTATTCAACGTATTGGCAGAGCATTTCTTCATTGAGGCCAATCATTGAACCGTTGCGAAACAAGTAGTGCGCCCATTGTTTTTCTTGCTCAACCGCATTCATAAAAATTTGCAGTGCTTCTTCGCGCAATTCTTCGGCAATTTCTTTCATTTCTGGGTCGTCTTGACCGTATTGCCATAAGTTGATGATTTGCTGGGTAGACACCAAGTGAAGGTTTTCGTCACGAGCAATAAGACGAATAATTTTCGAGTTACCTTCCATTAAGTCGCGCTCAGCAAAGGCGAATGTACATGCAAAGCTTACGTAAAAACGAACTGCTTCTAGGGCGTTAACTGAGTTAATGCACAAGAACAATTTCTTTTTCAGTTCGCGCATGTTTACGATGTGCTTTGCGCCATCGACTTCCCATTCACCTTCACCGTGGGTTTGCCACAGCTGGGTGTAGAAAATGAGGTCGTCGTAATATTTCGAGATGTCATTGGCGCGCTTTTGAATTTCTTCGTTAATTACGATGTCTTCAAATACTTCGCTCGGGTCGGTAAATAGGTTACGCAAAATGTGCGTGTACGAGCGCGAGTGAATGGTTTCAAAAAACGACCAAGTTTCTATCCAGGTTTCTAGCTCTGGAATAGACACAATAGGTAACAGCGCGATATTTGGGCTACGGCCTTGTACCGAGTCAAGCAGCGTTTGGTATTTCAAGTTTGAAATAAAAATGTGCTTTTCACTTTCGGTCAATGCCTGGAAATCAACCCGATCACGGCTAACATCAACTTCTTCTGGACGCCAAAAGAAGCTGATTTGTTTTTCAATGAGCTTTTCAAAAACACTGTGTTTTTGTTGATCATACCGCGCTACGTTGACCGAGTTACCAAAAAACATCGGCTCTTTTAACGGGTTGATCTGATTTTTATTAAAGGTTGAATAACTCATAATTTAGCGCACCATTTATTGAATGGACTGCCCGAACTTGGTTGTTAAGTTCGGGCGTTTAATTGGACTTTCCGCTCGCACGGCCACACTAGATTTTACAAGCACCGCCGGCGCAATCATCATCTTCTTCAACGACTGCAACAGTCGCTTGTTGGTTTTCTTGTTCGCGAGTTTTGGCTTCAACTTTATCGCGTAAATCGACTTGATTGTCAGAAGCACCGTCGCGCGTGTTGTGATAGTAAAGGGTTTTTACGCCAAGTTTGTAGGCATATAGCAAGTCTTGTAGCAATTGCTTCATGGGTACTTTGCCTGCTTCAAACTTGTTCGGGTCATAGTTGGTATTGGCCGAAATAGTTTGATCGACAAACTTTTGCATAATACCAACCAGTTCTAAGTAACCCTTATTACTTGGAATTTGCCACAACAGTTCATAGGCATTTTTAAGCGTTTCGTACTCTGGCACCACTTGCTTGGTAATACCGTCTTTTGACGCTTTCACACTGATATGGCCACGTGGTGGTTCAATACCATTGGTCGCGTTAGAAATTTGCGAAGACGTTTCTGACGGCATTAATGCCGATAAGGTTGAGTTACGCATGCCATGTTTTTTAATGTCTTCACGTAATTTGTCCCAATCAAGCTGCAGCGGCTCGCTACAAATGGTGTCGAGATCTTTCTTATAGGTATCAATTGGCATGATGCCTTTTGAATACGTGGTTTCATTAAATTTAGGGCAGGCGCCTTTTTCTTTGGCTAAGTTCATTGAAGCCTTCATTAGATAATACTGAATTGCTTCAAAGGTACGATGGGTAAGCCCGTTGGCAGAGCCATCTGAGTAGCGCACACCGTTTTTCGCCAAATAATAAGCGTAGTTAATAACACCAATGCCTAAGGTACGGCGCCCCATGGTGGCGTTACGCGCTGCCGGCACTGGGTATTCTTGGTAATCGAGTAGGCTATCAAGCGCGCGCACGGCTAATTCGGCCATCTCGTCAAGGTCATCCAGTGTGTTAATCGCGCCTAAGTTAAAGGCGGACAGCGTGCAAAGGGCAATTTCACCTTCTTCGTCATTTACATGTGCCAACGGCTTGGTTGGCAGGGCGATTTCCAGGCATAAGTTGCTCTGGCGAATCGGCGCCACTTTCGGGTCAAATGGACTATGGGTATTGCAGTGGTCAACGTTCTGCAAGTAAATGCGGCCCGTGCTGGCACGTTCTTGCATGAACAAGCTAAACAATTCGATAGCCTTAATGCGCTTTTTGCGAATGTTATCGTCAGCTTCGTACTGTTTGTATAAACGCTCAAACTCGTCTTGGTCGGCGAAGAATGAGTCGTACAGGCCCGGAACGTCCGACGGGCTAAACAAAGTAATGTAATCGTCTTTGATCAAACGTTGGTACATGACGCGGTTAAATTGCACGCCATAGTCTAGGTGACGTACGCGGTTTTCTTCAACGCCGCGGTTGTTCTTCAAAACCAATAAGCTTTCTACTTCAAGGTGCCATAGCGGATAGAATAGGGTGGCTGCACCACCACGAACTCCGCCTTGCGAGCAGCTCTTCACCGCTGTTTGGAAGTATTTGTAAAACGGAATACAGCCGGTGTGGAAGGCCTCACCGCCGCGAATTGGGCTACCCAGTGCACGAATACGCCCCGCGTTAATACCAATGCCCGCGCGCTGTGATACATATTTCACAATGGCGCTTGCAGTGGCGTTAATTGAGTCAAGGCTGTCGCCGGCTTCAATGAGTACACATGAGCTGAATTGACGCGTCGGGGTACGTACACCTGACATAATCGGTGTCGGTAGTGAAATTTTGAACTCTGAGGTCGCGTCGTAAAAACGCTTGATGTAGTCCATGCGCGTGTCTTTCGGGTAGTTTGCGAACAAACATGCCGCAACAAGAACGTATAAAAATTGCGCGCTCTCGTAAATTTCACCGGTGACACGGTTTTGTACGAGGTATTTACCTTCGAGCTGTTTTACCGCCGCGTATGAAAAGTTTAAGTCGCGAGAATGATCAATAAAATCATTCATTTGCTCAAACTCTTCTTGGCTGTAATCTTCTAACAAATGCTTGTCATAACGGCCCGCAGCGACCATTTTGGTTACTTGGTCATACAAGTGCGGCGGCTCAAACTGGTTGTAGGCCAGTTTACGTAAATGGAAGATCGCCAAACGAGCGGCCATGTACTGATAATCAGGCACTTCTTCTGAAATTAAATCAGCGGCTGCTTTAATAATGGTTTCATGAATATCTTCAGTTTTAATGCCGTCATAAAACTGAATGTGAGATTTGATTTCAACTTGTGAGACTGAAACGTCGTTGAGGCCTTCGGCGGCCCAGCTGATAACGCGGTGGATTTTATCCAAATTCAGAGGTTCACGTTCGCCGCTACGTTTAGTTACGAAGAGCTGTTGATTCATGAGGCGCATCCATATTCGTTGTTGTTATATAATATTTGTGTAGCCACAAGATATGGTGCAGTAAGGGGCTGCTCGTGCGTTTTTTACACAATATCTTGGGTTGATCGAATGACCTGTATCCTAGCACTTATCGCACACTGATCAAGACAATTTACCGCTCGAAATTGGGGAAAAAAGCTGAATGCAAGTGGGGGCTTTCGCTAAAACGCTTGCCATTAAAGCAGCTTAGGAAAATCAATAGCAGAAAAAATTTTTCTTATTATTTTTTTGTCTTTTAACCGACATGTTCAGATAACTAATTTATAAGCGTTGATTAACAAGGGTTTCACAAGATGTTCAGCAAATTCCTACATTCGACACAACATCTTGTGTTTAAGGATTACTCAGACCACAATTCGAGCAATTCTTCAGGACGGTCAATCATGGCATTTGCACCCCAAATTTCGGGTTGATCGGTGGCACTTATATAGCCATACCGAGCGAGCACCGTGAACATATTGGCGCGTCGTCCAGCTTCAATGTCGCGTTCAGCGTCGCCAATATACCAACAATTCGCAGCATCCACTTGTAACAGGTCGGCGGCGTGCAACAAGGGCTCGGGGTTTGGCTTAGCAACCGCTAAGGTGTCGCCACTAATCACCACCTGTATATGGGCAAACTCTGGATAACATGGCACCAATTGTGCTGTTAATGCGTGCGGCTTATTGGTGACAATGGCTACAGGAATAGCGCGCTGTTGTAGTTGCTGCAGCAACTCACCAACCCCGTGAAAGGGTTTGGTATGTGCAGCAATGTTGGCCGCATAAGCAGCAAGGAAAGCGCTACGCAGCTCATCGCGGCGCTGCTCAAATTCGTCGCCATAGGCATAACGCAAAAGGCCAGCAGAACCGTGTGAAGCCAACGGCGTATATTCCTCGGCACTGACCAGTGGGCGTTGTTCGGCGGCTAACACGCGGTTTAAAGCCGCACCTAAGTCGGGTGCGGTATCTAGTAATGTGCCGTCTAAGTCAAACAGCACGGCTTGTGGTAAGGAATACTTCATAGCGGTTTACGCAGGCAGACAATGTAATTCACGTCGACATTGCTATCATCAAGATAAAATCCGCGCCATGGCAAGTAGTGCATGCCGGTCATAGCTTGGGCTTCGAGCTTGACCGCATCGGTCATACGTAACAGCTCGGCGGGTTGAATAAACTTGGCATGTTCATGAGTTCCTTTCGGTACCCAACCTAATACGTATTCAGCCGCCACAATACCGAGTAACCATGACTTGGCATTGCGGTTCAGTGTTGAAAAGAACACATAGCCACCAGGTTTCACCGCCTGCGCAGCTGCTTTAACAATGGCGGCTGGGTCGGGCACGTGTTCTAACATTTCAAGGCAGGTCACTACGTCAAACTGTTCGGTGTGCTCGGCCGCAAATTGTTCTGCTGGTACAAACTCGTAGGTAATGTCGAGTTTGCTTTCTAACGCATGCAAGCGGGCAACTTGCAGCGACTGCTCAGCCATATCAATGCCGGTGACCCGTGCGCCCGCACGCGCTAAGCCTTCAGCCAATAAACCGCCACCACAGCCAATATCGAGCACTTGCTGGTCAAACACGCCGTTGCAATGCTGCAAAATGTAGTCAAGACGTAACGGGTTAATTAAATGAAGCGGTTTAAATTCGCCTTCGGGGTCCCACCACCGTGAGGCAATGGCACTAAATTTTTCAATTTCTGCTGGATCAACGTTCGAATTTGGGTTCATAGGGCTTCTGCTACGGCTTAAAAGTCGGTACAGTGTACTCAACCTACAGGGATAAAAAAAGATGCGATAGCGCCTCGCTACGGGTACAATGCGCAATCGTACGAATTATAAGAAAGACAGATCGTTTAGGGATATAACTATTATGAGTGATCTCGCCAGAGAAGTCGTTCCGGTCAATATTGAAGATGAATTAAAGAGCTCTTACCTTGATTACGCCATGAGCGTTATTGTAGGGCGGGCGTTACCGGACGTTCGTGATGGTCTAAAACCGGTTCACCGTCGCGTATTATTTGCGATGAATGAATTGCGTAACGACTTTAACAAGCCTTACAAAAAGTCGGCACGTATTGTCGGTGACGTTATCGGTAAATACCACCCGCATGGTGACAGCGCAGTGTACGACACCATCGTACGTATGGCGCAACCATTCTCATTACGCTACATGTTGGTTGATGGCCAAGGTAACTTCGGTTCCGTTGATGGTGACTCAGCTGCGGCAATGCGTTACACCGAAATTCGAATGGCTAAAATTGCCAGTGAATTACTTTCCGACCTTGATAAAGAAACGGTCGACTTTGTGCCGAACTATGACGGCACCGAACAAATTCCAGAAGTATTGCCAACTCGGGTACCGAATCTCTTAGTCAATGGTTCGTCGGGTATTGCCGTCGGTATGGCAACCAATATTCCGCCACACAACTTAACTGAAGTTGTGAACGGCTGTTTGGCGATGATTGATAATCCAGATATTCAAATTGATGAATTGATGGAATACATTCCTGGCCCTGACTTTCCAACGGCTGCTTCTATTTCTGGCCGTGCTGGCATTATTGAAGCCTACAAAACCGGTCGTGGCCGTATTCATTTGCGCGCCAAAGCGGAAGTAGAAACCGACAGCAATGGTCGCGAAGCCATTATCGTGACTGAAATTCCTTACCAGGTGAATAAAGCGAAGCTGATTGAAAAAATTGCTGAGTTGGTCAAAGAAAAACGCCTTGAAGGGATCAGTGGCCTGCGCGATGAGTCTGATAAAGACGGCATGCGCATTGTCATTGAAATTAAGCGCGGTGAAGTTGCCGAAGTCATTTTGAACCATCTGTATGCCAACACCCAAATGCAAGTGGTGTTTGGTATAAACATGGTTGCTTTGGATAAAAACCAGCCACGTTTATTTAATCTGCGCGACATGCTTGAGTGCTTTATTTTACACCGCCGTGAAGTGGTCACACGTCGCTCGGTTTATGAATTGCGCAAAGCACGTGAACGTGCACACATCTTAGAAGGCTTAGCCATTGCGCTGGCCAATATTGATGAAATTATTGAGTTAATTCGTCGCTCACAAACAGCAGCAGACGCGAAAGCGGGCTTAACCAGCCGTGCGTGGCAGTTAGGTGACGTTGCAGCCATGCTTGAACGCGCTGGTGTTGATGCAGCACGCCCTGATCACTTAAGCGCTGAGTTTGGCATTCGTGACGGCCAATATTACTTAACTGAAGAGCAAGCACAGGCCATTTTGGACTTGCGTTTGCATAAGTTAACCGGCCTTGAGCACGAGAAAATTCTTGAAGAATACAAGAACCTTCTGCAAATCATTGAAGAGCTACTGCATATTTTGAACAACGCAGAACGCTTGATGGAAGTGATTCGCGAAGAGCTGGAAAAAATTAAGGCTGAATATGGCGATGCGCGCCGTACAGAAATTACTGCAGCTGCGCACGACATCAGCATGGAAGACTTAATTAACGAAGAAGACGTGGTGGTGACCTTGTCGCATCACGGTTATGTGAAGTATCAACCGTTAACCGAATACGAAGCGCAGCGTCGCGGTGGTAAAGGTAAATCAGCCACGAAGATGAAAGATGAAGATTTCATTGAGCGTTTATGGGTTGCGAACACGCACGACACCATTTTGTGCTTCTCAACCCGTGGCCGTATTTACTGGATGAAAGTGTATCAATTGCCGTTGGCAACGCGCACTTCGCGTGGCCGACCTATTGTGAACTTGTTGCCGCTTGAGGCTGATGAGCGCATTACCGCTATTCTGCCGACGCGTGACTACCCAGACGATAAATATATTGTTATGGCGACCCGTAACGGTACCGTGAAAAAGACCCCAATGGAGGCTTATTCACGCCCTCGTAGCGGCGGTATTATTGCCTTGAACCTGAACGATGGCGATGAGCTTATCGGGGTTGACGTAACCACCGCGGGTGACGAAGTCATGTTGTTCTCGGATGCCGGTAAAGTGGTTCGCTTTAGCGAAGAGCAAATTCGCTCCATGGGCCGCACCGCAACGGGTGTGCGTGGTATTCGCCTAGAACAAGGTCAACGCGTGGTGTCACTGATTGTGCCGCGGACCATTGAAGAAGAAGTGCCGACTATTTTAACCGTGACCGAAAATGGCTACGGCAAACGCACACCAATTACCGATTACCCGGCGAAAAGTCGTGCGACCAAGGGCGTTGTGTCTATTAAAGTCAGTGAGCGCAATGGCTTGGTTGTAGGTGCTATGGAAGTTGTCGATACCAACCAAATTATGCTGATTAGCAACAAAGGTACCTTAGTACGTACCCGTGTTAATGAAGTATCAGTGGTTGGGCGTAACACCCAAGGCGTTCGTTTAATTCGCACTGGCGCTGACGAAAAAGTAGTTGGTATGCAGCGCATTGACGAAGTGGATGAAGACGATGAAACCGATGCGTTGCTCAATGAGCCGGTTGACGGCGAAGACAACAACGAACCTTTAGACGATGATGCGGATGACGCACCTGTTGATGACGTAACTGAGGAATAATTGCATGAGCGCCCCGTTTAACTTTTCTGCGGGGCCGGCAATGCTGCCGGCAGAGGTGATGAAGCAAGCCCAAGAGGAATTCCTGAACTGGAATAATCTGGGTATTTCGGTGATGGAAATTAGCCATCGTGATCCCGCTTTTATTCGCCTTGCTGAGCAGGCCGAGCAGGACCTACGTGAGTTAATGGCTATTCCCGACAACTATCAAGTGCTGTTTATGCACGGTGGAGGTCGGGGACAGTTTAGTGCGGTGCCACAAAATATCGCTGGCCCTAACGCGACTGTGGACTATTTAAACTGCGGCATTTGGTCGGAGTTTGCCATTCGTGAAGCGCAAAAATACGTGCAGCATGTGAACGTGGTGGGTGCCGCGGAGCAAACCGAGCAGGGCAAAGCATTAGCCCCGCGCGAACGCTGGCAGCTATCTGACAATGCCGCGTATTTTCATTATTGCCCCAATGAAACCGTTGATGGTATTGCACTGCATGACATTCCAGATGTGCAGGCGCCTATTGTGGCCGACATGTCGTCGAATATACTTTCTGAACCGCTTGATGTGAGCCGCTTTGGCATTATTTACGCCGGCGCGCAGAAAAACATTGGGCCTTCAGGCTTTGCCATTACCATTGTACGCGAAGATTTGCTTGGGCATGCGCAAGGCAACACGTCAACCATTATGGATTACACCGTACAAGCCAAAGAACGCTCTATGTACAACACCCCGAATACCTTCGCTTGGTATTTATCAGCGTTAGTGTTTCAGTGGTTAAAACGCCAAGGCGGGGTGGCTGCTATGGGTGAGGTGAATCGCGCCAAAGCAGCGAAACTGTACGATTTTATTGACAGTTCAGACTTCTACCGTAACCCGGTGCACCCTAACTATCGCTCGCGAATGAACGTACCATTCCTGCTTGCTGATGAACGTCTTGACGGTGACTTTTTGAAACAGGCTGCACAAGCCGGTTTAATTGGTTTGAAAGGGCACCGCTTTGTGGGCGGCATGCGTGCGAGTATTTATAATGCGATGCCGTTGGCTGGGGTTGAGGCGTTAGTGGATTTTATGCGCGAATTCGAGCGCAAAGCCTAAAATAAAAGACGTTATTCGTTATTCGTCCGTTCACGATGTTCTCTGTTCGTCCGTGCTTCGCACTGTTCGAATAGCGAAGCGGACGAACAACGAAGTGTACGAACAACGAACAACGAGAGTTATTAATGACTGAATTTAATGCGAAAGCACTTGCGAACCCAGGAATTCGAACGTTAAGCCCGTATCAGGCGGGAAAGCCAATTGAAGAAGTTGAACGTGAACTGGGTATTAAAAATATTGTGAAATTAGCGTCAAATGAAAATCCTCTTGGTTTAAGTGCTAAGGTAAAAGGTGCGTTGCAAGATGCACTGAGTGGACTCGCTCGCTATCCAGATGCCAATGGGTTTTATTTGAAAACCAAGTTGGCGGAAAAGTTTGGCGTTCACACCAATCAAATCACCTTAGGTAATGGCTCTAACGACGTTTTAGAGCTATTGGCACGTACCTTCGTTAATGAAACTCATGAAGTTATCTTTGCTCAGCATGCGTTTGTTGTTTACCCACTGGTAACTCAAGCCATTGGTGCGAAAGGGGTCGCGGTGCCAGCAAAGAATTACGGCCACGATTTACCCGCTATGTTAGCGGCTATTACGCCGAAAACACGGATGATTTTTATTGCTAACCCGAATAACCCAACCGGTACGTTCTTAACCAAAGAAGAGCTGGCTGAGTTTATTGCGCAGGTGCCGCAGAATGTGTTGGTGGTGCTAGATGAAGCCTACTATGAATATGTGAGCGAAGCTGAACGCGCGCCGTCGGTGGAATGGATTGCGCAGTACCCGAATTTAATTGTAAGCCGTACTTTTTCGAAAGCTTATGGTTTAGCCGGTTTACGTGCGGGCTATGTCATTACCCACCCAGATATTGCCGATTTAATGAACCGTGTGCGTCAGCCGTTTAACATGAACAGCTTGAGTTTACGCGCGGCCGAGGTGGTATTAGATGACCAAGAGTACCTTGCTGAATCGATTCGCGTGAATGCAGACGGCATGGCGCAGTTGGTGCAGTTTTGTGAACAAAGTGGCTTAAACTACATTCCGTCACACGGCAATTTTTTAACCATTGAAGTGGGCTCTGAAGCGGCGGAAATATATCAGCAACTATTGCGTGCAGGCGTTATTGTTCGTCCTGTTGCCGGCTATCAGTTGCCTAATCACTTGCGGGTGAGTATTGGTTTGCCAGCCGAAAACCAAGCATTTATTGATGCAATGGCTAACCTACTGAAATGATCACCTTACAAGGCCTACGCAGCTGCCGCGGTGAAGTAACCTTACCGGGCTCAAAGAGTATCGCTAACCGTGCTCTACTCATGGCTGCGTTGTGCCAACCAGGGCAACAAACTCAACTGACCAATGTGTTACGCAGCGACGATACCGAGCGCATGCTTGAAGCCTTAGTTGCCCTTGGTGTTCAGGTTGAAGTTGCCGATGGGCACACAACTACCATAACCGTTACCGGTTGTGGTGGGCAGTGGCCAACCATTCCGCAAGCGCTTGATTTAGGTAATGCCGGAACGGCCATGCGGCCACTTATTGCCGTGCTTGCGGCCACCTTTGCGCAGCGAACCGACCACCCTCAGTGCGTATTAACGGGTGACGCGCGTATGCAAGAACGACCAGCCGGCGCGCTGATTGATACCCTGCGCCAGGCTGGTGCCGAACTAACTTGTTTGCAGCATGAAGGTTTTCCGCCCGTTGATATTGGTTCGGGTATGGCGCATGGCATGATAAGCATTGATGGAAGTGCCTCAAGCCAGTATGTTTCGGCGTTACTCATGGCGTTGCCGCTGTTACCGGGCGATAGTGTGTTGCAGCTAACCGGACAAGTGGTGAGCTGGCCATATATTGAGCTAACCTTGTCTATGTTGCAGCGTTTTGGCATTGAAATACACCGTATTTGCCGCCAAGAGTTTATGATTCCCGGCAACCAAAGCTATCGCAGCCCAGGTGAATACTGGTTAGAAGGGGATGCTAGCGCAGCCTCATATTGGATGGCCGCAGCGGCTATTGCTGATGGCCCACTCACCATACACGGTGTTGGCAGTGAGAGTATTCAAGGTGACGTGCAGTTTGCCGACTACTTGGCGCAAATGGGCGCGCAGGTTCGCGTTGATAAGCATGCGATTACCGTCAGTAAAGGGCCATTAAAGGCGCTTGATGCCGATTTGAATGCAATTCCTGATGCTGCCATGACCTTTGCAACCTTAGCGCTCTTTGCGAAAGGCACAACCCACATTCGAAACATCGCCAATTGGCGGATTAAAGAAACCGATCGGTTAACCGCAATGGCAGCTGAGCTGCGCAAGGTTGGGGCGCATGTGGTTGAAACAGAAGACGCTATTTCGGTTACGCCACCAGAACAACTTACCCACGCACAAATAGCGACATACAATGATCATCGCATGGCGATGAGCTTCGCATTACTGGGCTTTAGCGATGTGGGCGTGACCATTTTAAACCCCGAATGCAGCAGCAAAACCTACCCGAATTTCTTTTCTGAGTTTTGTAATATCACGCAAAATTCATAAACAGATCATGGAACGATCAGCAATATAGGGTGCAATTTTCTGCCAGATCCGTATAATTGCGGCGCTTTTATTTTGGTAGAGGATAGCATGAGCAAAAACACACCCGTAATCACTATTGATGGCCCAAGCGGCTCAGGCAAAGGCACCGTAAGCCGTATTTTAGCGGACAAACTCGGTTGGCACTTGCTTGACAGTGGTGCTATTTATCGTGTGTTAGCCTTAGCTGCCATTCACCATGGCTTCGCGGCAGACGATGAAGAAAGCTTAGTGGCACTAGCCGGCGCTCTTGACGTTAAGTTTGACGTTGAGGAAGACCCAGAGCTAACCCATATTATTTTGGAAGGCGAAGATGTCACCATGACGATTCGCACCCAAGAAGTGGCGAATATGGCGTCTAAGGTCGCTGCATTGCCGCGTGTTCGTGAAGCCTTATTGCGCCGCCAGCGAGCCTTTAAAGACCTACCTGGCTTGGTTGCAGACGGCCGTGATATGGGTACCGTGGTGTTTACCGACGCGGCAGCAAAAGTCTTTTTAACCGCAAGCCCTGAAGAGCGCGCCCGTCGTCGCTTTGAGCAATTGCGGGAAAAAGGAATTGATGCTAAAATTGACCAATTAATCACCGAGATTCGCGAACGCGATGAACGGGACACCAACCGCTCGGTTGCGCCACTGTGTGCTGCCGAGGGTTCGCTATTTATCGATTCAACGAATTTGACTATTACCGAAGTGGTTGATCAAATTCTGGAGTTTGCTCATGGCAAGCTCTCCAAATCTGAGACTAGCAGCGTCGAATAGCTGCTCGCTTAGGGGTCTGTAGCAAGGACAGCCATCAGATCAATTTTAATAACCCCGCCATTCGGGATTGCTTGGTGGACGTACTTAACTAAAAGTAGTTAACACATATGTCAGAAAATTTTGCACAACTGTTTGAAGAAAGCCTCAAAGAGGTCGAAACTCGCCCAGGTTCTATCGTTAAAGGCACCATCGTAGCTATCAACCGTGACGTTGTTCTTGTTGACGCTGGTTTGAAATCTGAAAGTGCTATCCCTGTTGAACAATTCCGTAACGCTGAAGGCGTTGTTGAAGTTCAAGTGGGCGACGAAGTTGACGTTGCATTGGATGCAGTAGAAGACGGCTTTGGTGAAACCATCCTGTCTCGCGAGAAAGCGAAGCGCTACGAAGCTTGGTTGCAGCTTGAGAAAGCTTACGAAGACCAAGAAACTGTTACCGGTTTAATTAGCGGTAAAGTGAAAGGCGGCTTCACAGTTGATTTAGGTGGCGTACGTGCGTTCTTACCAGGTTCATTGGTTGACGTTCGTCCAGTTCGTGAAACAACGCACCTAGAAAACAAAGAATTAGAGTTCAAAGTTATCAAGCTTGACCAGAAGCGCAACAACGTTGTTGTTTCACGTCGTGCAGTGATTGAAACTGAGAACAGTGCAGAGCGCGACGAGTTGCTTGAGAACCTACAAGAAGGCCAAGAAGTTAAGGGTATCGTTAAGAACCTGACTGACTACGGCGCATTCGTAGACTTAGGCGGCGTTGATGGCTTGTTGCACATCACCGACATGGCTTGGAAACGCGTTAAGCACCCAAGCGAAGTGGTTAACGTTGGTGACGAAATCAACGTGAAAGTATTGAAGTTTGACCGTGAGCGTACTCGCGTATCGCTTGGCTTGAAGCAATTGGGCGCTGATCCATGGGCTGATATTGCTGCGCGTTACCCAGAAGGCCACCGTTTGACTGGTCGTGTAACCAACTTAACTGACTACGGCTGCTTCGTTGAAATCGAAGAAGGCGTTGAAGGTTTGGTACACGTTTCTGAAATGGATTGGACCAACAAAAACGTACACCCATCTAAAGTTGTTAACTTGGATGACGTGGTTGAAGTTATGGTTCTTGAAATTGACGAAGAACGTCGTCGTATTTCACTTGGCCTGAAACAGTGTAAAGCTAACCCGTGGGAAGAGTTCGCGAAGAACTTCAACAAGGGCGACAAAGTGTCAGGTAAGATCAAGTCAATCACTGACTTCGGTATCTTTATCGGCTTAGACGGCGGTATCGACGGCTTGGTTCACCTTTCAGACATCAGCTGGAACGCAGTTGGCGAAGAAGCGGTACGCGACTTCAAGAAAGGCGAAGAAGTGACAGCAGTGGTATTACAAGTTGACGCAGAGCGTGAGCGTATCTCTCTAGGTATCAAGCAATTAGAAGAAGATCCGTTCAACAATTACCTAGCGGCCAACAAAAAAGGTGCTATTGTTAAAGGTAAGGTCATCGAAGTTGATGCCAAAGGTGCCAAAGTTGAGCTGGCTGACAGCGTTGAAGGTTACGTTCGCGTTGCTGACATTTCACGTGACCGCATTGAAGATGCGACCACTGAATTAAGCGTTGGTGACGAAATTGAAGCGCGCTTCATGGGCGTGGATCGTAAGAACCGTACCTTAAGCTTGTCTATCCGTGCGAAAGACGAAGTTGAAGAGAAAGAAGCGATTGACTCAGTGAACAAGCAGCAAGACGAAGGCGACTTCACGAACGCAATGGCTGAAGCTTTCAAAGCAGCTAAAAGCGACGACTAAAAGCTTCTTAGCGTAGGCCCGAAAGCATTGACGCATTGTTAGAGGAGAAAGTGATGACAAAATCGGAACTGATTACCCAGTTGACGAAGTTGTACCCAGAGCTGTCTCCGCGTCAGGTTGAAGATGCGGTGAAAGAACTTATCGAACAGATGGCCCAGCAAATGGCCTCTGGTGGACGAATTGAGATTCGTGGCTTTGGTAGTTTTTCCCTGCATTATCGGGCCCCACGCGAGGGGCGTAATCCGAAAACGGGCGAAAAGGTGCAGTTGGACGCAAAACACGTTCCGCACTTTAAGCCCGGTAAAGAACTGCGAGAGCGGGTCGACAATATCGGATAATTTTAACGTCGAGTTAATAAGAACGGCATGCTATATTAAGCATGCCGTTTTTTTTTAGCGCATGACAGGAAAGATCATGATTCGATTCATATTTGTTAGCCTGCCGCTGATTATTTTATTTCTTATTGCCATTGCCTTTGGGGCGCTGAATAATCAGGTTATTGCGGTTGATTTTATTCTAGCTAAGCAACAAGTTAGCGTTGCAACCGTTGGTGCCATATTTTTAGCGCTAGGTTTTATTATTGGCTTATTCAGCATGTTAGCTGCGCAATTTGGATTGCGTCGCGAAAACCGTCAGTTAAAAAAACAACTTGTGAGCGATAAGAGTCAAGCCTAATGTTAGAGCTGCTGTTTCTGCTATTACCAGTTGCCGCTGCCTATGGTTGGTTCATGGGGCGCAATAGCGTTCGCAATGAAAATAGACAAGAACAAGAGCAATTCTCCCGCCAATACGTAACTGGCCTTAATTTGTTACTTTCTGATCAACCCGACAAAGCGGTTGATTTATTTATTGAATTACTTGATGTCGACTCTGACACACTAGAGACACACTGGGCGCTAGGGAAGCTATTTCGTCGCCGAGGTGAGCTTGACCGAGCCATAAAAATACATCAAAACCTAACCTCGCGGCCGAGCATTAGTGAACAAGAACGCCGGCAGGCCATGTTCGAGTTAGGTCTTGATTATTTAGCTGCTGGCATTTTTGACCGCGCCGAAGAAATGCTCCTTGCGCTACAAAACGATAAACAGTTCCGAGAGGCCTGTCAGCGCCATTTGCTTGAGTTATATGAAGCAACCCATGAATGGGATAAAGCGATTAAGGTTGCGCTAAAACTGATGCGCTTTGATCGTTCCGCCGAACTCGTAGTAGCCCAGTTGTACTGCGAGCTAGCTGAGCGTCAAACGGAACCTGAACCAACCGAAAAGTATTATCTAAAAGCGCGACAGCATGACCCCGATTGTGTGCGCGCAGCGTTGGCGCTTGGCCGCATGTGGTACAACCAAGGCTTATACCGTAAAGCACAAAAAATGCTGATGGGTATTTTAGACGAAGACCCAGAATTTATTAGTGAAGCACTGCCGCTTATTAAAGCTTGTTTTGATGAAGTGGATGATCAAGGTGGCTTGATTCAGTTTTTGCACCAATGCGTGAAAAGTGCGCATTCAACTACCGCAGCAGTGATGTTGTCAGAGATGATTGCGCGCGAAAACGGCATCGAGGCAGCCGAGCAATTTGTGCAGAACTCGTTGGTGGAAAACCCAACCATGAAAGGCTTCCATAAGTTAATGGACTTTCATATTCGTGCCGCCGATGTGGGCAGCGCACGCGACAGTTTGAAAATGCTGCAACGCCTAGTGCAGCAACAAATGAAGCAGCGGCCAAAATACCGTTGCCGTCATTGCGGATTTTCAGGTAGTACTTTGTATTGGCACTGTCCGTCGTGCCGTACTTGGGGTGAAATTAAGCCAATTATAGGCCTAGATGGAGAATAGATGTCTAATTCGTTGATTTTTGTAGCACTAGATTATGCCGATGCCGAATCGGCGTGGCCTTTGATTGACCAGTTGTCACCGCAACAATGTGGTTTAAAAGTTGGCAAAGAACTGTTTACCAGTGCCGGGCCAGATTTTATAAAAGCCTTGGTTGAGCGCGGTTTTAAAGTGTTTCTGGACTTAAAGTTTCATGATATTCCAAACACGGCTGGCAAAGCAGTACGTGCAGCGGCCGAGTTAGGCGTTTGGATGGTGAATGTGCATGCCAGTGGTGGCCGACGGATGCTCGAAGCGGCTCGTGATGCCATTGCAGACATGCCCAACAGACCCCATTTAATTGCCGTTACCGTGTTAACCAGTATGACCGAAGAAGACCTGCGAGAAGTTGGTATTACGGTGTCGCCACAGCAGCAGGTGTTGCGTTTAGCACAACTAACCAAAGCAGCTGGTTTAGACGGTGTTGTGTGTTCAGCACAAGAAGCCCAAATGATAGCCCAGCAGTGCGGTGACGGCTTTATTCGTGTTACCCCTGGTATTCGCCCAGTGGGTGCCGAACAAGGCGATCAGCGCCGTGTAATGACACCGCCAGAAGCTGCGGCGCTTGGTATTGAAGTGCTGGTCATTGGGCGTCCGATTACCCAAGCGAGTGACCCGGTGGCGGCATTGAACGCAATACATGAATCTCTGACAGCTTAATCCGTGATAATAATTCGCCTTTGTTTCAGGGCATGAATACACTTCTGTAGTGCGCAATTTCAAGCACAAAACCTTTTATGTTTTGAACTAACGGTTTATCAGGAGTGTATTCATATGTTACGGAAAACCTTTCTTTCAGCGGCTCTTATGCTTCCTATGTTGGCACCGATGATGGCAACAGCCCCGGTTTCAGCAGCTGCCTTAGCACCATGGCAGACAGCCGCACAGCAAACCCAAATAAACATTAATACCGCGGACGCCGAGCAGTTAGCTTACGCCCTCACCGGTGTTGGCATTAAACGGGCGAAAGACATTATTAAATTGCGCGACGAGCTAGGCCAATTTAGCGATGTGAATCAACTCATGCAGGTAAAGGGTATTGGCCCGCGTATGCTAGAGCTGAACAAAGACCGAATTGTGCTGTAATTTTAGTCACGACTGTTGTCGGTAGCGGTTGACTTGCTTGGCGTAATTGCCAACGAAGCTAATCGCCGCCGATGCAGTCGCCACGCAACCACCCCGGCAACCAGTCCTGCCCCATGAACATAGCCAAAGGTATTGCCCTGGCTAAGTAGAATTTGGCTGTCTAATAAGCCTGCTATTTCCAGCACGACTTTAAGCGTTAGCAATGCGATGGACAGTGGCGGTAGCCAGTCGTTGAATGAGTATTTTTGTTTTGCCCACTCCAATAATAGGCTCATCACCAATAAGCCGTGAATTAACCCAGATAAGCCAACAAAGCGTTCAGGCACGCCGACCAACCAAACCAATATCGAACACAGGGTCGCGATAACTAATATTGCGTTTAGCCAAGTTCTGACGTCAAAGTGGCGCGCAAAGAACACGCAAACCACAACCAGGCCCAACGCATTGTAAAGCACGTGGCGGGCATCTAAATGGAAAATATGTGCGGTCACTAAGCGCCATGGTTCTTGCCAAGCTAAGGCTTGTGCGAAGTCGTACTGGTTAAGTAGTGAGCCAGTTTCGACTTGATAGTACGGCAGCCAAATGGCAACTGCAGCAAGAACAAGGCTACAAATAATCACTTGAATGGCTTCATTTACTTTATGCATGGCATTGATCGTTGTTCGTGAGTACAAGTGTACGTATGATAGGGTTTTGTTACGGAGGCTGTAAACCAAGCCGCGTTTATTTCTCAGTAAAAGGTATGATCATGCGTTTATTCATGTTGTTTGCGCTTGTATTCCTCAATGCTTGCGCTGAACCGCAAGTTAACCAATCTAATTCACCGTCAGGGTCAACACCTCAACTAAAGCAAGCGAATGATAACAGCAAGGCTTT
This sequence comes from Pseudidiomarina donghaiensis, assembly GCF_900116895.1. GTDB lineage: Bacteria > Pseudomonadota > Gammaproteobacteria > Enterobacterales > Alteromonadaceae > Pseudidiomarina > Pseudidiomarina donghaiensis. The sequence continues at coordinate 1,168,758 of NZ_FPCF01000001.1, read as the reverse complement.
TGATCCTGAGGCTGCTACTGGCTATACCAAGAAGCAAGGCGTGCAATCGCAGCGTTATATGGTGGCGGCCGCAACGCCAGCTGCGGCGAGGGCAGGTGAAGAAATTCTCGCCAAAGGTGGTAGTGCTATTGACGCCGCTATTGCTGTCCAGTCTATGCTGACACTTACTGAGCCACAGTCATCTGGTCTTGGTGGTGGCGGTTTCATGTTGTACTGGCATGCCGAGTCACAGCGCTTATACACCATTGACGCCCGTGAAACCGCGCCAGCAGCAGCAACACCAGCCTTATTTTTAGACGCGCAAGGTAAGCCGCCGGCTAGCTTTATGGAAGCAGTAACAGGCGGCCGTTCGGTTGGCACTCCAGGTATTCTGCGCGGCTTAGAGCTAGCCCATGAAAAATGGGGGAAGTTACCTTGGTCCACGTTGTTTCAAAGCACCATATTGGCGGCTGAGCAAGGTTTTGAAGTGTCGCCACGCTTGGCTAAATTACTGGCCATGGAGCTAAGCCCCGGCCTAACTAAAATGTCGCCCGGCAACGATTATTTTTACCCTAATGGGCAGGCTCTTACAGTAGGAGCTGTACGTAATAATCCCGAATTAGCACAGAGCTTAAAGCTTATTGCAGAGCAGGGTGCTGATGCTTTTTATCGTGGCCCAATTGCCGAAAAGATAATTGCTGCGGTACAAAACTCGCCGCTAAACCCCGGTTTGTTAAGTGCACAAGACTTGGCTAGCTATCAAGCGCAGGTGCGTGAGCCCGTGTGTGCTGAATACCGAATTTATGAGGTTTGTGGCATGGGGCCTCCCAGTTCGGGTGGTATAACCGTGTTACAAATTTTGGGCTTGCTTGAGAATTTTCCGGTAGCAGAGTTGCCGGTCAATGGTGAACTGGCCAGTCATTACTTTACCCAGGCGTCGCGTTTAGCTTTTGCTGATCGTAATCGTTATATTGCGGATAGTGATTTCGTTGAGGTACCCGTAGAGCAGTTGTTAAACAAGCGCTATTTAGCGAGTCGAGCGCAGTTAATTAGCCAGCAAGACATGGGCAAAGCGCAGGCCGGCACCCCGAGTGAATTAAATGCTCAGCTGAGTTATGCCGATGACAAATCGCCTGAATTTCCAAATACCACTCACGTGAGCATTGTTGATGCAAAGGGCAACGTTTTCTCAATGACCTCAAGTATTGAAATGGGCTTTGGCTCTGGTGTGATGGCAGCGGGCTTTTTGCTCAATAACCAATTAACTGATTTTTCGATTGTTCCTGAACAAAATGGCAAGTTGGTTGCAAACCGGGTGCAAGCCGGCAAACGTCCGCGCAGTTCAATGGCGCCCATGATGGTGTTTGATCAACAGGGCGCGCCATTGCATGCCGTGGGTTCACCTGGCGGCGCGCGTATTATTAACTACGTGGCGCAAACATTAGTTGGGCTGTTAGATTGGAATTTAGACATGCAGAGCGCGATTAACTTGCCCCACATAACCAACTTAAATGGCGTGACAAATTTAGAACAAGGTACCGCCATGGAAGCGTTAGCTGCGCCGCTAGAGGCTCGCGGCCACAGCGTAAAGGTACAAGACTTAAATAGCGGCCTTCACGGCATCACGTTAAGCCCTGAAGGTGGGTTGTATGGCGGTGCTGACCCGCGTCGTGAAGGTATTGCGACAGGTTTGTAGTTAGTCGCTTTGAGCGGTTACGGTTGGAATCCACTGGCCGTAACCGCGTGCTTCCATGTCTTCTAGCGGAATAAATTCAACCGCCGCTGAATTGACGCAGTGCCTTGTTCCCAGCGGCATTGGGCCATCATCAAAAACATGGCCTAAGTGCGAATCGGCTTCGGTACTGCGAATTTCTGTGCGGCGCATACCAAATTTTAAGTCGGTATGGGTTGTGACTGACGAGTCGGTAATGGTTTTGGTAAAACTTGGCCAACCACAACTTGAGTCAAATTTGTCTGCTGAAGAATACAGCGGCTCGCCACTTACAACGTCCACATAAATACCTTGCCGCCGCTCATTCCAATAGGGATTCTGAAAGGGCGGTTCGGTGCCGTCTTGCTGCGTGACGTAGTATTGCATGTCGGTTAAACGCTGCTTTAACTCGTGGTCGCTTGGCTTTTTGAAGTTAGACATAAAACAGCACCAACCTAGCCAACTTGCTTCGGTTTATTATTGGCAAACGGCGGCCAGCCCATGGTCACGCCAGCCAACAAGTGCAAATGAATATGGTAAACCGACTGTCCGCCGTCTTCGTTACAGTTCATGACCACACGATAGCCGTCTTTGGCAAAGCCATACTGCTGAGCAAGGCGCGCAGCGACAACGTATAAATGCCCAATTAATTCACGATCACTTTCTTCAATGTCGTTGATTGTGGCAATGTGCTTTTTCGGAATAATTAACACATGGACAGGCGCTTGCGGATTAATGTCCTTAAACGCTAGGCTTAATTCGTCTTCATAAACAATGTCAGCTGGAATTTCTTTGGCAATGATCTTATCGAAAATAGTACCGCCACTCATGGTGCAATTCCTTCTGTTAATGCATTCAATGTTTTGGTGATATCTTTAATACTAGCGAACTCAACCGCGAAGTACCAACCCCTTCAAATACAATGACTCTGGGAAGTTGGTGCGAACCGGGTGGTCGGCGCCTTGATACAGTCGCTCAATAATATGTAATGGGCGTTTGGCATCAAGAGCTGCGTCGGCAACCACTTTTTGAAATAAGTCGCCTGACAACAAGCCCGAGCACGAAAACGTGAGCAGCGTGCCACCAGGTTTCAAAATCATGCAAGCAAGGCGGTTAATGTCTTTATAGCCACGGCACGCGCGAACAAGGTTTGCTTTGCTGTCTACAAACTTGGGTGGGTCAAGCACAATAACGTCAAACCGCTGGCCATTCTGGTAAAAAGCCCGCAAGGCTTCAAATACATCTTCTTGGCGGTTTTCCAGGGTTTCAGTGCTAAGTTGATTTCGTTCATGGTTGGCCGTGGCTTGCGCCAGTGCCGGGGCAGAGACGTCCAAGTTAACCACTTCTGCCGCGCCAGCCGCAGCTGCATACAAGCCAAAGCCGCCGGTATAGCTAAACGCATTGAGTACGCGTTTGCCTTGCACATATTTTTGCACGGCTAATCGGCTATCGCGCTGATCAAGGTAGTAACCGGTTTTATGGCCACTTTGAATATCCACCCCTAACTCAAGGCCATTCTCGTTAATCCAAATATGAGCGGGCGGGGCACTACCATCAGGGCTGTAAAGCACTTGGGTAAGCGGCGCTAAGCCTTCTTTTTGGCGCACATCTACATCTGAGCGTTCATAAATAGAGCACTCTGGGAACTGTTCACGCAAGGCGGCTACAATAGCGTCACGCCAATAGTCAGCGCCGGTGCTTAACAGCTGACAAACCAGCCAGTTGTCGTACTTATCAATAGTGACACCCGGCAGCTCGTCGGCTTCGGCGGCCACTAAGCGATAGGCGTTGCTAGCAATGGCTAAGCCGTCGCGCAAGGTTTTAGCGGCGGCAATACGGTTGGCAAAAAACGCGCTGTTAATAGTGTCGCCTTGGTTAAAGCTCCACACGCGGGCGCGAATTTGTGACTGTGGCGACCAGGCAGCATAGCCAAGCCAGTCGCCTTCAGCGCTGTGAATGGATACCGTTTCGCCTGCTTTAGGCGAGCCCTTAACGCGGGCAATAGCGCCACTAAACACCCACGGATGCAAGCGGCGCAGTGATTTTTCTTTACCTGGGTGCAGGTGAACGGTAATGGCCATTATTTAACTCGCATACCCGGTTTTGCACCATCGTGCGGGTTCAAAATATACAGCTCGTCACCACCAGGGCCCGCAGCTAACACCATACCTTCAGATAAACCAAAGCGCATTTTACGCGGCGCTAAATTGGCCACCATGACGGTATGTTGACCAATGAGTTTTTCAGGTGCGTATGCCGATTTAATGCCGGCAAACACTTGGCGCGTTTCACCGCCTAAATCGAGGGTTAACTTTAATAATTTGTCGGCACCTTCCACATGCTCCGCATTGGCGATACGTGCAATACGCAGGTCAATTTTAGCGAAATCGTCATAAGCGATTTCGGCACTAATTGGGTCGCGTTCTAATTCGCCATTACTGGTTGATGCTGGCGTGTTAGCGGCTTCATTTTGTTGTTTTGAGTCTTCAATCATGGCGTTTACTTTGTCCATTTCAATACGTTGCATTAAGGCTTTGAACGGGCTAATTGCGTGGTTGGTTAATACCCTTTGATAGCTATTCCAGCTAAATTCGTCGTTCAAGAATTCTTGTACGCGCTCTGCAAGGGCCGGCACTACAGGTGTCAAATACACCATTAACAAGCGGAACAAGTTAATGCCCACAGAGCAAATTTGGTGCACTTCGTCGGCTTTGGCTGGATCTTTAATGAGCTGCCATGGCTCTTTTTCGGCAATGTAGAAATTGGCTTTGTCAGCTAGCGCCATAATGTCGCGCATGGCTTTAGAGAACTCACGTTTTTCGTAAGCTTCAGTGATTCCTGCACCGGCAGCTTGAAATTCGTCAATCAGTGCCGTATCGGTTAATTGCGCGGCCAATTTCCCGTCAAACTTTTTGCTGATAAAACCCGCACAACGGCTGGCGATATTAACCACTTTACCGACTAAATCGGCGTTAACACGCTGGGCAAAGTCGGTCAGGTTTAAGTCAAGATCGTCAATACGATTTGTCAGCTTAGCGGCAAAGTAATAGCGCAAATAGTCGGGGTCTAAATGGTCAAGGTAGGTACGTGCCATAACGAACGTGCCTTTTGACTTGGACATTTTGGTGCCGTTTACCGTAATAAAGCCGTGCGCCCACACGTTAGTGGGTTGACGGAAGTTGGCGCCTTTAAGCATGGACGGCCAAAATAGGCTGTGGAAATAGATAATGTCTTTACCAATAAAGTGATACAACTCAGCGTCGCTATTGGCTTCCCAGTAAGTGTCAAAATCGGCTTTACCCGTGGTGTTACAGTAGTGTTTAAAGCTACCCATGTAACCAATTGGCGCGTCTAACCAAACGTAAAAATATTTACCCGGCGCGTCAGGAATTTCGAAACCAAAATAAGGCGCGTCGCGGCTGATATCCCACATTTGTAGGCCAGACTCAAACCATTCGTTCAGTTTATTCGCCATTTCGTCTTGCAATGAGCCCGAGCGTGTCCAAGCTTTGAGCATGTCTTCAAAGGCTGGCAAGTCAAAGAAATAGTGTTCAGATTGACGCAGCTCTGGGGTGGCGCCCGATACCGCGGACTTAGGGTTTTTCAACTCAGTAGGCGAGTAGGTTGCACCGCAGACATCGCAGTTATCGCCGTACTGGTCTTCGGCGCCACATTTCGGACAGGTGCCTTTGACGAAACGATCTGGCAAAAACATTTCTTTTTGTGGGTCAAACAGCTGTTCAATGGTTTTCGTTTTAATGTAGCCATTGTCGCGTAAACGCGTGTAGATAAGTTCCGCCAACTCGCGGTTTTCGTCGCTGTGGGTTGAGTGGTAGTGATCAAATGCCACATGAAAATCTGCAAAATCAGCTTGGTGAGCCGCGTTCATGTCGGCAATCATTTGCTCGGGCGCAATACCTAGCTGCTGTGCTTTAAGCATAATAGGTGTGCCATGTGCGTCATCAGCACAGACATAGTGACATTCGTGGCCGCGAAGCTTTTGAAAGCGTACCCAAATATCTGCCTGAATATAACCAAGCATATGGCCAATATGGATTGGGCCATTGGCGTAGGGTAGCGCATTCGTAACCAGTATTTTGCGAGTTGCTGTTGGCATGAATCGTTCCATTAAATTCGAGTTTCTGAAAGCCTTGAAGTGTACCTGAATCAGCGCTAGCAATCTAGCCGCAGTGTCCGTATCATGCGGCTTTCATGCCACGTTTTAGAGTCGTTATTTCCTCACGTCAGCGGAGAATAAAATGTTTGGGTTATTCAAGTCGAAAGATTGGCAAAAAGCACTAGAGCACATTCGTTTACCAGGCTTAAACATGCCGGTTCCGGCAAGCTGGGTGACGGTGGACGAAAACCAAGCGGTGTTAACGCTACCATTTGCTGCTAGTGAAGGCATGCTTGAACCGCTCAAAGCCGATAAAACGCTTGGTGCCTATAACTGGCAACTGCGTGTTGCCGTAGAGAAGCTACCGAACTCGCAACCCGAATTACCCATGACCTTTGGCAACGTGATTGTGGTTTCCTCGGGTAAGGGCGGGGTAGGTAAGTCGTCTGTCAGTGTGCAGTTGGCCTTAGCCTTACACCAACTTGGTGCCAATGTGGGTATTCTCGATGCTGATGTGTATGGGCCTTCCTTGCCAACCATGCTAGGCGGCCAAGAAGAAAAATTGGAAATAAATGCACAGCAGAAAATGATCCCGCATCAGCGTCATGGTATTTGGGCAAGCTCGTTAGGGTACCTTACCGATACCAAAGATGCTGCTATTTGGCGTGGACCAATGGCGAGTGCCGCGTTGCAGCAATTGTTTCGTGACACCAAGTGGCCACGGTTAGATTATTTAATTGTTGATATGCCGCCGGGTACAGGCGATATTCAGCTAACCTTTGCGCAAAAGTTGCCAATTACCGGTGCGGTTGTAGTGACCACGCCGCAAACTGTCGCTTTAGCCGATGCGGAAAAGGGCATTACTATGTTTCGCAAGGTGGGCGTGCCAATTACCGGGCTTATTGAGAATATGAGTTATTACACATGTTCTGCGTGCGGTCACCAGGATGCTATTTTTGGTAGCGAAGGCGGTCTCGAAGTAGCACGTCGGGAACAGGTTCCGTTGTTAGGTCAATGGCCGCTTGATAGCCGTATTCGAGCTGGGTTAGATTGTGGTAAGCCGCTGCAAAGTGCAGAGCCAGAGCATGAATTGAGTGTTATGATGCGCAACAGTGCACAGCAATTAGCCATAGAGCTTTATACGCAAGCCCAACAGCAAACCAAACAATAATGAAGAGAGTGGTGGTATGCGATTAACCGATGGACAAATAGAAAGCTATTTAGATGATGGACGCATTGTACTAGATCCGCGCCCAGTGCCGGAAGATGTCAGCGGTGTGACGGTTGATATTCACCTCGGCAATGAGTTTCGTGTATTACAAGATCATGCTGCGGCATATATTGATATTAGCGGCCCGCGAGAAGACATTGATCACGCAATCAATAACGTGATGAGTGACCCGATTGTATTGACGCCTGATCAAGCGTTTTTTATTCATCCAGGTGAATTCGCGTTGGCAGTCACCCACGAGTCAGTGACGTTACCGAGTAATATGGTCGGTTGGCTTGATGGGCGTTCGTCGCTCGCGCGCTTAGGGCTCATGGTACATGTGACCGCACACCGTATTGATCCGGGTTGGTCAGGGCAGGTGGTGCTGGAGTTCTTTAACAGTGGCAAATTGCCGTTAGCCTTGCGGCCACTGATGAAAATTGGTGCGTTAAGTTTTGAATTACTTGATGAAGATTGTTTGCGCCCGTACAGCAGTCGTAAAGACGCAAAATATAAAGATCAACGTGGCGCCGTTGCTTCTCGCATTGGCGCCGACAAATAACGCGGCCTTAACGCAGTGGCGTTGCGTGTGCAGCGCCACCAAATATTGCATTTAACAACAACAGGTTTAAACCGTCTAAATAAGCACGATAAGTCGGTTCTTGGGTAAAGCTAATAACCATGCCACGCTGACGTGGTTGCCACATTAAGAACGGCTTATAGGCGAGTTGCTGTTGGTTTTCTTCCCATAAATAGCCGCTCGCAAGCACATCTTTGCTGTAGCTGACAATATTTCGGCCGTGCTCAATACTCAGTGGTCGGTAAATTTGGTTACCAACCGTTACACTGATTAAGTTTGGCTGCACACCGGCACTTAGCCAATGCTCAAGGTCAACATCCAGGTTGGTCAACACGCCTGCGGTCCAATATGGGTCAGCAGCGTCTGGCGTAATATAATGCATGTGCTCGGCTTTTGATTTTATCAACAAACCGTCGACTTTTTTCTCGCTACCGTGGCCTTGTGGATTTTCATTGATAACGCGCTCCAGTGCGCTATTGAGTAGGACCGACTGCACCGCCCACTCGGTCGCGTTGCCAAAGGTTATTAAGACCCCGCCATTTTCAACCCATTTTTTGACATTGGCTTCGCCATTTTCGCCGAGCGCAGAGCTTAGGCTTCCATAGGTGCTCGGCAGAATAAGTACTTGATAATGTGAGAGGTCTGCACGCGAGAGTTGTGCTGCCCGCATGGCGGTCACTGGGTAACCAAACTGTTGTTCAATGACATAACGTGAATGCCCGGCGTTTAAGCTCGACACAGGTTCATCCCACAGCATGACAATGTTTGGCGCATGAACCAATTTGACGTTATTAGAACCAAAGTTGGGGCCATCAGTCACCCAGCTGCTGTCAACACCGTGCACGGTGGCACCAGAACTTAACGCAATTTTTTGCACGGCAGCCGTTAAATGAGCGTTCTGAGCATGGGTTAATATCAAACTACCGGCTGGGTAGCGCTGTTTATTTTTATGCGTAAAGGCAAGGTCAGTGCGCTTCACAGTTAAACCTGCGCGCAAGGCTTCAGTTAAAAACCGCCCCGCATTCATGTCGCCCCAAGGCACAATGTAACCAACTTCCGCGTCAGCATTGAGCACTGTGCCGGGTTTGACTAACTGCTCGGTAGCTAACTGGTTTTCGGCACGCGGTACACGGCTACAGGTTTGATAGTCAAGGTTAAACATCAACGGCAGTGACCAAGCGGTCACATCATAAATTTGGTCGGGCAAATTATTAGCCCGCAAGCGTTCTTGTTCGGCAATGAACTTATCATCCATGGCGATGTTTTTATCCAACAATGTGCGCGCCATATAGTGCGCGGGCTGTGCTGTGTCGACCCAGAAGCTACCGGCGGGGTATTTCACGCCGCATGCCGAAAACGCTTCTTTGGCTTGCTGAACTTGCACGCCATGGCGTGTTAACAAACCGGCTAAACGCTGTGTGGCGGCGGGATCTTGTTGCCCAGCAAATAAATAAACACGTTGTTTACTGTCGCTACCGGCTTCAATACCTTGATTACGATAGTCCCAAAAATTTTTCAGCAGTTGTTGGCGTTGTTGGGCCACGGCTTCAATGGTGGCAATGGAGGCTACGAAGTGACGCTGCACGCCGTCCCCATAGGTAAGAATGTCGCCATCTTTGGTGCGAAAAACATGACCACGAGCCGAAGCCATTTCATAGGTCATTGAAATACTGCCGTGATAAAGCGGCCAGCTGGCGCCGTAACCCGGGTAGAAGGCATCAAAAATTTCGCGAGTAAAGTAGTCATAACCGCGTTCATCGAACCACTGTGCGTTGTTTTCACCGATGTACCACAAGGTTTCGCGCTGTTTCTTGGTGATAAGCGGGTTATAAGGATCGGCTTCTGGGGTAAAGTAGTAACTGCTGTCACCGCCCATTTCGTGCAAATCAACAAAGACCAATGGCATATTTTCTAATAGCGCTTCAACTTGACCGCTAATTTCAGGTTGCGTCAGGGCAATCCAATCACGATTCAAGTCAAACAAGTAATGATTTGAACGACCACTAGGCCAGGGTTCGTTGTGCTCTGCAGAATGGCGATCGGCGCTGTGTTCTAGGCCTGCTGTCATGTAATAGCGCGAGACAAAACGCGAACGACCGTCTGGATTTTGTACCGGATCAATAAACACTACGGCGTTGTTCAAATAGCTGGCGGTTTGTTCATCTTCAGCGGCTAATAAATGATAGGCCGTTAACATGGCTGCTTCAGGAGATGAAATTTCATTTCCGTGCACGCCATATGATAGCCAAACACTTGCTGGTAGTTCTGCTATTAATTTATTGGCTTGCTGAGCACTGGTTTTATCCGCAGCGCTTAGCTGTTGCATACCGCGTTGGAAGTTGGCAAAGGCAGCCATGTTTTCAGCACTAGATATGGCCACATAGTAGAGGTTTCGACCTTCCCATGACTTGCCGTAATAGTTTAACTTTACTTGCGCTGGGAATTGTTCCGCTAATTTTACAAAATAGGCCTCAATGGCTGCTGGGCTGCTAATTCGTGATGCTGCCGGATAGCCAAGCACACTTTCAATAGTAGGAACCTTAGCTGAGTAGGGTACCGCTAACCCTAATGCTTGTGCTTGCTGAGCATTCACCTGCTGAGTTTCAACTGCCGATAGTTCTGTTGCATAGGTTGGTGCGCTATGCAACAGCGTGCCCGTCAACAGCGCGCCGACGATGGCGTGAGCAATGCGTGTTTTAAACTGCATGATTAATCCTTCAAAAAATAGGTAACCGCGGCATTCAATGCTGCCAATAAAGAGCTTGAATCATGGCGGTGCGGTGCGTCTGCAGTGGCGCTGACATGATCAAACACAGGTAACTTTAAATGAGCGTCAGGACGATTAGTGATCACTGCATCGACTAAGGGTTCGCCGAGTTGCTGGTTCATCCATTCTAAGCGCTGGCTAATAGGCATTTCCCCTGCAGGGCTATGCTCAGGTGCTAGATTATCAATAAAAATGACAGGTGCGGTGGCTGCTGCGATGGTTTGCACAAATTCGTTGACCAAAAGCGGCGGCATCACCGATGTAAGGAAGCTGCCAGGCCCGAGAATAATTAATTCGCTACGGCGAATGTGAGCCAGTGCTTCGGGGGTTGCAACCACAGGGTGTGATAACGCAAGTTTTTGCGGCATATGTAACAAGCCGTCGACATGCAGCTCACCAAAACATTCCAAGCCATCATGGGTTGATGCCACTAAGTCAACGGGCATTTCTGACATGGGTAACAAACGTGTATTGATATTAAGCAAACGGCTTAATAATTGAATACCGTCTAACGGCCGGGCACTGACTTGATCCAATGTGTATAAAATCAAATTGCCCAAATTATGCCCATGTAACTCGTGCTCAGATTCGAAACGATAATTCAGCACATCGGCCGCTAATGGCTGTTGCGCCAACTGCGAGAGACAATTACGTATATCGCCCCAAGCAATACAGTCATGGCTGCGGCGTAATTTCCCGCTAGCGCCGCCGTCATCGGTTGTGGCGACAATACCAATGAGACGGCGTTCTAAAAATGACAGGGTAGAGAGAACACGACCGAGGCCATGACCACCACCAATGGCAGTAACGCATTTTAGCTGTGCGATAGCGTGAGAGTTCGGTCGCGGTATTGATAATTGAACCAAATGTTCGGTCATGGTTTGCTAACTATGTTGTTTTGATGTTGCTACTTTAAGCGCTAAGTCATACACAATCAACGCTTGATCTATGTAAATCAGTACTTAATAAGCTTGAATTAACCTAAGTGAAGCTTATTTATACAGTATTCTTGGATTGCTGAATTCGTCATTTCGTTAAGCTCAAGTAAATCCCCTCGTAATGCTATTTCAGTTTGCTATAACTACTGCAAGTTTCATAACACAGAGGGTGTTTTATGTTGAAATTCAATAAATTTACGACCGTTGCAGCAGCGCTAGCGGCAACGACTTTGGTTACCGCCTGCGGCTCTTCCGATGATGAACCCAACACCGCTATGTTTACCCTTGGGGTCAGTGATGCTCCTGTTGATGCAGCTGATGAAGTTTGGGCTTGCTTCCATAGTATCGAGCTGGTTGGTAACAGCGAAGGAAACCAGACATTTACGATTGGCGAAGACACCAATACCATTGAAGCAAACGATGTGTGTACCGATGCCAACGGCGATGTTATTGCCAATACGCGCGGTATTAACTTGCTTGAGTTTACCGGTTCAGCCTCTGAAAACTTGCTTTCTGGCGTCGAAGTGCCGGCTGGAAACTATAGCCAATTGCGTTTAGAAATGGCTGAGGGTTCGTATGTTCTTATTGGTGAAGAACGTATTCCGTTGTCAGTGCCATCTAATGAACTGAAGTTCGACAGCTTTACACTAGATGCCGGCGGTAACGTGGCCTACACAGTAGAGTTCGACTTGCGTCAAGCTTTAGTCAATCCTGTGGGGCAAGCCGGGTACTTCCTGAAGCCACGAGGTGTGCGAATTGTGGATAATATGACAATTGGTCATGTTGAAGGTTCTATCGCCGAGGCGTTACTGATTGAAAACGAGTGTACTGTGGCTCCAGCGGATATCTCGACGCCAGTCGCAACGGTGTATTTCTATCAAGGTGCTGATTTGGATGCCGCGACACTTGCTGACTTCGGTGGTAGTGAGGAAGAAGAACCCTATACGGCAACCACGGCTTACTTTGATGGCGCGACAGCATATAACTTCGAAGTAGGTTATTTAGCTTCTGGCGATTACACAGCCGCTTGGTCATGTACTACCGAAGATGATCCTGAAGCTGACGATGTCATTGATTTTATCAGCACCCAAAACGTGACAATTGGCACTGAAGGTGAAACAACGACCATAACATTTGAGTAATTATGTGTCTCTCCCGTTAGCCCCCTTGGTTGGGGGCTTTTTTTGTCTTTTTTTCTGTGTCTAATCGCGCCATACTAAGTCATCTTATTTTTGAAACAGTTAGGTTGTAGCCATGAAACGTTTACTTGCTTGCTTTATGTTGAGTGCTACGGCGTTGTTTGGTGCTTGTGCACAAGCAAGCATAAAGACAACGAAGTTGTGCATTGACGATCATCCACATTCAATAACTGTGGAAATTGCCGACACCTTTGAATTGCGTCAACGTGGTTTAATGATGCGTGACCAATTAGCTGAGCACGACGGAATGTGGTTTACCTATGGTGAGGAGCGGCCAGGTTACGCTGGTTTTTGGATGTACCGTACGCTTATTCCGCTAGATATCGCGTTTCTTGATGAGCAGATGAAAATTGTGAAAATTATTACCATGGAACCATGCGCAAGTATCGATCCGAATCGCTGCCCAGCATACCCACCGCAGGTTAATTACTATAGTGCGGTGGAAGTCAATAAAGGTTATTTCGACACTTATAATATTAACGAAGGGCGTCACTTCAAACGCTGTAACTAGAGGAGAACACCATGAATAAGCACCTGCTGGTGTTTGCAATGGCGGGGCTTTCGCTTGTCGCGTGCAGCCCTGCCGAGCAAACGGCAGATCAAACCCAAGCGGCCTATGCTGCAGTTGACCCATATAGTTTTAATGAAAATTATACAGATTATTTGCAAACCTTGAGTTCTGACGAATTTGAAGGGCGAGCGCCAGCCTCTGAGGGTGAACGAAAAACCGTAGAATTTGTTGAAGGCAAGTTTCGCGAGTGGGGCCTTAAACCATACAACGCTAAAGAAAATAATTATCAGCAGCAGGTTCCCCTAGTGCGCATGCTTCCAACCCAAGTATCAGATATGTCGTTCAGCTCTGAACAACTCGAAGCATTTGAATACCGCCGCGATATGATGGCGTGGAGCCCACGCGTACAAGAGCAAACCGAACTGACGAACAGTGAGATGGTTTTTGTCGGCTACGGCATCGTTGCTCCGGAGTTTGGCTGGAATGATTACGAAGGCTTGGATGTTGAAGGTAAAACTGTGGTGATGTTGGTGAACGACCCAGGCTACGACACTCAAGATCCTGAAGTATTTAATGGCAAAGCCATGACTTATTACGGCCGTTGGACCTACAAATTTGAAGAGGCAGCTCGCCAAGGCGCTGCAGGGGCAATCGTGATTCATGAAACGGGCCCGGCAGGTTATGGTTGGGGAGTGATTGCCGGTGGTTCACCGATGCGTTTTGATTTAGCACGTGAAAATAAAAACATGGACCGCGTGGCTATTGAAGGTTGGATTACGGATAGCAAGGCCGATGAGTTATTTGCGCTAGTAGATAGCAACTATGCGGAAATGCGAACCGCTGCCCAGCAACCTGACTTCAAGCCTATAGCGTTAAAAACCTCAATGAACGTTTCGGTGCGTACTAAATTTGATTATTTATCATCGCCCAATTTAATTGGTTACATTGAAGGCAAATCGCGCCCTGAAGAGCATGTTATTTACATGGCGCATTGGGATCATTTAGGGGTAGACCCAGTGAACCCTGATGATGGTATTTTTAATGGTGCCCAAGACAATGCCAGTGGAACCGCTGGGGTGATGGCTTTGGCTGAATTTTTTGCCAGCCAACCGCAGCCAGAACGCTCTATTGTGTTTGTCTTAGTTACCGCTGAAGAGCGCGGGTTACTTGGCTCCGATTGGTACGCCGATAACCCGATGCTGCCATTAAGTAAAGCCGTTGGTGGGATAAATACCGATGTTCTGAATGTGTATGGCCCTATGAAAGACATGGTTGTGGTTGGTCATGGTAATTCTGAAATGGAGAACTACCTGGCTAAATATGTTGAAAAACAAGGACGCTACATAGCCCCAGAGCCAACCCCTGAAGCGGGTTCGTTTTACCGTTCAGATCACTTTAACCTGGCGAAACGTGGGGTACCAATGTTGTATGCGAAGGGCGGTAATGATCATGTAGAATTCGGTGTTGAATATGGTCAGCAAAAGCGTGCCGAATACGTGAAAGTTGCGTATCATAAGCCTGCAGATGAGTTTGATCCAAGCTGGGACTTGCGCGGAGTGCAGCAAGACTTATGGCTATATTATTGGGTTGGTAACGAACTGGCCAATAACAATGATTGGCCTAATTGGTATCAAGGCAACGAGTTTCGTGGCATTCGCGATGCTTCGGCCGACGAACGAAATTAATTAAACGTAGTTAAGCAAGGCGGTAATGAGAGCGTTTTGCCTTCATTACCGTTTTTTTTATGGGTGATATGTGATTTCTGTAGCAGAACTTTTTGGACTATTTGCTTTAGTGGCAAACTTTATTGCATACCGACAAGGTACAGCGAACCGCTACCGTATTGTCAGTGCGTTTGCTTTAGGTGCTTTATCAATTCACTTTTTTATGCTCGATGCTATTGCGGGTAGTGTCGTCACAGGTATTGCGGTAGTAAGAAATTTAATAGCGCTGCGCTGGCGTGGGCCATTTGTATTATGGTCATTTGTGGCAATTAATGTTGGCTTTTTTATTTGGGAATTAACAGGGGATGTCGATATTTTGCCATTATTAATGGCTTATATGTCATCAATTATTTTCACGGTAGGCGCAATTGTATTAGAAGACCCAGTAAAAATACGCCGTTGGTTTTTGCTAGCGGAACTTCTTGGCCTAGCGTATGCCGTTATTGTTGGTAGTGTTTCTGGAACTGTATTTAATATTGTCAATTTAACCAGCATTATTCTCAAATTGTTACAAGATCATCGGGCTGCACGCTTGTCTGAATTAAAATAATCCCCATATACTGGGAAGTAACAGGAGAACTCGTATGCTTATATACATCAAGCAATGGCAACAAAAAGTAAAACCGCAACCCGGTGCCAACCCCATTGTAGTGCTTTTTAGTTGGTTGGTATTTGGTATGTTGTTGTTGCTAGGCTTGGCTGTAGGCCTAGTGCTGCTGTTGTTTGGTTGGATTTTATTACTGCCGTTAATGTGGCGTAAGCGTCGCCAAATGAAGCAAATGTGGCAATTTACCAAAGCCACGCGAGAAGCCCAGAAACAAGCGCAAGCGCGTTATCGTAGTGAGCGTGAATACCAACAGAATCGTCAAGATAGCGATGTTATTGAAGGCGAGTACCAGGTGAAAAACGATAAACGCTAATGTTGTGGTGCTGCTGAATGTCGGCGGCGCCAACGGCGGTATGCAAACTTACACCCTCCCACACAGCCATCGAATAACAACACCGCAAGTAGGGCAGCAATCACGCCTGTAAACACCGCCTGCCGCGTAAGCGGTACGTTAAAACTATACATTCGCCAAGTGTCATCGCGCATTTCTGGGTTAGCGTGCCAAGCGACAAACCAAATCTTATGTAAGTAGCCCTGATTGAGCTGTTGTTGCTCATAACGGTACAACTCCACTCTTCGCACTAGCTCACGAATAGGCACGGCTTCATCTTTGAACACAGGATTGTCACTTTGCTCATGCATTTTTATAAGCGCTTGCATATCGCCGTTTAAATAGGTATCGGCAATACGTTGGTATTCTTTGTAGTACACCATGGCTTCGGTAAACTGGGCATCAAGCCGTTGCTCATATTGAGTTATGAAATTCGGTAGTTGGACACCGATCAATACCGCCAATAAAGCTAATGCAATGACAAAATAACGATGCAGCATAAAAAAAGGTTGAGTTGTGAAACACAACTCAACCTTACCACGTCGTTTGATTATCTCGCTAGTGTCTATTCGTCGTCATATGCCGGTTTCGGTGGGAACGCACGGCGTACCACGTAGAATAGTAACGGCACGAAGAAGATTGCTAAGATTGTGCCACCGAGCATACCACCGATAACGCCAGTACCAATGGCTTGACGACTTACGGCGCCGGCACCAGTTGATAAGGCTAACGGCAGTACGCCAAAGGTAAATGCTAACGAGGTCATTAAAATAGGGCGCAAACGTAATCGAACGGCCTCTAAAGTAGCTTGCAGCAATTCTTTACCTTGAGCTTGTAAATCTTTTGCAAATTCTACAATAAGAATAGCGTTACGAGCAGAAACACCCACGGTGGTTAGCAAACCAACTTGGAAATAAACGTCGTTTTCAAGTCCACGCATAGTCGCTGCAATAACTGCGCCGAGTATACCAAGTGGCACAACTAGCATGACTGAGAACGGAATTGACCAACTCTCGTACAGCGCCGCTAAACATAAGAAAACGATAAGCAACGATAAAGCATAAAGCAACGGAGCTTGGTCACCAGAGGTGCGCTCTTCAAGTGAAATGCCGGTCCATTCGTAGGCAATACCTGTTGGTAAGTTGCCAATCAGTTCTTCCATTTTCAGCATGGCATCGCCAGATGAGAAACCAGGCGCAGCTTCACCTTGAATATTCATAGCGGGCACGCCGTTATAACGTTCAAGACGCTGTGGGCCAAAGTCCCACGCGGTGGTTGAAAATGAAGCAAACGAAACCATTTCACCATTACTGTTACGTACGTACCATTTACCTATATCTTCCGGCGTCATGCGGGACTCAGGCACACCCTGCAGGTAAACACGCTTGACGCGCCCCCGATCAACAAAGTCGTTGACATAAGTGGTACCAAAAGCGTTCGACAGGGTGGCATTAATATCGCTAATGCTTAGTCCAAGCGCTTTCGCTTTTTCATAATCGACATCAATACGTAACTGCGCGGTGTCTTCTAAACCGTTGGGGCGAACCCCGGTTAGAGATTCCTCTTGCGCGGCCATACCGAGTAATTGGTTGCGCGCTTCAAGTAACCCTTCGTGGCCAAGGCCGCCGCGGTCTTGTAAGTACAAATTAAAGCCACTGGCGGTGCCTAGCTCTGGAATGGAAGGCAAATTAAACGCAAATACCATAGCTTCACGAATTTGTGAAAAGAAGCCAAAGGCTTGACCAATAATGGCGTCGATTTGCAGTTCTGGTGTGGTGCGCTCGTCCCAATCTGTTAGACGAACGAAAGCGAGACCGGAGTTTTGCCCTTGACCACTAAAACTAAAACCAACAACCGAGAATACCGAGCGAACACCGGCCGCTTGGTCGAGGTAGTAGTCTTCAATTTTTGCCATGGTTTGACGCGACTGTTCTTGAGTTGCGCCCGAAGGCAACTGCATTTGTGTTAAGAATACGCCGCGGTCTTCGTTCGGAATAAACGAGCTTGGCATACGGGCAAACAAAAACCCAAGGACCACAACTAACCCCAAGTAAACCAGCAAGAAACGCATACTGCGTTTAATAATTGATTGTACCGAGTTGGTGTATTTTTTGGTGGCACTGTCGAGCTTACGGTTAAACCAGCCCAAAATGCCCTTGGCTTCGTGGGTGTGGTCCAATGGCTTTAAAATTGTCGCACACAGTGAGGGCGTGAAAATAATCGCCACTAATACTGACAAAGACATTGCCGAGATAATAGTGATAGAGAATTGACGGTACACCGCACCGGTTGAGCCACCAAAGAAGGCCATAGGAACAAAAACTGCCGCCATGACCAAGCCGATAGCTACAAGTGCGCCGGTGATTTGCCCCATCGATTTAATCGTTGCTTGGCGCGGGCTGAGCTGTTCTTCGCTCATTAAGCGCTCAACGTTTTCCACCACAACAATGGCGTCATCCACCAACAGACCAATGGCCAGAACCAAACCAAACATGGTTAGGGTGTTAATTGAAAAGCCCAATGCCGACATGATGCCGAATGTGCCTAGCAACACCACTGGAATAGCCAGCGATGGAATAATTGTTGCGCGCAGGTTCTGTAAGAAAATAAACATCAAGATAAAGACTAAAACCACTGCTTCAAACAGAATTTTAACCACTTCTTGAATGGATATTTCAACAAATGGCGTGGTGTCATAAGGAATAACTAATTCCACGCCTTCAGGGAAGAACTGCTGCAGCTCGTTGAGCTTTTCTTTCACGGCAGCGGCTGTATCTAGGGCGTTTGCGCCGGTCGCTAGGTTTACCGCAAGGCCACTTGCCGCTTGACGGTTGTAGCGCGCAATTATGCCGTAGTCTTGGCCCCCAAGTTCAACTTCTGCGACATCGCCAACAGTAACTTTGGAACCGTCACTATTTACCCGAAGTAGCACGTTTTTAAACTGTTCAACGGTTTCTAGCCGTGTTTGCGCAATAATTGAGGCAGTTAGTCGCTGATTTTCAACAGCTGGCGTGCCACCAATCTGACCCGCTGCAACTTGGTTATTTTGCTCGCGCAATGCCAAAACCACGTCTTGGGTGCTCATGTTGTAGCGCACTAACTTGTCGGGATCTAACCATATGCGCATTGCATAGGGCGCACCAAATAGGCGCACATTACCAACCCCAGCAGTACGAGCAATGGGGTCTTGCAGGTTACTGGCAATATAATCGCCTAGATCGATTTGGCTAATTTGTGGATTACTCGATGTGAGCGCTGCAACCAATAAGAACGAGTTATTTGATTTAGCGACTACCAGACCTTGATCTTGCACCGCTTGCGGTAACAAGGGGAGGGCTAATTGCAATTTATTTTGCACTTGCACCTGCGCGATATCGGCATCGGTGCCAGCCTCAAACGTTAGCGTGATGCTTGCATTACCGGCTGAGTCACTGGTTGACGCAAAGTATTTCAAGTTATCAATACCATTCATGTTTTGTTCGATAACCTGCGTGACACTTTCTTCAAGCGTGGCAGCGGTAGCACCAGGGTAGCTTGCGTTTATTTGTACCGAAGGTGGTGCAATTTCTGGGTATTGCTCTACCGGTAGCTGCGTAACCGCAAGCCCACCAGCAAGCATAATCACAATAGCGATTACCCAAGCAAAAATTGGTCGGTTAATAAAAAATTTAGCCATAAATTACTTCACTTCTTCAGTTTGTACTGGCATACCAGGCTGAATTTTCTGTAAGCCCTCAACGATAACTTGTTCACCGGCACTAAGACCGTCTGTCACTATCCAGTCACTACCTATGGTGCTATCGACGCTTAAGTATCGCTGTTCAACTTGGCCTTCTTTATTCACAATCATGGCGAACGCGCGACCGCGAGGGTCGCGAGATACGCCTGTTTGTGGCACCAATAACGCATTTTTCAGCGAACCGGTTCCAACTTCTGCCCGCACGTACATACCCGGCAAAATGGCGTGGTTTGAATTCTCCAGTTTAGCACGCAGGGTAATGGCGCTAGTTTGCGGATCAACGGTTACCTCGTTGAATAGCAGCTCGCCGGTGGTGCTGTAGTTACCAGCCTCGCCAACACGGACGGTAACTTGCGCGCGATTTTCGCTATCCGTCACAATGCGGCCATCGGCAATTGCGGCCTGCAATTTAAGGTAGTCACTGGTGCTTTGGGCAATATCGATATAAATCGGGTCTAGTTGTGTGATTGTGGTTAGCGGTTGCGCTTGGCCCACGCTAAGTAGCGCACCTTCAGTAAGTTGCGAACGACCAATACGACCAGAAATAGGCGCTTCAACGCGCGTATAATCGACATTTAGCTTGGCCCGAGTAAGGTTTGCTTGAGCCATTTTTAACTGTGCCTCGGCTTGCAAATACGCAGCTTCAGCTTCATCAAAGTCTTGTTGGCTAATTGCTTTATCTTTAAGCAAATCTTCACTTCGTTGAAAACGAGATTTCGTTGATTTAACAGCAGCTTTTGCGCGCGCGACGTCAGCTTCAGCACTTGCTAACTCTGCTTCATACATGTCTGCATTAATTTGGTAGAGCTGTTGGCCTGCTTCGACCATTGACCCTTCTTCAAATAAACGCGACTGCAAAATGCCATTCACCTGCGGACGTACTTCAGCCACCCGAAAAGCGCTCGCACGACCAGGTAGGGTTGTGGTTAAATCAACATTACGGCTTTCAACCGTCACCACACCGACAGTCATTTGCTGTTGTTGTTGCCCGGTTTGGCCATTTTGTTGTTGTGCGTCACCGCAAGCAGCAAGCATTAATGAACTTGCTAAAACTGAAACAAACAACGGTTTACGTAGACGTTGTTGCATGTATGTACCTCATACTAAGTGTGTGATTTTTTAACCCGATAATTATACATACATTCATGTATGTTTGTAAGTGGGATATCACGATAATTTCGATACGTGCTATCGATAAAATAAGTGCAAACACGTAGGTAAATAATATGACAAATGACTTTAAACGCCAGTTAATGGTGGCCGTTGGGGTACTGGTTACCGGGCTGCTATTAATTTGGGCGTATCGCAGTCTTGGGTTACAGAGTGACACAAAAAATCGTAACCATCTGTATCAACAGCTGTTAGAACGCTCTGGAAAGCTAAATCGTGACTTACCGAAGCTACTCGACAGCCAAACACGTTTCGAGCGGGCTGAAGTACTTAACTATGGCATGCGTTTTATTTATACGCTGGTTGGCGTCGATAAATACCAGCATGATGAGGAGGCGATAAAAGCACAGTTGCAACCAGCAATGCGTGACGCTTTTTGTCGCGCAGACTCATTAGCCTTCTACCGTGAACAGGCTGACTTTCTAGTCATTCGTTACTTAGACCAAAACGAAGCGACCCTGTTTGAATTGCGTTTTGAGCCGACCGACTGTCAACCTTAATGGCTTCTGCTATCTAGCCGTTACGGCCGCTTGGTTAACCAAGCGGCACGTTATATCCATCAAGTACAATTTTGCCGATACTCTGGCTCGACTCGAGCAGCTGATGCGCACGTTTTAAGTTTTCGGCATTTAGTTCGCCAAAGTGGGCGACACGGGTCGAGGCTAATTTGCCTGCGTCGGTTAGCTCGGCTATTTCACGCAAAATTTGCCCTTGTCGGTGCATATCTGCTGTTTTAAATAGGCTATGGGTAAACATAAACTCCCATACCAGTGCGATACTTTTTTGTTTTAACAATTTGATATCGAGTGCTCGCTGTGGGTCATCAATAAGCGCAAAGTGCCCAAACGGTGCAAGCAGCTCAACTAACGCTTCAAAATGTTGGTCGGTGTGTGTAAGGCTAGCAACATGGCTAACCTGCTTTATGTTGTGCTTAGCTAATTGGGGGGCCAAGGGTTCGTGGTGATTGATAACGATGTCGGCGCCCATTTGTTTTACCCAACGCTGAGTTTCTGGGCGTGATGCCGTCGCAATGGTTTTTACCTTGGGGCACAGTTTAGCCAGTTGTAATAGGGCCGAGCCTACGCCACCTGCAGCCCCTGTAATTAACAATGTTGCCTGATCGTCTCGGCTTAACTGTAACCTTTCAAAGAATAGCTCCCAAGCCGTTAAGAAGGTCAATGGCATTGCCGCCGCGTCGGCAAAGCTTAATGACCGTGGTTTACGACTCACAATGCGCGCATCAACTGCTTGGTACTGTGCGTTGCAGCCGTGGCGATTGAGCTCACCGGCATACCAAACTTCATCACCTTCTTTAAAGTCGTGGACGTTTTCGCCAACACTCAATACCACGCCTGCTGCGTCCCAGCCAATTACGGCGAATTCGTCTTCAAGCGGGCCTCGGCGGGTACGAATTTTAGTATCGACAGGGTTCACACCAATGCCATATACCGCAACAAGTAAATCGTTAGGACCTATCTCAGGCTCTGCAAGGGTTATGTCCAATAATGCATCGTTGCGGTCAATAGAGCCGCATTCCCGATAACCAACAGCTTTCATGGTTGCTTCCTCATAGCCGGTTCACGTATAACATCAATACTAAGACACTGTTGCCCAATCAACCAGAGGAACTTTCCATGAATTTTTACCCAAAGGCGAGTTTAGCCGGGCTTTGTTCAGCATTGATGATCAGTACGGCCAGCGCTGATGTGGAATATGTCGACCAACAAGCGTTGCATGATATACAGGCACAGGTATCGGCTGCGCGTATTGAAGCTGACATTAATAAGTTAGTGAGTTTTGGTACCCGCCATACCTTATCAGAAACCGAGTCAGACACGCGCGGTATTGGCGCTGCTCGGCGGTGGATAAAGGCCGAGTTTGACAAAATATCAGCGGCTTGTGGTGACTGCCTTGACGTGTACTACCAATCACGAGTGATTGAGGGGGAAGTCCGTATTCCTGATCCGGTTGAAGTTGTCAGTGTTATCGCGGTGCAGCGCGGTACAGTCGACCCGAACCGCTATGTCATTATGTCGGGCGATATTGATTCACGGGTTTCTGACGTCATGGACTATACGTCCGATGCACCAGGCGCTAATGACAACGCTTCGGGTGTCGCCGGTACCTTAGAAGCGGCACGGGTACTTAGCCAATATAAGTTCGCCGGTAGCATTGTGTATGCCGCGCTAGCAGGCGAAGAGCAGGGGCTTTTTGGTGGCCGCATTATGGCCGAACAAGCACAAAAAGACGGCTGGCGTATTAAAGCGGTGTTAAATAACGACATGATCGGCAACATTGAGGGCATTAATGGCGTTATTAATAACACCACCGCGCGCATTTTCGCAGAAGGCACGCGTCAAGATGAAACCGAGGCGGATACTCGTCGTCGACGCTTTACCGGCGGTGAAGTTGACTCGCCAAGCCGTAACGTCGCGCGCTACATTGACTGGATGGCTGACCGCTACATTCCGAACTTAGATACCATGGTCATATACCGTTTAGATCGCTTTGGCCGCGGTGGACACCACCGTCCATTTAACGACTTGGGGTATCCGGGCGTTCGTATTATGGAAACCAACGAAAATTACAACCGTCAACATCAAGATCTGCGCACCGAGAACGGTATTGTTTATGGTGACACCATTGACGGTGTTGACTTTGATTATGCGGCTAAACTTACTGCACTGAACGCCGTTAGCTTAGCCAGTATGGCCTGGGCACCAAGCCCACCGGCACAGGTAAAAATTGCTGGAGCCGTAAGTGCCGACACCACGCTCAGCTGGGCGCCGGCGAGTGCGGCTGAAAAAGAACATATCAAAGGCTATCGTATTTATTGGCGCCACACCGACGCACCGAACTGGGAATTTAGCCAGTACGTTGGCAATGTGAATGAGTTTACGCTCAAA
Source organism: Pseudidiomarina donghaiensis (assembly GCF_900116895.1). Lineage (GTDB taxonomy): Bacteria > Pseudomonadota > Gammaproteobacteria > Enterobacterales > Alteromonadaceae > Pseudidiomarina > Pseudidiomarina donghaiensis. The sequence continues at coordinate 1,145,269 of NZ_FPCF01000001.1, read as the reverse complement.
AATGTGGTCATAGATAATTACTTTTTTGGCGTGGCAAGCGTTAGCAAAGACGGTTATGAAAGCCCGGTGGTGTTCCCTGGCGCCGCTGGTGCTTTCGGTGAATAACCGTTGCCCGTGGAATAACGCCTGTGCAGCAAACTAACAATAAACGCGCTGACCGCTGGTTAGCGCGTTTTGCCGACTCAAATTATGTATTGCTCGCTATTTTTATCGCGTCATTTTTAGAGTCGCTGATCGTTCCTATCCCCCTAGAGCTTATTCTAATACCCTTGCTCATGCACCAACGTGATCGGCTTTGGTCTATTGCCACGGTAACCTTGTTGGGCTGCCTGCTTGGGGCCAGTGTCGGCTATGGTGTTGGCTTGTGGTTTTTTGATGACGTTGGTGACGCGGTACTCACGTGGCTTGGTTATCATGACGCTTTTGAAGACTTTACTGCACGCTTTGCAGAGCATGGCTTTGCCACACTGTTGCTGGTTGGAATTTCACCCATACCGTTTCAAGTAGGAATGCTCAGCGCTGGCAGTGCCGAATACCCGTATGGATTATTTATGCTGGCGGCTATTATTGCCCGCGGTATTCGTTACTACGGGCTGGCGTTGTTGGTTTATTGGTTCGGTGAAGCTGTGCTGCGCTGGTGGCAACAATACAACCGCAAAGCCGGTTGGGTTGTGCTAGTTGCTGCGCTGTCGGTCTACTTCGTGTATTTGCTTATTTAACCTAACTGCATGCTTAGCGCTAAGGCAGTTGCTCTGCAATGCCCCTCAGCGCTTCAAGGCCATGTAAATCAGTGGGAAATAGCGGTAAGTAAACCCGTTGTAGATCATGAAATTCTTGCTCGATGTCCTCACGGTATACAGCTTCTTGCGCGCGCCGTTTGGCAAAAAACTCACCGTCTGCGTGTTCAGGCAAGTTCCGATTAATCACTAACCCAGCAATGGGAAGCTTTTCTTGTCGCAAGGCTGTAACCGCGCGGCTGGTCTCCAAAATGGGTAATTTCTCTGGTGTGAGTACAAAAATCAGCGCCGTTTTGCTCGGGTCGGTTATCACATGCCGCGTGCGATGAAAGAGCCGTTGGCGGCGCAGTAATGTTTCACTAATTTCGGCGGTACGGTCATCAAGCTCGGCAGACTCATGTTGTTTAGGGTCGGCCATCGGGTTGGCGATGTCTTTGCCGGCTTTAGGGCTTAAGTGTTCTAGCACACCTTCAAGCTTTTTACTGCGTTCAGTTTGTTTTAATAAGCCTTGCGTCCAAGCGGCCATAGCTTCTGGTAACGTCAATAAGCGCAGCGTGTGCCCAGTAGGGGCCGTGTCGAAAATGATCAGATCATAATCGGCAGGTTTTTCATCAATAAGCCGGGCAATGCGTTCTAGAAGGGCGGCTTCTTGTGCACCAGGTGATTGTTGCGTTAAGCGCATTTGCCGTTCTATTTCTGGGTACATGTCAGGCTTACTAAAGCGCTTCATGGTTTTCATCACACGGGCAATGTGTGCTTCAACTTCGGCGTCAGGGTCAATCTCTAGTGCATCAACACGCTCTGTCATTGAGGTAATGGTGTCGCCAATGGGGTTGTCAAAAGCGTCGGCGAGACTGTGCGCTGGGTCGGTAGAAACTAGTAAAACGTTGCGGCCACGTTTCGCTTGCTGCAGCGCAAGAGCCGATGAAATGGTGGTTTTCCCCACGCCACCTTTGCCGCCAACAAAAACAATTTGTTTGTTATCTATACAGAACATTCACGCACCTTAGCGCTTAGCAACAACGAAAACCATCAAGCGGGGAGTGCTCCATGCCCATTCGCAGGTGCCACTGGTGAAAACGCTCAAGCAATAATGGTTGTAGCTCAAGCGTGTAATAAGAGGCGGGATTCGGAACGCCCATGAGTTCAGAAAATACCAACATCATGAATAAATCGTCTTCGTCCCGTTTTGCGCGTGCAATTGCCGACCGGTAGGGCGCGTTATACACCTCAGTTGCATAGGCGTTGGCATTTTTTACCCAGTCGACAATGGCACGTATTTTCATGTTTAACTAGCCTTAGCTGCTTTATTTTCGCGCACTAAACGCGTCAATACACTTGCTGACTCAAGGGCAATCCAAATGGCCGCAATAAGGACAACGAGGTCTAGGCTAAACAAGAACCAGTCTGACTTATGATAAAAGCCCATTAATTGAATAAGTAGGGCGTAAATAGTCATGACTAACAAGAACAGCAACGGAATTAGGGTTACGTACATAGGCCGCCCTAATTTCACTAGCATGGTGGTAATAACCAGCAACGTTAAGCCTGCTAGCAACTGGTTGGTGGTACCAAATAACGGCCAAATTAATAACCCACCAGAACCATCAGCACCGCCGGCGCCAAAGGCGAGTAACAAACAGGTACCCACCGCTAACAGTGTTGCAGGCGCGGCTTTTTCCATCCATTTAATGTTGTAGATGTTGCCCCACTCTTGGAAAATATAGCGCTGTAAACGTAAGCCGGTATCCATGGTGGTGCCGGCAAACAATACCGCCATAACCGTAAGCAAGGTTTGTGCTAAGTCGACATCAAGGCCCAAGCCATTTTGTAGAATATTGGCGCCGCCTTGCACAAATGCCGTCACTCCGCCTTGACCAAAGCTGTGGTACACCGCTTGCCAGTCGGCCAGGGTGGCAAAACCAGCCGTGACCGCAATAATGGTTGCTAGCGACAGCGAACCTTCACCAATAGCGCCAAAATAGCCAACAAAGCGCAGGTCGGTTTCTTTGTCTAATTGCTTGGAGGTAGTGCCCGATGCAACTAAACCATGGAAGCCAGAAATTGCCCCACAGGCGATGGTCACAAAGAGCAGTGGAACGAGGCTTGGCGTGCCCTCGGGGACATTAGTATTAAACGCAGGAGCGACCAGCTCGGGTCCGCTAATCAACACCGCACCGTACACCAAGAACAAACCGATGAACAACTGCAAGCCGTTAATGTAGTCGCGCGGTTGTAATAGCATCCATACGGGTAACAGCGAAGCGATCGCCGCATAGGCAAATAGCACAAGAATCCACTGCGCATTGTCTGACACGCCAAACACCGTTTCTGGCAGCTCGATAGGGAAGCTAGGGCCTGCGTAGATAAGTGCATACAGAGCAACAACGCCAAGAATAGATACCGTACCTAGGTTCATCCATTTGCGGAAAATGACCTGGCCGATAATTAACGCCACAAAAATGGCTCCCCACACAGGGACAACAGAACTTGGGAAATTAATCAGTAGCCCTGAAATGGCGGTGGCAAATACCGCGTTTACCATAAGAAGAACTAAAAAGATAACGATCATGAACAAGCTTTGTGAACGCTTGCCGACCACATCACCCGTTAATGCACCAATAGATCGCGCTTTATTGCGGTTGGAGGCCCAAATGGCACCGGCGTCATGTACACCGGCAAAGAAAATGGTACCGAAAACAACCCAAAGAAAAGCTGGAACCCAACCCCAAATAACGGCAATAGCGGGGCCGATAATAGGGGCCGCACCTGCAACTGAGGTGAAGTGGTGGCCCCAAAGCACGTATTTGTTGGTCGGAACAAAGTCGACACCGTCTTCAAATTCGTGAGCGGGGGTTCGAAAGTTAGGATCGAGTTTGAATATTTTCTCGGCAATAAACTTAGAATAAATGACATAGCCAAGAAACATCGCACCTAAACCGAGTAACATCAGCAAAATTGCGTTCATGGTATTACCTTTTTTGGTTTATTATTAGGACGACAATAACTGCGTTATGGTACTTCATACCTAGTTAAGACGGACATTCGACCAAAGTCTAGCTTATTTCTACGCAATTCACCTGCTGAAGGATCCGCAATGTTTCGCTGGTTTGAACAACGTTTACCGCCATTTCCAGAAGGGCAGCCTGAACAGCCGCCAAAAGGTTTAGTGGCGTTTTGTATTTATTACAGTAAAGGGGCTTGGCCCTATATTTTTGCGGCTGGCGCGCTGATGATGCTAATAGCCATTACTGAAGTTTGGCTGTTTAGTTTTATCGGTAATATTGTTGACTGGCTAGCCTCTCAGAATCGCCAAACCTTTGTGAGTGAGCAGTTTTGGAGCCTAACGGGCATGGCGGCTGTGGTGCTCATAGGTTTACCCTTGTTAGTGGTGCTGCATTCATTAATTACCTACCAGTCACTGCTCGGTAATTACCCCATGCGAATTCGTTGGTTGGTGCATAAGTACTTGCTCAACCAGTCCATTACTTTCTACCAGGATGAATTTGCCGGGCGTATAGCCACCAAGCTGATGCAAACGGCCTTGGCCGTGCGTGAGTGCGTGATCAAGCTGTTTGATGTATTGAACTATGTCACCGTGTACTTTATTGGCACCGTGGCCATTGTGGCGAGTGCCGATTGGCGATTAGCACTGCCGCTGATCGCTTGGCTCGGGTTTTATATTGTGCTGCTGCGCTATTTTGTGCCGCGTTTGGGTAAGGTAGCTGCCGCTCAGGCCGATGCCCGCTCAATTATGACCGGCCGTATTGTTGACAGCTACACCAATATTCAAACCGTTAAATTGTTTTCCCATGCGCAACGTGAATTGACGTACGCGAAAGAGGGCATGAGCGACTTTTTGGGCACAGTGCATAAGCAAATGCGCCTGGTGACCAAGCTCTACACCTGTTTATATATTTTAAACTCGTTGTTATTGTTTTCAGTCGGTTTCTTAGCTATTCAACTTTGGGTTGATGCGCTAATTAGCGTGGGCGCCATTGCTGTTGCGTTGAGTTTGGTATTGCGTTTATGGGGTATGAGCCAATGGATTATGTGGGAAATATCCTCGCTGTTCGAAAATATAGGAACTGTTCAAGACGGCATTAAAACCGTGTCGGTTCCGCAAGATATTCAAGACCGTGTCAATGCTGCCCCGCTGGCTGTAACGCAAGGCGAAATTAAATTCGACCAAGTTGAGTTTCATTACAGTGCGGATAAGCCAGTATTAAAACAGTTGAATTTAACCATTAAAGCGGGTGAGAAAATTGGCTTGGTTGGGCGTTCAGGTGCAGGTAAATCAACCTTGGTCAATTTATTACTACGCTTTTTTGAAGTGAACCAAGGGGCGATCACTATTGACGGGCAAGATATTTCAAACGTGACGCAAGAAAGCCTGCGCCAACATATTGGTATGGTGACCCAAGATACGTCATTGTTGCACCGTTCAGTACGAGGCAACATTGCTTACGGCCGCCCTGATGCCACCGAAGCCATGATTGAGCAAGCAGCACACAAAGCCGAAGCTGATCTATTCATCGCAGATTTAGAAGATGCGCAAGGGCGCCGTGGTTATGATGCGCACGTGGGTGAGCGCGGCGTCAAATTATCGGGTGGCCAACGTCAGCGCATCGCCATTGCGCGGGTGATGTTAAAAGATGCGCCTATTCTTATTCTAGATGAAGCAACCTCAGCACTTGACTCTGAAGTTGAAGCTGCCATTCAGGAGAATTTATACCGCTTAATGGAAGGCAAAACCGTGATTGCGATTGCTCATAGATTATCGACCATTGCCGCTATGGATCGCCTGATTGTTATGGACGAAGGGCAGATTGTTGAGCAGGGTAGCCATGAAGAGTTACTTGCGAGCGGTGGCATTTACGCGCAATTATGGGCGCGACAATCGGGTGGGTTTTTGCCTGAGTAACGTGATGGAGTTCGTCAATAGTAGTAAATGCCAGTCTGCTATTAAGTGAAAAGAAATACGGCCGATAATCAAAACGAATATTTACATTGAATTTACCTGAAACTTACGGTGCAAGTAACAAGTTTTACTTAGACTAGATCTGTATTTTGTCTAACAGTCGATTGCTTCGACAAGGTGGAAGTGGCTATGCGCAAATTATTATTGCTACTTATATTCGCGGGCGCTGCGTTTAAATATTATAACCAAGACCAGCAAATTGATATTACGCCAGAGGTAAGCCTGTCTGATTGGGCGGTAAAACTCAGTGAAATAGCACCGTCTTCGAAGCGAAAAAATGTGAAGCTAGTTTGTCCGAACGATCATTATGTGAGTGTTAATCACGATTTGTCAGAGGCTAGTTGCCGCCAACGCACACAACTGTAATTCCGCCGTTGTAATAGCGTCGCTTCTCGGGTTAAATAACAATTATAATAAACGGTGCCCTAGTGGTACCCCAATTAGCGAAGTAGACAGCGGTATTATGTTCAAATTATTCTCCCGATTTCGTTCCATTTGGATGGCGGAACTTGTTCGCCGTTATGAACTGCAAAATGGTTTTCAACGGGCCGACGCAATCGACCATCAAGCGCGCCAACTGCCAACTATGGAGCAGCGCGTATTTAAGCGTGCAGAGTTACTTGCGGCTCGGCTAGGCTTAGTTCACCAACTTCATCTATGGGATCACTTCCGTCGTCTTATCGCTATTTTATTGTCTGTTTTTGCTGTGCTCGGCGCCGTTGCATTGGTTCGTGGCACCTTATCTGTCACCCAACCCATATCAATAAGTTATGCGTTAATGATGCTGCTAGGGCTGCACGTTATCTTATTCGTTCTTTGGTGTGTGTCACTGTTACTCAAAGACAGTTTTGGTTGGATTGGTCGAATTTCCTTGTGGCTATTAGAGCATATTGGGCAACGCCAATATAATCAGCAATTCAACAACACCTTACTTACCATTGCGAATCAATATCGATTAACCAAGCCTGCAGGCGCTGTGCTAACGCACGGCTATTGGACATTGTTCATGTTGATGGTTTGGTTTGTGCTGTTTTTTCATTTAAGTACAAGTGCGTATACCTTTACCTGGGCAACCACAATTTGGCCAGCTGAAAGTCTTCAAACTTGGGTGGCTGTGCTTAACTTTATTCCTTCAATGTTTGGCGTTGACGCCCCGTCTGTGGCTGCTATGTGGGATAACCCAGCCGCCGGCGAACAATTGAATGCAGGGCGTTGGCTACTAACGTGCATTATTGTATATGGTGTGGTTTGGCGGGCATCAGCATTAGTAGGCTCATTAATTGTAGTGCTGCGTCGTGTGGCAGCAATGAAAATTGATTTAACCTTACCTGGCTATGCCCCGGTAATACGCAGACTGACCACCTCTGCGGCGACGGAATTAGTGGACGCTGACAGTGACGTAGCAGGTATGGACGACTGGCAAATTCGCGAACCAAAACCTGGGCATGGAGAGTTGGTGATAAGCCTAGACCACGAGCATGATCAATCGTGGTTGCAGCAACATCAGCATGAAGCCTGGTATGGGGGCGTTATTGCACGTAGTGATGACCGCCAGCGCATACTGCAGCGCCTTGATGACGCCCCAGTTGCCAACTTAATAGTGCGTATAAATACTCAGTTAACGCCTGACCGTGCGGCACTGCGTTTTTTACAGCGGTTACAACAGTATTGTACTCATGTCGAAGCACAGTTAGTCGTTGGTGACAACCCCGACGATGAGCGCATTGGGCATTGGCAGCAAGGCTTAACCGAGGAGGGCATCGCATGGACTTAAATAATGCGTTAATGCTCGCAGTTGTTGGGCATACAAACACCGGCAAAACCTCGTTAATGCGCACCTTATTGCACGACAGTCAATTTGGTGAAGTAGACTCACGACCAAGCACAACACGCGAAGTGACAAGCATTGATGTGGATGCCAACGGCCAAGTATTAATGCGGTTGTTTGACACCCCAGGCTTAGAAGCCGGCTCTGATTTATATGATCACTTAGTACACAGCGAATCAAGCTTTCGTCATGACGGCCCGGCGCAAGTACGCCACTTTTTAAATACAAAAATTGCCGCGAGCGAGTTTGAGCAAGAATCCAAAGTACTGCGCCAACTATTGAAGTGTCATGCTGCGCTCTATGTGATTGACGTACGCGATCCGGTACTTCCGAAATATCAAGATGAACTGAGCGTATTAGCCCGTTGTGGCAAGCCAATTTTGCCTGTGCTTAACTTTACCGGGCAAAAGCCAAACAACATGAACCAGTGGAAACTGGCGCTCACCAAAGTGAATTTGCACGCGTACATTGAATATGATGCGGTAAGCCCACCAGAGGGCGGTGAGTCGATATTATTTAGTCGGCTTGGCGCTATTGTTCCTGGCTTTCATGAGCAGTTACAGCAACTTGCAGACTATCGGCAACAGCAACGTGAACATCGCTTAAATACCGGTTTAACCCAAATTGCCGAATTATTAGTTGACGTTGCTGCCTATTCAGAAAGTGTTCCGGCACAAATAACTGAAAAACCATTGCGGGTGTTGATTGATAACATGCAGCAGTTAGTGAAGCGGCGTGAACGCAATTGCGTTACTGAAATGCTCGCGCTTTATGCGTTTCGCATTGAACATGTGCGCTTACAACAGTTGCGCTTAAGCGACGGTGATTACAAGGACGATTTGTTCGATAGCGAAACGTTAAAGAATTTTGGTATTAAAACCAGTGTAGGTGTAGGCAGCGGAGCTGCTGTAGGTGCAGGCCTTGATTTAATGGTTGGCGGCGCAAGTTTAGGGGCTGGTACCGCACTTGGCGCAGTGATTGGCGGCTTGTGGCAAGGTTGGACCCATTATGGTAAAAAAGTACTGAGCCACATGCGTGGAGAGCGCGAGTTAATTGTTGATGATGAAATCATTAAGTTACTAACCCTGCGGCAATTGAATTTGCTGCAACAACTGGCAACCCGAGGCCACGGTTCTCAGCAGTTGCTGTTAGTAACGCAATCGACCAAATTGCGCGATCAGTTCTTACGTGCGTTATCAACTCGCTTGAAAGTCGCACGACGCAACCCACAATGGTCGAGCTTGAGCCAGCGCAGCTTCATACGCGATAATGACCGCCAGTTATGCGTTCATGATATTACCGAACTTTGTCGAGGCTTTTGGCAACAGAGTTAACAAAGGGGATTTGGCAGTACCCACAAAGAAGCGTTCTTACATTCAGGAACTAACGTTATAATAAAAATGTCACAGTAGGTGATGACTACAAGGATGCCAAGTCATGGCAGAAGGACTGGTTAAAATACCGCGTTCATTTAAGCAACTGACTCGCCGCGTTGTTATCGGTATCTTGTTGACTGGGGGCATTGCTAGTTTAAGTACTTTGGTGCCTCTTTATTTTTATGTTGAAAAATCAACAGATGATCTAGCTTTAGCTTATGCCAACGCTCAAGCTGTGGCTGTACAGCAACAACTTGAGCATTATTCTTCAATTGCAGCGCAGTTTTCGAGTCGCTCACATATTCGTCAGCTACTTTATCAGTACTATCTGGGTAATATAACCAAATCGCAGTTAATTAGTGACTCGCAGTCGCGTTTAGAAGATGCGGCAAGACTTATTCCAGAACTTATTATGGGATATCGTTTAGATAGTCAGTTGCGGTTAATTTCTGAATATCCTGGCCCTGCAGAATATAGCGAGCTTCCCGCGGACATCTCGTTTGCAGAACTAGCTGGGAAACCGCTCTACTATGTCGCTCATACAATGGGCAATGAATTCAATGCTAGTTCCAAAACCGCAATTTATATTTCTGCAACGTCACCGGTTTATGATGATGAACACCAAGCTATAATTGGTGTAGATATTTTGCTGTTTAGCAGCTTTGCGATACAGGGAATTCTTGGCAATTTGAATCAGTTTGGGCCGCAAACAGAATTTCAGCTGGTGAATACCCGTGATCGTGTTTACTTAAAGTTTAATCCTCAGACACAAGCACTTGAACATAACCGTTTAACCGAACCGCAGATGCTTGCGATGGCTGGTTACGGTGATCAGGCATTTGTTTTCCACGAACAATCGGAGTCAGGCAAACGGCTGAGTCACTATTTTGTTCCATTTCAGGATTCACAATGGGGCCTAATCGCTACAACGCCAAATAAAACATTAGCCCAGGGTTTACAGTCAGGCTTGCTGTGGATTTTAGGCGGAATTTTATTCTACGCGCTTGTCGGCGCGTATTTAATTCGGCAATGGTTACAGCCAATTATTAAAGCGCAAGTAGAACGTACCAGGCAGCTTAAAGACTCAAACAAAAAATTGAAACTTGCCAATACTGTGTTCGAGAAAACTCATGAAGCAATTGTAATTACTGACGCTAAGCTAACCATTATTCGTGCTAATAGTGCTGTGGCGCGACTGTTTGATACCGATGTTACAAACTTAAAAAATAAGAGTTTGCTTGATTTTGTCGATCACGAAAAAGTGACTGATGCCATGCGTGAAGATGTTACACGACATATTCGACAGCTCGAAAGCTGGCAGGGCGAAGTGTGGTATGTACGTCCAACAGGCTCAAAATTCCCGGCCCTGCAAACGATTTCGCCGGTTGGGAATAGCGGAGGCGTAGCAACCCAGCTGATTCATATTTTTAATGACATATCATCTGAGAAAACAGCCCAGAAACGTATTGAAACCTTAGCGATGACAGATGCGTTAACGCATTTACCAAATCGCTTTGCCATTGAACATGTGCTTAACCAAGCCATTGCGAAAGCAGACACTGATCACATGAATGACTTTGCCTTGTTGTTTATTGACTTGGATAAATTTAAACCAGTGAATGACACTTATGGGCATGCGGTAGGCGACGCATTGTTGCAGGCTATTGGACCACGCATGAAAGAGGCACTGCGCGCAAACGACGTTATTGGTCGGCTAGGTGGCGATGAATTTGTGGTGTTGATTCAACAAGTACAGCAACGTGATGACGTACGCCATATTGCCGAGAAATTGTTAAACGCGCTGAAAAAGCCATTCAGAATTGGGGAGCTGTCCGTGCAAGTTGGTGCCTCGGTTGGTATTGCTTTTTACCCGTCTCATGGAACTACTGCCGAAGCCCTGTTAGATGCCGCAGATAATGCCATGTATGTGGCGAAGCAGGCGGGTAGACAGCGTTTTCACATTGCCCAAGAAAGCTAGAGGAAGAGAGAAAATTGGTCGGCGTGACTGGATTTGAACCAGCGACCCCTGACACCCCATGACAGTGCGCTACCAAGCTGCGCTACACGCCGACCGAGGTGGCTATATTACTGAATAATTGTAAATAGGCAAGGGTTGGCGGTTTAACTGCTGATTAATTAGACATATCATCAGCTGAGTAACGCGCGCTTTCGTCACCGCTGAAACGCTTCAACTTACGAATACCATCAACTAACACCGGAGTGGCCGGTGAAACGCCGGGTAGTAATTTTAAATCGCTATTATTAAATGTACGAATGCTCGCATCAGAGTTAATGATTGATGTCATATCTTCATCGTACACCACCAATTTCTGACCAAAACTGGTAAGTAATGGCAATTTTTGTTGCTCGTCAATTAAATTTAGACCTATCGCATAAGCTTTGGCGTCATCGACACAATTCATGTAACCACTAAGCACCGTTGGCATTATATCCGTTAACATAACCAAGGGTTGAGGCTGCAACTGCAAATTAGGAGAGTGCAATAGATTTACCTGCATGGCTTGCGGAGCAAATGGCTCTTGCGCTGCTGCAACTGTTGGGGAAATGCCGACAACAACAACCTGCGCGTTATCTTTTAAATGATTGTTGATAACAGCCTTGATATCGCGATTGATCTGGTCTGTTATTGCAATTCCCATAATTGCATTTGGGCTGGTTAAATTGAAGCCAGAAAATTCTTCTAATGCACTAGGTAACGCCAACGATTTTGACAAGTTATTTATCGTCACATCAACCCGATAATCAAGTAGTGTCGACAAATAAACCGGTAGTTTATTGGCATGGTTAATTGGCGTTTCATATAAGTCTGGCAATGCATAAATGAGCTCAAACAGGCCACTTGATGTATGCGGGTGCCCGATAACTGTTGAGGTATACCGCACCAAGCCGGGCACCTGTGCTTGTAGCTCCGTTATGGCGTTTGCATCCATAGATTGAACTGCAACGATTAACGTGTTCGGCGCTTCAGGTACACGAGCGCATTGCAATTCTCGCGTTGGGTACCTTAGTTCAATTGAAGTGCCGCGACGAATAAGTTGTTCTGTTGCTTCCGTGCGTTGTTCAACCAGCAAGCCATGTTTACTCATCAAGGTTTTTGCCGTGGTTGGGTAACTTAGCGGAAACATATCATCTTGTTTGGTTATTGGCGTGTAGAACACCGCATCAGCCCATACATGAATGCTGTGACTGCTTAAAAAACACAACACGAAAACCGCGCCAAATGACGCACCCCAATGTTTTTCGCGCAATTTATCAAGGCGCTTCCAGGCAATATTTGCGAGCGCCAGTTCAAATACCAGCAGCACCACGAAAATGAGCAGCATACCTAATAAAATAAGAAAGCTTGCACCGGCGAAAATAGACTCTGCATCGGTAGCTAATTGCGATAACGAATAGGTGTTTAAATGGTAGCCGTAATTACGATAAAACAACGCGTCGGCAACTAAGGCAATTAAGCCAAAAGAGGCGACTAAAGTAGCAATACCTCGCAGAATTCGTGCATAAGGAATAAGCAAACAGAAAGGGAAGAGCAGAATAATGAAGGTAATAAAGGGCAAAAAGGCGAAGTGCCCAAGCCAGTTAACAATCAAATACAACACACCCAAAGCTGTTTCAGGCATTTCACTGGCTTCTATATAAAGTGTGCCAATAATCAGCACAAGCAGAATATTAAAAAACGTAAACCAATGCCCCCAACTAATAAGGCGGGCTATTTTATCGCGGCGCTGTTTACGTTTATTCATGGGCCAGAATTACCTTTATGCTTGTTTTGCCATCGATTGTAGCAGCACTTTACCAAATTGTTCAGCGACCTTGTATGCATCTTCTGGTTTATAACGTGCTGAAATGACGTTCGACACTGCGTTGCCCAAGGTCATTAGTGCTAAATCGGCTGGTGTTTGGTGTTCTTCTAATACATTCAGTACAGCTTCTAATAATTGCTGTTGTGTTTCAACGTCGTACTTAGAAACTATCGGCATCGTTTTTACTCTCAACATGTTAAACTTGGCGCTATAGTACCACAGGGAATAAACAAGGACACCGAGATACCATGCAAGCCGATGTGAAACATAGCATTATCCATCAGTTTTATACCAACGACGGGCAGATTGGCTTACGCGTTGCGCCAGAAACTTTAGCAATAAACGATGAAGTAAGCTTGTTATTGAATGAATTGACCGAGGTTTATAACGCCAAACCAAGTAAAGGTTATGCGCGTTTTATTGATGCTGAGGTTGATGATGCCGAGCAACATCAAGTGAGCGAATTTCCCGGGCGATTAGAAGCTTGGCGGGCAGGGCAGGAAGAGTTTGTTGGGTTTTCACAGCAAGCCGCAAAAATTCTGCACCAACAACTGCAACACTATGGAATTTTGGAACCTGGATTTTTAGTCATCGCAAGCTATACCGAGCGAGGCCAAGACTTTTTGGTGGTGGCGTTCTTACCGAGCAAAGACGGTGTAACCATTGCGCCGGACCTGTCAGTCGACCGTTCTTCGCAGTTAGATATTAATAAAGTACAATTGGCAGCCACGATTAATTTGACTGAATGGCAAGAAGAACCTGAGTCGGCAACTTATATTTCATTTATTAAGGGCCGTGTTGGCCGTAAGGTTTCAGATTTCTTTTTAGATTTTCTCGGGTGTGCTGAAGGACTAAATGCCAAGAAACAATCTCAGCAATTGGTTGAAAGTTTACATAACTATGTGAAAGACGCAGAGCTTCCGACCGAACAAGCTAATGCATTACGTAAATCGGTGTACGACATTTGCGACACGTCGTGGCAAAACAACGAACCGGTGCGCGTGAAAGACTTGTCAGAACAACTTCGTGAATCAGTGCCAACAGAACGTAGTTTTGCTGATTTTACAGCGAGCCAAGAAAAGCCCCTACCGGAAGAAATTCGTGCCGACAGAACGACTTTACGTAAGTTGGTGAAGTTTCAGGGGCAGGGCGGTGGTTTAAGCCTAGGCTTTGACCAAGAGCTTCTAGGTAGCCGTGTGGACTATGACCCAAATACCGATAAACTAACCATTCACGGCACTCCTCCGAATTTACGCGAGCAACTGCGCCGTTATTTTGGAATTGATAGCTAAGAGAACTCAAACAAAAAACGCCGGCAAGCCGGCGTTTTCGTTAATTTGGTGCGATGGGGTATTTATTTACCTTGCACCGGAGTAATGTTGGTTGCGTGCAACCCTTTAGGACCTTCTTCGAGTTGAAACTCAACGTCTTGTCCAGCTTTCAAGGTACGATAGCCTTCCATTTCAATAGTTGAGTAGTGTGCAAAAATATCGCCTTCGCGATCTTCTGCCTCGATAAAGCCAAAACCTTTTGAGTTATTGAACCATTTCACTTTACCGGTTGCCATACTTCTACTTCCTTTATTCTGCATTTAAAATTTAGTTATTGTTAGAATGGTTGCCAACATAAGCGTTGAAAAAGTGCTTTGTTAACACCATGTTTTACTCTAGGTGAGTTTGAGTGATAGTCAAGGCGTTTTTTGTGTGATTTCTGAACAAATTGATTATTTAGTCTGAACTTTTGCATTAATCTTAAAATTTTATTAAGCCAATTGTTTAATAACCGACTATATATAAGTTAAGGGGCGTCATGGGTATGACACGCCATCACCAAGTTCATGATGAACAGGTGGCCGACAAAAGTAAGTTACAGCCACCCCCCATGTACAAGGTGATCTTGAATAATGATGACTACACGCCAATGGATTTTGTGGTGGAAGTGCTTATCAAGTTTTTCCGAATGGACCAAGAGCGGGCAACGGACACCATGCTCACCATTCATTATAAAGGGCGCGCAATTTGTGGCGTTTACTCTGCGGAAATAGCAGAAACCAAAGTAGTGCAAGTGAATCAGTATGCACGGGAGCATCAACATCCGCTGTTATGTTCCATGGAAAAAGCTTAATGCTTGTGCGCGGTACGCTGGTTGGCCTAAAAGGAGTAACTCATGTTAAATAAAGCGCTAGAAATTTCGTTAAATGATGCTTTTCGCATTGCCCGCGATCGCCGTCATGAATTGATGACGGTTGAGCATCTGCTCTTAGCGTTATTAGATAACCCAGAAGCGTCACAAGCGCTGCGGGCGTGTGGGCTTGAGTTTACTCACTTAAAACAAGAGCTTCTCAGCTATGTTGAGCGCAGCACCCCTAGTTTCGACGATGAAAGTACCGATACCGACACGCAGCCTACCTTAGGTTTTCAGCGTGTGTTGCAACGCGCTGTATTCCATGTGCAGTCTTCTGGTAACAGCGAGGTGACTGGTGCCAATGTGTTGGTTGCTATTTTTGGCGAGCAAGAATCGCATGCGGTGTATTTGTTGAATAAGCACGATATTACACGTCTTGATGTGGTGCATTATTTGTCGCACGGGCTATCCAAAATAGATGATGAAAGCACGCAGCAAGAGTCTACTGACACCGACACGATGGAAAGCCAGGCTGAAGATCAGCAAAGCTTTCTAAAGCGTTTTTGTACCAACTTAAATGCACGTGCACGTGACGGACGTATTGATCCTCTCATTGGCCGTGACGACGAGCTTGAGCGTTGTATTCAAGTGCTGTGCCGCCGACGCAAAAACAACCCGTTATTGGTGGGTGAAGCTGGGGTTGGTAAAACCGCCATTGCTGAAGGGTTGGCTTATCGCATTGTCAACGACGAGGTGCCTGAGGTTATCGCCAACGCCGTGATTTATTCGTTAGACATGGGCGGTTTGTTAGCCGGCACCAAATATCGCGGTGACTTTGAAAAACGCTTTAAGCAACTGTTAAAAGAACTCGCTGATCAGCCAGACGCTATTTTATTTATTGACGAAATTCATACGATTATTGGCGCCGGCGCAGCGAGTGGTGGGGTGTTAGACGCTTCTAACCTACTTAAACCCTTGTTAAGTAGCGGTGAACTTAAGTGTATTGGCTCGACCACGTATACCGAATTTAAAAACATTTTTGAAAAAGATCGCGCCTTAGTGCGACGTTTTCAAAAAATTGATGTATTAGAGCCGTCCGTAGATGATACAACTCGAATTTTGCAAGGCTTGAAAGAGCGTTATGAATCGCATCACGGTATTCGTTACACGCAACCGGCAATTCGTGCGGCGGCAGAACTATCAGCGCGTTACATTAATGAGCGCCATTTACCTGACAAAGCGATTGATGTGCTTGACGAAGCCGGTGCTAGCCAACGCCTGCTGCCGCCGTCACGGCGTAAGAAAACCATTGGCGTGCAAGATATTGAAAGTATTATCGCCAAAATGGCCCGCATTCCGGAGCAGTCGGTATCGCGGACCGATCAACAGCTGCTGAAGAACCTTGATCGCAACTTGAAGTTAGTGGTGTTCGGGCAAGATCAAGCGATTGAGCAGCTCACCTCTGCAATTCGGTTATCGCGCTCTGGTTTAGGGGCTGAGCAAAAGCCCATCGGCTCGTTTCTTTTTGCCGGCCCAACCGGGGTCGGTAAAACTGAAATTACCCAACAGTTGGCAAAAGCGCTCGGTATTGAGTTTCAACGTTTCGACATGTCGGAATATATGGAACGCCATGCGGTGAGCCGTTTAATTGGTGCGCCGCCAGGTTATGTTGGTTTTGACCAGGGCGGTTTATTAACCGATGCCATTATTAAGCATCCACACTGTGTATTGCTGCTTGATGAAATAGAAAAAGCGCATAGCGATATTTACAACATTTTGCTGCAGGTTATGGACCACGGCACGTTAACCGACAACAACGGCCGCAAAGCTGATTTTCGCAATGTTATTTTGGTAATGACGACCAATGCTGGGGTGCAAGAAACCGTGCGCCAGTCAATTGGCTTTCAGCAACAAGACCACGCGCCAGACGCGATGGTTGAAATTAACCGAACTTTCTCGCCTGAGTTTAGAAACCGGCTTGATAGCATTGTCTGGTTTAATCACTTAAACCAAGATGTGATAGAACAAGTGGTTGATAAATTTGTATGCGAGCTGCAAGCGCAGTTGGATAAGAAGCACGTGTCACTAGAACTTGAGCCTGCTGCCGTACGCTGGTTGGCAGAAAAAGGCTACGACAAAACCATGGGCGCTCGCCCCATGGCGCGGGTCATTCAAGAGCACCTGAAAAAGCCGTTAGCCAACGAAATTCTGTTCGGGAAACTTGCCCAGGGCGGTGCGGTACGCGTGAGTGTTGCTAAAGGGGAACTCAACTTAGCGATTGAAGAGCGTGAAACACGCGGTTCAACAGCCGACTAGGCTGTTGAACTGCAAGCGAACACGTATTAACGAGCGCGGAAGACGATACGGCCTTTAGTTAGGTCGTATGGGGTAAGCTGAACCGTGACGGTGTCGCCGGTTAAAATGCGAATGTAGTGTTTGCGCATTTTGCCAGAAATGTGTGCAGTCACAACGTGACCGTTTTCTAGTTCAACGCGAAACATTGTGTTTGGTAAGGTATCTAAAACCGTACCTTGCATTTCAATGCTGTCTTCTTTTGCCATTCAAATCCTCGATAATTCATGTGATGCTACGAAAAGTGGCCAGAATTTTAGCGGTTTTTACCGACAAATGCCACTGATACATTCTTTAATCGGGGCTTTTAACGAGCGAACTGTCCAAAATTCTGAACAAAACGCGGAAGACGACGGTTTCAAAAAGCGCATATAGTGCTCGCGAGCTACGTTGTGAGCTCCTAAAGTTTCGGTGTGGGAATTACTCATTTGTACGTCAATGCATTGGCCTCCAGCAGCGAAAAAATGCTGGGCGAACGTGATC
This sequence comes from Pseudidiomarina donghaiensis, assembly GCF_900116895.1. Taxonomy (GTDB): domain Bacteria; phylum Pseudomonadota; class Gammaproteobacteria; order Enterobacterales; family Alteromonadaceae; genus Pseudidiomarina; species Pseudidiomarina donghaiensis. The sequence goes on along the minus strand of NZ_FPCF01000001.1, from coordinate 1,127,564 downwards.
AGAGCGATTTTGCTAGCGTTGGATACCTGATGAAACATGCTTTCTGCGCAAAACACATCACCCACACTAACGCCGTACAAACCGCCGACTAGTTTACTTTCTTGCCAAACCTCAACAGAATGCGCTCGGCCGTGCGCATGCAACTGTGAATATGCGGAATTCATTTCTGGATGAATCCATACGCCACGACCGGCCGCTTCGTGTACGTCTGCACAGGCATGTATGACATCGCTAAATGCATGATTCAGCGTCACTTCAACGTTGTTTTTACGCAGTAGGCGCCGCATCGAGCGACTCACATGTAAGCTTTGTGGGGTTATGATGGTGCGTGGATTTGGGCTCCACCACAAAATAGGATCGTGTTCGGCATACCAAGGGAAAATGCCATGTTCGTATGCGGCAATAAGGCGAGCGACGCTTAAGTCGCCACCAAAAGCCAACAAGCCATTCGGTTCGTTAAGGGCTAGCTGAACAGAAGGGAACTGATGTGTGGCAGTACTTAGCTGAAACACCAGTTCCTCCTGTTAAAACGTGGCTAAATTGACGTTTAGGCTTTGGTTAAGCCGTCTAAGTAGCGTTCAGCGTCTAAGGCAGCCATACAACCGGTGCCAGCAGAGGTAATTGCTTGGCGGTAAATATGGTCCATCACGTCGCCGGCAGCAAATACGCCAGGTACGCTGGTCGCTGTCGCATTGCCGTGCAAACCTGATTTCACCACAATGTAGCCGTCGTGCATTTCGAGTTGGTCGGCAAAAATTCCAGTGTTTGGCTGGTGACCAATCGCAATAAAACAACCCATAACGTCAAGATCAGCAAGGCTGCCGTCTTGGGTGTCTTTCATCCGTACACCGGTTACGCCTGAGTCGTCGCCAAGCACTTCATCAAGCGTTTTATTGAGGTGCAAAGTTACGTTGCCATTAGCGGCCTTGTCCATTAAACGGTCGACCAAGATTTTTTCTGCGCGGAAGGTATCGCGACGATGAATAACGTGAACTTCACTGGCGATATTGGCTAAGTAGAGCGCTTCTTCAACCGCAGTATTTCCACCACCAACAACGGCAACTTTTTGATTGCGATAGAAGAAACCATCACAAGTTGCACAAGCTGACACACCACGGCCCATAAACGCTTGTTCTGAGTCTAAGCCTAAATATTTGGCTGATGCGCCCGTGGCAATAACAACGGCGTCTGCAGTGTATTCGCCAGAGTCGCCAAATAGTTTTAATGGCTTCGCGCTGAAATCCACACGGTTGATGTGATCAAACACCATTTCGGTATTAAATTTTTCAGCATGTTGTTGCATGCGAACCATCAAGTCTGGACCGGTTAAGCCTTCTGGATCGCCTGGCCAATTTTCAACTTCCGTGGTTGTGGTTAATTGTCCACCTTGCTGCATACCGGTTACTAACACAGGGTTTAAGTTCGCGCGAGCGGCGTAAACTGCAGCGGTATAACCAGCTGGGCCTGACCCAAGAATAAGTAGTCGGCAATGTTTGGCGTCTGCCATAAGAAAGGTACTCCGTATATTTTAATTTGTTATTACTAGCATGGGGTCGATTGTAGGGATTCCAAGCCTCTGAAACAAGAGACCCGCGCAGGAAATCCGACGCGGGTCTTGTCAAGCTTGCCTACCAGTCTAGTTGGACTGCAAGCGAGGTATAAGCGCGATTACGCTTTAACGGCTTCGCTAGGGTCTAAATATTCAAGGCCTAACTGCGCGCCTAAGTCGTCATGAACTGCTTTGTAGGTAATTTTACCTTTGTGCATGTTCAAGCCATTCAGTAGGTGTGGATCGTCAGCCATGGCTTTTAAGCCTTTGTTTGCTAGCGCCAAACCAAATGGCAGGGTGGCGTTGTTCAGTGCAATCGTTGAGGTGCGCGCAACACCACCAGGCATGTTCGCAACACAATAGTGAATAACGTCTTCAACCACATAGGTTGGGTCTTGATGGGTGGTCGCCTTCGAGGTTTCGAAGCAGCCACCTTGGTCAATGGCAACGTCAACAACCACTGAACCTGGCTTCATGTTTTGTAAATGTTCACGAGTGAGCAATTTCGGCGCTGCTGCACCTGGAATAAGTACCGCGCCAATCACTAAATCAGCTTCGCGTGAGAACACATCAATGGCGTCGACAGTTGAGTAGATAGTTTTTACACGGCCCGCAAAAATATCATCGAGTTGACGCAAGCGCGGTAAAGAACGGTCTAGGATAGTCACGTCAGCGCCCATGCCAACAGCCATTTTTGCTGCTTGAGTACCCACAACACCGCCACCGATAACCAATACTTTAGCTGGTGCAACGCCAGGTACGCCGCCTAACAATGTCCCGCTACCACCGTTAGCTTTTTCTAAATGGTGCGCACCGGCTTGAATAGACATACGGCCAGCAACTTCGCTCATTGGCGCCAACAATGGTAAACCACCGTTACGATCAGTGACTGTTTCGTAGGCAATCGCGGTAACACCAGCTTTCGCTAACAACTCGGTTTGCACTGGGTCTGGGGCTAGGTGTAAATACGTATAAAGAATTTGACCTTCACGTAGCTGCTCGCACTCGTGTGGCTGAGGCTCTTTTACTTTGATGATCATTTCTGCTTTAGCGAAGATTTCTTTGGCGTCAGCAATAATGGTTGCGCCTGCTTGCTCGTAATCTTCATTGGTGAAGCCAATGGCTAAGCCACCATTTTGTTCAACCATTACCTGATGACCATGTGCGACATATTCACGCACTGCGGCAGGGGTAAGACCAATGCGGTACTCATGGTTTTTGATTTCTTTAGGTACACCAATCAGCATGGTTGTGCTTCTCCAATTCTGTATTTGTCGTTAGGGAATGACTGGTATGCATTCCTTGTCTGAAATAAACGGCGGCATTATAGATTATAACCATGGTGTGTTTCGTGCTTTTTTTTAGCCTTTTTTTAGCGTATAAATAGGTTTATGAATAGCAAAACAGAGAAAACACATGTTTGAGCCTGAAGAACCGGTGGAAATAACTATTGACCGCCTTGACCGAAAAATCTTACGAATTTTGCAAGACGATGGCCGTATAAGTAACGTTAACCTCGCACAACGTGTGGGATTGAGCCCAACGGCATGTAATGAAAGGGTGCGTAAGCTTGAGCGGGAAGGTGTACTTGATGGCTACCACGCTCGAATTAACCCCGCTAAATTGGGGGCGAACTTAATGGTTTTCGTTGAGATCACGCTAACGCGCACATCGCCCGACGCCTTTGCCGAGTTTAGTGATGCCGTGCGTGAAACCCCTGAAATTCTTGAGTGCCATTTGGTGGCCGGTGATTTTGACTTTCTTATCAAGGCCCGTGTGCCAGATATGCCCTCGTATCGCAAGTTGTTAGGCGAAACTATCTTAACCATGCCGGGCGTTAATGAGTCACGCACCTATGTGGTGATGGAAGAAATTAAGGACGACAATAAAGTATTGATTAAAGGTTAAGAAAAGCATGGTATAAATAGCTGAATAAGCCATGCAAGCGCGCTACAATAACTAAAAATAGAACATAAGAACGACAAAAGGGAATAAAACAACCATGGCACATCATCAACGTCAATGGAGCAATGCATGAGCGGTGTCCAACGCGTACTTGAGGTTGGCCTAATACTCTGCGGCGCCTTCGCGATTTTCTTGTTTTTAGCGCTCGCCAGTTTCAACCCTGCCGATCCTAGTTGGTCCCAGACTGGCTACGAGGGCACTATTCATAATGCCGCCGGTGCCATTGGCGCGTGGTTTGCTGATGCCTTGTTGTTTGCGTTTGGTTTTGTTGCTTATTTACTACCTTTCGGCCTCGCAGCGCTAGGTTACGTGATGTTTCGCCAACCACATCGGTTACTTGAATTAGACTATTTAGCCGTTGGTTTGCGCCTAATAGGTTTGGTGCTTACGCTGATAGGCGCTTCCGCATTAGCTTCTTTGAACTTTAGCAATATTTACTCGTTTTCTGCCGGTGGGGTAGTGGGCGACGTGATTAGTCTATCGTTATTACCGTATTTTAATGTTATTGGCACCACCTTGTTGTTGCTAACCTTTTTATGCACGGGGCTTACTCTAGTTACCGGTATTTCTTGGATTTGGCTCGCCGATAAGTTAGGTGAGATAACAATTGCCGGTACTTTAGGCCTGATTAAAAATAGTCAGCGCTTGGTTCATTGGATAAAAGATCGTCCGCGCAAAGAACGCGTTCCAAAAGCCGCAAAAGAAGATAAGAAGCCTGCGTTAGCACCTAGCCAGAAAACGTTACCTGCGACGCAAATTCGTCAAGAACCAGAGCTTGATCTCGACCTGGCAATTAGCGCGGTGGACGATGACGATGTAGATCCTGATGACATACCGGAAGAGCAGGCGCGTTTTGCACCTAAACCAGCTCGAAAATCAGCCATGACCAAGGCTTCTAGCAAAAATACCGACGCGGCTGGTACAGAAGGTGATGATGACGACACGACTATAAAGAGTGCTGCAGCCAGTGCTGAAGAAAACGTCAGCAGCAATCCGCTAAGTGTTGACCCGCTACCGTCAATTGAGTTGCTTGATAAACCGAGCAAAACCGGCAACCCGTTAACTCCGGAAGAACTGGCGCAGGTTAGTCAAACCGTGGAAGCTGTATTGCAAGACTTTGGCGTTGAAGTCAAAGTGGCGAACGTACAGCCAGGCCCTGTTATTACACGTTTTGAGCTTGATTTAGCGCCCGGCGTAAAAGTATCAAAAATTTCAAATTTAGATAAAGATATCGCACGTTCATTAAGCGCTATTTCAGTTCGTGTTGTGGAAGTTATTCCTGGTAAATCATACGTAGGCTTAGAGCTTCCTAATAAAAGCCGCGAAACGGTATTCTTTAGCGAAGTGATAGCCTGTGATGCTTTCCAGCAAAGTCCTGCACCACTAACCATGGTGCTCGGTAAAGGCATTTCTGGCGCGCCTGTGGTTGTAGACTTGGCCAAAATGCCACACTTGTTGGTGGCCGGTACCACGGGTTCAGGTAAATCGGTTGGCGTGAACGTCATGATTTTGAGCTTGCTCTATAAGAGTTCTCCGGAAGACGTTCGACTCATTATGATCGATCCAAAAATGCTCGAGCTTTCGGTGTATGAAGGCATTCCGCATTTGCTTACCGAAGTCGTTACCGACATGAAAGATGCCGCCAATGCATTGCGTTGGTGCGTGGGTGAAATGGAGCGCCGGTACAAGCTGATGTCAGCGCTTGGGGTACGTAACCTTAAAGGCTATAACCAAAAAGTATTGGACGCCATTGAAGCTGGCGAGCCGCTACGTGACCCAATTTGGAAGCCAGGTGACTCGATGGACGAGTTGCCACCTTATTTAGAAAAACTGCCAAGTATTGTGGTGGTTATCGACGAATTTGCCGACATGATGATGATTGTCGGTAAAAAAGTTGAAGAACTTATTGCCCGCATTGCGCAAAAAGCACGTGCCGCTGGTATTCATTTAATTTTGGCGACACAACGCCCGTCGGTAGACGTTATTACCGGATTAATAAAAGCGAATATTCCAACGCGAATAGCCTTCCAAGTGCAGTCTAAAATTGACTCACGCACTATTTTAGACCAACCCGGAGCCGATCAATTGTTGGGGCAGGGTGACATGCTTTATTTGCCGCCAGGCAGTGGTGTACCAACGCGTGTGCATGGTGCCTTTGTGGACGATCACGAAGTTCACGCGGTGGTAGCTGATTGGAAGAAGCGTGGCAAACCTAACTATTTGGACGAAATACTCAACGGCAGCCTAGACGAAGACAACTTGTTGCCTGGTGAGCAACTGGACCTAGGCGATGAAGAAAGCGACCCCTTGTATGACGAGGCCGTTGCGTTTGTAACAGAAACGCGCCGTGTTTCGGTGTCGAGTGTACAGCGCAAATTTAGAATTGGTTATAACCGCGCGGCCCGCATTGTGGAACAAATGGAAGCGAGCGGTGTCGTTAGTAGTGCAGGCAATAATGGTCAGCGGGAAGTTTTAGCGCCGCGCGCACCGCGTGATTAACCTAAGTTGTAATGGATAAATCATCATGAAGCTATTGAAATACATTGCTGCCACGGCAGCTTGCACAACTATTTATTTAGTCAATACGCCGGTTGGCGCGACTGAAGCGGATCGTCAAGCCTTGTTGAAACGGCTGCATAACCTCACGACTTTAAGTGCCGACTTTAGCCAACAGGTAACCGACATAAACGGCGAATTAGTGCAACAATTACATGGCAATATGGCGTTATCGCGCCCGAATTTATTGCATTGGCAGACCGATGCACCGGACGAAACGGTCATGATCGCTGACGGCCAAAATTTGTGGTATTACAACCCATTTGTAGAGCAAGTTACGGTGTATGATCAAACCAATGCCGTTTCGCAAAGCCCATTACTCTTGCTCTTAGACGGCGAGAGCGGGGCTTGGCACCAGTATGACGTAAAAGCAGAGGGTAACAGTTTTGCTTTGCAGCCGAAGCCCGATGCAGAGAGCTCGCAAAGCTTGCAACTGGTTTTTGCCGAAAACGGCGCTGACGCAGCCATAACGCGTATTATTCTTGACGATGGGCAAGGGCAAATTAGCACCATTAATTTAGAGAATGTGGTGTTAAACCAAGCGCTCAGCGAATCTTTGTTCCAGTTTGAATTACCAGACGGAGTTGATGTGGATGACCAACGCTAATGGCGAATTAGCGTTCGCGCCAGACTTCAGGCCACTGGCGGCCAAAATGCGGCCACGGCAGTTGTCTGAGTATATTGGCCAGCAACACATTTTAGCCCCTGGAAAACCCTTGTATGAGGCAATAAACCGGGGGCTTTTGCATTCCATGATTCTATGGGGCCCGCCCGGCACCGGTAAAACTACGTTGGCCGAGTTAGTAGCGTTAAGTGGTTCGGCCGAACTTGACCGTATTAGTGCCGTCACGGCTGGTGTGAAAGACATTCGAGCGGCTATTGAAACGGCGAAGCAGCGAGCATCCGTGCAGCAAAAACGTACGGTTTTGTTTGTTGATGAAGTGCACCGCTTCAACAAAAGCCAACAAGACGCATTTTTGCCGCATATTGAAGATGGCACCATTATTTTTGTTGGGGCAACCACCGAAAACCCGGCGTTTGAATTAAATAACGCGTTACTGTCACGTACGCGCGTGTATCGATTACAGCTGCTGGCCGACGATGAAGTTAACCAGGTGATTACCCAAGCTTTAACTGACCAAGAGCGAGGGTTAGGTGCGCGTCAGTTATCGCTAAGCCCTGAAGCACGCGATTTTCTCATTCATAGTGCCGCTGGTGATGCCCGCAAGGCGCTTAACTTTTTAGAGATTTGTGCCGATGCGGCCACTGATAACAGCATTGATGTGAAGTTGGTGCAAGAAGCCGTAGGCAAACGCCAAGCGGCGTTTGATAAGCAAGGCGATGCGTATTATGAATTACTATCGGCGCTCCACAAATCAGTCCGTGGGTCGTCGCCCGACGCAGCCCTGTATTGGTACGCACGTATTTTGCATGGCGGTGGCGATCCACTAATTGTTGCGCGCCGTGTTTTAGCAATTGCCTCAGAAGACATAGGCAACGCAGACCCACGGGCCATGCAATTAGCATTAAATGCCTGGGACACTTTCACGCGCGTTGGTCCGGCTGAAGGCGAGCGGGCGATAGCCCAAGCGTTGATCTTTTGTGCCATGGCACCGAAAAGCAACGCTGTGTATCGGGCCTTTAATCAAGCCAAACAGCTGGCCGAAGAATATCCTGATTTACCGGTGCCTAAGCACCTAACCAATGCGCCAACCAAGCTGCATAAAGCCGAAGGCTATGGTGTAGATTATCGCTATGCCCATGACTACCCGCACGCGTTTGTTGCCGGCGAACGCTATGTGCCGTATGAATTAAAAGACATTCAGCTGTACCAGCCCAGCGATAGAGGCCTTGAAAAGCAGTTGCTGGACAAATTAAATTGGTTACAACAATACAACCAAAAAAGCCCCTGGCAACGAGATAACCATGACTAATTTTCTTTGGGTAGCACTCGGCGGAGCATTAGGCGCAAGCGCGCGTTATGGTGTGGGCTTATTGCTAATAAATTTTAGTAATTTATTTCCTTTCGCAACACTAATCGTTAACATAGCAGGCTCATTTTTATTGGCTTGGCTTTTCGCAGTACAGTACGCTGCGCCCGCGGCAGAGCAGCAACTTTGGCTATTTTTAGGTGTGGGCGTACTCGGTGCATTTACCACGTTTTCTACATTTTCGTTAGATTTGGTTTTGTTGTTACAACACGGCGACTGGTTGAAAGCCACATTATACGCATTGCTCAACGTCTTCGGCTGCCTTGGTGCTGTGCTGTTGGCGTTATGGATAAAGATTTAAACCAACGATTGGGAACCACATGTTAGACGCTAAGTTATTTCGTAGTGAACTCGCACAAACCGCAGAGCGCCTTAAAGTAGCTCGTAATTTTTCGTTAGATGTTGAGCGTTTAGAAGCGCTTGAGCAACAACGCAAAGACTTACAGGTGCGCACTGAGTCGCTACAAGCGGAGCGTAATGCCCGATCAAAGTCAATTGGCCAAGCCAAAGCTAAAGGCGAAGATATTGCGCCGTTATTAGCCGCCGTTGATGACCTTGGTGCGCAACTTGAAGCCGCGAAAGCTGAGTTGAATGATGTTCAAGAGCAGTTGCAGGCTATTATTGCCGGCGTGCCAAACTTACCCGATGAAAGTGTGCCTGTTGGTGCTGACGAAGATGACAATCAAGAAGTTAGCCGCTGGGGTACGCCGCGTGAATTTGAGTTTGAACCCAAAGATCATGTTGATGTTGCCGCTAACATTTTAAAAGGCATGGACTTTGAGCTTGGTTCGAAATTAGCCGGTGCACGCTTTGTGGTATTAAAAGGGCAAATTGCGCGTTTACACCGAGCATTAGCGCAATTCATGATTGATCTACACACCACTGAACACGGTTACGAAGAAGCCTATGTACCGTATTTGGTCAATCAGGAAACCTTATTTGGCACGGGGCAGTTACCAAAATTTGGTGAAGATTTATTTCATGTCAAAGGCGCGACTGAAAACCAAGTGCCATTGTCATTAATTCCAACCGCTGAAGTGCCATTGACCAACTTGTGGCGTGACGAAATTGCCGACGAAAGTCAGTTGCCCATTCAATATGTTGCGCATACGCCATGTTTCCGCAGCGAGGCTGGTTCTCATGGTCGCGACACCCGTGGTTTAATTCGCCAACACCAATTTGATAAGGTTGAGTTGGTGTGGTTAGTGCAGCCAGAAGCGTCAATGGACACCCTTGAAAAGCTGACAGGCCACGCCGAGAAAGTTCTGCAGCTATTAGAGTTGCCGTATCGCAAGATGTTGTTATGTACCGGAGATATGGGCTTTGGCGCTGCCAAAACCTATGACCTTGAAGTGTGGGTACCGTCGCAACAGAAGTATCGTGAAATTAGCTCATGTTCAAACATGTGGGATTTCCAAGCCCGCCGCATGCAAGCTCGCTTCCGTCGGAAAGGGGCGAAAAAACCAGAATTAATGCATACCTTAAATGGTTCTGGCCTAGCGGTTGGCCGCACCTTGGTTGCGCTGCTTGAAAATAATCAACAAACCGACGGCTCAGTAACTATTCCAAAAGCGTTACAACCCTATATGGGTGGGGTTGAAAAAATTGGCTAAATAGGGCGTGTTTAAATGCACTTTGCGGGCTTGGGTAAGCCCGCAATGCGCGTTGCTTGCTTGGCCGGCCCCTTGGGAAATAGCTTATATAAATACATGCTATTGGCCTTGTCGGCACCCAAACTTTTACCGATCGCTTTTACCAAGACCCGCATAGCCGGGCTGGTATCATAAGTTTGATAGAAATCTCGTACAAAGTTAACAACTTCCCAGTGCGCTTCCGTGAGCGTGATATTTTCGAGCGTTGCGATATATTGCGCCAGCTCGGGCGACCATTCATCAAAGTTCGCCAAGTATTCATGTTTATCGGTCGCGTAAGTGCGCCCGTTGAACTCAAACATTGTCCCACACCATATATTGGTCAGCTTCAATAGTTAACTCTACCCAGCGCGCATCACCCAACTGGATAATCGAAGGTGGAAGTTGATCTTGTAAGTTATTTAATACAATTTCTGAGTGCAATGCATACGGATAAACAGGCAATGTGTCTATGAGTTCTGGGTTTGCAACGAGCTGAAGCAACGCTTGTTCGCTAACGATAAAGGTAACACCGGCATGGAGCCACCGTGTCAACCATTCTTTGGAAGGCCAATTACGCACTAAATAAACGCTATTGGTTTGCTCGATTGGCTGAGGCTCAGGTATGTGTGCCGCATCTAATTCAACATTTATCATGCGTATTCCTTAGTAAACCAACGTGTTGCTCAGGCTGTGGATTTTGTCACGCCAACGGTCAGCATCAAGTACCTCAACGTGAGCAATAAAATCGCCCGATTGCCAGCCGTGTGCTGCTAATTCGTCGGCATTCACCCATGGCGCAGGGCAGTCAAATAGCTCAAGCATGGCATAGCGTTTATGCAATGATTGAACGTCGCTGCTGTTTGCTTCGCTGCGTAGCCATAAGCGCAAACCATCACCACTGAGCACCAATTGTGGGTTTAAATCTAAACTCGCCAGGGCTAACAACATGTCTTGGCCAAGCTTTGCTTGTGGCGAGCTTGCATCGGTAGTTTGTATGATTGCCATACTCATAACTGAACCACCCGATCAGCCGCCGCAGCAGCCATGGCGAACTCGGTCAGTCCGCCATTTTGAAACGGCGGTATAAGCGCGTCTGTTGCCATTGAATAGCGTTGTTCAGCCACCGTATTACAAATAACCAAGGGAATATCATGCTGCTGTGATAGCTGCACCCAGTCGTCAACCAGTGCAGTTTCATTGCTAGTAAAGGCATGCAAAACGGCGTCCGCATAAAAGAAAACCATGTCTATTTGGTGCCCAGAAACAAGCGCAGCCTGTGCATATTTAAACGCTAACAGGCTGCGGTTTTGTGCGGGGGCGGGTGCTGCCGGAGCAGCGTGTAAAGCTAAAACAAGTCGCGCCACGCGTATTCCTTACATAGGTTGGCTGTTATTCATCACCACCAGCAAAAGCCAATAGAATTTGAATTAAGCTAATAAAAATATTGTAGATAGAGACATATAAAGTCACTGTCGCCAATACATAGTTACGCTCGCCGCCATGAATAATCGAGCTGGTTTGCATTAAAATGGCACCCGCTGAGAATAAAATAAACAAAGCAGACAGAGTTAGCTGTAAAGCTGGCATATTAAGGAAGATATTGGCAATGAAGGCAACAATTAACACCACAAATAACGCCATCATCATGCCACCCAAAAACGACATGTCCTTTTTGGTGGTTAATACATAAGCTGACAAGGCAAAGAAAATAAGCGCGGTGCCGCCTAAAGCGGTCATGATGATTTGGTCACCAGCTGGCCCAATAGCGCTAATCATGCCAAGAATAGGGCCTAGGGTGTAGCCCATAAAACCAGTTAACGCGAATACAGAGACTAAGCCCATCGCGCTGTTTGCCGTTTTATGAACCAAGAACAACAAACCGTAGAAACCGACTAACGTAATAATAAAGCCAGGGTGAGGTAACCCCATGCTTGCTGACAAAAACGCTGTCAAGGCGCTGAACGCTAGCGTAAGACCCAATAACATGTATGTATTACGCAATACTTTATTGGTTTGTAATACTGACTCACCACGTTGAGTGGTCGAAATGTGAGCTTGGTTACTCATGTAGTTCTCCGTGTTGTTCTCAAAAACCTATCTAACGACAAGTCGTGTACCGAGAGTGTACCCTATAAATGGGTACTCAAGGCAATGCTTTCAAGCGAATTATTGCCCTGATTGTATAAAATGACAGCAAACGAACCAAATGGTTTAAATTTTTACTTTACAACGGAGTTTTAGCTCTTTATCATTCGCTTCGTCTTGAGGCAACAAGCTTTAATGACTGCGGAGAGATGGCAGAGTTCGGTTGAATGCACCTGACTTGAAATCAGGCGTGGGCTCGCGCCCACCGGGGGTTCGAATCCCTCTCTCTCCGCCATTTTTCCAAAAGCCCGCTCATTTGAGCGGGCTTTTCTCGTTCTGCGTAGTGCGAAATAAGATATCAGCTATTGGATATTAGATATCAGCAAAAAACAAATACCCGATACATCCTTTCCAATATCAGCTATTTAATAGGCAATATCGCTCTCGATCTTCTAATATCCAATATCTAACGGCTAATATCGTTTTCGCAGTTCTAAATATTGGCTACTCATCAGACCAGTGCTATGGTATCCCTTAATCTATAAAAAACGATCTTCTAATATCTGATATCCAATAGCTAATATCGCTTTTGACTTTTTGAGGGGCTTATGCTGTTTTCTGAAATTCTCACACAAATCACACCCGCCGCCGAACAAACCATTTCACTGCCCGAGGGGTGGGGTCAAGGCCGTGCACTCTTTGGTGGTTTAACCGCGGCCATTGCCTGGCAGCACATTCATTATGGAGCCTCAGATGAGCAGGATTTGCGTTCGTTTACGGTGTCCTTTGTTGCACCTGTGCAGCCTGGCCAAGCCATTTTGCGGCGGCGGTTATTGCGCGAAGGTAAAAATGTCACTCAAATTGCTGCAGAAATTATTCAAGGCGATAACGTGGTGCTTTCTGTGCTTGCTAGTTACGGCCGTACGCGTGAGTCGGCCGTGACGGTTACCGACACGCCGGTAGCGCACGTGCCGCCAAGGGAGCAGGGCTTACCATTTCCCAAGGTCGCGTTAATGCCAGAGTTTACCCACCATTTCGATTATGCCGTAACTGTCGGGGGCTTACCCTTTACAGGCAATAAGTCACGCGAATTTGGGGGGTGGATGCGCTTTTGCACCGAGAGTAACCCAATGAACATCGGTTATTTACTTGGCTTAGTGGACGCTTGGCCGCCAGCGCTGCTACCTCACTTGAGCCAACCAGCGCCTGCCAGCTCATTAACTTGGACCATTGAGTTCCCAGAGCCGCTGAATCCGCAACGGCAAAGCAGTGATTGGTGGCAATATGTGGCGCACATTGATTATGCAGCACATGGCTATGGTCACACCCATGCACACATTTGGGATCAGGCTGGAGAATTAGTCGCCATAAGCCGACAAACCGTGACCGTGTTTGGGTGAAATACGATCAACTTGTAAGATATTTCTGTATCTTGCTGTAAATGCTGAAAAAAGTTGTTGAAAAAAGCTCATGAATGAGTCATATCTTAACTCACTTGATAACTCCTTTATCAAGAATAACCTCACAAGGAACGTGTCGTCATGACCGACTTTATTATAGCTATTCCGGGCGACTTGTTGCGTTCAGGTATGTACACAACATTAAGCTCTAGCAGTAAAAAGTATCGCGTGGTCGCAAGCGTTTCGACATTTAACGAATTGCGTGACGAGGTGAAAACTCATCCGTTCGCAACCGTCATTTTGTCGAGTCGACTTGCAGGTGATGGAACCATAGAAAGTTGGCGGAGACTACACCGCAGGTTTAATGATCTTCAGATCATTTTATGGGCTGAAAATTTTCAAGATGTATTAGATTTTCAGTGTAATACGCACACGGTAGACGCATTTTTGTTGTCCAATGCAAGTTACGCGGAATTTGAAACCGCTTGCATAAATGTCAGTAAAGGACAGATGTATGTGGCCAGTGCTGTTGCAGAGTATTTAGCAAAGAACCCACGCACGCATGATTATCGCCGTATGATGAAATCATTGAGTGAGCGCGAACTGCAAGTGACCCAAATGCTAGGGCGCGGTATTCGTGTGGTGGATATTGCTAAACACTTAAATATTAGTAGTAAAACCGTAAATACCTTTCGGTATCGAATTTTTCAAAAACTGGGGGTACTTGGAGATGTTGAATTAACGCATCTTGCGATACAATCAGGGCTTGTTGAAATTGAAATACCGCAGGGATATGACTGATACGGGATTTAACGCAAAAGAGTTTTTAAAACACCTGACGCATCAGCCTGGCGTATACCGCATGTATGATGCTGACGGTGTTGTTATCTATGTAGGCAAAGCAAAAGATCTAAAAAAGCGTGTAAGTAGCTATTTTCGCAGCAACATAGATGTTCCGAAAACCCAAACCCTGGTCAAACAAATTGCGCAGATGGACGTAACGGTCACCAATACCGAAGCTGAAGCGCTTATTCTTGAAAATAACTTCATAAAAAAATACCGGCCGCGCTATAACGTTTTATTGCGTGACGACAAGTCATACCCGTTTATTTTTGTCAGCGGCCATCAACATCCACGGTTGGCTTTTCATCGCGGAACCCGGCGTGAAAAGGGCGATTATTTTGGTCCGTTTCCAAGTGGGGTGGCCGTGCGAGAAAGCCTACGCTTGTTACAAAAAATATTTCCGGTTCGACAATGCGAAGATGCCTATTATCGAGCACGTAGCCGACCTTGTTTGCAGTACCAGCTAAAACGCTGCCTCGCGCCATGTGTAGAAGGTTATTGCACCGATGCGGAATATCAAGAACAAGTGGAGTTAGCCAAGGCTTTTTTACAGGGCAAAAATCAGCAGGTTATTGATCAATTAGTGACGCGTATGGAACAAGCCAGCACGGCGTTGGACTTTGAGCGTGCTGCACGCTTTCGTGACCAAATAGCTGCCATGCGTAAAGTGCAGGAACGCAATGCCGTCACTGGTAATCAGCAAGAACTGGATGTCATCGGTTTTGCGCGGCGCGGCGGTATTGCCGCAGTGCATATGCTATTTATTCGTGAAGGAGCCATTCAAGGTAGCCGCAGCTATTTTCCGAAAGTACCCGCAAATACCGAAGACAGCGAAGTTTTATTGGCATTTATGCTGCAATTTTATTTGAACGATAAAGTAGGGCGCTCGCTACCGCGTGAAATTATATTGCCCGAATCCAATGCCGCGCAGCTACTTGACCCTGAACACGATTTGCAAGTACTTGAGCAAGCGTTAGCGCAAAAGGTACGAATGACTCACAACGTACGCGGTGAACGAAAGCAATACCAAACGCTGGCCCAAAAAAATGCGCTGAATGCTTTAGAAAGCAAACTGAACCAAGAGAATACCATGCTGTTGCGCTTGAGCGAGCTGGAACAAGTACTCGACCTAGAAAAACCCGTACAGCGTATGGAATGCTTTGATATTAGTCACACCATGGGGCAAGAAACTGTGGCCTCATGTGTGGTGTTTGACCGCCAAGGGCCGAAAAAGTCAGATTATCGCCGGTTTAATATTAAGGGCATTACTCCGGGCGATGATTATGCTGCTATGGCACAAGCACTGCAACGCAGGTTTGACGCTGCTTTATTAAGCGCCGAAGGAAAAGCCGCCATACCCGATATCTTGTTTATTGACGGGGGTAAGGGCCAATTGGCGCAAGCCGAGGCCTACTTCAATGACTGGGGCGATGAGCAGGGCGTTCGTGCGCCACTACTTATAGGCGTAGCAAAAGGCGAGTCGCGTAAGCCAGGCTTAGAAACTCTCATTTTAGCCGGTAGTCATCAAACGGTTCCGTTGGCCGCCGACGCCGCAGCCTTGCACTTGGTGCAACATATTCGCGATGAGTCGCACCGCTTTGCCATTACTGGGCACCGGCAACGTCGCGCAAAAGTGCGTCGTTCATCACGTTTGGAAGATATTCCAGGCATTGGGGCGAAGCGGCGGCAGAAATTATTGCAAAATCTCGGTGGATTACAGGAGGTAAAACAAGCTAGTATTGACCAACTTACCGCCGTACCAGGAATTAGTCGTGAACTTGCGGAAACTATTTATCACGCATTTCGCGACGAATAGAGGAAAATAGACCTGATGTGGAATGTGCCAAACATTTTAACGATCTTTCGAATTGCGTTAATTCCGGTTTTTCTAATCATTTATTATCAGCCATGGCCCGATGCGCACTTTTGGGCGGCCTTTGTGTATTTAATCGCTGGCCTCACAGATGCTTTAGATGGTTGGGTGGCGCGGAAATTTAACCAATTTACCAAGTTCGGGGCGTTTTTAGACCCAGTGGCCGATAAAGTAATGGTTGCGGCTTCTTTGGTCGTCATTGTTGAAGACTACGCAAGCTGGTGGATTAGTATTCCAGGGTTGGTCATTATTAGTCGCGAGCTTGTTATTTCCGCCTTGCGCGAATGGATGGCGCAAATTGGCCGACAAGAACAAGTAAAAGTGTCTAACATTGGCAAATACAAAACCATTGCACAAATGGTGGCCATTGGCGGGTTAATTTGGGAAGCAAATACATTTATTGTCGTCACAGCTACAATAATATTGTATATTGCCTTTGTTCTAACGGTTTGGTCGATGGTTGAATATTTGCGCGCTGCTTGGTCAGATTTAAGCCAAGTGGATTAAAAATAGCCAAACAAACGCTTTCAGTTAAAAAAGTCGTTGACCTTGCCGAAATAGACAGTAGAATGCGCAAGCACTGGACGCGGGAATAGCTCAGTGGTAGAGCACAACCTTGCCAAGGTTGGGGTCGCGAGTTCGAATCTCGTTTCCCGCTCCAAACTCAATGGCGGGTTGGCAGAATGGCTATGCAGCGGATTGCAAATCCGTGGATCTCGGTTCGACTCCGGGACCCGCCTCCATTGAGAATGAAGTCGAAAGTCTGAGCCTTGTTATAGAAGTGCCCGGGTGGTGAAATTGGTAGACACAAGGGATTTAAAATCCCTCGCTGGTAACAGCGTGCCGGTTCAAGTCCGGCCCCGGGCACCACTTCCTCGAATTACCTTCAAGTATATTTTCAAGCAACATTTGTTTTAGCTAGCAACGTGCGCCTCTTCGTGCGCAGAACAATTCCTTATACTGACGAAAACCCTCGCACTTGGCGAAGGATTTTTATATGTTGTATCTACACTTAAGCACATATAGGTTTCTCTTCACTGCAAAAGGAACAAGTCATGGAAGTGAATGGTTGGATGTCGACATTATTGACGATTGCACAATGGTTGGTTGCCTTGTTTATTTTGGCGCTCATTATTGGCGTTGTTGCTATTGGCGTGATGTATGTGGTGGATAAACACCAAACTCGGCATACCATACGCCGAAACTTCCCAGTCATTGGCCGTTTTCGGTACCTGTTTGAGCACCTCGGTGAGTTTTTTCGGCAATATTTCTATGCGATGGACCGAGAGGAGATGCCTTTTAATCGTGCGCAGCGAAGCTGGGTGTATCGGGCAGCTAAAAATGCTGACCGTACGCTGGCTTTTGGTTCAACGCGCGATTTAACTAAGAATGGCACCATTATTTTTGCCAATAGTGCATACCCGCATCAAGAAGAGGAGAAAACCCAACCAGAACCGGTCACCATTGGGCCTCACTGTGAACAGCCGTATTCTCCCACCAGTTATTTTCATATTTCTGGCATGAGCTATGGCGCACTTTCACCCGTCGCCGTTACTGCGTTGTCAAAAGGCGCAAAACTTGCAAATTGTTGGTTGAATACAGGCGAGGGTGGTCTTAGCCCTTATCATCTTGCTGGTGGCTGCGATGTTGTTTTTCAAATAGGCACAGCGAAGTATGGCGTACGCACCTCATCAGGCGAGTTACACGAGGGTAAACTGCGTGATATTGCCAGTAAACGTGAAGTAAAGATGTTTGAAATTAAACTTAGCCAAGGCGCTAAACCGGGTAAAGGCGGAATATTGCCAGGTGTAAAGGTAAACCAAGAGATTGCAGAAATTCGCGGTATTCCGGTGGGGGAAGACTCAATATCACCGAATCGGCACCCTGAAATAAGTAACAACCATGAATTACTTGATTTTGTTGAGCGTGTGCGCGGTATCACTGGCAAACCAACGGGCATTAAGTTTGTGATGGGTGAGCCTAATTGGATAGATGAATTAGTTTCGGCTATCAACGAGCGAGGGCACCACTGTGCACCTGACTTTATTACCCTTGACAGTGCGGATGGTGGCACAGGCTCGGCTCCGCAACCGTTAATGGACTATGTTGGGCTTAAGCTTTCAGAAAGTTTGCCTATTTTGGTTGATAAACTCTCGGCGGCTGGCCTAAAAGAACGTATTCGCGTGATTGCGTCAGGGAAAATGATCACCCCCGCAGACGTTGCATGGGCTATCGCAATTGGTGCTGATTTTGTCGTTTCTGCGCGCGGCTTCATGTTTTCACTAGGTTGTATTCAGGCCATGCAGTGCAACAAAAACACCTGCCCAACAGGTATCACTACACATGACAGAGACCTGCAGCGCGGTTTAGACCCGACTGATAAAAGTGTTCGAGTGGCCAACTACCATAAATTTTTAGAGTATGGGGTGAATATTATTGCGCATTCGTGCGGCGTATCAGACCCACGCCAATTAAACCGACGTCACGCGCGGGTCGTTACCCATACCGGCGACAGTATTAGTTTGGCTGAGCGTTACCCGCCAAAGAACTCGTAAGGCGCGCATCAAGCCACTTATGAAAGGCGACCAGTGCCAATGGTTGGCGCGCTCGTTGCTTGTAGCTTGCCACCATAGCTTCGGGTAGGCTTACTTGATACTCGGTATGCTTCACATAACCTTGTAACTGTGGATGCATAAGAAACAACTGATCAATTAAGGTGAGATGATCGGTTCCATGGGTTAAATCAATCGCGATGTTGCAACTGCTAACGTGACGTAAGGTTAATTGACGAGCTAAATGGGCCTGGGCCTTTTTAAATTGACGCCAATACGGTGCGTGGCTGTCAACCCACCATAAACGTGAAGCCAAGGCCTTTTCACTGCTCGCTTGCGCCACCGGAATATAGGTTGGGGTATACAGTACAGAACTGTGCAATGCCTTATCGCGTAGGGCACCGTAGTGAATGGCTAAATCGATTTCTTCATGGGCTAATTGTTGGCACAAGGTCGCTTGGCCATGGCTTTGCGGAAATAATTCAACGGTTTGAAATTGCACCTGAATATGCGGGTATAAAGCGTAAAATTCCGCCAAGCGTCGGCTTAGCCACCAACGTAGAAAGCTTTCGGGGACCGCTATGCGCAAGGTTGTTAGTTCACTGTCACCCACCGAGCGAGCGCGATCAACAACCCGATCAAGCTCCCGAAAAATACGTAATAGGTCAGGGGCAAGAACTTCACCGGCAGCGCTGAGCGCGTGAACGCGATTATCACGTTGAAACAATCGTGTACCTAATTGTTCTTCAAGTGCTTGTATTTGTCGCGTAATATTCGACTGTGACACACCAAGTTGCTGAGCCGCTTGTTTAAAAGAGTCAGCATGAGCCGCTACGGCGAACACACGTAATGCATTTAGGGAAGGGCTTTTATCTTGTGCCATGGGCTTCATCTCATTGTTATTTTTAATTTTTAACCGCCTAACAGTTAACTAAAAGTAAATCAGAATGGAAAATTTATCAATTTATTTGGGTGAGTTTTTGACCATAGCTACATTACACTTTCTTGCTGTGGCAAGCCCCGGCCCCGATTTTGCGGTAACCACGCGTTACAGTATTAGCTATGGCCGTCATACCGGGCGCTGGGTCGCGCTGGGAATTGGTACCGGTATTTTCTTACACGTGGCGTATTCGGTGCTTGGTGTCGCTTTGGTTATTCATCGCTATCAGTGGGTTTACGGCAGTTTACTATTGCTTGGTGCAGGTTATTTAGGTTGGCTAGGGTGGCAAGCTATTCAAGCGCAACCACACGCAGCACCAGCAAACCAAGGCGCCGGCGCTCGCCAAGCTGAAAACCTTAGCCTGCCAGCCAGCAAAGCTTTTCGTATCGGTTTCTTAACCAATGGGTTGAATGTCAAAGCCACGCTATTTTTTCTGGCGTTGTTTAGTACCGTTATCGCCCCAAGCACACCAACTTTGATTAAAGTGGGCTACGGCGTCTATATGGCGATTGCAACAGCAGCTTGGTTTTTGCTGTTAGCAACATTGATCACTTGGCCGCCATTTTTAAATCGTTTATGGGCAATTAGCCATTGGATTGATCGGGCCATGGGCGTTGCGCTTTTAGGTTTAGCCTTGAAACTAATTTATGACTGGCTGGTGCTAATCAAAATTATCGTCTAGCGCGCGGTAGTGGTATACTTGCCGTTAATTTTATTGCTAATTATTTAATTTTTCAGAGACGCCAATGCAGTTATTTGTAAACGATTTAACCGTTATCGATTTTTCTTATCTTTGCCCTGAACGCGGCATGGTTGGCGAAAGTTGGATCGTTGATATCATTTTAGACGGCTCGTTAAACGAACAATCCATGGTGCTCGATTTTGGGCGTGTTAAAAAGCAAATCAAGCGCATTATTGACGACGCAGTTGACCATAAGCTTGCGGTACCCGCTGAGCATCCTTACACCAACGTGACCCATCACGACGATGGAAATAGCCACTGGGTCGACTTTTTGCGCCCGAATCAACGTTCAATACATCTGTTTTGTCCGGCGGACGCCTTTGCGTTTATAGATGCCCAGCAAGTAACGATGCAAAGCGTTACCGACTATTTGCGTGCAGTTATAAAACGTGAACTGCCTGAGAACGTGCAGGGGCTTACCTTAGAACTACGTGCCGAAGAAATTCCTGGCGCGTTTTATCACTATACTCACGGCTTAAAAAAACATGATGGTAATTGTCAACGTATTGCCCACGGCCATCGTTCACGGTTATATGTTGCCTTAAACGGTGAACGCAACGCCGATTTAGAGCAGCAGTGGGCGCAAACTTGGCAAGATATTTATTTGGGTTCAGAAGAAGATCTCGCGGTGATAGAACAACTGCAGCTGTCACCAGTATTTGCTCAGAAGAACCTTATGGTGACAACGCAAACCCACATGGCATATAGCTATACGGCCGATCAGGGGCTATTTGAAATTTTAGTGCCAGTGGCGGAGAATTATACCATTCCAACCGATTCAACCGTGGAATGTATTGCCAGTTACTTAGCGCAAAGTATTAAACAAGAACACCCCAATGATGCTGTGCAGGTTACTGGCTTTGAAGGCGTAGGGAAGGGAGCAATTGGTTATGCTTAACCAAGTTATACGCATGTTTGGTGTGCTGACGGTGGCCATGGCTAGTTTTACGCTTGCTGCTGCACCCGTAAGCTCGGAAGCCCCCACAATAACGTTAACTGGGGCCCATGTATCGGGCGGTTTACTTATTGGCGAATTAGAACATGCTGCTGCTGTTGAGCTTAATGGTAACCCGTTGCCAATAACCGACTCTGGCCACGTTGTGTTTGGTTTTGGCCGCGACGTAAGCGGCCCACAATCATTAGTTATTACTGGCCGTAATGGCCAAACGTTAACGCAAGTTATTGACATAAAGCCGCGCAAATACAACATTGATCGGGTTGATGGTGTGCCACAGAAAACTGTGACTCCTGACCCTGAACAGCAGGCCAGAGCCCGAAAAGAAGCGGCCAAGGTCTGGGCTGCCCGTAATAATGCAAATAGTCAACGTGCAGACTTTTTAGCGCCGATAAAAATGCCAGCGGCGGGCCGTATTAGTGGCGTATATGGAAGTCAGCGTATTTTTAATGGCACACCACGCAACCCCCATTTTGGTTTAGATATTGCGGCGCCGACCGGCACCCCTGTATTTGCTCCGTGGGCAGGAAAGGTAGTCCTTGCCGAAAACGACTTGTTTTATTCTGGTGGTACACTAATTATTGAACACGGTTATGGCGTCACCACCACCTATATTCATTTGCATAAATTGCACGTTCAGGTTGGTGACGAAATACAACAGGGTGATCGTATTGCGGAAATAGGAGCGACAGGGCGTGTCACTGGGCCACACCTCGATTGGCGCATCAATTGGCGCCATGAACGTCTTGACCCAGCTTTAGCTATTGAGTTTTTTTCGGAAGCTGCAACCAACCCTGTGCCAGCTGCGGATCGCTAACTGTCAGAATATGGTTATTTAGTTTTGGCTGTTGCCAAGTCAGCGATAATGTCATTAATTCATCGCGTCGAAACGCATGTACGGTCACTGTATCGCCTGGAATATAGCGCTCAAATAATTCTCGTACGTTGGCATCAGTAACCTGTAAGTGGTCAATTGCAATAATACGGTCATTCGCACTCAAACCAGCCAAATGTGCGGCTTCGTCGGCGTACACGACTTGTAACTCTAAACCTTGTGCACTGCCTTTGTACTTCGCACCTAGTGCAACAGGTTGCTTGCTTGGAGCTACCTTGCCGCCAAAGCTATTATCGTCACTGGGCGCGTCACGCTTAATTGTTACGCCAAATTGCTCTAACAATTCAGCCGTAGGCAATGGGGCGGTGGTATAAAGCGCTTGATGTAAAAAAGGCTCTAAATCAATTTGATAGGTTTCCCGCGCAAACGCAATCACGCTGTCATCGTCAGTGCCTTCAAGAGTTTTACCGTAGCGCATCCATAAGTCGTGCATCAGCGTTGCTAATGTAACCTGATGCGTTGATCGGATACGTAAGGTTAAATCCAGACATAACGCAATAAGCGCACCTTTTGCATAGTAACTCACGATTGTATTTGGTGAATTCTCATCTTGTTTGTAAAACTTGGTCCATGCATGAAAACTAGACTCGGTTACTGTTTGTCGGTCAGTGCCTACGCCACGTTGCACCCGGGCCAAGGTTTCACCAATTAAGGCTAAGTAGGTATTCGCATCAATTAAACCGGTTTGATGCAATACATAGTCATCAAAATATGATGTAACGCCTTCGTAAAACCACAATTGCTCAGTGTAGTGCTCTTGATCTAATCGATAAGGGATAAAGGTTTTAGGCTTAAGAGTTTTGATATTCCAACTATGGAAGTATTCATGGCTGCATAAGCTTAAAAACGTGCGGTAATCGTTATCAATCAAGCGCTTACCTGGCAGGATAAGGTCTTTACGACTGCAAACTAGCGCGGTGGAGTTACGGTGCTCGAGCCCGCCAAAACCTTTACCCACGACCATGGTCAGAAATAAGTATTCAGAAAACGGCGGCTGGTGACCAAATATTTCTATTTGGCGTTCGCAAATAGTGGCTAAATCACTACAAATTCTGTCAACGTCACCATAGTGCCGGCCGGCAAAAACTAATGCGTGTTTTACGCCGCCAGCAATAAACTCGTGAATGTCTAAATTACCCATTAATACTGGATAATCAATGAGGGCTTCGTAATTGTCAGCTTCAAACTCACCGGGCCCAAAGTGCTTACCTTGCAGGCGTTTCATACCTGTTGCAACTTGCCACTGAAGATGGCTTGCTATGCTTACACGACATGACTCTTGCGCTAGCTGCTGTACCTGCAAACATAAACTTGAGTGATTGAAGAAGCCCCAAAATTGATCTAAATAAGCGCTGCGAACGCTCAGATCAAAAGCATAAACCTCATAGCTGACATACAGCATGCCTCGGCGCGGTGGAACCAGCGACCAAGTTTGTTTGTCTTGGTGTTGTATTGAAATAGGGGCGTTGTCCATTTCGGCGCGCAGTGCCGTAATGTTTTTCGCAAAGTCACGAATCATATAGCTGCCGGGTATCCATGCTGGCAAGCTAAGTGTTAACGGTTGTTCTGCTTGAGTGATTGGTACTTCGATGGTGACTGCAAACACATGAGCCTTCGCGTCATGCACGCAAATTCGATAATGCAACATATACGTCCCCGTGAATACAACAATAGCGTTTGTTAAATAGCTTAGCATGACTTCAGCGCGCTATATAGCGCTTGCATTGCGATGAAGCGTGTTATTTAGTGAGCGCTTATCGGTATAATAACTCATAATATTTCTACTGATATGAGAGGCTATTTGCCGTTTATGCAGAAAACTTGGCGCGAAAATTTGCTATCACATTGGCAAGGCCTGCTTGACGACCGCAATCGTTTTTTCTGGGTACTTCAGGTAGCCGGTTGGAGCGGTTATGCCCTCGTGCATTATATCGGCTCGTTGATGCATGAAATGCGCGACATTTATGCGTTGATTTTGCTTCTTGGCGCATACGCAGGGTTCTTATTAACCGTTCCGCTACGGTATTTGTACCGTCGTATATGGGATGCTAGTCCGTGGTTATTAATTGTGGTGGTGTTAGCGGCTAGTTATGTCGCCGCAGCTTTGTGGGCGGTCGTCGATAACGCCACTTATTGGGAAATCTATAAATTTGGTTTTAGCCCAGACAGTCACTGGTTCTACTTTAAAAATACTATCGCGAAATTTTACATTTTGTTAAGTTGGAGCGGCTTGTATTTCGGTATTAAGTATTATCAGATGCTACAAGACGAAAAACAAAAAGCCTTGATGGCGACGTCAATGGCCCACCAAGCGCAACTAAAAATGCTGCGCTATCAACTTAATCCACACTTTTTGTTTAACACTTTAAATGCAATTTCGACCTTGATTTTGGTGAAAGAGAACGAGTTAGCCAATCGCATGATGTCGAAACTAAGTTTGTTTTTGCGTTTTAGTTTAGATAACGAACCGATTAAGAAAATACCGTTAGAGCGCGAGCTTGAAGCTTTACTATTGTATTTGGATATTGAGAAAGTACGATTTGACGAACGCTTAAAGGTGACGATTGATGTGGCCGATGATGTAAAACAAGCCTTGGTTCCTAGTTTATTTCTACAGCCGCTGATAGAAAACTCAATCAAATATGCCATTGCAAAAGTAGAAGAGGGTGGCGAAATTATCATTTCCGCTCGCCGTTTTGGTGAAGATTTGTTGATAAGCGTTAGCGATAATGGTCCAGGCTGCTCAAAGCCACTTGACTCGCTATCGTCAAAAGGTGGGGTTGGCTTAGCAAACACTCGCGAACGATTACAAGCCTTGTATGGAAAGAATTACTCATTTACATTAACAGACAACGAACCGCGTGGATTACGCATTGAAATTCGCATTCCGTTAGAGCAGGTTGAATAAATATATGAGCCAGAAAATTCGAACCTTAGTTGTCGATGACGAGTCACTTGCTCGACGCGGATTAGTCGTTCGCTTACAAGAATTTCAGCAAATAGAAGTGCTGCAAGAGTGCCAAAGTGCGCGCCAAGCACTTGAGTTAATTGGTAGTGAGCAACCCGATCTCGTTTTTCTTGATATTCAAATGCCTGGTATGAATGGGTTTGAACTACTACGCGAAGTGCAATCACATGGCTACAAGATGCCTTTGATTGTTTTCGTGACAGCTTATGATCAATACGCTATCAAAGCATTTGAAGTACGCGCTATTGATTATTTATTAAAGCCCGTAGATAACGAGCGCTTAAGCCAAAGTATTCAACGAATTGAAAAAAGTTTAGCGGCACGTGAACAGAAAGTTCAGCAGCAGCGTATATTAAATCTATTAGCAGATGCGACTGGTGAAGACTGCGAGGACATATTGAAGCGTTTAGCTAGCGGTGATGATGTCGGTGTTGCTCGTTATCCTGAGCACATTGCGATAAAAGAAAGCGGCGAAATTACTCGGGTGGCTATCAATTCAATTGAGTGGGTAGACGCAGCTGGCGATTACATGTGTATTCACGCAAGCAATGAAACGCATATTTTGCGGCGGACAATGAAAGAGCTTGAAGAAGAACTCAACCCACAGCGGTTTCAACGTATACACCGCTCTGCCATTGTGAATATGGAGCACGTTGAAAAACTCTGTAGCCGCCAAAATGGTGAGTATCATTTAATTCTGCGCAATGGTAAAGAACTCAAAGTCAGCCGCAGTTACAAAGATCGCATTAAGAAACTTATTCTAAATTCGTAGTTCGAATAATAGGGAAGGAAGGTTATGCGTTATGCCAGGATGCTCTTTGTAGCGAGCATTGCGCTGTTTTTAACAGCGTGCTCAACTCAAATCGGTTATCGTTTCGCAGATACGTTCGTTGAGTGGGAGCTTAACAAATTTGTTGACCTGAATGATGCTCAAAAGCAACAAGTTGATATTGCAATTACCGAATTACACCACTGGCACGCCACTAACGAACTTCCTTTTTATGCTGAACAGCTGCAAATTTTGCGCGATAAAATTGCGACCCAAAGCTTAACTGAAGCCGATATTGCCGAAACCTACGACATCGCTATTATGGCATGGCAGCGAATGTTAACTGGCATAGAACCCTATGCATTGACGTTGTTGCCGAATTTAACCGATGCCCAACTTGCTCAAATAGAAGTTGAGTTGGCAAAACGTTTAGCTGAAGAACGTGAGGAGCTAGCCGAGGCGGTAGCGTCCGATGAGCGTCAAGCGCAACTTCGAAAACGGGCAAGAAAAAACGCGCAAAATTGGTTGCGACGCGTAACACCGGTGCAGGAGCGTTTGTTGAATCAGTGGAGCGATGAGCGTTTGCCAACGCGAGAACTTTGGCTTGCTTATACGGCTCAATGGCATGGTGGTTTCTTGCAGGCACTCAATGAACGTCGAAATTTAAAGCAATTTCCGACCCTACTCAATCAGTTGTTATTTAATTCAGATACGCTTTATTCGGCTGAGCTGGCTGAACGGGTTGCGCATAACCGCGAATTAACTATGGCGCTTATGCACGACCTTTATCAATCCTTAACCAACAAACAACGTCAACGAATTGTCGCTAAGCTAGACGAGTATATTGAAGATTGTAACGAGCTGGCTTTGTTCTTCGAAGAACGCGGACTTGATTAACACAAGTCCGCGGAATACTCTTGTAATCAGCTCGGTATTATTTTACTTCAATGATTTTGCAAGTATTGGTTGAACCCACAGTCTCCATGACATCGCCATGAGTAAGAATCACTAAGTCGCCGGGTACTACATGGCCACGCAGTTTAATCTCTTCAATCGCATCAAACACCAGTTGATGTGGCTCGCTTTTGGTGGAGTCGAAGGCAATAGGGTACACGCCACGATAAAGCGCACAACGAGCGCGGCTTTCAGGATGACGTGATAATGAGAATATTGGCAAAATAGTGTTAATGCGTGACATTAACTTCGCCGTAGAGCCTGACTCGGTCAGTGCAATGATGGCTTTTACACCAGCTAGGTGGGTCGCTGCGTACATTGCGGTGATAGCCGTTGCCTCTTGAATTGATGTGAAGGTTTCATCAAGGTCATGTTTATCAATGGTCACGCTTGGGTGCGTTTCAGCACCAAGACAAATTTCGGCCATGGCCTTCACAGTCGCCACAGGGTACTTACCGGCAGCAGTTTCCGCTGACAACATGACCGCATCGGTGCCATCAAGCACGGCGTTGGCAACGTCCATCACTTCAGCCCGAGTCGGCATAGGGCTTTCAATCATGGATTCCATCATTTGCGTTGCCGTGATCACTACTTTGTTGCATTGCCGGGCGCGCTCAATAATACGTTTTTGTTTACCAACTAGTTGTGCGTCACCAATTTCTACCCCGAGGTCTCCGCGCGCCACCATAACGGCATCTGAGGCGCGAATAATGTCGTCAAGTGCTGCATCGGTAGCAACGGCCTCGGCTCGCTCAATTTTTGCACACAGCGAACCACGACCGCCAGCTTCGCGCAATAAACGGCGAGCTTCGTGAATATCGGTACCACTGCGTGGAAAGCTTACCGCTAAATAGTCGACGCCAATTTCTGCCGCAGTGACGATATCTTGGTAGTCTTTTTCAGTTAGTGCAGCGGCTGATAGCCCGCCACCAAGTCGGTTGATGCCTTTATTATTTGATAACCGACCGCCAACCGTTACTGTTGTGGTGACTTGCGAACCTGAAACATCTTCTACTTTTAAGCGTACCCGCCCATCGTCGAGCAATAAAATATCGCCTTCGCTGACATCCTGCGGTAGCTCCTTGTAGTCGATACCAACGCGCTGCTGATTTCCAGCATGTTTGTCTAATTCAGCATCAAGAACAAAAACGTCGCCGACATCTAACATAATAGAGCCAATTTCAAACTTGGCGACGCGAATTTTTGGACCTTGTAAGTCGCCGAGTATGGCAACATGTATGCCTAAACGAGAAGCAATGTCGCGCACATTGGCAGCTCGCTGTTTGTGATCATCAGCAGTGCCGTGGGAAAAGTTTAATCGCACCACATTAGCACCGGCTTGAATTAGTGCCTCAAGCACTTTCGGATCATCAGTAGCTGGGCCAAGTGTGGTAACAATTTTTGTGCGCCGTAACATGATTTTACTCCTCAGTTTTGTGTGTCCAAATTATACCATGCAGTCAGCACAGTTACAGTCAATCTAGCGCTTGGCGACGTAATTAAGTACAATAGCCGCCAATTTTCATGCAACCGTTAAATTTACGTAACATAAAGGTAACCTCATGAGTGATCAGCAACAGGATATAACCTTAGCGAGTTGGCAGGAGCGCCAAGAATATGCCGAGATGATGCAGCCAATCATTGGTCGTCTGTATCGCAACTATGGTGTAGAAATTTTGGTTTACGGACGCTCTCTGTTGAATGTCGATACCATTAATATCATCAAGGCACACCGCCTGATTCGTCGCCATGAAGGTGTAAAATTACGCTTGCGCGAAAGCTTCCCATTTATTGAAGCACTGAGCAAAATGAAACTAGCGCCGGCGCGCGTTGACCTTGGTAAACTAGCCTTTAATTACTTGCACAAAGACGCAGGCAAGGGCGATAGCATTGAAGCCTACTTGCAGCGCGAATTAGTTGATATTGTCGACAAAGCCGATGAAATTGCTCCACAAGATATCGTTCTTTATGGTTTTGGGCGTATTGGCCGCTTATTGGCGCGCTTGCTTATTGAGCGTAATGGTAGCAACAACAAAATGCGTTTACGCGCCATAGTTGTCCGTGGCGGGCGTGATGGCGACCTTGAAAAGCGTGCCAGCTTATTGCGTCGTGACTCAATTCATGGGCCGTTCAATGGTTCTATTACTATTGACCATGAAAACTCAGCAATTAAAGCCAACGGTACCAGTATTAAAGTTATTTACTCCGATGGCCCAGACCAAGTTGATTACACGCAATACGGCATTAACGATGCCATCGTTATCGACAACACCGGTATTTGGAAAGACGAAGCAGGCTTAGGTTTGCACCTAAAATCTAAAGGTGTGAAGAAAGTATTGTTAACTGCACCATCAAAAGGTGACATTAAGAATATTGTTTACGGTGTGAATCACACGGATATTTTGCCGGAAGACTTAATTGTAAGTGCGGCTAGCTGCACCACCAATGCAATTACTCCAGTATTGAAAGTGATCAATGACGAGTACGGCATTCGTAATGGTCACGTTGAAACCGTACACTCATACACTAACGATCAAAACTTAATCGACAACTACCATAAAGCCGAACGTCGTGGCCGTTCAGCGCCATTAAACATGGTACTGACCTCAACAGGCGCAGCAAAAGCGGTAGCGAAAGCATTACCTGAGCTAGCTGGCAAACTAACGGGTAACGCAATTCGTGTTCCGACGCCGAACGTTTCTATGGCAATTATGAACTTGAACTTGAACAAAGCGACGAGCAAAGAAGGCTTAAACGACTTTTTGAAAGATCGTGCTTTGCACTCGGAGTTACAGGCTCAAATCGACTTCACAGCGTCAACTGAAATTGTTTCAACTGACTTAGTTGGTTCACGTTATGCCGGCGTTGTTGATTCACAAGCAACCATTGTTGATGAAGACCGCGCTGTGCTTTATGTTTGGTACGACAATGAATTTGGTTATAGCTGCCAGGTTATTCGTGTTGCTGAACAAATGGCTGGTCAGCAATTGTTGAACCTGCCTAAGTAATTCCTTTCACAAAAGCGCCTAATTAGGCGCTTTTGTTTTTCCCGTATTTTATAAAAACAAAACAACAAGGAGCTTTCATGTTTATTACTGCCCAATTTGACAGCGGTAACATTGAAGTCATTGAAGCCAATACACCCGACAATATTCAATTAGCTATTCGCAAAGATAATCAATCAGATTTTTACCAATGGTTTCATTTCAAACTATATGGCGAACCGGGCGTTGAACATGTTATGCACATAAACAACGCCGGCCAATCAGCATACCCAGACGGCTGGAAAGAATATGCCGCGCTAGCTTCGTACGACCGCGAAAACTGGTTTCGTGTACCGACTGAATTCAATGGTAAAGAACTGATCATTCGTCACTCTCCTGATCAAGAAAGCGTTTATTACGCGTACTTCACGCCATACTCGTATGAGCGTCATCAAGACTTAATTCAATGGGCGCAGCAATCCATTGAATGCCAACACGTATTATTGGGGCCAACTTTAGATGGTCGCGACATGAATTTATTGGTTATTGGCGAACCCGATGACCAGAAGAAGAAAATTTGGATAACCGCGCGACAACATCCAGGTGAGTCAATGGCGGAGTGGTTTATTGAGGGCTTGCTCAGTCGATTATTAGATGACGAAGACGGAACCGCGCGCAAGCTGCTAGAAAGTAACGTATTTTATGTGGTTCCAAACATGAACCCAGACGGCAGTGTTCGCGGCCATTTACGCACCAATGCGGTGGGTGTGAACTTAAATCGCGAATGGGCTGAACCGACTTTAGAAAAAAGCCCAGAAGTTTATTATGTGCTGCAAGCAATGCAAGAAACTGGCGTCGATTTTTATCTAGATGTACATGGCGACGAAGCCTTGCCTTACAACTTCTTAGCCGGTTGCGAAGGGGTGCCTAGTTACACAGATGAAATGCACCAAGTGGGTGAGAAGTTTAAACAAATTCTTTTATCGATTACACCAGAGTTCCAAGTCGAGCACGGGTACGAAGTTGATAAGCCAGGCGAAGCTAATTTAACCGTGGCAAGCAACGCAGTCAGCGAGCGCTTTAACTGTTTAGCATTTACTTTGGAAATGCCATTCAAAGATAATGCGAACTTGCCTGATGTCGACTTTGGTTGGTCGGCAAACCGTAGTCAACAATTCGGTGCTGATGTATTGAGCGCAATATACGGTATCGCAAATAGCTTGCGCAGTTAAGCTGCGCAAGCTAGGTTAAATGCGAACAACAACAATAATAATTCCACAAGGGGGACACCTTGGAAGCGATTAACAACTTTTTATTGCTGCTTGACAGCTACTTAGGTTCAGCAGCTTACTTCCCGTATATTCTTTTGGGGGTAGGTTTATTTTTCACACTCTACCTAGGCTTTCCGCAAATTCGATTTTTCAGTCATGCCTGGAAAGTCGTTACTGGCAAGTTCACCAAAAAGGGCGCGCAAGGCGATACCAGCCATTTTCAAGCGTTATCAACCGCGCTTTCTGGTACCGTCGGTACGGGTAACATTGGTGGCGTTGCGTTAGCGATATTCCTTGGTGGCCCAGCGGCTCTATTCTGGATGTGGATTACCGCATTCTTGGGTATGACGACCAAGTTTGTTGAAGTGACCTTGTCGCATAAATATCGCGTACAAACCGAAGACGGTACCATGGCCGGTGGCCCCATGTATTACATGGACCGCCGCTTAAACATGAAGTGGTTGGCGGTGATTTTTGCCATTGCCACGATTATTAGCTCGTTTGGCACCGGTAATATGCCGCAAATTAACAACATTGCACAGAGCATGGAAATGAGCTTTGGCTTCGAGCCCATGGTTGTCGGTGGTGTGCTGTCTATCTTGTTAGCCTTGGTCATTATTGGCGGTATTACGCGTATTGCCGCGGTAACGTCAAAAATTGTACCTATTATGGGTGTGCTGTACGTGCTTGGCTCGCTGAGTGTTATTTTGTATAACCTTGACCAAATCGGGCCATCATTTGCCGCTATTTTCACCGATGCATTCACTGGTTCTGCAGCCACAGGTGGTTTCTTAGGTGCAACCTTTGCGTATGCGTTTAACCGTGGCGTTAACCGTGGCTTGTTCTCAAACGAAGCTGGGCAGGGTTCAGCGCCCATTGCTCATGCCTCGGCACGCGCAGATGAGCCAGTGTCTGAAGGTATGGTGTCAATTCTTGAGCCATTCATCGACACCATTATTATCTGTACCTTAACCGGCTTGGTTATCCTGTCCTCTGGGGTTTGGTCACAGAAACACGAAAACACCTTTTCGCGTACTGATCTAGAAATTGTGGCTGGTAACTATTCTGATGCGAATGAAGTAGACCGCGAGGCGCTCTATCATTACTTAAATGGTACCGAGCAGAATACCATCGAAAAATTCACAGGCAGTATTACAGTGCGCGACGGTAAAGCGGTGAGTAATGGCTACACCTTATTGCACGCGCGTTCTGTTGCCGAAAACGTGCGCTTTATTGTTGCTGGCGAAGACCCATACACAGGTGTGCTACGCATCGAAAATGGGCAGCTCAAGAAAGAAGATATCGTTATTGTCGGGGATTCCTTGCTACATTCTGCGGCATTAACCGCTAAAGCTTTTAGTATGGGCTTCTTAGGCCAGCCAGGTGAATACATTATTCCAATTAGCTTACTGTTATTTGCCTTCTCAACGGCAATTGCTTGGTCCTATTATGGCGACCGTGCCGTGGTTTATTTAGTTGGCCAACGTGGGGTCATGCCGTATCGAATTATTTACGTTGCTGGCTTCTTTGTGGCTTCGTTTGCAGACACCACGCTAGTATGGACGTTGTCTTATGTCGCCATTGTGCTGATGACACTACCGAACTTGCTAGGTATTGTGTTATTGCGGCGCGAAATGAAAGATACGGTCAAAGCTTATTGGCAAGATTTTGACGCTGAGCATAAAGAAAAAAGCGCGAAAGATTAAGCGAATACCTCATCGAACAAGCCCGCTTCGGCGGGTTTGTTTTTTTTTAAAACCCTTACACAGCTTGAATTTCCGGCCAGATCCCTTATATTGCCTATTCTACTGTGACGTAACCGAGGTTTACATGGCGCTTATTCAATGCCCTTCGTGCTCTAAGCGGGTGTCTGACAAAGCAACCAACTGCCCACATTGTGACTTTAAATTAACTGGTTTGACGCCTGAAGAACGTGATCGCGAGTGGCATCGTGTCATGATGGCCAAGCGCGAAAAAGTTATTGGTCAGTCTATGCTCGCCTTGCTTATCGCTATTGCAGCGTTTACTTATTATTTTATTCAACAGCCGTTACCGGGTAGTTGGCAAGCTAACTCGGCTTACGGCTTGATGATAGTTGGCGTGGTTTGGTTTATTGTCAATCGCGTCAGATTAGTCTTGATTAAAAGGAAGCCGCGATAAATGCAGTTTAATGATTTGGTGTCATCCATTAGTCCAGAAACCTTTGAACGGCTTATTCAGGCGGTTGAATTAGGTAAGTGGCCTGATGGGGCAAAGTTAACTGAGCAACAACGCGAACACTGCATTCAGTTAGTTATGGCGTATCAAGCAAAATACCGCCCCTCTGAAGAAGCTTTCCGTATTGGATCTGACGGCCAGCTGGTAACCCGCACAAAACGCGCAATGAAAGCTGACATAAAAGGCGAACAAACAATCGCAAGCTTTCCTTTAAACAATAATCAAGAAGCGAGCTCGTAGCTGTTTATGAATAACACTGATTATAATTTGCTACTCGAACAAGCCAAGGCTATTACAGCTGGCGAGCCTGATCTCATTGCTAATTTAAGCAATTTATCAGCATTAGTTTACGACACATTAGCAGATGTGAACTGGGTGGGGTTTTACTTAACTCGTGAGCCTGACACTCTTGTTTTAGGGCCTTTTCAAGGGAAAGTAGCCTGCTTACGTATTGCCTTCGGTAAAGGCGTTTGCGGTACCGCAGCGGCAACGCGCACTACGCAACGCGTTATTGATGTGCATGATTTTGCGGGGCACATTGCGTGCGACTCAGCCTCAAACTCTGAGGTGGTTGTGCCGTTAATCGTGAATGACGTTGTGGTTGGGGTATTTGACCTCGACAGCCCAACGGTAGGGCGGTTCAGCGAAGAAGATGCGGCGGGGTTAAGTCAAATAGGTCGCTTTATTGAAACCTTAAACTGGCCAGCATAGGGTAGATATCACACATGTACAGTGATTTCGATATTTATGCTTACCTGGTCAGCTATGGCGATATGGCTTTTTTTGAAGGTGACGAAGAGGCCGCAACCGACCAAATGAATGAAATGTTGCATTATATTGTCGATTACAGTGACCCTGACGATACAATGGAACAATTAGAAGAAGTAGTAAGACGGACGCTATTTGAGTGGATAGAAAATCCAGAGTTATTAGCTCTTGATAGCGATGAAATGCAAGCCTACATAATGGATCAACTAGCTGACGTACGTCAGCAGGAATTTAATGACGATGACGACTGACGTTAAAAAGTTAACGAATACCAAAGATGTTATAGCTTATTTAGCTGAAAAATTCCCTGAGTGCTTTTCGCTTGAAGGTGAAGCGAAGCCGCTAAAAATTGGAATTTTTGAAGAGTTAGCTGAGCGTTTAAAAGACGACGAAACAGTAAGTAAAACCCGTATTCGTACTGCATTGAGACACTACACCAATAGCTGGCGTTACCTACGAGCAGTGAAAGTTGGTGCCGTGCGTGTTGATCTTGATGGTGCTGAAGCCGGTATTATTGAAGGCGATCATCAACAACATGCTGAGCAAGCGTTGGCTGAGTCGAAAGCTGCTGCCGCAGAGCGCGCAGCAACAAAGCGAAAGGCACAGCAGGCGGCCGCTAAGCCTGCCAGTGATAATAACGCCAAGCCAAAAGCGAATGTTTCTGCGGCGCGCAAAGCACGAGCGAAAAGCCCAGCTAAACGCCATTCAACAGGTACGGCTAAGGCAACAAAGCCGTCTGTTAATTTAACCGCAGCTCAGCACGACCAATTACAGATAGGGCAGCAAGTTCAAGTGAAAGCAGGCAAAGTGCCAGTAGCCGGTCAAGTTACCGAAATTGATCGTGACGATATTCATGTGCAACTTCAAAATGGTTTAACGGTCAAAGTGAAGGTAAGCGCAGTTTTTGTCACGAAATAGGAGTAGTGAAGTATGACGAAGCGAGCGATGTCTAAATTTGCGTTAGCGATTAGTGTAGCTGTTGGATTCAGTGCTACAGCTATCGCAATTCCTCCAGCACACACGCCTGAAGAGCTCCCACAGTTGCAACCTGAAGAGCAGCATGGCGTTGCAAGCGGCCGCGTCGCTCGGTTCTTCACCCGCGATCATTTCAAGCAAATGCAACTCGACAATGCATTATCGGCGCAAATTCTAGACCGTTATTTAGATATGCTTGATTACAATAAGATGTTCTTGTTGCAAAAAGATGTAGATCAAGCAGGCGAATATCGCGATTTATTCGACGATATGATTTTAACCGGTAAGCTAAATGCTGCATATTCCGTGTATGACAAATCACTGCAACGTCGATTTGAGCGTTATACCTACGCATTGTCACTGCTTGATGCGGAGCAACCATTCGACTTTACCAAAGCCGATGACAAATATTACTTCCAACGCGAAGATGCGCCATGGGCGCAAAACCAAGCGGAACTCGATGAGCTTTGGCGTCAACGGGTAAAATACGATGCTTTGAATTTATCGATGACAGGCAAAAGCTGGCCTGAAGTGGTTGAAACTTTAGGTAAGCGTTACAACAGTGCTCTAAAAAGATTAACGCAAACCAACAGTGAAGATGTGTTCCAGACCGTCATGAACGCATTTGCGCGCAGTGTTGAAGCGCACACAAGTTATTTGTCGCCAGCCAACGCTGAACGGTTTCAGCAGAACATGAACTTATCACTCGAGGGAATTGGTGCCGTGCTGCAAGCCGATTACGATTATACCGTGATACGTAGCCTTGTACCTGGTGGCCCTGCGGATAAAAATGGCAACCTTGCAGTCGATGATAAAATTGTTGGCGTCGCGCAGGGTGACGATGATTTTGTTGATATTGTGGGTTGGCGCTTAGACGAGGTTGTAGAGCTTATTAAAGGGCCGAAAGGCTCAACTGTTCGGTTACAGGTTTTGAAAGCAAATCAAAGTGCCGGTACAGCACCGAAAGAAATTGCGATTGTTCGCGACAAGGTCAAACTTGAAGACCGCGCGGCTAAATTAGAAATCGAGTCACCCGAAACGGGCGATTATGCGGGGCGTAAACTTGGCGTGATTAATATTCCAGGTTTTTACAACGGTCTTACCGACGATACCAAAAAGCTTATCGACGAAGCCAAACAAGCTGACGTGGAGGGCATTGTCATTGACCTACGCGGTAACGGAGGGGGTTCGCTGTCTGAAGCTATTTCTTTAACCGGTTTATTTATTGATAAAGGTCCGGTGGTTCAAATTTTAGATCACCGCAAACGCCGCGATATCAATGGCGACCGTGATGGCAAAGTTTATTATGACGGGCCGTTAGTCGTCATGGTCGATCGTTACAGTGCTTCAGCTTCAGAAATTTTCGCTGCAGCTTTGCAAGACTATCAACGTGCAATAGTTGTCGGCGAAAATACCTATGGTAAGGGCACGGTTCAGCATCATCGCGCTTTGCAGATGTATCCTTTTGATAACTACGACAATGAGCTAGGTAGCGTTCAATTTACCATTGCCAAGTTCTATCGTATTAACGGCGGTAGCACACAGTTACGAGGTGTGAGTCCTGATTTAATCATGCCTTCGGTTATTGATGCTGAAGAGTTTGGTGAAAGCAGCCAAGACAACGCGTTACCATGGGATCAATTACCTGCAGCGAATTACGAGACAACAAGCACTGTTGCCGTCGATAGTTTTACAAAGTGGCAAGAAACTCTCAATAAACGTATTCAAGACAACCCGGAATTTCAGTACGTGTTTGAGGATATTGCCGACTATCAAGCGCAGAAAGATCGCACTTGGGTCAGTTTAGTGCTTGCTGAGCGTGAAGCTGAACAGGCTGAAGAAGAAGCGAAAAAACTGGCCCGTGCAAATGAGCGATTAAAGCGGTTAGGGTTGGAGCCAGTGGAAGCTGCAGAGGATATTCCGGAAGATATAGAGCTTGCGGATCCTTATTTGACAGAGACCATGGCCTTAAGCTTTGCGATGATTGATGCGCAGAAGCTTGCAATGAATTAAACTGCGACACACTGTGACGAAAAAGCCGCTTTAAGCGGCTTTTTTATCGTTAAAATAATTATAAAAATTAGATTTTATTTTTTGGTTAGAGACTATTTATGCAAAATAATAAAGCTGTCCAACAACGCAGCCCCAGCATTTTACAAGCATCGCTACCTTTATTAGCGCTCATCGCAATGTTAGCGCTATCGGTTTATTTATTTGGTGAAGACTCGTCATATGGGCCAAATCAGATTGCGCTATGGATAGCGGCAGGGGTAGCAATAGCCATTGGCTTTTACAACCGGTTTAGTTGGGAACAAATTGAAGACGGCATTAAAGAAGGCATCTCGGTTGCACTCGGGGCTTTGTTAATTATTCTTGCTGTCGGGTCGCTGATTGGTACTTGGTTATTAGCAGGTACGGTGCCGAGCATGATCTATTTCGGTTTAGAGCTACTTAATCCAAGTTGGTTTTACGCAGCAACAGCGCTTATCTGTGCCATCATTTCTTTAGCTATTGGCAGCTCGTGGACTACTGCAGCGACAATTGGTGTGGCACTTATGGGCGTTGCTGTAGGTATGGATTTATCACCAGCAATTACCGCCGGCGCCGTTGTTTCTGGCGCCTATTTTGGTGACAAAATGTCGCCATTAAGCGATACCACAAACTTGGCACCAGCCGTAGCCGGCTCTGAACTGTTTTCGCATATTCGCTATATGGCATATACCGCGGTACCCGCGTTTGTTATCACGCTGATTATATTTGTTATTTTAGGTTTTAACGCCGACGGTACAGTCAGTGTATTGCAACTCGAAAAAATGCAGCTTGAACTGCGCAACACCTTTAATATTGGCTGGCTTATGTTAGTGCC
Source organism: Pseudidiomarina donghaiensis (assembly GCF_900116895.1). GTDB lineage: Bacteria > Pseudomonadota > Gammaproteobacteria > Enterobacterales > Alteromonadaceae > Pseudidiomarina > Pseudidiomarina donghaiensis. The sequence goes on along the minus strand of NZ_FPCF01000001.1, from coordinate 1,089,812 downwards.
TTTGTTGGTGCTACTGTATTTAGCAGCAACCAGAAAACCAGCGTTACCTACCGTATTTTTTGGCGCGTTGTTAGGCGGTGTTTGGGCGGTTATTTTCCAACCCGATATGATTAACAAACTAGCCGGCGGGGACACAACCGCAATCGGTACCCTAAAAGTAGTGTGGGGGGCACTTACTGACGGTGTGGCAATTGAAACAGGTTCAGCAGACCTAGATGACCTGTTAAGTGGCGGTGGCATGTCTAGTATGCTCAACACCGTGTGGCTTATTTTAAGTGCCATGACATTTGGCGCAATTATGGAAAAGTTAGGCCTGCTACAGCGCTTAATTACCGGTATTCTTGGGTATGTAAAGTCTTTAGGCAGCTTAATTGCTGCGACCTTATTTACCTGTTTTGGCGCCAACGTATTAACCGCAGACCAATACATGGCAATTGTATTGCCAGGGCGCATGTATCGTGAAGAATTTGAGCGCCGCGGCTTAGACCCTCGATTACTTTCGCGTACGTTAGAAGACAGCGCAACCTTAACTTCAGCATTAATTCCTTGGAATACATGTGGTGCATTTATGATGGGCGCGTTAGGCGTTAGCCCTTGGATATATGCGCCATTTGCTTTCTTTAACTGGATCACACCGTTAATGGCACTTTTTTACGCCTACACCGGCATACGTATTCTACGCTTACCAGAGCGTCAACAAGCATAATCTATAGGGTAATATGTCAGTAAAATCAGCAACTTTCCGGAGCGACTATCGCGCTCCGGAATTCCTCATCAAAACCGTCGATTTAACTTTTCACCTTCATGAAACCGCAACACGTGTGCACAACACCATGCAGATCACCCCTGTAGGGAGTTCCAATAGCTTGGTGCTTCACGGGGAAAACCTCGAGCTTATTCAAATTGCTTTAAATGGCGAGCAGGTTGCACGTGATGATGTTCACATTGATGAAAAGTCACTGCAATTAACCGTGCCGAACGAGCCTTTTGAACTAACCATAGAAACCCAGATCAACCCAGCGGCTAATCAGGCACTTGAAGGGCTTTACAAGTCAGGCGGGGCGTTTTGTACGCAATGCGAAGCTGAAGGATTTCGGCGCATTACCTATTACTTAGATCGGCCGGATATTTTGGCTCAATTTACCACGACCGTGGTTGGTGATGCAGTGCGGTTTCCCTATTTGTTGAGTAACGGCAACGCCGTCGCCCGAGGAAACAATAGTGACGGTACCCATTGGGTGACATGGCATGACCCACACCCAAAACCTGCATATCTTTTTGCGCTCGTTGCCGGCGACTTCGACGTGCTTAACGACGAATTCGTTACCTGTAGCGGCCGCGCGGTGCAATTACAGTTATTTGTCGATAAAGGCAATTTAAGCCGTGCTGAATTTGCCATGACATCGCTCAAGAACTCCATGCGCTGGGATGAAGAGCGTTTTGGTCTTGAGTACGACTTAGATATTTATATGGTTGTGGCGGTTGATTTCTTCAACATGGGCGCCATGGAAAACAAGGGCCTGAATGTTTTTAATTCGCGTTATGTGTTGGCCGACGCTAAAACCGCAACCGACCAAGATTTTCTAAACGTTGAGTCAGTAATAGGCCACGAATACTTTCATAACTGGACAGGCAATCGCATTACTTGTCGTGATTGGTTCCAGCTGAGTTTGAAAGAAGGTTTAACGGTATTTCGCGATCAAGAGTTTAGCTCTGACTTAGGTTCTCGTGCGGTGAACCGCATTGATGCAATTCGTATTATACGCACGCATCAATTCAATGAAGATGCTAGCCCCATGGCGCACCCGATACGACCCGACAAAGTGGTCGAAATGAATAACTTCTATACGGTGACGGTATACAACAAAGGTGCGGAAGTCATTCGCATGTTGCATACCATACTCGGCGAGCAGGGCTTTCAAGCCGGTATGCGGCTGTATATTGAACGTCACGATGGCCAGGCCGTAACCTGCGATGATTTTGTCGCGGCTATGGCGGAGGCAAATCAAGCTGATTTATCGGTGTTTAAGCGCTGGTACAGCCAGGCTGGCACGCCCATTGTCGAGGTGACGCAACATTATGATGCGAATCAGCAGCGCTTAACCCTTAGTTTTTCCCAATACACCCCAGAAACCGCAGGTCAGACGGAGAAACAGGCCGTTTACATTCCCATGTTACTGAGTTTATACGGTAAAAATGGGCAACGTCTTTCAGTGACTTCAGCCAGTACTGACCGGCAACCAACTGACGCGGTTCGGGCCCATGAGTCTGGTAGTTTACTTTTTGAATTTACGACTGACTCGGGCCAATTGATTTTTGATAATATCACCGCCGAACCCGTCGTGGCGTTGAATGAAAACTTTGGCGCGCCGATTAAGCTTAATTTTTCCCAAAGTTTCAGTGATCAAGTGGTACTGCTCGCTTCTGCAGAGCAAGAAGTCACGCGTTGGGAGGCTGCACAGCAAATTTTCACGCAACTTATTCGTAGCGCAGTGGCTTCTCAACAGGCCTTGGTATTACCCCCAAAAGTTGCGCAGGCGCTGCAACAATTTGTCGCCAGCACTATGGACAGTGCCCTGAAGGCTCAAGTACTAACACCTCCAACCGTTGAAGAAATTGCGGAGTATTATCCGCGCGACATACCGCTAGCTCATATTGCTACAGCGGTTCATCAGTTACGGCAACAATTGGCGGAACACCTGTTTGCTGAGTTTGAGAGCCTTTGGCAAGGCTACGAGACTAGTGCTGAAACACCTTATACCTTAACCGGAAGCGCTATTGCGCAGCGCAGTTTGCAGCATACAATACTTTATTATTTGGCACTGCATATGCCTGATAAATATAGCGATGTTGTTGCAAAGTACTATGCCGCAGCCGACAACATGACGGCTCAACAATCGGCTTTGCAAACGGCGGTGCATTTGCGATTACCGTGTCAGGAACAGTTACTTCGGGCGTTCGAACGCCAGTGGTACGACACCCCATTAGTGTTAGATAAGTGGTTTGCTATTCAAGCTAGTGCGCCGCACACTGATGTTGTTGAAATAGTCAAGCAATTGCATAACCATTCGCGTTTTAATCGTGACAACCCGAATCGCGTGTATGCGTTATGGGCAACTTTCGGGCGAAATGTAACCCAGTTTCATCGTGAAGATGGGGCAGGGTATGCGTTAATGGCGGAGATGGTTTCCTATCTAAACGACAAAAACCCACAGGTTGCAGCACGTTTAGTAACGCCGTTGACGCAATGGCGCCGCTTTGATGCTAAGCGTCAATCTTTGCTTGAAGCGCAGTTGCGTCAGCTGCAAAAACTGCCAAATTTAGCCCCTGATTTAGACGAAAAAATCAGTCAAAGTTTGTCGCCTTTGTAATAATCATGCAAAGCTTTCTCATAAACATGTTCAGGCCACGAATTTCGTGGTCTGAACACTGTGTTTTTCATGATAATAAGCATTGAATAACCTACCTAAATGTCCGACAATAATAGCAATTATTTCGTAGGGTGATGTTGGTATCGCGCCAGCTTGCCGCTTCGTAATATCTATCACGTAAAAAGGACACCATCATGAATGCGTTTGGCGAAGGCCAGATTCCAGTTGTATTGCAAAAGGTGGCCGATCTGATTCAGCAACGAGCCACCGATCGTGCCGATTTAATCAAAGACTTTGCGATGAGGCTATTTCGCAACATCTCACCGGATGATCTGGCTTTGCGAAACGACAGCGATATGTACGGTGCGGTGATGGGGCTATGGCATAGTTTTAATGACTATAAGCCAGGCGAAAAAGCACTGATCAAAATCTACAACCCTGAAGTGGCGCGTCACGGTTGGGAATCTGCACATACCATTATCGAAATTATCCAATCGGATAGTCCTTTTATGGTGGACTCAATTCGAATGGCGCTTTCACGCCTTGGAATTACTTCGCATTTATTACTGCACCTACCCATTAGTCACAAACGTGATGAGAGCAACCAAATTTCAGAGTTGTTGAAAGCAGGCACGCGCAAGGAAGACAATGAAGTCGATACAGTGTTTCTGATTGAGGTCGATCGGCAAACCACCAAAGAAGCGATTGCGACGCTAAAAAAAGAGCTTGCTTCAGTCATGGACGAAATCAATCTGTCTGTTTCTGACTGGTTACCCATGCGTGAGCGTCTTAGCGCTATTGCCAACGAACTTAACGACATCAATTATCCAGGTGACAAGAAATCGTTGAAGGAAGCTCAACGTTTCTTAAGTTGGTTAGCTCAAGATAACTTTACCTTAATGGGTTACCGTCGTTATGACTTAAAACCTGTTGAAGGCGACTACGTTATTCGTCAAGTAACAGATTCAAGCTTAGGGTTGATGCGCAAAAGTGCCAACAACAAAGAACGCTTAGTGTCGTCGCTACCCGAAGTCGCACGCGACTTAACCTTCGACGATAGCTTATTGTTGTTAACCAAAACCAACACGAAGTCACGTGTTCACCGGCCAGCCTACTGCGACTACATTGGTATTAAGCGCTTTGATAAAAACGGTAAAGTGATTGGTGAAGATCGCTTTATTGGTTTGTATTCAAGTAGCTTCTATAACAATAGTGCGCGTGACGTGCCATTAGTTGGTGACAAAATTAAGCGTGTTATGGAGGCTTCAGGTTTTGCCTCAAATTCGCATGCTGCGAAAGCATTGCTGAACATCTTAGAGACATATCCGCGCGATGAAATTGTTCAGGCAAACGAAGATGACTTGCTTGAAGTTGGTTTAGGCGTGTTGCAAATGCAAGAGCGCGATATGACGCGTGTATTCGTTCGCCGCGACATATTTGGCCGTTTTGCGTCGTGCATGGTGTACGTACCTAAAGAGCGCTATAACACCTTGCTGCGTCAACGTACCCAGCAAATATTGGCGAACACGCTGCATAGCAAAGAAGACGTAGACTTCACCACCTATTTTTCAGAGTCGTCGCTAGCTCGCACCCATTACACCGTGCGCATTGGCGAACACGTACAGGACATTGACGTGAAAGAATTAGAGCAAAACCTCATTGAAGCAGCCCGCACTTGGGAAGATAACTTTGAACGTATTCTAAGTAGCACTTTTGGCGAAGCCAAAGCTAATGCTTTAAATAAGCGTTACTCGAACGCGTTCCCGCGCGCTTATAAAGAAGAAATTCTTCCGTCAGTTGCCATTGCTGATATTCAACAAATTGAAGCGCTTGACGATGAACACAAGCTTGGCATGTTGTTCTACCGTTCGCGTGAAGAAAATGAAACGAGTAAGAAAATTCGTCTGAAATTATTCCACAAAGACGAACCGATTCATTTGTCTGACGTGTTACCGATGTTGGAAAACTTTGGTTTGCGTATTATTGGTGAGAGCCCATACCAAATCAAAACAACAGACGGCGATCTATTCTGGATCCTTGATTTCCAAATGCTGCATAGCAACGTCAAGCTAGACTTGGAAGCTAGCCGTGATGTGTTCCAAAACGCGTTTGCGAAGGTATGGGACGGCCATTACGAAGACGACGGCTTCAACCGCTTAGTCTTAAGCGCTGGTTTAACCGGCCGCCAAGTGATTATTTTACGTATGTTTGCAAAATACATGCGTCAAATTGGCACCACCTTTAGCCAGGCATACATTGAAAGTACGTTTAGCAAGTATCCGTTAATTGCCAAACTGATTGTAAAATTGTTCTACTCAAAATTCGACCCGAAAGAAAAGAGTCGTGAGAAGAAAATTGAAGCACTTGAAGTACGCATTAACTCAGAACTTGAGAACGTTGCGAACCTTGATGACGACCGCATTATTCGTCGTTATGTTGAGTTGATTTTGGCGGCTTTACGTACCAACTTCTTCCAACAAGACCAAGCTGGCAACGAAAAACCATATATTTCTGTGAAGTTTATGCCAGAAATGATTCCTGAAATGCCGCTGCCACTGCCGAAATATGAAATTTTCGTGTATTCGCCGCGCGTTGAGGGCGTTCATTTGCGTGGTGGTAAGGTTGCCCGAGGTGGTTTACGTTGGTCCGACCGTCGTGAAGACTTCCGTACCGAAGTGTTGGGCTTGGTAAAAGCGCAACAAGTGAAGAACACTGTCATTGTTCCAGTAGGCGCAAAAGGTGGTTTCTTCTGTAAGCATTTACCTGAAGAACGTGAAGCCTTCTTTGAAGAAGGTAAAGCATGCTACCGTACCTTTATTCGTGCGTTGTTAGACATTACTGACAACATCGTCAATGGCGAAGTTGTGCCACCGAAAGACGTTGTTCGTCATGATGAAGATGACACCTACCTGGTTGTAGCTGCCGATAAAGGCACCGCGACATTCTCAGATATAGCTAACGGTATTTCTGCAGAATATAACTTCTGGCTGCGAGACGCATTCGCTTCTGGTGGCTCAGTGGGTTATGACCATAAGAAAATGGGTATTACTGCGCGTGGTGCGTGGGAGTCTGTGAAACGTCATTTCCGTGAGCTAGGTATCGACTGTCAAACCACAGACTTCACAGCGGTCGGCGTGGGCGATATGGCCGGTGACGTATTCGGTAACGGCATGTTGCTGTCAAAACATACCCGCTTGGTTGCGGCATTTAACCACATGCATATATTTGTCGACCCGAATCCAAATGCTGCGAAAACCTATATAGAGCGCGAGCGTATGTTTAAGTTGCCACGCTCTTCTTGGGAAGACTTCGACAAGTCACTGATTTCTGAAGGCGGCGGTATTTTCTTGCGCAGTGCAAAAGCGATTGAACTGTCGCCAGAAATGAAAAAACTGTTCAACACCCAGAAAAAGTCGTTTACGCCAAATGAATTGATCAAAGCAATTTTGACCTTAAACGTAGACTTGTTCTGGAACGGCGGCATCGGCACTTATGTGAAGTCGTCAATCGAAAGCGACAGTGATGTTGGTGACCGCGCCAACGACGCATTGCGCGTTAATGGTAAAGAGCTGCGCGCAAAAATTGTAGGCGAGGGCGGCAACCTTGGTTTTACCCAGTTAGGCCGAATTGAATATGCTCGCAACGGTGGTCGCATTAACACTGACGCCGTTGATAACGTCGGTGGCGTTGACTGCTCGGACAACGAAGTAAATATCAAAATATTACTGAACGGTTTGGTGGACAACGGTGACTTGACGCTGAAACAGCGCGATCAATTGTTGTACGACATGACCGACGAAGTGGCGCAAATTGTTATCAAAGACTGTTTCCGTCAGTCGCAGTCTATTTCCGTAACTGCTATTCGTGGTGCTGACCAGGTTAAAGAACTACAACGCTTTATTCACCACCTTGAGCGTGAAGGGCAACTTAACCGTGCTATTGAGTTTTTACCTGATGACGACGAATTAGCAGAGCGTCAGGCCCAAGGCAAAGGGTTAACACGTCCTGAGTTAGCGGTAATTACTGCGTACGGCAAAATGGTGCTTAAAGAGCAATTGCTGGACGACGAAATCATGGCTGATCCGTTCCATGCGCGCTCGTTAATCAATGCATTCCCGGTACCGTTGCAAGAGAAGTATGCCGAAGCGATGGAAAATCATCCGTTACGCGCGCAGATTATTGCAACTCGCTTAGCCAATAACATTGTTAACGACATGGGCCCTAATTTTGTCTACCGGAAGGTTGACGCAACGGGCTCTACGGTTGCTGAAGTGGCTTCGGCTTACGTGGTTGCACGCGAGTGCTTTAACTTGCGTGGGTTGATGGAAGAAATTGAAGCAGGCAACAACAAAATACCAGCTGATGTACAAAACAATATGTTGTTCCAGCTACGCCGTGTGGTGCGTCGTTCAACCCGTTGGTTCTTGCGTCATCGCAACCCAAGTTTGAATACCATTCAAGAGCGTATTGATTTTTACAAAGCGAGCTTTGACGATTTGCGCAAGAACGTTCTTAACTATTTGGTTGAAGACGAACGTGTACAGATTGAAAAGCAAATTGACAAACTTCAAGCACAAGGTGTGCCGGCAAAACTAGCCCATAACATTGGCATTTTAACCACCTTGTTCTCAGCGCTTGATATCGCCGATATTACGCATGAAACAGGGCGCAAAGTCAGCACCGTCGCACAAGCATACTTTAACTTAGGTTCTCGTGTGTCGTTACATTGGTTCCTTGACCAAATTAACAGCCAACCGGTTGATAACCATTGGCAGGCGTTAGCACGAGCAGCCTTCCGTGAAGAGCTCGATTGGCAACAGCGCTCACTAACTATGAGCATGCTCAAGTCAGGCGATGCGAAGCAAGACGGCTTAGCTGTGCTAGAGACTTGGTTAGCGGACAACAAAGTATATGTCGATCGCTGGTTAGTCATGCTATCTGACTTCCGTACAACGAAAACTCATGAATTTGCGAAATTCTCGGTTGCTTTACGTGAGCTGATGCTACTTAACCACAACTGTACGTCGTCGGTGAATTAATTCATGTATTCACTTGCCCGAAAATGGCTGTTCAGTAAGGACGCTGAACAGTCACATGATTTAACCTTAAAGCTGCTGAAACGCTTTGCGCATACGCCACTAGCATTGGCTTGGCGCCAACAAGTGGCGCACAAGCCCGTGACCGTTATGGGCATAGAGTTTCCAAATGCGGTAGGCCTAGCGGCTGGGTTAGACAAAAACGCCGAATGTATTGATGCGTTTGCGCAAATGGGGTTTGGCTTTATTGAAGTGGGTACGGTAACGCCGCGCCCACAACCAGGTAACCCAAAACCGCGGTTGTTTAGAATTGTCGAAAAAGAAGCCATTATTAACCGTATGGGGTTTAATAACCTTGGCGTGGATTATCTTATTGAACAAGTTAAGAAAAGCCGTTTCAAAGGTGTGCTTGGTATTAACATTGGTAAAAACAAAGACACACCTGAGGCAGAAGCAGTGCAAGACTATATTCACTGCATGCAAAAGGTTTATCCATACGCGGCCTATATTACAGTAAATATTTCGTCACCGAACACGCCCGGTTTGCGGGAGTTTCAACACGGTAGCGCATTGCATGAGCTGCTGAGTGCTTTAAAAGCAGAGCAAGCGAGCTTAGCCGAACATCATAACCGTTACGTTCCAATAGCCGTTAAAATTGCCCCAGATTTAACGCAAGAGGGCATTCAAGCCATTACGGACGCTTTAGTTGCCCATCAAATGGATGCGGTTATTGCAACGAATACCACACTTAGTCGCGATGCTGTTGCTGGTTTACCCCATGCTGAAGAAGCTGGTGGCTTAAGTGGTAAAGTACTGTTTGAAGCCAGCACCAACGTAGTAAAAACCATTGCTGAGCGGGCACAAGGTAAACTTCCGATCATTGCCGTGGGTGGTATTGACAGCGCCGAGGCTGCACAAGCGAAGCTAGCCGCTGGGGCTAGCCTTGTGCAAATATACACAGGGTTTATTTACCATGGCCCTAAATTAGTTCGCAATGTGGTGAATGCCTTGTAAAACACCGTGTAGTTCGTTAATTTATAAACAACTGACTAACATTTAGGAAATTACCGTGCACGAAATAGCACAATGGCATTGGGTTTATGACCCTGATCAACAGCAGCTGCAGATTGAGCTCGAGCAAGGCATGTTTCATCCGGCGCCTTATAAAAGCTCTCGGTTGGTGCCGTTGCACGCCATGCGCGCCGCCTTTTCAACAGACGATGCCGAACAATTTCAAAGCTTTTACGACGCTATAGAAAGTTCCGGAATTGTTGCTGCACAAACAATCCTAGAAGCGTCTTTAAACTACCTTATCTTTTCGCGATATGGGCGGCCACAAATGCCGCAAAGCTGGTATTTTCAAACCGCAGAACATGCCCCAAGCAGCCTAGAAGTAGGGCAGTTGGTCAGTCTTAACTCAGGTATGGCCGAGTCGATTTGTGCAATCACTTCAACCGACGGAGAGTTTGTTGAGTGTATGGTGTTAGGTGGCGACTTTCCGCTGTCAGACATTAAAACCCTGCGCCAATTCGATGTCATTAAAGTAATGCCGAATCGGTTACAAGCATTACATGAAAGTCACGAAAACAGTACTGATAGCCATTTAAAGCAAGCTTGAATCACCATGGCAACACGTAAACTTGCTTGGTTTTTGTTTCTGCTTCCCTCAATAGTACTTCTTATGTCAAACAGTTATGCTAACCAGCCGATCAAGCTAAAGCTGCTTGCTACCAGCGACGTGCATGGCCACTTCTCGGGCTATAGCTATTTCAGCAAAAAGGCGGAGCCATTTGGGCTTGCGCATTTAATGCCAATTATTCAACAGCAACGGCAATTGGCTGATATATCGCTACTAATTGATAATGGCGACTTGATTCAAGGGTCACCGGTTACCGATATGCTGGTTGCAAACTATCAAGCGCCTGACTCATTACAAAGCCTACCGTCGATTGCCAGCCTGCTTGCATTGATGGGCTATGACGCCGCAAATTTAGGCAATCATGAGTTCAACTACGGGTTAGCCTATTTGCAGCATGCTTATGGCGGTACCAAGCACACGTTACCGCTGCTTGGTGCCAACTTAACCGCCACATCGACGCTAGCGAGTCGTTCGCTGCGGCACAAAGCCTTTCATATGTTTTCATTAAGCCCCGTCGTCAACGGCCGGCAACAACCTTTAAAGGTTGCCGTTGTCGGCGTTTTGCCGCCGCAAATCATGCAGTGGGACGCACACCATTTGCGTGACCACGTTGCGGTAACAGACATGTTTCCAGCGGCGACTCAAGCCGTCGCAGAAGCACAAAGTGCTGGGGCCGATATTATTGTATTAGCGGCACACTCTGGCATGCCAAAGAACAGCGATGATGGTGTTGATAGCGAACAAGGGGTGTGGCAGCTCGCACAAATACCAGCTGTTGATGCCATTATTTTTGGTCATCAACATGAAGTGTTCCCGGGTAGCAAAGTTTATGACCAGCTAGCGCATGTAAATAGCCAACAAGGAACTCTATTCGGCAAGCCAAGTGTGCAGCCGGGTACGCAAGGTAAGTATCTAGGGGTTATTGATTTGTCGCTGACGTTTAGCAACGCTGGCTGGCAAATTATCGCGTCTAACAGCCAGGTCATTGCCGCTGCGGAATATCCAGATCCCACTGTGCTCAAGCATTTAGCGAGTAGTCACAGCGCAACTGAAACTTACATGAAGCAGGCTATAGGTCATAGCGACCATGACTTCAGTTTAGCGAAGGCGCGGGTTGAGCCCACCCACGCGTTACAGTTCATTCACTCCGCTCAGCGCTGGTACGTTGAGCGTGCTTTTGCCAATAGCGAGGTGGGTAACAAATTACCGCAACGTCCTTTATTTAGTGCTGTTGCGCCGTTTAACGCTGCGCTCAATGAGCAGATGTACCATGACAACCAGTTTACATTTATTCCCAGTGGGGTGTTGACCTTAGGCCATATTGGCGACCTCTATCGTTACCCAAATACGCTGGAAGTGGTTGAAGTAACAGGTGTACAACTTAAGCGTTGGCTTGAGCAATCGGCTGCAGCATTGCAGCCAAGCACCAACAGCTCACCGTGGGGCCACATCGTTCAAGATATACCGTCGTACCAATTTGATACCTTTGTTGGGTTTGAATACCAAATTGACGTGAGCAAGCCGGTAGGAGAGCGCGTTTCAGCCTCAATTTCTTTTGCGCAAAGCGAAACCTACTATGTGGCCACCAATAACTACCGTGCCCAGGGGGGAGGTGGCTTTGCTGGTTTAGATGGTTCGCAAGTTGTGTTTAGCTCTCCGGATCAAATTCAACATATTCTGGTGAATTACTTGGAACACTTGGGAAAACCTGGATATCAAGACGAACTGATTAGAAATTGGAAATTACTTTGAAAGGAATTGGTTGCGGGGGCAGGATTTGAACCTACGACCTTCGGGTTATGAGCCCGACGAGCTACCAGACTGCTCCACCCCGCGTCCGATGCTGCGCATGTTACTGCCCCACAACACATAACGCAATAGCTTATTTCACCGTTCGCCTATTTAATAGTCGATTCGCGTTCAACCGCGCAATAAACGCACAATTGTCGCGATACACAGCGCCGCGACTTCGCTATAATAGCGACTATGACCACTAACAAAGATATCTTAATGACTAACACGTCTTCAGCGATGCGCTTGTTTGCAACCTGCGCCAAAGGGCTTGAACCTTTATTATTTGACGAACTACAGCAACTCGGTGCCACAAATGTGCGGCAAACCGCAGGTGGTTGTTGGTTCGAGGGCGATTTAGCCTGTGCTTATCGGGTTTGTTTATGGACGCGACTCGCCAACCGCGTATTACTCATGCTGGGCGAAAGCTTTGTCAAAACTGCGCAAGATATTCCTGTCGCCGTAGCAGAAACGCCTTGGGAAACTGTATTTCAATCGCCACAACAAACATTCTTGATCGACTTTAGTGGTCGCAACCATGAAATACGCCATACCCAATTTGGCGCTCAGCTTATTAAAGATGGCATTGTCGACCGATTCAGAGCGCAAGGCTTAGAGCGTCCAAATGTTTCAAAAGAAGAGCCCGATCTTCGTATTAACGCGCATATTCAAAAAGAAAAATTAACCTGGTACCTCGATTTAGCTGGCGATAGCCTGCATAAACGTGGCTACCGGCAACAGCAAGGCGCAGCACCATTGCGAGAAACCTTGGCTGCAGCCGTGGTTATTCGTAGCGGCATGACGAGCGAGCAGGGCGTTATGTTTGACCCATTCTGTGGCTCGGGCACATTGTTACTTGAAGCCGCGATGATACGATTTGAGCGCGCTCCAGGCTTAGCTCGTACCGACTGGGGTTTTCAGCGCTGGAGTGGGCATGACCAATCTATTTGGGCTACTGAGCTTGAACAAGCGCAGCAACGCTTCGCAACAGCCAAAGCTGAGCGCCAAGCACAATTTATTGGCTTTGATCATGATCCCAAAGTGCTCGCCATAGCGGAGCAAAATGCCATTCGCCTTGGCTTAAATGAATTTTGTACTTGGCAGGTAGCTAACGCCGAACAGGTGAGTGCACCGGCGGTGTCTATCAGCCAAGAACAAACACCTTTGCTGGTCTGTAACCCGCCGTATGGGGAGCGCCTCGGCGAAGAAATACAAACACTGTTGCTTTATCGTCGATTTGGCGCCCAGTTGCGTGAACATTTTAACGGTTGGCAGGTTGCGGTATTAGCGGGTGACGACACCTTGTTAAAGCGCATGAAACTGCGTAGTCAGCGCAAATACAAACTGTTTAACGGCGCTTTAGAAACAACATTAGCGCTTTATGACTTAACCCAAGAGCAACCAGAGTTTACCCAGTCGCAATCAAATGATTTAGCGAATCGGCTCAATAAAAACTACCAGAAGTTTGAAAAATGGGCCGCAAAAGAAGGGGTTAACGCGTGGCGCCTGTATGACGCAGACCTACCTGAATACAATGCGGCAATTGATATTTATGACGACTGCGTTGTTATTCAAGAGTATGCTGCCCCGAAAGACATTCCAGAAGCGGTAGCAAAAGACAGACTGTGGTTTTTAATTGATACCGTAGCCCAAGCCCTGCCTTATTCGGCGGAAAATATTACGCTTAAGGTGCGTCAGCGCCAATCGGGCAAACAGCAATATCAAAAACAAGAACCGCGTGGCTTGGTACGTGTTGTGCACGAATACGATGCACAATTTGAGGTCAACCTAAGCGACTATCTCGACACGGGCTTGTTCCTAGACCACCGTTGGGCGCGGCGCGAGCTTGGAAAACTCAGTGAAGGTAAAAGCGTACTGAATCTATTTGCTTATACCTGCACAGCGTCGGTGCATGCCGCGTTAGGTGGGGCTAGTGATATAACCTCGGTTGATTTGTCGAAAACCTACTTGGCCTGGGGCCAACGCAACTTCACCTTAAACAAGTTGTACGGGCGGCAGTACCAGTTTGTTCAGGCTGATTGCGTGCAATGGCTGCGCGAACAACGGCCACAACAACGGTATGACGTTATTTTTCTTGATCCGCCGACGTTTTCAAACTCTAAGAAAATGGACGACGTGTTAGATATTCAACGTGATCACGTACAACTACTGAAACTTGCAGCGCGCTTGCTAAAAGACGGCGGTGTTATTTTGTTCTCCAATAATAAACGACGTTTCAAGCTTGATGAAGAAGGTCTCGCTGAGGCATTTTTAGTCGCGCAAGATCTAACTCAGCGCTCAATTTCACCAGACTTTGCGCGTCACAAAGGCATTCACCACCTGTTTAAGGTACGCCAAAGTGACTGAGTTTTATCTGCTCACTAAACCTAACTGCTCATTATGTGATGAAGCCTTACGCAGGCTTCATCAAGCGACTCCGGAGTCGCCAATTCGGCTGCATGTGGTTGATATTTCAACTCAGCCAGAGCTACAGGACGAGTATGGTTGGCTTGTTCCGGTGCTGGTTAGAGCACATGACGATGCTGAACTGCGTTGGCCGTTTCCAACGACTATTGAGGAATTTTTGAACGCATGAATTTAGTCCGTTTACATCAGGCTCAACTGGCCTTTGGTAATCACCCCATTTTAGACCATGCCGATTTAGTGATTGAGTCAGGTGAGCGTGTTTGTATTGTGGGACGCAACGGTGCTGGTAAATCAACCTTGTTGAAAATAATAGCCGGCGAAGTGTTACTCGATGATGGCGATGTTCAAGTTGTGGGTGACACTGTGGTCGCCCGATTGCCGCAAGACCCTCCAGCAAACTCCGATCAGTCCGTGTATGACTTTGTGGCCGAAGGGTTAGCCGAGCTTGGTCAATTATTGCAGCAATATCATCATGTTGTGCAAGAGCTTAATACGCAGCCAACAAGCCAAACATTGATGAATCGCATGGCCACTTTGCAAACCGCCATTGAAGCGGCCAATGGCTGGCAAATTCAATCGCGTATTGAAAGTACCTTAACGCAGCTAGAGTTACCCGAAGACGCCACCATGAGCTCGTTATCCGGCGGCTGGCTGCGGCGTGTTGCACTAGCTCGTGCTTTGGTCGTTGACCCCGACTTATTGTTACTCGACGAGCCCACCAACCACCTTGATGTTGAGATGGTGACTTGGCTTGAAAATAAAGTAAAAGAATTTCGTGGGGCGGTACTATTTATTAGTCACGATCGGGCGTTTATTCGTAACTTGGCAACCCGTATTGTTGATCTGGATCGCGGTCATTTAACCAGTTTTCCTGGCAACTACGACCAGTATTTAACTTTAAAACAAGAGCAGCTTGAGGTTGAAGAAGCACAAAATGCCGAATTCGACAAAAAGCTTGCACAAGAAGAAGCATGGATAAGACAGGGTGTTAAAGCACGCCGCACTCGAAACGAAGGCCGAGTTCGGGCCTTGCAAGATCTCAGACGCCAACGTCAGGCGCGCCGTGAACAACAAGGCTCAGCCAAACTTGCGGTACAAGAGGCAAACCGTTCTGGAAAATTAGTTTTTGAAGGTGAACATTTAAATTTAACCTTCGGCGACAAAACCATCTTGCAAGACTTTAGCTTAAACCTGCAACGCGGCGACAAAGTCGCTTTGGTTGGGCCGAATGGCTGCGGCAAAAGTACCTTAATTCGCGTGTTACTTGGGCAGCAGGGCGTGGATAACGGGCATATTAAGTTAGGTACTAATTTGGAAGTCGCCTATTTTGATCAGCATCGCGCCCAGTTAGATCCTGAATTATCGGTGGCGGAAAACATTGGCGATGGGAAGCAAGATGTGACCTATAATGGCCGTACACGCCATATTCTCAGCTACCTGCAAGACTTTTTGTTCAGCCCCAAGCAAGCACGAACACCAGTGAAAGCTTTGTCTGGTGGGGAACGAAATCGTGCGCTGTTGGCCAAACTGTTTCTGCAGCCAAGTAACTTTTTAATTCTTGATGAACCAACCAATGATCTCGACATTGATACCCTAGAGCTACTGGAACAAATTATTGCCGAGTATCAGGGCACCGTTATTTTGGTGAGCCACGACCGTGAATTTGTCGATAACACAGCGACCAGCGTGTTGTTGTTTGAAGGGCAGGGGCGAATTACTGAAATTGTGGGTGGTTTTACTGAAATAAACCATTACTTAAGTCAGTTACAGGGAACTAAATCGGTTAAACCGCAGTCACAAAGTGCTGATAAAAAAGTGCAGACTTCTGCTACGCCAAAGAAAAAGTTATCCTACAAACTGCAGCGCGAATTAGATATGCTGCCTGAGAAGATTGCCGCGTTAGAAGAAGAGCAAGAAAAATTAGAACAACAGACCAGTGCAGCTGATTTTTATCAGCGTGACCACAGTGAAACTGGGCCTGTGTTAGAGCGTTTAGGTGCGATAGAAGAAGAGCTCATGACGGCACTAGAACGCTGGACCGAATTAGAAAACTTACAACAAGAGAGTCGTTAAGTCATTTATGAAATTATTTAAAACCTGCTTGCTTGCTGCATCTGTTGCAGCCCTTGCATCTGCTGGTGCAGTCGCACAGTCGTACAATGTAAAAATTTTAGAAACCCCAAATTCGGTCAAGAATTTACTGGGTAGCAAAATTAATGACCAAGGGCTCGTTAATTTGACAGCCCATGCGCCGCTGAATGCCGAACTAGATTTTGACCTAATTCTACCGAGTCTTTTAGCCAACAGTGGCATTCCGCTAGATTTCGACCCTGAAGAAGACACGTTAACTTTACAGCAATATGATCGATTAATTTTGCTGCTAGCAGACAAACAAAATCAACTCACTGAGGCGCAACGAATTGCGACAACTTTCGGTGCAGTCTATAACGGTCAAACGGTTGAGTTACCGGCATTGCTGAATACTGCGGGTAACGGCGCATCAAGCACTGAGAATTCCTCTGACAGCCAGTTTCTAGGTCTTAATCAAAACAATATTCAGGTGGGTATAGCTTCTGCGCCATATTATCGCACTGAATTTACTTATACGCCGCCAGCTAGTGGCGACGAAGAGCCAACGCCAATCACGAAGAACTTCGCTCAGCGTGACTTTACCAGTCGCGGTATTTGGTATGATGGTAGCCAATTAAAATTAATTACACCGACAGAACAAGAAGTGTTGGGCGGTGAGTCAGCCCTGTTTGATATTAATGAACACAACGTGGCTGCTGGTTATATGAGCGTTTCTCTGACACCGCAAGGGGCTGACCGAGTGACCGGGTGTCAGGAATATGCAGAAGAGGAAAACGCCAACACCTCGCTATATAACTGCGTTTGGCTGGGTTGGTTTAATGCACAAAGTAGTACCGTGGGATCAATGCGACAAAATCTCTCGATTTACGATATGCATGCGACTATTTGGCAGCTTGACGCACAAGGTGAAGTTGTGAGTTTTGAGTCTTACGAACCCCTTAGTCCGCGTCGTGAAGATGACGAAGAGGCTATGTCTACGTATGCTTATGCCATTAACAATAATGATATTGCGGTAGGCCAAAGTTGGACTTATCTGGGTGACAACGTCGACTTTTTCTTCCGCACCAAAATGCCGGCCATCTTTGTCAATGGCGAAACACGTCCAGTAACAACGGATAATCAATATACCTGGGGCTCAGCGACGGATATCAACAATGAAGATATCGCTGTTGGTTTTGTGTATAAAACCATTCAGGGTTATGGTCGTTCACTACCATTTACATTTAATGTAAATACCAATGAATTCGAGTTACTTCCACAGTTCTTCGCCAGCTCTTCAACATTCCCTGCAGCTATTAACGACAATGGCTTTATTGTTGGTCGTGGCGAAATCGATTATTCACTAGATTCCATTCGGCGCCAGGCCGGCTTTGTATATGACCCGTCAGCGCCAGAAAAAGGCCTGCAAAACCTCAATGATCTTGTGGGTTGCTCGGCCACCGACTATTTTATTGTCGCTGCGGATGACATTAACGAAAACAATGAAATTGTCGCTACCGCTATTCGTAAAGTCGAGCGCGTTGATGTAGACGGTAGCACCTATGAAGAAGACCAACTGTTTTCTTTATTGTTAACACCAACCGGCGATGACAATGGGTTAGGGTGCTCAAATGATAGCGAGACGATTGAACGCCAAGGGGCCGCAACATCTCTGTTGTCATTGCTAGCTATGTTATTGATTGGTGGTCTTATTACAGTGCGCCGCAAATTCGGGGCTTAACTAGTTAACTTGTTCTAAGAAAACACCTTCAAATAAACGACGCTTTTTCATTGACTTATCAAGTCAGGACAAAAAGCGTCGTTTTTTTCGTTTGAACTCCTCGTCAAAATTGCTATCTATTTATTGAGAGCACAGAAAAAAGTGACTCTGTTAAAAAATGAATCGTATAAAAAACCGGACGAGGAAGTGTAATCATGAAACGACAAAAACGCGATCGCCTAGAACGTGCTCACGCACAAGGTTTCAAAGCTGGAGTATCAGGTCGTTCGAAAGAACTATGCCCGTACCAGAATCAAGATGTACGTTCTCAGTGGTTAGGTGGTTGGCGCGATGCCATGGAGGCCCGCGGTGGTGGCTTGTTCCGCCATTAAAAACGTTAGGTCACAAAACAACGACATATAGAACGACAAAGCCCGCCAAGAAAGCGGGCTTTTTACAGGGGGACTGAGTTCAATCGTATTGATGTTTAGAAGGTTGACGTGTCAGTAAACAATCCAACTTTTAAGTCTTTGGCGGTATAAATAGTTTTGCCGTCAACTTCAACCCGACCATCAGCAATACCCATATACAAAGAGCGTTTAAGAACACGCTTCATATCAATAAAATAACTCACTTTCTTGGCTGTCGGTAAAATTTGACCGGTAAATTTCACTTCACCAACACCCAGCGCTCGTCCACGCCCTGGGCCGCCTAAACACGCTAAGAAAAAGCCTGTTAACTGCCACATGGCATCAAGCCCTAAACAACCAGGCATCACTGGATCACCGATGAAGTGACAATCAAAAAACCAAAGGTCAGGATTAATATCTAGCTCAGCATGAATAAAACCTTTGCCATAAGCGCCGCCGTCTTCGGTTATCTCGACCACGCGGTCCATCATGAGCATATTAGGAGCTGGAAGCTGGCTATTACCTGGACCAAACATTTCGCCACGAGAGCAGGCGAGTAGCTCTTCGCGTGTGTAATTATTTTGTTTCATAAATACCTTGTTTTGCTACGTAAATTCACGTGTCTACGCGAGCTTGTTTTGGGCTAACTCGCGTAGATTAGCGAACACGTGTACGCTAAACAAGTCCGACTAGTATTTTAATTGAACCAACGGCGCCACCATGACACTTCTCGTTCAATTTGTTGTAGTTCATTTAGGCGTTGCTCAATTTTTGCATATAGTTGTTTTTGCTCGCTTTGTGTCAGTAATTCCAATGCTTCCCCCACATGTTCAATAGCAAAAACATGAAATTTATCTGCTTTGACAGCGGCAATGACATCGTCTGCTAAGTTGAGCTGACTCAAGTTTGCCGCAGGAATTATAACGCCTTGATGCCCAGTTAAGCCTCGCGTTCGGCACAGCTCGAAATAACCCTCTATTTTTTCATTGACCGCACCAATTGCCTGGACACGACCAAATTGATCAACCGCTCCGGTAATCGCCAAACCTTGCTGAATTGGAGCCTCAGCTAAAGCTGAGAGTAAACAACACAATTCAGCCAATGATGCGCTATCGCCATCAACTTCGTGGTATGACTGCTCAAAAACAATGGTCGCAGACAGTGCCATTGCTTCATTGCGAGCAAACACATTGGCAATATAGGCGCTTAGAATCATCACGCCCTTAGTATGAATACTGCCACTTAACTCTGACTTGCGATCAATATCAATAATATCGCCATCACCATAGTGCACCGTCGCAGTAATACGTGTCGGCTCACCAAACTCATGACCGCCAGCGGTAATCACCGTCAGGCCATTAATTTGGCCAATGACTTCGCCTTCAGTTTCTATATAAACTTGGCCTTCTAAAATAGCGCGGCGGCTTAGCTCGGCTATATAACCTTCGCGCGACTCGCGTTGTTTTAAGGCTGAACTAATATCGTCTGCAGCAATTGCCGTTGCATTTCGCTCACGAGCTATTGCGCATGCTTCCCGTAACAATTGCATGATGGCAATTGTGTCGAGCGATAATTCGGTTTGGAAATCGGTAATTCGCGTTACAAATTTAAACAGAGCAGGGTACGCATCACTAGCTAAAGGCAATACCGCGGCCTCGCGCTCTACATAGGCTAAATAATCAAAATACGCTTGTAGCGGTTCTTGACTAATCGAGTAATGCGACGAAAAGTCAGCAAGATATGGGAACAAGTTATCAAAGTCGCGATCAAGTTCACGTAACTGTGCGTAAATATCGCGCTCGCCCAACAATAGTACTTTAAGGTGCACTGGAATTGCTTGGGGTTGATAATAAGCAGCTACATTGGAATCGCCCGGTTGCGGCCAATCAAACTCACTGGTTTTTAAAATGTATTTCAGTTTGCGCCACAAACCTGGCTGTAACAGTAATTCTTCGGCATCGATAGCAAGCACGCCGCCATTTGCTTTTAAAATAGCGCCAGCCTCAATTAAGTGTAAATCTGATGAAATGGTTCCTTCCACACTTTGCAATCTAATGCTACCGAATAAACTAGCTTCGGTGACACGGTCACACATCATAAAGGGTTCATGTTCATCATGCGTGACAATGACCGTCGCTAATTCGGTACCTGGTAAGTCATCAAATGTTTTATCTGCAATTAATTCAAGATAACGTGCTACACGTTCACTTGGGTAAGCTTCTTTAATAAAATCAATTAATGGCTTACGTACCGCAACGTCGGCTTGAAGCACTTCCCATAATTTAATCAGAAAATCGTTGGCCTTGCTGCAGGGCACATTGACACACAGCGGTTGAGAAGCACTTTCGGGGTTGGCCACATACACCCAATCAAATTTATCAGCGTGAACCCATTGTTGTTGGTTTTGTACTTGCTGCAACACATCGGAGGTGCGCATGCCTGCAGGCGTAACGACAAATCCGTGAGCGTACCTACCACCAATGCTCAGTGCTTGCTGCAGGGCGTTTAACGCCCGTTGCTGACCAACTAATGCATTGGCATTAGCGTGTTTTGGTCGTTGCTTAGCCCATTCAAATATTTGAGGTTGTAGTGCATCTGCAGCTATGCGCATGGTGTTTAATTCTCCCTTGATGAAGTTCGCTATCATATCACTGTCAGTGTGACTCAACAGCACCAAAGCTTACTGGAATAGGGGTTATTTCATAGCCCTGGGCGATGAGCAGCGATAATAAGCCTTGATCACCATATAAGTGGCCAGCGCCTACGGCAACAAAACTTCGTTTGCCAACAAAAAGCTGAGGTAATTTTTGCACCCAAGTCTGATTGCGTTGGTCTAAAAATAGCGCTGAAGCCCCTATAAAATCGTCTTGTGCCAGCATGACTTCATGCAGCTTTTTGCCATTTCCACTTAAGTAGGTGTCAGCCATACTAATCAGTTCATGTTGTGCAACTTCTTTTTCTGTGACCAATTCATACAGCGCAGAGACTTGTTCGGACAAATCGACTTGATCAAATAACTCGAGTTGCCACTTAGCCGATTCCAAACCAATGACCAACGTGTCTTTACTAACTGCATGCTCAATAATTGCTTCATCAACTGAAAAGGTTTCGCTTTCACACGGCAAATAATCAGCCAAAAATAACGAGCTAATAATCAATGGGCGAAGCGGGGCAAGGCTACTTAACGGCCGGCCTAGTTGTCGTTGTGTCTGGTGTTCGAGCTGGCTGTATTGCTCGCTGTTTAAATACCGCTGAAGGTAATTTCGGGGCTGCTGAAACATGGCACTTTGGGCCGCTTCTAATTCCGCGTCATCGGTCAGATTGACCTCAACAATAAGCTGCTCAGAATTCGCTAACGCTTGGTAAACCGTGTCGGGCATTACAAAGCTATCTTTGCATAACAAATGCATGGTGCCTAACACATAAGCGGTTTGATCACGCTGTTCATGAGTCACTTTAAAAAATACATTTGCCGCTGTGCTGAACGACAGCAAACCAAAACAAATGCACAGTAAAACCCGCAGTAAAAATAGAAACCTCATGGCCAACGAATCCTTCGTAACAAAATCTGTTGTCAATATACCACGCCGTAACAATGATGCAGCGGTTGGTATCAATACGCTTCAGTTGAAATTGCATGATAATCGATTTCGTATAATGTATATTATGTTAAATCATCTAATATAAAAGCAATTAGAACGATGTGATGACTTACATATTATTGCAATATCCGGCGTTATTTAAAAAATTAGGCAGCTCACCACGTAAACTCTTTCAGATTTCACGTAGCGAACGATTCTAGAAATGGATGAAGTTATGCGCTTAGGGCAAGCTGTTGTAATCGCTTAAACAATTTAATATATCGTTTCTGTGCAAGTACGTTTAGTCCCACTTTTGCCAGTAGCGCATTGGGTAAAATATCGAACCAATACGTTTTAAGCCAAATTCGTTTCGCTTGACTCAATGTGTTAATACGCCGCACGATATTTGGCGCTTGCGCGTAATACTGCTCGACTAATTTGCTACCGATAATGGTTTTCTTCATGACCTCATCACGAAACGACCTTAATTGCGTTAATTCCCAGCAGTTATCAGCTAATCCAATCGTATGTACAGCGGCTGTCGTAAAAAAGCAGGCATAATCGGCTTGGCACTGCCCTGAGCTATATTTTTCAAATAACGATGAGGCATCGCGATCGATAATCTCTGCAAACTTTGCCCACTTAGAAGGCAACAGCACAATTTCGGTTACATATGCTTCGTCAGTTAATTGTAGCGAAATGCTTGTCGGTTCGCCCCGAAGCCACGAGCCTGAAGATGCGCTAGCGAAACCTGCAATGACTGGGTATTCATAAAAATTATTGTAGGGTAATTTGGGTTCAACTTGATAAACATACTGTTTATCTCCGAGCGCAATTTGATGGACCTTCGCAAACTGCTGAATTGTTTTTCCCTCTGCATTTGTATTGGAATAGCTCGGCAATAAAAAATTTGCTGACTCAAAACGATAAGTCCGCTCGCCCTCCTCGTTTTCACTAATATACATTTGAAAGTTAAAGGATGACTGGCCAACAAACTTCTTAATAAATTCCAAATTCTGGTCATCAGAAGTCATGATCTTGATGTCTTGCGATAATACACGCCGACCATCAACAGAAAGATAAACACTTCCCATATCATCTTCGACCAGTGTTGTATTTAGAGAAAACGGCGACAAGCTAGCTTCAGCTTTACAGATAGGTAGTGTTTTGCTGTCGTCGGCTGCTTGCGCATGAGCTACGCCAATACCGCACAACGCAAGAGCAGCTGTTAATCGGGGAAATTTTTGTAAAAACATAATTGCGCTCGGCTACTTAAAGATTCTTTAACCTTACGCAATATTTGAAAAAAAACCAAATAATCAAACCTGTTTGGCTAAATTAGCGAGTTCCCAATTCATTTTCAACAAAGGTTTTCATGGCTGCCATTTGCTGCTGCAGAACGCTCTCGACTGCTGGGGCTCATTGACTCAAGTCATTTGGTGTATAACCGCCAACGCGATAAAACACCGTAAGCTCCGTTGACGTTTCTTCGAGCTTATTTACACGCCATTCCATAACGCCACTGACACCCTCACCTTGCAATGGTCCTAATCCACCGAGCAAGCGCACAAACTGATTAGGAATAACCATGGCAACCTGTAAATGCTGCGTCTGTGAACTACCCAAAATCTCACAAAAACAACCACCGGCTCGCGCATCAAGCTGCATGTTCTTGCCGTTACCAAACCAAGTATGGTCATCCAGCCACCATTGTCCAACGTTATCCGTCAAACCGTCGTACACATCAGCGGGGGATGCATTGATGACCTGTTTAAATTCAATGGTAAAACCCTGCGTTGAGCTATCTACAACCTCGGCAGCTACGCCGAGGCTGAGGCTCGCACTTGTTAGCGCTAACGCTCCATAAAATAATGTGCTCGCTAGGCTTCTCATTACAATTCCCCTGCTCGTTTCATTTCGCTTTCAAGTCGGTTTGTTTCATCAGCACGAGGCTTGGTAAACCGCGCAATGGCTAAGTATAGAACCGGCGTCAAGTAGAGTGTAAATAGAACCGCAAATGCTAACCCACCAAACACGACCCAACCAATGGCGTTACGAGATTCAGCACCAGCCCCTATAGATAAAATAAGCGGTAGCGCACCTAATAACGTTGATACAAGTGTCATCATGATCGGACGAAGTCGAATTTCAGCTGCATTTTCAATTGCTTGGCGAACTGACTCGCCCTGATCACGTAGCTGATCGGCAAATTCAACTAATAAAATCGAGTTTTTCGCGATCAGACCAATCAGCATCACTAACCCTATTTGTGAAAAGATATTAATCGAGGTGCCAGTAATATACAGAGCGAAAAACGCAGCCGCGATACCAAATGGTACCGTTGCCATAACCACAACTGCTGAGTTCACACTTTCAAACTGCGCAGCCAAAACTAAAAATACAATCAAAAATGCCAAAATATAAGTTAGCGCCACCTCGCGAGAGGTTTCTTCATAGGCTTCTGCTTCACCAAGGAGTACTAGACCAACTCCGTTAGGCAGTTCTTCAGCTGCCAACTCACGTAACCGCTCGACAACTTGCTCTAATGGGATAGAAGTAGGCAGTTGCATATCTACTTGAATAGCTCGGCGCTGTGAACGTCGCTCTAATTCAGCTGGAACGCCCTCTTCTGTCAGCGTTGTTAAACTGGATAGCGGCACAAGACCTGTTGCTTGAGAACCAACATAAAGGTTCATAATATCGGTCGGGTCACGAATTAAGTCTCGTTGTGCTTGCAGCATAATCGGTACGGCCTGATCGCCAATGTTCAAATCGGTCACATCAAGCCCGTTAATTGCAGCACGCAAGGTGGTCGATATATCGCTTAGCGGTACCCCAAGTTCTTCAGCGCGTTTACGATCAATATTAACTCGTAGTTGCGGCTGTGTTGGTTGATAGCCAATGCGTGGATACCCAACTTCAGGCATTTCCTGTTGCACGCGCGCCGTAAACTTCTGCGCAGCTCGGAAAATATCGGCATATTCTTCACCCGTTAACGCAAATTCTAAGCCACCGCCTTGACCACGTAAGTTGAGACTATTGGAGCCAAAGGCTCGGGCTGGAGCTCCAGGAATTTCACCTAACGGGCCGCTTATTTCATTAATGATGTCTTGTTGGCTTTGCTCGCGTTGTTCCCAGTCTGTCAACCGAACCGTTATAAATACCAAGTTAGGATCCCATTGGCCAACAACGGTATTTATACTATCCACCGCGCCACCATTAACATACGGAAGCAAAATGGCTTCCATTTTTTGCGCTTGGCGGTCCATAAAATCAATACCGACCCCGTCAGGTCCTCGCGCAAAAATACGAATGGTCCCGCGGTCTTCATTCGGCATTAGTTCGTTGTCTACCTGAAAATACAAGTAACTCGCCGCACCGGCAATTAAACTACTCGCGGCAAACACCCAAATCGCCTTATCAAGCGCAAAGTGCAGTGTTTTGCGATAGCTGTCACGCAGCTTGCTGCCAAACCGTTGTAAAAGGTTTTCGTTCTTGGACTCTTTGAGTGGCAGCCGTGCCGTTAAGGCTGGCACGAGTGACAGTGCCACAAATGAAGAAATGATAACTGCAGCCGCTAATACCCCGCCGAATTCGCGAAATAACCGCCCTGCGGTACTTGGTAAAAAGGCAATAGGAACAAATACAGCAACTAATACGGCTGTTGTTGCAACCACAGCAAAGAAAACTTCACGCGTACCAACTACCGCCGCAGCTCTAGCACCAAGACCTAAACTACGTCGACGTTGAATATTTTCTGAAACGACAATGGCGTCATCAACAATCAGGCCGGTTGCTAAAACTAAAGCAAGCAACGTTAGAATATTTACCGAAAAACCAAGCAGCCAAATTACTGCAATAGAGCCAATTAGAGCAACGGGAATAGCCAAGGCAGGAATAATTGTTGCCCTTCCCGACCCTATAAATACCCATAACGTGGCGACAACCAAAGCAATAGTCAGTGCAAGAGAAATAAATACTTCCTCAACTGAACTACGAATAAACTTCGCGTCATCTGAAGTGACTTGTATTTCAAGTTCTGGATATTGAATTTTTAAACGCTCTACTAATTCCAATACCTCATCTGAAATTTCAATGGTATTTGAACGAGCTTGGCGAATAACACCTAATCCAATAACTGGTTTGCCATCAAGGCGCACCATGCTGCTGGCATCGGCCGGCGCAAAGAATACTGTTGCAACATCGCCAATGCGTGTGGTGCCACGAATAACAATATTTTCCACATCATCGACCGTTACTGAACTCGCGTCAGCACGAACTATTATTTGCTGATCGGTCGATTTTAAACTGCCAGCTGGAACGTCGAAAGGCGCCTGGCGCAATACATTCGCAACATCCGTGACGGTAAGCTGAAAACTTGCCAACTGCAATGGGTCTAAAATAACACGCAGCACCCGTTGACGGTCACCATTCAGACGAACATCAGCAACACCTGGAACACTTAAAAAATTCGGAGCCAAATCGGTTTCAACCCGCTCCGTTAATGTTTCAAGATCCAGTGTACTGCTCGACACGGCCAACGACACGACCGCTTGAGCATCGTTATCAGCTTTAATAATAGCGACGTTTTCTACTTCTTCGGGTAATCGGCGTTGCACCTGACTAACAGTTTCACGCATTTCATTAGCGGCACTATCCAGATCAATACCTGGACGAAACTCAACAACAATGCGTGAGCTTCCTTCCTCACTTGAGGCTCTAATTTGTTTGACACCACTGACCCGCGCTGCGGCACCCTCAAGAATACTGGTAACTTCTGTATCAACAGTTTCTGGTGCAGCGCCAGGGAAACTGGCGGAAACTGTCACGATAGGACGGTCTACATCGGGTAGCTCACGCACTTCAACGCCATTAATGGCGGCATAACCTGCAATAATAATCAGTAAATTCAGAACAACAATTAAGATAGGTCGACGTATAGAAAGCGACGGTAAATCGTTGAGTTGTGCTGAAAACTTCATAGTTGTTCCTCCGCCGCCGCCACTTCACGAACAGACTGCCCACTGCGTAGAGTTTGCACGCCTTCAACAATTAAGTTGTCGCCGAGTTGCAGCGCGCCAGAAACGAGAATTCTTCCTTCTAAACGCTGTTGAATGTTTACATCAACGCGCTGTGCGGTACCTTCTTTTTCTATCCAAACGTACGCGCCGTCAGCACTCCACATTAATGCAGCTTCAGGCACCACAGCATAACTGTCGCCGCGATATGCCAAGGCTACACGAAAGCTCATGCCCGGCCGATAAAGGTCAGATTTATTATCGATGGCCGCGCGAACACGAATCGTTCGATTACTAACGTCTATCCGCGAATCAATTTCGATGATTTCTGCAGGGATTTCTGTGTTGCGGCTCGCCCACGGTCGAACGACAAGTTCAGCCCCGTCTTGCAATAATTCAATGGCAGCTTCCGGCGCATTAAAATCAACATACAACTGCTCGCGCTGGTCTATTGTTGTGACTAGGGTTTGGGTTGTTATTCGGTCACCTGGTTCAACATCAGTCATTCCGACAACACCGTCAAAAGGTGCTCTAATTTGACGGTCTTCATAGGCAACTTCGGCTTCGCGCACAGCAACTTCTAACAAGTCTCTAGCCGTATTCGCAACATCAAGTTCGCTTTGCGCAATAGCACCTTGTTGACGACTTGTGGTTAAGCGTTTAACCGTACGTTCAGCGTCTTTTAATTGTATACGAGCTCGTTGTAAATCCACTTGTTGCTGGCGGTCATCTAAACGTACCAGCACATCGCCCTGTTTGACGCGTTGGCCTGGTTTAAAGTTAACTTCAAGAACCAAATCACCCACCGCTGGGTACAATGCAACCGAGCGCTTCGCCTCGGCATAGCCAACAGCTTCAACGAAACGTTGTACACGCTCAAAACCAACCGGTTGCGTCACCACCAACGCTGCACGATCGCCACCACCCCATTGTTGCGTGTAGGCTACTGAAGCGCCAGAGCAAACAAGAATGGTCCCGATGATGAGAAACCGATTAAACCACTGCATGAATTATTCCCTGTTCTTAATTGACTGTGAGTAAGTAGACAAATTTTCTCAAATTTGATCACAAAAGGTCGCGCATCTTCGATGAACGACCTTTTATTTAAGCTAATTAGATTATAGCGAGTTAACTTTTCTTCTTAATGATTTCAGTCAAGCCAGCAACAGCGCTTCCAATATCGGCCAATTGTGCTGGTAAAATGAGAGTGTTCGTTTCTTTAGCTAAGTTTCCAAATTCTTTCACGTACTGTTCAGCAACGCGCAAGCTCACTGCGTCTTGACCACCCGGTTGTTGAATAACCTGAGCGATCTTACCTAAACCTTCGGCTGTCGCTTCAGCAATCAGTTCAATTTCGCGGGCGCGCCCTTCGGCTTCGTTAATTTGCTTTTGTTTTTCCGCTTCTGAAAGGTTTATCACTTCTTGTTTGTGGCCTTCCGAAACATTGATCATGGCCTGCCGTTCACCTTCAGATTTAGCAATTGCTGCGCGGCGTTCGCGTTCCGCTCGCATTTGTTGCTCTAGTGCGTCTTTAATACTCATTGGTAATTCAATGTCAGATATCTCATAGCGCAACACTTTAATGCCCCACGGCGCCGCCGCTTCGTCTAGTGCCTGTACAACAACTTCATTAATTTGCGCGCGTTCTTCAAAGGTTTTATCCAAATCCGTCTGGCCAATAACCGAGCGCATTGTCGTTTGTGCTAATTGCGACGCGGCATAGCGATAATCATTAATGCCATAGCTCGCTTTATGCGCATCAACCACTTGAATGTAAAGCACACCGTTGATGCCTACTTGAATATTGTCACGGGTGACACAGGCTTGGCGTTCAACATCTATCACTTCTTCTTTTAACGTGTGCTGATAGGCAACCTTATCAATAAAAGGAATTAAAAAATGAAAGCCTGAATCAAGCGTACGATTATATTTACCTAAACGCTCAATGACATAGTTTGAACGCTGAGGTACGATTCGTGCCGACTTAAGCACAACAATAACGACGGCAACAGCAAAACCAATAGCTAAGACGCTTTCAGGGGTTAACGAGAAATTCATAATGTGATTGTCCTTGTTTTATTTCTGCTCACGCGAAACACGTTGTTTTTGTACCGTTAATTGAATACCTTCATTGGCAACCACCCATGCGGTATCACCTTGATGCAGCTCATCTTCTGAAAACGCATCCCATTGCACACCATTTAATAATACGCGGCCAGCGCCGTGTTTGAAGGTTTTCACAACGGTAACTCGCGCACCTATGTCGCGTTGGAAATTAGGTTTGGTTTCGTCATTATCTGCGGTGTAACCGGTGAACCATTGCTTGATACGACCGCGTGCTAGCAGCAAAGACACCAAGCTTACGGTTCCGAATACCGCAAACTGAATTGCAATATCGTCAATTAAACCCCAATGTAGTAACAGCCCTGTTACAATGGCACCAATACCCAAAAACACAGCAACGACGCTGGTTAACAGCAGTTCAGAAACAATGAGTAATACGCCAATAACAATCCATATTAATGCAATAGACATGTTGCGCCCTTTGTTATTTATGTTGAGAATTTAACTATAACACCATAAAAGCTTTAACACTTCGCATAATTGTTTCAATTAGTTTCGGTATAAAAATCAAATTGATATACCCCATTTTGCTCAGCCGTTGACGAAAACCAAGGTAGACTTACTCGCCACTGCATTCTTGGTTCAGTACAGGCCCCGAGATATAAATTAGCACGCCATTCATTAGCGCTTTCGCGCACTAAATTGACTGGCATATACCCCATATTCATGTTTATCCCCTCAACTTTACCTAGAGTAAATTGAATGTCGTCAGGAGCTTGAATTAAAACAGATATCTGCTGCTCAACCTGAGGTTGATCAGGATCAATTTTATGGAAGATTTTTTCATTTGAACTATGCTTTGTCACAAGCGTTGTCGAAGGGCTGTTTGGGTTACATCCTATTAACACGATCACGCTCAATGCGGCACAGATAAAGACCTTAAGTTTCATGTGGGTATATTTCACCATTTTATAGGGAATTACTAATTGTGTGCAAAAATCAGCCAAGCGTCTATCAGGTATCGATTTTTCCTGTTTTTTTGCCTGTTCATTTGGCGTTATAAACCGTAAAATACGGCTGTTTGTCAAACTACCGATAAGGTTACCGACAGGCAACTTTATTACATTTGTCACGTTACTCTGTCTCGATTTTTCAGAGCATCAACGCGGAAACCAAAAATGAGCCAAACAAATCCACAACAAATTGAGTATAACCTAAAGGTTGTTCGGCAGTTTGCCGTAGTAACCGTTATTTGGGGGATTATTGGCATGTCACTGGGCGTGTTTATTGCTGCGCAGTTGATTTGGCCAGAATTGAATTTTGATACCCCGTGGCTAACCTATTCTCGGTTACGCCCTCTGCACACCAACGCGGTTATTTTTGCGTTCGGTACTTCAGCACTAATTGGTACGTCGTTTTACATTGTTCAAAAAACCTGTAAAACAGCTTTGTTCTCCGACAAGCTTGCCAGTTTTGTGTTTTGGTCATGGCAAACCGTTATTGTGTTAGCGGTTATTACGTTACCAATGGGCTTAAGTTCAACCAAAGAATATGCTGAACTTGAGTGGCCAATTGATATTTTGATTACGCTATCTTGGGTAGCATATATCATTGTTTTCTTTGGTACTTTGGTAAAACGAAACACCTCTCACATTTATGTAGCAAACTGGTTCTACGGTGGCTTTATTGTCACGATCGCAGTGCTGCATATTGTTAATAGCATGGCTATTCCAGTGTCATTTACCAAGTCGTACAGCTTGTACGCTGGTGCTGTCGACGCCATGGTGCAGTGGTGGTATGGGCATAATGCGGTAGGCTTCCTACTCACGGCTGGCTTCTTAGGTATGATGTACTACTTCGTACCCAAACAAGCGGAACGCCCTGTTTACTCATATCGTTTGTCGGTTGTTCACTTTTGGGCTCTCATCTCGTTGTATATTTGGGCCGGCCCTCACCACCTACACTACACCGCTTTGCCAGACTGGGCACAGTCACTAGGTATGGTTATGTCAGTGATTTTATTCGTACCTTCATGGGGCGGCATGATCAACGGTATCATGACCCTTTCAGGTGCATGGCATAAACTAAAAACCGACCCTATTCTGCGTTTCTTGATCGTTTCGTTGTCATTCTATGGTATGTCAACTTTCGAAGGCCCAATGATGGCTATCAAGTCGGTTAACGCACTATCCCACTACACTGACTGGACCGTAGGTCACGTTCACTCAGGTGCTTTGGGTTGGGTTGCAATGATAACAATTGGCTCGCTGTACTACTTAATTCCACGCTTGTGGAGCCAAACCCAAATGCACAGCATTAAATGGATAAACACCCACTTCTGGTTGCACACCATTGGCGTGGTTTTATACATTGTTGCGCTGTGGATTTCAGGTGTTATGCAGGGGCTTATGTGGCGCGCAGTTAACGCAACTGACGGTACCCTCACCTACAGCTTTGTAGAAAGTGTGGTGGCGTCTTATCCGTTCTGGTTCATCCGTTTTGTCGGCGGTTTGTTTATCGTCGCAGGTATGATTCTTATGGCGGTAAACGTTTACCGTACTATTCGTGCAGGCAAGCCAACTGTTGAATACGTTGAAGACGCAGTTGAGCACAGCAGCCCTGCACCAACAGCTACTCAGTCAGCGTAAGGAGTCGATTCGATGAGCAAAAACGTAAAACACGATTTCGTTGAAAAGCGCGTTGGTTGGTTAGCGGTATTAATGACGATTGCTATTTCAATTGGTGGTTTGGTTGAAATAACCCCATTGTTATTCCAAAAGCAAACCAACGAGCCTGTAGTTGGCCTTAAGCCTTACACAGCGTTAGAAATGGAAGGTCGTGATATTTATATTCGCGAAGGTTGTAGTAACTGTCACAGCCAAATGATTCGTCCATTTCGTGCAGAAACTGAGCGCTACGGTCATTACTCGTTAGCTGGTGAACACGTTTGGGAGCGGCCATTCTTATGGGGTTCTAAACGTACCGGTCCAGACTTAGCTCGCGTTGGCGGTCGTTACAGTGATGAATGGCACTACGTGCACTTAATGAATCCTCGTGATGTGGTGGAAGACTCCAACATGCCGGCATTCCCATGGCTTGCAGAAAACAAACTTGATGGTGAGTTGACTGCGAAGAAGCTTGAGGTATTCCGCTCGTTTGGCGTGCCATATACCGATGAAGACATTGCCGGCGCGCAAGCTGCAGTTAAAGGTAAAACCGAAATGGAAGCCTTAATTGCATACTTGCAAGTGCTGGGAACTGGCTTAACACAGGCTGAGTAAGATGGATTACATCACTTGGCGTAGTTTTTACACCGTTTTAGTTTTCGTACTGTTTATCGGTGTGGTTTGGTGGGCTTTTAGCAAGGGCTCGAAGAAGCGTTTCGATGAAGCCGCCAATTCCATTTTTGATGAAGACAAAAAATCAAACGTAAACGACAGTACCAAACAGGAGTCGAAGAATAATGAGTAGCTTCTGGAGTGCATGGATAATCGTGCTAACGTTGGCCTTTTTGGTCGGTATTATCTGGCTATTACGCTGGAACATGAGTAACTACACCGGCATCAAAGAAGGTGAATTAATGGACCACGAATTCGATGGAATCGTGGAAATTAATAACCCGTTGCCGCGTTGGTGGATGATTTTGTTCTGGATAACTATTGTGTGGGGCTTCGTGTATCTGGCCCTGTATCCAGGTTTAGGTAACTTTGCCGGCTTGCTAGGTTGGAGCAGTTCAAATCAAGACGTACGCTCACTTGAAGAGTCGCAACAAGCAACTGCAGCAGCTCGTGAAGCTGGTTTGATTGTTGAGTACGATCGTCAAGTCGACCAAGCTGAAGAAAAATTTGGCCCTGTGTTTGCAGCGCTTTCTGAACGTCCAATTGAAGAGTTGGCACAAGACGAAGAAGCTGTAAAAATTGGTCAGCGCTTGTTCTTGCAAAACTGTGCTCAATGCCATGGCTCAAACGCTATGGGTGGTAAAGGCTTCCCTAACCTAACCGATAACGATTGGTTGTATGGCGGCAGCCCTGCCGCAATTAAACACTCATTAATGGAAGGTCGCAATGGTGTCATGCCAGCACAGTCGCAGTTTAACGACCAGCAAATTACTGAACTTGCAACCTATGTGATGAGTTTAAGTGGCCGCAAAGTCGACCCTGAACTTGCGAAAGCAGGTAAGGCAAACTTCATGGTGTGTACTGCTTGCCATGGTCAAGATGCCAAAGGTAACCAAGCGTTAGGTGCGCCTAACCTTACCGATAACATCTGGCTTTATGGTAGTTCGCAAGAGGCCATCGAAGAAACCCTCCGTAACGGTCGTAATGGTGTGATGCCGGCATGGAAAGATATCCTCGGTGAGGATAAAATTCATGTCATCAGCTCATACGTCTACGGGCTATCGCAGGAATAAACGAGAAACCCCGCTGCTGCGGGGTTTTTTCTTTAGGTTATTAAATTTATAAGAATGTAAGGTGTGCTTCGAATGGAAAAACCTTGGTATAAGCAGTTTTGGCCGTGGTTCCTCATGCTCCTGCCTTTTTCGGTGATCATCGCCATGATCATCACCCTCACAATCGCCAGCCAGCAGGGTGACAATCCGATGGTTGTTGATGACTATTACAAAAAAGGCCGCGGTATTAACGCACAAGTTGAAAAAGTGAAAGCCGCGCAAGAGCTAAATATTGAATTTTCATTTGAGCAAAACGAGCAAACTTTCACGTTAAGCTATGCCAGTGGCGCTCCTGAGCAGTTAAGTGCTTTAAAGGTAAACTTTTATCACAGCACTCAAGCCGAAAAAGATTTTAGTGAAACCCTCACCGCGGACGCGCAAGGGGTCTATCGTGGTACGCTTAAATATGGTGAAAAAGGCAAATGGACCATCACGATTACGCCATTTGACAACCGTTGGCGTGTTACACAACAAATTCAATTACCTGCGTATCGAAAATTGGCCATAAAGCCGTTAACTTATGGCGTTTAGAGCATGAGTCAAAGCCTTCCGCAGCCGCCGCATGGTCTATGTTTTCATTGCTTGCAACCATTACCTAGTGACGGCGGTTATACGGTAAATCTTGCTGGTGCAGACTATTCAGTGTGCTGCTTCGGCTGCCAAGCCGTAGCCGAAACCATCAATCAGCAAAACCTACTGCATTTTTATCAATACCGTGACACCAGCAATCCTTTACAAGTGCCTCTAGTGCCTGAAGAGTTGCAGCAATTAGAAGCGTATGACGACGAAAACCTTCAGCAACAGTTCACGCGCCAAAATGACGGCTTGCGCAGTATTTCGCTTTCCATAGAAGGTATGACCTGCTCCGCCTGCGCTTGGTTAATTGAACAGCATACAAAGCGTTTACCTGGTCTAACCCAAGTGCAAGTAAATGCAACGACTGAACGCGTGCAAGTGGAATGGAACCCGCAATTATTACAACTTAGCGACATATTAAAAGCCATTGCTGAGTTAGGTTACCGTGCCTTGCCTTTTCAATCGGTAACTCAAGAACAAGAATTTAAAAAACGCCGCCGTTATTTTGTCACCCGGCTCGGTATAGCCGGTTTGGCGACTATGCAGGTGATGATGCTTGCTATTGGACTCTATTTTGGCGTGGTCAGCGATCTTGACCCACAGCTACGACAATTCATGTGGTGGATTAGCTTGTTTATGGCAACGCCAGTGCTGCTTTACAGTGCACAACCATTTTACGTCAGTGCCATTCGGAGTATTCAAGCCGGTCGACCGAATATGGACGTCCCTGTTACTGTGGCTTTATTAAGTGCTTATGGCGCGAGCGCCTACGCCACCATAATCAATGAAGGTGAGGTTTACTTTGAGTCGGTCGCCATGTTCACTTTCTTTTTGTTGGTGGGCCGCTATTTCGAGCTATTAGCCAGGCAAAAAGCCGTTAGTGCTGCAGCCAACTTGGTCAAATTAATTCCAGCTGTAGCGCACCAAGAAACAAGCACTGGCCACCTGCAGTCTGTGGCTGTCAGCCAACTGAAACCAGGCGATATTGTACAGGTACTACCTGGTGCGACAATTCCTGTAGATGGTGAATTACTTAGTGAAGCAACCGCTGTTAATGAGAGTATTTTAACCGGTGAAAGTCGTTTGGTTGCCAAACACCAAAACGAATTGGTTCTTGCCGGCAGTCTCAACAAAACCCAGCCTATTCGTATTCGCGTTACGGCCACAGCACAGCAAACCGTATTGGCTAGTATTATTGAACTGCAAGACCTCGCGCTATCGCGCAAGCCTAAGTTAGCGCGCGTAGCAGAGCGTATGGCAAGCAAATTTGTCGTACGTATTTTAATGCTCGCGGCAGCGACATTTCTTATTTGGACAGTTATTGACCCCGCTGAAGCTTTCTGGGTCACATTGTCGGTGTTAGTAGCCACCTGCCCTTGTGCGTTGGCCTTAGCGGCCCCAACCGCAGTCACTGGTGCTATTCACAAACTAAATAAAACAGGCGTGTTACTGCGTAATGCTGATGTATTGCAAATACTGCCCGAAGTTAAAACTATTTTTGTAGATAAAACCGGTACCCTTACCACCGGCGAATTTGTTCTGCAGCAAGCGCATTACGCCCAGCCGGAACTGCAGCCACGTATTGATGCTGTAACGCAAGCACTAGAGCGCAGCTCTAATCACCCACTTGCGCTACCACTGCAGCAGTTAACCAAACACGTAGAAGATATTACACACATACGCTCTGAAGCAGGCATGGGGTTGTCTGGGTGTTGGCAAGCAACCGACGAACACACAGCCGAAGTTAGATTAGGTAGCCTGCGTTACATACAACAATGGCATCCAAATTATCAGCCAGTGCTAGCTGAAGCCCAAGTGTTTCTCGCTTCTGAACAAGTCGTATTGGCCGAGTATGCAGTTGGCGATGCACTGCGATCGGACACCCAAGAAACCATTGCCACGCTGCAACAAGCTGGCTTAAACATTGTTATGTTAACCGGCGATAACCTTGAATTTGCGCAACGCGTTGCAGCGCAATTAGGTATCCGTGAAGTTCACGCCAATTGCTTGCCTGCCGATAAGCTCGCTATACTGCAGGCAGCGCAGGAAAAAGCCCCTGTGGCAATGATTGGTGATGGGTTGAATGACGGCCCTGTATTAGCGCAAGCCGATGTTTCAATTACATTTGGTCATGCGGCAGACTTGGCACGAACCGCTGCAGACGTTATTTTGCTGCGTAATCAATTCAGTGCCATCACTCAATTTCGCGCCATCACGCAACTGGCTCGGCGAATATTGCGACAGAATATTACCTGGGCATTAGTATACAATATTGGCATTCTCCCAGTAGCAATGGCTGGGTTTGTAACACCTTATATTGCCGCAATTGGTATGTCTGCTAGCTCACTCATTGTGCTACTTAACTCACTAAGGTTATACCGATAATGGACAGTCTTTACGTTTTGATCCCGATTGCAATTTTATTTGTCATTATCGCTGTAGGCGTTTTTCTTTGGGCCGTGCGTAGTGATCAATTTGAAGATTTAGAGCGCCAAGGCATGAATGTTCTGCTTGACGATAAACCCACCGAGCATAAAACCAACGCAAAGCCCCCGACTTCTAATGACGATTGATATTTTCGCAGCGCTTTTAATGGCTCTAGCCGGCAGCGGCCATTGCATGATGATGTGTGGCGGTATAGCCGGCGCTTTTGCTGGACGAGTGAATAAACGGCAATTGCTAACCTATAACCTTGGTCGCATCAGTTCTTATGTTGTTGCTGGGGCTATTGTTGGAGGTACTTTTGCTGGTGTCGCGAGTTTAACCGACCAAGGCCTCATAAGCCTCCGCATTATAGCTGCTTTGATCATGGTTAGTTTTGGTTTGTATTTGGGTCAGTGGTGGTACGGCCTGCGTTACATCGAACGAATTGGTCAACCTTTATGGCGGCGTCTACAGCCGCTTGCCGCAAAATTTCGCCGACAACGAAGTTATTCCGCCCTCTTTGCGGCCGGTATGCTTTGGGGGTGGTTACCCTGTGGTTTAGTGTACAGCGCGCTAAGCTGGTCAGCAGTAAGCGGTTCTGCGCAGCAAGGCGCCTTACTCATGTTTGGCTTTGGCCTCGGCACATTACCGAGCATGTTTGCTTTCGGCTGGTTAAGTCGGCAATTACAGCAGCTACTGCAGTCGCTCGGTTTTCGACAACTTATGGGGGCTGCAATGATTATTTACGGTTTATGGACACTGATTATTGCGTTGCGTCAATTGCAAGTGCTTCAATAGGTTAACGGATAGTGGCTGATGTTGTCTTTGTTGGCTAAACTCAAAGTTGTGGTTAATAATTTTGAGGTGTTCCATGAGCTGTGTAACCAAAATTCTTGCTGTACTTGATGCCGACAAACAGCAACAAAAAGCGATGAATCGCGCGCTACATTTAGCACGTATAAGTGGTGCGCAACTAACCTTCATGCTGTCTATTTATGACTTTTCATATGAAATGACAACAATGCTTGCTGCCGATGAGCGCAATGTAATGCGCGACAGTTTAATCAGTGATCGCCAAGCTTGGATAAAAGATTTACTCGAGGATTACAACACCCGCGACATCAACTATGATGTGCAGGTGCTTTGGCACAACCGCCCTTTCGAAGCCATTATTGAAACCGCCATAGAAGGTAATTACGACATTATCGTCAAGGCAACCCACCAACAAGATGGGCTCGCTGCTTTATTATTTACGCCCACAGACTGGCATCTACTGCGAAAAGCTCCCTGCCAAGTATTGCTAGTAAAAGAGCACGAATGGCCCGAACATGGAAAAATTCTAGCTGGCATTCATACCACTGGAGAACATCAACATCATCGTTCGTTAAACACTTGCATCACGGAAGCGGCATTGAAGTTCG
This sequence comes from Pseudidiomarina donghaiensis, assembly GCF_900116895.1. GTDB lineage: Bacteria > Pseudomonadota > Gammaproteobacteria > Enterobacterales > Alteromonadaceae > Pseudidiomarina > Pseudidiomarina donghaiensis. Next base: position 1,051,814 of record NZ_FPCF01000001.1, on the reverse strand, counting down.
CCAATTGTTTACACAGTGAAGTTCACTTGGTGAATGCCTATCCTGGCGCGCCAATTACAATTGCCGCTGAAATTCCCGAATTTGACACCAGTAGTTATGCAGAAACCATTGCCGACAATCATAAAATTGCTTTAGCTGAGCATGCGATGCCGTTCCATATACCTGCAGAGCACCAGCACGTGCGCGAAGGTCTTCCAGAACAAGTTATCCCTGCATTAGCAGAAGAGCTTGATGCCGAACTTGTGGTGCTTGGTACCATTGGCCGTACCGGCTTCAGCGCTGCACTGTTAGGTAATACAGCTGAACATGTTATTAGCAATATAAATTGTGATTTATTAGCATTAAAACCTGAAGGATTTGTGTCGCCAATTAAGTTATAATCCGCGCCAATTTTTCATTGGTACTAAAATCGGTTTAGGGTGGTTATGAGCGCAGCAACTAAGACAGCTGAAGCCAAAAAGCAGCAGTATAGCTTTAACAAGTTACAAAAGCGTATTCGACGCACGGTCGGCCAAGCCATACAAGACTTCAATATGATTGAAGACGGCGACCGTATTATGGTCTGTCTATCCGGCGGTAAAGACAGCTACACCCTACTCGATGTACTGCGCTTTTTGCAGCGCATTGCACCGGTAAAATTTGACATCATTGCGGTAAACCTTGATCAAAAACAGCCAGGGTTTCCGGAGCATATCTTACCTGAATATTTAACCCGTGAAGGCGTTGACTTCCGTATCATCGAAGAAGATACCTACAGCATTGTGCGCGAAAAAATTCCTGCGGGTAAAACAACCTGCTCGTTATGCTCACGCTTGCGCCGCGGTATTTTATATCGCGTGGCGAGTGAACTAGGGGCAACCAAAATTGCCTTGGGACATCACCGCGATGATATGGTTGAAACCCTTATGCTTAACATGTTTTATGGCGGAAAAATGAAATCCATGCCGCCTAAATTAGTTAGCGACAATGGCAAACATGTGATTATTCGCCCGCTTGCTTATACGCGCGAAAAAGATATCGTGAAATATTCTGATCACATGGATTTTCCGATTATTCCTTGTAATTTGTGTGGCTCACAAGAGAATTTACAACGGAAAGTCATCAAAGACATGCTAAAACAATGGGACCGCCAATTTCCAGGGCGTATTGAAAGCATGTTTTCTGCCCTACAAAACATCGTACCTTCGCATTTAGCAGACGCCAGTTTATTTGATTTCAAATCAATTGCGGCTGACGGCATGGAAAATGCCAATGGCGATACGGCCTTTGATCATTCGACACCAACTGACTTTCTGAATTATCGCGATGAAGAAGATGATGATGATGCTGCCGGCTCAGAACAAGCCGACAGCAGCGGTGTTATTCGGGTGCTGAATCTGAACTAGGCTCAAGAACGTCAATAATAATGGGGCGATTAACACGAATCATAGAGTTTAACTCATGTATGTAATCTTCGCCCCTTTCAGAGTAGCTCATTAACCCTTCCGTTAAGTCTAGCGCGCGAATATCAGCGCCTGATTGACGCTTTTCAGCCCGCAGGCGGCGTAACTCAAAGTACGCGGGATGCGTGTTAATGTTACGCAGGTAACTTCGCACAGAAGCATTGACTGAAGCAAACTTGCGCACTTCATGGGTCATATTTTCACTACGGGCATCTGGGACTAATCCGCAGCCTTTACGAAAACACCACTGACCAAAGAAATTTAAGCCATCAAGCGCGAAGCGAGAGGTTCCCCATGCAGACTCATTTGCAGCTTGCACTAGCGCCAACGCTTCAGGCACTACATCCACACGACGCAGTAACACGCCAAACGTAGCAGCAAGGTTTTCACTTTCAATGGTCACATTGTAATCGCTGGCAATTTGCTCCAGCTGCTTGAGCTGCTTTTTATTTAAGCTGCCTTGGCGCTTGTGTGTTTGAGCTAACGCCAACAATTGTTCGCGTGCGCGTTCAATAACAGCGTTTTCTGCTTGTACTATGGGTGCTAAAAAGCTAAAAAACGCCTGTTTTTTGTCACGAACATCGCTATAAACTGTAAAATCCGGCACCTCAGTAATGCGCCCAACGGCAACAATGTGAGGTGCACTTTTGTCGGCGCTCATTTCTGCTTCAGATTGAAGGTGTAGCTGCGTAGGTAACCAAACTGCAATGGCCACTAAAACAACCGCAAGTAACCAGCCTAAAATACGCATAAAATCTCCGTTTTAAACCGTTTCTTCATCAACCCCAATAAGGCTGTGATAAACCACACCCACGGCGTTAAACGCCATTGGTAAGGTGAAAATTAAACCGAGCAATAATGGAATTGCACTGATCAATAAAATAATCCCCATTAATGCCATCAGTCCTAGTACGGGAAACATCGTCTTATTGATCACCAAAAATGAAGCGATAAGCGCTCGGAAAGCATTAAGCTCGCGGTCAATAACAAAAGGTACCGCAAGCATTAGACTTAATTGAAGGTAAATAACCACTAAAACAGTCAATATCAGCGCAAAGCCACCACTAATTAGACTACCAAGCCCTATCAGTACGGCTGCCAAAATTGCAGTAAGTATAATTTTGAACAACGCCACAAGCATAATCTGCGGAGCATGTTGCAGTGTGCCGCGCAATCCCTCGAAGCTAGGCTTACGTTCGGCAGCATTAACCAAGCCCACGTAAATTAACAACGCCGAAAATGGCGCCATGAGAATTTCTTGCAGCAGGCTGCTGGCTATAATATTGCCAACTGGTAACTGCTCCAGATCTATCGTTGCTTGCGTTGCTAATGCCTCTTCGTCAAATGGAAAGAACATGCCAAGTACGTTAGACACTAATAAATTAATCAGCAGCAATACGAGAAAAATACCAAGCATCCATGGTAATGAACGTAATGTAATTTCCCAAGCACGCTGCAACATTGGGCCGACGCTAAGTTTAATCTCGCCACGTAACGCTTGAGCAAAGTCGCCACGAGCAATGACGGGTGTCGTATTATTTGAATTATCAGACACGCGAGGTTTCTCCATGTTGTTTAGTTCCGCGGATTATACGTCATAGAATGTCGCGATACCAATGCCAATCCGCCTGATTTGTGGGATAATAGCGCCTTGAAACCATGGCAATATCGTCATTTAACAAGGAGTTTAAGGTGAAAGCTCAAGCACCCAAGCGCCGCTTTTCGAAACGCCGTGCCAACACATCTCGACCACGCCCAGCAAACCCTAAGCTCATTCTTTTGAACAAGCCTTTTGGTGTTCTCAGTCAATTTTCTGGTAGTGACGGCGAGCAAACCTTAAAAGGTTTAATTCCGCATAATGACGTCTACCCTGCAGGGCGTTTAGATAAAGACTCTGAAGGCTTATTATTGTTAACCAATGATGGCAATCTACAGCATAAAATTAGTCATCCTAAACACAAAATGCCGAAAACCTATTGGGTGCAAGTTGAGGGCGTTCCGACTGAGAGCGAATTACAGCAACTGCGTGACGGGGTCGAATTAAATGACGGAATAACGTTGCCTGCTGAAGCTTTTTTAATGGAAGAGCCAATCAACTTGTGGCCACGCACGCCCCCTGTACGAGAGCGTAAATCCGTACCCGATTGTTGGGTTTGCATCAAAATATCGGAAGGCCGAAATCGCCAAGTGCGCCGCATGACAGCAGCTATTGGCTACCCTACCTTGCGATTAATACGCGCCGGCATCGGACCATGGCTATTACGCAGTTTGCAACCGGGTGAGTGGCGCGAAGAACCCCCAGTGTGGTAAAATTCGCGCCCATTACGTAGCGCGATTGACATCCATGTGTTGATCGCAGGTTTTAGCGCCATAACTGAAGAGCAAAATGTCTGTAAAGCAAAGCGAAAATGCCTCTAAAAAAGTCATCGTCGGTATGTCTGGCGGTGTAGACTCATCTGTGTCTGCTTATCTTCTCATGCAACAAGGTTATCAAGTAGAAGGCCTGTTCATGAAGAATTGGGAAGAAGACGACACCGATGAATATTGTGCCGCCGCAACTGACTTAGCGGACGCAGAAGCGGTTTGCCAGAAATTAGGTATTGAACTGCACACGGTCAATTTCGCTGCAGAGTACTGGGACAACGTCTTTGAATACTTTTTAGAAGAGTATCGTGCGGGGCGTACACCCAACCCTGACATAATGTGCAACAAAGAAATAAAGTTTAAAGCGTTTCTTGAATTTGCCGCTGGCGCGCTTGGAGCTGATTACATAGCGACGGGGCACTACGTTCGCCGCCGTGAACACAATGGTAAATACCAGCTATTACGCGGGCTTGACGCCAACAAAGATCAAAGCTACTTCTTGTATACGTTGGCCCATACCCATGTAGCACAAACCTTGTTCCCTGTTGGTGAACTAGAAAAGCCAGAAGTACGTCGTATAGCCGAAGAGCAAGGCTTAGTGACTGCTGATAAAAAAGACTCAACAGGCATCTGTTTTATTGGCGAACGTAAATTCAAAGACTTCTTACAACAGTATTTACCAGCCCAGCCGGGGGCTATTGAAAGTGTCGATGGCGCTGTACTTGGCCAACATGAAGGCTTGATGTACCACACATTGGGACAACGCAAAGGACTACATATCGGCGGTTTAGCCGAGGCCGGAGATGAGCCTTGGTATGTGGTAGACAAAGATGTGACCCGCAATGTGCTTATTGTGGCACAAGGTAAGAACCATCCACGACTGTTCTCAAAAGGGCTTGTTGCAGCTCAATTACATTGGGTTGACCGTACACACCCTGAGGTCGCTTTTGAATGCCAGGTTAAAACGCGATATCGCCAACAAGACATTCCTTGCACGGTAACTCCGCTTGCAGATGGCCGGGTTCAGGTTGAATTTGATGCCCCGGTAGCTGCGGTAACACCCGGTCAATCTGCGGTGTTCTACCAAGACGATGTTTGTTTAGGTGGTGGAATTATCGAGCATCGCATTGCCGACCATGAGGTTTTCTTGTGAGCAAGCAAACCCAAGACATTTGGTTTGAGCGGGTTATCGCTCTAGCTGCATTAGCGCAAGCTGCAGCAGCGGTGAAGCAAGTTGCACGCTTTGGCAGTGTGCGTCATGACGCAACCACAAAAGTTCTTTTAGAAAGTGTTTTGAACCAATCACCTGGCAGTATTTCGGAGCTCTATCCCAAACTGTCAGAGTTGCGTTTAGGATTAGAAAGCTTACTGCAACAAATTGGCGCTACGCGTGATAAAGACGTTGAAGTGACACGTTATGTTGTTGGCGTGTTAGCGCTTGAACGGCGGTTAACACGAAACCCTGAAGCACTTGATAAATTAGGTCAGCGTTTGGCGAAAATCCACCGTCAACAACATGACTTTCAGTTTGCCGAGGACACCGTTGTTGCAAGTATGGGCAGCACCTACAGTGACTTGATTTCGCCCCTTGGCCAACCTTTAAAAATAAACGGCAAACAAGAGCATTTACAGCAAGTAAGTAATCAACATCTTATTCGCGCCCTACTTCTTGCCGCGGTGCGTAATGCCGTTCTGTGGCGACAACTAGGTGGCAAGCGTCGGCACTTTATCTTTTCTCGGCAGCGCATGGTACGCGCTGCTCAATCTATCTTACGCGAATTACGAGAACACTCGGAGCCTTTATCATGATGAACCTTTCTGCATTAACTGCGTTATCTCCAGTTGACGGTCGCTACGGCAGCAAAGCTGCGGCATTACGCCCTATGTTTAGCGAATACGGCCTGATTCGTAATCGCGTTATTGTTGAAATTCGGTGGCTACAAAAGCTTGCCGAAGTAGAAGCCATTGCTGAGGTTCCAGCCTTTTCTGACAGCGCAGATGCGTTTTTAGAAGCAATTATCAATGAGTTTAGCGAAGCCGATGCGCAACGCGTTAAAGATATTGAGCGTACCACGAACCACGACGTTAAAGCGGTCGAGTATTTCTTAAAAGAGCGCGTAGCGGAACACGCTGAGCTAAACGCAGCCAGTGAGTTTATCCACTTTGCTTGCACTTCTGAAGATATTAACAACCTGTCGCATGCGCTCATGCTGCGCGAGGCCTTAAATGATGTCATGTTGCCAGCTATGCATGAGCTTACAGGCGCTATAAAAAGCCTAGCCATTGAGCACAAAGCTGTACCTATGATGGCACGTACACATGGCCAGCCTGCTACCCCAAGCACGATGGGTAAAGAAATGGCTAACGTGTTCATGCGTTTACAGCGTCAATTAGACCAATTACAAGCCGTGCCTTTGCTAGGCAAAATTAACGGCGCTGTTGGTAATTACAATGCGCATTTAGCTGCTTATCCAAATGTCGATTGGCATACCATTTCGCAGCAGTTTGTTTCCTCGCTAGGGCTTACATGGAATGCGTACACAACGCAGATAGAACCTCATGACTATATCGCTGAATTGTTTGACGCGGTAGCTCGCTTCAACACCATTGTTATTGATTTTAACCGAGATGTTTGGGGCTATATTGCGCTTAATCATTTTAAGCAACGCACGGTAGCCGGTGAAGTTGGCTCATCAACCATGCCGCACAAGGTTAATCCAATAGATTTTGAAAACTCTGAAGGCAATCTGGGGTTAGCGAATGCCATTATGGCGCACCTGGCCCAAAAACTACCTGTAAGTCGCTGGCAACGTGACTTAACAGACTCTACTGTGTTACGCAATTTAGGCGTCGGTTTCGCGTACGCATTGATTGCCTACCAAGCTACCTTAAAGGGTATTAGCAAATTAGAAGTCAATGCAGAGAACTTGCTGCGTGAACTTGATCAAAACTGGGAATTGCTCGCTGAGCCAATTCAAACAGTCATGCGTCGTTATGGTATTGAAAAACCCTACGAAAAACTTAAAGAACTCACCCGCGGAAAACGTGTCAACCAAGCTGCGATGGCCACCTTCATTGATGGTTTAGACATGCCAGAGGTTGCCAAAACCGAGCTTAAAGCACTCACTCCAGCAACTTATATAGGACGTGCTATCACCTTCGTTGATGAGCTTGACGCATGAGCCTGAAGTTAAACCTAGATATACAAAAGTTTCTGAGTGAAGCCTGGCAACGCCAGCCGCGCCTAATTCGAGGCGCTTTCACTCAATTCAAAGACTTAGTTGAACCTGAAATTCTTGCCGGGCTTGCACTCGAAGAAGGCGTTGACTCACGTGTCATTCAGAACGACGATGGCAAGTGGCATGTTAGTCATGGGCCATTCGAGTCGTATGAAGAATTTGGTGAGCATGGCTGGACTTTACTGGTGCAGTCGGTTAACGAGTGGATTCCTGAGGTTCAACAATTAATTGCACCTTTTCGCTTTCTGCCTGATTGGCGTATTGATGATGTGATGATTAGTTTTGCTACCGAAAACGGTGGTGTTGGTCCACATCTTGATCAATATGATGTGTTTATCATCCAGGGTGGCGGCACGCGCCACTGGCAAGTTGGTGAACGCATAAACAATGCGACAGAATTCTGCCCTCACCCAGATTTAAAACAGCTTAAAGATAGTTTTGAACCAATTATTGATGCAGTTCTACAACCAGGCGATATGCTCTATATTCCGGCTGGTTGCCCCCACAACGGGGTTGCTTTGGAGCCAAGCTTAAATTATTCCGTCGGATTTCGAGCCCCAAACACTGCCGAGTTAGCAGCAGCCGTGGCCGACTCCTTGAGTCAACTAGAAGTACCGTTGCAACGTTATCGTGATGCAGAAGCAACAAGCTATGGTAAACCTTTTGCGGTAAGTGCTGCGCAACTCGACCATGTGCGTGAATTTTTACTCAGTAGCTTAGCGCAAACCGATCTTAATCACGCCATGCTGCTGGTCATGTCACAAAGTAAACGGCCACTGCCCCAAGCTGAAGGTCTGCTACAAGCCGAAGAGTTAGCTCAGTATATTGTTGAAGAACCCACGATGTTACTAGTTCGCACGCCTGGAGCTCGTATTTTAATAGGCCCTAATAACGTGCTTTATGCGAATGGCGAAGCATGGCCATTAACAAGCAATACTCAGGCTTTTGCTGAAGCTATCGCGCAGCTTTGGGAGGATCAGCCGTTGACCGCCCTCGCCCCGTTGCTACAGAGCCAAGAAAGTATGCTGTTGTGCTGTGATTTAGTCAATGCGAGTGTACTGGATGTTGTGGTGCAGCAAGCTTAAGCTTGCTGCTCCCACAGGGCTTCTTGTTCACCGAGTTGATATAGATTTTCTGCACGATTAATCAAGTAGTTAGCGTAATTACGCTGTTCTTGCGACGGCTGTTCGCTGTGCAAAATAGCGTCCGCTTTCAATTGCCAGTTCAAGGCGAAATGGCGAACCGCCTCACGCGCCGATTGCGCTACTTTTTCGGTCACCATATCGGTTGGCACATCGCCATTGATGACCCAGATTTTGTGTTTATCGGTGGTCGAAAATTTCCAAACGGCAACCAATGGCGCTAAATAGCGACTGTCTTTTGATAAGATTTGGTCAGATATAATGCCTTGTTCCGCAAGAAACTTATTGGCTTCTTGAAACTTCGTGCGAACCCAAGCTTGAAGTTGTTCTTCGGTGTATTTCGGCTGATTGTCGGCCATGTGATGTCTCTTCCTACTACTTTATTTTAACTCAGGCTTATTGATGCCTTAGATGTGTAATGACCCGTCAATACTACCGCTATTTACTGCAAACGCAATGCTTTTTGGAACTGTAAAGAAAGCTTGCAACAGTTTACGTAAACGTTAATAGTTTATTTCAGAAATTCACTAGCGAAATGACCGTCAAAATGATAATGTTCGCGCAATTTTTGGGATGAACGAGGAATACCTAGAATGTCTTTATTCGAACACAAAGAGTTCGACCAACACGAACAAGTCGTGTTTTGTCATGACAAAGAAACAGGTTTAAAAGCAATTATTGCCATCCACGATACCACCCTCGGTCCGTCGCTTGGCGGTACACGCATGTGGAACTACGCGTCGTCTGCCGAAGCGTTAACTGATGTACTGCGGTTATCACGCGGTATGACCTATAAAAGTGCATTGGCCGGCCTTCCGCTTGGTGGCGGCAAAGCAGTTATTATTGGCGATGCAAAAACAATTAAAACCCCTGAGCTCATGCGTGCCTATGGCCGTTTCGTTAACTCGTTAAGTGGCCGTTACATTACCGCTGAAGACGTTAACATTCGTACCAGTGACATTGCTCATGTGGCTGAAGAAACAGCGTTTGTGGCTGGTACTGCCGAAAAGGCCGGTGACCCATCGCCACACACCGCATTAGGTACTTACTTAGGCCTGAAAGCAGCGGCCAAACATAAATTTGGCAATGACAATTTGAACGGCTTGAAAATTGCCGTACAGGGTCTTGGCGCTGTAGGTTATGACTTTGCTGAATACTGCGCCAAAGAAGGCGCACAGTTATTTGTCACAGATATTAACGAAGATGCCTGCAACAAGGCTGCTGCTGAATTAAACGCAACAGTCGTTGGCTTAGATGATATTTACGGTTTAGACGTAGACGTGTATGCCCCTTGCGCGTTAGGCGCAACCATTAACGACGAAACTTTAAAGCAAATTAAAGCGAAAGTTATTGCAGGTAGCGCGAACAACCAGTTGGCCACACCAGCACATGACAAAATTGTCATGGACATGGGCATCTTATACGCCCCTGACTACGTAATTAATGCTGGCGGCGTTATTCACGTATGTAGCGAAGCGGCAAACATGAGCCGTGAAGAAACGGATAAGCGTGTTCGTGATATTTACGACACCTTAGATAAAATCTTTGCTCGTTCTAGCGCAGAGCAACGCCCTACTGGTGAAATTGCTGACCAAATGGCGCGTGAAGTTATTGCCAATGCGAAAGCTGCGCGTTAAGCGCAGTTTTCAGCAAGCCATTGAAGCGGGTGTAATGCCCGCTTTTTTGTGCTCATTCGCTCAACCTGCGAGCGACATGAAAAGCCAGTTGCAAGCGTAATTACCGCCTCCTGCTCAACCTTTTCACGCCAACTTAAATTATAGAGCTTTTGGCTAACCGCTTGGTTTTCTACTTCATGGCCAAAGGTTCCGGCCATACCGCAACAGCCACTAGCCTGCACCTGCAAAGGTATACGCCATGTACTGAAAATTTTCTGCCAATGCTGGGCAGCCTTCGGCATCGCCGTTTGTTCAGTACAGTGCGTAAACAGCTGCAATGATTGCGTTGGGGTTTTCATTGCTATCGCTGAAGCGCGTTCTGGTAGAACATCAACTAGCCACTCTTGTACCAATTGCACCTGATAGTTTATGGGGTGCTTGGTGTACTGTGCGTATTCATCATGCAGGCAAAGCACTGTAGAAGCATCAAGCCCAATCATCGGTACTTTTAACTTAGCAACAGCATTTAATTGCGAGGCAACCTTGTCTGCGGTTTGTTTGAAGCTCTTCAAAAAACCTTTAACGTGCTGGGCCTTGCCGTTGCCCTTAAACGCCAGCAATACTGGCTTAAAGCCGATTTTTAACGCGAGTTGAGCAAATGCTTCTAACAGTTCAGCTTCATAAAAACTGGTAAACGGGTCTTGGACAATAACAACGCACTGCTGTAACTCTCGCTTTGGCATCGCTGCTAATTCATGTTCACTGAGATGCAACCACTGTCGGCTTTTCCAGCGCGACGCTGCCGACGGTACTGATAATTTAGGTGCGTCAATATAACCAAATAACTTACGGGTAACCCATAAGCTAAATGGGTTATGGCTCAGCAAGTTACCCAGTCGTGGCCACTTGGCCATAGCTTGTGCTAATGGCTCAACATTTTTAACCAAATAATCTTTGACTGGGCGTCGGTATAATTCGTAATACCAGGCCAAAAATTTAGCGCGAAAGCTTGGCACGTCAACCTTTACTGGGCATTGGCTAGCGCAGGCCTTGCACGCCAAACAACTTTCCATCGCGGCCTTAACTTCATGATTGAAGTCAAATTTCTCAGCGCTTGGAATCTGCTTGAATAATTCAAAACGACCTTGCTGAGGAAAACCCGTGGCGTCAAATTTATGCTCGGCATTTAAACGTAACCACTCACGTATCAGTGTTGCTCGCCCTTTCGGTGAATTGCGTCTATCGCCAGTGGCTTTAAACGAAGGACACATCGCTGAGTCTGCGGCATAGTTAAAACACAAACCATTGCCGTTACAATTCATCGCTGCGGCATAGTCGTCGCGCACTTCAATTGGAATTTGCCGATCAAAATAGCCACGTTTGGTAGCATCCACGGACACTAACTTGGCAGTGGTGCCAAACGGCGTACATATTTTCCCGGGATTCAAGCGGTTATCCGGATCAAACACCGCTTTTATTTTTTGTAATTCACCATATAGCTCATCGCCGAAGAAGCTTGGTGCGTACTCGGAACGGTAACCTTTACCATGCTCACCCCACATTAAGCCGCCATACTTTGCGGTTAACGCCGCCACCCGATCACTTATTTGACGCAGTAATACTTCGTCTTCTGGGTCGGTCATATCAAGCGCTGGGCGTACATGTAATACCCCCGCATCAACGTGCCCAAACATGCCGTAGTGCAATTCGTAACTGTTTAGAATGGCGCGAAACTCAGCAATGAAATCAGCCAAATTTTCGGGCGGCACGGCCGTGTCTTCAGCAAAAGCAACGGGCTTGCGGCGCCCTCTGGTTGCCCCCAGCAGCCCAACGGCTTTTTTCCGCATGGCATAAATGGTTTGTATACTGCTGGCGTCGCGACAAACTTGATAACCTATAACACCTAGTTCGGGTTGTGAATTAATCAGGTCGTCAAGTGCTGCGGTTAAGCTGTCCACTTTTTCATTAATTTCAGCGTCATCCACTGCGGTGAATTCCACCATATTAATGCCGTGCATCGCTTGCCCTTCAACCTCTTGCAGCTGTGCCGCAACTTGGTGCCAAATAATATCTTGGCGGGCTAAATTAAGCACATTACTGTCGATAGTTTCAACCGATGTTGCGCGGGCTTTGACTAAAAACGGAGCGTTGCGCAAAGCCGACTGAAAGTCACTGTACTTTACGTTTACCAGTACTTTATGGCGTGGTATTGGCGTCAAATTTAGCTTGGCTTCGACAATGCACGCTAACGTGCCTTCTGAGCCCGCTAGCAGCCTAGAAACATCAATAAGTTGACGTTCAGGGTCATAGCAATGCTTAAGATCATAACCCGTTAAAAAGCGATTCAACGGCGGAAACTTCGCCTCTATGGCGTCGCGCAAATCGACACAGGTTGCTAACACCTGCCGGTAAATAGCGCCTTCAAGTGTTTCGGTGGCGGCTATTTGTTGCGCTTGCTCAAGCGACTTGGGGGCTGTGGTAATGCACTCACCATTAAGCAGAACTGCTTTTAGCTCCAGCACATGGTCACTGGTTTTTCCGTACACCAATGAACCTTGCCCCGAGGCATCGGTATTAATCATGCCACCAATGGTGGCGCGGTTACTGGTGGATAAATCAGGCGAGAAAAACAACCCGAATTCACGCACTGCGTCATTAAGTGCGTCTTTAACAACTCCGGTTTGACAACGAACCCAACCCTCATCAGCATTCACTTCCGCAACCTGATGAAAATAGCGGCTTAAGTCCACCACAATACCAGCACTAAGCGACTGGCCATTGGTGCCTGTACCACCGCCGCGCGGTGAGAATTTTACTGAACGAAATTGGTCGTATTGCGCTAACGCAAAAGCTTGCTGCACCGCAGCTGTGGTGCGCGGATACAGCACCGCTTGGGGTAGCTGCTGATACACACTATTGTCGGTTGCAGCCATTAAACGGCCACTGTACGAACCGTCTATATCACCATCAAAACCCGCTTGTTCAAGGGCTAACAGGTAGCCCTGATACACTGATTCAATGCGCGTTTCACGCCGCTCAAATGCGGTATATGCCGGTAATACTTGCTCCGATTTAGTCATAAAACGCGCTCAATACCCTTAACCGTGGTGCTTAGCCAAATATAACCAAGTTTCAACCACCGTATCTGGGTTTAATGAAACCGAATCAATACCCTGTTCAACCAACCAAGCGGCAAAGTCAGCGTGATCAGATGGGCCTTGGCCACAAATACCCACGTACTTACCTTTTTTCTTGGCAGCTTGAATGGCCATGGCTAACATGGCTTTCACGGCTTCGTTACGTTCATCAAATAAATGCGCGATAACGCCTGAGTCGCGATCTAAACCCAAGGTTAGCTGAGTTAAGTCGTTTGAACCTATTGAGAAGCCGTCAAAAATATCCAGGAACTGTTCTGCTAACAGCGCGTTTGAAGGTAATTCACACATCATAATAACGCGCAGGCCATTTTCGCCTTGGCGTAAGTCTTGCTCAGCTAATAACTCAATGACCTTACGGCCTTCTTCCAAGGTGCGCACAAACGGAATCATCACCTCGACATTGGTTAAGCCCATGTCGTTACGAACACGTTTGATGGCTTCGCACTCCATAGCAAAACAGTCGCGGAACTCTTCTGAAATATAACGCGAAGCACCACGGAAACCTAACATTGGGTTTTCTTCATGTGGCTCGTATTGGCGCCCGCCCACTAAGTTGGCATATTCATTCGACTTAAAGTCAGACATACGCACAATAACGCGCTCTGGTGAAAATGCTGCCGCTAGGGTTGCAATACCTTCCGTCAGCTTACCGACGTAATATTCGCGTGGGCTATCATAACCCGCCATGTAGCCACGAATTTGTTGTTGTAATTCAGCACTTTGCTTATCAAAGTTTAACAAGGCTTTCGGGTGCACACCAATCATGCGGTTGATAATAAATTCAAGGCGCGCCAAGCCAACACCTGCGTGTGGCAACGAAGCGAAATCAAATGCGCGGTCTGGGTTACCTACGTTCATCATGATTTTTAATGGCAACGCAGGCATATCGCCAACATCAGAAGTGGTCACATCAAACTGCAGTTCGCCTTCGTAAATGTACCCCGTGTCGCCTTCGGCACAAGAAACAGTGACTGCGGCACCGGCAGCAATACGATCAGTCGCATCGCCACACCCAACAACCGCTGGAATGCCCAACTCGCGAGCGATAATTGCCGCATGGCAGGTACGCCCACCACGATTGGTCACGATGGCCGACGCACGCTTCATGATCGGTTCCCAGTCTGGGTCGGTCATGTCGGTCACCAGCACGTCACCAGGCTGTACTTTGTCCATTTCAGAAATATCGTTTAGAACACGGGCAACACCGGCACCAATTTTTTGCCCAATTGCGCGGCCTTCAGCCACAACCTGGCTTTTCGATTGCAGCGTGTAGCGCTCTAAGGCTTGGCCAGTTTTGTTGGACTGCACGGTTTCAGGGCGAGCTTGAACAATGTATAACTTGCCGTCAATACCGTCTTTGGCCCACTCAATGTCCATCGGGCGACCATAGTGCTGCTCAATGATCACAGCCTGGCGTGCTAACGCCTCTACTTCGTCGTCGGTAATTGAAAAACGCGACGACATATCGGCCGGAATATCGATAATCGAGGTTTGTTTGCCATGGTCAACCGCATCTGAGTACACCATTTGTACTTTTTTACTGCCCAAATTACGGCGTAATACCGCAGGGCGATTGGCTTTTAAGGTTGGTTTATGAACGTAAAACTCGTCAGGGTTAACCGCCCCCTGCACCACCATTTCGCCTAAACCAAACGACGATGTAATGAATACCACTTGGTCAAAACCAGATTCTGTGTCAATGGAGAACATGACACCTGACGCTGCAATGTCACTGCGAACCATGCGCTGAATACCCGCCGACAGTGCGACACCGCGGTGATCGTAACCTTGGTGCACACGGTACGAAATGGCTCGGTCATTAAACAACGAAGCAAATACATGTTTAATGGCTTCCATGATGGCATCGATGCCACGCACGTTCAGAAAGGTTTCTTGTTGGCCAGCAAAGGATGCATCTGGCATGTCTTCGGCGGTGGCGGAGCTGCGTACGGCAAAGCTCACTTCATCGTTGCCGCCGCTAAGCTGCTCATAAGCCGCACGAATGGCTTGGTCTAGCTCAGGTTGAAATGGGGTATCAATCACCCATTGGCGAATTTGCTTACCGGCTTCCGCAAGCGCTTTTACGTCGTCGGTGTCTAAATCGTCCAAAATTTCGTGAATTCGTTCATTCACGCCGCTTTGTTCAAGAAACTCATTAAAAGCTTCTGCTGTGGTTGCAAATCCATTTGGCACATCCACACCGGCGCCTGCCAGGTGGCTAATCATTTCGCCAAGCGATGCGTTTTTACCACCCACCCGGCCAACATCGTTCATCCCTAATTGATCATACCAAAGCACATAGTCTTGTACGTTATTCTGCACGTTGAGTTCCTCGTGGAGTTTAGGCGTGACACAGTTAAACTATTTAACTGCCCGAATGGCATTGTATTTTACACACTGCCACCTCACAAGTTAACATCTTATGCACTTTTATCTGCTAGGAATATCGCCACAATGCGCACAATTTTTTACATTTCAGACGGAACTGCCCTTACGGCCGAAGCTTTTGGTAAAGCGATGCTGTCGATGTTCCCATTAAAAGTTATTCACAAAACGCTCGCTTTTATTGATACACCAGAAAAAGCTGAAATTGCGGTCAATCGCATTAATCAAGCGTTTGAAGAGTCAGGCGAACGCCCAGTCATTTTTCATACTTTTGTCAGCATTGATATTAAACGCGTCATTACCTCTAGCCGCGGGAGCTGCTATGACTTCTTAGATTATTTCGTGGCGCCGTTAAGTAAAGAGTTAAACATGCCGGCCCAACCGAAAACCCACCGTACCCACGGCATACAAGAGAATAATGATGTACGCGAAAACTATGATTTTCGTATTGATGCGGTGAACTATACGCTGGCGAACGACGATGGCAGCAATGTGTCGAACTATGATGAGGCAGATATTATCTTGCTGGGTGTTTCACGTACGGGGAAAACCCCAACCAGCTTGTACTTAGCCTTGCATTACGGCATTAAAGCGGCCAATTACCCGCTAACAGAAGACGATAACATGGAGAATTTACAGCTACCTAAGGTGCTCAAGCCGTTTCGTCACAAAATTTATGGCTTAACCTTAGACCCCCAGCGCTTGCATGAAATACGTAGCAAACGCCGCGAAGGCAGCCAGTACGCATCCATGCAGCAATGTCGTTACGAATTGCAAGAAGTCGAGAAACTGTACCGCCGCGAAGCGATACCATTTCTCGACTCGACGCGTTTTTCAGTGGAAGAAATTGCCGCTAAAATTTTGGCCGAAACCAATCTCGAGCGGCATCGCTTTTAAGCGTTGTCGCCCTGCTCTGCAGCGGTCTCTGCACGCGCGTTGGTGCTTTCAAATATTTTGTCCGCCGACGCTGCCACAAACCCGGTATACAACTGATTGGGTGCAATTTCATAGCGCTTCGCAAACTCATAGAAACAGCTGGGAATCACTTTTTCCATATCGCTAAAACGCACGGCTGTATGATCGGCCATGGTGGACGACTGCTCAAGAAATACGTCACTTGAGCCTTTAATTTCGCCACCCGACGTATTCAGCCTAAACCCTGCTTCTTTAAGGGTCTGGTTCACTTGCTCTAGCGACTCATAGTCTGGCAGTTCATTCACATTCACCGTGAAATGATTCGCGCGGAAACCAAAGGCGACCATCCAAGCTGCATACTCACTTTCTTCCAGCAGCTGCTCGTAATCGGCACTGCTGATCTGCCAGTGCGCACCTGAATATAAAAATTCTGGGTTCGCAACCTCTGCAGGGTTAATTTGCGCGACCAATGCTTGCACAATTTGCTGTAGTTTCGGTGAAAACTCTTCAACTAACAGCTCTGAAATAAAGATTTTCGGCAATTTCGGATCGCTATGTTCATAGTGCTTCGCCACCAATTTTTTGGCTTCAAATTGGTAATCACCACAGGCTTTATAGCCCATCGCCTCAAAGTGTGCTGCAAGTGCTTGCAGGCGCACAGGGGCAATGTTAAAGGTGCGAAAAGCAACATGATCATTAATAATGGTACGGCCTTGACCGAGCACTTCATGAACTTTTGCCGCCGATGGGGCTAACTGAATGTAATCGTTCCATAGGTTGTCAAAAAACTGCTCGACAGACTGTGACATATACTACTTAAACCTCGAAAATGTCGTGAAATAAGATTAACCGCGACCTTGTCGCGCTTCTTTTAATGAATCAGCCACCAAAAAGGCCAATTCTAAAACTTGATCGGCGTTTAGCCGCGGATCACACTGGGTGCGGTAACGTTGCGTGAGGTCATGCTCACTAATTTGATAAGCACCACCAGTGCACTCCGTCACATCTTCACCGGTCATTTCTAAGTGAACACCACCTGGGTAAGTTCCCTCGGCTTGGTGTACAGCAAAGAATTGACGTAACTCGCGGTGAATGGCGTCAAAATTACGCGTTTTTAAGCCATTTTCAGCTTTAACGGTATTGCCATGCATTGGATCGCTCGACCACACCACATGACGGCCTTCGGCTTTCACTCGTCGTACAATGCTTGGTAAGGCATCCCCTAAGTTGTCCGCACCCATGCGTGTAATTAACGTCATGCGCCCTGGCTCGTTTTGTGGGTTTAGCACGTCAAGCAATTGAATAACGTCGTCCGGCTTCGTCGTCGGCCCTATTTTAACACCGAGTGGGTTATGAATGCCACGCATAAACTCAACGTGCGCATGGTCAATTTGTCGTGTCCGCTCGCCAATCCACACCATGTGCGCCGAACAATCATAGGGCAGCCCGGTTAAGGTATCGGTACGGGTTAACGCTTCCTCATAGGACAGCAATAACGCCTCGTGCGAGGTAAACAACTGGGTTTCATGAATCGTCGCATTGCTCTGGGCGTTAATACCCAGCACTTCCATGAATTTCAGCGCCGATTGAATTTGCTCAGCTACCTGCATGTACTTTTCTTTCAATGGATTCGCTTCAACAAAGCTCATGTTCCATTTGTGTACTTTATGCAGATCGGCTAAACCACCTTGGGCAAAAGCGCGCAGCAAGTTCAACGTGGCGGCGGAATGATGATACGCGTTAATCATCCGGTTTGGATCGGGCTGGCGCGCTTGCTCGGTAAAGTCCGCACCGTTGATAATATCACCACGATAACTTGGTAAAGACATACCATCAATCGATTCAAAGTCGCTAGAACGCGGCTTTGCATACTGCCCCGCCATACGCGCAACTTTCGTCACTGGGCACGAACCTGCAAACGTCATGACCACGGCCATTTGTAGAATAACCTTGAAGGTGTCGCGAATTTTCGGCGCGGTAAAATCGCTAAACGACTCGGCGCAATCGCCGCCCTGCAATAAGAACCCATGGCCTTGGCTAACCCGCCCCAACTGCGAACGCAACGCCCGAATTTCTTCGGCGAATACCAACGGTGGGAATTTTTTCAGCTGCTGTTCGACCATCTGTAACTCATTGAGCGATGCGTACTGCGGCTGTTGCTGGATTGGCTTATCCCGCCAGCTTCGGGCACTCCAATTGGTCATGTTATTCCTTATTTTTTATAAACGCTCAAGCGCATGAATGCGTTTTGTGAGTGGCGGATGGCTCAAAAATAATTCGCTAAACGCACGTTTACTTTGAATACCGAACGCCATCATCGAACCGTCTAAGGTCGACTCTTGTGCGCCTTGCAAACGCCGCAGCGCGGCGATCATTTTATGCTTGCCAACCAGTGCGGCAGCACCCGCATCGGCTCGGAACTCACGTTGCCGTGAAAACCACATCACAATCATACTGGCTAATATGCCAAAAACTAATTCCAGCACCATCACAATGCCAAAATAAGCAAACGTACCTAAGCCCCCGCCATTTTGCGAGTTGCTGCGCGTTGCATTATCAATAACCGTGGCGATAACTCGGGCAAAAAACATTACAAAAGTGTTCACTACGCCTTGAATGAGTGTCAGTGTCACCATATCGCCATTGGCAATATGGCTCACTTCGTGGGCTAGCACAGCCTCAACTTCGTCTTGTGTCATGTTGCGTAGCAAGCCGGTGCTTACCGCCACCAAAGAGCTCTTCTTGCTCGCACCGGTAGCAAATGCGTTCGGCTCAGGCGAGTCATAAATAGCAACTTCAGGCATCGGAATACCTGCTTTTTGGGCTTGCGACCCCACGGTATTTAATAACCATTGTTCGGTGCTATTACGCGGCTGCGTGATGGTTTGCGCACCAACAGATCGTTTCGCTAGCCATTTTGACAAAGCCAATGAAATAAACGCACCACCAAAACCAAATACAGCGGCAAAAATGAATAAACTTTGATATTGCGAAGGTTGCACGCCAAATGCTGGCAGTACAATATTCATCACAATACCCAGCACCATTAAAATAGCCAAGTTGGTTGCTAAAAATAGACCAATCCGCAACATACTTTATAACCTCATCATGACTTCAACGGACACCCTGTTTTATAAGGGCGATAGCCTTTAATTACAAGGCTTTTAGCCTGTTATTTCGAGTTATTTTTGTTACCCTATACTCCAATCAATTGTTATTACGTCGGAGACCCCATGTCTGTATCACCTAAAACCGCCAAATTATTGCTGCTAAGCAGCTCAAAAGCAGGCGACAGTGCCTATTTAGCTCCCTGCATTGACGCTATTGTGCAGCATTGTGATACACGCCGAATTCTATTTATACCTTATGCCGGCGTTGGCATGCCTTACAGTGACTACACGGCTAAAGTGCAACAGGCCTTAGCGCCAGCTGGTATCGACGTGGTTGGTATTGAAAGCTTTAATGACCCGCGCCAAGCGGTGGCCGACGCGCAAGCAATCATGGTCGGAGGCGGCAATACCTTTCACTTATTGCACCAGTTGTATCAGCACCAGTTAATCGCGCCTATTCAAAACGCGGTAAACAGCGGTATTCCTTACGTAGGCTGGAGTGCCGGTTCAAATGTTGCTGGTTTAAGTATTCGAACCACCAATGACATGCCCATTATTGAACCACCATCATTTGCAGCTCTGCAATTAGTGCCGTTTCAACTCAACCCGCACTATAGCGATTATCAGCCTCCGGGCTTTCATGGTGAAACGCGCGATCAGCGGCTTGGTGAGTTTATGGCGATTGCCCCTCAAACACCTGTAATCGGCATTCCTGAAGGTACCGCATTGCAGTTGGAAAATGGCCGTTTAACCTACCAAACCACTGCATTTAGTCAAAACAGCCCAGGCTACCTGTTCTTGGGCGGACATAAACAAGCCATCAGCCCCGGCACCGATTGCAGCCAGTGGTTGTCACGCTAGCTATTCACCCATGAGCTTAGGTCAAACCTCGCTGCCACCGCGGCGGGGTTTGCTTGTGAATGAAACGGCACTTCCGCTAATAACGGCGCAGCAATACGTTGCTGCAAGGTCGCGAGATTTTCAGCATAATTTGACATGGCTACCGCTTGTGTGGTGTTCGCAATCCACCCTGATAACTGCAAACCCCGGCGTTCAATATCTGCCACCGTTAACAATGCGTGATTTAAACACCCCAATTTCATTCCCACCACGAGCACCACTGGAGCGCCCAGCGCTTGTACGAAATCAGCTAACGACTGATTCTCATTCAGTGGCACTAGCCAACCTCCAGCGCCCTCAACAATACACCAATCGGCGTCATGCGGTAACTCGTTGTAATGCCTTAGCAACGCTTCAACACTGACTCGTTGGTGCACTTGCTGCGCAGCTATATGTGGCGCAATGGCAGGGGCAAAACAAAACGGATTCGCTTGCTGGTAAGTTAATGGCGAAATGGCTGCCCCCGTTGCTGCTAACAAACGCAGGGCATCGTCATTACGCAGTTGTGATTGTTCATTATTGAGCGCGACAGGCGCAGCGCCAGCGGCCACCGGTTTGAGGACTCGACAGCTTTGTTGGAGACTCTGCAAGGCGTGTATTAATGCCTCCGAGCAAAAGGTTTTGCCGGCATCGGTGTCGGTACCTGTGACAAAAACAGGGCGCATATTAAATTACCTTTTGTTTATTCTGGTTAACGATTACGCAATCGCTTTAGTTATACTCACAAAACCGATATGCCAATTCAGATAAAGCAGTCCATCGGTTTCGCGGTAGCATTCTAAGTCTTCTTCAACTTGGCGTAATTGCTTGCGCGTTAGGCGCGCCCTGCCCGCAGGCTGATAATTCGCACCAATACCTTTAAGGTCATACAACATGTCACGCATATTCATATAAGGAATGCCAATATACTCGGTATCAAACTTAGGTGAACAAGCCGCAAAAACCCCTGTTTGTGCTATCACCTGTTGCACGTATGTAAGCAGCTCTGACCTGCGTAAAAACCGATTATGATGGCTGTGCCCCGTTACCCGCAGAAATAGTCGCCCTAAAGGTGCCATTGAGCCTTCAAGCACGGTGCTAAAGGCCAGGGTCCCACCCGGTTTTAAACATCGAAGCAGCTGTTGCAATACGTCAGCTAGGCTATTGGTCCATTGCAGTGCCAAATTCACATAAATGTGGTCAAAACTTTCAGGTGCAAAGGGTAATTGTTCTAGGTCACCCTGTAACCAGTTGTATTGAGGAAATTGTTCTTGTGCTTGCGCTAGCATGCCAGCTGACAAATCAAACCCGTAATAGGTCGCTGCTCGAACGCTCAATGCGTGCGTATTGACCCCTGGCCCACAACCAGCGTCTAACACCACCCCTAATCGCTTCGGTAAGCGATGAAGTAACATTGCCGCGCACTGTTGTTGCAAACGGTTGTGCTGCGCATAGCGACGAGCTGCTTTACCGAAGCTTTCTGCTATCCGTGCTTTATGGTGCTCTGGCATCGTTATTTACCTGCATGCTTTTTCTTCGGATTTTTCTTGAGCAACTGCTTGGGAAAGCGCTTGATTAAGCCCTTGAATGAGTCGCTGAATATCCGCTTTGGCATGCTGAGCACTTAAGGTTATCCGTAAGCGTGCGCTGCCTTTTGCAACCGTCGGTGGGCGGATAACCCCCACCACAATGCCCTGCTCTGCCAACAGATGACCAATAGTCAAAGCCGCTTGTTCGCTACCTATGGGCACAATTTGAATAGCATGGTCACTTGGCGCCAGCGCAATATTGTTTTGCGCACAGGTGCTACGAAAGTAATCAATATTTTCGGCCAGGCGCGCGCGCAGATACTGCCCCTCATGACCTTGGGCTAGCCCAATAGCGGCACTAACGGCTGCCGCTTGCGCGCCACTGAAGGCCGTTGAATAGATGTATTCGCGCCCACGGGTATGTAAATAGGCGATTAAGTCGCTAGACCCAACTATCGCTGCGCCCATCACGCCAAGGCCTTTACCAAAGGTTGCCGTAATAACTGGCAACTGGCGCTGCGTGAACAGCCCCGCAGCACTGCAGCCTTCAGCGCCAAGCACACCTAAGCCATGGGCATCATCTATCCACAAATCAGCTGTCGCCTGCGCCGCTAAATCAGCAAGCGCCGCAAGCGGTGCTTGATCGCCATCCATACTAAAAACGCTTTCGCTTACCAATAAACTTGTGCCTTTAGCAGGCAACAGTTGTTGCGCGTGTTGCACGTTATTGTGGCGAAATCGTTTCCAGCTGCTGGTTGCATCGGTCATCCCATCAAGCAGCGATGCATGGCTGAGCTTGTCCACCACCACGCGCGAATACATCGGCGCCAAACTTCGCATGGTGCAGTGGTTCGCCGAAAATCCGCTGCTAAATAACAACGCATCATCGCGCCCCAACCACTCGGCAAGTTGTCGACACAAGTATGCATGTGGTGGTTGAAAGCCACTCACTGCCGGCGAGGCACCGCTACCAGCGCCCCATAGTTGCAGCCCATCAGCATATGCTTTTAACACCAGCGGATGTTGACTCAGCCCTAAATAATCGTTGCCAGCAAATGAATATTGCTGCGCGCCCGGCTGGAAAACCCGACGCTTACGCAATAAATTCTGCTGTTGCAGTTGGTTTAGTTGCGCACTGAGTTCGGTTGCAATGTGCATGATTGGCTGCTTTTGTTGGCCCTAGCGAGCTTCGTAAAAACGCGCAGGTTGCTGCTGTTCATTCACCGCATCCGTAATAACCGCTTCATGCACGTCATCGCTATAATCTGCATGCGCCATAGGTTGTAGGCCTAAACGCTCGAACAACTGCAAATCGCGATTGGTTTCTGGGTTTGGTGTGGTTAGCAGCCGTTCACCGTAGAAAATTGAGTTGGCACCAGCCATAAAGCACAAGGCTTGCAATTCATCTGACATGGTTTCTCGGCCAGCAGATAAACGCACAAATGACTGCGGCATTAAAATGCGAGCTACCGCAATAGTGCGAACAAATTCAAATGGGTCTAAATCGTCCAACTCGGCAAATGGCGTGCCTTTTACTTTAACCAACATGTTCACTGGAACACTTTCAGGGTGCTGCGGTAAATTCGCTAGTTGAACTAACAGCCCAGCTCGATCGCGACGGCTTTCGCCCATACCCACAATACCGCCAGCGCACACCTTCATCCCGGCGTCACGGACGTTCTGTAAGGTGGTTAGGCGATCTTTATAAGTACGTGTGGTAATAATTTCGCCATAAAACTCCGGCGATGTGTCCAGGTTATGATTGTAATAGTCGAGTCCAGCTTCTTTCAGAGCCTGCGCTTGCTGCGGGCTCAACATTCCTAATGTCATACAGGTTTCTAAGCCAAGCTCTTTCACCCCTTTGATCATTTCAATCACATAAGGCATGTCGCGATCTTTCGGGTTGCGCCATGCGGCGCCCATACAAAACCGGCTAGCGCCCTGCTGTTTGGCAGCCTCAGCTTCTTTTAATACCTTTTCGACTGCCATTAACCGTTCACGATCAACGTCTGTGGTGTAGTGCGCGCTTTGCGGGCAATACTTACAGTCTTCCGGGCAAGCCCCGGTTTTAATCGACAGCAAGGTGCTTACCTGTACTTCATTGGGATTAAAGTTTTCGCGGTGGATTAACTGCGCTTGAAATAGCAATTCATTGAATGGCAGTGCAAACAGCGCTTCAATTTCGGCGACTTGCCAGTCATGACGTAATGACGTTGTGGAGGCAGACATACGGCCAGTCCTTATGTTCGTTGTTCGTTATTCGTTATTCGTTATTCGATGTTGGTTGTTGTGTAGGGTACGGAGATTCTCTAAACTGTCAACTTAATAAGCTATTTTTATATTACAAGCGAACAGATTTTAACCAATGATAACAAAGAATGACTTAGCGTTTGACCGTCAGCACATTTGGCACCCTTATACATCTTTTGCCAACCCTTTACCGGTTTACCCTGTGGCTAGGGCCGAGGGCTGTGAGCTGATCTTAGAGGACGGTACCCGCTTAGTCGACGGCATGTCGTCCTGGTGGGCTGCTATTCACGGTTATAACCATCCGCAGCTGAACGACGCTGTAACGCAGCAACTTCAACGTATGAGTCATGTTATGTTTGGTGGCATAACGCACCAACCGGCCATTCAGTTAAGCCGCGCCCTACTTGATATTGTTCCGAACGGGCTGACTAAAGTGTTCTTGGCCGACTCTGGCTCTGTCGCGGTTGAGGTTGCGATAAAAATGGCGGTGCAGTATTGGTTTAGCCGCAACCTGTCAGCCAAAAATCGCCTAGCAACCATTCGTGGCGGGTATCACGGTGATACTTTTGCTGCTATGTCAGTGTGCGACCCTGTTAACGGTATGCACAGCCTGTTTAAAGGCAGCTTGCGTGAACAATTGTTTGCCCCGATTCCAAACCTTAGTCCAGAAGACGCGTGGCAGCCAGAGGCGTTAGAGCCGCTCGCGAACCTACTCAAAAACCATCATCACGAACTAGCTGCACTTATTCTTGAGCCCATAGTACAAGGGGCTGGGGGTATGCGCTTTTATCACCCTGAGTACCTGCGCGGCGCACGGCAACTGTGCGATAAATACCAGGTATTGCTCATTGCCGATGAGATAGCCACGGGCTTTGGTCGCACGGGTAAACTCTTTGCTTGCGAGCATGCTGATGTAACGCCAGATATTATATGTTTAGGTAAAGCCTTAACGGGTGGCTACATGACGCAGGCCGCGGTTTTAACCTCAGACGAAGTCGCCAACACCATTAGTCATGGGCCGGCTGGCGGTACCTTTATGCATGGCCCCACCTTTATGGGCAATCCGTTGGCTTGCGCGGTGGCGGTTGCAAGCCTTGAGTTGTTGCTAAAAAGCCCTTGGCAGCAACGTGTTGCAAGCATTCATGCGCAACTAACCGAAGCGCTTGCAGAAGCTCGCCAGTTTAAGGGGGTTGCCGATGTTCGTTGCTTCGGTGCTATTGGTGTTATTGAAATGCGCGAACCAGTTGATGTTGCTGCAGCGCAGCGAGTTTGTGTTGAAAACGGCGTGTGGATACGGCCCTTTGGAAAGCTTATTTACGTCATGCCACCGTTTATAATTTCAAGCGCGCAACTGAGCAAAATAACTCAAACCATGAAGCAACTTGCGCAACAAGCGTGATTTTCGCTTGAGTCTGGCGTAAAGCAAGGTAACATATCAGCCTATTTTATCTTTATACCCTTAACTTACGGAGTTTGTAGGCTTATGTCCTTCGCTACAATTGTCGATGTTCTATCGGGAAAAGTTGCCGTTGGTGATGAAGTAACTGTACGCGGCTGGGTGCGCACCCGTCGTGACTCAAAAGCAGGTATTTCATTTATTAACGTGCATGACGGTTCGTGTTTTGATCCTATTCAGGCGGTCGTACCGAATAATCTCGACAATTATGACAGCGAAGTTCTCAAGCTGACTACAGGCTGCAGCGTTGCAGTAACGGGTACCGTGGCTGAATCGGCCGGTAAAGGCCAGTCGTTTGAAATACAGGCAACCGCGTTGCAGGTTTATGGTTTTGTTGAAGACCCAGACACCTACCCAATGTCGCCAAAACCCCATTCGATGGAATACTTACGCGAGTTTGCGCACTTACGCCCACGCACCAATATTACCGGCGCTGTTATGCGTGTACGCAACTGTTTATCGCAAGCGCTGCATCGCTTCTTTCACGAACGCGGCTACTTGTGGGTGGCTACGCCAATTATTACTGCGTCAGACGCGGAAGGCGCAGGCGAAATGTTCCGCGTATCTACGCTTGATTTATTAAACTTGCCGCGCACCGAACAAGGTGACGTAGATTTCAGCAAAGATTTTTTCGGTAAAGAAGCCTTTTTAACAGTTTCTGGCCAATTAAACGGCGAAACCTACGCCTGCGCCCTGTCAAAAATCTATACCTTTGGCCCGACATTCCGCGCTGAAAACTCAAACACCAGTCGCCATTTGGCAGAATTCTGGATGGTTGAGCCTGAAGTTGCGTTTGCCGATTTAAACGATATCGCTTACTTAGCTGAAGACATGCTGAAGTACTGTATTAATGCCGTACTCACTGAACGAGCCGATGACATGGCCTTCTTCCAGCAACGGGTCGACAAAGGCGTTTTGGATCGGTTACAGCATGTGGTGAGCAACAAGTTTGTGCACATGGACTACACCGACGCTGTCGAAATTTTGCAAAACTGCGGCAAGAAATTTGAATACCCAGTTGAATGGGGCATGGACCTACAGTCAGAACACGAGCGCTACCTTGCGGAAGAGCACGTTGGTGCGCCTATTGTTTTGAAGAACTACCCGAAAGACATCAAAGCATTTTACATGCGTCAAAACGACGACGGCAAAACAGTTGCTGCCATGGATGTATTAGCACCAGGTATTGGAGAAATCATTGGTGGTAGTGCACGTGAAGAGCGCCTTGAGCGCCTTGATGCGCGTATGCACGAGCTTGGCCTGCCAACCGAAGATTACAGCTGGTACCGCGATTTGCGCCGTTATGGCACCGTACCTCATGCAGGTTTCGGGCTTGGCTTCGAGCGTTTAGTTACCTACGTAACCGGCATGGGCAACATTCGTGATGTGATTCCATTCCCTCGTGCGCCAAAAACCGCTGATTTTTAATTCTAAGCGAGTTTAGTCGCATGTGTTGATGAAAAAACCAGCCTTTCGGCTGGTTTTTTTATGCCATACGCACTTTGCTCATTATATCTTTGTGGGGCTTTATCGGGGTTGGCACCGCTGGCGTACCTACGTAAAGAAAGCCCACAATGGCGTCCTCAGGTCGAAGCCCTAAGCCCGCTTTGACAGTTTCATCTTCAGCAAACCAACCCGTACGCCAAATGGCTCCTAACCCTTGCGCAAAAGCGGCTTGTTGAATCAACAAAGCCGCACACGCAGCACACGACAGTTGTTCGTCTCGCGGTACCTTCTCATGTTGCTGATATTTCATGGCAACCACAATCACCATGGGGGCTCGCAGCGGTAGTTGGTTTGCTTGCGTCACTTGTGTCGCCTCTAAACCTTTGTGCTGCGCAGCTTGGCTGAAAATCTCCCCCAACTGCTGGCGTTTATTTTCGCTAAAAACGATAAACTCATAAGGCATTAACGCCATATGATCGGGCGCCCGCCCTGCGGCCTTCAACAATAAATCAAATTGCTCATTTGACGGGCCTGGCTCAATTAAACGCGGCATCGATGAGCGCGTGGTTAGCAGTTCAATGGCATCCATAGTCACCAAAATTTCACCTCGTTTGCAAGGCGCATTAGCGCCATTATGATTTATCTGCATAGCTTAACAAATGATCACGCTCTGTTACATTGTCTTACTGGTTTATCTGTTTTTTCTGCGGTAATCTGCTGTCCATGTATCTGTCAAATTAGGAATAAACCGTATGAGCGGGATTGCTTCAGTGTTTAAAAAGTTATTCGGTTTGGTCAACGCCATTCGCAAAATTATTGTGAATATTGTTTTCTTTATCGTACTAATTTTAGTTATCGGCATATTCGCGGCCGAAGAAGAGCCCATTGTGGTGCCTGAAAATGGTGTGTTAGTACTCGAATTAAACGGCTTTTTGGTTGAAGAAGAAACCTGGGTTGATCCGGTTGATCAGTTTTTCAATGAGGCCTTTGGTGGCGGTGGTGAGCCGCCGGAAATTTTGCTGGCCGACCTGCTAATCGCTATTGAAAATGCCGCTAGTGACGAGCGCATCAGCGGTATTCAGCTTAACTTAACCAATTTCATGGGCGGCGGCTTTAATAAACTTAAACAAGTTGGTTTAGCCTTACAGCAATTTCGTGAAACTGGTAAGCCGGTGATTACCTACGCCGACTCATACGGTCAAAATCAGTATTACCTAGCAGCGCACGCTGACAACCTGTACATGAACCCGCTAGGCATGATGATGTTTGAGGGTTTTGGTTCGTATCGCTTATATTTCAAAGAGCTGCTAGAAAAACTCAAAGTATCAACGCACGTATTCAAAGTGGGCGCATACAAATCAGCGGTAGAGCCTTACACACGTAACGACATGTCTGACCAAGCACGTGAAGCCAATCAAGTGCTTTATGATGAACTTTGGCAGGCTTATATCAGCGATTTAGCAAACTTGCGCGATATCGATGCTCGCATTTTATCGGGCGACATCAATGATTTTAATACGGTGCTTGCTGAGCAAAATAATGACTTTGCCCTACTTGCTAAATCATCCGGCTTAGTTGACGAATTATATTCGCGCGAACAATTCCGCCAAGAAATGATTTCGTTAACCGGTCTCGACAAAGATGAAAAGTCATGGCGTCAAATTTCACATCATCAATATCTAAAATCTCTGAACGGTGAAGCCTTTGTAGAAAACGACAAAAAGCGTAAGAACATCGCAATAGTTGTGGCTCGCGGTGTTATTGTCGATGGCAGCCAAAAAGCCGGCATGATAGGTGGTGACAGTACTGCCGAGCTATTGCGCCAGGCGCGTTTAGATGATGACGTAAAAGCCGTTGTTTTGCGCATTGATAGCCCAGGCGGCAGCGGTTTCGCTTCTGAAATTATTCGCCAAGAAGTACTTGAGTTGCAAAAAGCCGGCAAACCAGTGATTGCCTCAATGAGTAGCGTTGCCGCCTCAGGCGGGTACTGGATTGCTGCCAGTGCTGATGAAATTTGGGCTGCGCCATCAACCATTACCGGCTCTATCGGTGTGTTTGGTATGTTCTTCACCTTTGAAAATTCACTTGCTGAAATTGGCGTATACAATGACGGCTACCACACCACCAACCTGCCGGTATTGGATATTACCAAAGGCTTAGACGACAACGCCAAGCGTGTTGTACAGCTGAGCATTGAGAAGTTTTACAAAGACTTCGTATCTATGGTGGCCGAGAGCCGCGACATGTCTTACGAAGAAGTACACGCAGTGGCGCAAGGTCGCGTTTGGACCGGTTCACAAGCACTTGAGCACGGCCTAGTTGACCAACTTGGCGAGCTCAATGACGCTATCCGTGCTGCAGCACAATACGCAGACTTAACCGAATATGACGTTAAACTTATAGAACCTGAGCTGTCGCCACGCGATCAATTCATGCGCGAATTTTTCGGGCAAGCAAGTATCTTATTGCCTGTTAAACCGACCCAAAAACTTGGTTCGCCGATTGAAATGCAATTGCAAGGCGTGTGGAAGGAAGTTAAATTACTCGACAAATTTAACGACCCTAACGGTGTTTATGCACTGTGTGAACTTTGTCCGTTGCAATAAGACATGACTAAAAAACGCATCTACGTCGCTTATACCGGCGGCACCATTGGTATGCAAAAATCGGCACAGGGTTACATTCCTGTGCCGGGTTTTCTCACCGAGTGCGTTCAGCGCATGCCCGAGTTCTATCGGGACGAAATGCCTGAATTCACCATTCACGAGTACACCCCGCTGATGGACTCTTCTGATATGTCGCCAACTGACTGGCAACATATTGCTGAAGATATTCAACACAACTATGACGACTACGATGGCTTCGTGATCTTACATGGTACTGACACCATGGCTTACACGGCCTCGGCCTTGTCGTTTATGTTTGAAAATTTGGCGAAGCCCGTCATCATTACCGGCTCGCAAATTCCGCTCGCCGCATTGCGTTCCGACGGCCAAACAAATTTGTTAAACGCCCTCTATATTGCGGCCAACTACCCGATTCACGAAGTTGGATTGTTTTTTAACAATACCTTGTACCGCGGTAACCGCGCCACGAAAGCCGATGCCAACGGTTTTAACGCGTTTGACTCACCGAATTTCTCGCCACTGTTGCAAGCAGGTATTCAAATAAGTGTTGATGCTGGCGAAGTTAAGCCAATCGGTAACGCACCCTTGCAAGTGTCGGCGGTAACGCCACAAGCCATTGGGGTGATCACCCTATACCCTGGCGTGTCAGCGGCTATTTTTGACAACATGCTGCAACAGCCTGTGAAGGCCCTCATTATGCAAAGCTATGGGGTTGGTAATGCGCCACAAGACAAACAATTATTAGCAAGCCTAGAGCGTGCGATAGCCTCCGGTACCGTCGTACTCAATTGCACCCAATGCTTCAAAGGCAAAGTAAACATGGGCGGCTATGCAACGGGTAACGCGCTCGCCCAAGTGGGTGTGGTGAGTGGCCATGATATGACCATAGAAGCAGCGTTAACTAAGCTGCACTATCTGCTCTCAAAAGGTTTAAGCCAAGCACAAATTAATTCTCAGCTAGAAACCAATCTGCGCGGCGAATTAACTGCCTAATCAGCACTTTACGACAGATAAAAAAAGGCTCGGGACCAATCCAAGTTGTCCCGAGCTCAGGGGAATGGCTCAAGGGATTGAGCCGTGCGCTAACTCGATAAATGTCGAGGGTAAAAATTAGTTTAGACGCAATTTTTAGAAATGCGAATTTTTTGTGTAAAAAACGTACTAATTTTTAGCGCACGCGCTTAAACAGGTTATAAAAGTTTTCTGAAGTTGTTTCCGCCACCTCAGCTAACGTGAGCCCTTTCACATCGGCCACACATTTTGCAACCTCGCTGACATAGGCTGGCTGGTTTTCTTTACCACGGTGCGGTACAGGAGCTAACCAAGGGCTATCGGTTTCAATCAGCAAACGCTCAAGTGGCAAGGCTTTTACCACGTCGCGCAGCTCAGTGGCATTTCGAAACGACGCAATACCAGAAATAGAAATGTAAAAATCAAGATGCTCTATCGCTTGCTGGGCCATCTCTAACGACTCGGTAAAGCAATGTAACACCCCGCCACAACGCTCAGCCTGCCCTTCACGCAACATCGCAATGGTATCTTCGCGTGCGTCACGAGTGTGAATGATCAATGGCTTATCAAGCTCATTGGCTAACTCAATATGGTATTGAAAGCTTTCTTGCTGCACCGGTCTACTTTCAGGATCATAATAGTAATCTAAGCCTGTTTCACCAATGGCCACCACTTCAGGTAAAGCTGCCCATTGCGCAAGTTGCTCACGATTTAAAGGGTGTTTAGCAACATACAGCGGATGAACACCGCAAGAAATACTCACATCTGGAAATTCAGCAACTTGCTCGCGCATGCTCGGAAAATCATCCAATGTCACGCCAATACATAGCATGTGTTGAACTTTGGCAGCGCGCGCAGCATCTATAACGCCACTGAGTTTACCGTTAAATGGTTCAAGATTTATTTTGTCGAGGTGACAATGGGAATCGACAAACACAACAACTCCTATCGCGATAAATTTACATGGTTGCCGTGGGGGTTGCAGTGTTACCAATAGCAGCTAATTTAGATTCAATCATGTTTTTAAGCATGGCTTTATCATCAATAAATTGCACGCCAACGCCCTGCTGTTCTGGCCGCCCTGGTTTCGATGGCGCTAACCAGATAACTTTGCATTTCACCAATACTGAGCTTTGCTCACCAAATAAACGCACTTCTAATAAAAAGTGATCGCCTATTTTCAGTGGTTCGTCAGTCGTTAGGAATAGCCCGCCCCCTTTTATGAATGGCATATAATAGCGACGCAGCTGAGCTTCGGTGCCCAACACTATTCGTTTTTTTGGCATTGCTGCTTCAGCGTTTGCTACGGTTTGTGTTTCCATTGTAACCACTGTTGTTGTAATAGTAATGGGGCGTTTAAGCCCGACTGCTCGCTTGTTAATTTGCGCAAATTATAACATAAAGCTAGCCAAGCATTTAATTCACTCACGGTTATTTGTTGCCGTTGTAACCAATCATGAGCCAAGTCGCTTAAATGCGGAAAACGTAAGCGTTCCGCAGCCACCCGTTGGCGCAGCCGAATCAGCTCTTGCAGCCATGCTTCAGAAGCATTTAACCAAGAGCTCCAATCTTGCTTCGATGGTTGCGGCCAGGTTCCTGAACGGCACATCGCCTGCGCCAATTGTGCTACATGGTCTGTTTCGTCAACATGCTTACCTTCAAGTAAGCTTAGTGCTGTTAAAGGTGAGCCGGCAAGGTGACGACATTGCAGTTGTTCTTCACCTGACAGCGAACGCCCTAATTTTTGCATTAACCAGGCCTCTGTTTCAGGCCATGATGGTTCATTGAATTTATGCAACCGCATGCGGCTTCGCAGCGTCGGTAACAACGCATTCGTTTTAACGGGTGTTAAAAGAATATACGTATTTTCAGTGGGTTCTTCGAGTGTTTTTAGTAACGCATTGGCGGCTTCAACGGTCATTCGCTCAGCATCTTTTATCCATGCGATCTTAGCACCGTGCTGATTCGCCGTTTCTTGCAGACGTTGCGTTAATTCACGAATTTTACCAACCCCGATAGCTTTATCGTCTTCGCTACTTACTTCGTAATAATCAGGGTGCGTTCCCGCTTGTTGTAACAAACAACTTTTGCACGCGCCGCAGGCTTTTGCTTGTGGTTTCAAGCAAAATAAATAATCAACTAAGGCCTGACAGAAAGAATCGGCACCCAGGTCCGCTCGAGCAGGAACACAATGGGCGTGGCCAAATCGCTGGCTTTGAATGTCGCTAACAACTTGTAACCACGGTTCACGCAACCAAGGCAAACTCATAGGCTACCCATTTCATGAAAAAGCTTAACTTCGAGTTGCTGCAGCAAATCACGATGCACCTGTTCCATTGATTGATTACTATTCACTACACAAATAGCTGGGTCTGACGCTGCAATTTCTAAATAACGGTCGCGGGTGCGTTGAAAAAAAGCGATGTCTTCTTGTTCAATGCGGTCTAGCTCACCGCGCTCACGTGCGCGTTCTAGCCCCTTTTTCGGATCAACATCAAGTAACAAGGTCAGGTCTGGAACAAAATTATCAAGCACCAAGTTACGCAATGTCAGCAATTTTTCATCGCCTAATTGACGCCCACCACCTTGGTAAGCACGAGACGATAAATCATGACGATCTGCAATAACCCAAACACCTCGTGCTAACGCCGGTTTAATAATGTTCTCAACCAATTGCGAGCGGCTTGCATACATTAAAAGCAATTCGGTTTCAGCCGTCAGTTGCTCTTCCCAGTCTTGTTTCACAAGCTCACGTATGGCTTCGGCCAACGGCGTACCGCCTGGCTCACGCACTGTTTGCGTAGCTATGCCTTTGGCGTGCAAATGATTAACAACACTGGCTATGGCGGAGCTTTTCCCTGCACCTTCCAACCCTTCAATGACAATAAACTTGCCTACTGGCATTAGCGTTGATTCCTTTGGTATCTATTCACGGCTTTATTGTGTTCAGCCAAAGTCTTTGAAAATACATGACCACCTGAACCATCCGCTACAAAATAAAAATAATCGCTGTGTTCTGGGTGCGCTGCAGCCTCAAGGCTCGCCTTACTTGGCATGGCAATTGGGCTAGGCGGCAAGCCAGAAATACGATACGTATTATACGCAGTTTCTTCGCGTAAATGAGCTCGCGTTATATTCCCATCAAATGGCTCAATGCCATAAATTGTGGTGGGATCAGACTGCAAACGCATGCCTTTGTTTATGCGGTTAATAAATACCGAACTTACACGTTTTCGCTCGCCTTTTAAACCCGTTTCTTTCTCAATAATTGATGCCATGATAAGGAGTTCATAAGCGTTTTCGTACGGTAAATCATTGGCTCTTGTTTGCCAGGTTTCAGATAATTCTGCCTGCATGCGTAAATGCGCCTCGCGCAGTATATCCAATACCGAAGTGCCCGCTCGGTAACTATAAGTATCTGGAAATAACCATCCTTCGGCTGATGTCGAGTCCATACCGAGCAATTCTGCTACGCGCTCTGCAGCTTCATGTTTGTGAGTGAACTGCAGCGGCTCTTCAATATGCTCGGCCTTGGACAACACTTGTAACCACTCATGAAGCGTGCGGCCTTCAATTAATGCCACTTGAAAAAGGTGTTGCTCCCCGAGTCGAAGCTTGCGCCATAAGCTTTGTAAAGAGTCGGTTGTTGAAAGCTGATACACGCCTGCTTGCAAACGACTCGGATCATCAAGCAGCCGGCTCACAATATAGGCCTCAGAAACATGAATATCTGCGCCTTGACGCTGCAGCTGTTGCAACACAGTGCGCGCGTGCATACCTCGTTTTACTTCAAATAACAGTGGCTGCGCTAGCTGCAACGATTGCTGCAAACGCTGTTGCGCATACCAAAAGCCTGCGCCGAGCGCTACGCTAGTAATTACGAGAAAGACGATGAAGAATTGGACAACACGTTTGAATACCACGTATATACAACCTCTGGTAATACCGATTTTGCTAACGGCCGTTGATTAATATGAGTTATTGGCCGCGGACCCAACACAGTATTGCATAAAAACGCCTGTTCGGCAGAGGCAAATTCTGTAAAGGTTGCTAGGGAAGACACTGTTGCGGGTAACACGTGCGCACAAATCTCTTGCTTCATCACACCGTCAACACCGGCAAGCGTTAGCCGTGGGGTACGCCATTTGTGACCATCAAACCAAAACAGGTTACTACTCACAGCTTCAATCACGTTACCCGATGTATCACAAACAATTAAATCATCAACCTGCCGTTGCTGGCGTTCTTGACTCAACAACACCTGTTCTAAGCGGTTTAGCGTTTTTAAGCCAGCTAAGGCAGCCTGTTGCGCCAATTGCATATTGGCTTGCGCTACGGCAATACCTTGCGCTGACCAACTGGGAAGCGGGTTGACGGTAACATACCAATTGATTGGCGTAGCCGCGTCTGGTGCATAGCCACGTTGACTATTACCGCGGGTAATCATAATTTTCGCGACCGCATTGGGATGCTGTTGGGCTATGTCATCAAGCACACGCGTAACGTCTTGTTGCGCCGGTAGGCCCATGGCTAGCCGAGAACTAGCCTGCTGTAAGCGCTGCCAATGGCGCTGCCAAAACTCAACGTGGCCATGTCGAATAACAAGTGTGGTGAAGTGTCCGTCGCCAAACTGTAGGCCACGGTCAAGTGAATTCGATGCGAGGGGTTGGCCGTTGAACCACATACAAAAAAGGCGGAATTCTCATTCCGCCCTTCCGTACTTCTTAGCTTAGTCGTTTGCGTGATTTTTCACGTAATCGATAGCTGCTTCAACAGTTCTGATTTTCTCAGCTTCTTCGTCAGGAATTTCAGTTTCAAACTCTTCTTCAAGAGCCATCACTAATTCAACGATATCAAGTGAGTCAGCACCAAGGTCGTTTTCAAAAGAAGCTTCTGGTTTTACTTCTTCTTCTTTAACGCCTAACTGTTCAACGATGATTTTTTTAACGCGTTCTTCAATAGTACTCATTTTATATATGTCCCTTGATTTTAGGTAACGTGTTCAAAATTGGGCTTAGTGTAGTGAATGCAGCCGCAATAATAAAGCAAAAAATGGCTCAACCCTAACAGGTCGTACCCCTTTGGCTTTATATCATTGCCATACCACCGTTCACATGAATGGTTTCACCCGTAATATATGCAGCACCTGGTGAAGCTAAAAACACCACGGCTGCAGCAATTTCATCTGGCTGCCCAAGTCGTGCGGCAGGAATATTGCTGAAAATGGCCTGTTTTTGATCGTCTGTCAACGCTTTGGTCATGTCCGTATCAATAAAACCTGGCGCAACGCAATTAACGGTAATTCCGCGCGATGCAATTTCTTGAGCTAATGACTTAGTAAACCCAGCCAAACCTGCTTTTGCTGCACAATAGTTGGTTTGCCCTGGGTTGCCTGTGGTACCAACCACTGACGAAATATTAATGATGCGGCCATTGCGACGCTTCATCATACCGCGCATAACGCCTTTGCATAAGCGATAAACAGACTTAAGGTTGGTGTCCATGACACTATCCCACTCGTCATCTTTCATACGCATCAATAAGTTATCACGGGTAATGCCGGCATTATTGACCAAAATATCAAGTTGACCATAAGTGTCATCAATATGCTTCAATACGCTTGCAATGCTAGTTTCATCAGTCACATTCAGCGCCAAGCCCTCACCGTGCTCACCTAAATAATCACTAATAGCCGCCGCACCATTTTCTGTGGTTGCCGTGCCAATAACTTTTACACCGCGTGCTACTAGTTGTTGCGCAATGGCTTTGCCAATACCTCGGCTCGCACCAGTGACTAATGCAACTTGGCCATTTAAATTCATTAAATCTGTCATATTATTTCCTTGCTGCAATAGCATCGACGGTGTTTACCGCATCGCCGCTAATTGCTTTATCAATGCGTTTATTGAGCCCGGTTAATACCTTGCCTGGGCCAATTTCATAAATTTCGGTAACCCCTTGTGCCACCAAATGACGTACCGTTTCGGTCCAACGCACCGGTGAATACAGCTGGCGAACCAAGGCGTCCCGAATCTGATCAGCTTCGCGTGGCGCTTCAACGTCAACGTTATTCACAACCGGCACCTGCGGCGTGTTAAAGGTTAACTTACCCAACTCAACGGCTAACTGTTCAGCCGCGCTCTGCATTAAAGCGCAGTGCGATGGTACGCTAACTGGTAATGGGAGTGCACGCTTAGCACCGGCTTCTAAACAAGCCTTACCCGCACGTTCAACCGCGGCTTTATGCCCGGCAATAACCACCTGCCCTGGCGAGTTATAGTTCACCGCTGACACCACCTCATTTTGTGCCGCTTCAGCACAGGCTTTTTCAACCAGCTCGTCGTCTAAGCCAATAATCGCCGACATGGCACCAATACCAGTCGGCACGGCAGTTTGCATAAACTCACCACGCATAGCGACCAGCT
The DNA here is from genome assembly GCF_900116895.1 of Pseudidiomarina donghaiensis. Taxonomy (GTDB): domain Bacteria; phylum Pseudomonadota; class Gammaproteobacteria; order Enterobacterales; family Alteromonadaceae; genus Pseudidiomarina; species Pseudidiomarina donghaiensis. Next base: position 1,014,820 of record NZ_FPCF01000001.1, on the reverse strand, counting down.
TTACGGCATCTTGAAAGTCTAAGGCGCCGGCGCACACTAATGCCGAATACTCGCCCAAGCTATGACCTGCCATCCACTCTGGCGCCTCTACGCCAGCCTGCTCTAACACACGATACAGCGCCACACTGGCGGTCAATAAAGCCGGCTGGGTACGTTGTGTTTCATTCAGTTGCTCAGCTGGGCCGTTTTGTACTAAAGCCCATAAATCGTAGCCAAGTACGTCACTTGCTTGGGCAAAGGTTTCTTCAACCACTGGATATTCTGCTGCCACATCGGCCAGCATTCCTACGGTTTGCGATCCTTGACCCGGAAAAACATAAGCTCGCATGAATTGTTCCTTAGTTAATACTCAATAAGTGCTGAGCCCCAGGCAAAACCACCGCCAAAGGCTTCTAATAATAATTTTTGACCCCGTTGAATACGGCCATCGCGAATGGCAACATCTAATGCAATAGGTACTGAAGCTGCCGATGTGTTACCTGTGTATTCTAACGTGGTAACCACTTGTTCCATAGGCATTTTTAGCTTTTTTGCAGTAGCCTTGATAATTCGCATGTTGGCTTGATGTGGTACCAACCAGTCTAAGTCGCTTGCCACCAGGCCATTTTCAGCAAGGGTATCCACCACAAGTTCGCTAAGTTTACTCACGGCCACTTTAAAAACTTCATTGCCCTTCATGTACATCCAAGCTTCACTGAGCTCTTCGGGCGACGTGCGTGATACGTGGTTCACGCCAAGTAAGTCGGCAAACTCTCCGGCACTATTTAAATGCGTGGAAATAATTCCTGGCTTGTTGGAAGCCTGCAGCACGGCAGCTCCCGCACCGTCTCCAAACAATACTAAGGTATTGCGATCATCCGGATGACATAAACGCGATAACACGTCGGTTCCAATCACCAACACCCGTTGGTAAGTACCACTGCGTATATATTGGTCGGCAACGCTTAAAGCAAAGATAAAACCAGAACAGGCCGCTGCGACGTCAAAGGCGGGAATATTGTTCTCAGTTAAGGCCGCTTGAATTTCGCACGCCACACTGGGAAACGCTCGCTCGCCAGATGTTGTCGCGACAACGATCAAGTCAATGTCGTCGGCCTGCAAATTTGCTACTTGAAGCGCTTCACGCGCTGCGGCCATGCCCATTGAAGCGGCGTTTTCGCCGGCCTGAGCTATGCGTCGTTCATGAATGCCGGTACGTTCCACAATCCAGTCATGGCTTGTTTCTACCCGCTGTTCAAGCATGGCATTGGTTAGGCGCTGACCCGGTAAATAATGGCCAGTTCCTGCAATTTCTGATTGCATAATAACGTTTATTCCTGCTCTAACAGTACTTGTTCAACCCGATCGCGAATTCGCGTCGGCAGATCACGTTGGGTTTCTTCAACCGCTTGCTCAATGGCGCTATAAAACGCGCGTGCATTGGCATCGCCGTGGCTTTTTATCACCACACCCCGTAATCCTATCAAACTAGCGCCATTATAGTGGTCGGGCTTCAGCCAATCCCACGAGCGTTGTAAACGTTGATAGAAGAGTTTCACGAACCAGCGCGTTAGCCAGTGCGCGTGAATATTTGATTTGATATTGTTCAGCAGTAAGTCTGCTAAACCTTCGCAGCTTTTTAGAGCAATATTACCGACAAAACCATCACAAACGATCACATCTGCTTTGCCCGAAAACAAGTCATCGCCTTCAATAAAACCAATGTAATTAATATGTTGTGACTGTTGCAGTAACGCAGCAGTGGCTTTTACCACATCATTGCCTTTGATTTCTTCTTCGCCCATGTTCAGCAACGCTACACGCGGTTTTGAAATACCGAGCACTTCTTGTGCCGCCACTGAGCCCATCACACCAAACTGAAATAAGGTGTCAGAATCACAAACTGGGTTGGCACCAAGATCCAGCACAAATGCCGAACCGCCGTTTTGCTGCGGAATAGCTGACATGAGTGCAGGACGTAACACGCCAGGTAAGGTTTTAAGCGTGAAATAAGCTTTGGTCATTAATGCACCGGTATTACCTGCGCTAATGCACGCCACAGCTTCTTCCGCGGCAACCAGTTCAAGTGCCACCCGCATTGATGAATCGGGTTTTGCCCGTAAAGAATAACCTGGCTTATCGGTCATCGTAACCGTTTGGCTTGCGTGTTTTATCGCAATACGCGGATGTTGATTTAATTTTGCTTGCTGCAATAAAGGAGTGAGCTCTTCTTCATCGCCAACGACAATAAAGTGAACTTGAGGAAAAGATTCTAACGCCCGTTCAAGGGCGTTTATAACAACTGAGGGGCCAAGATCGCCCCCCATTGCATCAAGTGCCAGTGTCAGTGCGGCCATAGCCTCACTTCTCAGTTCTGGTTACTTGTTAACTACTTTACGGCCTTTATAAAAACCATCAGCTGTTACGTGGTGACGACGATGCGTTTCACCAGAGGTAGAGTCAACCGACAGTGTAGGGCCGCTCAGTGCATCGTGAGAACGACGCATGTCGCGCTTCGAACGACTTTTCCGATTCTGTTGTACAGCCATTTTACGCTATCTCCTAAGTTTATTTACGCTTTAATTCTTGCAATACCGCAAAAGGGTTATCTTTTGCTTCTGGGGAGTCATCAATTTCCCCCCATTGCATTGCATTACTATCTACTCGACATTCGCGTTCGTCATGTTTGACCACAACAGGCATCGCCAATATCAATTCATCTTCAACCAATGCATGCAGATTCACTTCACCTAGCTCGTCAAGTTCAACAGGCTCATATTCCTCAGGCATATCGGTGGCCTTCTGCCGCTTCGTTACCGGTGCATAAATAAATGAACACGATAACGGCACAGTCATTGCATCACCACAACGCTCACAATCGGCAACCACAGTAACCTGTGCTTCGCCTTGAATGCGTTTCATACCCTGTTCATCCGCGTCAAATGATAACGACACATCAACGTCAGGACATGGATCAGCGAGCAACTCCTGCAAACGAGCAAGCGACTGTCCAGGAACAAGCCCGATATAAGTCAACTGTTTGCCGGCGCTTTTTACCGGATCTACCGTAATGGGTATTCGAACCTTCTGCATAGGGCGCGAATGTTAAAGGAATCAGCGCCTGAACACAAGCATTTTAATGGCTATTTTCATCCAGTAGCGGATTAATTCCCCATTCGCGAAGCATGGCTAATAAACGTATTAGCGGCAGACCGATAAGCGCATTCGGGTCATCGCCGCGCAATGACGAGAACAAGCTAATGCCTAAGGCTTCACTTTTAAAGCTACCAGCACAGTTTAACGGTTGCTCGCGGGCAACGTAGGCTTCAATTTCAGTATCGGTTAAATCCCGAAAGAAAACATCAAAGGGTTCAACACACGACTGCATGCGTTGTTGCTGGCTATCATAAATCGCTAAACCAGTTAAAAACGTGACCTGTTTACCACGCATGGACTGCAGCTGCGCAATCGCGTTCGCTTTGCTGCCTGGTTTACCTAAAATTTTGCCGTCACTGACCGCAACTTGATCAGAACCAATAAGAATGTGTTGAGGGAATCGTGCTGCTAAGGCTTTGGCTTTTGCTTGCGCTAAGCGTTCGACGAGTCGCCACGGTGCTTCATGAGACAATGGCGTTTCGTCAACCTCAGGGGCTGCCACGTCGAAATGTCGAATAACTTTTGCCAGTAACTCGCGTCGAAAAGGTGATGTTGAGGCCAAGACCAAATTCATATTTTTGTCCTCTAGATACTTCAATCTGTGGGCGCCTATACATACTGTGTTAAGGCGGTTAATTCGTCGAGAATCGCTAATGGTTGATGCGGAGCAAGTTGGTCTGTGCTGTGGGCGCCAAAGCGCACCGCAATTCGCGCCATTCCGGCATGTTCAGCCATGAGCATATCGTGGGTTGAGTCACCAACCATAATCGCCTGTTCAACACCATGCCCGGTTTCATTAAGTAACTCGCGTAGCATCAGTGGATTGGGTTTAGACGCAGTTTCATCAGCGCAGCGAGAAGCATGAAATAAATGGCGAATGCCGGCCTCTTGCCACACCCGTTCAAGCCCATGACGCGCTTTACCAGTCGCCACCGCGAGGGTGTAACCACGCGCCCGCAGGTCTTCAAGCAACTCTCGGGCTCCAGGAAATAACGGCGACGGTGTGATGTCATCATACACATATTGCTGCCGGTACACCTCAATAAATGCCGCCATATCAGCACGACTTAATCGGCCAAATAGTTTTTCAATGGCCGGCTCTAAACTTATACCAATAATGTCTCGGACCGCAGTTTCAGACGGATGCTCGAGGCGAAGCTGAGCAGCGGTACGTTGCATCGATGAAACAATTCGCCCCACTGAGTCCATCAGGGTGCCATCCCAGTCAAATATAACGAGCGGAAACTTCATGAATATTTTCGGCTGCCGAGTTGTTTTAAGGTATTCATTAATATGTCATCTAATGGCGCATTCACCGTAACGGCCTTGCCCGTTTGTGGATGACTGAAAGTTAACTGATGCGCGTGCAAGAACAGTCGACTCAAGCCCAGTGTCTGCATGCTTTGGTCAAACTCTGCATCGCCATATTTAGGGTCGCAGGCTATCGGGTGTCCAGCATGTAAAGCATGCACTCGAATTTGATGAGTACGCCCAGTAATTGGCGAGGCTTCAACTAAAGTACACTGCGCATATTTTTCAACGATGCGAAAGCGCGTTTCAGAAGGTTTCCCTTCGGCATCCACACGGACAACACGTTCGCCTGACTTTAATGTGTTCTTTAACAACGGCGCAGCAATTAGCTTGACGTGCTTCTGCCACTGCCCTCGAACCAACGCTAAATACTGTTTATCCATGGTCTTATTGCGCAGTTGCTCATGCAAACTACGCAGTGCCGAACGGCGTTTGGCTATTAATATGCAGCCGCTGGTTTCACGGTCTAAACGATGCACTAACTCCATTTGTTTGGCGTCCGGTCTTAGGGCTCGTAAACTTTCAATGAGGCCAAATTGCAGCCCTGACCCGCCATGCACCGCTAACCCCGCTGGTTTATTCATCACCATTAACACATCGTCTTCGTAAAGAATGTGAGCTTGCAGGGCTTGCACTTGGTCTAGTTTAGCTGACGGCAACGGATTTGCTTCAGCCACTCGCACAGGTGGAATACGAATAATGTCGCCCACTTGCAATTTATATTCGGGTTTAACGCGCTTTTTATTTACGCGCACCTCTCCCTTGCGCAAAATTCGGTACACCAATGACTTGGGTACGCCCTTCAATTGCGCCATTAAATAGTTGTCAATACGCTGTTCTTGATAGCCCGCTTCGACTGTCTGAAAGCGTACGCCTTGTGATGGTGTGGTTTGTTCGCTCATAGGGCGCTGATTTTAGCACGAGCTCTTGACAATGTTCATCTTGTATTTACAACGTTTTTCATGTGATAATCAGCTGCCGGAAAAATCCGCACCGGTTGACAGAGAGCGGTACACTTTTGCGCAACCGAAAAGTACGTTGCCAAAGTGCAAGAACAGAGTAAAAAATTTAACGCGTGGTTTGAGCGGAAAGCGTCTCTGCCAATACGTCCACCTCAGCTTACGATTCGCAAACGCATCGAGAAGTTGATGGCACGGAATAACATTGGCTCATCTTCACACCAAGTTATGAAGATTGACTAAACGCGCCGCCCTTAAATCAAACCTATTCAAAGAACCAGTGCTGCAACGCAGTATGGCCTTTACAAGCGCATTTCGGCTTGGTAACAAATTGCGACCTCACGTTTAAGCTTAAGTTGTTAAAACGGGGGGTGTTAGGTGCTAATTTATTAGCCCTTGGCTAAAACAATTCAATCTCGAAATAGCGATGGCGAACGCCTGTCGTACTGTGTTGTGGCCCGTAAGAACGAGTCACAAACAATGAAAAGAATGCTAATTAATGCAACGCAGCAAGAAGAATTGCGCGTTGCGCTGGTTGACGGCCAGCGCCTTTATGATCTGGATATTGAAAGCCCAGGTCATGAACAAAAGAAATCAAATATTTACAAGGGTAAAATCACCCGCATCGAGCCAAGTTTAGAGGCCGCATTTGTTGATTACGGTGCTGAGCGTCATGGCTTCCTTCCGTTAAAAGAAATTGCTAAAACTTACTTTCCTAACGGCTATTCATTTTCGGGCCGCCCTAACATTAAAGATGTTATTTCCGAAGGCCAAGAAGTTATTGTTCAAATCGACAAAGAAGAACGTGGTCAGAAAGGTGCTGCATTAACCACCTTTATTTCTCTTGCCGGAAGTTATTTAGTTTTAATGCCAAACAACCCGCGTGCAGGCGGTATTTCTCGTCGTATTGAAGGCGAAGAGCGCAGCGAGCTGAAAGCAACTTTAGATGCTTTAAACTTGCCTGACAGCATGGGCCTTATTGTGCGCACCGCCGGTGTTGGCAAGTCACAAGAAGAGCTTGAATGGGACTTAAACGTTCTGTTGCACCATTGGGAAGCCATTGAAAAAGCCGCTAATTCGCGCCCTGCTCCATTTTTAATTCATCAAGAAAGCAACGTGGTATTTCGCGCAATTCGTGATTACTTGCGTCGTGATATTGGCGAAGTGCTTATCGACAACCAAAAGGTTTTCGATCAGGTTCGTGACCACGTCACGTTAATTCGTCCTGACTTCGTGAATCGCGTTAAGATTTATCAAGGCGACGTACCGCTGTTTAATCATTACCAAGTGGAAAGCCAGATTGAATCTGCATTCCAACGTGAAGTCCGTTTGCCTTCAGGTGGTTCCATTGTTATTGACCCAACCGAAGCGCTAACCTCTATTGATATCAACTCTGCACGCGCTACCAAAGGCGGCGATATTGAAGAAACTGCATTTCAGACCAACCTAGAAGCAGCCGAAGAAATTGCGCGCCAACTGCGCTTGCGTGACGTCGGCGGCTTGGTGGTTATCGACTTTATCGATATGACCCCGGCCCGCCATCAGCGTGAAGTTGAAAACCGTTTGCGTGACAGCTTAAAACAAGATCGCGCACGTATTCAGGTCACCCGCATTTCGCGCTTTGGTTTGTTAGAAATGTCGCGTCAACGTTTGCGCCCTTCACTTGGTGAAGCATCCAATCACGTTTGTCCACGGTGCAGCGGCCACGGCACTATTCGTTCAGCTGAGTCATTGGCGCTGTCAATTTTGCGTCTTATTGAAGAAGAAGCGCTTAAAGACAACACCATTCAGGTTCAGGCCCAGGTTCCTGTTACAGTCGCTACCTACTTGCTGAATGAAAAGCGTCAGTCAATTTTTGACATTGAAAAACGCCATGGCGTTTCGGTTTTGGTTATCCCTAACCCACACTTAGAAACCCCGCATTTCGACGTGAAACGTCTTCGCAATGACGAAGTTGACGAAGCAAATAGCTTCACTTTGATTGAGAAACCTGAAGATACCAGCACCGAAATTGTTCTCAACAAAGACAAACCAAGCTTTGAAGAACCAGCATTAAAAGGTTTGCAAGCACCAGCAGCACCAGCTCCAGTAGCGAAAGCTGCCACTGCAGAAGCTGCTAAGCCAGGTTTATTGTCGCGTTTAGGCAAATGGCTTGCTGGGTTGTTTGCCAGCGAAGAAGAAGAGCAAAGCAAATCAACCAAAAACAATAAATCGAATCAACAACGTCGTGGAAATAATCAGCGCCGTAACACCCGTGGGGGTAATAACCGTCGTCGCAATAACAACAACCGTCGTCCACGCGATGCCGAAGGCGATAAAGCGGTAGTAGACAATGATAAAGCGGTTGATAACAAAACCAGCAAAGATGATTCAGCAAAAGAGCGCAATGAACGTGGCGGTCGCCGCGGACGTGGTGGTCGTGGCCGTAATAAGCCAAATGCTGAGCAACAAGACGTACAAAGCACCCCAGCGAAGGCACAAGACAAAGCAACCGACGATGCGAGTCAAGAGCGTCAGCCAAGCGCACCGAAGCCGCGCCGTCAGCGTCGTAAGCTTGATCAGTCGGTTCGTGTAGCCGCAGATGGTGAAATTGGCGCACAGGCACAGCCAACAACAGAAGCGAAACCTGCTGCAACAGAAGCGAAGCCAGACGTAAAAGCCGATGACGCGCTGCAAGTTGCAGAAACTGCCGGCGAAACAACCACCGAAGGCCAAGCTGAAGGTACCGGTGACAATGTAGATCGCAACCGCAATCGCAGCCGCCGCTCACCTCGTCATCAACGCGCTGCCGGGCAACGTCGTAAAGCTGCCGAACAAGAAGTAGCCGAAGACAACGAAGTTGAAGCAACGCAGTCAGCAAACCAAGCTGAGCCGGAAGCCAAGGCTCAGCCAGAAGCCAAGGCTGAACCAGAAGCGAAAGCTGACCCGGAAGCGAAAGCTGAGCCGGAAGCGAAAGCTGAGCCAGAAGCGAAAGCTGAGCCAGAAGCGAAAGCTGAGCCGGAAGCGAAAGCTGAGCCGGAAGTGAAAGCTGAGCCGGAAGTGAAAGCTGAGCCGGAAGCGAAAGCTGAACCAGAAGTGAAAGCTGAACCAGAAGCGAAAGCTGAGCCAGAAGCGAAAGCTGAGCCAGAAGTGAAAGCTGAGCCAGAAGTGAAAGCTGAGCCAGAAGTAAAAGCTGAGCCTAAAGTGAAAGCTAAATCAGCTGCGAAGAAAAACGCAGTAAAAGGTTTCGTTACCTCAGCACCAATGGCTAAAGCCAGTGCCGTTGCACGCACTGACGCATTCCAGCCGTTGGCTGTTGCGCAAAATGACGTACGTTTGCCATTTAATAAAGATGCCCGCACGGCAAGCTTTAAAGAAGCGCGTTCAGTCACCGTTGCTGAAATGAGTAAAACGCAGTAGCGCAAACGTTTGAAGCTAGAAACTCAAACAAATAAAAAGCCAAGTTGAAGTTCAACTTGGCTTTTTTTATGGTCTTAATCTACGGCTTTTAAATGATAAAGAGAGAGCGAACTCTCTCTTTATAAAACCGTCAGACTTTCGTGTTAGACCCTTCTGCTTAGACGCTATTACTTGAGGTTTTCTTCAAACAGTTTGAAAATACGGCGGTATTCATCCAGCCAGCTTGATGGCTGACGGAAGCCATGTGGTTCAACTGGGAAGATTGCCGTTTCGAAATCTTCTTTTTCATGTTCAATCAAGCGCTGAACTAAACGCACGCTGTCTTGGAAGAACACGTTATCGTCAACCATTGGCGAATTGATCAACAGCGCATCTTCTAAACCTTCGGTGAAGTAAATTGGCGAGCTGCGACGGTACGCAATAGGGTCATCGTCAGGCAAGTTCAAAATATTCGACGTGTAGCCCGTGTTGTAGTGTGCCCAGTCGCTTACAGGGCGTAATGCCGAGCCCGCTTTAAACAAGCCTGGCTCTTTAAACAACGCCATAAAGGTTAGGAAACCGCCATAAGAACCACCGTATGTACCCATACGATTGGTATCTACGTTGGTGTTCTCACCCGCCCACTTAACAACATCGACTAAATCTTCAACCTCTGGTGTACCCATTTGTCGATAAATTGCCGTACGCCAATCGCGGCCATAGCCTTTTGAACCACGGTAATCCAGGTCTAACACCACGTAACCTTGCTGGGTTAAAAACGTATGGAACATGAATTCACGTTGGTAGCCAGACCAACCGGCATGCGCATTTTGCAAATAGCCTGCGCCGTGAATAAATACCACAGCTGGGTATTTTTCTGCACGATTCGGGTCGTAATCTTTCGGGTAATAAACCCGCGTATAAATTGGGTGGTCAACATGGCTTGAAGGAACAGGCACAATTTCTGGAGCAACCCAATCAAACGCCATGAATTGGTCCGTCACAGTTTGCGTCAAACGCTTGGCGATGTCCTCACCAATGGTTTGCACATACAGCTCTTCTGGTTGCAATGCTTCAGAGTGCTTCACCAACAGTTTGTCTTCTTGCGGGCTTAATTCATAATTATTAATGCCGCCAAGCTTAGTCAGCTGTTCAAGCTGCGCAGACTGTGTGTGCACACGGTAAACTTCGTAGTTGCCTGGGTGCGTTTTATTGCCACTAAAATAAATGTATTCGCCGTTGGCGCTAACAGTCGGGTCTTCAGTGACAAAGTTGCCTTGCGTTAGTTGTTTAATTTTACCGTTTAACGGTTTCACATAAAGATGTGCATAGCCATCGGCTTCCGACTGGAACCACAGGGTTTTGCTGTTCGGTAAAAATCCAAACTCATTGTGGGTGTAGTTAATCCAAGCTTCATCGTGCAAACGCTCTTGATTCACGAAACGCTTCCCATCAAAGTCGACACTTGCTATCCAGCGGTCTTTATTGTCCCAGGCTTCAAGCATAAGCGCCGCTGCACTGCCGTCGTCAGACCAACGAATAGCACCACTTTGCCAACCCCAGTCCTGCATTAAAGTAATTGGGCGTGGTTTTTCTTCAGATGTATAAGTCTTGCCTTGAGCGGCATAGTTTTCTTTGCGCACCTCTGCCAACACGTCATCATTCCAGCCAGGTAAGGTATTGTAGGTTAGCTGGGTTTGCTCACCAGAAGCTAAATCTAGCACCATTACCTGATGCTCAACGGGCTTAGCATCTGCTACACGGGCGCGCACTGACTCTGCTGCAACACGGCCGTCTTCGGTGACATAGTTCGGCATAATATCGCCTTCCGCACGCCACTTTTGCGGGTCACTAATTGCGACAATCAGTTTATCGCCAGCCGGTGATAAGCTTGCCGCGACAACTTGCTTGCCTTGGCCCAAGTAAAATGGTTGAGGTGCAAGCGAGCTGTTGCTTTGCTGCAATTGTTGCTGCTGGGCAAAACGGTCAGCTTTATTTTTACGCTCTACTTGTACAAACTTAATCAGTTCTTGTTGTTCGCGCGCAACAAAGTCCTTTGCCTCAGTATTGGCTTTTGGCGCATCTTTGGTTTCTAGCGCAGCAATTTGTTGCGTTAAGCCAGAAGCCGGGTCAACCACAAAAAAATCGTTGTTTTGGCGGTACGCCAACTGTCCGTTCGTTAAAAATAGAAGCTGACTTTGGCGGGCTTCATCACGGGTTAGCTGCTTGGTTTCGCCCTTAGCGAGATCGCGTACAAAAATATTACCCTCAAAGGTGTAGGCTAAAAGCGAGCTGTCAGCATTGTAAACGCCGTTGTTGTACGCGTAATTATGTAGTTTTTCTACCGGTACTTCATGCGCCCCTTTATCCAGCGGTTGATGATACCAGTCACGTAAAATTGAACCTTCGCGTTTTTGTTGGTACAGCACCCCACTACCGTCTAGCATCCAGTAGGCATTTTCTGGTGAACGTGCAACCCAGTCTTGGTCTGCCATAATTTGTTTTATGGTCAACGCTTGGTCCGCTGTTGCTTGTGCGTTCGCAGCTGTCGTCAACATCGTCGGCGGTGTTACGGCTGCTGTATTGGTATTCGTCGGCTCAGTGATAGCACAAGACGCACTCATGAGCGCGGCTGCAATGGCTATTGCTAATTTTGTTTTCATTTTTAGATCCTTGTTAGCCTATTTGTACCGGCTCATTAAACCAAAATGCCCAGCAATATACGAGCTGGGCATAGTCGGAATGCGATGAAATTCGCGGTTCTTGGGTTAGCTTTCAGCGTCAGGCTGTTTGCTTGGATGCGCAGCCGCAACCCAAGGCAATTCCAACAGGCGTTGATAAATAGCCCGAATTAATGGGTAATCGTCTAGGGCAATGCCAAACCGCTCAGCGCTGTACACCTGCGGCACTAAGCATACATCAGCCAACGAGAAATCATCGCCCACGCAGTATTGCCCAGAAACTTCTTCAAGGTTTCGTTCAAGCGCCGTAAAGCTCTGCTTAAACCAATGCGCAAGCCAAGCTTGTTTCGCGTGATCATCCGCGTCTAATTCACGCACTAAATATTGCTGAACGCGTAAATTAATTAACGGCTGTAATTCACTGGCAATATCTAACGCAATGGCACGAATAGCACCGCGCTTCTGCGCGTTACCAGGCAACAACGAAGGTTTTGGATGGCTTTCTTCTAGGTACTCAATAATCGCCAACGACTGATGCAGAATAACCGGTCCATCCACAAGGGTTGGCACTAAGCCATTCGGGTTCAGTTGGCGATAAGCTTGCTTGTGCTGCTCCCCGCCCTCTTTGATTAAGTGAACAGGAATATAATTATAGTCTAGTTGCTTATAATTGAGCGCAATTCGCGCCCGGTAACTGGCGCTTGAGCGCCAGTAGCCGTAGAGTTCCATGCTTACTCCGCAATTATTCGTCATTCGGCGAATACTGCACCACTTTTTGGTCTATCGCACCAAAAATACTGTGGCCGTTTTCGTCGGTCATCTCAATTTTTATGGTGTCACCAAATTGCATAAACCCAGTTGCAGGTTTACCGTCGCGAATGGTTTCAATCATTCGTACTTCGGCAATACAGCTATATCCCACGCCGCCTTCGGCGATGGCGCTGCCATGATCAGTGCCTTGCTTATTTGACACTGTACCTGAACCGATAATTGCGCCGGCCCCTAAGTGACGTGTTTTCGCCGCATGTGCAACAAGCTGCGCAAAATCAAACGTCATGTCTTCTCCGGCATTGGGTTTACCAAATGGCTTACCGTTATAGTAGCTCAATAATGGCAAATGTACCTTGTTGTCACGCCAATTTGCGCCCAACTCATCAGGAGTTACGGCAACTGGCGAAAATGCTGACGAAGGCTTGGACTGGAAGAAGCCAAATCCTTTACCCAATTCGTTAGGAATTAAGCCGCGTAACGACACGTCATTCACTAACATTAATAACCGAATGTATTCGCCGGCTTGCGTCGGCTCAGTGCCCATCGGTACATCGTCAGTAATCACCGCAATTTCACCTTCAAAGTCGATACCCCAGGCTGTGTCAGCCATTTCGATATCATCTTTCGGGCCTAAAAAGTCGTCAGATCCGCCTTGATACATCAATGGATCTGTCCAAAAGCTAGGTGGCATTTCAGCGTTTCGCGCTTTACGAACTAGCTCAACGTGATTCACATAAGCGCTGCCGTCAGCCCACTGATAGGCACGTGGTAATGGCGATTCACAAAGGCGCTCATCAAACGCTTCGGCGTCGGCCAATTCGCCATTGTTCAATGCCTGATATACTTTTTCTAGCTCTGGAGCTACGCCGTCCCAATCGTCTAAAACTTCCTGCAAGGTTGCAGCTAGCGCTGGCACCTTAACAGCTTTGGTTAAATCTCGACTAACCACCATCAACTGGCCGTCGCGGGTTCCATTTCGATAGGTCGCAAACTTCATAAAATTTATGCCTTGTTGTCGTCTTTCGCTTTCCAGCTATTTACGTAGTCCGGGTTTTCGACCCCGGCACACGCCTCGCCCATTTCTAGTGCGTTACGGGTATCAAGCATCACCGCCACTTCGTCGGTGAACTTCTTCCGAAACTCTAACCCAGCCTGAAAGGCTTTTGGGTGTGGCCCATGGGTAAAGCCAGCTGGATGGAAGGTTACCATCCCTTTATCAATGTTATCACGGCTGAAGAAGTCACCTTCGTGGTAGAACAATACTTCATCGTAATCGTCATTGTTATGATAAAACGGCACTTTTAGTGCACCAGGATCGGACTCGATGGGCCGTGGTACAAAGGTACAAACCACAAAGCCATCAGCAACAAAAGTAGTGTGTGCCGATGGTGGTAAGTGGTAACGGTGGCTCATTAATGGGCGAATATCGCGCCAGTTTATGCGCACTGGGGCTAAATCGCCATGCCAGCCAATTGCATCTAACGGGTTAAACGGATAGGTGATCATCGAAACCTTGCCATGCCGTTTTACCTGAACCTGCCAGCTATCTTCGCTGTATTGGGCCTTAAACGCGTCGTCGATATCGGGCGTGTCCAAGCACGCGGGGTCAAAAATTGCATGATTACCCACCAGGCCTTTGTCAGGCAGCTGGTACGCGCTGTTGGTCGCCTCAATCATCACAATGTGCATGGGCTCAAGTGGCTCAATGCGCCATGACGTGGCCCGCGGTATGGCAAAATAGTCGCCTTTTTCTAAGGTGATATGGCCATAGTCACAAAACAACTCGCCGCGCCCTTCATGAATAAACAACAGTTCGTCGCCATCCGAGTTGCGCACCAAGAAATCCATATTCTTATTACAGTGCCAAATACGGAATTTACACTGGGCATTGTGCAATAACATTGGCACTTGCCATGGTGATTCCGTGGCAACGTTGTCCAGTTTATTAAAGTCAAAATTGCGTGGGCGTAAGTCGCCTTCCCACTCACTCCAACCGGTTGGAGCATGGCGATGATGAAAGTGCGTAGCCGGCCCAAAAAAGCCGCTACGCCCTACTTCGCGTTCATAGATCGCTTGCTCCGGAAAATCAGCGTGAGCCTGCTTCGAGGCCACGCCAACTTGTTTCGGAAAGCTAATCCATTTACGCATCGCTTAATACTCCACGGCGAATTTGGTCTTCTTCAATAGACTCAAACAACGCTTTAAAGTTACCTTCACCAAAACCTTCGTTGCCTTTGCGCTGAATAATTTCAAAGAACACAGGGCCGATAACTGTTTGGGTAAATATTTGCAGCAAAATACCGTCTTTCATTGGCGCGCCGTCAATCAAAATTTGCAGCTCGCGCAGCTCGTCCACATTCTCTTCGTGGCCTTCAACACGCTCATCAATCTTCGCATAGTAGGTATCTGGCGTTGGCATAAAGTCCATACCAATGGCACGCAAATCGCGCACAGTCTTGTAAATGTCGTCAGAGGTTAACGCAATGTGCTGAATACCTTCGCCGTTATATTCGCGCAAGTACTCTTCAATTTGCGACTTGTCGTCGTGCGATTCGTTAATTGGAATACGAATTTTGCCACAAGGTGCTGTCATAGCACGGCTTAACAATCCGGTTAACTTACCTTCAATGTCAAAATAGCGAATCTCACGGAAGTTACCAATGCGCTCATAGAACCCTGCCCAAGTGTCCATGTTGCCGCGGAATACATTATGCGTTAAATGGTCAACTTCATATAAGCCGGCAGCGTGATCTTTCATCTTCGCTTCCCAGTTGTCATAGAAGTTGAAATCAGCTGCGTAAATATCACTATCGACAAAGTACAGCACGCTCTCACCAATGCCGTAAACCGCAGGAAATTCGGCTTCACCTGCCGCTGTATTACGTTGGAACGGCTTCGCGCCATTCGCCACCGCGTGCTCAACCGCATGCTTCGCGTCTTTTACCCGCCACGCCATACCGCACACGCTAGCACCATGAGCCTTCGCAAACTCTTCTGCTTGGCCACCAGCTTCAGCATTAATAATAAAATTAATGTCATTTTGCTTGAACAACCAAGCTTCCTTGGTTTTATGCTTAGCGACTTCGGTAAAGCCAAGCTTAGTAAATAAGTCTTTTAAGTCGGCAATACCTTGAGCATTTGGTGCTGTGTATTCAACGAACTCAAAGCCGTCAGTTTGTAATGGGTTGTAATTAATATCCGTCATAAAATCCTCGTTGTTCGTTATTTGAAATAAGCCATCAGCTATTAGATATCAGCAGATATCAACGACACCTCCCCAATATCTAATATCTAATATCGCGTTTGCTCTAATATCTAATATCGCTCTTGCTTTTCTACATATTGGGAGAGAAATTGGGGAGAAGCCAGCGCAGCAGCGACAATAGTGCCCCGCCGATAAAATAAACAAAGTGTAAACAAATTGATACAGATCAAAATCAAGGCCTTGAACCGCCCTGTGATGTCACGAAAAGATTACAACCACCAGTCAGGCTGTAAAGAAATCATTACAGACAGCTAGCGTTTACGCTTTCCGATACCGTAGTCACGTAATTTATTGGCGACAGCCGTGTGCGATAGACCGAGCTTTTTCGCTAGCTGGCGGGTACTTGGATAGCTTGGATACAAGCGCCGTAAAATGGTCGCTTCGAACTTTTTAACGGCGTCATCCAAGGTGCCGTCTTCAAGGTCAACCGGCAGGTTTTCCGGCAAACTATCAACGTCAGGCAGGTGAATATCACGTACATCAAGAGTGTCGCTTTCTGCCATTGAAATTGAGCGAAACAGCACATTTTCAAGTTGACGAACATTGCCTGGCCATTGATAGCGCTGCAATAGCTCCCGCCCTGCGCGGGTTAACACCACCAAGCTGCGGCCAAGGCGCTGGCAGGCTTGCACGGTAAAGTGCTCAGCCAACAAAGGAATGTCTGACTTGCGCTCGCGCAACGGTGGCACGTGTAAACTCAGTACGTTCAGCCGATAGAACAAATCTTCACGAAACTTACCAGCTTCGACGCGCTCACTTAAATCATCGTGCGACGAGCAAATAACCCGCACGTCTACTGTAACTTCTTGCTCTTCGCCGATGCGACGAAAACGGCCGTCTTGAATAAAGCGCAATAACTTAGCTTGTAAACCATTCGACATTTCGCCAACCGCATCAAGCAACACGGTACCGCCGTTAGCTTGTTCAAAAATGCCCTTTTTCGCTTCGGTGTAAGGCCCTAAGCTACCCTTACCATGGCCAAATAATTCACTTTCCGCTACGTTGTCGGGCAACGCCGCACAGTTAATTGCCAGAAAAGGTTGTTCGGCACGGCTACTTGCCTGATGGCAAGCGCGCGCCAATAGCTCTTTACCTACACCGGTTTCGCCATGTATGAGTAACGGCACATTGAGCTGCGCCATCCGCGCGGCTTCTTTTAATAGCCGCTTCATGCTGGCGTGTTCACCGAGAATTTGGCCGAATACTTCTTGTTGATTCCCGCGTTGCCATTGGCTAACCAAAGGTTGCGGTTTGCAGGTGATCACACAGCCAGCAAAGCTATTATGACCATTTCCATCGTCCACCCAAACAGGCATTAAATCGGCGAAATATTTAGCGCCACTCGCGCTTACCTGTTGTGTGGTGGGTTCGGTTGGCTGTTTATCCAACCAGCGCTGAACCGCAAAGCCGCTTAACCAGTGACTAATGGCAGTGCCATTGAGCTCGCTACGGTTATCGGTGAGTACCTGCTGAGCAGCGTCGTTAGCAATATCAATAAAACCTTTGCTATCAACCGACAATACCGGATCTGGCAATTTATTCAGTAATAATTTGAATTCAAAGTGCTCTCGCTCAGAGGGCATGTAAGCGACGGTTTTTACGTCTTTAACGTTGGCAATACGGCGAATTTCTGGCATTAAATGCTGAAAGTCTTCAAACTCAAGCTCTGGAAAATTAAGAAAGATCTTACCCTTAGGATCAACTTCAATACCACGCAAATCAATCTCATAATCGCGCAAAATTTGTAGCACGTCTTGGGCAATGCCAAGCCGATCATCGCAGGTAATTTCCAAACGCATAGCTGTGTAACGCCGTTATCGAAGGGTTTATTTGTAAACATAAGTATACACAGAAAAAGCCCCTCGGATAAGCATCCAGAGGGGCTTTTTTAAAGTCGTCGGAGCAGCTGAGAATTACGCGTCTAAAACGCCATCCGTGCGGGCTGCCATAATGAAGTCATTCTTGTGCAAGCCATTAATGGCGTGGGTCCACCAAGTAACCGTGACTTTACCCCATTCCGTCGTTAGGGTTGGATGATGAAACTCTTCTTCAGCAATTTCGCCCACGCGATTGGTAAAAGCCAACGCTTGTTTGAAGTTCTTGAACTTAAACTCACGCTCAAGTTGCATTACCCCATCACGCACTACCGGCGTCCATTCTGGAATTTCGCGAACTAACTCAGCCAGCTCGGCGTCGGTGACTTGCGGGGCATTGGCGTTACAGGCTTCACATTTTTGTTGTTTCAAATCTGACATTGTCGTCCTCTGTCATTCGTCTAAAAGCTAAAAGTATTCATTTTACGCAGCGTTGGTTTTGTCTTTGGGTGGAAACTTCGGCTCAAACAGCCCAAGTTCCATCGCTTCACGCACCAACGCCATGATATCTAAATCAGCAATCTCGAATAATTCATCGGTTTTGCTAATGGTGTAGTAAATAGGTTGCATAATATCAATGCGATATGGTGTGCGCAGAGCATCAAGTGGTACTAACGGCTTACGCTCTGGCTTATCGCTATGAATAGCATATTCGGTTTCACCGGGTGACGACAAAATACCACCGCCATAAATACGCAAGCCATCGTCGGTTTCTAACAAACCAAACTCCACCGTGAACCAATATAATCGTGCTAAATACACACGTTCCTTCGGGCTTGCTGCCAAGCCTAGTTTACCGTACTGATGGGTAAAGTGCGCAAACGCCGGGTTGGTTAACAAGGGGCAATGACCAAAAATCTCGTGGAAAATATCAGGTTCTTGCAGGTAATCAAACTCTTCACGAGTACGAATAAAGGTCGCCACCGGAAACTGCTTGTTCGCTAACAAGCGAAAGAATTCATCAAACGGAATCAGTGCCGGCACTTGCGCCACTTGCCAACCGGTTGTCGCCTGTAAAACTTCATTAATTTCATGTAGCTGCGGTATACGATCCTGCGGCAGCTTGAGCAAATCCAAGCCGTGCATGTATTCGTCACAGGCTTTGCCAGGAATGTGCTTCAGTTGCCGTGCAACAAGCTCGCTCCAAATGGCATTCTCTTCGTCGCTCCAAGCAATAATGCCATTGGCGTCTGGCTGTCGCGAAACATAGTTACTTTGCTTACCCATATTTAACTTGTTCCTCGTTGTTCTGTGTGTTGCTGTTGGTACAAGCAGCGAATGCTTGTTCAAGATCAGCGATAATGTCACTCACCGCCTCTAAACCAACGGAAATACGAATCAGCGTATCACTAATACCTGCCGCAGCGCGGGCTTCTGGCGAATAGGGTGAGTGCGTCATTGACGCTGGATGCTGAATAAGCGTCTCGGCATCGCCTAAGCTTACCGCAATGGTGATTAGCTGCAGGCTATCTAATAATAAACGCGCGGTATTTAAGTCACCATGCAATTCAAACGCAATAACCGCCCCTGCCCCATGCATTTGCGTGCCCATTAATTGCTGCGCAGGATGATCAGCGAACCCTGGGAAAAATATCGTTTTTACCAAGGGTTGTTCGCGCAAATACTCAGCTACTTGGACGGCATTTGTACAGTGACGTTCCATACGCACGTCTAAGGTTTTCAAACCACGTAGTATTAACCAAGCGTCATGCGGGCTCATGGTTGCCCCCATATCTTTTAACGTGGTGAGTTTTATTAGCTCAATGTCTTCTTGGCTACCACAGACAATACCGGCGACCACGTCACCATGCCCATTTAAATATTTGGTGGCACTGTGTAGAACCAAATCAGCACCTTGTAATTTCGGTTGCTGCAACAATGGCGTCATAAAAGTGTTGTCTACCACCAAGCGCGCACCTTTGGTATGCGCTATTTTGGCCACAGCTGCAATATCAATTACTTTTAAATGCGGGTTAACTGGGCTTTCTAAAAACACCAATTTGGTGTTGTCACGCATAGCACTCGCGGTTTTCTCTAGGTCGCTCATGTCGACAAAGTCAACCTGAATACCAAAACGCGTGAATAAATGCGAAAACAAAGCAAAACTACAGCCATAAATAGCATCAGACACCAAGACATGATCGCCATGTGCCAAAAACGCCATCATACTTGCTGAAACAGCACCCATACCGGTGGCTGCAGCGGCTGCGGCTGGGTAGCCTTCTAACGCAGCAACACGCTGCTCAAGCTCGGTGACTGTTGGGTTACCCAAACGGCTATAAATGTAGCCGGCTTCCTCGCCAGCAAAACGTGCAGAACCTTGCGCCGTATTCTCAAATGAGAACGTCGCAGTTTGATATAAAGGTGCAACCAAAGCGCCGTGTTCATCGCGGGTTTTCCCACCATGAATTGTTATCGTCGCTGGCTGCCATTGCGGTTTGTTGTTGTCTTTAGTGCGCATTGGCAGAAATTCTCCTTGTTGTCGCGCAACAGATTGCATGCCGTAAGCGTCGAAAGCAACGGGATACTTTGATGCTGATCAGTTTTTACTGTAACGATTTTTTTCCACTATAACGGCCAGCAAACATAAAAAAACCCGCTGCAGGACATGCCTAACAGCGGGCTATTCACGGTGCTCTTTCACCAGGGCCTCGTGCCGTTTTACAAGCGATCTAATTCACGATCAAGCTTGTAAGCGTTCGATGTCACATAACGTTCCATTTTCTGTAACGACTGTTCCATGTCCTGAAATTCGCGTGCAATATCATGAAATGCACGTTGCGGTGGCTCACCGGCTTGCCATACTTTGGTTTTAACGCCAACGGTATGCTGGGAATGGCTCACCGGATCGGGCTTTTTTTCGTCAAGAATAAACCACATAGCAACATAGATGACGAAAACAAAGCTTGAGCTAAAAATTAAGGCTGTCACTGCAATAATACGTACTAGCCACACTTCAATGTTAAAGTACTCAGCTAATCCTGCACAAACACCGGCGATTTTTCCGTTGGCTTTGTCGCGCATTAAGGTGCGACGGGAGCGACTTTCAATACTCATGCGCGTTCCCTCCATTTCGGTGACTCGGCGTCTAAAATTGACTCGAGGGTTTTAATGCGCTCGCGCATACGTTCGGCCTGGTGCGCAAGCTCCTGCAGTTGCAGCAATTCGTCTTGGTTTAAACCCTGACCAATTTTGCGCTTACTGCGGTAATGCATAATGATCCAAATTGGCGCGACAAAAATCATAAACAATATAATTGGGGCGCCAACTATTGGGACTAATATATCCATGTGTCTCGTCTCTCGTCGTTCAAATATAGGGGGGTGTCCGCAGACACCACACCACCTTTTTTGCGAATAACTATTTAGCGAGAATTATGCTTTGTCATTCGTTTTGTCTTTATTAACACGCGCTTTTAATGCGGCTAACTCGTCACTGATTTTGTCGTCTGTTTCAAGCTCAGCAAATTCATCGCGTAAGGTTTTCTTACCCATGTCATATGCTTCAACTTGTGATTCTAAATCATCAATTTTTGACTCGAAGCGTTCAAAGCGCAACATAGCATCATCAATTTTGCCGCTATCGATGCGTTTTTTAACTTCCAGTCGGCTGCTTGCAGCGCGTTGGCGCATAATAATGGTCTTTTGACGGGCTTTGGCATCTGCCAACTTCTCTTGCAGCTGGCCTACTTCTTCATTTAACCGCGTTAAATGTTCATCGATGCGTGCAACGTCAGCTTGTAAACTCGCTGCATCCGCCGCTGCTTTTTGCTTCTCAATTAACGCCAGCCGAGCCAAGTCTTCGCGATCTTTGCTCAGCGCAAGTTCAGCCTTGTTTTCCCACTCAGCAACTTCTTTGTCGAAGCGGCTCAATTGGCGCTCAGTGTCTTTTTTCTCGGCAATTAAGCGCGCAGATGTTGAGCGCACCTCAACCAAAGTGTCTTCCATTTCTTGAATAATTAAGCGAACCATTTTTTCTGGATCTTCCGCTTTATCCAATAATGCGTTGATGTTTGAATTTACGATATCTGTAAAACGTGTGAAGATACCCATGTTCATTTCCTCATAAAGCGTCAAATTGAAATTTTAATTACGTTCGCTGAAATGTCTTGCATGTACCGTGCCAACTTTTCAAAAAGTTCGCAAGCCGTTTATTTGCAAGCTTTTTTGCTATTCGAGCTAAAAAACATTTGACGCTTCACGGTTATGAAATACACTAATTATTAGTCAAATTCACCAATAACGATAATAACAGCGTGGTGCAACCATGAGTCGCTTTCGCGAAGCCGATAATTTAATCGGGCAAGCTAATAGTTTTCTTTCAGTTCTTGAACAAGTTTCGCAAATTGCTCCGCTTGATAAACCCGTATTGATCATTGGTGAACGTGGTACCGGTAAAGAGCTCATTGCCGCACGATTACATTTTCTTTCAAAGCGGTGGGAGCAAAACTATGTCAAGCTAAACTGCGCCGCACTGAGTGAAAGCTTATTAGAAAGTGAATTATTTGGGCATGAAGCGGGAGCCTTTACCGGCGCACAAAAACGACACGAGGGCCGTTTTGAACGTGCCGATGGTGGCAGCTTATTTCTTGATGAATTAGCGAATACCTCAGCTTTAGTGCAAGAAAAAATTCTACGCGTTATTGAGTATGGTGAATTTGAACGCGTTGGCGGAACTAAAACAGTACGGGTAGATACCCGCTTAATTGCCGCCACCAATGAAGACTTACCTCGCTTAGCCGACGCTGGCGACTTTCGTGCCGATTTGCTCGATCGTTTAGCATTTGATGTCATTACCCTACCGCCACTGCGCGAGCGGCGAGAAGATATCATGTTATTGGCTGAACAATTTGCAATTCAAATGGCGCGCGAACTTGACTACGAACTTTTCAGTGGATTTACCGAGTCAGCCCGCAAAACATTGCTCGACTACCATTGGCCAGGTAACGTGCGGGAACTAAAAAATGTGGTTGAACGCTCGGTTTATCGCATTGGTAGTGGCCAAGTGCCTGTGCATGAAATTATTTTAGACCCATTCGCTAGCCCTTATCGTCCGGCGGCAGCGGCACATCGAGCTAACGGTTCAAGTAACAGCTCCCCGCTTGCCGAAGACGCAAACAACAGCAAGTCACACAGCGAAGGCCATAACGAGACACAAAGCTTACCTATGGCGGTGGGCTTTTGTGTTGATTTTGAGCAAGGCAATATCGACTTCAAAGAAGTTACCGCCGAATTTGAAATTGATGTGATTCAACGCGCACTTCAGCACGCACAATTTAACCAAAAGAAAACAGCAGAGCTGCTAGGTTTAACCTATCATCAATTGCGTGGTTATTTGAAAAAGTATCAATTACTTGAAGGGTAAGCCAACTATGCTGCAACGTATTGCCATCATTTGTAGCGCCGCGGTTCTCGCTGCATGTGGGCCGGTGTCAGAGCACGCTCAAGTTGAGCAAGACGGTTTAGTTTATTGCTCGGAGGGTAACCCCGAGGGCTTTAACCCGCAATTAGGCACCTCGGGCACGACGGTAGACGCGACTTCAGCCCAAATTTACGACCGTTTATTAGATTACGATGATAAACGCCAACAGTTTGTGCCCGCCCTAGCTAGTGGTTGGCAAGCATTAGACGATGGCACACGCTATCGTTTCAATTTACGCAAAGGGGTGTCCTTTCATAACACCGACTGGTTTGAACCCTCTCGACCTTTTAATGCGGATGATGTGGTATTTAGCTTTAACCGCTGGTTGAGCCCACAGCATTCATATCATCACGTCAATGGCGGGCGTTATCCGTTTTTCCGTTCAAGTGGTCTTATACGACTAATTCATTCCATTGAACGTATTGATGAGTACACGGTAGATATTACACTGAACCAGCCAGACAGCTCTTTTTTGGCAAACTTAGCGACCGATTTCGCAGTTATTTTGTCCGAAGAGTACGCTCAGCAGCTATTAAGCAGCCACCAACCCGAGCAAATTGATCGTTTGCCAATAGGTACGGGGCCCTTTCAATTCGAACTATTCCGCAAAGACTTTATTATTCGCTATCAGCGCCATGAAGGCTATTGGCGTGAGAAACCTGAAATTAAACGCTTGGTTTATGTCATAACACCTAATGCAAATAAGCGTATGTTGAAATTGCTTACCGGCGAGTGTGACGTCATCCCTTACCCTCTGGTCAATGAATTATCAAAGCTTGACCAAAACGCTGAAATTGAAGTGGGTTCATCGGTTAGTCCTAACGTGTCATTTTGGGCCTTTAATACCCAACGCCCTCCGTTTGATAACGTGCTGGTACGGCGCGCTTTGGCGCATGCAGTGAATCGCCCCGCAATTGTGCAAACAATTTATGATGGTAATGCTCGTCTCGCCACTGGTATGCTGCCCGAAACATCCTGGGCATACAGTGATGCCGAGCAAACCTACCCCTACAACCCGGGCAAAGCACGAAAATTGTTGGCTGAAGCGGGATACCCAAATGGTTTCAGCATGACTATTTGGGCTATGCCAGTGCAACGTGCCTACAATCCAAATGCGCACCGCATGGCCGAATTAATGCAAGCCGACCTCGCCCGCATTGGCGTTGACGCAACAATCGTCAGTTACGAGTGGAATACGTTCCGCCAACGGCTGGTAGACGGTCAACATGACAGTGTACTCATTGGTTGGGTGGCGGATAACGCTGACCCAGACAATTTCTTTCGCCCTGTTTTAAGCTGTGCTGCCGCCCGCAGCGGTAATAACCGAGCCATGTGGTGTAATCCCGAGTTCGATAAATTACTAGTGGCGGCCATCAGTGAAAGCGATGTAGACCAACGTAAACATCTCTATCAGTTTATAGAAGACATGGTTAAGCAGCAGGCGCCTTTAGTTCCTATTGCTAATTCGTTGCGTTATCAGGCACACCGAAGTGATATTGAAGGGGTGGAATTACCCCCCTATGGCGGTATTAATTTTCGCTACGCGCGGAGGGTAAACGATGATTCGTTATAGCCTACGCCGAGTAGTTTTGTTAATCATTACCTTGTGGTTATTAACCCTTTTGTTATTTAGCCTAAATTATTGGTACCCGGGTAACCCGCTGACCAATATGAGTGGAATCACCGCTGATAACCTTATCGCTTATCAGCAGGCCGAGTTGGCCCGCGGTTTTGATCAGGGGCTTCTGAGTCAATATCTAAAATTTTTGCAGCATTTAATCAATGGCGACTGGGGTATTTCTTTGGTCACCGAACAGCCCGTGTTTGATGAAATAAAGCCGCTCTTAGGCGCCACTCTTGAACTGGGGTTATTAGCCATGGCTTTGGCCCTATTCCTTGGAATTCCTTTAGGTGTTTACGCCGCAATTCAACAACGTGGTTTGCTTGACCGTATCATCATGGGCTTAAGCCTGAGTGCTTATTCCATTCCGGTATTTTGGCTAGCCCAGCTATTTATTTTGCTGTTTGCTCTCAAACTTAATTGGAGTCCGATTTCTGGTCAAATTAATCCGCTGTACGCCATTGACGTGCAAACCGGATCGGTACTTGTCGATATTCTCATGAGTGACTCGCCATATAAAACAGCGGCATTTTACAATGCCCTGCATCACTTATGGGTGCCTGTGGTGGTATTAGCTATTATGCCACTAACCATGCTCATTCGAATTATGCGCAACTCAGTACTAGACGTGCTTCAGCAAAATTACATCAAAGCCGCTCGCGCACGTGGCTTAAACGACCGCCACATTATGTTTCGCCATACCTTACCAAACGCCTTACAACCCATTGTGCGGCAATTAGGCCTGCAATTTAGTGTGTTAATGACAAACATAATTATTACCGAGGTGATTTTTAACTGGCCAGGCGTGGGTAGTTGGCTCGTTAAAAGTATCTATGAACGTGATTTCCCTGTCATTCAAGCCGGCTTATTAGTTTTGGCCTCGCTCATATTGTTGGTCAATGTGTTTGTTGACGTAATTCATGCGTGGCGCTATCCGCAAATAAGGAAAGAAATCGATGCCGAGTAACAGTATTTATTACCAGTATCGAGAGCCGTCACCGCTGCGGCTGCTTTGGTTACACATGAACGCTAATCCATTTGCTGTGGTGGCTCTGTATATATTTAGTTTTTTAATATTACTCATGGTGCTGTCACCAGTGATTGCCCCCTATAGCCCAGATGCACAGTTTTCTGGTGCTATCTCACAACCACCAGCATGGCATGAGTTAGGGCAAATACAGTTTCTGTTTGGTACCGATGACTTAGGTCGCGACTTGTTGTCACGAGTGCTGGCTGGTTCGGTCTACAGCCTAGGCTACCCATTATTAGCAACCGCGGTAGCCGCGCTCATCGGCATTAGTATTGGCGCATGGGCCGGCATGAGCCACGGGGTACAGTCGTCAACGTTGAACCATTTATTAGATGTGGTGCTTTCTATACCCTCATTGCTGCTGGCACTCGTTATTATCGCGATTCTTGGCCCTGCCCTGCACAATGTCATGATTGCCATAACCTTGGTATTGATTCCACAATTTATTCATAGCGTGCATAACGCTTTCTATGAAGAACGCAATAAGGATTATGTTGCCGCCTCACGCTTAAATGGTTGCAGCCGTTGGTATATTCTCACGCGGGTTATTTTCCCAAACATTACGACCGTAGTGGTTATGCAAGTGACATTCGCGTTATCCACTGCCATTTTAGATATTGCCGCGTTAGGCTTTTTGGGGCTTGGGGTACAGGCCCCAGCACCCGAATGGGGCACCATGCTCGCCCGCAGTTTAGACCAAGTTTATTTAGCTCCTTGGACCATGATTTTGCCCGGAGTCGCGTTATTTTTAACCGTGTTGTCAATTAATGTTCTTGGCGATAGTCTACGTGCAGCCATTCAAGAGCGAGTTCGTGGCACATGAGTACTATTTTAGATATTCGCAACTTAACCATCGAGTTAGAAACCAGTGCTGGCACCGTCAAAGTGTTAGACAAGGTAAGCCTGCAACTTGCTGAAGGCGAAATTCACACCCTCGTGGGTGAGTCAGGTTCGGGCAAAAGTTTGCTGGCAAAAGCTATTATGGGGTTTATTAACCCACGATGGAAAATTACCGCTGACCGGCTTTGGTGGCGTCATTATGATTTGCTGAGCCTAAATCCAGCGCAACGTCGTCTTGTTACTGGGCGAGATATGGCCATGATTTTCCAAAACCCTGGCAGTTACCTCGACCCGAATACCAAAATTGGCGACCAAATTCGCGAAACCATACCGAAAGCAGACCTCAAGGGTATTTACTTGCGCCGCAAAGCATCTCGCACGGTGCGCGCCGAGCGTTTACTGCATCGCGTAGGCATCAAAGATCACCAAAAAGTAATGGAAAGCTACCCGTATCAACTTTCCGAAGGTGTGGCGCAGAAAGTCAGTATTGCCATGGCCATTGCGCACAATCCCAAATTACTCATTGCCGACGAGCCAACAACGGCCATGGAGCCCAATACGCGCAACCAAATTTATCGGCTATTGGCTAAGTTAAGTGCCGGCCAAGGCATGAGCATTTTAATGGTTACACAAGACTTAACCTCCATTGTGCCGGAAAGCCAGCGCATGAGCTTGGTATATTGTGGGCAACTCATGGAGTCTGGCGCCACTGAACAGATACTATCAACGCCAATGCATCCGTATACGCAAGCCATGCTGCAAATGAGCTTTTTTGATCAAGGCATCGCCCCGAAAACAAGGTTGCCCACCCTAACTGGAGCCATACCGACGTTACAACACATGCCAATTGGTTGTCGCCTAGGGCCACGTTGCCCCAACGCTCGCCGCGACTGTATACACCAACCACGCTTAACCAAATTCAAGCAACGCGAATTTGCCTGTCACTTCCCTATTCGAGAGGTGAAAAGCCATGACTAACTTGCTAGAAGTTAAGAACATCAGTAAATATTATCGCGCCAAAAATGGTTGGTTAAAACAACGTCGTATATGTGCATTGCAACCCTTAAGCTTCAGTATTCAACGAGGCGAAACCATTGCAATCATGGGTGAAACAGGCTCGGGTAAATCAACCATCGCGCGGCTTATCGCAGGTGCGGAAACACCAAGCAGTGGTGAAATTTATCTCAATGGAGAATTGCTGAATCCACATGACTACCAAACTCGCTGTCGCGAAATTCGCATGATATTTCAAGACAGTCTGAGTTCACTAAATTCCCAGCTAACCATTGGCCGCCAATTACTCGAGCCACTTAAGTTTAATTCCGGTTGTACCCATGCTGAACAACTTGAAAGGGTTTATGTAATCTTGCAAAAAGTGGGGTTATTGCCCGACCACTTCCATTTTTACCCACACATGTTGTCTAGTGGCCAGCAACAAAGGGTATGTATTGCCCGCGCAATTATTCTTGAACCGCAAATTATCGTGGCTGATGAGGCATTCGCCTCATTAGACCCATCGATTAGAGCTCAAATCATTAATTTAATTCTCGATCTTCAGGAAGATATGGGTATTTCCTTTATTTTCGCCTCACATTCGCCGGAGATCGTGAAACACGTTGCTGACAAGATCTTAATAATGCATCGTGGTAAAATGATTGAGTTTGATTCTACACAGGCGCTACTAACAAATCCGAAAGAGCAGATAAGTAAAAATTTGCTGCAATCGGAACAATTGAATAAAGCGCTTAAACACACAACAACACAGGAGTAAGGCTTTGGAAACAGGTACACTCGTTTCATTAGCTCTCTATTTTATCGTTATGCTTGGCATTGGCCTATACGCATATAAAAAATCCACAGACGATGTTTCAGGCTACATGCTTGGCGGTCGAAAGTTAGGCCCTGGCGTTACCGCCTTATCTGCCGGCGCATCAGACATGAGTGGATGGATGCTTATGGGGTTACCCGGCGCTATTTATGTCTCCGGTGTATCACAGTTATGGATTGCTGTCGGTCTATTAATTGGTGCATACCTAAACTACATCATTGTAGCGCCGCGTTTACGCACTTACACCGAAGTTGCAAACGACTCAATAACCATTCCTGACTACTTTGCCAATCGCTTTGACGACAAAACTCGCGTACTACGCGTATTTTCATCAGTCGTCATTATTATCTTCTTTACCTTGTATACCTCAGCGAGTTTGGTGGCCGGTGGTAAGCTTTTTGCTAGCTCAGCCTTCGGTTTAGATTACAGCCTGGGTCTTTGGGTAACCGCTGGTGTCGTTTGTGCATACACGTTATTTGGTGGTTTTTTAGCGGTTTCTATGACCGACTTTGTGCAAGGCTGCATCATGTTTGTAGCGCTTGTGCTGGTGCCTATTGTCGCCGTTTTTGACTTAGGTGGTGTTGGCCAAGTGACCAACACGGTTGAAGTAATGAACCCCAACTTTTTAGATTTTCTATGGGATGTCAAAAAAGGCGAAGCATTAACAACTCTCGGCATCATTTCGCTGCTAGCTTGGGGCTTAGGTTATTTCGGCCAGCCGCACATTATTGTACGTTTTATGGCGATTCGCTCGGTTAAAGACGTACCAGCGGCACGTCGCATTGGTATCTCGTGGATGTTTGTTTCCATTATAGGTGCCATGTTAACCGGTTTCGTGGGTATTGCTTATATCGCTGAAAAACCCATCGATATGAATGATGCTGAGACTATTTTCATTATTTTCTCGCAGGTTCTATTCCACCCGCTTATTTCAGGCTTCTTGTTAGCCGCTATTTTAGCCGCGATTATGAGTACCATCTCATCTCAGCTATTGGTTACCTCAAGCTCATTAACCGAAGACTTCTACAAAGCCTTTTTACGCCGCGACGCAAGCGACAGAGAATTAGTGACTGTCGGCCGTATTTCGGTATTGCTGGTGTCATTAGTCGCAATTGCACTAGCTTGGGACCCAGAAAATACCATTTTAGGCTTAGTCGCGAATGCTTGGGCTGGTTTCGGTGCGGCATTTGGTCCAGTGATTATTCTTAGCTTGTTCTGGAAGCGTATGAATCGTCACGGTGCTTTAGCCGGTATGGTTGTGGGTGCCGCTACCGTATTGTTCTGGATATACGCGCCAGTGTTGGCTGACGGTGCAACATTAAAAGACTCCGACGTGTATGCTATTATTCCAGGCTTTATTCTTAGCACCATTGCCGTTCTTGTGGTTAGCCATTTAACGGCTGAGCCCGATGCACAGTTGCAATCAACGTTCGATAAAATGGAACAGCAGTTGCACCATTAAGGGCAACTGCAATATTAGCTAGTAGATATTAGATATCAGAAGAAAGGCAAGTACGATAGCAGCTATTGGATATCGGATATCAGAAAGGAAAAAGGCGCCTCATGTGGCGCCTTTTTTGTTAGTTGTTAGCTGATATCTAATATCCAATAGCTAATATCGCTTTTGCTCTTCTCAGCCACGACGTTCGGAGTAGAGCTGTAGCTCAGAGAGAATGAAGTCTTTCATACGCATTGTGGTTTCATAACCCACATCAATGGCCTCATTGCCGCGCTCAAATTCCATCAGACTAATATGTCCAAGCTTCGGCTGAATAAGAATATCGGGTGGATCGCCCGCTAAGCGTGCCTTGTTAATACGCTCTTGCATAATATCAATAGAGCCTGCCATGACGCCCAACATGCCCGGCGCTTTGTACGATGGGCCATTGAACTTCTCTTTCATGCCATCCCAGTAGCTTTGGCTGGTTGATAGAAAGCTCTTGAAGAACCCTTCTTCGGCTTCATCACTCGGCTTATTGCCTTCTGCTGGCTGTGTGGTCGTTGGTGTATTGTGCCCATGTACGTCAGCTTGGGGCTCACGTTCTTGATGATCTTTACCTGGTGCTAGGTATTTGTTACGTGCCTCAACCGCTGTCGTGGTGAGCTGTGAGTTCAAGTTCACCGCAATAACGAAATCTGCACCTAACGCGCGACATAACGACACCGGGACTGGATTCACTAAACCACCATCGACTAACCAGCGCCCATTAATGCCTGTTGGTGCCAGCAGGCCAGGCATTGAGCATGATGCACGTGAGGCGTCATACACATCGCCTTTACGCAACCAAACTTCACGGCCAGTAAATAAATCGGTGGCTACAGCACCATAAGTAACTTGCATGTCTTCAATATTAATTGCGCCGAAACGCTCGCGGGCGTGATTAAACACTTTTTCACCCTGCACCAAGCCACCGTGACTAAAACCAAAATCGAGCAGGTTAAACACCTGCCAGCGGCCCATGTCTCGCACCCACTCTTCTAGCTCATCGAGCCGGCCAGAAGCAAAACCGGCCCCCACAAGGGAGCCGATTGAAGTGCCTGCGACCATGTTAACTTCGATGCCCATTTCTTTTAAGGCTTTAATAACACCAATGTGTGACCAGCCTCGAGCAGCCCCTGAACCTAGGGCTAATGCTACTTGAACATAACTCATGCTAACGTTCGTCCTGAATGATTAAATAAGATCGTCATCCATCATAACATCGGCATTTTTATCAGCAACATTTGCAGCGCCGCCTTTCGGTGCTTTTACTGGCTTCGCTAATAACTGTTCGCGAATCTGTTGCTCAATGTCAGCTGCCACTTTCGGATTCTCAATCATATACTTCATGGCATTCGCTTTACCTTGGCCAATTTTGTCACCTTTGTAGCTATACCAGGCGCCGGCTTTGTCGACGATCTTCTGTTTCACACCAAGATCAATTAACTCACCTTCTTTCGATATGCCAGCACCATACATGATTTGGAATTCCGCTTGTTTAAACGGTGGCGCCACCTTGTTCTTCACAACTTTCACGCGCGTTTCGTTACCCACAACTTCATCCCCCTCTTTCACCGCGCCGGTGCGACGAATATCAAGGCGAACAGAAGAATAAAACTTCAGTGCGTTACCACCTGTGGTGGTTTCTGGGTTACCAAACATCACACCAATTTTCATCCGAATTTGGTTGATGAAAATACACATGCTGTTTGATTTTTTAATATTCGCTGTCAGCTTACGCAACGCTTGCGACATTAAACGTGCTTGCAAACCAACATGACTGTCGCCCATTTCACCTTCAATTTCAGCACGCGGCGTTAACGCGGCGACAGAGTCAACCACAACCACATCAACAGCACCTGAACGCACGAGCATGTCACAAATTTCAAGAGCTTGCTCACCGGTGTCTGGCTGAGAAACCAATAGCTCATCAACGTTCACACCAAGCTTTTCTGCGTAAATAGGGTCTAATGCATGCTCAGCGTCAACAAACGCACAGGTTTTGCCTTTTTTCTGTGCTTCGGCAATAACTTGCAACGTTAAGGTTGTTTTACCACTTGATTCTGGACCATAAATTTCAACAACACGACCAAATGGCAGGCCGCCAATACCTAATGCGATATCTAATGTTAATGACCCCGTTGATACCGATTCGATATCCATAGCTTGGTTGTCGCCCAAGCGCATAATTGAACCTTTACCAAATTGACGCTCAATTTGGCCTAACGCTGCATCAAGTGCTTTTTGCTTATCGTTGCTCATGATAGTGTCCGTCTTTAGTTATTCATGTTGTTAGTAAGTGTACTGTAAATTTATACAGTATCAAGTTATTTTTTCAAAACTTCGCAAAGCCTCGTCAATTGTGGCTTTGCGTACCTGGGTTCGACTTCCCTCAAAGTTTTTTGACCAGGTTATACAGTGGTTACCCCAGGCTAAACCAAACCACACCAACCCCACGGGCTTGTCTTTAGTGCCGCCATCAGGCCCTGCAATACCAGTAACCGCAATGGCCAAATCAGCACCGCTATTGGCTAATGCACCACGCGCCATAGACTCAGCTGTTTCCGCCGATACAGCACCGTGTTTTGCTAAAGTGAAAGTTGGCACATGCAATAAGTGATGCTTCATGTCATTGCTATAGGTGATAAAGCCACCAGCAAACCACGCCGAACTTCCTGGCACTGCGCTCATAGCATAACCGATTCCGCCGCCGGTGCATGACTCAGCGGTAACCATTTGCCACTGTTTTTGTTGCAGCCATTTACCGAAAACGGCTGCTAAATCCTGACGTGTTTGTGATACCATTTCGCTATTCCTTGATCAGCGGTATATCGACTCTATACGGATAATAACAGGCATGTCGAACGCACAAAATAACATACAATCTTTAGCAACTCATACGCCCATGATGCAGCAATATCTGCGCATAAAAGCAGAGCATGCTGACACGCTCTTATTCTATCGCATGGGTGACTTTTACGAGTTGTTCTATGACGACGCCAAACGCGCAGCTGAGCTGTTAGATATATCATTAACCGCGCGCGGTGCCAGCAATGGCCAGCCAATTCCTATGGCTGGTGTTCCCTACCATGCCGCCGAGAATTATTTGGCACGCTTACTTGAGCTCGGCGAATCGGTCGCCATTTGTGAGCAAATTGGCGACCCCGCAACCAGTAAAGGGCCTGTAGAGCGCCAAGTTGTTCGGGTGCTTACCCCTGGCACCTTAACTGATGAAGCATTGCTAAGCGCCGAGCAAGAGAACTTACTAGTCGCCATAGCTCCCGGTGACAGCTTCGGCTTGGCTTGTTTGGATATGGCTAGCGGTCGCTTTAGCGTGCTTGAAGTCACCGGGCGTGAACAATTACGGGCCGAGTTAGAACGCCTACAGCCCGCAGAAGTGTTATACCCAGAAACTTGGGAATTTTCCGAGCGCGAACTCAACTGTAGTTGCTGTCGCCGCCGCCCTGAGTGGGAATTTGATCGCAGCAGCGCCCATGAAATGCTCTTGCGCCAGTTTCAAGTGGCCCACCTTGATGGCTTTGGTATCAGCCATCTTCCGCAAGCCATTGGCGCCGCCGGTGCAGTGTTAAATTACGTTCGCGCAACGCAGCGAGCAGCCTTACCGCACATTACGTCTATTGTCGCGGAGCGTTATGATGACGCTATCGTGCTCGACGCCGTATCTCGCCGTAACCTAGAAATTGTCCGTTCATTAAGTGGCCAAAAAACAGCGCTTTTTAACGTGCTCGATAACACCAGCACCGCAATGGGAAGCCGCTTATTGCAACGCTGGTTACAGCGCCCGTTGCGACATCACCAAATACTTGAACAGCGCTACGATGCCGTCGCCGCGCTGCAACAGTCAGACTACCATGGCATTCACGACTATTTGCGTGAAGTTGGTGATGTGGAACGCATTCTAACCCGCATCGGCTTACGATCTGCGCGTCCGCGCGATTTGGCCCGCTTACGCAGTGCTTTCCACGCGCTGCCGCATTTACACCAATTATTACAGGCAAAGGCGCTTAAACCTTGGGCCGAAAGCATTCAATTGTTTCCAGAGCTTGCAGACTTACTCGATACCGCGCTGATGGAGCAACCGCCAGTGTTGATTCGCGATGGTGGTGTGATTCGCGACGGCTTTGATGAGGAACTTGATGAGCAACGACAGCTTGCCGCTGGCGCGACCGACTTCTTGCAACAAATTGAAACGCGCGAACGCCAACGTACCGGTATCAGCACCTTAAAAATTGGCTACAACAAAGTGCATGGCTATTACTTGGAAGCAAGCCGAGCAGCAAGCAACCAAATTCCGGCGGACTACCAACGTCGTCAAACGTTAAAAAATGCCGAACGTTATATTATTCCCGAACTAAAAACCTATGAAGACAAGGTTCTACAAAGCCAAAGTCGCGCTCTCGCTCGTGAGAAATGGCTTTATGAGAATTTGATTGAGCAAATTGCTGAACACTTAGTTCCCCTGCAAACTACCGCAAAGGCTTTGGCTGAAATTGATGTGCTTCGCTGTTTTGCAGCGCATGCGAACGAACATCACTACACGCGGCCGCAATTAAGCTCTGACGTGCAAATTCAACTTCACGACGCTCGGCATCCGGTTATTGAACGATTGCAAACCACGCCATTCATAGCCAATGACGTGGCACTGAATCCAGCACGACGTTTGCTGTTAATTACCGGCCCAAACATGGGGGGTAAATCAACCTACATGCGCCAAACTGCGCTGTTAACAATTATGGCGCACTGCGGTTCCTTTGTGCCTGCCAAACAGGCTGTTTTTGGCCCGGTTGATCGTATTTTTACGCGCATTGGTGCATCAGACGATTTAGCCTCAGGCCGCTCAACGTTTATGGTTGAAATGACCGAAGCCGCCAACATTTTGCACAATGCAACCGCACAAAGTTTGGTGCTTATGGATGAGATTGGCCGCGGTACCTCCACTTATGACGGCTTAGCGTTAGCCTGGGCGTGTGCCGAAGCCTTACTTGATAACAGCCGCGCGCTAACACTATTTGCCACGCACTATTTTGAATTAACCCAAACCATTGGCCAACATCAAGGTGCCGTTAATGTGCATGTAGAAGCCACTGAGCACGGCGACACTATTGCCTTCCAACACAAAGTCAAAGACGGTGCTGCAAGCCGTAGCTTTGGGGTGCAAGTAGCACAATTGGCGGGCTTACCGGCGCCGGTACTGGCACAGGCCAAACGTCACTTAGTGCAGCTTGAACAAGCA
This sequence comes from Pseudidiomarina donghaiensis, assembly GCF_900116895.1. GTDB lineage: Bacteria > Pseudomonadota > Gammaproteobacteria > Enterobacterales > Alteromonadaceae > Pseudidiomarina > Pseudidiomarina donghaiensis. The sequence continues at coordinate 979,972 of NZ_FPCF01000001.1, read as the reverse complement.
CATAAACATGAAGTTGCCGCCGATCAAGCGGACTTATTTACTGCGGTGGATTCAACCCCACCCGCTATAGAACCAAGCGAATTTGAACAGGCGTTGAATGATTTGAATATTAATGAACTCACGCCGCTGGAAGCCTTAACCTGGTTGGCAACTTGGCAGCGGCGCCTTAAGTAATGCAGCTTAATCGCGATGAAATAAGGCATCAAGGCTAAGCCCTTGTTGCCTTAGCATGTCGCGTAAACGGCGCAATGCTTCCACTTGAATTTGTCTTACCCGCTCACGCGTGAGGCCAATTTCCCGACCCACGTCTTCCAACGTAGCTGGCTCATAACCAAGCAGGCCAAAACGCCGTGCCAGCACTTCGCGCTGTTTCTCGTTCAGATTTTCTAGCCACGCCATAATGTGCTCGCGCACATCGTTTTCTTGCATTTCGCCTTCAGGACCATAGTCGTTATCGTCGGTCAGCATATCGACCAAGGCTTTGTCGTTATCACTACCGCCCATTGGCGTATCAACCGAAGTCACTCGTTCGTTCAATCGCAACATGCGGGTTACATCAGCGACCGAAACATCAAGTTTTTCGGCAATATCCTCTGCCGTTGGCTCATGATCCAATGTGTGGGCTAATTCGCGGGCTGCGCGTAAATAACTATTCAGTTCTTTTACAACGTGAATTGGTAAGCGAATTGTACGCGTCTGATTCATAATTGCGCGTTCAATGGTTTGGCGAATCCACCAAGTGGCATAGGTTGAAAAACGAAAGCCGCGCTCAGGGTCAAACTTTTCTACCGCACGAATTAAACCCAGGTTACCTTCTTCCACTAAGTCTAATAACGCTAAGCCTCGATTGGTGTAACGGCGCGCTATTTTAACCACTAAGCGCAAGTTACTTTCGATCATCCGTGCACGTGCTTTGCCATCACCTTTAAGCGCTAAACGTGAAAAGTGCACTTCTTCTTCAGCGGTTAATAATGGTGAATAACCAATCTCACTTAAGTACAGCTGGGTGGCATCCATTTTCTTCTGATAGTTGACGCGATTTGCCAGTATTTCTTCAAACGCTTCGTCACTATCTTCTACTGTGGATTGTTCCATTGAGAGCAGTTCTTGCTCATCAATCTCTTCAATCTCTTCTTGATCTCGACTCATTGCGTCCCCCGAGGCAAATAATGCCGAGGATTCACTGACTTGCCACGAAATCGCACCTGAAAATGCAATTTAACGCGTTCTGCATCAGTGTCCCCCATTGTGGCAATTTCTTCGCCTTTGTTTACCCACTGTTGCTCTTTGACCAACAACTTTTGATTATGTGCATACGCTGTAATGTAATCATCGTTATGTTTCAAAATAATTAATTGACCATAACCTTTTAGTGCATTGCCGGCGTAAACTACTTTCCCGCTCGCTGCTGCAAAAACGGGATCTCCTTCGCTTCCGGCAAAATCGATGCCTTTATTTCCTGCTTCAGCGGTTGAGAACTCGCGCGTTACCTTAGCTGGTGTCGGCCACTGCCAGCGTATATCTTTACTTGCTGGCAATGCAGGCTCACTGTTACTACTTAACACCGCCGGCTTACCTACAGAAGTTACAGCCCGTGCAGGCTGCGCCTGTTGCTTTACTGTTACAGCTTTGCTTTTATTTTGTTTATCAACATACCCTTTCTTCGGCTGTGACGCAATGCTTTGTGTGCGAGCCGGAGTCGGTGCTTGTAAGCTAATTTTCTGCCCAGGAACAATGATATAAGGCGCTGGAATTTGGTTCCATTTTGCAACATCACGCACATCCACATTGGCACGAAAGGCGATAGAATAAAGCGTATCGCCTTGTGAAACCTCATACTGCGGGCTGGCCAAACTTGCCCGTTCAAAGTCATGAATTGACTTGCCTTTGTATAATCGTGTAACGGGTGCGGGTTCACTCGGTTGCGCGCACCCCGATAACACAAGGGCCATCAACAGTGTAAAAACTAGGTAAAAATCAACGCGTCCAAACATAGGCTACGATGGCAAGTATCACCACCCCCCAACCAATACGATCAACATAGGTGCGTAATTTCAGGGCCATTTTCGGGCCGCCTGTTTTCAGCAGCCACGCTACCAAGAAGAACCGTAACCCACGACTAATTAGCGAGCCCAACACAAACGGGATAAAAGCAACGCTCAACATACCACCTGTTACAGTGAATAACTTATAGGGCAACGGTGAGAACCCAGCAATGAAAATAATCCAAAAACCATAAAGCTGAAACCAATTAGTTACACGCGCTAATTTTTCTTGATAACCGGCCCACTCAACCAACGGCAACACCACAGGCTCAAATAGGAAATAACCAAGCCAATAGCCGGCAATGCCACCTAGCACTGAAGCAATCGTTGTGATCAGCGCAAAACGCCAGGCTTTTTCTGGTTGCGTCATGGCCATGGGAGCTAACATCACATCCGGTGGAATAGGAAATATCACCGACTCAGAAAAGCTTAACCCTGCTAAAATAGTCGGTGCATTGCGATGTTGTGACCAGCTCAGTACTTTGTCATAAAGCCAACCAAAAATTTTCATACGGTAGCACCTGGCACTAATGGCACAAATTTCACTTGGCCCAACTCCTTTTGTTCAAACTCATCGCCAAAACGACGCACCACAATAAGGCGCTGCGTAACGGTTCCAACCGGAATCACCATAACTCCGCCATCGGTTAGTTGTTGGAGCAACGCAGGCGGTACTTCACTCGCCGCAGCGGTCACAATAATGCCGTCAAAAGGCCCTTTTGATTTCCATCCTTGCCAACCGTCACCATGGCGCATTGACACATTATGTAAATCCAGTTTTTTCAGGCGCCGCTTGGCTTGATATTGCAATTCAGCAATGCGCTCAACCGAAAACACTTGGTCAACTAACTGTGCCAAAATAGCTGTTTGATAACCACTACCTGTACCAATTTCTAACACTTTATGGCAATCATGCTGCATCAGTAATTGGGTCATAGACGCAACCATTAATGGTTGGCTAATGGTTTGCCCCTGCCCAATAGGCAACGCGGTGTTTTCGTACGCTTTATGAGCTAACGACTCGGGCATAAATAAATGCCTTGGTGTTGACTCAATAACAGCCAGCACCGCTGGATTAGAAATTCCTTCGGCACGCAGTTTTGCGGTCAGCTTACGTGCCATTCCTTGAAAATTTTGAATCATGACGTCGTGCTAGCCAACCAAGTAGATAAAGTATCTTGATGGCTACGCGCGGTCATATCCAAACTGATAGGAGTGATCGATACATAACCCTCGCGCACCGCGTGAAAGTCTGTGCCCTCGGCATCATCTTGATGCCCGCCAATAGGCCCGTACCAGAAAATATCACGGCCAAATGGGTCTTTGCTTTGCACCATTCGCTCTGCTCGGTGGCGACGGCCTAAGCGCGTCACCTTAAAACCTTTTAGCTGCTCATAAGGTATAGCGGGTACATTAATGTTCAATATCGTGTCTAGGCGTAACGGCTGGTCAGCCATGCGATTCACTACATCGGCTACAACACGCGCTGCCGTATCGTAAAATTCATCGTTGTGCGAGCCCATCGATACAGCAATGGCCGGCAAGCCCATAAAACGCCCTTCCATAGCCGCAGCGACCGTGCCGGAGTACAGCACATCATCACCCATATTGGGGCCATCATTAATACCCGAAACCACTAAATCCACATCATCGGCCAGCGGTGAGTTCGTACCTAAATGCACACAGTCAGTTGGCGTACCATTGAGCGAATAAAAACCATTAGGCAATTTTTGCATGCGCAGCGGATTATGCAGCGTTAGTGAGTTGCTTGCTCCGCTACAGTTTCGGTCTGGTGCGATAACCCTTACCTGGGCAATTTCTTTTAGTCGTAAATAAAGTGCTTCAATGCCTGGCGCATGAACACCATCGTCATTACTGACTAGTAACTTCATCATGAGTTTGATTACCTTGTATTAAATGACTCTCTCGTTATTTTTCGTGCGGCACATCGTCGATTAATTCACGCAATACGCTGGTGGCAAAAGCACCACGCCCAAGCGTAAATTCAAGCTCGGCGCAATCATCGGTAAGCCAACGCATTTGCGGCTCTTGCAACTGCAACAATAGCGCGCGACGCCCCTCATCAATACGTTGCTTGCGCAGCCCTTGATACAAGTCAGGGTAACGCACATACACTCCGGCTTCTAACTCAGCAATATTGGCTTGAGTCAGCTGGCGCCCGCTACCTGGCAATGGTGCTGTCAGTTGAATATCGCCACTGGCAAAGCGCGCTTTAAGCGCGTCATCAATACTGTCGACAACGAAAAACGATTGGCTACCTTGTAACATCATCGCATCGCCTACTTCTGGCTGCAATCGATTTGCACTCAGCCGCTCGTGTACCACCTGATTAAACAAAAAGGAACGCGCTGCTGACAAATACAAACCACTTTGATGACGGCTTGGTCGGCGTTTTAACTCGCCTTTAAACCAACGTTTTGCTTGTTCAATATTTTGTCCATTGTGGCCAAAGCGCTGTGCCCCAAAGTAATTAGGCACGCCTTTTTCAACAATCGCTTGCCAACGCTGCGCAAAGACTTCGGGCTGATCAATTTGGCGAATTCTGAGCACAAAATGGTTGCCTTTATGGGTGCCGGTTTTCAACTTACGTGGCTGCAATGCCGCTGTTAGAACTTTAAACTCAGGGTGTTCTAGCCGAGCCCAATCTAGTAACGCCTGCCCCGGCAGCTGCACCGAAAACCATTGATAGGTAAGCGCGTGACGATCTTTTAACCCCGAATAACTCACATCGCGTTCTTTAACCCCTGCAAACTCGGCTATTTGCGAAGCCACAAACGCGGTATTGGCGCCTTTTTTCTCTACCCAAAGCCATTGGTGCTCACCAGCTTGTTCGCTTGGCTCGGTCACCGGTAATTCAAGTATTTCTGTGACTTGAAAGTCTTCAGGGCTGGCTTTAAATACGCCTTGGCAACTTGGTTTGCCGTGCAAATAAGCTTCAGTCACGCGGCACCACCAGTACCACAGCATGGCAACCAATGCCCTCTTTGCGCCCGACAAACCCGAGCTTTTCGGTGGTGGTTGCTTTGACGTTAACCAGGTCGTCATTCGCATTAAGCAACTGTGCAATGCGTTGGCGCATAGCCGGAATGTACTCAGCTAGTTTGGGGGCTTGCGCAACCACGGTCACGTCAAGGTTGCCCAAAACAAAGCCTTTGTTAAGCACTAAACTGTACACGTGCTGCAGTAGTTTGCCGCTATCGGCCCCGGCATAAGTATCGTCGGTGTCCGGAAAGTGCTGGCCAATGTCACCTAGGGCTACTGCGCCTAACAAAGCATCAGCAACAGCATGCAAAATCACATCGCCGTCAGAGTGAGCAATTAAACCTTCTGCATAAGACACTTGAATGCCGCCAAGTGTCAGTGGCCCATCGCCACCAAACTTATGGACATCGTAACCATGACCAATTCGCATTATAAATTCCTGTTGTTTAAATACATTGTTGCCAAGGCTTCGTCGCCTGGTTGGGTAATTTTAATGTTGGTGGCGCGCCCCTCTACCAGCTGTGGTTGGCCACCTTGCAATTCAATGGCTGAGGCTTCGTCAGTAATGTCGCCATTCTCAACCCCAACTTTGGTAAGGGCTTGCAATAGTTTATCGCTGGCAAACACCTGCGGCGTTTGTGCCCGCCATAAGTGCTTGCGCGCTATGGTTTCACGTACAACCTTCCCGTCAGCTCGTTTTAAGGTGTCAGCCACCGGAATGGCTAGCAGCGCACCATCGCTATGCTGCATGCCGGCGCTGATCACTGCGGCTAGTTCATCGGCTTGCAAACAAGGGCGCGCAGCATCATGTACCGCAATGAAGGCGTAGCCCTGTTGCTTAGCCGCCTGCACACCGGCCGCTACCGAGGCGGCGCGCGTCGCACCACCCACAACCCAGGTAATGGGTACATCTACAGTAAACTGAAGTTGTTGCGCGTAGGTGTCTGTGGTAGCAATGGCAATAAAAATTCGTTGAATTCGGGGGTCTTGCGCTAGTGCGGCAACGCTATGTTGCAGTACGGTTTGCCCCGCAATAGTCAGATATTGTTTCGGTGTGGCTAACTTCATTCGGCTACCAACGCCCGCAGCAGGGATGACGGCAGCCAATGAGGGATGCTTATCCATGGAGTTTATTCATTTGTTGATTGTTTAATGGGAACCAGCCGAAAAAACGTTTCGTCTTCTTTTATCAGCCCAAGCTCATTACGTGCCCGCTCTTCAAGGGCAACTTGGCCGTCGCGCAAATCGGTAATATCAGCTTTTAAAACTTGGTTTCGTTGTTCAAGGCGCTGATTTGTTTCGGCCTGACGTTGCACATCTGACTGCAGTGCCCAATAGTCCGGTAAGCTATTTTTACCAAACCAAAGCCGATACTGCAGTGCAACTAAAGCAACAATAAACAGTACTTTTAGAAGTCGCATAGGCATTCCCGTAGCTTTTCTCAGAGACCGTCGTTGATTATTATAAATTGGCGCGACGATTCTGCTAGTATATCGACCTTTGCCACAAAGCCCAACGACAAATAACACGAGCGGTTATGGAATACCTAATAATTATTGCCATTATGTTTCTCGGTGCCTGTTTGCAAGGCATTACCGGTTTTGGTTCGGGCCTTATTGCGGTGCCACTGTTAACCCTGTTATTGCCGCTAACCGTTATTACGCCAACCTTATCGGTGGTTAATTTTGTCATGGCAACCTACCTAGCTTGGGCCTTGCGTCATCATGTTCGGCTACAACAATGGCGAGCGCTATTGCTGAGCGGCATTATCGGCACCCTGCTCGGCAATTATTTACTGGCTTATATGCGCCTAGACTGGTTGCAAATGGCCATGGCCGTGATGATTTTTATGGTGGCGATACTGTTTTGGTTTGGGCTGCAATGGCGCCACCAAAGTGGTCAACGCTTGCAATCACTCACAGGGTTACTCGCCGGCTTTAGCAACGGAGCGCTTACTTTGGGCGGCCCGCCAGTGGTGTTATTTCTTACCGGGAATAACCTTGACCGTTTGGCCTTTCGTGCCACATTAACGGTATTCTTTTGGGTATTGGCACTAACCAATATTGTGTCATTCAGCGCTCAAGGGCTATATCAAATTGACTTTGTGGCAACCTTAATTAGCTTGTTGATTGGGGCTATTGCTGGTGCATGGGTAGGACACAATGTCAGTGGCTATTTATCTGAGCGTTTGTTTCGTAAAATCAGTCTGTTATTAGTTATGGCGGCGAGTATTATTGCCTTTTGGGGGGCCTTATAGGCTCAAAAATCGACTGTTGTTGCTAACAACACTTCGCGCAAGGTTAAGGTTCGCGGATCAACCTTGCCCTTATGGTTCCACTGATGACCACAAAAAGCGGGGGCCAAATTACTCGCATCGGGTTTAAGTAGCGCAAGTTGCGCTTGTTGCGATGAATCAATACCGGTGTCTTGGCAGCGACCGGTAAAGTCGAACCAACCGTGCATGTTGCAATGTACGCGCTGGTTTTCTTTATCAATGCGATCAATCGAATCTAAACGCGCTAACTGAATAGGCCCTCGGCAATCAAAAATCGCGACGGTGTCGCCCAGCCGAGCTTGCCGTAACAACCATTTCTGTAATTTTGCGCCTTGTGTTGCACTCACCGTTAATTGACGTTTTTGCGGCGCCTGCCAACTGGCATTTTGAATATCCAGTGTGTAGGGCGCATCGCTTTCAAGCATACCGCGTGCGGCATTTTTGACATGGTACGGCAAACTTTGTAACCGACGCTGCAAAAGGCCTGTCGACACTTGGGGTTGGTGTGCCAGCAAATTTAACTCACGCTCATAAAGCGCGGTACACAGCTCCGCAAATGCAGCAGAGCTCACGCCTACACTAGTGGTAGACGTGAGCTGCTGAAAAATATCGCCTTGCTGTGTCATGGTGGCGACCTAGTTCGCGCGGTGTTTACTTCGCATTTACTTCAGCACGACCACGATATGGCGCTTCGCCGTTTAATTCGGCTTCAATACGCAATAACTGGTTATACTTAGCAACACGGTCTGAACGACACAGAGAACCCGTTTTAATTTGGCCCGCTGCGGTACCCACCGCCAAGTCGGCAATGGTGGCGTCTTCGGTTTCACCAGAGCGGTGCGAAATAACCGCGGTAAAGCCAGCTTCGCGAGCCATGCGAATAGCCGCTAGGGTTTCTGACAAGCTACCGATTTGGTTAAACTTGATCAAAATTGAGTTGCCGATCCCCTGCTCAATACCACGTTTCAAAATTTTGGTATTGGTGACAAACAAGTCGTCACCGACCAACTGAACGCGGTCACCTAAACGGTCGGTTAGAACTTTCCAGCCATCCCAATCGCTTTCATCTAAACCGTCTTCAATAGAGATAATTGGGTAGCGTTGGCACAAGCCATCGAGGTACTCAGCGAAACCTGCGGCGTCAAATGATTTGCCTTCGCCGCTTAAGTTGTATTTACCGTCACGATAAAACTCAGAAGCGGCACAGTCAAGCGCTAAGGTAATGTCGTCACCCATGCGGTAACCGGCTTTTTCTACCGCTTCCACAATAACCGCCAAGGCTTCTTCGTTACTCGCCAAGTTCGGCGCAAAACCGCCCTCGTCGCCAACGGCAGTACTAAGGCCGCGGGCTTGCAATACTTTTTTCAGGGCGTGAAATACTTCTGCGCCCATACGTAACGCTTCACGGAAGTTCGGCGCGCCAACAGGCTGAATCATAAACTCTTGAATATCAACATTATTATCTGCATGCTCACCGCCGTTAAGAATGTTCATCATAGGTAATGGCATACTGAACTGGCCGGCGGTGCCATTTAATTCGGAAATGTGTGCGTATAACGGCATGCCTTTGCTGCTTGCCGCTGCCTTGGCGACGGCTAGTGACACCGCTAAGATAGCGTTCGCACCAAGCTTTTCTTTGTTTTCAGTGCCATCAAGCTCTAGCATCACTTGGTCAACGCGAGCTTGATCAGTTGCGTCCACACCTGTTAATGCCGGTGCAATGCTGTCGTGAATATTCGCCACCGCTTTCTCAACGCCTTTGCCTAAATAACGTGATTTATCACCGTCACGCAATTCAAGGGCTTCGCGTGAACCGGTTGATGCGCCACTCGGTGCCGCCGCACGGCCCCAATGGCCATTATCCAAAAACACATCGGCTTCAACAGTTGGGTTGCCACGTGAGTCCATGATTTCACGAGCTACAATGTTCTTAATTGCTGCCATGAGACTAAAATACTCCTGTTAATACACGCGGCGCTTAGGCGCGACGCTGCTTCTGATAAACACCTGCGGCTTCAATAAAGCCACGGAATAACGGATGACCATCACGCGGGGTTGAGGTGAACTCCGGGTGGAATTGCGCCGCAACAAACCAAGGATGATTCGGAATTTCAATAATTTCGACTAAGCGATTGTCATGTGACCAACCTGAGATTTTCAAGCCGGCTTGCTCAAGCTGCTCAACATAATGACCATTCACTTCGTAACGGTGACGATGACGTTCTTGAATCACATCTTTGCCATATAGCGCACGCGCTTTGGTGCCTTTAACCAAGTTACATGGCTGTGCGCCTAAACGCATGGTACCGCCAAGGTCAGAACTTTGGTCACGCATTTCTTTTTGGCCTTTCGCGTCCATCCACTCAGTGATCAAACCCACCACAGGGTGCTCAGCTTTGTCGTTAAACTCGGTACTATTGGCACCGGCTAAGCCAGCCACGTTACGGGCATATTCAATCAACGCAATTTGCATGCCTAAGCATATTCCCAAGTATGGGATATTGTTTTCGCGGGCATATTGGGCGGCCATGATTTTACCTTGAATACCACGCTCACCGAAGCCACCAGGCACAATAATTGCGTCCACATCGGCCAACTTAGCAACGCCTTTGGTTTCAACGTCTTGTGCATCAATATAGCGAATGTTCACGGTTAAGCGATTTTTTAAGCCAGCATGCGCTAGTGATTCGTTAACTGACTTGTATGCGTCTGGTAATTCAATGTATTTACCGACAAATCCAATGGTCACTTCGCCGCTTGGGTTTGATTCTTGATACAACACTTGTTCCCATTCTGACAAGTCGGCTTCTGGGCAGTCCATACGGAAGCGATGTACCACAATTTCATCAAGGCCTTGTGACTTCAAAATAGCTGGAATTTTGTAAATGCTATCAACGTCTTTCAAGCCAATAACGGCTTTTTCTTCGACGTTGGTAAATAACGCAATTTTCGACCGTTCATTGGCCGGTAGTGCGCGGTCAGAGCGGCACACCAAAATATCCGGCTGAATACCAATTGAACGCAGCTCTTTCACTGAATGCTGCGTTGGCTTGGTTTTTACTTCGCCTGCCGCACCTAAGAATGGCACCAAGGTGAGGTGCATGAACAAGGTACGATCGCGCCCGACTTCGGTGCCCAACTGACGAATAGCTTCTAGGAATGGCTGCGACTCAATATCGCCCACGGTACCGCCAATTTCGATAATGGCAATATCGTAGCCTTCACCGCCGTCAACAATACGGCGTTTAATTTCGTTGGTAATGTGCGGAATAACCTGAATGGTTGCGCCAAGAAATTCACCACGGCGCTCGCGACGAATAATATCTTCGTACACACGGCCGGCAGTAAAGTTGTTCTTTTTGGTCATCCGGGTGCGAATAAAACGCTCGTAATGACCTAAATCAAGGTCGGTTTCAGCGCCGTCTTCAGTCACGAATACTTCACCGTGCTGAATGGGGCTCATGGTGCCGGGGTCGACGTTAATGTAAGGGTCGAGTTTAAGAATCGTAACCTTAAGGCCACGAGCTTCAAGAATTGCCGCCAAAGAAGCTGCAGCAATGCCTTTGCCCAGCGAAGATACAACACCGCCGGTGACGAAAATATAATTAGTTGTCATGCGAAACCTAAGTCGTCAGGTTAAAAGGGATTTGCTTCAAGACGGGAAAACAGTATACCCGAAGCACTGCAATCCGACAATTTAAAATCACATAAAGCCGTATGATTTTCGTTAATCCTCAACTTTTACGGCTTGCCAATGGGCCTCTAACTCATCTAGTGATAATTGCTCTGGTTGCTGGTCGTTTTCTGCAAGGCGTTTTTCGATGGCTTGAAAACGTTGTTTAAACTTCACATTAGTGCGGCGCAATGCATGTTCAGGGTTTACCTGCGCATGGCGCGCTAAGTTCACCACCGCAAACAGTACATCGCCAATTTCGGCTTCTAAGGCTGCTTGGTCACGTTCCGATTTCGCCAGTTCTTCTTCAACCTCTGCGATTTCTTCATGAATCTTTGCGATTACTGGGGCTATATTTGGCCAATCAAAGCCAACGTTGGCGGCGCGTTTTTGTAACTTTTGCGCCATTAAAATACTCGGCAGGCTATTCGGGATGCCGTGAAAAACACTATCAGAAGCATCTTTCTCCGCTCTTTCCTCGGCTTTTATCTGCTCCCACTGGGCTTTTATCTCTTCATCGGTTTGCGTCGTGCTGCTACCAAACACATGCGGGTGGCGCCGAATAAGCTTGTCGGCTGTATGTTGCGCAATCTGATCAAAGGTAAACTGTTGCTGTTCGGCCGCCAACTGTCCGTAAAACACCACCTGAAAGAGCAAATCGCCTAACTCATCCTTAATCTCATCAGGCTTACCTTCGGTAATCGCCGCCGCCACTTCATAGGCTTCTTCAATGGTATATGGAATTAAGCTGGCCATGGTTTGCTTCAGGTCCCACGGGCAACCGCCGTTGGGATCACGCAAACGCTCCATAACCTTAAGTAAGGCGTGGGTACCACTGAAATTGCTAGTGCTCATTGCGTTACTCTCTCGACTTTGTGAACGCCTTTCACTTGTCCAAGACGATTCAACAAACGTTGTAAATTTTCCGTGTCAGCAACCACAATACCCACCGCTAGTCGCGCTTGCCGCGTGGCTGCATCCGAATGTGAATCAAGCTGCGCCACATTGACTTTTTCGTTCGCCAGTACACTGGTTATGTCGTGCAACAAACCATGACGATCATCGGCGTCTATGCGTAAATTCACGCGATAGTTACCGCGTTTTTGTTGGCTCCAGCTCACCGCCAAAGCACGTTCTGGGTGCTGCTCTAATAAGTGTACTAACTGTTCGCAGTCGCGCCGATGTACAGATACGCCGCGGCCTTGAGTGACAAACCCAAGAATTGCATCACCGGGCACGGGTTGGCAACACTTGGCGAACTGCACCAGTAAGTTACCAATTCCCTCGACAGTCACGTCGCTTTGTTTACCACTGCGACTTTTGTTTGCTTTGGGCGCTTTGGCAGTTAACCGCTCAATTCGTTCAGCGGCATTGTCTTCGGTGGGCTTCAGCTGATTAACAACCTGATGCAAGCGGACGTCACCCGCCCCTATTGCCGCCAACAAATCATCTAAATGCACCATATTAAAACGCTCAAGTACCGTCTCAGTCTGACTTAATGGCACATTAATTTTACTCAGCTCGGCTTCTAATAACTCACGCCCAGCTTTGGCGTTTTTCTCGCGATCAAGTTTCTTAAAATAGGCGACCACTTTACTTCGCGCTCGCGACGTTTGCAGATAGCCATTGGCCGGATTCAACCAGTCACGACGCGGCTGCACGTTCTTTTGAGTTAAAATTTCAACCCGCTCACCGTTTTTAAGCGTGTAGGTAAATGGCACAATATGACCATCCACTTTAGCGCCCACACAACGATGCCCAACCTGTGAATGAATGTAATAAGCAAAGTCTAACGGGGTGGCGCCGCTCGGCAGGTCGATTACTTCGCCTTTAGGGGTAAACACATACACGCGGTCTTCAAATACCTGTGAGCGAATTTCCTCAACCAAACCATCATTGCCGGCCATATCATCATGCCAGGCCAGAAGCTTACGCAACCACGCAATTTTTTCTTCAAACCCTGAGCCCTTGCCAGTCGCACTGCCCTCTTTGTACATCCAATGCGCGGCCACACCCAGCTCGGCATCGTTATGCATGGCTTGGGTGCGAATTTGTATTTCCACATGCTTTTCTTCGGGACCCAACACAACCGTATGTATTGACTGATAGCCGTTGGCTTTGGGCGTGGCAATGTAGTCATCAAACTCCGACGCAATATGTCGCCATAAGCTGTGCACCACACCTAAAGCGCCGTAACAGTCTTTGAGTGACTCCGTAATAATGCGCACCGCGCGAATATCAAATAATTGTTCAAAGCTTAAATGCTTCTTCTGCATTTTGCGCCAAATTGAGTAAATATGCTTGGGGCGCCCATAAACGGTCGCTTTCACCCCTTCTGCATATAGCGCTTGTTGCAGGCCACTGACAAAATTCTGAATATAATTTTCGCGGTCAATACGACGCTCGTGCAGTTGGCTGGCAATAGCTTTATAGGTGGTTGGGTGTAAATAGCGAAAGGCAAGATCTTCCAATTCCCACTTAAGCTGACCAATACCAAGACGGTTCGCTAGTGGAGCGTAAATTTCATTACATTCTTTGGCAGCTAAAACCCGTGTTTCTTCGTCGAGGGTTTTTACCTCACGTAAAAAACAAATGCGCTCAGCAAGCTTCACTAATACGGCACGCACATCAGTCACCATGGCCAGCAACATGCGCCGTACATTGTCAATTTGGACTAAGCTTGGTTTGCCGTGTTGAAAGTGCTGCAGCGCGCTAATGGTCTGCATATTTTGCACAGCTTCTAATAAAATCGGTAGGCTTTTCCCGCCCCAGGCTAATGCTTGTTCACTATCGAGAAGTGCAGCCTCGTAAGCTGGACTATATAAAGCAGCAACCAACGACTCTTGGTCAAGGTTTAGGCCGATAAGAATTTCGACCATTTCTTCGCCTTTAACCAATAGCTGTGGTTTATGGGCATTGTCACATAACGCTTTTAGGCGTTGGGCATGCTCACGCAATTGCTCGCGTCGCTTTTCTGAGCTTAATTCCGCTAGCCAATCGCCTTGTTGATGCGGTTTATCAACATGCGTACTTCGCACCCAAACCACTGTATTACTCCCGTTCGAAAAGTGTGATTACCTCAATGTGATGGGTCTGCGGAAACATGTCAATAACTTGAGCCCGTTTTAATACATATCCATGTGCTTTATGGGTTGCTGCGTCACGAGCAAGGGTGTCCGGTGCACACGAAACATAAACAACTCGTTGAATATCACGTTTCACGATTTCTTGAACCGCGTTAGCAGCGCCGGCTCGCGCGGGGTCTAACAAGGCTTTGCTGTAATTAGTAGCGCCCCAACTTTGTTGCGGCCATGGCTGCTCTAAATTGGCACAAAACGCGTCAACCTCAACGCCATTGACCGTTGCGTTTTGCTGCAACTGCTCAACCATGGAGGTAACCCCCTCAATGGCTGTGACCTTGGCACCGGCCTGGGCCAGTGGAATCGTGAAATGACCGCTGCCAGCAAACAACTCAAGCACCCTTTCGTCGGCTTGAATGTCTAGCCACGCGAGTGCTTGGGCAACCATGGTTTGACTAAGCTGCCGATGGCTTTGAATAAAGTCTGTCGGTTGGCAGCTTAGCAAAGCACCAACAGTGCCATATTGCGGCAACGCCTGAGTTGCCATCAATGGCTCCACTGTATGCTCATATGCCAACCATACGGCAACGTTATGCGCCTGTGCAAAAGCCTCTAACTGGCTTTTATCTGTATCTTCTAAGCGGGTTGCTACACGCAGTAATACTGCCGGCTGTTGGGCAAACTCAATCAGTTCAACATGGCCTAAATGCTTGGCCAATGCCAATTTTGCGAGTGCATCTCGTAATGGCTTTAAAAGTTTATTTAAAGGCTGCGCCAGTGTTAAACAGCTATCGATAGCTACAATTCGCTTGCTTTGCGCCGCCCGAAAACCGAGGGTAAGCTGCTGACGCTTCCTATCATAGTGAACCGCTAAACGGGCGCGGCGGCGATAATGCCAAGCGTCGGCCTGTAACGGTGCTAACCAAGCCTGCGCTTCTATACCGGCAAACTTACTTAGCATTTCTTGCACGGTTTGTTGCTTGTGAGCCACCTGTGCCGCGAGGTCAACATGCTGAAAGTCACAACCGCCACAGCTGTCATAATAGTCACACGGTGGTTTTAGGCGTTGCGCACTTGGTTTTGTAACTTTGAGCAGAGTCGCTGTGTACTTGCCATCGACGACCACGTCAACGGTTTCACCGGGTAACGTATTGGCCACAAACCGCACCCCTTTCGGAGTACGTATAATGCCACGCCCTTGATGATCAAGCCCAACCACAGTTTGCGCCAATAAAGGCTTATTTTTAGCCTGGTGCGGCCGTGGTTTGTAAATTTGCGCCATGGCTTAGCGACCTTGCTGCTGCACTTGTAAGCGCGCTTGCTGCATAATGGCTTTCATGTCGCGAACGGCTTGCTCAAGGCCGACTAATACAGCACGGGCAATAATTGCGTGGCCAATATTCAATTCAACCAACTGTGGAATGGCAGCAATAGCGGCGGTATTAAAGTAATGCAAACCATGCCCGGCGTTAACTTGTAAGCCGGCAGCTTGAGCATATTCAGCCGCATCGCGTAACTGCGCCAAGGCCAGCTGTTGCTGTTGTTCATTGGTTTGCTCAGCATAATGCCCGGTGTGCAGCTCAATAATTGGTGCACCACAGGCAACTGCGGCGTCAATTTGGCGCTTATCGGCATCAATAAACAAACTGGTCGCTATATCATGTTCGGCTAACTGGCTTACCGCTGCTTTAATTTTGTCTTGCTGCCCAGCAACATCAAGACCACCTTCAGTGGTTAGCTCTTCGCGCTTTTCTGGTACCAAACAGCAATAGGCCGGTTTAATGCGG
Source organism: Pseudidiomarina donghaiensis (assembly GCF_900116895.1). Taxonomy (GTDB): domain Bacteria; phylum Pseudomonadota; class Gammaproteobacteria; order Enterobacterales; family Alteromonadaceae; genus Pseudidiomarina; species Pseudidiomarina donghaiensis. Next base: position 964,109 of record NZ_FPCF01000001.1, on the reverse strand, counting down.
CTAGCAATGGCCAGCATCTCGTCGGTAACCGCCATTTCTAAATTCATTCGGGTTTGCAATGTTTGCGCCAAAATTTCAACGTCGCGGTCAACAATGTGACGACGGTCTTCACGCAAATGCACAGTAATGCCGTCTGCACCAGCTTGTTCAGCAATTGCAGCCGCTGTCACTGGGTCTGGATAGCTCACCCCACGGGCATTGCGCACGGTTGCCACATGATCAATGTTTACACCTAATAAAATGGGGCCAATATCTGCAGAATGCGTCATGATTTGTCCTTAAATTGGGTAAAGAGTTGGCGACTACGCAGCGGTTTATCACCTAAATAAGGCTGCAGCGCAGATCGCATAATACGTTTAAGTAAGTTTAGCAGGCGCTGATCAAGCTGCTCAAACGCTGCAATGCGCGTAATGTCAGCGCCTGTCATTAAAAATTCAGCAGCCGAATACGGGTTTAACGGTGTTTCAGCCGCCCTATTTTCTAACGCATTGGGGGTTGCGATAAAGAACCCCCGTTCTGGCCTAAACTGATACGTCTGTTGCGCTAAAAAAGGTTGTTGCTGGTCATCTGCATGCCAATCAAACCCATGCCCTAAATGACACAACAGTTGCCACTCAAAACGCCGAAGCACCGGCTCAACGTGGCTGGTTTGCGCCAACATGTTCAGCGTTTCATGGTAGTCATGAAACAGTTCGTCTATGGCTTGATGGGGGGTGGTAAGGCGTTGTATCAGCTCATTTACGTAAAAACCACTATATAACGCGTGGCCTTGCAGGTTCATAGCTTGATCGCTAGCTTCAGCGGCGCTCAACGTTAGTAATTCGCCGCGCCCTTTGGCCTGCACCAAGAGCGGCGTAAATGGCTGCAAAATACTACGCCACTTACTTTTCGGGCGTTTGGCCCCTTTGGCAATAACCCGAAAACGCCCTTGCTGTGCGCTCAGTAATTCCACCAGCAAGCTGCTATCTTGGTAGGGCCAGCGATGCAGTACAAACGCCGGTTCCATGGCTTAATCCTCGCCGTAACCTAAGCTGCGCAATGCGCGTTCATCGTCAGCCCAGCCCGACTTCACTTTCACCCAGAGTTGCAAATGCACTTTGCCGCCTACGAGCGGCTCAATGTCTCGTCGCGCTTCAGTGCCAATGGTTTTTAGTTTGCTGCCACCAGCACCAATAACCATGCGCTTTTGCCCGTCTCGCTCAACCAAAATAAGTGCGTGAATATGGGTTGTACCCGACTCTGCCGTCTTAAACTGCTCAATTTCCACTGTGGTGCTGTAAGGTAGCTCGTCACCGGTAAAACGCATGAGCTTTTCACGAATAATTTCTGCGGTCATAAAACGCAGCGAACGATCCGTCACATAGTCTTCTGGAAAATGGTGCACACCTGGTTTCGCGTGGCTATGCACTAAGGTACGCAAGGCTTCAACTTGAGCCCCAGTTTCTGCAGACAATGGAATTATCTCAGCAAACGTATGTTTTTCTGATAATTTTTGTAAATACGGTAACAATTCGGTTTTATCTTTAAACTGATCAATTTTGTTCACCACCAGAATCACTGGGCTGCTCATTTTCTTCAGCTTAGCCAATACCATATCGTCATCGCTTGACCACTTGCCGGCTTCAACCACAAACAAAATCACTTCAACACCGCTCAGTGAACTTGACGCCGCTCTATTCATCAAGCGGTTAATAGCCCGCTTTTCGTCTTTATGTAGGCCCGGCGTATCAACGTAGACAATTTGGCGGTCGCCTTCGGTTTCAATGCCAAGAATACGGTGTCGGGTGGTTTGCGGTTTACTTGAGGTAATACTAATTTTTTGCCCCAAAATGCGGTTCAACAAGGTTGATTTACCCACATTTGGTCGCCCAACTATCGCCACAAAGGCTGACGCTGAACTTATATTTTCATCGATATTGAAATCGGTCATGAGGTTTTATCCTGTTCGAGAAGCTGCGCCAGTGCATCGGTTGCCGCTTTTTGTTCGGCTTTGCGTCGACTGGTACCGGTACCGCGAATAGGTTCTGCAATACCTTCTACTTGGCAACTTACCGTAAATTGTTGATTGTGTGCTTGGCCTTGCGTGGCCACCACTTCGTACACTGGAAGTGCACATTGGCGACCCTGTAAATATTCTTGCAGCCGCGTTTTAGGGTCTTTGTGGCTTGCCCCTGGCTTAATACTATCCAGTTGCTTCGCATACCAAGCTAAAACTACCTGACGACAGGTTACTAAATCACTTTCTAAGTACATTGCGCCGAGCAATGCTTCTACCGCATCAGCCAGAATGGACTCGCGGCGATGGCCGCCACTTTTCATTTCACCTGGCCCTAACACTAAAAATTTTCCAAGCTCAAATTTCTGCGCTAGCTTTGCCAAGCTTTTGCCGCACACCAAAGTAGCACGCATACGGCTTAAATCGCCTTCGTCAATATTTGGGAATTTCTCAAACAGGGCTTCACTAATAATAATACCGAGCACCGAGTCGCCGAGAAACTCCAAGCGCTCGTTATGCAGTGCTGCTGCGCTGCGATGCGTTAAAGCCTGTTGCAACAAATCTCGGTTACTAAACGTATAACCAAAAGCTTTTTCCAGTTTTTGCGCTGGCGGTTTGGGTAAGCTCACAATTTACTCCACGCTGCCCAAACGGTGCCAACGTATGCCGGTTGGTACCCATTGTGGCAACAAACTATTGGCATCACGATCCATTTCGAAACTCATCCAAATAAAGGTCGCTCGCCCAACCAAATTGTCATGCGGTACAAACCCCCAATAACGACTGTCTTCGGAATTATCGCGGTTATCGCCCATGAAAAAATACTGCCCTTCTGGCACTATCCATTCGTCAGGTGCGGTGCCTGGCTGTTGGTAAAAATAAGCGGTGCGCGGAGCTACGGTTGGGTCTACTAAAATATCATGGGTCACGTCGCCAATTTGCTCAGTATAGCGAACTAACGGCGTTGAACGGCTAAAGTAAACTTCATCTTGCTGCTTCACCTCGCGCGCGATAACCTGCATTTTTGGACATTCTGCGCTACTTGCAACGCAAGCAGGCTCTAGGTACAAGGTTTTGTTACGGTAGATGATGCGATCACCCGGGGTGCCAATAATACGCTTAATGTAGTCGACATTTGGCTGCAAAGGGTATTTAAATACCGCGATATCACCACGTTCAGGTGTACCTGTCCGCACCAACTCGTGTCGAAATAGCGGATCACGCACGCTATAACTGTACTTCTGCACCAAGATAAAGTCGCCCGCCAACATGGTCGGCATCATTGATGCCGACGGAATGCGAAACGGTTCATAAAAGAACGAGCGCACAATCAAAATGATAAATAGAATTGGGAAAACCGACTGCGCAAATTCAGCTATTCGCCCCTGAGGAGCAAGTCGCTCACGCGCCTCATCATCAAGTTGTTGCTGCAAACGCTGCTCTTCGTCAGCAATTTTAGCTTTGCGAAGCGGCTTTTTGAATTTTGCGTCATACAACCAAATCAAACCCGCCGCCAGCGTCACTAGCGTTAACAGTATTGAATAAAAATTTGCCATTATCGGTCTATTCCCTTGCGCACGTATTCTTTATTTACCAACTTTAAGTACCGCAAGAAACGCTTCTTGAGGAACTTCAACGTTCCCTAATTGCTTCATGCGCTTCTTACCTTCTTTTTGTTTCTGCAATAGTTTTTTCTTGCGGCTTACGTCACCACCGTAACATTTTGCGGTTACGTTTTTACGTAATTGTTTCACCGTTGAACGGGCAATAACGTGGGTACCAATAGTGGCCTGAATGGCGATATCGAACATCTGACGCGGAATTAACTCGCGCATTTTGTCCACTAAATCACGGCCTCGGCCTTGTGCGTTATCGCGGTGAGTAATCAATGCCAATGCGTCTACCTTGTCGCCATTGATCAACACGTCAACCCGCACCATGTCTGCCTCTTGGAAACGCTTAAAGTTATAATCCAAGCTCGCATAGCCACGACTGGTTGACTTCAAGCGGTCGAAGAAGTCCATCACCACCTCAGCCATTGGTAACTCGTAGGTCACCGCCACCTGATTACCGTGATAAGCCATTTTGGTTTGCACACCACGCTTGTCCACACACAGCGTGATCACGTTGCCTAAATATTCCTGCGGCACCAATATGTTGGCTTCCACAATAGGCTCATAAATAGTTTCAATATCGTTTACCGCCGGCAAATTCGCTGGATTATCGACTTTGTGCTCTTTGCCGTCTTTGGTTACCACCTTGTACACCACCGTTGGCGCTGTGGTAATCAGGTCTATGTCATATTCGCGCTCAAGCCGTTCTTGAATGATTTCCATATGCAGCATGCCCAAAAAGCCAACACGGAAACCAAAGCCCAAGGCAGCAGAGTTTTCAGGCTCATAAAATAACGACGCGTCATTGAGCGATAACTTTGCTAGCGCATCACGAAAGTTCTCATAATCGTCTGACGAAATGGGGAACATACCCGCGTAAACTTGAGGCTTCACGCGTTTAAAGCCCGGTAAGGCTGCCGGCGCGGCCTGCTTCGCCAAGGTTAAGGTATCGCCTACTGGTGCACCGAGAATCTCTTTAATACCTGCAATCACGAAACCTACTTCGCCGCAACGTAAAATGCCGGTTTCCGTGGGTTTTGGCGAGAAAAAGCCCACTTTATCAATTTGGTAAGTTTGACCCGTCGACATCACTTTCATTTTGTCGCCAGCGCGCAAAATGCCATTTTTTACGCGTACCAAGCTCACAACGCCTTGATAATTATCAAACCAAGAGTCAATAATCAGTGCTTGCAATGGCGCTTCAGGATCACCTTGTGGTGGTGGAATTTGCCGGACAATGCGCTCAAGTACTTCATCAATACCAATACCGGTTTTAGCTGAACACTGAACCGCATCAATGGCTTCAATACCAACAATGTCTTCAATTTCTTCAGCAACGCGCATTGGGTCGGCCTGTGGCAAGTCGATTTTATTTAACACCGGCACCACTTCTAGGTCCATTTCAATGGCTGTATAGCAGTTGGCCAAGGTTTGCGCTTCAACGCCCTGAGCCGCATCAACAACCAATAACGCCCCTTCACAACCGGCTAAGCTGCGCGATACTTCATAGGAGAAGTCCACATGGCCCGGCGTATCAATGAAGTTTAACTGATAAGTTTCACCGTCTTTCGCGGTGTAATGCAATGTTACGCTCTGCGCTTTAATGGTAATACCGCGCTCACGTTCAAGGTCCATGGAATCGAGCACTTGCTCAGCCATTTCGCGATCAGTTAAGCCGCCGCAATGTTGAATAAGACGATCGGATAAGGTCGATTTACCGTGATCGATGTGCGCAATTACTGAAAAATTGCGAATATTTGTTTGCTTAAACGCCTTTTCTGGCATTAATGCCCCCGCAAAAACAAATGGAATAGAGAATTAACCGCTGATCATACTGATTTATGGGGAAAGGAACAAAGAATTTCGGGCAAAATTAGTCGATTTGTTGCACACTCAACAATTGACTAACCTGTACATCACGGTGATGTAACCAACGTTTCAACCCATAGAAGCTCAAACCAAAGCTAGCAAAGGCACTAATAATCACCCAGCCCTCACTAACTCCAGCCAGTTCACCCAAGCCAACCGCGGTTAGCATTAGGGCCAGCAACGGAAGTCCATACAGCATCAGGGATAATTGCGTCAGCGCCTGTTCTGGCAACAACAGTTCTATCATTTGGCCTACTTGGAATTGACCTTCGGGTTTTCGAACTAAAAACTCGGCGCGCCGATCAGAAAATGCTTTTGAGATAATCCCCGCACCACAAGTTGATTGCTGTGCACAGCTACCACAACCTGTTTTTAGTTCGGTCGAAACCTGAAGACTATCGTCATAAACTGCCACGATTTCAGCGAGCTCACGAATCATTCTTCACTTTCCATTGTCGATTTTAAAGCTGTACGCTCAGCTATCATGTGCAACGTTTCAGCTGGCACCTTGCCAACTACCGTCACAGCGAAGCCGTTCACCCGCAAATTCACCATAGAGTCTGGCCCTTGCAAAGCTAACGAGGGTAAGTTTTGTAACTGCGATTCAGTAATGTAAACCGAAATTTCGGTTAGGCCATCACTAAACAAATAATAATCTGTCGGCAACCGCGTATCGTGAACTTCTCGGTGGCTAGCAATGCGCTGCTTGAAACCATCGGGTAACCAGTCCGGTTGCAACGCAAACTTTACCGGCGTCGAGTCGTCGTTGCCGTACATACGCGGCGGTTGTTGAAATTGGCCTAAGTCAATGAGAGGTTCGGGTAACTCGTTAGTCACCGAAAACGAAGTTAATTGCAGCTGCTCCAGCACTTCACCTTGAGGTGTCATCATTTGCATCTTCAGTAACATGCCGGTTTCACGATCAACCCATAAGTCATAGTGGTAACGATGATTGTCGCGGCTAATTAAGCGCAAATATTGTGCGTTACGGCCGGTTACCCGCATTCCGCCGCTAGCTATCACTTGGTAGTGCTGTGAAATGTTTGAAAAACTGTTGTAAAACGCAGGAGGAATCAGTCCAAAGGTTACATTCGACTGCAAGGTGTAAGCATGCGCTCCCCCAGCAGAATAATAGTAACTCTGCTCGCCTATACGCAAAACACGCATATCGGCGCCATTCAAATAAATAAGTAATTCAAGGTCGGTATCATGATCATAGCTACCGTGAAACCATACCAAAGGCTGCACTCGTTGGCCTTGGGCTTGTACTAACGTGGCTTCGAAATCTAGGTGGCGCAGTGCATCGGCCATGCGATTAAACCATTGCTGGCCCAAATTCGCGGCAATTTCAGCACGCTCATCGGTTTGCGCCGGTACAGCAAAAGACGCAACTGCAGCAAACCACAAGGCAATCGCGGCTACATATTTAGTCATTCTGCTTGGGTGGCTCTTTTACTGTTTCTACATTGGGGTCCGTTACTTGCTCGTTCGCCTGCATCGACAACTGAATTTGCCGTTGATGATCAATCATATAAGTCTGCAGTAGCTGACGCTGCTGAGCCAATTCAGCCTCAGTCGGAGCTTGCTGATCAATAACCGTGTTATAACTCACTGGATTACGACCACCGAATGGGTTTGTCACTATAGCTGGAGTGACCTGAGCTTCAACTGCTGGCTGGGTGTCGTCTAATACTGGCTGCTGAATTGACAACACCGCTACTAACGCAACACTAGCTGCAATGGCAACACTACCAGCTGGTTTCAACCAACGAGACGCTGCACGCGCTTGGGCGCCGCCTTGTGATGCACTAGGCTGCACTACATTGGTGTTTGAGGTAGCGCTAGTTAGCGGCGCCTGTTGCTGTATTTGCGCACTAACCGCAACGCTAATATCTAGCTGCTGATTAGTCTGTGCATCACCGCGCAAGATATGTCCCACTAACGCATAACGAGACCAAGCTGCTCGGGCATGTTGATCATCCAACAATGCTGATAAGTCAGCATTAAATGGACCTTCCGCATCGACGTCAGAATCCCTAAAGTGGTTGTCTAACAACGCCGAAGCTTGTTCTTTAAAACGATCAGACATATCGCATCCTCAATCTCAGTTTAGCGCTCTAATAACGGTCGTAACTGCTGGTCTATAGCTTCACGAGCGCGGAAAATTCGCGATCGTACAGTACCAATAGGACAATCCATTTCTATGGCTATTTCTTCATAGCCTAATCCGTCAATTTCACGCAGCGTAATAGCACGTCGTAAATCTTCCGGTAATGCCTCGATGGTTTTCATAACGACGTTACGAATTTCATCGGTTAACAATAAACTTTCCGGCGAAGCACTGTCTTTCAGTGCCCCACTGCCCTCATAATACTCCGCTTCTTCAGCATCAACATCATTAGCTGGTGGCTTGCGGCCTTGTGCAACTAAATAATTCTTTGCTGTGTTCACGGCTATTCTATAGAGCCACGTATAAAAGGCACTATCGCCTCTAAAATTTGCCAACGCACGATAGGCTTTCACAAAGGTTTCTTGCGCCACGTCAGGCACATCAGCCTGTTGTTTGACATAACGCGAGATCAAACTCATGACCTTGTGTTGATACTTTTTTACCAACAAATCAAAGGCGCGCTGGTCTCCCTGTTGAACTCGTTCTACCAGGGCTTTATCTGTTTCTTGTTCGCTCATCCGAGCCTATTCTCCTCAACCCCTAGCTACGTCAGATTTCAGGCCCGCTGTGCAACTGCAAAGTATGACCGACGTTGTAGTAAAAAGTTCGCAAAAAAAATTCAAATCAGTAAAATCGTTGTATGACTTCCACATAATGTATGGAACAAATGGCTCATTATCAATGTGATGTACTTATTATCGGTAGCGGCGCTGCCGGTTTAACCTTAGCTTTGCAGTTGGCTGACCATGCTAACGTCATTGTACTCTCTAAAGGCCCTCTCACAGAAGGCTCAACTTATTACGCACAAGGCGGTATCGCTGCCGTTTTCGACGAGAATGATAGCATTGAAAGCCACATTGAAGACACCTTGATCGCAGGGGCTGGGCTGTGTGAGCAACAAGCCGTGGAGTTTACCACACGTCATGCCAAAGAAAGCTTACAGTGGCTTATTGATATAGGCGTTGGGTTTGACCGTGTCGATGACGGCCAATTTCACCTCAATCAAGAAGGTGGGCACAGCCATCGCCGCATTCTGCATGCGGCAGATGCAACCGGCCGTGCGGTGCAAACAACCTTGGTTGAACAAGCACGGCTGCATCCGAACATCACTATTGTTGAGCGTGTGAACGCTATCGATTTAATTACCCATAAACATCTAGGCGGTGACTCACCGCAATGTTTTGGCGCCTATATACTCAACCGCGTAACACAACGTGTCGAAACTGTGGCGGCAAAATTTGTTGCGCTATGTACCGGCGGCGCTAGCAAAGTCTACCAGTACACCAGTAACCCCGACGTTGCTAGCGGCGATGGCATTGCAATGGCTTGGCGCGCGGGCTGCCGGGTTGCCAATATGGAATTCAATCAGTTTCACCCGACTTGTTTGTTTCACCCCAATGCTCAGTCATTTTTGTTAACCGAAGCATTACGTGGTGAAGGTGCAGTTTTGCGCCGCCCTGATGGCTCGCGTTTTATGCCAGACTTTCACCCTAGCGCAGAATTAGCGCCACGCGACGTGGTGGCACGAGCCATTGACTTCGAAATGAAGCGACTTGGCGCTGACTGCATGTATTTGGATATTTCGCATAAGCCAAAGTCGTTCATTCAAGAACACTTTCCGAATATTTATGAAAAATGCCTCAGCTTAGGCATTGATATCAGTCAACAACCCATGCCGGTTGTACCTGCAGCGCACTATACCTGCGGCGGTGTGAAAACTGATTTGCACGCGCGCACTGACGTCACCAATTTGTACGCCATTGGTGAAGTTGCCTACACCGGTTTGCATGGCGCCAATCGCATGGCAAGTAACTCACTGCTTGAATGCTTAGTTTTTGCCCGTTCAGCGGCGCAAGATATCATCGCCAAAGTGGCGAGCTGTCCGGCGCCTACAGAGCTTCCAGCCTGGGATGAAAGCCAAGTCAGCAACTCAGATGAAGAGGTTATTATTCAGCACAACTGGCATGAGCTGCGCTTATTTATGTGGGACTACGTCGGAATTGTGCGTACAGATAAGCGGTTACAACGAGCATTGCGCCGCATCGAGCTGCTGCAGCAAGAAATTCACGAGTATTACAGTAACTTCAAAGTTAGCAATAACTTGCTTGAGCTACGTAACCTCGTGCAAGTGGCTGAGCTTATTGTTCGCAGCGCCATGACCCGTCACGAAAGCCGGGGGTTGCATTATAATTTAGATTACCCAGAGTTATTACCCGAAGCGTTACCGAGCATTTTGACGCCAACGCAACAAAAATCGGGCTAACCGACGATAATTTACATCCCCAAGCCAGCTTTTCGGCAACCACACCCACCGCCGTGGTTGCTGAGGCGCGTACAAAATAACTAAAGCCCCCCACGCAGTGACCCAACTTAACGGTTGTTGCTGCCAGGGGTATGGTTCTGCGGCGGTTAATTCTAACCATTCGCCGGTGCGGCAATTAATGCCCCACACCGAGGCCGGGCCTCGTAACCAGCGCCAAGGCTGCACACTAATGTGCAGCAACATATTAAACCTTCACGCGGCTTAAAATGTAGTCAACCATGCCGGCTAGCTCTGGGTCTTGGCACTTTTGGTGGCCCATAAACCAAGCAAACAAATCCGGGTCATCACAGGTTAATAAACGCCGAAATGCTTCTTGTTGCTGCGCATTTAGGTCGTCATAAGCTTCTTCTACAAATGGCATGAATAAAACATCAAGCTCAAGCATGCCGCGGCGGCAAGCCCAGCGCAGACGGTTTTTATTGGTCAGCAATTCGGCATTTTGTTGCAACTTTTCCATGCGAGTCCTTAAAACGGCTTGTATAATGCTTTTTCATCCCCATCTAGGTGAGTATCGGTGAAAAAGCGAGGTTCATTGTGCTAGATACAGAGTTTACCAAAGCTCAGCCAGAATACGTAACCGTTTCCTTAACAGATTACGGTGTTATTGAGCTAACCGGCCCACAAACCGATGAATTTTTGCAGGGGCAGCTTACCTGTGACATGAAACAACTCGGCGCTAACCACTGGTTGTTCGCAGCACACTGCGACAACAAAGGTAAAGCCATGAGTACATTATTTGTCAGTCGCTGCGGTGACAGTGTGCTTTTGCTGTCACATAAAGACGCCATTGCCGCAAGTTTGGCGCAGCTGCAGAAGTTCGGGGTATTTAGCAAAACCGACATCATCGACGCCAGTGACAAATACCATTTGTATGGGGTGTTTGGCACAGCAGCGCCAGAACGTATGGCGCAATGGTGTGAACAACCTTTAACCACGGAGCCACAGCAGGCTGTTACAGCGCTTGCAGACGGCGTCGTGTTAACCTTGGGCGTTCACCCCGATCAATACTTGTTGGTTACCGAGCGCGATAGCTTTCCAACCAACTCAGAACAAACACTCTGGCATGCACTTGAAATTGAGCGTGGTCGACCCACCCTACTTTCAGGTACACTATTAGAGTATGTACCCCAAATGCTGAACGTTCAGGCGTTAAATGGCATTAGTTTTACCAAGGGGTGTTATATCGGCCAAGAGACCATCGCTCGGATGAAATATCTGGGCAAGCAGAAGCGGGCTATGTTTCGTTTAGTGGGCCAAGGTAAACCTGTTGTAGCGGGCGCTACCGTTGAACAACAGCTTGGCGAAAACTGGCGACGAGCCGGCACGGTAATTAACGCAGTGAGCCGTGCTGACAATCAACTGAGCATGTTAGTGGTGCTGCCGAACGATATTGAAGCAGACACAAAACTTCGTGTGAAAGATGATGACGCGAGTCTTTTGGAAATTTACCCACTGCCTTATAAATTGGATGAATCATGAGTCAAACTATTAGCCAGGACAAAGTTGTAGGAATTCACTACACCGTGAAAACTGCTGAAGGCCAAGTTCTGGATCAATCAAAAGAAGGTCAGCCGCTGCAGTTTATCTTTGGTCGCGGCATGTTGATCAAAGGTCTTGAAAATGCACTTGACGGTAAAGCCACTGGCGACAAATTTGAAGCTGAAATTCAACCAGCTGACGCGTACGGCGAGCGTCATGAAGGTTTAATTCAAACCGTACCACGCAGCTTGTTCGGTGATAACGAAGTTGCTGTTGGCATGCAGTTCCGCGCCAGCACTGACGCAGGTGAGCAATCTGTGATGATCGTTGATGTGAACGACGACGAAGTCACTGTTGACGGTAACCACCCACTAGCCGGTACCGCTCTGAACTTTGACGTAGAAGTTGTTGAAGTACGTGACGCTGATCCAAGTGAATTGGACCACGGCCATGTGCACGCTGACGGTAACCACAACCACGGTTAATCGCTCGAGTTATCTTACGACGAAGATAACGACGAATACTGAAAAAGCGCACCTTTGGGTGCGTTTTTTTATGGCCATTTTCTTACCTGAAAATAAGCGTATACTAATGCAATTGTTACTAATTTAGAGCCTAGCATGAGCAGCAAAACCTATCCTTACACACCGGCAACCGCCCTCGCCCAAGCCCTCGGAAAAATCGATCAAGAAAGCCAAGGTGTGGTGCTCCCAATACATGTCGCAACCACCTATATTCGCGGTAAAGACAACAGCTACCCAACCGGTAATGTCTATTCAAGGGCCGATAACCCAACCTACAAGCCGGTCGAAGAGCTTTTATGCCAACTCGAACAAGGCCACCAGGCACTTTTATTTGGTTCGGGCATGGCGGCCGCCACAGCAGTTTTTCAAGGGTTACGCCCTGGCGACCACGTGTTAGCGCCAAAAGTTATGTATTGGGCGCTGCGCAACTGGCTGCTGAACTTTGCTACCGATTGGGGGCTAGTCATTGAATTTATCGACATGACCCAGTTAAGCGAAGTAAGCAAGGCATTACAGCCGGGAAAAACCAAGCTTGTCTGGCTAGAAACGCCCGGCAACCCAATGTGGACCATTAGCGACATTGCCGAAATTAGTGCGTTAGCGAAAGGCGCCGGTGCATTTGTAGCGGTCGATTCTACCTGTGCCAGCCCGTTACTCACGCAACCGTTAACGATTGGTGCCGATATTGTTATGCACTCTGCCACCAAATACTTAAACGGGCACTCGGACGTGATTGCCGGCGCACTCATTACCAAGCACGACAACGATTATTGGCAACGCATTCGGGCCGTACGTGCTCAAGGCGGCGCCGTGCCAAGCCCACATGATGCCACACAGCTATTACGCGGCATGCGGACCATGCATTTACGCGTACGCGAAAGCTGCACTAACGCCATGTTTTTAGCCCAACAACTTGAACAACACCCGCAAATAATCGAAGTGCTCTACCCTGGTTTACCAAGTTTTAGCGGCCATGATGTGGCCAGCAAGCAAATGCATGGCGGCTACGGTGGCATGCTTTCGATTCGTGTACAAGGCGGCGAACAAGCAGCAGTGCACTTGGCTGCCAATACCAAGCTATGGAAACGGGCGACATCACTCGGCGGCGTGGAAAGCCTCATTGAACATCGCGCCAGCGTTGAAGGTGCCGGAACGCCCTGCCCGCCAGATTTACTGCGCTTGTCGGCTGGCATTGAAGACAAAGACGAATTGCTTGCCGATATTCTTCAAGCCCTACCGAAATGACCGTTTTTCGTTTTTCGTGCGCTTCGCTGTTCGTCCGTTCGGCGAGGCCTCACTATTCGTCGAACAGCGCGAAGCGCGGACCAACAGTGAGCGAAGCGAACGGACGAATAACGAATAACGCCTTTTATTTCTTCGGACGCATGTGTGGGAATAACAACACATCACGAATTGAAGGCGAATCCGTCAACAACATCACCAACCGATCAATCCCAATACCTTCGCCTGCGGTTGGCGGCAAACCATGCTCAAGCGCAGTGACATAGTCGTCATCAAAGAACATCGCTTCGTCATCGCCAGCTTCTTTTTGCTGGACCTGCTCACGGAAGCGCTCGGCTTGGTCTTCGGCGTCGTTTAGCTCCGAGAACCCGTTGGCTAATTCACGGCCACCCACAAAGAACTCAAAGCGGTCGGTAATAAACGGGTCATTGTCGTTACGCCGCGCCAGTGGTGATACTTCAGCTGGGTACGCAGTAATAAACGTGGGTTGAATAAGCTTATGTTCAGCCACTTCTTCAAATATTTCAATTTGAACTTTGCCTAAGCCCCAATTCGACTTCACTTTAATCCCCAAAGACTCCGCCAACTCAGTGGCGCGCTCAAGGCTATTTAACTGGTCGTCGGTTGCCGTTGGCAAATGCTCTAAAATAGCTTCTTTAACCGTCATGCGCGCAAATGGCTTGCTGAAGTCGTACTGTACGCCTTCACTTTCAAACTGCGCTGAACCCAAAATTTCTGTAGTCATGCCGCGAAGCATGTCTTCGGTGAGGTCCATCAGGTCATTGTAATCAGCGTAAGCCCAGTAAAACTCAAGCATGGTAAACTCAGGGTTATGCCGTGTTGACAGCCCTTCGTTACGGAAATTACGGTTAATTTCAAATACTTTCTCAAAACCACCAACAACTAGGCGTTTTAAGTACAATTCTGGCGCTATGCGTAGATATAACTGCATGTCTAACGCGTTGTGATGCGTCATAAACGGGCGTGCTGTGGCACCGCCTGGAATGGTTTGCATCATTGGCGTTTCAACTTCTAAGAACTGCTTGGCGATGAAGTAGCGACGAATGTAATCAACCACTTTTGAACGCACAATAAAGGTGTTACGCGACTCTTCGTTGGTAATCAGATCAAGATAACGCTGACGATAGCGCATTTCTTGGTCAGACAAACCATGAAACTTGTCAGGTAATGGGCGCAGTGCTTTGGTTAACAAACGTACATCGTCAACTTGCACACTCAATTCGCCAGTGCCGGTGATAAACAAGGTACCGGTTGCACCAACAATGTCACCTAGGTCCCATTTTTTGAACTCTTCGTTGTAATAACCTTCAGGCAAGTTATCACGCGCAACGTAGAGCTGTATTTGCCCTGACATATCTTGAATGGTGGCAAAGCTCGCTTTACCCATGATCCGACGCGTCATCATACGACCTGCAACAGCAACCCGCACACCTTTCGCCGCCAGCTCTTCTTTTTCAAAGCCGTCATACTGCGCGTGTAACTCAGCCGCTAAGCTGTCACGACGAAAATCATTCGGGAATGCTACGCCTCGCTCGCGCAACGCAGCAAGCTTAGCCTTGCGCTGGGCGATTTGTTCGTTTACGTCCAACTCAGGGGCTTGCGTTTTATCGTTCATGTACGTTTCCTTATAAACCTGATTTCAAACTTGCTTCAATAAATGGGTCGAGTGCACCGTCTAGCACCGCTTGGGTATTGCGGTTTTCAACGCCGGTGCGTAAATCTTTAATACGCGCATCGTCTAATACATACGAGCGAATTTGGCTACCCCAACCAATGTCCGACTTGGTGTCTTCAAGCGCTTGCTTTTCAGCCAATTGTTTCTGCAATTCTAACTCATACAATTTAGCGCGTAATTGCTTCATCGCCGCGTCGCGGTTTTTATGCTGTGAACGGTCACTTTGACACTGCACAACCACGCCCGTTGGTTCGTGCGTAATACGAATCGCCGAGTCGGTTCGGTTAACGTGCTGACCACCAGCACCTGACGCTCGATAGGTGTCTACACGTAAATCAGCTGGGTTAATTTCAATTTCGATAGAGTCGTCAATTTCCGGATAGACAAACACCGACGCGAACGACGTATGGCGACGATTACCCGAGTCAAACGGCGATTTGCGTACTAAGCGGTGTACTCCTGTTTCAGTGCGCAACCAACCGTAGGCATACTCACCTTGAATGCGCACAGTCACCGATTTAATACCTGCCACTTCACCTTCAGAAAGCTCGGTAATCTCGGCTTTAAAGTCGTGTGATTCGGCCCAGCGCAAATACATACGTAAGAGCATATTGGCCCAGTCTTGGGCTTCAGTACCACCAGAGCCGGCCTGAATATCCAAATAGCAGTCTGAAGCGTCTTGTTCACCCGAAAACATTCGACGAAACTCTAAAGTTGCCAATTGCTGCTCTAAGCCGTCTAGCTCGCTTACAGCATCGTTAAAGGTTTCTTCGTCATCGGCTTCAACAGCCAGCTCAACAAGACCTTCAACGTCTTCCAGCCCTTGCGCCAAATTATTTAATGTTTCAACCACTTGTTCTAAACTTGCGCGCTCTTTACCTAGCGCTTGTGCACGCTCTTGATCATTCCACACCGTTGGGTCTTCTAACTCGCGCGTCACTTCTTCTAGACGCTCTACTTTCTGAGCGTAGTCAAAGATACCCCCGAAGCAATTCGCTGCGCTTGCGCATTTCTTTTATCGCAACATAAGTGGCGTTAGTTTCGAACATAGTTTTGGAATCTCAATAACAGTGATTGTAAGTAAAGGGCGGGTATTCTACCGCAAAGCATTAAAATGCTCTAGTTGTAGCTGCACAGAAGTGCGTCCACGAAAATGATTTAATTGTACTTTATAGGCCGCATGAATCGTTCTCACCGACGCGTCAGGCCAAACCGTCAAATCCACATTAAAGGCAATCGCGTCAACCACCGTGCGATCGGCGCTTTCTAGCACCAGCTTTAAATGGCGCTCACCCACAAGACGTTGCTGAACAATACGAAATTCGCCGTCAAACAGTGGCTCAGGAAAGCCCTGCCCCCAAGGCCCATAGGCTTCTAACTGGCGTACAAAAGGCTCCTGCAAGCAGCTACCGTCAAGCTCGCCGTCTGACCAAATGGTTTGGGTTAAGGTACTTTCATCAACCCATTCGTCAACTTGTGTTACAAAAGCCTCGCGAAATGCCTCTAAATTGTCAGCCGCTAGGCTTAAACCAGCCGCCATGGCATGCCCACCAAAACGTTCAATAAGCTGCGGATGTTGGCTGTGCACACGCTCAAGTACGTCGCGAATATGCAAGCCTGGGATAGAACGTGCGGAGCCTTTTAATAGGCCGTCATCACTATCGGCAAAGGCAATAACAGGCCGATGGTATTGGTCTTTGACCCGCCCAGCGACAATGCCCACAACACCTTGGTGCCAACCAGGTTGATACAACACCATGGCCGCCGGTAAATGCTCGGTGGTGTTTAACTGCGCCACATAAGCTTCAGCTTCTTCACGCATTTCGGTTTCAATGCTACGGCGCGCCTGATTCAGCTGATCAAGTTGTGCGGCAAGTTGCTGGGCCGTGGTTAAGTTATTGGCAAGCAAACATTCAATACCTGCAGCCATGTCATCTAAGCGCCCCGCCGCATTAATACGCGGGCCAAGGGCAAAACCTAAATCGGCGGCTTGTAACTGTTGTGGGTCGCGGTTGGCTACCTGCAACAGCGCTGCAATACCCGGTCGACAATGCCCCGCCCGAATACGTTGCAACCCTTGCTGCACTAAAATGCGGTTTACCCCATCAAGTTTCACCACATCAGCCACGGTGCCTAAGGCCACTAAATCTAACCACTGGGCTAAATTAGGTACTTCCTGACCTTGCTCGCGCAGCACATGTCGTAGTGCCAGCAATACATAAAAAGCGACGCCCACCCCAGCAATATTTGGGCTAGGAAACGGACAATCCGCAAGGTTTGGGTTCACAATGATATTTGCTGGTGGCAATTCATTAGGCGGTAAATGGTGATCAGTAACAATCACATCAATACCCGCTGCTTTTGCAGCCTGAACCCCAGCATGACATGAAATACCGCTATCCACCGTGACAATTAATTCAGCACCCTGTTGCTGCGCCTGCGCCACCACCGCCGGTGACAAGCCGTAACCATCAGCAAACCGGTTCGGGACAATATAGCTTATTCGCTTGGCACCCATGGCTTGCAACACCGACATCATTAACGCCGTTGAGGTAGCCCCGTCGGCGTCAAAATCACCACAAATACAAATGGCATGGTCCGCTTGAATAGCTTGAGCAAGCCGCTCTGCAGCCTCAATGGCGCCTTTAAGTTGGTTAAAATGCGGCAAATGGCGCAATCCGAGGTCAAGTTGCTGTGCATCAACAATACCCCGACTAGCAAGTACTTGGGCAATAACCGGTGGCAATTGCGCTGCCCACTCACCTAATTGCGCTTGCGGGCGGCGTTTAATCGTTAACAAACTCATTGGTCATTTTCAATTTTAGCTAACAATGGTTCTGGTGGTAAATAGCCAGGCAACATGCGCCCCGACTCCAGCACGATAGCTGGTGTGCCGCGTACACCAAACTTATGACCAAGCGCCAAATGTTCCGCAACTGGGTTCTCGCAGTTTGCCGGCGGCAGCGCTTGATCATTTTTAACGGCTGTTAAAGCCGCTTTTGGGTCTTCAGCGCACCAAACCGACTGCAGCTCCATGGCCGCACGCCCTTGCATGCCCGAACGTGGCCAAGCGAGATAACGTACGGTAATGCCTTTGTCTAAGTAACCATCCATGCGCTCATGCAACTGGCGGCAGTAACCACAGGTTGAGTCGGTAAACACATGAATCACATGTTGTTCATTGTCTGCTTTGAATTCAATTACGGTATCCGCATAATTAGCCAAGTCACTAATACGCATGGCATTTAAAATTTCGTCACTAACATTAACTGGCGCTTCCCCAGTAATATCAAAAATTCTACCACTGACAATAAACTGGCCATCAGCACTTGCATAAACAAGCCCTTGATCAGTAAGAACTTGGTACAAACCAGCAATTTCTGATGGGGTGGCCGATTCAACCTTGAAGCCCATGTTGGCCATATGGCTTGTATTAAAATCGCCTGTCACCGCAGCGGCCTGAACGGATTGTTCGGTGTCGTTTGGGTTATTCGGGCTACAACTAGCTACGACCAAACTTAAAGCTAAAACTCCCAAGTACTTCATGCAGTTACCCTTTTATAAATCATGTAAAATTACGTTATTAAGCGCGCGGGTGATGCGTTGCATGTAATTGTTGCAAGCGTTCACGAGCCACGTGCGTATAAATTTGTGTGGTTGACAAGTCACTATGCCCTAAAAGCATCTGCAACACCCTTAAATCTGCGCCATGGTTCAGCAAATGTGTTGCAAAAGCGTGGCGCAAGGTATGTGGCGACAAATGTGAACGAATATCAGCTTGTTGCGCATAATAACGAATTCGGTGCCAAAATGCCTGTCGCGTTAGCGGCCCACCACGGCGCGTAACAAATACCCAATTGCCGGGTTTGGCATAGAGGGTTTCGCGCGCCTCAGCAAAGTATTTTTGCAGCCAGTCTAACGCTTCCTCGCCAAGTGGCACCAGTCGTTCTTTATTGCCCTTACCAATAACGCGCACCAGCTCTTGCTGCAAATGAATTTGGTCAACCGTTAAACTCACTAACTCTGTCACTCGCAACCCAGTCGCGTAGAGAACTTCAAGCATCGCTCTATCGCGCAATTGTACAGGGTCATCAAGTTGCGGGGCATTCAATAGCGCTTCAACTTCAGCTTCAGACAAGCTATGTGGAATTGCCTGCGGTTGCTTCGGTCGTGCTAGCCGCGCTGTTGGATCATGAGTGATCAAGCGCTCTGCCATGGCATATTGATAAAACTTTTTAAGCGCACTTAATGCCCGCGAAGTACTCCGCGGTGACAAACCTTGTTGACGACGCCACAATAGATAGCGCTCAAGATCATGTGGCTCGACATTTAATAGAGTCGTTTTTTGCTCTGCGGTAAGAAACTTCTGAAAACTTCGTAAATCGGTTTGATAGGCAGAACTGGTATGTTTACTAACGCCTTGTTTAAGCCAAAGGCGCTCAATAAACCGAGTGATTTCTTCATCAACGTGCGCGGGTATACTTTGGCTCATAACAACTTTGTTTCAGTGACATAACGACAGACATCATAAACCGGTTTACAGCGACTCTCAATCTGCTATTATGCCCGCCTCGTGTGGAGGGGTTCCCGAGCGGTCAAAGGGATCAGACTGTAAATCTGACGGCTCAGCCTTCGCAGGTTCGAATCCTGCCCCCTCCACCACTTTTTCTTACGCCCCCGTTACCACACCAATACTAACTTGCCCGCATTGGCATTATTGCGCAGTCGCTCAAAAGCCTCTGCAACGTCTGTCACTGGCAGCACATCGTCAATGTTTGGGGTTATCTTTTGTTGTTCAAATAGCGGCCATACATGGGTATACAAATCAGCCATAATTCGTGCCTTGATAGTATTTGGCTGACTACGTAAGGTACTGCCGATTATACGCTGGCGCTTGATTAACAATCGCCCTGCGTCTAATTCTGCTGCACGACCGCCCATTAGCCCAATCACTACCAATCGGCCGTCTTGCCTCAAAACTTGCTGGTTCCACGCAATGTACTCTCCTGCCACAGGATCTAAAATGACATCTGCGCCGCCCCAACTGGTCACGGCTTCAACAAAAGAGCCCTGTTGGCGGTTCCACGTTTGTTCCGCGCCTAACGCCATGGCTAAAGCTAATTTATCGTCACTTCCGGCAGTGGCGAAAGTGGGGTTGCCCCGCTGCTTCGCCAACTGCAATACGGCCTGACCAACACCACTCGCCGCCGCGTGTATGAGTATGCGTTCACCGGGTTGCGTTGCCGCAATATCGTAAATATTGTACCAAGCGGTAGCAAACACCTCACAAATACCCGCAGCAGCCGATAAATCAACGCCTTGGGGTATCGGCAACACTTGATTCACCGGCACCGCGACATACTCAGCATAACCGCCGGAATCTAACAGTGCGCAAACCTTGTCACCTAATTGCAGTTGATGCTCTGTACTGCCAAGCGCGACCACAGTACCGCTAACCTCTAGGCCCAAAATATCCGAAGCCCCCGGCGGTGGCGGATAGTGCCCTGCTAGTTGCATTAAATCAGCGCGATTCATGCCACTGTAGGCTACTTTTATGAGCACCTCATCAGGGCCAGGCTGCGGCTGTTCACGGTGCTCCCACTGCGGCTGAGCGTCAGAACTGGCAACAATGGTTCGCATGTGGGTGGTCATTATAGTATTCCTTCAACGTTAGTTAACTGGCTAATTTGCCGGCTTGATAATCGCGTATGGCTTGTTCTATTTCCGCTTGGGTATTCATCACAAAGGGGCCATATTGCGCAATCGGTTCACCAATTGGGTTTCCTGCTAAAACAATAACACCCGACTCGCTGCTACTGCTAACGAATGTGAGATCGTCCAGCGCATTAAGGCGCACCAGTTCACCGCGTGGTACCAACTGGCCATTAATACTCACCTCGCCTTGATAAACATAGGCTAAACGCGTTTCTTGCTGTTGTGAAGCTAGCTCCAATGTTGCTGTGGGTTGCAGCCGCAAATCAGCCATGAAAAACTTTTGCTCGGCTTGCTCAATCGGGCCCTTCTGGCCGGATAACTCACCAGCCACTAAGCGTATTTCAGCTTGTTCAAATTGAATAACTGGTAATTTTCCTTGCGGATGATCGGCCCAGTCGGCAGCTTCTAATTTGCGTTTCGCCGGTAGGTTTATCCATAATTGAAAGCCCCACATTAATCCATCTTCTTGTTTTGGCATTTCGGCATGAATAATACCGCGTGCGGCTTTCATCCACTGCGCGCCGCCAGCTTCCACCACACCGGTATTGCCATTTGAGTCTTTGTGTTCCATACGCCCTGCCAGCATATAAGTCAGGGTGACAAAACCACGATGCGGGTGCGGAGGAAACCCTGCAATGTAATCGTTCGGGTTGTCCGAGCGAAACTCATCCAACATCAAAAATGGATCTTGATAACGCAAGCTTGGTTGATTCACAATTCGGGTCAGTTTCACGCCCGCCCCGTCTTGTGCCGGCATGCCGCGATGGCGGCTTAAAATAACACTCATAACACTTCTCCGCGATGATGTGGTGCCATAAAATCAATGTCTGGCCCTACCGGCACAATGCCAGTTGGGTTAATCGTTTTGTGACTACCATAGTAATGTTGTTGAATATGATCCATGACGGTGGTTTCAGCTATCCCCTCAACTTGATACAGCGCGCGCACATACGCCCACAAATTTGGGTAATCAACAATACGCTTTTTATTGGTTTTAAAGTGGCCAAAATAAACCGCATCAAAGCGAACCAACGTCGTAAACAAACGCCAATCGGCCTCGGTGACGGTGTCTCCGACTAAGAACTTTTGTTGCCCTAATAAGGCCTCTAATGTATCAAGCTGCGCAAAAAGGGCCTGATAAGCTTCTTCATAAGCGGCTTGTTTGGTCGCAAAGCCGCATTTGTATACGCCATTATTAACCTGGTCATATACATCGGCATTAATGCGATCAATATCCGCTTGTAACGCTTCAGGATAAAAATCGAGCCTGTTGCCGGTGATGTCATTAAACGCCGAATTAAACATCCGAATAATGTCCGCTGACTCGTTGCTGACAATAGTTTGACGCTTTTTATCCCACAATACAGGCACAGTCACTCGACCACTGTAATTTGGGTCTGCTTTTAAATACAGTTGGTACAAGAAGTCTAATTGATATAAGTCGTCGTTTAGCGGTGACGCCGCAAACTCCCAACCATTCTCAAGCATCAACGGGTGCACCACTGAAACGCTAATGTGTTTCTCAAGCCCTTTTAACTTTCGGAAAATCAACGTTCGATGAGCCCACGGACACGCATAACTCACGTACAAATGATAGCGGCCGCTTTCAGCTGGAAACCTAGCCGAAGGGTCAGCTTCTAACCAGTTACGAAACTGTGCAGCACTGCGTTCAAACTTACCGCCTGTGCTGTCCGTGTCATACCATTTATCTTGCCATTGTCCATCTACTAATAAGCCCATGTCGCCTCCTAATAAGCATATAACGACAGTATAGACTCTAATCTTTCGATTGATTATTGAAAATAAATGGCTTTGCGTTCGATTTTATCGAATATATAGCGGTGTTAGCGATTGATCAGTTGTTGCACCACATCTGCACTCAACACATCGGCGTTACGCCGTAATTGTTGGTGCAAATCAGCGAAAGTTGCCAGGGTTTCTTGTGCTGCAGGTGTTAACTGCGTTGCTAATGCTTCTGTTAAGTTTTCAACCGTCGCTTCGTGCTGAGCAAACTCAGGAACTAAACGCTTGCCAGCAAGTAGATTCGGAAGGCTGAAAAACGCCGCTTTGAATAAGCGTTTAATCAGCTGATAACTCAACCAATTAAACTTATAGGCCACAACCATGGGGCGTTTAATTAACATGGCTTCTAAGGTGACCGTACCCGAGGTGAGCAATAGTGCGTCACAGGCCGCCATGGTGGTACGTGACGCGCCATCAATAATGGTCAATGGTAACTGCGGTGCAAATTGCTGCTGTAAGGCACGAAACTGTGCCGCTCTTGCCGAGCTTATCATGGGGGTGACAAAACGAAGATGAGGCTGACGCTGCAGTAATTGCTGCGCCACCTGTAAAAATAACGGCGCCATGCGCGCAATTTCGCCCTTACGGCTACCGGGTAAAATGCCCACCCAAGTTGCGTCGGCATCAAGATCAACCTCTGCGCGAGCCTGTCGCTTATCCCACACTGCTGGAATGCTATCGGCTAAAGGGTGCCCCACAAAAGTTGCTGGTAGGTTATGTTGATCATAAAAGGCTTTTTCAAAAGGCAATAAACAAAAAACATGATCAACCGATTGCTTAATGCCGTGTATACGGCCCTGGCGCCACGCCCATACCGAGGGGCTCACATAATGAACGGTAGTTATGCCGGCTGCTTTAACCTTTTTTGCAATAGGTAGATTAAAATCTGGTGCATCAATACCTATAAAAATATCAGGCCGGCGTTCCAAAAAGGTATTGACCAAAAACCTTCTGTGCCGAAGTAGCTTAAACAAGCTACCGAGTACTTCAGCAATACCCATCACCGCCAAGTCGTCCATTGGTACCAAGCTGGTAAGCCCTTCCGCTTGCATTAACGGCCCACCCACACCAATAAATTCGGCGTTGGGGTACCGCTGCCGCAATTCACGAAGCATGCCAGAACCAAGTAAATCGCCGGAGTGTTCCCCGGCGATAACGGCAATTAAAGGCGCATATTTTGACATGATATTCAGAAGGTTATCGAATAATGCCGCGCTGGCTGCTCAACACAAACTGAATCAAGGGGGTTAATTCAGTATCGGCATCAAGCTCGCGCATTTTTTGTACCGCTTCTTCAACGGTTAAACCTTGGCGATAGAGCAGCTTAAACGCGCGTTTAATATTGAGAATTTGATTCGGCTGAAAACCACGACGTTTCAAACCTTCAGCATTAATGGTTCGCGGTGCGGCATTATGGCCCTGCGCCATAATGTAGGGTGGTATATCCTGCACCACCACAGAATTTACTGCAGTAAAGGCATGCGCGCCAATATGGCAAAACTGATGCACCCCAGTAAAACCACCCAAAATCGCCCAGTCGCCAACATGCACATGGCCTGCCAACGTGGTGTTATTGGCTAAAATAACGTTGTCACCAACCATGCAGTCGTGCGCAACATGCACATATGCCATCAGCAGGTTATCGCTACCAATTTGGGTTAAACCTTGGTCTTGCACGGTGCCACGATGAATGGTTACACATTCACGAATAATATTATTGTCGCCAATAACCAAACGCGTTGGTTCACCATTGTATTTTTTGTCTTGGCAATCTTCACCAACCGACGCGAATTGGAAAATTCGGTTGTTTTTGCCTAACACCGTCGGCCCACGCAATACTACATGCGGCCCAATAACGCAGTTGTCACCAACTTCAACATCGGCTCCAACAATAGTGTAAGGACCAATTTCAACGTTTTTGCCAATACGTGCTGATGAATCAATAATCGCGGTTGGATGAATCACTTACACTTCCCTTCTTGCGCAAATAATATCGCAGCTACACGCCAGTTCACCGTCAACGACCGCGGTTCCCTTAAACACCCAAATTCCACGGCGCTCTTTCTCAAAGGTGACATGCAAATTAAGCGTGTCACCCGGCAACACTTGGCGTTTGAAACGTGCATTGTCAATGCCCGCAAACAAGTATAGGTCATTTGAGCCCGGCTTGCTCGACGTGATCTTAAACCCGAGTAGCCCTGCCGCCTGTGCTAACGCTTCTAGAATGAGCACACCAGGGAAAATTGGATTTTCTGGAAAGTGGCCGGTAAAAATAGGTTCGTTGACCGATACGTTTTTTACTGCGTGAATACTTGTCTTGTGATCACAAGCCACAACCTTATCGACCAGCAAAAAGGGATATCGATGCGGCAATAAACTCAGTATTTCTTTAATATCAAATGCGCCGTTATCAGACAAAGCGTCATCCTCGTTAGTTATTCTTGTTCAAGTTGTTTTTCAATTTTCTTCACGCGCTGAAACAGGTCATCTAATTGACGATAACGTGCGCCATTACGACGCCATTCACGTTGTGGTGCAGCCGGAATACCTGACGCATATGCGCCCGGCTCGGTAATTTCTTTAATAACCATAGAAAAACCACTTATTTGCACGTCGTCGCAAATAGAAATGTGGCCGTTAATGGCACTTGCGCCGCCAATTAAGCAACGTTTACCAATTCGGCTACTCCCTGCTAAAACCGTGCATCCAGCAATGGCCGTGTCTTCGTCAATAAATGCGTTATGCGCAATTTGACACTGATTATCAATGATTACACCATTGCTAATAACCGTATCATCAAGAGCGCCGCGGTCAATTGTAGTGCTCGCACCAATATCAACACGGTCGCCAATAACCACGCGCCCCAGCTGTGGAATTTTTATCCACTTACCGCCTTCATTCGCCCAGCCAAAGCCATCTGCGCCAATTACAGTACCGGCATGAATTAAGCAATGCTCACCAATAACGCAGTTGTGATAAATAACCACATGCTGCCACAACTGTGTATGTGCACCGATTTTCGTTTGCGGCCCAACATAACAGCCAACTCCAATGGTGACATTATCGCCAAGCTCGACACCTTCAGCAATCACACTGTTGGCGCCGATCGCAACATTTTGCCCAACTTTTACTGAGGTATGCACCTGTGCTGACGGATGCACACCTGCAGCCGCTGCTGAAGGAGTGGTATCCAGTAATTGCGCAGCTTTGGCAAAACCCGCGTACGGGTTACGCATGCGTAAACCAGTAATATCTGACGGTAACTCAACATCCGGCGCGCAAATAACCGCACTTGCCTGAGTTGTGTCTAATTGACTGCGATATTTTGCATTGGCTAAAAACGCAATATGCCCCGGCTGAGCCGAGGCAAGCGTTGCGACACCTTTGATAGGCAAAGAAGCATCGCCGTGCACCTCTGCCCCTATTGCTTCAGCAAGCTGCTGCAATGTCAGTGTTTGCATTAACTTAGTTTCCACCTGTCATTTTTTTCAAAACGTCGTCGGTCAAATCGAAGTTCTCGTTTGCATAAACTAACGAATTTGAACTCAGCACAACGTCATACTGTTGCTCACTCGCTAATGCTTGAGCATTACGCATAACACCCGCCATTAATTGATCACGCAACTCGTTACCGCGGCGTTGCATATCTTCGCGTAAGCCTTTGGTTTTCACTTGGCGTGTTGCATCAAGTAACTCAAGTTCGCGGCTCATGTCTTGCATTTCGCGTTGCGACATAATTTTAGAGTCACGTTCGGCTTTCTCTTGCAAGGCTTGCATTTTGCCTTCAATTTCTTCGATTTCTGAAATGCGACCTTTAAATTCTTCTTGAACTTGTTGTTCAAGATTACGCGCCTGCGGCAAGTTAATGAGAACTTGCTGCATATTTACGTAACCGATTTTTTGTTGTGCTTCAGCTGCGTTAGCAAATAAAGCTGTTGATAACAGCGCTGCAGCAATACTAGTTTTTACCATTTTATTCACGATTAACTCCTCGAACTATTATTTTAGAATGTTGTTCCAATATTAAATGAGAACGTTTGCGTACGATCGCCCTCTTCTGTTTTCAGTGGTCGGCCCAATGATACTGTCAATGGCCCCATCGGCGATAACCACTGTACCGAAATGCCCGCAGAAACGCGATAACGTGATGGATCGCTGTAATCATCCAGTGCATACGACTGTGGCGTTAATTGCAACCGGCTATATTCGTCATAATTGAACTCTGTGTCCCAAACGTTCCCGACATCAACGTAAACACTGGTACGTATTGTGTTTCTATTTTCTTCAGAAATAAACGGTGTTGGCACAATAAGCTCTACACCAGCAACAAACATGGCGTTACCACCCACCGAGTATTGACTTACTGACAGCATATCGGAGCCAGCACCAGCTGGGAACTCGGTAGGCACACCGAAATAACCACCAGGGCCCGGAACTACTGTCGGATAACGGTAGACGGCTCTCGGCCCCACGGTATTAGCTTCGAAACCACGTAAATTATCCTGCCCACCTATGCGGAAGTTTTCATAGAACGGGAACAAGTAATCGTTGTTGTTCTCATCTTGACCATAACCGTTTCCGTAGCCAAATTTGAAACGCGTCATAAATACCCAGTCATGATTATCAGTTATAGGTACATATTGACGGAATTGATAATTCACACGGAAATAATTGATATCGCTATTTGGTGTAGAAGCCTCAAGTTGCAACGAGTTTTGCGTACCTGCCGTTGGGTAAACCCCACGGTTTAAGGTGACGCGACTAATACCCGTCGACAATTCAAAAATATCAAATGCGACACCTGAATTGGGATCTTGCTGGTTAACGTATGGACGATAAAACCGAGTAACCTGATCATAGCCTTCTACATCGTTGATTTCTTCATTACGATAAGTCATACCCAAGTTAAGGCTAGTCACCTCATTGACAGGGAAACTTAACGAACCACCCACACCATATTGCTTTTTGTTATAGCGAATAAAGTTATCAAGGTTACCGGCTTCAAATTCGCTCATGTACATTTGACCCGATAAATTCACACCATCTTTGGTGAAATAGCGGTCGGTGTACGAAACAGCGGCACTTCGACTAAAACGGTTAGTGTTGATGTTAATCGCAGCGCGGTTACCTGTCCCTAAAAAGTTTTCTTGTGAAATACCAGCGCCAAGTTGGAAGCCTGAGTAATCACCATAACCAATAGTAAAGTTGAAGCTACCTGAAGGCTGTTCTTTTACCGAAATATCGACATCGACACGGTCGTCATAGCCATCGGCTGGTTTGGTTTCGGTTTCAACCGTTTCAAAAAAGCCCAAACGTTCAAGTCGAACTTTACTTTGCTCAATTTGATCTTCATTCAAAGGCGCGCCTTCTAATTGGCGCATTTCACGTCGTAGAACCTCATCTGCGGTAGTGGTATTACCGACAAAATTAATGCGGTTTACATAGATACGTTTACCTGGGTTAATAGAAAACGTGATATCGACTTCGTTACTGTCTTCTTCAATATCAGGAATTGCACGAACCTCTGGATAAGCGTACCCGAAACGACCATAGGTCATTGCAATTGTTTCTTCTAAAAAGGTCATTTCAGCGGCGTTATAACGGGTGCCCGGCTCAATATTAACTATTTTATTAATGAGCTCTTCGCGACCTTTTAAATCACCAATAACGTTCACATTACGAATGTTGTAAATTTCACCTTCGTTCACATTAATTGTAATGTACACGCCTTTACGATCAGGAGTCATACTCACTTGAATTGACTCAATTTGCATATTCAAGTAGCCGCGATTGCGATAAAAGCTCTCTAGCTTTTCTAAATCACCACTTAACTGTTGCTTTTGATAACGTCGCTCACCAATAAAGTTCCACCACGGAAGTTTATCTTTTAATTCAAAATCGAGAGTCAATTCTTCATCGCTGAAACTGGCGTTGCCAACCACATTAATTTGCTGTATTTCAGCTGACTCACCCTCTTGAAAAACTAACTTCAAGCGAACGCGATTACGCGGCAACTCAATAACGTTGACGTTAACCTTGGCGTTGTATTTGCCAACCCCATGAAAAAAGTCTTTTAATGCCGTTTCAATGCCTGAAATAACTGTGCGGTCAAGTTGCTCACCTACCACAATGCCACTGTCTTTCAAGCTGTCCTCAAGCTGGGCCGTCTCTATATCTTTATTACCTTCAAAGTCGATACCAGTAATTGTCGGACGCTCAGTAACTTCAAAAATGAGTGTTCCACCATCGCGTTTTACCACGATATTTTCAAAGTTTGCTGATGAATGCAGGCTGCGAATACTGTTTCGAATTGTGCTTGCATCCACTTCATCACCTACCCGAATAGGAATGTAAGTAAGTGCGGCACCCAGTGCTACGCGTTGTAAGCCGCGTACACGTACATCTTCAACCACGAATGATTCTTGTAATACTTGTGATTCTTCATCGGCGCCCCCAGCAAAACTTTGCATAGGAAGCGAAGCCGCCGCTACTAGGGCGCTTAAAAACAGCTGTTTCAACGTCATTCTGTGCTACTTAATTGTTATGTTGTACATGTTGTTTCATTGCGACAATCGCAAAATATCGTTACTGATTGCAATTGCCATTAATGCAAAAATTAGTATCCCGCCAATGCGGTAACAAACTTCTTGGACACGCTCTGATACCGGTTTACCTCGCACACCTTCAATGGCTAAAAAGGCAAGGTGACCACCGTCTAAAACCGGCAAGGGTACCAGATTAATTATCCCTAAGTTGACACTAATAAGAGCCAGAAACCCTAAAAAATAAACTAAACCGTAACTGGCCGTCGCGCCTGCCCCTTCGGCAATTGCAACCGGCCCACTCAAATTACTGACAGACACGGTGCCAACCAATAACTTGCCAAGCATGTTTACACTGAGCGCCATCAGCTCCCAAGTGCGTTCTGCGCCTTGAAGTAATCCATCGACAATACCGTATTGCTGGGTAAACCGGTACTGTTCTGGGTAAGCTGCAACGGTTGGCTCAACCCCAAGAAACCCGTAACGCTGACCGTTTGCCTCACGGCTTCCTAATTGCACCTGTTGAGTAACTGTTTGCCCGTTGCGCTCAAGCGTTACCCTTACTTCTTGGCCAGCGGCTTGCATAATCAAGTCTCTCGTTTGAGGCCAATCAACTACAGGAGTTCCATCAAACGCAATTATTTTATCGCCAACCTGCAAATTTGCTGCCGCAGCCGGTGAGTCCGGTGCGATATAACTTAACACTAATGACACTTCAGGTCGAAAAGGTTGCAACCCTAACGCAGCATAAGTTGGTTGCTTATTATCTTGTAAACGCCATGCGCCAATCTGCAGTTGATAAGTGCGTTCTCGATTACCATCATCAATGGTTTTCACTTCAACCAAATCATTGCCAAGGGCTGCCGCAAAGCGCAAGTTCACCTGCTGCCAATCAGCTGTTTCAACACCGTCTATGGCGATAATTTCTGCGGGCGTTTGAATACCCGCTTGCGCTGCAATTGAATTTTCTTGAACAGTGCCGACAATTGGTTTTACCGAAGGCACGCCAATAACAAACATCAACCATAATACCGCAATGGCCAAGACAAAATTAGCAATAGGCCCGGCGGCGATAATCGCTGCTCGTTGCCAAACCGTTTTTGAATTGAATGTAACCTGACGTTCGTTTTCACTGACGCTATCAACGCGCTCATCCAACATTCGAACATAACCACCTAGCGGAATAACACCCACTTGATACACGGTGCCATCGCGACCTTGGCGCTGCCAAATCGGTTTACCAAAAC
This sequence comes from Pseudidiomarina donghaiensis, assembly GCF_900116895.1. Lineage (GTDB taxonomy): Bacteria > Pseudomonadota > Gammaproteobacteria > Enterobacterales > Alteromonadaceae > Pseudidiomarina > Pseudidiomarina donghaiensis. The sequence continues at coordinate 933,890 of NZ_FPCF01000001.1, read as the reverse complement.
CCACGGAGAATGTCAGAACTTTGACGCCACAGCGGCGCGCCACCCAAAAGTGACCAAATTCATGAAAGGTCACTAAAATACCGAGTGTGACCACAAAGGCCCCTAATGACCAAATAATACTACCCATTACTGCATTCGCTCTACGTGTTGCTGCGCCAGCTGGCGCGCTTGCTGATCAAGGCTTATCAATGCCTCTATGCCATCCAAGTGCCCAGCAGTTATTTGTTGTAACACCCTATCACAAACCTGAGCAATAGCGGTGAACGGAATACGTTCTGCTAAGAAAGCTGCCACAGCAATTTCGTTGGCTGCGTTTAATGTGGTGGTGGCCCACTGCCCTTCCCAACACGCATCAATAGCCAACTGCAAACACGGGTATCGCTGTGGCTCGGCAGGCATAAAGGTTAACTCGGCTATTTGCATAAAGTCGAGCGGCTGCACGCCACTGTGAATACGCTCAGGGTAACCTAAACCGTAGGCAATTGGCGTGCGCATATCAGGCTGGCCCAATTGCGCGAGTACAGAGCCGTCAATGTAACTAACCATCGAGTGAATAACGCTCTGCGGATGCACCACAACTTGCAGCTGTTCACGTCGGCAATTAAATAACCAGCGTGCCTCAATATACTCTAAGCCCTTATTGAGCATCGTTGCTGAGTCAACGGAAATTTTCTGGCCCATGGACCAATTCGGATGATTACAAGCTGCTGCCGGAGTCTGTAAAGCCAGCTCAGCAATAGGTAGCTGGCGAAATGGCCCGCCCGAACCAGTGAGTAAGATTTGGTGAATACCTGCGCTCGCTAAGTCAGCATGGCCAAGCGGCTGCTGCACTTCGGCCGGCAAACATTGATAAATGGCGTTATGTTCACTGTCGATGGGGAGTAACTCGGCACTATAATGGGCAACCGCGTCCATAAACAACTGGCCAGACATAACTAAGGCTTCTTTGTTGGCAAGTAACACACGCTTGCCAGCTTGCACAGCAGCCATGGTCGGTAGCAAGCCCGCGGCCCCAACAATGGCAGCCATCACCGTGTCAACTTCGGCAGCCCTTGCCACTTCAGCTAGTGCTTGGGGCCCACTCAGCACTTCTGTTTTTGTTGATAGTGAAGAAATTCGCTCACGCAGCGCTGCGGCAGCGCTTTCATCAGCCATGACCGCATACTGTGGCTGGTGTTGCTCGCATATAATCGCCATCGCATCGACATTACCATTCGCAGTTGCTGCAAACAGCTCAAACCGTTCAGGCTGGTTAGCCATTACTGCTAGGGTATTCTGGCCAATAGAGCCGGTTGCGCCGAGTAAGGTAATGCGTTGCTTCATATCAGGCTAAAAACCACAAATAAGACAGGGTAAAAATAGGCAGCGCTGCGGTTAAACTGTCGATACGATCAAGTATGCCACCATGCCCTGGGAGCAATGAACCACTGTCTTTAACCCCTGCACATCGCTTAAACATACTTTCATTTAAATCGCCAAACACCGAGGCAATAACAGTGACTAAACCGGTGATGTAATAGCCAGAAAACTGCTCTGCAGGAATTTTTAACCAGTGCGCTAGTACCATCATCACCACAAAAGCTAGGGTAATACCGCCACACAGGCCTTCCATAGTTTTACCTGGGCTAACCGCCGGCATTAATTTATTGCGGCCGTATTTAACTCCAGCAAAATAGGCGCCAACGTCGGCGGCCCATACTAGTAGCAACACAAAGAGCACCGCAAAGCCGCCAAATAAGGGCTGCTCGGCATAGTTTAACGAGCGCACAGCAATTAATCCGGCCCAGGCAGGCACTAGCGTTAAGATACCAAACACGCCAACAATAGAGCGCGTACGCGACCAAACTCGACGGCTACGAGGGTAATTAATAACCAGCACAATAGCGACTAACCACCAAACGCAGCCAGCAACAATAAGCCAATGAATAACAGGGGCTAATTCGCCATCCTGCCAAACTTTGTGTAATGGCACCACCCACATAAGCAACGCTAAAACCGCCGCAATAAATACCGTATAGGCAATGCGACCACTACGACGCGTTACGTTCATCAGTGGTGCCCATTCCCATGCGCCAGCTGTCATTAGCAGCAGCACTGCGGCTGCAAACCAAAACAACGGCAAAGCAAAAACCGCATAAAGGGCTAGCGGAATTAAAATAAGCGCAGTGATTAAACGTTGTTTCAGCAAATTATTCCCCGGTTGTCACATCGGTATCTAAAATGGCTTGTTGTAACTGTTCGCTGGTTAACCCAAAACGGCGTTCGCGACAGCTAAAATCAGCAATGGCCGCGGCAAATTCACGGTCATCAAAGTCTGGCCATAGTACCTTACTAAAATAGAACTCTGCATAGGCCAGTTGCCATAACAGAAAATTACTAATTCGGTGTTCGCCACCTGTTCTTATTAACAAATCAGGAATGGGTTGGTCAGCTAGTTCAAGTTGTTCAGCTAACATGGTCTCAGTAATTGCAGTTGGCTCTAACCGCCCTGCTTTTACTTCGGTTGCCAGCTTTTGCGTTGCTTGAACGATATCCCAACGCCCACCGTAATTTGCCGCTATATTTAAATTTAACGCAGTATTTTCCGCCGTTAAAGTTTCAGCCTCGAGCATCTGCTTTTGCAGCCGAGCGCTAAACGCAGACTTGTCACCAACAATTCGTAACCGCACGTTGTGCTTATGTAGCTTCTTCACTTCGCGCTTGAGCACCGTCATAAAAAGCTCCATTAATACTGAAACTTCTTGCTCTGGGCGCTTCCAGTTTTCGCTACTAAACGCAAATAACGTGAGTGACTCAATGCCTTTTTTACGCGCAAACTGCACCGCCGCGCGCACCGCCTCAGCTCCGGCTTTGTGCCCGAAGGTTCGACGTTTGCCGCGCAATTTGGCCCAGCGCCCATTACCATCCATGATAATTGCCACATGTCGCGGCATTTTAATTGTTGAGACTTCCGCTGCTGTCATAGTCATGCCATACAAGAAAAAACGCCGTGCGAGTATACCTGACACGGCGCTATCCACCAACGTGGTTTCAGAGCAACTGCTTAAACTTCCATCAAATCTTTTTCTTTTTCTGCCAGAAGCTCGTCAATTTTCGCAATGTAAGTATCTGTAAGCTTTTGAATTTCTTCCGTACCTTTGCGTTCTTCGTCTTCTGTGATCTCTTTCTCTTTTAATAACTCTTTTAAGTCACTGTTCGCATCACGACGAATATTACGCACCGCTACACGCCCTTGCTCTGCTTCATTGCGCACAACTTTTACCAAGTCGCGGCGACGCTCTTCGGTTAACGGCGGTAACGGCACGCGAATCACCGTGCCAGCTGAAGCTGGGTTTAGCCCCAGGTCAGAAGTCATAATGGCTTTTTCAACCGCACCAGCTGATGATTTGTCAAAAACCGTCAAAGCTAACGTGCGTGAATCTTCAACCGTAATATTGGCCAACTGCTTCAGCGGCGTATCAGCCCCATAATATGGCACCATAACGCCATCTAGAATACTTGGGTGAGCACGCCCGGTGCGCACCTTAGAAATTTGTGAACGCAGCGCTTCTACGCTCTTTTCCATACGCTGTTTAGCGTCTTGTTTAATCTCGTTAATCACGTTTTATTTCCTTTATGCTTGCTCAATCACGCTTTCATTTGCAATGAGTGTACCTTCTTCTTCACCCATAATCACCGCGCGCAAGGCGCCAGGTTTATTCATGTTAAATACCCGAATCGGTAGATTATGGTCGCGCGCTAAGGTAAACGCGGCTAAATCCATTACTTTTAACTGCTTTTGCAGTACCTCAGTATAACTGATTTGACTGTAAAGTTGCGCATTTGGATCTTTCACTGGGTCGGCTGAATAAACGCCATCAACTTTGGTGCCTTTGAGAACTAAATCGGCTTCAATTTCAATACCGCGTAAGCACGCGGCTGAGTCTGTGGTAAAGAACGGATTGCCGGTGCCCGCAGAAAAAATGACGACTCGCCCTGACTTTAACAAGCTAATTGCGTCGGCCCAGTTATAACTGTCACACACACCGTTTAGTTCAATGGCTGACATCAAGCGTGCGTTCACAAATGCACGGTGCAATGCGTCGCGCATGGCCAAGCCGTTCATTACCGTTGCTAGCATACCCATGTGGTCACCAACAACACGGTTCATACCCGCTTTCGCTAAGCCTTCACCGCGGAACAAATTACCGCCACCAATAACCAGGCCTACTTGAACGCCTAGTTCAACAAGTTCTTTAATTTCCTGAGCCATTCGGTCCAGAACTTTTGCATCAATGCCAAAAGGCTCATCGCCCATTAACGCTTCGCCACTTAATTTCAGTAGCACGCGACGGTATGCAGGTTTGGTTGGTGTCATCAGTTCGCTCCATGTTCAGGTTTTTATTGGGTTTTACCCTAAAAAAAACCGCATCCTGCCGAGCAAGATGCGGTTTCTATTATCGACTGTAGCTCGTCGTGGCTAGCGTCATTGGCATTAAGCCTTTTTCGCTGCAGCCATTTGTGCTTGAACTTCAGCAGCAAAGTCTTCTGACTTCTTCTCAATACCTTCGCCCACTTCAAAGCGAACAAAAGTAAGAACGTCAGCGCCTTTTTGCTTCAGCAAGTCAGCAACAGTTATTGACGGATCTTTCACAAACGCTTGACCAGTTAAGCTGATCTCGCCAGTGAATTTACGCATACGGCCTTCAACCATTTTTTCTGCGATGTCTTGTGGCTTGCCACTTTGCATTGCGATATCAAGTTGAATTGCGCGTTCTTTTTCAACAACTTCTGCAGAGACGTCTTCTGGCTTCACAAACTGTGGAGCACTTGCAGCTACGTGCATTGCGATGTCTTTTGCTAAGTCAGCGTCACCGCCAGTAATAGCAACCAACACGCCAATACGACCGCCGTGAACATAAGCTTCTACCAAGTCACCACCTTCAAGAGTGATAACGCGGCGAACGTTCATGTTCTCACCGATTTTCGCAACCAAAGCTTCACGAACTTCTTCAACAGTGCCGTCACCAATGTTAGTCGCTTTAAGCGCTTCAACATCAGAGTGCTTGCTGTTAAATGCAGCGTTGATTACTTTGTCACCGAAAGCTAAGAAGCTTTCGTCACGTGCAACGAAGTCAGTTTCACAGTTCAATTCAACCAAAGTACCTACGTTACCTTCGGTTTTAGTCAGGATTACACCTTCAGCAGCTACGCGACCAGCTTTCTTAGCTGCTTTCGCTTGACCACTTTTACGCATGTTTTCGATCGCCGCGTCGATATCGCCGCCGGTCTCTTCCAATGCTTTTTTGCAATCCATCATGCCAGCGCCAGTGCGCTCGCGCAGTTCTTTAACCAGAGCTGCTGTAATAGCCATGTATTTGTCCTCTAATCAGATGACTTTATTCAGTTTCTTCAGCTTCAACGAAATCGTCAGCTTTGCCTTCAACAACGGCGCCACGCGCGTCGTTAATAGCAGCAGCTGCAGCGTTCAGGTACAACTGTACCGCACGAATCGCATCGTCGTTACCAGGAATTACGTAATCAACGCCATCAGGGTTTGAGTTGGTATCAACAACCGAGATAACTGGAATACCCAAGTTATTCGCTTCTTTAATTGCAATGTGCTCGTGATCAGCATCAATTACAAACAATACGTCTGGCAAGCCAGCCATATCTTTAATACCGCCAAGGCTCTTCTCAAGCTTTTCCATTTCGCGGGTGTTAACCAACGCTTCTTTCTTGGTCAGCTTTTCGAAAGTACCGTCTTGGCTCATGGTTTCAAGTTCTTTTAAGCGCTTGATTGACTGACGAACTGTTTTCCAGTTAGTCAACATACCACCTAACCAACGATGGTTAACAAAGAACTGGTTACAGCTCACTGCAGCTTCTTGAACTGGCTGAGATGCCGCACGCTTAGTACCAACAAACAAAATTTTACCTTTGTTTGCAGCAACGTGTTGCAAGAAGTTCAACGCGTCGTTGAACATCGGCACAGTTTTCTCAAGGTTGATGATATGAATCTTGTTACGCGCGCCAAAAATGAACGGCTTCATTTTTGGGTTCCAGAAACGGGTTTGGTGACCAAAATGTACACCAGCTTTCAGCATGTCACGCATTGACACGTTTGCCATGATCTTTTTCCTTTTTAAGGGGTTATGCCTCCATACATCCCATAGTTCGACCCATACTCTGCAACCATGTTAGCCGCTAGATTTTGGGCACCCCGACCTATGTGTCGATGTATGTGTGTGTTTAAGTTAGTTTTTGCAATTAAAAATTGCGGGCGCTTTATACCATAAACAAAGCCTATAAATCAAGTTTTTCAGCGCTTCACGACCACCCTCTTTATTGGTAAACTAGCGCAATATTTTACGGCTTGGCTTCACATTGAAGCACCGAAACTGCGTAGGGATTATTAACACCTCATGAGCATTACCATAAAAACGCCTGAAGAAATCGAAAAAATGCGTGCTGCAGGTAAGTTGGCAGCCGACGTTTTAGAAATGATTGGCCCATATATTAAAGCCGGTGTCACCACCGACGAAATTAATCAAATTTGTCACGATTATATCGTCGATCACGGTGCTATTCCTGCGCCACTGAATTACCACGGGTTTCCAAAATCGGTTTGTACCTCGTTAAATCATGTGGTGTGTCACGGCATACCGAACGAAAAGCCACTCAAAGAAGGCGACATTCTGAACCTTGATGTGACCGTAAAGCTAAATGGTTATCATGGCGATACATCAAAAATGTTTGTCGTTGGTAAGCCAAGTATTTTAGCAGAACGCCTTATTCGGGTTACCCAAGAGTCACTGTACATGGCCATAAAAATGGTTAAGCCGGGTATGCGAACGGGCGATTTCGCAGCCGTTATTCAAAAGCATGCCGAACAACATGGGTATTCTATTGTGCGTGAATATTGCGGTCACGGCATTGGTGCAGTGTTTCATGAAGAGCCACAAATTTTGCACTACGGTACCGCGGGTACAGGCGACTTATTAAAACCGGGCATGTGTTTTACCATTGAACCTATGGTCAATGCCGGCAAACGCCATACAAAACTCATGCGCGACGGTTGGACGGTGTTAACCAAAGACCGTAGTTTAAGCGCGCAGTGGGAGCACACCTTGCTGGTGACCGAAGATGGTGTTGAAGTCTTAACTTTACGCAGCGACGAAGACCTGCCGCGTATTATTCGCCACACCAACTAAGCCCATGTCTCATAGCGCTCCACCTAACTGGCCAATCACGGTCACATTAGCCACGGGGCGCGAATGCCTTGAAGCTTATCAAGCATGGTCCGCCGAAGCCTTTATCGCCGCTGATATCGATTATCTTCTGGCCCACCGCAGCAAATTTATTGATCAGTTGTTAACACAGCTTTGGGTGCAGTCTGAACTACCTGATTCGGCGATAAGCCTTATTGCTGTGGGAGGCTATGGTCGCGGCACCTTGCATCCGCAATCTGACATTGACTTGCTATTTTTACATCAGCAGCCACTCTCGGCTGAACAAGAACAAATAATTAGTCAGTTTGTGCAAATGCTTTGGGACTTACGCCTAGACGTTGGCCACAGTGTACGCACCCCAAGTCAATGTTTGGAGCAGGCAGCAACTGACGTGACAGTTGCCACGAGCCTGTTGGAGCAACGCTACATATGCGGCGACAATGTCCTTGCCGAGCGTTTTTTATGGCAAATGCAACGCGAGTTTCCATGGACAAGTCGCGCTTTCTACCAAGCAAAATACGAAGAACAACAACAGCGGCATCAACGTTATCACGGTACCTCGTATAACCTTGAACCGAACGTGAAAAGCAACCCAGGTGGGCTGCGCGACATTCAAACCATTGGTTGGATAGCTAAACGCCATTTTCATACACAAAGTGACGAAAGCCTCGTGCAACATGGCTATATCAGTGCCGAAGAGCTGCTTGAGCTGCGCGAATACCAGCAATTGCTGGGCCGTATTCGCTTTGCACTGCACTTAGAAGCAAACAAAAAAGAAGATCGCTTATTGTTTGACTATCAACCGGGCGTCGCGGCTCGGTTAGGTTATGGCCAGCCCGGAAAACGTGCGGTTGAAGCCATGATGAAAGACTATTTTAATGCCGTCGTCGGGGTGACTGAACTAAACGACATGTTGCTACAATTTTTTGAGCAAACCATTTTAGGCCGTAGCACCGAACCTAAACCGCGCCCCCTCAATGAGCACTTCGAAGCCATTGGCAGTTTAATTGCAGCTCGCCACGACAGCGTGTTTGAAAACCGACAAAACCTGCTTCATTGCATGTTGTTGGTGGCTCAAAACCCGCACATTAAACATTTGCAAGCACACACCATTCGTTTACTACGTGAAGCGCGGCGACAACTACGCCAGCCTCTCAACTCAGATCCTGAATGTCGCCAACTTTTCATGCAGCTATTAAGGCACCCACAAGGCTGTGGCGCGGCTTTTCGGCTTATGCATAAACACCAGTTGCTGGCGAATTACTTGCCCCAGTGGCAACAAATTGTCGGGCAAATGCAGTTTGACTTATTCCATGCTTACACTGTCGATGAACACACATTCCGGTTAGTACGCAACTTATACCGCTACCAAAATGAAGACGCTGAGCAAGAATTTCCATTATGTGCGGCCATTGTCAAACGTATGGACAAGCCCGAACTTCTATTTTTAGCGGGTATTTTTCATGATATTGCTAAAGGCCGCGGCGGTGACCACTCCGAGCTTGGCGAAGTTGACGCTTTAAATTTCGCGCGCCAACATGAACTACCAGACGCCGATGGCGAACTGATTGCTTGGTTGGTTCGTCACCACTTAATCATGTCTGTAACCGCACAAAAACGCGATATTCACGACCCCGAGGTTGTACGTGATTTTGCCGCCACAGTGAAAACCCAGCGGCGGCTTGATTATTTATATTGCTTAACTGTGGCCGATATTCGTGCCACAAACAGCAGCTTGTGGAATAATTGGAAAGCCTCTTTACTAGAAAACCTATACCAAGCAACCACCCAATTTTTAGCCACCAGCAAAACTTCTGCGGCTAATGAAATGCGTCAGCGAGTGCACCAGCATCAAGCCCATGCCATGGGGTTACTATTGAGCTTGGGTTTTAGCGCACAATCCATAAACGAATTATGGAGCCGCTTTACCGCCGATTATTTTTTGCGGCACCAGCCAGAGCAAATAGCTTGGCACTCACAATATATTTTGCCCCTGCAAGACGATGAACAGTTGCCTCTCATACTAGTTGGTGACGAGTCAAACCAAGGCACAACCGAGCTATTTGTGTACCACTTGGAACATGAAAACCTATTTGCTGCAGTGGCTGCTGTGCTCGACAGCCAAGCCTTGAGTATTCACGATGCACAAATTCTTGCTACGCGTGACGGCTACGTGATGGATACCTTCGTTGTGTTACAAGACGATGGCGAGCCATTAACCGATGTGCGTCGAATAGAGTCGCTAAAACAGCAGTTGCACGATGTATTACGGCAACGTCAGCCAGCGCCGAGTGCTCACCGTCGTCTACCACGGCAATTACGTAACTTTACCGTAACCACCAAGGTGGAGTTTGTCAGTGAACGTAACCCTCGGCGAACCGCATTTGAGTTAACCGCGTTAGATCGCCCTGGCTTAGTTGCTCGGGTAGCAAAAGTGCTACAACAACTGGACTTAAATATACTAACCGCTAAAATCACCACGGTTGGCGAGCAAGCCGAAGATTTATTCATTGTTACCACTCGCCGTAACGAGGCACTTAGCGATGAACAAAAGCAACAGTTAAAGAAACAAATCGTTGCCGCGTTAAACCGCTAATACGGTGACAAATCATCAAGAAAATAGGAACCGCTATGAGCAGTATACAAGCACGCATTGAAGCCGCATTTGAACAGCGCGCGGACATTTCTCCAAGCCGTGTACCGGCTGAATTACAACGCGACTTAACCGAAGTGATTCAAAAAATTGACCAAGGCGAATATCGCGTCGCCGAAAAAATTGACGGCCAATGGGTGGTTAACGAGTGGCTTAAAAAAGCAGTATTACTGTCGTTTCGCACGCAAGACAACCACGTGATGAACGGCGGCGAAACCCGTTTTTTTGACAAGGTCGATAGCAAATTCATTGGTTATGACGACGCCCGCTTCCGTGCTGAAGGCATGCGCGTCGTACCGCCAGCCATGGTGCGCAAAGGCGCATTTATTGGTCGCAACGTGGTGTTAATGCCGTCTTACGTGAATATCGGCGCCTATGTGGGCGAAGGCACCATGGTTGATACCTGGGCAACCGTTGGCTCATGTGCGCAAATTGGTAAAAACGTGCATTTGTCAGGTGGTGTTGGTATTGGCGGTGTACTTGAACCGTTGCAAGCCGCACCGACCATTATTGAAGATAACTGCTTTATTGGGGCCCGCTCAGAAATTGTCGAAGGCGTAATTGTGGAAGAAGGCGCGGTTATTTCGATGGGCGTTTACATTGGCCAAAGTACACGAATTTATGACCGTGAAACCGGTGAGATTCATTATGGCCGCGTACCGGCAGGCGCCGTGGTGGTACCAGGCTCCCTGCCAGCTAAAGACGGTTCACACAGCTTATATGCTGCAATTATTGTGAAAAAAGTTGACGCCAAAACACGCGCCAAAGTCGGTATTAATGAGCTTTTACGCGCAGCCGAATAAACTATTCGGCAAACGGCTTTAATAACTCATTGGGAATAGGCAGTTCAATACGAACTGCCTTTTTTGTGTGCGGGTGTTCAAACGCTAAAGTAGTAGCCGCCAACATGAGTCGTTGAAGACCAAAATGCTCTCTGAAAAACCGGTTGTGGCGGCCATCACCATGGTTACTGTCACCAATTATTGGGTGGCGCAAGTGCGACATATGCCGGCGCAACTGATGTTTGCGCCCAGTTTTGGGGGTTAATTCCATTAACGAATAACGCGACGTTGCGTGCTTTTTGCTGACCGCGAAAGGTAATTCAATTTGCTGTAGGCAACGGTACTCGGTGACCGCTGACTGCGCTTCTTTGTTTTGATCGGCTAGCTTGTCAGCTATTTTATCCAGCTCTTCTTTTAGTGGGTAATCAACTACCCCATCGGTTAAATAACCACGCACCACCGCATGATAAATCTTGAGCACCTGGCGCTCGGCAAATTGCTCGGTCATCAGGCGCGCGGTGTCTGGGTCTTTAGCAAAGAGTAAAATGCCTGAAGTAGGTCGATCAAGACGATGCACAGGATACACGCGCTGACCAATTTGGTCGCGCACTCGCTGCAGGGCGAACTCGGTCGCCTCGCGCGCTATCCAGCTACGATGAACCAATAAGCCACTAGGCTTATCCACCGCCACTAACACATCATCATGGTATAAAACCGAAAGCGCGTCGGGCAAATCAGACATCGTCAGCCAAGGGGTCGGCCCCACTGAGTAAAATATCAAACTCACGTAGCGAAGCGATTAAGCCTTCATGATGCTCAAGTTCTTCGCGATACACATGCGTTGCCATAGGGCTAACCGCAATGTTTTGCGGTAACGGATGCTCACCATCAAGCATCGCCCACATGCGCGGCAACATAATAAATTGCAACCATTGATGAAAATCAAGAGTATCCATCGCAAATGGCTCGGTGCTAGCTAAAGCCTGCGATGACGGATAATGACTTTGCCATAAGCCCAAACAATTTAGTTCGGCTTCTATTCGTTCAAGTAAACGAGCAGCTCGTTGTCGTTGGTCCATGACTACCTCCACGACTTATTTTAGTTATAATGGGCGACATCTTTAAGCAAAAATGACAATGATGCAAGTTTCATGACCATAACAAACCTAGCTGAGCTGCTCAGCGAAAGCCATAGTGACTACGTTATTTACGATTTAGGCCGCCGTGTACAAGCCATTCAGGCCGATACGTTTAAGGCAATTTGCGCGCAACAACGCCCCTACCCCTACCCACTGCAAGATCACGCCTGGTTTGCCGTGGTGTTTTGGCCGCAGTTGAAGGCTGAACAACCTGAACCCTTTTTGTGGTTTTTAAAAATACCATTAGACGAGCGTGGTTTGCTAAACCAGGCCGCCCAGCAAGACTTTATGACGCACGTGATTGCATTATTAGGCCAGCAAATTACCGGCGCATTGAATGCAGAGCAAGAACAGCAACTGCAACAATCGGCATATTTGTTTACCCCTTCAGAGGCCAAGCGAGCGGCATTGCATGCACAGCTGACTCAACAGTGGCAGAAAGCACCTTCACGTTATTTCGCCGCAGCACAACAGGAACTGCATTCGCCAACCAACGATGGCTGGCAGCAACTCGGCATCCAAGGCATTCACGATGTTGCCGTGCGTTTAGCCGCCAACCCAAAAACAACACAAGCAATTGCGCAGCACTTCACCAGCTACCCCGAAAGCCTACAGAATGCGTTGGCGGAAGCGCTCGAACATACCACACCACCAAGCGAACTCATGCAACCGCTGCTTAGTGCATTAACCAGTGAGCATGCAGCTACTCGCGTAAATGCATTGCGAGCACTGGCTGGCTTTGCCTCAGACCCCGCCGTTGAAGAACAGCTACGTGTATTGTTACCAAGCGCCAACATGGACGAGTTAGTGATCATAACGGCTCGCTTATGGCCGGCATTGCAGGGGCAGTTAATGTTGCCGTATTTGCTGCGCGTTGCAGAACTAGACAACCCAGCACTTTTTGCCGGTGTGGTACGCGATATTTTGCGGGTTCCCGACACCCGTATTCATGCACTTGGTTTGGTACAGCGTAATGACTTACCCGTGGCGTTGTATCAAGCGTGGCAACAATTTATGGGCAAAACTGCATGATACTCGCCGACGCGTTACTACTCATTGGCATTGGCTTCGCATTTATGCTGTTTTGGCAAGGCCGCCGCCAGGCCGAACAAGCACGCAATTACGTTGAGCGCTATTGTCAGCAGCAACAATTGCAATTTATCGACATGGCATGGAAAAGCGGAAAAATTGCCAAAATTAAACGCCATATCGGCTGGTTGAGCCGATATGAGTTTGACTTTAGTAGTGACGGAGAAAGCCGTTACACTGGGTGCGCAACGCTATTAAACATGCGGCTGGTTGACATCACCACGCCGCCGTATCGATTACCGCAAGAATAACATTAAAAAGCGTAACCTACTGTGGCGCGCTCGGTGGTCGTTTCGGTTTAACACCGACCAGCGACAATAAAAACTCACCGTACATAACCCAGTCACCTAACAGTGAATACGCCGGATACTTAAAGGTAGCCGGCTTATTTTTTTCAAAGCCAAAATGCCCCAACCAAGCAAAACCGTAGCCGATAAAGGGTATGGCAATAAGCCACAGCCACTGCTGAGTGAAAATGGCATATGCCAAAACCAGCAACACCAACGTACTGCCCACGTAGTGCATGGCACGACAACGCGCATCGGCGTGCTCAGCTAAATAATAAGGGTAAAACTCACGAAACGACTTAAACTGCATGGCTCACCTCAACCAATTGCTGGCGTGGCTGGAATAATAGCTCACCGCTAACTTGGCCTACTTTTAATGTTTGAACATGTTGGTACCCGTGCTGTTCAAATAACTTCAAATGCTCGGGTTGGGTTACATACACTGCAATTCCACGAGACTGTGGCTCTTCATCTAACGCCGCATGCGCTGCACGAACCAATAAGTCACCCCACCCTTGTTGCTGATAGCGCGGGCTTACCGCAATAAAAGCCAACATATGGTAGTCATCACCGTGCACTGCCTCTTGAATTAAGCGTTCTTTTTCAAGCAGTTGCATGGTGCTCACATACCCAGCCGTTAGCAGCATTTTTAGGCGCCAGTGCCAGTATTTGCCAGGCCCAAAACTTTTCCCGGGTTGGGTTAGACAAACTACGCCAATCAGCGATTCACCGTCGAACACGCCCAACATAGGTTGCTTGGCTTCCCAAAATGCTGCCAACTCTTCTCGAATTGCAGCACGCAAACGCTGCTCGTAGTCTGCTTTGTCAGCCTGAAAAATATCTTTCAGTAAGGCGTCATCTTGGTACGCTTGAAACAGCAATGATGCTGCCATTTTTAAATCTTCTGCCACCAAGTAAGTCAGCTGGCCTTCTTGTAACTGCGCTGGGTTTATTGTTGTCATTGTCCCACCTATTGTTGAATATTTACCCAACCAAATTACTTGATCTGAATCAATTATTCCACCACACGAGGCTGCAATTGTTGCAAAAACTCTTCTAATGTTTCGGCCAATATTTCATGTTGCTCGCGCCCCACAAACTCTAGGCCTACTTGGCCCGTTTCATTGTTCAAGGTAATCAACAAGTCATCAGACTCTTCCGCTAACCCAATAAACAATGTGATGGGTTGACGTAAACGCCGTTTCATCAATACGTGCCCTGCCAAATTCGCCTGTAAACGCTCACCATCTTCAGGTCCATGAAGCTGTAACAAAACTAAAGGATGATTAGCAAAGCTAACATTGAGATCTGCCGCGAACCAACGCCCGTACAAAGCTTCAAGGCTAGTGTGAAAAGGCTGCTCTAAAGCGTTCGCTAAATCAGTAAACTGCAATGCGCTAGACTGACGCACAGGTAGCCACTCAACCATGTCGTCATCAACGCGTTCGCCGTATATCGGGGCTTGCCACTCGTCGTGTGCTTCGGTGACAAGTGTCACACCCGCTTGCTGATAAGCCTGCTGGTAACGTTCAATAAGTTGGTCAAGTGCGCTTTCTACTGACATATTTAGCATCCTAAATTAACTAGCAACTATCGCGCAGCGGCGCTACAATGGCCGACTGCATAAAAAACAGTAGTGTAACAGGTAATTGAATTTGATGAATGAGTCGTTAGCCCATTTGAACTTGGGACAACCCACAGCGTATCCAACACAGTACGACGCCAGTTTATTGCAAGGCGTACCGCGCCAGTTAAATCGTACCCCAATTGGTTTAGCCGAAGGCCAACCGTTGCCATTTCATGGTGACGATATTTGGCATGGCTATGAATTATCTTGGCTAAATAGTAATGGGCTACCGCAAGTGGCCGTTGCCGAGTTTCGGGTGCCTGCAACCTCAACAAACTTAATTGAATCAAAGTCGTTTAAACTATACCTCAATAGCTTCAATGATAGCCGTTGGCCGTCATGGCATGCTGTGTCTGAACAGCTTAGTATCGATTTAAGCCAATGCGCCGGTGCCCCTGTTGGGGTACAACTAAGTACCGTGCAACAAGCCCAACGTAAAGCGTTTGGCGACTTGCCAGGTCACTGCATTGACGACCAGCCTATTGAAATAACAAGCTACGAGTACAGTCCTGAATTACTGAAACTAAGCAGCCATGATATTGTGGAAGAAACACTCCACAGTCATTTATTAAAATCGAACTGTTTAATCACCAATCAACCAGACTGGGGTTCGGTACTTATTCGCTATCGAGGCCCAGCCGTTGACCATGCAGCTCTTCTGCGTTATATCGTGTCATTTAGGCACCATAACGAGTTCCATGAACAGTGCGTAGAACGGCTTTATATGGATATTAAAGAGCGTCTTCAACCTGAACAATTAACGGTGTACGCGCGCTATACGCGCCGCGGGGGCTTGGATATCAATCCATTTCGTTCCGACTTCGAGCCCACACCCGAATCTGTTCGGTTAAGTCGCCAATAACAAAAAATAAGGAAACTAAATGCGTTTTAAAATATCACCTCGCGGCAGCATGAGCTTACTGTCGCAACTAGAAATTAATCGCTTACAACAAAGCAGCGACGAGCAACTTTATAAATTATTCCGTAATTGTTGTTTAGCGGTATTAAACGCCGGTAGTAACACCGACAGCAGTGAAGAGATTTTCGATAAATATAAAGATTTTGACGTGAACGTCATTAAATGTGAACGCGGTGTTCAATTAGAACTGGTAAACCCGCCAGCAGAAGCCTTTGTTGACGGCAAGCTTATTGCCGGTATGCAAGAGCTCGTAGAAGCTGTGCTACGTGACATTCTGTTCACGGGCGAACGCTACAATGCGCAAACGCTAGACTCAGCGGACACGCACACCCTTACCCACGTGGTATTCGATATTTTGCGCAACGCGCAAGTTGTGCAGCCAAACCTCGATCCGAACGTCATTGTTTGCTGGGGTGGTCATTCTATTAATGAAGTGGAATACAAATACACCAAAGAAGTGGGTTACCAGTTAGGCTTACGCAGCTTAAACATCTGCACTGGTTGTGGTCCGGGTGCTATGAAGGGCCCAATGAAAGGCGCAACCATCGGTCATGCCAAACAACGTATTGTCGATGGCCGTTACTTAGGTTTCACAGAGCCAGGCATTATTGCGGCCGAGCCGCCAAACCCTATCGTTAACGAACTGGTTATTTTGCCAGACATTGAAAAGCGCCTAGAAGCTTTTGTACGCTGTGCCCACGGCATTGTGATTTTCCCAGGCGGTGCTGGTACCGCAGAAGAGCTGTTATATATTTTGGGTATTTTAATGCACCCAGAAAACCAACGTCAGGTATTGCCAATTATTCTAACTGGCCCAGAAAGCAGTCGTGGTTATTTTGAAGCCATTGACGCCTTTGTTGCAGACACCTTAGGTGAAGAAGCGCGTAAGCTGTATCAAATTATTGTGGCTGACCCTGCAGAAGTGGCAAAAGCTATGACGCAAGGCGCCCAAGCGGTGAAAGAATACCGTCGTGAAACCGGTGACTCCTATTGCTTCAACTGGACGCTGCATATTGAAGAAGCGTTTCAACGCCCATTCGTGCCAAATCACGATAACGTGAAAAACTTGAACTTACATCGTAATCAAGCCCCGCAAGCCCTAGCAGCAGACTTACGTCGTGCATTCTCGGCTATTGTGGCGGGTAACGTAAAAGACGACGGCATTCGTGCAATTCGTAAACATGGCGTATTTGAAATTCATGGTGAAAAAAACATGATGAAGAAACTCGACGTGTTGTTACAGGCATTCGTCGAGCAAAGCCGCATGAAACTACCAGGTTCGGTGTATCATCCTTGTTACCGTGTGATTACCGATTAATTTAGACAAGTAACTTCGACAAGGAGCGCAGCGCATGTCAAAAATGCTAAAAGTTATCATTATTGGCTTTGCCGTATACGTTGCGGCCGCTGCGCTTGTATTGCATTTTTATCAGGCCGACCCGGAAAACATGAGTTGGCAAGAACGCGAAACCTTTAACCTCAAACAAATCGGTCGCCTTGACTTAGGTGCAGACAAAGGCGACGTGATTCGTCTACTTGGCTCGCCCGATATTAGTGAAGCGAAAGCAACCGATAACGGCGAAGTGCTTATTTTGTTTTACCGTACTCACCATGTGAAATCTGACGGTATTACCACCCGTGATGAATGCACTCCGCTGCTGTTTAAAGACGACAAGCTAATCGCTTGGGGCGCTGACGCTTATAGCGAATATCAATCGTTTTAATGACCCACAACACGCATGTAGGCGTGGTTTTCTGCTATAGTTCGCGCCATTAAATATCACCAAATATTACCATCAAATTGTTCCAATTAATTGACCTAGAAGTAAGAAGGTACATCAAATGAGCACCACAATTACCGTAATTCCTGGCGACGGTATCGGCCCAGATATTATTGACGCAACGCTGAAAATTTTGGACAAGGCGGGTTGCGATTTTAACTATGAATTTGCAGATGCCGGCCTAGCAGCGCTTGAAAAAACAGGTGAATTGTTGCCGCAGGCAACACTTGACGCCATAGCGCGCAATAAAGCGACGTTAAAAGGCCCATTAACCACCCCTGTTGGCGAGGGTTTCACCTCAATTAATGTCAGCTTACGCAAGCAATTTAATTTGTATGCAAACGTACGCCCAGTAAAATCATTTAAAGGCACCAAAGCACGTTACGAAGACATCGACATTGTTACCGTACGTGAAAACACCGAAGGCATGTACTCAGGCCTTGGCCAAGTGGTATCAGAAGACGGTTCAGAAGCGCAGGCAATGAGTAAAATTACGCGCGCTGGTGCTGAGCGCATTGTGCGTTTTGCTTACGAACTAGCGCGCCGCGAAGGTCGCAAAAAAGTGACTGCGGTACACAAAGCAAATATTTTGAAATCAACCTCAGGTTTGTTCTTGAAAGTTGCGCGCGAAGTCGCGGCCGAATACCCAGATATTCAGTCAGACGAAATGATTGTCGACGCAGTTTGCATGAAATTAGTGATGAACCCAGAGCAATTTGACGTGATTGTTACCACCAACTTGTTCGGTGATATTTTGTCAGACTTGTGTGCAGGTTTAGTCGGCGGTTTAGGGATGGCACCGGGCGCCAATATTGGCGAAAAATCAGCAATTTTTGAAGCTGTTCACGGCTCTGCGCCAGATATCGCAGGCCAAAATCTTGCCAACCCAACGTCAGTTATTTTGGCAGCCATTCAAATGCTTGAATACTTAGGTATGCAAGAGCAAGCCAAACGCATTTTGACGGCAGTTACAGACGTTATTGCCACTGGCGACCGCACTACTCGCGACCTCGGTGGCAACGGCGGCACTACCGATTTTACACAAGCTGTTATTGATCGCCTATAAACACACCACTGCAGCAGTGGTGCTCTGCCACTGCTGCACTATGTGCTTATTTGTGCATAGAAAACTTCATCCCTTTAGTTTAATGGAATTTTCTACTTATAACTGCTCCGATTTTTCGGGGGGATTACAGTCGCATCCGGTCCAAAACTGGAACCTGACACTGTCGCAACTGAGCATTCACTTCGACGGCCGACTGGACGATCACATAGACCTATGAAAACTTGGCTGACACAGAATATTGAACACCCTCAAACTGGTTGGCATAATATGTTGAACGCCATCTTGCCGAAGCCTGGCCTAGTCACGTGTCATCTCTCTTATGCTAGCTTTGTGAAATGACACAGAATTCTGAACACTACCCTTTCTATTGCTTGGCTTAGACTGCTGCCAAGGCGGCTTAATTTAATACTCCTATATCACCATTTTTTTCTGTGTACTTATTATAAATATCGCACCGCTTGTTAATGGTTAAATAGCCACTATTTATTGATAAGTTAGGTGACCGATAACTCTTCAACCTTCCTAATATAGTCCTATTGTCGTATGCAAAGCTTTTATCGACTTTAAAAAATTCACCGAAAAATTCTACATGACAATTCAAATACTCTTTTAGTTCAGTTTTTTCAGTAGTAGTGCCAACTACAACAAACCTGTTTTTACTCTCAGTAAAACAAACTTCCATTGATTCACATAGATGAAGTTCACCATTTTGGTTTTTGAGATACCCATATAAAGCAACCTTTTTCCTGTCAAATTTATCAGGAAAAATAGATATTTCAGCAAAAGTTGCATATAGCATACTATCTTTGGTATCCGCTAAAACAACAGAGCTACATAATATTAACACTGAAAGAATAATTCTTTTAAACATTAGCAGCTCCCTACAACACAAGTTAACGCTGATTCATACGACTGTCTAGTGATAGGCCATGTAGAACGAGCAATTGCCGGATTATACAAGCTCATACTAGTAGCTCCACTAGAAACCGAACTAACATACGCTCTATAATATGACTTATGGCTATCTCTATGTTGTCCCCATGAGGCATAATGACTTCCATTAGAATGTGTATGCCAATCAGCTACCTGACCAAACTTATGAGGAAACATATTTAGTGAATCAGATAAGTCAACAAAGTTACTATGGTAGCTAGTGACTATTTTGCCAATACTATGCCCACCGTGATTTTCATAAATATTCGCGCCGATTTCAGCCCCGTACTTGTCTTGTAAGTGACCTCCATTTTCATTTAACCACTTAGCAGCATCAAGTTCACCATTTTTGCCTGTAAATAATCCATGTTCCTTGGCTTTAACATTTAGATCTGCAAGTTCGGCATCCAATGCTTCACGGTTACTATTTGCAAACGTATTGTCATCGCTAGCCCCTGATTTTGAGCTACCTAACTTTCCAGCACGAGCTTCTCCTAACGTTCTCGCAAAAGCAGCGCCAAATGCTCCATTAGCGAACTTACCACCTGTAATCTTAGATATTGTGCCTCCAATAACCGCACTGGCAACAACTCGACCAAATGCTGATTTAATACCGTTAATACTTCCACTAAGCGATGCGCCAATACCAGCAGACCAGAAGCCATGACCAAACTTACCTCCCATAGCTTTACTGGCGAGACCACCAACGACTCCATTGGTTATAAATCCTCCTAAGGTGTTTGCAGGACCTGCCATACCTGCGGTAAATGCTCCAATAACTGCACCTTTTAGACTTCCCGTAGCGATATACCCAGAAATAAACCCTGCTGCTATCACATTTATACCTGGTATAAACATAACCGCTATGGAAACGATCTGTCGCCAGTATTTTTATTCCGTCGAATAGCGCTTTGAAAAAATACCCACTCGGGTCGGTATAGCTCATGGGGTTGTTCAGCACATAGCTATAGCGGTTGTAGTTCTGGCTGTTTTTGGGCGCTTGCACAAACGGGTCGGCCTGCAAAAAGCGCCCGAGGGTGGGGTCATAAATGCGCCCTTTCATGTGCACAATGCCCAAGGCATCCATTTGCCGATGCCCGGTAAAGCCTTGCTCGGTTGGCGGCAACATGCTGCCAAGTGCAACACCGCCTGCGGTGTAAATGGTTCGGGTTTGACCAAAGGCGCTAAATAGCTGCTGGCTGATTATCTCGCCCGTGGTGGCTAAGGTGGTAAACACCGAGCCTAGGTGGTCTTTAAAGAGCAAGTACGTGGCTTCCGTGCTTGCGCTTTCGCGCTGCACGATGACCACGTCATCCGCTACGGTTAACGGTATTCGGTTAAGCTGCCGGCGCCGCCTCCTATCATCTGATTAAGAGCTTTACAATACGTCGATAATTGCCTTTACCAAACACTTTGGCGGCTTATCAGGCTGTTGCCGAAGAGCAAGATCGTAAAATAATCCTCTCCGTTTGACTGAATCAACATCTTCTAGAAAATAACGACTTACATTACCCGTATACAACTTCAAAGTACCTTTAACGCTAACAAAACATCCATTAAAATTTGATAGCTCAATTTCATCATTTGCTTTAATCGTAACTCTATCAACAGATGTGAATTTATTTAGCGAATCCAAACTCGAAAATAAATATACCTCTCTATCGATAAACAAATACCCTTCCAAAATCACTCTATTTTCAATATTTAATTGTAAAGACTTGTGGTCAAAATTTATAATTGGGGTAAGCGTTTCAACCAAAGGGTTTGCTTTAATAACACATGGGATCATTATCCCTATAACTAAAAAACAAATGTAACTAATAATCTTTAACATAATACTGCCCCTCATATGTATCTAACACGTTGCGACCATGAAAGTTAATTCTAGACATATGGTAGGTCACATTAGGTGTTACATCGCTCCAACTTTGGTATAGCTTGTGATCAGAATAACTAAATCCTCCACTCGGTCCGTCTGCATGAGAATGCCAGTTTGCTGCCCAACCTTTTTCCCACCCTCGAATATTAGAAGTCAATAGGGTTGTTGAGCTAATTTCATGCCTATAATAATCGGTAACTGCATTTCCCAATCTAATTTGGCCAAGATCGTCAAAAATGTTAACTGCAATTTCAACATCGTGATCAACTGCAAGTGGATGAACATTTTTATGTAACCAGCTTAAAGCTTCCTCTTTAAGTTGAAATGACTTAAGTGAACTAATCTTTTTATTTAGTTCTATTAGGTCACGATCAAGAGCTTCTGTTTCCTGTAGTGTTAGCTCACCTTTGGCTTTACCGTCACTAAGTTTAGAGCCTCGACTTTGTGTCTCATCTACAACGCGAGAAAATGCGGCGACAATTGCACCATTAGCAAACTTGCCACCCGTTAATTTTGAAACCGTTCCGCCAACAACAGCACTTGCAATAATGCGACCTCCTACCTGTTTAATTCCGTTGATAGTGCCACTGGCCATAGCATTAACACCGGCAGATAAAAAACCATGCCCAAAATTCCCGCCAAATATTTCAGACATAATGCCGCCGGCAAGACCACTTCCAGCAATATGACCGAATGAACCCGGTTCAAACGCTTGACCAACGCCATAAAACGCAGCGGCAGCAAAGGCGCCTCGCAATGCACCGGTGAGTATATTGCCACCATTAAAGCCAGCATTAACACCACCAGCTATAGCACCTGCGGTGGCAGCACCATACCAACTGCTAGCAAAATACGTGGCACACGCTGGGCAATAGGCGTATAGAGCCGCAACGACAATCACACCAATAATGGGCTTGATTTTTTCCCACAGCTTACTGAAAAAATACCCACTCGGGTCGGTATAGCTCATGGGGTTGTTCAGCACATAGCTATAGCGGTTGTAGTTCTGGTTGTTCTTGGGTGCTTGCACAAAGAGATCGGCCTGTAAAAAGCGCCCGAGGGTGGGGTCGTAAATGCGTCCTTTCATGTGCACAATGCCCAAGGCATCCATCTGCCGATGCCCGGTAAAGCCCTGCTCGGTTGGCGGCAACATGCTGCCAAGTGCAACACCGCCTGCGGTGTAAATGGTTCGGGTTTGACCAAAGGCGCTAAATAGCTGCTGGCTGATTATCTCGCCCGTGGTGGCTAAGGTGGTAAACACCGAGCCCAAATGGTCTTTAAAGAGCAAATACGTGGCTTCACTTGTTGTGCTTGCGCTTTCGCGCTGCACGATGACCACGTCATCCGCCACGGTGTAACGGTATTTGATTAAGCTGCCGGCGCCGCCGCTAACGACGACATCTCATAAGTTATTAAAACTGACTTAATTAGAATATTGAATACCCTCAATTTATGTGTCATTCATTATAACGAAGGATTGCACTTTAGTGACACCCAGACTTGAAAAAACAATATTCAAACTATTCAGGTCACCATCCTCGTAAAAGTAAATAGAATATTCACTTTCAGCTCGACCTTTACCATCAAAATATTCAATATCAACTATTTCGTTTATTCCGTTAGGGCAATTTTCATGTTTGCAATGGTTTTTAATCGACTCAGACAAATCGAGATCTTCGCCATCGATAATGTTATTTTTATGAATACCTAATTGATTGAACAAGCCAAATAACATCACAACACTGTAGTCATATATATAGCTTGGTAGTGTTAGCTCATCTTGTAAACAGGTTACTCCATCATATAGAGAGTGGATTTTATTTAATAAAATCTCATGTCTATCTATAAAAAATCGTTCAGTAATTTCATACCTCAAACACAGCCCCTTTCCAATAGGAGTGGTTTCATTATATTGCCCTAAATTAAAGGGCTCATCTTTATAACTGGTCATCCCGGGTAAGCTGAGCGTCAACAAGGCACAGTATAATAATATTTTAATCACCATAAGCCTCTATAACCCTTCTTATTTCATGGGAGCTTACACTCCGAAATTCATCGTAAGTCATAATACCTCCGGTTCCTGGTGAAGCGTGATCAAACCCTAGAATATGACCGAATTCATGAGCTGCCGTACTATAATTTCCAATAGTGGCATACCAAATTTTATTTCCGCCAATTTCGGCGGAGCCTAACCCTTCTATACCTTTACACTTTAAATGCGCCCTTTCATGTGCACAATGCCCAAGGCATCCATTTGCCGATGCCCGGTAAAGCCTTGCTCGGTTGGCGGCAACATGCTGCCAAGTGCAACACCGCCTGCGGTGTAAATGGTTCGGGTTTGACCAAAGGCGCTAAATAGCTGCTGGCTGATTATCTCGCCCGTGGTGGCTAAGGTGGTAAACACCGAGCCTAGGTGGTCTTTAAAGAGCAAGTACGTGGCTTCCGTGCTTGTGCTTGCGCTTTCGCGCTGCACGATGACCACGTCATCCGCTACGGTGTAACGGTATTCGGTTAAGCTGCCGGCGCCGCCGCTAACGACCAAAACTCATAAGTTGTTAAAAATGCTTGGCATAATATATTCAACGCCACCTTGCCGAAGCCTGGCCTAGTCACGTATCATCTTTCTTATGCTACTTAGTAAAATGACACAGAATTCTGAACACTACCGATACAGATCGTCAAACCGAACGTAATATTGCTAAAAAACGTTCGCGGTATTACCCTAGGTACGCACCCTGAATTCATCAATTGAACCAAAGAATCAAAGGAAGAACGATATAATAAAAACCAATGTCAACACCTGTCTTGTTTTAATTACGGCAACCATTAATCTATCATCACTTTTATTTAAATATTTAGATAAATGATTACCTTTTGTAAATGCCTCATGCGCATCCTTGATTTTTCTGTTACTCAGGCTGAACGACCTATCTTCAATTGACAGTTTTGTCGCAAATTTCATGGACAAGTAATACTCAATAAATAAAATCATTACTAATCCGACAACGCAAAAAAAGGAAACAATCATAATATTAATAATAAGTTCGACTTAATTCCCATGTGTAGTTAATAAACCCGAAAGCGCCACCGAAAGCGTTAGCTCCAACACCAAAAGATCGAGAATTAAGGCCAATTCCCTTATTCGCAAAGGTCATAGTACCTTTAAAAATCAATCCGTGGGCTCCGGTAGACCCACTAAATCCTTTTAAAGAATCAAGACCTCCCGAAAAAGTGCCAACTGAATAGTTATTGCCTATACCTAAACCAGAATACCCTCCACCGGAAATTGTATAATATACGCCCATATTGTATTGAGTGTAAGCTAATGTCACGCCTGTTGATCCACCAAGACCTAAAGCTCAACCTGTGATTTCCGCATCAAATTTGACACTTAGTCCGGATTTTAGTTTCTCAGCTATATAGTCCGCAGTCTCTCCTAATGCATTTTTCGCGTAAACATACAGCTGTTCAGATTTATCTTTAACAAGAGCTAACGCTCGATTACCTGACTCTAGCACTCTTTTTTTCACTGTTTGATGATACCCTTCATCATTAAACAACCGAGAAAAAGCCCCAGTTATCGCGCCATTAGCGAACTTGCCGCCACTTAAACTTGATGCGGTACCGCCAACTACAGCGGCTGCGGCTACGCGCCCTGCACTAAAGCGACTGCCTTTGTCTATTTTGCCTATGGCCGGAGCAAAGGCTTGGGTAACGCCTGCGGCTGCGAATCCATGCCCAAACTTACCGCCACTGAGCACGTTCATGACGCCGCCGGTTATGCCGTGCATGAGCACCTTGCCGTAATAACCGCTAGTGCCCATGCTGACATCCATACCGCTAAAGGCTTCACCAACGCCATAAAATGCAGCGGCAGCCACTGTGTAACGGTGTTCGATCAAGCTACCAAAAAAGAATAAGCTCTCACTTGCTTCGTTTTAGCTATGATTTGTAGTGGCAAACTAAATTGGGCTGACACAGAATATTCATCACCCTCGCCCTTTTAATTACAATATGCCCAAGCACATCCATCTGCCGATGCTCGGTAAAGCCTTGCGCAGTTCGTTGGCGGCCGCCACAAGCCTGCTAAAGATCTTTAGACACACTTTTAATCACTATTGAATCATTCGATATAAATGCTACCAGCGACCAACTTGTATCCGCGATTAAAATTGAGATGAGGTGGATATTCTCGTCAGTTGATAATAAATAACGTGATACATCCGTTATTCTAATATCAGAGCCAGTATTACTACTTTTCATAAAATCAGAATAACCTGAGTCTATATATTTATCCCAGAACGATAAATCGAAGTATTTTTCATGATTTTTGCAATCCTTATCTACCAAGTTTTCCTGAAACTTATCTAGTAAAATTGTGACACGATTAGCATTCAAAGACTTTGATAAATTTGTTAACTCCGTAAACTCGTTCATACTAGGACAACCACCTTGTTTACCAGTTGCATAGTGATAGCCTGCGGGAATATTTTTATCAACCAAAGTTCCTTCAAAAAGCTCTAATTCTCTTTGTTCAACTCTACAAATAGAATCGCCAACTAGCGTTTTAAATGACAAATATCGTCTTTTAACATTGAAATTACATACTTGTATAGCATCAGCCTTTACACTTTCCCCCACCTGCACAAGCTGCTCACTTTCCAGCTTTTCAAGGTCAATATAAACGATACACTCAGCTCCCTCATTGCCAACCTGATTGGCAAATCCAGCTTGACTAAAGAGCAATACAACTAAAATAAATCTGAACATAGTCATCACCAAAATTTATACCAAGGAGTATAAGCATCTATTAACCATCTTCTCTGTGCTGCATTCATCTGTGGTGCAATATTTTGATATGTAGAGCCAAGCCCGTAATAACTCATGAAATTCATTGTATCGTTAGTTCGGTGGAACAAGCCTAACGAGTGTCCATATTCATGTTGTAATGCACGTTTCAAAACAATTGAATTTCGATTGACTTTGATCACTTTTACAGAGTTGTTCCAATGCCCTCGCGCATATGGACTCTTATTACTCGTGAAGTTTAAATAAGCATCAGCAGAAGAATAATCGGAGATTAGATTATTGGTAATATCAAGCAAATCAGAATTTGTTGATACTACTTCATCAAAATATTTCATAGATTGATTACAAAGCTCCTGACCTCCATTACAAGCCCAGTCAATAGAGCCTGTTAGCTTTCCATCTTTCATTTTTAAACCAAGTTTTGTATCCATTGCGCTATCAATAACTTGATCAGGAATAGGATCACCATTTGCATCTACTTTAACATGTGAGGTATGTCCACCACCTTCACTGTATAGCTTCATTATGGTTTCCCTTGGCACACCAGCTTCTTCTAGCAACATTGCGCTGGCTGCCTCTGTCACCGTTGATGTGTTAAATCCATACTGAGCAATACCCTCGAAAATACCGCCAGTAATAGCACCCGCCAAAGCGCCGCTCATCGCTCCTCTGAGCGAACCTGTCATAATAGCACCACTTACAAAACCAGCTGCTGCACCGCCGACAACTGCCCCAGTAAACCCAGCAGCGCTTGCACTTAATCCTGAGCTTAAGGCCCAACTTGAAGCCCATCCGCTGGCGGCCCCGAAAGTAAAATAAGAGACCACTGCTGCAGCAATTACCCGCCAATATTTTTTTATTCCCTTAAACAAAGATTTGAAAAAATACCCACTCGGGTCGGTATAGCTCATGGGGTTGTTCAGCACATAGCTATAGCGGTTGTAGTTCTGGCTGTTCTTGGGTGCTTGCACAAACGGGTCGGCCTGTAAAAAGCGCCCGAGGGTGGGGTCATAAATGCGCCCTTTCATGTGCACAATGCCCAAGGCATCCATCTGCCGATGCCCGGTAAAGCCTTGCTCGGTTGGCGGCAACATGCTGCCAAGTGCAACACCGCCTGTGGTGTAAATGGTTCGGGTTTGACCAAAGGCGCTAAATAGCTGCTGGCTGATTATCTCGCCCGTGGTGGCCAAGGTGGTAAACACCGAGCCTAGGTGGTCTTTAAAGAGCAAGTACGTGGTTTCCGTGCTTGTGCTTGCGCTTTCGCGCTGCACGATGACCACGTCATCCGCCACGGTGTAACGGTATTCAGTTAAGCTGCCGGCGCCGCTAACGGCGACAACTCATAAGTTGTTAAAACTGGTTGGCATAATATGTTGAACGCCATCTTGCCGAAGCCTGGCCTAGTCACGTGTCATTTCTATTATGCTAGCTTTGTGAAATAACACAGAATTCTGAACACTACCATCGTGAATGCTTAAAAAACGTTCACGCTCTTGCCCTGGGGCAGCAGAGTGGTTTGAAATCAATTACACCTATAAATCGATTTTAGAGTGTTAAACTTCTACACCTTTATCATTTAGCCATTTAACAACTTTCTTTAAAAATATCTCTTGTTTAGATCCTTCTTGAAGCCTATGTTGTACAGACTTAATTCTGGACACCAAATTCCTCTTATTATCATCTACAACTGCGTAGTCAGCACCAGCCTCAAGCAGTGAGTATACGATATCAAACCTTATGATATTTGCCGCAGCCAAAACAGGAGTTACTCCCCCCATTGAAATGCCAAATATCTTTTCACTTCCTGTTGGCGCATTAATGTCTGCACCTGATTTTAATAGAAGCTCCAAGGCTGGTAGATTATCTCCACCTTCAACACTAATTGTATTAAAAATAGGTGTCTTTTTAGGATTACCTGCATATAAATCTGGATTACCTTTAAACTTTAATGCTAGCTGCAAAAAACGAATATCTTTGTGCCTAGCTGCCCAATGCATAATGGAACTATCCGCGAAAACAATATTAGGATCGGCTCCTAACTCTAAGAGCCTTTTAAATCCAGAAAAATTTTCATTTCTCAACGCCCAGAATAAAGGTGTAGCCCCCTGATTACCACTGGAATTGACATTTACTCCTTGTTTAACAAGTTCATCAAGTTTCGTAAGGTTTCCTTCTCCTGCATATTGAGCCAACTTCCTGACATCAGGATCTAAGAACATTTTCTTTAAAGGCATTGAAATAACTAGCTCGTTATCAACCTTCAATACAAACTGTTTATTCTCTGAATCCATATTTTGATTTCTTTCTATAGAGTGGCACCCTATCGCAAAGCAGCTCACAACTACGAAATTAATTAGTTGAAATATTGTTTTCCCCAAAACTAGCACCTCACTCTTTCGCAGACACCGCCCATAGGATGCCACCCAGCAGGCCCTAACAATACTTGCTCACCATACGTTTTAACAGGGGTATCAGAGTTCAACATTTGTAGTCCATCAAATGAACTTTGGAAATGTGTTATCGATCCCGGTGCAGGTGAAGCACCACCTACTGTACTTGGATTCAATCCTGCGGCATTAAATACTGTCGCACTAACGCCAGTAACAATTGCAGATGTTGTAGCCAAACCTCCACCGAGAGAGTGACCGACAAACTGAACATTGCCGCCTTTTGCTGCATAAACGGCTTGAGCTTGTCCCATTGCTTGAGTGTATTGAGCACTTTCTAAACCAAAGGCTTGTCTTATATTAGCAATCCAATCTGAGGCTCCGTTTGTGCCTGCAAATGCAAAAACACTATGACCTGTATCTTGATTGACATAAAGAGCAGATTGAAGTCCCGTTTCAGAATCTGTAAATAAATCTCTGCTCATTTCATAGCCATCAATTGCCTTTCCTTGAGGCTTATAGACATCATTTGCTAATTTTGCATAAGTTACTTCCTGCGCCGTTCGTTTTCTAGAAGCAGCAACTCCTACGTGTACAGCAGCCATAAATGCCGCACTTACTGCTCCATTAGCAAACTTTCCACCAGCTAAGCCATTGGCAAATAACGCCCCCATACCTTCACCAACTGCAGCTCCAATGCCTGCGGTAAAAGCTCCGAGTAAGGCCCCAGTGAATATATTTCCCCATTTACAGCAGCACTAGTAGCACCAGCACTTGCACCGATCAAAGACCACATGGCTGTAGTACATGTCCCTGCACAATAGTATGAAGCAACGGCAACAATTATAACTCCAACAAACTTCTTAATTCCTTTCCACAGCTTACTGAAAAAATACCCACTCGGGGCGGCCTGTAAAAAGCGCCCGAGGGTGGGGTCATACATGTGTTTTGTGTAGGTTACGCTTTGATTACTTTCTTGTAAAACGTCTTGTTGATAGTACAGCGCGCCTTGGGCATCGTAACGCATGCTTGAGCTAGTGCCGTAACCGCTGATGTGGGTAACGCGGTCAGCACCGTCATAGGTGAACGTACGGTCGCCATCACTAAGAACGTTGCCACTTGCATCATAGGTGAAGCTGCGCGTACTTGATGAAACCACATCCGTTAAGCGCATAGTGCCGTCAGTGGCGTAAGTGTAATTGCCCACACCCGTGCGAAAGGTAATGTTGCCAAAGCCATCATAACGCTGCTCTTTGGGGCTGTTGTGTGTGGTGGTGACGGTGCCGTTTATGTTGCCCGCCCTGATAGCTCATGCTGGTAACAAGTCCTTGGTCGGTGGTGGCTTCAATGGTTTTAAGTACGCAGTCGGTAAATCGATGGGAATGTTAAATAATACACAACATAGCACTAGAAACGTGCGCGCAATAAAAAACCCGGCACGATGGCCGGGTTAGAATGTTACATCCAACGAATATGAACTGTTATCTCTTCGCGGTCGTGATACAGTTGCTTAGCTTGTAGTTCAAACCGCCCACGCCCATGCTCAATTAAGTTTTGTTTTATATGCTCAAGGTATTCAGCCACTGCTGCATAGCGGCGTTTCATTGGTAGTTTTAGGTTGAAAATGGCTTCTTCGCAGTCGCCCTCAACTAGCCAACTTGTCATCAGCTCGCCGACTCTTGCAGGCTTCTCAACCATATCGCACACTAACCAAGTTACGTTTTTTTTCTTCGGACGGTATTTAAAGCCGTCTTCTCGAATATGTTTAACTTGCCCCGTTTCCATCAAGCTTTCGGCCATTGGCCCGTTATCAACAGCTTGCACCATCATACCGCGACGCACCAATTGATACGTCCAACCGCCAGGTGCTGCGCCTAAATCCACAGCGTTCATACCTGATGAAATACGCGCTTCTCGCTCGTGTTCGGGCACAAACACCTGAAATGCTTCATCTAATTTAAGTGTTGAGCGGCTAGGTGCCTCACTTGGTGAACGTAAACGAGGAATACCCATCAACCAAGGCGACTGATTAAACGAGTAGGAAAACCCAATCATCACTTCTTGATTACTCAAAAAGAACGCATGCAGTGTTGGGCGTCTATCGCTTTCTTTCGTTGTTAGCCAGTCAATTTGGCGTAAACCTTGGCGCAGCGGCACGGTAAACTTACGACAAAATTTTGATAGCTCTTTACCGTCGTTCGTATCTGGCGTTTCTACGCGCAAATCGCCACAAGGTTTAATACCGGTAAATGCTTCTTGCACAGTTTCATCAAGCAAAGCTACTTGCACCGCACTCACTCGGTCTGTTTGCGGCAAGTCGGTTACGTGCGCTAATACCGCAAAAAACTGACGAGTAAAAATAAGCTCTTTCAGCACAAGCTTTTTGGCTAAGTGTTCAGCTTCTTCATTTTGACAACGATATACAACATAGCCCTGCTGCGCCTTAGTTTGGCAATAGCCATAAATACCTAGCGCTGCGGTTTTATCCTGCAGTTCAGCGGCACAATCACTTTCAAACCCAGGCCGACAATAGGCCACAATTCCATTCATCTTTAACCCCAAAAGCGATAACAGCTATTAGATATTGAATATTAGACAAACCCTAAATTTTCCCACCATCTGCTAATATCTGATATCTAATAGCTAATATCGTACTTGCTTTTCAATTTGTTCAATGGCGTTTTGCCACAGTTGCTCGCGCGCCAACCCACTTCGCTTCGTTGGCTCTAAACTGTGATCACCATGCTCAATCCACTGTAAGCTGACATTCTTAGGCAAATTATAGCCTGCAACTTCTTCAGGTTTGCCAAAGCTATCGCGCGTACCCTGAATAATTAAATTTTGGTCGCAGCTATTATCTAGGTCATCAAGGCGCAATTTTTCAGGCTTACCAACTGGGTGAAACGGAAATCCAAGTGCAATTGCTGCGCTTGCGTTCAATTCATCAGCAAGCCGAAAAGCAACC
This sequence comes from Pseudidiomarina donghaiensis, assembly GCF_900116895.1. Classification (GTDB taxonomy): domain Bacteria; phylum Pseudomonadota; class Gammaproteobacteria; order Enterobacterales; family Alteromonadaceae; genus Pseudidiomarina; species Pseudidiomarina donghaiensis. The sequence goes on along the minus strand of NZ_FPCF01000001.1, from coordinate 902,363 downwards.
CGCGCACCCATTGACTTTCCCATTAAATACAATGACTTATTGTCATTGTACTGCTGCGCTACGGTACGCATGCAATGTTCAAGCTCAGCCATCGGATTGGGTGGGCGGCGTACGCCAGTATCCATAAACTTTTGCCAATATGGAAAATTAAACCGCACCACTTCAATATTTTTTAATGCCAAGCCAAGGGCAAAATACTGCATGAAATCGCTTTGCAGCCCGGCGCCTGCACCGTGGGCAAAAATAATTCGCACCGCACCATCCGCATTGTCTTGCTTCATGGCGACACGTTGCAAATCACTCATAGCTGTCCTCTTCTTCTTCCACCACTTGTAGTAGCCAATTTCGGAAGGTGGCGATTTTACCGACTTCTGACTGAGAGTCACGACAAACTAGATAAAAAGATTTTTGCCGAGGTAAGGCTTCAGGGAAGATCTGAATTAAATGCCCTGCATCTATTTCTGGTTTTACTAACACGTTGTTGGCTAAGGCAATGCCTTGGCCGTGCACAGCCGCCTTCAAAGCAAGGTTCGAATGGCTAAATATGGGGCCATTGTCGCCTTTGTCTTTATCAATACCAACCAATTTGAACCAGTCTTTCCAAGCGTTACGCGTTTCGTCATGCAATAAAGTATGATTCAACAGATCACGTGGTTCACGTAAGGGTTTGGTTCCACTTAACAGCAGTGGCGAACAAACAGGTATAAGGTACTCATTGTGTAGCTTGTAAGCGCGCAAACCTGGCCACTTGCCAGCGCCGTAATAAATGGCAACATCAACGTCATCGGTGAGCGAGCCGTCAACTTCATCAACGGCACGAATACGTACATCAATATCTGGGTAAGCTTCGCGAAAACGGCTTAAGCGCGGTACAAACCACAAAATAGCAAAGCTAGGCGGCAAAGAAATAGTCAGCGAGCCGCGCTGACTCGCAAATTTCACGCGCTCCGTCGCCTGCACAATATGGTCAAATATTTCTTTTAATTCAAGGTAGTAGGTTTGCCCTTCTTGAGTAAGTAAGAGCGAACGGTTACGACGCAAAAATAATTGAACCCCCAAAAACTCTTCAAGACCTTTAACTTGGTGGCTCACTGCAGCTTGGGTAACGTACAGTTCATCCGCGGCACGGGTAAAACTTAGGTGCCGCGCCGCGGCTTCAAAGGCTTTTAAAGCATTTAATGGGGGTAATTTACGCATCAGTTCTCGTTAAAGTCGTACACCACCGTCTATTTCTACCACACGACCACTAAAGAAGTCATTCTCAATAATGTAACGTGCGCTGTGTGCAATCTCTTCAGGTTGACCCCAACGGCGCAGTGGTACCATGCTTAAAGCACGCTCAATGGCTTCTGGTTTCATTTGCGCTGTCATTGGTGTTTCAATAAACCCAGGCGCAATAGCGCCACAGCGAATACCGAAACGGCCCAATTCACGTGCCCAAGTCACTGTCATTGCCACGACACCGGCTTTGGTTGCGGCATAATTGGTTTGGCCCATATTGCCAGCACGCGCCACACTTGAAATATTAATAATAACACCGCCATTACCGGCTTTTGCCATATGCGCAGAAGCTTCGCGACCACATAAGAAAGTACCGGTTAAGTTCACGTCTAGTACAGACTGGAACTGTTGCAACGGCATTTTATGCGTAATTTCACCGTCCTTGCATTTAATCATTAGGCCATCACGCAAAATACCCGCGTTGTTGACCAACACATTAATGCCACCGAAATCAGCGACAATTTCTTCAAATACCGCTTCCACAGCCGCTTCATCAACCACGTTAACCACGTAGCCTTTGACTTTTTTCGCACCCTTTTCGGTGCAGATTTTTTCCGCTTCGGCTAAGGTTTCGGCGTTCATATCTAACAACGCTAATTGCGCGCCATCGGCCGCGAAATGTTCAGCCATGGCACGGCCTAAACCTTGTGCTCCGCCCGTAATAACAATAGTGCTTTGTGCAATGTTCATAGATTATCCGTTACTTCGAAATTGGTTTTACGTAATTGAAGATGCTTGAAAAATCTTCACGTCCGTGGCCTAACTGCGACCAGCTACGGTACAAGTTATGGGTCAGCGCGCCCATCGGCGTAGCTGCGCCGCTAGCCAGTGCAGCTTGCTGTGCGAGGCCTAGGTCTTTGCTCATTAAGTCAACCAAAAAGCCACCTTGGTAGCCATTGCTTGATGGTACATTATCCATCACACCTGGGCATGGATTATATACATCTAAAGTCCAGTTGCTACCGGAGCTTGCTGCCATAATTTGCGACAACACTTTCGGGTCAAGGCCATGGGCAATGCCCAATTGCAGTGCTTCAGAAGTACCAACCATAAGCACTGACAACAACATATTGTTGCAGATTTTAGCCACTTGCCCAGCGCCCATCTCACCGGCATGGAATATGTTTTTACCCATTGCTTGCAGTACGTCACGTGCACGTGCAACAGCACCAGCCTCGCCACCACAAATAAATGTTAGGGTACAGGCTTTTGCCCCGCCAACGCCGCCAGATACAGGCGCATCAATAAAATCAATACCCTTTTCTTTTAGCGCAGCACCAACAAAACGTGCCGTTTCAGCACTAATGGTGCTGCAATCAATGGCCAGCGTGTCTTTGCTCAGCACAGTGATTAACCCGTCATCCGCCAAATAGACGCTTTTGACGTGCTTATCTGCAGGCAACATAGTGACAATGAAGTCAACGTGAGTCGCCGCTTCAGTTGCCGAGCTCACAATACTGCAACCGGCCTCTTTCGCTGCGCTTAACGCCGCTTCTGATAAATCAAAAACTTGTACCTTGTGGCCACCTTTTACAAGGTTAGCTGCCATTGGGCCGCCCATGTTGCCAAGCCCGATAAATCCAACATTCGCCATAATTAAGATCCAAATCGATATTTGATAACGGAGATATTAGCTATCAGAAGAAAAGCCGAAACATTTGGCTAATATCCAATATCTAACAGCTAATATCGCTTTTGCTTTTATTTACCTAAATTTGCGAGTGGGTGCTGTGATGCCTCCCACGGCGACGTGAAAAAGCCATCCACATCATCCGCAGACACATCAGCCACAGCCGCATGCTGCCATTTAGGCTGTTTATCTTTGTCAATTAACAACGCCCGAATACCTTCGGCAAAATCGCCGCGCATGGCGCACTGCACCGATAATGTCAGCTCCAGACGGAAACAGTCAGCTAAGCTTAAATCCGCACCATGCTGTAGTTGGTTCCAGACAATATGCGCGGTCATTGGGCAGCCTGCCGCGAGCGTCTGCCGAGCACGGGCTAGCCACTTGTCATCGCTGTTGTCACTGGTGATTTTGGCAACCACATCGACAATATCGTTACCACTGGTTAATTTTTTAATTAATGGCTGGTGCGCTTCGACTTGGCCTGCTGGGCGTTGATTGCTATCGCGTTGGCTAATGTCATTCAACACGTCGGTCACTTTTTGGTGATTTAATGCAGCGGTATCGCCCCACTTCACCCCTTGTAAACCAGTTAACACATCAGCTTTGCTGGTGCTGGCCACAAAATGATCGGCAAGTTTCAAATACAATGCATCCGTGGCATTCATGTGCGCGCCGGTTAAGCCTAAAAATAAACCACAACCTTCGGGCATTTGGTTTAAGAAATGGGTCGCGCCAACATCTGGGTACAAGCCAATGGTTACTTCCGGCATCGCTAACAACGAGCGCTCGGTAACCACACGGTGGCTGGCACCATTCATTAAGCCCATGCCACCGCCCATCACAATACCGTGGCCCCAAAGCACAATCGGTTTCGGAAAGGTGTGAATGGCGTAATCTAAACGGTACTCTTGGCTAAAGAAATCAGCCACTTCGTCAACCAGTACACCCGGCTTCGCTTGCATCGCTTTGTACATGGCAACAATGTCGCCGCCAGCACAAAATGCTTTCTCGCCAGCCCCTTGCAGCATGACGCAGGTAATGTGCTCGTCTTCAGCCCACTGCGCCAGTTGTGGCTGCAGCAATTGAATCATTGGCAAGCTTAGCGCGTTTAATGATTTTTCTGAGTTTAGCGTCGCGACGCCAATGCGCTTGCCGTGTTCACATTCAAGTTCTTCAAATAATACGACGGGTTCCATCTTCGACTCCTTTAAGACAGAAAAGCCACCCTTAAAGGATGGCTTGGTCCATATCGGCCAACAGTCTGCGCGCAATAATTACTCGCATAATTTCATTGGTGCCCTCAAGAATCTGATGCACACGCACATCACGTACATGGCGTTCAAGTGGGTATTCTTTAATGTAGCCGTAACCACCATGAATTTGCAGCGCTTCGTTACACACGTTAAAGCCGATGTCCGTCGCAAAGCGTTTAGCCATAGCGCAATAGGTGGTTTTATCTGCGTCGTTGCTGTCTACTTTAAACGCAGCTAAGCGCACCATTTGGCGCGCAGCAACCAACTCGGTGGCCATGTCAGCTAATTTAAACTGTAAGGCTTGGAAGTGAGCAAGCTCTTTGCCAAATTGGCTGCGTTCGTGCATGTAATTGCGTGCAGTGTTTAATGCCGCCTGTGCCGTACCTACTGAACACACGGCAATGTTAATCCGCCCGCCATCAAGGCCCATCATAGCAAACTTAAAGCCTTCGCCTTCAGCGCCAAGTAGGTTGGCAGCCGGAATGCGCACGTCTTCAAAGGTCACCAAGCGAGTTGGCTGCGCGTTCCAGCCCATTTTCGCTTCTTTTTTACCGTAGCTAATACCGGCTGCGTCAGCAGGTACCACAAACGCTGAAATACCTTTGGGGCCAGCTTCGCCAGTGCGCGCCATAACCACCAACACATCGGTGCTGCCAGCGCCTGAAATAAACATTTTTGAGCCATTTAGCACGTACTCGTCGCCGTCTTTTTTAGCGGTAGTACGTAGGCTTGCCGCATCAGATCCAGCGCCTGGTTCAGTTAAGCAATATGAACCAAGTTTTTCGCCGGTAACAAGCTCTGGAACCCACTGTTCGATCACTTCCGGCTTGGCAAACGAGCCAATCATCCACGACACCATATTATGAATGGTCATCATGGCGGTGGTGGCCGTACAACCCATCGCCAGCTGCTCAAAAATCAGCGCCGCGTCTAAGCGACTCATGCCAAAACCACCAGCGTCTTCTGGCGTGTACATGCCCATAAAGCCCATTTCGCCGGCTTTCCGGAACACTTCAATGGGGAAATGAGACTCTTCGTCCCATTGCGCCGCAAACGGTGCTAATTCTTTGTCTGCAAATGCTTTTGCCGTGTCGACAAAAGCTTGTTGGTCGTCAGTTAAATTAAAATTCATGACAACGTCCTATTATCGTAAGTTAATCGTCATATTCGGGCCGGTTACATCGGCGATATCGCTTTCAAACCAGCGCGCCGTAATGGTTTTAGTTTCACTATAGAAACGTACGCCCTGCTTACCGTAAGCATGCAAATCACCAAAGAACGAACCTTTCCAACCGGTAAATGAGAAGAACGGTAGTGGTACCGGAATTGGAATGTTGATGCCCACTTGACCAACTTCAACGTTGTGCTGGTATTTACGTGCCGCAGCGCCACTTGCCGTGAAAATAGATGTGCCGTTACCGTATGGGTTGGCGTTAACCATCGCCAATGCTTCATCTAGGCTGTCGACTTCAGTGGCACACAACACCGGACCAAAAATTTCGTTTTTATAAATTTCCATATCCGTGGTCACTTTGCTAAACATGGTTGGGCCAACCCAGTTACCGTTCGGGAAGCCTTCAACTTCACAGTTACGGCCATCAACTAATAATTCAGCACCTTCTTTCACGCCTTGAGTAATAAAGTTTTCAACGCGCTGTTTCGCTTGTGGGCTTATTAATGGGCCATAAGCGGCGTCTTTATTGTCCCAACCACCTGGCTTCACTTTCGCTAATTCTGCAGCAATTTCTGGAATCCACTCTTTGGCCGCACCGACAAATACCGCCACCGAAATAGCCATACAACGTTGACCTGCAGCACCCACAGAGGCACCCACCAGGTTACTGATCACTTGCGACTTATTGGCATCAGGCATGATCACACAATGGTTTTTCGCGCCAGCGAATGCTTGTACGCGCTTCATGTTTTCCGTACCACGGCGATAAATGTATTGACCTACCGCCACAGAGCCAACAAACGAAATAGCTTTCACAGCAGGCTCATCAAGAATGAAGTCCACTTGATCTTTCGCACCGTGAATAACCTGCAACACACCTTTTGGCGCGCCCGCTTGCTCAAACAACTCAACCAAACGCGTTGGCGTTAATGGGTCTTGCTCAGAAGGCTTCAAAATAAAGGTGTTACCGCAAGCAATCGCTAATGGGAACATCCACAATGGAATCATGGCCGGGAAGTTAAATGGGGTAATACCCGCACACACGCCCAAAGGCTGGGTAAAGCTATAGGTATCAATGCCACGCGCCACGTTTTCAACGGTTTCACCCATTAATAACGACGGAATATTTGCAGCGTGTTCAACCACTTCAATACCGCGCCACACGTCGCCTTTCGCGTCTTCAAAGGTTTTACCGGTTTCGCTCGCTAAAATTTCTGCAATTTCATCATGATGTTCTTTCAGCAACGCTTGATAGCGCATCATCACACGTGCACGCTCAGAAACCGCCACTTCTTTCCACGTTAAAAATGCTTTCTGCGCACTCTCAACCGCTTGCTTCATTTCGTCTTGAGTCGCACAAGGAACTTGAGCAATCACTTCTTGTGTTGCTGGGTTGGTGACATCAATCCATTTGTCGCTTTGCGACTGAATAAATTCACCATCGATATACAAAGGAACCTTTTTCATCTCACTACCTCGTTTGAAAACCGTTGTTCGTTGTTCGTTGTTCGTACGCTGCGCTGTTCGTCTGCTTCGCTGTTCGTGAAAGACACTCCGAACAGTGCGTAGCACGTACGAACAGTGAACGAAGTGAACGGACGAACAACGAATCACGCTCTTATCCCTTTCATTGTCGTTGTTTTTGTGGCGCTTTAACATCGACGATATTGCCCCTATAATGGACAAAATTGCTTTAACCGAGAACCTCACATGAGCCAACCATCGTCATGGCCGCTACCTAGTGGCAGCTCGCGCGTTGTATTGCCACTGCAATTAACCCGCCAATTAGCTCGCCACGCCCTCACAAAACACCTGTATCCGCTGGCCTACGGCCATTATGTCGATGCCGTTGGCCACCATGTTGAACGCAAGAAACACACCGATCACTTGCTTATTTTCTGCCACCGCGGCCGCGGATACTTTCGCACCGCGCATGCCGAGGGCGAACTAAAGGCCGGGCAATTGTTGTTGCTTCCTAGCAACGAGGCGCATACCTATGCCGCCTCTACAACTCAGCCGTGGAGCATTTACTGGGCGCATTTTCAAGGCACCTCAGCTGCTGCATGCATGGACTTTCTTGATCTATCGCCCGCACAACCTGTTCTCACTCTAACCCGTTGGCGGCAGCTTATTCCTGTGGTGACCGACTTGCTTAATTTACAAACACAACGGCATCAATTTACTGCAGCCGTGGTAGCCGCCAGCCTACTGCAACGAATAATCGCCGAGCTACCGCGGCTAACATCAACCCTGCAAGTGCCGACAGAGTTTGACTTAGCGGCGCTTGAGCGGTTTATGTACGACAACTCGCATCGCGACTTAAGCCTAGATGATTTTGCGGAGTTTGCCGGATTATCACGCTATTACTTCAGCAAAAAATTCAAACAATTTACAGGCACAAGCCCTATGCGTTATTTCAATCAAATTCGGGTTAAAATAGCCTGTCAGTTGCTCGACAACAGCGCCGATAGCATTCGTCAAATTAGCCAGCAACTTGGGTTTGAAGACCCCTACTACTTTTCACGTTTATTTAAAAAAACCATGGGCATGTCACCCCAGTTTTATCGTCAAACCATTACCAACCAACGAGGTTAATATGTGGATTTTATGGGCCGTAACCGCATTATGGGCAGCGAGCTTTTCGTTAATCGGCGAATTTCTTGCCGGCCAAGTAGACGGTTATATTGCGGTCTACATTCGAATGCTGCTTGCGTTATTGCTATTTTTACCGCTGTGGCGGCCCAAACGCCTCGCTTTTGCCCAACAATGGCGGCTTGCAGCCATTGGTGCCATTCAAATTGGCGTGATGTACTTGTTCTTGTATCACGCGTTTTTATATTTGACCGTGCCTGAAGTGCTGCTATTCACCATTTTCACACCGCTTTATGTCACCTTAATCGACGACGTTTTGTTTGAACGCAAACACCTTCCAGCACAGTGGTGGTTGGCTGCAGCGCTCGCTGTTGTCGGTGCGGCTGTTATTCGGTTCAATACGCTTAGCGATGACTTCGTTATCGGTTTTTTGCTTATTCAAGCAGCCAATATTTGTTTTGCTGCCGGTCAAGTTTTATATAAACGCTTAGAGCTGGGTTCCGAGCGCAATCAAGTGCATGTGTTTGCGTTGTTCTTTCTGGGTGCCACCATCGTTTCAAGCCTGGCCATGGCGGCCTTTGCCAACTTCGACAAATGGCCCAGCACCACATTGCAATGGGGCATCTTGGTTTGGCTTGGTCTCGGCGCTTCGGGGCTCGGCTACCTCGCTTGGAACCTCGGCGCCAAGCGCGTTAACGTGGCCCAACTTGCGACCATGAATAACATGCTAATACCCGCCGGCTTACTCATTAATTTTGCCTTTTGGGGGCAAGCCGTTGACTGGCTTCGGCTTGCCCTTGGCGGTGCCATATTACTGGCTTCAGTATGGCTTGCGTCGCGCCGCCGTTAAAGCATTTCAACAGCAACGGCAACGGCTTCACCACCGCCAATGCACAACGAGGTAACACCGCGCTGCTTGCCGCGATTTTTCAAAGCATGCAGCAAGGTAACCAACAGCCGTGCACCACTTGCACCAATAGGGTGGCCTAACGCACAAGCGCCGCCATTCACGTTCACTTTGTCATGGTTTAAGTTCATTTGTTGCATCGCTAACATGGTGACCATGGCAAAGGCTTCGTTAATTTCCCACAAATCAACGTCGTCTTTGTTCCACTGCACTTTGTCGAGCAATTTGTTCATGGCACCAATAGGCGCCACCGTAAATTCCGCCGGCGCTTGCGAATGCGTCGCATGCCCCACTACGCGCGCCAAAGGTTTCAAGCCACGTGCTTTCGCCTCGCTTTCGCGCATTAAAATTAACGCCGCCGCACCGTCAGAAATTGAACTTGAGTTCGCCGCGGTAATGGTGCCGTCTTTGGCAAACGCAGGGCGCAATCCAGGAATTTTTTCTGGCATAGCCTTGCCCGGCTGCTCGTCAATGTCTACTGTCACGTTACCTTTTCGCGTGCTGTAGGTTACCGGTGTAATTTCATTAACAAACCAACCTTCTTTAATGGCTGTTTGCGCGCGGCTTAGCGATGCCAGCGCAAAATTATCCATAGCTTCGCGGCCCAAGCCATACTCATCCGCAGTGCTTTGCGCGTAGCAGCCCATTGCCTTGCCTTCGTATGCATCCTCAAGGCCGTCTAGCATCATATGATCATAAATAGCGTCATGACCCATACGAAAACCCGCACGCGCTTTTTTCAATAAATACGGCGCGTTCGACATACTTTCCATACCGCCGGCAACAACCACATCGGCCGAGCCCGCATGAATCAAGTCATGAGCAAACATCACCGCCTTCAAACCAGAACCACATACTTTATTAATAGTGGTAGCCCCAGCGCTACGCGGCAGTTCAGCAAACAACGTCGCTTGGCGCGCCGGCGCTTGGCCTAGGCCCGCAGGCAACACGTTACCCATAATTACTTCTTGCACATCGTTGCCCTGCAGACCGCTTTCAGCCAGCGCTGCTTTGATTGCAATGGCGCCAAGGCTAGGTGCGCTTACATCACTCAAACTACCTTGAAAACCGCCCATTGGGGTGCGTTTCGCGGCAACAATAACTACTGCATCAGACATAAATTCTTACCTTTACGTTAACGTCAACTTGCATTAAGCTTAACCCTCTCAATAAAGACAAGCAAGCACAAATGAACCGACCAACCATATACAGCATCGGCGAACTGGCCAAAGAGTTCGACATCACCACGCGCAGTATTCGTTTTTACGAAGACCAAGGCCTGTTGGCGCCTCAACGTCAGGGGCAAACCCGGCTATACACCAATAAAGATCGCGTGCGCTTGAAACTTATTTTGCGTGGCAAACGGTTAGGGTTTTCGTTATCTGAAACGAAAAATCTGTTCGATTTGTACGACATGGAAAACAGTAGCGCGCGTCAGCTACACACCGTTTTAGCGCTGATTGATGACAAAAAGATGTCATTGAAACAGCAACTTGAAGATATCAAAGTACTATTGGTAGAGCTTGGCAACCTTGAAGAGCGTTGTCGCGATGAACTTGCGGAAATAGAAAACAGCAAGGCATCTACAAACTCTGCAGCACCAAACCAGGAGACATTATGATTAGTCAGTACACCACTTTTAATTTTGGCCTTGGCGAAACGGCCGAGATGATCCGCGAAACCGTGAATGCGTTTGCACGTGATGAAATTGCACCCCGCGCTGCAGAAATTGACGAAAAAAATGAGTTTCCAGCGGACTTATGGCGCAAAATGGGTGACTTGGGCTTGCTTGGCATGACGGTTCCTGAAGAGTTCGGTGGGTCTGGCTTAGGCTACCTTGAGCATGTTGTTGCCATGGAAGAAATTAGCCGCGCTTCGGCGTCTGTTGGGTTGAGCTATGGCGCGCATTCAAATTTGTGTGTGAATCAGATTGCTCGCAATGGTACCCAAGCGCAAAAAGAAAAATACTTGCCAAAGCTATGTAGTGGTGAACACGTGGGTGCGTTGGCAATGAGTGAGCCCAACGCCGGTTCAGACGTGGTCAGCATGAAGCTAAAAGCCGAATTAAAAGGCGACCACTATGTGTTAAACGGCAATAAAATGTGGATCACTAACGGGCCAGATGCTGATGTATTAGTGGTATACGCAAAAACCAGCCCAGACAAAAACTCGCGTGGCATTACCGCGTTTATTATTGAGAAAGACTTCCCTGGTTTTCGCACGGCCCAAAAACTCGACAAGCTCGGCATGCGCGGTTCAAACACCTGTGAACTTGTATTTGAAGACTGCCAAGTTCCGGCCGAGAATATTCTTGGCGAGCTTGACCGCGGTGTTGAAGTACTCATGAGCGGGTTAGATTACGAGCGCGCAGTGTTAGCGGCGGGCCCATGCGGCATTATGCAAGCCTGTTTAGACGTGGTTATTCCGTACGTGCATGACCGCAAGCAATTCGGTAAAGCCATCGGCGAATTTCAATTGGTACAAGGCAAAGTTGCCGACATGTACACTCGTACCAACGCCGCTCGCGCCTATGTTTACGCGGTAGCGCAATCATGTGACCGTGGCGAAACCACCCGCAAAGATGCCGCCGGCGCTATTTTGTATGCCGCAGAATTAGCGACGCAATTGGCACTCGACGCTATTCAGTTGCTCGGCGGTAACGGCTATATTAACGAGTACCCTACTGGGCGCCTATTGCGCGACGCCAAGTTGTATGAAATTGGCGCCGGGACTTCAGAAATTCGTCGCATGCTGATCGGCCGCGAGCTGTTCAGTGAATCTGCTTAACTTGCTAACGCATTAGGAGTTATAACCGTGACGGTATTAACCAGCACAGTGAACCCAAAAGACGAAACTTTTGTGGCCAATCAACAAGCCATGCAAGAAGTACTCGATGATTTGTACGCCAAAGCTGAGCAGATTAAGCAAGGCGGTGGCCCCAAGTATCAAGAACGCCATTTAGCGCGCGGCAAATTACTGGCGCGTCAGCGCATTGAAAAATTACTCGATAGTGGCTCGCCATTTTTAGAAATCGGCCAATTTGCGGCATGGGATTGTTACGAAGATTACGTGCCTGCCGCCGGCGTTGTGGCCGGTATTGGTATGGTTGAAGGCGTGCAATGCATGATTGTGGCGAACGACGCCACGGTAAAAGGTGGTACCTATTACCCGTTAACGGTAAAAAAACACCTTCGCGCTCAAGAAATTGCAGCGCGTTGCCATTTGCCATGCATTTATTTGGTTGACTCTGGCGGTGCGAACTTGCCACGCCAAGACGAAGTATTCCCCGACCGCGATCATTTTGGCCGTATTTTCTTTAATCAAGCCAACATGTCGGCCCAAGGTATTCCGCAAATTGCCGTGGTGATGGGTTTGTGTACAGCCGGTGGTGCTTATGTGCCGGCCATGGCCGACGAAAGCATTATTGTGAAAGAGCAAGGCACTATTTTCTTAGCGGGCCCGCCGTTGGTGAAAGCGGCAACGGGCGAAGAAGTCAGCGCTGAAGAACTCGGTGGCGCCGATGTGCACACCCGCATTTCAGGCGTAGCTGACCACTTTGCCATGAACGATGAGCATGCGCTTGCCCTCGCCCGCCGCTCAGTTGCACGACTGAATTATCAAGGCGCCAAACCCGTGCCACAGCACGAGGTGAAAGAGCCACGCTTCGACGCCAAAGAAATATACGGCATTGTCGGCACCGATTTGCGCAAGCCTTATGACGTGCGTGAAGTGATTGCCCGGGTTGTCGATGACTCAGACTTTGACGAGTTCAAACAAAACTACGGTAATACACTGGTGACAGGTTTTGCTCGTATTCACGGCTACCCGGTAGGTATTGTCGCCAATAACGGTATTTTATTTTCCGAATCTGCGCAAAAAGGCGCACACTTTATTGAACTGTGTGCTCAGCGCAAAATTCCATTGGTGTTTTTGCAGAACATTACCGGCTTTATGGTAGGTAAAAAATACGAAGCGGAAGGCATTGCGAAGCACGGCGCTAAAATGGTGACCGCGGTAAGTTGCGCGCAAGTACCCAAGTTTACGGTACTTATTGGTGGCAGCTATGGCGCAGGTAACTATGGCATGTGTGGTCGCGCTTATGACCCAACGCTGATGTTTATGTGGCCCAATGCACGTATTTCCGTGATGGGTGGCGAGCAAGCCGCAGGTGTTATGGCGCAAGTCACCAAAGACAATCTAGCACGCAAAGGCGAAAGCATGAGTGCCGACGCTGAGCAAAAATTAAAGCAGCCAATTATTGAAACCTACGAGAAGCAGGGGCACCCCTACTACGCCTCGGCTCGCTTGTGGGACGACGGTATTATTGACCCCGCCCAAACGCGCACTGTATTAGGCTTAAGCCTTGCCGCTGCAAATAATGCACCGATTGCCGACACTAAGTTCGGCGTATTCCGCATGTAAGGGGCAAATATGAATTATCACGCTATTACTTTGTCAGTTGCTGACCATGTTGCTTGGTTAACCTTGAACCGCCCTGAAGTGCATAACGCATTTGACGACCGCATGATCGCTGAGCTGCTTGATGCGCTTGCAGCGGTTCGCAACAACAATCAAGTACGTGTGCTGGTGTTGCGTTCAGAAGGCAAAAACTTTTCGGCCGGCGCCGACTTAGGTTGGATGCGCTCTATGGCAGCCAAAAACTATGACGAAAATATTGCCGATGCCGCAGAGTTATCGCGCTTAATGCAAGAACTTGATGAGCTACCACAACCCACCATCGCCTTGGTGCAAGGCGCTGCGTTTGGTGGTGCCGTTGGTTTAGCTGCTTGCTGTGATATTGCGTTGGCAACACCGGCCTCAAGCTTTTGCTTAAGCGAAGTAAAAATTGGTTTAATTCCGGCCGTGATCAGCCCTTATGTGATGCGCGCCATGGGCACTCGGCAAGCACGCCGTTACATGCTCACCGCCGAGCGCTTCAACGCCGAAGAAGCGCTGCGCATTGGCTTGGTTCATGATATAGCAGAAGACTTAAAACAAGCCGCACAGCCGCTTATTGAAGCATTAATTAACAATAGCCCTGCGGCCGTTGCTGCAGCGAAAAGTTTGGCCATGGCCGTTGATCAGCAGCCACTAAATGCCAACACGCGGCAATTAACCATTGAACGTATCGCAGAAATTCGGGTTTCGGCAGAAGGCCAAGAAGGCCTTAGCGCGTTTTTAGAAAAACGTGCACCGAACTGGAAAACCACCAACGAATAAGGACCAGCAATGTTGCGCAAACTGCTAATTGCTAACCGCGGCGAAATTGCTTGCCGCATTATCCGCACCGCTCGCGATCTTGGTATTCGCACGGTCGCGGTATATTCCGATGCTGACGCCAATGCACAGCATGTACAAATGGCTGACGAGAGCATTCACCTCGGCCCTGCACCAAGTGCCGAAAGCTACTTGGTGATTGAGAAGATTATTGCTGCGGCCAAACAAACTGGCGCTGACGCCATTCACCCGGGCTATGGCTTTTTGTCAGAAAACGAAGACTTTGCCGATGCTTGCGCTAGCAACAACATTATTTTTGTTGGTCCACCAACCAGCGCTATTGCAGCCATGGGTTCAAAAAGCGCAGCCAAAGCCATCATGAGTGAAGCCGGTGTGCCTTTGGTGCCAGGCTACCATGGTAGCGACCAAAGCTTAGACACGTTGCGCGGCGAAGCCGAAAAAATTGGCTTCCCGGTACTGCTAAAAGCAGCCTATGGCGGCGGCGGTAAAGGCATGCGTATTGTTGAAAGTGCCAAGCAATTTGAAGAAGCATTTAACTCGGCCAAGCGTGAGGCGCAAGCTTCGTTTGGTAACGACAAAATGCTAGTCGAAAAATACATTGGTAACCCACGACACGTCGAAATTCAGGTGTTCTGTGACGAACACGGCAACGCGGTATATCTTGCCGAGCGCGACTGTTCAGTGCAGCGTCGTCACCAAAAAGTGATTGAAGAAGCCCCTGCACCGTCTATTAGTAGCTCAACCCGCGTGGCTATGGGCGAAGCTGCTGTGCGCGCGGCTCAAGCCATTGATTATGTCGGCGCCGGTACCGTTGAATTCTTGCTTGATACCGACAACAAATTCTACTTCATGGAAATGAACACCCGCTTGCAAGTAGAACACCCGGTCACCGAAATGGTCACCGGCCAAGACTTAGTTGCTTGGCAGTTGCTGGTTGCGAGTGGCGAGCCACTGCCGCTTGCGCAAGACCAAATTGAAGTGACCGGGCATTCATTTGAAGCGCGCATTTACGCGGAAGACCCTGAGCACGAATTCTTACCAAGCACCGGTACCTTGCACGTGTTGCGTCCGCCAGCTAGCTCTGAGCATGTTCGAATTGACAGCGGCGTCATTGAAGGCGATGAAGTTAGTTCATACTACGACCCGATGATCGCTAAGTTAGTGGTTTGGGGTGAAAACCGCACCATTGCTTTGCGCCGCTTAATTCAAGCATTGAACGACTATCGCGTGGCCGGGGTACGAACCAACATCGACTTTCTACGCCGTATTGCTGGGCATAAGAAATTTGGCCAAGCTGAGCTCACCACTCGCTTTATTGAAAAATACCACGACGACTTGTTTGCTGACACCAGCGCATTGGCCAACGACTATGCGGTAATGGCAACCCTTGCTGAGCGCTTTGATGAAAAGCATGGCGTATCACAAAACCCTTGGCATACCCAGCATAGCTTTCGTGTGAACCAGCCACGTCAATTTGGCCTAAACTTACAGTTTGGCGAGCAGCTACTTGATATTCAATTAACCGCAACAGAAAACGGTTGGCAGCAAGTGGGTGAAGAAACGTTATGGCAAGTTGATAAGCACGGTGAACAGTTCACTTTCACCCAGAACGGCCGTCGTTTTAACGCACATATTTTGCGTACTGAACACGACATTATGGTCATGACAGAACACGCAAGCTTACGTTTCACGCGCCACAATGTGGCTGACACACTGGAGCAAGAAACCGCCGCTGGTAGCTTAACCGCGCCCATGAATGGTACCGTGGTTCAAGTTATGGTCAGTGCCAATGACAGCGTGAAAGCCGACCAAGCTTTAGTGATCATGGAAGCTATGAAAATGGAATACACCATTCGCGCACCACGTGACGGCGAAATTGCACAGGTGTATTACCAAGCTGGCGATCTCGTTAGTGATGGTGCTGAGCTCATCAGCCTCAAAGACGAATAGGCTAATTCGCTATGACATTACCGCAACAGGTAAAAATTGTAGAAGTAGGCCCACGTGACGGGCTACAAAACGAAACGGCTGTGCCGGTAGAAGCTAAAATTGCCTTGGTTAATGCATTAGCCAAGGCAGGCTTAAGCTACATTGAAACCGGTGCCTTTGTTAGCCCCAAGTGGGTGCCACAAATGGCCGATAGCGCTGAAGTGTTTGCCGGCATTGAGCGCCAAGCAGGCATTACCTATGCCGCCCTAACACCGAACTTAAAAGGCTTCGAAGCAGCAGTGCAGGCACAGGCCACCGAAGTGGCTATTTTTGGCGCGGCCTCTGAAGCCTTCAGCCAAAAAAACATCAACTGCAGCATTGCCGAAAGCCTTGAGCGCTTCGCGCCCGTTATTGCTGCGGCGAAAGCGCAGAATATCAAGGTTCGAGGCTATGTCAGTTGTGTGCTAGGCTGCCCTTATCAAGGCGAAGTTAGCCTAAGCGATGTGGCTTATGTCGCTGAAACACTGTGGAATATGGGCTGCTATGAAGTGTCCTTAGGCGACACCATTGGCGTTGGTACCCCGCTGCATGCGCAACGCATGTTAAGTGTCGTTGCCGAGCGTGTGCCCATGCAGAACTTAGCCCTTCACTTCCATAACACCTATGGCCAAGCGCTCGCGAATATTGCCAGCTGTTTGCCCATGGGCGTCGCAACCATTGACAGTGCAGTCGCTGGTTTAGGCGGCTGCCCATACGCCAAGGGTGCCAGTGGCAATGTGGCCACGGAAGACGTGGTGTACATGTTGCACGGCATGGGTATTGAAACCGGTATTGATTTGAATAACCTTGTTCAGGCCGGCGCTGATATATGCCGCCACCTTGCTCATGGCCCGCGCTCAAACGTCGCGCACGCTATGCTGGCTAAATAACCACCTGAACCCTAACGCAAGAAATAAACGCACAACAGGAACGCTAGAATAATGACGCAAAAAATAATGTGGCAGCCTGATGCAAACCAAGTCGCTGCAGCGCGTATAACCGACTTTATGAACACGGTTAATGCTCAGGCGAATCTGCAATTAACTACGTACGACGATTTACATCAGTGGTCGGTCGCGCACAGTGACCAGTTTTGGTCGCAAATTTGGCGTTACTTTGACGTTATCGGCGAGCGTGGTGAGCGCACGGTTGTCGATGCAAATAAGTTGCCAGGCGCGCAGTGGTTTCCTGACGCAACGTTAAATTTTGCTGAGAATTTGCTGCGTTTTAACGACGATCATATCGCCCTGGTATTTCGCGGGGAAAATGGCACGCGCCAGCAACTCACTTATGCCGAATTACGGCATGAAGTGGCCGCACTCGCTGCTGCCATGAAGGCCGATGGTGTAGAACCTGGTGACCGCGTTGCCGCCATGATGCCAAACTGCATTGAGACCATTATCGGTATGCTGGCAACCACTAGCTTAGGTGCCATTTGGTCATCATGCTCTCCTGACTTTGGGGTGCAGGGTGTGGTTGACCGTTTTGGCCAAATTGAACCCAAGCTTTTCATTACCGTTGACGGCTATTATTACAACGGCAAACAGCTTGATATCAGTGAAAAAACCGCGGCTATTCGCCAACAACTGCCAACCGTTGAACGCACGCTTGTTGTTGATTTTTCTGGTTTTAAACCGAAATTAAATACGGGCTGGGCGCACTGGAATGACTATTTAGACCGCAGCTCTACCGAATTAACCTTTACCCGAATGCCGTTCAACGCACCGCTATATATCATGTTCAGCTCGGGTACCACAGGGGTGCCAAAATGTATTGTGCATGGTATTGGCGGAACCTTGTTGCAGCACTTAAAAGAACATGGCTTGCACACCGACATAGACCGTGACGACGTGCTCTTCTATTTCACCACCTGCGGCTGGATGATGTGGAATTGGCTTGTTTCGGGCTTAGCCCAAGGCGCAACCTTGTTGCTGTTTGACGGCTCGCCATTCTACCCAGGCCCTGAGGCCTTATGGGATATCGCTGAGCAAGAAAAAATCAGCGTATTTGGCACCAGTGCCAAATATTTATCCGCACTGGAAAAAGCGGACTACAAACCAGCTGAGTCGAATCAGTTGCCAATGCTGCGTAGTATTTTAACCACGGGCTCGGTGCTTGCGCCTGAGAGTTTTGATTATGTCTATCGCGATATCAAAGCAAACCTTTGTTTGTCGTCCATTTCCGGTGGTACCGACATCGTCTCGTGCTTTGCGCTTGGCAACCCAACGCTACCGGTATACCGCGGTGAGTTACAATGCCGTGGCTTAGGCTTAGATGTACAAGTATTTAATGACGAAGGCCAAGCAGTCACGCAGCAAAAAGGCGAGCTAGTATGCCGTAATAGCTTCCCTTGTATGCCCATTGGCTTTTGGAATGACAATACCGGTGAGCGATACTTTAATGCGTATTTTGCGCGGTTTGAAAACACCTGGGCCCATGGCGACTATGCAGAAATAACCGCGCACAACGGCGTTATTATTTATGGCCGCTCTGACGCAGTCCTCAACCCAGGTGGGGTGCGCATTGGTACCGCAGAAATTTATCGCCAAGTTGAAAAAATAGACGCGGTGTTAGAAAGCATCGCCATTGGCCAACGCTGGCAAGATGACGAACGGGTGGTATTGTTTGTGCGCTTGCGCGAGGGCGTTCAGTTAACCGACGAGCTACAACAGCAAATACGCCAAGTGATTCGAGCCAATGCGACGCCTCGGCATGTTCCGGCAATTATTGCGCAAGTGAGTGATATTCCACGAACCATCAGCGGCAAAATTGTTGAATTGGCGGTACGCCAAGTGGTTCACGGTGAAACTGTGAAAAATACAGACGCCTTGGCCAACCCTGAAGCACTTGAATACTTCCGTAACCGACCGGAGTTGGCTTAGTCATGAAGTTTTGGCGCTCGATCGTTTTTACCGCGATAGTTGGCCTGGGTTTAACTGCCCTCGCCTCCTTATTGCTCGAAAGTTACGATCACCGCCGCATGCAAGAGCGTATTCAAGCCGATGCTGCTAGTTTAGAAGCAAATATTCGTGGTGGTTTAGTACGCTTGCTATATGCCAGTGAACTAACTGGGGCGCTGCTAAAAACGAGTGACCGGACACCACAACAACAATTGCCACTGCTACGCAGCGCATTAGCGTCATTTTACCAGTCCGTAAAACAAGTCAATATTGTTGATCGTGACCTTAACGTTATTGCACAAACGCTAGTGTCGGGGAATGAATTAGTCAGCGCTAAAACCTATCAAGGCACCACGGTTAATATCGCACAACTAGAGCAAGTAACTAATGATTCACTATTCATGCCAGCCAGAAACCTTTCCTCTAGGCAGCATGATTTAGCTCTATTCATTCCGATAATGACAACACAGCAAAGTTATTTTGTCGTCGCTGTCATCGACACACAAGAGCTACTTAAGCAAACCATTCATCATCATATTATTGAAGGTTACCAAACCTCTGTTAAGCAACATAACGAAACGATTTATAACTTCTCAGGTGAAACCGAGTTAAAAGATCGCTGGGCAGCCGACTTTACTATCTCTGTGGCAAACGGCCATTGGTACTTTGAAATGTGGCCAACGCCGGCAAAGTTTTCTGACTTACACATCATTAATCCATTAATTACGCCGTTAATGGGAATGTTTGTAACTGGCATGCTCATGATGCTGGTTGCACGAATTCGTAAGCAAGAAAGCCAGCTAGAGTCATTGCAGCAGCTAAATGAAAATTATAATCAAAGTCTTAAGAAGCGTGATGAAGTAGAAAAGCAACTCGCCTATCTGTCTGAACATGACGCGCTTACAGAAGTACCAAATCGTAACGCATTGATCCGCTTTCTAGGTGAACGATTAGCGGAAGTGAAGGTAACGCAGCAACAGCTTGTTGCTATTCAACTTAATATTGATCATTTCAAAGATATTAATAACGCTCTTGGTCACAAAGTAGGCGATGAACTATTAAAACGTTTAGCACACCGTTTACAAAGCAGCCCCCACAATTTTGATTTTATTGCCCGTATTGGTGGCGATGAGTTTTTGGTGATAAAGCAAATAGCAAGCTCTGAGCTGCAAGCCAAGGAGCTTGCAGACGAGTTAACTCGGCTAGTTAAACCGCAATTTTTTATTGGTCGCCATGAGATTTATGCATCAGCATCTATTGGCATTGCTTTTGCTAGCGAGGCCGATTACGACGCCGATACCCTCTTGCGACACACAGACGCAGCTTTAATAGAAGCCAAATTAGCCGATTACCACGGTATCGCCACTTACACGCGCGCACAGCAGTCAGAACTATCTAAACGTCAGGTTTTGCTTGAACAACTACATCGAGCGATTGAGACGCATAGTATCATTATTCATTATCAACCCATGTTTGATTTGATTACACAGCAAATTGTTGGTTTTGAAGCTTTAATGCGCTGGCAACACGAAGATGGCGAATTAGTTTACCCTGAAGAGTTTTTACCGCTAATAGAAGACACCGGCTTAATTGTACCCTTAACTGATAATTTGATTCGCCAAGTTGTTAGCGACTATGCCGAATTTACCCAACGTGGTAATACTGAACTAACCATCGGTATCAACTTATCTGGCAAACAATTAGCTTTGCCAGAACTGCCTGAAATTCTAACATCGCATTTGCGGCGTAACCAAGTCGGCCCCGAAAGCTTGCATATTGAAATAAAAGAAGAGCTGTACTGTGCGCACGCGAATCAAGATAATAGTGTGCTTTCAACAGTGCGCGACACCGGCGTTAAATTAACCATCGACGGTATGGGGTTGAATCACGCGACCATGGATGCGGTGCAAAATTTCCCACCAAGTTTGCTGAAGATCAGTCAACCTTTGATGGCAGATATTCCCCACAGTAAAGTACATGCATTAATTGCCGAAACTATGATTAAATTCGCTCACAGTGTTGGCATTTCAATTAGTGCCGTGGGTGTTGAAACCCAACAACAAGTTGATTTTTTAATACAGCGCGACTGTCTTATTGCCCAGGGCTATTATTTGGCGCGACCATTACCCAAGCAAGACATAACTGAGTTACTGGCCTCTCAGGTCAAACACGGTGAGCCAAACAGTTAACGCGAAATAAATAGGAGTAATCTATGCAACGCGAAAGTATGGAATTTGATGTCGTTATTGTAGGTGCTGGCCCGGCCGGCTTAAGCTGTGCTATTCGCCTTGCACAACAAGCTCAAGAACGTGAGCAAGAGCTCATGATTTGCGTTGTCGAGAAAGGTTCTGAAGTGGGTGCTCATATTTTGTCGGGGGCAGTATTTGAGCCGCGCGCGCTGAATGAGTTGTTTCCTGATTGGCAAGAACGCGGTGCGCCTTTGAATACGCCGGTAACCGACGACCATATTATGCTGTTCAAAAACGCTGAGAAAGCAACTCGGTTACCTGGATTTATGGCGCCAAAAACCTTTCATAACCACGGCAACTACATTGCAAGCATGGGTAACTTATGTCGCTGGCTTGCCGAACAAGCCGAACAGCTTGGCGTGGAAATATTTCCAGGCTTTCCGGCCGCCGATATTATCATTGAAGAAGGCCGCGTAGCGGGCATTATCACCGGCGACATGGGCTTAGACAGCAAGGGTGAGCAAAAGAGCGGTTTTGAACCAGGCATGGAACTACGCGCCAAATACACGGTTTTCGCTGAAGGATGCCGCGGCCATTTAGGCAAACGTTTACAGCAGCAGTTTAATCTGGCTGACGGTAAATCACCGCAGCATTATGCCATCGGCTTCAAAGAAATCTGGGATGTTCCTGCTGAGCAGCATCAGCCTGGCCTAGTGGTTCATAGCACTGGCTGGCCACTTGAAAATGATGCTAGCGGCGGCGGCTATTTGTATCATGCTGAAGACGGCCAGGTTTATGTCGGCCTTATTGTTGATTTAAATTACAGCAACCCTTATTTGAACCCATTTGGCGAATTTCAGAAATTTAAAACCCACCCAGAAATCGCGAAAACTTTAAAAGGTGGTAAACGAGTGACATACGGCGCCCGCGCAATCGCTAAAGGCGGACTTTATTCATTGCCCAAAATGACGTTTGCCGGCGGTGTGTTGGTGGGTTGTAACGCGGGTACCTTAAATTTTGCCAAAATTAAAGGCAATCACACCGCTATGAAGTCGGGCATGTTGGCTGCAGAGAGTATTTTTGCGGCGCTACAACATGAATCCGTGCCGGTAGAACTACCAGACTTTGCCGAGCGCTTTGAAAATTCATGGCTATACGACGAGTTATATCGGTCACGCAATTTTGGCCCAGCAGTGCATAAGTTTGGCACTATTCTAGGTGGTGCGTACAACACTATTGATCAAAACTGGTTTGGTGGAAAATTACCATTTACCATTAAAGATAATCACGCTGACCACGCACAAATGCGCAAAGCGAGCGACTGCAAGCCGATTGATTATCCAAAACCTGATAATCAATTAACTTTTGATCGTTTGTCGTCGGTATTTTTGTCAAATACTAACCATGAAGAAGATCAGCCGTGTCACTTACAGTTAAAAGACGCGACTATTCCATTACAGGTAAACCTTCCTGAGTTTGCCGAGCCGGCGCAGCGTTACTGCCCTGCTGGCGTGTATGAAGTGGTTGAAGAAAATGGCGAAGCCGTATTTAAAATAAACGCACAAAATTGCATTCATTGTAAAACTTGTGACATTAAAGATCCGTCTCAAAATATTACTTGGGTAACACCAGAAGGAACTGGAGGACCAAATTACCCAAATATGTAATTTGTTTAAATTCGCTCATTTTATTTGTAAGATATATCGGACAAATATTTGAGATTGTCGTCTGATTAAACAATGTATTAAATATAAATACACTTTGTTATTAACTTGGAAATAAACATGAGCGAATTTTTAGATATTCTTACCCATGGACGACGTTTAAAAGCTGCGGTAAAGGAATTATCGGTTTCAGAACTTGAAGAAGTAAGCGAGAAATTAACTAAAGTCATCGAAGATCGTCGCGAAGAAGAAGCTGAACTATTAAAAGTTGAAGCAGAAAAGCAACGTATTATTGAGCAACTTCGCAGAACCATGGACGAAGCTGGAATAAATGTTGCTGAGCTAGCCGGCGAAGCCGGCGTCACCGCGAAAACGAAGCGCGCTAAACGGGCTCCCAAACCACCAAAATATGAAATTCATGTGAATGGTGAACGTATTACGTGGACCGGCCAGGGCCGCATGCCAAATGCGCTAAAACAAGCGACTGAAAACGGCAAGTCTTTAGATAGCTTCTTAATTAAATAACTTACTCAGTCAATTCAAAATTAAAAGCCCACGAACTTTAATTCGTGGGCTTTTTCGTTTTATTCAATTCGAATACTGACATCACCCACGCCAGCGTCGATAGATATTTTAGCATCACCGTTAGACGAGGCTCGACTATTAGCCGTCATTAAAAATCGATTATTCTCAATTTGCCCAATGCCGCGAATTTTACTATCGCCAACCCCAACGTCTGTCTTTATTGAGGCATAGTTGCCAAAAATATCAAGATCAACTTCACCCACGCCAATATCAATATTGATATCACTTACCCACAACTCGCCGCTAATTTCGCCTACGCCAAGGTCGGTTTCAAGGCTGGCTACTTGTGGCAGTTTTATAACCCAATCAAGTTGAATACCGTCTTGTTCTTTAACTTCAAGAATAAGGCGGTCACCAGACTGACGAGCGCTAAGCTCAGCGGCTTCCACATTGCCATCTTTATCAAATACTGTATCGTTGTCTTTATAAGCACGAACGCTAACCTGCATGACATTGCCTTGCGTTCGCTCAAAGGTGATTTGCCCTACCCCTGAATCAAACTCCACCTCAGTGGCTGTACTGACGGTATATTCCGCGTTCATTATTTTTTCTTGCTCGGCCGCGTCAGCTGTAAAAGGCAAGCTCATTAAAGTTACCCCAGCAACCATTGAAAACGCGACACTCCAAATAGTACGTTGGCGATTCATTATTGTTCTCCGTTTTTTCATCATTACGCTTAAGTGTTGGTTAAGACGCATCAAATTTCGTCAACGTTTATAAAGCAATTACCGTGCCAGTTTATTTATCGCTTATATTTCATATGGTTATGTAATTAAAAATTGTGGAAAAACATCAGAACTTGGTCAAATTCACAAAACTATGCTCAAATACACAATTAATTTCTCAACTGAACTCAATGCGCGAATGATCATCGGCTCTACTCAAACAACCAATCAAAACCCCATAACCATGCACCCTATTGGTATTATTCGTTCGCCATACGCGCAAAAGTTTGCGGTACCTAGGCAGCCAGGCTTAGTTCGCGCTGCGCGCGCAACCATCGAGCTGCACGGCACTGCAGCGCACCCAGACAGTGTGCGGGGTTTAGAGCAGTTTTCTCACCTCTGGATTATGTTTGTGTTTCACCAAACCCAAGCACAAGGTTGGAAGCCTTTGGTTCGCCCTCCTCGTCTAGGCGGTAATAAAAAGCTGGGCGTATTTGCAACCCGATCGACGTTCCGCCCGAACCCCATAGGGCTTTCTGTGGTTGAACTTGAGGCCATTCGAATTGACGGCGAACGGGTGTTTATCGACGTTATTGGTGGCGACTGGGTGGATAAAACGCCAGTGCTTGATATCAAACCTTATATTCCTTATGCAGATGCAATAAGCAACGCTCAGGGTGGTTTTGCTCAAACCAGCCCCGCCACATTACCCACCGTGTTTAGTCCCGAAGCCGCGGCACAAATCGAATGTTTAGCATCCGAGTATCCGCAACTTCGACTTCTTATTGAACAGGTTCTGGCGCAAGACCCTCGCCCTGCTTATCAAAACAATAGCCAGGACGTAGACAAGACTTACGGCATGACACTTTACGACGTGAATATTCGCTGGCAGGTCGTTAATCAACAAAATCACGTAATTAGTGTCGTTAAAGGCTTTTGACGAAGCCCCGCTACTGGTAGAATTCGCCAATACTTTGTTGCTTTGCTGGAAAATTGGGGAACACATGCGTACCAGCCAATATTTACTCGGAACACTAAAAGAAACTCCTGCCGATGCTGAAGTGATTAGCCATCAGCTTATGCTGCGCGCCGGTATGATTCGTAAAGTTGCAGCAGGCCTTTATACTTGGACACCAACCGGCCTGCGCGTGCTGCGCAAGGTTGAAGCTGTGGTGCGCGAAGAAATGGAACGCGCTGGTGCCCTAGAAGTGTTAATGCCAATGGTACAACCCGCTGATTTATGGCAAGAGTCTGGCCGCTGGGAAGACTACGGCCCTGAGCTACTGCGTTTGCACGACCGTAACAACCGTGACTTTGTGTTAGGCCCAACCCACGAAGAAGTCATTGCAGAACTTGCTCGCAAAGAAATCAGTAGCTACAAACAGTTACCATTAAACTTGTTCCAAATTCAAACCAAGTTCCGCGATGAAATTCGCCCTCGTTTTGGTGTCATGCGTTCACGCGAATTCATTATGAAAGATGCGTACTCGTTCCATCTTGATCAAGAATCGCTGCAGCAAACCTATGACGTCATGCATGCTGCATATTGTCGTATTTTCGAACGCTTAGGCTTGGACTACCGTCCAGTTATTGCAGATACCGGCTCCATTGGTGGCAGCTCGTCACATGAGTTTCATGTATTGGCAAGCTCAGGCGAAGACGATATCGCTTTTTCCGATAGCTCAGACTATGCCGCGAACGTTGAATTAGCCGAGGCTGTGGCGCCACAAACGCAGCGCCCTGCGCCAAGTGCTGAGTTAGAAAAAGTAGCGACACCAAACGCAAAAACCATTGCCGCATTAGTTGAGCAGTTTAATTTGCCCATAACGCAAACCGTGAAAACATTAATCGTGCACGGTGCCGAAGAAGGCCAACTGGTGGCGCTCATTGTTCGTGGTGATCATGAACTCAACGATATTAAAGCCGCAAAACACGAACTGGTTGCAAGCCCACTAACATTTGCGAGTGAAGAAGAAATTCGCGCTGCAGTTGGTGCAGGCCCAGGCTCTCTCGGCCCAGTAAACTTAAACTTACCGATGGTTATTGATCGCAGCGTTGCGGTTATGAGCGATTTTGCCGCAGGTGCCAACGAAGATAACTTCCACTTCTTCAATATCAATTGGGAGCGCGATGTCGCGCTGCCTGCAGTGGCTGACTTACGCAATGTGGTTGCCGGCGACCCAAGCCCATGTGGTCAAGGCACATTGCAAATTAAGCGTGGTATTGAAGTGGGCCATATTTTCCAACTCGGGAAAAAATACTCCGACGCCATGAAAGTCGGCGTGTTAACTGACACTGGCAAGCACGAAACCTTGTACATGGGTTGTTATGGCATTGGTGTATCACGCATTGTCGCCGCGGCCATCGAGCAAAATCACGATGAGTACGGTATTACGTGGCCTGACGCGCTGGCACCATTTGATGTTGCCATTGTGCCGATGAACATGCACAAGTCTGCACGGGTGCAAGAAGTCGCTGAAAAACTATATAGCGAATTAACGGCCGCTGGTTTTAACGTGCTGTTTGACGATCGTAAAGAACGCCCAGGCGTTATGTTCGCTGATATGGAATTAATCGGTATTCCTCATCAAGTTGTCATTGGCGAGCGAAACCTTGACGAGCAAGCGGTTGAGTACAAGAACCGTCGCAGCGGCAATAAAGACAAAATTGCTATTGCAGACGTGGTTGCAACCTTAAAAACTAAGGTTTAAGAGTCACGGCATACTTGTCACACAAACAGTTACACAAACGAGTGTGCGTACAAACAAAAAGCCCAGCTTGCAACACAAGCTGGGCTTTTTTAATGCTTAAACCGAGCTCGTACGAGCTTAGCTTTCAGAGCCGGCCAATGGCTCCACATAGTGCAAATGCATGTCCCACGGGAAATGAATCCAAGTTTCCTGCTCTAAATCAGCAACAAAATCATCAACTAATTCCATGCCAGCAGGCTTTGCGTACACTGTAATAAACTTAGCTTTAGGGAAACGCTCGCGTAAGAACTTCAAGGTGTTACCGGTATCGACAAGATCATCAATCACCAAAAAACCTTCGCCGTCTTCGGTTGCGCTAACATCTTTTAATAAGGTGACGTTGTCGCGCTGACTATCATGGTCATAAGAACTCACACACACGGAGTCAACTACGCGCACATTCAACTCACGCGCAACAATAGCCGCAGGCACTAACCCACCACGACTAACGGCAATAATGCCGCGCCATTGCTCTGCTGGTAATTGGCGTCGCGCCAATTCTTTAGTTGCGCGATGTAATTCTTCCCAAGAAACGAAAAATTCGCGATTTGAATGCCATCCCATAACGTCTTACCCCAACCAAATAAATTTTGCGATAAACAGCGCCGCTAATAAAGCCACGCTCCAATTTAATTCACGAATACGGCCACCCAGAGCCTTCACCACCACATAGCTTATAAAGCCTAACGCGATACCATCAGCAATGGAGAATGTCAGTGGCGTCATTAATAACACCACAGCAACAGGCGCTGCTTCCGTAATGTCTTCCCAATCAACCGAGCGTAAAGTAAATAACATCAATACAGAAACGTAAATAATAGCGCCTGCTGTTGCATACGCGGGCACCATAGCCGCTAATGGCGCAAAAAATATTGCTGCCACAAACAATAGTCCAACCACCACGGCGGTTAAACCGGTTTTACCGCCAGAGGCGACGCCAGACGCCGACTCAACATAGCTAGTGGTGGTTGATGTGCCTAACGCGGCCCCCGCAACCGTAGCGGTGCTATCAGCCATCAACGCACGTTCTAAACGCGGCAAACTACCATCCGGCTTAGCAATTCCAGCGCGTTGTGCAACCGCCATGAGCGTGCCTGAGGTGTCAAATAAGTCGACAAACAAGAAGGCAAAAATAACACTCAACATCGCCACATCAAAGGCTGCAGCTATGTCCATTTGCATAAACGTTGGCGCCAAGCTTGGCGGTGCCGCGATAATGCCATTGTACTGTACGTCGCCAAGTAAAAAACCGGCCACGGTCACTAAAAGAATGCTAATTAACGCAGCGCCCTGAATACCACGAGCAACTAGGCCAATAATCAAAAAGAAGCCAGCACCAGCTAATAGTACCGACAGCGAGCCCATGTCTCCTAACGTAACGAGGGTGGCGTTATTAGCGACAATAATATTGGCGTTCTTTAAGCCAATTAACGCAAGAAACGCACCAATACCAGCAGCAATAGCTAAACGTAAAGTCACCGGAATGGAGTTAATAATCCAACTGCGAATACGCAGGGCAGACAATAAGAAGAAGAGAATGCCCGAGAAAAACACGGCCCCTAGCGCGGTTTGCCAAGTGTAGCCCATACCCAACACCACACTGTAGGTAAAAAAGGCGTTTAACCCCATACCTGGGGCTAATGCGACAGGGTAATTGGCCCACAAGCCCATCACCAAACAACCAATGGCAGCGGCCAAGCAAGTGGCAACAAATACAGCGCCGTAGTCCATGCCTGCTTCGCTTAGCATGGAAGGGTTGACGAAGATAATATATGCCATGGTTAAGAAGGTTGTGAAACCGGCAATAACTTCCCTTTTTACCGTGCTACCCTGCGCTTTGATCTGAAACAGTCGCTCCAATAAAGCTTGCATAAGCCCCCACTCTTGCGTTGCTGGTTAAAAAAATTGCCGTATTCTACATTAATCTAGCGCTAATTTCTCGACTATTATCAACTAGCGAGACTGTGATAAGCTGCGCCAGCAAAGGCACGCAACATCATGGGAGTAACAAAATGCCACGCGTGATTTATATAGATGCCCAAGGCGGTGAATTTGAAGCTGACGTTGAAGTAGGTCAAAACCTAATGGAAGGTGCCGTTGACCATATGATCGACGGAATTTTAGGTGAATGCGGCGGCGTTATGTCGTGTGCTACCTGTCATTGTTATGTCGACAAAGCTTGGGTGAACAAAATACCACCCGCCAGCGAAATGGAAGAAGACATGCTCGATATGGTTATTGAACCACAAGACAACAGCCGCCTAAGTTGTCAAATTGATATGACTGAAGAGCTTGACGGCATTGTCGTACGGCTACCTAAATCGCAGTTTTAATGAACCCCTTCAACACGCACGAATACTTCGTCGTGATAACCGGTGGTTACCCGCATTAAGCCGGCAAGTTCTGCATCGAGTTCAGGCTCGCCGGTATCAACCACTAACGGCCGTTGGCCAAGCGCCTGTAACTTCGCTTTGCTGGCCACAACGTGAATGTTGTCTTTACCAATCAAACGAATAACTTTTGGGCTTAATTGTTGGTTGCCGCGGCCGAAAATATGGCCTTGTCCACCAATGACTGTAATCACCAGTTGCACTGGCCCGTTGTGCTGCTGAATGAGTTGTTCAAGTTGCTTGGCCGTCACGTCGCTAGCAACCAGTTGTTGTTGCACCACAACATCAACCCCAAGCAAGGTATTATCAAGCCCAAGATCGTCCATAATTGCTGCCACGGTTGAACCGGAACCCATGACATACAAAGTATTGTCATCCATGCCTTCAATAACGTCGGCTGCAATGTCGGCTAACACCAATTCATCACTCTCTTTACCGCCCATTTTTACCGCTTGCACATAGCGCAGCTCGGCCGGTACCAGCATTTCACCATAGCGGCGCGCGCGCACAGTTCCCTGACGAAACGCATCTTCATCAATGTCCATAACATCGGCTTGGGTTACCGTCGTCAGCTGGCCAGAGAGCATTTGCTCCAGCACCTTACCTGCGGCGGTTGGCGAAATGGCATAAACTCCAGAGTGAATTTTCACGCCAGCTGGAATGCCAAGCACCGGCTGTTCGAGTGGGTAAACGGCACAAATGTCGCGCGCTGTGCCATCGCCGCCAGCAAACAACAAAATATCCACGGATTTTGTCGCACCAATGTGTTCGGCTAATGCGCGTGTATCTGCTGCAGTAGTGGCTTCTTGTGAAGCTTCATAAGCAATCTCATACGAAAAGCCCATCGACTCTAAAATGTCTGCACCCAAATTACCCGCGCCAGTAATAAAGGTCACGTGTGCTTGATATGGCAGAATAACTCGAAGCGCCTGTTTAACGCGCTCTGGTGCTTTAGGGGTTGCCCCCAACGCCAAGGCTTTCGCGGCGGTTTCAGCGCCATCACTGCCTTTTAATGCAACGGAGCCGCCTAAGCCTGCGAATGGGTTAACAACCAAGCCAATACGAAAGGTGTGGGAGTTATTCACTTTGGTCGCGAGATTCTTTTTGTATTGCTTCGCCAGCTTTTTCGAGGTCTTTGCCGATGCCCTCTACCGTGGCACAGCCACTCACACCCAAAGCTACGAGTAACATAAAAAAGTATTTAATTTTCATAAGTAACTTCCTTAGTTTGTTGACTATTATTCCACGAAAGAATCAATGCAGCGGGCCATGGTTGGCGATAAAACTGCGCCAGTGCCCGAGCAAAAACTTCTGCGCGTCGTGGTAATCCGTTAATTATATACGTAGCTAATTGTTGCTGAACAGCTTTTGTAAAAGCTTCGCGATCAACCTCAATACCACCAAGGTTATCCACGCTCACTTGAAACGGCACACCTGCACACAATGAAAACAGCCACTCTAGTGCCTGAGGCTTATGCTCTACCCGCTCAAACTCGGCTTGTTGCTGTGCCGTGCGGCCATCTGGTTCATACCAGTAACCGTAATCAAAGAGCTGCCTGCGACGCTCACCGGCAATACACCAATGAGCTATTTCATGCAACGCCGAAGCAAAAAAACCATGGGCAAACACAATGCGGTGATGGTCTTGCTCGCTTGTTGCTGGCTGATAATAGGGTTCGTTGTTGCCACACACGAGGCGCGTGTTAAATTCGTCGTAAAAACACTGCGCAAATAGCGAAATCAAATCAGAATAATGATGCTTGTCCGACATACTGCTGACCAAACACCCCTTAAATTTGCGGAAACGAATGCGTGACAGTGCCGTTTTGTGCGCGCTGACGTAGTACGTGGTCCATCAGCACCAATGCGGCCATTGCTTCAACCACAGGCACCCCGCGAATACCAACGCAAGGGTCATGGCGCCCGCGGGTCACAATAGTGGTTGGTTGGCCGTGTACGTCAATAGTGTCACCTGGAGTGGTAATACTAGAGGTGGGTTTAAACGCCACTTCGGCAATCAATGGTTGGCCACTACTAATTCCACCTAGCACACCGCCTGCATGATTGCTGCTAAACCCCTGTGGCGTTAACGCATCACGATGTTCACTACCGCGCTGCTCCGCAACTGCAAACCCATCGCCAATACTGACTGCTTTTACCGCGTTAATGCTCATTAAGGCTTTCGCTAAATCGGCGTCTAGTCGGTCAAATACCGGCTCACCGAGGCCCACAGGAACACCGTTCACCTCTAGACGCACCCGCGCCCCCACCGAGTCGCCTTCTTTTAACAGCTGCTTCAAATAGTCTTGAGCAGCAGCTGACATTTGCGCATCGCCACAAAACAGTGGGTCGTCCGCTACCTGCTGCCAGTCAAAAGTCGCTAATTCTGGGTGGGTGCTATGCGGCCCAATTTGTACCACGCTGGCTTGAAACTGCATATTAAGCGTTGCCGCTAAATATTTTTGCGCAATGGCACCTGCTGCAACTCGCATCGCGGTTTCGCGTGCCGATGAGCGGCCGCCGCCACGATAGTCGCGTACACCATATTTATGGGCGTAGGTATAATCCGCGTGGCCTGGGCGAAATTTATCTTTTATGTCGCTGTAATCTTTGCTGCGTTGATCGGTATTTTCAATCAATAAACCAATAGGAGTACCGGTTGTTTTGCCTTCAAACACGCCCGACAAAATGCGTACTTCGTCGGCTTCACGGCGCGCCGTGGTATAACGATTTTGGCCCGGCTTACGCTTATCAAGTAACGGTTGAATATCAGCTTCTGACAACTCTAGGCCCGGCGGGCAGCCGTCAATAACTGCACCAAGCGCCGCCCCGTGGCTTTCGCCAAAGGTTGTCACTCGAAATAATTCACCCCAAGTATTTGCTGCCATAATGCTTTTTCGCCGCTGTGGTTAATTTAAAACTGTTGGTGGTACTTTATAAGATCTTGATAAGACAATACAAATACGCCGTCCCCACCATGCTCAAAGCGAACCCATTCAAAAGGTGCTTCAGGGAACTCTTGCGCTAATGCAACCATGGAATTGCCGACTTCGCAGACCAACCAACCGTTTTCGGTTAAATGATCGGGCGCTTCACGCAAAATGGTCCGCACTAGGTCCAAGCCATCATCCCCTGCAGCAAGACCCAGTTCCGGTTCATGGTGGAATTCATCCGGCAAATCAGCCATATCTTCCGCATCGACATAAGGCGGATTGGTCACTATCAAATCATAACGTTGCTTCGGAATCGCATCGTATAAGTTCGACTGAATGGGAATAACACGATGTTCGAGATCATGCATGGCAATGTTTTGCTCAGCCACGGCTAACGCATCAAGCGACAAATCTAACGCATCTACTTCTGCCTCTTCAAAAGCATACGCACACGCGATGGCAATACAGCCGCTGCCGGTGCATAAATCAAGAATGCGTGTCGGCTCGTCAGTTAACCATGGTGAAAAACGCTGTTCAATCAACTCGGCAATAGGTGAACGCGGCACTAACACACGCTCATCAACCACAAACGGCAAGCCGGCAAACCACGCTTGGCCAATTAAATAAGCCGCCGGTTTACGCTCATCAATGCGCTGCTGCACAAGTTTGGTAAAATGTTGCCATTCAGAGTCTTGCAAACGTGCCGATTGAAACTGATCCAGTTGGCTAAAATTAAGTTGAGTAACATGCCCTAACAACAGCTGCGCTTCACTGTACGCGTTATCCGTACCGTGACCAAAGTAAATGTCTGCCGCTTGCATGGTGCTGACACTCCAACGCATGGCGTCATGCAGTGTCGTGGTGCTAAAGTTTGTCACCCGTTGTCTCCGAAGTTAAACTGATTAAGTACTTAATCGATTGCATATTTAGCGACATAAGATACCCTAATACCATTCATTTCGCACCAATAGAACCACGATGAATAAAGATTTTGACGACGATTTCGCGCTGTTTCGTGAACAAGTGAAAGTTGATCGCCGCATTCGCAGTGAAACTCATCAGCCCGAGCGACGCCGCAGCAACACCTTCATGCGCGAAGCTCAACATTTTGACAAGCGCCAGCGCGCCGCCGCGAAACAGCAACACGCCGAGTTCTTTTTTTCAGATACCTTTCGAGCGCATTTGCCCGAAGGCGCGGTGCGCTATTGTGCTGAAGGTGAGTCGACGCACGTGCTCAAGCAACTGCGCCGCGGCGACTACCCGCCGGAAATCATGCTCGACTTACACGGTATGACACAAGCAATGGCCAAACGCGAAATAGCTGCTTTGCTGCATACATGTCAGCGCGAGCAGCTGGCCTGCTGCTCAATTATGAGTGGCCATGGTAAGGGAATATTAAAAGAAAATTTACCGCACTGGCTGATTCAACACCCGGCGGTTCGAGCATTTCATCAGGCGCCAAAGGAGTACGGCGGCGCCGCGGCACTATTGGTACTTATTCAGCTGCGCGGTTTGTAATTACTCCGCTGCGCTTTTTGTAATTACTCCGCTGCGCTTTTTGTAATTACTCCGCTGCGCTAGGGGCAATCATACGCACAAATTCAGCGCGCCCAGCGTTCACATCAATACGAATTTCTGCCATGGCTGCGGTAGGAAATAACAACGGTGGTGTTTGTTTATCTAGCGTAGCAACCAAATAACTAATAAACGGCATGTGCGACACTAACATCACGTGCTTGGCGTTCATATGGTGCGTTTGCAACATAGCAAAAAACCAATCGACAAAGGTTTCTGGGTTGCTCTCGGGCACTGCATCTTCGCAAATGTCACGCGTGCTAACAGCAACTTCAGACTCGACAATGGTGGCTGTTTGTTGCGCACGAATGTAGGGGCTTACGGTTAACCAATCGAGGCCATTGCCGCCGCGCTGCTGAATATAGTCATTCAGCCAGGTTGCGCTCGCTAATACCTCATGCTCGCCCATGGTACTTAACGGTCGTACTGCATCTGCTTTTAATGCTTGCGCTGGCTCTGCATCACCATGACGCATAATAAACAAGGTTACCGCCACGACTTGTCAACCCTCATTCTCATCCGCCTCGGCGCGGCGCCGACGACGCCCACCAGTCACAGGGTCTGCGCGACCTTCGTCTTTGGCTTGATCAGCACGACGACGACGCACAGCTTTCGGATCGGCAATCAACGGACGATAAATTTCTATCCGATCGCCCTCGCGTAATTCTTGATCCAATTTAACAGCTTTGCTCCAAATACCAACCTTTTGTTGCTCTAGATCTATCTCTGGAAAATAGTGTTTGATATTTGACTGCTCAATCGCTTCGGCAACCGTGGTGCCAGCAACGACCCGCAAAGGAATAATTTGCTGTCGTTGCGGAATCGCGTAAGCCACTTCAATTTGTATTTGCTCAGCTGACATGGCTAATTATTCCCATAAACCTGTTGTGCTCGCTGCACAAACGCATCAACCATACGGCTTTGCAACTCATTGAAAATTTTACCAAACGCCATGCCAAGCAAACGGTTGGCAAATTCAAACTCAAGCTTCAGCACAATTTTACACGCGTTCTGATCAAGCGCATGAAAGCTCCAGCCGCCTCGCAAATATTGAAACGGCCCGTCGACTAGCTCCATGCCAATGCGTTCATGCGGCTCAAGGGTATTGCGCGTGGTAAACGATTTACTGATGCCTGCTTTACTAATGTCTAACCGCGCAACTTTCATAACATCGGTGCTTTCCAGAACAGTGGCGGTACGACAACCCGGCACAAATTCCGGGTAACGATCGACATCGTTGACCAGAGCGTACATCTGCGCATCGCTATATGGCACCAAGGCGCTTCGTTCAATAGTCGGCATCGGTTTCCTCGTTCGTTACAAATGATGCGCATGATAGCGCATTTCTTGCACGTGTTCACATGCACAAACAAATTTTCTTTTTCATTGGCATAGGTATAATACGCGCTATGAGCAAAGCTAAAAAAAATCAGAATTCAAATACCATCGCGCTGAACAAAAAAGCACGTCATGAATATTTTCTCGAAGACAAATTCGAGGCCGGTCTCGCCCTGCAGGGCTGGGAGGTAAAAAGTATTCGCGCCGGCAAAGTGAATATCAGCGATACCTACGTCATCATCAAAAACGGTGAGGCTTACTTATTGGGCGCGCAAATACAGCCGCTTATTTCAGCCTCTTCGCACGTGGTTTGCGACCCAGAACGCACCCGTAAGCTGCTGTTAAAGCAGCGCGAGCTTGATAAACTTATCGGCGCTAGCGAGCGTGAGGGCTATGCCATTGTCGCTACTGCCATGTATTGGAAAAAGCACTTGGTAAAATTGGAAATTTACCTAGCTAAGGGTAAAAAATCCCACGATAAACGCGACACCATTAAAGAGCGCGACTGGCAGCGCCAAAAAGCGCGCATTATGAAGCACAATGTGCGTTGACACGCAGATAAAAAAGCGATAACTTCAGTTTCACACTTAAACAAGTTTAAAAAAGGCTATATAACGTGTTGAACATCACATTAACGACCCAAACACAAAAAAACTGGTGGTGGCATTTCCCGACCTAGCGGGCGATGCTTGTGTGCGTGTTTCTCACGTAATGCTTCAAAACCCGCTTCAATGAGCGGGTTTTTTTATGTCCGCAAATTGAAGCCGAATGAAGCGCAAATAATTATACAACTTTACAAACAACTTAAAGCGGACATTCATTGTGAATATTATTGAACAGCCCGGACATTTGACAAGCTTACGCATGAAGCTGCCATACCAAGCCGACACATTGGGCTTGTATCAACGTTTATGCGGCCCCTCACAAGCTAGCTTGTTGCTTGACTCCGCAGAAATACAGTCTCGCCAAAATCTAAAAAGCTTAGTTATGGTCAATGCCGCACTGGAGCTAACCTGCCAAGCTCAAACCGTGACTATTAACGCATTAACCGCCAACGGCGAAGCCTTGCTGCCATGGTTAACGGAGCAGTTGCGCGATGTCTGTCAGCTAAGCACCGCACAAAGTCAGCTTATTTGCACGTTCGAACCCTTGCCGACCGCAGCCGACGAAGATTCGCGTTTACGTATGGTGAGTAACGTTGAACCCCTGCGTATTATTCAGCAGCGCCTGCAGCAGCATGCGCAACAAGGTAATATCCATCCGCTCGCGCTATTTATTGGCGGTGTTTTTGCCTACGACTACGTTGCTAGCTTCGAGCAGTTGCCCACCGTTGATGACGGGGTTAACCAATGCCCTGACTACCAGTTTTACGTTGCTGAAACGCTATTAGTAATTGATCATCAACAGCAAACCACCGAGCTACTTGCCAGTTTGTTCAGCGGCCCACAAAGTGCGCAATACTATCAAGACATCGCACAGCAACTCGGCCGTATTGCGGCACTGTGCCAGCTGCCGGCCGTCAATAGCTCAAGCAGCCCCTCAGCTGCGCAAGCGCAAGTGGTTGACAGCAAGGTAAGCGCAACGCCATCAGCAAAAGAATTTGCCCAGCAGGTGCTTGATCTTAAAGAGCACATTAGCGCTGGTGACATTTTCCAAGTAGTACCCTCGCGACGCTTCACCATGGCCTGCCAAGACAGCCTTGCTGCATACGCGCAATTGAAACAAATGAACCCGTCGCCTTATATGTTTTTCATGCGCACACCGGCGTATGAGCTGTTTGGCGCGTCGCCAGAATCTGCACTGAAATATACCAAAAACACCAACCAAGTTGAGCTATACCCTATTGCTGGAACCCGTCCGCGCGGCAAACACAGTAATGGCAGTATTAATGCCGACCTTGATAGTCGATTGGAGCTTGAGTTACGCCTTGACCAAAAGGAGCTTGCTGAGCACATGATGCTGGTTGATTTAGCACGCAATGATCTAGCCCGCATTGCCCAGCCAGGCACCCGTTACGTCGCTGACTTATTGCAAGTAGACCGTTATTCACACG
Source organism: Pseudidiomarina donghaiensis (assembly GCF_900116895.1). Taxonomy (GTDB): domain Bacteria; phylum Pseudomonadota; class Gammaproteobacteria; order Enterobacterales; family Alteromonadaceae; genus Pseudidiomarina; species Pseudidiomarina donghaiensis. The sequence goes on along the minus strand of NZ_FPCF01000001.1, from coordinate 865,278 downwards.
TCATGCACCTGGTGTCTCGTGTTGTGGCTCAACTGGCTGATGACCTTGACGCCCTGCATGCTTACCGCGCATGCATGAATATGGGCACCTTAGTTGGCGCCCCTAAAATAAGCGCCGCAGCACTTATTCGTGGTGTTGAAAAGCAGCGCCGCGGCAGCTATGGCGGCGCTGTTGGCTATATCAACGGGCACGGCGACATGGACACCTGCATTGTTATTCGTTCGGCGTTTGTGCAAAACGGTCAAGCCGTGGTTCAAGCCGGCGCTGGTGTCGTGCACGACTCAGACCCCGCGGCTGAAGTTGCAGAAACAGAGAACAAAGCGCGGGCCGTCTTAGAAGCCATCAGAATTGCTAATCAACAGGTACAGGAGTAAACCATGAACACCACCAACACCGCTCCTGCACGCATTGTCATGATCGACAATTTTGACTCGTTTAGCTACAACCTAGTCGACGAGTTACGCCAACTTGGCTACCCGTTAGTCATTTATCGTAACAACGTGGATGCCGCACAGTTACTTGCACAAATGGCCGACTATACTGGGCCACAGCTTATTTGCTTATCACCAGGCCCTGGTCATCCAGCGCAATCAGGTAATTTATTAGCATTTATTGAAGGGGCCAAAGGCCGCTTTCCAATGTTAGGCATTTGTTTGGGCTTTCAGGCGCTCATTCATGCCGCAGGCGGTGACATTGACCGCTGCCATGAAACCGTGCACGGCAAAAAAGCACAGGTTGTGACGCAGCCTCATGCCATGTTTGCGGGCCTGGATAACCCCTTAACCGTGGCGCGTTATCATTCGTTGTGCGGTTACCGGTTACCGGAACGTATTCGGGTTCTGGCTGCCATCGGGGCGATACCCATGGCCGCTGAGTTTCCAGAATACCAAGCCATTGGCTTTCAATTTCATCCAGAATCCATATTAACCAGTCATGGCAGCCAATTGTTGGCGCAAACCGTGGCCTACTTAATGCAGCAGTACGGGAGTTAACATGCAAGCCATTCATCAACTACTTGCAGGCGAAGAGCTAAGCGCCAAAGCGGCTGAGAAGCTATTTGATCACCTGGTAAAAGGTGAGCTAAACGACATTCAAATTACAGCAGCGCTAGTTGCCATGAAACTGCGCGGTGAGCAGCCGCCAGAAATGGCCGGCGCGGCGCAAGCTCTGCGGCGTGCCGCGAAAACCTTTAAACGCCCTACCCGACTAGTGATTGATAGCTGCGGTACCGGCGGCGACGGTAGTAATACCATGAATATCTCAACCACCGCAGCCTTAGTTGCTGCGAGTATGGGCTTAACCGTGGCTAAGCATGGCAATCGCAGTGTGTCGTCGCGCTCAGGCTCGGCCGATGTGTTAGAAAGCCTTGGCTTGTCTGTCACACAAGACCCCGAAGTTGCTGAGCGCCAGTTAGATGCCTTTAATTTCTGCTTTTTATTCGCACCGCATTATCACCCAGGCATTCGCTATGCCATGCCAAGCCGCCAAACATTGAAAACCCGCACGCTGTTTAATTTACTTGGCCCGTTAGTGAACCCGGCTCGCCCTGATGCACAAGTATTGGGCGTTTACGACCCAAGTTGGTGCCGCCCTATGGCTGAAACCCTGCGCCTACTCGGCTGCCAAAGGGCCATGGTGGTGCACGGTTCAGGCTTAGACGAAATTGCCCTGCATGGCGAAACCCATGTGGTAGAACTGAAAGACGGTGAACTGCACGACTACACCTTAAGCCCAGATACTTTCGGCGTAGAACGCGCTAGCATCGAAGAATTGCGCGGTGGCGACGCCGATTTTAACGCTAAATTACTGCAGAACGTTTTGGCTGGTACAGCCACCGAGGCACAATTGAACGCCGTTGCAGTAACCGTTGCAGCCATGCTGTATATTGCCAACCAAGCAGCGTCACTGGCTGAAGCAACCGCCTTGGTACGCGAACACTTGGCCAGTGGCGCAGCGCTGACACACTTACAAAAGCTGCAGGAGTTTAACCGTGGTTGATACCCCGTCAATATTACAAAAAATTGTGGCTAAACGCCGACTGCGGCTTGCTGAGCAATTGCAGACGATGGATATGCCAGCGCTAACCGCGGAACTAAAACCGAGTACCCGCAGCCTTGCTGAAGCTCTAGCCAAACCCCGAGCCAGTTTTATTTTAGAGTGCAAGAAAGCGTCGCCTTCCAAAGGCCTCATTCGCCCTAATTTTAATGCGGTAAGCCTAGCGCAAACCTACAGCCGATACGCCGATGCCATTTCGGTACTCACCGAGCCCGACTTTTTCCAGGGTGATTTCAGCTACTTAGCGGCCGTGAGTGCCGCCGTAAACCTGCCGGTACTATGCAAAGACTTTATTGTTACCACCGAGCAAGTGCTGCTAGCACGGCATTTCGGCGCCGACGCTATTTTATTAATGCTGTCGATACTCGACGACACCCAATATCGTGAATTAGCCGAGTTAGCAGCGCGTTACCAGCTTGATGTTCTTACTGAAGTGGCTACCCAAGAAGAACTTGAGCGCGCACTTAAGTTAAACGCCAAAATTATTGGTATTAACAACCGCAACCTGCACGATCTTTCCATTGACCCACAGCGTAGTATTAGCATGAGCAAGCAAATACCTGCTGGTACCTTGGTGGTGGCCGAGTCTGGTTACAGTGAGCATCAAGCCATACGTAAAACCGCCGAACATGTGGACGGTTTTTTAATTGGCAGTGCCTTGTCGCAACAAGCCAATGTTGACCAAGCCTGCCGTGAACTTATTTACGGCCAACACAAAGTTTGTGGCCTAACCAAACCGGCAGACGCAAGCGTGGTACGTGCGGCTGGTAGCGCTTATGGTGGGCTCATTTTTGTCGGCCATTCGCCGCGCTGTGTCACTCCCGAGCAGGCAGCTGAAATAGTTGCCACCGAGCCACAACTCGAGTTCGTGGGCGTCTTTGCCGATCAACCCTTGGCCCAAGTAAGCGACATCGCCAAGCAGCTTCAACTTGCTGTGGTGCAGTTGCACGGTCAAGAAGACCTCGACTATGTTAGTGAACTACGCAAAGCATTGCCCGCTGGCACCAGAATTTGGAAGGCTATCGGCGTCGATGAGCCTCTTGTGCTTCCACAAATGGACGTTGATGAATTTTTGCTCGACAACCGCTTTGGCGGCAGCGGCCAGCCCTTCAATTGGCAACTGCTCAATGGGCTAACCGAACAGCAACGCCAACAGTGTGTGCTAGCTGGTGGTATTCAGCTAAGTAACTTGAGGGCAGCGCAGCAAACCGGCGTCAACCGCCTCGATGTCAACTCGGGCGTAGAACATGCTAAAGCCAGCAAAGATGCCGGCAAAATCATCGCGTTTTTTGCTGCCATTCGTCAGTATGGCCGCGTGGCAACGCGCGAACACGAAACACTTTCATCGAATTCATAACAAGGTGCAGTATTTATGAGCTCTTCAACTGAAAAATTATCCGCCTATTTTGGCGATTTTGGTGGCCAATTTGTGCCAGAAATACTTCTACCAGCGCTTGATCAACTTGAACAAGCATTTATCGATGCGCAAAACGACGAAGCTTTCCAAGCCGAGTTTCGCGACCTATTAAAAAACTACTTAGGCCGTCCAACACCACTGTCTAAGTGCCGTAACTTGCCGCAAAACTCGCCCAACGGCACCGAAATTTATTTAAAACGCGAAGACTTACTGCATGGCGGCGCGCACAAAACCAATCAGGTGCTTGGCCAAGCTCTCTTAGCCAAGCGCATGGGTAAACAGCGTATTATTGCTGAAACCGGTGCTGGCCAGCACGGCACGGCAACAGCTTTAGCCTGCGCCTTACTTGACCTTGAATGCATTATTTACATGGGCGCCAAAGACGTCGCTCGCCAGCAACCGAATGTGTTCCGTATGGAGCTTATGGGCGCGAAAGTGGTCGCCGTTGATGCCGGCAGTGGCACCCTAAAAGACGCGGTTAACGAAGCCATGCGCGACTGGACAGCAAGTTACAGTACCACGCATTATTTGCTTGGTACCGCAGCTGGCCCGCATCCGTTTCCTACCATTGTGCGCGAGTTTCACCGCATGATTGGTGCCGAAGCCAAAGCACAAATGCTTGAACGCATTGGCCGCCTACCCGACGAAGTCATTGCCTGTGTGGGCGGTGGCTCGAACGCCATTGGTATGTTTGCCGAGTTTATTGACGAACAAGACGTTGCTTTGGTGGGCGTTGAACCGGCGGGTAAAGGGGTCGACACGCACCTGCACGGCGCCACGCTAGCTGCCGGCAAGCCTGGCATTTTGCATGGCTGCCGCTCGTTTTTAATGCAAACTGACGAAGGCCAAATTGAAGAAAGCTATTCGGTTTCAGCCGGTCTTGACTACCCTGGCGTTGGCCCACAACATGCGTATTTGCGCTCTATTGGTCGCGCCCGCTATGAATCGGTAACTGACGACGAAGCCTTAGAAGCCTTTCAAATACTCGCCAAGCACGAAGGTATTATTCCAGCTTTAGAGTCTGCCCATGCGTTGGCCTATGCACTGAAACGTGCAGCGCAACCCGATGCGCCTAAAGTGCTGTTGGTTAACCTATCTGGCCGAGGCGACAAAGACATTGACCATGTACGTCGTATTTTACAGGAACGTACCGAAGCCCAGTCAGCACCGCAAGGAGGCCAAGCATGAGCCGCTACGAACAATTATTTAGTCGTTTGTCAGCCGCTAAGCAAGGGGCATTTGTTCCCTTTGTGACATTGGGCGACCCCACCCCAGAGCTCAGCTTAAAAGTTATTGATGCATTGGTGGCCGGTGGTGCCGACGCATTAGAGCTAGGCCTACCCTTCTCTGACCCAGTAGCCGACGGGCCGACTATTCAAAAGGCCAATATTCGGGCGCTAGCAGCAGGTACTCGCATTAGCGATGCTTTTCACATTATTGAACAAGTGCGCGCGCGCTACCCAGAGCTACCTATTGGTTTATTGGTGTACGCTAATTTGGTGGTGAGTAATGGCATGGATAGTTTCTATCAACGCTGCCAGCAAGCCGGTGTTGATTCGGTATTGATAGCCGATGTTCCGGTGCGTGAAGGCAAACAATTTGCCGCCATTGCGCGCGAGTTTGGCGTCGAGCCTATTTTTATTGCGCCACCCGATGCCTCATCAGCAACACTGCAACAGGTTGCCAACAACAGTGCGGGCTATGTTTACTTACTCAGTCGAGCGGGGGTAACAGGTGCCGAAACACAAATGCAGGCACCAGCTAGCGACATCATCGATCAACTGCGCCAGTACCATAGTGCGCCTCCGCTTTTGGGCTTTGGCATTGCCAGCCCCGAGCACGTGCAGGCGGCCTTAGCCGCCGGTGCTGCTGGCGCTATCTGCGGCTCGGCCATTGTGAAAATAATCGAGCAATATCAACATGATGAAAACGCTCTAACCCAGAACCTGCAAGAATTTGTGCAATCTATGAAGGCGGCAACAAGCAGTCTTTAAGGGCTGCTTCTACCTGCGCAAATTTGAACGAATAACCGGCCTGCTGCAAGCGCTCAGGCAACACCAGTTGGCCGGTTAATAACATGTCTGACATTTCCCCTAACATTAATTTAAGTGCCCATGCCGGTACCCGCATAAAATGCGATTTACGCAGGACTCTCGCTAACGTCCGACTAAACTCCTGCTGCTTCACAGGGTTAGGCGCGGTGGCATTATAAACTCCACGTGTTTCGCCCTGCTCAAGCAGAAATAGAATAATTTCCACCATGTCGTCAATATGTACCCAACTAAACCCTTGTTGCCCGTGGCCTAACGGCCCCCCAAGCCCTAACAAGTATGGTGGCAGCATCTTTTTCAATGCCCCACCCTCGGGTGCCAATACAACGCCTGTGCGAATAACACACACCCGTGTTTTCGGTGAATCTGCGGCTAATGCCAAACGTTCCCATTCGGCGCATAAGTGATGCGCAAAATCATCGGCTTCAACCGCACTTGTTTCAGTAACCGGCGTGCTGCCTTGTGGCCCATAGAAACCTATAGCCGAGCCACTAATAAATACTTGCGGCGGTTGCGCAGCGCTTTGAATACGCTCGGTAAGTTGGCGCGTAATATTCCAACGACTTTGCTCCAACCGAAGTTTTTGTCGCGAACTCCAGCGTTTATCAGCAATGCCCTCGCCCTGTAAATTAATTACGGCGTAGAACTCACTCATATCACTAACTTCGTCAAGAGTGCGCACTACATGTACCTGCTGCCCTAAGCGGGCAATTGCCCGTTGCGGATTGCGACTAGTCACTGTCACTTGGTAGCTTTTAAGCAAATGAGGAATTAGCGCCTGCCCAATCAGCCCCGTTCCGCCAGTGATCAATAATTTCATAATACCGTTACCCTATAAGCTGCCGCTTCATCATGTTTATTGGTTTTTATTAACTATAGTCTAGCCACACAATCTAGTACCGTGCGAAGTTTTCTGGCACACTGCGATTTCGTTTAAGTATTGGATTTCATTATGCTGATAGTACTGGAATATTTACCGATTGTTTTGTTTTTCGTGTTCTACCTACTGGGCGATATATTTATTGCCACTGGGGTATTAATGCTCGGCACGATACTGCAAATTATCGGCATGAAATTCATGCGTGAACCAATAACAACCCGCCACTGGATTATTATGTGGGCGGTACTTATTTTCGGCAGTATTACCTTGTTCTTACGCGATGAGTGGTTCGTGAAGATCAAAGTGACCGTTATTTATATTGCCATCGCCCTATTTCTACTTATCGGTATGTGGTGGAAAAAACGCAGCCCACTGCAAAGTATGCTGGGTAGCGAAATTAACCTGCCACTTTTTGCTTGGCGCCGCCTAACTTATGCTTGGGTTATTTTTGCGTTAGCGCTAGCCGTCACAAATCTATATATCGCTGAACAAATGAGCTTAGACGCTTGGGTAAACTTTAAGGTGTTCGGCACCTTGGGCGCGACGCTTATTTTTAGTGTGTTTTCTGGTGCGTATATGTTCAAACATCACACCGATCGTGAAAAAGATGCAGAGGAAATTGAATAATGTGGTTTGTTATTTGGGCTGAAGATGCACCGAACAGTTTAGCCGCGCGCCGCGCGACTCGCCCCGCTCATTTAGACCGTTTGAAGGCCTTGCAAACGGAAGGCCGATTATTAGTGGCAGGCCCATGCCCAGCTATTGCCGCCACCGACCCCGGTGATGCTGGCTTTACTGGCTCTATGGTCGTAGCAGAATTTGATACCCTTGCCGACGCTCAAGCATGGGCAAATGCCGACCCCTATTTGGCTGCCGGCGTGTACGAACAGGTTACGGTAAAACCTTACTTGAAAGTACTTCCATAAGTGATGCAACAACCCAAGCGTATTACACTCAATACAGCCCCTCAGCGTGATATTGTCGCCTACCAGTGGCAAGCTGAAGCCCCACGCGCTGTCATTATCATGGCGCCGGCCATGGCGGTGCCGCAAGCCTACTACCAGCACTTTTGTAATTGGTTAGCCGCGCAAGGCTTTCACGTCATTAGCTTTGATTACTATGGTATTGGCGCCTCGGTTGATAAGCCACTTAGCCAGCTAAGCACCTCAATAACAGACTGGGCCACCTATGACGCTGCAGCGATCATTGACTATGCAACCAGTAACTACCCCCAGTTACCCTTGTTGTGGTTTGCGCACAGTATTGGCGGGCAACTATTCGGTATGATACCCAACCACAACGCCGTGCAGCATATGATCACTGTGGCAACCGGTACCGGCTTTTGGAAAGACACTAAACCACAACTTAAGTACAAGTCATGGCTATTGTGGCGAGCTATTACACCGTGGCTCATTCCACTGCGAGGTTATTTCCCTGGCCGCGCCTTAGGCATTGTCGGTAATGTACCCGCAAAAGCCATGCAGCAATGGCGCCGTTGGTGTCTACACCCTGACTATTTAGTCGGCGCCGAAAACTTATATCAGCGTTACGCCGAAGTAAAAACTCCCATTACCTCGCTAGCATTTAGCGACGATGAGTTACTGACAGAGCGCAACATAACCGCCATGCACAATTTTTATAAAACAGCGGTACAGCAGCGGCATGTTATTACACCAGAACAAATTGGTACGCGGCGTATCGGCCACTTTTCGGTGTTTCGACCAAGCTACCAAGACTATTGGCCGGAGCTTTTTCAACAACATATTGAAAAAGCTCTCGCACCAAGCGCATTTCGTAGCTAAGCCAATTTGCGAATTAACTGTGCAGTGTTGCGGCGCACCAAACGCGCACAGGCTAAGCGGCCAAGCACACCCACCACCACTGCACCAGACACCGGGCCGAACAGCCAGAAGCGCCAGTGAATTGTCGCGGCCATTTCAAACACCTGTGTTTGCAAAATATAAAGTGACAATTCCATCGCCAATGTAGCAATCAAGCCGCTAATAGCGCCTAGTATGACAAACTCATAAGTAACGCTGCGACTCAGTAGCTTGGCCGGCGCCCCGAGCGTACGAAGTATCACCAGTTCTTTCTGGCGCTCTTCCATTGATGCCTGCACTTGCGCCAATAATACCAAGATACCGGCAACAAGTACCAAAACCAATACAAACGCAATCGCAATGCTCACTTGCTCAATAACTTCGCGCAATTGCTCCATAACTGCGTCAAGATCAATCAAGGAAACCTGCGGAAACGGCTTAAACAAGTCATAGAGTTCGCTTTTACGCTCTGGCGGTAAATTAAAGCTGGAAATAAATGTCGCCGGAAAGTCCTCTAATGTGGCGGTATTAAAAATCATGAAGAAATTCGGCTGCAATGACGCCCAATTCACTTCACGAATACTGGTTACCGGCACCGTAAAGGTGTTTCCTCCAATATTAAACTCCAACTCATCGCCCACGCTTAAATTCATACGTTCAGCAACTTCTTGCTCAATAGACACTTGTGGTTGTGGGTCATCACCCCACCATTGGCCCGCTGTCAGGGTATTATTCGGCGGAAGTTCATCACGCCAGGTAAGTGACAATTCACGGCCAAAGCCTTCGCGCTGCTCGGCATTGTTAGTCGCCGTATCCGCTTCATCACCACCAGCTTCTTTGGTCACCTCATCGCGAACCGGTACGCCATTGACTGCGGTCATGCGTCCTGGAACCACCGGGTACATATCATTAGAGACAATGTCACGCTCGTTAAAACGTTTCTGTAGAGCTTCAACATCATTGCCAGCCACATTGATAATAAAATAATTAGGCGCATCATCGGGTAATTGACGCTCCCAATCAGCTAATAATTCATTGCGCAACGCCAACACCAGCAGCAACAACATGATTGCGGTTGCAAAGCTCAACATTTGTACACTATTGGCTTGCGCACGACGTTGCAGCCCTGCCATCGCTAAGCGCCAGGAACTTCCTGCTTGCATGCCCGCTTGGCGACTCGCGCGAATAAACACACGACCAATCGTCAATAACAGAACTGCCGCCATCGCACCGCCAACAAACAATGCCGTGGATAGCAGCCATTGTTGACTATAAATCAGTAGCAGCGCATAAATAGTGCCGGCAGAGGCAACCCAATGCAGCCATCGCAGTTTGTCCGTTCCGGTTAATTGGCGATTCAACACTCTTAAAGGAGGAATACCAATCAAGCGCAGTAACGGATACAGGGTAAACATGACGGCGCTGACTAAGCCTGTTGCCGAGGCTAATACATAAGGCTGCCAGCCCGCAGCTGGCAAACTTGCACCTAACTGATCTGCCACCACCTCAATCACTTGAGCCTGAATAAACCACCCAAGCGCAAGGCCAACCGAAATACTAATTAACGTCAGCAGCAACAGGTGCAAAATAAAGATTTTTTGAATTTGCGCTTTCTCAGCACCGAGCGTTTTAAAAATCGCCACAACGTCATAATTTCGCTGGCAATAGCGCTGCGCAGCCACGGCCACAGCTGTAGCCGCCAACACCACGCCGAGTAAGCTTGCTAGCAGCATAAAACGCTCTGCACGCTGCAAGCTACGCGATAATGGGCTATCACCGTCTTCAATGCTACGCCAATTGTGAGTGTCTTCGTTGAGCTGTGGCGTCAACCATTCTTCATAGGCCTCAAGCTCACTCGGCTCACCGGCAAAAAGCACGTTGTAGCGCACTCGCGAACCGGGTTGAATTAATCCTGTTTGCTCTAACTCATCGTAACGAATCAGCACATTTGGGCTATCCGTAAACACCGAAAAACCGACATCAGGTTCATAAGTCAGTACCCGACTCACTGTAAATTGGCTGTTACCAATTTCTAAGCTATCGCCGACGGCAAGATTAAGCTCTTGAAACAGCGCTGAAGCAACCCAAGCTTCGCCAGCATTCGGTAAACCCTTCGCGGGTTCTTCCGTGCCAAAAGGTTCGCCCGCGGTACGTAACTCGCCCCGCAACGGATACCCGTCGCCGACTGCTTTTACATCGACCAAGGCTAACTCGCCGTCGGCAAATGCCATACTGTTAAAGACCACCCGCTCAGCGGTTTTTATTCCTCGCGTTTGCGCTTCGCTAATCCAGCTTTCATTAATGGTGCGGCGTGAGCTCAAAACACGATCAGCTGCTAAAAACTCTGCACTACGCTCAAGTAGGCCAGACTGCAGTCGTTCAGTAAACAAAGATAGCGACAATACCGCAGTAACTGAGAGCACAATCGCTGCCGCCATAATGGTTAATTCGCCGCGTTTTAATTCGTGGCGCAATAAACGCCATGAAATTTTATGCCACATCACGAACCACCTCGGTTAGCTGCCCAGAGTCCATGCGCAATACACGCTGACAACGCTCAGCAAGCTCGGCGTCATGGGTCACCATCACTAAGGTGGTACCCGACTCTTGGTTCATTTGAAACAGCAAGTCTTCAACTTTATGGCCTGTAGTTGAGTCCAAATTACCAGTCGGCTCATCGGCAAATAATATTTTGGGCGTACCTATAAACGCTCGAGCAATAGCGACTCGTTGCTGCTCACCACCCGACAATTGATTTGGGTAATGGGTTAAGCGCTCTCCCAGCCCCACTTTAGTCAGTAATTCCCGAGCTTGTTGCTCAGCATTCTTGTGGCCAGCTAGCTCAGCAGGCAGCATGACGTTTTCTAAAGCAGTTAAACTTGGGATCAATAAAAACGATTGAAAAATAAAACCGATTTTGTCAGCACGCAATTTTGCGCGTTGCTCTTCATCCAAATCGCTCAACTTTACGTTATCTATAAGAACATCACCGCTACTTGCGATGTCTAAACCCGCAAGTAATGATAATAATGTGGATTTGCCCGACCCTGAGGCACCAACAATCGCAACCGTTTCACCGGCGTTTATCGCCAAGTCAATTGGTTGTAGAATGTGTAACGTACCGTCTTGAGTGGTCACTTCTTTTTCTAATTGAGTGGTTTGTATAAGCATTTATGAAAAACTTCCTAGCTAAATTGTTTGTAATCGTCGCACTGTTTGTTGTTATACGTCCAGTTTCGGCAAATGTCTCACTTGTTGTTTTAGGTGACAGCCTTAGCGCAGGTTATGGTATGGCGCAAAGCGAGTCATGGGTTGGAGTTTTACAGCAACGCTGGGCCGAAAAATATCCTGACATTACCCTAATTAATGCCAGCATTAGCGGCGACACAACCCAAGGCGCCCTTAATCGGCTAGCCGGCGTTATCGAGCGTCATCAACCCGATGCTGTTTTTGTTGAATTAGGGGGGAATGACGGATTACGCGGCTTTAACCCTGCTACTATCGCAAACAATTTGGAACAAATCATCACCCAATTGCAACAGCAAGACGCTAAAGTTGCGTTAAGCCAGGTAAGAATTCCGCCGAACTACGGCCCACGCTACAACGACATGTTCTCGTCATTGTTCTCGCAGGTAGCCGAAAAGAAAGAAGTGCCATTAATTCCGTTTTTTATGGAGCAAATAATTGTGGATGAGAACTTGATGCAGGGAGATGGTATTCATCCTAATCGTGAGGCGCAACCGCTTATTGCGGACATCATGGAACCCCACCTACTGAAACTAGTGCAAAAACGATATTAGCTATCAGATATTGGATATTAGAAAAACAACGGCGATATTGGATATTGGAAAACTGGCAGCTGTTTGGATAAAGCTTGAGATATTAGATCTAATATCAAATATCTAACAGCTGATATCGCATTTGCTCTTAAAGAAGTGGCGTCCCCTAGGGGATTCGAACCCCTGTTACCGCCGTGAAAGGGCGGTGTCCTAGGCCTCTAGACGAAGGGGACAAGGACTGAAAATCTGGTTACTCGTTACTGGTTATTCGTTATTGGCTTTGCTCTTTCGAGAAACGAATAACGACTAACGAATAACGTTTTAAGAAGTGGCGTCCCCTAGGGGATTCGAACCCCTGTTACCGCCGTGAAAGGGCGGTGTCCTAGGCCTCTAGACGAAGGGGACCCCGGACATTCATATTTGTTCTGCTCAATAAGAGTGGCGTCCCCTAGGGGATTCGAACCCCTGTTACCGCCGTGAAAGGGCGGTGTCCTAGGCCTCTAGACGAAGGGGACGCACCAGAACAAATCACTATCAGTTTATTCACTACTGTTGTTGCAGCTTTTGGTGGAGCTAAGCGGGATCGAACCGCTGACCTCCTGCGTGCAAGGCAGGCGCTCTCCCAGCTGAGCTATAGCCCCACTAACTTCAAAAGCCGTGTGCTACATCAGTACCCTGACAGCGGTGCGAATTCTAGGGTAATTGGCGCACCACCGTCAACCTTTTTTTCGGCAAAATGAATTGTTTGCCGAAATTTACGCCAGTTCGCTTAATAGACACACAATAACCTTGGCAAAATTAGACTCTGCGCAATACACAATAGATAAATTTCTGTTCACTGCCTTGCGGCGTTTGGTGCGTTTCACGTTCTGCATGAACAAGCTCGAAGTCAGCACCGAACGTCGCTGCTAGCTTTGCCACAGAGTAACGTTGCACAGGCAAACCACTGCAGCGCTCAGGTCCATCCTCAGCAAATGTCGCAATAACCACATAACCGCCAACCTGCAATGCCGTACGAACCTGTTGAATATAGGCCTGTTGCTGTGCAGTTTCGGTGAAAAAGTGGAACACAGCACGATCATGCCAGATTAAATAACGCTGATGCGGCAAGTCACAGCCGAGTATATCCCCTACTCGCCAATCTATAGCTGCAGAAATTTCAGTGCCTAGCCGTTGTTTAGTTGTCTTCAGGGCTGCGGCTGAAATATCCAGAACAGTTAATTCACGAAAACCTTCATGCCAAAGGTCATCAATTAATTTTGCAGCACCACTTCCCACATCAATTATTGCGGCGCTGTGACCCATTCCCGTCGCTTCAATCAAACGAATAGAGCTGTCGGCACGCGTTTGAAACCAACTGACTTGATCGGTTGATTTAGTTTGATACACGTTTTCCCAGTGTTCTTTTGGCATCGCTAACCTATTCATCAAAGTGATAAATACGTTCCAATGAAGCACGATCTCGTACTGTAACTTCCATATCTCGCACTAAACCGTCTTCAATACTATAAACCCATCCATGAATAGCTAATGGCTGACCACGATCCCATGCTTGTTGAATAATGGTCGTTTTGGCCAAGTTGCGTACTTGTTCAATGACGTTTAACTCGCAGAGTCGATTAATGCGGTCAGTTTCGCTAGCAATAGCTTCTAATTCTTTGTGATGTTCACGATAAATATCTTTGATCGGAAATAACCAATGATCAACCAACCCGTGGCTACAGCTTTCCGTCGCCGCACGCACACCACCGCACCCGTAGTGGCCAACCACCAATATATGTTTCACTTTTAGCGCTTCAACGGCGTACTGCACTACGGATAGACAATTGAAGTCGGTTTGAATGACTTGGTTTGCAACGTTGCGGTGAACAAATAATTCGCCTGGCGCCATTCCAACAACTTGGTTAGCCGGTACACGGCTATCTGAGCAACCTATCCACAAGTATTCTGGTGTTTGCTGGGCAACCAAATTATTAAAAAAGTCAGGATCTTGCTCTTGCATGCGCTTAGCCCATGCTTCGTTATTGGCAATTAACTGACGAATTCTCGGCATATCGTTTATAACTCCTGTAAAAAAGGCGCCTGAACGGCGCCTTCTTCTTAATTACTGTGCTTGTTCGCGTTCAATGATAAACGAAATTGCACGAGCAATACGTCCTACCACTTGTTCTTGTGGAATTAATTCAAGCGTTACGTCTAATGAAGGTGAATTCCCAGAACCAGTAGCAGCAACGCGTAACGGCATACCCACTTTGCCCATGCCAACCCCTAAGTCTTCTGCCGTTTGCTGTATTGCTGCTTGAATACTTTCAGCCTTCCAGCTAGTGACACTCGCTAAGCGGTCTTGCACGGCTTCTAATGCTTCACGAGCAACAGGGCGCAAATGTTTTTTAGCCGCATCAGCATCAAATTGCTCGAATTCCTCGTAAAAATAACGACTTTGCGAGGCCATTTCTTTGAGGGTTTTCACTCGATCAGCCATCAAAGGAATTAATCTTTCCAATGCCGGGCCTTTGCTTACATCAATGGCTTGATCAGTGAAATGCCATTGAAGGTATGGCACCACCTGTTCAACCGGTAGGCTCTTCATATAATGCTGATTCAACCAATTAAGCTTCTCAGTATTAAAGGCCGACGCTGCTTTGTTAACGTCGTCTAAACGAAATAGCTTGATCATTTCATCAACGCTAAAAATTTCTTGGTCGCCATGTGACCAGCCCAAACGTACCAAATAATTCAATACCGCTTCTGGCAAATAGCCGTCGTCACGATATTGCATCACGCTGACAGCGCCATGACGTTTTGACAGTTTCTTACCGTCGTCACCTAAAATCATTGAAACGTGTGCATACTCAGGCACGGGAGCACCTAAGGCTTTTAAAATATTAATCTGACGCGGTGTATTGTTAATATGGTCTTCGCCACGCACCACATGAGTGATATTCATTTCCCAGTCATCAATAACCACACAGAAGTTGTACGTCGGTGTGCCGTCGCTGCGAGCAATAATCAGGTCATCCAGTTCAGTGTTAGCAAACTCAATATGGCCACGAATGTGATCATCAAAGGTCACGCTTCCTTCTTGTGGGTTACGAAAGCGCACTACGAATTTACCGCCCGACACATTTGGATTATCACGGCAGTGACCGTCGTAACGTGGTTTTTCACCGTTTGCCATTTGCTCATCGCGCATTTTTTCTAGGCGCTCCGTCGAGCAATAACACTTGTACGCTTTATCTTCAGCAAGCAGCTTGTCGATATAGTGGTTATAACGATCAAAACGCTTGGTTTGATAGTAAGGGCCCTCGTCCCAGTTCAAGCCTAACCATTCCATGCCTTCTAAAATGGCATCAATGGCGGGCTGAGTTGAACGTTCGCGATCTGTGTCTTCTATGCGCAATACAAATTTGCCGCCAGCTGCTTTTGCAACTAACCAAGAATAAAGAGCTGTACGTGCGCCACCAACGTGAAGATATCCAGTGGGGCTTGGGGCAAATCGAGTGACAACAGTCATAGTTCTTGCTTTCTCCGCATTATTCGGGTTATTTTGAGGCCTATTCTAGCAAGAAGCCGCGGCGTACGCATTAGGCAGAACACGAGAATATTTGGTTTTTAGCAGGCATATTGTTGAAATTTACGACGAAACGATGAAAAAGCAAGCAGTCGAACAAAACAAGTGATATTTCCTGTTGACAGTATCGTGAAGCTCCCTATAATACGCCCCGCAACGCAGAGAAAAGGATGGTTAGCTCAGCTGGGAGAGCACCGCCCTTACAAGGCGGGGGTCACTGGTTCGAACCCAGTACCATCCACCACTTCTTCATTTTCTCTGTCTCCCTGATGGATGGTTAGCTCAGCTGGGAGAGCACCGCCCTTACAAGGCGGGGGTCACTGGTTCGAACCCAGTACCATCCACCACTTCTTCGAAATGCAAATACGATATTAGCTATTGGATATTAGATATTAGATCTGATATTCCCTGCTACACCTAATATCCAATATCGCTCTCGCTCTTAATATCCAATATCGCTCTTGCTCTTAATATCCAATATCGCTCTCGCATTTCTATCGATTAACGACTAACGAAATGAAGCGGCGCAAGTGACGCGAGAACAACAGCATCCAACCAACCATTAGCCAACCAAACAACAGCACCGCCTTCACAAAGGAAAACGTTGGCCACAATTGACTAATCAAGCTAAGCAATAACACACCATCAACTATCCAACTAAACCATAGCAACAGTGGCAATACTTTAAAGCTAGCACTAACCCAGGGTGCTATTTCTGTTTTCACTTGGGTTATTAGAACAAAAACCATCAATGCGGGGGCGCCAACTAATAGCGCTAAACCAAATTGTTCGGTTGTGGTGTAAAAAAATTTAAGTAGACGAGCTCTATCTTCGACAAAGGTGAGAGAGATAATCCACGCAAGATAGCCACGCGTAAAAAACACCACCATAAACAACAGGCTCAGCGGTGTTTTTAACGCGCCGTCTAAAGTTACATATTGCTCATCGCCTGGTTGCAGTTGCACGTACTTTTCCGTTTAGCATGGTAAAAAATCATGCGCTATGCTACGTGCACCGAATCCATTTGTCGACTTTGTTCACGGGCTTTTCGTGCCGCCCAGAATTTTTCGTGAAAATAATAGGCTACGGTATTCACCACCGGTTCAATAAGGGCCACGGCACCACCAAGCACTACATCACCGGTCATTAACCAAACTAAGGTGAAGGCGACGGATACGTGCATAACCCCGAATGAAACTGTTTTTGCCATAATTCTATCCCCCTTGGCTGCTTATGGATAGATAATAGCATTTGGTTTTATTAATTCTAATTGAAAAAACAGATAGAGGTGAACGCGATAGCGTTGCTTCGCACCACCCGGCCTTACCTTTAGGGAAAGACGCCGGGTTACAGTCGTTTGAGTTGTTCGCGCAATTGGCCCAGTTCGTCACGAAGCGCGGCGGCTTTTTCGAATTCGAGATCTTTGGCTGCTTGATACATTTGCTTTTCGGTCGCTTCAATTTTTTGTACCAAGGCTTTGGGATCAAACAGCGCTGGGTCGTAGGCCAATTCTTTCTCGGCAACTTCGCGTTGTTTTTCGCGGCGCGGTGCACGCATGCTGCCACCACCAAGATCCATCACGTCAGTGACGCGTTTATTCAGGCCTTTTGGAGTAATGCCATGTTCTTCGTTGTAGGCAATCTGTTTGGCGCGACGGCGATCAGTTTCATCAATAGCGCGTTGCATCGAGCCAGTAATACGATCAGCGTACAAAATGGCCCGGCCATTCAAGTTCCGTGCTGCACGACCAATGGTCTGAATCAACGAGCGGTCAGAGCGTAAGAAGCCCTCTTTGTCGGCGTCAAGTATGGCAACTAGCGACACTTCTGGCATGTCTAAACCTTCACGCAGCAAGTTGATGCCGACTAACACATCAAACTCACCCAGGCGTAAATCACGAATAATTTCCATTCGCTCAACGGTGTCGATATCAGAATGCAAATAACGCACGCGAATACCGTGCTCGTCCAAATAATCGGATAAGTCTTCAGCCATTTTTTTGGTTAACGTGGTCGCCAAAACGCGTTCGTTGCGCTCAACCCTCAAGCGAACTTCAGACATCAAATCATCAACTTGTGTCGCGACTGGACGAATCTCAATCTCTGGATCGATTAAGCCCGTTGGGCGCACCACTTGCTCGACAATTTCACCCGCACATTTTTCAAGTTCATATTTGCCTGGCGTTGCCGACACATAAATAGTTTGCGGGGCAATGGCTTCAAACTCATCAAATTTTAACGGCCGATTATCAAGCGCCGATGGCAAACGAAAACCATAGTTCACCAAGTTTTCTTTACGCGAGCGATCGCCTTTATACATCGCGCCAACTTGAGACACCGTAACATGCGACTCATCAATAATTAACAACGCATCATCTGGCAAATAATCAAGCAATGTGGGTGGCGGCTCGCCCGGCGCCCGCCCCGATAAATAGCGCGAATAGTTTTCAATGCCCGAGCAATAACCAAGTTCAAGCATCATTTCAATGTCAAACTGGGTGCGTTGGCTTAAGCGTTGTTCTTCAACCAATTTATTATTATCTAATAATTGTTGTTTGCGCTCTTTTAGCTCTTCTTTGATTTGGTCTATAGCTTTTAAAATAGTTTCACGCGGCGTCACGTAGTGGGTTTTCGGATAAATGGTTGCGCGCGCCACATCGGCCTCGGTCACCTGCCCTGTTAACGGCTCGAACAAACTAATGCGATCAATTTCTTCATCGAATAACTCAACACGCACCGCTAATTGCTCAGATTCCGCCGGAAAAATATCAATAACTTCGCCCCGTACACGGTAAGTACCGCGTTCGAATGCAGCGTCATTTCGTTTGTATTGCAATTGTGCCAAACGGCGCAAAATGTCGCGTTGGTCAATAATGTCACCACGGCGCAAGTGCAACATCATTTTCATGTATGACTCAGGATCACCCAAACCGTAAATGCATGACACCGACGCCACCAGAACAACATCGCGACGTTCCATTAAGGCTTTTGTTGCAGACAGTCGCATTTGCTCAATGTGATCGTTAATTGAAGCGTCTTTCTCAATGAAGGTGTCGGTAGTGGGCACGTATGCTTCTGGTTGATAGTAGTCATAGTACGACACGAAATATTCCACGGCATTGTTCGGGAAAAACTCTTTCATTTCTCCGTACAACTGCGCGGCTAGGGTTTTATTGTGCGCAAGAATTAACGTCGGCCGCTGAATTTTCTCAATCACATTGGCCATGGTGAAGGTTTTGCCAGAGCCGGTAACCCCCAGCAAGGTTTGATGCGCAAGGCCAGCGTCTAAGTTATCAACAAGCTTTTCAATAGCCGCAGGTTGATCTCCCGCCGGTTGATAGTCAGACTTAAGTTCAAACGAACGACTCATCACGCCTCCTTGTTACGCGTTCTTGTTTCGCGTTGAAACCATAGCCATGCAATACCACCAGTGATGACATTGGCGATAACACCACCGGCAAATAAGCCTGGAATATCGTACACCAATGCACCGAGCCAACTTAACGGCACAAACATAATAAACAAGCGAATAATGCTTAAACCTAACGCGCTCATAGGCTTGTGCAATGCGTTGAAGCTTGAATTGGTAAGAATAATCACGCCCTGTACGCCGTAACCAAGCGGCATAATATAAATAAACAACCGAATTAGTCGCGCTACTTCTGGGTCATCGGTAAATGCAGCGGCAACCCATGGCGCTAACGCAACCAACACACCATAAATAATTAACTGCACGATAAGTACACTGCGAATAGCGACTTTGTATGCGGCATTGACCCGATCATAGGCATGGGCGCCAAAGTTTTGACTAATCAGCGGCGGTAGCGACATAGATAACGCCAAAATAATCACGCTCGCTAATGATTCTAGTCGCGAGCCTACGCCAAATGCCGCAACAGCCGGTGCTCCATAAGCGGCAATGATTGCCGTTAAAACAGCCATAGCCAATGGCGTTAACATGTTGGCACCAGCTGCGGGTATACCAATAGATAAAATTTGGCGTGCAGAATGCAGCCAGCTTGCGTCTTTAGGTACCAGCAACGTCAGTAGTTGCTTGTAATTTAGGTACCACAACACTAATAGGGTACCGATAATCCAAGAAATAAGGCTAGCTAACGCAGCACCTTGCACGCCCATGGCCGGAATAGGCCCTAAGCCAAAAATTAAAATAGGATCAAAAATAGCGTTTAATAGCCCGCCCGAGGCCATGATCAATGAGGGCGTGCGCGTATCGCCAGAGGCGCGAAGTACGGCGTTACCCACCATGGGAGTAACCAATAATACGGCCCCCAAAAACCAAATGGTCATATAGTCATGTATATAAGGCAGCAGACGTGTTTGCGCACGAAGCAAGGCAAAGATCGCGTCCATACTGACGTAGCCTATTACCGACAAAACCACCACCAATAACGCTGACACGCTTAAAGCCACAGTGCCGTCAAAGCGAGCATGCTCTTCCCGTCCCGACCCGCGTTTACGAGCAATGACCGCTGAAGTACCTATGCCAAGACCAATCGCCAAGCTAACCACGGTGAAGGTAACCGGAAAGGTAAAGCTAACGGCAGCAAGCGGGTCTGTGCCTAGCATGCCAACAAAAAATGTATCCACCACATTGAAACTAATCAACGTAAGCACGCCAATAACAACCGGCCACGTCATTCGCCACAACGTAGGTTGTATGGGATCATGCAGAAGAGATTTTGCCGCTACAGCTTGGCTCATGTGGTTCCTAATTCGTGCAAAAAAAGAAGCGCTAGTGTAACGAATTTTGCGCCATTTCGCTATGCAATAACGAGCGGATCATTCAGCGATCAACCAAGCCGATCAATAGACAAAAACCACTGAAAACTATATAGTGTGCCTAACTTTTTAACCCCTTCTACGTTTAGGATCACGCTGTGAAATATCAATTATCAGATCGTGTTAATGCTATTCAACCCTCTCCTACTTTAGCGGTTTCGCAAAAAGCGGCCGAGCTCAAAGCTGCAGGGCATGACGTTATTGGATTAGGCGTCGGCGAACCTGACTTTGATACGCCAGAGTTTGTCAAAGTAGCCGCCAAAGCAGCCATTGATGCAGGCCACACAAAATATACGGCGGTTGACGGCATTCCTCAGTTAAAGCAAGCGGTTATTGACAAGTTTAAACGCGATAACGGCTTAGACTATGAGCTTAGTGAAATATTAATTTCGGCCGGCGGTAAGCACAGTATTTTTAACCTGCTTAGTGCTTGGCTAAACCCTGGTGACGAAGTACTTATTCCGGCACCGTACTGGGTTTCTTATCCAGATATGTCGCTGTTAGTGGGCGCGGTACCAAAATTTATTGAAGCAGGTATAGAGCAGCGCTACAAAATCACCGCGTCTCAACTTGACCAAGCTATTACCGACAAAACGCGATTATTGTTCCTAAATAGCCCGTCAAACCCAACCGGCACTGCCTATACCAAAGCAGAATTTGAAGCGCTAGCTGAGGTTTTACGTAAATATCCGCAGGTTTTAATTGCCACCGACGATATGTACGAACATATTTTGTGGAGCGATGAAAGCTTTTATAATATTGCAATGGTGGCACCAGACTTAAAAGATCGCATTGTGGTTTTATCGGGGGTCTCGAAAGCTTATGCCATGACAGGTTGGCGCATTGGCTATGCCGCTGGGCCTAAACCGCTCATTGCTGCAATGAAGAAAATTCAGTCCCAAAGTACTTCAAATCCAGCAAGTATAAGCCAGTATGCAGCACTTGCTGCCTTAGAAGGTGATCAGAGTATTATCAAGACCATGGTCAGTGCCTTTAAAGAACGTCACGATTATTTAGTGGATGCCCTGAATAAAATACCGGGTATGAAATGCATTGCCGGCGATGGCACCTTTTACACTTTTGCTAATATTGACGGGTTAATTGCAGCTAAAGGTGCAAGTTCAGACGTTGAGTTGTGTGAAATGCTATTAACTGAAGCAAAAGTGGCGTTAGTTCCGGGGTCAGCGTTTGGTGCTCCTGGGCATTGCCGCTTTTCATTTGCCTGTAGCTTGGAAACATTGAAAGAAGCTGTTCGTAGAATTTCTGAGTTCGCCAACGGCAATAATTAAAATTGGCGAATACCAGCACTGTCACAAATATTTAATCATCAAGAATTTAGGGGCTTTCGGGCCCCTTTTTTATGCTTTAATTGTGTACAACTCAGGCAAAAAATGCACAACAGCTGATGTAAATTGCGACGAACAACATGTTCTTAATCAAAGTAATTTTAGTGATTTCAAAATAATTATAACTAATTGTTTTTTAATTGATTTTAATTTCCAAGTTAATTTTTAAGCAATCGCTAAATTGCCCCGAACCGCCCATCATTCATGACAACTCACACAGTTTCCCACAAGGTTATCCACAGATTTAGTGGATAAGATCGTCTAGGCTTTTAACGGCGCGCGATCGCGCTACATGTGGATAACCGTGAGCAAGCACGAGTATATCATTTATCATAGTTGATTTCTGTTTCAAAACTTGACTTTGATTTTTTCTAACCGTTTGCACACAAAACAAGCAAACAGTACTTTTAAGTATTGACAGGCGCCGCAACCGCCATTAACATTCGCACCCGTTGTCAGATGTGTTCCCCAGTAGCTCAGTTGGTTAGAGCGGTGGACTGTTAATCCATGTGTCGTTGGTTCGAATCCAACCTGGGGAGCCAAGACATCTAACAACACCCCCTATATACTCTTGAAGTATTCCCCAGTAGCTCAGTTGGTTAGAGCGGTGGACTGTTAATCCATGTGTCGTTGGTTCGAATCCAACCTGGGGAGCCACTTTCAACCTCGTAAAATGCATCCAATAAGTACTCCTGTTGCCATTCCATTTGACACCATTCCATTTGACACCAAAGATCAGAACTTAATTGATGTACAGGCTCTTGAGCGCCATGCGCAAGCCAACGCGCGACTTCGGCTGCCACATTTGGCCACTGGCATTGCACAGCGGTTGCGGATGATAAAAACTCACCCAATACCTCACCATCAAGCTTGTTCATTACCGTAGCTAGTCGAGCTTTCTGTAAGCAATTGGCATTTGCTATCTGCTCAAACTGTCCCACTAACGGCTTCACCAGAAGTTTTTTCCCTAGCGCCAATGCTTCACTTGCTGTTTCGAAGCCAGCGTTACTAATGATGCCTTCAGCTTGCCCCATGGCTTGTGCAAAACCTATTCGAGACGGAGCACTATAGCGAATATGCCCAATTTGCTGTTCCTCGGCTGCTGGATGAAATACATGAAACTGAACCTGAGGAAAGCAACTTAGTAAGCCATGAATGGCGCCTAAGCCCTCAAACGGCAGATAAACCAAGTAGTTTCCTTCTATCACGCGTTGACGATCGCCCCGATGATGAATAATTGGCGGTAGGACATGTGACGCATCGTCAAGCCAGTGCATACCAACCACTGTTTTAGCTGGCGCAAACCAGCGCAACAACTGCCGTTGCAATGCAGAAATCGGTAAGCTTGGGGTTTCTTTAAAAAACGCATATTGGCGCCCTAACCCAATAACCGGTTTGCCTTGCAAACGCCCCGCCCAAGCCGTGATAGGCTCGTAGTCACTAACCACCAAGTCATAATCGTTTAACTTTAGCTGGCGTGCGTCACGCCAAAACTGCTGCCAATTATTTCGTGCTAAGGTTGCTCGTACATTCACCTGCCCATGTTGCACTACAAACGACAAGCCCTCGCGCCATTGCCAGTTACCGAAAACTTCCATATCAAACAGTTGCTCTTTGGGGCGGCCCGACACTAAATAATCAACTTGTACTTGTGGATATTTGGCCAAGGCCTCGGCCAAAGCAACACATCGACTTAAATGGCCATTTCCGGTGCCTTGAATGCCTACTAGAATTTTCATACAACCCCCAATGCTAGCCATGCTAGTGCTGAACCTAATAAGGCGCCTGCAGCGATATCTCCGGGATAATGCACGCCAAGTAATACACGCGATAAACCCACCGCAACTGCCCATACATAAAACAAGCTAATCCATGCCGGAAAATACGCGCTCATAATGCCAGCGAATAAAAATGCGGCCGTGGTATGGCCCGAAGGAAAGCTAAACTGGTCGTGGGCCATAATAGCCGCATGAAACGAAGGAAATCTTTGGTATGGCCGCTGCCGTTTTAGCAGCCTTTTAAGCAGGGTAAATAGCGGTATTTCTACAGCAAAACCAATAACTAACGTGGTAATGAGCGGCAAACTTTCGGTGCCATGAAAACTGGCTAGCAAGCACGCGATAATGGCATAGCTATAGCCGTCACCCGAACGCGAAATCCAGCGCGTTACCTTGTGCCCGCACCAGCGCCTGGCGCGGCCATTAAGCCAGTGAAAACTACGTTGATCAAACTGGCTTAGTCGTCCAACCCAACGGGTCATAAAAGCTGTCATACGTTCTCGCCTCTTGTGGCTTGCCGTGCCTGACTTGAACGAAATTTAGCCAATGTGAGTAACAGCTCAGTGACAGATTTGTGAACCTTTCATGACAATGTGCTAGAAAATATCCAACAAATATGAATAACACTACAGTCTATCGGTTGTTTCAAAGCGCTAAACATTCGATAATATCGCCCATTCATTGCAATCGGACGGAAGCAACCATGGGTGACTACCTACTGCTGTTGGTGGCAACAGTACTAGTCAACAATTTCGTGTTGGTAAAATTTCTAGGGCTCTGCCCATTTATGGGCGTTTCCAATAAGTTGGAAACGGCCGTTGGCATGTCTGCAGCAACCACATTCGTGCTAACACTAGCATCGGTTTCAAGTTATTTAGTCAGTGAATATATTTTAGTGCCACTTGATCTCATGGCATTGCAGACCCTGAGCTTTATTTTGGTTATTGCCGTTGTGGTGCAATTTACCGAAATGGTGGTGCACAAAACTAGTCCGACGCTGTACCGTTTACTTGGCATTTTCTTACCGCTCATTACCACCAACTGTGCGGTACTTGGCGTTGCCTTGCTGAACATTAATGAACAGCACAACTTTATAGAGTCGATTATTTATGGTTTCGGCGCCGCCGTCGGTTTTTCATTGGTGCTGATATTATTTTCTGCACTACGCGAACGTTTAGCCGCTGCCGACGTGCCCCTGCCATTCAAAGGCGCTGCTGTTGCGATGATCACCGCCGGCCTTATGTCACTTGCGTTCATGGGCTTTAGCGGACTGGTGACTACGGCATGACTGTTGTAACTGCACTCATTGTATTAGGTGTATTAGCGTTAGCCTTCGGCTTGGTACTGGGCTTTGCGGCGGTTCGCTTTCGGGTTGAAAGTGACCCTATTGTTGACCAAATTGATGCCCTGCTGCCACAAACCCAATGTGGCCAGTGCGGCTACCCAGGCTGCCGCCCATACGCGGAAGCTATTGCCAACGGCGATGAAATCAATAAATGCCCACCCGGCGGCCAAGCCACGATTAACTCACTCGCCGACTTAATGGGGGTCGAAGCCAAGCCGCTCGACGCCGCACATGGCGAAGAAGACGTTAAAAAAGTGGCGGTCATTCGTGAAGACGAGTGCATTGGCTGCACGAAATGTATTCAAGCTTGCCCTGTCGATGCCATTTTGGGCGCCGCGAAACAAATGCACACAGTCATTGCCCACGAGTGCACCGGCTGTGACCTATGTGTTGAACCATGCCCTGTTGATTGCATTGATATGGTGCCAGTGCCCGTTCGCCCCGACAATTGGCAGTGGGACTTACAACAAATACCTGTGAAAAATGTGGAGTCGTCGCACTAATGTCTGCAGCCACGAAAGCGATTGAAGCCGGTCATATTTGGACTTTCCCGGGGGGCATTCACCCACCGGAGCGTAAAGACCGTTCCAATAGCACCCCTATTGAAGTATTGCCGTTGGCGAAGCAGTTTATTGTGCCCATTAAACAGCACTCAGGCCCGGTCGGCGACTTATTGGTGGCGGTCGGTGATAACGTAAAAGCAGGCCAGCCATTAACTCAAGTGGGAATTAATAATGCCTTACCGGTGCACGCCCCAACCTCAGGCACGGTAAGTGCTATAGGCCCTGGCCGTATTGCCCACCCGTCGGGCCTTACCGACACCGTCATTACCATTGACGCTGACGGTAACGACGAGTTTTATAGCTTTGCACCACTTGCCGACTACACCAGCTTAAGCCGCGCTGAATTGCTCGACCGTATTCGCCAAGCTGGCGTGGCTGGTTTAGGTGGCGCAGGCTTCCCGACGGCACAAAAATTAGCCCTACAACGGCCATTGGATTACTTAATTATTAATGGCGTTGAATGCGAGCCGTATATCTCGGCTGACGACCGATTAATGCGCGAGCACGCGCAAACCATTATCGATGGCACAGAAATTCTGTTGCATATTGCCGGCTGCGAAAAAGCACTGATCGCCATTGAGGCAAATAAACCAGAAGCCATAGCAGCTTTTGAAGCATTATTGCCCAACTACCCACAGCTGGCCTTGCGCGTGGTACCCACCAAGTACCCGTCGGGTGGCGAAAAGCAACTTATTCAGCTACTTACTGGTCGCCAAGTGCCGAGCCGTGGGCTGCCTATCGACGTTGGATTAGTCATGCAAAACGTCGGTACCGCCTATGCTGTCGCGCAGGCGGTGTTAAACGGAAAGCCGTTAATTGAGCGCGTGGTTACTGTTACCGGTGACAATATCGCCAAGCCAGGAAACTACTGGGTACGCATAGGCACTACCGTGGCCGAGCTATTGAACCAGTGCGGCTTTGAGCCTGTTGCAGACTCTAAACAAGAACAGCGAGTGATTATGGGCGGCCCAATGATGGGCTTCACCCTACCTGACTTAGACGTACCGGTGGTAAAAATAACCAACTGCATTTTAGTGCCGAGCAACCAAGAATTAGCTCCCGCGGCTGAAGAAATGAACTGTATTCGCTGCGGCGCCTGCGCCGATGTGTGCCCAGCCCAATTACTGCCGCAACAAATGCAGTGGCTGGCCAAAGCCAAAGACTATGATGGTTTAGAACAACAAAACCTATTTGACTGCATTGAGTGTGGCGCCTGTGCCTACGTGTGCCCAAGTGAAATTCCGCTGGTTCATTATTACCGTAAGGCCAAAGCTGAAATTCGAAATATTGCGCGTGAAAAAGCCAAAGCCGAAGTGGCTCGAGAACGCTTTGAAGCGCGCCAAGAACGCCTAGAGCGAGAAAAACAAGAGCGCCTTGAGCGTCATCGCAAAGCCGCCGAAGCACGTAAAAAAGCCCAAGCCGAAGCGGTTGCCCAAGGCGGCGATAATCCGCAAGACGCCGTGCAAGCAGCGATTGCTCGTGCCAAAGCACGCAAAGCAGCACAAGCGGCTGCCGCAGCCAAACAAAACCAAGAAGGTGACGACGAATGACCTTTAAAATAGCGGCTTCGCCCCACACCCACCAACGCCGTACCACGCAGCAAGTAATGCGCTGGGTGTATTTAGCGTTAATTCCTGGCGTGCTGGTACAAACATATTTTTTTGGTTTTGGCGTTTATATTCAATTAGCGCTAGCGCTCTTCACCGCTTGGGTTGCTGAAGGTTTGTGTATGCGCATGCGTGGCCGCCCTATTGGCCATGCTTGGCAAGATCACACCGCAATTGTTACCGCGGTATTGCTGGCGGTAAGTATTCCAGCCTTAGCGCCTTGGTGGATTATTGTTATGGGTACGGCGTTTGCCATTGTGGTGGTCAAACACGTCTATGGCGGCGTGGGGCAAAACTTGTTTAACCCAGCCATGGCTGGCTATGTGTTACTGCTTGTCAGCTTTCCGGTGCAAATGACAAGCTGGCCTATTCCTGCCGAATTGGCACAAATTCAGGTAAGTATTACCGACACTCTCAACCTTATTTTCACTGGGTTCACCAGCGCTGGCTATAACCTTGAGCAACTGCGCATGGGCATTGACGGCATGACCATGGCAACCCCACTTGATAGCTTACGCAATGATTTAAATCATCAATTAACCTTAACTGAGGCACTAAATAAACCTATTTTCGGCGATATTGCTGGTATCGGTTGGGCTTGGGTTAATTTTGCATTTTTAGCGGGTGGTTTAGTACTCATTAAGCAAAAAATCATTAGCTGGCACATACCTGGCGGCATGTTGGTCGGCTTGTTGGTGCCCGCTGCTATTTACTGGTTGTTTAACCCCGACCAAGCCATTACCCCAATGTTGCACCTACTTAGCGGTGCCACTATGTTGGGTGCATTTTTCATTGCCACCGACCCCGTCACGGCTGCGACGTCTAACAAAGGTCGTTGGGTATTTGGGCTGCTCGTTGGCTTTATTGTGTTTGCAATTCGCACCTGGGGCGGCTACCCAGACGCGGTAGCCTTTGCCGTGCTGTTAGCCAACATGTGCGTACCCGTTATCGACCGCTACACCCAACCGATAGCCTATGGGCACGGAGGTCGCTCATGATCTTAAAAAGCATGCAACGTAATGGTCTTATTTTGGCTGGGTTCGCTGTAATAGCGACCTTTTTAGTGGTCATGACGTCGCTACTAACTGAAGACGAAATTGAGCGCCAACAACAGCAGGAACTGTTACGCGTTTTAAACCAAATTATTCCAGCCAGTAAGCATGATAATGACTTATATGACAGCTGCACGCTCATTAGCCACCCCGATTTAGGTGTGCAGCCTCGCCGTGTTTACCGCGCGCTTGTTGACGGACAGCCAACCGCAGCCGCTATGGAAGTGACAGCGCCCAATGGATACAGCGGTGCAATTCATTTGTTGGTAGCAATGAATGTTGACGGCTCTGTAGCTGGGGTGCGCACCTTGCAACACCAAGAAACACCTGGGCTTGGTGACAAAATAGAACTGCGCAAGAACAACTGGATTCTTAGCTTTAACGGTCAGCGCGTAAACGGTACTGATGATACCCGCTGGGCAGTAAAGCGTGACGGCGGCATGTTTGACCAATTTACTGGCGCAACCATTACCCCACGCGCCGTTGTACAAGCGGTAAAACGTGCCGCTATTGTGTTTGAGAAAGAGCAACAAGTATGGTTTACAGCTCCGGCAAACTGTCATGCGCCCGCCGACACTATTGATACCGTAGGAGAACCGCAATGAGCACCTACAAAGAACTCACTTGGCAAGGGCTTTGGAACAACAACCCAGCGTTAGTTCAGTTATTAGGCTTATGCCCGTTGCTGGCCGTTACGGCAACAGTAACCAACGCATTGGGCTTAGGTTTAGCCACCTTATTAGTCTTAATCGGCTCAAACATCACCGTGTCGTTAGTGCGTGAGTTTGTCCCCAAAGAAATCCGCATTCCCGTGTTTGTTATGGTGATTGCGACCTTTGTCACCGTCATTCAATTGCTGATGAACGCGTACGTATATGGCTTGTATCAAGCGCTGGGTATTTTTATTCCGCTTATTGTGACCAACTGCGCCATTATTGGCCGCGCCGAAGCTTACGCGTCGAAAAATCCATGGCACCACGCAGCCTTCGACGGCTTAATGATGGGCTTGGGCTTTACCTTAGTTTTGGTACTATTAGGCGGTATTCGCGAAATTATCGGTAACGGCACCCTATTTGACGGCGCCAACTTGTTACTTGGCGAATGGGCTGCAGGCTTGCGCATTGAGTTATTCACCGTAGACTACCCATTGCTACTGGCAATATTGCCGCCGGGCGCATTTATTGTTATGGGCTTTATTATTGCCGGTAAAAATTGGATTGACCAATACCGCGCCGCCCGCGCTGAAAAACCCGAAAAAGTGGTCACGCGTGCGCGCGTCACTTCTCAGTAATGGGTCATATTGATTTGCTATGAACAAACAAAAACGAATTGAAATACTTGAGCGCCTGCGCGCCAACAACCCAAACCCAACCACCGAGTTGGAATACAGCTCAACATTTGAGTTGTTGATAGCCGTATTGCTGTCGGCACAGGCTACCGATGTGGGCGTTAATAAAGCCACCAAACACTTGTTCCCAGCAGCACGCACCCCACAAGCCATGCTTGACTTAGGCCTTGAGGGCGTTCGCGACTATATTAAAACCATCGGTTTGTTTAATTCAAAAGCCGAAAACGTTATCAAAACCTGTGAAATATTAGTACGCGACTATAACGGCGAAGTACCAGAAAGCCGCGAAGCGCTTGAGGCGTTACCGGGCGTGGGCCGTAAAACCGCGAACGTGGTATTAAACACCGCCTTTGGCTGGCCGACCATTGCCGTCGATACCCATATTTTTCGCGTCGCAAACCGCACTAAGTTTGCGCCAGGCAAAACCGTTCGTGCGGTAGAAGATCGCTTAGAAAAAGTCATACCGAGCGAGTTTAAAGTAGACGCGCACCACTGGTTTATTTTGCATGGTCGATATACCTGTATCGCCCGCAAACCACGCTGTGGCAGCTGTATTATTGAAGACTTGTGCGAGTTTAAAGACAAAACAGACGACTAATAGGAGTATTTTTCATGCGTTTATTACACACCATGCTTCGTGTTGGCGACATGCAACGTTCAATTGATTTTTACACCCAAAACTTGGGCATGAAATTGTTGCGAACAGCTGACAACGAAGAATACAAATACTCGCTGGCTTTTGTCGGTTATGGCGACGAAATAGACCACACCGTGCTAGAGCTCACCTATAACTGGGGCGTTAGCGAATACGAACATGGTGGTGCATTTGGCCACATTGCCATCGGCGTCGAAGATATTTACGGGTTATGCGATAAACTAAAAGCTGCAGGTGCAGATGTTTACCGCGAGCCAGGCCCAGTGAAAGGCGGCAAAACCATCATTGCATTTGTACGCGACCCAGACGGCTATGCCATTGAATTGATCGATCGCAGCGCCAAAAATCCTGGAGATTTATGAGTACTGACCAAACCCCAGCGGTAGAAAACACAACGACTACCGGCGAGCTGATGAAAAGTCGCTTTCGCGGCTACATGCCGGTGGTTATTGACGTGGAAACAGCTGGCTTTAACGCGAAAACCGACGCGTTACTTGAAATTGCTGCGGTGACCTTACGTTTCAATGACGACGGTTTGTTAGTGCCCGACCAAACCCTGCATTATCACATTGAGCCCTTTGAAGGGGCAAATATTGAGCAGGCGGCCATCGACTTTAATGGCATAGATCCCCACTCGCCATTGCGCGGCGCTGTGGACGAATCTTTAGCACTAAAAGAAATGTTTAAACCAATTCGCAAAGCCCAAAAAGACGCCGGTTGTCAGCGGTGTATTTTGGTTGGCCACAATGCCACCTTTGATCACGGCTTTGTTATGGCAGCAACCGAGCGAGCCAATTTAAAGCGTAACCCGTTTCATCCGTTTGTTACCTTCGACACCGCTGCCCTCGCTGCCGTGTTCTTGGGGCAAACCGTGTTGATTAAGGCTTGCCAAGCAGCAGGCATTGAGTTTGACAGTAAACAAGCGCACTCAGCCGTATATGACACCGAACGCACAGCCGAACTCTTCTGCTACATGGTCAACCGCTACAAAACCCTCGGCGGCTGGCCGCTGTAGCCCGGCGTTCCACGCCGGGTAGCGCGAAGCGCTGTGATTGCCAAATGCGACCACGGTGCCAGCTGTGATTGCCGCATGCGACCACGGTGCCAGCTGTGATTGCCGCATGCGACCACGGTGCAAAATTTGATCACCAAATTGAACAGTAACGATGCTGTGCATCACCCGGCGTAAAACGCCGGGCTACGATAACGCGAGATGATGTATGAACAAAAAGCTATTCACCACCCTAGCCTTAGCTACTCTAGTTGCAGCGCCAGCCGCCCAAGCCAAAATAAACTGGCAAGACATCAGCGCCACCTACTTAAATGGCTCAAACTATGAAGTTGGCGACACCAACCGCCAAGTTTTCACCTTTGAACATGCAGCCGGCTACAGCTGGGGCGACTCATTTTTATTTGTTGACCGGTTAAAGTCAGATAACGGCGACACCGAAACTTATGCCGAAGTGTCACCACGCTTCAAAGTCATGGATTTCAATGAAAATAACCTATTCAAAGCCGCCTACGTGGCAACCACTTGGGAAATCGGCCAAGGCTTCGATAACTATCTAATTGGCTTAGGTACCGACTTAAATGTAACCGGTTTTGATTACTTACAGCTCAATGCATACCGCCGTAGCAACGAGTTTTACGAAAGTAACTATCAGCTCACCGCCGTTTGGGGCGTGCCTTTTGCCGAAAACTTCTACTACGACGGATTTATCGACTGGTCTTCAGCCAGCGAAGGTCATGCCGCCGAAATGAACTTTACCTCACAGCTCAAGTACAACATCGGCCCTATGATCGGTTATGACAACCGCCTATATGTGGGTGTTGAATACGCTCATTGGAATAACAAGTTCGGCATTCCAAATGTTGACGAACGCAATGTAAATTTGTTACTAAAGGTTCATCTATAATAATAATGTAATAAATAAGGTGTTCGATGTACCGATGGAAACGACTCAATACTATTCGCTATCTGACACTTTCCATCGTTTTGTTCGGTGCTTTTTTAGGGGCGCCGAGCACTGCCCAACCCCAAGCAGACGACGCGCATTATCAACAGCAGCGTATACTTGCTAATCAATACTACAGCGATTTCAATAACGCTCAAGCGCAAGAAATTTGTCGCGAAACTCCGCCCAAGCCTGATGACTTTGATTACCGCTTTATTTGCGTCGAATCATTGTTAGATGTCGATGAGACAACCATCGAATTAATGTATCAGTTCTATGCCGACGCGCTTGAAGCCGATCGCATTAATGATGCCGCGCGTATGCTATCGTCGATAGGCTGGGCACAAGCGAGCATAGGTAACATCAGCGCTGCATTCGCCACCTACGAACAAGGGCTCGAATTCGGCGATAAAATTAACTTTTTTGTACTCAATGACTTGATGTTGAATACCGCCACGCTTTATATCATGTACGGCGATGCTGACTATGTAGCAAAGGGCATTCAGCTTCATAAAGAAACTATTGAACGCTTTAAAGAGCGAAAACAATCACACCCTGAGGATGCTGCTTATTCCGATCGCGCCATTACGTTAACCTACTTCAACTTAGGGGTTGCCAACGCCTTTCATGTTCATAAATATGACGAAGCCTTAGAGTGGTTTGAAAAAGTTGATATCAACCGCAATGACCTGCGTAAATCTACACTCATTTTTTCGGCGCTAGCTGCATACAAAACACAACAACTAGAACTCGCGCGAAACTATCTTCAGCAAGCTGATTCTTCCCCGCACAGTAACGAAATTGATACCCAATATCTCGACTGCTACCGCGACTGGTTACTACTGAATTGGAGCGAGATTAGTGGCTTACCCAATTGCGAAAGGTTATCGGCCAATACTCCAGTCGAAGTAGAACTAGACTTATATAAGCGTATTGCTCAGCATGCTGACGACAATATTCGTATAATAGGCCTAAATGGCTTACACAGATTATTTGTTAATAAACTTGAGAAAAGCCTTAAGCAGAGCTCAACCATAGCTGCTTCAAACGCTGAGTTGAATCGCCTAACGCAAGAGTCGCGTTTAAAGTCACAGCTAATTGAAAACGAAAAAGCCCTCAAGCGAGCAGAGCAAGAAAAACACGAAAGCCAAGTAACACTCACGTTTGCTATTACCGTCATATTAGTTATGGCCGTATTACTATTTGCTTTACGCTTAGAGAAGAACCGAAAATTAGCACAACAATTTGAACAAATGAGTGTACATGACGCATTAACTGGGCTTTATAATCGACGTTATTTTGAACAACAAATTGGTCGTGAATTAAAGTTAGTGAAGCGTGCCATTGAAGAAAAAAATCCGTATGAATTAGCTATTTTTGTACTCGATATTGACCATTTCAAATCGTTTAACGACACCTATGGCCACGATGTTGGCGATAAGGTACTGTGCGAATTCAGCCGCCGTGTTGAATCAGCAATACGCGAAACCGATATGCTCGTGCGCTGGGGTGGCGAAGAATTTGTGGTCGTTAGTCGCGTTGACAAAAATACGGCCTATCAAGATATTGCTAACCGCATACGCTTAGCAGTAAGAAGCACGCCGTTTGTTGTAAATAAAACTGAGCAAGTAACGCTAACGTGCACCCTTGGTGGTATTATTTATCCGTTTAATACGCAAATGTTTAGCGCAACGTGGCAAACCCTAGTTCAGTTAGCCGATGCGGCTTTATACTACGGCAAAGAAACGCAACGAGACTGCTGGGTTTGTATAGAACATATTGAAACCGAAAAAGCGTTACAATTGGCACTTACTGAACCGTTAGTTAAAACCTTACCGCACAAAAACATTCAGGTAAGTCGCTGCAACGATTAGAACAAAACCAAAATAAGGACAAACCAATGGCCTGGCAACAACGTGTTCCTCATATTCTAGCCTTGATGATTGTTGCCACCATGGTGTGGTCGTCTATTAACCCGGCCGACATGCGCGTGTGGTGGGCTGAAATGGTTCCCATCATGGCTATTTTTGCTGGGTTACTACTTACCTACCGAAAATTTCAATTCAGCAATACCAGTTACGTGCTGATGAGCGTATTGCTGATTATGCACACCGTTGGCGCTCACTATACGTTTGCCAACGTGCCGTTTGACTGGGTGACTGACACTTTTGGGTTTGAACGCAATCATTATGACCGTGTAGCGCACTTTAGCGTCGGTTTTTATGCCTATGCGGCTGCCGAACTACTGGTACGCAAAAACTGGGCGCGCCCCGTTACAGCCATGTTCTTCGGGTTATTTTTTATCATGTCGGTGGCGGCGGCTTATGAAATTATTGAATGGCAATTTGCGGTTATAGAAGGCGGCGATGCCGGTATCGAGTTTCTAGGCTCGCAAGGCGACGAGTGGGACGCACAAAAAGACATGCTCGCCGATACCCTGGGTGCATTGGCAGCATTGGTGTTGTTCTGGTTCTCCAAATACCGTCATTCCAATTAAAGCATGGCAATTTTTTCAACATTGTCTAACCGCACACACTGCGACGCTTGCCAAAGGTCGTAATTATCTTGCATTGCAAGCCAGCTTTGTGGGGTACGCCCTAACGCTTTGGATAAACGCAAAGCCATTTCTGGACTAATTGCACTTTGGCATTTTAGAATACGATTTAAAGTTGAAGGCGCTACATCAAGTTTTTTAGCCAAAAACCGACAACTTAATTGGTAAGGCCGCATGTAGGTTTCGACAATAAACTCGCCTGGATGCGCTGGATTTTCCATGATCATTAATGATAATCCTCGTAATTCAGTAAGTATACATGGCCATTTAAAAAATCGAAGGTCAGCCGCCAATTTCCGCTAACCGATATAGACCATATCCCTGCTCGACTGCCTTTCAACTCGTGTAGTCCATAACCTGGTAAATTAATATCACCGATGTCTATCGCAGTAGAAAGCGCCGTTAACTGCATGCGTAACCGCTTAGCGTGTTTGCTTTGAATTCCCGAGGTGCTTCCTGTTTCAAAGAAAAGCTTCAGTCCTTTATGTTTTATTGATTTGATCATGCATGTACACCAAAGTGTAGCGCGTCGCGCAACACTGTCAATAATTAATGTTTATCTGCATGAATCAGTTTACTCACTAGCAGCAACACACATAAGTGATTAAAGCTTTATATCTCTGTAAGTTATTCGCCTATGTCCTCGTTCCAAAGCGTCGGATTATTGGCAATAAAAGTGTTCATTAATTCAATACAGGTTGGATCTTGTAATACATCAACCTTCACTCCGGCTGCACGCAAACGCGCTTCGGCGCCCATAAAAGTCTGGTTTTCACCCACCACCACGTGCGGAATGCCATACAACTCTATTGCGCCAGAGCACATGCAACATGGCGACAACGTCGTATAAATAGTGCAGTCGCGGTACACCGAAGCCGGTTGACGGCCCGCGTTTTCAAACGCATCCATTTCACCATGTAAAATTGGGCTACCGCTTTGTACTCGGCGATTATGCCCACGGCCAATAATTTCGCCGTTGTGCACGATCACCGAACCGATCGGCACCCCACCCTCTTCCATACCTTTTTTGGCTTCCTCAATGGCTGCCTGCATAAATTTGTCCATGTTTAGTTCCTCAATAACGGCAAAGTAGGCCTGAATATTGCACAGGCAATATCCATTTACAAATGCGATTTTCGAACTGCTTTTGTTAGGCGTTTGATAAATAAAAACGAGAGAAATCATGGATATCAAGATAAAGATTGCCACAGGGTT
The DNA here is from genome assembly GCF_900116895.1 of Pseudidiomarina donghaiensis. Classification (GTDB taxonomy): domain Bacteria; phylum Pseudomonadota; class Gammaproteobacteria; order Enterobacterales; family Alteromonadaceae; genus Pseudidiomarina; species Pseudidiomarina donghaiensis. The sequence continues at coordinate 829,488 of NZ_FPCF01000001.1, read as the reverse complement.
GTTAGCCATTGAGCTATTAAGTGGCTGTAACGAACCGGGTTACCCCGAGCATTTGCAGGTACAACGCATTGATCAAGAGCACCACCTCATACTCAGTCACTAATCAATACATGGACTTCGGCTACGGCATGTTATGGAATGTCATTAACCCCAACGAAAAACGCCCAAACCGTGCCTTTTACCACACCGGCGTTGGCATACACATGCTTGGCGTTTACCCAAGTTCTGACCTAGTCTTTGTTCACCGTGTGCAAACCGAAACCGAGTATGAATTTGATCATCAAAACTTATACAAAATTATCGGCCAAGTATTTGGCGCACTAGAACCTAGCGAACCAATGGAGTAAAACCATGAAGGTATACGAAGGGTTAGTCTTACTTGCACTGCAAGAAGAAACCGGTAACACAAAGGGTTCACACCTTGAGTACACTATTGCCGCCGCTATTATTGCTGAGTTGCTTTTATTGAAACGAATTCGCGTGAACACTGACAACAAAGACAAAGTTGAGGTGCTCGACAACTCGCCTACAGGTGACACTGTGATGGACGAGGCATTGCAAAAAATGGCCGACCGAAAACGTCCTGACACCATTAAAAATTGGGTATCGCACATTGCACAAATCAGCAAACTAAAGCACAAAGTTGCCGAGCAATTAGTTGCAGACGGCATTATTACTAGCGAAGAAAAGAAAGTTCTGTGGATATTTAGCTACAAGGTATACCCAGAAGCGAATCCCGAGCCAGAGCGTCAGCTTCGCAGCGAAATGCGCCGCTTGGTGCTAGATAAGCCGTTAGAAATAGACCCACGAATTGCACTTACCGTTTCTTTAGCAAAAAGCTCAGACCTACTAAAAAGCGTGTTCAGCAAAGACGAATTGAAGACACACAAAGAGCGCATTGAAAAAATAGCCAAAGGCGAAGAGCTCGGCGCCGTAACCCAAGATGTTATTGACGCCGTTCAAGCCGCGGTGCTGGTAGCCGTTATCATACCATCTGTTATAGCTGCCACTTCCACAACAACAAGTAGCTGCTAAGCCTTGGAGAGAGTTATATGAGCAACGAGAAAATTAACTACGTAGAGTTGGCCAGCTCGCGATTTAGAAGGCACCAAAGCCTTTCTTACACGCGCTTTCGGCTGGTCATTCGTTGATTATGGCCCTGACTACGCCGCCTTAGAAAATGCTGGGCTTGATGGCGGCTTTTACCGCGCAGATTGTGTTGCCTCAACCAGCAACGGCAGCGCGCTGATAGTGCTTTACAGCAATAACCTTGAAGCTAGCCTAGAACGCGTTGAACAAGCTGGCGGCGCTATTGTGAAGCCTATTTTCAGCTTCCCGGGTGGCCGCCGTTTCCACTTCACCTGCCCCAGCGACAATGAGTATGCCGTTTGGTCAGATATCTGAGCTAAATCGCGCTGAAGAATGCGCGGTTGGGGGCTGCTTGGTGCCAACAGCGGACATTGGCCCTAGTGCGATTAATTCTTGAATTTATGGCTTAACCAGCGAGTTTCCACTGTCGATCAACTTCCTCAAGTAAAATTTCCTGTGCTGCCTGCGCGGCCTCATAGTTGGCAAGTAAATCTAAGAAATAACTGACCGAATTATTTTGCTCAATACTTTCCATATATAAAGACCGTAATGCTGCATCTGTCGTACGTGGAATCTCTGACTGACCCTTCTCATAACGAGCAATTGTTTGCTCAGAAACACCAAACCATTTGCCCAAAACACGTTGTGAAAGGTTAAGTTCTATTCGTAAAAATTTAAATTCGGCGTTGGTTAGCGGCATCGCTTTACTCGCTATTGTTCTAGCCAAAACGCGATGGAGCCCATCCATATCATCAATACTGGTATATTCTTCATCATCAATCACTTCGATCGAATAGCCATTTTTCAGGTACACATTAGGCAAACCGCTTTCAATGTAATGGTACATGGTCATCTCCTAATCTACCCAAACCGTAACAAGCACCGAACTCGGTGCGTCTTGATGACTTTTAAGCACTACCGTCAACTCGATTATTTTCCCCGCGGCAAGTCCTTTAAGGTTAAATTTCCAATCGCCATTTAGCTCTTGATAAGGTCCCTCTCTAAACACTGAATGCTTACTCTTTAAAAGTGTCAGAATTTGGCGCGAGGTAACGCCTCGCTCAAGCATTCGTTGTTTCACATGCCGACTCCAGCGGATTCGAGAACTATAGTTCACCGCAAGATCATTAACGATGTAACGCGCCGTCATCTCAGTTAGAGGGAATTCGACAATTCCCTTTGGAGTGTTCTCGTCCATGAGCCACCTATCATTTTGATAGGTTATTTTGAGCTGTAACTTAGAAAATGTCAAGAGAGTGTTGGCTGACCTTTTGGTGCGATAATATACAACGCAATAGGTAGGTTTTCTTATCTCCGGTCTTCGCTCTTAGCGGACCCTACTAATATTATCTGGCAATCTATTCTTAGTCAGTGCAATTATGCGACAGCTGCTCACTCTGGCAGCCCCTCGAATTCGGGCACATCACCTAAACCTGTAGTCCAAACAGCTTTGCTCGCTGTAAAGATGTGAGCTGTTGGTGACATAGCGACTTCCGTATCCAAACATCCGGCGGGAATGGCGAGCAGCCCCACCTCGTGAATGGTTGGCAATGCTGAACCGCAGAACTTACAAAAACTTTTCTTGTGGCGAGTCCCTGGAAGCGTGAATGTAGTCACAGCATCTGAGCCTGCCAACCAAGTCAGCTTCGCTGAGTTCGAAAATAGATTTGCGGCATGAGCAGACCCGGTATCCTTTTGGCAATGCTGACAATGACATAGGTAAAAGCCATCGAACTTCCCTACCACTTCAAATTTTGCATTCCCACACAAGCAAGAACCAGAATAATGAGTCATCAAATTTTCCTCTGTAGCCTGCAGAGCTACTTTTCAGCCTTTTGCATCAACAACAAAAGCTCGCGAACCACTAATTCGGGTTCATCAACTTGCACAAAATGGCCGCTTTTTTCAGTTAAAACCGATTTACCTTGCGGGAACGCATTGGCCCACTTTTGCCATAGTTCGCCCCACATTTCCCTTCCTCTATCGGTAAAGAACAAATTCGGTGGGTTTTCCATTTTTTTTACAGAAGTAATAACGGTTACGGGCATGTCTTTAATTTGAGGGTAGTCTGGTAACGGGCGTTTGCTCCAAAAATCCAAATATTGGTTCGACATTCCGCGTTCCATATCGGCAAGTTTAATTTGAGCAATTTCTTCATTGCCCTTTTCTAAGTCTATGGCGCGTAAAATATCCACATCGTGCTCAGACGAAGGATCTAACATCATCAAGGCTTTTATTTGTTCGGGGTATGCTGCTGCAAAGTCTCGAGCAACACTTCCGCCATAGGAATGAGCGACAAATATGACGGGTTGCTGAATACCTAGTTCAGTGAGCAAAGTGCTAGCTAGGTCAGCATAGTCTCGCGAGGTAAAATGCTGCTTGATTGCAGTTGAGTTACCATTACCGACGCGAGAATAGCGAATAACTTTTGCATGCTCTGATATTCTCTCGAACACAGGGTTCCAGTCCGACATACCTGCGCTGCCACCGGCCTCTAGAAAAACAACGTCATGACCACTTCCGGCAATCTCATATTCCAGATCATAGCCCTTAACTTTCACAAAGCTGGGATTAGCAAAAGCCATCACAGGAAATACAAGCCCTAACAACATCCAACCTAATTTCATTATTTTTCCTTGTTTATCGATTACTGCCACCCACCACACCAAACTCATTCAATTTCACGCCAACGATGCTGAAACGACCACAACGCGGTCACCACGGGCTTTGTGCCATTGAATACGCTCTAGGGCTTCTGGGCGCAGTACGGTAGGAATATAGTTTTCTGCGTGGGTACGGCCTTGCGCTTCAATAAGTTGCGCCGGCACATTACGAAAGCCAACTTTTATAATTTTTTGCCGCATAGTCGAGGACGAAACTAAACCCAAGCGGTACCCCAAAATACTGGGGGCCAAAATTATTCGGCCCCACTTTTGTCGGCGCTTGGGTATCGCGGTTTTTACAAACTGCGTAAAGGTATCTTGGTGAGTTATGGTGCCGTCAAAATCAAATAGTGCAATGTCCATATCTGCCCCTGCTTACGACACCTTTAAGGTTAATCGCGGCCGCGATTGCGGTTGTTATTTTTACGAGATCCATCACGGCGCTTACCGTCACCCGAAGGCTTGTTACCGCTTGGCTTGTTACCGCTTGGCTTGTTACCGCTTGGCTTGTTACCACCACCTTGCGGTTTACGTCCAGCACGCGGTGGCCGCGGCGTTTTCTTCGGTGGTGGGGTTTTGCCAGTAAGCTCAACATCAGCAAAGCCCTCCAACTTATGGCGTTCAATGGGCTGACCAATTAAGCGCTCAATCGCTTTAAGCGTTCTGAATTCTTCATCCATAACCAACGAAATAGCGTGGCCCACCTGCCCTGCTCGGCCAGTACGGCCAATGCGATGCACATAGTCTTCGGGTACTTGTGGTAAGTCGTAGTTGATTACATAAGGCAGTTTTTCAATATCCAACCCGCGCGCAGCAATGTCAGTAGCAACCAACACCTGCACCTTGCCGGCTTTAAAATCGGCTAGCGCTTTGGTGCGCGCGCCTTGGCTTTTGTTGCCGTGAATTGCGGCCGCTAAAAAGCCGTCGCCATCTAATTGCTTCACCAAACGGTTGGCGCCATGTTTGGTGCGCGAGAACACGATGACCTGCGGCAAATTCAAATTGCGCAAAATTTGCATGAGCATGCGCGGTTTCTGAGTTTTATCAGCCGCGTACATGATCTGATCAATACGCTCAGCAGTGGCATTCGGTGGTGCTACGGAAATTTCTACTGGGTCGTTCACCAAGCCCTTGGCCAACGCGCGAATGTCATTTGAAAACGTGGCCGAGAACATGAGCGTCTGGCGCTTGGCCGGCAGTAACTTAATAATTTTCTTAATGTCGTGAATAAAGCCCATGTCGAGCATGCGGTCGGCTTCGTCCAATACCAGCATTTCAAGTTTTGGAAATCGAATGGCGTTTTGCTGGTACAAATCAAGCAAGCGGCCAGGGGTCGCCACCAAAATATCAACACCTTTGCGTAGCTTCATCATTTGCGGGTTAATCTTCACCCCGCCAAACACTACGGCGTAATTCATCGGCAAGCCAGCACCATAATTCATCACGCTTTCGCCTACTTGCGCAGCAAGCTCGCGAGTTGGCGTTAAAATCAGCACGCGCGCGGTATTTGCGGTGGCGCGCTCATTGTCTTTGAGCATTTCTAAAATCGGTAAGGTAAAGCCAGCGGTTTTACCCGTGCCTGTTTGCGCAGCCGCCATCACGTCTTTGCCAGCCAAAACGGCCGGAATTGCTTGCGCTTGAATAGGGGTTGGTTCGGTGTAACCTTGACGTGTAAGGGCGGTGAGTATTTCAGGGCAAAGCCCGAGTTCAGAAAAAGTCATGTATAAATGGGCATCTCAATTGTGATTAGAGTGTGCATTCTACTGTAAATAGCCAATTTATAATACTGTCATCTCGTTGTTACATGTTGCCTAGAATCTGTTGTTGATTGAAAGGTCGACATAATACAGCAGTTCTAAATCATGCGGGTAGTTATAACTCAACGAAATTTAATTTAAATTCATTTGATGAGATAATCGCCTGCTTTACAACCACTTTTTCGTATTTCTCTCGAAGAACATTGAGCAACTTATCTTTTAACTTATTTTCCATACACGCTCCTAAAATAACCTCTTTAACCGCGCCTCTGGGAAATTTAAAAAGCTGTATGGGGAAGGTTCCCGTTTCGATAGTTTTATGAGCGTCACTTAACACGGCACACATGCGCCATTCTTGTTCATAATACCAATCATCTGATTTCACTAAAAAGAGCTCAGTTCCAGTCAACTTCATCATACTTTTTGTCGGTCTATCTTTTGCGTATTTAACCTTTCGAAGATAATAAAACTCGTCCTTATCACTTCTTCTTTGATCGAAAAACGGATCATTTTCATCAAAACCGATGCAAAAACCTTTATGGGAACGAGCATAATGCGACCACATCAGTAAATTATTGCTTTTTTCAGTTAGCGAGAGTACGCCAATTAGTTCATTTGATTTTTGAACAAAGGTTTGAAAAAAGGCGTCCCCCATTGCTAAAAATTGCTTTTCCAGTTTCGGCCATTGCTGATCATAAAATTCCATCGTCAATGCTTCTAACTGTGCTCTGGGAATCAACCCACGTACCTCCGCAGGTACCTTTTCTAACTCCGTTTGTAGAGAGTTTTTCAATTCATGTTCAACCACATTGTCCATTTCACCTCTAGATGCCAAAGTTGAAATGGACGGCTTGAACTCAAAGGGATCATTAAAATCAGCCGGCTGCGTAAAGCGAATAAGATTCGAATCTAAAACATCAATCCGGTCTGGGTCTAGGTATTTAAACAGCAATACTCTCTCCTCACTTGATGACGCTGAGCGGTTCAGCTAGCGAAGCGAAGTGATATTTTTCAACCACGATTCCTGCTAGCTATACGCAAATGGTTAATTAATAAACTAAACTCAAGAAGCTTACTATGTAAACTCAAAAGAGGAAATCAATAATGGCTGTAAAAACTGACAGGTTAGCAACCATGGTGGCCTATTTACATGGTCGCCATATTTTGCCCCTTAATTGCTTCCGAATTTTATGCAATTTCAGCCCACTTAGGCTTTACTTGCCCCCCCAAATAAACCACACTTTAACCATCACAAAATCATAAAAATCGCGACGCCTTCCCTTACGTCGCGAACTCGTTTTTAACGGACTAAAACAGGAAAAATAATGACAAGTACCCAACAGCGCGCCGCGCTTCAGCGCCAAATTTGGCAGATTGCTAACGACGTTCGTGGCTCAGTAGACGGCTGGGATTTTAAGCAGTATGTACTCGGTACCTTGTTCTATCGCTTTATCAGCGAAAACTTCGCCAGCTACATCGAAGCCGGTGATGAAAGCATCAACTATGCATCACTTGATGACTCAGTGATTACCGACGAAATCAAAGACGATGCCATTAAAACCAAAGGCTATTTCATTTACCCAAGCCAGTTATTCGTAAACGTTGCCAAAAACGCGAACAATAACGAGAGCTTGAACACCGACCTGGCCCGCATCTTTGGTGAAATTGAAAATTCAGCCAACGGCTATGCATCGGAAGATGACATTAAAGGCTTGTTCGCAGATTTTGATACCACCAGCAATCGCTTGGGTAATACCGTCAAAGACAAAAACCTACGTTTAGCGGCCGTATTAAAGGGCGTAGCCGGGTTAGACTTCGGCAACTTCGAAGACAACCAAATCGATTTATTCGGAGACGCTTACGAGTTTCTTATTTCAAACTATGCAGCGAATGCCGGGAAATCAGGTGGCGAGTTCTTCACGCCACAACATGTATCGAAGCTCATTGCGTTACTGGCTATACATGGGCAAACCAGCATCAATAAAATTTATGACCCAGCAGCGGGTTCGGGTTCTCTGCTGATGCAGGCGAGAAAGCACATCGACGTGCATCGTATTGAGGACGGTTACTTCGGGCAGGAGATTAACCACACCACGTACAACCTTGCCCGTATGAATATGTTCTTGCACAACATTAACTACGACAAGTTCAATATCCAGTTAGGAAACACGCTCACTAACCCACATTTTCTGGATGACAAGCCGTTTGATGCCATTGTTTCTAACCCCCCTTACTCGGTGAAATGGATAGGTAGTGACGACCCAACACTGATTAATGACGAGCGTTTTGCCCCTGCAGGCGTACTAGCACCAAAATCAAAAGCTGACTTTGCCTTTGTGTTGCATGCACTCAGTTACCTTTCAAGCAAAGGCCGTGCAGCCATTGTTTGCTTTCCTGGCATTTTCTATCGCGGTGGTGCTGAGCAAAAAATTCGTCAGTACCTCGTGGATAACAACTACGTTGAAACCGTGATTTCGTTAGCGCCAAACTTGTTTTTTGGCACCACGATTGCCGTCAACATTTTGGTGCTCTCCAAGCATAAGCAAGACACCAGTACACAGTTTATTGACGCGAGTAACCTGTTCAAGAAGGAAACCAACAACAATATTCTGACCGATGAGCACATCGAGCAGATCATGAAAGTGTTCGAGAGCAAAGAGGATGTTGAGCATTTTGCCAAGTCGATACCGTTCGAGAAAGTTGCAGAAAGTGACTACAACCTCTCCGTCAGTAGCTATGTGGAAGCCAAAGATAATCGCGAAGTTATCGACATTAGCGAGCTTAACGCCGAGCTGAAAATCACCGTTGCCAAGATTGACCAATTGCGTGCGGATATTGATGCGATTGTGGCGGAGATTGAAGGGACTCAGGCATGAAAGCAATAAACTATCTGGAGAAGCTACTTGGTGATATTGACATCGCTTGGAAGACACTAGGTGATATTCAGTTTTTTGAAATAGCCAATAGTGGGAGGAAACCGGTCAAAGCGTCTCTACGCGCGCCTGGTTCGATCCCTTACTATGGCGCTAACAACATTCAAGACTATGTTGAGGGTCATACTCATGACGGTGAATTCGTCTTAATTGCCGAAGATGGCTCAGCAAGTCTTGAAAACTATTCGGTTCAGCATGTTACTGGAAAGTTTTGGGCTAACAATCATGTCCATGTTGTCCGAGGTAAATCAGGGGTGAATACACGTTTTTTATATCACTTTCTTTGTACTGTTAACTTCATCCCGTTTTTATCTGGTGGAGGACGAGCTAAGCTGACCAAAGGAAAATTGGTCGATATAACAATCCCAGTCCCATGCCCTGAAAACCCAGAAAAGTCGCTGCAAATCCAAGCGGAAATCGTCCGAATTTTGGACGCATTTACCTCCCTTACCGCCGAGCTTACCGCCGAGCTTACCGCACGCAAAAAACAATACAACTACTACCGCGATAAATTGCTCAGCTTTGAAGACGGCGAGGTGGAGTGGAAGTCTTTGGGGGAAGTGGCGAATGTTTTTGATTCTTTACATCAAACCCCTCAATATTCGGAAACTGGTTTAAGTATGGTTCGAGTCACGGATATAAAAGGTGGTTTTGTCAACTTGAACACCACATTGAAAGTTAGTGAAGATGTTTTTAACAATTTCACAAAAAAATACCGCCCACAGAAACTTGATTTGGTTATGTCTCGAGTTGGTTCTTATGGGAATGTTGGAATCATTCCCTCGGATAACTCTGTTTGTATGGGGCAAAACACAGTGGTGATCCAACCTAAAATTAATAGCAAATATCTCTTCCATATTTTGGTATCTGCGATCGGGCAGAGCTTTATAGAGAAAAACGTCGGTGGCGGAAATCAAAAAACTTTGAGTTTGAAAGCGATTAAGTCAATACCAATTCCAATTGTAAATACCGAAAAGCAGACTCGTGTTGTCGCGATACTCGACAAATTCGACGCTCTAACCAACTCTATAACCGAAGGCCTCCCGCGCGAAATCGAGCTGCGGCAAAAGCAGTACGAGTACTACCGTGATTTACTGCTAAGCTTTCCCAAGCCAGACGAGCAGGCAGCTTGATATGTCGATGGCGCTCGGAAATATCAATCTTTTGAGTGTTGCTTTCCGAGCAACTGAGACCCTTGCTCGCAAAGAAAGTGCGCGGCCAACCGCAACTGATAAGGATTTCTTACCAGTTCAAGTCGTTAGTCGATTTAATGGCATTCAAGGAAAAGGAATTTCCGATGACCAATAGTATTGAAATTTACCAAGCCGATGACGGTAAACTAGAACTCAACGTTACCCTTGAGAACGAAACGGTTTGGCTCACCCAACTACAAATGGTAGAGCTATTTGGGCGTGACCAGTCAGTGTTATCTCGACATATTCGCAATGTATTCAAGGACGGAGAATTGTCTGAAAAAAGCAATATGCAAAAAATGCATATTGCTGGCTCCGACAAGCCGGTAGCCTTTTACTCCCTAGATGTGATCATTTCCGTAGGTTATCGGGTTAAGTCCCAGCGCGGCGTACAGTTCCGTCAGTGGGCCAACAGTATCCTGAAACAGCATCTCATTGAAGGCTACACGATTAACCAGCGCCGGTTGGAAGAGCGTGGTGTTGAGTTCGAGCTAGCGATTGCTTTGCTTTCTCGTACTCTTGCAAACCAACAATTAGTGAGTGATGAAGGCGAGGCGGTGCTTGCTGTTATTAATGACTATGCGCGCAGCTGGAGCCTGTTACAGGGGTACGACGAACAAAGCTTAAAATCGCTAACGAAAAAACAAAATGACATGCTGGCGCTGGAGCTAGACGATGTACTTGTTGCCATTGCCGAACTCAAAAAGACGCTCATTGCAAAAGGTGAGGCGACAGAGCTGTTTGGCCAAATGCGTGGTGACGGCTTGGCGTCTGCACTGGCTACCATAGAGCAAGGCTTCGCCGACGAATTGTTCTACCCGAACGTTGCAAGCCGTGCTGCACACTTGCTCTACTTTGTCATTAAGAACCACCCGCTTGCCGATGGTAATAAGCGCACCGGGTCATTTTTATTTTTATGGTATTTACGAGTGAATCAGCACTTATTGGCAAAGCCCGTTGAGCAACTGATAAACGACAATACGCTGGTTGCGCTGGCACTATTAGTGGCTGAAAGCTTGCCCGACCAAAAAGAGCTGATGATTCGTTTAGTCGAGCACTTTATTTTATTAAAAGCAGATGATTAATTGGTTATTTCCACTTTGGAAACAACCACTCAACCGCACGTGAATAAAGCGCTGTTGCAGAAAAAGGAAACAAAGGAATGACCACCTACAAACCCATAGCCGAGTCAAAACACTTTATCGTTTTAGATAAGTACACCAAGCAATATGAAGTTGCTGAAAGCTATCAAAGCGAGAGTGATTTAGAGCGTGAGCTGATTCAAGATTTAGTGAATCAGGGCTATGAGTATGTTCCCGGGCTGAATAACCCAATGGCGATGCTTGCCAACGTGCGCGTGCAGTTACAAGCGTTGAATAACGTTGCGTTTTCAGACGGCGAGTGGGCGCGTTTTGTTGAAACCTACCTTGATAGGCCCAGTGACAGCATCACCGACAAAACTCGCAAGATTCATGACGATTACATTGAAGATTTCGTTTTTGATGATGGCCGCATTCAAAACATCTACCTCGTTGACAAAAAGAACATCGCACGCAATAAAGTGCAGGTGATCAAGCAGTTTGAACAAACGGGTTCGCATGCGAATCGTTACGACGTCACCATTTTGGTGAACGGCCTGCCACTCGTTCAAATTGAACTGAAAAAACGCGGTGTGGCCATTCGTGAAGCTTTTAACCAAGTGCATCGCTACAGCAAAGAGAGCTTCAATGCCGAAAGCTCGCTGTTTAAATATTTGCAGCTATTTGTGATTTCAAACGGTACCGACACGCGCTACTTTGCTAACACCGTGAAGCGTAACAAGAACACCTTTGATTTCACCATGAACTGGGCGAAATCTGACAACGGCTTGATTAAAGATCTCAAAGACTTCACCGCCACCTTCTTTCAAAAAGAAACCCTGCTCAAAGTATTACTGCACTTTTCAGTGTTTGATGTGAGCGACACCTTGCTGGTGATGCGGCCTTACCAAATTGCCGCCACAGAGCGAATTTTATGGAAGATTAAGAGCGCGTTTCAGGCCAAGCAATGGAGTTCAACCGATGCTGGCGGCTATATCTGGCACACCACAGGCTCGGGGAAAACATTAACCAGCTTTAAAGCGGCGCGTTTGGCGACCGAGCTCGATTTTATCGATAAAGTATTCTTCGTGGTGGACCGTAAAGATCTCGATTACCAGACCATGAAGGAATATCAGCGTTTCTCGCCGGATAGCGTGAATGGCTCGGATAGCACCGCAGGGCTTAAGCGCAATTTGAGTTTGGATGACAACAAAATCATTGTGACCACCATTCAGAAACTAAATAACCTGATGAAAACCGAGCGTGACTTGCCAGTTTATCGTCAGCAGGTGGTGTTTATTTTTGACGAATGCCACCGTAGCCAGTTTGGTGAAGCGCAGAAGAACTTACAAAAGAAATTTAAGCGCTATTATCAGTTTGGTTTTACCGGAACGCCGATATTTCCACAGAATGCATTAGGCGCTGAGACGACCGCTAGCGTGTTTGGCCGTGAACTGCATTCGTACGTGATCACTGATGCCATTCGCGACGAAAAAGTGCTTAAGTTCAAAGTGGACTACAACGACGTACGACCCCAGTTCCGCCAAATTGAGACCGAGCAGGACGAGAAAAAGCTCAATGCCGCAGAGAATAAACAAGCATTACTACACCCTGAACGTATTCGGGAAGTCACCCAATACATACTGACGCACTTTCGACAAAAAACGCACCGAATGAAGGCGGGCGGGCGAGGTTTTAATGCCATGTTCGCGGTCAGCAGCGTTGATGCTGCAAAAGCCTACTACGAGGCGTTTAAGCAACTGCAACAAGATGCCGAGCGACCTTTGCGTGTGGCGACCATTTTCTCGTTCGCCGCGAATGAAGAGCAAGATTCCATCGGTGAGATACCCGATGAAAGCTTTGAAGTTTCTGCCATGAATAGCAGCGGTAAAGAGTTTCTAAGCGCAGCGATTGCTGATTACAACGCCATGTTTCAATCCAACTATGGTGTGGACAGCAACGGCTTTCAAAACTATTACCGTGATCTTGCCAAGCGTGTGAAAAGCCAAGAAATTGATTTGTTGATTGTGGTGGGTATGTTCCTAACCGGTTTTGATGCACCGACACTGAATACCTTGTTTGTGGATAAGAACCTGCGTTACCACGGACTTATTCAAGCCTATTCGCGCACCAATCGTATTTACGATGCTACGAAGACTTTCGGCAATATCGTGACCTTCCGTGATTTGGAGAAAGCGACGATTGATGCCATCACTCTATTTGGTGATAAGAATACCAAGAACGTGGTGCTCGAGAAGAGCTATAAAGAGTACATGGAAGGCTTTACAGACCTCGTGACTGGGCAAGCGCGACGTGGTTTTGTGGAAGTTGTTTCCGAACTTGAGCAGCGTTTCCCGAACCCCGATGAAATTGAGCTCGAGAAAGACAAGAAAGACTTCGCCAAGTTATTCGGCGAATATTTGCGAGTTGAAAACATTCTGCAAAACTACGATGAATTTGCCAGCTTAAAGGCGTTGCAGACCATTGATACGAGCGATGCGGAAGCTGTTGAAGCGTTCAAGATTGAGCACCATTTAAGCGACGACGATATCGCGACGTTGCAAACGATTCGCATACCGCCTGAGCGCAAGGTGCAGGATTACCGCTCGACCTATAACGATATTCGCGACTGGATACGCCGCGAGAAATCAGCCGAGAACCAAGCACAGTCAACGATTGACTGGGACGATATCGAGTTTGAAATCGACTTGCTGAAGTCGCAGGAGATTAATCTCGACTACATTCTTGAACTGATATTCGAGCAGAACAAGAAAAACAAAAGCAAAGGTGACTTGATTGAAGAAGTTCGCCGTCTGATTCGTGCAAGCCTTGGCAACCGTGCCAAAGAAAGCTTAATTGTCGATTTTATCAACCAGACCGACCTAGATGAAATGCCCGATAAAGCGGGCATTATCGATGAGTTCTTCAAGTTCGCTCAAGCCGAGCAACAGCGCGAAGCCGAAGAGCTCATTCGTTCAGAAAACCTAAATGAAGACGCGGCCAAGCGCTACATCGCAGCCTCATTGCGCCGCGAATACGCCAGCGAAAACGGCACCGAACTCAACTCCACGTTGCCGAAACTAAGCCCGCTGAACCCGGAATACCGAACTAAGAAGCAAACGGTGTTTCAGAAGATCTCGGCGTTTGTTGAGAAATTCAAAGGGGTTGGTGGGCAGCTTTGATGATTGTTACTTCATCTGCTAAAAGAAAAGGGGCTGAAAAGCCCCTTTTGCATTCTTAGCTTTGCGCTCGTTACAAACCTAAGGTTTGGCCCTTGTTCACGCTGCCCGCGGTGTTGCGTGCAGGGTTTTGCCAGATAAAGTCACTGTATTGCGAGCCACTGCCGCTTAGTTGCAGTGAGTTGTTGGCTGAGGTGCCTGAGGTTTCTTCTACGCCAATAGCTTCGGACGTTAAACCTGCAGCAGCGCCAGCCGAAGCCACAAAAGTGCCTTCATAGCTAATAAACTGCACCACTTGGCCTTGTGCGTCAACGAGCGCTAAGCCGTCTGGTGAACCATTTTGCAAACCGCCAAAGTCAAACGCTAAGGTACCAAAGCCATTTTGTTGGTTGGCAATAACGCCTGTGAGGTTAATGCTTGCATAAACCCCGCCGTCGGCACCGTTGTAGCCTTGAATAGACCAGCCCGTTAGGTCACTTCCGGCAGTACCTGCAACTTCAACAAACTCATTGCGGTCGCCGCCTTTGTTGTCGTAATGCAACTCGTTAATCCACACCACTGGCGCTGCTGGTGGGGCCGTTACTGACAACACAACGGTCATGGTGTCCGTGGCATTGGCGTTATCAGTAACGGTTAGAGTCACTGAGTAGTCACCGGCTGCGGCATAACTGTGGTTTACGTTAACGCCATTGGCTGCGTTACCATCGCCAAAGTCCCAGCTATAACTGACAACACTGCCGTCGGTGTCGCTACTTGCTGAAGCATCAAACGCGCAATCTAAGTTATTGCAGCTAGTTGAGAACGAGGCCATCGGCGCTTCGTTTACTGGCTCTAAGCTAACAAAACTTTGGCCACTATTTAATTGGCCTGGGCTGCCAGCCTGCGGGCCCTGCCAGCTGAAGTCGCTGTATTGACTGCCCGAGCCGGCTAATTGCAATGAATGCCCGACTGGCGTTGAGGTGGTTTCACTAACGCCAATGTCTTGTGAGGTCATGCCGCTTGCAGGGCCGTCAGTGGCAGTCATGGTGCCTTCGTAGCTGATAAACTGCACCACAGTGCCTTGTGCGTCAATCAGTGCCACGCCATCTGGTGAGCCATTTTGCAGGCCACTCATGGCCACGCTAACCGCGCCAAAACCGTTGCTTTGGTTGGCAATAACGCCGCTTAAGTTGCCGGTTGCATATGCTGTGCCGCCGTTACCGTTGTAGGCAATAATCTGCCAACCGCTTAGGTCTGTACCTGCGCTGCCGGCTACTTCAATAAATTCGCCGGTGTCGGTACCGTCGTTGTCATAGTGCAATTCGTTAATCCACACTTGGCCACTGCCGGTTGAGCCTTGGTTTGGCGTGGCGTTTACTTCGCTGCTAAATACCGACTCGTTGCCCGAGGCATCTACCGCAGTCACCACATAGAAGTAATTGCTGCCGCCGGTCACGTTGTAATCGTCAAACGCTGCTGCGGTAATCAAGCTGGTGTTCAAGCGGGTATAGTTGCTGCCTGAAATATCGCTGCGATAAACGTAGTAGCCAGCTAAGTCGCTTTCACTGCCTTGGTTCCACGCCAGTGACACAATGCCAGTACCTGGCGTTGCACTGAGGTAGCTAGGTGCTGCTGGGGCTGTGGTATCGCCCGAGCCGCCGCCACCACCGTTACAGATGTTCTCGAACACGCACGCCACGTATTCGGGGTTATCAATAAACGGGTTACGGTTGCCTTGGAACGAATACACAACGTCGTTACGACGGCGCTCCATGTCGTCTACAGGGTCTTCTTGGTGCCATTGCAGCAACACCGACTTCAACCCCATGTAAGCGACCGAAATGTTTGCGCCTTGGTTGGACTGCGCAATTAAGTTGCGATCATCGGTCAAGATCAAGTCGGGTTCACTATGGCCCGTTACTGCATGGGTGCCCCCTTCGTAGCGCACAGCCATGTACATTAACGCACGCGCTACGTCGCCACGACGGCCAGACCAGGTTTCCCAACTACCCGTATCAAACGAACCATCGGTCCAGTTTGATTGGCTCGAACTGCCGCCACGGCCGTTATTAAATTCGGTTGGTTTTTCGGTACAAGCAGAGGTGCAATTGGCGTAAGGTTTATTACTGCGGCTGGAGTTATAACTACTATCGGAAATAAATAAGTGGTGGGCGTCGGTATAGGCATAATTGCTGCTGCCGTCATTTGGAAAACCATATGATTTTGGCCAACTATGCTCCCGGTTATATAAGGTATTGCCGCCGCCAACTTTTCCGTAACTGGCATTTTTATAAATGTCGATAACGTTGTTGGGGTTATCCGGGTCTTGGTCTGCCGCTTCCAAAATATCCCATGTATCGGTACTACTAGAGGTATATGGGAAGCGCTGATGGTCATCAATTATTTCATGCAATGACTGCTGCAAAGTTTGTGCATTCGTCGCATCAACGTTGTTGTAATAACCAGCGGGTGGTGCTGCCGAAACAGCAAAAGAAAATGATAATAAAGAAAAACTAGATACCGCAATTAGGCCTTTCTTGAAAAGGCTTTTATTGGTGTGGGCGCTCATCGATTTACCTTTTATATTTTTTAATATTATTGGTGTATACATCGAGTGTTTTCAGCCTGAATTGATCGCATTTTAATCAAATCGCGACATAAACGAGCGTATTTAACCATGCTTTTATGAATTTCGCATGACAAAAGTTATAGTTTTACAATCTTATCGCACCCAGAGTGCTTTTTATCCATTGAATAATCGTGTCTTTTTCCAAAATATAAAAAGTAATCGTGGCTATGTTTATCAGTACCGCTAAATAAAACACCACCCGAAACGATGTTTTACGCGTTTTATGACGAAATTGCTGTTGCGCTATTAAGGCCCCTGGCCAACCACCCATTAATGCTAAAAATTGCAGCCAATCTTCTGGCGTTCTGCGTTTATTGTTAAGTGCCGCTTTTTTATCGAGAGCATAAAAAACATAAGCAATTACGCTGACAAATGTGAAGATCAACCACAGCTGAACGGGTAAATAGCCGAGCAAACCGAGATAGGCGATAACTGCAATATAGGCGACGGCAATGGTTAGAATGGGTAATAGAGCAAAGCTGAGCTTGGTATGCACATAGTCAATGTCTATAGCGCGATGTTTATTGTCTGCTTGGCGTTGCTCCATAAAGGTAACATGGTCACCGATAGCAGGTTGGCGGCGCCGATTTGAAAAAGCTGTAATATGCGCAAAAAATTGCTGCTGATTGTTTGCAGATTGAATAAAGCCATAGCCTTTGTCAGCATTCCAACTAATCACGGTTCCATTTCTGCGCAGCATCTTAAATTAGTCCTTTTGTGAATTAGTTGGAATTTAACCAACCGCGAAAATTCGCGCAAGAATAATTACCGAACCAGAATTAGAAAACCTAAACAAAGACTCTGCTATACTGACGCCTTATTTTTAACAAGCGATTTATCATCATGTCTGAAGCCACGCCTGCAGTAACGTCATTTAAAGATTTGCCACTGCCACAATTACTATTAACCAGCGTTAAAGACGCCGGATTCACCCAAACAACGCCAGTACAGGCCTTAAGTTTGCCTATTATTTTGCGTGGCGATGACGTGGTGGTGCAGGCAGAAACTGGCTCGGGCAAAACCGCAGCGTTTGCGCTTGGAATTTTAGCCAAACTTGATACCAACCATTTTTCACCGCAGGCATTGGTGTTATGCCCTACCCGCGAACTGGCCGAGCAAGTTGCTGAAACTATTCGTGGATTAGCCAAAACCATGGGCAACGTCAAAGTTCTGACGCTTTGCGGCGGCGTACCGGCGCGCAGTCAAATTGCTTCGCTTGAGCACGGTGCGCATGTATTGGTGGGTACGCCTGGCCGCGTGCTTGATCACTTAAGTCAACAGCGCCTCGATTTTTCAAAACTGAACACTTTGGTTCTTGATGAAGCTGACCGCATGCTGGAAATGGGCTTTCAAGACGATATGAAAGCGATTATCGCCAAAACGCCGAACACACGACAAAACATGCTGTTTAGCGCAACTTATCCGTCGGGCATAGCGCGATTAACCAAGCAGGTCACGCCGCAGGCTGAGCACATTAAAGTGGCCTCCACGCAGACGAAAGCGAAAATTGTGCAGCGCTTCTATGATTTAGCCGACACCTTTGCTGCCTATGCCGTACAGCAATTACTATTAGACTTGCAGCCGGCCAATGCCATGGTGTTTTGTAATACCAAAGCCGAAGCGCAAACCATTGCCGACAAATTAGCTGCCAAGGGTTTTAGTGCATTGGCGCTACATGGTGATTTAGAACAAAAAGATCGCGATCAAACCATGATCCAGTTCAGCCACGGTAGCACGCGCGTATTAGTGGCCACCGACGTTGCCGCCCGCGGCCTTGATATTGCCGAGCTTGATTTAGTGATTAGCGTGAATATGGCCCATGACCTTGATACCCACACCCATCGTATTGGGCGTACCGGGCGTGCAGGCGCTGAAGGGCTTGCAGTAACCTTGATTGGCCCGCAAGACGATTACAAAATGCGTTTGCTGGAAGACGACATGGCAGCGCCGATTAAATTGCAGCCATTACCAGAGCCGCCAAACGCAGCGAAACCATTAAAAAGCGATTTAGTCACCTTGCAAATAAGTGGCGGTAAAAAGGACAAACTGCGTCCAGGCGACATTGTTGGCGCATTAACGCGCGACAATAAACTCACTATGGCTGATATTGGTAAAATAAAAGTGCAAAATCAGTGGTCGTTCGTCACGGTAAATAACACCAGCGCTAAACATGCGTTGTCGCTTATCAATAACGACAAAATAAAAGGCAAACGATTTCGCGCTAGGGCCCTTTAAATTATTTTTTCAAGCGACGTAGTTCATGCATCACGCGGTTGTGGTTGGTTTGCATGAATATCCAAAGCTTTGTTGCTACTTGCGCAATAAAACTGACAATAAAACAAACGCCCCAATAAAGTTGCTGGTCTGCTGCTACGGTAAAGAATTTATAACCGCAAAAAATAAGCAGGCCGGCAAATATAAATGCCAATAAATAGCCCAAGCTAATTAGCCAACCCAAGCCCGATGAAAAACCGCTTTTTAAGTAGCCGAAAAGACCCTGTTCACTGTTATTCATAACCTATGCCCCACTGATATTGGCTAATCCGCCACTATTGGCTGCCAATGTTATGACTATAGCTCAATTATTCTGCGGCACGGCACCCAAATGGCGTCTTGTTGCCGAATATCACCAAAAATATCAATGTCAGTGTCAGCTAAACTTGCCACCCAGGCGGCACTGTAGGCATCCACTTGGTCATGCGTACCTCCAGCGCTAATCTGTTTTAACGCTTTCCACTCTTCTTGCGTGAGCGGCCACCCCGTCTGCTTCGCGAGTGCTTGCAATTGCAACAGCGGCACGCCTTTGCCACTCTTGTGTGGCGCGTTAGGAATTAACAGGCGAATATTGGCTTGCGGAAATACTTCACGAACGGGTGCTATGGTGGCCATCTCACGAGCAATCTCAATGCCCGCCAACATCCACAATTGCATGGCATGTGGCATGCGTTGTAGCTCACCACCGGTAGCCAAATGCTGCCGTGCTTTAGCCTTAATAGCCTCAAACTCAGTGGCTGAGGGAGTTTTGTAGCAGCTAATGCCGGCCTGGTTTAAAGCCCGTTCAGCAATTCGGTAATCAAGGGCTTCAGCGCGCGGGCGCAGCGGCGAATCAACGCCGATGCACGTTGGCTGCACCCCAAAATGATCACACACTTCTAGCACATAGTCGCGCACCGCTTTGGCGTAATCGAGGTTTCGCTGGTGCTCAATCACATACCGATTACCATGCCCATAAGGCGCTTTCATCGGTAAATGCCGTGCCGGCAACGGCACCAGTCGCCCTTTGCGCTTCACCGCAAACACAATGGGGATGCGCTTTTTCAGCGCACAGGAAACATCAACCCCAATAAATACTTGCTCCGCCATGGTTAGCGATTGACCTGCTCTGACTCAATTCCGATGACCTTACTTTCAGCAAATCGGACGGTTAGATAATACTCCCCACCAATGTCACCAACCGCAACATATGACCAAGATTCCACGGTTTGTCCTCCATGACCAAAGCCATCATTCACACCAAGCGACTCAGTACTCGTCAGTTCAGGCTGTCCTAAATGGTTCATCACCTCAATTTTCGACATGCCACAGCGAATGAGCTC
Organism: Pseudidiomarina donghaiensis; assembly: GCF_900116895.1. Classification (GTDB taxonomy): domain Bacteria; phylum Pseudomonadota; class Gammaproteobacteria; order Enterobacterales; family Alteromonadaceae; genus Pseudidiomarina; species Pseudidiomarina donghaiensis. The sequence continues at coordinate 809,391 of NZ_FPCF01000001.1, read as the reverse complement.
GCCGCCACTAATGCGAAACGCACATTTATTCGCTAAAGCTGAAAAGCTGATAAAAAATAAGCTAAAAGCAATCAACCAATGTTTCATCTGCAAGCTCCTTCTTGTGTGAGTAAAGTTGAAATAATACGCTGCTAATCTCGTAATTTCCCATCGAAGCAATTGATCTATGCTAGATGTAATCTAGCGACAAATACCGTAGGTCACAAGGTGAACATATATTGATGCATGTGCTCAATTTTACACTTACGTTCGTATTGACGTACGTTCGCAATAGCGTACACTTTAGTCAATTTAGGAATTAATAAAAGGTGTACTATGTCTAATATCTCCGTGACCGAAGCCCGCGGTAACCTATATCGTCTTATTGATGAAACGGCGGAATCGCACCAGCCCATTATCATTTCTGGTAAACGAAATAATGCAGTATTGCTGTCCGAGCAAGACTGGAACGCTATTCAAGAGACTTTGTACTTGTTATCTATTCCAGGTATGCGCGAGTCTATTCGACAAGGTATGGAAACGAATACAAAAGACTGTGACAAGGAGCTTAACTGGTGACATGGACGTTGGTTTATACCAAGCAATCACAAAAAGACGCGAAAAAGTTAGCAGCTTGCGGCCTAAAACAACGAGCGTTGGAATTACTTCATGTCATTGCAGAAAATCCATTTAAAATTCCGCCGCCGTTTGAAAAACTTGTTGGTGACTTAGCCGGCACTTATTCGCGACGAATTAACATTCAACACCGCTTGGTTTATCAAGTAGTTGAGAGCGAACAAACAGTTAAAATACTGCGATTATGGAGCCACTACGAATGAAAACCATCGGTGTTATTGGCGGTATGAGCTGGGAATCCACGCAAACCTATTACCGGCTAATTAATCAGAAAGTACGTGAGCAACTCGGTGGTTTGCACTCAGCCAAGCTCATTCTATACAGCGTTGATTTTGCCGAAATCGAACCATTGCAGCATGCCGGCGACTGGGACGGTACCGCCGAAATTCTCACCGAAGCAGCGCAAGCTCTTGAAACCGCAGGGGCTGACTTTATTGTTTTAGCCACCAACACCATGCACAAAGTAGCGCCAGAAATTGAGTTGGCCGTGAACATTCCATTGCTGCACATTGCCGATGCCACGGCAGAGGCCTTGCAGGCCGATGGCATCACAACCGTTGCCCTACTCGGCACCAAGTTCACCATGGAACAAGACTTCTATCGGCAGCGCCTAGAAGATCACGGCATTTGCGTGGTTGTGCCGAGCTCAGCACAGCGCAACCGTGTACACGAGATTATTTTTAACGAATTGTGTCTTGGAAAAATAGAAGCAAATTCGAAAGCAGATTACTTAGAGATTATACAAGAAATGGCCGAATTCGGCGCCGAAGGAGTTGTTTTAGGCTGCACTGAAATTAGCTTACTCATAAACCAATTGGACACCACCATAAAACTCTACGACACCACCGAAATTCACGCCGCGAGAGCCGTCGCTTCCGCCCTAAAATAAAAAAGGCCGCCCAAGGGCGACCTTTCCGATCGTTCGTTTTCACTCTTCCGAATAACGAACAACGAATAACGAATAACGCTCTTCGTATTTACAGCTTGTTAGCGTTTTTAGACAGGTAATCAGCAACGCCTTTCGGATCAGCCTTCATACCTTCGTCGCCTTCTTTCCAGCCAGCTGGGCATACGTCGCCGTGCTTCTGGTGGAAGTTCAACGCGTCAACCAAACGAATCATTTCGTCAATGTTACGACCTAATGGTAAGTCGTTCACGATTTGGTGACGTACAACGCCGTCTTCGTCGATTAAGAACGACGCACGGAAAGCAACGCCAGCTTCTGGGTGCTCAACGTCGTAAGCACGGCAGATAGAGTGCTTCACGTCTGCAACCAATGGATATTTCACTTCACCGATGCCGCCGTCAGCTTCGGCAGTGTTACGCCATGCGTTGTGCGTGAATTGTGAGTCGATAGACACACCAATCACTTCAACGCCGCGCTTTTTGAATTCTTCTAAACGGTGATCAAATGCGATCAACTCAGAAGGACATACGAAAGTGAAGTCGAGTGGGTAGAAAAAGATAACTGCTTTTTTACCTTTGATTTGCTCGAACAAGTTGAAGTTTTCAACAATTTCACCGTTGCCTAATACTGCAGCAGCAGTAAAGTTAGGAGCCTTACGACCTACTAATACACCCATGGTTTATCTCCATTTTATTGTGTGTTTAAACGAAAATTACTCAGCTTCTGGCGCCGGATGACGCGCAGCCACTTCATTAATTAATTCTTGTAACTCACCCTTTTGGAACATTTCCAAAATAATGTCACAGCCGCCGACTAACTCGCCTTCTACCCATAACTGCGGGAACGTTGGCCAGTCTGCATATTTAGGCAGCTCAGCACGAATTTCAGGGTTTTGCAGAATATCGACATACGCAAAGGCTTGGCCACAGCTCATTAGGGCTTGTGAAGCTTGCGAAGAGAAGCCGCAACTTGGCAACTTCGGAGAACCTTTCATGTATAACAGAATCGGGTTTTCTGCGATCTGCTGCTTAATCTTTTCAACAGTTTCCATGATTACCTCAGGTATTAAGCGTTTCAAACGGCGCACAGTTTATCACATGTCCATGACACTTTCAGTACGCCAAATCGCCACAAACAAGTTATACTTTTGGGTAAAGTTAACCCTTGAAATAAACTTTTGTGCCACAATTTAACTATATAGTGACAGCAAGTTTTGAATTCAATGGTAAAATGCCAAGAATTTAAAACCACAACAAACATTCATTTCTCAACAACAACGGAGAGTCGACATGGCATTTGAATTACCAGCATTGCCTTACGAGAAAAATGCACTTGAGCCACATATCTCAGCTGAAACCATTGAATACCACTATGGTAAGCATCACCAAACTTACGTGACCAAGCTGAACGATGCGGTAAAAGGCACCGATATGGAAGGCAAGTCACTCGAAGACATCATCAAGACTTCTAAAGGCGGCGTATTTAACAACGCAGCGCAAGTATGGAACCACACGTTCTACTGGAACTGCCTAAGCCCAAATGGCGGCGGCGCACCAACGGGCGCAGTAGCGGACGCTATTAATGCAGCGTTCGGTTCATTCGACAAGTTCAAAGAAGAATTCAGCGCGCAAGCCGCTGGTAACTTCGGTTCAGGTTGGACTTGGCTGGTGAAAAAAGCTGACGGTTCAGTAGCTATCGTGAACACCAGCAACGCTGAAACCCCATTAACTGACTCGTCAGTTACCCCTATCCTAACCGTTGACGTTTGGGAGCACGCTTATTACATCGATTATCGTAATGCGCGCCCGAACTACTTAAACGCATTCTGGAACCTAGTAAACTGGGATTTCGTAGAGAAAAACTTTGCTTAATCAATAAGTCAGTTATTCAAAAGCCCGCTTCACGCGGGCTTTTTTATGTCGATTAATCGGTCGTCTTTGCGCCGCGGTATTCCAACAATTTCAACAACGCCGGTTTATTATTTTCTTTTGCTAAGTCAGCAATAGATTTGCCGCCATTGTTTATATTAAAAACCGACGCACCGTGCTCAATAAGCAGCTCAGCGAACTCAATAATTAACTCGTCATGTTGATAATTATCGTTCGCTAAAAACATCAAAGGTGTCCAACCGGTTGATGAACGTGGCTGTGGGTCTACTCCGGCATCAAGTAATACTTTTGCCGTTTTTATATCGCCTTTATCTACCGCATATGACAATGCCGACCATCCTTCATTGTCGACCACATGAAGATCCGAGTTTTGCGCTAATAATAACTCCGTCACACTGTCACGACGTTGCCAAATACTCAATTGCAGGGCCGTAATACCTTTATCCGACTGCACATCTATATTCACGCCGGCATCTAATAATAGTTTCGCTATGGCGGCTATATTGGTCTCATCGGCTGTATTAATGCGATTGCCCGTTTGGTGTAGCGTTGTCCAATGACTAACCGATAGCGCATTTGGATCTGCACCCAGTTCTAGCAGCATTTTGCTGCTTTCAACAAAGCCCATTTGCACCGCATGGTGCAGTGCAGTCCATTGATTCACATCACGGGCTTCAATATCGGCACCCTGCTCTACCAATGCTTTAATAGTGGCTGGAAAATTCTTATTGGTTGCCATATGCAAAGCAGTGAACCCTGTCTTCGCATCTAAACGCGCGTCAATGTCACTATGTGCGGCTAATAACGGAATAAATTTGGGCTTCGACGACAAGGCGGCATAAATCAATGGCGTGCGACCGTACTTATCGCGCTTATTCAGGTCAAACCCAACCTTCGCAAACACATCAATACAGTCGTAACACGACGAAATTATAGCAAGGTGAGAAAGCAAAGGCGCCGACTCAAGATGGCCAAAGTTGATATACCAATAGAATTTTTTTGCTTGGAGCAACTGCTCTAATTCGTCTGTTTTATGTAAATAAACCGCGTGCATGGCTGCGGCCATGTCTTTATCACCAAACTTGAAGTCATAATTGTCGGGTAAAACAGGCCCTGCATAGACAGGTTTATCAGATGATGTTGACTGACAACCCGCTAAACTTAGCAACAAGACAATGGTTATTAATTTTATACAGAGGATTAATTTTGAGGGGGTCATTAAGATTCACCAATTTTTTTTATTATTGTCTAGTGAATCTTAACCGAATTACGAATGCCGTGGCCAGTTAGCTAACTTCTCGTAGCTGCTTTTATCTAATATCCAATATCTAATAGCTAATATCGCTTTTGCTCTTTTAACTTATCGCTTTTGCTCTTATTCCACTAAATTATCGGGAATATCGCCGCGCATGCTGTGCCAAATACGACCCGACTGGTAACCGTATTCACGAACTAACATCACCGCATCGTCACGACGCGAATCAGCAGCCATTTCTTTGAGATCTGCATAGTATTTACGCGCTAACTTGCGTGCATCGTCGTTGGAGAAATAAAAGTTACCAATACGCGAATACAAGCCTTTGAAACCATTCAGTACCAACACATAAATAGGGTTACCTGACGCCTGCGCCAAATCATGGTTTAAACGGTAATCGTATTGGCTGAACGCCTCTGCCGTGTCGTCTAAACCTTCTGCCTCTTGCAGTAATTCAGCCACCTTTTCTGGTGCATTACGCACCGCTTGGCGAATATAAATGGCACTAATATTGGTGCGTGCTGATAGCAGTTGGTCAACCAGCTCTGGCATACCGTCTTCGTCAAGGCGCGCCAAAGTTTCAAGAATATTTAACCCTGAAGTTTCCCAGAAGTTATTCACGCGAGTTGGCTTGCCATGTTGAATGGTCAACCACCCGTCGCGCGCTAAACGCTGCAATACTTCACGTAAAGTGGTACGCGTAACACCTATCAATTCAGATAGCTCGCGCTCAGCTGGCAAAATAGTGCCAGGCGCAAAATGCCCGTTCCAGATTGACTTTACAATGTATTCCTCGGCAAAACCCGCTGGACTTTGTGCCTTGATGATCATGAAATGGCCTGTGTTTTGAATAACGTTGCCTATAATAGGTTGCTATTTGTTATATTTACAAGACCTTCAATTCTAGCAGTGTTTGCAATGGTCGGACAAGTTTTGTAAAGCTTCTTAACGCAATCTTATCGACAAGCCAAAAAGGCTCAGGTAAGGTGCTGAGCAAATAACAATAACAAGGTGAATTCATGCTTAATTTTTTAGCTAAACTGCCCGCCAAACGCGGCGCTTGGGCCTTATTAGCGGGCTCATGTTTTGCGCTACTCGCTGCCGCATTGTTTTTTCAATATCAAATGGGTTTAGAGCCGTGCGTAAAATGTATAGAACAGCGTACCGCCGTGCTAGTAATTGGCCTTGCGGCATTAATTCCATTGGTGGCACCGCAGGTTGTTTGGGCGCGACTGGTGGGTTATGCGGGTTGGTTAATTGCATCGGTTTGGGGCTGGCGTATAGCCACAAGCCATTTAGAAATTCAAAATGCCGAAAATAATTGGTTATTTGTATGCGACATGTACCCAGGCTTCCCAAGCTGGATGCCATTGCACGAATGGATTCCAAGTTTTTTCGCCGCGCCGGGACAATGTGGTGAAATTGATTGGCAGTTTGTTGGTATCAGTATGCCGGGCTGGATGCAGATTCTTTTTGCAGCCTACGCAATTGCCGCGGTACTCATTATTTTGGCACGGCTACTCAAGCTACGCCGCCTGTAACCGCGCAAATCAATCACTATCGTTTAAAGGCCAAGTAACAATTCTTAATTCAAGATCTTCCGTTACTTGGTCTTCGCTATCCACCAACCCAGCCGCACTCATGCCAGCAGCCATCATGGGCCCACGATCACCATCGTGCAATAACGGATGCCAACTGGCTAAACCACGGCCTTCGGCTAAGCGCCGATAAGCACAGCTTGGTGGCATGTAATCAAGATCGTAAACATTTGCAGGGGTAATCACCACGCAGTCGGGTACTTGCCGTTTACGGTTCGCATAATCGGAGCAAAAGCCTGTTTTGGTATTCAGTAACCGACAACTCACGTCGGTATAGTGAATGACTTCTTGCTGATCGTCTTCGTCAATCAGTTTGTGCAAACAGCACTTGCCACAACCGTCACACAATGACTCCCACTCTTCGTGGGTCATTTGCTCCAGTGTTTTTTCTTGCCAGAACATTAGGCCTCGCAACGCACAGAGCCGTGCCACTGCCAGTGCTTATCGCCTTGGCTTAAATGCAACGTCAGCTGATCGTTTAGCGCCAATGATGCGACACCCGCTGGGGTACCGGTTAAAACGATATCGCCCGGCTGTAAGGTAAACTGCTGACTGATATCGGCTAACAGATCATCGATGGCAAAAATCATCTGGTGGCTGTGGCCCACTTGCCGAGTCTGGCCGTTTACCTCAAGTTGAATGGTAAAATCACCGCCATTTTCTAATTCGTTAAGCGACACCATTGGCCCTAAAACGCAGGAGCCATCGAAGGCTTTAGCGCGTTCCCACGGCTGCCCTGCCGCTTTTAATTCGCTTTGGACTTGGCGCAGTGTTAAATCAAGCGCGACGCCATAGCCAACAATAGCCTGCTGCGCTTGCTCAGTTGTGGCTTTGCGAAGCGGTTGACCAATATAAACGGCCAATTCAATTTCGTGTTGGCACTCGCCTTGATCGCTTGGAATAACCACCTCAGGCAAATAGCTAATCGCCGAGGGTGGCTTCATAAATAATAATGGCCGTGTCGGTAATGGGTTATTTAATTCTTCTGCATGGGCCACATAATTGCGGCCCACACAGACTATTTTGGAAGGGTTCGGTAAGCTCATCGTGGAAAGCGAATTCGATCAGATAAATACCCAACCGCGGCCACAAAATAATGCGAGCGGTTCCAACGCATTAATGCGTCGTAGTTATCGTAGGCCAAATAAACACGGCCTTGATTATCATCCGGAATTACCACCGAGGCTTGCAGATCATCGCGTTGCGGTAAGTCTGAGCCGTCATAACGGCGCACGCCTAGTGCTTGCCATTGCGCCAATGTTTTCTTAGTTTTCAAGCCGGCTAACTTGGTATCAAAACCTTCTGGCAACTGCACTTGGCGGCCCCAAGTGACGTCATCACGCCAGCCAACCGATTTCAAATAATTGGCTGCTGACGCAAACACATCGCCCATTGAGCCCCAAATGTCTTTACGGCCATCACCGTCGTAATCAATGGCATATTGCATAAATGAGCTTGGCATAAATTGAGTCTGGCCCATGGCGCCGGCCCACGAGCCTCGCATTTGCTCAATATCAATGTGACCTTCTTCAACAATAGTTAACGCGTGCCAAAGCTCTTTCTTAAAAAATGCTTCGCGGCGTCCTTCATAAGCCATGGTCGTTAGCGCTGATATAACATCTTGGCCACCGGTAAAGCTACCAAAATTGGTTTCAATACCCCACAGCGCCACAATAAAGCGCGGTTGCACGCCAAATTCTTTGCCAATTTTTTCTAGCAATTCGCGGTGTTCCTCAAGCTTTTCCACTGCTTTTTTTGCTTTCCACTCTGGCACCGCACGCGGCAAATAGGTATCGAGCGTTAGCTTAAATTCCGGTTGGTTGCGGTCGGCTTTTACCGAACGCTGATAAAAGCGCGCGTTGGCAAAAGCTTTGTCCAAGGTTGCTTGGCTGTACCCATCCGCCAGCGCTTCTTGTTTGATGATTTCAACGTAAGCCGCAAAACCCTCCGCGTTTTTCTCATTAGCGTCGGCTTCTTGCGCCACAGTGGCCGAAGCCCACAAACTCATCACCCCAAGGGCAAATAATCGAAAAATTGGCATGGTAACTTGCATCAGCGTGCAGACTCCTGTTGTTGCTTTTTGTGAGCATCCAATAAGCTTTCTTGCTTTGGTGGCATTTGTAAGTAATAACCGGGCTCTTCTAGGTGTTGCTTTAGCTCAGCGACACTCATACGAGCCAACTTGCGCTCGTCTTTAAGCGCCATGGTCATTACATGTATAGGTTGACCAAAGCTTTTCTGCAAAGGTTCAGGAATTTTTGTAAAGTCAGCCGGATGCGGCAGGTACAAATAGGTATCAGCCCGCTTCGGACTGCGGTAAATCGCACACAACATGCTTAACGATCCCGTTTAAAAATGGCGTCCAAGTGAGTACTAAGCTTAGCGCCCCGCCAGCCCACGTACAAGTCCGGTGATGACAGGTCAGACTTGGCTTCGTTTGGTACTTGCCACTGCCAATGAATGACGTCATTAATTTGCCGACGCGAAGCAACCATGCCTGGCTCAATACCAAGTTCTTTTGCTAATGCGGTAATTTGCTGCTTAATGGCATTAAAAACTGGTTTGTAGCCTCGCATATCCGTTAACCGTTCCAGCTGAGCTGGCAATTCGGTTGCGGCTTTACCTTGGCGAATCGCCGCTAATAAATCATCGCCCGCATAGCGAATGGTCATGGGCGACAAGTCGGTAATCCCTCGCAATTGCCCCGTGGTTTCAGGCATGCGCCGAGCTAGCTCAAGCAAGGTGTGATCTTTCGCGACAAAGCCCAGTGGAATATCTGATTTTTTCGCCCGATCTAAGCGCCAGCCCATCAGCTCACGCAATACAGCTAATTGTTGACGATTACACTGCCAGGCATTGCCAAAGAACAAATACAGCCACTTTGTCGGCGTTTGTTCACCACGTTTAGCCACTTGCAGTGCACTTTCCGCTTCAACCAACTCAAGCTTTTCAGCCGAAAGCTCTGAGCGTAAACGGGGGTAAATATCATGTAGGTAAAACACATCAGCGGCGGCATAATCCAACTGTTCAGGCGCTAAAGGCCGTTGCATCCAGTCGGTGCGTGACTGTGATTTGTCCACTTCAATGTCGGTATAGTGCTTCACCAGCGCCGCATAGCCTAGCGCTTCGCCATGCCCGGCAAATGCTGCGCCAATTTGGGTGTCAAAAATGTGCGTTGGTATTTGTCCCATGTGCTGGGCCAGTATCTCGTAATCTTCACCACCAGCATGAATGACAATGTGCACGTTCGGGTCTTTTAACAGTTCCCAAAACGGCTCTAGGTCAAGCCCAGCAACAGGATCAATCAACACCAATTGGTCTGCCGCGCGCACTTGCACCAAGCCTAAGCGTGCATAATAAGTACGGTTGCGAACAAATTCGGTATCTAACGCAAGATAAGGAACGTGCCGAGCGTGCTCGCAAAAAGCCAGCAGCTCGGCATTAGAGGTAATAACCTGATAGGGCAACATGTGTTATTTCGACTTCGCCTCTTCTTCGTCACGCAGCTCGCGGCGAAGTATTTTACCGACGTTGCTTTTTGGCAATTCGTCGCGAAACTCAACAAACTTAGGTACTTTGTAGCCAGTCATGTTTTCACGCGCAAAGGTAATTAATTCTTTTTCAGTTAATGACTGCTCTTTGCGCACCACAAACACTTTCACGGCTTCGCCCGAACTGTCATGTGGAACACCAATAGCCGCAGCTTCCAGTACTTTCGGGTGCTCAACAATCACGTCTTCAATTTCGTTCGGATACACGTTAAAGCCCGACACCAAAATCATGTCTTTCTTACGATCGACAATTTTGAAGAAACCCTGCTCGTCCATCACGCCAATATCACCGGTTGCGAACCAATCGCCGTCGCGCATGACTTTTTCAGTTTCATCCGGACGGTTCAAGTAACCCACCATGACTTGAGGGCCGCGCACTTGAAGTTCGCCCGCTTCGCCTTGTGGCAATACTTCACCCGAATCAACGTCAACAATACGCACTTCCGTTGACGGCAAAGGAATACCGATGGTGCCATTGTAATGCTCAATGTCTGTTGGATTCACCGTAACAATCGGCGAGCATTCGGTTAAGCCGTAACCTTCCAATAACCGTGATTTAGTGACCCGCTCCCAATGCTCAGCAACTGAACGCTGCACAGCCATACCGCCGCCCAGAGCAATTTTAAGGTTCGAAAAGTCCAAATCTTTAAAGCCTTCGGCATGTAACAAGCCATTGAATAAGGTGTTTACGCCAGAAATCATCGAGAACGGATATTTGCTAAGCTCTTTTACAAAGGCTTTCATATCACGTGGGTTGGTAATCAAAATATTACGCCCGCCGTGCTTCATGAAGGTTAAGCAGTTCGCTGTTAATGCAAAAATATGGTACAGCGGCAATGCCGTTACGATAGTTTCTTCGCCGTCATCAACAAGTGGTGCAACAATGGCAGACACCATTTCTAAGTTAGCCACCATATTGCGGTGCGATAACATGGCGCCTTTTGCTAGGCCCGTGGTACCGCCGGTGTACTGCAAAAACGCTAAGTCGTCACCAGCCATCTGCGGGCGTTGATACTCAGCTTTAGCCCCTTGGCTAAGCGCTGCACGGAAGGTTTCGGTGTTGTTGAGCTTGTAGCTCGGCACCATTTTCTTCACGTATTTAACAACCGCGTTCACAATCCAGCGCTTCGGCGCCGGCAGCATGTCACCTATGGCCGTCAAAATAACTTTTTTGACCGGTACATCTGCTTCAACTTTTTGCAGTGTGTCAGCAAAGTTATCCAAAATAACAATGGCTTTGGCATTCGAATCTGACAATTGATGCTTTAACTCACGCGCGGTATACAGTGGGTTGACATTCACCACCACTAAACCGGCACGCAATGCACCAAACAAGGCAATTGGGTACTGCAGCAAATTTGGCATCATAATGGCCAAGGCATCGCCTTTTTTCAGGCCTTGCTGTTGTAAATAAGCTGCAAATTGGCGTGACAATGCGTCCAATTCATTGAAGGATAGCTCGGTATCCATATTGACGTAGGCGATTTTATCGCCATATTTTTCGATGCTCTGTTCGAAAATATCGACCAGCGAATTAAAGTGGTCCGGATCAATCGTTTCCGGCACGCCAGCTGGATAACGTTGTAGCCAAATTTTATCCACGCGCTTCATGCTCCTGAACAAATAAATTTAAATATTCTAATTTTTGTAACGCGTAATCATCGCATATCCGACCAGTGTTGCCTAGCCATTGTGCGTGCAAGTTATCTGTGATAATAGCCCAATAATCGCAGTTGGTTGCTCCATATGCACATGGTGCCCGCCTTCTAACTCATGCACGTTCAGCTGTTTTACATAGGGCCGCCAAGCGGTGATGGCTTGCTTTAAACGCTCATGCCCCGCGCTACCAAGTACCACATCAAACGAACAAGTAATATGGCTTAACACATCGGCTATTTGCTCTGCGGTTAAGCGCACCGGTGACTTTAAGCGTAGTTGCCCGTCAGCGCGAAAGCGAAAGTCATGCTCACCCAGTTGTTCAATGCCGCGTGCGACCAATAGCGCCGCTAGTTCACGCGAAAAATCGCCAGCGTGCGTGCGCGCTGCAATAGCCGTATTCAAATCACGATAATGCGGGCGTTTTTTATCTTGCTGCTGCCAGCGGCTTTGAAAGCCCTGCCGCAAATCATTGGTGGTATCTGCAGCGGTTGACGCTAACAGCCCAAATGCTTCGATGGCGAGCAGGTGTGTCACACGTTGCGGCTCTATGCCGGCATACATGTTTGCCACATAAGCCCCCATAGAATGCGCTACAATAGTTACCTGCGACCATTGTTGCTGCTGGCACAGGTACCACAGGTCATACACGTAATCCATAAACGGATAAAAATTGCCGACCGGACGGTGGTCACTATGCCCGTGACCAGCCCAATCAATGGCAATCAGCCGATATCGCTGCGCTAACTCACTCTGCAAAAACGCATCGGCCAGCGGCACAAAACTATGCGCATTATCAAGCCACCCATGTAATGCCAACAGAGGCTCACCCTCGGGGTTACCCCAAGCTAAACCGCGAATAACACCCCACGGCAGTTGAAAAGCAACAGGCTCGGCACATTGCCGAGCCTGTTGAAATAACAATGTATTATCTAACATGCTAATTTGGCTTTCGTTTTTATTGGTTATTATTAGTTATTGCCTTGTTTCGGCTGTTCTTTCATTACCGGGCCCGGAATATATACAGGGCTTGGGTAAAACGGCCGCGTGTAATAATAATGGCGATACCATAAGGCATCATAATTCACTTCCATTTGCGCTTTTTCTTTGCGCTCAGGCCATAAATACTTAGCAGACACATTGAGCAGCGGAAACAAGTAGTTATACTCGCCAATGGTGCCCTTTTCTACGCCAGCCACAGTTCCGGTAAAGGTGACTTCGCTACCTTGGGTGTATACCATAGGGTCAACAAAGCCATTTAACGTGGCACGAAACCGGCCAGAACTTTGCTCGCCTGGCACTGGGCGCCCCCACGAATTGAGCGGAAAGTTAACCACCTCAATAACGGTACCTGAATCTGAGTTTCTCACCTCAGCAATGACACCGCCCCAGCGTGCGGTTTCACCGTTGTTGGCGTTCGGTGCTTCAAGCACCATCTCGTAGGCAACAAGAGCGTCTTCATTGGCTACTTGCAATCTATCGGGCACCGCTGAACACGCCGCTAAGGAAAGCGCCGCGACAACAATTGCTGAGTGTTTTATCCATGCTTTCATAACCACTACCTCTTAAGACCACAACAACGAAGGTCATGTTGAAAATATAGACTTTAGATCGCCAAATTGCCTAGTAAGTTCCCGCTGCGGAATTATTCATTGTGATTTACACCCGAACTTACCGCTCGTACTGACCGCCCAAACTTATCGCCCAGGCAGTTTTTTCCAAGCAACTTCGTTGCGCACGTACAACGGCTCTAATTTTTCTGCGGCAACTGGTTCGCCATGAGCCAGTGCCCACTCTAACATGTCTTCAGCTAGCGGTAAGGTGACATCATCTAGCACAGCAACGACATTGCCTGGGTTTAATGCATCGCCATAAGCTTGCCAACCCGTACCGGCACCAACAACAGTGCCCGTTAGCGCAGGCCACCATGGCTGCTGAGTAATATTTTCTAAAGGCGCCATGTGCGGCTCGCCAAACGCTGTTGCAAAGCCATTGTGGTTACTAAATGGCGCCACATATATTTCCTGCATACGGGCATCAATAGCGCTAACCACAGTTTCGGCATGGTGCAAACGAATTGCTTGCTGCGCCAACGCCGCCAAAGTACTCACGGCAATGACTGGAATGTCATGGCTAAACGCTAAGCCTTGTGCCACCGACACCCCAATGCGCACGCCGGTGAAGCTGCCTGGGCCATGCCCGACCACCAGAGCGTCAATATCAGCTAAGCTAATTTGCTGCTCGGCAAGTACTTCTTGTACAAAACCTAAAATACGCTGTGAATGTTCACGCGGCGTTATCGCAGCACGCGTGACTGTACGCTCGCCAACTTTCAAGGCGACCGAGCATTGCTCAGTTGACGTATCAATGGCTAAAACAGCCGCTAATTTCACTCTGTAGGCTCCTGTGTACGTTCCAAACTATCAAGAAATTCGAGGGCAACGTCTAAACTGCGTGTGCGCCGCATGGCCGGCAAACTGGTCAGAAAAATTCCACCATAAGGCTTCGTCACTAAGCGTTGATCGCACACAATTAATACACCGCGATCGTCGGCATCGCGTATAAGCCGGCCAGCTCCTTGCTTCAAAGCAATAACCGCTTGCGGCAATTGTACCTGAGCAAAGGGGTCGATGCCACGCAGTCGGCAATCTTCCACGCGCGCCTGCAACAATGGGTCGTCTGGGCTGGCAAACGGCAGTTTATCAATGATCACGCAGCGCAGCGCATCACCTCGTACGTCCACCCCTTCCCAAAAGGATGAGGTACCTAGCAAAATGCCGTTACCGGCAGCAATAAATTGCTCAAGCAAGTCACGTTTGCTGGTACTGCCCTGCACCAGTAACGGGCGATCGGTGCGATTCACCAAAAGTTTAGCGATCATCTGCAGCATTCGGTGACTGGTAAACAATACAAAGGTACCGCCGGTTTCATTGTGTTCTAGCACCTCACACACCACTTCAAGCAGTGCCGACGGCATGTCACGTTCGTGCGGTTGCGGCAAATAGCGAGGCAAACACAACAATGCTTGCTCGTTAAAATTAAAGGGGCTGGGTAAGCACAAGCTCTCAGCCTGCTCTATACCTAACTGCTCGGTAAAATGACTAAAGTCTTCACCGACCGCCAATGTCGCCGAGGTAAAAACCCACGCCATGTCGCTGCGCTGCAAATAACCACCGAATTTATCGGCAACGCTCAGCGGCGTTTGATGCAGCGTGACTTGGCGTACGGTGGTTTCAAACCAAAAGCTGAAGCCAGTGCGGCTAACATCTTGAAGCTGCTGCCATTTATGTAAAAATTGCACGCACCGCTCATAGGCATTATCAAGATCTTGATGGCGCCCCAACGCGCTTTTACACACCTCGCGCAAAAACTCTAAATGTTCGGCCACCACATTTGCCGCCAACTGCACCGCTGGCTGTTTGGAAAAATCGCGCCAGTTGCCGCGCATGGGGTCATTGGGAAATACCAAGCGCCAATCTTTGAGGCTGCCTAATAACTTGTCGGCTGCTTTATCAAGCTGTCGTAAGTCTTTTAACTCGGTGAGGTACAATACCTTAAGTTCGTGCGCCAGCTCTTGCAGCTGACGACTTGAAACCGCTTCGCCAAAATATTGGCTAGCTATATCGGGCAGTTGGTGCGCTTCGTCAAATATCACCGCATCGGCTTGCGGCACTAGCTCACCAAAGCCAACATCTTTCAATGCCATGTCGGCAAAAAACAAATGATGATTTACCACCACCAAATCGGCATCCATCGCTTTTTTGCGCGCCTTCACCAAATAACACGCATCGTAGTCTGGGCAATCACGCCCCAAACAATTATCCACGGTACTTGTCACTTGCGGCAAAATAGCAGCATCTTCTTGCAAAATATTCAGTGCACCTACATCACCGTCATCGGTTCGCTGCGCCCATTTTCTCACTTCGACTAACTGACTTTGCTGCTCTTTACTTAGCTCACCACTATGCGCCACCGCCTGATTCATACGATGAAGACACAAGTAATTAGCGCGCCCCTTCAACAATGCGACCATTTTTCGTGGCGCCAAGGCGTCTCGTAGCGCTGGTAAATCTCGGTGAAACAACTGCTCTTGCAGTGCTTTCGTACCAGTAGAAACAATGGCTTTACCGCCACTTAATAGCACCGGAACCAAGTACGCAAAGGTTTTGCCCGTACCGGTTTCAGCCTCAACCACTAGTTGCGACTTCTGCGCCAGCGCACGTTCCACCGCTTCGGCCATTGTCGTTTGCGACGGCCGCGCGCGAAAGCCAGTCAATGTGCGCGCAAGTACGCCATCGGCTTGAAATTGTGAGGTAACTTTTGACATGAATTGTGTTTGCTCTAAATGATTCCAGAACTTTAACATGAAATTCGTGATTCGTCCGCTGTGCTGTTCGTGGTTCGTGCGCTTCGCTGTTGGTTAGTCGTTACTCGTTATTCGTTATTCGTTATTTGTTATTTGTTATTTGTTACTCGTTACTACAAAACCAAATAAGCTATACAACTTGATACAGGAAATTTAAAAAGCCATACAAACCAAAGTTGACAGCAATACTTAACACTATACAATTACCGACATATTAAACGAACAGGGCGAAGCCCGTACGAACAGCGAAGCGCACAAACAGCGCAGCGCACGAATAACGAATAACGAGGCTTTAATGTACACAACTTGGCATCACCATCATCACAATCGAACACGTTAGCCCAGTGTGTACTGAAGGCTAACCAATTGTTTTGGGGCTGCCTTCACTAAAGAATCAATGAACCCCGCAAGGCGCTCCCTTCGCGGGGTTTTTTATTAAGGGAAAAAATTATGGTTGTTGATAAGAATTCACAGCGTTTAACTATCGCCATTCAAAAATCAGGGCGTTTAAGCAAAGAGTCGATCGCATTACTACAGGCTTGTGGTTTTAAGTTTAGTTTGCACGAGGCACGGTTATTGGCGCACAGCAGTAATCAGCCGGTCGACTTACTGCGAGTTCGTGATGATGATATTCCGGGCTTGGTCATGGATGGCGTGGTCGATTTAGGTTTAGTAGGCGAAAACGTCCTTGAAGAAGTACGCCTAGAGCGCCAGGCATTAAATTTGGCCTGTAGCGTGCAGCGTTTACGTGCGCTCGACTTTGGCCAGTGCCGTTTGTCTATTGCCGTGCCTAAAGAAGAAGGTTACCGCGGTGTGCAAGATTTAGAAGGCAAACGCATTGCCACCACCTACCCATATTTATTGCAAAACTACTTAAAGCAACAAGGTGTAAACGCGAGCAACGCCATATTAACTGGCAGTGTTGAAGTTGCACCGCGGGCTGGCCTTGCCGACGCAGTTTGTGATCTGGTATCTACTGGCGCCACGTTAGAGGCGAATGGTTTGGTAGAAAAAGAAGTCATATTCCGCTCGCAAGCGCAGCTGATACAGCGCCCAGAACCACTGAGCGCTGCAAAACAAGCCATTATCGATCAATTGCTGCCGCGTATTGATGGGGTGCAAATGGCCCGTGAAAGCAAGTACATCATGCTACACGCCCCGGTGAGTCAACTTGAGCAAGTGGTTGAACTGCTGCCAGGCGCTGAACGCCCAACTATACTTCCGCTCAGCCACACTGAGGAGCTTGTCGCAGTGCACGTTGTCAGTACCGAAAAGTTATTTTGGGAAACCATGGAGCAGTTAAAAGCGATTGGTTGTAGTTCAATTCTGGTGATGCCAATTGAAAAAATGATGGGGTAAACCGTGCGTATTAAGCAATGGAATTTATTAAGCTCGATTGAGCAACAGCAGTTGCTTGCACGCCCTGCCCAAGCGCAGTCGGCGAGCTTACAGCAACAAGTTGCGGCCATTATTGACGCCGTTGCCCAAAATGGTGATGCGGCAGTGCTGCAATACACTCAACAGTTCGATTGCGAATCGCTGCGGAAGTTACGTTATAGCGCCGAGGAAATCGCCGAACAGGCAGCCAAACTTGAACCTAGTGTTCGTGCGGCCATTGATAAAGCCTATAGCACCATTGCGGCGTTTCACCAGGCCCAAAAACCGAAGGACATTACTGTAGAAACGGCGCCCGGGGTGGTGTGTACGCAACGCTTTGCCCCTTTAGATGCGGTTGGGTTGTACATTCCAGGCGGCACCGCGGTGTTACCGTCAACCGCGCTGATGTTAGGTGTGCCCGCTCAAATAGCGAATAACCCGCGCCGCGTGTTAGTTAGCCCGCCGGACAAAAATGGCGAACTGAGCCCAGCGCTTATGTATGTTGCACAAAAATGTGGCATCACTGAGGTGTATCGCTGCGGTGGTGCGCAAGCTATTGCGGCGCTTGCGCTTGGCACGGAGTCTATTGCGCCGGTTGCGAAAATTTATGGTCCAGGCAATAGCTATGTCACAGCCGCGAAACAACAAGTTGCGCAGTTGCCAGGGGGCCCAGCTATCGATATGCCCGCAGGCCCATCGGAGTTACTCGTGATTGCTGATGACAGCGCTAATCCAAGCTTTGTTGCAGCCGACTTGCTTTCGCAAGCCGAGCACGGGGTTGATTCGCAGGTTATTTTATTGAGCCCAAGTGCAAAACTGCTTCAGGCAACAGCCGAAGCGATTGAGCAGCAACTGGCTATTTTGCCGCGCGCCGCAACCGCTCGCCAAGCCTTGGCGTCTAGTGCGCTGATTCAAACCCGTGACTTAGCCGAAGCCTTTGCCATTAGTCAACGTTATGCGCCAGAACACTTGTCGTTGCAGTTTGATAAAGCCGACGAAGCGGTTGAACAAGTGAACCTTGCCGGCTCGGTATTTATTGGCCACTTTACGCCAGAGTCTGGCGGTGATTACGCCACGGGCACCAATCACGTGCTGCCAACCTATGGCTTTGCGCGCAATTACAGCAGCTTAGGTTTGCTTGATTTCTATCGTCGCTTCACCACGCAACAGGTCAGCAAAGCCGGCTTGAGCGAGCTTGCCGACGCCATTATTACCTTGGCCGAAACTGAAGGCCTTCGCGCCCACGCGCGCGCCGTGAGTATTCGCTTGGAGGAAGGTTCATGAGCATTGCTGAACAATTACAGCGCCAGCACCTAGCCGCTTTAACGCCCTACGCATCGGCGCGCCGCAGCATGAGCGGCGATGGCGTGTGGCTGAATGCCAATGAAGCGCCTTATCCGCCAAGCCTTACCACCGGTGATGCACAAGACGCTATGTTGAATCGTTATCCTAGCTTTCAAAGCGACAGCTTAAATGGCGCTTATGCAACCTATGCTAGTGTGGCCACTGAGCAGGTACTTAGCTGCCGCGGTAGCGACGAGGCCATTGACCTTTTAATTCGTAGTTTCTGTGAACCCGGGCGTGATGCCATTATGATCACCACCCCAACTTACGGCATGTACGCGATAAGCGCTCAAACCCAAGGCGCAAAGGTTATTGATGTGCCGCTCGTTGCTGATGCCGACGGTGACTTGCAACTGAACACTGAAGCTATGTTAGCTGCGCTAGATAGCGTTAAGTTGGTGTTTATTTGCCAACCTTCCAACCCGCTCGGTAATCGCGTTAATCGCGAGGCTTTAAAAGCCTTTATTAAGGCCGTAGGTTCGCGCGCTCTGGTGATTGTGGATGAGGCCTACATAGAGTTCGTCGACAACAGTAACCAAGTTAGCGCCGCGCAATGGCTGAACGATTATCCACAATTGGTGGTCTTACGCACACTATCCAAAGCATTTGGCTTAGCGGCGATTCGTTGCGGTTTTGCGCTGGCGAATACAGATATCATTGAGGTGTTGCGCAAGGTTATTGCACCCTACCCAATGCCTCAACCCAGCTTACAAGCGGCAACGGCTGCACTAAGCACGACAAATATTGCGCGCATGCAGGCTTTGGTTGCCGAAACCAAAGCGCTGCGTGATGATTTTATCCAATGGGTAAGCCGCAAGCCATGGGCGCTCAAAGTGTGGCCAAGTGTCACCAACTTTGTCCTGATTAGTGTGCCCGATGCGGCCCAACTGGTGAGCGATTGCGCTGCCAACGGCGTGCTTATTCGTAATCAGTCAGCCCAGCGTGGGTTAAATAACACGGTTCGTGTCAGCATTGGTAGCGCAACCGAAATGCAGAAGTTAATGGAGGTATTGCCATGAGTACAGCCACGGCACAGAAAATTTTGTTTATAGACCGCGATGGCACACTTGTGGAAGAGCCGCCAATTGACAAGCAACTCGACAGTATTAGCAAGTTAGTGTTTGAACCCGACGTTATTCCTACCTTGTTGGCGCTGCAAAACCAAGGTTATCGCTTAGTGATGGTGTCGAACCAAGACGGCTTGGGCACCGACAGCTTCCCGCAAGCAGACTTTGACGCGCCTCACGACCTAATGATGGCGGTGTTTAGCTCACAAGGCATTCGCTTTGATGACGTATTGATTTGCCCACACTTTGATGCCGATAACTGTACGTGCCGCAAACCAAAACTGGGCTTAGTGCGTGACTACTTGGTGCAGGGCAAAGTAGATTTCGCCAATTCGTATGTGATTGGTGATCGTGAAACCGACATGCAGTTGGCCGAAAACATGGGCATTCGCGGCCTACGTTACGACCGCGCCAACTTAACTTGGCAGCAAATTGCGCACCAGTTATTGAAACAGCCGCGCCAAGCGCAAGTGCGTCGCACTACCCGTGAAACGGACATCGACATTCAAGTGGACCTAGACGCAACCGCACCAATTCGTATGAATACCGGCATTGGCTTTTTCGACCACATGCTTGAACAAATTGCTACGCACGCAGGTATTTCGTTGCAAATTAATGTCAGCGGCGACTTGCACATTGATGAGCACCACACGGTAGAAGACACCGCCTTAGCACTTGGCCAAGCACTACGCCAGGCACTAGGCGAAAAGCGTGGCATTGGCCGCTTTGGCTTTGCCCTGCCTATGGACGAATGCCGGGCAGAGTGCCTGATTGACTTGTCGGGTCGCCCGTATTTGCAATTTTCTGCGCCCTTTAGTCGCGACAAAGTCGGCGAGCTTTCTACCGAAATGGTTGGGCACTTTTTCCGCTCAATCAGCGACGCTTTAGCGGTGTCATTGCACGTGAGTACTACCGAAGGTAATGCACACCACCAAGTTGAGAGCTTGTTCAAAGTATTTGGTCGCGCGCTGCGTCAAGCCGTCGCGCGTTCGGGTGACAATGCCCTACCGTCAAGTAAGGGAATGCTGGCATGAGTTTAGTTATTGTTGATACCGCTTGCGCAAACTTAAGCTCGGTACGCTTTGCGTTCGAGCGCCTTGGCGTAAAGCCTGAGGTTACCGCAAACGCCGAGCGCATTCGCAGTGCTGACAAAGTTATTTTGCCAGGCGTTGGTACCGCTCAGGCGGCAATGCGCAACCTGCAGCAGCTTGAATTAGTAAACGTACTCAAACAGCTTGAACAACCGGTGCTGGGTATTTGCCTGGGTATGCAGTTGCTAACCAACTGGTCAGCCGAGGGCAATGTGGATTGCCTAGGCGTTATTCCAGCGCGTACGCTGCGCATGCAAGCGCAAGACTTACCCTTGCCACATATGGGCTGGAACACTGTAAAAGCCAGCCAGAACAATCCGTTACTGGCCAATATTTCACCTGAGCAAGCTTGGTTTTATTTTGTGCACAGCTATGCCGTGGCGCCCGATGATGCCACCATTGCCACGTGCGACTACGGGCAAACCTTTGCCGCAATGATTCGCCACAACAATTACTTTGGTGCGCAATTTCACCCGGAACGCTCAGGCGCAGCCGGTGCACAACTGTTAAAAAACTTTTTGGAGTTAACCGATGTTAATACCCGCGCTTGATTTAATTAATGGCGAAGTGGTTCGCTTACAGCAAGGCGACTTTGCGCGGCAAACGACCTTTGCTAGCAACCCGCTGCCTATTGTTGCTGATTACCAACAAGCAGGCGCGCAATGGTTGCACTTGGTTGATCTTGATGGTGCGCGTGACCCTGCCAAACGCCAACTCGCATTGCTGAAGGACATTACCTCTGCTACCACCATGAACATACAAGTTGGCGGTGGTATTCGTAGCCAAGCCGATCTTGAAGGGCTATTTAACGCTGGTGTGCAACGCGTAGTGGTTGGCTCGGTGGCAGTACGTGAGCTGCGTTTGGTGCAGCAATGGCTTGAAACCTATGGCCCTGATGCCATTGTTTTAGCCCTTGACGTGAACATTGACGCCAACGGTGTTGCCTATGTTGCAACTCATGGCTGGCAAGAAACCTCAGAGTTAACACTCAATCAACTTATTGACGCCTACTTACCCTATGGCTTGCGTCACGTGTTGTGCACTGATATTAGTCGTGACGGCATGCTGAGCGGCTGCAATATTAACTTATACCGACAGCTCAAAACCGACTATCCACAAGTTCAAGTACAGGCTTCCGGTGGTGTGGCTGGGCTCAACGATCTTGAATTATTACAAGCCATTGGTTGTGACGCCGCTATTTTGGGGAAAGCCCTCCTTACCGGAAAATTTACCCTTGAGGAGGCGCTTTCATGCTGGCCAAACGCATAATTCCATGCCTAGACGTGCGCAATGGTGAAGTGGTTAAAGGCGTGCAGTTTCGTAACCACGAAGTTATCGGGGCTATTGAACCTTTAGCCGAGCAATATGCCCAGGCCGGCGCTGATGAGCTAGTATTTTATGACATTACCGCGTCAGCAGACGCTCGCGTGGTGGACAAATCATGGGTTGAGCGCATTGCCCGTGTTATCGATATTCCGTTTACCGTAGCTGGAGGTATTAGTTCCATCGCTCAAGCGCAGGAAATATTAGCCATGGGCGCCGACAAAATATCGATCAATTCCCCTGCCCTGCGTAACCCTGAGCTCATTAACAGCCTGGTCGAAGAATTTGGTCAGCAGTGTATCGTCATTGGTATTGATAGTTTTTACAATAGCGAAACCAATACCTACGATGTGTACCAGTTTACTGGCGACGAAAGCCGCACTCAAAAAACCACTTGGCAAACCCGCGACTGGTTGCGTGAAGTGGTGGCGCGAGGCGCTGGCGAAATTGTCTTAAACTGTATGAACCAAGACGGGGTACGCAAAGGCTACGACATTGAGCAGCTCAGCGCTCTGCGCAACGACTGTCCGGTGCCGTTAATTGCCTCTGGCGGTGCAGGTAGCATTGCGGATTTTCAGCAAGTATTTACTGACGCCAATGTCGATGGTGCCCTTGCTGCTTCAGTGTTTCACAAAGGCATTATTGCCATACCGACACTTAAACAGTCATTAATCGATGCGGGCATAGCCGTTCGCCCCGCAACCTAAAAGGATGTCCCATGCGTATTCTTGCAGACCAAATAACGCAGCTTGATTTTGCCAAAACCGACAACTTGTTACCCGCTATAGTACAACATGCCTATAGCGGCGAAATTTTGATGCAAGGGTTTATGAATCAAGCGGCTTTAGAACAAACACTGAGCAGCAATTTAGTCACGTTTTATAGTCGTAGCAAACAACGACTCTGGTGCAAAGGAGAAAGTTCAGGTCATACCCTTGAGCTCATTAGCGTGCACACAGACTGCGATTGTGACAGCCTACTGGTGATTGCCCTACCCAATGGCCCCACGTGCCACCTCGGCACGCGTAGCTGCTTTACTGACGAACAAGCCGTGCCCATGTTGCAAAAGCTCAATGACATTATTGAGTCACGCAAAGGTGCGCCGGTAGACTCAAGCTATACCGCAAGCCTGTTTGCCCAAGGCATTAAGCGCGCTGCGCAAAAAGTTGGCGAAGAAGGTGTGGAAGTAGCACTCGCCGCCGTGGCCGGCGACGACAAAGAGTTATTGAACGAGAGTGCCGATTTACTCTACCATTTGTTGGTGGTGCTAGCGGCGCGCGACCGTTCACTTAACGATGTGCTAGCTGTGCTTGCTCAGCGTCATAACGGCGGCTAACCACGCGCAAGCGCCAGGTTAACAATACGGCCGCCACACTCAAGCCAGAGATAAAGCCAATCCACATGCCGGCGGCACCAATCGCCGGCACTATCCAGTCGGTTAATGACAGCAAAATACCTAGCGTTAAACCAAACGGCCAGTACGACAAGAACGTAATAAACATGACCACTTTGGTGTCTTTGTACCCACGCAAGGTACCAATGGCAATGGCTTGAAAGGTATCGGAAATGGTAAAAATGGCAGCGAGGCCCATTAACGTTGCCGCCAACTGAATAACCGCTTGGTTGTCAGTATAAATGCCGGCTAACCACGCCCCAGCTAAATACATAATCAACCCGTTAACAGCTGCGAACGTAACACCGTACAAGGTTGCGAGCTTATGACTTAACATCGCGTTCGCCGGGTTGCCAGCGCCAAGCGCAAAGCCAACACGCAGTGTTACCGCCATGGATAAACTTAAAGGAACCATGTAAACCAGCGACGAAATGTTCAAAGCAATTTGATGGCTAGCGACCACCGTGGCCCCAAGCGGCGCGATGACCAAGGCTGCGGCAGCGAACAAGCTCACTTCAAAAAACATGGACGTAGCAATAGGGAAGCCAATGCGCACCACATACCAAATATCATCCCAATTCGGCGCGTGAAACTGCCCAAATACCCGTATTTTTTTAAAACGTTTGGCAAACACTGAATAGATCAGCATGCCCAGCGCCATAACCCACAACACAATTGCGGTTGCCAAGCCACAGCCTGCCCCACCAAGTGCCGGCATACCGAACTCACCATAAATAAAAATATAGTTCACTGGTATGTTAACAATTAGCCCTAAAATTCCGATTACCAACGACGGTACGGTATGTGATAGCCCTTCACAGAAGTTACGCAGCACCATGTACAGCACTAACGCCGGAATACCAAAACTAATATAAAACAAATAGTCGAGCGTGATTTGGCGAAACTCAGCCTCTACCGACATGGCATTCAAAATAAGTGGCGCACATAGAATAACCGCGAAGCATAATAAGCCTGCACCAAGCGCTGCATATAATCCTTGTTGCACCATATTACTAATTTTATGGTGCTTGCCAGAGCCATCGAAATGCGAAATGATTGGCGCCAAAGCAAGTGCTAAGCCCATAATAATCAAGGTTGAAGGCACCCAAATACTGCCACCTACCGACACGGCTGCCAAATCAGTGGCACTAACTCGCCCAGCCATCAGCGTATCGACAACGCTCATGAGCATTTGCGTGAGTTGCGCGATTAATATCGGCCCAGTAAGCCGCGCCAGCTTCACCGACTCGGTCCACCAATGATTGGCTTGTTGCACGTCTGCTACTCCAAGGCTGAAAAAATATCCCAGCCAGCATCCAATGTAGAAAGAAAATGAGAAATATCTGCGGCGCTATTATACGCGCCAAAGGACACTCTGACGACCGCTGGTAGCTGCCATTGTTGCAATAACAATTGTGCACAGTGATGCCCAGCACGCACCGCAATGTCATGTTGATCAAGCCAGGTTGCAATATCAAACGCTTGCCACCCTAAGCTGTAAAAAGCCACGGTCGGCGTGGTGTGGTCACCCGCCGGCAACACGGTTAACCATGGCCGCTGCGACAATTGCTCTACAAATTGCGTGCGTA
Organism: Pseudidiomarina donghaiensis; assembly: GCF_900116895.1. Lineage (GTDB taxonomy): Bacteria > Pseudomonadota > Gammaproteobacteria > Enterobacterales > Alteromonadaceae > Pseudidiomarina > Pseudidiomarina donghaiensis. The sequence goes on along the minus strand of NZ_FPCF01000001.1, from coordinate 784,370 downwards.
ATTGAGCTAAGTGCTGATGCGGTTGCTGTTTGGTTAGCCAGTCAATTGCGGTAGCGCCAGCAACTGCCGCCGCCGTATTTGGGCTCCCAGCTTCAAATTTTTGAATGGTCGGCACCCACTGTGCACTGCGCGGCGAAACTTCCTGAACAATACCACCCCCCACTTGAAATGGCTGCATGCGAGGCCACAACTCGGGGTGCAAATATAGCGGTGCGCAGCCATTGACACCGTAAACTTTGTGCATGCTAAACACCAACGCATCACAGTGTAAATCGTTCACATTGATGGGCACATGCGCAGCGGCTTGGGCCGCATCGACAACGGTTATGGCCCCCTGCGCCTTGGCAGCTGCTAACAAGGTTTTAATATCAAACACCGCGCCAGTGACGTTGCTTGCTGCGGTTATACTGACCACTTTGGTGCGCGCGTTCAGTAACGTGCGCCAGTCGCCCAGTTTGCCGGTATGCTGGTCAATTGAAATAAACTGCAAATGCAATTTGTAACGCTTAGCTAAGCGTTGCCAAGGTAAGATATTTGCATGATGTTCTGCATAACTTAATAGCACTTCATCGCCGGGTTGCCAGTCAATTGGCAACTGCTCGGCAAGGCCGTTGAGCGCCGCCGTGGTTGAGCTCATTAACGCGATATTTTCGGCCTCAGCTCCCACATACTTAGCAAATACATTGCGGGCATTTTCTAACGCGGCGGTTGCTGCGCGCCCTAAACGATGGCTAGCGCGGTGTACGTTCGCGTGCTGGTGACGGTAATAATGACTATAGGCTTCTAGCACAGGTGTTGGTACCTGACAGGTTGCTGCACTATCAAGGTACATAAACTCTGACTGTTGCTGCAGAAATGCAAAGTCATGATCACAAGGTTTGGCCATAATTAACTCACCAACTGGTGCTCTAAAAACCCAATAATAGCTTGATTAACGTCACTGGCATGAGTAATAGGCCCCATATGGCCAGCCTGAATTGTTTGCGTTTGCACATCGGGCAGCACTTGTAATAAATGGTGCGCCACACAGCGCGCGCTTTCTTGGGTGTATTGGCCCTGCAATAACAACACTGGCACCTGCACATTGCGATAATCGGCAAGCTTATGTGGCTCTCCCATTAATGCGGCAAAGTCCATGGTCACCTTTTTCGCCTGCAGAGTCATACCTTGGCGCATACGCTCGGGTAAAGCGTCAAAAAAGCCGGGTTGATTCCAATAATCAACGAACCCGCGCGTAGCGGCCGTTTCATCAGCCTGATACATTTGTGCCGCTATGGCTTCAATTTCTTGTCGAGCCGGTTCATTCGCTGTTAATACATGAAACGCTACTGGCTCATAAACAACCAGTTGACGCACCGGCACCGGTTGCTCCAGTGCCAATTTAAGTGCTAAAGCACCACCATAAGAATGCCCAACCAAGGTAATGGGCTGCCGCCAGTCAGCGGCTTTAACCGCTTCTAAAACGCGGGGCAACTCATCGGCAAAACGAAAGGCCTCGGGTTCAATATCCTGCACGGCCGGCGCTTTACCGTAGCCGAGTAAATCAATCGCTAAAATATCGTAGTCAGCTTGAACCTGCTGAATAAGAGCACGCCATTGCCCGCTATTACTTTGCGAACTGTGTAATAACAGCATTGGCGCTTTACCTACCGCACCAAAACGATGCACGCCGGGAAAATCCATCATAATACGCCACCAATAAAGGCACCGATTAAGTAGCCCGCTTGCATCAGCAATACGCTAAAGGTGCCCAATACGCCAACCGTACGCGCCCACGACGGGCCGACACTCATGGTTAAGCCTAAGGCATGGCAAATACGCGCTACAAATAAAACGCCCCCTAACACGTATAACAATGTGCTTGCGGCACCATGCCATTCCATAAGTACAAAGAGCACTAATGACAATGGAACATATTCGGCAAAGTTACCATGTATGCGCACTGCAACTTTCAAGTCTTGCGAGTCACCGGTGCCAATACCCACGCGGTCGCGCCAACGTAGGCGAATAATATTCACCGACAGTGCGAAATACAGCAGTGTTAGTAAGCCAGCAAACAACATGGTAATCGGTAAGTTAAAATCCATGGAGTGAATCCTTTTTTCGTTATTCGTTATTGGTTATTCGTTAAGAGCATACAAAAAAACCCACGCAAGGTGGGCTTTTTTTTAAATCGATTCGGCTATTGATTATTTCAATAAACGACCAAGCTGCTCGCTTATGGCATCAACATCGCCGGTTCCATCAATATTATGGAACTTAACCTGACCTTGCTCGGCTAGTTTACGATAATATGCCACTAAAGGCTCGGTTTGTTCATGATAAATTGCCAAACGCTTGCGTACAGTTTGCTCTTTGTCGTCATCACGAATCACCAAGTCATCACCGGTTTCATCATCTTTCCCTTCCACTTTAGGTGGGTTGTAAGTGACATGATAAACACGGCCTGAGCCAGGGTGAACACGACGCCCAGCCATACGCTCCACAATCACTTCATCCGGCACGTCAAATTCAAGTACCACGTCGACATCAATACCAGCAGCATGCATGCCGTCAGCTTGCGGAATCGTTCGCGGAAAGCCATCAAGCAAAAAGCCATTTTGGCAATCTGGTTGTGCCACACGCTCTTTAACCAAGCCAATCATGATATCGTCTGATACCAATTTGCCAGCATCCATGACCGCTTTCGCTTGCTTGCCTAAGTCGGTACCTTCTTTAATTGCAGCTCGAAGCATGTCGCCCGTTGAGATTTGTGGAATCCCAAAGGTTTTCATCAAGAACTGCGCTTGCGTACCTTTCCCTGCGCCCGGAGCGCCCAACAGGATAATGCGCATGAACAACCTCTTTTTACTTAATGTGTTTAATGCGGATGAGTTAAAGCCGAACTTTACCTTGCGCAAACAGGCTTTACAAGTCCGAGCATTGCCGACTTTGGTCGGACAATGCTCTTTTCGCTTGTTTTAGGTCAAATCGAGCATTAATTTGTTCAAACGTGCGACAAATTTCGCCGGATCTTTCAAGCTACCACGCTCAGCTAGCGTTGCTTGATCAAGCAACACGTTCGCCCACTCGCTAAAGCGCGCGTCGTCGTCCATGGCCACAATGCGTTGCACCAAGGTATGCTCTGGGTTCACCTCAAAAATATACTTGGTCTCGGGCACTTTCTGACCTGCAGCTTCCATGAGCTTGGCCATTTGCGTGCTCATATCGTTTTCGTCGGTGACAATACACGCTGGAGAGTCGGTCAAACGGTGCGTTACACGCACTGATTTGACTTTGTCACCCAAGGCTTCTTCAAAACGCTTTAACGGCTTCTTGAAGGCTTTTTCAGCTTGCTCGTGCTCTTTTTTGGTCTCGGCGTCGTCTAACTCGCCAAGATCTAAGTCACCGCGCGTTACCGACTGGAACGGCTTCTCTTTGTACTCAGTCAGGTGGCTCATTAACCACTCATCAATGCGCTCCGACAGCAACAACACTTCAATGCCCTTCTTGCGGAAGATTTCTAACGCTGGGTTGTCACGAGCAGCTTCATAGCTGTCGGCAACAATGTAGTAAATCTTGTCCTGTTTTTCAGGCATGCGCTCAATGTAGGCGTCAAGGCTCACCTTCGCTTCGCTGGTGTCTTCATGGGTTGAAGCAAAACGCAGCAAACCGGCAATGGTTTCTTGGTTGGCGTGGTCTTCCGCTGGGCCTTCTTTTAATACGGCACCAAAGGTATTCCAAAACTCTTGGTATTTCTCAGCATCGTCTTTCGCTAACTTGCTAAGCATACTTAAGATTTTCTTGGTACTACCATTACGCATTGCCCGCGTGATCTTGTTGTCTTGCAGAATTTCGCGCGACACGTTTAATGGCAAGTCAGCGGAATCCATAAGCCCGCGCACAAAGCGCAAATAGGTTGGCATTAACTGCGTGGCGTCATCCATAATGAACACGCGTTTAACGTACAGCTTAATGCCATGCTGATTATCACGGTTCCATAAGTCCCACGGCGCGCGTTTTGGAACATACAGCAAGCTAGTGTACTCAGAGGTACCTTCAACTTTGTTGTGGCTCCAAAGCAGTGGCTCATCAAAGTCATGCGCCACAGTTTTGTAGAACTCTTTGTATTCGTCGTCAGAAATTTCCGACTTTTCACGTGTCCACAATGCCTGGCCAGAATTAACCGCTTCCCAGCCTTCTTGTTTGTTGTTGTCGTCGTCACGTTTTGGCATTTGTACCGGAATACTCAAATGGTCTGAGTATTTGGTAATAATGCTCTTCAAGCGCCATTCATCTAGATATTCAGTGGCGTCATCACGCAGTTTCAAAATAATGTCTGTACCGCGTTTGACCTTTTCGATGTCTTTTAGCTCGTACTCGCCTTCACCACGAGAGAACCATTCAACGGCTTCGCTTGCGCCCGCCGCACGAGTGCGTACAGTCACCGTTTCGGCCACAATAAAGGCCGAGTAAAAACCGACACCAAACTGACCAATCAAACGGCTATCTTTGGCTTGATCGCCCGACAATTGGCTAAAGAAATCGGCGGTGCCCGACTTGGCAATGGTACCTAAGTTGGTCATGACTTCGTCACGCGTCATACCAATGCCATTGTCGCTAATAGTAATGGTACCAGCGTCTTTGTCGGCGCTAACGCGAACATAAAGCTCGGCGTCATCGGCCAATAAGCTGCTGTCGCTTAACGCTTTAAAACGTAGCTTGTCGGCAGCATCCGATGCGTTCGATACCAGCTCGCGCAGAAAGATTTCTTTATTGGAATAAAGTGAATGAATCATCAAATGAAGCAATTGCTTCACTTCGGTTTGAAAACCATGGGTTTCTGCTTGACGGGTCTCCGCCATAGTGATTTCTCCTACACTATTGTGGTTATGACTCAGTAAGTGAATCTTGGTCTAGAAGAAAGATGGGGATGGCGCTTGGCTTTTCAAGCGCCTTTTACGCAATTTCTGTGATTAGTTATGGTCAATAACCTTACGCCCACTAAACGCATGGCCTAAGGTAGCTTGATCAACGTATTCCAACTCGCCACCTACCGGCACGCCATGAGCAATACGCGAGGTGCGAATGTGACGAGTGCGGGCCAAGTCAGCAATAAAATGTGCTGTTGCCTCGCCTTCCACCGTTGGGTTTGTTGCCAAGATAATTTCTTCGATATTTTCTTGGCTTAGACGCTTGGCTAATACATCAAGACCAATATCTTCAGGGCCAATGCCGTCTAACGGCGATAAATGCCCCATTAGCACAAAGTAGCAACCTTGGTATTGGCCAGTTTGTTCAATAGCAAGCACGTCAGCCGGTGTTTCGACAATGCACAGCAGGCCACTTTGACGGCGCTTGTCGCTCGCGCAAATAGCACAAATTTCGTCTTCAGTTAAGGTACGGCACTGGCTACAGTGCCCTACTTTCTCAACCGCTTCTTGCAACGCCCGCGCCAATCGTAAAGCGCCATCGCGCTGCCGTTCCAACAGCTGAAATGTCATACGTTGGGCGCTCTTTGGCCCAACCCCTGGTAACAGGCGCAGCGCTTCCACCAATTCTTGTATTGCTGGGCTAAGTCGCATGGTCAGCGCCTAATTAAAATGGCATTTTAAAGCCTGGTGGTAAGTTCATACCGCCAGTTACTTCAGCCATTTTGTCTTTGCTAGTTTGCTCTACACGGCGCACTGCATCGTTGATGGCAGCGGCAACCAGGTCTTCAATCATTTCGCTATCGTCGTCTTCAAATAAGCTTGGATCAATGCTTACGCGACGAACGTTGTGGTTACCCATCATGGTTACTTTCACCATGCCAGCACCGGCTTCGCCAGTCACTTCTAAGTTCGCGATTTCCGCTTGCGCTTTTTGCATACGATCTTGCATCTGTTGCGCTTGCTTCATCATGTTGCCTAAACCACCACCTTTAAACATAACAACCTCTATTCTTCAAATTTGGAAAATTAATCGGGTTTTACTGAGTCTGCCGTTAGCGTTGCACCAAACTCACTTGCTAATTGTTGTGCTAACGGATCGTCCGCCAGCGTTTGCTTTGCTGCTTCTAAGCGAAGAGCATTAATTTGTTGCTGAATTTCAACTGGGGTTGCTGCTTCTGCATCGCCAACTAAAACATCGTGCAGTTGAATATCAAACTGCTCAACCATAGCTTCTTTAATGGTGACGACTGCACCATCATTCAACAGGTACGCCCAATTTCTTCGCACCATTAGCACGTTTTTATCACTATGTTGCGTGAATACGCTATTGCGCGCTAACTGTCGGGTTAAACCATGTAAATCGAGTTCATCAATCATGGCTGCCCACTGGTCTACTTCTGCGGCACGCTTTGTTGTTGCTGAAATCTCTGCTTGCGTCTGAGTTACAGGGGTGCGTGGTCCGGTTTCCGGAGCTTGCTCCTGCGCTGAGGGCTCTTGGTCAACAGCTGAGGGCTCTTGCTCCTGCGCTGAGGGCTCTTGGTTCTGCGCTGAGGGCTCTTGCTCAGCAGGTGCCGCTACTTCAGGATTTTTTTTTTGCGCTAACGCTTGGCGTGTTGCCAGCAGCGCCTGCAAGTCATTTGCCGGTGCTGGCTCGGCCTGCGACTCTGGCGCTTGTTGCGGCTCAGACTCTGGCTCTGGTGCTTGTTCTGGCGCTAGCTCAAAGCGCGCTTCAGGCTCTGGCTGTGGTTCCGGCTCCGGCGCATTCGAAGGCTCGGCATCGTAATGCGGCGCTTGACCTGCGTCTGGCTGCTCTGCAGCTACATCTGGCTGTGCTGAAGCCTGCTCTTGCTGGTGCGCCTGAACCTGTTCATTGGTTGTTTGCGTCAGCTTTGAAGGCGGTGGTGCCGCCGCAACTGCTTTTGTCTGGGTGACAGTTTCGGCACTAGTTTCGACAATTTCTAAGTATTCTGGGCGAAATGCCATTAACCGCAACAATGTCATTTCGACACCGCTGCGTACATCGCTGGCATAATTTAAGTCACGACGCCCCTGCACCAAAATGTCGTAGAACACGTGCAGTAATTCAGCCGGCAGTTGCTGAGCTAAATGTTGGGCACTTGGCTCTAGCCCGGTTGCATGGGCCGTGCTTGGTACCGCCTGAAATAAAGCCAGTTGGTGAATTAAGTTCTGTAGTTCAGGAATTAAACCGCTTAAGTCAGGAACTTGACTAGCCACTGTATCAAGGGTTTGCAACATAGTTTCAGCATCACCGGCTAGCAGTTGCTGCAGTAAGTTGACTAACTGAAAACTTGGCACACTACCTAACATTTGCTGAACGCCGGCCATGGTCACTGACTGGTCACCTTGAGCAATAGCTTGGTCGGTTAAACTAAGCGCATCACGCAAACTACCTTGCGCTGCTTTAGCAAGTGCCTGTATGGCCGGTTCTTCAAAAGTGATGTTTTCCGCCGTTAATACCTGCTGCAAATGGCCGCTAATTTCATCACGCGATAAGGCCTTTAAATTAAACTGCAAACAGCGTGACAACACCGTGATCGGCAGTTTTTGTGGATCTGTAGTTGCTAGCAGAAATTTGACGTGCTCGGGCGGCTCTTCCAACGTTTTAAGTAACGCGTTAAAGCTATGGCGCGACAACATGTGTACTTCGTCTATCAAATAGACCTTATAACGCCCTTGGGTTGGCGCGTATTGCACGTTATCAAGTAATTCGCGGGTATCTTCAACTTTGGTGCGTGACGCTGCATCTATTTCTAGCAGATCAACAAAACGCCCTTGATCAATCGCTACACAAGCGGCGCATTCACCACATGGCTGTGCGGTAACACCTTTCTCGCAATTGAGGCTTTTGGCAAGAATACGGGCAATGGTGGTTTTACCCACACCTCGAGTACCGGTTAGTAACCAAGCATGGTGCAAACGACCGGTTTGCAGCGCGTTAAATAACGGCCGCAAAACGTGTTGTTGACCAACCACTTCAGCAAAGTTTCGTGGCCGCCATTTACGTGCAAGTACTTGATAGCTCATTGCCAATATCTTCTTTATCGGTCTGTTTTATTAAGGTGTTAACTTACCTTAAAACGAGCACAGCGTATAGTATGGAATGTTCGCCTGTTTAAGGCGCTTTGCACCTGGCAATTCGTTTAATTGAATAACAAAAGCACACTCAGCAATAGTGACATTGAGTTTATTCAACATTTCAACGGCTGCTAAAACAGTTCCACCCGTTGCTAACAAATCGTCCATAATTAAAACGTTATCGTCTGCGGTCAAGTCTTCGGCATGTAATTCGAGTTGGTCTTCACCATACTCCAAAGCATAACGTTGCGACACCGTTTCACGGGGTAACTTACCTGGCTTACGTAGTGGTACGAATCCAACCCCCATTGCATACGCTAATGCAGTTGCGAATATAAAACCACGTGCTTCAATACCAACAATTTTGGTTATACCTTGGTCTTTATAACGCGCCAAAAAGGTATTAATTGTCTCGCGAAACGCATCGCCATTAGCTAATAGCGGTGTAATATCACGAAACACAATACCTGGTTTTGGGTAATCAGGTATTGCATGAATATATGTTTCTATTTGCATGTTTTATCTCAAGCTGTGGTTTGCTGGGGGTGACCCGTCGTCGCAGCAAGATCATTCAGTAAACCTAATAATCGTTCTGCATCAACCGGTTTGGCCAAGCACAAATTGGCACCTGCTTTTTCCGCAAGTGGCTGAACTTGGCTCGCATCTTGAGTGGTCATCAACATGATTGGTGTTTGCACGTAGGCGTCAAGCTGGCGCAAGCTTTTAATCAACGCAATACCATCCATTAATGGCATTTTGTGATCAACTAACACCACATCATAATGATAGTTTTTACTGCAGTTTAAGCCGTCTAAGCCATCATTGGCACAGCTAACCGCATACGGGCTTTGCTCGATAATTTTTACCAATTGTTCCCGTGTCGCTGGCTTATCCTCAACCAGCAATAATCGAAGTGACATAAAATGCCCTTAAATCGTTCAGCTTACGCTGCAAAAAATTTATACCAAGCCAATACAGCTGGTAGTACTGGAACTGCCACAAACGTAATTACCGCAAGCCAGCCCATTTTTACGCCCGATTCATCACGGAAGTTTTCATCATGTGCCATAAAATACATCCTCACTGACTAAAATTAGCGGTGCGGATCATACTTTAATTGGCGAATGGGAACAACATAGCCCTTTGGTATAGATCGGGAATGGTTGTCAATAAACCTTGTTCAAGTTGCTGCACGCTGTATTGCGGTAATTGTTCGGACAATCTCACAGCCATGTCGGCTATAGATAATCCTGGTTGACGCTGTAACAGGTCAATTAACAGCATTGTAACTGGGTTTAATTGCATAAATTTGACGGTGCTTGAAAATTGCTTATTTTCATCAACACAATCAACACGGTATACAGCAATAAAAATCGGCTGAGGTAACGGCTCGTTGGGAACAAGCTGCGGCTGAATTGTATGCACCGGGTAATTAAAATCTCGCCACTGAAGTGAAGGATTTATACGCCATAATGAAAGCTCTGGTTGCTTGACGACAGGAGGAACACACGACATCTCAGCATGATAGGCCTCTACCTCCATGCGCTCATAACAGGCTAACTGATAGATAAAATCTGGATACGAAATAGCCGACGTGTTTTTCTGCGTAAACGTCTCAAGAAAATTGACAAATTCGTCCCCTATATTCGCAAATAATGGCGATTCAGAGTTATGTTTTTCAATAAAGGATTGCAACAAAGACTGCCATTGCTGCTTAGATAGAACCTCGGCTAGTACCGGAAATCCTCGCTCAATAAAACTCTCGATATTGTTGCGAACTAAGCGACTATAAACCTGCAAGCGCCTGCTAGAGACGTTCGCCGGCGGGCTTGCACCATCTGGATTTCGCAACCACATTGCCCATTGCTTTTGAATATCTCTAAAGTCTTCCAAAACCACCCTCTTATGGCTATCTCATGCAAGTTCTTAGCTTACAGCTTTTACTTTTTTTACTTCTTGTAGCAGAACATCTAACGGTGGAATATTAAAGTCTCGCTCTAAAAGTACTGGGAAATCGCCATGTTGCTGATACGCAAAAGCTAACAGTTCATAAACCTCACTGCGCACATCGGCGCCATGCGTATCAATTAACAAATCGCTAGCTTCCTCAAAATGGCCGGCAATATGCCCGTATGTTATGCGTTGTGAGGGTAATGCCGCGATGAAATCAAATGGGTCATAGTTATGATTAACACTATTCACGTAAACATTGTTTACATCAAGCAGCAATTGGCAGTCAGCGTGCTCAAGCACCTGTTTAATAAACGCGAGCTCAGTTATTTCAGTTTTTGCGGGGGCATAATAAGAAACGTTTTCTAGCAGAACTGGGCGCTCAAGAATATCCTGAACGCGTTTTACACGCGCAGCAACATACTCTGCCGCTTGCTCAGTAAAAGGAATCGGTAATAAGTCGTACAAATGACCGTTTGCAGAGCAATAACTCAAGTGCTCACTGTAGCGAGAGATCTTAAAACGATCGAGAAAGGTTTTAAGCTGTCGAACGAATGACTCATCTAAAGGGTCAGGGCTGCCGATGGATAGCGACAGACCGTGGCTACTAACCGCGTACCGCTCACGTATTCTATCAAGCTGGTATTCCGCCTCATAACCACGCGCCATCCAATTCTCTGGGGCAATTTCCCAAAAGTCGACAGCGGGAGTACTCGCCAGTACCTCGGATAAAAACTCCCGCCGTAAACCAAGACCTACGCTGTGCCGCATTTACCCTCGCCGCACTTACCTTCACCGCATTTACCTTCGCCTTGCTTGTCTTTCATTTTCTCTTTGGCTTTCGCTTTATCTTCGCCACATTTGCCTTCGCCGCATTTGCCTTCGCCACACTTGCCTTCGCCGCATTTGCCTTCTTTGTGCTTCGACTTATCGTGCTTTTTCTCACCTTTATTGCCGCCGCAGCGCATCTCTTGTTGCTGCTGTTCTTGTTGCTGCTGTTCTTGTTGCTGATAGCCCCCTGGTAATTCAGTGTAGCCAAACGGATTAGCTGCGACAGAAGCGCCTGCTGTACTCACTAAAAACGCACCAACTGCAACAGATACTGACTTTTTCATTGATTTCATAACGTATTCCTCTTGTTGTTCCGAACAAAATAATAGCACGTATGAACAAACTACGCCCAACATCAAATAATAGATTACACATACAAAAAACCCCGCCAAATGGCGGGGTTTTACATAGAATTTATTATTCTAAAGCTTATAAAGATACGCCACGATTCGACGCTTTTTGACGAATATACTGTTCCCAGCTACTCGCGTTGCGACGTTCGTTACTGAACTTCTTGGCTTCTTGAACATATTTCAGTGCTTCACGGAAATTATTGTTATAGAAGTAAGCTTCAGTAAGCGACATATAAACCCGACCTGGGTTTTCTACGTCGTTATCAATCGCTTTCAAATACGCATCAGCCGCTTTTGTGAATTCTTCAGCACGCAAATACGCTGTGCCTTGACGGCGATACACATCAGCTCGCTCGCTACGCTCATCTTCAAGCTGTGCAGCTTTACCATATAAAACTGCAGCCTTAGCATACTCACGTGCTTGCTCATAGCTGCTTGCTGCAGTTTTATAGTTGCGCGAAGTCTTTTCAATATCACCAGACTCTATATGGCGCTCCATAATGCTTGCAGCTTTATATGGCACTTCAATGTTTGAATAAAGCTGTACCAATGCTTTGAAGTGGCTTTCTTTGTCAAGGTAACCGGCTAAGTATGCAATCTCCATGGTTTGAAGCGCTTTTTGTGTGTTTTCCAATAGCATGTACATCATGCCTAATTGGTTCCACCAAGCCTTCTCACCTGGTAATACATTCAAGCCTTCTTCTAAAACAACGACGGCTTCCGCGTACATCTTGCGCTCATAATATGAAGCAACCTTCATAATATAAGGGTTACGGTTTTCTTCACCTTTTGCGCGAAATGCTTCGATGGCAATGTCTGCAGGACGAATAATTTTCTCGTACTGCTTCATTTCATAGAATGCGTTTGCGATGCGCATAAACACATCAGGATCGCGCTCACCAGTGAACTGTAACCATTTACCGTAATACACTACCGCATCTGAATAGCGCTCCATTTGCAGCGCCAAATCCGCGGTTAATTTCAATACGGTAGCTTGGTCACCCCAACCGAGTACGTCAGCATCGGCAGCTTGTTTAACCAAGTCAAAGGCACGCTCGAACTGCTCATCAGCAGCATAAAGGTTACCTAGGAACCGGTTTACATAAGCACGGTCGAAACCTTCTCGCGGATCAATGTCCTGCAGCTCTGCAATAGCGCCTTTTACGTCTTGTTCTTCAGTGTAAAGGTCAAGCGCAGTCATCAAACGACGACCTACGCGTTCACTTACAGCTTGATTCGAACGAGAGTCTTTACGCTCTTGCACGGTTTGTGCCGAAGGCAAGTTGTAATTGATGTCTTGGGCCAGCGCAGGAGCTGGTGCTCCGGCTAACACAGTACACAATACACTCGCGCTAATTAATGCTGTGAGTTTTTTGTGCATCATCATTACTCCTGATCCAACGAGAATTCAAGACGAACCGTCTGCCCCGGTTGGCGCTGAGCCTTACCATCAACCACTTTTGGTTTGTATTTCCAACGCAGTAGCGCGCGACGCGCCTCTTGGTCGAACATACGACGAGGGTTTGCGTCAATCACTTCAACGTCAGTAACACCGCCAGTTTCATCGATAGTAAACCGAAGCATTACCCAACCTTCAATACCATCACGAGCTGCCGCCGGAGGATAACGTGGGTTGATTCGTACTATTGGTGTTGCTTCACCGTCACGAACTGCGAGTCCACTACCGTCAAGGCCTGTGTCTGCACCACCAACATCAACATCAAAACCTAAGTCAAGATTCATACCGTCAGAGTCTGAGGTATCAGGCTCGTTCGGTGGAGTCTCAGGTGGCTGCTGAGGCGGAGGCGGAGGTGGTGGCGGCTTACGACTACGCTGATCCACATCCGAATCCGGCGGAGTAGTCACTAATTCAATTGGTGCAGTCGGTGGTGGACCTTCGTTACGTCCCTCACCGCCGCTAATCAAAAAAGCCATGAAAGCGAACAGAAGGAACGTAGCTGCAGCACCTAATAGTATTGATACTAAAAAGCGCACCATAATTAATCGTCCTCTGCGGCTATGGATATCTTGTCAATACCCGCTTCCTTAATTTGATCCATGACTTTAACGACAACACCATGTTTGGCTTCTTCGTCCGCCTGAATCACTACGATATCAGTTGGCTGTTCGGCCAACAGACGTTCAATGTTCGCGCCAACGCGCTCAACATCAACCATACGCTTGTCCATCCAAACTTCGCCATTCGCACGAATCGCGATAAAGATGTTAGCAGAAGGTTTTTTCTCTGCCTGACTAGCTTCTGGCTTGTTCACGTCAATACCAGCTTCTTTTACGAAAGAGGTGGTTACGATGAAGAAGATCAACATGATGAATACGATGTCGAGCATCGGCGTCATATCGATCGCTGCATCTTCCTCTTCACGAAAACGTTTACGTGCCATAATTCTTCTCTCTTAATGATGTGGCAAACTGTCGATCAATTTGTGTTTTGCTCGACGCACCCGTGCTTCTAAGCGAGAGGCGAAGAACATACCTGACAATGCTGCTACCATGCCCGCCATAGTCGGGATGGTGGCCATCGAAATACCCGATGCCATAAGGCGTGGGTTACCAGTACCTTGCACCGCCATGATTTCAAATACTGCAATCATACCGGTTACGGTGCCTAATAGTCCGATTAAAGGACAAATCGCTACGCAGGTTTTGATCAACAAAATACGCGCATTTAGTTTTTCGTCGGCTTCAGAAATCCATGCATCACGGATTTTGTGAGCGTACCATGAGGTGGTGTCTTGACGCGCGTTCCAATTATCGATGATTTGTTGCTTCATCTTTGGAAACACGCCAGTCAGGAACCAATAGCGCTCAATCATGAGAACCCACATGAGAAAGAGCGCCCCCATGACGACGTACAAGACGTCGCCACCGGTACCCAGAAAATCCCTGATAGATTCCCAAAGCTCCATCAGGTATACCATAGGATTACTCCTTCTTCTCCGCGTGCGCGGCGACGATACCTGCAGCCTGTTCATCTAATACATGAACAATTGACTTAGCGCGTGCTGCCACAATCGCGTGTACAAGAATCAATGGCAATGCTGCAATCAGACCCAATGCAGTTGTTACCAACGCCATTGAGATGTCACCAGCCATGATTTTCGGATCGCCCGTACCAAACAATGTGATTGATTGGAACGTACCGATCATACCTACAACTGTACCTAATAGACCTAACAACGGAGCAATAGCAGCCAAGATCTTGATAATGTTCACGCCGCTTTCAATACGTGGTGTTTCACGCAAGATAGCTTCGTCAAGTTTCAGCTCAAGGTTCTCAGTGTCTGCGCCTTTGTTCTCTTGATACACTTTCAAGATACGGCCCAAAGCATTCTTGTCTGATGGGTTAGCAGTGTTTTTCAACTGTGAACGCATTTTCGCGCTCTCTAAGCCCAAGGTTACAAACTTGTAAATTGCAATCAAGAAACCAACAATTAGTGCAACAGTGATTACATAACCAACTGTGCCACCTTGATGGTAACGCTCTTCAAGCGTTGCTTTTTGAGTTGCCAAGTTCAAGATTTGACCACGAGCCGGGTCAATGTATAAACCTTCGTAACCAGACTGAGTGCTTTCAAACGATTCAACGGCTGACAAAACAAAACCTTCAGGCTGACGGCCCAATGGTTGAATTTCTTCAGCGGAGTCGTTGTAGTTGAAGTACTCACCGTCTGAAATCAGGTTAAATACACCAATACGAGTTACATCGCGGTTCTCACTTGAACCGTCAAGCAAAGTCACGTCGCTGTTGAACGTTACAACGCGGCCAGACTCTTTCATTTCGGTTAACCAAGCTAACCAAAGCTCTTCAAGCTCAGCAATTGTTGGAACTTCTTTTGCTTCAGCGATAGATTCCAACACGTCTTCACGACCTGGGAACTGTGCGCTAACAATCGAGGTTGCAATACGGCCAATCGTGTCTGATGCAGCACCACGTGCAACACCAACGATTTCACCCAAAGTACCTAATGCGTTTTGCAATTCGGTTTCTTTGTTTGCTAAAGAGATTTCATTTTCTGCAAACTCAGTTTGCAAACGCTCGCCACGAGCTTTTTCATCAGCTAATTGACGTTTAGCTTGGTTCAACAAAGCTTGCTTGTCGGCACGCTCTGAAGTGAACTCGGCTTCACGCTCAGCGTTAATGCGCTGTGACGCAGCACGGTTTTGCTTCACTAAATCAAGAAGTTGGTCTAGTGATTTCGCTTCATCTTGCGCATAAGCAGAGCTTGCGCCAGCTGATAATGAGAATGCTGCTGCGACCAGCAAAGATTTCACTAGTTTGTTCATTCTGCACGCTCCGCTGCATAGATAGGCAGTTTAATCAGATCAGGGGCGGTTTGTTTACGCGCCATACGAATTGCTTTGGTCAACGAACCTAGGTAAGCGTCATCAAGAGCTTCCCATTCGCCAGTTTCTTTGTTGAAAATCCAACCATTTTTCAGGTCCAAAGACTGTGCCATAAGCGCTGCACGACCAAGGTGGAAGAAGTCAACAGAGATTTCTTCGCCTTCGAACTGCAATTTGCCTTCGTATGCGATCAGACCAGCGCCGTAATCCATTTCCGCTTGATAAGCTTCAGTGATTTGACGGAACTGCTCAGAAGTTGCAACGTTTGATGCACCCATAATTTCGCGTAAACGCTCAACACGGGCTAAACGGCGCTCTTTGTGAATTGGAAGATCCAGCTCCACAAACTGCTCCAAAGCGTCGATCATGTTGTACATTAAAGGAACCACGCCTTGCTTGGTTTCTTCAATACGATCGATCTGGCGCTGTAGAGAAGCCAGTGATGCATTTTGGTCATCAACTAAACGCTGAACGTGATCATTGTAGACTTTTAAGTTTTCGTATTCGTCTACAACACCGCGGTACTCATACAACAACTCTTGGCTCTGTTCGAACAAAGAATTAATTTTGTTTTGAGACCGCTTGTCAGCAGTATGGATTTTTGCTTCTTCGTTTTGCAACGTAGAAACGTCTTGGGCAGCTACTGTCGCGCTACCTGCAATTGCGAACATGCCAACTAAGGCTGCAGCAACTTTGCTTTTATTGATTACTTTGGTCATAGTTCCCAACCAATTTGACTTAACTTTAGGCACAACGACCAAATGTCGTCAGCCTCCCAGTTATTTGAGTGACGAAAAGAGTTTAATCAACACTTGCAGCTATTACCGATAGAAACCCTACGGTAATAATGCTTCAATACTCCCACGATCGGCGCGACCATGTCAACTACCGATGTCAGCTTAAATTCACTGCAAATTAAGATAAATTCTCGTTTACAGCTTCTTAACAGTTATGCATAAATCATTACTTTGCGCGCATAATTATCTTAGCTTTTAGAGTAAAATTTGCATAACAAGTTCACGTAAAAATTTGAAAGTACAGCGAGCAATTCAATAATGGCTATGAATCCTGATCTCTACCATCGAATAAATGCTGAAATTGAAAACTTAGAACAACGCATAAATCGGCTGGCAATAAACGAAGAAAGTTTTTCAGATTGGTTCGATAGCCAACTATTTAGCCAGGATGCAAACGTGCCCAGCGATTATATAGCGGAGCTACGTCGACAATTAAAAAGTTTGAATAGCGCAACCACGGCGGCGCGTAGCCAGTGGTTATCGGAGCACTTAGCGCACCAACTTAGTGCATTACATCAAGCGGTGCGCTGGTTTGAACAAAAAGCCCAAGGTTAGTCGTGGCGAAAGTAAAATCCCAGAGCTTGACGTACCGAGGTTGGTAAATCCGGCAATGCTGTTTTTGGTAACAAATAAGTGGCCATAGCGAAGAAATCTTTAAACACTCGGTTTTGTTCAGTGGTTCGACGCAAGTAATCATGCCCAGAAGAGCCACCCGTGCCAATTTTTGTGCCAAGCATACGTTGTACCATCATGGCGTGTTTATAGCGCCAAATAGTAAGCTTCTCATCCATTTCAGCAAGCGATGTAATCACCTGATGCGCCAAATGAAAGGCAGGCTCCTCTCGGTATTGCGTGATGAAAAGCGCACTCAGCATTGCGCGCTGAGACAACCTTACTTGGTTGTTTTCTTGTAAAGATTTATAACGTTCGTTATCAAACAATGCCGAAAAATTATCCCGATTTGCTTGTAGGCTTGCGAGTTCAGTTTCTAGCTGGCCGGTATCGCTGGCATTTTTTCTTATAATTTCTTCATCTCTATCCAGCGCATCTTGCACCGCCCGCTGATATACATCCCAAAAACTAAAATCATCGAATTGCAGAAACGGCATACGTGCTAACCACGCATCAACCCGATCAAACAAATTCGGCTGCTGCTCCAAATCCTCAAGATACGCTCGATGTTCATTATTTAAACGGTTGTAGAATGACTGCTGGTCAAACGCAATACGAGTATTACGCGTAAGCCCCAAACGTATTTCTAATTCTTTAAATTGAATACTCTGAAAGCCAGATGCAGGTACCAGGTAGTCACGAAACTCAAGAAATTCTTGCGGTGTCATGGTTTCAATAACACCGACCTGATCGTTCATCAAGTCTTGAATTGTCAATACTCGACGTAACCGATGCGCCACTAGTTGCAGCGCTCTATCATCTAATTGTTCGTGGCTAAACTCTGCATGGATGGCACGCAGCTCATGCAATACTTGCTTGAACCACAATTCATAAACCTGGTGAACAATAATAAATAGCATTTCGTCATGAGCTTCTGGCCCATGCATTTTGCTGTGGGGAGATTGTGCATCAAGCAGTTTGTCGAGTTGCAGGTAGTCGCCGTAATAAACCGGCTTCACATTCTTTGGCATGTCATCCTCGTTAGAAAAGCAAAAGCGATATTAGATACTGGATATTTGATATTAGAAACACAAGTCTTTACTGGTCTAATATCTGATATCAAATAGCTAATATCGCTCTTGATTCTAACAAGATTGGGTGGCGACCTCACCAGCCAGCACCCCGGCACACACATCCCTAACTACGGCTGCTCCCTTCCGGGCCTGACCGGGTTCGCCAGTTCGTGTTGCGAGGGGACCAATGAGGTCACCATAACGGCGGGCATTATCGCGCAAAGGCAGTCGGCTAGCAAGGCGCTAAACACTGACTGCCGATTAAATAAACGATTTCGATTATTTCTTGCGATTTAAGCGCTCAGCAATAGCTTTGCGAGCAGCTTCAGAGCTTAATGCTTTGGCAAAAATTTTAGCTTCACGCTCAATACGATCAGCGACTGGTTCGGCCGGTTGCTTGATTAGCTTCTTCGCTGCACGTAAACCGCCATGAGGTTTGGCTGCTAATGCATCGGCTACCTGTTCTAGGGTATCTTGCAATTCTGCACGCGCGACCACTTTATTCACTAAGCGATATTCCAGTGCTGTTTGCGCATTAAAGTTATCACCTAACAATAACAGTTCGGATGCCCGTAAGTGACCACAGGCTTGTGGTAACAGCAAGCTTGATGCGGCCTCAGGAACCAAACCAAGATTAACAAATGGCAACGCGAACACCGCGTCGTCCGCTGCATAAACTAAGTCGCAATGCAGCAAAATAGTGGTGCCAATACCTATGGCCAAGCCGTTCACACCGGCCACTAAAGGTACACTTAAGCGACTTAAGGTATACAGAAACTCAAATGGCGGTGCGCTATCGTCAAGCTCTTCAATGGCAAGAAAATCATGCAAGTCATTGCCAGCGGTAAAACTATCTCCGTCGCCCGTCAGTACCACGGCGGCTATTTTGCCATCGCGCTCAGCCGCTTGCAGTGCCGCACTTAAGGCGGTGTACATGTCTTGCGTTAAGGCATTCTTTTTGTCGGTACGACATAAAGTGAGCCACAGTACATTATTGCGCACTTCCTCTTTAACAAAATTACTCATCGCCACGTTTTTCCCAAGCTGCTTTAGTACCTTCGTGTAACGGTAAAATTAAATCCAACGCTGATTTACCCTGGCTTGGTAGTTGCTCGTTGTTGTCACGAATTGGCGTGACACGCTGGCCCCACTTAATTATGCCGGCGCCACAGGTTAAGCCGCCACCGAACACGGCCGAGACAATGGTATCGCCTGGTTTAACAATACCCTGCTCCACCGCTTCACAAAACGCAATCGGTAGCGTGGCAGACGACGTATTGCCGTACTTTTGAATATTAATAACTGTTTTTTCTTCCGGCACTTTGCACATTTTGGCAAGGTAATCGATTAAGCGTTTGTTCGCTTGGTGCGGAATTAACGAGTCAATGTCGTCAGTGGTTAGGCCGGTTTCTTCAAATACTTTTTCCACGGCTGTATTCATGCCTTTAACCGCGCGTTTAAATATTTCTTGGCCAACAAAGTTGAACGGCATAATGCCGTCAAAACCAAAGCGGTCAAAACTCATGCCAAACTCAAGCGCCAACACATCACGTGCATCGGCATCACAGGTAACATGCGAAGCCAGTAGACCACATTCGTTTTCACTCGCCTCAAGCACCATAGCGCCCGCGCCATCACCAAACAGCACCGCACTCTCACGCTTGGTCCAGTCAAGAATTCGGGTTAAACGCTCAGCACCAATAATCAATACTTTTTTGTGTGCGCCGGTGCGAATGGCTTGGGTGGCATAGTGCATCCCATACAAAAAACTGCTGCAGGCAGCGTTTAAGTCAAACGCTGCTGCGGTTTTATTACCTAAGTCGCGCTGTACAGCCGAAGCTACGTTAGGAATAATTTCGTCAGGCGTGCAGGTACCAACAATAATCAAATCAATGTCTTCGGCATTTAAGCCTGCAGCAGCAAGTGCATTGCGCGCGGCAACCGTTGCTAGCTTCGACGTGCCAACTTCGCTGACCCGACGTTCTTCGATGCCCGTGCGGGTACGAATCCACTCATCTGACGTTTCAAGAAAAGTTGCTAAATCATCGTTGGTCATCACAGCAGGCGGTAAACACTTACCCCAGCCGGTAATTTCTGCATATATTTTCACGTGTTAAAACCTATAGTCACCTGTCGTTTTTCGGTATCATAGCACGAATGTTCGGCGGTGAAATGTCCGACCATTACAAAAGTGCCTGGAAAACAAAATTGATAAGGTTGAGTCATGACAACACTTCGAAGTGCCGCGGGACAGTGGCAACTAAATCGCTACCCGGTTCGCAGTCACGACCCGCTGCAAGCGTGGGACGCTGCCGACGAGTTATTGCATGACATTATTGCTCAGCGCGACGACCAGCAACCATTGCTCGTCAACGACCAATTCGGTGCCCTACTGCTGCCATTGGCAGGCTTACCCGTTGCCAGTCAAGCTGACTCTTATGTAAGCCATTGCGCATGGCATGCCAACTTAACCAGTAATCAACTACCGAACACCTTACAACCGCTGTCACCGCTAGACCATGCGCCTGCAGCCACAGACGTGGTATTTTTAAAAATACCCAAAAGCCAGAGTTTACTTGAATTTCAATTAGCAAAACTAGCTACTGAATTACCCCCTGGCACCCAGCTTTTTGCGGCGGCAAAAAGTAAGCTGTTTACACCCGCTGTGCGTGCGCTATTTGACCAATATTGCACCGGTGTCGATGTTTCTCTTATACAACGAAAATGTCGCACATTAAGTGCCAAACTTACCTCAACGCCTATCCAGACTGAGCGGTTTGTTAGTACCTGGCAGGTGCCTGAGTTTAACCTAACGCTACAACACCATGCAGGTGTATTTGCTCGCAACCAGTTGGATATCGGTGCGCGATTTATGCTCAGCAATATGCCGCCAAGCGGCGCTGAGTGCGTTATTGACTTAGGTTGTGGTAATGGCGTGCTTGGCCTGCGCTACGCGCAATTGTCGCCGGCCAGTCAGATCACTTGGGTTGATGAGTCATTCTTAGCCATTGCGTCAACCCGTGCCAACATTGAACAGAACCTTACGGGCACAACTGCCAGTACAACAGCGCAATATCATGCACAGGTTGACGACTGCTTGGCAAAGCAAGACGATCACAGCTGCGATCTCATTCTATGCAACCCTCCGTTTCATCAAGAGCACGCGGTGACCGAACACATTGCTCGCCAAATGTTTCGTGATAGTAAGCGAGTTTTACGTAAAAACGGCGAACTATGGGTAGTGGCTAACCGTCATTTACCCTATTATCAGCCTTTGAAACGTTTATTTAAGCAAGTGCACCAAGTTGCACAAAACAATAAATTTGTCATTTTAAAAGCCCGAGGTTAATCATGCGAACTGCCATAAAATTAGCTGTTTTTGTCGTGTTTACGGCTCTTTTCGTTGCGTCTGCTTCTACGAATGCAAACACAGTTCAGCCCAATAACCTATTTCCTAAAGTGAAGTTTGTAACCACCGAAGGTGACATTGTGGTTGAGCTAAATCGCGCCAAAGCGCCAATTACCGTGGAAAATTTTTTGCAGTACGTGCAAGCCGGTAGTTACAACAACACCATTTTTCATCGCATTATTCCTGGTTTTGTGGTGCAAGGTGGCGGCTACACTGAAAACTTTGAAGCCAAAACCATGTTTGATCCCATTTTCAATGAGTCTGGCAACGGAATGTTGAACAACTACGGCACGATTGCAATGGCCCGTGTTAATGACCCTCATTCAGCAACACGCCAGTTTTATTTTAATGTGAATGACAACGAGTCACTCAACCCGTCAACCAAAGGCTGGGGCTACGCCGTGTTTGGCTGGGTGGTTGAAGGTGAAGCTGTGTTAGAAAAGTTAGCAGCGGTTGAAACCGAGTTCTATCACAAGCAAACCGGCTGGCCAAATGTTCCGAAAAATCCGCCGGTACTTAAAAAAATAGAAATTCTACCGCAACAGTAGGCCCCATGACCTCATCACAGCCTTGGTATAAAGACTTCAGTATTTATCGCGAACCGCGTATATGGGTTATCTTCGGGTTTGGCGTCATTAGTGGTTTCCCTTGGGTGCTCATCGGCTCTATGTTGTCAGCTTGGCTGCAAGAAGTTGGCGTAGACCGCTCGGCTATAGGCCTATTTGGCGTGGTCTTTGTCGCCTACTCGGTCAATGCCCTGTGGTCACCGTTAGTCGACCGCGTCAAAGTGCCCAAGTTACAGCGCTGGTTTGGGCAACGCCGCGCCTGGATGCTGCTTTGCTTGTTCGGTATTCTGGCCGCTACCCTAACCTTAACCCAACTCGATGTGGTTACTGACATTTGGTGGGTTGCACTCATGGCGCTCGTCATCGCTATATTTTCAGCCACCCAAGACGTGGCCATCGATGCCTATCGTATTGAAACCTTTGGCCCCCATGAAGCGCGCCTGCAATCAGCTGGTGCAGCCATGGCAACCGCCGGTTGGTGGAGTGGCTACAGTGGGCTCGGCGCCATTCCATTTTTCTTAGTCGATGGCACTAGTCTGTTTTGGCAAGACGCCTATACGGTGCTGTGTTTTGTTATTGGCGCACAAATTTTGTTTGTTATGGCCACCCGAGAATCAACCCGCTACCGACCTGCCATACCGCAATTCAACCGCTGGCAAGACTGGTTACTAAGCACCTTGGTCGAGCCAATAACCGAGTATTTTAAACGCAGCGGCTGGCAGCTAGCCCTAGGTATGCTAGCGTTTATTTTTCTGTTTAAAATTGGCGAAGCCTTTCTTGGCCGCATGTCTATTGTGTTTTACAAAGAAATTGGCTTTAGCAACGACGATATTGCCGTGTACTCAAAAATGGTCACCTGGTGGGTAACCATTGTCTTCGCCATTTTAGGCAGTTTTGTTAACTTGAAGCTTGGCATTGTGCGCGGCCTACTTACTGGCGGCATTGCCATGTCGGCATCGAATTTAATGTTTGCCTGGATAGCCGGTGTTGGGCCCAACACGAACCTTTTACTGGCTGCGGTGATCATTGACGGCTTTACCGCAGCGTGGTCAACCGTCGCCTTTGTGGCCTTTATTAGCTTGCTGTGTAATCGCGCCTTTACCGCCACCCAATATGCGTTATTTGCGTCGCTTGGTAACCTTGGGCGTACACTGCTTTCTTCGTATAGCGGTTATGTTGTGAACTGGCTAAACGGCGACTGGCAATTGTTTTTTATCCTTACGGCAATCATGGTAACCCCGAGTTTGCTGATATTACTGGCATTGCGAAAACCGTTAACGCGGCTCGAACAAAATTATCAGCGGGAGCTAAACTAAATGCATTGGCTAGTGGTGGGTACTGGGGCTATTGGCAGCTTAATGGCAGCAAATTTACGTCGTATTGGTGAGCACGTCGTTATAAAACCGCGTCATGAACAAGCAACTATTCAGCTGCTTTACAACGCCCACCAACTGGAATTTAGCACGGTTGACTTACCATTAACCCAGCCCACACAAGTTTTTGCCGCGGTAAAAGCCTATCAAGTAGAAACCGTGATTGAACAATTAAACGCCGCAAATTTACCCGTTGGATCTTCGTTGATCGTCAGCTACAACGGTATGCTTGATAACGAAGCAAGTTTGCTGCCGCCAAACACCCTGCATTGGGTAACCACGCACGGTGCTTATCGTCATGACAACGAGGTTATCCATGCTGGAATGGGTGAAAGCTGGCTTGGTTGGGCACAAGTTGAGCACGCTTCAAGCGCTCGCCCTATTGAAGTATTTTCGGTGCTGAACAACGCGTTACCGCCATTGAATTGGAGCCCAGCAATTCATCAGCGGCGGTGGATTAAACTCGCCATTAATTGCTTAATTAATCCGTTTACGGTTATTCACAACTGTCGCAACGGCGAACTGCTGAGCCACGATATAAGTGCCGTACAATTGCAGGCAGCACAAGAGATTTGTTGGTTAGCAGCCTATTTTGGGGTGCAGTTGGGTGCCGAAGAGTTAGTCGCTCAAGCGCATCATGTCATCAAAAACACCGCGAACAACTATTCGTCAATGCTAATGGATGTGCGCCTGAACCGCCCCACTGAAGTTGACTATTTAAATGGCTTTGTTGCGCGCCAAGCAAAGCTAGCTGGCCACCCTGCTCCCACCAATGAACAACTGTGGCAGCAGGTGCTTAACATCGCTAACAATTAACCTAACCTATTCGTCGTCAGCCTGAGCATCTTCAATAAAATCAACAACTTCTAGGCCAAATCCAGACAACGCTGAATAACGTTTTGGTGAACTCATTAAGCGCATGTCATGAACACCCAAGTCGGCTAATATTTGCGAGCCGATACCCACGTTGCGCGACGCATTCGAGGCGGCGGCGCTAGGTTTTACTTCACCACGGTCTTCCGCAGCAAAGCTCATCACCTGCTCTAAAATATCGTCTGAAGACTGCTGGCGACCGATAACCACCAATACGCCATCGTTTTCACCAATGTATTTCATCGCATGGCCAAGCGGCCAACTGCGCTTGGCTGCGCGCTCTGTCGCGAACAAATCGTTAAAGGTGTCTTGCAAATGCACCCGAACATTTACTGCTTTATCAGCGCTAACTTCACCATGCACGAGCGCGTAGTGCACCTGTTTATCAATGGTGTCTTGATAGGTAATCAGTTCAAATTCGCCATAAGCGGTTGGTAGTTTGCAATGCGCCTTACGCTCAACTGTTTTCTCTTTTAACGAACGATATTCAATCAAATCAGCAATGGTGCCAATTTTAATATCGTGCTCAGCAGCGAATTTTTCTAAGTCAGGACGTCGCGCCATAGTGCCGTCTTCGTTCAATATTTCGACGATAACGGCGGCCGGCTCATAGCCTGCTAAACGTGCCAAGTCGCAGCCAGCTTCGGTATGTCCAGCACGATTCAACACGCCGCCAGCTTTGGCTTTAAGCGGGAATATATGACCAGGCATAACCAAATCGGCTGGTTTTGCATCCTTCGCCACCGCAGCCTGCACGGTACGAGCGCGATCGGCCGCAGAAATGCCTGTGGTGACACCTTCAGCAGCTTCTATAGACACAGTAAAATTGGTGGCATACGGCGAGTTGTTTTGATCAACCATCAAGGGTAAGCGCAGTTGTTTGCAGCGCTCTTCAGTAAGCGTTAAACAAATCAGGCCACGACCGTAACGCGCCATAAAATTAATTGCCGCGGGGGTGACACATTCAGCAGCAAGAATAAGATCGCCTTCGTTCTCACGGTCTTCGTCGTCCATCAAGATAACCATTTTACCCTGACGAATATCTTCAATAATTTCTGCAGCACTGTTGAGTGTAGAAGCGTCTGTATTTAACACGTTATTCACGACAATATGTCTCCTCTCACCCGGTGCGGCACGGCGACAATTCGCAACGCGTCAGCCACTAGGCGTACATCGGTAAATTTAAGTTCCGGTACTTGGCTCATCGCCTCAAATGGCGGTAAATGCAAGAGCCCATGGGCGGTATGTCCCATGAGTTTAGGCGCTAAGTACACAATCAGTTCATCAACTAGCTCAGCCTCAATCAATGCACCGGCCAGTTGCGCACCACACTCGGTCCACACCGAGTTCACTTCACGCGCTGCCAAGGTGTGCAGTAATTCAGTTAAATCAATATGCCCGGTTTGGGTGCGCTCAACTGTCACCACTTGCACATGCTCGGGCCAACGCGCGGCGCTCTCAACCGAACGCTGAGTATCAGGCGCGTGCACCAATAAAATTGGGGCGGTGTTCGAAAACACAACTTCTTCACCGGTTAGCAAACCACGGGAGTCAATAATGACCCGCAGCGGTTGTAACACGGCTTGTTGATGGCGTGCAGTCAATTGTGCTTGGTCAGCCAAAACGGTTTCCGCGGTACTTAAAATGGCCCCGCTTTGCGCGCGCCAGCGGTGTACGTCGTTGCGCACATCGCTGCTAGTAACCCATTGGCTAGCCCCATTCGCAAGCGCAGTACGCCCGTCTAACGAAGCCGCCATTTTTACCCGCACCCACGGACGTTTGCGTTGCATACGCGACACAAACCCGCTATTGAGCCGGCGCGCGTCCTGCTCAAGCACCCCAACTTTTACGTCAATACCTTGCGCTTGCAGGCGCGCAATGCCCTCACCACTCACTTGCGGGTTTGGGTCTTGCATAGCCACCACCACGCACTTCAGCCCCGCGTTAATCAGCGCATCGGCGCACGGCGGCGTGCGTCCAAAGTGGCTACACGGTTCCAACGTCACATAAGCGGTTGCACCTCGCGCTCGCTCGCCGGCTTGGCGCAACGCATGCACTTCCGCATGTGGCTCGCCAGCTCGCTGATGCCAGCCTTCACCGACAATCTCGCCGTTAGCAACAATTACGCAGCCCACCATGGGGTTCGGATGCGTTGAAAAACGCCCCTGAGCGGCAAGCTCAAGGGCGCGTTGCATGTAAAACTGATGGTTGACTCGTGGCTTAGTCATTGAGACGTGCTATCTCCTCACCAAACTCACGAATATCATCAAAGGCTCTGTATACCGAAGCGAAACGAATATAGGCCACTTTGTCGAGGGCTTTGAGGTTTTCCATGACTAAACCACCGATAACCTGGCTGGTAATTTCTCGCTCACCCGTAGCGCGCAGCGCCGACTTGACGTTATGAATCGCTTGCTCCATCGCCTCTAAGCTAACTGGGCGTTTTTCTAAAGCGCGAAGCAGCCCGTTGCGTAATTTGTCCTCATTAAACGGCTCTCGCGTTCCATCAGACTTGATCACACGAGGCATGATCAATTCCGCGGTTTCAAACGTGGTGAACCGTTCTTTGCAGTCACTGCACTCACGTCGACGTCGCACTGAAGCGCCATCGGCCACTAACCGCGAGTCGATAACTTTGGTGTCTTGTGTTCCGCAAAAAGGACAATGCATAGGCTGCTTCCTTGGTCTTCGTTATTTGTAAACAGGGAACTGCTTACACAGTGCTTTCACTTGCTCACGCACACGTGCAATCACTGACTCGTCGTTCATGTTATCAAGCACATCACAAATCCAGTTTGCGACTTGCTCGGTCTCAGCTTGTTTAAAGCCACGACGGGTAATCGCTGGCGTACCTAGGCGTAAGCCTGAAGTAACAAACGGTGAACGTGGGTCATTCGGAACAGAGTTTTTGTTCACCGTAATATAGGCCCGACCTAAGGCCGCATCTGCGTCTTTACCGGTGATATCTTTGTCAATCAAATCAACTAAGAACAAGTGGTTTTTGGTGCCGCCAGAGACAATTTTGTAGCCGCGCTCTTGCATCACTTTCACCATGGTGTTGGCGTTATCAAGCACCTGCTGCTGATACGCTTTAAACTCAGGCTCCATGGCTTCTTTAAATGCCACAGCTTTGGCCGCAATCACATGACACAACGGGCCACCTTGGCTACCAGGAAACACACCGCTGTTTAATTTTTTATGTAAATCTTCGTCGTCTTTACCCGACAAAATCAAACCACTACGTGGGCCGGCTAAGGTTTTGTGCGTGGTGGTGGTGACCACATCGGCAAATGGTACCGGGTTTGGATACAAACCAGCAGCCACTAAGCCAGCAACGTGGGCCATATCAACTAACAAGTAGGCACCAACTTCGTCAGCAATTTCGCGGAACTTAGCCCAATCAACCACACCCGAGTAGGCAGAGAAACCAGCCACAATCATTTTCGGCTTATGCTCGAGCGCTAATTCACGTACTTCGGCGTAGTCAATCTCGCCAGTGGTTTCGTCCAAGCCGTACTGTACGGCATTGTATAATTTACCGGAAAAGTTAACGTGCGAACCGTGGGTTAAGTGGCCACCGTGCGCTAAGCTCATGCCTAACACGGTGTCGCCAGCGTTTAATAACGCTAAAAATACCGCTGAGTTTGCTTGTGAGCCCGCATGCGGTTGTACGTTGGCATACTTCGCACCAAATAATGCTTTTGCTCGTTCAATGGCCAAGTCTTCTACCGCATCGACGTATTCACAACCGCCGTAGTAACGCTTATGAGGATAGCCTTCGGCATATTTGTTAGTCAGCTGTGAGCCCTGCGCTTCAAGTACCCGAGGACTGGTATAGTTTTCTGAGGCAATTAATTCAATGTGCTCTTCTTGGCGCTGCACTTCACCAGTCATTGCCTGCCATAAATCTGCATCGTAATCGGCAATATTCATTTCATGTTTCAACATTGGGGCTCCTGACTTCACAAACGGACTAACTCGAACCTGTTATCCACGGGGGTTAACAAAAATAGTGGCGCTAGTTTACCAATATACTTGGGTTAGCGCCAACTTAAGGGTTAAAATAACCGCTTAGTAATTTAGTCTAATCATTAGACCTAAAAAGGAACGAACGCTGCTATGGCACAATATATTTACTCCATGTCGCGGGTTGGCAAAGTTGTCCCCCCGAAAAAGACAATTCTGAAAGACATTTCATTATCATTTTTCCCTGGTGCGAAAATTGGTGTACTCGGCTTAAACGGTGCCGGTAAATCAACGCTATTGCGCATTATGGCCGGCGTGGACAAAGAAATCGAAGGTGAAGCACGCCCTTTGGCTGGCATTGAAATTGGCTATTTGCCACAAGAACCGCAATTAGATGAAGAGAAAACGGTACGCGAAACCGTCGAAGAAGCGGTTGCTGATGTGAAAAATGCCTTAACCGAACTTGACCAAGTTTATGCGGCCTATGCAGAAGAAGACGCCGATTTTGACGCGCTAGCGAAAAAACAAGGCCAACTTGAAGCCATTATTCAAGCTAAAGACGGGCACAACTTAGATAATATGCTGGAACGTGCAGCCGATTCACTGCGCCTGCCGCCGTGGGACACCAAAATTAAGGTGCTTTCTGGTGGTGAACGTCGTCGTGTTGCTATTTGTCGTTTATTACTCAGTAAGCCCGACATGTTGTTGCTTGACGAACCAACCAACCACTTGGATGCCGAATCTGTCGCGTGGTTAGAGCGCTTCTTGCATGACTACGACGGCACTGTTGTGGCCATTACCCACGACCGTTACTTCTTAGATAATGTGGCTGGTTGGATTCTCGAACTTGACCGCGGCTACGGTATTCCATGGGAAGGTAACTACTCATCTTGGCTTGAGCAAAAAGAAAAGCGCTTAGAACAAGAAGAGAAACAAGAAAAAGCGCGCCAACGTAGTATCAAGCAAGAGCTTGAATGGGTGCGCCAAAATCCGAAAGGCCGCCAAGCAAAAAGCAAAGCACGTATGGCGCGTTTTGAAGAGCTACAAAGCGGTGATTATCAAAAACGTAACGAAACCAACGAGCTCTTTATTCCACCAGGCCCACGCTTGGGTGACAAAGTGCTTGAGGTTAAAAACCTGAAGAAAGCCTACGACGGCCGCGTACTCATTGACGATTTAAGTTTTAGCATTCCGAAAGGCGCCATTGTCGGTATTATCGGCCCGAACGGTGCGGGTAAATCAACCTTGTTCCGTATGATCACCGGCAAAGAACAGCCAGACTCGGGTTCCGTTGAGCTCGGCGATACCGTGCAGTTAGCAAGCGTCGATCAGTTCCGTGACGACATGAACGACAAAAACAGCGTCTGGAAGGAAATCTCCGACGGCCAAGATATTTTACGTATTGGTAACTTCGAAATTAACAGCCGCGCTTATGTTGGCCGCTTTAATTTCCGTGGTAACGACCAACAGAAATTAATCGGTGAGTTATCCGGTGGTGAACGTAACCGTGTGCATTTAGCTAAGCTGTTAAAAGCTGGCGGTAACTTATTGCTGTTAGACGAACCAACCAACGACCTTGACGTTGAAACCTTGCGTGCACTTGAAGAAGCATTGCTGGAATTCCCGGGCTCAGCCATGGTGATCTCGCACGACCGTTGGTTCCTTGACCGCGTCGCCACACACATTTTGGATTACCGTGACGAAGGCCAAATCAACTTCTATGAAGGTAACTACACCGACTACGAAGAATACATGAAGAAAACCCACGGCGAGCAGGCTATGGAACCACACCGTACGCGCTATAAGCCAATTGGTGTGTAATTTCGTACCAGTGGCTACAGCAAGATAAAAAAAGGGCTTACACTAGGTAAGCCCTTTTTTTGTTCAGCGTTAGATGTTTAGAACTTACGCCCTTCAATAACACCTGGCGCAAATTGATCAACACCAATAGCAGTCATGCGCAGCTGCTCCGTTTTCTTAAACGCTTTGGCTTCGTCCGCGCTAATCACTTCAGCTTTACGCGCCGCTTTCACTAGGTCATCACCGCTTAGGTCTTCAGCAATATCACCGCGCTTAACGGCTTTGCGAATACGTTTATAAATATCTGCGTGTTCACGCATGGCCAAGAACGCAAGTTCCATATGGCCGGTCATATCTTTCGGGTCGTCTTTCCAGAAACACAAGAAAGTATGACGATCACGGGTTAAGCCTGGCTCCATCATGCTCTTCGCAATAACCTGCAGGTTGTCGTCTGACGGTTTGGCATAATGTAATCCCAGAGGAAAAATAGCTAACCGCAACGTCCAGCCAATAAAGCGATTCGGGAAGTTCGCGAAAAACCCTTTAAACGCTTGGCCAATTTCATACAAATGATGGCTCATGGCGTACTCCACAAACGGCAAGTCACCGGTTTGGCGGCCATCGTCTTCGTAGCGCTTGAGTACTGCAGAGGCCATATACAAATGGCTTAACACATCACCTAACCGTGCTGAAAGCATTTCGCGGCGCTTTAAGTCACCGCCCATGACCAACATCGCCATATCTGCCGTTAACGCCAAAGCGCGGCTCATACGGGTTAACTGCTGATAATAACGCGCCGTTGGGCCGCTCATCGGGCTGGCATTAAAGCGCGCCCCGGTTAAGCCCATGAATAAGCTGCCAAAGAAGTTACCCGCAGCAAAGCCAATATGCTTCAACAACAAGCTATCAAACTGCTTCAACCCTTGTTCTTCGTCTGGGTTTGACGCCGCTTCCATTTCCGCTAATACGTATGGATGACAGCGTGTAGCGCCCTGACCAAAAATCATTAAGTTGCGGGTGAGAATATTCGCACCTTCAACGGTAATTGAAACCGGTGTAGCCATGTAACCGTGGCCTAAATAGTTGCGTGGCCCCAATTGAATACCTTTACCTGCGTGCACGTCCATGGCGGCTTCCATAACTTGGCGCCCCATTTCTGTCATGTGGTATTTGGTCATCGCAGTAATAACCGAGGGGCTTTTGCCTTCGCACAAAGCGGTTACCGTTAAACGGCGCATCGACTCCAAGGTATAGTTGGTGCCGCCAATTTTACCCATGGCAGCCTGAACCCCTTCAAACAAACCAATTGGCATACCAAACTGCTGACGCACATAAGCATAGGCGCCGGTCATACGTTCAGTCACATGACCTGTTGCAGCTGCTAACGCCGGCAAACTAATACCACGCCCTGCTGACAAACACTCCATAAGCATGCGCCAACCTTTGCCAGCATAATCTTGGCCGCCAATAATCCAATCCAACGGAATAAAGACGTCTTTGCCGTACGTGGTACCGTTCATAAACGCTTGATTGAGCGGATAATGACGTTCGCCTATTTCAACCGCTTCGTGGTTTGTTGGAATTAAGGCACAGGTAATGCCGATATCTTTCTGATCACCAAGCAAACCGTCTGGATCGTACATTTTAAATGCCAAACCAAGCACTGTGGCTACTGGCGCCAAGGTAATATAGCGCTTGCTCCAATTCAGGCGAATACCAACCACTTCTTTGCCTTCAAATTCACCCTTGCACACCACGCCAGTGTCTGGAATTGCGCCAGCGTCTGAGCCTGCTTCCGGTCCTGTTAGCGCGAAGCACGGAATATCGGTACCGTCAGCTAAACGCGGCAACCAATAGTTCTTCTGTTCATCGGTACCATAGTGCGTGAGCAATTCGCCTGGACCCAATGAGTTCGGCACCATAACCGACACTGCAGCGCTAATGGAACGCGTTGCAATGCGTGACACAATGTGTGAGTTCGCCGCTGGCGAAAAATCAAGACCACCAAATTCTTTACCAATAATCATGGCAAAGAATTTCTCTTTGCGAATGTAATCCCAAACTTTCTTCGGCAAGTCGACATCTTTTTGGACGATTTTAAAGTCGTCCAACATACCCAATAGCGTTTCTAGCTGGTTATCAATAAAAGCTTGCTCTGCTTCGGTAAACTGCGGCGCTTTGGTTTGATGAAACTTGTGCCAATCAGGTCGGCCACTAAACAAGTCAGCATCCCACCAGGTATCACCCGCTTGCATTGCTTCGCGCTCTGTTGGCGACAGCGGCGGTAACACGCGCTTGAAAAACGCAAACGCAGGGCGTGAAATCAAGCTCTTGCGAATATCCGGCACCGCAAATAACAGCACCACTACAACCACTAAGAGAATTAAAATTTCCATGCTATTACACCTATCAAATTAAGCTACGTTAAGCATAGCTGATTATGCCGTGGGTGCATCGACACCACCGGCCAAAAACGGAATTAAGCGGTCGACAACTTGGTCGGCCGCAATAGACTCACCAAAGTCGGCGGCGGCAATTTCTCGCAACGCCGGCCCTGACACTTGCGCAAATACCGAAGCCCCTAACACAAAGTGCAAGCGCCAAAACATGTCTGCCGGGCTCAAATTTGGATTCGCCACGTGTAACAAAGCAAGTAAGCGGTGCATTACTTCGCCAAAATGCTCCATGGTGTAGCGACGTAGGTGCCCCTGAATATCGGCATACGCAAAACCCAGCAAGCTTAAAAAGATAGTTGGCCCACCCTTGCGCACTTTCTTCAGCGCATTAAGTGGCTCGCGAAAACAGTCAAATACGTCACGCGTGGTAAATTGTGCTTGCGGTTCAAGTTGGTCAAACTCAGCGTTTAGCGCTGGCATCAGTACTTCAAGATAACGGGCCATGACCGCTTGAATTAACGCCTTTTTTGAGCCAAAGTGGTAATTTACAGACGCAAGATTAACGTCCGCTTCAGCAGTAATTTGCCTTAGCGAGGTTTGCTCAAAGCCATGCTCAGCAAATAAAGCTTCTGCAGCATTAAGAATTTTATCTTTCGTGGTTTCTCGCTTCGCCATACAAAAGCGCCCTATTTTTGGATGCGCGCGTTTAGAACGCATATTTTAAACATGCGTTTTAATTTAAAGCAGATTGACCGCTAGCGCAAGCATCTAAATAGGCACATAAAAGGAATACTCAACATGTCAAAATGGATTCATGTCATTTACTTAAGCATTATTGCGGTTTTAAGTTATTTCTTGTGGCAGCAACCAACGTCGCAACCTTTGGTCACGAAAGAAATTGAAGTTGTCAAAACAACTAAAACTCCGGCAACTGTAGTAGCCAAAAACGTCAATGACGTTAACGAATATAGTTTAAGCCAGTCGTCTCAGACGACTGCAACGAGCGAAGACCTTGAAACGCAAGCCACAACAACCCGTGTCGAGCAAGAAACCTTTGTGCCAGTATCTCCAGCTACGGGCTCAAGCGCTGAAGACGAGAAAATTGCTGAAATGTTACGCAATATGCTCAACATGGAAGACGTTAAGCAGCGCATGCAAACCGAACCGACAGATCAGGACTGGGCATATGCGATGGAAGAAAATTTAAGACTGATTTATGACAGCAATGAAAACTTACAGTCAGCAAATTTAAACAATATTGAGTGCCGTACGACAGTGTGTGAAATTGAGTTTGGTAATTCAAACACACCCATTGATTTTATGAGCAAGTTTCACAGCCAGATCGTTCAGTCAGGATGGTATAACGAAGACTATCAGAGCATGATGACATCCGACAGCAACACTAAGGTTCACACGATATATCTAGTGCGAAAACCTTAACGCTGCTGCCGCGTAGCTGT
This sequence comes from Pseudidiomarina donghaiensis, assembly GCF_900116895.1. GTDB lineage: Bacteria > Pseudomonadota > Gammaproteobacteria > Enterobacterales > Alteromonadaceae > Pseudidiomarina > Pseudidiomarina donghaiensis. The sequence continues at coordinate 750,537 of NZ_FPCF01000001.1, read as the reverse complement.
CTAGCTTCTATCAGTTGCTGGTATCTAAAGGTGCGAAGCTTTTCACCAACTGGTCAACCGCTTGCATTTGTTGTAAATATGGCTCGAGCTTAGCTAATGGCAAGGCACAAGGGCCATCACATTTGGCTTGTTCGGGGTCTGGGTGTGCTTCAATAAACAAACCGGCTAAACCCAACGCCATGCCTGAGCGTGCCAGCACTGCCGCTTGAGCACGGCGGCCGTCGGCTGAGTCTGCACGTCCACCTGGGCGCTGCAACGCGTGGGTTGCATCAAACATTACCGGCGCCATGTGTTTCATGTCGTCCATACCTAGCATATCAACTACTAGGTTGTTATAGCCAAAGCTACTGCCGCGTTCGCATAAAATCACGTTGTGATTTCCCGCTTCGCCAAACTTTTTAATGATATGACGCATTTCGTGTGGTGCCAAAAACTGTGGTTTTTTCACGTTAATTACCGCACCAGTTTCAGCCATAGCAACAACGAGGTCAGTTTGGCGAGCCAAAAACGCTGGCAACTGAATAATGTCTGCCACTTCTGCAACCGGCTTTGCTTGGTAAGGCTCGTGAACGTCAGTAATAATCGGCACGTTAAACGTACGCTTGATTTCGCTGAAAATCTCTAACCCCTTGTCTAAACCAGGCCCACGGTACGAGTGAATAGACGACCGGTTTGCTTTATCAAAGCTGGCTTTAAATACATAGGGAATGCCTAAACGACTGGTCACTTCGACGTAGTGCTCAGCAATGCGCATGGCCAAGTCACGCGACTCTAGTACATTCATGCCGCCAAACAAAACAAATGGCAGGTGGTTTGCTACCTGCACATTGTCGCCTACTTTAATCACTTGTGTATTAATCACAGATATATCCTTTTAACCGTTAACTTGCGGCCATTATTTTGCGGCCTTTAGCCGGCAGCAATAACGCGCAAGATCTGGCCACAAATATAGGCCATGTATGTACCTAATGCATAACCGAATACTGCTAACAGTACACCCACTGGCGCCAGCGACGGGTGAAAGGCCGAGGCCACGACCGGTGCTGAAGCTGCTCCGCCCACGTTGGCTTGGCTGCCAACAGCCATATAAAACACAGGGGCCTTGAGCAAACGCGCAACTATAAGCATTAAGCTCGCATGAATAATCATCCATATTGCGCCAATTAAAAAGTACTTCGGCACATCAACGATGGCGGTGACATCCATATGCAAACCAATGGTCGCCACCAAAATATAGACAAACATAGAACCGTATTTTGACGCGCCAACACCTTCAAGCGAGCGCACGCGAGTAAACGACAAGGCCACACCGACGGTGGTCGCAATAACAATTAACCAGAAGAATTTCTTGTCTAGGCTAAAGTCTTTTAATACCGGTACATGATCACCAATAAACGGGGCAATTACATCCGCACCCCAGTGCGCTAGGCCTGTAACGCCAAACGCCACCGCAATAATGAACATAAGATCTGGCAGCTTTGACTCACGGCGGTGCTCTGCTTCGTACTGCTCCATACGTTGCTTAATAGCTTCAATGGCACTGGTGTCAGCGCCAATGCGCTTATCAATGGCCTTATTATTAGCAGCCATATAAAGCAGTACCGCCATCCATAAGTTGGCGACGATAATATCCACGGTGACCATGGCCGAGAAAATCTCACCACCAACTTCGTAGACTTCTTTCATAGCGGCTTGGTTCGCACCACCGCCAATCCAGCTGCCGGCAATGGTTGTCATACCGCGCCAGACTGCATCTGGGCCCGCACCACCAAGCATTTCAGGAAAAATAACACTCACCAAAAGTAATGCAATTGGCCCACCAATCACAATACCGACAGTACCCGTTAAGAATAAAATAAGTAGTTTAGGGCCCAAGCGAATAATGGCTTTTAAATCTAAACTTAATGTCAGCAGCACCAAACACGCCGGCAGCAAATAATCCATAACCAACGGATAAATACCGGTATTGGCGCCATCAACAATGCCAAACGTGTTTAATAATGAAGGAATAAAATAACAAAGAAGTAACGCCGGAACCCATTTATAAAATTTCTGCCAAAATGAATTAGCGCTTGCTTGTGTGTAGAAGATAAGACCGAGAATAACGGCTAGTAAACCAAAAATAATACCGTCATTGGTAATCAATGCAGTGTTGTCCACAGAAACCCCTCTTTTTTTAATTTTTAATGAAGGACGTGCTGGGGGGCCGCCCACGTTTCAAGTTGTAAGCGCAACATTTGGGCGCTTGGGTCATCAGGACATTGTTCGACAAAATACTGGTAGTCGTCAACTGCCGCTTGCTGGCAATCAAGCTCTTCCAGCACGTAACCACGGTCGCGAATCTCATATGGGTCATCGGGCGTAATCGCCAACAGCATATGCACAACGGTTAACGCATTGGCAAATGTGCGGTCGTGAATCATCGCGTGTTTCAGCTCAGTTAAGTAGCGTTGCAGTATTGTTTTTTGGTCGGCCGCTTCAAACATGTCCCAACTAAAATCAATTGCATCGTCGGTCACATCCTCAAAACGCTCTTGCACCTGCTTACCTTCAAGCAGTTCACCGTGCAATGGGTCAACAAAGTAACTTTGCTGCTCGTGATCAAAACGCAATAACGGATAGCCCGGAAAGTCTACCAACTCGGTTTGCACACCCGCGTAAGCCGCCGCTTCTTGTAACAACAAGGCCAAACTAACCGGCAACCCCGTGCGATAACTAATAACACGGTCAAGCAGAATGCGCTGCGCGCCAACAATAGGCTCGGGCGCGTCACTAAATCCAAGCTCAAAGTAAAAGTCTTGAATAATTGCCTGCAGCTTTTCTAAACCATCTTCGCCGGTATGGCGCTCGGCCATATCACGAATTAGCTGATAATAATCGCTCACATAGCTGTCGCTATCGCTATGAAAGGTACGGCTAATCTCCCAAACTATTTCAATAGTTGGCAGAATTTCGTGAGCAACATGTTCTAAATATGAAAAGCGCATAAACCCTTAAAGTGCTAATGCGATAGCAGCTATTGGATATTAGATATTAGCCCTAAACAGGCTGGGTTTATCTAATATCCGATATCTAATAGCTAATATCGCTTTTGTTTTTAAATCAAAGCTTGTTTGCTGAAGGCAATATGAAGCAAAAACATAATCCAGCTTAACGCCCCAATAAACCCAACATAACGCAACCAGCTCGTCGTTGCTTTCATGGCAACTAAACCAAATAAAATATAGCCGACTAAGCCAATCACTTTATTGGCTAACCACGGTGTTTCCCATGGCCACATTTGCCAATGAATTAGCATGCCAACAATGGTTAATAGCAACGCAGTATCAATAATATGGGGAACAATTTTCACCCATTTTTGCCGAGCGATGCCAGCACCAATGCTTAGCCAGAAAAAACGAAGCATGAATAATACCACACTTACCGCTACAAAAGTGACGTGCATGTGTTTTAGAGCTATAAATGACATTAATTCGTTCCTTTTTAATCGTTATTATCTATTAATCGTTGATAAGCAACAGCTATTTGTTGGCGTAATTGCGGCTGGTGTTCACGAAGCCAGTTTTGGTAAAAACTGAGTTCATGTTCCAAACGATCGCGTTCATCTGCAACGCGTAAAATATCCCGATAAGACCGTAAAGCCGACATTACACAGGTAAATAATTTTTGCGCGGTTAATTCGGTTTTGGCTTTATAGTCGTTTATGTCGTAATTCATAACAACCGATCGCTCAGGTGCTTGCCCCGGCTGGCCAGTACGTAACACAATACGCGCGGCATGATTATCTGCTTGCTCGCGTATGTATTGGGCAACTTTGAGGCCGGCATCATCGGTTTCCATCACCACGTCAAGTAGAACAATGGCAATATCATCATGTTCATCAATGAGTTTTTGTGCTTCTTCGCGCGAGTGTGCGCTGAAGAACTTTAAGCCGCGCCCTTCAAACACCAAATCCATTAACGCTAAACGCGTTACCGCGTGTACTTCCCGCTCGTCATCAACAATTAATACCTTCCAACCGTTCTCTTCGGTTAAGTCGGCATCAACGTCGTGCTCATCTTCGTCCGCAAAGATAAAGTCATTGCTCATACTCAGGTCTCCATTGGCCCAAGGTCACTCGGTCTAACTGTGCATAGTCTTGCACAGTGTTGATACGGGTATAACCACAATCGGAAAAACACGCTCGAACTGCCGCTGCTTGCTGATAACCGTGCTCAATCAGCAACCAACCCTGCGCCGCTAAATAATCACGCGCGCTGCTAATAATCTGCTGAATGTCCCCTAAACCATGGTCTTTTGCAACCAAAGCACTAAGTGGTTCGAAACGAACATCGCCTTGCTGTAGATGCGGATCATCAGCATCAATGTAAGGTGGATTAGAGACCACTAGGTCATACTTATTGTTCCGCGAAAGTTCGGCAAACCAGTCACTTTGTTGAACATCAATCGCTAGTTGCAAACGTTCGGCATTGCGCTTGGCAAGGGCCACCGCATCGGCCATTTTATCAACCGCGGTCAGCTGCCAATTGGGTCGGCTATGTTTTAATGCCAATGCAATAGCACCAGTTCCCGTGCCTAAATCTAACACCTGCGCATTGTGTGGCAAGGTTAAATCAAGCGCCTGCTCAACGAGTACTTCCGTGTCCGGCCGAGGTATTAACGTACTGCTGTTGACATAAAGCGGCAACGACCAGAACTCCCGTTCACCTAGCAGATGAGCTACCGGGTGCCCTGCAAGCCGTTGCTCAATGAGCACTTGGTAGCGCTTTGCTTGTGCGGCTGTCAAACAGCGCTCAGGCCAAGTCACTAAATAAGTACGATCACGCTCCAAACAGAGCGCTAACAATACTTCGGCATCTAATTTGGCCGACTCACTGTGAACTTGCAATGCGTCCGTTGCTTGCTTTAACGCTTGTTGAATCGTTAACCCGGCAGCAAATGTAATCATTGCTGCTCGGACAAGGCCGCTAATTGGTCTGCCTGATGCTCTTGCACAATCGCGTCTAGAATCAAATCAAGAGCGCCCTCAAGTACTTCGTCTAAACGATATAGCGTTAAATTAATTCGATGATCGCTTACGCGGCCTTGCGGGTAATTATAAGTACGAATACGTTCCGAGCGATCGCCACTACCGACCAAACTACGGCGTGTCGTTTGTTCCTCTAAACGGCGTTTTTCGTCTTCTGCTTGCTGAATACGCGCTTGCAATACCGACATCGCCTTGGCGCGGTTCTTGTGCTGTGAGCGTTCATCCTGGCATTCCACCACAAAGCCAGTAGGAATGTGGGTAATTCGAATGGCCGAGTCGGTTCGGTTAACGTGCTGACCACCCGCTCCCGAAGCTCGGAACGTATCGACGCGCAAGTCCGCAGGGTTAATTTCTATGGCTTCCGCTTCTGGCACTTCAGGCAAGACTGCGACGGTACACGCCGATGTATGCACGCGCCCTTGTGATTCAGTTTCAGGAACCCGCTGCACGCGGTGCCCACCCGACTCAAACTTCAAACGACCATAAGCGCCATCGCCAGACACATACGCAATCACTTCTTTATAACCGCCATGTTCGCCTTCGTTACAACTAACAATGCTGACTTTCCAACCGTGCTGCTCGCCATAGCGGCTGTACATACGGAATAAGTCACCGGCAAAAATAGCTGCTTCATCGCCGCCAGCGCCTGCGCGAATTTCTAAATAACAAGCACGGTCGTCGTTCGGGTCTTTTGGTAGTAATAAAATTTGCAGTTCTTGTTCAAGCTGCTCTTGCTTGGCTATGGCATCGTCTAATTCAACCTGTGCCATTTCGCGCATTTCGGCGTCGTCTTCCTGCATCATTTCTTTAGCTGCAGCTTCGTCGGCTTGGGCTTGTTGATAACTCGTGAAACATTTCACCAGTTCTTCAAGCTGCGAGTACTCGCGCGATAATGCTCGGAATTTATCCTGATCGCCAATCACGCCTGGGTCACTCAATAAGTGTTGCACTTCTTCGTAACGTTCTAATAAAGCTTCTAGTTTTCGAATAATCGAAGGATTCATCATGCGGTGAGGACCTTACTCGTCATCTGCTATTAATCGTTGAAATACCGCTAAGGTGGCAAAATCACCGGCGGCGCCAGCATCGCGCATCATACGCGTGGGCTGATGTAAAAACTGTTTGGTTAAGCGTTGTGTCAACTCTTGCACCACATCTTCAGGGTTCTTGCCCGCTTGCAGTTGCGTCCGTGCTCGCGCCAATTGCTCTTCAGCCATGCGCTGATTTGCTTGCCGAAAATCACGCAAAATATCCACGTGATCAAGCTGTCGCATCCAAGCGGTAAACGCATCACTATGTTCGCGTATAATCACTTTCGCTTCGGCAGCCGCCTCTTCGCGGTTGCGCAAATTCTCAGTGATAATGCCTTGCAAGTCATCAACGGTATATAAAAACGCATCGTTAAGATCGTTCACTTGCTCTTCAATATCACGCGGCACCGCAAGGTCAATCAGTAACATAGGCTGCCGGCGCCGAGCCTTTAATGCACTTTCAATTAAGCCCTTACCAATAATCGGCAAGGGGCTAGCGGTTGAGCTAATCACAATATCCGCTTGCGGCAATAATTCGGGCAGCTCTCCCAAAGTATGCGCTTGACCATTAAATTTTTCAGCAACGTCTGTGGCGCGCGAAATTGTACGATTGGCAACCATTAACTGCTTAACGCCCTGCTCTGTTAAGTGTTGCGCAACCAATTCAGCTGTATCACCAGCGCCAACCAGCAACACCCGCGATTGCGGCAACTCAGCGAATATTTGCTTCGCCAAATTCACCGCAGCAAACGCGACTGAAACCGCATTTTCGCCTACTTTGGTTTCGCTGCGTACGGTTTTAGCAACTCGGAACGTACTTTGAAATAAGCGCTCTAATACCGTGCCAACGCTCGCTTGGTTACGCGCAAATTGATAAGCTTGCTTCACTTGGCCCAGAATTTGCGGTTCGCCAAGCACCAACGAATCAAGGCCACTGGCTACCGCCATTAAATGCTCAATCGCTTGATCGTCTTGGTAGGTGTAACAATGCTCACGTAATTGTTCGAGTGGAATGCGATGATAGCCAGCTAACCAGCCGACCAGCATATCGGCGGAGCTTGCACCATGACAATATAGCTCGGTGCGATTACAGGTGGATAAGATCACTGCTTCGCCCACGCCAGTTTGCTCGCGCAGAGCCGGCAGCGCTTGGTGCAACTGCTCGGGCGAGAAGGCAACTTGCTCTCGTAGTGCTACGGAAGCGGTTTTGTGGTTAACACCTAATGCGAAAATGGTCATAATAGCAAAAAATTGCGAGCCTCTGACTACTGCGAAACGCTGGCAATTGTACGTGAAAGCCCGCATGATGAAAAGCACGCGAACAGGGATACCTGAGTGAATGAAACGTCTTCTTTTAGTAGTACTCACAAGTAGTTGGTTGGTGGCTTGCAGCAGCGTTCCTGAACCGACAACCCACACCACGGTGGCTGCCGCGGCTATAAATGGCCAACAGCAGCAATTGCAGCAGCTTGACCAGTGGCGTCTGCGCGGTCAAATGGCTTTGTTTGACTTGCGTCAAGATGACCGCCACGGGCTGTATATTGACTGGTTTTACAGTGCTGAATTACTCACCATGCGCTTTTCGCACCCGCTGCGCGGTACTATTGCACGATTAGAGCAGCGTAAAGGGTACGCTGAATTAATTGACGATGACGACAATCGCTATTATGGCCGTAATGCTCAAGAGCTTTTGCTGAAGTATTTCAATATCGATTTACCGGTCGACATGCTCAATAGCGTGGTCATGGGTAAGCAACTACCCACCATGGCAGAAACGAAATACCAACTGCAAGCCACTGATACCCAGCAATTAGCGCTACTTTCAGACTTTGTCATGGTCGCCGCAGACCAGTTATGGAACGCACAATTACGCCAATATCAGCCTGTTAATGGTATTTATGTACCGCATAGTATTGACTTAACAGCGCAAACCTGGCGTTTAAAACTGAAGGTGTCTGAATGGAAGTTTTAACCCTGCCGGCGGTTGCCAAACTCAATTTATTCCTACACATTGTTGGGCAGCGCGACAACGGCTATCACAATTTACAAACGCTGTTTCAGTTTGTGAACTTTGGCGACAGCTTAACTTTCACCAGCAAACAAACCGCCGACATAACACTAAGTTGCACTGAACCAGCGCTTGAGTCTGCCGATAATCTCGTCCTGAAAGCCGCCCAATTGTTACGCCATTACGCAAAACAGCTCGGGTTATTGTATTTAGCCCATGGCGTGCATATTCACATCGACAAACGACTGCCCTTTGGCGGTGGTTTAGGTGGTGGTTCCTCGGACGCTGCAACGACCTTACTGGCGTTGCGTCATTTATGGAAACTTCCGATAACTGACGACCAACTGGCCGAACTTGGTCTGCAATTAGGCGCTGACGTTCCGGTATTTGTGCGCGGGCACGCCGCATTCGCCGAAGGCGTGGGCGAGCATTTGCAATTGGCTGAGCCACCCTGCTTATGGTACTTGGTGGTTCACCCTGGCGTAGAAATTAGCACGCCCAGTATATTTAAAAATCCAGACCTAAAACGCGACCACAGCCCTTTAAAATGGCCGCATTGGAGTTGGGAAACCACGACCAATGACTGCGAGCCGCTGGTTCGACGACTCTACCCAGAAGTTGCCAACGCCCTCGACTGGTTGGTAGAATACGCGCCGTCTCGGCTGACCGGTACCGGTGCCTGTATTTTTGGCCGATTCGACAGCGAGACACTCGCCCGTGCTGCGCTACAACGGATGCCCGCACACTGGACAGGATTTGTCGCTCGAGGCCTGAACGAAAACCCGGTCTGCCAGCAACTGCGGCAGGCTTCAACTGTGAACCTAACCAACCAAGACTGAGGTTTAGTGTGCCTGACATGAAGCTCTTTGCTGGCAATGCGACGCCAGAACTCGCCCAAAAAATTGCCGACCGTTTATATATCAAACTAGGCGATGCTGAAGTTGGCCGTTTTAGCGACGGTGAAATTAGTGTCGTGATCAATGAAAACGTGCGTGGTGCTGACGTTTTTATTATTCAATCAACCTGTGCGCCAACCAACGATAACCTGATGGAACTTATCGTCATGGTCGACGCCCTACGCCGAGCTTCTGCAGGTCGTATTACCGCCGTCATGCCTTACTTTGGTTATGCACGCCAAGACCGCCGCGTGCGCTCAGCGCGGGTGCCAATTACTGCGAAAGTGGTTGCTGACTTCTTATCAAGCGTCGGTGTTGACCGTGTTTTGACGGTCGACTTGCATGCTGAGCAAATTCAAGGCTTCTTTGACGTGCCGGTTGATAACGTTTTTGCTAGCCCAGTACTGATGGAACATTTACGCCAGCAAGATTTCCACAACCCAGTGGTGGTCTCGCCAGATATCGGTGGTGTGGTTCGTGCTCGCGCTATTGCTAAATTGTTAAACGATATTGACCTCGCCATTATTGACAAACGTCGCCCGCGTGCGAACGAGTCTCAAGTCATGCACATTATTGGTGACATTCAAGACCGCGACTGCATTATTGTTGACGACATGATCGACACCGGTGGTACTTTGTGTAAAGCCGCTGAAGCACTGAAGAAAAATGGTGCTCGTCGCGTGTTTGCTTATGCTACGCACCCAATTTTCTCAGGCAAGGCGTTTGAGAACATTCGCGATTCACACATTGATCGCGTGGTGGTAACCGACAGCATTCCACTGGCACCGGAAATGAAAGCACTAGACAAGGTTCATCAGTTAACATTAAGCGGTATGTTGTCGGAAGCACTACGCCGCGTCAGCAACGAAGAATCAATCTCGGCAATGTTCGAGTATTGATTGAAATTCAAGGGCGCCGGTGGTACTATTCCGCGCCCTTGAAAACCCAATCAGATTTTTAAGGAACACGTCGGGTATTTGGTCGCGAATAGCCGGCTTATTTTTATTTAACGGAGACCATCCATATGGCAACTATCGATTTTACGATCCAAGCAGAACTCCGCACGGATACAGGGAAAGGTGCGAGCCGCCGCCTGCGTCGTGAGGAAAAAGTGCCTGCAATTTTATACGGTGCTGACAAAGAAGCCGTTTCAATTACTGTTGATCACAACAAAGTGAACAACATGGCTGACCACGAAGCTTTCTACTCGCACATTTTGACTTTGGTTATTGACGGTAAGAAGCACGAAGCTATCTTGAAAGACGTTCAACGTCACCCGTACAAGCCAAAATTAACTCACTTGGATTTCCAACGTGTTGTTAAAGGTCAAAAACTTCACACTCACGTACCAGTACACTTCGTTAACGAAGCAAGCTCTGTTGGCGTGAAAGAAGAAGGCGGCGTTGTGGTTCACCACATTGCAGACGTTGAAGTTACCTGCTTGCCAAAAGACTTGCCAGAGTTCGTTGAAGTTGATATCGCGAACTTGAAGTTAGGCGAAACCTTGCACTTAACTGACTTGAACATGCCAAAAGGCGTTGAGTTGGTTGAGCTGGCTAAAGGTGAAGACCACGACCAAGCAGTGGTTTCAATTACTGCGCCTCGTGTAGAAAAAGAAGCGGAAGAAACTGAAGAAGTTTCAGCTGAAGTTCCTACCGCTAAAGAAGCGAAAGAAGAAAAAGACGCTGAATAAGGTCTTATGTCGACCATTCGCTTACTCGTGGGCCTGGGTAATCCAGGCCCCGAATACTCCCAAACTCGTCATAATGCAGGCTTTTGGCTAGTCGAGCAGTACGCTCGTATGTACGGCCAAACCCTTCAGCCTGAAACCAAATTTTTCGGTAACACCGCACGCATTCAAAAAGGCGCTATGGACTTGCGCGTATTGCAGCCAATGCAATTTATGAATCGCAGCGGTAACGCTGTTGCCACTTTGGCGAACTTTTATAAAATTCAGCCTGATGAAATTTTAGTGGCCTATGACGAGCTCGATTTACCACCTGGTGTCGCTAAGTTCAAAACTGGTGGTGGTAGCGGCGGGCATAATGGCATCAAAGACATTGCCGCACGTTTAGGAACACCTGATTTTCATCGCTTACGTATTGGTATCGGTCATCCGGGTGACAAGTCAAAAGTTACCGGCTGGGTGCTAGGCAAAGCACCACAAACAGACCAAGTACTGATGGACGATACCATTACGGAAGCCTGCCGCAGCATTGATATCTTATTGCAACAAGATATGCGCGCGGCACAACAACACTTACACAGTTTTAAAGCACAGAGAGAGAACTAAGCATGGGATTCAAGTGTGGTATCGTCGGCTTGCCAAACGTAGGTAAATCAACGCTGTTTAATGCCCTAACCAAAGCCGGCATCGAAGCGGCTAACTTCCCTTTCTGTACCATCGAGCCAAATACGGGCGTGGTGGCGGTGCCTGATCCCCGCCTTGACCAATTAGCTCAAATTGTAAATCCACAACGCGTAGTTCCAACCACCATGGAATTTGTCGACATAGCTGGCTTGGTAAAAGGCGCATCAAAAGGCGAAGGCTTAGGTAACCAATTCTTAGCCAATATTCGTGAAACCGACGCGATTGGTCACGTTGTACGTTGTTTTGAGAACGACAACATTGTACACGTTGCCGGTAAAGTTGACCCCGCTGAAGACATTGAAGTAATCAACACTGAGTTAGCATTAGCTGACCTTGATAGCGTAGAGAAAGCCATACACCGCCAAGGCAAAAAAGCCAAAGGCGGCGATAAGCAAGCAGCGGCAGAAATTGCCGTATTGCAAAAGTTATTGCCAGCACTTGAGAGCGGCGAAATGGCGCGTTCAGTGGCATTAACTGACGATGAAAAAGCCACCATTCGCAGCTACAACTTGCTGACCATGAAGCCCACTATGTACATTGCCAACGTGAATGACGATGGCTTTGAGAACAACCCGTACTTAGACAAAGTGCGTGATATTGCAGCCAAAGAAAACGCGATTGTGGTACCCGTGTGTGCCGAAATTGAATCGGAAATTGCTGAGCTTGATGACGAAGAAAAAGCTGAGTTTATGGCTGATTTAGGTTTAACTGAGCCTGGTTTAAACCGTGTTATTCGCGGCGGCTATCAGTTATTGAACTTACAAACCTATTTCACTGCAGGTGTAAAAGAAGTGCGCGCGTGGACTATTCCTGTCGGCGCAACCGCCCCGCAAGCTGCTGGTAAAATTCATACCGATTTTGAAAAAGGCTTTATTCGTGCTGTTGTCGTGGGCTTTGACGACTACGTTCAGTTCAAGGGCGAGCAAGGCGCAAAAGAAGCCGGCAAGCGCCGCGAAGAAGGTAAAGAGTACATCGTTAAAGATGGCGATGTGATTTTATTCCGCTTTAACGTATAAAAAAGCCAAAGCGCTACTGGTTACTAGTTATTAGTTACTGGTTACTAGTTATTAGTTATTAGTTACTGGTTATTAGTTGCTGGTTGCTAGTTGCTGGTTTTGCGAGAACGTGCCAATGGGGAGCTGAGGATCAGCTCCCCATTCGGACCATGAGCCATCATATAGCTGCACATTAGAATATCCTGCCAGACGCGCTGCTATCAGCAAAATACATGCGGTAATGCCCGACCCACACGTACAAATAATATTGGGCGATTTCGTACAAATTAAATCGACAAGTAATTCCTCAAGCACCTCAGGTTTCTTAAACTTATTGTCGTCTAATACGTCTAGAAACGGCAAGTTGTATGACCCACGAATATGGCCGCTTCGCATGCCTTCACGCGGCTCTTCTTTTTGGCCTAAAAAGCGTTCTCGTGTACGCGCATCGATAATGGAATGTGCGCCACTTTGCGTTGCTTTAAGAACCTGCTTTTTATTAACTAGCCAATTCGACTCAAAGCTCGCCACAAAATCGCCTCGACGGCCACTCGCAATGGCATACTTATCGGTCACTGAATAGTTATCTGCCAACCACTGTGGTAAGCCACCATCTAAGATAAACACCTTATCAAAGCCCATCGCTTTTAAAATAACCCAAGCGCGCGGCGCAGAATAAATCCCTTGGTTGTCATAAACGACTATGGTATCGGAGGTGTTAATACCAAGATGTTGAATGTGCAGTGTCACTTGCTCTGCAGTGGGAAATGTATTCGGTAATTTGGCTGATGTGTCAGTGAGGTGTTCTTCAAGCTTTAAGTTAAAGGCTTTCGGTATAACGGTCAGCTCATTATATTCCAACGGCGTGCGCCCCACGACTTTGTTCATGCTGGCATCCAAAACGTACAGGTTTGGCTGAGTTAGGTTCTCAGCCAACCATTTTGTACTCACCAAGCAATCATCTTTCGGCACTGTTGTTGCCGCTGCATCCATGAAAAACAGCCTTTTAGCAATTGATGTATTTTGTTGTTTTATTGATAACCAATTGTAACAGCAATAAGCATAGCTATAGCACACGCAATAATCAACTTAATCATTAACGGTGCGATAAATTTAAACCATCGTTCATAGGGTACTCCGGCAAGCCCAAGAATCCCCATTAACACAGGGTTCGTTGGCACAATCATATTCATTAAACCGTCACCCATTTGAAACGCCAACACGGCAATTTGACGACCAATACCCGCGGTATCGGCAATCGGCACCATAATTGGCATGGTGACAAATGCTTGGCCGCTGCCTGACGGAATAAACAGATTCAAAATACTTTGAATAACCAACATGCTAACAGCACCAAAATGCGCACCAAAGGCTTCAACCGGCATCGCCAAATAATAAATCACGGTATCTAACACTTGGCCTTGCTCCATAATCATCGCGATGGAGCGAGCAAAGCCAATTAACAACGCGGTAGCGGTTAATTCGGCAGCTCCTTCAATAAATTTATTCGCTGCGTCGCTAGCGCCCATTTTGCTGACAATAGCGGCAAACAAACCAAAACCCAAAAACAACGCGCTCAGTTCAACTAAATACCAACCATGTACTTTAATACCCCACACGAGCAGGCCCAAGACACCAACAAAACCAAGCAAAATAACCTTATGCCGGCCACTTAAAGCTGGGTATTCAGTGGTTTCATACGTGGTTTTTGGTGTTATGTCAGCTAACAGTGACGCCGACGGGTCTGCGGCTACTTTCTTGGCATAGCGATACACATGATGAAAGCCAATAGCAAATAAAACCGGCCACAACAACAAGCGATACCAAAGCCCTGACGCTGGCGGAACTTCCGCAATTGACTGGGCAATCAATAAGGTAAACGGATTAAATAACGACAAGCCATAGCCAATACCATAGCCGACAATGAGAATACCCATGGCGGTTATGCCATCAAGTTTCAGTGCTCGGCATAAAGCCACTAGCATGGCGACGAAAATCAAATACTCTTCGGCAACCCCAATGAGCGCAGAAAAAATACCAAACGTCAGCATGCCACCTAAAATCAGCCATCCGGTTTTGTCGGCAAATTTTGCAAGTAGCAGGCCAATCACTGCGTCGAGCATACCGGTGGCGCGTAAAATGCCCATCACACCGCCAATAAGCAGCACGAAGAATATAACCCCTTGGGCATCGCCTAGGGCTTGGGGAATTACGGTAAACAACGTAAGCGGCGACAACAGCGGTTGTTCAGCAAGGACGCTATAGGTGCCAGGGGCAACAACGTTTTGGCCAATGTCATTCACTGTGCGCTCAAATTCGCCGGCGGGAATAATCCATGTTAGCACCAACGCTGCAATCATCATGTACATCATCAGCACCAGCGTGTGCGGAATTTTGAATTTCATCATGGTGGGAAAAACCTTGTTTTTGTTTTAGTTATAAAGCGTTAACGTTGAATCACGTCGTTATGCATGGCGGCAAGTATAGCAAGTAATCGGTTTTGTGTACTCACTGCAACGTCATGTGTTTCCATAGCTGTAATTAAATTTTCAACAATGGCATTAAACTCTGCTCGGCTAATGTTCATGCCTTTGTGTACCTCTGGCATGGAAGCGCCCTTATAGGTGCATGGGCCGCCGCTTAATTCACAAATATGCTCACTAATTTGGGTATGAAATCGTTCAATATCGGCATTAACGAAGTGATGCACCACGCGTTCGTCTTCCGCGATATTGAGTACAAAGGTTTCCATCATTTGACGAATACCGTCATGCCCACCTAATTCGTCATACAATGCTGTACTGCGCGCTGCGGTGGTGTCAGAATTTGCGGCAACTTGATGACTCATGAATACCGTTAATATCAACAATAATGCTCTAAAAACGCTCAAATCTCGCATCGTTCAATTCCTTTTATGACCTTGCCCCATAACTAAAACGTCACCTGCATTGACCCGTACACACCACTTTGCTCTGGCGCCCCGGCAATTGTTTTCAAGTTTGTGTATGCCAATGCAACGGCTATGCGCTTGGTTGGAAACCACCCAACAAACACATCATGCCAGTCTTGTTCGTCGGCAAAATTTAAATGATTTGGCTTTTGTCGGTATTCAACGCCAACTATCCAATGGCGATTAATAAACATTCCTACCGATGCTTCGGCAACAAGGCTGTAATCGTCTTTTTTATCACCACCAAAGCCTAACAACCCCATCTCGTTCGCTTTCGTTGCCCGTACCGTTAAATTTGCAAGCCAAGTACGATGCCAAGGACCGTCAAGCCAGGCTTTGGTTGCTGCTAGGTAAAAATCAGTGCCACTATCGTCTGTGGCACCAACGGCATTAGGCAATGCGAATGTGGTGTTCTTTTTGTGGAGCGCACCCATGCTAATTTGCGGTGCTTTACCGTATACCACGTCGCCATATAAGCGGTATTTCACCCCATAGATAGCTTGTTCAAGCTCACCGCCGAGGCTTTCAAGCGTGAAACGTTGTTGCGCATAAGAGAACTCAACGCGGTTATCGTAATTCAACGTTGCCGCAGCAACATCAAGTTGATAGTCCCGCACATTGGCATGATTATAGGCAAGTGTTCCACCCCATTGCCCTTGTTCAGCATAACTCGATAAGGTTGCCCACGGCACAATGCCGCCACCACCAGCCCCTTCAATTGTGGTTAGCCCGCCAGTAGCTAATAGTCGGCCGAAATCCGCCGCCGCAATGGGTGACATACATAAGCAAACCGCACCGATAAGTATCCTTATTTTCATTGGTTTTCCTTTTGTACAAGTTGTTCGTTGGCTTGATAGTCGACTAACCACTGCTCAAACTGCGGCGCGGCCAACGGTCGGCTGAAGTAAAAGCCTTGCATAGTGTCACACCGCAAATCACGCAATAAGTGCCAAGCGGCTTGTTCCTCAATGCCTTCAGCAACAGTGGCAAGGCCAAGTTGGTGCGCCAATGCAAGGGTTGAGCGAACTATGGCCATATCAACGTCACTATGAACAATATCTTGAATAAACGCCCTATCTAACTTCAACTCATCAACCGGCAAACGCTTTAATTGCCCAAGTGACGCATAACCCGTGCCATAGTCATCTAGCGCAATTTTGAATCCACTGTCACGTAATTCTTGTAAGCGCATAATCGCTTGCTCCGGATCTAACATCACCGCGCTTTCAGTCACTTCAAGCGTCACTAAATGACACGGTATACCGCGCTGCTGAGCCCCTTCGGTTAAAAACGCCACTAATTCATCCCACTGTAAATCCACAGCCGATAAGTTGATGGCTACGCTGAGTTGGCGACCTTGCTCATGCCAAAGCTGCAACTGATCAAACGCAGCCATACAGACCCATCGCGTTAAACGATTAATTTCGCCGGTTTGTTCGGCTAAAGGAATGAACTCGTCGGGCCGCACTACGCCAAGGGCGTCATCGCGCCAGCGTAACAACGCTTCAACGCCAATCACGGCACCGTCAGTACAACGTAACTTCGGTTGAAAATGCAACTGCAGGCGGTTTTCACGAACCGCTGACGGCAATGCTTGAACAATTTGAATGCGGC
The DNA here is from genome assembly GCF_900116895.1 of Pseudidiomarina donghaiensis. Taxonomy (GTDB): domain Bacteria; phylum Pseudomonadota; class Gammaproteobacteria; order Enterobacterales; family Alteromonadaceae; genus Pseudidiomarina; species Pseudidiomarina donghaiensis. The sequence continues at coordinate 733,643 of NZ_FPCF01000001.1, read as the reverse complement.
GCAAGTGTTGCTCGTCCATACCTTGCTGATAAACCACCGCAAATTGTTTCTGTTGCTTCGCAAAACGCGCACAAATTTGGGCGCGCCGCAACAAACTATCGGCATCGTCGCCGACATTTGGAAAAGCTAAATACCCAGCATGAAACTCTAATAAATAACTCGTTTCAGCTAACCAAAACGGCTGTGATAACGCTGCTTGCAGCTGTGTTAACAAGTTCTTTAGGCTTGTTTCAGACTGTTTGTGACTAAGCAGTACAAATTCATCGCCAGCCAAACGACTAAGCCACCAATGAGAGCCACAGTTGTCACGTAACCTTTCAGCAACCGCGTGCAGAAGTTCATCACCAACTAGCTGCCCGAACCTATCATTCACTTCTCGAAAACGCGCAATATTAACCAGCACCACATGACCGCGCTGTTGTTTTTTTAACCTCGAAGCAAGCTCCTGTTGTAATGAGTTGCGGTTTGGCAAGCCAGTGAGTATATCGTGCTCTAGTTGATAAACAATTTGTTGTTCTCGCGCCGAAATACCTTGGCGCATTTGCTCAAAAGCGTGACCTAATGCCCCAAACTCATCATTTCGGGTCAGCGTAATTGGTGAGCTATAATCACCTTGCCCCAAGCGTTTTGCGGAACGCGTTAACTGCGCCACCGGCGATGAAATCATACGCGCTGTAAAGACAGCGAGTAGCACAGCAACAACTAAAATAGCGAGTGCAATAATCAAATATTGCTGCTGCAGCGTACGAAACTCACTCGCGGCTTCCTGCCGATCGGCACTAAACACCAACAACATGTTGCTATCTTCAGTTGCAGCGATAGGCAAATCTGCCAACGCGCTACTATGCGTGGCCAAATTTAGCGAAGCGAATAAAGTAGGCAACTCGGTTGCCTCAGAGGCTATTTTCTGACGCGCTTGCGCCGGTAAACTCGTTGCATAAATAGCCCGTGACGAATCATTTATAAACGTAATGTCTGCGTGGGTCAGCTGTCGCATTAGGGTGGCGAACTCATCATCAACTTCAAAGCCAAGCGTGGCCCATGCGATTAAGTCGGGTGCCATAACAGGTACACTCACCACCTGAAATATTGACTCTTCCACTAACATCAATTGCGCGCTAACCCGTTGCGAGCCTAAGCTTTGTGGTTGCCAACTCATGGCGTGTGTGGCTGCAATTTCCTCCCCCACGGGGCTTTGCAGTACCATCAAGTCAGTACCAATGCGCTCACCATGATTCACCAATGCGGAAATAATCGTGTTTTGATCTTTGCTGGCAATTGCCTCACGAAAACCAAAGTCTGTGGTAAGAACTTCGGCGGTTTGTTGTAACTGCTGCGCACGTACATCCATTAACTCATTGAACACGCGCTCGCTGACTTCTAACTCTCGTTCTAATGTGCGCTCAGACTGCTGTGAGGTTGCCAGCCAGACGGCACCAAATGACACCATAAGCACTAACGCAGCCAGTGCCGTGAAGCTAATAATCAAGCGGGTTCGAAAAGTCCTCACCATGGTTTGGCCATGCCTTTTAGTTATTATTTTTCAAGCGATTAAAGCGTTGCTGCAACGCTGACGGTGGTGGTGGGTTTTGCCCTTGCTGCGTTACGGGTAACTGTACATTTAGCAGCGTTTGCCCTGGTTTTACACGTACTGCTAGTGCATCTGTTGGCTGATCGCCTAAGCCGGGATACCAAACACTTAACTCGGTTGCTGCTGGCACAGTAACTTGCCCCTGCCCATCCGTTATTTCACTGACCGCATATGGGCTGACATAAATATATGCTTTCATGTGATCATGTATGTTGCAGCCTAGCACCACCACGCCGGCTTGTTCGAACCTTAACTCCGGCGCCTCAATGTTGCTATACAGCGGTAACTCAAACGGCTTCGTTTGCGAAAATGAATAGACCTGATGCCGAATATTGTCACTGTTTGGAAACGAAACGCTATCGCCCCGCTGAATGACTAATACAAAAGGGTCGAACAGTCGGTTTACTTGGTCCATCACCGCAACTTTCGTTGTTTTATCTGCATTCCCTTCGTTTGCATGCACCACACTGACCACAGCTTGAGGCAATGGCTGACCATTTTTGTCAGTTACCGTCACCGTTAAAGAAGACTGAGCTTGCGCATTCAATGATGAACTTCCCGCAGCAACTGCCAACAAAATAGCGACCACAATTTGAAACTTTGCCATACAGGCCCCATGCTATGTTAAGTGTTGTTAAAAATTTATACTAAGTGACAAGTTACAATGCATCAAGGAGTTGTCATGGCTACACGCACTGAAAAAGATAGTATGGGTAACATTGAAGTTCCTGAAGATGCGCTTTGGCGGGCGCAAACTGAACGCGCTCGGCAAAACTTTCAACTGAGTCAATTACGCTTTCCCACCGCCTTTATTCATGCCTTGGCACATGTGAAAGCGGCCGCAGCCATGGCGAACGTTGAAGCTAATATTATTACATCAGCGCAAGGCAAAGCGATCACCGCTGCAGCGCAGAAAGTCATTGATGGCGCGGTTAACCATGCTTTTCCGTTAGACATTTTTCAAACGGGCTCCGGCACCAGTACCAACATGAATATGAATGAGGTGATTGCGAGCCTTGCCCAGCGTGACCACAACGAAACTCTGCATCCCAATGATCATGTAAACGCCAGTCAAAGCAGTAACGACGTTATTCCGACAACGATTCAAGTCAGTTCGGCCATTGCCATCAGTAGAGAACTATTACCTGCATTAGAGCACTTAAAGGCTGTTATTGACAAAAAAGCTGACACTCTCACCGATACCATAAAAACCGGCCGTACCCATTTGATGGACGCCATGCCGCTGAGTATGGCGCAAGAACTGCAAGCCTGGAAGGCGCAGATTCAACATGTGCAAACTGCACTTGAACAAAGCCTTAAACAGCTATTGCAGCTGCCCCAAGGCGGCACTGCTATTGGCACCGGTATTAATGCGCCAGAGCAATTTGGCCACCGTTTCAGTCACTTTCTAGCGCAACGCACGGCTTTAGAGTTTCAGTCTGCCGAAAACTTATTTGCCGGTATTGCTGGGCAGGAACTAAATTTGCTCGTTAGTGGGCACTTGAACGCACTTGCTGCGGTATTTATGAAAATAAGTAACGACTTACGCTGGATGAACAGCGGACCCTTGGCGGGGCTTGGTGAAATTAGCCTAAAAGCGCTGCAACCCGGCAGTAGTATCATGCCTGGTAAAGTGAACCCAGTGATACCGGAAGCCGTTGCTATGGTGGCAGCTCAAGTTGCCGGCCACCACCAAACCATTAGCGTGGCCGCCCAGCAAGGTAACTTCCAATTAAACGTCATGCTGCCTGTGGTGGCCTATAATCAGCTACAAAGTATCGAATTACTCACAAACGCAGCACGAGCCATGGCGGACCAAGCTATTGCCGATTTCACGGTTAATCATCAGCGTATTGAACAAGCCTTAACACGGAATCCAATACTGGTTACCGCCCTAAACCGGGAAATTGGCTACAACAAAGCTGCAGAAATTGCTAAGCAGGCCTATAAGCAGCAACGGCCAATTATCGACGTGGCAGAAGAAATGACAGAGCTATCGCGCGAACAGCTTGCACATTTGCTCGACCCTAAAAACCTTATTTAAAAGTCATTAATAAAAAGGAGTTAACATGTCTAAACACGTAGTCATTACTGGCGCAAATCGCGGTATTGGTCTGGCGTTAACCCAACAGTTTGTGAACCGTGGCGATACCGTGACCGCCGTTTGTCGCACGCCTTCAGACGCACTCAAACAATTAAACGTTAATATTATTGAAGGTATTGACGTAACCGACAGTGGCGGCATTGCTGCGTTAGCCAATAAACTCAACGGCAAACCTATTGATATTCTATTGAACAACGCCGGTTTACTTGAACGCGAGCAACTTGGCGCATTAAATACCCAAACCATCGAAGCACAGTTTCGCGTCAATGCTATGGGCCCACTGCTAGTGACCGATGCTTTACGTGGCAATTTAAGCGATGGCAGCAAGGTGATTATGATCACTAGCCGCATGGGTTCAATGGCCGACAACGGCTCTGGTGCATACTACGGTTATCGCATGAGCAAAGCGGCCTTAAACGCGGCCGGTGTGTCATTAGCCAATGATTTGAAGGAAGCAGGCGTTGCGGTAGCCATGCTCCACCCTGGTTTCGTACAAACCGAAATGGTGAATAACGCCGGTGATATTAGTGCCGAAACCGCCGCTGAACGTTTAATTGCGCGCATTGATGAACTAACCTTAAGCACAACAGGTCAATTTAAACACAGTAACGGCGAATCTTTGCCGTGGTAGCACGTTCTTTTTTGACATAACGAGGCATCAGCATGGCAACTTCACAGTCTTCAAGTTCGGCAATTATTTTCGCCATTGGCGCGGTTATTAGCGCGGCGCTATTAAGTTTTGGCCTTACCGAAAGTGTGCAAAATTTTCGCAGTTTTGACCGTGTGGTTGAAGTAAAAGGCCTTGCTGAGCGTGAAGTTGCCGCAGATACCGCCATTTGGCCCCTAAAAGTGGTACGCGCCGGCGACAGCCAAAGCACCATTTATGAGCAATTAGACAAAGACGTACAAGCCATTCGCGCGTTCTTGCTCGTGAATGGCTTCGACGAAAATGAACTGTCCGTGTCTTCGCCCAACGTACTCGATAAATTAGCCGAGCGTTGGGCAACCGAAGATGTTGGCTTTCGCTACACCGGTGATCAAACCCTTACGGTATACACCAATAAAGTTGAACAAGTGCGTGAATTACGCCAGCAACTGTCTGAGTTGGGCAAAAAAGGCGTAAGCTTAAGCGGTAATGCTTATGAAACGCAGGTGGAATATCATTTTAATGGTCTGAACGACATTAAGCCGAGCATGATTGAAGAGTCTGCACGCAACGCCCGTGAGGTTGCATTACGCTTTGCGGAGCATTCAGATAGCCAGCTTGGCAAAATACGCACCGCCGACCAAGGCCAGTTTAGTATTTATGATCGCGACTCAAATACCCCGCACATCAAAATTGTGCGCGTAGTGTCGACGGTAGCGTATCAACTCGTCGATTAAATGAGCAAATAAAGCGTTTTTTAAGCAATCGCACCGAAATCAGTGATTTTTTCAGAAAAAGAGGTTGACGGTTCTCCCCCTGATTTGCATAATACGCGCCGCACTCAACGAGCGCAGTTTGATAAAAAATTTGATGTTGGCTACGTAGCTCAGCTGGTTAGAGCACAGCACTCATAATGCTGGGGTCGCAAGTTCGAATCTCGCCGTAGCCACCAATCAAGACCCTTTTGGGCGGACGTGGTGGAATTGGTAGACACGCTGGATTTAGGTTCCAGTGCCTCACGGCGTGAGAGTTCAAGTCTCTCCGTCCGCACCAACTCAAACTGTCAGGCGGTATACACAGTTGGGGTATAGCCAAGCGGTAAGGCAGCGGGTTTTGATCCCGCCATTCTCAGGTTCAAATCCTGATACCCCAGCCAATCGTCTTTAGTCTTCGTGATGCACCCAGTGTTGGGGTATAGCCAAGCGGAAGGCAGCGGGTTTTGATCCCGCCATTCTCAGGTTCAAATCCTGATACCCCAGCCATTTTTTGTTTTCCCCTGTTTTTTGCGGGGGTGGCGGAATTGGTAGACGCGCTAGCTTCAGGTGCTAGTGAGCTAACGCTCGTGGGGGTTCAAGTCCCCCCCTCCGCACCATCTCGATGGTGAACCGCAAACAACAGCAAAAACCGCCCGAAGGCGGTTTTTTTGTGCGCGCTCCGCGCTGTTCGTTCTTCGTCCATTCACTTCGTTCACTCTTCGTTCGTGCTCCGCACTTTTCGTAGGGGAATCTCGAACAGCGAAGCGTACGAATAACGAATAACGCTTTTTTGTTTTAGAAGCCAGTGGCTTTGCGTATTAACGCGCTTTTCAGCGGAGTAAACTTATCAACCACAGCCAACCCTGCCGCAACAATGCCTCGCGGCAATAAATGTTGTGAACGAAAGCCCACATGAATCGCATCCATTGCGCGCATCATATGCTGATTTTCACGCACTCGTGCTCTTTCATAGGCCGGTAGCGCGCTGGTTAGCGGCTGCTCAATGAGCTGCAACGCCAACTCTTGCACATCGGCGAAACCTAAATTCACGCCTTGCCCGGCTAACGGGTGAATGCTGTGAGCAGCGTCACCAATGAGTACCACCGAGTGATGAGCGTGGTAGCTTAATGCACGCTGTCGACGCAACGGAAAGCTAGCAAAGCGTTGTACGTTGAGTGTGCCAAGATGGGGCGTAAAAGTCGCGGTCAATTCTTGGTGCACTTGTTCTGGCTGCGCGCATAGTTGTTGCCATTCTTGCTCGCTGCGGTAGTCTATTAAACAAGCTTCATGACGGCTTAGTGGCAACAACGCATATGGCCCCTTGTCGCGAAACACTTCCCAGGTTGCGCTCGGAAGCTCGTTTTCCACCTCTGCAATCGCTAACAAGCACCGCATGTCATAATCCCAGCCGCGACTACCGATACCGGCTACTTTTGCCACTTGAGAATGCGCACCATCCGCGCCAATGAGAAGGTCGTAAGCTAAACTTTCGCCGTTGCTTAAGGTGACAGTTTGCGCCGGCAAATTAAACTGTTCGACCTTGGTTTCGCATAAAATTGTGACCTTATGCGCACGTAATTGCTGCCACAATGCTTGTTGCAGCGCGTTGTTTTCAACCATCGCCCCTAAGCTTTGCTCGTTAATTTCAGCCGCAGAAAAGTGCAGGCGCTGGCCATCTCGGCTCTGCACCGCTAGGTCGGTGTAATCAAACAATCGTTCATTGCGAATGTGTTGCCACACGCCGAGTTGTTTTAGCCACTGCACATTACGCAAATGCACTGAGGAGATCCGCAAGTCCCAGTCGCCTTCGCTGGTCACTTCAGGCGCAGCTTCAATAACGGTAACCCGATGCTTGTGTTTTGCTAGAGCCAATGCTGCGGCTGCACCCACCATGCCACCGCCAATTACAACTACATTCATTTCAGGGCCTAACTTATCCAGTTAACTTACTACGCATAATAAAAAATACTGCGCCACAAATACACAGCCCAGCCCATAAATAATCCCATGTTAATTTTTCTTTCATGTAAAACAGGGCAAAAGGCACAAATACCGACAAGGTAATCACCTCTTGTAGAATCTTTAATTGCCCTAAGTTCATTACCTCGTAACCTATTCGGTTAGCTGGTACTTGCAATAGATATTCCACCAACGCAATTCCCCAACTGGCAAAAGCAGCGATAATCCAAGGTTTATCAGCCATGTTTTTTAAGTGTGCGTACCATGCAAAGGTCATAAAAACATTGCTCAACGTCAGTAAGGTGATCGTGATAAGATAACGGTTCATTTCATACCCTTTTTATTAAGGACCATATGGACACCCCGCAGCGCACAGTGGTTATTGCTTCAGCCTTAGTTTTGGGGGCTGAACTTTGTTTTGCCGGCGTCAGTGCCCTAGTCAAGTATTTGAGCACTGATTTACCCTCGGAACAATTGGTGTTTTTCCGAAATTTAATGGCATTTGTGGTGTTGTTGCCTTGGTTATGGCGTAAAGGCCCAAGTGCCTTTAAAACCAAAGCGTGGCGTTTTCATTTAACCCGCGGTTTGGCCGGCTTAGCTGCCATGTACTTGTTTTTCTATGCCATAGCCAACCTGCCGTTGGCTCAAGCCACATTAGTATTGCTGTTATCGCCATTTATTATTCCAATTATTGGCCGTGTATGGCTAAAAGAACGCGTATTAGCGCAAACTTGGATTGCAATTTTTATTGGGTTTATCGGCGTATTCGTGTTTTTAAACCCGGCGCAAACCACGCTATCGCCGATTGTTCTCGTGGCCTTTGTTGCAGCGTGTTTGGCGGCATTTACCAAAACCTTGATCCGACAGATGTCGGCCACTGAATCATCCAGTAAAATTGTGTTTTATTTTTCGACCCTAGCCACTGTACTTTCGGCCATTCCGCTACTGTGGCGAGGCGAGTCAATTGCCAACGAGCATTGGTTGGCTATTTTGGCAATGGGTGGGTTAGCCGTTGCTGGGCAGCTAGGAATGACCAAAGCCTTCTCGCTGGCTCCGGCGGCTCGGGTCGGCGTTTTTACTTATAGTTCAGTTATTTTTGCGGCCTTAATGGGCTATTGGTTTTGGCAAGAACCCATTACGCTAAGCATGATTTTAGGCGCCGGAATTATTACTGTGGCAGGTTATTTGGCAATACGCACTCGGCGTAAAGCAGAAACTGGCGGCAAAGTTGGCAGTTAGGCCTGGTTCAGGCTAAAATAGCCCCCCTTTTTTGCACAAATTGCACAAAGCGTTGCAAACGGGGTGCAGGTGGTTCATACATTCACATTTGAGCAAGTGAGCGCGAAGATTTATGAGTAAGAAGTTATTTATTAAAACCTGGGGTTGTCAGATGAATGAGTACGACTCAGCAAAAATGGCTGATCTACTGAAGGCAACTCATGGCTATGACGTCGCGGCTGAGCCTGAAGAGGCGGATTTAATCCTGCTCAACACCTGTTCAATTCGCGAAAAAGCCCAAGAAAAAGTGTTCCATCAGCTCGGCCGTTGGAAAACTTTAAAAGACAAAAATCCAGACTTAGTGATTGGTGTCGGCGGCTGTGTTGCTTCGCAAGAAGGCGACCATATTCGCGAGCGTGCGCCATACGTGGATATCGTATTTGGCCCGCAGACTCTGCATCGCTTGCCAGAAATGGTCAAGCAAGTGCAAACGCATCACACGCCAATGGTTGATATCTCGTTTCCAGAAATCGAGAAATTCGACCGTTTGCCAGAACCAAAAGCTGAAGGCCCTTCAGCGTTTGTATCGATTATGGAAGGTTGCAGCAAATACTGTACCTTCTGCGTCGTGCCTTACACCCGCGGTGAAGAAGTCAGCCGCCCAGTTGACGATGTATTATTTGAAATAGCGCAATTGGCTGAGCAAGGCGTGCGCGAAGTGAACTTGCTGGGCCAAAACGTTAACGCATTCCGTGGTGAGCACCACGACGGCAGCATTTGTCGTTTCGCCGAGCTATTGCACTTGGTTGCAGCCATTGACGGTATTGATCGCATTCGTTACACCACCTCGCACCCGGTGGAGTTTACTGACGACATTATTGAAGCTTACGCGACAATTCCTGAGCTTGTTAGCCACTTGCACCTGCCGGTACAAAGCGGTTCCGATCGTATTTTGACGCTTATGAAGCGCGGTCATACGGCGTTGGAATATAAGTCACAAATTCGCAAACTGAAAAAAATACGCCCTGATATTGCCATGAGTTCTGATTTTATTATCGGCTTCCCTGGCGAAACAGATGCTGACTTCGAAGCCACCATGGACCTCATTCAAGCGGTTGATTACGACATGAGCTTCAGCTTCATTTACAGCGCTCGCCCAGGCACGCCCGCGGCTGATTTGCCCGACGACGTTAGCGAAGAAACCAAGAAGCAACGCCTGCAATTGCTGCAAGCGCGCTTAAACCAACAAGCGCACGCACATGCACGCCGCATGTTAGGTACCGAGCAGCGTATTTTGGTAACCGGCCCGTCGAAAAAAGACCCAATGGAACTTAGTGGCCGTACTGAAAATAACCGGGTTGTAAACTTTGTCGGTAGCCCCGATATGATTGGTAAGTTTGTTGACGTAAAAGTCACCGACGTGTTCGTCAACTCACTTCGTGGCGATGTACTACGCGTCGAGTCAGACATGGGCTTACGCGTTGACACGGCGCCGCAAACCATTTTGGCGCGCCAGGCGCGCACACAACCTGATGAACTTGGCGTGGCAACCTTTGTACCGCCCCAAGCTAATTAACACAACGAGGTAACTTTGAGTCAGTCTGTTAGCACTTTGGACTTTAATTTAGAACCAGCCGACAACCGCCGCATTGCCGATCTTTGCGGCGCATTGGACGAAAATTTAAAGCATATCGAACGCCGTTTAGGTATAGAAATTAGTTATCGCAATAACGAATTTCGTATTATCGGCCCAAGCCACACTGCGCAGGCTGGGGTGAAGATTCTGCGCGATTTGTATGTAGAAACGGCGACCGTTAAAGGTGAAGCAGGCAAAGTGACTCCGCAAATAGTTCATTTAGCTATACAGCAAGCGAAAGTTCTTGAGCAAACGCCAGACAATGACCCTGCTGCTGAGAAAATGACGCACATTAAAACCAAGCGCGGTTTAATTAAGCCGCGTAACCATAATCAGGCCGAATATGTACGCGCTATTCTCACCAACGATGTCAATTTTGGCGTAGGCCCTGCCGGTACGGGTAAAACTTACTTAGCGGTCGCCTGCGCGGTTGATGCCCTAGAACGTCAAGAAATACGCCGTATTTTGCTAACCCGCCCTGCCGTTGAAGCTGGCGAAAAACTTGGTTTTTTGCCTGGCGATTTAGCCCAGAAAGTAGACCCTTATTTGCGCCCTCTTTATGACGCGTTGTTCGAGATGCTCGGCTTTGAAAAAGTTGAGAAGCTCATTGAACGTAACGTTATTGAAGTAGCACCGCTTGCCTACATGCGCGGCCGCACGCTCAACGACGCTTTTATTATTTTGGACGAAAGCCAAAATACCACTGCTGAACAAATGAAAATGTTCCTCACCCGAATTGGCTTCAATTCACGCGCTGTTATCACCGGTGATATTACCCAAGTTGATTTACCGCGCGGTCAAAAGTCTGGCTTACGTCATGTTATTGAAGTACTCAAAGACGTCGACGATGTCAGTTTTACCTTCTTTCAAGCCAGTGATGTCGTACGCCACCCTGTTGTGCAACGTATTGTGCAAGCTTATGAGGCCTTTGACGAAAAATCATGAGTAACGTTAGCGTAGACTTGCAGGTGGCCTGCAATGCAGACAACTTACCCTCAGAGGCGTCTTTTGAAAGCTGGGTAGAAGCAGTCTTGTTGCATGTGAATCACCAACAAGAAGCAGAATTAACCATTCGTATTGTTGACCCTGAAGAGGGTCTTGAGTTAAATCAACAATACCGTGGCAAAGACTATGCCACCAATGTGTTGTCGTTCCCTTTCGAGTCGCCAGTGCCGCTGCCGGTGAATTTATTAGGTGACTTGGTTATTTGTGCGGCAGTTGTTACTGATGAGGCCGACAAACAACACAAACCACTTCAAGCCCATTGGGCGCATATGGTTGTACACGGCACCTTGCATTTGCTAGGTTATGACCATATAGAAGACGACGAAGCCGAGCACATGGAACAGCTCGAAGCAACTATTCTTGCAGCACTAGGGTACGCTGACCCTTATGCTGATGATTTCGCTGATAACCAGCATTAAATGGAGCAAAAACAGCACATGAGCGATGACAATCCACACTCTACCAACGGTTCTGCGCGTAAAACATGGGCAACCAAACTGTTGCAAATGTTCACCGGAGAACCGAACAGCCGCGAAGAGTTAGTTGATTTAATTCAAGACGCCGAAGAACGCGATCTTATCGACAACGACACCAAAGAAATGATCGAGGGTGTGCTTGACGTTGCCGAGTTAAAAGTACGCGACATTATGGTGCCCCGTTCACAAATGGTCACTATTGATATCAACCAAAGCGTTGAGTCGTTTTTGCCGCTGGTTATTGATGCCCAGCACAGCCGCTACCCTGTGGTTAGTGAAAACAAAGACCATATTGAAGGTATTTTGTTAGCCAAAGACCTTCTTGCCTATGGCTTTGGAATGACCGACAACGAGTTCTCATTGGCTAGTGTTATTCGCCCAGCCGTTATTGTGCCTGAAAGCAAGCGCGTTGACGTACTGCTGAAAGAGTTTCGCTCACAACGCTACCATATGGCGATTGTGGTGGACGAATACGGCGGTGTTTCCGGTTTGGTGACCATTGAAGATATTCTGGAAGAAATTGTCGGCGAAATTGAAGACGAAACCGATTACAACGAAGATAACAAAGCCGATATTCGCCGTATTAATAAATCACGGTATTCGGTCAAAGCCCTCACCACCATCGAAGACTTTAACGACTACTTCAACACCAACTTTGGTGACGAAGAATACGACACCATTGGTGGCATGGTTGCCCACGGCTTTGGTCACTTGCCACAAATAGGCGAGGAGCTCACCTTGGGTGGTATGCTATTTAAAGTCACCGGCGCAGATAAACGCCGCATTCAGCAACTTCAGGTAACCATTGCGGATACCGGCAACGCTGTAGATGCCGACTAGATGAACAACAAAACCCGACTCGCTGCGTTATTACTAGGTGGCAGCCTAATTTTTAGTTACGCACCGTTTCAACAGGCTTGGTTAGTACTGCCTGTGTTGGTCGGATTACTGTGGCTAACCCGCCATGCCAGCCCAGGCGCTGCATGGCGAATTGGCTACTACTTTGGCCTCGGTTGGTTTAGTGCCGGCTTAAGCTGGATTTACGTCAGTATCGACCAGTTTGGCGGCCTACCTGTGCCAGCTTCAGTTGGCGTACTGGCCGCACTCTTTCTGTATTTATCACTGTTCCCTGCCCTTGCGCTGTACCTATGGAAGTATACCGAACGTTGGCTTGGCTCAGCGGCCATCGCTATGCTGCCGCTCACTTGGCTAATTGCTGAGAGCCTGCGCGGTTGGTTGTTTACCGGCTTCCCGTGGCTTGAATTAGGTTACACCCAAACTGACAGCTGGTTGGGCAACTATGCCCCATGGCTTGGTGGCAGCGGTATTACTACGGTACTGTGGGCCATCGCTATTTGCTTGGTTGTATGGGCGCAACAGCGACAAAAGCGCTTTGGCCTCACGGCGTTTGTGTTACTAGTTGTGCCGTTCGCGCTGCCGTGGCTGAGCCCCATTCACAACACCGGTGAACAAGCTCGCGTATTGCTGGTACAAGGTAATATTGAGCAATCCATTAAGTGGAACCCTGATCAGCATTGGCAGTCGTTAATGACTTATCTGGACTTAAGCCGACCCCATTACGACAGCCACGATATTATTGTTTGGCCAGAGTCTGCGGTGACCATGCCAGAACCCTACACGGACGATGTGCTAACCAATATTCACAACGCACTGGTGGCCACCGATACCACATTAATTACTGGCATTATTGATTATCAAAACCGTGAGTATTTCAACACCATGATTGTGCTTGGCCAAGACGCACCGCACAATATCATCGAGCCGTACGCGCATGGTCACACTAATCGTTACCAGAAGCATCAGTTGCTACCTATTGGTGAATTTGTACCCTTTGAAGACTTATTGCGCCCCTTAGCGCCATTATTTGACTTGCCCATGAGCTCGTTCAGCCGAGGCGATTATCAGCAAGCAAACTTGCGCGCCAATGGCTTTCAACTGGCCGGCGCCATTTGCTACGAAATCGCATTCCCAGAGCAAGTGCGTGACAATGTTCAAACCAGCACCGACTATATTTTAACCGTGAGTAACGACACCTGGTTTGGTGCTTCTCACGGCCCCGCCCAGCACATGCAAATTGCCCGCATGCGTGCCCTTGAACTTGGGCGGCCACTGTTACGCGCTACCAACAATGGTATTAGTGCGGTTGTTGACGCCTTCGGCAACGAATTAGGCCGCGCCCCACAATTTACCGCGACCGCATTAAGTACGAAGGTTGACGTGGTTACCGGGCAAACGCTCTACCACAAAATTGGCAGTTTAGGCGCATGGCTATTTGCTGGCTTTATTGCACTAATCGGACTTTTACTGCGATTGGCGTCATATTTCCCCAATTTCGGCGTGGTCAAGCGCAAGCAAAATCAGTAAACTAGCCACATTCAATCCCTTTTATCAGTCACCACATGGAGACACACCATGGAAAATGTAATTGCTGCACTATTATTCGCACTCTTAGTTGCCTCTGGTACTTTAGGTGTTTCTAGCCTAGGTATGTTTGTTTTCCACCGTCATGAAAACCGTGACACTCAACAGCGCGAGCGCCTTGAATACGCATTTTTCGGGTTGTTTGGCGTGGTTGTCATGTTAATGATGTGGTACGCACTTTAATTTTAATTAAGCAGTTATACGGATAGTCAAATGGCAGAAAAAATAGCGGAACAGTATGATCCGTCCGTTGTAGAACCGGCGGTTCAACAACGTTGGGAACGTGATCAGGTTTTTACAGTTAACGAAGACCCAAACAAAGAAAAATTTTATTGTTTGTCAATGTTCCCTTACCCCAGCGGCAAGCTACACATGGGCCATGTGCGTAACTACACTTTAGGTGATGTTGTGGCACGGTTTGAGCGCATGCAAGGTAAAAACGTGTTGCAACCAATGGGTTGGGACGCCTTCGGCTTACCTGCAGAAAATGCGGCTATCCAAAACAAAACTGCCCCCGCAAAGTGGACTTACCAAAACATTGATTACATGCGTAACCAGCTTAAATCACTTGGTTTTGGATATGACTGGTCGCGCGAAATTGCGACCTGTACCCCTGAATATTACCGTTGGGAACAATGGTTTTTCACTAAACTTTTTGAGAAAGGCTTAGTGTACAAGAAAAACGCCACCGTCAATTGGGACCCAATAGACCAAACCGTACTTGCTAACGAGCAAGTTATTGACGGTCGTGGTTGGCGCTCAGGTGCATTGGTTGAACAGAAAGAAATTCCGCAATGGTTTATTAAAATCACCGACTATGCGGATGAACTACTGAGCGATCTTGACCAGTTAGACGGTTGGCCAGAGCAAGTTAAAACCATGCAGCGCAACTGGATTGGTCGCTCTGAAGGTGTCGAAATTGACTTCACTATCGCCAACAGCGCTGAGCACTTAACGGTTTACACTACTCGCCCAGACACCTTATATGGTGTCACTTATATGGCGGTAGCTGCACAGCACCCGTTAGCACAGCAAGCGGCGCAAAATAATCCTGAGCTAGCGCAATTTATTGAGTCCATTAAAAACACCAAAATGGCCGAAGCCGACTTGGCGACCATTGACAAAAAAGGTATGGACACCGGCGTGCGCGCCGTTCACCCCATGACCGGCGAAGAAATTCCTGTGTGGGTTGCTAACTTTGTTTTGATGGATTACGGCTCTGGTGCCGTTATGGCGGTACCAGCACACGACCAACGAGATTGGGAATTTGCGACCGCGTACAACTTACCTATTCAAGTGGTTATTGACCCGGCTAGCGGCGATGAAGATATTGCCGCAGGTGCGATTACCACCAAAGGCACAACCATTAATTCGGGCCAATATAATGGCTTAAGCAGCGATGACGCGTTTAATGCCATTGCTGATGTGCTCGAGCAACGCGGCATTGGCCGCCGCCAAGTCAATTATCGCCTGCGCGATTGGGGCGTTTCGCGGCAACGTTATTGGGGTACCCCAATTCCAATGTTGAACTTAGAAAATGGTGAGTCGGTTCCTGTTCCAGCCGACCAATTGCCAGTGCGCCTGCCAGAAGACGTGGTTATGGACGGTACAACGTCGCCAATTAAAGCCGATGAAAACTGGCGCAAAACCACCTATAACGGTCAACCTGCCGAACATGAAACTGACACCTTCGACACCTTTATGGAGTCGTCGTGGTACTACGCACGCTACTGTAGCGCTAATTTTCATGACGGCATGCTAAACCCTGAGCAAGCCAACTATTGGCTGCCTGTTGATCAATATATTGGTGGTATTGAACACGCAATTTTGCATCTGCTCTATGCTCGCTTTTTCCATAAGTTACTGCGCGACACCGGCTTAGTGAGTTCAGATGAACCATTCAAACGCTTACTAACCCAAGGCATGGTTTTAGCTGACAGTTATTTCCGCGAAGACGCCTCGGGTAAAATCACGTGGTATTCACCGCTTGACGTGGATATTCGCCGCGACGAAAAAGGCCGCATTGTTGAAGCAATATTACGTAGCGACGGTAAGCCAGTTACCCATGGCGGCATGACCAAAATGTCGAAGTCAAAGAACAATGGCATTGACCCACAGGTTATGATCGACAAATACGGCGCAGACACCGTCCGTTTATTTATGATGTTCGCGGCGCCACCAGAAGCAACGCTGGAGTGGGCTGACTCTGGTGTTGAAGGCGCGCAGCGTTTCTTACGCCGTGTTTGGCGCTTGGTTGGCGACTTTGTGGAGGTTGCTGAGCAGCCGCGCAGTCAAGCTTGGGAACAAGCGAGCGATGCACAGCAAGAACTGCGTCGCGAAGTACATCGCACCATTCAAAAAGTCTCCGACGACATGGGCCGTCGTCAGCAATTTAACACCGCCATTGCTGCAGTGATGGAATTGCTTAATCGATTACAAAAAGCGCCATTAGACGGTGAGCTTGATCGCGGTATTATGGCTGAAGCCATTGACGCTGTCGTGCGTATGCTAGCACCGATTACCCCGCACTTAAGTGAAGCCCTGTGGCAAGCATTAGGCCACACCAGCGACATTAACTTTGCCCCGTGGCCTAGCTTTGACGAAAGTGCTCTGGTTGAAACTTCGGTACTTGTTGTAGTGCAGGTAAACGGCAAAGTACGTAGTAAAATCACCGTACCGGCGGATGCAACACAAGAGCAAGTTACCGCAGTGGCCATGGCCGACGACAACGTACAGCGTTTTATTGACGGCAAAACAGTACGTAAGCAAATTTATGTACCGGGCAAGCTGTTTAACATTGTGGCTAACTAGATTGTCGCAAACTAACATGGAACAATAGCTACTTATGATGCGTAAGTTACTGCAATATCTTGTCATACTGTTGGTCACCCTCACCTTGGTTGGGTGTGGCTTTCACTTGCGTGATAGTTATCAGTTACCGCCAAACATGCATAACGTAGCTATTGAAGCCTCAGCGTTTAGCGAGTTTCGTAGTGTTCTTAAACAACGTTTCGAATTAGCTGGCGCTGAAATTGTTGCTGCAGAGCAAGCTGGTTTGGTGGTTATGGTCATCAATGATCAACTTGATCGGCGCACTTTATCTTTGTCGCAGTCGGGCCAAGTTGCTGAGTACGAGCTTATTTACACGGTAAATTATCAGCTGCTATTGCCCAACAAAGCACCGCGAGAGCTGCAAGTTGAGGTTTATCGTGACTATCAAGATGACCCAAACTTTGCACTTGCGAAAACTCGCGAGCGTGAGGTGTTAGTGCGTGAAATGCGTGATGAAGCCGCACGTCAGCTATTGCGTCAAACCATTGCTCAATTAATCGAATAAGGCTCAACATGCAAGCTTCACCGGCGCAAGTAACTCCTGCACAATTGCCCGGCTTCTTTGAACGCCAAGGCTTGCCGCCTATTGTGAGTATTTTTGGCGATAGCCCACTGTTAATTGACGATGCACTGCAACTTATACGCCATCAAGCCCGGCAGCAAGGTATTGATGAACGGTTGCGATGGTTACAAGACGGTCAATTTGATTGGCAACAACTGTTTGATCAAAGCGCCAGCTTAAGCTTATTTTCAAGCGTGCGGTTGGTTGAACTCGAAATGCCAGAAGGCAAACCCGGTCGTGATGGCGGCGATGCTCTGCGCCAGTACGCACAAGCCCCCGCGACTGACCAAATTTTGGTCGTTGTTGGCCCGAAACTCAAACAAGAGCAACTTAAAGCCAAATGGTACAAAGAATTAACGAGCCAAGGGTTAGTCGTCACTGCGAATAGTCCAGATCGCGCGGCACTGCCCCGCTTTGTTCAAAGCCGCGCGCAGCGACATAATATTCAGCTAGATAGTGCCGCGATGCAACTATTAGCCGACTGGTTTGAAGGGAACTTACTCGCATTAGACCAAGAGCTGCAAAAACTAGCTTTATCCGACCTCGCCCAGCCTATTACTGCTAATGCAATACAAACTGCGGCGGAAGATCAAAGTCGTTTTAATGTGTTTGCATTACAAGAAGCGGTTATTCAAGCTGACCTCGAAAACGCTCTGCACCGTCTGGCAAGATTGTTTGAAGAAGACGTTGAGCCAGCCATTTTAAACTGGATGCTACAACGTGAGTGGCAAACCGTGAGTAACTTGCAACAGGCTGCGAATTTTAGTGACGCCTGTCGCCGCAACGGCGTGTGGCGCAATCAAGAGAATGCCTATCGACAGTTCTGCCAGCGCATGCCAGCCCTGGCACTCAGTAAAGCGGCAGAGCTATTGACTCGTATTGAATTTGCCTTTAAACGCGACAGCGGCGAGCATTACCCCACATTGGTAACCCATTTAGTCACCTTATATTGTCGCCCCCAACAGGTATTGGGCATACGGCCATGATACGGGCAATTTTAGGTGGCACCTTTGACCCTATTCACTGGGGCCATTTGCGCCCAGCACTTGATGTTGTACAACAAATAGGCGCTGACATTTTGCATTTAATGCCAAGTGCCCAACCCCCACATCGAGATTACCCTGGCGCGACAGCCCAACAACGTTTGGCCATGGCCGCTTTAGCCGCGAAAGAACTACCTTACTGCGCGGCTGAGGCGTGGGAATTAGAGCAACCTCGTAAATCCTATACCGCACTCACTCTGCAGCAATTAGCACAACGCTGGCCGAACGATAAGTTAATATTTTTGCTAGGCGAAGACGCCTTTGCCGGGCTACCGCAATGGTATCAGTGGCAGCATTTACTTGATCATGCCCACTTTGTTGTTATGCAGCGCCCACATACAAAGCGGCATTATTGCGAACAATTACAGCAATGGTTACATGGAGTCGAAGTCCAATCTATCGCCGCTTTGCACGAACAACACCACGGCCGTGTTTATATAGCGCAGACGCCCGCCCACGATATTTCCGCCACGGCTATTCGTAACGCTATTCAAACCGGTGCCCCTTGGCAGCATTGGTTACCAGCTTCAGTTGCTGAGTATATTACCGAACATCAACTCTATCGCTAGCTGCTTTTTACCCTCGCTTCGTGCTAAACTGCGCCATTATTTTTCTGGTTATTTATTAAGTGGAGCGTTGATCTCTTGCAAGCTGAACAATTACGCGATTTCGTCGTTGATAAAATTGAAGATTTAAAAGGTCGTGACATTAAAGTACTCGATGTACAAGACCAAACCGATGTAGCCGAATACATGATCATCTGTTCGGGCAACTCGAAAACTCATGTCCGCAGTATTGCCAACCATGTGGCAACCGAAGCGAAGCATCAGGGTATTCCACCAATCGGTATTGAAGGCCACGAGCATTCTGAGTGGGTTTTAGTTGATTTAGGCGATGTGATTGTCCACATCATGCAAGAGTCCATTCGCGATTTCTATGAGCTCGAAAAGCTTTGGAGTCGTAAATAATGCGATTGCGGCTGATAGCTGTCGGGCAAAAAATGCCCGACTGGGTCAGCACGGGCTACCAGAATTACGCCAAACGTTTTCCAAATGACTGCCAACTGGAATTAATTGAAGTAGCCGCAGGAAAGCGTGGTAAAAACGCTGATATTGCGCGCATACTCAAGCAAGAAGGCGAAGCCATGCTCGCCGCAGTGGGCAAAGGCGACCGTATTGTGACACTCGAAGTCACTGGTAAAGCCTGGACTACACCTCAACTAGCAAACCGCTTAGAGTCTTGGATGATGGACGGGCGTGATATCAGTCTGCTGGTGGGTGGCCCTGAGGGTTTAGCCTCGGAGTGTATCGCTGCAGCTGAAGAGCGTTGGTCATTATCACCGCTAACCTTGCCTCACCCCATGGTGCGTGTCATTATCGCAGAGAGTTTATATCGGGCTTGGAGCGTCACCGCTAACCATCCTTACCATCGCGAGTAATCTAAAGCACCAATGAAGCATAAACGAGTCACTATTCGAGATCATCATGCTGAAGCGGCATTGTTTGCACGTCGCGTTTTTGTCAGTTTGATTATTGTCGTGGCCGTGTTTGGCGTACTGCTCAGCAACATGTACCAATTACAAGTGGTTGAGCACCAAAGCCTACAGACTCGCTCCAACGATAACCGTATTAAAGTTGTACCACTGGCGCCAAATCGTGGTTTGATTTATGACCGCCGCGGCCGCTTGTTGGCCGAGAACCGGCCGGTACTTAGTTTAGAAGTCACCCCAGAAAAAGTCGCCGATTTAGACCAAACGCTAGCGCAGTTGCAAGCGATTCTTCAGCTCACTGACGACGATATCGCGCAATTTCATGAAAACCGTCGCCGAGAACGGCGCTTCAATCAGGTTATTTTGCGCGATCGCTTAACAGAGCAACAAGCCGCACAATTTGCCGCGCGACAACACGAATTCCCAGGGGTGAGTATTGAGGCTCGCTTAGTGCGTCATTACCCTTACGGTGAAGCGATCACCCACGCATTAGGCTATGTGGCAAAAATAAACAGCCGCGACGTCGCGAACCTTCGAGAACAAGAAAAATCAGCTAACTATGCAGCAACTCGAGTTATCGGCAAATTAGGCATTGAGCGTTATTACGAAGAACTATTACACGGCACAATTGGGTTTCAACAAGTTGAAGTAGATATTCATGGACGCAGCATTCGTACTTTATCTATTGACCCACCGGTACCCGGTCAAGACTTACACTTAGAACTTGACGTCGAGCTGCAACAGTACGCCCATGATTTACTCGGCAACGACCGCGGCTCAATTATACTCATGGACCCGCGTGATGGGGCAATTCGGGCCATGGTAAGCAAGCCGAGTTATGACCCCAATTGGTTTGCTCAAGGTATTTCTTATGCACAATACCAAAGTTTACTCAATTCAAAGCATTCACCGCTCTTAAACCGCTCAACTCAGGGCGGTTACCCCCCCGCCTCAACGGTGAAAGCGCAAATTGCAATTCTTGGGTTAGATGAAGGTATTATTCGACCGGACACTAAAATTTGGGACCCAGGTTGGTTTCAAATTGAAGGGGTTGACCACCGCTATCGCGATTGGCTCGCTTGGGGCCATGGTTGGGTTAATGTCACCGATGCCATTGTCGAAAGCTGCGATACTTTTTATTACGACCTCGCGTTAAAACTTGGTATCGATAAAATTCATGACCACATGGTTCAATATGGTTTTGGCGAACGCACTGGCATTGATATTTCTGAAGAGTCAGCGGCAGTGATGCCATCTCGCGGATGGAAGCGTGCGCGTTTTAATCAACCGTGGTATGCCGGCGAAACCGTGTCTATTGGTATCGGGCAAAGCTATTGGACGACAACCCCCATTCAGTTAGCGGTTGGTACAGCGGTCGTGGTTAATAGCGGGCAGCGCCCGGTACCGCGACTATTAGCCGCCATTCAAGAAGGTGAAGTTAAATTGCCAGCTGTCGTTGAAAACAAAGAGCCCGTGGTGTTGAAAAACGACAAACATTGGAACGTTGCGAAAAAAGCCATGGACTTAACCGTAAGCTCTATCAAAGGCACGGCGCACAACGCATTTAAAGGAGCCAACTACACGAGCGGTGGTAAAACCGGTACAGCGCAGGTTCGCAGCTTAGGCCAAGAAGAAGAATACAATGCCGAGGACATTGCCGAGCGCTACCGTGATAACGCTATGTATGTCGGTTACGCGCCGGCTGATAATCCGGAACTTGTTGTGATTATTGCCGTCGAAAATGCGTTAGGTGGTGGCGGCAGTGTTGCCGCGCCCATGGCACGTAAGTTATTAGACTTTTACTTTGAGCAGGAACAAAAATATGCACAGCGCTGAGCAGAACAATCGTTGGTTGCAGCGTCTGCATATTGACGGGCAACTATTTGTCGCCCTGTTAGTGCTGGGAGTTATCAGCGCGTTCACCGTGTACTCCGCGAGTGGCCAAGACTGGGGCATGACCCAACGCCAAGTTATTCGCATTGGCATCGCCTTTTTGGGAATGCTCGTTATTGCCCAAATTCCGTTATCCACTGTAGAACGGTTTTCATTGCCTATGTTTGCCGTAGGTGTGGTGCTGCTTATGGGCGTACTATTATTTGGCGAGTCAAGCAAAGGCGCACAGCGGTGGTTAAATATTGGCGTTGCAACCATTCAGCCCTCAGAGATCATGAAACTTGCAGTACCCATGACGGTTGCTTGGTTTATTGCCGAACAAGGTTTGCCCCCGACCAAGCGCCGACTCGCAGCGGCTTTTATTCTGCTCATGATTCCAACCCTCATGATTGCCAAACAACCCGACCTGGGCACCTCTATTTTGATTGCTAGCTCAGGAATTTTTGTGCTGTTTTTGGCTGGTATAAGCTGGCGTTTAATCAGTTTTTTTGCCATCAGCATTGGTGCATTCATTCCTATTTTGTGGATGTTTTTAATGCGTGATTATCAACGTCAGCGAGTTCTTACGTTTTTGAATCCAGAAAGCGACCCACTGGGTGCCGGTTACCAAATTATTCAGTCTAAAATTGCTATTGGTTCAGGCGGTGTTGAAGGTAAAGGATGGTTGCAAGGTACCCAGTCACAACTTGAATTTTTACCAGAACGACACACCGACTTTATATTTTCTGTATTTAGTGAAGAGTTTGGCTTAGTTGGCGTTATTGGGCTCTTTGCTGTTTATGGTTTTATTATTTTTCGCGGATTAATTATTGCCATGCGGGCACAGAAGATTTATCAAAAACTGCTTGCCGGAAGTCTTACATTAACTTTTTTTGTTTATGTTTTAGTAAATATCGGCATGGTTTCGGGCTTATTGCCAGTGGTTGGTGTACCCTTGCCGCTGATAAGTTACGGTGGCACATCAATGGTGACATTGTTAGCTGGATTTGGTTTACTGATGGCAATTGCAACCAATAAACGATTGGTGATGCACGATTAAAACAATAGCAAGCGCTTAGGAGTGTTTATGGCGAGTCGATTCATGGTTCGTAGTTTGTTGCTAGCAACTGTCGCGTTATCAAGCACCTTTGCGAATACCGCCAAGGCGACCGCGACGAGTAACACGAGTGACTACCAACAACAGCGCGAACAGTTTGTGCAACAAATGGTCACCAAACACAACTTTGAGCGTGATCAGGTTGAAGAACTCTTAGGCCAAGCCCAGCGCAACGAAGCCATTCTCGAAGCTATTGCTCGCCCATGGGAAGCCAAGCCATGGTTTCAATACTACCCTATTTTTCTAACCGAAAAGCGCCTAGCCGCTGGCTTGAAGTTTTGGCAGGAACACCAAGACACCTTAACCCGTGCTGAACAACACTATGGCGTGCCCGCTGAAATTATTGTGGCGATTATTGGTGTCGAAACATTTTATGGTGGTTATTTGGGTAACTACCAAGTTCTCGATGCGTTATATACCTTGGGTTTTCATTATCCGCCACGGGCGAAATTTTTCCGTTCAGAACTGGAACAATATTTACTCTTAACTCGAGAAGAAAAATTACCTGCAACTGAGCTAAAAGGCTCTTACGCAGGCGCAATGGGCTTTGGTCAATTTATTTCATCGTCGTATCGGCATTACGCTGTCGACTTTGATGGTGACAACGTGCGCGACCTACTCAATAATCCTGTCGATGCCATTGGCAGCGTTGCTAACTATTTTGCTAAGCATGGCTGGAAAAATAATCAGCCTGTAGCCGTACAGCTGGGAACAGAAGACTCTTTTGAAAAATTTGTCAGCAAAGGCCTCAAGCCGGACCAAAGCATTGCCGAGTTGCAACAAATGGGTTTAAAGCTGCCTACCGAGCTCGCTTCAGATTATCAAGCCAAGGTATTCAGTTTTGAGTTGGAGCAAGGCCACGAGTATTGGCTTGGTTTAACCAACTTCTATGTTATTACGCGCTATAACCACAGCCCTTTGTACGCCATGGCTGTGTACCAGTTTAGCCAGCAATTACAACAAGCAAAACAGTCTCAACAATGATGAACGCGTCACGCTTTATATCTTTTTGCAGTGTTGTGTTGTTACTCGCTGCATGCTCGAGTGCACCACCTTCACGCTACAGCCAAAAGCACGACTCGATTCCAAGTCGCTTACCTAGCCCGGAAGAACTAGTGGAGCCGACCCCATCGTTCGAACCTCCGAGTCGGCAAGGTAATCGCACCTATTCATTATTTGGTAAAACCTGGCACATTTTGGATGACGTCAATGAGTTTTCCCAAGAAGGGGTGGCCTCGTGGTATGGCGAAAAGTTTCACGGCCATTTAACCTCAAACGGCGAAACTTACGACATGTATGCCATGAGCGCGGCGCATAAAACGCTGCCGCTTCCTACTTACGTGCGGGTGACAAACCTCAGTAATAATAAGAGTGTCGTGGTGCGTGTTAACGACCGTGGTCCGTTCCATGGTAATCGCATTATCGATTTATCTTACGTTGCGGCTTACAAGCTTGATATGTTGAAGTCTGGTACCGCTAAGGTTCGTATTGAAGCATTGCAGCCCAGTGAAGCCAACGGGGCGTTAGCAACCACGCCTCCCTTAACCGATTCCACCACTCAGCAATATTATATTCAAGTGCACGCTGGCAGTGACCCTGAACGGTTAAAAGCTGAAGCCGAAAAGTTACAGAATTTATACCAAGTTCCTGCAACTACTCAGCCAAACGATGGTCTATACAAGTTAGTTTTGGGCCCGTTTGCTGAACCACAAACCAATTCGTTGTTGGAACAGCTACGCACACAAGGTTATCCCGACGCATTTCGGGTCGCGGTGCCCTAGGCAGTGCTAATTGACTGCCATTCATGCTATATTCAGCATCCTTTTATCTTGAAACCAGTATCTTAAAACATACAAACCAGAGAATAAGTATCATGCGTCGTGTACTGAGTCTTTTTGTTCGCACTATTGCCTTTACTGCTGCCGCTTTAACCGCAGTTGCTCAGGCAAATATTGTTCCACCAGCACCAACCATTAACGCCAAGGGTTATATTTTAATCGACTACAAAACCGGCCACGTTATTACCGCCGGCAATGAAGACGAAGCGTTAGCGCCTGCTAGTCTGACCAAAATGATGACCAGTTATATTATCGGCCGTGAAATGCAAGCCGGTCGCATTAGCAATAGCGACATGGTGACGATAAGTGAAAACGCTTGGGCAAAAAACTTTCCTGAGTCGTCTAAAATGTTTATTGAAGTCGGCAAAGAAGTTTCCGTCGCTGACTTAAACATGGGTATTGTGGTGTCTTCAGGCAATGATGCCTGTGTTGCCATGGCTGAGCATATTGCTGGTAGCGAAGGCGCTTTTGCAGACCTAATGAATACCTATGCTGCTGAGCTAGGTATGACTAATTCTAGTTTTGCCAACAGTCATGGTCTTTCAGATCCTGACCAATATAGTTCGCCGCGCGACATGGCGACATTGGCCCGAGCGTTAATTCGTGATGTTCCTGAAGAATATGCGCTGTATGCAGAAAAATCTTTTACGTTTAATAACATCAAACAGTACAACCGTAACTCATTGCTGTGGGATCGCAGCATGAATGTTGACGGCATTAAAACTGGCCATACAGAAGAAGCCGGCTACAGCCTGGTTTCATCGGCTACCGAAGGCGATACCCGTTTGATTGCTGTTGTTATGGGCACATCAAGCGAGCAAGCGCGCAAAGTTGAAAGTAAGAAGTTATTAAATTATGGCTTCCGTTATTATGAAACCGTTACTGCGTATCAAGCCGGTGAAAGCTTCGTTGATCATCGCATTTGGGGTGGCGAACAAGACACGGTTGCCTTGGGCGTGACTGAACCTGTGGTAATTACCTTGCCAAAAGGTCAGCGTAGCAATTTAAAAGCGAATTTTGAACTTAGCCAAACTCTAGAAGCCCCAATCGCTAAGGGTACTCAAGTTGGTACGGTATACCTGCAACTTGACGGTAAAGATATCGCCAGCTATCCATTAGTCACATTAAATAGTGTTGAACAAGGCGGCGTTTTCAAACGCTTTATGGACTGGGCAAAACAAAAATTTAGTAGCGAGTCCTAACATAACAGTTGTGATATAATCGTCGGCATTCGATCACGGGCTCTTATGCAACACTGTCATGAGAACCCTTTAGGCGCCTCGTTAGAGACCTTTTTCAGGAGTAAAAGCATGCAAAAAACACGCTTTGATGAACTGGTCGAGTTCCCATGCCACTTTACCTTTAAAGTTATGGGTGTAGCGACACCAGAATTGCCAGACTCAGTCGTTGCTGTTGCACAGCAACACGCTCCTGGCGATTATTCACCAACCGTGAAACCAAGTAGTAAAGGCAATTACCACTCGGTATCTATTCAAATTCAGGTGACCAGCCAAGCGCATATTGAAACTTTGTATCGGGCATTATCCGACATCGAAGAAGTTCGCTATGTCCTCTAAGTTGATCATTCGGCATCTTGGCCGTCAACCGTATGAACCGGTGTGGACGGCCATGCAAAACTTTACCGATAATCGTGATGAACACACCACCGACGAGCTGTGGGTGCTCGAGCATGACCCTGTGTTTACTCAAGGCCAAGCTGGCAAAGAAGAACATATTCTTGCGCCAGGCGATATTCCAATCGTAAAAGTTGATCGCGGTGGGCAAGTCACCTACCACGGCCCAGGCCAACTCGTGGTATACTTCTTGCTCGATATTCGCCGTAAGAAAATGGGCGTACGTCAACTAGTGAATGCCATTGAAGATACGATCGTTGCCATGATGGCAGACTATGGCGTTGAAGCTGCAGCTCGTCCTGATGCACCAGGTGTGTATGTCAACGGAAGTAAACTTTGTTCGCTTGGTTTACGTATTCGAAAAGGCTGTTCATTTCACGGTTTAGCCTTGAATGTCGATATGGATCTGTCGCCATTTCTGCGCATAAATCCATGCGGTTATGCCGGCATGCAAATGGTGCAATGCAAAGATCTTAATGGTCCGCCTAGCGTCAACGAAGCGGCACAGCAGGTAACTCAAATCTTCGCTAAGCTATTGGGTTACGAACACACGACCGAAGAAACAGGATTCGCAAAAGATTATGTCCAAGCCAGTTAGAGTTGAACCTGGAGTTAAACTACGCGACGCCGACAAAATGGCGTTAATTCCAGTCAAGATTGTCCCAACTGAACGTGACCAGATGCTGCGTAAGCCAGAATGGCTGAAAGTTAAGTTACCGGCATCAACGCAACGTATTGACGAAATTAAGCAAGCTATGCGCAAGCACGGGCTGCATTCGGTGTGTGAAGAAGCGTCGTGCCCCAACTTGGCTGAATGCTTTAACCATGGTACGGCTACCTTTATGATTTTGGGTGCTATTTGTACCCGTCGTTGTCCGTTCTGTGACGTGGCGCATGGCCGTCCTCTACCCGTTGATCCAGAAGAAGCCGTTAAACTTGGTGCGACTATTCGCGACATGAAAGTAAAATACGTGGTTGTGACTTCGGTTGACCGCGATGACTTACGTGACGGTGGTGCTCAGCACTTTGCCGATTGTATTCGTGAAATTCGTGCACAAAGCCCAGGCATTCAAGTTGAAGTCTTGGTCCCTGATTTCCGTGGTCGCATGGAAGTCGCTCTTGACATTTTGTCGGATGAAGCACCTGATGTATTCAACCATAACCTTGAAACCGTGCCGCGTATGTACAAAGCGGCTCGCCCTGGCGCAAACTATCAATGGTCGCTTGACCTCTTGAAGCGTTACAAAGAAGAGCGCCCAGATGTGCGCACTAAATCCGGCTTAATGGTTGGCTTAGGCGAAACTAACGAAGAAATTTTGGAAGTGATGCGTGACTTACGAGCCCACAATGTGGACATGTTAACCATTGGTCAATATTTACAGCCAAGTCGTCATCACCTTCCGGTGACACGCTATGTCACGCCTGCAGAATTTGACATGTTCCGCGAAGAAGGTGAAAAAATGGGCTTCACGCACATTGCTTCAGGGCCGTTAGTTCGCTCTTCATACCATGCTGACATGCAAGCCGCTGGTAAAGAAGTTAAATAACATAACAAACGAGGCTGAGCACATGAGCACGCTAATTTGGTGTCTACTTATTGCAGGGGTATTACCGATTGCCGCCAAAGCGCCTGTGGTTTACTTTCAAAATCGCGACAAAGGCTATGATAATCGCCACCCTCGTGCTCAGCAACAACGTCTAACCGGTGCCGGCGCTCGTGCAGTGGCCGGCCACTATAACGCGTATGAAGCCTTTAGCTTATTCGCCGCGGCAATTTTGTTGGTTATTGCAACCAATCAAGTCACCGAATTGAATCAAATTTTGGCGATAAGCTTTATTGGCTTGCGTGTCACCTATCATGTGTTTTACTTGGTTAACTGGGATAAACTAAGAAGCTTAGCTTGGTTGTTCGCTTTCTTATGTCCGGTATTGATGATTGCTCAAACTGCGATTGCCCTTTCGGGCAACGGCGCTGCTCTTTAATTAGCTCGCTGTAACATTTCAAGATACACGGTCGGCCATTCCGCCACGTCAAAGTACTGCATTGGCGTAAATCGATTGACGGGTCGCCATGCGTAATGACTGGTTGCTTCACACGTTTGCGCAGCAAATAGTCCCACGTGGTGACTCGCTGCGTGCGCCGTAGTCGACCCTAATTTCCAACTGCCATCAGCTTGTTTACTTCCTAAATATTGCCAACTCTCAACAGCATGACGCCACGGTAAACGCCGCCATAAAGCAATGAGTTCTGATTCGGACATGATAGTTTGCTCGGTTACCACAACGTTCAAACTTGCATGATCATAACGACCTGAACAAAACGCTTCGGCAAGCTCTTGCGGCATCGCATATTCGTCCGCGAAACCTAGCCAGTGCGCAACTTCATGCGCAAATAACTCAAGTGACGCCGACACTGGCAACACAACGCGCTGGGTATCATTAAAAGCAATGCCGTAATGACTTGGTACAAAGATAATCTCGCGAACACCTTTATTCTGCTTTCTTCCGGTAAGGTGGCAGTCTGCACGACCACGCGTACCTTGGTGCTCACAACTAAGTTGCTCGACATCAAAGGTCTCAATAATGAAACAATTCATGTGCGCAGCAAGTGGGTGGCGGTGCCAAGCGCTCAGCTCGGCCAATAACAGCTGTTGATGTTGCTTTGGCACAAATATCTGGATTACTTGCACCACTCCGCATTGTTGCTGCGGTAAGGTATTAACTGCGTGCCATATTGCCGGCGTATATAAGCGGTATTTCGCTAGCCCTGCCGACGAAGAGTTTCCCGCGCCCATTGCCTGCCCGCTAAAGCTTGCCAACAGGCAAATACTTGCTACTACAAGCCATCGCAACATGCCTAATACCGCAACCGCTTAGTTTGTGTCCGGCTCACGAGCCAACGCTTGCTCGGTGCGTTCTAATTCGACCTTGGCAAAACGATGCTCGACAAACAAGTGAACGTTAGTATTCATGGCCATACGGAAATAAACCGCGGCTGCTTTAAAGTCACCTTCAAGCTGCTTCTGTTTACCTAAATAAAAATAAGTCTCGCACATGCGTTCCACCAAGGTTTCATCTTCGGCTAAATCTTTCAACGCCAGCTGAGTCAGAAAAGTCTGTTCTGAAACCACGCCGAGCAATAAATCGATTAACTTCCAGCCCCATGCTTCATTACCGTGCTGAACACGACGCTGTGCTAGCGCTAAACGAGCGGCTTCTGCGTCGTGTTCCACTTCGGCCAAATACAGCCAAAGCGTTCTATATGGGTCGCCTGGCTGTACTTGCATGTGCCCGTGTAAGTCGTCAATAGCATACTTGATGCTACCATCGTAATAAGCATTAATACCGCGGCTTAAACGTGCATACTCATGTTCAGGCTCAAGCTCTAGCACCGCGTCATAGAGCTCATACGCGTACGCAAATTCGCCAATGGCGGTGTACTGAATGGCTAAATGATAATAAGCGCCAGTTAATCGTGGGTTGTATTCAATGGCATGGTTCATATCAATGCGCGCTAGCGTGGTTAACCCCAAGGCATCGTATAGCGAGCCTCGGCGATACAACAACTCAGCGTAACTTTGATCCTCAAGTTCCATTTGGCTGGTAAGTATTTCGTTTAGCTTGGCAATTTCAAGTTGATAGCGCGAATCTGGCGCCTGTGGCGTCACCACCAACAAATTATTAAGAACGGAGTTATCTTTGCCTGTTTGTGTTGTCGCACATGCCGATAGTGACACTGCAATTATAATCGCCACCGCGAAACGAAGATTCATGAACACTACCTTGTTGTTTACAATATGCCTACATCATACCGCACAATCGCCAGAAAAACGAAAGCCGCGATCAGTTTCCTGACCGCGGCTTTATTAAAAAGCTGTAAAACTGCTTAGCTGTTCGCTTCGTCGTCCGCGTTAGCTTCAGCAGCCTTCGCTTCTTTAGCAGGTGCTGCTTCCGCTGGCTTTTCAGCTGCATCTTTCATACTCAAACGCACACGGCCTTGACGGTCAATTTCAAGTACCTTAACAGGTACTACATCACCAACCTTCAAGTATTCGTTGACGTCGTTCACGCGCTCTTCAGCAATTTGTGAAATATGCACTAAACCGTCTTTACCTGGCAAAATAGTCACAAACGCACCGAAATCAACGATACGCGCTACTTTACCCTGATAAATACGACCCACTTCAACTTCAGCGGTCAACTCTTCAATACGTGCAATTGCAGCATCTGCTGACTCTTGGTCAGTGGCAGCAATGCGCACAGTGCCGTCATCGTTAATTTCGATGTTGGTGTTGGTGCTTTCGGTAAGTTCACGAATAACCGCGCCACCTTTACCAATCACATCACGAATCTTATCAGGGTTGATTTTGATTGTGGTGTAACGTGGTGCGTAGTTTGACAGTTCAGTACGTGCGCCGCCTAAGGCTTCGTCCATCACGTTCAAAATGTGCAAACGCGCTGCTTTTGCTTGGGCTAAAGCAATTTCCATAATTTCACGAGTAATACCGTCAATTTTGATGTCCATCTGCAATGCAGTCACACCGTCAACGCTACCCGCTACTTTAAAGTCCATGTCGCCTAAGTGATCTTCGTCACCCAAAATGTCAGAAAGTACAACAAAGTTGTCGCCTTCTTTCACCAAGCCCATAGCAATACCGGCTACTGATGATTTAATAGGTACACCAGCGTCCATTAACGCTAATGACGCACCACATACTGAAGCCATTGAGCTTGAGCCGTTTGATTCAGTAATTTCAGAAACCACACGAATGGTGTACGGGAATTCGTCTTGTGAAGGCATAACCGCCTGCACGCCACGCTTCGCCAAACGACCGTGACCAATTTCACGACGCTTTGGTGAGCCAACCATACCGGTTTCACCCACACAGTAAGGAGGGAAGTTGTAATGCAGCATAAAGCGGCTGTCGGTACGACCGGCCAAGTCGTCGATCATTTGCGCGTCACGCTCAGTACCCAAGGTTGCGGTAACCAATGCTTGGGTTTCGCCACGTGTAAACACAGCAGAGCCGTGGGTACGTGGTAATACACCAGTGGCCATGTGTAATGCGCGAACCATGTCTGGTTCACGACCATCAATACGTTTTTCACCAGCAATGATACGGCTACGAACCACTTTACTTTCTAAGGAGTGGAACAAATCGCCGATTTCTTTGGCATCCAGCGTTTCGTCTTCAGCAAGTAACTTCTCAGTCACTTCTGCTTTCAATGCAGCCACTTGCTCATAACGCTTGGCTTTTTCAGTAATGCGGTACGCATCGCCAATGCCTTGCTCAGCCAATGCTTTGATTTTGTTCAACAAGTCGTCGTTAGTTGCTGGTGCTTGCCAATCCCACTTCTCTTTACCAGCTTCTGCAGCGAACTCGTTAATTGCGTTGATCACGGTTTGCATTTGCTCATGGCCATAAACCACAGCACCAAGCATCGCGTCTTCTGATAACAGTTGTGCTTCTGACTCAACCATGAGTACCGCGCTTGACGTACCTGCAACAACCAAATCAAGTTTAGATTCAGCAAGCTCATCTAACGTTGGGTTTAATACGTATTCGTCGTTCAAGACACCAACACGCGCTGCACCAATTGGGCCAGCAAAAGGCGTACCAGAAATAGCTAATGCCGCTGAAGTACCAATTAAGGCAACGATATCAGGGTTAATTTGTGGGTTCACAGAAACCACAGTAGCGATAACTTGTACTTCGTTGTTGAACCCTTCAGGGAATAACGGACGAATTGGACGGTCGATTAAACGCGAGGTTAAGGTTTCGTTTTCTGAAGGACGCCCTTCACGCTTGAAGAAACCACCAGGAATTTTACCAGCAGCGTAAGTACGCTCTTGGTAGTTCACTGTTAATGGGAAAAAGTCTTGGCCTTCTTTGGCTTCTTTTTTGGCAACAACGGTTACTAAAACCGTGGTGTCGTCCATACTAGCAAGTACTGCTGCTGTTGCTTGGCGCGCCATCGCACCTGTTTCTAATGTGACTGTATGCTGTCCATACTGAAATTTCTTAGTAATCGGATTCACGTTATATTTTCCTTTGTCTTTCTCTTTAAATTCTAAAGCGCTATTAGCTACTAGATATTAGATACTCGCTGAATGCCGGCTCTCTTTTCTAATATCCAATATCTAATATCCAATATCGCCTTAGCTTTCCATTAAACAAAAAAGGGGCCACAACAGGCCCCTTTGCTCGAACAGTGCTTAGCGACGTAAACCGAGTCGCTCAATCAGAGTTGCATAACGCTGATTGTCTTTACGCTTTAAGTAGTCCAACAATTTACGACGTTGGCTAACCATACGTAACAGACCACGACGTGAGTGGTGATCTTTTGCGTGTTCTTTAAAGTGGCTTTGCAGCTCGTTAATGTTTGCAGTTAACAAAGCAACTTGAACCTCTGGAGAACCAGTGTCGTTTTCGCCTTGACCGTAATCTTTAACGATTTCCGCTTTTTGTGCCGCAGTTAGTGACATATCTTACTCCTGATTGTTTAAAGATGCTGGTGCCAATCACTAATTCAGCACCAACGAAATCGCTGTGGATTATACGCGCCAAAGCGCCTAAACGCAACGCTAGCTTGCTAAAAATGGATTGACTAGTTGGCGTCGCTGAGGTTCACCACTCGCTTGGGCGCCAGTTGCCCATCACGCCATACGCCAATACCTAAAAATTGCTGATCATGCGCACGCAATACCCGTATTGGGTGTTCTGGGTTATGCTCACCAAGTGCAGTGCGAACTGGATTTCCGCTTAAGAAACGAGCGACGTCAGTACCGTCAATAGTTACCCATGGCATTTGCCGTACTACACTATCATTGGCTTGCAGCAGCGCATCCATGGCGGCGTAATCGTTGTTCTCTGGGTCGGTTTGTGCTGCCACAGCGGTTAGCTCTTCAAGCGTTAACATGGCCCCTTCAACACCTTCAATCCAGGTGCGATGCAGCTTTTCAACATAAGCACCACAGCCCAAAAACTGCCCCATGTCGTCAATTAAGGTACGAATATAAGTGCCTTTGGAGCAAGTCACTTCCAGCGTTAATTGATGTTCACGCCAGTCAATAAACTCAATGTGACGAATAACAATTGTGCGCGTTTTCCGTGGTACTTCAATGCCTTGCCGAGCATACCAATATAACGGTCTGCCCTCATGCTTGAGGGCTGAGAACATGGATGGCGACTGCTCTTGCTCACCGGTAAAGTGAATAATGGCTTGCTCAATTCTCTCCCGCGTTACTTCGCCGAGTTGCTCATTCGTGCAGCGCTCAACCACTTCGCCTTCGGCGTCACTGGTGGTGGTTCGCGCACCTAACTGAGCGACCACTTGGTAGGTTTTATCAGCCTCAAGGGCAAAATGCGATACTTTTGTCGCTTCACCAAAACACAGTGGTAATAACCCCGTTGCCAATGGATCAAGCGCACCCGTGTGGCCCGCCTTATTGGCATTAAAAAAACGCCGCACTGTTTGAAGTGCGGCGTTTGAGGTGATATCACTGGGCTTGTTCAACAAAATCACGCCGCTCACGTTGCGACCCGACTTACGACGTCCCATTAATCGTCTCCGTTGCTTTCCTGCTTATCGGTATTTGGCTCGTTATTATCGCCACGTTGGCTGTCACGACGAATCGCTTCATCCACCAGGCGAGACATACGAATACCTTCATTCAAGCTTGGGTCATGCACAAACCGCAATTCCGGCATAATGCGCGCCCGCACGCGTTTACCCAACAGTGACCGAATAAAGCCTGCAGCATCGTTTAATACTTTCAACGCGGTCTTTACGTATTCTTCTTCGTCATTAAAGAAAGTCACGAATACTTTCGCATAAGCTAAGTCGCGTGACACTTCAATGTCAGACACAGTCACCATCGACACACGAGGGTCTTTAATTTCACGTTGCAGTATCATCGCAATTTCGCGTTGATACTGCTGACCCACACGGTCGGTACGGCTAAAATCTTTGGCCATATTGGATTATAAGCTCCGTTCTACTTGAACTGTTTCAAATACTTCAATTTGGTCACCAACTTTCACGTCGTTGTAGTTCTTCACGCCAATACCACACTCCATGCCGTTACGAACTTCTTGTACGTCGTCTTTGAAGCGGCGTAATGAGTCTAACTCGCCTTCAAAGATAACCACGTTGTCACGTAACACTCGAATAGGTGCTGAGCGTTTCACTACGCCTTCAGTAACCATACAGCCGGCAATGGCGCCAATCTTCGGTGACTTAAATACGTCACGTACTTCAGCCAAACCAATAATCTGCTGCTTAAACTCAGGCGCTAACATACCGCCCATGGCTGCTTTCACTTCGTCAATCAAGTCATAAATAACGCTGTAGTAACGTAAATCAACAGCGTCTTGCTCAATCAAACGTTTTGCTGACGCATCAGCACGAACGTTAAAGCCAACCACAATAGCGTTTGATGCGCTTGCTAACGACGCGTCAGTTTCGGTAATACCACCAACGCCGCTACCAATAATGTTTACTTTCACTTCGTCAGTTGAAAGCTTCATCAATGAGTCAGAAATAGCTTCCAAAGAACCCTGTACGTCTGATTTCAGTACAATGTTGAGCTCTTGAACGTCGCCTTCTTGCATGTTTGCAAACATGTTTTCCAGCTTCGCTTTCTGCTGTTTCGCTAACTTCACCTCACGGTATTTACCTTGACGATAGTTCGCTACTTCGCGTGCTTTACGCTCGTCTTTAACGGCAGTTGCTTCGTCACCCGCTTGTGGTACGCCAGACAAACCAAGAATTTCGACCGGAATAGATGGGCCAGCTTCTTTGATTTCTTGACCGTTCTCATCGCGCATTGCACGAATACGACCATACTCAAGGCCACACAAAACAATATCGCCTTGGCGTAATGTGCCTTCCTGAACCAAGATAGAGGCTACTGGGCCACGACCTTTGTCCAAGCGAGACTCAATCACAATACCTTTAGCCATGCCACTCGCATTGGCTTTCAAATCAAGTACTTCGGCTTGCAACAAAATCGACTCAAGCAGTTGCTCAATACCGTCACCGCTGTGGGCAGAAACCGGTACAAACATCACGTCACCGCCCCACTCTTCTGGGATAACGTCGCGTTGTGCAAGTTCATTCTTAACGCGATCTGGGTCAGCTTCTGGCTTATCCATTTTGTTAATCGCAACCACCACTGGCACACCAGCCGCTTTCGCGTGCTGAATTGCCTCAAGTGTTTGTGGCATCACGCCATCGTCGGCTGCAACCACCAAAATAACGATATCGGTTGCGCTCGCACCACGTGCACGCATCGACGTAAACGCCGCGTGGCCTGGGGTATCAAGGAAGGTAATCATGCCTTGATCGGTTTCAACGTGGTAAGCACCAATATGCTGAGTAATACCGCCCGCTTCGCCTTTGGCTACTTTCGCTTTACGAATGTAGTCCAACAACGAGGTTTTACCGTGGTCAACGTGACCCATAACGGTCACAACTGGCGCACGCGAGACTTGGTTTTGGTTTGCCGCTTCATCACGGTCAGCCAAAATCTCTTGTTCCAGCGCGTTTTCGCTGACAAGCACTACTTTGTGGCCCATTTCTTCAACCACTAACGATGCTGTTTCTTGGTCGAGAACTTGGTTAATCGTGACCATTTCGCCCATTTTCATCATGGTTTTGATCACTTCACCGGCTTTTACCGCCATACGGTTCGCTAATTCGCCAACTGTAATGGTCTCGCCCAATTTAACGTCGCGTTCAACTGGCGCAGCTGGCTTATTAAAGCCATGTTGCAAGGTTGACCGCTTCGAACCCTTGCGACGCTTCTCACGACGTGGCGCTTCATCGCGCTCATCGTCTTTGCCGCGACGCTTGGTTTTATTACGGCGAGCACGACGCTCTTCACCTTCATCTTGCTCATCTTCTGCTGCTTGTGCAGTTTGTGAGGTGGTGAAGTGAACTTCTTCTTGCTCGGCTTGTTTACGCTTGGCTTCTTCTTCTTGCCAGCGTGCTTCGTTTTCTTCCGCAAGCTTGCGTGCTTCTTCAGCTTGGCGAGCCGCTTCAGCTTCGGCTTTCTTGCGTGCTTCTTCTTCCTGGGCTTTGCGCAACTTCTCTGCTTCAGCTTTCGCTTCGTCAGCTTTTTTACGCTCTTCAGGTGTCATTGCCGCACGTTTTTCGGCTTCTGCTTTAGCTTTCGCTTTCTCTTTTTCTTTGCGAGCCGCTTCTTGCTTCGCTTTTTCTTCAGCCGCTTTAGCGTCAGCTTTGGCTTTCGCTTCAGCAGCCGCTTTTGCTTCTTCTTCCTGACGCTTCGCTTGCGCCGCTAAACGCTCTTGCTCAGCTTTTTCTTGGTCAGCTTTTTGCTGCTCTTCAAGCGCAGAACGTTTCACATAGGTGCGTTTTTTGCGTACTTCCACCTGCACTGACTTGCTGCGACCAGGGCCGCCGCCAATGCTTAAGGTGCTTTTCTCTTTACGCTTTAACGTCATTTTGGCTGGCTCACTAGGGCCATTACCGCCATGTGACTTGTTCAAATGCGTTAACAGGGCTTGTTTTTCATCTTCAGTCACTCGGTCGCCTGGCTGCTTTTTCATGCCTGCTTCCGCAAACTGTTGCACCAAACGATCAACTGTCGTACCGACGTCGTTAGCTAGTTTATCCAGCGTTACTTCTTCCATAGTCTCTAGTACCCCCGTTGATCTTATTCTTCATTACCGAACCAGCAGATATTACGCGCTTGCATAATCAGCTCGCCTGCTCGTTCTTCGGTTAATTCGTCAATATCGGCTAGGTCGTCGATGCCTTGTTCAGCAAGGTCTTCCAAAGTGATAATGCCACGACTTGCAAACACATAAGCTAAGTGACGATCTAACCCTTCAAGGTTAAGTAACGTCGCGTCAGGCTCGGCGCTTTCAAGAGACTCTTCTGTGGCAAGTGCTTGAGTGGTCAAGACCCCTTTCGCACGACTACGTAATTCTTCAACAATATCTTCGTCCATGCCTTCGATGTCGAGTAACTCGTCCACTGGCACGTACGCAATTTCTTCTAAGGTTGAGAAACCTTCGTCAACCAATACGCTTGCGAAGTCTTCATCAATACCAAGCTTCGAGGTAAACAAGTCGAGCACCTTTTGTGCTTCAGCTTGGTTTTTCTCATTAAATTCGTCAACTGACATGACATTTAACTGCCAACCGGTTAATTGACTGGCTAAACGTACGTTCTGGCCGGCCTTACCGATAGCCTGTGCTAAGTTGCCTTCTTCTACCGCGATATCCATGGTGTGGGCGTCTTCATCAACCACAATGGAAGCGACTTCAGCAGGTGCCATGGCATTAATAACGAATTGCGCTGGGTTATCATCCCACAACACGATATCAACACGCTCGCCACCTAGCTCGCCAGACACGGCTTGTACACGCGCACCGCGCATACCAACACAAGCGCCTACTGGGTCAATGCGACGGTCGTTACTCTTCACAGCAATTTTCGCACGCGAACCTGGGTCACGCGCTGCGCCGCGAATTTCGATCATCTCTTCGCCAATTTCTGGCACTTCAATGCGGAACAATTCAACCAAGAAGTCTGGGTGAGTACGGCTGATAAACAACTGTGCTCCGCGCGCTTCAGGGCGAACATCGAACAACAAACCACGCACACGGTCGCCAGCACGGAATGATTCACGCGGCAACAAGTCTTCACGGTAAATAATGGCTTCGGCGTTGTTGCCCAAATCAAGAATAACGTGCTCACGGGTGGCGCGTTTCACAATACCGCTCACCAACTCGCCTACTTGGTCTTTATATTCGTCAACCACTTTAGCGCGTTCCGCTTCACGTACTTTTTGAACAATAACTTGCTTCGCCGTTTGCGTGGTAATACGGTCAAATTCAATTGAGTCAATTTGCTCTTCAACGAAGTCGCCAGCTTGTACGGTCTCATCTTCATACTGCGCCGCTGCTAAGCTAATTTCGCGGTACGGGTGCTCAAGTGGTTGCTCACTATCGTCAACCACTAACCAACGACGGTACGTATCAAAATCACCGGTTTGGCGATTAATACTGACACGAACATCAATGTCGCCTTCGTATTTCTTTTTGGTTGCGTGTGCAAGCGCAGACTCTAGCGCTTCAAAGATTTTTTCTTTTGAAACGTCTTTTTCGTTAGATACTGCTTCTGCAACCAATAAAATTTCTTTTGCCATTGTTTTGCCTCGCCTACGCAATCCTTAGTTAAACTGAGGAACTAAATGAGCTTTCTTGACAGATGTTTGCGCTACTTTCAGCGCCTCACCATCGACGTTAAATTCAATGTTATCGCCGTCTACTGCAGCAATAACGCCTTTAAACTTGCGCTTACCTTGTTGGGCCATGGTCAGCTCAACGGCTGCCGTTTCTCCCAAATAGTCAGCATACTGTGCGGCTTTAAAAAATGGCCGTTCCATGCCTGGTGACGATACTTCAAGAAAATATTCGCTTTTGATTGGGTCTTCAACATCCAAAATAGCGCTAACCTGGTGGCTAACATCAGCACAATCGTCAACACTAATACCATTGTCGTGGTCAATATAAACACGCAAGGTTGAGTGTTTTCCAGCGCGCACGAACTCGACACCCCACAAGGTGAAATCAAGTGCGGCAACAGCCGGTTCTAACAGGTCAAATAAACGGTCTTCAATACGAGCCAAGTTTGCTAACTCCTAAAAACAAAAAAAGGGCGTAATCGCCCAGTGTTGTTGACTGCCCTCTCAGTTGTACGCAGGTGCGTAAAACTGCCGCAGCAAAGGTCACATAGTAAAAAGCCCCGAACTGCTGCGGGGCTTTTAAAACACTGGACCCTTTTGTAATTGGTTGCGGGGGCAGGATTTGAACCTACGACCTTCGGGTTATGAGCCCGACGAGCTACCAGACTGCTCCACCCCGCGTCCGAAAACGTGTCCACATTATACGGGTTTCGACTTGAAACCGCAACCGTGGTCGGTTGCTAAATTTGGTGCGGATGGCGGGACTTGAACCCGCACGCCCGAAAGCACTACCCCCTCAAGATAGCGTGTCTACCAATTCCACCACATCCGCTTTAAAACTTAGTTTGATCCAGGTACGTCGCTGTCATTCGCGGGTACTGTAGGAACTTCTTCCACTGGCACTTCAATTTCATCAAAGTTGCCTTTGGTGTCACCGTTACCTGATGACAAGTTACCCAACACTAAACTCAGCACGAAAAACACAACGGCCAAGATAGCTGTGGTACGGGTTAGGAAATTACCTGAACCACTAGAACCAAAAACTGTGTTTGATGCGCCAGCACCAAACGATGCGCCCATATCAGCACCTTTGCCTTGTTGGATCATGATAAAACCAATCAGGATAAGCGCGATAATTAAGTAGGCAATCAATAAAATTTCGTACATAGCTTACTTACTCCGGGTTTGTGCTGCGTTGCAAATGGCGACGAACTGCTCAGGCACCAGGCTTGCTCCGCCTATCAAACCACCATCAATATCAGCCTGAGCAAATAATTGCTCGGCGTTATCAGCCTTCACACTGCCACCATACAATAGTTGTAGGTTGGCGCCTGCAGGCCCAAATTTGTCACTTAACCAGTTACGAATAAACGCATGAACTTCTTGCGCTTGTCCGGGTGACGCGGTTAACCCTGTACCGATAGCCCAAACTGGCTCATAAGCGATAACTAGGTTGCTGCATTGTTCAACATGCTGCAGCGCATCGTGTAACTGTTGAGCTACCACAACGAAGGTTTGCTCTTGCTCTCGCTGCTGGGCGCTTTCGCCAACACAGAGTACCACGGTCATGCCGCTTGCCTGCAAAGTATTTACTTTAGCAGCAATACGCTCAGCGGTATCCCCATAAAACTGGCGACGTTCGGAATGGCCCACTAAGGCCACACTAACACCTGCTTCCTGCACCAGTGCAACGCTGTGTTCACCAGTGTGCGCACCGTGGCCATGCTCGTTGACGTCTTGACAACCTAGTTTCAAATTGTCGTAAAACGCGGCTTGCTGCCATGCTGGTAATAACACCGCTGGCGGACAAACCACAACATCAACTTGTGGGTGCTTCGCAGCGCTTTCTCGCAAAGCTTCGGCCATGCTTGCGACCAAGTGACGGTCGCCGTTCATTTTCCAGTTAGCTATAACTAACGGTTGGCGTTGCATCTAAACCTCTGACTTCGTTGAGAGCGGCGAGATATTACATAACCTCGCCGCAAGTTACAAGCTGTCGAGATGGAATTTATTACTGAAAATCAGCTTACTGGTTAATTACTAACCGCTTCCACTTCGCTAGCAATTTCTTCGGCAAATTTTTGCACCACTTTCGCGTCTTTACCCTCAACCATGACTCGAATTAATGGCTCGGTGCCCGACTTGCGTAACAACACGCGACCGTTGTTGCCTAGAGCTTGTTCAACTTCTGCAACGACGGCTTTCACGTTGTCCGCTTCTAGCGGATTATCACCAGCGTTGAAACGTACGTTGACCAAAGCTTGGGGGTACTTAACAAACTCCGCTAACAGTTCATCTAGAGTGCGTTCTTCGCGTTGCATGGCGGTAAGTACTTGCAACCCTGCGATAATGCCGTCGCCGGTACTGTGAAATTGACGATTGATTAAATGGCCTGAGTTTTCGCCGCCAATACGCCAGTCGCGTTTCACTAGCTCTTCCATAACGTAACGGTCGCCTACTTTGGCCCGCACAAATGGAATACGGCGCTCAGTGAAGTATTTTTCTAGCGCAAAGTTACTCATTAATGTGCCGACAATACCGCCTTGCAATAAGCCGTCCTGCTGGGCTGCACGGGCTAGAATGTAAATAACGTCATCACCATCTACAACGCGCCCGCTCGCAGTAACCATCATTAAACGGTCACCGTCGCCATCAAGCGCAAAGCCAAGATCGGCTTTTTCGGCCAAAACTTTTGCACGTAACGCATCAAGATGAGTCGCGCCGCACTCGTGATTAATGTTAACGCCGTTCGGTTCAGTACCCATTTCCCAAATATCAGCACCAAGCTCGCGCAGTACATCAGGGGCAATATGGTAAGTAGCACCATGGGCGCAATCCACCACAATTTTCATGCCCTTCAGTGACAAGTCACTTGGGAAAACGCTTTTGCAAAACTCAATGTAACGCCCTGGCGCGTCGTCTATGCGGCTTGCTCGGCCCATGTTTTCAGACGGTACACAACGAATTGGCTCATCTAACAAACGCTCAATTTCGGCTTCAACGCTATCTGATAACTTACTACCAGCATCCGAGAAAAACTTAATGCCGTTATCGTAATAAGGGTTATGCGACGCACTAATAACAATGCCAGCTGCCGCCCGAAAATTACGTGTTAAATACGCCACTGCAGGGGTTGGCATCGGCCCTAAGAATTCCACACTAACGCCCGCCGAAAGTAAGCCAGCTTCAAGCGCTGACTCAAGCATATAGCCTGATAAACGGGTGTCTTTACCAATCAACACACGTTGGTTGCCACTAGCAGACAGCACGGTGCCTGCAGCCCAACCGAGTTTAACAGCAAAATCTGGTGTAATCGGAAAATCACCGACACGTCCACGAACGCCATCGGTGCCAAAATATTTACGCTGACTCAAGCGAATTCTCCCGCCAAGGTTGCTGCAACTATTTTCATTGCGTCAACCGTTTCCTTGACATCATGCACACGAATAATCTGTGCCCCTTTCATTGCGGCAATCGTTGCCGCGGCAATACTTCCCGCTAAACGCTCATCAACTGGCCGATCAGTAACTTGGCCCAGCATCGACTTACGTGACATACCCACGAGCAATGGTAGCTGCAATTCATGAAACGCTTGCAAGCGTTTTAGCAGCTGGTAATTATGCCTGACAGACTTACCAAATCCAAAGCCTGGATCGAGATAAATGTTTGTTTTTTGTATGCCCGCAGCTTCACAGGCCCGTACGCGGCTCGTTAAAAACTGTTTCACTTCGACCACCACGTCATCATAACGAGGTTCATGTTGCATGGTCCGTGGCTCGCCTTGCATGTGCATTAAGCACACTTTCACGCCGTCTGCCTGAGCTAACAATGCTTCGGCTCCTTCATCGCGCAGCGCATTAATGTCGTTAATCATTTGCACATTATGTTTTAACGCTTCAGCCATCACCACGGTTTTGCACGTATCCACCGATATCGCAACATTAAAACGTGACTGTAACTGCTCAACCAATGGTATGACTCTATCAATTTCTTCTTGAGCTGATACGCCAGAGCTACCTGGACGGGTTGATTCACCGCCGACATCTAACCAATGCACACCGTCGTTAACCATTTGCTCTGCTTGGCGCAAGGCCGCGTCAAGCTGATTAAAACGTCCACCATCAGAAAACGAATCTGGGGTTGTGTTGATTATCCCCATCACCTCAATGTTTGCGCGAGAATCATTCATGTTGAGCATTCCACTAACTATTATCTTGGCTTGTTGTGTTTCGTCATTAAAAAAAAGCCCCGCAGAACGGGGCTTTTTTAGTCATTAACTTGCGGGTGAGTCACCGGCGGGCTTCGCCGAAGATACTGACTGATCACCTTCCGCGTTGTTATTGTCATCGCCAGGCTTTTTATCGCGGCGTTGCCAGTCACGCGGCTCACGCACCTCTCGACGATTCATTAAATCGTCAATTTGGTCGGCATCAATGGTTTCGTACTTCATCAATGCGTCTTTCATCGTGTGCAAAATATCTACGTTTTCTTCCAAGATGCGCTTAGCACGATCGTAGTTACGATCAATAAACAGCTTAATCTCTTGGTCAATAGCTCGTGCTGTTTCGTCCGACATGTGCTTGTGCTGGGTTACTGAGCGGCCCAAGAACACTTCACCTTCGTCATCAGCGTACAACAACGGCCCCATTTTTTCTGACAGGCCCCACTGAGTTACCATTTTGCGAGCAATTTGTGTTGCTCGTTCAATATCGTTTGACGCACCCGTGGTTACTTTTTCATCGCCGTAAATAATTTGTTCGGCTAGACGACCACCAAATAAGCTCGAAATCATGCTCTCTAGGTGCTGTTTCGAGTGACTCACACGATCTTGCTCAGGCAAGTACATAGTGACACCTAGTGCACGGCCACGCGGAATAATCGAAACCTTGTAGACTGGGTCGTGTTCCGGTACCAAGCGACCAACGATTGCATGCCCCGCTTCATGATAAGCGGTCATGGCTTTCTCTTCTTCGGTCATCACCATTGAGCGGCGTTCAGCGCCCATCATGATTTTGTCTTTGGCTTTTTCAAACTCTTCCATCGCCACAACTTTCTTGTTGCCACGTGCGGCAAACAACGCCGCTTCGTTGACCAAATTGGCTAAGTCAGCGCCTGAGAAGCCAGGCGTACCACGCGCAATAACAGATGCATCAACATCTTTGCCTAACGGCACTTTGCGCATGTGTACTTTCAAAATTTGTTCACGACCACGCACATCTGGCAAGCCGACAACCACTTGACGGTCAAAGCGGCCTGGGCGCAGCAAGGCTGGATCGAGTACATCTGGGCGGTTAGTCGCGGCAATAACGATAATACCTTCGTTGCCTTCAAAGCCGTCCATTTCAACCAACATTTGGTTCAAGGTTTGTTCACGCTCATCGTGACCGCCACCTAGTCCGGCGCCACGCTGGCGACCTACGGCGTCAATTTCGTCAATAAAGATAATACACGGTGCTGCTTTTTTAGCTTGCTCGAACATGTCACGTACACGTGACGCACCCACACCGACAAACATTTCAACAAAGTCTGAACCAGAAATTGAAAAGAACGGTACCCGCGCTTCACCGGCAATGGCTTTCGCTAACAGGGTCTTACCCGTACCTGGCGGGCCCACCATTAACACACCTTTTGGAATTTTACCGCCAAGGTGTTGAAAACGTGTCGGGTCTTTCAGGTAATCAACCAGCTCTGTCACTTCCTCTTTCGCTTCGTCACAACCTGCAACATCAGCAAAGGTGGTTTTAATTTGATCTTCGCTCATGAGGCGCGCTTTGCTTTTGCCAAACGACATAGCGCCTTTACCACCGCCGCCCTGCATTTGTCGCATGAAGAAAATCCATACGCCAATTAGCAACAACATTGGGAACCACGAAATAAAAATCGAGGCCCAAATACTTGGCTCTTCGGGTGGTTTACCCGTTACTTCCACGTTGTTTTCCAACAAGTCGTCCAGCAGTTTAGGATCGTACTGGGTTGGAATAATTGTCGTGAATTGCTCACCGGTGCGCGATTGCGCGGTGATCACACGGCCGTCAATATCAGCCTTACGCACACCACCATTGTGTACTTGACTAATAAACTGGCTGTACGCCACCTGTTGACCACTACCGCCGCCTTGACTGAAATTGTTAAATACAGTCATTAATACAACGGCAATCACCAACCATAAAATGAGATTCTTTGCCATATCGCTCAAAGCTGACTACCTCTTGTTTGC
The DNA here is from genome assembly GCF_900116895.1 of Pseudidiomarina donghaiensis. Taxonomy (GTDB): domain Bacteria; phylum Pseudomonadota; class Gammaproteobacteria; order Enterobacterales; family Alteromonadaceae; genus Pseudidiomarina; species Pseudidiomarina donghaiensis. The sequence goes on along the minus strand of NZ_FPCF01000001.1, from coordinate 688,987 downwards.
ATTTGTAGCACGCCCTACAGGGTACTACAGTTTGTATCCGGTCGCTACCAGATACACCTCACGTGAACGTGCACGTGACGAATCTGGCTTACGCGTTTTCACCGTAGTGAACGCCGCGCGAACGTCTTTTAAAAATTCTTCAAAACCTTGGCCATGAAACACTTTGACGACAAAAGTGCCGTTTGGTTTCAATACTTGATGACACATATCTAGTGCTAATTCAACCAGATACATGGCTCGTGGCTGATCCACATTGTCGTTACCACTCATGTTTGGTGCCATGTCGGACAACACTACATCTACGTTTTTACCGCCAATTCGGGTCAACAACGCATCCAAAACGGCTTCATCACGAAAGTCGCCTTCTAGGAAATCGACCCCAGCGATTGGGTCCATCGGTAAAATATCACAAGCGATGACTTCGCAGTTGCCCTGCAAGTTGTCAACCACAAATTGTGACCACCCACCAGGCGCTGCGCCTAAGTCGACCACGGTTTGACTCTGCTTTAATATGCGGTCTTTTTGCTGTATTTCTTCAATCTTAAACACCGCGCGTGAGCGATAGCCCTTTTTTTGCGCTTTTTGCACATAATGATCACTAAAGTGTTCTTGGAGCCAGCGTTTACTGCTAGCCGAGCGTTTTTTCGTCATGATTCTCTTACCAAACTGGCTTCTTCCACCTAGATGGCGGTACAATATCGTAAATTCAAGTCATTGATGGGATATATTACATGGCAAACGCCGTAACCTTAAGCAATAAACAAAAACAGCACTTAAAATCACTTGCTCATTCGCTAAAACCAGTTGTTCTGCTGGGTGCAAATGGCTTAACGGAAGGGGTCATGGCAGAAATTGAGCTGGCACTAGAGCACCATGAACTCATTAAAGTGAAAGTGCCTGATGAAGATCGTGAGCTGCGCGAGCAAATTTATGCGACAATTCTAGCTCACACAGCTGCAACCAAAGTGCAAGTTGTCGGTAAAATTTTAACCTTATACAAACCAAGTAACGCGCAGAAGATTCAGCTTCCGCGCCAATAGTTGTCAGTTAGTTATTTTGCTTGCGCTGTTGCCAACGCCTTTGCGACTTGGTGCAGCGCAGTTTCTAGTACGACGCCCTCGCCACGACGCTTAAAAAACAGTTCTGTCATCAGCTTACGATTACTCTCGGTCATGAGCACACCATACTGCTGCATAATGGGTTCGACAACGTCCAGCGCTTTCAGCATTGCATCAAACTCTGCAGGCACCTCATAGTCGGCATCTTGCTCAGTGACAATTGAGCTCACATTTGGGTAACGCAGATAAACCGCCGGTGCAAAAAACCAATCAAGCGACACACCTTGTCGCAGCAAACCTTCAATAACCCGATCATAATTAATCGAATTTCGCCGTTTCCAATTGCTATGCGTCGCCTCTGGAAGACCCAACCAACGCATGATAGCGCTAGCCGATGTCTGCTTAGAGATAACCGCTAACCGTTGCATACAGGTTTCTAGATCAGGTAATGCACAGTTGATTTTACCTGATGCTTGTGGTTTATTTAGCTTGCTCGTGTCATTTGACATGTTTTTATTTACTTTTGCGTCAAATGACACAAATATCTGCCATTTGAGTTAATTTTAGAATCAAAAGTGAACTCGCAATTCACTTAACCTGAACAGGAATAACTATACCTGATGGATAGTCAACAAATCAAAAAGGAATTAATGCGACGCGGCTTTGATTTCAGCATGATCGCTGAAGTATTAGGTAAAAGCCCATCGCTAGTTTCTAAAGTCGCATCGCGGAAAGCGCGCTCACAAGCCGTGGCGGTTGCACTAGCCAAAGCCATTGAGCGCGAAATTGAAGAGGTTTTTCCTGACATTGAGGCCTATCACCATAAACCGATAACCCCTGAGCAGCGCAAACAAAAACAGCGCGAACTCGTCGCGCTGTTGAAAGGTTAAAGCAAACTCATTGGTTAAGGTTTAGATATACTCAACCTTAACCACTTCATATTCCACTTCGCCGTTTGGTGTATTAACGCGCGCCACATCGTCAATTTGCTTACCAATAAGCGCACGTGCAATGGGCGAGTTAATCGAAATTAAGTTTTGCTTAATATCCGCTTCGTCATCACCCACAATACGATACGTCATTTCTTTGTCGGTAACGGTATTGTAAACAGTTACTGTTGCACCAAAAATAACCTTGCCTTGGTTTGGCACTTTGGTGACATCAATCACTTGTGAATTTGATAATTTCGCTTCAATTTCTTGAATACGCCCTTCACAGAAACCCTGCTGCTCGCGGGCAGCATGGTACTCGGCATTTTCTTTTAAATCACCGTGCTCACGTGCGTCAGCAATCGCTTGAATAATACGCGGTCGCTCTTCTGTTTTTAAGCGTTTCAATTCCTCCCGCAGCATCTCTGCGCCGCGGGTGGTCATTGGAATTTGATTCATCGTTCTAAAACCCTTTTATGCAGTGACTGGAGTGAATTCACACGTGCACGATCGTCGGCCGTGTTCGCTTTCACTGTCGTAAACGCTGCATTTAATGTTGTGGTGTAGGTAACTTTATTCAAGAGCGCTTCACGGCGTATGTAAACCGAGTCTTCAATTGCCTGGCGCCCTTCTACGGTGTTAATAATGTAACTGTACTCGCCGTTCTTAATTGCATCAACTATATTCGGCCGACCTTCTTGTAGTTTATTCACTACCGAACACTTCAAGCCTTCGTCGTTGAGCATCTTCGCGGTACCGCGAGTGGCTTCTAAATTAAAGCCCAAGCCAATTAGCCCGCGCGCCAAATCAAACAAGCGAGATTTATCTCCATCGCGCACTGACAATAAGGCTTTACCCGCTTTCGCAAGAGCTTCGCCAGCGCCCAAGTTGGCTTTGGCGTAGGCTTCTTCGAAGCTCTCACCAACGCCCATCACTTCACCAGTTGAGCGCATTTCTGGGCCACGAATTGGGTCCACGCCTTGGAATTTAGCGAATGGAATAACCACTTCTTTGACCGAGTAATAAGGAGGAATGACTTCTTCGGTATAACCTTGCTCGGCTAACGACTGGCCAACCATAACTCGCGCAGCTATTTTTGCTAACGGTAAGCCGGTTGCTTTCGACACAAATGGTACAGTACGCGCGGCACGTGGGTTCACTTCAATTAGGTAAATTTCATCATCTTTGATGGCAAACTGCGCGTTCATCAAGCCGTTCACGCCCAATTCAAACGCTAACTTGCTCATTTGGTCGCGTAATTCGTCCTGAATTTTGTCACTCAAAGAATACGGTGGCAATGAACAGGCTGAGTCACCCGAATGCACACCCGCTTGCTCAATGTGCTGCATAATGCCGCCGATGAGTACGTCTTTACCGTCACAAATAGCGTCGACGTCCACCTCAATCGCGTTGTCTAAGAAGCGATCAAGCAATACGGGCGCTGAGTTCGACACTTTCACCGCGTCGGTTAAATAACGCAGCAAATCGGTTTCGTCGTAGACAATTTCCATTGCCCGGCCACCAAGTACGTACGACGGGCGCACCACCAACGGGTAGCCAATTCGCTCGGCTTCGCGTAATGCTTCGTCAACTTTGGTTACTGTCGAGTTTTCCGGTTGTTTCAATCCAAGTCGGCGCACAGCACCTTGGAAGCGCTCGCGGTCTTCAGCGCGGTCAATTGCATCTGGCGATGTACCAATCACAGGAACGCCATTCGCTTCCAACTCACGGGCAAGCTTCAACGGTGTTTGGCCACCGTACTGAACAATTACGCCTTTCGGCTTTTCAACACGGACAATTTCGAGCACGTCTTCAAGGGTAATTGGTTCAAAATACAAGCGGTCAGACGTGTCGTAGTCAGTTGAAACCGTTTCTGGGTTACAGTTCACCATAATAGTTTCGTAACCGTCTTCACGCAGCGCTAATGCCGCGTGAACACAGCAATAGTCAAACTCGATGCCCTGGCCAATGCGGTTTGGCCCGCCGCCAATGACCATGATTTTATCTTTGTCGCTTGGCGCCGCTTCGCATTCTTCATCGTAGGTTGAGTACATATACGCGGTGTCTGAGCGGAACTCGGCTGCACAGGTATCAACACGCTTGTACACTGGATGAATACCAAGCTCGTTGCGACGACGACGCACTTCAGCTTCGGCCACATGCAGTAAGTCAGCAATACGCTTATCAGCAAAGCCTTTGCGCTTCAATAAGCGTAACGCGTGCGCATCAAGCCCTGCCATACCGAGCTTCTGAACTTCTTCCTCAAGCAGTACTATTTCTTCAATTTGAATTAAATACCACTCATCAATGCGCGTTAGCTCAAACACTTCACGCACTGTCATGCCCAAACGGAATGCATCGGCAATATAGAAAATACGCTCCGCACCTGGTTCTTTCAACTCTCGAATGACTTTGCCACGCGCTTCTGGGTCATTAACTTCAACCATTGGGTCAAAGCCAGACACGCCAATTTCAAGGCCACGCAGAGCTTTTTGCAAAGACTCTTGCTGGTTACGACCAATCGCCATGACTTCACCCACAGACTTCATTTGGGTGGTTAGACGGTCATTACAGCCGGCAAACTTTTCGAAGTTAAAGCGAGGAATCTTGGTCACAACATAGTCAAGTGCCGGCTCAAACGAGGCCGGCGTCACGCCACCGGTGATTTCGTTTTCAAGCTCGTCAAGGGTATATCCCACCGCTAACTTAGCTGCCACTTTGGCAATTGGGAAACCCGTAGCCTTAGACGCTAACGCCGATGAGCGAGATACCCGTGGGTTCATCTCAATCACCACCATGCGGCCGGTGTCAGGGCACACACCAAACTGCACGTTCGAACCACCGGTTTCAACACCAATTTCGCGCAATACGGCCATCGCTGCGTCACGCATTAACTGATATTCTTTGTCGGTTAATGTTTGTGATGGTGCAACGGTAATCGAGTCACCGGTGTGAATGCCCATGGCATCAAAGTTTTCAATGGCACAGACAATAATGCAGTTATCGGCACGGTCGCGTACCACTTCCATTTCATATTCTTTCCAACCAATAAGCGACTGGTCAATCAGCAACTCTTTGGTTGGCGATAAGTCGAGCCCGCGCCGGCAAATTTCTTCAAACTCTTCGCGGTTATAGGCAATACCACCACCGCTGCCGCCCATGGTGAAACTTGGACGAATAATCAGCGGAAAGCCGAACTCTTCTTGAATTTCAAAAGCTTCTTGCAAGTTATTGGCAACTTTCGCGTTGGGCGTTTCAAGGCCAATAGCCTTCATGGCTTTGTCGAAGCGATCGCGGTTTTCTGCTTTATCAATCGCATCGGCATTGGCGCCGATCATTTCCACGGCGAATTTCTCTAGCACGCCGTGCTTATCAAGCTCTAAAGCACAGTTCAGCGCTGTTTGCCCACCCATGGTCGGTAACACGGCATCCGGGCGTTCAACTTCAATAATTTTTGCGACAACTTCCCAGTGAATCGGCTCAATGTAGGTGACATCTGCCATTTCCGGATCAGTCATTATGGTCGCCGGGTTAGAGTTCACCAAAATAACTCGGTAGCCTTCTTCGCGTAGGGCTTTACACGCCTGGGCACCCGAGTAGTCGAACTCGCAGGCCTGGCCGATAACAATCGGGCCAGCGCCAAGAATTAGAATGCTTTTAATATCGGTACGTTTTGGCATAGTTACTGGCTCATCAATTCAATAAAGTGGTCGAATAACGGGGCCGCATCGTTCGGGCCTGGGCTCGCTTCTGGGTGGCCTTGAAAACTGAAGGCTTTCACGTCAGTGCGCTCAATGCCCTGCAGGGTACCGTCAAACAACGACTTGTGGGTTGCTTTCATGGTGGCCGGAAGCGTCGCTTCGTCTACCGCAAAACCATGGTTTTGGCTGGTAATCATCACGCGCCCAGTGGCTAAATCTTGCACTGGGTGGTTCGCACCATGGTGGCCTAGCTTCATTTTTACCGTTTGCGCGCCACTGGCCAGCGCCAGCAATTGATGGCCTAAACAAATACCAAAGATAGGTACCTTGGCGTCAATAATTTCTTGAATTGCGGTAATGGCGTAGTCACATGGCTCCGGGTCACCAGGGCCATTCGATAAAAACACGCCATCAGGGTTCATCGCGAGTACATCTTTGGCCGGCGTTTGCGCTGGCACTAAAGTGACTTTACAACCGCGGTCAGCCAACATCCGTAAAATATTGCGTTTGCAGCCATAATCGTAGGCGACCACATGAAATTTCGGTTCGTTCAAGTCGCTAAATCCTTGACCAAGCTTCCAGCTCTGGCTTACCCACTCAACGGGGGTACGAATCGTCACTTCTTTGGCTAAATCTAAGCCCTTTAAACCAGGAAATTGTTGCGCTAACTCTAAGGCTTTCTCAACATTAATCTCGCCAGCCATGATGCAGCCATTTTGCGCCCCTTTCTCTCGCAGAATACGCGTTAACTTGCGCGTATCAATATCGGCAATGCCTACCACATTGCGCTGGCGTAAGTAATCACCAAGCGACTGCTCGCGGCGGAAGTTACTTGCTTTCAGCGACATTTCGCGAATGATTAGACCTTTAGCCCAAACGCGATTAGATTCTTCGTCTTCGTGGTTAGTGCCGTAATTGCCGATGTGAGGATAAGTGAGGGTAACGATTTGTTCTGCATAAGAGGGGTCGGTGAGAATTTCTTGGTAACCAGTCATTGCGGTGTTAAAAACAACTTCACCAACTGCAGTACCGCCGGCGCCAATGGCCGTGCCATGAAAAACAGTCCCATCGGCAAGTACCAAAATGGCTTTACTTGCTGAGTGGCTCGCTAGAATACTCAAGGTTAACCTCCGCATATAAAAAAACGGGTGAATCAAAAAAATGACTTCCCCGTTGATTACCTTGCACCAGCGTCGATTTTCAAAAACTCATTATTTAAAAACTAAATACGCGTTTTTGAAACCTGTGGAGTGCGCGTTTCAGCTTGCCCGAAAAGTTACCGGCAAATTGGGCGTATTCTACCGAAATTTGCAGGTTTCGTAAACTGAAAAATAGCGTGGCGTGTGAAGCCCTGCAGGCTAGACCAATTGTTTCAAAAGTGTTTTCAATTGCAGCATATCGGCCATGCTGTATAGTCCGTTGGGTTGCTTTACTAGCCATTGCGCAGCTTGAATGGCACCTTGCGCAAATACCTTTCGGTTACTGACTCGGTGGGTTAACTCTATGCGCTCACCGGTGTGCGCAAACATGACCGTGTGCTCGCCAATAATATCGGCCGCGCGCAACACCGAAAAGCCAATCGAGCCAAACTCGCGCACACCATCAGCACGCACACCCGCTGATAACTCTGCTAATGACTTCCCTCGGCCGGCGGCGGCACTCTCACCAAGCACCACCGCAGTGCCTGATGGGCCATCACGCTTAGCGCTATGATGCGCTTCAAAAATTTCGATGTCAGTATCGGGCAGCGCCGCTGCGGTTAACTGCACTAATTGTCGCAATAAGGTAATGCCGACACTGGTATTCGCAGCGTATAACACGGGGACTTGCTCGGTAGCTTGGCTTAACAAGTGCTGTTGTTGCTCACTAAGGCCCGTAGTGCACACCACAATCGGAACTTGCAGTTGCTGCGCTAACTGCAGATTGTCTGCAAGGGCCTGCGGTAAAGAGAAGTCGATCAGCACATCGACTTGGCCGGGTTGCAATTCATGTGCATGCTGAAAGCGCACACCAGCGCCGGCAGTGTTGGCACGAATAGGCTCACCGTAACGATTCGACTGTTGACTAACAACAGCCGCAGTCACCGTTACATTGTAGCGTGGGGTGCTCGCGATCACCGCCTGCCCCATGCGCCCTGTGGCGCCCAAAATGCCTAACTTCATGCTACCTCTGTTCGTTGTTCGTTAGTCGTTATTCGTTGTTATTGGCTGACCGGTAGCGGTTAATGGTTGGTCGGCGGTTTTATTGCGGCCTAACACCACCGATACGGCCATGTCGCCGGTAACATTCGTCGCGGTGCGTGCCATATCGATGATTCGATCAATGGCGGCAATAAATGCAATACCTTCAAGCGGCAAACCTATCGCGTTCAGCGTCACGGTTAACATCACCATCGCGGTTCCTGGAACGCCGGCCGTGCCTACTGATGCCAGTGTCGCGGTTAGTGTTATTAACAAATAGTCTGCCCAGTCTAGCGGAATACCGTAAATTTGTGCAATAAAGATAGAGGCGATAGCCGGATAGATACCACCGCAACCGTCCATATTAATCGTTGCGCCTAATGGCAATACAAAACTAGCATACTCTTTTTGCACGCCTAACTTTTCGGTAATTGCTTGGTGAGCCGCCGGAATGGTGCCAAAACTGCTACAGGTCGTAAATGCCACGAGCTGAGCAGAAAATACCGACTTAAAGAAAAACCACGGCGACATACCCGCCAAGCGCACCATGGTGCCGTAAACAAAGACAATGTGAATGAAGCAGGCTAAATAAATGGCGCCAATAAACGCCGCCAACGGCGTTAAACTGGCCAATCCATAATGCCCAACAACCCAGGCCATCAACCCCAGCACACCAAGCGGTGTAAGTTCTAACACCATTTTGGTAATGCGGTACATAACTTGCGCACCGGCTTTCATGGCATCGCCAAAAGGTTTGGCAACGTCACCCAACTGATTGATTGCAACCCCAACCAAAGCGGCAAAAACTACAATTTGAATGACGTTACCTTCAGCCAGTGCTGCAATAGGGTTCGTTGGTATAAAATTCAAAAAGACATCAATTGGGCCTGGCACCTCTTTCGGAACATAGTTGCTATCAGCAACTAGGTCTGGCGACGGCGTAATATCAAGCAACTGTGCAACGGATAAGCCAATGAAGCTAGCAATAACCGCGGTCAATAAAAATAGGCCAATAGTTTGTGCACCTATTTTCCCGGCCTTCTCACCGCTACCAAGTTGTAAAATGGCACTGACAATGGCAAAGAAAATAAGCGGCGCCACCAGCATTTTTAACGCATTAATAAACAATGTACCCAATGGGCGCAGTGTTTGCGCAACCTCGGGTTGCGCCACGCCAATAATGACACCAAGCGCAAAAGCACCTAGCACGCGTTGCCAGAACGGAATTGCAAACCAAGCTTTAAACATAATCACCCTTAAAAAACGAAAACGATATCAGCTATTAGATATTGGATATTAGAGCTGATATTTCGGGTATTGGGTTTCATCTAATATCTAATATCTAATAGCCAATATCGCAGTTGAATTTCATATTGTACTAACGGTGGGCGGCGTGCTTTAGTTCAATTTGGACTGTCTTATAACCAAAGTGATAAACTTAACAACCTCGGAGGACGACCTCCCCATTGTGGACAATAGCTAGGACGACCTAGCAAAAACCAATGAGGAGCTTGCTATGGCTTGGCTCTATTTATTTATTGCAGGTGTTTTTGAAGTTGTTTGGGCGTTTGCCATGAAACAATCGCTCGGCTTTACCAAGCCGCTCGCCACGACGATTACTGTCATAGCAATGTTTGTGAGCTTTTGGCTACTGGCTATTGCTATGCGAACTATTCCACTTGGCACGGCTTATACAATTTGGACAGGCATCGGGGCTGTTGGTGCTTTTGTGCTGGGAATTTGGTTTCTTGGCGAGCCTGTTACGCCGCAACGTGTTATTGCTGCGGCCTTTATTGTGACAGGTTTGGTGCTCATGAAAACGGCTAGTTAAGCTGTTTCAGCGCTGCGCGCCACCCGGCTTACCTTCGCTGGCGCGGCGGGCAATAACGGCGCTGCGCGCCACCCGGCTTACCTTTGCTGGCGCGGCGGGCAATAACGGCGCTGCGCGCCACCCGGCTTACCTTTGCTGGCGCGGCGGGCAATAACGGCGCTGCGCGCCACCCGGCGTGAAACGCCGGGCTACATGCGACAAGTGGGTTTTGGTGCGCTTTGATAGAGTGATTGTAGGCGCGGAACGTAGGCTTCTATGGCGTCAATGCGAGTTTGTGGTGTTGGGTGCGTTGACAAAAATTCAGGGCCGGCGGCACCGCCTACTTTGGCCATGTTACGCCACAAATTAGCGGCTTCGGCTGGGTTATAACCGGCGGCAGCCATGTAGTCTAGGCCAAGTTGATCAGATTCGCTTTCGTGTGTGCGTGAGTATGGGAGTAACACACCAACTTGGGCGCCAATACCTAACGCGGCCATCACCATGGCGGCGTCTTGTTCTTCAAGTTTTGCTGACGCTAAAGCGGCGCCTACTTGCAGCCCTAAACCTACTGCAAATTGATTCGACATGCGCTCGTTGCCGTGGTCGGCAATCACGTGAGCAATTTCGTGGCCAATAACAGCGGCGAGCTGATCTCTATTTTCCGTCACTTTGAGCAAGCCTGTGTACACGCCGATATTCTCGCCGGGCAAGGCAAACGCGTTAATTTGTTCACTCTCAAACACGGTTATTTCCCATTGCTTGTCACGCCAAGGGCTCGGTAATACTGAGATCAAATCGTTAGCAACACAACGTACATAGGCATTGACATTAGTATTGGCACTGATTTTTTCGTTTTGTTTGAGCTGGTTGTAGCTATCATCGCCAAGCGATGCCAATTGGCCACTGGAAAATAACATAAGCTGGCTACGCCCGGTGGGTGACTCGGTACACGCACTTAGCATTAAACTGCTAGCTAATGCGGCAATTCCTAAAGCTTTCCAATGTGCCATGAATCATCTCCTTAAACACTGTGATATCAACAGGTAACACTTAGAGTTTAGTCGATAAACAAAATTCAGCCCAAGCGAAGTCACGTGCAGTATCAATATCGACTGAGTCTTCCAAGGGCATAACATACGCGAACGCCTTGCTAGTCGGTGCGTAAAGTTGCGCTAGCTGGCCCACAATGTGGCGTTTGAATAGGTAAATGGCGCCATTTAATTCATAAATCTGGCGCATATCTTGGGTGCGCTTTGCCGCTGCATTGGCGCTAATATTAATAAAGCCCGCTAAGCTATGGTCAGCAGGCAAGGTGTTGCAAAGTTCTAGGCGTACATCACTAGCAGTGACGGACACCACGCCTTCGGCTTGTTTTTCCTGCATCAATGCCACCGCGCTTTTTATGTGTTCAGCGTGACGAAACGGCGATGTCGGCTGCAACAAAGCCACGGTATCAATGGTTAGCGCCTCATGCTGCTCTAGCCAATTCACCGCATGCTCAATCACGGCATCCGATGTCGCCATATCGCCCGACAACTCGGCTGGGCGCAAAAAAGGCACCTCTGCACCAAACGCAACAGCAACATCAGCAATGGCTTGGTCATCAGTACTGACAATAACCCGATCAAAACAGCCGCTGTGCAGCGCAGCTTCTATGGTCCAGGCGATGAGCGGCTTGCCGCCCAAAGCTTTGATATTTTTTCCGGGTAAGCGTTTACTTCCACCTCGCGCCGGAATAATCGCGATTGTCGCCATTATAATCCAAGCCCTTTAATGTCAATTTGTGCCCGTTTAAAGTCATCCATACGGCCAATATCTAGCCAATATTCATGAATTGGGAACATAAACACGTCTTCATTTGCATCTAGGTATGTTTGCAACAGCGTTGGCATATCGATACGTGTATGTTTTTCCACGTTTTTGAAGATCTCAGGGCTAATGACGTATATACCCGCGTTGACGAAAAAGCGCTGAATGGGCTTCTCTTCCATACTAATAATGCGCTCACCATCGCCCATAATAACGCCGTATGGAATTTGGTAGTCGTATTCGCGTACGCACATGGTCGCCAATGCATGGTGGGTCATATGAAAATCAAGCACACGTTCAAAGTCAACCGAGGTGAGTACGTCGCCATTGACCATAATCAGCGGTAACTCAGGGGTCGACTCTGGTAATAACCCAAGTGCGCCACCTGTGCCTAAAGGCTCTTCTTCGTGCACGTAAGTAATATTGACGTTCCACTTACTGCCGTCGCCAAAATAATCGCGAATAACATGGGGCAAATAATGGGTCGAAATATAAAAATTAGAAAAACCTGACTTAATAAAGTTAAGTAACAAAGTTTCCAAAATGGGTCGCTCGCCAACTTTTAGCATCGGCTTGGGCGTATTGTCTGTTAACGGGCGTAAACGCGTGCCAAAGCCACCGGCCATAATGAACACGGGGTTTTGGTAACTATGCGTGCTTTGCAGTTTTTGTAAGGTTTGCAGCCCAATCACGTGGCCTTCGGCAACCACCGGAATGGCTAAAATGCTCTTACTTTGCATCAATGCGACAGCGTCGCTGCGCGAGGTTTCTGGCGTGACCGTAATGGGCTGGGTGTTCATCACTTGGCTAACCGGCGCTTCAAGGCCAACACCGCGCAACAAACCGCGACGCACGTCACCATCGGTGACTACCCCTTGTAAATGCATAGCTTCGTCGCACACCAAAACAATACGCAGTGCACCTTCATCGAGTTGTTTTAGCGCGCTTTGCAAAGTTGTTGATGGCGCAACAACCACCTGTTTCCAATCATAACTCATGCTTGGTCAGCGTCCTTTTTTATAAACCCTTTTGCAGGGTAATGAATCGCATTTGCCGGCACCGCTCGGGTGACTACCGAGCCTGCACCAATAACGGCTTCAGTACCAATATGCAGGCCTTGAATAATGGTCGCCCCAGCGCCCACATGCACCCGCTCGGCTAAAGTAACATCGCCACAAATAACCGCGCCGGGGGCAACATGACACTGCGCCCCTACTTGTACATCGTGCTCAACAATGGCTCCGCTATTAATAATCGTATTCGCGCCAATGGCACAACCATTCACAATGGCTCCGGGTAAAATTTGTACCCCTTGCTCTAGCTGCGCAAATTGAGACACCACCGCCGAAGGGGCGATAACCGTAGTAAACGCGTAACCCAAACCACTAAACCGTGTAAATAAGCGTTCGCGTAAGGCGCTTGCTTGCGGTAGCGAGCCGACAGCATTCACCAACTCAATGGCGTCAGGCGCAAAATTCAATACGTCGTCGTCGGCTTTAAAGTGGGGAAGACCATCAAATTCAGGGGCATCGCTAACCTGCGGTGCAACCAAACCGACAATTTCGCGACCCTGCGCTAATAACACCTCAATGAGCACCCGCGCGTGGCCGCCGGCACCTAATACCAGTACGGGTTTCGCTTGCGTGGTTTGCTTGCGGTTAGTCACGAATAAGGTCTCCAGGTTGATAGTCATGTAGACTCACCTGCCCCACCACCTGCCAATAATCAAATGGCGACCGCCCAGAGCCTGGGCGTTTAACCGCGAGGTCTTCAGCCGTGATCACTTGACCTTGTTGAATTGCGCGCGCGGCAACAAGGCTTTTGCGCGCTATGGCTTTATTACGTACTTCCGACACTGTCGGGCGCTTAACGCCATCACCCAAGGCCTGCTCCACCTGCCGAATCGCCTGCGTCATCGCGGCAAGTTCATGAGGCTCCAGCGACGCTTTATGGTCAGGGCCTTCAAGGTTGTTGTCTAAGGTAAAATGCTTTTCAATAATGCTGGCACCACGCGCCACGGCGGCTATTGGTACCGTAATGCCATGACTATGATCCGAATACCCGACTGCCAACTTAAATGTCTCGCGCAGACTGTCCATAGCGCGCAAATTAATTTCATTCATGGGCGCTGGGTACTCAGTCGTGCAATGCAGCACACAAACTTTTTCACGCAGCGCCTGCTGCCCTTCGTCTGAAGCATAAGCGGCTTCAAAGTCAGCGCGGCTGGCTTGCGTTGCTTGCGGGTTTAAGTACCCAAAAGCAATAACCCCCAACACAGCTTCAATTTCTGCCACCGTCGCCATGCCGGTAGAGACAATCAGGTCACAGCCGGTTTGCGCGTGCTTGAGCACTAAGGGGGCATTGGTAATTTCGCCCGATGGTATTTTCAGGCGCTTCAGCTTTAAATCATTGACTAAAAAATCGAGACTTTCGTCATCAAAGGCCGTGGACAAAAACTCAATGCCTAAGTCTTGGCACTGCGCCACCAGCTCGTGGTGCAGCTCATAGCTCAGCTCTAAACGTTGCAGCATGGCCAGCTGCGACTCTTCTTTGCCGGTGTTTTTCTTCTGGTAGTCCGCCTGAGTGGCCTGCTCAGTCACCAAGTTTTTAGCTTTAAAGGTTTGAAACTTCACAATATCAGCGCCGGCTTGATGCGCAGCAAGCACTAACTGACGGGCCAGCTCAGCATCGCCGTTATGGTTCACACCAGCTTCAGCAATAATTAAGGTCATGAGTTTACCCCTGGTAAATCATAAAATGTTTTCACGGTGCTTAACTGCTCTGTACGCAATAGCGCCATAATTTTTTCAACCGCATTACCCTGCCCGTAAGGGTTGGTTACGCCGGTTAATTGGCCCGACTGTTTTAACTCGAGGGCGCGACTAATAGCCGCGGTTATTGCGTCACCGGTGGCCGCACAATGCAATACACTACTGGCCGCAATACGACCCTGTTGCCGCGCGCCAATATTCACCGTTGGCACCGCAAACGATGGCACTTCAATAATGCCGCTCGACGAATTACCAATAACTACCGCGGCATGTTTTACCGCGCTCAAATAACGCTGTTGCCCCAATGATGGAACCACTTTAATGCGCTCTGGGTACTTGCTTGCGTACTGTTCAATAAGCGGAATAAGTTTTCGCCCGCCTTCGTCGGCGTTCGGATAGGTCATAATGACTTTCAATTCTGGGTATGCATTTAATGCTTGTGTGATTGCCGCAAAGGTTGGCTCGCCAGGCTCATCGGCCAGCGTGACTGGGTGATACGTAAAAACCGCATAGTCAGAATTGGTTAAGTCAAACTCAAGTGACTGTGACAGTTGCGCCACCGACATAAAGGGCGAGCGCTGCAAATGGTCCAAGCCAATAGCGCCAACATTAACCACGCGTTCGGGCTGCTCACCTAATTGAATAACCCGCTGCCGATAGCTTTCGGTTGCGGTGGCGTGCAATAGGCTCATTTTGCTAATCGCATGACGAATGGCGTCATCATAAGCGCCTTCGGTAATTTCACCGCCATGAATATGCAAAATAGGAATGCGCATCAGCAGCGCCGCCTGCGCCGCCCCTAAAGCTTCGTAACGGTCACCTAATATGACCAGCACATCGGGCTGCATGCGCGCTAACGCCTCGCCATAGCCCATGACACCTAAGCCAAGACTTTTTACCGTACCCACCGCACTGTCCGAGGCCAGCAACATGTCCACTTGCTCGGTTACCGTAAAGCCATCGCGTTTTATTTGCTCAACGGTCAGGCCAAATTCTGGGGCTAAGTGCGCGCCAGAAACCAACAGTTGCAGCTGCATATCAGCTGCAGCTTCAATGTCTTTGAGTAGCCAATACAACAGGCCGTATTCAGCTCGTGTACCGGTAAAAACGGCAATTTTTCGCATCACTGGGTCGCTCTGTTTAAATGGGCGAACTGGGGATATTGACTAACCGCGCTTCAATATCTTCAGAAACGGTTAATGGCCCACGTGGGCATTGTGCAAACATGGGCAGCCGGTGCATGAGCTGCCAAATAGGTCGACACATAATGCCGGCCGCATTTTGGCTTTCAAGCAGCTCGTTCCGTGCTTGCTTATCTTCACATAAAATAGCATTCAACCAAAAATTCGACTGGCCGTGCGCGGGTTCATCAACAAACGTGAACGCGGTGCCTGCAAAGAACTCACGATAGCGGGCGGCAAGCTGACGTTTTTGCTCAAGAAATTTGGGTAGCTGCTGCATTTGCGCGCAGCCAAGCGCGGCATTTAAGTTTGGCAGCCGATAATTAAAGCCCGGCTCGTCGTGGTAAAACTCATAAGGGTGCGGCACCTTAGCTGTGGTGGTGACATGTTTGGTGCGCTTGCCAAGCTCTTCGTTGGCACACAACACCATGCCACCACCGCCGGTGGTAATAATTTTATTGCCATTAAAGCTTAGCGCCGCTAGCTGCCCAATGGTGCCGGTATGTTGGCCTTGATAATACGAGCCCAAACTTTCGGCGGCGTCTTCAATTAACACCAAGTGCCATTTATCGCACAATTGCTTCATTTCATTTAAATGCACGGGGTGACCGAAGGTGTGCATGGGCACCACCGCACGAATAGTTCGCCCGGTGTCTTTGTGCACACAACGCTCGCCATCTAACCTGGCATGCTCGCTTAGGTAGGCTTCCAGCGCTTTCGGGCACAAGCCCAAGGTGCTTGGTGCCACGTCAACAAAAATGGGCTCGGCGCCCATGTGGTACATTGCGTTGCAGGTTGCCACAAAGGTCAGCGCTTGGGTAATGACAAAGTCACCGCGCTCAACACCGGCCATATATAACGCGGTGTGCAGCGCCGCCGTGCCATTCACTGTGGCAATCGCTCGGGTTGCCCCAGTAAAGGCTTGCATGCGCTGTTCAAACTCATCAACAAACTTGCCCACGCTCGACACAAAGGTGCTTTCAATGGTGTCGAGCACGTTGCTTTTTTCAAGCTCACCAAAGGTAGGCGCGTGCAACGGAATAAAGTCGTTGGTTTGATAAATACTGCGAACAAATTCGCTCAGCTGTTGCTGTGATGTTGCGTGTGACATAAGTGCAGGCGCGGCCCCAGTTACATTTTACTATCGAGATATTTACCGGTCTCTTTGTGCCCAAAGTCCGGAATCATGTCATGAAATAACGCCACGAGCTGGTCTTTGCTCCAGCGAAGCTCATTCTTCATACGGCCAATGTGCTGCTCAAAATGCTGCAATAACTCAGCCTGATAATTGGCTTCGTTTTTGATCACACCAAGATTAGCAAAGCGTTCCATATCAAGCACTTCGTGCTCAGTAAAAAATTCTTCAAAATCTTTTTCACCGGTGGTGTCGCTGGCAGTGAACAAGCATGGCCACTTACCCTGCTGCGGCAAGGTTTTTACCAACTCGCGCGCTTCGTCTTCACTGCTGCATAAGTGTGGCTCATAGCCGCGTTTACGCAAATATTTCTCGGCAATTTCCGAGAAGGTGATCAAATGCAGCGCTTCGCTTAACTTCGGGAAGAAAATATCGCGATTTTCGCCGAAAATGCACGACATTAGGCACAATTCACCAGATTCTTGCGGCGTGACAAAATAGCGTTTGATGTCGTTCGGCGCCACAATGGGCTGTAATTTTTGCAAACGCTGATTAAACCCGTGCAGCAACGAGCCATCGGAAAATGCAACGTTGGCAAAGCGCGCTGTCGAAATGTTAATTTGCTCACTGCGGCGCATTAAAAACATTTCCATAATGCGTTTTGACGCCCCCATCATGTTGACTGGGTTCGCAGCTTTGTCGGTCGACACGCAAAAATACTTCTGCGTGCCCTTGGCAATCGACTGCGCGAGAGTTTTGTCGGTGTTGAATACGTTCACGTCAATCATACGCATCAGCGTATAGGGGTCTTTCTCGCTACGTACATGCTTTAATGCGGACAAATTCAGCACATAGTCGTACTGGCCATCGGCCTCTATAAAGGCGTCATATTCTAGTGAGCCAATGTCTAATGCAAAGGTTTGAAAATCGCCGTCAATATAGCCAAACGAACTACGAATATCGCGTACTAACTCAACTAAGTTATTTTCGCTAATATCCACCACGTGCAACTTTTTCGGGTTGCGCTTAAATATTTCTTTGGTTACCGCTTGGCCAATCGAGCCTGCTCCACCAATCACCAAAAAAGAAGAGCTGCGCACTCGTTCACGCAGCTCTTCATCATGTTTGGCTATGTCGGTAATAAACAGTTCTTCGGTTCGACCAATCAGTTCAAGTATTTCTGTCGCCATGTTCAATCACTAAAATAAGAAAACTTACCAACATTAACGCATAATACCGGCTTGATTATCCAGTCAAATCGTCGAAAAACTTGCGTACTCCATCAAAGAAGCCTTTCTCTTTTGGACGATATTTACCGGCTTCTTCGCCCGTACCCATCGACTCTTCCAACTCTGCTAACAACTCACGTTGGCGCGCGGACAAGTTGACCGGTGTTTCAATAACCACCTTACAAATCAGGTCGCCAACCGCACCAGAGCGCACTGACTTTACACCTTTGCCGCGTAAACGGAACAACTTACCGGTTTGCGTTTCAGCCGGTATTTTCAGTTTTACTTTACCTTCTAGCGTCGGCACTTCAATTTCGCCACCAAGCGCTGCACGGGTAAAGCTAAGCGGTACTTCGCAATACAGGTTATTACCATCGCGCGCAAAAATTGGATGCTCGCGTACATGCACTTGCACATACAAGTCGCCTGCTGGTGCGCCCATTTCGCCCGCTTCACCTTCGCCACTTAAACGAATACGGTCGCCGGTATCTACCCCCGCTGGAATTTTAACTGACAAGGTTTTGGTGCGCTCTACGCGGCCTTCGCCATGACACGTACGGCATGGGTCTTTAATGACCTTACCTCGCCCACGACAATGTGGACACGGCTGCTGCACCGCAAAAAAGCCTTGGCGCATTTGAATTTGGCCAGAGCCATGGCAATGACCACAGGTGTCGGCACTTGACCCTGCTTTTGCACCACTACCGTCGCAGTCTTCACAGGTGCTTAGCTTTGGAATTTTCAGCTCAACGTCTTTGCCGCGAACGGCTTCTTCTAAGCTTAATTCAAGGTTGTAACGTAAGTCGGCACCACGTTGCGCTTGAGGGCGCCCGCGACGACCGCCGCCACCACCAAAAATATCACCGAACACATCACCAAAAATATCGGCAAAATCTGCCGCACCCGCGCCACCGCCAAAACCACCTTGGCCTTGTTCAAACGCTGCATGACCATACTGATCGTATGCTGCGCGTTTTTGTGGGTCGACCAACACTTCGTACGCCGCCTTAACCTCTTTAAACTTGGTTTCAAGGTCTTTGTCGCCTTTAGTGCGGTCTGGGTGATACTTCATCGCCAGCCGTTTATAGGCCTTTTTGATGTCGCGTTCGCTGGCATCTTTGCTGACACCCAGTACGTCATAAAAATCTGGTTTAGACATAGTTAAGTGGTTTCCACGTTCCTTAATTTGCTCTCGCCTGATACGAACACACGGAGGCTACCTTGGCGGCAACCCCCGTGTGTGTTATTTCAGACACCCGGTGGGCGCTTATTTTTTGTCGTCTTTGACTTCTTCAAACTCAGCGTCAACCACGTCGTCAGCAGCTTGCTTAGCAGAGCCATCGGCGTCGCCACCCGCTTGTTGGGCTTTTGCTTGGGCCGCTTCCATAAGCTTGCCAGACGCTTCAATTAAGGCTTGTTGCTTCGCTTCAATTTCTGCTTTGTCGCTGCCTTTAATAGCCGCTTCCAAGTCGCTTAATGCTGACTCAACCGCTTCTTTGTCACTAGCTTCTAAGCTGTCACCAACTTCTTCAAGCTGTTTGCGCGTACCGTGTACCAAAGCGTCGGCTTGGTTACGTACTTGCACCATTTCTTCAAATTTGCGGTCTTCCTCAGCGTGCGCCTCAGCATCGCGTACCATTTTTTCTACTTCATCATCGCTCAAGCCAGACGAAGCTTTAATGGTGATCTTCTGCTCTTTACCGGTATCTTTGTCTTTTGCAGACACATGTAAGATACCGTCGGCGTCAATATCAAAGGTGACTTCAATTTGCGGCTCGCCACGGCGACCCGGACGAATACCTTCTAAATTGAACTGGCCCAGTGATTTGTTATCCGCCGCGCGCTTACGCTCACCCTGAATAACATGCACGGTTACCGCATTCTGGTTGTCTTCTGCAGTTGAGAAAGTTTGCGACTGCTTGGTTGGAATCGTCGTGTTTTTCTCAATTAACTTGGTCATCACGCCGCCCATGGTTTCAATACCCAGCGACAATGGTGTTACGTCCAGCAACAATACGTCTTTCACGTCACCTTGCAATACGCCGGCTTGTACCGCAGCACCGACTGCAACAGCTTCGTCTGGGTTCACGTCACGACGTGGCTCTTTACCGAAGAAGTCAGTCACAGCTTGCTGTACTTTTGGCATACGGGTTTGACCGCCAACCATAATAATGTCGTTAATATCGCTTACCGACAAATCAGCGTCTTTCAATGCTTGCTTCACTGGCTCTAAGGTTTTCGCAATCATGTCTTCAACCAAAGATTCCAACTTGGCACGTGTTACTTTAATCGCCAAGTGTTTAGGACCAGTCGCGTCAGCCGTAATGTACGGCAAGTTCACTTCGGTTTGTTGCGCTGAAGACAGCTCAATTTTGGCTTTTTCTGCCGCTTCTTTTAAGCGCTGCATGGCCAATGGATCTTTACGTAAGTCAATGCCTTGGTCTTTGTTGAATTGCTCAACCAAGTAATTGATCAAACGGTTATCAAAGTCTTCACCACCTAGGTGCGTGTCACCGTTGGTTGCTAGTACTTCAAAGGTGTGCTCGCCTTCAACTTCATCAATTTCAATAATTGAGATATCGAAGGTACCACCACCTAAGTCGTACACCGCAATCACGTTATCGCCTTTCTTCTTATCTAGGCCATAAGCTAACGCCGCAGCAGTTGGCTCGTTGATAATACGCTTTACTTCTAAGCCAGCAATACGGCCTGCGTCTTTGGTCGCCTGACGCTGCGCGTCGTTAAAGTATGCTGGTACGGTGATAACCGCTTCAGTCACTTTTTCACCTAAGAAGTCTTCCGCAGTTTTTTTCATTTTCTTCAAAACTTCGGCAGAAATTTGCGGTGGCGCTTTCTTGTCGTCGTTAATTTGTACCCAAGCATCGCCATTGTCTGCTTCAACAATTTTGAATGGCATAATGCCAATATCACGCTGCACTTCTTCGTCTTTAAAACGACGACCAATTAAGCGCTTAATCGCAAACAAAGTTTTGTTGGCGTTGGTTACCGCTTGGCGTTTCGCTGGTGAACCAACTAACACTTCGCCGTCGTCAGTGAATGCAACCACAGATGGGGTTGTGCGATCACCTTCAGCATTTTCAATAACACGCGGTTTGTCACCATCAAGTACTGCTACACAAGAGTTCGTAGTACCTAAGTCGATTCCGATAATTTTACCCATGATTCGTCTCCAACTTCATAATCTAAAACAGGTTTGATAACTCAAATATGGGGTGGCTTTTTCGCATTTCAACACCCCGTGTATGGTTATTATGAATTTTTTACCACCATCACCATGGCTGGGCGCAGTAAGCGACCACTTAAGGTGTAGCCTTTTTGCATCACCGCCAATACGGTGTTGTTTTCGTGCTCTTCCGACGGCTGCATGGCCATCGCCTGATGCAAATCAGGATTAAATGCATCACCCACTGCGCCGACCGCTTCCACACCAAATTTGGTTAAGGTGCCAAGTAAGTTCTTGTGGGTTAACTCAATGCCTTCAAGAAAGCCTTTGTTGACATCTTCCGCTTGCGCAGCAATATCCAACGCTCGCTCTAAGTTATCGACACTGTCGAGCAATTCGCCGGCAAATTTCTCTAACGCAAATTTGTGTGCTTTTTCCACTTCTTGGGCCGAACGTCGACGAATGTTTTCCATTTCAGCAACCGCTCGCACGGCGCGATCGCTGGCATCATCAGCACGCTGCTCGGCTTGGCTTAACGCCAACTCCAACGCTTCAATACGTTGCGCATTGTCATCAACGGCTTCCACCTGCTCAGTTTGCTCTTCCGTCGTTTCTACGGTTGGCTCTTGCTGGTTCTCTGCCGCCGTGGTTGAATCATTCTTGGTCATAACGCGTACTCTTGGTTGAAATTCACAAATGAACAATAATTTGTTGTGATATAACTATCTTGCAGGCAGTTATGGGGTCAGCTATTGACGATTCAAGTCATTTGGCCGAAAAAAAGGAAAAAACATGTCGACACCAACGCAACCACCATTTAAGCGAATCGCGCTCATTGGCAAAGTGCATCATGAAGCCACGCGTAAAACCTTGCTAACCCTTGAACGCAGTTTGCTAGCGCTGGGGTTCGACGTGATGATTGAGGCCCGCACTGCTGAGCAACTCACGAGCACAGCGGCCAAGGTGTTGCCACTGCAACATTTAGGCGAAGCTGCTGATTTAGCTGTCGTGGTGGGCGGTGACGGCAACATGTTAGGTGCTGCCCGTATTCTTTGTGAGGCTGATGTCGCTGTTATTGGCGTTAACCGTGGTAATTTAGGCTTTCTCACCGACCTCGACCCCGACCAAGTGGTGGAGCAACTCAAACCCGTATTAGCCGGCCACTACCAAATTGAGCAACGCTTTTTATTGCAGGCAGAAGTATTTCATTGTGGTAAATCAAACAGCGTTGGGCGTGCTATTAATGAAGTTGTACTGCACTCTGACAAAGTGGCGCACATGATCGAATTTGAGGTGTTCGTCAACGATGAGTTTGTCTATAGCCAACGCTCAGACGGGCTCATTATTAGCACCCCAACGGGCTCAACCGCGTATTCATTATCGGGCGGTGGGCCTATTCTCACGCCTGGTTTAGACGCCATGACCTTGGTACCCATGTTCCCACACACCTTAAGCAGCCGCCCTATTGTGGTTGATGGTCACAGCACCATTCGATTGCGCGCGGCCTCAGACAACGACACCTTGCAGCTAAGTTGCGATGGCCATGTACGCATGAGTGTGCAGCCGGGCGACGACGTGGTTATTCAGCAACACCCTCAACGCCTACGTTTAGTTCACCCAGAAGACCACAGTTATTACCGCGTACTGCGCAACAAATTAGGCTGGGGTAGCCGCTTGTTCTAACCGCGAACGAAAAATTTTTAGGCCCCTCTTGCATTACTGTATAAATACTGTATAACTACTGTACACATACACAGTGTTTGGGGTGTCTTATGCTGCTTCATATGCAAATTCGCAACCTTGCGGTTGTTCGCCAACTTGATATCGACTTTTCTGCTGGCATGACAGCAATCACCGGCGAAACCGGTGCTGGTAAATCGATTGCGCTAGACGCACTCGGTTTATGTTTAGGCGATCGCGCTGATGTTGATCTCATTCGCGTCGAAGCCGATAAGGCGGAAGTGACCGCCACCTTTCAACTCGGTGAAACGGCCACGCCTGCACGCCATTGGTTAGGTGAAAATGAACTGCAAGACGATGAACCACAAAACTGTGTGTTGCGCCGCTTAATTACCCGCGAAGGTCGCTCCAAGGCCTGGATCAACGGCTACCCAGCAACCGTATCGCAACTGAAACAACTGGCACCTTTGTTGGTGAACATTCATGGTCAGCACGAGCACCAACTGTTAACCAAGCCGGAGCATCAACTGACACTGCTTGACGCTTATGCGCGCCACCAAAACGTATTGCTCGAGGTCAGTGAGGCCTACCAACACTGGTACAGTCTGCGTAAACAGCAAAAACAGTTACACCAACAGCAAGCCGACGTCGACTCACGCATGCAATTATTGCGTTATCAAGTTAGCGAGCTTAACGACTTTGCCTTAGCCGATGGTGAATTTGAAGAACTCGAGCAACAGCACAAGCGTTTAACCAATAGTGCAGCCTTGCAAGAAGACTCCGCCTTTGCGCTCAATGCGGTTTACGAAGGTGAACACAATAACGCGTATAGCTTATTGCAAAGTGCTATTTCGCGCTTAGAAAGCCAGCTTGATAATGACCCTTCGTTAACCGACGCGGTACGCATGCTTAATGAAGCGAGCGTTCAAGTAGAAGAAGCTGCACGAGAGCTACGTCATTACCAAGACCAAATTGAATTGGATGACGAACAATTGGTGATTGCTGAACGACGGGTTACGCAAGCTATTCAGCTAGCGCGCAAACATCAATTAGAACCAAGCCAACTAGCACAGCATCACCAGCAATTGTTGGCCGAGCTCAACCAACTTGAATCAAGCCAAGCTGAGTCAGAAGACATTGACGCACGTGTGGAACAGGCCGCTAGCCATTATCGCTTGGTGGCGACAAAACTATCTGAGAGCCGGCAACGCGCTGCGACCGAGTTAAGCGAGCGTATCGCGAAGAGTATGCAGCAGCTGAACATGCCGCATGGTCGTTTCGTTATTGAAGTCAATCACCAAGCTCAGGCTCCTGCCACACGGCTTGGTACAGACGAAGTTTGTTTTACTGTAACCGCCAACCCAGGCCAGCCATTACAGCCATTGGCTAAAATAGCTTCTGGTGGTGAATTGTCGCGTATTAGTTTGGCTATTCAAGTGATCACAGCAAGCCAATTAACCACGCCAACCCTAATGTTCGACGAAGTTGACGTAGGTGTTAGCGGCGCCACCGCTGCAACCGTTGGTAAATTATTACGTCAACTTGGGGAATCAAATCAGGTTATTTGTGTCACACACTTACCTCAAGTTGCCGCGAAAGCCCATCAGCAGCTTCGGGTAGACAAAGTTACCGATGGCGCAAGTACAGAAACGCATATGGTTCAGCTAGACAAAGAATCACGTGTAATCGAACTAGCGCGTTTGCTTGGTGGTGACGAAATCACCGAAACTACCAAAGCAAATGCAGCTGAATTACTTGCGGTAAGCTAGCTCGATTGTTTATCATCGGGTTCAGAAACCAAAATCAACAGCAGGTGTTATGAAAGCTTTAATTATTGCAGGTAGTTTACTCGTCCTTAGCGGATGTTCTGTTTTCGAAAGTTGGGTTTACCGCATCGACATCCCGCAGGGTAATTACCTTGAGCAACGTGACATCAATCAGTTGCGTGTCGGCATGACCAAAGAGCAAGTCGTTTATGTTATTGGCACGCCCGTAGCTGAAAATGCTTTTGATCAAGATGTGTGGTTTTACGTATTTAATATGAACTCAGGTGTTAGCAAAAGTGAAAATTACCAGCGCAACGTGAAGTTGACCTTTGTTGAAGGCAAACTTGCAAGCTATGAAGGTGATTTTGATCGACCTGAAAACTTCGACACACCGCTAGAACAGTAGTTATTCAGCAGTCTCTGCGCTAGCTGCTTCCACATTCGGAAGCTTGATTAGGGAGCACGATGGCGACTGATGCTTCGGAAGTATTCTCTGCAACTCGCGTTATTCTTGATAATGACGCGATAACCAGAAGCCCAACAGATAAACGTAGCTACCGCATTATCCAGCTTGATAATGCGCTACGCTGCGTGCTGGTGCATGACCCTAAAGCGCGCCAAGCTAGCGCGGCACTTGCCGTTGGGGCTGGCCATTTCCATGACCCAAACCATGCTCAAGGCCTCGCTCACTTCCTTGAGCACATGTTGTTTTTAGGTACTGACAAATACCCCGACGCCAATAATTATCAAGACTTCATTAGTGCCCACGGCGGCAATCATAATGCTTGGACAGGCACCGAGTTTAGTAACTATTACTTCACCATTGATGCGCCTTACTTTGAGCAAGCGCTCGACCGCTTTATGCGTTTCTTCTATCAACCTAAACTTGACCCAAAGTGGGTTGAAAAAGAATTACAGTCGATTGAGTCAGAGTTTCAACTGAAGCGACAAGACGAACTGCGTCGTTTATATCAAGTGCACAAAGCCACGGCAAACCCACGGCATCCGTTTAGCAAATTCTCAGTGGGTAACTTATCAACCCTGCAAAACCAACCTGATGCCCCCTTAGCACAGCAATTACGTGAGTTTTTTCAGCGCTGGTATTGCGCTCGGCGAATGACGCTGGTGTTGGTTGGGCCGCAATCGTTCGATCAATTACAAGCGCTCGCAGAGCAGCACGGCCGCCCTATTCAGTCAGGCTGTGCTGACATGCTCTATGTCGACGAACCGCTGTATTTAACCGAGCAGCTTGGGGTTGAACTGCACGTTCAACCCATCAAAGATGCGCGTCGACTGATCTTAACCTTCGCCTTGCCGGGTATCGACGACGATTACGCCAATAAGACCACTAGCTATATAGCCCATATTCTCGGCTACGAAGGCCCAAATAGCTTGTACAGCTATTTACGCAACCAACACTGGATTAATTCTTTAGCAGCCGGCGGCGGTATCAGCGGTAGCAACTTCAAAGACTTCAATATCAACATGCAGCTAACCGCCGAGGGCATGAAACACCGCGATGATATTATCGAAGCGATATTCAGCTATATTCAGTTAATTCGCGAGCACGGCTTGCAAGCTTGGCGATACAACGAACGCCGTGTGAGCGTCATGAACGCGTTTAACTTTCAAGAACAGCCACGAGCCAGCGACCTTGCTCCGCAGTTAGCCATTAATTTGCAGCATTACTTAGCCGAAGACATCATCTTTGGCGATTACCGCATGGACGGTTTATTTGAACCTAAAGCGCGCCAGTTTTTGGACTGTATGCATCCAGATAACATGCGCATTACGGTCATTCATAAAGAGCTCGACACAGACACCATCGAGCCCATTTACGGCACGCACTATCAGGTACGCCCGATTCACTTTGAACGACGCCGTAAATTCATTGAACCAGCAACGATTGACGCGCAACTGCCTGAACCAAATCCTTATCTTGAAACGCCATGGAAATTGCAAACGGTAGCCCCTGACGAGAAGCATGAGCAACCCAAACGCGACATTATTGCGCCTGGGCTACACAGCTGGCATTTGCATGACTTAGACTTTCGACAGCCCAAGGCGCACTTATACCTCGGCTTACAGTTACCTAATGTTATTGCAAGTCCCGACAGCTTTGCGCTTGCGCGCCTTTGGTGTGAGCTCATGCTCGATAAACTCAATGAACAATGCTACGACGCCGAAGTAGCGGGGTTACATTTTAATTTATACCCACAGCAACAAGGCATGACGCTGCACGTTTCAGGCCCCGCGCTTTATGTACCGAAACTAGCAACCACACTTGTGCAAGCCATGAAGAACCCTAAGTTTGTGCAGCAACGCTGGCATGATTTGCGGCAGCGGTTGCTGCTAAATTGGCGTCAGGCGTTATTGCATAAGCCGTTAAATTTATTGTTCTCGCACTTAAATGTGCAATTACAACCGCATACTTATTCAGTTCTGAAGCTTGCTGACAACCTTGAGCAAAGCACTTTTGCGTCATTTACCGAAACAACCGAGCAACTATTTTTGCAAGCGTCAGTGCAACTGTTTGCCCATGGCGATTTGCATCAAGAGCAACTACAACCGTTACATCAAGCACTGCGTGCTTGGTTAGGTTTAGATAGCGACTTACAGTTTGCCGACTTAACTCCACTTGCGTTAAGCCAGTTGTCTCAACCTCAACAGCTCACCACACAGCACACAGATAGTGCAGTCATAGCGGTGTTGCAGTCAGATCAAACGGATGTGACCGAGCAAGGCATATTTATGCTTTTGAATAACCTATTACAACCAAGGTTCTTCAGTAGTTTACGCACCGAACAACAGCTGGGGTATTTGGTCGGCACTAGCTATTTACCCATGCAAGAGCTGCCTCACTTAATGTTTTACGTGCAATCGTCTCGGGTAGATGCGAAAACGATAAGTAATGCAATCAGTGAATTTTTTGCGTCGGTGCCTAAGATATTAGCGTCAATCAATACTGAGGAATTCCGCAAAGTGCAGCAGAGTTTGACGCAGCAGCTTACCGAGCCAGACTCGACTTTACGTGCCCGTAGCCAGCGCTTGTGGAGTGCAATTACACAGCAAGATCATGATTTCTCGCGACTTAACCGTATTGCTGAAGCCATGCAAAAACTCACCTATGATTCGTTCACCGATCGAGCACAACAATTATTTAACAATAGCTCTCATCAAATGTTTCTCTCAGCAAGCCCCGTGAGCTTTGACAGTTCACAATAAATTGTTTAATTTAATTCATAACATAACAAATATAAGAGCTGTACAATAAACAGCCTTTGCTGAGGATAAGCGTGGCCAATTTTCAACGGATTTTAAACAGCCTGCGTGCATTCGCCATGACAATTGTTATTGTCTGCGCGTTTTCAGCTGCGCAAGTTGAAGCGCAAGTTCAAGCAGCTGATTGGCAAGTTGAACTCATAAATCTGCGTTTGGCGAACCAACCGGTCAGTGCTCAGCAATTAGATACGCGCAATCGTCCACAGTTATATAACACCCGAACCTTATACCTACCGAATATTAACGACCCGTTTAGCATAGAATTTGGGGCGCCCTACGCACCGAATGCACGATTGTTATATTATCGTTATCAAATGCAAGGGTTCGATAAAGACTGGGTTTACACCGACTCAGAATACCGCCGCGCCACTTATACCAACCTTAGCTTTGGTCACTACACGTTCAAAGTAGAAGCCTCATACGACGGCAAAACATGGGGCGGTACACGTACCATTGAGCTGCAAGTTGCAGCCCCTACTTGGCTATCGCCGTGGGCTATCGCGTTATATACGGTGCTCGTTCTGGTTATTTTAACCGCTGTATTTTTTATGATTCGCGCTCGCCATCTTGCAATCAAGCAATTACGCAATAGTGAGGAGCGTCTTAAACTTAGCTTATGGGGCAGCGGCGATCAATTGTGGGACTGGGATATACCCAATGGTACGATTCATCGCCACAACAGCTGGCGATATCTGAATGAGTTCCCCATTGACCATATACGTTCAGGTAAGCGCGGCACCCCAACCAATATTCACCCGCTTGATTTGCGTAAGCTGCAACAAGCATTGCGCCGTCATTTAGACGGCGCGAATAATTATTTTGAAATGACCTATCGAGTGAAAACCGAAAACGGTTGGATGTCTATTTTAGACCGTGGCAAAGTGGTTGAGCGCGACGAGCACCATCAGCCAACCCGGATGACCGGCACGCTCAAAGACATCACCCCATTAGTTGAAGCCGAAGAGCGTTTAAAAATGCTCGCCACATCGATTACCAATATTTCTGACGGTGTGTGCATTTATGACGCTGAATTTAACGTCATTGAAACCAACGCCTCGGTAGCGAAAATCACCGGTTTTTCACGTGAAGACATGATTGGCCGGCCGCTACAATTGCAGCTCTATAGCCCCGAATATGTGGAGCAAATTAAACGCTTACTGCAACAGCATGGCAGCTGGCATGGCGAAGTAGAAGACTTGCGTAAAGACGGCAGCCTGTACCAAATGGAGCTAACACTTGACGCCATTCGCGACGACAGTGAGCGTATTTCCCATTACGTGGCCACATTTGCCGATATTACTGAACGTAAAACGGCGGAACGCGAATTACGCCGGCTATCAAATACCGACACCCTCACTGGGTTGCCCAATCGTAGCTATTTTCAGGTTAGCCACGCCAACTTGGTACGTAAGCGCATTCAACATGCACTGTTGTTATTTGATCTGGATGACTTTAAGAAAATCAACGATTCACTGGGCCACGACATTGGCGATCAGCTATTACTTCATGTTGCTGAGCGTATTGCTGAAGTAGGCCGACCACAAGACACCTTCTTCCGTTTGGGTGGCGATGAATTTGTGCTGATGCTTGAAGACACCAGCGATTTAAGCGCCATTACCGATGTTGCCACCAAAATTTTGACCACAGTTGGTGAAGCTTTTCATGTCGACAATCAAGACATTGTCATTGGCAGTTCAATTGGCATTGTGGTGTACCCGAATGATGGCACCTCATCACAAGAACTACTGCAAAACGCCGATACCGCCATGTACCATGCCAAAAATCGCGGCGGGCACAACTATCAGTTCTTTAATGACTCGATGAACAAAAATGCCGTACGCCGCTTGCAAGTTGAAAACCAGCTGCGTTTAGCGTTACGCAACAAACACATTCAAGTGATGTATCAGCCTAAAGTGTCGCTACGAAACTATGAGTTTGTTGGGCTTGAGGCGCTGGTGCGTTTGAACATTCCAGGCACTGGGGTGATTAACCCAAGTGAGTTTATACCGCTGGCTGAAGAAACTGGCTTAATTATAGAAATGGGCGAGCAAGTATTACGCCAAACCTGTCGCGATATGCGCCAGTGGGTTGAACAAGGCACTGTGCAAGGCCGCGTGGCAGTTAACTTATCGGCCAAACAGTTTGTGCAACCCGACCTTACTAAGCGCATTATGGCCATCTTAAATGAAGAAAAGTTGGCGCCAGAATACTTAGAATTGGAAATTACCGAAGGCGTAGTTATGGAAGACCCAGAGCGCGCCATTGAAATCATGACCGAGCTCAATCAATGCGGTATTCACTTAGCGCTTGATGACTTTGGTACCGGTTATTCGTCGCTGGCCTACTTAAAGCGCTTCCCTATTCAAACGCTGAAAATCGACAAAGCCTTTGTGGATGACATTAATGGCGCCGACCGCGACCGCAACATGGTTGCCTCTATCGTCGCGATGGCACATAACATGGGCTTAGATGTGGTTGCTGAAGGGGTTGTTAACACAGCACAAGCGTCAACGTTAAGCCGCTTAAGCTGCGAATTTGCACAAGGTTACTTATTTGCCGAGCCGCTTAGCAGCGAGGCTTTTGTACAACACATTAGCGTACCAGCATCGATACACTAGCACGCCCTTGCGCCTTCAATAGGCGCATCCGTTTATGAGTAAAAAACATCGGTAGCACCAAGGGGCCTAATAACAGCCCCATGGTGCCCCAGCGTTTAGCACCCATGGCATGGGTTAAAGCTTGAATGTATAACGTCAGCGCAGACAACAAACAACACAGCGCAATAAACATTTTAACTCCTAGTCAGATAACGCCTAGTAAAAACTCTCATTGTTTTCGGCCATTTTCAGTAACAACGGCGCTGGGGTGTAACGCTCGCCATGTTGCTGTTGATAGCCTTGTAGGCGTTTCACAATTTCAGTCACGCCAACCGCATCCATATAACGGAAAGGACCACCGCGGAACGGCGGGAAACCAATCCCGAAAATAGCACCGATGTCGCCGTCGCGCGGGCTGCGAATAATACCTTCAGCAAGACAATAGGCAGCTTCGTTAAGCATCAACAACGCGGTACGTTGGGCAATTTCTTCGCCACTGAGTTTGCTTGACGGGCTAATACCTAACAAGCTGTATACTGACTCATCAACGCTCTTGCCTGGCTTTTTACCGCTATAGGCATAAAAACCTTTTTGGTTCTTCTTGCCCTTACGCTCATCGTCAAGCAACTTGCCAAACGCATCTGGCGCGCGGAATCGCTCGCCCAGCTCATCGGCCATAATTGGCGCGACTTTGGCCGCAACATCAATACCCACTTCGTCCATTAACTTCATGGGTCCCACTGGAAAACCAAATTTCACCAACGCTTGATCAACCACCTCAATAGGCTCACCTTCAAGTACCAAACGCGCGGCTTCATTCATGTATGGCGCCAAAATACGGTTCACATAAAAACCCGCACCGTCTTTCACCACAATCGGCGTTTTGCCTTGTTTTTTGGCAAGCGCTACTGTGGTGGCAATGGTCTCGTCAGACGTGCCCTCGTGGGTGATAATTTCAGCCAACGGCATTTTATCAACCGGCGAAAAGTAATGTAATCCGATCACATTCTCAGGGCGTTTTGCATTGGCTGCAATTTTGGTAATTGGCAAGCTTGAAGTATTGGTCGCAAAAATCGTATTTTCGTGGCCAGCTGCTTCAACATCAGCCACCATTTGCTGTTTAAGGTTTAAATCTTCAAATACCGCTTCAATAACCACGTCAGCTTGATCGAACCCAGTGTAATCTAAGCTACCACTTAACCGCAGCATGGTTGCTTCAAGCTCAGCACGCGCCATATGTTTGCGTTTGACTTTCTTATTCAACAAGTCATAGCTGTACTTCAATGCGTGTACAATTCCGTTCTCGTTGATGTCTTTAATACGCGCTGGCAAACCAGCTTTGGCTGCAGTCACATAAGCAATGCCGCCGCCCATTAAGCCACCACCAAGAACACCCACACGTTGAATGTCACGCGGCTTGGTATCGCCAGCGCCGGTTTCTTTTTTCATTGCTGTGGTGGCAAAGAAAATATTGCGCAGCTGTTTTGACTCAGGCGTCATGGCCAGCTCGCCAAACGAGCGTGCCTCGAATTCTAAACCGGCTTTAAAGCCCTTATCGGCACCATACGCAATGGTGTCGATAATTTTATCCAACGCCGGATAATTCCCCTTAGCTTTGGCCTGCGCTTGCTCGCGAGCCTTGCTAAAAATAATGCCCCGACCCACGCCGGTACCTTCAAGCATTTTGTTCAGCGTTGAATGTTGCACCTTACGCACTTTTGCTTTGCTTTTAAGCGCCAGCTCAATGGCTGCGTCAAGCAAAATACTGGCCGGCACCACATCATCAACAATACCGAGCTTTTTGGCTTGCTTCGCACGTAATTGCTTGCCGGTTAAAATAAGTGGCAATGCTTTTTGTACACCAATTAAACGCGGTAGCCGTTGCGTACCGCCCGAACCAGGTAACAAACCTAGTTGTACTTCCGGCAGGCCAATCACGGTTTTGCCACTGTCGGTTGCAACCCGATAATGACAGGCCAACGCGAGCTCTAAGCCGCCACCTAAACAAGCGCCATCTATGGCCGCAACCACAGGCACGTTCAGCTGCTCAATACGATCAAACATAGCCTGACCTTGGCGCGCAAGGCTTTCGGTATCAGCCGCCGTTTCGCACGCATCAATCATGCTAATGTCAGCGCCAGCCACAAATGATCCTGGCTTGTCGCTAATCACCACCACGCCTTTCAAGTCGTTGTGCTGTTCAATCTTATTCATTACTTGTGCGACTTCTTCGGCAAAAGAAGCCTTTAGCGTGTTCATCGACTCGCCCGGCACGTCAATGTGAATAACCGCAACCTTATCGTCACGTAGTTCTAACGTGAATGCCTTTTGTTCACTCATTATTCGGTCTCCACAATCATTGCTGCACCTAAACCACCAGCCGCACAGGCTGTGGTTAAACCAACACCACCGCCGCGACGTTTTAGTTCATTCAAAGTTTGCGTAATTAACCGTGTACCGGTTGCCGCAAACGGGTGACCATACGCCAACGAACCGCCCATGACGTTGAATTTGTCCATGTCAATTTCGCCAATGGCTTCGCTGCGCCCTAGCTTGTCTTGTGCAAACTTTTTGCTCGCAAACATTTTCATGTTAGCCAATGTTTGTGCTGCAAAGGCTTCATGCATTTCAATCAGGGTTAAATCGCTGAGCTTCATGCCGGCACGGTCAAGTGCAATTGGGGTTGCATACGAAGGCCCCATTAACATGTCTTCCCACACATCAATGGCGCTAAAAGCGTAACTACGCACGTAACCTAACACTTCATAGCCTAGCGCTTTGGCTTTGCTTTCGGTCATTAACAAAATAGCACTGGCACCGTCGGTTAAGGCGGTACTATTGGCAGCCGTTACCGAGCCATGTTTTTTATCAAACACCGGCCGCAATTTCGCGTAGCCGTCTAATTTCGAGTCGCTGCGCACCGTGTTATCACGCTTCAAGAAGTCTTTGTACGGCTCAGCATAAGCAGTCATCACTTCTGCATCTAACTTGCCGGCCTCCCATGACTCATGGGCTAAGGTGTGTGACCGATGAGCCAAGGCGTCTTGATCAGCACGGCTAATGCTGTGCGTTTTTGCCATTTGCTCAGCGGTGTCGCCCATTGTCAGCCCAGTGCTGTATTCAGCAATGGCCGGCGGCACTGGCATTAAGTCTTTAAAACGTAAACGCTTCAAAATAGCGAGGCGCTGGCCTAAGGTACGCGCTTTGTTTAAGTCGACTAAAGCATGTGCCAACGCACGAGAAACACCAATAGGTAACACCGACGACGAATCGGCCCCACCGGCAATACCAACAGAAATATTGCCAGCCATCATGCTTTCCACCACATTCACCGTAGTTTGAAAGCTTGTCGCACAGGCGCGTGATACGCTGTAAGCATCGGTTGTGACCGGCAAACTCGTACCCAGCACAATTTCACGGGCAATGTTTGGCGCTTTGGGCATTTGTACCACTTGGCCATACACTAGCTGCTCAACTTCACGTGGGTCTAAGCTGTACCGATTCAATAGCTCTTGCACCACCATTTTGCCCATATCAAGTGCAGGAACCCCGTGGAAATAGGTCGCTTGTTTCGCAAACGGCGTACGCAAGCCGGCGACTATCGCAATGCGATCGCCTGCAGCAGTGGTCAGATTCTGACGTGCGGCCATAGATTTGTCCTCTGTTGTTTTGTTATGGTCATTCCTTAATCTGGTCTGACCTCATAGATAGTTACAAATTTTAACGGGTCTTTGGCGAGAATTAAACCGTTGTTTTCGGTAAAGTGCGAACTTAAACTTTGAACTTAGAGAATAGTCCCCATCAATACAGAGTATAGTCACTGTATAGCGCTAACGCACAAAGTAGAGGATTCTAATGGCAGCAGAACAATTTCAAGCATTACGCAATTATCTTGATAGCCAAGTTTTGGGGCAACCCGACTTTACCGAAAGCTTGCTTATTGCCTTGCTTGCCGATGGTCATCTACTGGTAGAGGGCCCACCAGGGCTTGCTAAAACACGTGCCGTAAACGCGCTTGCCAAAGGTGTTGAAGGTAGTTTTCATCGCGTGCAGTTCACCCCCGACTTGCTCCCTGCTGATTTAACCGGCACCGACATTTATCGCCCAGAAACCGGTGAATTCGTGTTCCAACAAGGGCCACTGTTTCATAATATTATTTTGGCCGATGAAATTAACCGAGCCCCAGCAAAAGTTCAGTCAGCGCTGCTTGAAGCCATGGCCGAACGGCAAATTACTGTGGGGCAAAAAACCTACCCACTACCACCGCTATTTATGGTGCTGGCCACTCAAAACCCGCTAGAGCAAGAAGGCACCTACCCGTTACCCGAGGCGCAGCTTGACCGCTTTGTGATGCATTTGAGTCTCGGTTACCCCAATGCCGACACTGAAAGAGACATTTTACGCTTAACGCGTGGTGAAGAATTGCAAGGCCAAGCGGATATGCCGAAGCCGTTGCAACAAGAAGATATTTTCAAGGCGCGCAAAGACGTACTTGGCATTTATATGGACGAAGCGGTAGAAAACTACTTGGTTCAGCTGATTATCGCCACCCGTGAGCCTAGCTTTTATAGTAGCGACTTAGCACGTTGGATAAGCTACGGCGCTAGCCCACGAGCCACTATTTCACTCGATCGCTGCGCACGCGCCCGAGCATGGTTACAACAGCGCGACTACGTGACACCAGATGATATTCACGCGGTGTACGCAAAAGTACTACGCCACCGCATTATTTTAAGCTATCAAGCTGAAGCCGACGGTATCAGCACAGACCAGGTTTTGGCGCAAATTCTTGAGCTTGTTCCGGCACCATGAGCAATACCCAGTGGTTAACAACGTGGCACAGCAACGGCGTTCATGTCAGTAGCCACGAGCTTATGTATTACCGTAGTAAAGTCGGCGCGTTTCAACGTTTTCGTCGTTTGAACCCACCACCAAGCCAAACCGGTGCGTTAATGAGTAAGTTCAAAGGCCGAGGCATGGAGTTTGACGAGTTTCGGCACTACCAAGCGGGCGACGATATTCGCGCCATTGACTGGCGTGTTACGGCGCGCACGGGTACGCCGCATACCAAGCTGTTTCGCGAAGAGCGTGAACGTCCGGTATTTGTGGTGGTCGATTTAAGCGACAGCATGCATTTCGGCAGCCAATTGCTGTTGAAATCAGTGCAGGCGTGTCACTTAGCTGCTGCGCTTGCGTGGCTTGCTGTAGCTCGCAACGACCGCATTGGTGCACTCATTTCAACCTCACAAGACGCGGGTACCCAAGGCCACGTTGAGCTGCGCCCCCAGGCGCGCCATCATGGTGTGCTCAACATCATTCATCATTTGGTGCAGCAACAAACAACCGCTGTTGCACAGTGGCAGCAACAGCGCGGTACAAGTAACCATTTTCATCACGCATTAGAGCGTCTGCAACATGTTGCACGCCCAGGTAGCCTAATCTATTTAATTAGTGACTGGCTCAATACCGATGCGTCAACTTGGCGTAGCTTATTAGCGTTGCAGCGCCATTGTCAGTTGCAAGCTTTTCAAATAATCGACCCACTGGAGTTGGCCATACCAACATTCGCAACCAGTGATCAACTGCCATTAACCAATGACGGCCAACAGGTTATTATTGACCCTAGCAATCAACACCAAACCCAAGCGTATGCCAAAGCCATGCAGCAACACCAACAAGCTATGCTTAAGCAATGGCAACAGCTTGGTTTGACGGTACAGCAGTTTAGTGCAGCCGAGCCTATTGAGCTGCAATGGCCAGGAGTTATCTTGTGATACAACTCGACAACCAAGTTCAATTACAAGACATCGTCGCAGCTCCGGCGGCCCAGTGGTGGCCATTGGCGCCGGGCTGGTATGCATTAATCAGCGCAGCGCTCACGCTTGTGGCACTCAGCTTGTGGTTTTCTATACGCGCATTTCAGCGTCGTCGTGCGCGTCGGCAAGCATTACAGCAATTGGCGCAACTGCAACAACAACCAAACCTAGCACTTCATGATATTTCACTGTTATTGAAACAAGCGGCTTTGGCGTACTTCCCTCGTGCTCGTATTAGCAATACCGACAACGCGGCCTGGTGGCAGTTTTTACGCAGCCAACTAAGCGCGCGCCAGCAACAGCGTTATCAACCTTTAATAGACGCCTTGCAACAGGCTGCCTACCAACCTATTACCGTGCAACAGCAATGGCTGACCGAGTACCTTAACTTTGCCGAGCTTTGGCTACGCCAAGCCTTACCGCCATCGCGAGGTCAATCATGATTGATTTTGTTTGGTTATGGGCGCTAATACTGTGGCCGCTGCCATTCATCTATCGTTATATACGCAAACCGCGGCAGGCACGTCAGCAACCACTGGCGGTGGCTGTGCTGCCTAGCCTTGCTTCGGCCACCTACAGCTTTAAAGCAAGCCGTTGGCAACTCGTTACAGGCTTGGTTATTTGGACATTATTGGTACTTGCCCTCATGCGTCCACAATGGCTAGGCGAACCCGTCGCTGCGCGCAACGACGCGCGTGAAATGATGATTGCGGTCGACTTATCCGGCAGTATGGAAATTGCTGACATGGAAATCAACGGCGAGCAAGTTGACCGCTTAACCATGCTGAAACATGTCATGAGCGACTTCATTGAACGGCGCATCGGCGACCGCTTAGGGCTAATTCTGTTTGCCGATACCGCCTATGTACAAGCCCCCATGACGTTTGACCGCGCGACGGTGCAACGCATGCTCGACGAAACTGTATTGCGCCTCATCGGCGAGCGAACCGCCATTGGCGACGCCATTGCGCTTGCGGTAAAACGCTTTGCTGCACGGCCAGACACCAATAAAATATTAGTATTGGTAACCGATGGTCAGAATACTGCCGGACAAGTGTCACCCGATCAGGCACTGCAGCTTGCGAAATATCATGGCGTCAAAATCTACACCATTGGTGTGGGAGCCGAGGAAATTGTCGTGGATAGCTTTTTCGGTCAACGTCGCGTGAACCCAAGCCGAGACCTTGACGAAGCTATGCTAAGCCAACTCGCTAACGAAACCGGTGGCGCCTATTTTCGTGCGCGTAGCACTGAAGAGTTGGCAGAAATTTATACTGAACTCGACGCCTTTGAGCCGGTACAAGGCGAGCAACAATTACGCCGCCCGCAAACCGCACTCTATTTTTGGCCGCTTGGCGCAGCGTGGCTTATCATGATAGCCCTGTTTGCTGTGTACACTATAAACCGCAGGAGGCAACATGGCTGAGTTTCATTTTATTCGCCCTTGGTGGTTAGCCGCGGCCTTCCTTGTTGTCATACTCGGCTTCATTGCTTGGCGCTTTTGCCAGTCTCAACATGGCTGGGCACGCATTATTCCAGATCATTTGCGCCACGTGTTATTACCGTCTGATAAATCAATGTCACTACGCTGGCCGCTAGTCATTATCAGCAGCGCGTTAACCTTAACTTGCGTTGCGTTAGCTGGCCCAACCTGGCAACGCTTGCCACAACCGGTATATAACCTACAGGCTGGTTCTGTGGTGATCATGGACATGTCGTTGTCGGTTTATAGCACTGATGTAAGCCCGAACCGGCTCAGCCAGATGCGCTTCAAAGCAACTGACTTAGTCCGCGATAAACTTGATGGAGAAATTGGTCTCGTTGCCTATGCGGCTGATGCATTTACCATTAGCCCGTTGACCAGTGACGGAGCGAATTTAGGCAACCTTATTCGCGCATTAAGCCCTGATATTATGCCAAACCTCGGCAGCGCCCCGCTTCGTGCGTTAAATTTGGCCGACCAATTATTGCGCGACGCCGGCCACGCCGAAGGTGACATCTATTGGCTTACCGATGGCATAGACAGCCGCGATGTGATTGATATAAATGACTTTATTAGTCGCACTAATCACCGTATTAACGTGTTAGCCGTGGGCACAGCAGAAGGTGCGCCTATTCAACTGCCAGATGGCCGACTGCTGCGTGATAGCTCAGATAATATTGTCATTCCGCAGTTAATTACCGGCAATTTAGACACCCTTGCCCAGCGCAGCGGTGGCCGTTTTGCTGTGGTGCAGTCCGATCAAGAAGACATCAACTACCTTTCTAGTTTGCCGCCCCGCACTCGCGAAGGCGAAGCGTCGCAACTTCAAGCAGGCGACCAATGGCTTGATCAAGGTGCGTGGTTTATTCCAATCATAATGTTACTGTTGCTACCCCTAGCTCGGCGCGGCATTCTTGTCGGCTTCGTTGCTATTGTTGCGATTGGTGTGGGTAGCTATTCACCAAGTTTACTCGCGGCAAAACGCGAGCCATTAAGCTGGCAGGAACAACTTTGGCAAACGCCCTACCAACAAGCTGATCAGGCGCTACGCAACGGCGATTACGAAACAGCCGCGGCTATTTCACCAGACCCTTGGCAGCGCGGCACCGCAAATTACCGTGCGGGTAACTATGATCAAGCGCTGGTTGATTTTTCTCAGTTAGACAGTGCCGAAGGCTTTTATAATCAGGGCAATGCACTCATGCAAATGCAGCGTTATGATGAAGCAGCAAATGCCTACGACGCCGCCTTAAAGCGCCGACCAAACTGGCCAGCAGCACAACAAAACCACGAGCTCGCCGAGCAATTAAAAAAACAGCAAGAACAGCAACAGCAGCAAGGCGAACAAAAGGGTCAGCAACAAACTGGCCAACAATCGTCGAATCAACAGTCGGGCCAGCAAGGTGACAGTAATTCACAACAACGCAACGACACCACCGAACAAACAGAAGAGTCATCGACAAGCCCTGCTGATGAAGAGCAACAGCGGCAACAGGAACAACAAAAATCTGAAGCGGGCAAGCAACAGCAATCAGCCGAAAATGGTGAGCAAAAACAGCCGCTGAACAGCGCTTCTGGCGACCCGACTAGCGAAGAAATGCAGCAACAAATGCAACAGTGGCTAAATCGTATTGAAGATAATCCAGCAGAGCTATTGCGCCAAAAGATGCGCTATGAAGCCCAACAACGCCGTCGACAAAACCTAACACCAGGAGTAGAGAAACAGTGGTAATGAGTAATTTACGACACAGTTTTATGGGGTTTATCTGCTTTTTTCTCTGCGCAAACTTTGCTATTGCACAAGAGTTAGACGTTGTTGCTAGCGTTGACAAAAATCCAATTGTGCAAAGCGAACCTTTTACCCTAACAGTCACAGTAAACGACGACGTGCCCCAGTCAGCTTGGAACCCTGAACAAGCATTATCTGAATTTCGAGTGTTAAATACACGCTCAGCACGGCGCACCAGTGTGGTGAATGGCGTAAGCAGCCGTACCACGTCTTTTGTCGTAACCTTACAAGCACCGTCAACACCTGGCATTGTGCGAATTCCGCCCATTACCATTAATAATGCCAGCAGCAATGCCATTGAGCTTAAAATTTTAGACGCCCAAGCAGCCACCGACGAACTTGAGCAACGCCCAGCGTTTATTCGAACCAGTGTCGAGTCCAATCAAGTATACGTGCAGCAACAGTTCAAGCTCATTGCGCGCTTGTACCTTAGTGCTAATCTGCTTAGTGGCAACCTTGTCGCGCCAACCCTTGAATTAGCAGAAGTTCGCCAGTTTGGTAAAGACGAAGAGTCGTATGAAATTATAAACGGTAAACGCTACCAAGTATTTCAGCGCACCTACTTAATCACGCCCCAACGCTCCGGAGATTTCACCATTGAAGGGCCCATGTTCGACGGGCAAATAAGCCGCGAAACAAGTCGCTCAGTGTTTTCATCAATTGCGGCAACGCAGCCGGTTAGTACTATAGCGCCTGCAACAAAAATCACAGTGCTACCACGCCCTGAGAATTGGCAAGGGCACTGGTTGCCTTCTGAACTCGTTAGTGTGAGTGTTGAACAAGTGAATCCGCAAGCTGACATTGCGGTGGGCCAACCGATAACGCTTCAATACCGCTTAACCGCCATTGGGGTTACGCCAGAGCAGTTACCAAGAGTAGGCATTAGTGAGCTTGAGCAGGCGTCCGTTTACCCAGAAGCACCAGAACTCAATAGTACGGTACGTAACGGGCGTGTTATTGCACAACGAACCGAAACTATCGCAGTGATTCCGCGCCAAAGCGGTGAATTAACTATACCGGCCGTTAACTTAACGTACTTCAATACCCGCTTGAACCGCCCTGAATCAGCGACTAGCGAAGCGCTAACCTTTAACATCAAGCCGGCTGAAGGGCTGCAACAAGATATTGCCCACACGCAAAATCCGGTGACACAACAATCAACGCAACCACAAAACACACAGGCTCAGGCGTCACCAGCCACCCAGCCCGTTATGCAGCCAGAGCAACAAGTAAATAATCATTATTTTCTTCTGGCTATCATATTTGCTGGATTGTGGCTTATTACACTTGCCCTGTGGGCTTGGTGGTGGTTCCGTTCTAGCATACGCAACAATGCGCCGTCGCCGGCTGTGCCGGTAGAAAACCAAGAACACAAACATAGTTGGGCAGCACTTGAGCACGCCGCCAAGCAAAATAACGCACCTGCTACTGACAAGGCCTTACGGCATTGGCTAAGCGCCCGTTATTCAGTCAGCGTTACTGATTTGAATCAAGTGGCTGAGTTTTATGACCACCCACCGCTAAGCAGCCAAATTGAGCACTTACAGCGCTCACGTTATGCGGGAAAAGATATTTCATGGCAAGAAGGAAAGGCGCTCATTCGGGCGCTGAAAGCAGCTGAAAAACTTCGTAAACAAGCAGGGAAAGCACCAAAAGAATCGGTTTTGCCCGACCTTTACCCTAGTTGATACCGTAGCGCTAGAGAGTTCAAATGCAAAAAAAATCCGTAAACAGATTGACTGTCTACGGATTCTTGTCGTTCTTCACTTAATGAAGTTTTATTCTTGGCTAGCTTGATCTGTGTTGGCGTTAAGCAATAGCTCAACATCAGCCTCAGCACGCAAGGCTTCAACGAATGCGCCGTAACCTTGTTGGGTGAAGCTATTCACCAATTGGTCAGTTAACTGAGCCTGCATGGCCTCGTCAACTTCACCAACGGTTGCACTGGTTAATTGCACCACCGCCAATGCGCCGCTATTCAACTCGGTAACCGCCACTTGCACACCTTCGTCACTTGGCACAGCTTGCTCAAACAGGCTTTGCACTACGGCACGAGGCAACTCAGTGTTACGGCGATCAACGCTATCAATTGCGGCCATTTGTACGTCAGTCGTCTCACCAGCGCGCAACGATGCTGCTAATGCGTCAGCATCTTGACGAGCGGCAGCTTGAGCTTTTTCAGTGCGAACATTATCAAGCACTTGTGCACGAACCTCATCAAGTGGTTTCACACTCGCGGCTTGATAATCTAACACCCGCACGATAACCGCTTGCGTGTCACTGGTTTCAATTAAGTCACTGTTCAAGCCTTCAGCAATAAAGTCTTGGTTGAATACTTGCTGCAAGGCTGCAGGGTTATTCAATGCGGTAGGCGCGTTGTTGCGATTAAACCAGCTGGTAGTACGAACGGTTAAGCCTGTTTCGTCAGCAACCGCTTGCAACGTGTCTGGCACATCAAAAGCTAACTCCGATGCTTTTTGTTGCAACTCGTAATAAGCCTGTTTAACGCGTTCTTCACGCATCTCACTGACTATTTCATCACGCACTTCTTCGTATGACGTCGAAGAGCCTTTTTCAATGTCAGTGAGTTTAATGACATGGTACCCAAACGATGTACTCACAACGCCAGAAATATCACCTACTTCTTGCAGCGCGAATGCAGCTTCGTCAAATTCTGGGTCCATAAGACCTTTTTCAAGGAATTCTAAATCACCGCCGGTTTCGGCTGTGAAAATATCATCAGAATATTCAGCGGCTAACTCAGCGAAATCAGCGCCCTCAGTAAGTTTAGTTAAAACTTCCTGAGCTTCTGCACGCGCGGCTTCATCGTCACCTTCAATAAGAATATGCGAGAACCGATAACGGTCTGGTGTTTCGTAGCCAGCGCGGTTTTGTTCGAACCATTCACGAACCGCTGTCTCGTCAATTTCGATAGACTCGGCTAACGCATCAGCATCTAACGCTACAAATTCAACTTTTACCTGCTCGGGCACGTTAAAGCGCGACTGATTCGCGTCATACCACTGGGCAATTTCTTCGTCAGTGACTTCAACAGTGCTTAAGTAGTTGGCTAGCTCAAAGGTTGCATAAGCACCGCTGCGTTGTTGGTTCAACAGCTGTTGTACGGCAGAGGCTTCCGTTGGTAACGCAAATTGCGTTTCGACAATGGCCTGCAATAGCTGCGTACGCGCTAGGTCGCGACGCATGAGCTCGGCGAAACCATCTGGCGTGTAACCTAAGCCATTCAATGTCATTTGATAAGTTTGGTTATCAAATTGACCGGCAACTTGAAACGCTGCAATGTTGCGAATAGCCGCTTTCACTTGTTCATCTGAAACGCGCAAGCCCGCATCACGTGCGTACAACTCAACCACTTTTTGATTGACTAAATCATTAAGCACTTGGCTGCGCAAACGTTGATTAAATGCCGGATCAGCGGCTAAAGTCGCGTAAAAATCGCC
Organism: Pseudidiomarina donghaiensis; assembly: GCF_900116895.1. GTDB lineage: Bacteria > Pseudomonadota > Gammaproteobacteria > Enterobacterales > Alteromonadaceae > Pseudidiomarina > Pseudidiomarina donghaiensis. The sequence continues at coordinate 646,126 of NZ_FPCF01000001.1, read as the reverse complement.
CAACTGCTGTTGCTGACGCGACCGTTCGTTTTCTACCGCACGATCAAAATCCATACGGGTAATTTCTTCACCGTTCACTTTTGCAACTGCAGGCTCCGGTTGGTTGGTGATGTAACCACCAATACCGGCTAACGCAAAGGTTAACGCAATTAAAACCAACAGGGCTTTAATAACGATGCTTTGCGATCCTTCTCTTATCCTGTCCAACATATCTACTAAACCTCAATTATTCCCAGTCGTTGGGCGGGTATTATATCTTCTTCTTGAGCAAAAAAATAACCCGAAGACAAGCTTCGGGTTATTTTCAGTAATTACTGGCGGAACGGACGGGATTCGAACCCGCGACCCCCGGCGTGACAGGCCGGTATTCTAACCAGCTGAACTACCGCTCCGCTTCAATTAATTTACTGAGTCTTTCAGTGCTTTACCAGCTTTGAAAGAAGGTACTTTTGCAGCTGCGATTTGAATAGTTTGACCAGTTTGTGGGTTACGGCCAGTGCGAGCTGAACGCTCACGAACACTGAAAGTACCGAAACCAACCAATGCTACTTGGTCACCTTTTTTCAAAGCGTCAGTTACCGCTTCGATGAAAGAGTCAAGAGCACGTCCAGCCGCAGCTTTAGAAATTTCCGCTCCGTCTGCAATTTTATCAACTAACTGAGACTTGTTCACAGTATCATCCCCTTAGATTGTTATTATCAGATTTGCATGGTTCCATTGCGTTCTGTTGTTATCAATGGGCCAGCGAAGGTTATAACAAGCTTAAACCAACTGTTCAAGCAGTAGTGCACGATTAGCAGACATCTTCCTTATTAATCGTATCACTCAAGTGGCATGCCAGAGACTTTATGTGTGAGCGTCTGACCAATCACTTTGACTCTAGGCTACCACAAGATTTGCGATTGAGAACCCTTTTTCACAAATTTTTTAACGAAAGAATGCGGCCTGCAGCCATGTTATGCCTTTCAAGGCCGCATTTTTACGTTGTAAGACGATTTTTTACGCCGTTTTTGGCGCAGATTCAAGTGCCACCGCCAAAACTTCGTCAATCCATTGCACTGGCTGAATCTTCAAGTCACCTTTCACCGCGTCACTAATTTCTTTCAAATCACGCTCGTTGTCTTTCGGAATCAGTACATGCTTAATGCCACCACGGTGAGCTGCTAATAGCTTTTCTTTTAACCCACCAATGGCGAGCACTTCACCACGCAAGGTAATTTCACCGGTCATGGCCACGTCGGCACGCACTGGAATCTTGGTTAACGAACTGACGAGTGCGGTAACCATCGCAATACCTGCACTTGGTCCGTCTTTCGGCGTTGCCCCTTCAGGCACGTGTACGTGAATATCGCGTTTCTCGTGGAAGTCTTCCGGAATACCCAGTTTTTCGGCACGACTACGAACCACGGTCAACGCGGTTTGAATAGACTCTTGCATCACGTCACCGAGTGAACCGGTTGAGGTGATTTTGCCTTTACCGGCCACGTTAGTGGCTTCAATGGTGAGCAAATCACCGCCTACTTCCGTCCACGCCAAACCGGTCACTTGGCCAACTTGGTTGTTCTCTTCAGCTTTACCGTAGTCAAAGCGCTGCACGCCAAGAAAATCTGACAAATTACCGCCCGTAATTTCAACGTGCTTCACCCGCTTATCAAGCACAATTTTCTTCACAGCCTTGCGGCATAAGCGCGAAATTTCACGTTCAAGGTTTCGCACCCCAGCTTCGCGTGTGTAGTAGCGAATAATGCCGATAATTGCATCGTCGGTTACGTTTATCTCTTTGTTTTTAAGGCCATTACGGTCTATTTGCTTGGGTAACAAATGGCGCTTCGCAATGTTGAGTTTCTCGTCTTCGGTATACCCCGACAAACGAATCACTTCCATCCGGTCTAACAACGGCCCAGGAATATTCATGCTGTTTGAGGTTGCCACGAACATCACGTCCGACAGGTCGTAGTCGACTTCTAAATAATGATCGTTAAAGTTGACGTTTTGCTCAGGGTCTAACACTTCAAGCAACGCCGACGCTGGGTCGCCGCGCATGTCTGACGCCATTTTGTCAATTTCGTCTAACAAAAATAATGGATTACGCACGCCCACTTTGGCCATTTTCTGAATCAGTTTGCCGGGCATCGAACCAATATAAGTACGACGGTGACCACGAATCTCGGCTTCATCACGTACGCCACCAAGCGCCATACGAATGTATTTACGGCCGGTGGCCTTGGCAATGGATTGCCCTAACGACGTTTTACCAACCCCTGGCGGGCCCACAAGACACAAAATAGCGCCACGCACTTTGCTGGTGCGTTGCTGCACCGCTAAGTACTCCAAAATGCGTTCTTTGACTTTTTCTAAGCCATAGTGATCAGCGTCAAGAATCTTCTCTGCACCGGCTAAGTCTTTCTTAATGCGTGAGCGTTTCTTCCATGGTACCGACACCATCCAGTCGATATAGCCTCGAACCACGGTCGCTTCCGCCGACATGGGCGACATCATTTTCAACTTTTGCAGTTCAGCGCGAGTTTTCTTCTCGGCTTCTTCTGGCATTTTTGCTTCTTCAATTTTGTTTTGTAGCGCTTCAAATTCGTCTGGACCGTCTTCCATTTCGCCCAGCTCTTTTTGAATGGCTTTCATTTGCTCATTCAAGTAATACTCGCGCTGACTTTTTTCCATCTGCTTTTTCACACGCGAGCGAATACGCTTCTCAACCTGTAACAGGTCAATTTCACCTTCCATAAGAGCCATCAAAAACTCTAAACGCTCGCGCACGTCAGTAATTTCGAGCACTTTTTGCTTGTCGTTCAGCTTCAATGGCATATGTGCAGCCATGGTATCGGCAAGACGATCGGCTTCTTCGATACCCGACAAACTGGTAAGCACTTCGGGTGGAATTTTCTTGTTCAGTTTCACGTAGCCTTCAAACTGATTGATGGCCGAACGAATCATCACCTCTTCTTCTTTGTCGTCCATCGCCTCGTTATCAAGGTAATGCACTTGCGCGCGGAAGAAATCTGACTCAGCTTCAAACTGTTCAATTTCGGCGCGCTGGCTACCTTCAACCAAAACTTTTACCGTGCCGTCAGGTAGTTTTAATAGCTGTAAAATAGTCGCAACGGTTCCAATACGATGAATATCCGCTTGTTCTGGCTCATCAACTGCTGCATCTTTTTGCGCCGACAAGAAAATTTGTTTGTTTTGTTCCATAGCAGCTTCTAAGCAGCGAATAGATTTTTCGCGCCCAACAAACAAAGGAATTACCATATGCGGGTACACCACCACATCACGCAGCGGCAGTACCGGAATACTCAATCGTTCAATCCGTTCTTCACTCATAAACTTCTCCAGGAAACTGGTTCGTGACTATTCACACTATCTTACCTCTTAATATGAGGCTCTCCAGCGAAAGTTCAATCTTTTGCACAAAAAAAGGGCCTAAAAGGCCCTTTTTGCACAAATTTCATGCTAAACCATGCTCTTATTCACCAGAAGCGTGCTTTTCTTCCTGTTGATTTGCATAAATAATAATCGGATCAGACTCGCCTTTAATCACCGACTCGTCAATAACGACCTTGCTTACGTTTTGCAACGTCGGTAGGTCGTACATGGTATCCAATAGCACGGCTTCAACAATAGAACGCAAGCCACGAGCACCGGTTTTACGCGACATGGCTTTGCGCGCAATGGCACGCAATGCGTCTTCGCGGAATTCGAGCTCAACGTCTTCCATTTTAAACAACGCACCGTACTGCTTGGTCAGTGAGTTTTTCGGCTCACGCAGAATTTGCACTAAAGCATTTTCATCCAGCTCGGTCAGTGTGGCTAATACCGGCAAGCGGCCAATAAATTCAGGAATTAACCCGTACTTCACTAAATCTTCTGGCTCTACTTGGGCTAAGGTCACGCCTTCGGCTTTCGGCTCTTTGCTCTTCACTTGGGCGCCAAATCCAATGCCACTGCCAACGCTAATACGCTGTTCAATAACTTTGTCTAGGCCGGCAAATGCGCCACCACAAATAAACAGAATTTTTGAGGTATCTACCTGCACAAATTCCTGTTGTGGATGCTTGCGTCCGCCCTGCGGTGGTACCGCAGCTACGGTGCCTTCAATCAGCTTCAATAACGCTTGCTGTACGCCTTCGCCCGACACATCGCGAGTAATTGACGGGTTGTCTGACTTACGCGAAATTTTGTCAATTTCGTCAATGTAGACAATACCGCGCTGGGCTTTTTCAACGTCGTAATCACACTTCTGCAGTAGCTTCTGAATAATATTTTCAACGTCTTCGCCCACATAACCCGCTTCGGTTAATGTGGTTGCATCCGCCATAGTAAACGGCACATCTAAGAAACGAGCTAAGGTTTCCGCCAAGTAGGTTTTACCGCTACCGGTTGGGCCAATTAGCAAAATATTACTTTTGCCTAGTTCTACTAGCTCTTCGTCTTTCTTCTTGCTTTCGCTATTGTTGTTTAAACGTTTGTAATGGTTATAAACAGCAACGGCTAAAACTTTCTTCGCAAGTTCTTGACCAATCACATACTCGTCTAAATGCGAGCGAATTTCATGTGGGGTTGGTAGACTTTTTGGCTCTTCTTGCGGCGCAATATTTTGAATTTCTTCTTCCAAAATATCGTTACATAAGTCCACACATTCGTCACAAATAAATACCGATGGGCCCGCAATTAGCTTACGAACCTCATGCTGACTTTTTCCGCAGAAGGTACAAAACAACGGCTTTTCGCCATTACCTTCAGTTTTATCAGTCATCTTACTCTCCGCCTCGTTGGGTCAGAACTTTATCAACCAAGCCGTAATTCACCGCTTCTTCTGCTGACATGAAATAGTCACGGTCTGTGTCTTTCGCCACTTGCTCAAGATCTTTACCGGTGTTTTCCGACAGCATACGGTTCAGCTTGTCTTTAATATCTAAAATTTGTCGCGCATGAATTTCAAAGTCAGATGCCTGCCCTTGAAAACCGCCGAGTGGCTGATGAATCATTACCCGCGAGTTTGGCAAACAGAAACGCTTACCTTGAGCGCCCCCAGCTAACAAAAACGCCCCCATGCTGGCAGCCTGCCCCATACATACGGTGCTTACGTCTGGCTTAATAAAACGCATGGTATCGTAAATCGCCATACCTGCGGTTACAGCACCGCCTGGCGAATTAATATAAAGATAGATGTCTTTGTCAGGGTTGTCAGACTCTAAAAAGAGTAACTGCGCTACAATTAAGTTAGCCATGTGGTCTTCCACCTGACCACAACAAAAAATTACGCGCTCTTTAAGTAGGCGCGAGTAGATATCGTACGAGCGCTCTCCTTTTGCTGTTTGTTCCACTACCATGGGCACCAATTGGGCCATAGGGTCTAGCGCCATATCCGACATAATTTACGACTCCTGAAATAAAAATGGCTCGTATAAAGGTATACGAGCCATTAAACCAAGTTGTGGTCGATGCCGTCAACGTTGTTGTGACGGTAATCGCAACTGTTTTACTTTTTCGGGTTCATCAACTCGTCAAAAGTAGCTTTTTTCGCTTTTACTTTGGCGTTGTCAAGAATGAACTCAATTGCTTGTTCTTCTAATGCAACGTTACGAATTTGCTGCATCATTTCTTCGTTGCCTTTGTAGTAAGCAATAACTTCTGCTGGGTCTTCGTATGCAGAAGCGTTGTTCTCGATGATTTCGTCAACTTTTTTCTCGTCAACTTTCAATTCGTTGCCACGAATCACTTCACCTAACAACAAGCCAACTTTTACGCGCTCTTTTGCTTGTTCTTCAAACAATTCAGCTGGAAGTTGTGGCAATTGCGCTTGGTTACCACCAAAGCGCTGCATTGCTTGACGACGCAATACGTCAACTTCTTGGTCGATCATCGCTTTTGGCAAGTCAACGTCGTTGTGCTCAACTAAGCCTTTCAACACCTGCTCTTTCACTTTGCTTTGCACGGTGTTTTTCAGTTCGCGTTCCATGTTTTTACGAACTTCAGCTTTCAGCGCTTCAACGCCGCCTTCTTTTACGCCAAATTGCGCGACGAATTCGTCGTTTAATTCTGGTAATTCACGCTCTTCAACTTGCTTGGCAACGATAGCGAATTGCGCTTCTTTACCCTTTAAGTTTTCTGCGTGGTAATCTTCAGGGAAAGTAACAGTGATGGTTTTCTCTTCACCGGCTTTCATACCAATAATATCGTCTTCGAAACCTGGAATCATACGGCCTTCGCCAAGCTCAAGTGCGAAGTCAGTGGCTTTGCCGCCTTCAAATTCTTCGCCGTCAATAGAGCCAGTAAAGTCGATAGTGATACGCTCACCTTTCTTCGACTTACGCTTAACCGCTTTCCAACCAGCGTGTTGCTTACGCAAGGTTTCAAGCATGGCATCAACGTCTTTGTCAGTGACTTCAACGTCTGGTTTTTCAACCGTTAGTTTATCAAGCGCTTCAACTTTAACTTCAGGATAAACTTCAAAAGTAGCAACGAATTCAAGGTCTTTACCTTCTTCGTTTACTTTTGGCTCAATGGCAGGCATACCCACTGGGTTGATTTTTTCCTGCATCATAGCTTCGAAGTATTTACTCTGCATCAAGTTCGAAGCAGCACGTGCACGCGCTTCTTTACCAAACAGTTTTTGTAAAACGTTTGGTGGAACTTTGCCTTTACGGAAACCGTTGATACGGCGATTGCGGTACTCGTCTTTTAACAGACGCTTGACTTCTTGATCGATAATGTCAGCCGGCACGGTGATGGTGGCGCGGCGTTCTAGTCCTTGGGTTGTCTCTACAGAAACCTGCATTGCTTTGTTACCTCGGCTTCACTATTGGCCTGAGCCCACTACTATTGGGGCCCTTCAAAATGACGCAGCATTATAGCGAAGCCTTGCCGCCACGTCGAGAGCGAATTTAGCCGGTTTGTTTTTGGGTGGGAACTTTGGGGTTCACTTCAATACGATTACGCCCACACTGTTTCGCAAAGTACACGGCAACATCAACATCACGCATTAAGTCATCAGTGGTGACGCCTGATTTTGGCGTATTAGAAGCAATGCCAATGCTTACCGTAACTGGCGTGGTGAGTTTATTCTTTAATATGCGCACCTTCGCCAGCACTTTTTTAGCTTGTCGCACGAGCTCATCAAGCTCTGTTTGCGGGCACACAATCATAAATTCATCGCCACCAAAACGCGCCACATATTCGCCGGTACGCTTAAAGTGAGTTGCCAATATGCGGGCCACACTCTTCAGCACTTCATCACCATGTAAATGGCCGTGTTCGTCGTTGAGTTTTTTGAAAAAATCAACATCAACCATGATTAAGGTTAACGGATGTTGTGCACGTACCGCACGACGCAACTCTTGCTCTAGGCATTCGTCAAGCCCACGCCGATTAATAAGCCCAGTTAAGCTGTCTTCGCGCGCTAATTGCGCCAACTTTGCATTAGCTTCTAATAATTGCGCTTCGGTTTCTTGCAGGCGTGCTTCGGCATGATGCCGCGCTAAAGTGTTAGCTATCATATCTGCAACTAACCGCATTTGACGAATATCGCGTTCATGCCATGTGGTTTGCCGGTTAACTAAATCACAACCGACAAAGCCGATTAATTTTCCTTCCATATACATACCGACAGCCATCATAGAGCGGATATTTTCGCGCAACAGCTCATCGCGAAAACCACCGGTTGAGTCCGGCAATTTGCGTGCATCGGCCACCACAATTTGACCATCTTCTCGCATACGCTCGAAAAAATATGGCATCACATGGGCTGGAATATTTTGCAGTTCGTCTTTGTGTGGTGAAATGCCGTCGTTCACCCATTCATAGGTATTCGACATCTCATTTTGATCGGGCGAAAACTCAAACACATAGCAACGGTCTTTACTGCCGCCACGACCTAGCAACGCAAGCGCATGCTCGATATGCGCTTGGCTTTGGTCTGGTGTCGAATTAATTAGCTGCATACTGATGACCGAGATCATCAAACCAAACCCATCGTCCGTTGCGGTTGTTTGCTCAGCAGCCAGCTTTCCTAGCATTGCTTCCACCATCAGTCACACTCTTATTCTTGTTATAGTATGTAGAATTTTTGAAACATGCGACCAAATTATACGCAACTCCGTCAAGATGTCCACGCCTACGCATCAGCTTGCAGGCCGCCTTTGTTACCATGGATTGCCGTAAGGTATTTTGCTCAGCAAATCAAATAGCTTTTGCGGGTTGGCATCATTGGCACGCGACGAATAGACTAAGCCACACATGGCTGTTCCTTTGCCGCAAACCTGTCCAGCTATATTGCTCATGCCATTACTGTCATACAGCCCAAATGACTCTATGTAGTCAACCATATTTACCGTCATTTCTTCAAACGACACGCGTTGACTGCTCACTTCTATCACTTCCATGGCCTCTTCCGTGGGTTGGCGCAGAGACTCACGTACCTGAGCCACTTGCTGTGACGGTAATTCTTGCTCCATTGCACCCATAACTTGAGTAAACAGCTGTTCACTGTCACGATAGCGCCGCAAACTCAACTGATTAAACAACACTGCCGCTTGAGTTAAGTCTTGCTCAACACCAACGCCGTTGGCGAGCAGTTTTGCTAATAGATACTGAGCTGCATGGTGGTTTCTTTGCGCTGCTTGTTCAAGATAACGAATCGCTGTTTCTATCTCGCCTTCATTCATAATTTCTTCGGCCGCAAGGCGGTACAACGCAGGTGGGTAATTCAATTCTTCGGCAGCGTACAACATCGCTTCGTTGGCAGCAGCAAGATCTTGTTCATAAGCAACCCCACTCTCGCGCCATAAGGCATAAGTATACCAAGCCACTGGATGACGATTACGCATTGCTTTGCGCAAATACATGCGCCCTTGTCGTATGTCTTGCTCTAACCCGTCGCCATACACCATAGCCGCAGCCACAATGGTTTGCGCCTCAGGGCTGCCATTCCAAGCGAGTTGACGCAGTTCATTCATTTTTTGTTGGCACTGTGCAGAAGTGCATTCGCCTTGATGATTATTAGCGGTTTTGTCGCTAGCGATAGTGGACTGAGCGTAAACTGCGAAACTAAGAGTTGCGAGAACTACTAACCACGAAGATTGCTTTTTATACATAGTCGAAACCTTATTTATGTTGCGAAACCTAATGCTTAGAGGCTCAAAACGCAAACAATGTGACAATAAAGTTAACTATAGCAATAAATAGGTAAATTGAAATGGTCGGCGAGACTGGATTCGAACCAGCGACCCCTTGTACCCAAAACAAGTGCGCTACCAAGCTGCGCTACTCGCCGACAGACAGTAATTTTTGAGATGTGCTGAAAAGCGAAGAAAATGGGGTGGCTGATGGGACTTGAACCCACGACAACCGGAATCACAATCCGGGGCTCTACCAACTGAGCTACAGCCACCACTTTATAAACTTTGCCAGGGCTAAAATGGCGCACCCGGCAGGATTCGAACCTGCGACCGACGGCTTAGAAGGCCGTTGCTCTATCCAGCTGAGCTACGGGCGCAAATCATGCTCTGTAGAAATGGTCGGCGAGACTGGATTCGAACCAGCGACCCCTTGTACCCAAAACAAGTGCGCTACCAAGCTGCGCTACTCGCCGACATACTTCTTCTAAAGCTTTAAAATCCCGTGCAGGACGCGGCCTGACAACGGGGGCGAATATTACCTGTTGGGCATGGCAGCGTCAAACATTTTTTTAAGAGAAATAGCCAACTGCTGAAAATAACAACAGCTTGAACGAATAATATGCAAAAGCTTTGTGAAAACAATCGTTGATTGCCCCACAGTAACGCTACAACCTGTGACAAAAACATGCGAAAATAAGCGCGTTTTAGTCTTTTGGTTCAGGTTAGTTTACCGCACATCTTAATAAAGGTACTTAAAGCAATGACGGCGCAACGTATTGATGGCAAGCAAGTAGCTCAACAAGTTCGTGAACAAGTAAAACAAGGTGTGGCCGCGCGATTAGCAGCCGGAGCTCGCGCGCCTGGGCTCGCTGTTGTTATGGTGGGTGAAGATCCCGCTTCGGCCGTATATGTCGGCAGCAAACGGAACGCCTGCAAAGAAGTCGGTATCGTGTCAAAAGCATTCGACTTGCCAGCAACAACTAGCCAAGCTGAACTTGAAGCCTTAATTGACCAACTAAATAACGACGCCGAAGTCGACGGTATTTTGGTGCAACTACCTCTGCCACAAGGGCTCGACGCACAAGCTATTTTAGAGCGCATTAACCCATTTAAAGACGTTGACGGCTTTCACCCGTTCAACATGGGCCGTTTAGCCCAACGTAACCCGGCACTGCGTCCGTGCACCCCGCGCGGCGTGATCACGCTACTAGATTCCATTGGCCTAGACTTACACGGCAAAAACGCCGTGGTGGTTGGCGCTTCCAACATTGTAGGCCGTCCCATGAGTCTAGAGCTGCTATTAGCAGGTGCGACAACCACCGTTTGCCACCGCTTTACCAACGACTTAAAAGAACACGTGCAACGCGCCGACGTTCTAGTGGTTGCGGTAGGCAAGCCAGACTTTATTCCAGGCGAGTGGATTAAACCAGGTGCCGTAGTTATCGATGTTGGTATTAACCGTTTGCCATCAGGCCAATTAGTGGGCGATGTTGAATTCGGCGTTGCTGAGCAACGTGCCTCGTATATTACCCCTGTACCAGGCGGTGTGGGCCCAATGACAGTGGCCACGCTCATGCAAAATACCTTGCAGGCATGTGATACTTGGCATGCACCTTTAACCAATCCCCCTTAATAGCCAACTAATTCGCTCTGTAACCAGACAGCATCGGCCCCTTACGCCGCGTAACTAGCGGCCAAAGGGGTTTGCCTATCAATAACTCTCTAGCTCGACAATAGCGTTGCGCAGGGTTATTCACCAGCTGCCACCAAGACTGCAGCACCGGCGCCACTAGCGGCACCTGTAACGGCAGGCACCACCACACCTCAATATCAAGTTGCCGTGCTGCTAACCATTGCTGTGTTTCCTCAGCGTTGAGGTTTGATGTTCTTGCACGGGCATGGTCGACTGCTATTTCATCAAGCCATTGCTGCTCCCGCAGTGAGAAACGGTGTTCGCTATGCTGATCTTTTTGTGCCTCTGTTGGACTATGAATAGTAAGCTGGGCCGCCATGCGCGCATGTATGATGGCTTTTGCTGTAGCACGAATAGCTGATTCTCGTTGTTGGCTATGATCGTCGTCAACGGGGTCTGTGTACCACTGTAGTTCTGTTGCCGCCATCCCCGTTGCCAAAGTGTTTACCATGTGCAACTCATTAGCGTGCCCCAATTGCCCGGCTCGCAATACATAGTGCCCAGTATTGTGAAGGGTTTGTTGAGCCCAAAAAATCCATAATAATTGCAACGCGGCCAAAGCTAGCCAAATGATTAACGGCAACAGAAGCATTGCCTCAACTGTGCTGGCACCGAATTCGTGCTTAAGCATGCGCATTACATGCATTTACCTTGCTGCTGGCAACTTAACCAAAGCTGCTCATATTGATCAACCCAATAGGCCAAATTACTTAAGCTATTCTGTGGCGTAATAACGTCGGTAACGTATAGGGTGTCCACGTCAATTGAGGAGGCTCGCAGCGATGTGCTCAAAATGCTACGAGCTATAATTGAGTCCGCATCAATTTGATTTGCATTCAAATTGGCAACATTAGAAATGGCTTGGTTTGTCATATCCAAGTCCGCCTCCATGCTATTGAGGTGAGGCTTGTCAAAAACCGGTGTTCTGTGCAATAAATGCTCGGCACTCCAGCTTCCGGCCGGCTGCCAAATTGGCACAACGAGTCGTTCACCCTGCACAAAAGCTCCCGCGACTTGGCTAGCAAACCAGTCAGCTTCAGCAGCTGATGGCGCGTCTACAGAAAGCTCTAACCAGTTGCCACTTTCCACAAAATACCAAGATTGCTGCCACGGCTGGGTGAAAGTAGCCAACTGCGTCGCGGTAAAAACATCACCCAGCGTTGTTGGTGGCGCCCCTTCGTTGACCCAGTAGTCGAGCGTCGCCTGGCGAATCATTTCTGCGTCGGTAACCCATTCGTGTTGATTACGGTTATTCGCCATCGATTGCCACACTTGCGTGGTTACCACCATAAGTGAGCTTAATATAACCACCGCGGCAATCACCTCAAGCAATACAAACCCCTGTTTTTGCATGTTATTTCCTTATGGCAATAGTTAATACATCATCAAAAAATGGCGATGCCGCTGCAGCTGATGCTGCAGCCGGTAACGTTCAATGAGTCGTTGCTTATCTGCTGCAGATTGCTGTTGCTGTTGTATCTGTTGCTGCGTTACATGAAAAAACCGTGCCCCGCCAATAACCACAGTTGCCAACACAGACACGGCAATAACCCATTGAAAAAATGCCATGATTTACCCCTGAAACTTAAGCGTTAAGGTGCCGCCAGAGAAGCTACTGTCAACCGCATACTCTGTGAAATCGTGTGCCAGACGAGCACCTTCTGCCGCTTGCCCAATGCCACTCACTGTAATTACATAACGGGAGGTGTCGGCGCCATCAACACTCACCGCGATATCGCCACCCCAAGGGTTAATTCCTGTACCACTGCCCCATACTTCCGGAACGGCTGCAATAGATGACATTGCCGTCATACTAATACCGGTCAAATCACCCGTGCGCGGCCGCCATAATTGCGCCCCCGACTGAATAGTAATGACCTGATTTTTTGCTTCGCTGACACGTGAATTTCCCACCGCCCAATCGCGTAACGCTAGCGAGCCAATGGTTGCCAAAGCGATGATAGACAGCACGGTAAGCACTTCAATAAAGGTAAATCCTTTTTGTGATCTCATAGAACACTCCGTTGTAAACAATTAAAGAAAGAAAAATACAGACTACACGCTGGTTTGTTGGGTTAGTTGCATCAACATAGTCCCCATGCCGCCGAGCATAACGACCAGCAAGGCAAAAATGACACTGTAACAAAACACCTGTAGACCGGTACGCAAGCGCGTCAACGCTTGTGTGGCATCGAGTGCTGCATAACTTGCAACACGCAATAGGGTTCCCTGCTCACTCGCATTGCGGCTACCATTCCCAAGTCGAAATAGCATCCGTGCTGAAAGTAAACCGGTATCAAAAATCTGCGGTAACCGCCGCTCACCTTGCGCAAGCTTTCTACGCATATCAAACGTGTGCACCGCCAATGAAGCTGAACCATAACGTTGAATAGCGGCGAACGATTTATCTAAGCTACTTCCGGCTTGCATTAATACTGTCGTGGTTTGCAATAGTAATACCGCGCTAAAATAGCGCTGAATGAGAAACGCACCGTAGTTACCTAGAACTCGGCACCAGCGCCAGCCAAAATTTATTAACAATGGCGGACCCCAACTCCATATCACCACCAAAAGCACACTGAGTAAAAGCGCGGGAATAATGAAACTATGTGTTGCCGTTAGGAGAATTCTGCTGAGCATTGGCCACTGCGATTCGGGTATTGACACAGCTAGCTTTGGCATCACCCCATGGCCAATAAAATAAATTGCGGCAAAAGCCAGAGCCAACATTGCTAGTGGATAAAGCAAAGGTTTCCAAAACTGTTGCCATGCTTGCTGTCGCTGCTGCTCAAATTGCTGATGCTGATGCAATAATTGCTCTAAAATACCGCTATGTTCCCCCACGGCAACTAACATGACTAAGTCTGCCGAAAACCATTTATGTAATGCGGGCCCCAGCGGCAACCCCTGGTTTAGCTGCTTGATTAAGTGGGTAATGACACGCTGCTCTGTGCTTAATTTTAAGCGTCGCGCATTTTCAAATAACGCATGGCAACATTGCAGTGGACTAAGTCCATCGGTTAAGCCCAAAGCAAAGTCTTCAAGTAAAGCAAGTTGTCGTGCTCTGGCTAAATGCATAAGGCTACCTGCTTTAGTTGTTCATCAAGCGCCACCCAACCTGTTTTCATCAGTTGGTTACGACACGCTTCCAATGTTCCATTGCGAATAGCATCGCGAACACCTTCATCAACAAGTAATAACTCAGCAACTAAGCGACGGCCAATAACGCCGGTACCATGACACTGTGGGCAGCCACGATCAGTGCCCTCACAAGCTAAGCAAGGTTTCGCCACCAACCGCTGCGCTACGATGCCGCGCAACACGCCAACCTGAGCAAGTGACTCAGCACTAAGACCTAAATCTAATAACCGCTGTATCACCCCAAAAGTGTCGTGCGCATGCACTGTTGCGGTCACCAAATGCCCGGTTAATGCTGCGGTATAAGCCGCTTTTGCTGTTGCTTGATCACGAATCTCACTAATCGAGATCACATCTGGATCTTCGCGCAGAGCCACACGCACCATATTGGCAAAGTTAAGCTCTTGGTGGTCAGCAATAACCGGCTTTTGTTCTATGTAGGGTTGAATAATTTCAATTGGATCTTCCAAAGAAATGACTTTTGCCGTGCGCGGAATGGCCCAATTAATTGCAGCCAAGGTGGTCGTTTTACCTTGCCCAGTTGGGCCGGCAACCACTAACAGGCCAGCAGGGTTTTGTAGCAACTTTTGAATTTGGTTTAACTGATGCATGGGTAAACCCAGTTCGGCAAGTTCGCGAGCTTGCTCGTGTTCGGCCTGAATTCGCATCGTTACCGCAAACCCATTACGCGTTGGTGACTTTTGCACGCGCAAGCGCAGGTTTTTTATCGCTTGCTCATGCATCACCGACAACGAGATGCTGGCGCTTGATAAACGTTGTTCATCAAATAACTCACGAAAGTCTTCGGAACGTGTATTTAGGGCAGCTGCAATTGCCGCTGCCATGGTTTCCCGATGTCGCTCAACTTGCCCGACCAAACGTCCATGAACGCGAAATGCAAGAGCTGCATGACTGGGTAAAAACAACAGATGAATATCTGAAGCCTCGAGCACGAGCGCCTGCAACACCAGATCTTCAAGCGCTTGCTGTGCCCGTGTATGGTCAAGCTCGAGCGAATCGGTTTGCTGACCAAGTTGGCGCTTGGCATCAGTATCGTGCAAATGGCCCCTAATACTCCGCCCGTCAGCGACCATATATGCTTTGATAATGACACCTTGAACAGCAGCAAGGGCGATCAAATTTACGAGCTCGAGCAATTTTTGTTGCCACGCCTGGGTGCTGGCAACTAATATTCCGTCGCTCGTCATTAATACCGCTACATCTTGCTGTTGAAACAAGTCGGTTATCTGTAAACAACGCTCTAATAACCCAAGCGGTACCTCACAACGACTAAGTTGGTCATCACTCATCATCAACATAGTTACCAACCTTGCACAATTGGTAGATCACGAAAGCGCCCGTAACGCTGCAAGCGCACCCAATTGTTCTCAATGTTTGCAGTAAGTTGCATAGGTCCAGCAATACCATCTTGTAAGCGAATGACCTGTTCTCCTAATCGCAGTAGAATATCCCTTCTCTCTCCCACCTTAACAATACCGAGCAGCTCATAGCCGGTTAGTTCTTGAGCAATAACAGATGGTTTATTGTCGTTAATTTTGAGTTGCGCTATAGCATGCTTGGCTTTTGCTATTTGCAACTCTAACTGCAATCTTTTGGCCTCGGTTTGAGCTAACCGCTCGGCAATTTCGCTTTCCCGAAGTTGATGAATTGGGTTTGCCGGTAGCACGCCCACAGAACTTGCACTAGCTTCCGTGTTGGTTGCCAGGTTTGTTGAAGCATTGAGCGCCAACATAAAGGCTAAGGTATACATGAGTTAGATCCTTCTATGGGTGTTGCAAAGTAATAGTGATACGCCAACTCAGGTGTTCAGGAGTCGCCACAATTTTTTGAATTCGCATCTCTGGCCGCACCGCCAACCACTGCAAAAAAACCTGCCATTGATGCGGAGTAAAAGGGTCAAACAACAGATGCTGAATATCGACACGATTGGACCTCTTGGTTTGGGTAAACCCTGCCTCTTCTAAAGCTTCATTAGAGTTTGACTGTTGTGTGCCTAGGTCAATTTCTAATGACTCTGCCGCTACGGCGTCAACTATCCCTTCCGGTGGTTCCCGCTGCAGTTGAAGACCTTGCCCGTTACTTTCTAATTGCCAATCTTGCGATGGCATTTGCAGCAGTAAGTCAGAATGCGAGCCATAAGACTGTTGTAGCCAAAGCGTTTCTCCAGCGTCATCAAGTTGCCACTGAGTGACCTTCCAGCCCGCCAGAAAACTCACCTGACTTAATAGCTCATCAACATGAATCACATGCTGTTGTTGCCACCCTTGAAGCAGCAGCGGCGGTTCCGGTAATTGGGTGGTGGGTTCTATAACAACAGGGGCCGGAGTCGTTGGCCAAAACCACCACACCGATGCCCCAGTTACCAACAGCGCGGCAATAACCCCCCGCAGCAGTATTCGACGGCGTAACCAGGGCGGCAACTGTCGTAGCGACCGCATTTTTGCTAATTTCAGAGGCTTTTCAAAACTGAACTCGGGTATCTGCTTGGCGTTTTGAATAGACTCGACATTATCAAATAAGTGGCGCGTGCTATGACCTGCAATAACAAGCGTACAGTTCATTTGATCTGGTTTTAGCCAATTTTCGGCCACATACAAAAAGTTCTGTACACCATGTTTATCGGCCGAAAAGTGACAGCAGGTCAGCAGCGTTTGTTGTTGCCAAGCCACGACCACCAATTGCTGACACCACTGTTGAACCACCACAGCCGCTTGTTCATGCACCTGAGCGCGAATAGCAGCAGCCATATCTAGTTGCTCAGTGGTGGCGCAACAAAGCCAGTAACAGTCACCTTGCTTGAATAGGTTATAACGTTCGAAACCCAATTGTTTGGCTTCGCTAAGCCAAGCTAGTATCTGCTCTCGATCAGTCGATTGTTGTCGCCAACCTTGTACACACCAGTCGTTCATGAGCGGTTGCCTCGTGCAACAATATGCGGCGTGAGCAACACTAAGGTTTCGCTACGCCGAGAACCATTAAGTTCACCCCCACCCAGCACTAGGCTTAACCAACTTTGCTGGCGCTGACTTTGTTGACGTTCGTTTTTTAGGCCACTCATCAGTAGTGTTTGACCATGCGCAACTAAGGCTTTCATAAAGAATTTTTTACGGTTGGTGTGCGGTGTTTGTATGAGTTGTTCACCGGAGCGTACTTCATCAATTCGTTCCAGATCAGACAGCTCCGTAGACAACTGCAGAATAACTTCGCCGTTACGAATACTAGGTAATAAGTAGAGCTCAAAACCAGTGGTAATAACACCCGGCTGTAGAATATCGGCGCGCCCTACATTGGCGGTGGCTGAACTTCCCGCCGCGGCTAAATAGGTTGCATTGTCTTCCAGCACAATTTTGGCAATTTGATTGTTTAAACTCACCACGCGCGGATGATTACTTGTTGTGACTAAGCCTTGCTGCTGCAACGCATCAATCAGCAACTGAGACCCGGTCGCTTTGCCTTGCTGTTGCTGCCATATCATTTGTCCGCCGCTAAGCTGGTTTAGTTGCGCTGAAGCAAAACCAAGTACCCCCTCACCCCCTGCCGTTTTTACAATGGCGTCCCAGTCGATGGAAAACTGCTGATCATCGGTAAAAGTCACTTCGACAATTTGCACATCAATCACAACTTGACGTGTTAACCGTTCATTTTGTTGCGCTAAATAAGCACGTACCTGAGCTACTTGCTGTGGGTAATCGCGCACCAGTATTGACGTAGAGCTTTGATTAATTGTCATTTGCCCATGCTCAGACAGCAGCATGGTGACGGCCTTTTCTAAGTCATGCCAGACCGACAGATCGTCACTGCTAAAATTCAAAAATTGCTCGCTCTGATTACCAATAGCTGTGGCTGCAAGCGCGTCATTAGTCGCCATTTGATTCTGTTGCTGCCGATCACGGTTGCCAAGGAAGTAACTGGTATCACCAGCGATAAAAGCAACATCAAACTCAGCTACTTCAAATTCATGAATGGCGACGCTGTCGTCGCCCCATTGCAAATGCCAGCGATACCGACTGGCTAGTTTTAGCAGTAATTCTGCAATGGTTCCTTCAAACTGAAGAAACACCGCAGACTCAGCTAAATGCGACTGACTGAAACGCAAGGCAGCACCGCTGTTCGCAAATACTTGCTCAAGCAAATTACCCGCCGCTAACCCTTGTGCGGCTATGCTAACTTGTTGCGCGCTCCAGTCGGGCAGCTGAGCATGTCGTTCATCTAATGCTGGCACAAAAAACTCATCACTGTAGTGGAGCGCTGAAGCTGTTGCTTGTTGCGGCACAGCCGCCGTCTGCTTGAGGTTGGCTAAGCGCTGCTGAGCCTGCCGATGTTGCTCGAGCAATTGCTCATGTGACAATTGCTGACAGGCACTCAGCAACCCAACAAAAAACAAGATAATAAGCCGTTGCATCACAACTCCCCTTGGCTTCGAAATTGGTAACTGACAACTGCCGAGCGGTTCGCGTGAACAGTTATTTTGAATTGGTAAGGCTGGGTAATTTTTTCGAGAATTTGCTCGGCACTATCAGCGCTCAAGGTAAATGCGGATGGCCATTGATAATGAGCCGAAACCTGCCAATCGACCAAATCAACCGGAAAGTGTCTTTTCAGAAACTGCTCAAATTGTGGTTTCAACAGCCCTTGTTGCAAATGCAACTGTACCCGCGGTGTGGCTGCAGCCGAATTGATAGGTTGGTTCGCTCGAGTGGCTTCAGAGAACACGTAAGCTGGACAAGTCGCGGCGAGTGCCGTTGTAGAAAATGACGCCAACCACAGGCAACTCAGCGCTAAGCTGCTTGTGATGACGTACTTATGGGTAAATACCCGGTATGGTTGAGAAACCATGTAACCTCCTTGTTAGCGTGATACCGCGTTCCTTTGCAGTACCCGATAAATTTAGCGCACCCTAGTGCCGCTAACAAGGCGGAAACAGATTATAAAACAGAGGGTTATTACTTACGCTTTTTAGCCTCTTGTACGCTCCAATCACCGTCACGGTAAAACGCTTGCCAACCCGTGGCTTTGCCGTTGACTTCGGTGATCACATACTGTTCTTTGTTCTTACGGCTGTAACGCACAATGGCTTCATTGCCGTCGTCGTCTTTTTCTGGTGCTTCAGCCAAGTAATGGAACTTACTGGGTATACGGTCTTTAAAGCGCTTCAGCTCGCTGACCTTCACCGCACGTGTTTCTCGTGAGCGCGGGAAGGTATTGGCCGACATAAATACGCCCGAAGCACCGTCACGCAACACAAAGTAAGCGTTCGAGTCTTCGCACGGCAGTTCTGGGAACGGCACGGGGTCTTCCTTCGGTGGCGCTGGCTGACCGTTTTTCAACAGCTTACGGGTGTTCTTACATTCGCTGTTGGTACAGTCAAAATACTTACCGAAACGGCCGGTTTTTAGCTGCATGTCACTGCCACAACGGTCACATTCAAGTACTGGGCCGTCGTAGCCTTTAATACGGAACTCGCCTTGCTCAACCACAAAACCTTCGCACGCTGGGTTGTTACCACACACGTGCAACTTACGCTCTTGGTCAATCAAGTAGCTGTCCATGGCCGTGCCACACTTCGGGCAACGTTTTTTGGCTCGCAGCGCCAGTGTTTCCGCTTCATCATCATCGTCTTTCACGCGCACCGCTTCTTCACCTGGCAACAGGTTCATGGTTTGCGTACAGCGTTCTTTAGGTGGCAACTCATAGCCTGAACACCCCAAAAACACCCCGGTTGAGGCGGTGCGAATACCCATAGGGCGGCCACATTTCGGACATTTAATGTCGGTAAGCACCATTTGATTCGGGCGCATACCACCCTCTTCTGGGGGCATTTCTGCTTGCTGTAATTTAGCGCTGAAATCTTCGTAGAACTTGTCTAATGTCGCCTTCCAGTTACGTTGGCCTTCGGCAATTTCGTCCAGCGCCTGTTCCATGTCGGCAGTGAAGCTATAGTTCAGCAACCGCGGAAAGTTATCCACTAAGCGGTCATTAACAATTTCACCCATTTTTTCGGCGTAAAAACGACGGTTTTCAACCCGCACATAACCACGGTCTTGAATAGTTGAAATAATTGACGCATAGGTTGACGGGCGGCCAATACCGCGCTTTTCAAGTTCTTTCACCAACGAGGCTTCGCTAAAGCGCGCCGGTGGCTTGGTAAAGTGCTGCTGCGGATCAAGCTTCTGCAACGCCAATACTTCGCCTGGTTTTACATCAGGTAGTGTGGCGTCTTCGTTGTTTTTAGAACCCGCCGGCGGTTGTACCTTCGTCCAACCGGCAAAACGCAACACCCGGCCGCGAGCACGCAGTTCATAGTCACCCGCCTGCACTGAAATGGTGGTGGCATCGTATTGCGCTGGGGTCATTTGGCAAGCAACAAACTGGCGCCAAATCAGCTCATACAAACGCTGGGCATCGCGTTCCATGTCTTTTAATTGTTCAGACTTTACCGTCACGCTAGAAGGACGAATGGCTTCGTGCGCCTCTTGCGCATTTTGCTTAGAGCCATAAACATTTGGCTTGGCAGGTAAATAATCACCACCGTAGTGTTTACCAATGTAGTCACGACAGGTTGCTACCGCTTCTTGGCTCAGGTTGGTTGAGTCGGTACGCATGTAGGTAATATGGCCCGCTTCGTACAAGCGCTGCGCCAACATCATGGTCTTTTTCACACCAAAACCTAACCGCGTGCTTGCCGCTTGTTGCAAAGTTGAGGTAATAAACGGTGCCGATGGGCGGCTGCTGGTGGGCTTATCTTCGCGATCAATGACTTTGTATTGGGCAGCCTTCAATAATGCCACAGCGGCTTCAGCAGCGGCCTTATCACCGATTTTTATGGCCTTGCCGAGGTGCTTGTGCACCTGCATGCGCAATTCGTCTTCGGCTTGGGTGTTTAAATCGGCGAAAATATCCCAGTATTCTTCCGGCACAAAAGCTTTAATTTCACGCTCGCGTTCAACCACCAAACGCACGGCAACCGACTGTACACGGCCAGCCGACAGGCCGCGGGCAATTTTCTTCCACAGCAGCGGCGACACCATAAAGCCCACAACACGGTCTAGAAAACGACGTGTTTGCTGTGCATTCACCCGGTCAACGTTCAATGCTGCTGGCTTTGAAAACGCTTCTTGAATCGCTTTTTTGGTAATTTCATTAAACACCACGCGCTGAAAGCGGCTTTCATCACCGCCAATTAACTCACGCAAGTGCCACGCGATCGCTTCCCCTTCGCGGTCCAAATCCGTTGCTAGGTAAACCGCGTCTGCCTTGGCTGCTAATTTTTTCAACTCAGCCACAACTTTTTCTTTGCCTGGCAACACTTCGTAGTGCGCTTCCCAACCATGCTGGGGGTCTATCCCCATACGCGCCACCAGCTTTTGGAATTCGCGTTCTTGCCGATACGCCTCTTTTTGCTCCGGCGACATTTTGCGAACTTCTGCTGGCGGTTTGGTTTTTACGGTGGCCGTCGAGCGCGTTGGCAGGTCACGAACGTGCCCCACACTGGATTTCACCACGAAATCATTGCCTAAATATTTATTAATTGTCTTCGCCTTGGCTGGCGACTCGACAATAACTAACGCTTTTGCCATGCGACTCTCTTTCTATCCGTAAGCTGTGGGATTCTTTTTTTAGATATATCTGTTCTATTCGTATGAAACAACCATTGAAAGCAAAAATCATAAAAATACGATTTTGCCTCATATCCATGCAGTTTCGCAGTGCGACACTCATCAGGCCAATAAAATCAAGGGCTTCAGCCCTTACACCAACGCCAACTTGCGGGTATAATAGCCAACAAATAAAAGCTTGCAACTGCAATGGAGGTTATTTCCGCATGCGTCACTATGAAGTGAATTTCGATGGCCTAGTTGGCCCAACCCACAATTACGCCGGGCTGTCGTTCGGAAACGTTGCTTCATTAAGCAATGCAAAATCAACCTCAAGCCCTAAATCTGCGGCTTTGCAGGGCTTGGCCAAAATGAAAGCCTTGCACGACATGGGCATGGTACAAGGGGTACTCGCCCCGCAAGAACGCCCAGACGTTACTACCTTACGCCGTTTAGGCTTCACCGGTTCAGATGGCGAGGTTTTAGCCAAAGCCGCTCAACAAGCGCCGCAAATTTTTCAAGCGGTGTGCTCGGCGTCAAGCATGTGGACTGCAAATGCGGCGACTGTATCACCCGGTGCCGATACCGCCAACGGAAAAGTGCATTTCACGCCAGCGAATTTAACCAATAAGTTTCACCGTTCATTAGAACCGCAAACTAGTGGCCGTATTTTACAAGCCATGTTTAACAATGGCCGCTATTTTGAACATCACACCCATTTGCCAGACAATGAACATTTTGGCGATGAAGGCGCTGCCAATCACACGCGTTTGTGCAGCAACTATGGTCACGCTGGGGTAGAAATTTTCACCTTTGGTCGTTATGCCTTTGACAGCAGCAAGCCGGCGCCTAAAAAGTACCCAGCGCGCCAAACCTTTGAAGCATCACAAGCCATTGCCCGCTTGCATGGTTTGAGTGACGATAACACCGTTTACATTCAGCAAAATCCGGATGTGATCGATCAAGGCGTGTTCCACAACGACGTGATTGCCGTCGGCAACCAAAACGTGTTGTTCTACCATGAACAAGCGTTTTTAGACACCGACGCGAAATTAGCTGAAATTCAGCGCAAGTTCGGCGACGAACCAGTACATTTCATTGAAGTTAAAACCAGTGAAGTGTCGGTTGAAGATGCCGTGCAAACCTATTTGTTTAACACCCAGTTACTCACACTTGATAACGGCCACATGGCCATTATTGCGCCGACTGAGTGTCAAGAAAACCCGCGCGTTGCCGCCTATTTAGCTGAGCTAGTTACGCGCAACACGCCAATTCGCCAAGTGCATTACTTTGACGTAAAACAAAGCATGCGTAACGGCGGTGGCCCTGCGTGTTTGCGTTTGCGCGTGGCGCTCAATGACACCGAGCTCGCAGCCGTGAACCCAGCCGTGGTGATGAACGAAACTTTGTTTGCGCGTTTAAACCAATGGGTTGATAAACACTACCGTGACGAGCTGAGCGTGGATGACCTGCGTGACCCACAATTATTAACCGAGTCGCGTACGGCGTTAGACGAGCTCACGCAAATTCTTAAATTAGGCTCGGTATACCCGTTCCAACTTTAAGTCTGCAGCAATAAAAAACGCGCATCAATTCAGCATTGATGCGCGTTTTTTGTGCCTATTCGAGAGTTTATTCGTCTTCGTTGTGCAACTCTAAATTAGCATCTTCACTTTGCTCACTACCATGGCGCGCGACATCGTTACGCGCAGCGTCTAAGCGGTCAAGATAACTTTGATTAATGTCGCCGGTTATATATTGACCGTTAAATACCGAGGTTTCAAAACGCTTAATCTCTGGATTTTCTTGCTGTACCGCTGCAATCAAGTCATCCAGTTCTTGATAAATAAGCCCATCGGCTTTAATTAAGTCGTTTATTTCCGACGCCTCACGGCCATGACCAATCAGCTCATTGGCGCTTGGCATATCAATACCATAAACGTTCGGGAAGCGAATTTCTGGTGCCGCCGAGGCAAAATACACTTTCTTGGCACCGGCTTCGCGCGCCATTTCTATAATTTGCTCAGACGTGGTGCCGCGTACAATCGAGTCATCCACCAACAACACGTTTTTGCCACGAAACTCAGCGCTTATTGCATTCAATTTGCGGCGCACTGACTTACGGCGTTGCGTTTGCCCTGGCATGATAAACGTACGGCCAATATAGCGGTTTTTCACAAACCCTTGGCGGTATGGCAAATCAAGCAGGTTCGCCATTTCTAAAGCAATGTCACAGCTGGTTTCAGGAATTGGAATAACCACATCAATGTCTAAATGCGCGTAATCGCGTTTGATTTTTTCACCCAGCTTGCGGCCCATGTTCACCCGTGACGCATACACCGAAATTTTGTCGATAAACGAGTCTGGGCGAGCAAAATAGACATATTCAAATATACACGGGCAATGCTGCGGGTTATCCGCACACTGGCGTGAAAATAGCTCGCCATCCTCAGAAATATAGATAGCCTCACCGGGTTCTACGTCACGAACATATTTAAAGCCGGTACCGTCTACCGCAACGCTTTCGGACGCCACAATGTATTCATTGCCTTGGGCTGTTTCGCGCATACCCAAAACCAACGGACGAATGCCCCACGGGTCGCGAAATGCCACAATACCGTGCCCAATAATCATGGCCACCACAGCATAAGCACCGCGAATTTGACGATGCACGCGAGCTACCGTGGCAAATACGTCTTCTGGCGTTAAGCTTAAACTTTCTTGTTGATAGAGTTCGTGGGCAAAAACGTTAAGTAAAATTTCAGAGTCAGAGGTGGTGTTAATGTGGCGGCGGGCTTTGGCGAATAACTGTTCTTGAAGCTCTTGCGCGTTGGTCAAATTGCCATTGTGAGCCATGGCGATGCCAAATGGCGAGTTCACATAAAACGGCTGCGCTTCAGCGGAACTCGAACTACCGGCGGTTGGGTAACGTACATGGCCAATACCGATGCGCCCTTGTAACCGATGCATGTGCCGCGTATGGAACACGTCGCGTACCAAGCCGTTTGCTTTACGCAACCGGAGGGTGCCGTTGTCGACGGTCATAATACCCGCGGCATCTTGACCACGATGCTGTAACATCGTTAAACCATCGTATAACGCCTGATTAACTGGGTCTTTACCAACAATTCCAACAATGCCACACATGAACTACAACCTCATTAAACACGTTCAGGTAAGAAACTTGACGTTTTCTGCAAGTACTCGAAAAACCATTCAATTACCACACCAAAGTGTGGAATTAACAGTGAATCTGTCCACCAGACTTCGTCTGAAAAGCCGGTAAACGAATCCAAAAAGAACAACAGTGCTGCGACAATAAGCACACCGCGTAAAGCACCAAATACCGCACCAAGAACTTTGTCGGTGCCGCTTAACCCGGTGCTTTCAACAAGCCGGCCAATTAAATAATTCACCACGGCGCCAACAATCAGCGTTGCCACAAATAGCGCACTCACAGCAGCGGCATTACGCAACATGTCTTCTTCAATGCCGGTAAAGTACACAGCGAGGTCTTGGTAAAACAATTTCGCGATAAAAAACGCGGCAATCCAAATAGCTAACGATAACGCTTCTTTGACAAACCCACGGGTTAAACTAATCAGCGTTGATAAGCCAATAATCACTAAAATTGCAATATCTATCCAAAGCATGTGTCGCATTCCCTAGCACGTTTAAATTTCGGGCGGATTGTACCAGAAAGCCATAATATTTGCGCCAAAAAACTTAGCACTGAATTATCTTTCTAGTTAGGGTTCGTAACGGCGCAATTGGCCATTGAGATTGGTTAGTTTTTTCAGTTTGGGTAGCAATTGTTCTAGCTCAGACTTCACCAAACTTGGGCCGACTAATACCTTGCTCGCCGGGCCACTGCTGGTTTTAATCGGTTCAGCGTAGGCCGTATAACCAGCTTCACGCAGTTGCTTGAGTAAGCGTTCAACCGAGGCCTGATTACTAAACACACCCAACTGAATAACCCAACCAGGTTCGGTTACTGCGGCTTGGGTTGGCTTGTTCTGCGCAACCTCTTGACGCGACTCAGCAATGTTTTGCTCGCTTAATTGTGGCGCTTCTTCGGCATCAATTTCGACCGTTTCAATGGTGTCGAGTGAAGGCGGTAAATCGCGAGCCGGAATGTCTTGCACGGCCTGCTCGGCCACCTCAACTTCTGGTTGCAAAGGAATGGTCTCAAACGACTCTTGCTGCTGCTGCGGTTTTCCGTCAAACAGCTCGGGCAGGATAATAACGGCAAGGGCAATAAGAATAATACTTCCGACTAAGCGATTCTGTAATTGCGAGGCCATGAACTACTCCGTGGTTGGAATTTTGCCTACAGTGTAAAACGAGCCGCACACCAATACTAGTGGCGGTTTCGCGTGTGGCTGTTGTTGCATGTGCGTAGCAGCATCTTGTTGCGCTTGCGCATAGGCTGCAGCAACGTTATCAAAACAGCCCGCAACCTGTGCCTGCGCTGGTTTTTGCTCAAGTAATTGTAAGCTGCTGGCACCACGGGGTTCACTCAAGCTAGCAAAATACCACTGGGTGACCATTGGGGCCAGCGCAGCTAAAGTGCCGCTGATGTCTTTGTCATGCAACATACCCACCACGGCATACACCGGCCGTTGCGGATAACGCAAAGCAATCGCTTGGGTTAAAAACTGCGCGGCATGGGGGTTATGCGCAACATCCAGTAGGCTATCAACCGGTTGTTGTGGGCCGGCAGCAATGAACTGCAGACGGCCCGGCTCTCGTGCCTGCGCTAAACCGGCGCGAATCGCTTTATCAGATACCGGCAGGTTACTGGCAGCTATTGCAGCAATGGCCGTGGCCGCATTAGGCAGCGGCAGCTGCGGTAGCGGCAAATGATTCAGCATCGTATCGTGGTTTCTAAATTGCCACGTCGTGTCTGTGGTCAGCCGGTAGTGAAAATCTTTCCCCACTTGCTGCAATAATACGCTCTGCTGTTGCGCTGCTACGGCCACTTCTGCTGGAAAATCAGGTTCGCCACAAATGGCTGGCCGGCCTGGGCGAAACACACCGGCTTTTTCGCGGGCAATACCGGTACGGTCACTGCCTAAAAAACCAATATGATCAATGCCGACGCTGGTCAGCAAGGCCACATTTGCGTCAACAATATTTACCGCATCAAGGCGCCCGCCTAGGCCGACTTCTAATATCCAAGCGTCAAGTTCATGCTGCTGCATTAAATACAGCGCGGCTAAGGTACCGAACTCGAAATAAGTTAAAGAAATATCGCCCCGCGCTCGCTCAATAGCAGCAAACGCCGCTACATGGTCAGCGTCGGCCAGCATATTGCCATTAATACGTACGCGTTCATTGTAAACGTTCAAATGCGGGGAAATATAAACGCCGGTTTGGTAATCAGCTTCACGCAACATGGTTTCCAGATAACGCACACTGGAGCCCTTGCCGTTGGTGCCGGCCACAGTGAACACTTCTGCACGAGTTTGCGTTAATCGTAAGCGATTGGCTACCTCACGAACGCGATCAAGCCCCATATCAATCGCACTGGGGTGCAGCTGCTCTAAATAAGTCAGCCAGGCTTGAAGCCCGGCTGATTGAGAAGGAGGCGAGATACTGGCCATAGGTTAATATTCGTCAGCAACGGCCGGTAAATGCTGAAACTTCGCCAACAATGCTGCAATGCGGTTACGCATTTGGCGCCGATCGACAATCATGTCAACCGCACCGTGGTCAAGCAAGAACTCAGCACGCTGGAAGCCTTCTGGCAAGGTTTCCCGAACGGTTTGTTCAATAACACGTGGCCCCGCGAAACCAATCAGTGCTTTCGGCTCAGCAATATTAATATCACCGAGCATGGCTAAACTGGCTGACACCCCACCCATGGTTGGGTCGGTCAGCACAGAAATAAATGGAATGCCTTCTTCGCTCATACGCGCCAAAGCAGCGGATGTTTTCGCCATTTGCATCAGCGACAACAGGGCTTCTTGCATACGTGCACCGCCTGAAGCAGAGAAGCAAATTAACGGAATGCGTTCGCGCAAGCACACCTCGGCCGCTTTGACAAAGCGAGCGCCAACCACAGACGCCATCGAGCCGCCCATAAATTCAAATTCAAAGGCAACAGCCACCACGGGCATGCCCTTTAGGCGCCCTTTTTGGGCAACTAAGGCGTCTTTCTCACCCGTTGCTTTTTGGGCCGCAGCAATGCGGTCTTTGTATTTTTTTGAGTCGCGGAATTTCAGCACGTCTTTAGGTTCAAGATCTGCGCCAATTTCTTCACCGCGCCCGTCGTCCAAAAAGTTCTTCAGCCGAAGGCGAGCAGATACACGCATGTGATGATCGCATTTAGGGCAGACATTGAGGCTACGCTCTAAGTCAGCGCTATATAAAATAGCATCACAACTGGTGCATTTCGCCCACACCCCTTCTGGGATGTTCCGACGTTTATTGCTTTTTGGCTTTGCAAGAATTCGCTCTATCCAGCTCATAAATTTCCGTCATTAACTCATTCGTTAGGGTGGCTATTAAAGCACATTCATCGCCATCAGTTTAGCAAAAAGTGGTCTTATAAGTCAGCTGCCGTTGTGGGTTAGGTGTCTGGCAACCACAGCGGGCCTGGGGGCATTTGCGGCAAACCATAGTGCTCGGGGTAGTCTACTTGCACCAAATACAAGCCTTCTGCTTTGGCAGTGGCGGCAGCCTGAGTGCGGTCGCGTGTCGCTAGTAAATCGCCAGCCCAGGTTATGGGCTGCTGCCCTTTACCTATTTCTAGCAAACTGCCAACAATATTACGCACCATATGGTGCAAAAACGCATTCGCGGCAATATCTACCACCACAAAGTCACCACTGCGTGTTACTCGAATGTGTGTGATGCAGCGATTCGGTGAGTGAGACTGGCACTGCGCGGCACGAAAGGCACTGAAATCATGCTCGCCAAGCAAAGCCTGAGCCGCCTCATGCATCCGTGCTGCATCTAGGGGCTGATGGTAATGGCTTAAACCGCGCCCAAGAATAGCTGGGCGGCGTTTATGGTTGGCAATAATATAACGATAGCGGCGCCCGGTTGCGCTAAAACGCGCATTAAAGTCATCGGCAACTTCACGCGCCCAACGCACTGCAACTGAGTCGGGCAAGTTACTATTTACGCCCATGGTCCAAGCCGGCATGGCTCGCGCATTGTGACAGTCAAAATGCACGACTTGCCCAGTGGCATGAACCCCAGCATCGGTACGCCCTGCACAGGTCACCTCGACCGGGTGGTTAGCCACTTTACTAAGCGCCTTTTCGAGCACTTCTTGCACACAGACAACTTCGCGTTGCCGTTGCCATCCAAAATACTGACTACCGTCGTATTCAATACCAAGCGCAATGCGCGTACTACTCATTAATGGCCCTGTTCGTCTAATTTTTGCAACAACATGGCTGCTTCGCGCTTGGCATCTTCGTCGTTTGTCTGCCCTACTTTGTCTAGCTCAGCGCGTGCTAGCTCATACTCGTCAAGCTCCATGTAAGCTCGCGCTAAGTCTAACATGCCAGATGGGGTTTCTTCATCATCAAGCTGCCCAGCTTCACGCTCAAAGCGAGGGCTATCAAAGTCAGTATCTGCGTTGTCCGCATCGGCCAGCAGATCGTCAATCTCTAAATAACCTTCGTCGGTATCATCCGCTTCAACTTTAATGCCATCGTCCGAGCTTTCTGCGGTTAAGCCTTCTAGGTCCAAGTCATCTAAGTTGATATCTTCAAACTGTTCAAGCTCTACCGTATCGTCATTACCTGACTCAACCGCGTTATCAATGACAAAGTCTAAACTCATATCTTCGTCGTTTGAGTCGGGCTTGGTTGAAGCTGAACCTTGGTCAACCGACTCGACTGGCGCTTCTGTGTCTTCTGTATCTTCTGTAGCCGCAGTGTTCGGCTCAACCGAAAACTCTAAACTATTGTCGAGCTCTGTTTCTTGCTCAGTTTCTTGTTCAGGTTCTTCATTCGAAGCTACATCAGTAAGCGGTTCAGCGTGCTCATCCGCGACTTTTTCTGTCGGCGCTTCTGCAGTCTCATCGTCGAAGCTTTGACTCAATAGCGTGTCTAAATCAGCTTCTTCTTCGTCTTGTTGCGGCTCTACTTGGCTTTCATCGTTATCTTGGCCTAGTTGCTCAAGCTCATCATCTAACTGCTCTGCCTCGCTTTGCGCTGCGGCATCATCAGCTTGCTGATCAAGATCAACAGCATCATCGATACGCTCAAACTCAGGCATATCTGCTGCTTCTTCAGCCGCCGCTGCTTGCTCAGCCTCTTCATAGGCACTCAGTGCTTGCGGCTCTTGATTTGCTTCTTCATTTTTGTCTTTTTCTGCGGCCTGTAAGGCGCCGTTGTATGGCCCTAAATGTTCACGATTAAGCCGACGCACGTAAAGCACATACCAAATGATTGCAGCCAATAATAATGGAATCAAAATCGCCAGAGTTAACTGGAAAGGTTGCATAAGCCAGCTTAAAAACGCGTCGAAATCCGACTCCTTTTGACGTTTTGCAGGCGACTTAGAAGGCGTTTTTTCCGCGGTTTGAGCCGAAGCTTTTGGTTCAGCAGGCTTATCAGCTGCTGCGGCTTGTTGTGGCTGTGCAACTTGTGACTGTTTAGCCACTTCTTCAGTTTCACTGATTATACGCGCAGCGTCAGTTTGTTCGGTGGTCGCCGCTTCTTTTGTATTCCCCGTTTGCTCAGTCGTTGTTGACTCGTCTGGGTCACTTGTAACGACAGCAGCGGTTTCTGTTGCGGGCTCTGCATCATTCTCGGCAGATACACTTGTTGCTGCTATTTCAGCGGCAATTTGCTCTTGCAAATTATTTTCGGCAACTTGCTCAGCGTTCACCTTTTTCTGTAACGTGTCTAATTCCCGGGTTACTTCATCTAGACGTGACTGCAAGGTTGCGTTTTCGGTGTTTAGGCGTTCAATTAAGGCGGTTGACTCCGCCAGTTGATCGCGCAGGCGCGTTAATTCTTCAACGCTAAAAGACACTGAACCGCTTGCGTTTTCTGCCTCTGTCGAAGCGGCCGTCGCCGAAGTCGTCGTTGTCTCAACAACCGCTGTAGTGCTTGGCGTTGACTCGGTTGAAACTGCGGACTGAGAACTTGTTGAGGAGCTTGGCTTAGCGTCTTCTGCCGCTGCCGGTGAAGCTTGCGCAGCCATGGCTTTCTTGTCACCAAGCGCCTGCTGCGCCTCTTTTGGCACCTTCAAATAGAAGCCGTCCATCATGCGGTCAGCGCGGCCATCGATGAATACTTCAGGGTTTAGCTCAATGAATAAGTCCATCATTTCATACACGCTAAGGTCGCTTTTATCGCCGTAGTACATGGCGATTGACCATAAAGTGTCAGACGAAACAATGGGACCAAAACGGTCCGGCTGCCACCGTGATGTTGCTTGTCCTTGCATCATCAAAGTGGCACTGTTTTTTACAAAACTCGCGTCGGCAGTAATCATCACCGACGAGCCAAGAGCCAATGCTACACCGGCTGCTAGTGCCAAGGTATTCCGTTTCATTGAGCTGGTTCCCTCTATCTATCGTTATAATTATCGGTACCGCATTGAAAGAACAATCAATTTACATATAGTCGCGAATTAAGTGTTCTGCAATCTGAATACTGTTTGTTGCCGCACCTTTTCGTACATTGTCTGCGACAACCCATAAATTTAACCCTTGTGGGTGCGAAATATCATTACGTACGCGGCCCACAAATACGTCATCATGCCCTGCGGCGTTGCCAATTTGCGTTGGAAAGTCTGCGTTGTTGTCCAACAACACAACCCCAGGTGCATTGCGCAACAGTTCTTTCGCCTGCACCGCATCGAGTGGCTGCTGCGTTTCAATGTGAAGCGCTTCTGCGTGACCAAAAAACACCGGCACCCGTACCGCGGTTGCATTCACGCGAATATCTGGGTCGCCAAATATTTTCTGCGTTTCCCACACCATTTTCATTTCTTCTTTGGTGTAGTCGTTATCTAAAAACACATCAATTTGCGGTATGCAGTTGAAGGCTATTTGGCGGCTAAAGTGTTCAACTTCCACCGGGCGGCCATTCAACAGCGCAGCCGTTTGCTGCGCTAATTCGTCCATCGCTTCTTTACCAGCACCCGAAGTTGACTGGTAGGTGGCTACGTTAATGCGCTCAATACCCACAGCATCATGAATGGGCTTAAGGGCAATCAACATTTGTATGGTTGAGCAGTTCGGGTTGGCAATAATATTGCGGTTACGAAAGTCGGCCAGTGCATGAGCGTTCACTTCAGGCACAACCAACGGAATATCTGGCTCGTAACGAAATTCAGAGGTGTTATCAATGACAATACAACCGGCATCGGCCGCTCGCGGCGCATAGGTACGCGAAATAGCGCCACCAGCCGAAAAGAAACCAAGCTCAGCTTGGCTCCAATCAAAGGTGTCGGCATCGAGTACAGTAATTTCTTCGCCACGAAACTTGACGGTAGAGCCCGCTGAGCGACTGCTCGCCAACGGAAATAACTGGGCAACCGGAAAATCCCGCTGCTCTAAAATTTCGATCATATGCTGGCCTACCAGACCAGTGGCTCCAAGTACCGCTACGTTATACGCACGTGACATGACTACTCCTGAATGCGTTGAAATTACTTTCGTGAAAAACTAAAGCCGAGAAAAACTAAAACTAAGTTGCGACAAACGTTGCTGCCAATCGCTATCGGCTAACCAGTCGCCGCCGTGCACTTGGCCACAGCTTAATTCTGGCCGTGCTTGGTAGGCTTTACGCAGCGCATCAAAACTCGCGCTGTCGCTCACTTGGTCGCGCAACTGTTTGTCATCATTGCGTATATCATAAATGGCGCGCACCCAAGATGCTAGCATTTGCCAACTTGGTGCCTGCGCTTGTTGCCAAAGCCGCGGGGCAATGGCTTGTGGCCACGGCTGTAACAACGCATTTAATGGCGGTAATTGCCATGCATGATTGCGGCCAAAAGCAAACTGCAGCCACTGCTCAAACAACTGCAAGCTACCACCTACTTTACCGGCTAAACTGTGGCCGGCAATATGCGCAGTGGCATAGTGCAGCCACGGCAACAATTGATGATTAATTTGCGGTTCGTGTTCCCACACGTCAAGCACCACATGGAGTGCTTGTTGGCGCTGCATGGCCTGTAACAAAGCTTGCTCCGCTACCACGGCCCCACGGCTAGCATTAATCAATAAGCACCCAGTGGCTAACTGCTGAATATTTTTCGTATTGAATAAATACCGAGTTGGAAATTCACCACAAGTGGTTAGCGGCACATGCAACGAAATAACCGCGCTGTTAAGCACGCGCTGCCAGTTGTTATGCACACATTCAACGCCTTGCGCATGCAGCGGCGGATCATAATAGTGAACGTTCAAACCCAAACCTTGCAAGCGCTCACCAGCCGCACGCCCTGTGTGGCCAGCGCCCACTATGGCAACCTCGCCCTGCGGCAGCTGGTTGCGTTCTAATGCGAAGTTAGCGACGGCACTGGCAACATAGTCACCAACGGCGCGCGCATTAACCCCTGGGGTTGACGCAAAAGTTACTCCTGCAGCGGCGCACGCAGCGGCGTCCACATGTTCAGTACCAATGGTTGCGGTACCTAACCAACGTAACTTTGGGGCTTGTTGCAGCAGG
The DNA here is from genome assembly GCF_900116895.1 of Pseudidiomarina donghaiensis. GTDB lineage: Bacteria > Pseudomonadota > Gammaproteobacteria > Enterobacterales > Alteromonadaceae > Pseudidiomarina > Pseudidiomarina donghaiensis. The sequence continues at coordinate 612,900 of NZ_FPCF01000001.1, read as the reverse complement.
GTGCCGTCAACTCGGGTAATCGAGCGAATCATCAACACATCAGCTGCCGACAGCTGTGCTGCAGAGGGTTGACGACCCTGAAAGGTAGACAGCGTTAAAGCCATGCCTTGCACTTGCAAGTGTTCAGCCAATACCGCAACTTGCGGCATTGAGGCGTCTGCCAAAATATGCATTGAGTTAATCTTCATTGCGATGGACGAGTTGTTAAAGAGCATACAACAAAAAGGTGCGACAATGCGCACCTTTTTACCATCGTTTAGTAGACGAGGATGTTAATTTTATTGATATTTACGCAAAACTAACGTTGCGTTGGTACCACCAAAACCAAAGCTGTTTGACATGACTGTGGTGAGCTGAGCTTGCTGTGGTTCACGCACAATGTTCATGCCTTCAGCTGCTGAGTCAAGCGTTTCAATGTTGATGGAAGGTGCCACGAAACCGTGTTGCAACATCAGCAATGAATAAATGGCTTCATGCACACCGGCTGCACCTAATGCGTGCCCTGTCATCGCTTTGGTCGCGCTAATATAAGGTGCTTGCCCACCAAACACTTCACGAATAGCCTCAAGCTCTTTGGTGTCGCCCACCGGCGTTGAGGTGCCGTGTGTGTTCAAGTAATCAATTGGCGTATCGCAGGTTTCCATCGCCATTTTCATACAGCGCACAGCGCCTTCACCCGAAGGTGCGACCATGTCGTAACCGTCTGACGTTGCACCGTAGCCAACAATTTCAGCATAAATAGTTGCACCACGCGCCAATGCGGTTTCAAGTTCTTCAATAACCAAAATACCGCCGCCGCCTGCAGGCACAAAGCCGTCGCGATCAGCGTCATAGGTACGTGAGGCTTTGCTTGGCGTGTCGTTGTATTTGGTGCTGAGTGCACCCATGGCATCAAATTCCATGCCCAAGGTCCAATGCAGCTCTTCACCGCCACCGGCAAATACACGGTCTTGCTTACCAAATTGAATTAATTCTAAAGCATGACCGATACAGTGAGCTGAAGTCGCACACGCTGAACTAATTGAATAGTTCACGCCTTTAATTTCAAATGGAGTTGCTAAACACGCAGACGTGGTAGACGCCATGCAACGTGGCACCATGTATGGGCCGACGCGCTTCACGCCTTTTTCGCGCATAATGTCGGCCGCAGCAACTTGGTGTTCACCCGAGGCGCCACCAGAACCCACCACCAAACCGGTGCGAGGGTTTGACACTTGCTCATGGGTTAAACCTGCGTCTTCAATGGCTTGCGCCATGGCCATGTAGGCATAAGCGGCTGAATTACCCATAAAGCGCAAGGCTTTACGATCAATATGGTCAGCTGGGTTAGCTCGCACTGGCCCCCACACCTGACAACGTAGCCCCATGTCGGCAAATTCTTGCGAGAATTCGATGCCCGAGCGTCCTTGTTGCAACGACTCCAACACCTCTTGTTTGTTCACGCCGATACTGGACACAATGCCCATACCGGTAATCACTGCTCTTCTCATTCTCATATCCTGTCTTGCTGAGCGCTGATGTATGGTAGCTTACTTAATTAAAAAAGTGGTCTGCTTTCCGTCATTTTAACGAAATATTGTTACACTAATTCGGTACAATATTGCCCATATTATTTGTAACTAAATGAGTCATCTGCCTGTGAAAGCGCCTGACAAAGCCCAGATTCGTTTTAATGAGTTTAATTTGCCGGTCTCTACTGAGTTCGACGATATTTATTTTAATAATGAAAATGGCCTTGCCGAAAGTCGTTACGTGTTTCTTCAGCATAACGATCTGCCTGAGCGCTGGCAAACTCATTCGCACTCGGCATTTCGTATTGCGGAAAGTGGTTTTGGCACCGGGCTTAACTTTTTAGCCAGTTGGGCACTGTTCGCTGAGCAGGCGCCAAGCACCATGCGCTTACACTTTGTGTCGTTTGAAAAATATCCGTTAGCGCCAGCTGATATGGCGCGTGCTTTGCAACACTTTCCCGAGCTAGCGGCTTATGCCCAGTTATTAATTAACGCCTTGCCAAGCCCTCATGCTGGGTGTCATCGCCTACAGTTTGATGATGGCCGCGTTACCCTCGACTTATGGTATGGCGACATACACGACCAGCTACCGCAGTGGCTACCTCATGCCACGAATACCATTGATGCGTGGTTTCTTGACGGTTTTGCACCCGATAAAAACCCGCAAATGTGGCAGCCAGAATTGTATCGTGCCATGGCCCAAAGTTGTCGTGAGCATGGCAGCTTCGCCACCTTTACCGCTGCTGGAGCGGTGCGCCGCGGCCTACAAGAAGCTGGCTTTGCGGTTAAAAAAGTTAAAGGTTTTGGCCGTAAACGCGACATGCTACGTGGCGAGCTGAGCACCGAACAAACGCAACCTGCACCGCATAGCTTGGGCAGCAACCGCGACTCAGCTGCTGCGCCAGTAACCATTATTGGCGGAGGTATTGCAGCGGCGTGCTTGGCTTGGTCGTTGTGTCGACGTGGTTTTAGCGTCGAGTTACTCACCACTGGCCTTGCTAATGGTGCTTCAGGCAACGCGCAAGGTGCCGTTTATCCGCTGCTGCACGCCGAGTTAAGCCCACTGAGTGAATTTTTCTTAGGGGCTTTTGACCATGCGCGGCAGTTTTATCAGCAACACAGCTCGCTATGGCACGAAACTGGGGTGGTGCAATTGGCATTTAATGCCATGCGCCAGCAGCGCCACGATAAAATTATTGCCAGCGGCCTTTACCACGACAGCTTGGTACGTGAGCTAGATGGCCCAGCCACACAAACACTGTGGAACGCTCTACCCGCTCAGCCCGCATTGTTTTACCCGCGGGCTGGTTGGGTGCCGCCAGAAAACTTGGTGCAGCAATTATTTGCCGCTTGCGGCGAGCGCCTGCGGGTAACGCCGTGCGCGCCCATCACCACCATGAAATCTGAGCGCGAAGGTTGGCAACTTAGCGCTACTGATGGGGCGTACTACCACGCGCGCACCCTGATTGTTGCCGCCGGTGCTGGCAGCAACAACCTACTCGCGCCATGGCAGTTAACTTTTCAAAATGTTCGCGGCCAAGTCACGCAAGTGCAAGCAACCGACGTGAGCTCAGGCTGTAACTTGGTGGTTTGTTATAAAGGCTACTTCACACCGCCGGCCAATGGCTTGCATTGCGTTGGCGCCACTTATGCACGCGAGCACGCAGGCCTTGAGTTTGACGCACAGCAGCAACAGCCCACCCATACCGCGGACACCGCAGAAAACTTAGCAACCTTACAAGATAACCTACAGCAACCGTGGACAACGCAATTAATCCCGGTCAACGACCGTGCAGCTTTGCGCCACACCACGCGTGATCATTTGCCCGCCTGTGGCTGGTTAACTGACAATTTAGGGGTGTTCGCAGGGCTTGGTTCGCGCGGCTTTACCAGTGCCCCACTGGGTGCTGAAATTCTAGTGGGGCAGTTGCTAAACGAACCGTTGCCGCTTGGGGCTAGCTTGTTGGCTCGGCTTGCGCCGCAGCGTCTGCAAGACGTTGCAACATAGCTTGAATATGCACCATGTCGGCCGGCGCTAGTTCATGTTTGGCGTGATCAACAGAAGCCTGCACCGCTGGCAGCACAGCGCTTGTTTGTGCCGCGTCATTGAGTTCAAGTTGGGCTACCACTAAATCAAAGTGGCCGCGCAAATAGCCGCTGGCAAAAAGCTCGTCATCAGAACCTTCGGTAACCGCCTGATCAAAAACGGTTTCGAGTGCTTGCACATAATCATTGAACGCCGCTAATGCCATAACCCAATATTTCCTTCTGTTTAGTCACAATGGTGTGATCGATATCAAGGCCGCAAGCATACCATAAACAGGCGTTTTTCTGATACACTAGCGCCTTCGTTAATCCACCAAAACTTGATCGCGAAGTGATATCAACCATGACCTTACGAATCGGTTTATTTTACGGCTCAACCACCTGTTTTACCGAAATTGCAGCCGAAAAAATTCAAGCGCAATTTGCCCCCGGTGAAGTTGAGTTATTTAACATTAAAGATGTGCCGCTAAAGCAAGCCGAACAGTTTGATGTCATTATTTTCGGTTTATCAACCTGGGACTTTGGCGAAATTCAAGAAGACTGGGAAAGCCATTGGCCAGACATCGCCGAGCTAAACTTAAACGGTAAAGTGGTGGCGTTATTCGGCATGGGTGACCAAGTGGGCTACACCGACTGGTTTCAAGACGCTTTGGGCATGTTGCACGACGAGTTGGCTGCAAACAGCGGCACCCAAGGCTGCACTCGCATTGGCTTTTGGCCGAATCAGGGTTATGACTTCGCCGCCTCAAAAGCGCTCATTGCCGAGGGCGAGTTCTTTGTTGGCCTAGCCCTTGATGAAGACAGCCAGTACGAATACAGCGAAGAACGTATTCAAAAATGGTGCGACCAACTTAAAGCAGAGCTTGCCAGCGTTTAATCTCTGCTGATTTTTCGGCGTCGCTAAAACGCTGCGCCGGTGAGTGCCCCCACACAGGCCCAGGCCATGCTGGGTCGCCCTCAGCACGCATGAGCAAATGCACATGCAACTGGCTGACCACGTTACCTAATGCACCAACATTAAGCTTAGTGCCACGCCCATGAGTTTTGAGTAATTGCGCCGCTTGTTGTGTTTCTTGCGCCAGTTGTTGCTGTTGCGTCAAGGGCAAATCAAGAAACTCGACACAGTGCGGCACTTTGGGCACTAACATAAACCAGTCATAACGTTGGTCATCAAAGCGTCTTAGTTCACACAATGGCCACTGCGCCAACACAAAACTATCGGCCCCTAAACGCGAATCCACCGTGAATTTTCCACCGCCAACCGCGCCGGCGCTATCTGCCACATTACTTTGTGGTGCGAGTTTGTTATAACGAGTATTAAACATGGGCCGTGTCCATTAAATTTGTCTTTAACTTTTGTCGAAAGACTAAGTGAGTCGTTAACATGCTACGTTTTGTCTTTTTAGCTTTTATCGGTTGTTATCTGGCCGCGGGCCAGCAGGCACTTGCCGCTCCCGCTGCTGCGCAAGCTGAAGCCGCAAACTCTGCAGTTGCTGAGTTTACTGCCAAGCTGCAAGCACATGAAGGTTTTTTCACGTTTTATCACGATCAAACCGATGGCAAAATCTACCTTCAAGTGCCACGCCATTCAGCGGCAAGCCAAGCGCAATTTATTTTCCAGACTAGCCTACCCTGGGGGCTTGGCTCAAACGATATCGGTTTAGATAGAGGGCAGCTTGGTGCCACACGACTGGCAAGCTTTTTCATTGAAGGCAACAAAGTGTTGCTGATGCAGCACAACACGCAATTTCGTGCCAATACCGACAACGTAGCCGAGCGAGCCAGCATTAACGAAGCCTTTGCCGATTCGGTCATTGCTGGTTTTGAGGTGGTCGCCGCTGATGCCCAGCATGTACTCATTGACTACACCCCATTTTTATTAAGCGACACCCACGGTGTCACAAAACGCCTGCGTGACACCAAACAGGGCCAATACCGCTTAAGCAGCGATAAGTCAGTCATTTATCCGCAACGCAGCAAGGCTTTTCCCGACAATACTGAACTTGAGGCAAAAATAACCTTCAGTGGCGAAGGTACAGGCAACTTCGTACGCAGCGTAGCCGCTGATGCCGACCATATTACCCTGCATTTGCATCACTCGTTTATTCGCTTGCCTGACGACAACTACACGCCACGTAAATTTCATCCGCAAAGCGGATTTTGGGCAGAAAGCCATGTCGATTACGCTGCGCCATTAGGTGAGCCGCTGCAAGTACAATACATACCGCGCCACCGCTTGAGCAAAGACCAACCCATTATTTATTACCTAGACCCTGGCGTGCCAGAGCCGGTGAAAACGGCATTGCTTGAAGGTGGCCGCTGGTGGGCCGAAGCCTTTGCCGCCATTGATTACCCAGAAGGCTTTCAAGTACGTGAATTACCTGCCAACGCCGACCCGATGGACGTACGCTATAACGTGATTCAATGGGTGCACCGCGCCACGCGTGGCTGGTCATATGGTTCTTCGATTATCGACCCACGCACCGGCGAAATCATCAAAGGCCATGTCACCCTAGGCTCGTTGCGCGTGCGCCAAGACATGCTCATTGCCCAAGGCTTACTAGCACCTTATGCTGCTGAATCAAAAGCACAGCAACAGCAATTGGAGCAAGCCATTGAAGCCATGGCGCTAAACCGCATTCGCCAACTTTCGGCCCATGAAATTGGCCACACCCTAGGTATTGCCCATAACTTTGCCGCCAGTGCCAATGACCGCTCGTCAGTTATGGACTACCCGCATCCATTTGTGACCATTGATACGCAAAGCGGCAAACTCAAACTCAATGACGCCTATACCAATCGCATTGGCCTGTGGGACATGCAAGTGGTCGCTTATGGTTATGGCAACGGTGATCTAGACCAGGTGTTGGCCCAAAACCAGCGTTTGGGGTTACAGTTTATTTCTGATCGTGATGCGCGCGCTGCAGGCGGCGCTCACCCCGATGCACATTTGTGGGATAACGGCAGTGATGCGGTGACCGAACTTGAGCGCCTACTGGCGGTTCGCCAAACTGCGTTACAACAGTTTGGCTTAGGCAACCTTGCCAATGGTCGCCCGTTGAGCGAGCTGCAAAATGTGTTGGTGCCGGTGTACTTGTTGCACCGCTATCAAGCCGAAGCCGCAGTAAAAATGCTTGCTGGCATGCATTATGACTACGCGGTAAAAAGTGCTGACAGCAAAGCGGTGCAAACGCGACCGGTCAATGCTTCGCAACAGCAGCGTGCTTTGCAAGTGCTCAGCAATACCCTTAGCGCCAAAACACTGGCTCTGCCTGAGCACCTGCACAGCCTATTGCTACCTTCAGCATACGGTGAAAGCTATGACCGTGAACGCTTTAGTGGCTTAACCGGGGTGACTGTCGATACCGACACCATGGCAGCAAGTGCGGCGCGTTTTGTACTTGACTTGATGCTGCACCCGCAACGTTTAGAGCGTTTACAACAGCAACATAGTCGTGAAGGGGCAATTCCTGATGTAACTAAGGTATTGAGTGCTATTGCCGAAGCCGCCATTCAACCGGCACAAAATAACAAAGCCAGTAGCCTACAACAACGTTTGGCGTTTGAAAGTTTAGGGGCGGTGGTACGTGCGTATCAGCATGACAATAGCAGCGCCGCAGTCAAAGCCGCGCTTTATAGCTTTTTGCAGCATCAGCAACAGCAATGGCAACAAGCCGCGCCTTCAGCACACAGGGACTATGCAGTGTTTGCATTGCAACAGTGGGCAGATGGTAAGCCGTGGCCATTACAACCAGCCCCGGCTCTGCCCCCAGGCTCACCAATTTAGGTGAGCCGATTGGCGTTAACGAAATTGTTAATCCAGTTGAGAAAAGAAACTTTCTGGCAACCAGCGTGGGCGTTCCACCTGGTTGGCAATTTCCTCACCAATTTGATAATTGATATTGGTAAAGGTTACACCAGCCTCGTAGTTAATCGGTAAGTCCGGTTGATCACTTGGGCGGTGATAATGCTCAGCAAAGAATTTGCCCCATACTTCACCACCGTCTTCACCTTCAGTTTTTGAGGTGAAACCAGTCATCAAGAATACCGCAGGTACACCTTTTTTAACGAACGGATAATGATCTGAACGGGTGAAAATAGCCTGCTCTGGCATTGGGTCTTCGCTTAACTCAATACCAAACTCACCGGCAGCACGAGCCACTGAAGCACCCAAGGTTGAGTGGGTAGAACCAAACGCAATCACGTCAGCAAAATCATACAATAATACCGGCATATCTAAGTTCACGTTGGCCACAATTTGGCTTAACGGTACGGTTGGATGGTGTGCAAAATAATCTGCGCCTAGCAAGCCACGCTCTTCCGCAGTTACCGATAAGAACATAATTGAACGCTTCGGTTTCACATCACTTTCAACAAACATACGGGCGGTTTCTAGCATAACGGCTACGCCAGAAGCGTTATCCATTGCACCGTTGTTAATATGGTCGTCTTGGCTTAAATCTTTGGTTACACCAATATGATCTGAGTGCGCGGTGTAAAGCACGTATTCGTTTTGCAAGGTGTCATCGGAGCCAGGTAATACTGCCGCCACATTCGGGCTAGTTATTTCCTCATGGCGCGAAGAACGTTGTAAGCGTGCACTTACACCGAGCTCAAAACCTTTAGGCATCTCCCCTGCTTCAAGTTGTGCAAAAATATCGGCCAACTTCACCGGCGCATTAACGAACAACTGCTCGGCTGCATCGGTGTTCACATAAGCTGATGCCGCCATGTTTTTGAACAATACATTAGGCTCACCATCCGGCTGCAACCAGCGTACGCTTGGTGCACGCTGATACATAATGCTTACTTCAAACGGGCGTACTTTTTCACGCTCTGGAGTGTGCAAGGTAATAATACCGACCGCACCGCGTTCCGCTGCAAATTTCGCTTTGCTGCTATTTAAGTGGGCACCTTCTTCGCTTGGTAAATGCTCAGGACGGCCGGTTGCCATCACCACAATTTTACCGTCCACATCTAGGCCGGCGTAATCGTCAAGCTCAAATGCTTCTGACACTAAACCGTAGCCAACAAATACCAATGGCGCTTCTACATCGTCATGCTCACTGTACGCACTTGGGCCAGTAATAAATTGCTTAGGGTACGCAAGTTCAACAGTGTCGTCGCCAGTGTTTAACGTAAACGACGCGCTGTTTTCTTCTAAAAAGCTACGACGAAACTTAATGCGTTGGAAATAGGTGCCGTCGTCGCCGGCAGGCTGCAGTCCCAAGGTTTTAAATTCCGCGGCAATATATTTCGCGGCAATTTCGTGCCCGCGGCTACCAGTATCACGACCTTCAAGGTCGTCACTGGCTAAAAACTCAAGGTGCGCCTGCAAGGCACTTGCGCTTGCGCTCACTTGATTTTGCGTGTGTTGCGAATTGCTTTCACCGCAAGCCGAAAGGCTTAAAGTAAGCACAAGAACGCCAAAAACTGAAGAAAATCGCATAGTTAACATCCACATTTGTCAAAAAATTAAAAATTCCGAACCAGTTTACTGAACTCACCCGTTGCGAGCCATAATAAATTACGCTATTGTTATATTATAACATTACATAAGCGCTTAATTTAGTTGCGGAGATTCATCGTTATGGTATCGCAGTTTCGTAAAAAGCCTTTGGCATTATTGGTAACAAGTTTTGTCAGCGTGTCAGTAGCGCACGCCGATGAACAAATGCAAGAGCACACCCATCAAGACACCGAAATCATTAAAGTGACCGCTAGCCCATTAGAGCGCACCGCATTAGAGTCTTCACAACCCATTACTGTTATTGCCGGCGATGAGCTGCGCGAACAACAAGCCCATACATTAGGCGAGACCCTTGCGCATGAACCGGGTATTAATATGACCCACTTTGCGGGCGTTGCTAGCAGTCCTATCGTGCGCGGTCTTGATGGCCCGCGAGTGAAAATTTTGCAGAACGGTCTTGACAGTGGTGACGTATCGCGTGGTTCACCTGACCACGCCATTGCCACCGAAACTTCAGTTGCTGAACAAATTGAGATTTTTCGCGGCCCAGCCACCCTACTGTATGGCTCTGGCGCCATTGGCGGCGTGGTCAACGTTGTTGATAACCGCATTGCTCATGAACCCGTTGGCGGTCATCGCGGCTTCTTCAACACCGCCTTTAACACGGCCAGCAATTCACGCGAAGGCTCACTTGGATTTAGTGCTGATCACAAAAATACTGTGTGGCATTTCGATGCCTTTAAGCGCCGTAGCGATAACTATGACGTGCCAACGTTTACCAATGACGAAGGTGAAACCACAGGCCAAATTGAGAACAGCTTTATTGATGCGCAAGGTGCCAACATTGGGGTCAGTTACTTATTTGACCAAGGTTATTTGGGCGTCGCGTACGGCCGTTTAGAGCAACAATATGGCATTCCTGGTCATGCGCACGGTCATGAAGACGAACACGGGCACGAAGATGGGCACGACGGCGAGCATGCCAATGAGCAACATACTGAAGAAGCAGGCCCGTATGCCGACATGTGGCAAAACCGTATTCAAGTGCAAGGGGCGTGGAATCAACCGATATCGGGTATTGAAAAAGCAAGCCTGCGCTATGGTTTCACAGATTATCAACACCAAGAAATAGAAGACGCGAACCCGAGTACCACGTTTACCAATCGCCAGCACGAGCTTCGCGTGGAATTAACCCACGTACCCATTGGCGGTTGGCTTGGCGCAGTTGGTTATCATTACCTGACCCAAGATCAAAATGCATTTGGTGAAGAAGCCTACACCCCGGCATCGACAACCGACAAACATGGCGTATTTTGGTTGCTTGAGCGCGATATTCACGACTTGACTTGGCAATTAGGTGCGCGTGTTGATGACGTAGCGATTAACGACGAACACTATTCTCCAGTATCGGCCTCAATTGGTTTTACTTACCCAGTGGTAGCAGGCATGCAATTGTCGGCCAACTATAGTCATGCGCAACGCGCGCCCTCGGCCAATGAACTGCTAGCAAACGGCGCCCACTTAGCGACGCGCACCTATGAACTTGGTTTAGCCTATGCGTTGCACCAAGAAGACGAACACGCTTACCACGTTGAACCTCGGGAAACATCAGTACAACTGGAAAAGTCGAATAACCTCGACTTCGGGTTGCACATTGATACCGACAAATTTCATATGGACTGGACCGTTTTTTACAACCGTGTGAACGATTATATCTTCGCGAGCTATACCGGTGTAAACAGTGCCGATTTAGAGCACGATGATCACGGCGATGAAGCGCATAACCATGACGACGGTTTAGCCGTGGTGTCTTATGTGCAGCAAGATGTAAAGCTTTACGGTTACGAGCTTAGTGGTTATTACAGCTTTAACGACCACTGGCAATTACACGGCTTTAGTGACTACGTACGCGCCCAAACCCGAGACTCTGGTGAAGCGCTGCCGCGCATTCCCGCCCAGCGAATTGGTACTGAATTACGCTACTTAGGCAACAACTGGGAATCGAAACTGGGCTACACCTGGCATAATAGCCAAACCCGTGTCGCAACCAACGAAACCGTCACCGACGGCTTTGGTTTGGTGAACGCACAGTTAAATTGGTTCCCTGCTGCGTTAAGCGCAATGAACGCCAGCGTGTACTTAAAAGCCGAAAACCTCACTGATGAATTAGCGTTTGTACACAGCTCATTCTTAAAAGACGACGCACCAATGCGTGGTCGTAACTTCAGTATTGGCTTTCGTGGTGAATTCTAGCGCATTGAGCGCACCGTTTGCCGCACTATAACAAGGTATGCTGTCAGCTTTGATAAACTGACAGCATATTTTTTTATATAGGCATACGTTTATGCGTTTTACGAAGTTAGTTTTTGCCATGGTTTTGCTGCTTGCAGCAACCACAGCAACGCATGCGCAATCGTCAACACCAGCGTCAGCCGCAAACGAGCAGCTGACGATTGAGCGAATTTTTTCTGCCCCCAATTTAACTACCGCCGCGCCGCAAGCCATCCAGTTCGCGCCAAGTGGCCTTCACGTGAGTTACCTTGCCGGCTCAGAAACCCAACCAAACGTTCAGGACTTATGGTTATATAACGTACGCGAAAATAGCCATCAGCGTCTTGTTGCCGCAAATGATTTAATGCCAAACACCAGCCAACTCTCGGCCGAAGAAAAAGCACGTCGAGAGCGTCTGCGCATAGCGGCCAGCGGCATCGTGAATTATCAGTGGTCACCGACCAGCGAAAAATTACTATTTCCGCTAAACGGTCAATTATTTTTGTTCGATATTGCCAGTGCCGAAGTCACTCAGTTAACCGATGACAATGTTTTTGCGACCGACAGTCGATTTTCACCGCAAGGCAATTTTGTCAGCTATGTGCATGACTACAATTTATATGTAGTTGATTTAAAAACAGCTACGACGACGCAGTTAACGCAGCGGCAAAATTCTACCGAGCAATTCGCTACCGCCGAATTTGTGGCCCAAGAAGAAATGAAGCGTATGACGGGCTACTGGTGGAGCCCAAATGAAAACCATATAGCACTCACTCGGGTTAATTTAAGCCCTGTCGACATAAAACAACGCGTTGATGTGTATGCAGACCGTACCGAACTCGTTGAACAGCGTTACCCAATGTCTGGCACCAATAATGCAGCGGTAGAGCTCGGCATTTTGGCGTTGCCTCAGCCAACTAACGGCGAGGCTGACGCTAACGCCGATGAGCAGGCTTCGCCCGTTATACAATGGCTGAACTTAGCGCGCTTAGGTGATGGCTATTTAACCCGCGTCAACTGGCTACCAAACAGCCAAGGCGTTGCCTACCAATGGCAAAACCGCCCACAAAACAAGCTCACCTTGTTTATTCATGAGCTGACATCGACAACCGCTAAAACTGTACTTGAAGAAAGCAGCTCAACCTGGATAAACCTTCATGATGATCTGCACTTTATGAATGACAGCCGTCATTTTATTTGGGCTTCTGAGCGCAGTGGCTATAAGCACTTATACTTGTATCGCACCGACGGCAGCTTAATTCGCCAGCTAACTAGCGGTGATTGGATGGTGGATGAGCTTAGTCATGTTGATGAAATTACCGGTGTCATTTATTTTACCGGGCGCAAAGCGTCACCCATTGAACGCCATTTGTACCGTGCCAATTTGACCACCAGCAGCCCTGGTCAGCCAAGCCAACTCAGCACTCGCGAGGGTATGCACACTGTGCACTTTGCTGCCGACGGCCGCAGTTATATTGACTATTTCTCAAGTGCGCGCCAACCACCACAGGTTAGTCTGCATGGCCCAACCGGCCAACGCAATGCATGGTTACACGAAAACCGGCTTGATCAAAATCATCCCATTGCACCGTTTTTGGCCACCTGGAGCTACCCAGAATTTGGCCATTTAACCGCAGCCGACGGCCAACGTTTGTATTATCAAGTCAATAAACCCAAGCAAATTGCTGACAACCAAAGCCACCCAGCCATTGTCATGGTTTATGGCGGCCCGCGTGCGCAACGTGTAACCAACAGCTGGGGCGATTATTTTACGCAGTATTTAGTTCAACAAGGTTATGTGGTGTTTAAACTTGATAACCGTGGTACTGGCAACCGTGGCCGTCAATTTGAGGCCGGTATTTATCGTGAGCTTGCTCAACTTGAACTTGCCGACCAAAAGCTTGGCACACAGTGGCTTGCCAAACAGCCTTATGTTAACGCCAACAGAATCGGTGTATTTGGCCACAGCTACGGCGGCTATATGGCGTTGCATATGATACTGCGCGCACCAGAATTATATAGCGCTAGCGTTGCCGGCGCGCCGGTAACTGACTGGGCGTTGTACGATACTCATTACACTGAGCGGTACATGGGCACCCCACAAGATAACCCCGAAGGCTATCGACAGGCAGACGTGCTTACCTATGCTGACCAGTTAGAACGCCCCTTGTTGATATATCATGGTATGGCTGATGACAACGTGTTGTACACCCACACGGCCCGCCTTACGCACCGATTGCAACAATCGATGTTACCGTTCGAGATGATGGCCTATCCGGGCAAAGCGCACGGAATACGTGGCCGCGAAGCAAGTATTCACCGCTATCGAATGATCGCCGACTTTTTCAAGCGCCACTTACAGTAAGTGGCGCTAATCGGTTATACTAAGCGCACAAATCTTGCACACGGAGTGAATCGACATGCGCTTTTTATCTCGCCGCTTAGTTATGCCGAATGACCTAAATTTTGCGGGCTCACTGTTTGGTGGCCGTATTCTTGAATGGATAGACGAAGAAGCGTACATTTTTGCCGCTTGCCAACTAGACGCCAAAAGCTTAGTTACAAAGCACATTGGCGCCATTAGCTTTGAAACATCAGCCTACCAAGGCGATGTGGTGGAGTTTGGCTTAGGTGTCAAAAAGGTCGGTAAAACCTCAGTTACCGTTACCTGTGTGGTACGTAACAAACAAACCAAACAAAATATCTGCGTGGCCGACGACATTGTCTTTGTACACATTGATCCAGAAACTCGCACCCCACAAGCCCACGGCAAAACCAAAGCCGAATTAGATGCATTACCTATAGAAACACCGGCTTAAAGCCGGTGTTTCTATTTTCGCGTTCAGTCAATAAATAACTATCAGTAGAGTGTGCGAATCCAGCGCTCTTCGTTGATAAAGCTCCATGACCAGTCTTTCCACTGAGCACTTAAGCCTTGTTCTACCGCTTGGTCTTCGGTTAGACCCTGCTCTTTCATAGTCATAACTTCTTCGCGTGTGGCTTCAATCATGTGTACTAACCGTAGCCAATCTGAACGCTTTGAAAGCGTGCCGTGGCCAGGAATGATCTGAGTCTCACCATCAATACTATCAATAACGGCACGCACATTATCAATATAGCCTTGCACGTTACCGCCTGCGTTCAAATCAATAAACGGAAAACGGTCGACAAAGAATAAGTCACCGGCATGAATCACATTGGCGTTTGGAAACCAAACAACTACGTCACCGTCGGTATGGCCCTCAGGGTAATGCTGCAGCTTCAAACTTGCAGCACCACTTGCCACTTCCAAACGGTTATCGAATGTCACCGTCGGCAAGCCGTCTTGATCAAACTTCTCATTTGCGGCTAAACGCGTTTTCACATTTTCATGGGCAATCACACGTACGCCTTTGCGTGCGAAAGGGGCATTATTGCCCGTGTGGTCACCATGAAAATGGGTATTGATCAGGCTTTTGATAGGTTGATCAGAAAGCTCAGCTATAGCTGCCATAATTTTATCAGCAAGCCCTTTATACTGCGCATCGACCATCACTACACCGTCTTCACCGACATACACGCCAATATTGCCGCCCATGCCGGTAAGCATGTACACACGATCACTTAGTTGCGTGGCTTTAATTTCCACGTCATCCATGTTGGCTTGCGCATGAGCACTGGCCATGCCGAAACAGAAAAGTAAACTGATTAAACCAAATTTCAAACCACGCATTGAGTATCTCCTACTGGTGAACCTTATTGATGAAGGTAACAACCCGCAAAACAAGTCACTGGTGCCGCGGTTGGCTTACCATGCTGCCAATCACCACCTTCAACACCGCTACCGGCAATATCGACATGCACATAAGGTAGTGGCTGTTGACTGTCATTGCCATGTTTATCTAAGCCAGAAGCAATTGCTAAAAACGCGGCTGGGAACTGATGCCCACGCGCAGTTGTTGCCGACGGCCCATTGTTACTTGATAGCGTATCGTCCGCTTTGGTACGCGCACGAACAAAATGATAGTCTTCTCGACGCGACCAAGAAATTTCAGTTGGGTCGCCGTAAACTTCGCCGGCTTCCCACAATTTTTCGGACAATTCTTCTACGCGTGCTGGGCCATTCGGGATCAGCGCCGTGTAAGGCCCTTTAGCCAAGGCGGCATGGCCCGTAAGCGTGGCTACACTGAATAATTGCGGATTCGGGTAGTCATGCGCTTCTGCGCGCAAATGTGAGAGCAAATCAGCTAACACTAAACGGCCTTCGGCATCGGTGTTACCAATGCGCACGCGCACGCCGCTATGGCCAGTAATAATTTCGTCAGCAACAAACGCATCGGCGCCAATACTGTTGCGCACCACGCCCAGCTCAGCCACAACACTGACCGTTTCAGGGCGCATTTCTGCAACCGTCTTCACAAAACCGGCTACACCTGCAGCGCCGCCCTTGTCACGGCTCATACCCGCCATATGGCCACCGGTTTTAACATCAGCGCCGCCGGTGTCATACACAATACCTTTGCCAGCAAACATTAAAGTTTGCTCAGCGGCAGGTGCTTTGTATTCCAAACGCACCACACACGGGTGATGGCGCTCAACACCTAACGACGCCCGCGCCACTGCCATTAGCAATGGGTATTCGTGTTGCAACTGTTGCACGTCGTCAATCACCGTTACCCGTACTGGCGTATGCGCAAACGCTTGTTGGCAATACTCAGCAAAACGCGGCGGTGCCATACGCTCAGGCTCTGTACCTGCTAGGTCGCGCGCGACACGCTTACCCGCTTCAACGGCTTGCAGCCATTGTTCGTCAAGTGCACCGACAATGCCAATTTCAGTGACTGTTTCGAGCTGTTCTTCGCCATGATGCTCACGCGCTTCTAGCGGCTCATACAAGGCCTGGCAAACACCCCAATAAGCAACGGCTTCGGCTTGCCCGTAACGCGCCTCATGTGGCACACCAAAAACAATCAATAATGGTTTGCTGACGCCCGCTTGCTGTGCAATACGCGCTGCTGCGCCCGCGGCTTCAGCCACGCAACGTACATCGTTGTAATCTGGTGCTAGCGGCCCTGTTGGAGCCACAATTAAACGCCCTCCCGCAACATCTGCCGGCACTAATAATGCTTGTTTACCCACGCGCGCATCCATTTGCTGCGCTTGCGCCACATAGTCACTAAAATCGTCCGGAATTTCACTTTCAAAGTCGCCTAATAAAATCACGGCATCGAAATCGCCACTAGCGGTAGCGGCATAACTGTCAAATACGCTTACTGTTGGAAAAGCCATAAGTACCTCTTTAACTTCGTTATTCGTTATTCGTTATTCGTGCGCTTCGCTGTTGGTGCGCTTCGCTGTTCGAATAGCGAAGCGTACGAATAACGAACAGCGCGAAGCGCGCACGAACAACGGTTTTTAATTTAGATGCGGCGCCACTTGGTGCCGGTTGCACTGTCTTCTAATTCAATATTCATTGCTTTTAACGCATCGCGAGCGGCGTCAGCCCGTGCCCAGTCTTTGGCGGCGCGCGCATCGTTACGCTCAGTGATCAATGCTTCAATTTTTGCCACCTCTTCGTCGTCGCCGGCGCCACCTTGTAAATACTGCTCTGGGGCTTGCTGCAAAAAGCCAAGCACGCTACCTAAGTGCTTTAGTTCAGCGGCAAATGCGGCGGCTTTTTCGGGTTCAGCAGCAACGGCACGATTGACTTCGCGCGCTAACTCAAATAATACGGACATGGCTTCGGGTACGTTAAAGTCGTCATCCATGGCCGCATTGAAGCGCGTCGCGAAGCTTTCGGTTTGTGCGATATTGCGCTCGCTATTGTCGTCACCCATTGGCGCATCGCGCAATGCTGTGTACAAACGCTCTAAACCTGCACGTGCTTGGTCTAGATTTTCTTTAGAATAGTTCAATTGCGAGCGATAGTGGCTCGACAACAAGAAATATCGCACAGTTTCCGCGTCGTACTGCGCCAACACGTCACGAATAGTGAAGAAATTACCCAATGACTTGGACATTTTCACTTCGTCTACTTGCACCATGCCGCTGTGCATCCAGTAATTCACATAGTTACTTTGGTTGGCGCAGCAGCTTTGCGCAACTTCGTTCTCGTGGTGCGGGAAAATTAAATCCGAGCCACCACCATGAATATCAAAATTATCACCCAAATGGCGCTTGTTCATGGCTGAACATTCAATGTGCCAACCTGGGCGGCCATCGCCCCACGGTGACGGCCAACTTGGCTCACCGGCTTTAGCTTGTTTCCACAACACAAAATCGAGTGGGTCTTGCTTGTTATCAGTGACTTCTACACGAGCGCCAGCTTGCAGTTGTTCTAAGTTTTGGCGGCTTAGCTTGCCATAATTATCAAACGTACTGACATCAAACAGCACATCACCGTCATTGGCGATGTAGGCGTTGCCGTTGGCAATCAGTGTTTCAATCATGGCAATAATATCGCCCATATGCCCAGTAACTGTTGGCTCTACATCGGGGCGCAACAAATTCAACGCATCAAAATCATCGTGCATTGCTTGCGTAAAACGTTTGGTTACTGCATCAATGGCTTCGTTGTTTTCTGCCGCGCGGCGAATGATTTTGTCATCAACGTCGGTAATATTTCGCACATATTTGACGTTATAACCGCGCTCTCGTAAATAACGCACCACAACATCGAAGGCTACGTAGGTGCGAGCATGCCCAATGTGACAGTAGTCATAAATCGTTACCCCACACACGTATAATTTTACTTCACCTGGCGTAATTGGCTTAAACGCTTCTTTTTGGCGGGTTAACGTATTAAAAACTTTCAACATGCACGGGTGCTCCTGTCTAACTGCATGGCGGCTACGAATAAAGTGGCAGTAAAAATAAGATGAACATGATAACGCAAGGTGCCGCCTCGCCACAAACAATGCTAAACTACGCGACAAATAATATCTGATAAAACTATCTGTAAAACGTGGAGCAAAATCGATGCAGGTTACCCTACATACTAATCATGGCGACATTACTCTTGAGTTATTCGCTGATAAAGCCCCTAAAACCGTAGAAAACTTTTTAACGTATGTGCGTGAAGGTTTTTATGACAACACGTTATTTCATCGTGTTATTCGTGGCTTCATGGTTCAAGGTGGTGGCTTTAACACGGAAATGGTGCAAAAACCAACACACTCTCCGGTTGATAACGAAGCCAACAACGGTGTGAAAAACACCGTCGGTACTATCGCTATGGCCCGTACCCAAGACCCTCACTCAGCGACCGCTCAATTCTTTATTAACGTAGCTGACAATGACTTTTTGAACTTCAAAAACGAAAGCATGGGTGGCTGGGGTTACTGTGTATTTGGTGAAGTGGTTGAAGGTATGGACGTAGTTCGCGCTATTGAAGCCGTTCGCACCTCGCACGCTGGTTTCCACCAAGACGTTCCAGTAGACGATGTGGTTATTAAAAGCGCGACTATCGCCGAATAAGTAGTGTCGAAAAATGGCTACTTGGTTCATCTCAGACTTGCATTTAAGCCCAGCGCGGCCAGATATTACCGCGCTGTTTGAAGGTTTTTTGCAAAACCAAGCCAGCGGCGCAGACGCCTTATATATATTAGGCGACTTATTTGACGCTTGGATTGGCGATGATGACACCAGTGAGTTTGTGCAGCGCATGCAACACGCGCTGCGCACTCTTACCGCCAGCGGTGTGCCGGTTTATTTTATGGCCGGCAATCGCGACTTTTTAGTTGGTCAGCAGTTTAGTCAGCTAACCGGGGTAAAAGTTTTACCCGAACCCAGCATGGTTGATTTGTACGGTAAGCAAACCCTACTACTGCATGGCGATACGCTGTGTACCGATGACAAAAGCTATCAACGATTCCGCAAAGTAATTCGTTGGCGACCGCTGCAAAAGCTACTGTTGGCGTTGCCGTTGTCGTGGCGCATGGGCATTGCCAACAAGCTGCGGGCATCAAGCAAAACGCAAAAGCCCCTCACCGAACAGCAACTGCGCATTATGGATGTGAACGAGCATGCGGTGCGTGAGACATTTGTCAGCCATGACGTGCAATACCTTATTCATGGGCATACACACCGCCCAGCAGTGCATCAACATCGCTTACCCAACGGTAAACTGGCCGAGCGTATTGTACTTGGTGATTGGTACAGCCAAAGCAGTTACTTGAAAGTCACCGCAAATAAGCGCGAGTTAACTTTCGCTAGCGACAGCCCGAACGGGACAACCACTGTGGAAGCGAAACTCTGAGTCTGGCGAGCTAATTAATTGCGCTTCAACTTCACCAAAAAACTTCACCCGCTCATTTATTTCACTGTTGTTAACCGCACCACCAAACTGCTGCGCAAGCGTTAGGTAGTCTTCAAAATGACGCGCTTCTGAGCGCAGCAAACTGATATAAAATTTAGCGAGTCGATCATCAACGTGCGGCGCTAACGCGGCAAACCGCTCACACGAACGCGCTTCAATGTACGCACCACAAATAAGTTTATCTACTAAGGTTGCCGGCTCGTGGGTTCGCACATGGCGTAACATACCCCGCGCATAACGGCTAGACGTTATATTGTCGTACTCAATGTTTAGCTCGTGCATTATTTCAAGCACCTGAAAAAAATGATGCAGCTCTTCTTTGATCAACAGCACCATTTTATCAATCAGCTCGGCACTGTATGGGGCATCACGCTTGGGCAACATCGCTTTGGTTAATCGCTCATGATTGGCCAAGGCACGCCAGTCGCCTTCTTTACGGTAGGTAAAATCTTCGTAGGGCTTTAACCAAGCGAGCAGCGCATCGCCACTGGCTTCGTCTACCGCATAGCGCCGAATAAGAAGCATGGCCGACTGCGCTGCTTTTAACTCACACACCAAATGATCAATGAGTAAATACCGCAAGTTCTCGGGTTTTACCGCTTCTTGTAGCCATTGCTGTGGGGTTTCACACTGTAAAAACTGACGTATAGGCGCTAATAACTGCTGCACATGTTGCTCCTAAACCATGATAAAAATATTACACACAAAAATTAGGGTTATTCGACAAAATTACCTTGACTCTGTTGAAAATCCGACCATTATTGTTGTTAAGGCGCATAAAAAAGCGTCAATGACAATAAACAAAACACCAGAACAACAACAGAAGTTGAGGTATGTCATGATTTTAAATCACATTTGGGGCCTATATGCTCACCCGGTTGATGAATGGAAGTCCATTGACCAACGACATGAAAGTATGACCTTTGCGCTAAGTCATATTCTCATTATTGCATTATTACCTTGCGCGGCGGCTTATTACGCTTCGGCCCACTTAGGCTGGAGTATTGGCGCGCGTGAAGCAACTTTTTTAACCGAGCAAAGTGCAATGACCATGGCTGTTGCCATGTATGCAGGCATTATTGGCGCAACTTTTGCTCTGGCTTATTTAATTCACTGGATGGCCAAAACCTTCGGCGCCACGCCAACCTTCACGCAGTCGCTTGAATTAGCTGCTTACACTGCTACTCCGGCGATTATGTCTGGTGTAGCAGCATTGTACCCAGAATTATGGTTTGTGACGATGGCGTTTTTGGCGGGTATCGCTTATTCGGTTTACCTACTTTACTCAGGCGTACCCATTTTAATGCACATTCCTGAAGAGCGCGGTTTTTTGTACTCATCTTCAGTGGTCACTGCAGGGCTTATTCTCATGGTCATTTTAATGGTTACCTCGGCCATTATTTGGACCAACGGCTTCGGCCCTGAATATATGTAACAAAGAGCTCGAAAATAGGCCGGCAGCTGAGCATATCAGCTAGCCGGCTTTTTTATATAACGTGCCCGTTTTTGCGGTTTAAGCCGCTCAATATCAACCAACACCAAGCCATCAACTGCATTCGCGAAGTCAGCATCAACGTTAAACCCTAAAAACCGTACACCGCCCACTTCACATAAATCGGCATACTGTTTGTACAGCGTTGGAATACTGGCGCCTTGGTGGGCCAAAAAGTGCTTCAAATGGTTTAGATCGTCTAGGTAACAAGCCGACTTGCTGGGTAATGGCCGAGACTGTGCCACAAATGGTGTGCGTGACTCGGCTAATTGATCGACATCGGGAAATTGCTCGCTAAAAAATTGCACCAGCGCATCTTGCGCCACCAGCGGTAAGCTGGCACTCATAGTGACAGGACCAAATAAGTAGCGGTATTGTGGGTGTGTCACTAAAAATGCACCAATGCCCTGCCAGAGGTAATCCAAGCTGCGCTTGCCCCAATATTTGGGTTGCACAAAACTGCGGCCTAGCTCAAGCCCTTGGGCAATATAAGGGCGTATTCGCTCAGGATGATAGGCAAATAATGAATGGCTATATAGCCCTTCTAATCCTTGCTGCTCAACAATTGACTTGGCACAACCAAGTCGATACGCGCCGGCTATTTCTAAAGCATGCGCGTCCCACAACACCAGTTGGGTATACCAAGTATCGTAGTTATCAAGATCGCGACGCTTACCCGTCCCCTCGTCGACTGCCCGAAAAGCGATTTCACGTAAGCGACCAATTTCTCGCAACACTGCTGAATTTCCTTGATAACGGTGCAAATAAATAAACTTTCCGTCGGCTGTTTGTCCTAATAACTCACTACTTTCAACTTCACTTTTTAGTAGCTTTCGTGATTCAGCTCGAGCAATAGGTTTGTAGGTTTTAAATGCACTGGCTTTATTCGCGCCTAAACGGTAAACATCACGGCGAAATAACTTTGCTAAATCTGGCAAGGCTAACGAAGATGCGCTGATAGCTTTACTCGGCACAACCTCACCAATGCGCAACTTTATATGCCGATGCTGCTGACGAAACATTTCTTGCACCAACAAAAGCGTCGCTAAGGGTTTGTAAACCATTGAAGCACCATAAAACCATGCGGAGTTCTGTGCAGCTATGTGTATAGGTAGAACTGGCGCTTTGGCGCGTCGTGCCATTTTTAAAAAGCCAGTATGCCAATAATTATCTCTGACCCCCTGTGGCCGAAGTCGCGAAACTTCACCGGCTGGGAACACGATTAAGACACCGTCGTTATCCAAATGCTGGTAGAGTAATTTCATCGCCTCATTACGACCCGCTTTAGGTACCTTTCGGTTAAACACGGGCACCGGTATCATTAGGTCCGATAGAGGCGGAACGGCCTGCAGCATGTCATTTGCAAGAATTTTTACATCATCACGCACACTGCAAAGAAGCTTCAGAAGGGCTAATCCGTCAAGTGATCCTATGGGATGGTTAGCCACCACTATGAGCCTGCCATCCGTGGGTATGTTGTCTAGTTCACTATCTCGTGCGCTAAAGCTAAATTTAAAAAAGTCGAGCACGTGCTCAACAAACTCCAGCCCTTGCAAGTTCGGATATGTCTGTGCAAACCGATTTATTTCGCGCTCACACAATAGCCCTTTGAGCAGCCATGTTGCTGACGGTTTTAACAGTCGATTACGATGCACCTTGGGCAAATTGGTTTGCAGTATCTGCTCAGCGACAATCATTTCATGGCCTCCATGATGCTTTTGCAACTGAGTATGAAAGCGCGATATGACAATAAGACGACAGATTCAAGGCAATTTCATGACCACCTAGCGCGTGGCGCTACTGTTTTTTTTTTAATTCTGGTAGGCTTGTGCCCATAAAAACCGCAAAGGAATATTTATGTCTGATAAGAAGAAGCTCAGCTTAACGAGCCGCATCGTCATTGGTATGGTCGCCGGCATTATCGTTGGCATGTTACTCAAAGCCTTGTTCCCTGATAGCACTATTGTCGAAGGCTATCTAACTAAAGGCCTGTTCTTTGTCGTTGGCCAGATATTTATCTCGTCATTACAAATGTTAGTTGTACCATTGGTTTTCGTTTCGCTTGTGGTGGGTACCTGCTCACTCAGCGACCCAAGTAAACTTGGGCGTTTAGGCGGAAAGTCAGTTGGTTTGTACCTTATTACAACAGCTATCGCGATTACCTTTGCTATTGGTATGGGTGTGTTGGTTCAACCGGGCACCGGCATTGAACTTGCTACCGATGCGACTTACGAGCCCACACAGGCGCCTTCGTTGGCACAAGTAATTATTGACTTGTTCCCGACCAATCCATTCAACGCGTTTGCCAACGGCAATATGCTGCAAATTATTGTGTTTGCGCTGTTGTTTGGTATTGCCATGGCGCTTGTAGGCAAACCTGGTGAGCGTATTAAAACCATTTTTGATGACTTCAATGAAGTGATCATGAAGCTGGTTATTATTCTCATGAACATTGCCCCTTATGGGGTGTTTGCACTCATGGCGAAGCTGTTTGCGGAAACTTCGTTCGAGACCATTTTTAGTTTAGGCAAATATTTCTTGTTAGTGCTGTTTGTACTCATTGTGCATGCGTTGGTTACCTACCCTATTCTTCTCAAAGGTTTATCCGGCATGAACCCTTTAATTTTCTTGCGCAAAATGCGCGAGGTTCAAATTTTTGGTTTCAGTACGGCAAGTTCAAATGCCACCATGCCGGTTACCCTTGAAACCGTCACCAAACGTTTAGGTGTGAGCAATAGTGTAGGCTCGTTCACGGTACCACTTGGCGCTACCATTAATATGGACGGCACGGCCATTATGCAGGGCGTGGCTACGGTATTTATTGCACAAGTGTATTTGGTTGACCTAACCATTGCTGATTACTTGATGGTGGTACTAACCGCAACCTTGGCATCGGTGGGTACTGCCGGTGTGCCTGGCGTTGGCATGATCATGCTCGCCATGGTGTTGGGGCAAGTTGGCCTACCGGTAGAAGGTATTGGCTTAATTATTGGCGTTGACCGCTTACTCGACATGACGCGTACCGCGGTTAACGTGACTGGCGATGCGATGGTGTCAGTTATTGTCGCGAAAAGCGAAGGCGGCCTCGACGAAGAAGTCTTTAACGACGCCAAAGCCGACCTGAAAGAACGTAATTTGTAGCCCGGCGTTTCACGCCGGGACGTGGCAACGCCACGGTCAATCTTCAATTCAATGGCGATGTTGGGCAATAACAGCGCTTCGCGTTCGGCAATAACGGCGCTTCGCGCCACCCGGCGTACAACGCCGGGCTACAGCTCGCGCTTGATAAACTGTGTGAGGCGGCCGATGTCGACAACGGCATCGGAGTTGCCGAACATGGCCTGAGTAATAACCTGCTCAAGCACCGGCCACAATATCCGCGAAATATAATCATTGGCTGTGTCGTCAGCATGCATTTCTGGTAATTCTAGGTTAGCAAGACGTACGCTTAGAATTGGCTCGCCTTGGTCAAATAAATTAAGCACGACGTTTTCCAAACGTGATTTCTTCACTTGCCAAATTAACGGGCTTGATGCGCGCTGAAATGACTTCTTCGCCACGGCAGCGTCATACAACGCATGCAAATTCGATTGCCCCTTACCGTAATAAGCCACCGTTAGCTGTGCGTCTTTGGCAATCACTTCGTCAACCACCAAATTATTTTTAGCGGCGCTCAGCCAGTCGCCCTTTACCACAATAGAGTCAGCTCGCAGCACTTGGTTTAACCCCTGATCAAGCTCCACAACTCGGGTGCTCAAACGTACATCGGCAGCGCGTAATTCGCCAAGTAAGGTAATTATCTCAAGTTGGCGATAATTAAAATCAGCGGCCAAATGGCTATCCGCGCGTTGTTGCAATATTTGCCCTAAGCGCTCTGAGTGGGTTTGCTCTTGCGCGCCTAACGGTAAGGATTGCAGTAGCAGCAGGCTGCTGATAACTGCAATGGCTAAGCTTTCTTTTAACGGCTTTATTATGTAATAACCTCGCTGCGCTCGTCCCGGCGTAAAACGTTGAACGTTACCTTAGTCTGCGGGTATAACCTCGCTGCGCTCGTCCCGGCGTAAAACGTTGAACGTTACCTTGGTCGGCGGGTATAACCTCGCTGCGCTCGTCCCGGCGTAAAACGCCGGGCTACCGTTTCTGGTGGCGTTCGCGGTTGAGTTGTTTTTGTTCAGGGTTTTTACGCAACATAACGTACAGGGCTCCGCTGCCACCGTGCTGGCGTTGAGCGCTGTGAAACGCCATCACCGGCGCCAATTCGCGTAGCCATTTATTCACGTAGCTTTTAATTAACGCTGGGTGCGGCTTTGAATGCTTACCTTGGCCATGAATAATCAGCCCCGAACGAACGCCCGATTTATGGCAGTCTTGAATAAAATCAAATAGCGCCGTACGCGCTTGGCGTAAACTGTGATGGTGTAAATTTAAACTGGCTTCTAGTGGATAGTGCCCTAGGCGCAAGCGCTTAAACACACCATGCTGTACCCCATCGCGCGCAAAACTCAAGGTGTCTAATGGCTCTACCAACTCAACATATTCAGTCGACAAAAAGTTGATATCTTCTTCTAATTGCTGTTCAGCAGCTTTACGGCGTTCTTGTTGCGCCAGGGTTGGGGTGAAGGCTGTACGAATGTCGACTACATCATTCCCAGCCAACGGCGTCACCCCCGTCATTTCGCGGCGAAACAACTCAAATTCATCGCTCATGGCCCACTCCAAATATTCGCAAAAAATAACCTATATAATTATTAAGATTCAGCTCGCCCCAAAAAGTTCTTCACCGCTGCCAACGCTGCGCTCACATTACGCCCTACACGCTCACCAATATTCTTTTTCACCACATAGCGCACCAAGAACATGTCATGGCTTTCACGGCGCTCCAACAGCCATGCATCGCTGGTGGTTAACGAGTCAACCAAGCCATATTGCAATGCCTCTTGCGCGGTCCAATATTCGCCGGTCGCTACTTTGTCCAAATCAAGATCAGGGCGAAACTGTTGAATATGGGCTTTAAACTGCTCGTGAATATTTTCCATGTCTTGCTTAAATTTGCGCCGCCCCTCGTCGGTGTTTTCACCAAACATAGTTAACGTGCGTTTGTACTCACCCGCTGTAACCTGTTCAAAATCGACATCATGTTTTTTTAACCAACGATGAAAGTTAGGTATTTGCGCCAGCACGCCAATAGAACCAATAATGGCAAAAGGTGCCGCCTGAATATGGTTTGCTACCGCGGCCATCATGTAGCCTCCGCTGGCGGCAACTTTATCTACGCTGACAATCAGCTCTAGCTGGGCATCGCGAAGTCGTTGCAATTGCGACGCACCAAGGCCGTAACCATGCACGACGCCACCGGGGCTTTCTAAACGCACCAGCACCTGTTCACCAGGCTCTGCAACCGCGACAACGGCATTCACTTCACGGCGCAGCGAGTCAACTTCATGAGCGTCCATGCTACCTTTGAAATCAATCACAAATAACCGTTTACGTGTTTCTGCTTTTTCTTCAGTTTTTTGTTTTTTCTTGAGTTCTTTCTGTGCTTTTTTTCGATGTTTCTTATCAAGCAAATCAAGCTTTAAACGGTGTACACCGTCGCGCAGATCATCGGACAACCGATCAACCACCAGCTCACCCTTCCGACTTTTTTGCCGCTGTGCTGCCTGTGCCACCACGCCAACGATCAGCATTACTGCAAACACAATAATTGCTGCCTTGAGCACAAACACCAATAAATCTTGGCCTACTTCCCACATATGCTTATCTCCCTAAAAACGAATTCTTATCAGCATGCCATAAAAAAAGGCCGACAAGCGGCCTTTTTAGTCGAACTTTGCGTTAACTAATTACTGTTTAACGACCGTTGGATCTTGCACTGGAATAACCGTTGTTCCGCTGCTAAACCAGAACGCAGCTTGTGTTTGCATTTCTTGCGTTGCCGCAGGCGATGCAGACGGGTCAACCAATGAACTATGGCTACCAGCGGTGAAGCGTACTGCACCAGAAACTGGTGTACCGTCAGCGGATGCAAAGGTACTGCTGATACCTTGCAAACCAAGTGCTGAGATTAACGGCTCAGTACCAGCAAGAGGCTTGTTCGCAACAGTATTCGGAATAACTTGGTCAGGCAAGTTAGCGCCGCCATTACCTACCACTTCAATTAAGTGAATTGGCGTCGTTGCTGCCGCAGTCGTGGCATAGTTGATTGGGTCAGCCGAATCCACAACGGTTTGCGCTGCAAATGCGAACTGCTCAAATACGCTGTTAATTGCAGCTTGCTCAGCCGTACTTAAGCTGGCCCAGAACTGATTGTAAACATTAATCAGCAAACCTTGGAACGCAGGGGCTGTTGGTGCCACACCAGCAGCTTGTGCAGCAGCATTTGCTGCGGCTGCAAAGTCAGGACTTTGCGAGTACAACAGTTGACTCTTAATGACCGGACCAAAACTACCCGATTCTAACAAGAAGTTTGCAATACTGCCGCCTGGAGCCATTAACGAGCTACCACTCACCTTGAACAACGCGTTGCCTTCTGGCGGTAACGTTGGGGTTGGTGCGTTAGCAACAGCACTTAACGTAGTACCAGAAATAGCCCCCAAAGAATGGCCAGTGAAGTACACACGTGTCGCATCAACCGGTAGGTTGGTTGCATTTAAGCTTAAACGTAAACCTAATAAGTCAGTAATTGATTGACGCAAGTTATCACGCGTCGTCAATAAGCTACCTAGGTTCATATACGCCGTTGCTGGGCCTTGGCCTGCGGTTGCGTTAATACCACCAAAACCACGCTCACCGTGCAGCGGATGGTCAATAGATACAGTCGCAACACCGTTTAGCGCCATCATACCGGCTAAGGCTAACGAGGTTTCTTTGTACGCAGTAATACCGTGTTGGAAAATCGTCACCGGCCAACCGTTGGCTGGAGCTGCAATTGGGTCCATACCCATGCTGGCACGTACCGCGTTAACTGTAGCTAAGTTAGGCACAGTGATGACTGCGTTAACTGTTTGCTCGCCTTGCACTGCTGGAACTGGGTTGTAACGAGTAACATGACGTTCTTCGTCAACACCTGGGAAGTCCATTGCGGCAATCGCTTCAGGCGTGCTTGCTTGCGCACAAGCTTGTACCCATGCTGGAACAAAGGTAGCTGAGCCACCAGATAACCATGACGGGTCAATTGACGGTGTATTCATTGGGTCAATAGCGCCCGCTTGAATTGCGCCTAATACCGACACACCGCTATCACACTTAGCCACCCAACGGCCTTCTAACGGCGCAGTTGGGTTTTCAGCTGTCGGCAACGGTGAGTAGTAAGGCAATGTGACTTGACCGCCCCACACGTCGGCAGTATTTGCCACCGCGTAAGCTGGGTTCATCGGATCATTTGGTAACGCGCCAGCTTGCACTAACGCTTGCGCCGCTGTGTAACCCATAGGCATTGCACCCAACGAAGGCGAAGGGGTCATACCCATTTGCGCCATGGCAGAGAACTTCGCTGCCATAGTAGTTTTGACCATGTGCAACGCATCGCCAGTTGATTGCGTGGTAAAGCTTGAAGCGTAAATAACGCCTTCAACATCAACACCAAACGTTGCCAATGCAGCTTCATGGCTATTGATCAGACCTTGCAAAGACTGGGCTGCTGGGTCAGCTGATACTGGATCAGTAGACACCGGGCGCTTCATCAAACCATAGGTTTGTGACGGCTTGACGCTTCGGCCAAGTGAATCTTCAATGTTGTCGGTTAAGGCTACCAAGTAACCTGTTGCCGGCTTGAATGGCTTTAACGGAACAATAGCAACACCACTTGGGCCGGTTGCTTTGACAATGAAGTCGACGCCGAAAGTTAATTCAGCAGCGACCGCACAAGTTACCGCTGGGCTTGGTGCAGCTTCACACTGAGGACCAGCAGCAACGTTGCCACCCATAATGGTTTCAAACACGCGAATTGAACCTGGCGCTTCCAACGAAGCAGCAGAAACAGTCACTTGTTCGCCATTTGCGTCTACTGGCAACGAGAAGTTAAAGGTTAACGTTGAGTGCGTGCCCCATCCGTCAAGACCATTAATGGCTACCTGTGGATTGCCGCCGTCGGTTGGGTCAGCCACAGGAATGTTTAACGTACCGTCAACAGAGCCACTTAATAAAATGTTCGATGGTGCTGGAACTTGACCGTTTGAAGGGTCAAATACAACCCGTGTTGCGGCCACTTGATATTCGGTTTTTACCGACTCTGGCGCATCATCGCCGCTACCACAGCCGACGAGGCTGAGTGCACTACCGATGGCAGTTACAAGCAAGAGTTTTTTCATGAGGCTTCCCCAATCCTTGTTCGTGTTGTTATGTATTGAGCACCTGCAGGATGCTGTTATTCGTTTTGCCTATCATCGCTTTTTTAAACTGGTACGACAAGACGTTTCAATTAACAAATTTTTATACACTGTCTGAGCGTAACTTGAAAGTATTTCTCATTAATTTATCTGTGACTGCTGAGAATAATAGCAAAAACCAGTACACTTAGCGTATTAATCAAGACAACTACCCTAGAGTGTACGCAAAAAATGACCGCAATGCATAATGACCCGAAAAAATACGAATTTGGCGCCACCACACTGGCTGATAAAACGATTTTAGTCACCGGTGGCGGCGATGGCATTGGCCGCGAAGCGGCAAAAACCTTTGCAGCATGTGGCGCCACCGTTATATTGCTCGGTCGCACTGTCAAAAAACTTGAAGCCGTGTATGACGAAATTGTTGCCGCCGGCGGCCCTGAACCAGCCATTGTGCCACTCGACATGAAAGGCGCTACTAAATCGCATTACCAAGCCATGACCGCCACTATTATTGAACAGTTCGGTAAATTAGACGGATTATTGCAAAATGCCAGCTTACTTGGCGTGTTGTCACCTTTTGAGCACATTGATCACGACTCGTGGAACGATATCATGAAAGTGAATGTCACCGCGCAATTCATGATGACCCAGGCGTTAATGCCCGCCCTTAAAAAAGCCTCACAAGCGAGCGTAGTCTTCACCTCGTCTGGCGTTGGCCGCCAAGGCCGTGCATTTTGGGGCCCATATGCGGTGAGTAAATTTGCCACCGAAGGCCTAGCGCAAGTTATGGCTGACGAATACGACGGCACGAACGTACGCGTGAATGTGATAAACCCCGGCGCCACCCGCACCACCATGCGCTCAAAAGCGTATCCGGCGGAAGACGCCAACAAGTTAAAAACACCAGCAGAATTGATGCCAACTTATGTGTATTTCATGTCGGACGACAGCATAGGCGTCAACAACCAGTCAGTGAACGCCCAGTAAATTCAACTGCGATATTAGCTATTAGATATTAGATATTAGGAAACGTTAACCATTTGATACGTCAGCAATAGTATCTCATGTCGCACACCTTCACCTAATATCTAATAGCTGCCGGCTGATATCGCCCTTGATCTTTATACCCTTACCCCCTATGCTTATGGTTAGTTTGCCATTGGAGCTAAATATGAAGCACACCGTTACCCCACATTCAGATATCTTAAAAACCAATTTGAAGCAGCGTTTAGCTCGTATTGAGGGACAAGTGCGTGGCTTACAGCGGCTGATTGAAAACGATACCTATTGCGATGATGTGTTGACACAAATTGCGTCTGTACAATCGGCGCTGAACGGCGTGGCGAAGAAATTACTTAGTCAGCACATGCAAACCTGTGTTAAGCAACGGTTACTTGCCGGTGACGATGCCGTATTAACCGAGCTCGACACCACTATTGAGCGTTTATTAAAACGCTAAGGAGCTAATTATGGCGACCCAAACCATTCAATTACAGCTAAGTGGCATGAGCTGCGCGGGCTGTGCAAAAAGTATCGAAAAAGCTTTAAGCGGCGTGCATGGTGTGACCGCTGTTAACGTCAACTTTGCCAATGAAGTAGCTGCCGTTGAGGGCGACAAACTCAATTCCGAGCAACTCGTCAAAGCGGTAAAAAACGCCGGTTATGATGGCAGCGTAATTGACCATCAGCAGCCTGAAGACGACGGCCGCCAGCGCGCCCAACAAGTGCAGTTTTATAAGTTTATTGCCGCCGCTATTTTGTCGCTGCCACTGCTGTATACCATGGTTGGGCATTTTAGCTGGACCCAAGGCATTTATGTGCCCGAGTGGTTAATGAACCCGTGGGTGCAAATGGCTCTGGCTACGCCAGTGCAGTTTATTATTGGTTGGCAGTTTTATAAGGGCAGTTATACGGCGCTGCGTGGCGGCGCCGCCAATATGGATGTGTTGGTTGCATTAGGTACCTCAGCAGCTTATTTCTACAGTGTGTATTTAGCGGCAAGCGTGGGTGAACAGGCAGCGCACCAAGGGTTGTATTTCGAGACTAGCGCAGTACTCATTACCTTGATTTTACTTGGCAAATGGTTTGAAGCGCGTGCCAAAGGGCGCTCTTCTGCTGCCATTAAACAACTGCTGAACCTACAACCTAAGCAGGCTGTCCGCGAACGCCAAAATGGTGAAACTGAAACGGTGGATGTTGCCAAGCTTGAAGTGGGCGACATTATTCACATCAAACCTGGCCAGCAAATTCCTGCGGACAGTACCGTGGTATCGGGCTCAAGCGCGGTTGATGAGTCTATGCTAACGGGCGAAAGTGTGCCGGTTGATAAAGCTGAAGGTGATGAGCTTACTGGCGCCACGCTTAATAAAAATGGCTTTCTTAAGGCGAAAGTTAGCAAGCTGGGCCGTGATTCAGCGTTAGCGCAAATTGTGAAAGTGGTTGAGCAAGCGCAAAACTCAAAAGCTCCTATTCAGCGTCTTGCGGATAGAGTTTCTGCCATATTTGTTCCGGTGGTCTTGCTGATTGCGGTGGCCACCTTCTTAGTTTGGGCATTTTGGCTAGACGCCGGCAATTATGGCCAAGCGCTGGAAGCCTTCGTGGCGGTGCTGGTGATTGCCTGCCCATGTGCACTCGGCCTTGCAACACCCACCTCTATCATGGCTGGCTCGGGCCGCGCGGCGCAAATGGGCGTATTATTTAAACAAAGCGACGTGCTTGAAATTGCCCACACCGTTACCGCTGTGGTACTTGATAAAACCGGCACCATTACTGAGGGCAAGCCCAAACTCACCGATTTAGAAATTGACCTCAAAGGCGTGGATGGCATAACAGAAGCGCAATTAAAGCAAGCGGTAAAAGCCACCGAGCAGCAATCTGAGCACCCCTTGGCTCAGGCTGTCGTTGATGGCATTGAAGACGATGCTTTAGAGCAACTCAGCGATTTTAATGCGCACGAGGGCCGCGGCGTTTCGGCCCAAATAATAATCAATGAGCAAGCGCATACCTTACGCATCGGTAATATTCGCCTAATGCGCGAGCATGACATTGAAAGCGATGCCTGGAGCAAGCGTAAAGACGAGCTTGAGCAACAAGGTAAAACCGCTATGTTAATTAGTCTAAATAGCCAAGCTATCGGTATTATCGCAGTAGCCGACACGGTGCGCGACAACGCCAAATCAGCCATTAGTAAGCTGCAGCAGCGCGGCCTTAAAGTGGTGATGCTTACCGGCGACAATCAACGCACTGCCGACGCCATTGCCCAGCAAGTAGGCATTGAGCATGTGTTTGCGGAAGTGTTACCCGAACATAAAGCCGACAAAGTCAAAGAGCTACAGCAACAAGGCGAACGGGTCGCAATGGTCGGCGATGGCATTAACGACGCACCAGCGCTGGCAACCGCCGAAGTAGGCATTGCCATGGGTACTGGCACCGACGTGGCACTAGAAACCGCCGACATTGCACTCATGCGTGCAGATTTAAACAGCATCCATGACGCCTTGTTTGTCAGTGAAAAAACCGTACGCAATATTCGGCAGAACCTTTTTTGGGCGTTTGCGTATAACACCTTAGGTATTCCTGTCGCGGCCGCCGGTTTGTTGGCACCTTGGTTGGCTGGTGGTGCTATGGCATTAAGCTCGGTTTCAGTGGTACTCAATGCCTTGCGTTTACAACGGCTACCCATAAAGCGCCGTGATTAACTTGTGTTTAGCGGCTGAACGCGCGACGATAACAGACACGATTTAGCAAAAGGTTACGCCAGATGTTTCTAACCGCAGTCATCGCAACAGCCGCTATCGAACTAACCACCTTGCCAACCCAGGCTGAACAACACTGGGTGGGCGCAAGTGCACCAAGCAGCCAGGTGGTGTGGCTAGGTAGCACCACCGGAACCATTGCCCGTAGCACCGATGCCGGTGCCACTTGGCAATACTTCAAGCCAGCCAATGACAGTCTTCAGTTTCGCGATATTGAAGCGCTAGATGGCAATCATGCGTATGCCTTAAGCATTGGTGACAACGGTGACTCTCGTATTTATTACACCGCCAATGGTGGCCAAAACTGGACATTACGATTTCGCGCTAGCAGTAACCAGTTTCTAAATTGTATTGACGTATCGAGCCGCAATGAAGCTTGGGTGTACGGCGACTCATTAGAAAATCATTGGGACATGGTACGCAGCGCTGACGGTCGTAACTGGATGATGGCGCGCAACACGGTGGATAGCCCGCCGCTGCCTGACGAAGGCGGTTTAGCCGCCAGCGGCGGTTGCGTACGCTTTAATCATGACACCTGGGCGATTGGCACAGCCAACGCCGATACCGCGCGACTACTCGTGAAGCGCAGCCGTGGCATTCGCTTTAAAGCCATTGATACCCCCATGCCTGCCGGCCCTGGTGCAGGTATTGCTAGCGTTTGGCCCCTGGCTGAAGATGATGTCATTTTAGCCGGTGGTGATCTCAACAATGCTGACACCGCACCACGCTTAATGCGCTATCAGAATGGCGAGTTTTCACTATTGCCTGAGCCCGAACTCAAGGGTGCGTTATATAGCCTGACCGTTATTGAGCGGGCCGACCGCGCGGGCGACATGCTGGTAAGCAACCCCAATGGGGCCGCTTATTTCGATGCCGCTAATAACGAGTGGCACCCACTCACCGATGCCAATGTATGGAACAGTGTTTGCTCATCTAACTATTGCTACCTAGTGGGTAAAAATGGTTTTGTTGGGCGATTGTCGCTAGACGAATTACCCCTCAACCAATGACGTCTCAATAAGTAACGCAGTGCCGCCTAACAAGTGGCTGACTTGGCAGAAACCATGGCGCGCTAAAACTTGGGCGGCAACAGCACTGCGGTGCCCAGAGCGGCAAACGCACACAATGGGTCGATTTTGATAGTGCTGACGATGGCTATAAACAAATTGTGCCAGGCGTGTTAGTGGCACATTAATCACTTCAGCGTCCACCGCAAGCTTACGCACTTCGTGTTCTTGTTGCTCACGCACATCAATCACTAAGGTTTCAGGCTCTGCAAGCCATTGTTGCTGCTGCTCTAACGGAATATCCACGAGCTGACATTCAGCACAGTCTTGCGCTAATTCACAGAGCCGCTGCACCACACGAAACTCGCTATCAAAACGTGGCAATAGCAAGGTGTTGCTATGCACGAGCTCACTTAGTTGTTGGCTATTCGTTTGTTCACCCACAAAGGCAAAATCAACGTGCGCTGTGTCGGCGGCCGCCACTAACGGCGAACTCAATAAATACACTGGGGTGCGCGAGCCCACACGATATAAACGGCGTTGCCCAACCCGCAAGCAGCCAAACACTGGCTGCTGACATTCAACTGGCGCATCACAGCCGCCAGTAGCTTCAACAGGCCAGCCCACGGCATCCCGCGCAGCACTGCACCCACTGGCACACAATAATTGCGCGAGCATGCTAGCGGGGCTATCAGAAGCCTGTGGCTCGGTTGTTAGTACGGCTTTCACCTGATAATGCTGACAGGCTACCAAACGCTCTATACGCTCGGCTAACTCCGGCACAGGGTCTATCACGGCCATTTCGCGGGCTTGTTTGTCAATCAGCAAATAACAACATTGGTGGCCAAAGCGCAACTGCACAATACCGTCTAGGTCACTATCAATATCTTCGTTGGTGTCGGCAACCAATAGGCACGATTGGCGCAACGCTTGCGCTGCTTCTTGAATACGCTGACAAGCCGAGTCAATGGTTGCTTGGGTGGTGGCGGGCCCAAAACTCAAACGAATGGCCGAACTCGACTTCCACTCCTCAAGGCCCATGGCGTCTAAGACAAAGCTACGACTAACGCCTGAACTGCAAGCAGAGCCCGAGCTAACGCGAATATTGGCGGCGTCAAACACATCCATAATGTCGCGCGAAGGCACACCACGAACACTGAAGTTTAAGGTGGTTGGCACCGAGTTTTCTAAGTTATGGTTTAGCTCTAGCGTGGGAAACGCTTGGCGTAGTGCTTGCAATAATTTGTCGCGATACCGTTCTAAGGTTTGTGGCCCCTGAAATACCTGTTGACGACTATCAAGGAGTAACTCGAACAAAGCATGCAAAGCTGCAATACCAGGTAAGTTCTCAGTGCCAGACCGCTGCCCCTGTTCTTGGCCGCCGCCAATAATTAATGGCGTAAAGGGTGCATTGGGTCGCACATATAAAAAACCAATACCTTTGGGCCCATACAACTTATGGCCGCTGAACGGCGCGTAATCTATGGTGGTCGCGTTAAGATCAAGCTTTTGCTTGCCCAATGCTTGTACGCAATCAACCATCCAGGGCACCTGCGGGTTGGCCTTGCGAATCACCCGCTCGAGCTCCGCTAGGTTTTGTTTCACGCCGGTTTCGTTATTCACCGCCATGGTACAAATTATGTGGGCGGCGCCGGCATGCTCAGCGATAAAATCTAAATCGAGTAAGCCCTGCTTATCGACCGGTATGGCCTTTAGCTGCGCATTAAGCTGCACCAGTTTATTCCAATGCTCCAGCGCTTGGGGTACCGCTTTATGCTCTGTGGCGCCATACAACAACCAACGCTTGCCACCAGTATTTGCTTCATTGCGCGCAGCCGTTAATGCCGACAAAACAGCAGTTTGAATGCCCTCGGTGGCGCCACTGGTAAAAATAAAGCGCCCACCACCGGCGCCAATCAGTTCACGCCCTAGGCGGCGGGTATTATCTAGAATATAGCGCGCTTGTAAGCCAGTAATGTGGCTACTTGAAGGGTTGCCAAACACGTGTTCCATCACATGTTCTACGGCTTTTGCGATTTGTGGCAACACCGGCGTGGTCGCATTGCAATCAAGATAAATCTCGGCCGACTTGGGCCGAATTTGCACCGGCGTTACCATAACAACTACTCCTAAAAACTATTTAAAAGCACGGTTTAACCACTAAGAGTCGATTCGGTTTTCCTGCCATTGCTTCTCTTGTGCCGCACGTTTTTCAGCGCGAGCTTCCTCGGCCATACGTGCTTTTTTATCATCGCAGGGGTCTTTGCAGTCACAGGCTTTTTCCATACCCAATGCAGAAATACCACCACAACTACCTGAAATAGATTTTTTCTGAGCTAAAAAGCCAACAGACATGGCAAGAACAACTACCAACATGATGACGAATACAGCGATAAAAACGCCCATGTGGACCTCCTGAGCTACTGCTCAAATCGTTTAAATGCAGTACTAGTGTACTCTTTAAAAGTTTCATTTTCACGGGTAACTAGCAATACCGCTAGGCCCTTTTGTTCGGCGAACGTTAACGCCTGCTCTGGCCCCATAACTGTAAGCGCCGTTGCATAGGCATCTGCATCCATGCAGGAGTCAGTAATAACAGTAACCGACACCAAATTGTGTTGTATCGGGTACCCCGTGCGCGGATCAATAATATGCGAATAACGCACACCGTTTTCTTCAAAGTAATTGCGATAATCACCCGAAGTTGCAACTGCACTATTGCCGGGCTCTATAACCCGTTGCACGGCTCGGTCAAGCGATACCGGTTGCTCAATGGCAATACGCCATGGTTTAGAGCCAGGTTTAAAACCCTTCATGCGCATTTCGCCGCCAATCTCGACCAAATAGTTTTTAATTTCCATTTGTTCAAGCAGCACCGCAACGCGGTCAACTCCATAGCCTTTGGCAATGGTTGATAAATCAACGTAAAGGTCAGGAATTGCTTTGCGTAACTGGTGATTGTCGACCGACAAATGCTGATAGCCAATTTGGTCTTGAACTGCAGCCAGTTCAGCCTCACTAGGAACTTTATCTGGGCGAGCCAGCGGGCCAAAGCCCCATAAGTTCACTAACGGCCCCACGGTAACATCAAGTAAGCCGTTGGTTTCAGAGCCAATTTCTAACGCCCGACGCACCACTGTTTCAAGCGCTCGCGATACCACCACCGGCTCGGTTGTGTGTCGTTGGTTAAATTGCGACAACTCTGACTGAGGGTCATAGGTCGACATTTGGCTATTAATCTGCTGTAACACCGCATCTACACGCTCTTTAACTTGCTCAGGAGCATGCCGAGGGTTGGCCGTCACATAACGAATATGGTAGGTGGTGCCCATAGTTTCGCCAGAAACCGACAACTGCTGCGGTGCAGGGGTACAAGAAACGAAAAAGGCCAGCCCCAGTAGGGCTAGCCAAATTCGTAGAAACGATGAAGTCATCATTTTCTAGCCACCGAAGTCATCCAATAAGATGTTTTCGTCTTCAACACCAAGATCTTTCAGCATCTTGATAACCGCAGCGTTCATCATCGGTGGTCCACACATGTAGAACTCACAATCTTCAGGCGCATCGTGGTCTTTCAGATAGTTTTCGTACAACACGTTGTGGATAAAGCCAGTGTAACCTTCCCAGTTATCTTCTGGTTGTGGGTCAGACAAGGCTACGTTCCATTCAAAGTTGTCGTTTTCACGTGCCAACATATCGAAATCTTCAACATAGAACATTTCTTTCTTCGAACGCGCACCGTACCAGAAGGTCATTTTACGATCGGTGTTCAAGCGACGTAATTGGTCGAAGATATGTGAACGCATTGGCGCCATACCAGCACCACCACCAACGAATACCATTTCAGCTTTGGTGTCTTTCGCGAAGAATTCACCGAACGGACCAGAAATCGTGACTTTGTCGCCTGGCTTCAAGCTAAAGATATACGATGACATTTGGCCTGGCGGCAAGCTCATATCACGCGGAGGCGGCGTAGCAATACGCACGTTCAACATGATAATGCCTTTCTCGTCTGGGTAGTTCGCCATTGAGTAAGCACGAATAACTTCTTCGTTTACTTTCGACTCAAGGTTAAAGAAGCCGAAGTGTTCCCAGTCGCCACGGAATTTGTCTTCAATGTCGAAGTCTTTGAATTTCACGTGGTGTGGCGGACATTCAATTTGAATATAACCACCCGCACGGAATGGAACTTCTTCACCTTCAGGCAACTGCACTACGAACTCTTTAATGAAAGTAGCAACGTTGTTGTTTGATTTAACCGTACAGTCCCACTTACGAATACCGAATACTTCTTCTGGAAGTTCGATTTTCATGTTCTGTTTCACGTTAACCTGGCACGATAAACGGCAGCCTTCACGTGCTTCTTTACGGTTAATGTGGTCACGCTCGGTTGGCAGAATTTCACCGCCACCTTCTTTAATAACCACGCGGCACTGGCCACATGAGCCACCGCCACCACACGCTGACGATACGAAAATACCCGCATTCGCTAATGCGCCAAGCAACTTGGTGCCTGGCTGGGTGGTGATTTTCTTGTCTTCGTCATCGTTAATTAAAATCTCGACATCACCCTGAGGGACCAATTTTGATTTGGCGAACATAATCACCGCAACCAAAATCAATACAATCAAGGTAAACATGCCTACGCCGAGCGCTATTAGTGTCAAATCTTGCCCTTGCATCGACTTGTACCTCTACTTAATACGTTATCGTTCGTAACCGGATGAAATTAGAGTGAAATGCCTGAGAAAGACATAAACCCTAAACCAATCAGACCCACCGTCATAAAGGTGATGCCCAAGCCACGTAAACCATCTGGCACGTCCGCATATTTCAACTTCTCGCGCACTGCAGCTAACGCCACAATGGCAAGCGCCCAACCAACGCCGCCGCCAATACCGTAAACCACACTTTCAGTGAAGTTGTAGTCACGCTCTACCATGAACGACACGCCACCAAAAATAGCGCAGTTCACGGTAATCAACGGTAGGAAAATACCTAACGCGTTGTATAAAGCAGGCACGTATTTGTCTAACGCCATTTCAAGAATCTGTACCAACGCCGCAATAACGCCGATAAAGGTCAAGAAACGCAAGAAACTTAAGTCTGCATCTGGAAAACCAGCCCAATCTAACGCACCTGGCGCCAAAATATTGTGGTAAACCAAATTGTTCGCCGGTACTGAAATACCCAATACCACGATAACTGCAACGCCCAAACCAAAAGCTGTAGTTACTTTCTTAGACACCGCCAAGAAAGTACACATACCAAGGAAGAACGATAACGCTAAGTTTTCAACGAAAATCGATTTAATAAATAAACTGATATAGGCTTCCATGGTCTGCTCCTTATTCCTTCGGCTCTACTTGTTCTGTGCGGAAGGTACGCAGTACCCAGATAAAGCCACCGATAATGAAGAACGCACTTGGTGGTAATACCAACAAGCCGATTGGTTGATACCAACCACCTTCAGAAGCCAGTGACATGATCTGATAGCCAAACAGGCTACCTGAACCGAACAATTCGCGAACGAAACCGACAGTAAGCAATACCACCGAGTAACCCAAGCCGTTACCGATACCGTCTAAGAACGACAGCATTGGTGGGCTCTTCATGGCATAAGCTTCCGCGCGACCCATCACGATACAGTTGGTAATAATTAGACCAACAAATACCGACAGTTCTTTCGCGATGCTATATGCATAAGCGCGCAATACTTGGTCGACCACAATAACCAAGCTGGCAATAATGGTCATCTGTACAATAATACGCACACTTGATGGAATGTGATTACGTATAATCGAAATAAACAAGTTCGAAAACGCAGTTACCAAGGTTAGTGCAATACACATAACCACAGTGTTTTCCATTTTCGACGTAACCGCCAACGCCGAGCAGATACCTAAAATTTGCAAGGCAATCGGGTTGTTGGCAAAAATTGGCCCAAATAGAACCTCTTTGACTTCTTTTGCACTGGCCATTAGTTCAGCTCCCCTTTGCGAATTTTATCGAACAGTGGGCCATAAGCCTTGTCGCTAAACCAGAACTGCATGGTGTTTTCTACACCGTTACTGGTTAAGGTTGCACCCGAAAGTGCATCGATATCATGCGCTTTATCAGTCACGTTTTTGGTGACGTCTAAGGCAACACTGCCGTTGTCATAAATCTCTTTACCTTGCCAGCTAGCAGTCCAGTTTGGATTCTGGATTTCGCCACCAAGACCTGGAGTTTCTGAGTGCTCGTAGAAGTTAATGCCTTTAATGGTGTTCATGTCTGGCGCTACCGCCATTAAACCGTACATGGTGCCCCACAGGCCGTAACCACGTACATACACCACAACGGTTTCTAAGGCACCGTCAGCACCGTTGATAAAGTAAACTTTAGCAACGTTTTCTAATGCGCCAATGCCTGCTACGTCTTCGCTTTTCTCAAGCTTGGTGCCCAAGCCTGCTTTTTTAGCAGAAGCAATTGGGTCGTACTCAATCGCATTTTTGCCGTCTACCGCTTCAACGGCTTCTAACGTGTCTAAGTTGATTAAACGCGTGTCTACGCGGTCTTCAAACACGGCAATAACGTCGGTTTCTGGCGTTAATAAGCCGGCAGCATCAAGCACGTTACGTTGCATGTCCAACGCAGCGTTCTTTTCCTGCAGTGGCTTCAAACCCACTGCAGAACCCGCCACGATAATCGCGCACACTAAACAGAGGGCGATAACGACAAAGAGCGTTTTGCCGAGTGATTCGTTTTTATTAGCCATTGCGTGCCATTCTCCGTTTAATGTTTGATTGAACAACAAAGTGGTCAAACAGCGGGGCAAATACGTTAGCAAACAAA
This sequence comes from Pseudidiomarina donghaiensis, assembly GCF_900116895.1. Classification (GTDB taxonomy): domain Bacteria; phylum Pseudomonadota; class Gammaproteobacteria; order Enterobacterales; family Alteromonadaceae; genus Pseudidiomarina; species Pseudidiomarina donghaiensis. The sequence goes on along the minus strand of NZ_FPCF01000001.1, from coordinate 571,888 downwards.
ATTGCTAGCATAATACCTTCCGGATACGCAGGGTTTACCACACGGATAAGAACTGTCATTGCACCAATAAGGAAGCCGTAATAGAACTTACCTTTGTTAGTAAATGAAGCTGATACTGGGTCGGTTGCCATGAACATCATACCGAAGGCAAAACCACCAACAACGAGGTGCCAGTACCATGGCATAGCGAACATTGGATTGGTGTCGCTGCCAATAACGTTAAATAACAACGACAGCGCCAACATACCCACGAACACACCTGACACAATGCGCCATGAAGCGATACGGAAGTAAATTAACGCCAAACCGCCAATAAGAATCATCAGGGTAGACACTTCACCCATTGAGCCTTGAATGTTACCTAAGAAGGCATCCATCCACAGGTCCATGTTGGCAATGTAATCTGTTGCTTGGGTAGCTTGACCTAACAAGGTCGCACCTGAGAAGCCATCAACCGCAGTCCATACTTGCTCACCCGAAATAGACGCTGGGAAGGCAAAGTATAAGAATGCACGGCCAGTCAACGCTGGGTTCAAGAAGTTACGGCCAGTACCGCCGAAAATTTCTTTACCAATAACCACACCGAAGGTGATACCTAACGCGACCTGCCACAATGGCATGGTTGCAGGCAAGGTTAACGCAAACAATACCGAGGTAACGAAGAAGCCTTCGTTAATTTCGTGCTTACGAATTGAGGCAAACAAGACTTCCCAGAAACCACCGACAATAAAGGTCGTCGCATACACAGGAACAAAGAAGCAAGCGCCGTAAAATAGCTTACCGGCCCAGCCCGCAGAGCTTAAGTCGCCGCCTAACGCTGTAAACAAGCCTACTTGCCAAATGTCAGCCAACTCATAGCCGTTCACTAGCGCCATGGCTGCTTGGTTACCAATGTTGTACATACCCCAGAACATTGCTGGGAATGTCATCATCCATACCAAGATCATGATGCGCTTTAAATCAACGCTATCTTTAACGTGGGTAATGCCTTTAGTGACTTTACCTGGCGTGTAGAAAATAGTTGCCGCTGCTTCGTATAAGGCGTACCACTTCTCGTACTTGCCGCCTTTTTCGAAGTTTGGCTCAATCTTCTCGAGGAAATTTTTCAAGCCCATGATCAGCCCTCTTTCTCAATTTCGGTCAACATGTTACGCAACACAGGACCGTACTCGTATTTGCCTGGGCAAACATAAGAACACAGCGCTAAGTCCTCTTCGTCCAACTCTAAACAGCCCAGCTTTTGAGCCTGTTCAGTGTCACCAGAGAGCAAGTCACGTAGCAAAATCGTTGGCAAAATATCAAGCGGCATCACGCGCTCGTAGTTGCCGATTGGCACCATCGAACGGTCTGAACCGTTGGTGGTTGTGGTCATTGCGAATAATTTTTTCGGGTTCAAGTGACCTAAATAGGCACGCGTTACCGAATGCTGATTAACACCAGGCTTGATCCAACCCAAGAATTCTTTGTTATCGCCTTCAGCCAATACGCTCACTTGGTTATGGAAGCGACCTAACCACTGGTGTGCGTCATCAACTTTGTGACCATTGAGTACTGAACCAGAAACCACACGGTTTTTACCTTGTGCAAGCTCACCTTTGGTCAGCTCACGCACGTTTGCGCCTAAACGCGTACGCAATAAACGTGGTTTCTTCGCCGCTGGGCCGCCTAAAGCAACCACGCGGTCAGTAAACAATTCGCCAGTAGTAAACAATTTACCGTAGGCAATCACGTCTTGGTAACCAATGTGCCAAGCTTGCTTCGCCATCGATACCGGGTTCAAGAAATGAATATGCGTGCCAACTAAGCCAGCTGGGTGTGGGCCTTTAAAGCTTTCCAACTGTACTTTTGCATCGCCAGTGTCAACGCTTGCGTCAGCAGCTTTCACCACAAACACTTTGCCTTGGGTAAGGTTGCCCAAAACTTTCAAGCCATCAATAAAGGCTTGTTTATGTTCGTTGATAATTAACGCTGGGTCAGCGGCTAATGGATTGGTATCCATGGCATTGACAAAAATAGCGGTAGGCTCTGCATCTAGCTTCGGAGAACGGCTAAATGGACGGGTCCGCAACGCAACCCATTGACCTGAGTTGTTTAGTTGCTCAACCACTTTAGCGCGATCAAGCCCTGCTAAGTCTGCGCTGTCGTACTTGGCAAAGGTTTCCTGCTCGTCGCCGTCAATTTCAATGACAACAGCTTGCAGCACACGCTTTGCGCCACGCAGTACGTCTTTCACAACGCCGGCAGCAGGTGCAGTAAATTTAACCCCTGGGTTTTTCTTATCTTCGAAAAGTACCTGGCCTTTTTTAACGCGGTCCTCAACCTTGACATGCATGGTTGGGCGCATACCCACATACTCTTCACCCAGTACGGCAACGGTGGTGATGGCCTGGCCATCCTCGATAGTTTGCACTGGCGCACCCGAAATCGGGATATCCAGCCCTTTCTTGATCGTAATCATACGCGTTTGCACTACTCGTTAGGGAAGATTAATCTTATTCCAGTGCGCGCTTCCAAGCGTAAGAAAACCTAAGCCTGAAAGCCCACACTGACCAAATTCTGTCCATTTTCACCTAGGGCGCGCATTTTAGCACTTTTGCACAGCAAAACAAATGCAAAAACCTAAAATGCGTGGTTCGTTTTTCGTCCGCTCACTTCGTTCGCTGTTCGTACGTGCTGCGCACTGTTCGACACGTATTCACGAACAGCGCAGCGGACGAACAGCGTAGCGCACGAATAACGAACAACGGCTCTTACCAAGTGACGAGTGGGTTGACGTCGGCGTCGTAATCGACGCCCTCAATGCCAAAGCCAAATAGCTTCAAGAAATCACTGTGATAACCCGCATAGTCAGCTAAATCATGGAAGTTCTCTTGCGTGACTTCATGCCATAATCTTTCGACTTTTGCTTGCGTTGCGTCATTCGTTTCCCAACCGTTCATGAACAAACGGCCGGCTTCATCCAGCTCTGGGTCTACGCCGTACAAACCATCACGCAGCAAACGGTGGGTTTGTTCGATACAACCCTCGTGGGTGCCCTCTTCTTTCATCACGCCGTAAATTAACGAAATATATAGCGGCATAACTGGAATTGCAGAACTTGCTTGCGTGACCAAAGCTTTCAACGATGACACGTAAGCTTCAAGGTTTAAGTCGGTGTAGCGCGTACGCATGGCTGCAGCGGCACGGTCTAAATCTTCTTTTGCTTTACCAATTGTGGCGTGGCCATAAATTGGCCAAGTGAGTTTTTTACCAATATAGGTATAAGCAGTGGTTTTTGCATTGGGTGCCAATACGCCGGCATCATGCAGCGCGGCCATCCACAATTCCCAATCTTCACCGCCCATCACTTTGATGGTTTGCTGAATTTCGTCATCGTTGGCAGGCTCTAACGTAATTTCCGTCACTTGGTCTTTATCGGTGTGGTAGGTTTTGGTGGTGTAGGCCTGGCCAATTGGCTTCAAGGTAGAGCTATACAGGTCACCAGTGACAGGATCTTTACGCTTTGGTGAAGCAAGGCTATAAATCACCAAGTCAACTTGACCCAAATCTTGTTTAATTTTCTCAATAACTTCTTGTTTAATTTCGTTTGAAAACGCATCGCCGTTTATGGTGTGTGCGTATAGGCCTTCTTTTTCAGCGGCTTGATGAAACGCTGCGGTGTTATACCAACCCGCCGTCGCGGTTTTCTTCTCGCTCGGCTCTTTTTCAAAGCACACGCCTAAGGTTTTAGCGCCAGCGCCAAATGCTGCGTTAATACGTGTTGCTAAGCCATAGCCGGTAGAGCAACCGATCACCAAAACACGCTGCGGAACTTTATCTAACGGCGCTTGCTGCTTCACATAATCAATTTGTTGCTGCACGTGTGCCGCGCAACCTACAGGGTGAGCATTGGTACAAATAAAGCCACGGATTTTTGGATGAATGACCATCGTATCGGTTCCTATTTTATGAATTCGAGTCTTACGTTAGTTTGCAGAGATGTCGGCTAGTGTAACCGACCACCCACAGACAAGTGATCTGAGCTGTTAGCAAAGCGCGTGATCAGTTGTTATCGAGCTTACTACCGCCCCGACAAGCTGGTGAGTCTGGCACCTGTTGTAATTGCTGCCACTCAGTCGGGCTATAAACGTGTAGTGCTAATGCGTGCACGGGTCCGGCAAGTTCCTCCGCCAACACCTTGTTAATGGCACGGTGTCGTTGCAGCAATCGCATTCCGTCAAATTGCTCACACACCGCAACCACTTTAAAGTGCGAGTCATTGCTCGGGGTACCGTGCATATGGCTTTCGTTGACTACCGAGAGATAGGCAGGCTGCAATTCGCGTTGTAGTTTCGCTTCAATATGTTGCTGTAAATCTGTCATGGTTACACCTATTAGCACCTAGTTAATCGTTAGCGTCGAGTGAGCTATAACAAATAGAGCTATCGCGACCAATTTTAGCAAATGCGTTAAAAATATTGGGCTCTGGTTCATTCGGCCGATATGCAAGTTGATATACCTGGCTGCCAAAGTTACCAGAAAGCTGATAGAGCAGCACATTGTGCTTCATATATAAGTCAGCCAACTGTTGCAGCCCTTCATCGCGCCCTGGCGGAAATACAGAAGCTTCGCCGACTAGTCGCCAGCGGCGCAATTCTTCGCGCTCAGCTAACAACGCGGTATTAATACGATCGCGACAAAAGCTCAGCTGAATAACACTATTAGACAGCGTCCAGCCGGCGCTAGGTAATTGCTGCCGATCTATGTCACGAACCTGCTGAAGCCGCAACTCTTGCTCTGGCGCTTGACGTTCTGCCCCACAAGCAGTGAGTAGTATCAGCAAACTAATGACTGTTAACTTTGAAACAACGGTATGCAATGTGGACATGTCTGCGCGGCTCTCACGGCTTGGTGTTCATGAAGGACTATGAGCGCAGTATAAATGGATAGCGGTAATTTAAAAAGGGAGGAGGACTATCCGTGTCCAGACGAGGTTGTATCAATCCTTGAGTACAAACTCAATTCCATGCCGCAATAGTAATCGATGATTTTTTGCATTTCAATTACAATTTAGCAACAAAATTATAAGCAATTATTTTACAAGTTAATTTAGTGTAAATTTTTTCTAACTATTAGCCGATTCCTGCTCCGGGCTTACCAGCGCTACAATTTGCCAGCCAGCCTTAGGTTCAAAGGTCTGATCGGCACTAAACAAGTGACAAAATCCACGTTCATCAAGGGCATACAAGGGTAACGCTCTGTTACCATAGCGATCCTGATAATCGTCATAGTGAAACGACTCCGTTAGCGCTGTGGTTTTCACACTTGCTCCCTGAAACGTTAAACTTGCTAGCTTTGAAAACGTCACGCCCTTTCCAAATAGTTTCAATCGCTTACGATAAACTTCTGGCAATTGATTACGGGCCGGTGCGTCGTGATCAGTACTATGCAATGCAAAAATTTTCTCGTCATCAAACCAGTCCATAAAATGCATCGCCACGACTGGGTTCAACTGGCGGTAAGGCGAAAGGATTAACACGTTGCCAATGCCAGTTAAGTCCATGTTGTTTTCGGCATGCTCCGAGGTTGGGTTACCAAAATACACCGGTAGATTCTCCATCCGAGCCTGCTTAATGTGCTCCCAGTTGGTATCGGCCAATAGCACTGGAAATTTGTTTTCTTGTAATGACTTGGCAATTAGCCGTGCGGTTGGGTTCGCGCCAAATATTAAGAAGCCGCGAGCCGGTGGCTCACGCAATTTAAGCGCATGCGCCAAAGGTTTAGCAGTTAAGCTTTGCAACACCACGGTACTTAAAATAACCAAGAACACCAGCGGCACCAGCAACTCAGCCTGCTCCCACCCGCCTTGCTGCATTTTTAATGCAAACAACGCCGAAACTGCCGCGGCAACAATACCGCGCGGCGCAATCCAGCTTAATAGCACTTTTTCTTTAAAGGTGGTTTGCGTACCTATAGCTGACACCCAAACACTCAGCGGGCGCACCACAAAAATAATCACCGCCAACAGAATAATTGCCGGCACACCAAGTGAGTTAAACGCTTCTGGTTGCAGCCGCGCAGCCAAAATAATGAACAAGCCAGAAATAAGCAGTACCGAGAGCGTTTCTTTAAATTCCAGAATATCGTCTAGGTCTAGACCACGCATGTTCGCCATAACCATACCCATAATGGTTACCGTCAATAGGCCTGACTCATGCTGTAGCGCGTTTGAAACCGCAAATACTCCAAGTACCACCGCCAAGGTGGCCACATTTTTTAAATAATGCGGAAAAATACTTTTCAGCAGCGCCCAGCCCAATAGCTTGCCGCCCGCAAAACCCAGTGCAAAACCGACTCCAATGGTGGTCGCAAAAGCTTGTAGCGCTTGTGACCAACCGGCGCCTTGACTAGCAACAATAAACTCATAAACCAATACCGCCAGTAATGCGCCAATAGGGTCAATAATAATGCCTTCCCAGCGCAGAATATTGCCGAGCCGCGCAAGTGGCCGTACCGACCGTAACATTGGCATGATAACCGTCGGCCCCGTAACCACCACCAGGGCACCAAATAAGGCAGCCAGCTCCCACGTAAAGCCAATAAGGTAGTAAGCGGCAATCGCAATAGCTACCCAAGTAATGACCATGCCTACACTAACCAAATTGGTTACCATGCGACCATGGCCTCGAATTTCATCAAACTTCAGGGTCAGCGAGCCTTCGAACAGAATAATCGCTACCGACAGCGATACGACCGGAAACAGAATGTCGCCAAAAATAGCGTCGGGGTTCATGATACCCAGCACGGGCCCGACCAAAATACCGATAATCAGTAACGGCAAAATAGCTGGCACCTTCATGCGCCAGGCCCCCCACTGACACAAAATAGACAGCACACCGATAAGCGCTAATGCGGACATGTTCGACATAAAGCTTCCTTTTCCAAAAATTTCCAATCTAGTTGTTGATAATAATTCTCATTTGCGCGAAACTATTTGTAGGTACCAAATGCGAATCAATATCGTTCGTTATCTTTTTTCGATATACTTCACTCATTCTTTAAGAGGCAAAAACGAGGGAATTATCTATGCTACGCAAAGTTTTAACCCTAACAGCCATTGCTGCAAGTTTAACAGCAACAGTAGCACAAGCTGCTACTATTAACGTATATTCAGCGCGCAAAGAGGCGCTTATTAAACCAGTTCTCGAAAAGTTTACCGCAGAAACTGGCATTGAAGTACGTCTTCTAACCGGCGGCGGCGATGCCCTGTTGGCGCGTCTACAAAACGAAGGGGAAAACACCCCAGCCGATTTGTTTTTAACCGTAGACGCCGGTAATTTGCACCGTGCGGCTGAAGCTGGCGTGTTTCAACCGCTCACTTCAAATACCGTATTAAACCGCGTGCCGGATCACCTGCAAGGTACTGATAATTTGTGGGTTGGTTTGAGCTTACGTGCTCGCCCAATTTTCTATGCTGCCGATCGCGTTGACCCAAGTCAGTTGAATGGCTACGAAGACTTGGCGAAGCCAGAGTGGAACAAAAAAGTTTGTATTCGCTCGTCAGACAATATTTATAACCAATCATTAACCGCCGCGCTCATTGAGCACTGGGGCGAAGAAAAGACAGAAGCTTGGGCCGAAGGCTTAGTCAACAACTTAGCCAAGCCACCTGTAGGTGGTGACCGCGACCAGTTGAAAGCTGCTGCAGCTGGCGTATGTGATTTAGCCGTTGCTAACACCTATTATTTCGGCCTGATGCAAACCGGTGACGATGCAGAACAACGCGAAGCCGCTAGCAAGCTGAAAATTTTCTGGCCAAACCAAGACAGCTTTGGCACACACGTCAACGTGTCTGGTATTGGCGTAACCAAGCATGCGAAAAACAAGGCTGCAGCTCAGCAACTTATTGAGTTCTTACTGACAGCTGAGTCACAGGCATGGTATGCCGCCACTAACAACGAATATCCTGCGGTAGAAGGCGTTGAGTGGAGCGAAACCTTGCAAGCTTGGGGCGAATTCAAAGCCGATGACTTGTCGATGACATTCCTTGGCGAAAATAACGCAGACGCCGTTAAATTAATGAACCGAGCTGGTTGGCGTTAATGCTGCAGTTGTTGCGCAGCAAAATTTGGCGCCAGTTTTCACTGGTAGCAACGGCCGTCATTATTGGCGTGCCGTTGCTAGTTATCTGCTGGTCAGTGCTGCAATTAGCAACAGCGCAAGATTTCTCTACGTTAAGCCATTTATGGCAAACTGTTGTTCCTGAATACATTCGCCACTCGCTGTGGCTGCTTATTGGTGTTGCATTCGGCGTCACCACACTAGGCGTGGGCACGGCTTGGCTCACCACCGCCTGTCGGTTTCCGGGGCAGCGCTTATTAAGCTGGGCCTTGCTACTGCCGTTGGCCATGCCGGCCTACATTACCGCGTACACCTACACCGGTATGCTCGACTTTGCTGGGCCCGTGCAAAGCGCACTGCGTGACTGGTTTGGTTGGAGCTACGGCGACTACTGGTTCCCACAAATTCGCAGCCTTGGCGGTGCCATTGCGGTATTAAGCTTAGTGCTATTTCCTTATGTGTATTTAATTACTCGCGCCACCTTTTTACAGCAGTCGGCCACCACCCTTGAAGCCGGCCGCAGTTTGGGCTTAAACCCTTGGCAATGTTTTTGGCGCCTCGCTATTCCGCTTGCGCGCCCCGCTATTGTTACCGGTGCCACCTTAGCGCTCATGGAAACACTAGCCGATTACGGTACCGTGCAATACTTTGGGGTAACCACCTTTACCACCGGTATTTTCCGCACCTGGTATGGCCTTGGCGATTTGCAAGGCGCATTGCAACTTGCCGCCATGTTGTTGGTTGCGGTTATTTTGCTCATTTTCATTGAGCGTTGGTCACGCAGTCAAGCGCGCTACGATCAACGCAGCAACCGCCCTGCTCCGCCATTTGAACTGCGCGGCGGTAAAGCCTTGTTGGCTAGTATTGCCTGCTGGTTGCCATTAGTATTTGGTTTTATTTTACCCGCATTACAGTTGGCTAGCTGGTCTATTGAGCGCTCTGAAGTATGGTTGCAGGCCAGTTTCTGGCAACTCACGTTTAATAGCTTCTGGTTGGCGTTTTTAGCCGCATTATTAGTGGTCGTACTCGCTTTGTGGTTAGCTTATGGCCGCCGCCAAATACCGACCCGCCTAGTACGCACAAGCGTGGCCTTTGCAGGTTTAGGTTATGCCATTCCTGGCCTAGTTATTGCCGTGGGTTTAATCATGGTCTTAACCAGTGTCGACCACGGCATTATCGCCTTAAGCAAAGCTTGGTTTGGCTATAACCCGGGCTTATTGTTGTCAGGCACCGTGTTTGCCCTCCTGTTTGCCTACGCAGTGCGGTTTTTAAGTGTGTCATTGCAAACCATTCAAGCCGGCCTAGTAGAAATACGCCCGAGCATGGACGAAGCAGCACGCATACAGGGCTACACGCCATTTCAGGTACTGCGCAAAATTCATTTGCCGCTATTGCGACCGAGCGTATTTACCGCGCTGATATTAGTTGGCGTAGACGTACTCAAAGAGCTTCCGGCTACCTTGGTGCTGCGCCCATTTGACTTTAATACGCTTGCCGTGCGCGCATACGAAATGGCAGGAGATGAACGCTTAGCCGATGCTGGTCCGCCAGCACTCATGATGGTGTTGGTTGGCTTAATTCCGGTTATTTTGTTGTCACGCGCTATGTTAAAATCGCAGCAATCTGCCTTGAAGGAGCAAGATTTTGTCCCGGTTACAGCTTAATAAAATGCACATTAGTTTTGGCGCACAACACATTGTGCGTGGTGTTAGCTTAATGCTGGAGCAAGGCGAAATAGGCTGTCTATTAGGCCCAAGCGGCTGCGGAAAAACCACCTTGCTGCGCGCCATTGCCGGGTTTCAAAACCTGCAAAGCGGCAGCATTCAAATTGACAGCAACGAAGTATCCAATAACAACTATACGCTGCCAGCTGAAAAACGCGGTGTAGGTATGGTATTTCAAGACTTTGCGCTGTTTCCGCATCTAAACGTGGCCGACAACATTAGTTTTGGCATGCGCAAAGCCTCCTCGCAAGAACGTCGGCAACGGGTTGACGAATTGCTTGATCGGGTCGGCTTGCCAGGCTATCACAAACGCTTTCCGCACGAATTATCGGGCGGCCAACAACAACGTATTGCTCTTGCGCGTGCGCTGGCGCCAAAACCGGGGTTGTTGCTGCTTGACGAGCCGTTTTCCAGTTTAGATGCCGAATTACGCGAGCGTTTAGCCGTTGAAGTACGCGAGCTTTTGAAAAAAGAAGGTATTACCGCGCTGTTAGTCACGCACGACCAACAAGAAGCTTTTGCGATGGCCGACAAAGCCGGGGTGATGTATCAAGGTGAATTATTACAGTGGGACACGCCCTATCAGCTTTATCACCAGCCACGCCACCAGCTAGTGGCCGACTTTATTGGCCATGGTGTGTTGTTGCAAGGCACCGTGAATACCGAAGGTTCGCTAGCCTCGCCATTAGGTATGCTTGAGCACCCAAGTTTGCAACAAGTTGCCGCCGGCACCCCGGTAAGTTTCTTAGTGCGCCCCGACGATGTGGTGCCAGATGATAATTCGCGTTTGCGCGGCACGATTAAAGCACGCGGTTTTCGCGGGGCTCACAATCTGTACACGGTAGAGCTACCCAGCGGCATTGAAATTCTTACCTTAAGCCCTTCTCACGAAGGCTTTAGTGTCGGCAGTGACATTGGTCTTCGCCCCGAATTTGATCACTTAGTGGTGTTTGCCGCTGATCATTGTGAGCTACCAGGGTTTCATGACCAAGCCCCTACCGTACAGCCGTTACCCAGCGTATTACCAAAAGCGAAGTCGGCGTAGTAGCAAGAATTCAACCACGGCAATAACACCTAAAGCCGCGCTGAACATCCAAAAAGCGCGGTCATCTTCTACCCCTGGCATACCGCCAATGTTAATGCCGAACAGGCCCGTTAAAAAACTAATAGGCAAGAACACTCCCGCTACCATAGATAGCCAGTAAGTATTGCGATTCATTTTTTCCGCGACGTCTTGCTGTAAGTGTTCACGCAGCATCCACACTTGCTCCAGCAGCATCTCCATATTTTCCAGCTCACGATGCGTATTATCCCGCTCGTTAACCAGCCACTGTATCCACTCCGCATCAAACCACTTCGGCGCATCAGCCGCTAGGCGGTCTAACGCAGTCAGCTGCGGGCGCACAAAACGGGTTAGCTTTAACAATCGCCGGTGCAGCATGGTTAAATCACGTTGACGTTGTGCGGTCGTGCCTTGTTCGTCATCTTCTAACCGCTCCATTTCTGCTTCAATGAGGTCTTGAAGTTGCTCAATTTTGTTGGTCATTTCATCCACTAAAACCAACAAAAAGTCAGCTAGGTTTTCCGGCCCTTGCTGCGCTTCAAGCATGCGCTGCACAACTTGTACCGAAGCCACAGGGCGCTTACGAAAGGTGTATAAGTTTCCTTTGAAATACAGCAAGCGCAAGCTCACCATATCTTCTTGTTGCTCACCTTCGCCTAGGTTTACGCCTCGTAAAATTAAAATAAATCCATCGGTCAGGCGGTCAAATCGCGGCCGAGTATCTTCTTCAAGCACCGCTTCTATAACAGGTTGCGGAATTCCTGCATCAAATAACCAGTCTGATAACCCGGGCAAGTTTCGCTGAAAATGGAACCAACAATGCTGCCGCTCATGAAAGTTTTCGACCACAGCTTGCGCTGGGTGAGCGCTAAAGTCCCAACTATCGATCATAAATTCAGGGCGTGCTAACTGCTTGTCCGTCATATTAATTCCTCGTTTTTGCAATGATTTCAGTCTAGTCGCTTCTATATTGAATTCACAAGCCCTAGTTATTCGCGTTAAAATATTGACCAACTTCAAAAAAAATACCAAGGAATACTATGTTATTGCCCATTTTGGCCGTTATTTTTGGCCTAGCTCTGCTGGTTTGGAGCGCTGATAAATTCGTTGAAGGCGCTGCCGCCACCGCGAATCACTTAGGCATGCCAGCATTACTCATCGGTATGGTCATTATTGGTTTTGGTACTTCCGCGCCAGAAATGGTCGTGTCAGCCCTTGCTTCATCACAAGGTAACCCAGGGCTTGCCTTAGGCAACGCCTTTGGCTCGAACATTACTAATATTGCCTTAATTTTGGGCATTACCGCATTGTTAGCACCAATTGCGGTGGCTAGCCAAGTGTTAAAACGTGAAGCGCCGATTCTTATCGCCATTACCATTTTGGTAGCTTGGCCATTAGTTGACGGCGTTATTACGGCTCTTGAAGCTTGGATTCTATTAGCTGTATTCGCGCTTTACATGGGCTGGAGCATTTACCAAGGCATGACCGGTAAAGAAGACACGCTAAGCACCGAGTTCGACCAAGAAATTCAAGCCCATAGTATGCCTCTTGGGCGCGCTGTCATGTGGTTGGTTATTGGTTTGATCCTGCTTATTGTTAGCTCGCGTATATTGGTGTGGGGCGCCGTTGATATCGCTACCGCGCTTGGCGTTAGTGACTTAATTATAGGTTTAACTGTGGTTGCCATAGGCACATCATTGCCAGAGCTTGCCTCTGCAATTGCTGCGGTACGTAAAAACGAGCACGACCTCGCGTTGGGCAACGTTATCGGCTCCAACATGTTTAACACGCTAGCGGTGGTAGGTATTGCCGGTGCCATACACCCCATTGACCTAGAACCGCTCGTGTTAAGCCGCGACTGGCTGGTCATGGCAGCCTTAACCTTCATGCTGCTGATTTTCGCGTTTCGCCCCAACAAGCGGCCTAATCGCATTAATCGTATTCATGGCGGTATTTTTGTGGCTTGTTATATTGGCTACACCCTTTACCTTATTCAAACAGGATTTATGGCATGAATTTAAGCACACAATACACGGCACAACGACTCGGCTTTCTCGGCTTGCTGCCGTTTATTGGGCTTACTTTAGCGGCGCTACTCGATCTTTGGGCGCCGCTTGCCATTGAACTTTTCATTCTTTATAGCGCTATTATTTTTAGCTTTCTCGGTGGTATTCATTGGGGCCTGGTTATGCGCTCTGACGACACCGATCACAGCCGCGCCCTGCACTGGAGCATGTTACCCTCCATTGCGGCCATCGCCACATTGGTGTTTCACAACCTCCCGTTAGCCTGTGACACCACCTTAGCCACACTCAGCATTCTCGCGCTGCTGCACCTGTTCTGGCTAAATTACGAACGCCGCAAACATAGCACACACGCTTGGTACCTGGAGTTACGCGGCCGTCTAACATTCACCGTCACCGCCCTGCACATCATCCTCCTCATCATTAGCCTGTAGCCCGGCGTTCCACGCCGGGTGGCGCGCAGCGCCGTGATTGTCGAATTGAACAACGGTGTAAGCCGGGTGGCGCGCAGCGCCGTGATTGCTGAACGTTGCCTTTGAATTCAAGAATAACCGTGGCTTCGCCACGTCCCGGCGTAAAACGCCGGGCTACACTTTTCTGTTTGCGAATCATTCTCGTTTGTATTATCATTAGTGGTACATTCAATCGGAGTCATTCATGTACGTTTGTCTATGCAAAGGTGTCACAGATAAAACCATCCGTCGCGCTGTCGACGATGGCTTGAGCAGCATGCGCGAACTACGCCAGCAATATGGTGTGGGAAGCCAGTGTGGCTGCTGTACCCAGTGCGCGAAAGACATCGTCAAAGACGCGGTTGCCGAGCGCAACGCACGATTAAAATCAGAAACTTTATTGCCAGTCGAGGTGTGCTACGCTTAAGCTGTTATCAAACATAACAGTAAGGAGCAGTACACATGAAAGGCGATAGCCACGTCCTGCAAGAGCTTAACCGAGTTCTTACCCGCAAATTAACCGCGATCAACCAATATTTTTTGCATGCCCGCATGTACAAGAATTGGGGTTTTGGCGAGCTCAACAGCGCCATTTACAAAGCATCTATTTACGAAATGAAGCACGCCGATGACATTATTGAGCGTATTTTATTCTTAGGCGGCCTGCCGAACCTGCAAGATCTCGGTAAATTATTCATTGGCGAAGACCCCCACGAAATGCTGCAGCTTGATAAAAAAATACAGCTCGAAGATGTGCTGGCTATTCGTGCCGCCATTAAAATTTGTGAAGACGCCCAAGACTACGTGAGCCGCGACGAGCTCACCGAAATTCTTGAGCAACAAGAAGAACATTTAGATTGGCTTGAAACTCAACTCGATCTTATCGACAGCATTGGTGTTGCGAATTACTTGCAAACCAAACTCGATAGCTAATCTGTACCTAAAGGAGTCGTTATGAGTTTAGATAATCAAGCTGTGGTTGAGCAACTAAACAAACTGCTTGCCTATGAGTTAACCTCAATTGATCAGTACACCGCGCATTCGCGTATCTATGAAGACATGGGCTTAAATAAGCTGTATGAGCGTATTAATCACGAAGTGGACGATGAGCGCGGGCACGCTGATTTACTTATTCGCCGCATTTTATTTCTTGGCGGCAAGCCCAACATGAACGGTCGCGAACCGCACGCTATCGGTGCCGATGTTCCGACTATGCTAGCCAACGACCTTGAACTTGAGTACGGCAATGCCCGCACCTTGCGCAGTGTGATCAAATTCTGTGAAAATGCCGGTGACTATGTCAGTCGCGATATGCTCATTACCATTTTGCGCGACACCGAAGAAGACCATGCATACTGGTTGCGTCAACAACTTGAGCTTATCGACAAACTTGGTCTACAGCTCTATTTACAGGCACAAATGGGATAATTCTGCATGGAGCAGTTTTTAACTGAAGTGAGCCAACTATTCGGTTGGCTAGAAACCGAGCTATTTAAAGTCGGCGAAACCGCCATTACTTACGGCTCGGTATTCCGCGTGGTGGTTATTTTAATCGTCACCTATATTGCGTCACGACTTCTACAGAATGGCTTGCGCCGTATTGCGGGGTATCGCAAATCCATGGCGCAGTCGTCAGTGTATGCCCTCACCCGTATCACTCATTATGTGGTGATGGTTATCGGTTTTTTGATTGCCGTGGCCTCTATCGGTATTGACCTGACTAAATTTGCAATTTTCGCCAGTGCCTTGGGTGTGGGTGTCGGTTTTGGCTTGCAAAATCTTATTAGCAACTTTACCGCCGGTATTATGTTGCTATTCGAGAAAACACTCAAAGTTGGCGACTTTGTTGAGCTCGAGTCGGGTGTTACTGGCGAAGTGAAAGAAATTAATATTCGCAGCACCATAATTACCACCAACGACAACATCGACATTATTGTGCCGAATTCAGAGTTTGTTGCTGGGCGCGTGACCAACTGGACCATGCGCGACACAATTCGCCGCTTAAAAGTTGGATTTGGCGTGGCGTACGGTACCGACAAAGAATTGGTACGCAAAGCCGTATTAGAAGCAGCTGAACGAGTACCGCACACGCTTGACGACGGTAGCCATCGCCCACCCCAAGTGTGGTTAACTGAATTTGGTGACAGTTCGCTAAACTTTGAGCTTGTCGTGTGGCTAAAACCTGAAGCGGTAAACCGCCCAAGTGCGGTGAAAGCTGCATTTATGTGGGAAATTCATACGTCGCTTGAAGAATATGACATTGAAATTCCGTTTCCTCAGCGCGACTTGCACATTAAAAGCTGGGACGATGATGCCAAGCTTGCGATGGTGCAACAGGCAAAAAAAAGCAGCACCGCTAAACGTTCTAAAAAACGCCCAGAAAACGATGCTGCCGATGAGCTATAACCCTTGCGTTTAGCTCAAACGTTCACGTAATTCGTCAATGCAGGTGGGGTCATCAATGGTTGATGGCACCACCACTTCTTCGCCGTCAGCCAATTGCCGTAAAACGCGCCGCAGAATTTTCCCCGAACGCGTTTTTGGTAACCGTGGCACAACCAGAATTCGCTTCAAGCAGGCCACCGCACCAATTTCGTCACGTACCAACTGTACCAGACGCTCACTTAATTCATTATCGGCTATGGTTACGCCATCTTTAGTAATAACTAAACCCACTGGCACCTGGCCTTTTAAACTGTCCTGCACACCAATAACGGCGCATTCAGCTACCGCAGAGTCTTTGGCTAATATTTCTTCCATTTCACCGGTCGACAAACGATGCCCAGCAACGTTAATGACATCGTCGGTGCGCCCCATAATGAATACATAACCGTCGTCGTCTTTGTAGCCACCGTCACCACTGCTGTAATAGCCTTTGAATTCGCTTAAATAACCTTGTTCAAAACGCGCATCGTCGCCCCAAATTGTGGTTAAACAACCTGGCGGAAGCGGCAATTTAATGGCGACGGCTCCTTGCTCGCCGGTCGCCACTTCAGCGCCTTTGTAATCTAAAATTCGAACGTCATACCCCGGCAACGGCAAGGTGGCCGAGCCTGGTTTAATCGGGTGTTCAGCAATGCCGACAGGGTTCGCACAAATGGGCCAGCCCGACTCAGTTTGCCACCAATGATCGTAAACTGGCTTGCCGGTAATTTCCGTCGTCCATTCATAGGTTGGCGGATCTAAACGCTCGCCCGCCATGTAAATACGCTCTAGCTTCGACAAATCATACTGTTCTAGGAATTTACCTTCGGGGTCTTCTTTTTTCACCGCACGAAAAGCCGTTGGCGCCGAAAACAACACATTCACCCCATACTCGGCACAAACCCGCCAAAATGCGCCAGCATCAGGGGTACGCACTGGCTTGCCTTCGTACAGCACGGTGGTCGCCCCGGCCAATAAAGGCCCATACACAATATACGAATGGCCAACCACCCAACCCACATCAGAAGCCGTAAACATCACTTGGCCTTGATTAATGCCGTAAACCACGTCCATAGAGTACTTCAGCGCAACCGCATAGCCGCCGGTATCACGCACTACTCCTTTGGGTTTGCCCGTAGTGCCCGAGGTATACAGCACATACAACGGATCGGAACCATGCATCACCGCACACTCAGCCGGCGTGACACCTTCAATACCTTGCTGCCAATCAATGTCACGCGGCGGCTGCAGCTCGGCCTGACACTGCGTACGTTGATATACAATCACATTCGCCGGCTTATGCTGCGCCAGCTCAATGGCCTTATCAACCATAGGTTTGTACGGCAATACCCGGTTCACTTCCACCCCGCATGACGCGGTAATAATCACTTTCGGTTGCGCATCATCAATACGAACCGCCAGCTCATGCGGCGCAAAACCGCCAAACACCACCGAATGCACCGCCCCCAAACGTGCACAAGCCAACATGGCAATTGCCGCCTGCGGAATCATCGGCATATAAATCACCACCCGATCGCCTTTTTTCACGTGCTGCTTCTTCAACAACCCCGCAAAAGTGGCCACCGCATCACGCAACTCGCGATAGGTGTACCTGGCCTTGCTTCCGGTTACCGGCGAGTCATAAATAAGCGCCAACTGGTCACCACGACCATTGTCCACATGATAATCAAGCGCCATAAACGACATATTCAACTCGCCGTTCGCAAACCAGTCGGCCATACCATTTGGTTTCAGCGTGCACGCTTGACTTGGTTCCTTAAACCAATGCAAATTGCCGGCCTGCTTCAGCCAAAAAGCTTCAGTGCGTTGTAGCGATGACTCATATTCTCGTGGGTAGCTCATAATTTCGTTCCTTGTAACTGCTTATGGCAATAATGTAGCGCGTCTGAGCTTTTTTCCCATTCGACTTAAGTCGTTATTCGTGCGCTTCGCTGTTCGTCCGTTTCACTGTTCGTGTAGTTGTTTTCCCCGAACAGCGCGAAGCGCATACAAACAGTGAGCGTAGCGAACGGACGAATAACGAATAACGCAGTTGATTTACCGAGGGCTTTTCCCTATCATACCGCCACCTTCAGGAGAGGTGTCCGAGTGGTTGAAGGAGCACGCCTGGAAAGTGTGTATACGTTAATAGCGTATCGAGGGTTCGAATCCCTCTCTCTCCGCCAGATTGATTAAGTCTTTGAATTTCAAAGATTAGCTTATATAACAGTGATTTATTGACCCTGAGTATGTACAAGAGTGGTACAGAAAGGTGGTACAGAATGAGTGTTATGGCACAACCATATAAGCATCCGAAAACGGGCGTTTATCAAGTCCGTAGAGCTGTTCCGAAAGCTCTTAGAGAAATTATCGGCAAGCACGAAATCAAGCGCTCACTTGGTACAAAGAGTCTTGCCGAAGCTCGCAAGTTATACCCCACGATATATGCTGGCATTGACGCTGAGTTTGAAAAAGCTCGGCTTGTCGTTCAACAGCGCCAGCAATACGAAGAAAAAGCTCTAACTCAGCCCGACAATCTGAACCTACGAGACATCAAGATTCTAGCGGCACGATACTACAACCAAGAACTTAAGCGCATGATGGATAGCCCTACGCTTGGCACTCATGACATGCTTAAGTACGACATGATGATAGTTAGGTTGAATGCGTGGCAAGTTTATGCCAACGCTGTGCCTGATGAAGTGGCAACCGCAGTCAACCTAGCAAATGACCTAAGCGCCAGCGAAGTACCTCTTGATGTAAACGCTGAGCTTTACGAGTTATTCGCTGATGATGCTGAGAATCTATTCAGAGAAGCCAACAGAGCTGTTCCTCGTGACAGTGAACAGTTCAAGCGGCTACTTCAAGCTATCGCTGAGGTCATCCCTAAGCTACGCCAAGATGTTATTGACCTTGTGCGGTTAACAGGAACCGAGCCACAGCTACAACCAATGGCAAACGCTGAACTTTCTCAGTCAAACACTGAGTCACCTAATGTCGTGCGCTTATACAGTGATAAGAAAAAAACAGAGGACGAAATATCCTCTGTCTTTGAACGCTACAAAGTGTCTATGCGGCTCCATAGTACGAAGAACGAGCGTACGGTAGATAAAACCTTGAGAGACTACTCGATAGCCATAAAACGCTTTATTGAGTTCACTGGTGACAAGTCAATTGCTGAAGTAACAAAGCGAGACATCAATGAATTCAGAGCGATATTGTTACAGCTACCGAGTAGACCGACACGAGATGTCGCAGGTCGACCATTAAACGAGCAGATCGACCTCGCTCAACGTAAAGGTCTAACCCTGCTTTCGCCTAAAACCGTTCGCAAGCAACTCATGGCGGTTAGCTCGTTGTTTGAATATGCCGTTGAAAATGAGTTGTGCGCCAGCAACCCTGTTCACGGAGCAACCAAGCGCTTAACGCTAGCTGATGAACGAAACGATGGCTCTCAGAAACAATACAACGCTGAGCAACTCAAACGCATATTCTCTAGTGGCATCTTTACTGATAATCACCGACCTAAGACTGGCGTTTACGGTGAAGCCGTCTATTGGTTGCCATTACTCGCCTACTACACTGGCGCTCGTGTAGAAGAACTAGCTCAGCTCTATGTTCGTGACATCAAACAAGAGAACGACATCGCTTACATTCACATCATCGCTGATAGCTCAGATAAGAGCGTAAAGAACAAGTCTAGCGTTCGTAGAGTGCCACTTCACGTCCATCTGTTAGAGCTTGGTTTCTTGGATTATGTTGCTCAACAACCGAGTGATGGTCGAGTGTTCCCGAAACTCAAACAAGGTGGCGATGGACGCTTCTCAGGTCGAGTCTCAAAATGGCTTGGTGAATACTTCCGAGAGGAACTTAAGTTGGGTAGCAACGCTAAGCCGATGCACGGATTTAGACATTCATTCAAGACCATAGCTCGTGACGTTGGCATCCCGAAAGAAATCAGCGACAGAATTACAGGTCATAGTTCAGGCGATGTAGCGGATACTTACGGTGAATATTCATTAGAGCTGATGAGTCGAGAGTTGAACAAGATTCCGAAGCTGGCGCTTTGAATCAACAACACAACCGCAACCATCGTTTCCAATAAAGACGGAATGTTTGACCTTAATGATATTTGGCGAGTGTTCGTCTCTGACAAAGAAAACAAACGTCCTAGCGAGTGGCGAAGTAAAGTCAGAACTCATTTGAACCATACCGCAAATTTGCGGGTTGGTCACACGCATGACGATAACGGCTATAACACTAACCACACTTGGGCAACACTAGAAGCACTCTACGCATACGCCATGTGGGTAGACGTTAAGTTCTACATGGTGGTTGTTGAAGCATTCACAGCGTTAACTCGTGGTGACACTGAGGAAGCTAAGCGTATCGCTAATCAGTGCGTGTCTGTTCGCAATAAACTTCGAGAGCATCACGACGCATTCACTGGACAAGATTTGACTGGTCGAACCAGTTGGGCTATTATTCAAATATCCGATGCCAACAGAGGAGTGTTTCTTTGGAAGCGTTTTTGGATACCCCCAAATCAAATGGTTGCTAGAACAAGCAGTCTTAACCGAGAGGGGCAAGCTAGGTAAGTGGGAATGAGTGAACGAGACAGTGTCTTTTCCTCTAAGGCGGTGCCTTACTGGATAGCTCAGATTAGTAGTTCTAGATACTGATTTTGACCATGATGGTTACGAGGTTGGTTAAGTGAAAATTGAATCCGAGTAACTCCTAATGAACGAATGCTCTAGGCCAGAGTGATTCGACAAAATAAATTAGTTGCAAGTCACAACTAAACGAGGGGCGCTAAATTGCGCCTCTCTTTTTGGGTTATCGCTAAGAGCAGACAACAGGCCGATAGCCAAACCTTTGCTCATACTCGCTATGAATTATCTCAGTTAGAGTATCAGCTTTGCTCGCACCAGCTAAAAAGCTATCGTGAATGGGTATCACTGGAATCCCCTGTTCAGCCGCTTTAAGCTGTATTCCCCTTGCCAGCTCACTATCTAAGTATTGCAGTTGCTTCCAACTCGACGAATACAAGAACTGAGCGATTGGTTCATGGGCTTGCCTAAAGCTCTCTATGGCTTTCCTTGCCTCATCTGAGGTAAACCCTAAACTCTGACGGATAGCGCCAGCAGCGGACTTCTCAGAGTCAGCATTAAGCGCAATCAAAGCCACTTTCTTGGCTGTCTCTCGGTCATATCCGTCAATGTCATAACCATCGGCTGGCGCTGGTTTGCCAAGATAGTTGTAGAGCATACGAACGTGCATACTCTTGATGTCTTGCTCAGTTATTGGCTCACCATTAATGATGATAGTCGAGCGCTCAGCCTTGCTCAGACATTGAGCATTACCATAGTACCGACCACCGATGCTGAATGAGCCCTTGAATGAGCGTTTGAAGCGGACATTACGAGAGCCTAGCGTCACATATTGGTCACTTAGAAACGCTTTACCAGTGTCGCTATGAATGCGTTCAGCAGGATGATAAGACCACGTTACTGACTCTCTCAGTTCATTCAATAGCTCTAGCTCTGAGCGCATTAAGCGTGTCTCTTCGTTGTCTCGGTAGTCGATGAGTTCACCCTCGTCACTTTTAAGCACAATCGGCTCAATGCTATCGTGAAATGGTATTACCTCAGAGCTGGCGCTAAGTTCACTGAGAAGCTCTCTAGCGTTGTCTGTTGGCAACCAAAGGGAGAGCAGTCCTTTCATATGGTTCTTGCCCTTAAACCCTCGGTATAGCTCTAGGAAGCCTCTATTAGCCAGATCTCTCAGTACCGATGAAAAGAGTACACGGCTAAAATCGTTGTCTTTGTACCGCTTAATCTCTCGCTTGTACTTGTTCAGCGTAGAGCAGAGAAATCCAGTAGGCTCTTGGTATCTGTCGGCTTCACTCAGCGCATTAGCGATGTTCAATAAGGCTGACTGAAAGGCTTGCTTTGTACCACGCTTAGCTCTGTTGCTAATGCTTGGATACCACTCACTAAACAGGTCATCTATTGCACTACCTGATAACCCTGAGCTGGTGTCTAGAGAAACATCTCGAACAAACTCAGAGAAATCATGGTGTTCACATAGTGTCTTTGACCACTCGTAGTTACGTTTTGAACGTGTAATTGACTGATGAATCATGAAGTCCTCCGTAAGAGGACGCTAGGTAGGCTCAAGGTTTTCTAAACCATACCCTAATGACTTAAGGTCGTCTCTAAGATAGCTAAGTCACCCCCAGCGTCTGCTTGGTTAATGAATAAATGATAAAGGACAATACGATGAAGTCAGTGAGGTCTAGTGCTTGGTCAATGCTTGGCTAGTAGATGGTTGATGATTACTAAGACAAGGCTAGTCATCTGTTTATAGACCAGTCGAAATCACTTAGTTTGATGGTTAATTAATCAATCTAAGACAAGGTAACTGGTAACTAACAAACAACCGTTAGCTCACCGTTACCGTGATTGTTATTGAGTCATTATCTACCAAGCCAATGACCAGAGAACCACTAGCCACCGACAACGTATCGACAAGACCACCACAACTGCGGCGGCTTTATCATAGGGGTGGGATTTGCTGGAGAACGCTAAAACAGGGGCTTAGCCTCCCCATAGGGGTGGGGTATACGGGGGAGAGATAGCTTTTCATTGAATTAAAAGGCAAAAAAAAATTTTTTAAACGAAAAGACCAGAATGTTAATCGACATGCCCCTTAAAAAGAAAAACCCAGCTCAATGGCTGGGTTCGAAATTTGTGCATTAAAGCTTCTTATGCTGCTTTTGGCAATTTAGCCTTTTTTGCTTCGAAATATTCATCGAAGCTCGGATGACCAACTGCCATCGCAATCTTGTCGAGCTCGCCTTTGATTTTTTCGATGTAAAACATCGCTAACTCATAATCTTTTAAGCTCATAACATTCTCCTCGCCGTTTTACTTGTCCTACTTGCCCTCGATTACATTACCTTCTTAACCCTTACGGGTGTCATCCAAGAACTGGTCAAGAATTGCCATGTAGTCGATTAACTCGCCGTCATCCCTATCAACGATTGCTTCCGATATTCCTCGGAGAGCGTCTACCATCTTTTCGGCTTGGCGAAACTCTCGTATTGCATCTTCCTTATCTTTAAACAAGGAGGCTAATAAGTCCGCCCATCTAGCCATTGACCCAAAAGATGGGTCTAAATCCTCCAACACCGGAAAGGGTAGATGTAATACACTTCGAGCAAATTCAACAACATCTCTAAGCGTTTCTAAAACTTCCTCTTTCCTTACCTCAACATCCTTTTTCATGCGTTCGCTCTCTATCTAATTGTTCTTATACATCCGTGAGCGGATGCGGATTATACCACATCACTATAAAAACAGCAACCACACTGTTAATTGTAGTTGCTTTAACAAAATAATCCAATTTGTCTTACGCCTCTACCATTAACACCTTTTTAGATGGTGTTCAACAAAAATAGTTCCTTTCGGGTGATAATATTCATACAAGCCCATCTAAGCTCACGACACCTACGGCTTGACAAAAAAAGAGATATATACAAAATTAAGGCTTGATACAGAAAAGTGGTACAGTAGCAAGAAAATCAAGGCTTCAGGAAATCAATAAAATCAATAACTTATAAGGTTTTTGGCTGTATCGAGGGTTCGAATCCCTCTCTCTCCGCCAGATACAAGAGAACCGCCGCTAGGCGGTTTTTTTGTGTCCTAAGGTCGGCGGTAGGTTGTATATCTGCGGCTACCAGCATTGCTCAAAGTCGCGACACTTCATATAGTGGGGTAATACCTCAAGCGATTGGAGTCTGCCCCATGAAGTACTTTGTTGAACAATCAAAGCTAGCCTTGGCCAGTTGTGTGCTTGCCGTTAGCTGCGGCTTAGCTAGCGTGAGCGCCAGCGCCGCTGACCGCATTACCGGTCATCATTTTGCCACGCGCTCTGAGGTCATGGCCCCAAGCGCTATGGCAGCAACCAGCCAGCCATTAGCCACCCAAGTGGCGCTCGATATTATGCAAGCAGGCGGCAATGCCATTGATGCCGCTATTGCAGCCAACGCCGTTTTAGGGTTGGTTGAACCAACGGGTAACGGCATTGGCGGAGACTTATACGCCATTGTGTGGGACGCCAACGGCAAACGCTTGCATGGTTTAAATGCTTCCGGCCGCTCGCCGCAGTCACTTAGCCTCGACTATTTTATTGAAAATGGCTATGACGCAATTCCAGCCCGTGGCGTGTTACCTATTTCAGTACCTGGCGCCGTTGACGGCTGGTTTGAGCTGCACAATAAATTCGGCAAACTGCCCATGGCCAAGGTACTAGCGCCAGCCATTCATTATGCCGAAAATGGTTTTCCAGTCACCGAAGTGATTGCTTATTACTTTGAACGCAACGCTGAAGTATTGAAAGACCAACCCGGTTTTGCCGAGGTATTTATGAAAAATGGTTTGCCACCGCAAAAAGGCAAACTGTTTAAAAACCCTGACTTAGCCAATACCTATAGGTTGCTCGCCGAACAAGGCCGCGATGCTTTTTATAAAGGCAACATTGCCAAAACCATTGATGCCTTTGTTGAAAAACACGGCGGTTTTTTAAGCTATGACGACTTAGCGAAGCACTCTTCTACCTGGGTAGACCCCGTATCAACGAATTATCGTGGCTATGACCTGTGGGAGTTGCCGCCCAATACTCAAGGCATTGCTGCGCAGCAAATTCTGAATATTCTTGAGAACTACAACCTCAAAGAAATGGGATTCGACAGCCCGGAATATGTGCATTTGTTTGTCGAAGCCAAAAAGCTAGCCTTTGAAGACCGTGCAAAATATTATTCAGATCCGGCTTTTAATGAGGTGCCGGTTCAAGGGCTACTGGACAAAAATTACGCCAAACAGCGTGCCAAGCTGATTAACATGCAGCGCGCCGGTAAATCATTCGAGCCTGGTAACCCGCCCACCGAAGGCGATACCATTTATTTAACTACCGCCGATGCCCAGGGCAACATGGTGTCATTAATTCAGAGCAATTACCGCGGGATGGGATCAGGTGTTACGCCAACCGGTTTAGGCTTTGTGTTGCAAAACCGCGGCGAATTATTTGCGCTTGATAAAAACCACCGCAACGTGTTTGAGCCGGGCAAACGTCCGTTTCATACCATTATTCCGGCGTTTGTCACCAAAGACGGTAAGCCACTGATGAGTTACGGCGTGATGGGCGGTGCAACGCAACCACAAATGCACGCGCAAATTTTGATCAACATGATCGACTTTGGCATGAACCTACAAGAAGCCGGCGACGCGCCGCGTATTCTGCACACCGGTTCAAGCCAGCCGACGGGTGAAGTGATGACCGACGGCGGTGTCATTAGCCTTGAGAACGGCTTTTCTGATCACACCCGCCGCGAGCTAATCAAAATGGGTCATACCTTGCAAGAAGCCGTTGGCCCATACGGTGGTTATCAAGCTATCTGGCGCAATCATGAAGAAGGCGTGTATTATGGAGCCTCAGAAAGCCGCAAAGACGGTCATGCGGCGGGGTATTAACCTGACGGAGAAACAGCCATGGCGTGCAAATTAGCACTGGTGATCGCTTCATGTTTAATCGTAAGTGCATGCGCAATACCTTGTGCATGCACTAATCCACAGGAACAGCCGCCAGAGCAATCAACAATGAAGCCTGCCGATGTCGCATAACCTTGTATTGCTAGCCGTATTTGCGAGCTTTATTACAGGGGCGCTAACCGCATTAGGCGCCCTGCCCGTTTTATTCGGCAAGAAGCCCTCAGAAGCTTTTAACGACACCTTGTTAGGTTTCGCGGCGGGCGTGATGCTAGCCGCCTCGTTTTTTTCCCTGATTGTACCCTCGATTGATATTTCTACCGAGATATATGGTCCAGGCCCTTGGCCTGCAGCAATTGCGGTAACAGGAATATTGCTGGGTGCTCTCGCCATTGCAGCACTTCACAAATTATTACCTCATGAACACTTTGTTACCGGCTCTGATGGCCACCAAAGCGAGAAAGTTGCCGGCGTGTGGCTGTTTGTCTTTGCCATTGCTATTCACAACTTTCCCGAAGGCTTGGCGGTTGGTGTGGCGTACGGCAGTGGTCAGCAAGACACCGCGTTTTCACTCGCGCTCGGTATTGGCTTGCAGAACATTCCCGAGGGCCTTGCGGTTGCCGTTGGCTTATTAGCTGTGGGCTATTCACGCTTAAAAGCCTTTGTCGTTGCGGCGCTTACCGGGCTAATTGAACCCTTAGGCGGGCTGTTTGGTGGGGTTTTCGTCAACGTGTCGGAATTATTGCTGCCTTGGGGATTAGTGTTCGCCGCCGGCGCCATGCTGTTTGTTATTAGCCACGAAATTATTCCAGAAACTCACCGCCATGGGCACCACACGCGCGCCACATCGGGCTTAATGATTGGCTTGGTGGTGATGTTATTTTTAGATGTTTGGTTGGGAGCCGTTTAGCATGGAAAAAGTCTTGTTGTTAGGGTACGGCGACATCGCACAGCGCACTGCCCCCCTGCTTGTTGCCAGCGGCTGGCAGGTGATTGGCGCCTGCCGAAACCCAAGCCGCAAACCAGTATTACCGAGTGTTGAGCTTACCACAGCCGATGCTAATCACGAGCAAGACCTGCGTGAGCTTCTGGAGCAACAATTTGATGCCATTGTGATCACCCTAACCCCAAGCGACTACAGTCGCGAAGGCTATCATCAAGGTTATGTGGTGCCCTGCCGCCACTTACAACACTTACTGCACCAACAAGCTAAGTCGCCGCGTGTGCTGTATGTGTCGAGCACCGGCGTTTATGGTCAGCGCGATGGCGAGTGGGTTGACGAGCAAAGCCCGACTGAGCCGGATAGCGATAGTGGCGATATGCTGTTGCAGGCTGAGCAAGTGATTTTGGGCAGTGCGGCTGTGACCAGCGTGTTGCGCTGTTCGGGTATTTACGGCCCTGGCCGTGAGCGGCTGCAGCAGCAACTTAAAGCCGGTACCGCAACCATCACACCGGCTTGGACCAATCGCATTCACAGCGACGACGTGGCGGGCTTTATCGCTTATTTGTTAGAGCACTCTGAGCACCAAGAGCCTGTGTATATCGTTACTGACAATGAGCCATTGCTGCAAGCTGACGCCTATCAGCGTATGGCCGACAAGCTCGGCATTGATATTTCCGGGCTAGCACGCACCGACCAAGTCGGCCCGCGCGGCAGCAAGCGCCTACGCAACACCAAACTCCGCACCACCGGCTACACCCTCAAACACCCGAGCCTGTAGCCCGGCGTTACACGCCGGGTGGTGCGCAGCACCGTGAATGTCGAATTGAGCAATGACGGCACCTTGTACCACCCGGCGTAAAACGCCGGGCTACCGCTGCAAGTAGTCGGCGATGCCTTGTGCGGCGGCGCGGCCTTGCGCTATGGCGGTCACGACTAAGTCAGCGCCGCGCACCATATCACCCCCAGCAAAAATGCGAGGGTTAGTGGTTTGCATCGCAAACTCACTGTGCTCCGACGCCACCACCGTGCCCCAATCGGTTAGCTCAACCCCATGCGGCTGCAACCACAGCGGCGGGTTCGGCTGATAACCAAAGGCAATAATCACCGCGTCGGCGGGCATCACAAATTCAGAGTCGACCACAGGCTGCGGACGGCGTCGGCCTTGCTCATCAGCAGGCCCCAACTCAGTGCGCACCATGCGCACCCCAGTAACGCAATTATTAGCGTCGCACTCAATGGCCAGCGGCTGCACATTAAACTCGAACACCACGCCTTCCTCACGCGCATTTTGTACTTCACGGCGCGAACCCGGCATATTTTGTTCATCCCGACGATACGCACACACCACCGACTGCGCTTGCTGACGCACCGCCGTGCGCACGCAGTCCATAGCGGTGTCACCACCACCAAGCACCACCACACGCTGGCCGTCCAAATCAATTTTCGGAAACTCAGCCATCGGTGCAGCCTGCTGAGCGGCTAGCAAATCTTGCGTATTGCCAATTAAATACGGCAATGCCGACACCACACCGTGCGCATCAAGCCCGGGCAAGTTGCCGTCGAGCGCTTTATAAGTGCCAACGGCCACAAATACCGCATCGAATTCTTTCAATAAGTCGTCAAACGCAACGTCATGGCCAATATCGCACCCTAAGCGAAACTCAATGCCCATGTCGGTAAAAATCTCGCGGCGCAATTGCATCACGGTCTTTTCTAACTTAAACGGCGGAATACCGTAAGTTAATAGCCCGCCAATTTCTGGATAGCGGTCGAACACCACCGGTGTAATGCCTTGGCGCACTAACACATCCGCACAGGCCAAGCCTGCAGGGCCTGCGCCAATCACCGCCACGCGCTTATTGGTTTTTTCAACACCCGACAAATCAGGGCGCCAGCCTTGCGCAAATGCGGTGTCGGTAATGTATTTTTCAATGCTGCCTATGGTTACCGCGCCAAACTCATCGTTGAGCGTACAAGCCCCTTCGCACAAGCGGTCTTGCGGACAAACACGGCCACACACTTCAGGCAAGCTATTGGTTTGATGACACAGCTCAGCCGCTTCAAAAATACGCCCCTGCTGGGCAAGCTCAAGCCACTGCGGAATATAGTTATGCACTGGGCATTGCCATTCGCAATAGGGGTTGCCGCAATCTAAACAGCGGTCAGCTTGGCCTTGTACCTGGTGCTCAGGCATGGGTTCATAAATTTCGACAAACTCAATTTGCCGTTCACGCAAAGCCCGTTTCGGAGGATCAATACGCTGTACGTCCAAGAACTGATAAATATTCTTGTTCATTACATCACCTCCACACGCAATTCAGCGGTTGAGCGCGCACGGTGCCCGACTAAATCGGCCAAATCGGCCGCTTTTGGTTTCACCATGACAAACTCATCAAACTTACGCTCTAAGTCACGCAACAAACCGTGTGCATGTTCGCTGCCGGTGCGCTCATAATGCTCATGAATTAAACCGCGCAAATGCTCTTGTAAAATTGGCGTGTTCACTTTGCAGGGTTCAACCAACTCGCCGTTTAGCCGCGACATAAACTGGCCGTCAGCGTCCCATACATAAGCAAAACCACCAGTCATTCCAGCGCCAAAGTTAATACCTGTGCCACCCAGTACCACCACAATGCCGCCGGTCATGTACTCACAACCGTGGTCACCAATGCCTTCAACCACCGCGGTGGCACCAGAATTACGCACGGCAAACCGTTCGCCTGCACGCCCTGCTGCAAATAATTTACCACCCGTCGCACCATACAAGCAGGTATTGCCCATGATCACCGCGTTCTGGCTGGAATATTGCGCCTGCGCTGGCGGGCGCAACACAATTCGCCCGCCAGCCATGCCTTTGCCAACGTAGTCGTTGGCATCACCCGTCAGATCTAAACGCAGCCCACCAGCATTCCACGCGCCAAAACTTTGTCCGGCGCTGCCGTTAAACTTCAGCTCAATTGGGTTGCCGGCCATGCCTTGATTACCATAGCGCAGCGCAATAGCACCAGATACTGCAGCCCCCACCGAGCGATCAAAGTTACGAATCGGCAATTGCCATTGGCCGCCTTGCTGCTGCGCCACCGCTGATTCAGTTAACCGCAGCAATTGTTGGTTCAGCGCACCATGATCATCGGGTTGGTTTTGCTCTGTACAATAGCGCGGGTAGTCGTTGTAAGTGCCCGCCGCGGCTAATAATTCAGACAAATCGAGCTGCTCTTGTTGCGTCGTTTCACCGCTCACGCGCTCAAGTAAATCAACGCGACCGATTAAATCGGTAAGTTTTTCAACGCCCAATCGCGCCAGCCACTCTCGAACCTCTTCGGCGACAAACTCAAAGTACTGGGCAACACGTTCAGGCAAGCCAGTAAAATGCTCACGCCGCAATGTTTCGTCTTGTGTGGCAACCCCAGTCGCGCAATTATTTAAGTGGCAAATACGTAAATACTTACAGCCCAAAGCAATCATGGGCGCGGTACCGAAACCAAAACTTTCAGCCCCCAAAATGGCAGCCTTAATTACGTCGAGGCCAGTTTTCAAACCACCATCCACTTGCACGCGTACTTTATGGCGTAAGTTATTACTCACTAGTGCTTGTTGTACTTCAGCTAAACCAAGCTCCCATGGTGACCCGGCGTGTTTCACCGAGGTCAGCGGGCTCGCCCCTGTACCACCGTCATAGCCCGAAATAGTAATCAAATCGGCATAGGCTTTGGCTACGCCTGTAGCTATAGTGCCAATGCCTGGCGACGACACCAGTTTCACCGACACAAATGCTTTGGGGTTCACTTGCTTTAAGTCAAAAATTAACTGCGCTAAGTCTTCAATCGAATAAATATCGTGGTGTGGCGGTGGCGATATTAGTGGCGTACCCGGTACCGCATAACGCAACTTGGCAATCTCTGCCGAAACCTTCTCGCCTGGCAACTGGCCCCCTTCGCCGGGTTTCGCGCCTTGCGCAATTTTAATCTGCAGCACATCGGCGTTAACCAAGTAATGCGGGGTGACGCCAAAACGACCTGACGCAATTTGTTTAATTCGCGAGTTTTTATCGGTTCCAAACCGCCGCGGGTCTTCACCGCCCTCACCGCTATTTGAATGGCCACCAATGCGGTTCATGCCTTGCGCCAGCGCTTCATGCGCCTCGGGGCTTAAAGCACCAATCGACATGGCGGCTGTGTCAAAGCGATGGTAAAGCTCGGTGGCCGCTTCAACCTCGGCTAGCGCCAACGGCTTTGCCACCGGCTTGGGCCGTAACAAGTCACGAATAAAGGCTATGGGTCGCTGATTCACATGATCGGCAAATTGCTGATATGCCGTGCGGTCACCGGTTTTTACCGCGTTTTGTAAACTAGTGACCACGTCAGGGTTATAAGCATGGTATTCGCCACCATGGACAAACTTCAGTAACCCGCCGGCATTCAATGGTCGCGTGCGCAACCATGCCCGTTGGCTTACTTGCAGCATTTGTCGTTCAATATCGGTAAAACTCGCACCGCCAATGCGCGCCGGCGCATGCACAAAACACAACTGTCGCACCTCAGCTGCCAGTCCGACCACTTCAAACAAACAGGCACCACGATAGCTCGCCACCGTCGCAATGCCCATTTTCGACATAATTTTCAGTAGCCCTTTGTTCAAGCCAGCACGAAAGTTTTCCATGGCTTGGCGCACGGGCACCTGAATATCGCCACGTTCAACCAACTGTTCAATGGTTTCGTAGGCCAAGAACGGGTACACCGCTGTTGCCCCAAGACCAATAAGCACGGCCATTTGGTGCGCGTCACGTACTGCGGCCGTTTCCACCAAGATGTTTGAATCGCAGCGTAAGTTTGCTCGCACTAGCGCCTGTTGCACCGCACCAACGGCAAGCGCCACCGGAATGGGCAACTCACCTTGGGTTAATTCCCGATCGGATAGCTGTACTTGCACCACGTTGTTTTCACGTACTTCTGTAACAACCTTATCGCATAGCTGTTTAATCGCTTGTTGCAGACTTACCTGCTGCGGCGTATACCACAAGCTAAACTTAGCCAACTTGTAACCCTGCTCAGGCAGCTCGCGCAGTTGTTTCAGGTCGGTGTACATCAATACTGGCGACTCCATCACCACCCGCTCTGCGTAGCCCGAAGTTTCATTAAATACGTTTTGTTCACGGCCAATACAGGTCGCCAGGCTCATCACGTGTCGCTCACGAATGGGGTCAATGGGTGGGTTGGTGACTTGGGCAAACTGCTGACGAAAATAGTCAAACAAACTGCGAGGGTGCTTCGACAGCACAGCAATAGGCGTATCATCGCCCATTGAGCCGGTCGCTTCGTGGCCATCACTACCGAGCACAGCAACAACTTGCTGCAACTCTTCGCGCGAATATAAGAAAAACTTATGGTAAACCGCCATGGTCGCGTCATCGAACAATCGCTTACCAAGTAACTCTGCCGCCAGCTCAGCAAACGGCTGCAAGTGACGAACATGACTGGTTAGCCACTGCCGATAAGGGTGTCGTTGTTGCAAGTCTTGATCAATGTCTTCGCTACGCCAAATGCGGCCATTATAGGTATCCACGGCCATCATCTGGCCCGGCCCTAAGCGCCCTTTTTCAACAACTTTGGCCTCGTCGTAATCCCAAATTCCTACTTCAGAGGCAATAGTAAGTACGCCGTCTTCGGTCAAAATAAAACGCGCGGGGCGCAAGCCATTACGGTCTAAACTACAGGCCACATGGCGGCCATTACTCATGACAATACCGGCGGGGCCGTCCCACGGTTCCATATGCATCGAGTTAAACTCATAAAACGCACGCAGATCGTCGTCCATCGTCGGGTCGCCCTGCCAAGCAGGCGGAATAAGCAAGCGCAAGGCGCGAAACAAGTCCATGCCACCAGCTAGCAATAGCTCCAACATATTATCGAGCGCCGACGAGTCAGAACCATCGCTGTTGACGAACGGCGCGGCTTGCTGCAAGTCGGGCAACAACGGCGAGTGAAACTTATATTGGCGCGCCGCAGCCCACTGACGGTTACCACGTATGGCATTTATTTCACCGTTATGGGCTAAAAACCGAAACGGCTGAGCGAGCCGCCACTGCGGCTGAGTATTGGTTGAAAAGCGTTGATGAAACACGCAATTGGAAGTTTTAACCGCAGGGTTTGCTAAATCAAGGAAGAAATCAGCCAAATGCTTCGCGAGCATAAGGCCTTTGTAAACAATCACTAAGCTCGACAGTGAACAAATGTAGAAATCAGACTGGTGTTGCAGCGCCAGCTCTGCGCGTCGTCGTGCCATATACAAGCGACGCTCCAGATCTTTCTTACGCCAACCTGGCGGCGCACTCACAATCACCTGCTGAATAAGCGGTAAGCTCGCGCGCGCAATGTCACCCAATACCTGCTCGTTGGTCGGCACCTCACGCCAGCCCTCAACGGTCAGTGTTTCACGCGTGAGCTCTTGCTCTAAGGTACGACGTTGACTTGCCGCAGTAGATTCATCCCGGCTTAAAAACACCATACCCACCGCAAACTTTTTGCTTAAATGCCAACCTTGCTGCGCTGCATGATCACGAAAAAATTGCTCTGGCAGTTGTAGCAACAAACCACAACCGTCGCCAGTCTTCCCATCTGCATTAATGCCCCCACGGTGCTGCATATTGGCTAACCCGGCAATAGCGCGTGTTATCAGCGCATGACTCGGTTCGCCAGCTATTTGAGCGATCAGCCCAAAACCACAGTTATCACGCACATCGTCGTGGGAGTAAAATGCCATACAACCTGCCTCGTATTTATTGCTAGAGTGGGATTTTAGTCGATATTCCACCTTAGACAGGTTGTGAGGCGTTGGCAACTATAACCAAAATTCACCTCCGTTATTGAAGGCAAAAACGTTGTTCGTTATTCGTTATTCGTGCGCTCACTTCGTTCGCTGTTTGTCCGCGCTTCGCGCTGTTCGGTAAAAGCAAAGACGAAGAGCGTAGCGATCGAATAACGAAGTTAGCCTTTGTAGCTGAGCATGCGGTCGAGCGGCATCAATGCGCGCTTGGCTAGCTCTGGGTCCACATGAATCTCGTGAGCGGCGCCGCCGTGTTCTAGCGCTTCCGCAATGGCCACAAGGCCATTCATCGCCATCCACGGGCAATGCGCACAGCTACGGCAGGTTGCACCGTTACCGGC
The DNA here is from genome assembly GCF_900116895.1 of Pseudidiomarina donghaiensis. Lineage (GTDB taxonomy): Bacteria > Pseudomonadota > Gammaproteobacteria > Enterobacterales > Alteromonadaceae > Pseudidiomarina > Pseudidiomarina donghaiensis. The sequence goes on along the minus strand of NZ_FPCF01000001.1, from coordinate 538,447 downwards.
CGTTGGTGCTTCAATAAAGTGCTTGTGCGGAGAAAGTTGCTGCATTTTATAAAAAATACCGCGGTCGGTTGCCACAATGAAGGTGTCATTCGGCATTTCTTGGCTGGCTTTAATTAGTTGCGAGGTTGAGCCCACCGCGTCAGCCATATCAACCACGGCTTGTGGAGACTCTGGGTGGACCAAAACGGCAGCTTCTGGGTACACGTTTTTTAGGTCTTCTAATGCTTTGGTTTTGAATTCGTCATGCACAATACAGGCGCCTTGCCACATCAGCATGTCAGCACCGGTTTGCTTCTGAATATATGCGCCCAAGTGTTTATCAGGGCCCCACAGAATTTTTTCGCCGTTAGCATCTAAGTGATCAACCACTTCTAATGCAATAGATGAAGTGACCACCCAGTCTGCGCGCGCCTTGACTGCTGCTGAGGTATTCGCATACACCACCACGGTGCGATCCGGGTGCTCGTCGCAAAATTTTGAAAACTCTTCAATGGGGCAACCCAAGTCTAACGAGCATGTCGCTTCTAACGTTGGCATCAATACACGCTTGTTAGGGGTCAAAATTTTGGCGGTTTCGCCCATAAATTTCACACCGGCAACAATGAGTGTTTCGGCTTCGTGCTGGGCGCCAAATCGAGCCATTTCCAATGAGTCAGCAACGCAACCTCCTGTTGCTTCAGCCAAAGCCTGAATTTCCGAATCAGTGTAATAATGCGCCACCAGCACAGCGTTTTTCTCGCGTAATAATTCTTTAATACGCGCGGTGTAATGTGCTTTTTGTTCGTCGGTTAATTGTTTTGGTTTGGCCGGGAATGGATAATCCAGACTATCAATCACCCGTGCTTGAATTTCAGCCGTAATGCTCATGGTACCACTTCAGTGCATGGAAAAAGTTGCCGTATTATAAATCAAGGCTTAGGGAATACAAGGCTGCTTTGTTTAGGGGAACGAACAAGAGAAAGTGGTGGGTTGTGCAGGATTCGAACCTGCGACCAATTGATTAAAAGTCAACTGCTCTACCAACTGAGCTAACAACCCATTTCAAAGCTTGAGAATTGAGAGTGATTGGTGGGTTGTGCAGGATTCGAACCTGCGACCAATTGATTAAAAGTCAACTGCTCTACCAACTGAGCTAACAACCCATCACTGTCGCGTTACGCACTTATCAGTGGCAACGGCGGCATAGTTTACTCAAAAAGCCGCTCGTTGCAACTGTAAATTGAAGTAATCGGGTGCGTTTGCTTAATTTGCGAACGTTTTCCCGAAATTTCTACATGATGTTTACAAAAGTGATTACAAATTACCAAGTCGTTTACGCGCTAAACCAGCTTCTGTTGAGTCTGGGTACTCAGATAAAACTTGGTTATAAAGCTCACGAGCTTTGGCGGTATCCTTTTGTTGTTGCGCAATAATGCCCAACTTCAACATGCAATCGCCACGTTTGTTGCTGTCTTTGTAATCACTGACAACTTTACCAAAATGCACTTTTGCTTGATCAAGCTTGCTTTCTGTTAACAACAGTTGCCCTAACCAATAGTGAGCATTTGGCACATACGTAGAGTTTGGGAATTTTTCAATGAACGACTCAAACGCCGGTACAGCGGCATCATAACGTTGATCGCGCAGCACCAATTGAATGGCTTGGTCGTAGGCTTCGTTTTCCGAAACATCAGCTGAATAACTGCCGCCCGGCGTCGATGTATCAACTTCTACGGGTTGCGAGTTTGTTGCCGATGTGGGTTGCGGTTGAGCAGCTAACCGGCGATCAATCTCTTGATAGATTTCGCGTTGACGCTGCAATATTTGCTCAATTTGGTAAGCGTGCTCTTCTGTTTTACCACGAAGATCGGCTACTTCATCTTGCAACTGTGCCATTTGATCTAAAAGCGCCATTTGTGCCGCATTGCGAGCATCCATAACGCGCTCAAGTTGATTTAAGCGTTCTTCGAGTGACCCACTGCCTAACTTAGAAACCGGTGCCTGCGCATGCAGGACACCGGGAATCAGTAAGGCCAATACGAGTAATGCTTTTTGCATTGGCTCAACCTTTTACTTCAAGTGAAAAATAGTTTTCTTGCAAGCTTAGTAAACAAGCACGCCGCGACGGTTTTTCGCGTAAGCGTCATTGTTTGAAGCGTTGATTAACGGCTTCTCTTCACCATAAGAAACAGTTGTTACTTGGCTAGAGCTAACACCTAAGTTTTGCAAGTATTGTGCAACAGCTTTCGCACGACGCTCGCCTAACGCGATGTTGTACTCAGGCGTACCACGCTCGTCACAGTGACCTTCAATCGTTACTGTAACACCAGGGTTTTGCACTAAGAAATCAGCGTGAGCTGCTAAAACTTGCGCATATTCAGAAGAAATACGTGAGTCGTCAAACGCAAAGAAAATCATGTTTTCTTGACGTAGCTCAGCAACTTTCTCTGCACGAATTTCTTCAGGAGTTTTTTGACGCTCAACTGCGCCGACATCAACACCTGATTGCTCTTGCTGTTGCTGCTCTTGTTGCTGTTGGTTGGTTTGTTGATCAACCGCTTCCTCAGCGCCTTGATTTGAGCTACACGCTGCCAGAGTCAGCATAGGTACTGCAATGAACAGACTTTTTAAAGCTTTGTTTGCGTTCATATCCGCGTTCCTTTCTTTCAAGTGAAAATCTGAATTGTAAATAATCGTTATAACTTATAGCACATACTAGCGTAAAAACGGTGACCACGATGGTGATTTTACTTCACCTTCACGTGTAGGTAAACGAGCCTTAAAGCGACCGTCTACCGAAACCAACGCTAACACCTGCTGGTTATTGTGTGTGGTGCTGTAAATCACCATACTGCCATTCGGCGCCAAACTTGGCGACTCGTCCAAAGCGGTTTGCGTTAAAATTTGCATTGACCCATTTGGATAATCTTGACGAGCAATGTGATAGTTTCCCTGCGTACGGTTTACCATAATCACTTGCTTACCGTCTGGCGAAAATGTCCCACCTAAGTTCTGCTCACCTTCAAAAGTGAGTCGGCGTACCTGCCCTGCACTTAAATTTACGCTATAAAGCTGCGGTCTGCCACCTCTTTCTGACGTAAAAATCAGCGAGTTACCATCAGGTGACCAGCTTGGCTCGGTATCAATCGCATGGTGATTCGTAACACGGCGCAAGCGCTTCGTTGCAATCTCCATCACGTAGAGCTCTGGGTTACCATCTTTTGACAACACCATAGCCAAGCTTTTGCCATCAGGCGAGAACACCGGGCTACTATTAATCCCCGGAAAGTCAGTCATCTGTTCTCGCGCACGAGTATAAATGTCCTGAATAAAAATCTGGGGTTTTTTATTCTCAAAACTGACATATGCCAATTTATTGCCATCTGGCGACCACGACGGTGACATTAATGGCTCAGGGCTGCGCAATAATACGCGTTCGTTAAAGCCATCGTAGTCTGCAACCACAAGCTCATACGGCTTATCTGAGTTATGGTTAACCGTAACATACGCTATACGTGTCATGAACGCACCGCGTTGCCCCGTTAATGTTTCGTAAAAAATATCGGAAATACGGTGTGAATATTGGCGGAATTGGTCACCCGAAATAACGCTGCTCCGCGCATCTAGAATATGATCTTGCGAGGTTACCAACTGGCCATTTTGTAGCACTTGAGTACCACTGGTAATTTGTCCGCGCAGCACGTCAATAATTTCAAAGCTCACGGTGTAGCGATCCAAGCCGTCCGGTGCAATGGTACCAACTAACAATGCTTCAACACCCAAACTAGCCCATTCGGTGTAGTCAACCTGTGAAGATGACGACGGCCGTTGCGGCATGGCTGTTAACGGAATTGGATTAAACTTACCGCTACGCATCAAATCTGCCGCGACGACCTCCGTTAAACCATCAGGTTTCGGGCCACTTCCCTTCCACTCAAAAGGTACCACTGCAATTGGCCGAGCGGTGTTAATCCCCTCCGTAATGACAATCTCTAATTTTGCTTGAGCGACTCCCGTCAGCCCAACCACTAGCGCACATACCGTGATAAAAAATACTTTTAGTTTTGTCATAGGTTTTGTCATCGTTACTTCAGATTACTGTTTGGGAGCCACTGTCAATTCAATGGTTTCCATTAATTTGTACACTTCAGGGTCTTGCGACACTGGTAAAGTATTCGCTTTAAGCACCGCGTTACGCGCTGACTGACAAACAGTCGGGTCACCTTCGCCTTGATTCACCGACTTCACAAAGCCACTTGGCGCGACACTAATCGTCAACACACATTCTTTGCCACGCATGCTGTCATCGGTAATCCAGTTGCGCTGAATAGTCTGAGTAATCAAGGCCGTGTAACGCTGCACTTCTGACTGCATTTGTTGACTACGCGCTTTCGCACGGGCAGCTTCCTCAGCGCGCAATTCCTCTTGCAGTTGCCGTTCGCGCTCAGCGCGCTCACGCGCCTCTTGCTCACGACGCTTGCGCTCTTCTTCAGCTTTACGCGCTTCTTCCTCTTTGCGCTTGCGTTCTGCTTCCGCTTTCGCGGCCGCTTCTTCTTCACGCTTACGTCGCGCTTCGGCCTCTGCGGCCGCTTTTTCAGCTGCTGCTTTTTGCCGTTCAGCCTCGGCCTTTTCTTTGGCTATACGACGGCGCTCAGCTTCTTGCTCAGCCTGCAATTCACGTAGCCGTTGCTGCTCAGCTTCACGCGCCTTGCGCGCTGCCTCAGCTTTGCGTTCTAACTCTGCCTGACGCCGCTGTTCAGCCAAATCAGCTTGGCGTTTCTGTTCACGAATTTCATTTACCCGTTTTTCAACGGCTGCCTGGTCTACCGTAACCGCCTGGACAATTTCTTGATTGTCTGGTTGCTCTGGTGCGTCATTCTGTAGCTGCACCTGCATCGGCTTATTTGGTGTCGGCTTAAAATGCATACCAAACACCATTAGCCCAACCACAGCCACATGCACTAGCAGCGACAATACCAAAGGTACTGTCCATTCGCTCGGCCACAACTTCGCTTGCTTAGCCACTATGAGCCACCGTCTGCAGAACTATCTGTCATTAAACCAACTTGCGGTACCCCAGCTTTTTGCAGCAGCACCATCAGTTGCACCACTTGACTGTACTGCACCGCTCCATCACCTTTGACCACCACCGGCCGATTTGGGCTTACTTGCAACTCAGCCTGCACCATAACCGCCAAATCAACCACCCCAATAGCAGCGTTCGGATCATTTGCGGTACTTAAAAAATAATTGCCGTCACGATCAACCGAAGCAACAATGGGTGGCTCACTTTCAGGATCAAGCGGCTCCGCCGATGCTTTCGGCAAATCCACTTTTACGCCCTGCGTAATCAGTGGCGCAGTAACCATAAAAATAATCAGTAGCACCAACATCACATCAATGTAGGGCACCACATTAATTTCCGACACCTGTTTACGGCGTCTGCGGGTTACCGTCATCATGCTTCAGCACCTGCCTTTTTCGCACTACCTTGGCGCTGCAAAATCGCCATTAACTCGTCCATAAAGTTCAGGTACTGGTTATCCACTTTTTCAACGCGATAGGTAAATCGGTTATAAGCGATAACCGCTGGAATCGCCGCAAATAAGCCCATCGCCGTTGCAATCAAGGCTTCGGCAATACCTGGAGCAACCATGGCTAACGTTGCTTGCTGCACCGCACCAAGGCCAATAAATGCATTCATAATACCCCAGACAGTACCAAATAAACCGACATAGGGGCTTATAGAACCAATGGTTGCCAAAAAACTCAAATTATTTTCCAGACCATCAAGCTCTCGCGAATGCACCACTCGCATGGCGCGGTACGAAGCGTCCAACACTTGCTGTTGGTTTAGCCCTTGATTATTGCGCAACCGAGCAAACTCTTTAAACCCAGCATGAAACAGCTTCTCCATGCCCGAAGCATTTTGTGCTCGTGCCGAAACCTCTTGAAATAAACGGGTTAAATCAACCCCAGACCAAAACCTGTCCTCAAACTTCAACGCCTCTTGTGCCGCACTTTTAATGACTTTGGCTCGTTGAAAAATCATCATCCAACCCACTACAGAGAACGCCAGCAACAGCAACATCACCAGCTGAACAACAATACTTGCTTCAAGAATAAGTGCGGTTATCGACAATTCAGTTTGCACGTTTTATCACCTCAAAAATTTCGGCCGGCATTGGCACCGCTCTCACGGCATCACCAGCTTGCCCTAAATTCACACAGGCCGCTTTAATTTGCGCCTGACAAAAAATTGTTTCATTACCCGGTTGGCCCGAGAGAACCTGCTGTGAAAATACCACCGAAGCGCGTCCGAGCTTTTCGACCACAACCGTCACTATCAGTTCATCGTTAAATCGCGCCGGCGCCAATAAATCCATTTGCACCTGCCGCACCACAAACCCCAACCTATGCGCAAGCCATGTATCTTGTTCTATACCTAACGATCGTAGCCACTCCGTACGTGCCCGCTCAAGGAATTTGAGATAGTTGGCATAATAAACGATACCGCCTGCATCTGTGTCTTCATAATAAACCCGTATGGGCCATGAAAATGTTAACTTGTTCAATTTTACACCAGACATTTTTTTATCATAACAATCTAACCAATTTTTACAAAACCCTTAATTTTCGGGCTTCATCTTGGTAAGACCAATTTTGGTTGGGCTATAATTTAACCAGCGATAACATCATCGCATTAGTAAAACTTATGTGAAATACAATTTTTCTCGTTTGAAACCCGGTCCGGCCTGCGTATAATGCGCGTCAGATATCAGATACGAAGAGACCGGTTGTCGATTCTTCCTGTTATTGTTCCCTGGATTTAACTTCCTTGTTGTTCTGTATTTTGCCCGCTCCATGAGCGGGCTTTTTTTTTGCGAGTTCGTCCGCTGCGCTGTTCGTGGTTCGTCCGTTCGCTTCGCTCACTGTTTGTCCGTGCTACGCACTGCTCGTAAATACAAATCACCAATAGTGAGGCGCAGCCGAGCGGACGAACAGCGCAGCATACCAACAGCAAAGCGCACGAATAACGCTTTTAGTCTTTACCTAGGCCGAAGTGGGCGTAGGCGTGTGGCGTTGCAATGCGCCCACGCGGCGTCCGCTGCAAAAAGCCCTGCTGAATCAAATACGGCTCCAGCACATCTTCAATCGTATCTTTTTCTTCACCGATGGCCGCCGCCAAGTTATCTAAACCCACCGGGCCGCCCATAAATTTTTCAATAATTGCGAGCAATAACTTGCGGTCCATATAATCAAAACCCGCTTCGTCTACGTCAACCATCGCTAGTGCAGCGGCGGCAGTCGGCTGATCAATATGGCCGCTATTTTTCACTTCGGCGAAGTCACGCACGCGGCGCAACAAACGGTTCGCTATGCGCGGTGTGCCGCGTGAGCGGCGCGCAATTTCCAAGGCGCCGTCGGCTTCTAAGTTCAAATTTAAATAACTCGCCGAGCGCGCAATAATTTTTGTTAACTCTTCAACGCTATAAAACTCAAGCCGTTGCACAATCCCGAATCGATCTCGTAACGGCGACGTTAATGCACCCGCTCGGGTGGTCGCGCCAATGAGCGTAAACGGCGGCAAATCTAGTTTTATCGAACGCGCTGCTGGCCCTTCGCCTATCATAATGTCCAACTGATAGTCTTCCATCGCTGGATACAAAATCTCTTCCACCACAGGGCTCAGCCGATGAATTTCATCAATAAACAATACATCGTGCGCTTCTAAGTTGGTTAACAATGCCGCAAGATCGCCTGCTTTTTCGAGTACTGGGCCCGAAGTTTGCCGGATATTTACATTCAATTCATTCGCAACAATATTAGCTAAGGTGGTTTTACCTAGGCCTGGCGGCCCGAAAATTAACAAGTGATCGAGCGCCTCGGCTCGTTGCTTAGCCGCCTGAATAAATATTTCCATTTGCGCAACCACATGGCTCTGGCCCGTGTAGTCGGCAAGCATTTTGGGGCGAATAGCACGATCAATCACTTCATCGTCGGCCATTGCCTGTGGCTGGTTAATACGATCTGGCTCAATCATTTTGAAAACCCCGTAGCCCGGCGTTTTACGCCGGGTAGCGCAGCGCGCTGTTAATCTATAACTTTAATTTACCGCTCGTTTTTCTCAGCTCTGTCGATGCCCCGAGCAATCACGATGCTGCGCATCACCCGGCTCAGCTCTGTCGATACCCCGAGCAATCACGATGCTGCGCATCACCCGGCTCAGCTCTGTCGATGCCCCGAGCAATCACGATGCTGCGCATCACCCGGCGTAGAACGCCGGGCTACATGTTCTTCAACGCGAAGCGAATGAGGATGTCGCTGGCGGCTTGTGGCTCGGCTTTTAGGGCTGCCGCTACCGCTTTTTCGGCTTGGGCTGGCTTGTAACCTAGAGCTAACAAGGCGCTTAACGCGTCGTCACGTGGCGAGCTACCCGCAATAGTCGGGTTCATATCGCCAAAATCAATCGGCGCCGCATCTGTTGCTGGGGTAGCTGTCCCCCAGTTTTTCAGGCGGTCGCGCATTTCAACCACCAAGCGCTCGGCGGTTTTACGGCCCACGCCTGGTAGTTTCACTAAACTCGATACGTCGTCGTGCGTCACTGCATGCACAAATTGCTGTGCTGTCATCCCCGACATGATGGTCAACGCCAACTTCGGCCCTACACCTTGCGCTTTGATAAGCTGGCGAAACAGAGTGCGCTCGGCAAAGGTGTTGAAGCCATACAACAATTGCGCGTCTTCACGCACTACAAAATGCGTGATCAGCTTAACGGTTTCACCAATGTCAGGTAATTCATACAGGCAGGTCATTGGCATTTGCACTTCATAGCCAACGCCGTTTACATCAATAAGCACTTCAGGTGGTTGTTTTGCAATTAAAGTGCCGGTGAGTTGTCCGATCACGCACGTCCCCTTGTTGTTCTAATTAATTGGGTTTGCGTATGGGCATGGCAAATCGCCACGGCCAACGCGTCGGCCGCATCTGCTTGCGGCTTGTGCTGTAACTGTAACATGGCCATGACCATGTGTTGCACTTGTGTTTTGTCAGCAGCGCCGGTGCCAACCACGGCCTGCTTCACTAAGCGCGCTGCATATTCTGCCACGGGCAGCCCAGCCGAAGCTGCAGCAACAATGGCCGCGCCACGCGCCTGCCCAAGCTTTAATGCGGAGTCAGGGTTGCGCGCCATAAACACTTGTTCTATCGCAAATTCGCTGGGTTGAAATTGCGCGATAAGCTCAGCGACACCATCATGAATAACTTTGAGCTTATCGGCAAGTGTGGGTTCAGCTTCGCCTTTTAGGCTGCGCATGACGTTAATGCAGCCACTCCCCAAATAGGTTAACTGCTTGCCAGATTGGCGAATCACACCATAGCCGGTTAGGCGTGAGCCTGGGTCAATTCCCAGAATGATGGCCATGATTCGCTCCTGTCAGCTAGCTGTTCACTGTACCTAGGTTAGACGCTGGTTAGACGCTGGTTAGACGCTGGTTAGTCGTTGTCCTTTACCGTAACATTCAATTCTGCCAATGCTTCTGGGTTGGCAAGCCCTGGTGCGTCGGTCAACACACAGGCGGCCGTGGTGGTTTTCGGGAAAGCAATCACTTCACGAATTGAGCTCGCACCCACCATCAACATCACCAAACGGTCTAAACCAAAGGCCAAGCCCGCATGTGGTGGCGTACCGTACTTCAACGCCTCAAGCAAGAAGCCAAATTTCTCTTGGGCTTCTTCTTTGCCAATGCCCAAAATTTCGAATGCGGCTTGCTGCATCTCATTATTGTGAATACGTACCGAGCCACCGCCCACTTCGCAGCCGTTAAGCACCATGTCGTACGCGTTTGACAATGCCGCTTCCGGGTTGGCCTTCAGTTCTTCAGGGCTAACGCCAACAGGCGCGGTAAACGGATGGTGAATAGCATGTAAACGGCCGTCATGCTCTTCAAACATTGGGAAATCAACCACCCACAATGGGCGCCACTCGTCGCTCACAAGCTCAAAGTCTTGACCGACCTTCAAGCGCAACGCACCCATAGCTTCAGCAACCACAGTCGCTTTGTCAGCACCAAAGAAAATAATATCGCCGTTGGCCGCTTCAGTGCGTGCCAAAATGCCGTTCAGTGCGTCATCTGGAATAAATTTCAGTACCGGCGACTGAATACCATCGCGGCCAGCGCTTAGGTCATTCACTTTCATCCACGCCAAGCCTTTGGCGCCATAAATACCGACAAAGTTAGTGTATTCGTCAATATTTTTACGTGAAATCGCTTCGGCTTTGCCCGGTACTTTCAGCGCCGCAACACGACCTTTCGGGTCATTTGCTGGGCCAGAAAACACTTTAAATTCAACGTCAGTTAGCAAATCAGCCACGTCCACCAATTCAAGTGGATTACGCAAATCTGGCTTGTCACTACCAAAACGGCGCATGGCTTCGTGCCACGTCATGCGTGGAAAGTCGCCCAGCTCAACGTCTAACATGTCGTTGAATAACTGACGGACCATCTTTTCAGTCACTGCCATCACTTGGTCAGACGTCATAAACGACGTTTCAATATCAATTTGGGTAAACTCTGGCTGACGGTCTGCGCGTAAGTCTTCGTCGCGGAAACACTTTACAATTTGGTAGTAACGGTCAAAACCAGACATCATTAATAACTGTTTAAACAGCTGTGGCGACTGTGGCAAGGCAAAAAACTTACCTTTGTGCGTACGGCTTGGCACTAAGTAGTCACGTGCACCTTCCGGTGTTGCACGGGTTAGCATCGGTGTTTCAATGTCTAAAAAGCCGTTGTCGTCTAAAAAGCGACGTACCGCACTGGTTACTTTGGCGCGGAACTGCAAATTGTGGTTCATATTTGGGCGGCGCAAGTCTAAATAACGGAAGCGTAGACGCTGCTCCTCACTCACCTGCTGATTAAAATCAATCGGCAATGGCTCGGCACGGCTAATAATTTCAAGCTCAGTCGCCATCACTTCCACCGCACCCGTGGCCATGTTCTTGTTCACTTGGCTTTCTGGGCGAGCTCGCACCGTGCCGACTAAGCGAATACAAAACTCTTGGCGCAGCTTGTTCGCCGTATCAAACAAGGCCTGTTGGTCTGGGTCAAACACCACCTGCACTAAACCGGTACGGTCGCGCATATCAATAAAAATCAAACCGCCTAAATCACGGCGTTTATTTACCCAGCCACACAAAGTAACTGACTGATCTACAAGGCTGCTTTCAAGCTGTCCACAATAATGGCTACGCATGGGATTTTCCCTACCACAAAATTTGAATTTACAAAGCTGCACATTATAACGGACTGGCGCCGATTGTCAGTAACTGTGTCGGGAAATTAATAATGATACCGACAAGCAATCACGACGATAGCAAAGTCAGTAACTTGGTACACCAGTCGATGTTGTTCATCTATTCGACGCGACCAAAACCCGCTTAGGTCACCTTTTAGCCCTTCTGGCTTACCAATACCCGAAAAAGGCGTTCGCAAACAAGCATCGATAAGCCTATTTATTCGATGTAAGGTTTTTTTGTCTTGCCGTTGCCAATAGCAATAGTCTTGCCATGCGTTCAATGTCCATGTGAGCTTAGTCACCGTCTTTAAGTCCAGATTCGTCAAGCTCAGCTTCAATAACCTCGCCTGCCTTAAGCTGCGCTATAGATTGTTTTAACCGCGCCGCGTTAGGTAAGGAATTCAATAAGTGGATGGTTTCCATTAACCCATTGTAGTGAGCTAGTGACATAATCACCGCATCGTCGGCATCGCGACGAGCAATCACTGTCACATCGGCATCATCCACAACCGTATCGATGACTGCTTTCAAATTATTTCTCGCATCAGAGTAGGAAATAACACGCATAACAACTCCACTTGTTCAAGTTATTGAACAAGTATAGTCAACGCTACTGTTTCATTCCACGTTACGGTAAAATAAGTGGCTTGTCTGTCAGCTAAAGATTAATTGCCCGTATGACTAAAAAAGATTCGATATTTGCCGAACCCTTGCCGCAAGTGAGCGACTTTGTCTTTGATCAAACCGTGGTGGAGGTTTTTCCCGACATGATCAACCGCTCAGTGCCCGGCTACCAAAGTATTTTGCAAGGTATTGGTCAGTTGACCAAACGCTTCGCCCAAGCGAATTCGAATTTGTATGACTTAGGCTGCTCGCTCGGCGCCGCCACTTTGGCCATGCGCCAAAACGTCGCGGGCTTAAACGATGTGCAAGTTTTCGGCATCGACAACTCGCCGGCCATGGTTGAACGCTGCCAGCTGCATCTAAGCGGCTATCGCAGCGACGTGCCCGTTACCGTGCGCTGCGAAGACATTCAACAATCAGAGCTAGCCAACGCCTCGGTTGTCGTCATGAACTTCACCTTACAATTCGTGCCGCCTGAGCAGCGCCAAGCGCTACTGCAAAAAATCTACGACAGCTTAAAACCTGGGGGCGTGTTGCTGCTCAGCGAAAAATTCCGCAGTGCCGATGACGCTATGAATGACTTGCTGGTCGACATTCATCACGAATTCAAACGTGCCAATGGCTATAGCGAGCTCGAAATCGCGCAAAAACGTGCCGCCATTGAAAACGTCATGCGTATCGACACACTCGATACCCATCACCAGCGCCTGCGCGACATTGGCTTTAGCCACACTCAAGTATGGTTTCAATGCTACAACTTCGCCGCCATGCTTGCCGTTAAGGACAACTCATGAAGTTATTTACCCAAGACTTAATCGCCGTAGCGCAGTCGCCGCTGCAGCATTGGCTAACCACTTTACCGGCGCAGCTTGAACGCTGGCAAAAAGAACAGCAGCACGGCGAACTGCCGAAGTGGCTACGCAGCGTGGAACAACTGCCCAAGCTTGAAGCCCAGCAAGTGTCGCTGGACGACACCGTAACCGTGCACAACAACACGGTAAACGAAGGCGAGCAAAACCGCATTCGTGGCTTAATGATGCAACTGGTGCCATGGCGCAAAGGCCCGTTTAACCTACACGGCGTACACATTGATACCGAATGGCGCTCAGACTTTAAATGGCAGCGCGTACTCCCGCACCTTTCAAATACAAAGGGTGACAGCCAGCCATTAAAAGGCCAGCAAGTGTTAGATATCGGCTGTGGCAGCGGCTACCACCTGTGGCGCATGCTTGAGGCCGGAGCCGAGCAAGTATGGGGGGTTGATCCCGGCCAATTGTTTATGGCCCAGTTTATGGCCGTACGCAGCTTTATGCCGCCAGAGCTGCAAGCACGTTCGCACCTGTTCCCACTTGGCGTAGAAGACCTACCCGAGCTAAAGGCTTTCGACACCGTGTTTAGCATGGGCGTGTTGTACCACCGCCGCTCACCAATCGACTTCCTCACGCAGCTGCGCGCACAGCTGAAGCCTGGCGGCCAGCTAGTACTAGAAACTCTGGTCGTGGAAGGCGACGAGCACACCGTGCTCGTCCCGGGCGAAACCTACGCCAAAATGCGCAACGTCTGGTTTATCCCCAGCAGCAAGGCTTTGCTGCACTGGTTAGCACGCTGCGGCTTCAAAACCGCACGCGTGGTAGACGAGTCTTTAACAACGCTTGAAGAACAGCGCGCCACCGAATGGATGCAAGGCCAATCGCTGGCCGACTTCCTCGACCCAGCGGACCACAGCCGCACCATCGAAGGCTACCCAGCCCCACGCCGCGCCGTGATCATCGCTCAGGCGTAGCCCGGCGTTCTACGCCGGGTGATGCGCAGCATCGTCATCGTTCAACTTTGCTCAGGCGTAGCCCGGCGTTCTACGCCGGGTGATGCGCAGCATCGTCATCGTTCAACTTTGCTACCAGTTCTGGGAAGATTCGAGATTTACAGCGCTTCGCGCTACCCGGCGTAGAACGCCGGGCTACAGCCCCTTCAGCCATGCGGCGAAGTCAGTGCCGAAGGCGGGATGGCGCATGGCATGCTCAACAAAGGCTTGGGCGTAGCCCAGCTTGTTACCGCAATCATGACTCTTGCCTTTCATGTAGTACGCGTTTACTGGCTGCTGTTCAAGCAACATGGCCATGGCGTCAGTTAGCTGAATTTCGTTGCCAGCGCCAACGGGGGTTTTCTCTAGCAACGCCCACAACGCCGCGGGGAACACATAGCGCCCAACCACAGCTAAGTCAGAAGGCGCTTCGTCAACCGGCGGCTTCTCAACGAGCTGCTTTATCGGTGCTTGCTGACCCGCCTGAAGCTCAACGCCGTTAATGTCAGCAATACCGTACTGATTCACCATGGCAGCCGGCACTTTCTCGACCATGACTTGCGCTGCGCCAGAGCTATTAAAGTTCGCCACCATTTCGGCTAAATTGTCACGCGTTAAGTCACAACTTGCTTCGTCAACCAGAACATCGGGTAACACCACCGCAAACGGTTGGTCTTCAATCAACGGGCGAGCGCATAAAACGGCATGGCCGAGGCCTTTGGCTTCGTCTTGGCGCACCGCCATCACGGTAACGCCTTTTGGACAAATGGACTGCACCTCGGCCAGAAGTTGATCTTTTGCCCGCTTACTCAGCATGTCTTCTAACTCATAGTTTGAGTCAAAATGGTTTTCAATGGCGCCTTTGCTTGAGTGGGTCACCAAAATAATGTCAGTTAGCCCTGCAGCAGCGCATTCTTCAACAATGTACTGAATTAACGGCCGGTCAACCAACGGCAGCATTTCTTTTGGAATTGCTTTGGTTGCTGGCAGCATCCGCGTCCCCAGACCTGCCACCGGAATCACAACTTTTTTAACCATGCTCAAATTTCCCTATTAATTTACTATTTCTATCGTTTATCAGCTTTGTCGCCTAAACCTTCATGCTCGGCAACCGCTTCAAGCTCTTGCTCAACGCCTTCTACCGCAGTAGCGGGTGCAGCGCGCTCAGCACCGTGCATCCAGTTCACTAACATGCCTGAAATGAACCACAAAATGACGGCGAAGAACAATAGGCCCACAGCCACGCCGCCAAACACCACTAACAAACCAGAATATTGCGCTTCGAGGCCAATAGACTGCGCCAAGTTAATTGAAAACTCGTACTTGTCAGCTTGTTCACTAAAGGCACCGACCATACCCGCTAAGTAGCTAGCAATGGCTGGCATTAAGAACCAAACACCCATGACTAACGAGGCCAAACGCAGCGGAGCTAGTTTGGTCATCAATGACAGACCCACTGGCGAAATACATAATTCACCCAAGGTGTGGAACATGTACGCCAGGACTAACCACATCATGTTGGCTTTGCCAGTCACTTGAATTTCGAACAGGCCCAGAATCAAGAAGACAAAACCGATCGAGGTTAAAATCAGGCCAGCAAATACTTTTATTGGCGCATCTGGGCTCTTGTCTTTTTTGTGTAACCACATCCACAAGAATGAGAATACCGGTGCAAAAAGTAGAATAAACAGTGGGTTTAACGACTGAAAGTAACCGGCAGGTACTTCAGTTGCACCAAGCATACGATCTGTGTAGCGATCGGCATAAATGCTCATAAGGCCACCGGCTTGCTCAAACGCCAACCAGAATACCGTCACAAACACAAACAAGAACAAAATAACCCGTAAACGATCGTGCTCAACTTTCGACAGTGGCTTTTTCACGCCACCAGTAGCGTCACGGTCACGTTTGGCACCTGGAATTTTACCCACATCGCCCAAGAAACGTTGGAAGAACAAGCCTTGGGTGATCACGGCTAAAGTCATACCAACGCCAGCTGCAAAATAACCCCAACGCCAGCCGTAATCGGCACTTTCACCTAAGGTAGAGGTAATAAGTGGAGCAATGAAGGCACCTAAGTTAATGCCCATGTAGAAAATTGAAAATGCACTATCACGGCGTGCGTCGCCTTGTTCGTACAAATCGCCAACGATGGTTGAAATATTTGGCTTAAATAAACCGTTACCGGCAATTAATAAGCCTAAGCCCACATAGAATAACTCAATGCTGTGTGGGGTTGCCGCAAACAGTGTAAACTGCGCAGCGGCCATTAAAATACCACCGAGCAAAATAGAACGACGTTGGCCTAAATAGTTATCGGCTAACCAGCCACCAATAAGCGGCGTAAAATACACTAGCCCCGTGTAAATACCATATAGCGACAACGCATCTGCGTCGCTCATGCCAAACCCTGGGTTGGCCGCTTCAGTTGCCGCAACAAGGGTTAATACTAAAAGTGCGCGCATGCCGTAGTAAGAGAAACGCTCCCACATTTCGGCTGTAAATAGCACATACAGGCCCTTTGGATGACCCCAAAGTTCAGACTTAGAAGGCGCCTGGCTCATAAGAATTCCTCAATGAAATGTAATTATAGTTATGTAACTTATAAATGTGACGGGCTTTTATAACGCGAAAGCCTTGCATGGTGCAAGGCTTGGCGGCATAAACGGGCCAAAAAGCAGGTTAAAATTGATCGTAGAAGTCTTCGCTGAGCTCTTCTTCTTGCGGTTCTTCTGGTGGGTTACCATCAAACTTTTTATCTAACCAACGTTGATAGTACGACTCTTTGACAAACGAGTATGGGTCCAGCGAGTCTTCCAGCATGGGTTCAAGTTCAATAAGCTGCAAGCGTGTATCAAGCCCTTTTACCACCCAGCGCGCGGCACTCAAAGGGCCACTTAAGTTATCCAGTGGGAAGTACATACCATCAACTACGTCACCACCACGGTCAACCGGCACTGTTGGCCCCATGCCTGGTAACATTAAATAAGGGCCGTCGGGCACGCCATAGGTTGCCAATACCTCGCCAAAGCCTTCTTGGCGTCGGTCAATACCAATTTCGGTGGCAACGTCGAATACTCCCAGTACACCAACCGTACTATTGATAGTAAAACGCCAAAACGACACACCAGCGTCTACTACTTTGCCTTGCAGCAGGTTATTCACTAACGACGAAACTTCGTCTAAGTTCTCTGCGGCATTCAATAACCCCGTACGCACCGGCTTTGGAATGTAGCCGTATGCCTTCGCTGCCGGACGCAGCACCGCATCATCAAGTTCTTCGTTAAATTCCCACATGTCGCGGTTAAATTCTTCGTACGGGTCTTTAGGGTCTGCCCACGGGTCGTCTTTGGGTGCACTGGCACAGCCTGTAACAAGCAGCAATATTGCTGCCAAAACTATCCATTTATTCATTAATACTACCTTATCACTAACTCAACACGGGTGGAGGCGGCATCTATAATCAGTGGCTCGGCATCACGGTCGCCGGGCTCAACTTCTATCCGCTCATCTGCTGATATACGTGCCATAACCTGCCATTGGTTCAATTGACTCATGCGATAGTCTGGCAACATGGCATTCGCATCTGACAAAGTCACCGTCACCGGAAACTCCGAAACCGGCTGACGCACGACCGCTGCTGGCATACCTGGCCCTTCGGCGGCGCGAATATAAACAAACAACGTTGCGCCGTCTGGTATCGCCGCACGGGCTTCATCGGTAATATTTACGGTGACAGTCAGCTCAAGTTCGCCAGCAACTAAACGTTGCTTAGCATCGGCAACCGCGGTTGCCACTGGCCCGTAGCGCTCATCTGACTCTGGAATTTGTTGCAGCAATAACTCCCAAGCGGTTACCGCCTGTTGCCAATCGCCGCGCTGAAACGCCACGAACCCTAACAACGACAATGCTTCTTGATTGCTTGGATCTTGTTCAAGCACACGGCGTAGCATGGTTGCCGCTTCCGGCATAAAGTCCTCGTCACCGGTTTGCAGCAGTAACTGAGCATAACTAACCAGAGTACCCACTCGGTTGGGCTCAATACTCAGCGATTTTTTATAAGCATCAATACTTTGCTCTAATTGGCCTAGCGCCGACATGCTGCGGGCGTAAACCAACCAAGCGACAGCATCATTCGGTTCCGCAGCTAAGCGTTGCCGCAACCCTAAAGCAAAGGTTTCAAGTTCTTCGCGAGTGGTTTGCGCATCGGCATTCGTTAGCACCTTTTTGCCAAGTTCTGGCAGTTGCTCAAGCGCTTCATCTGCTTGGCGTTGCAAGCTCCAGCTACCAAACAATGTATAAAAAACGACCGTGAGTACCAGTACAATCATTGCCGGCAACCATATGTTTCGGCCTACCTGCTGATCATGAACCTGCTCTAACTCGGTATTTTCAGACACAAAACGTTTATCAAGTTCGTCGTTGGCACGCGCGTATGCCTCGGCTGTCAGTAAACCGTCATCGCGCTCTTGCACTAACTCTTCTTTGCGTTGCTGATAAAGCTCGCGATTTACATCAAGCCGGGTACGCTGCTGCTCTCGTTGTTTACGCCCCGTAATCAGTAAAAATAAAGCGCCACTAATAGCCACAGCAGCAATCAAGGCAATATGAATAATCATGACAGGTCACCTTTGTCTCGGCCGGCATCCTGGTTAGCAGTATCAGCGCTTTCATCTGCGTTACCACCAGTGTTGGTGGCGCGTAACTTGGCTAATTGCGCTTGTTCTTCGGTCGACAAACCAATATCGGTATTTGTTCGTGAGCGTACCCGCCACAATATAACGCCAGCACCGACAACAATCACCACCAATGGACCGAGCCACAACACCAAAGTACTCGTCTGTACTGGCGGCCGATAATAGGCGAAGTCGCCGTAACGGGCCACCATATAATCAATAACTTCTTGCTTGGTCGCGCCTTCTTGTACCATTAAATAGGTTCTATCGCGCAAATCTTTGGCTAATGGCGCGTCAGAGTCGGCAATGGTTTGATTTTGACATTTCGGGCAACGAATCTCGCTAATAAGCTCACGAAACAAAGCTTCTTTACTGGGGTCATCAAAGGTGTAGGTTTGCAAACTTGCCGCGTGAGCACTGCTCAATGTCACCAATACCGCCAGACACAGCATCGTCATAAAACGCATCACGATTGACCTCCTGCCGTCGCACTTTCTGCTTCCATCGGCTGGTTCATATAAGTTGCCATTTCGGCTTCATATTTAGGCCCGAGCACCTGCTGCCAAACGCGGTCATTCACATCGCCCACGTGGCGATACACAACCTCACCATTCATATTAATTAAAAAGGTTTCTGGCGCACCGTACACCCCAAAATCAATGGCCACCATGCCACGCTCATCAAACAAATTCACCTGGTAGGGGTCGCCTAGCGTATTCAGCCAGTTAACCGCTTTAGCGCGCGAATCGTCTTTATAATTCAAGCCAACAATGTACACGCCCTCAGCCGCAAGCTTATTCAAATAGGCATGCTCGGCTTGGCAGGTTGGACACCAGGTTGCCCATACGTTCAACAGCATTGGCCGCCCTTTTAGCACCGCCTCGGTATACATTTTTTCTGGGTTGTATACATCGGGTAGTTCAAACGCTGGCACCGGTTTGCCCACCAAAGCACTGCTTAGCTCGGTTGGGTCTGAAAACAGCCCACGCAGCAAAAAAATGGTGAGCCAGATAAACAGCAACAGCGGAAATGCCAAAATAATCCATTTTAGTTTGCTACGCTGTGCCATGTTCACCTCGCGTCTTTGCTAATGACTGCTTGCCAGACTGGCCTTTTTTGCCAAATTTGCCAGAGCGATAACGCTTATCGCTCATCGCTAATGCACCACCTAACGCCATAATGACAGCGCCTAGCCAAATCCAGCGGACAAATGGCTTGATATAAATGCGCACAGCCCATGAGTTAGGATTCGCCGCATCATCTAAGGGTTCACCCAGAGCCACGTATAAATCGCGTAAAAAGCCCGAGTCTAAGCCGACTTCGGTCATGCTCATGCGTTGCACGGTATAAAAACGCTTCTCGGTCACTAACTCAGCAATTTTGCGCTCGCTATCGCCGTTAACGCGGTACACCGAAAACTCCGCATGATCGGTTAAATAATTCGGCCCTTGCTGTTCACTCAGCACATCAAACTGAAACCGGTAGTTTTCAATAACAACCGACTCACCCGGTGCTAAGCGCACATCGCGCTCAACTTCGTACTGGCTTACAGCAGCAATACCAACCAAGGTCACCGCAAACCCCAAATGACCAAGTACCATGCCCCAGTGACTGCGGCCTAACTTGGTTAAGCTAGCTAAACCTTGACCGCGCTGCTGAATACGTTGTTTCAGCTCAGTCACCAAAGTTAAAACAATCCACAGCGCCATCACTAAGCCCAGCACAGTCAACGCCATGACTTGATCGGTAAGTACGTATGGCAAAGCAAAGCCCAATACCAACGCAAGCGCCAAAGCTAACGCTAAGTCACCAGCTATTGGCTTGAGCTCTTGGCGCCGCCATCGCAATAGCGGCCCTAACCCAATGAGTAATACAAAGGGCACAATCAACCAGGTAAACATTTGATTAAAGAACGGCTCGCCAATTGAAATTGAGCCCAGGCCCAGCTCTTTGTGTACCAACGGCAATAAGGTACCGAGTAGCACCACCAGAGTAGCCGCCATCAGCAATATGTTGTTACCCAGCAACAATACCTCGCGGGAAAAGAATTCATACTTGGTATGGCTATTGACGGCGCCAGCACGCAATGCAAATAACAGCAAAGAGCCACCAATAACCACCGCCAGCAAGCCCAAAATAAACAGGCCGCGTGCAGGGTCGGTGGCAAAAGCATGCACCGACACAATCACGCCAGAGCGTACCAAGAAAGTACCGAGCAAACTTAAACTGAAAGCTGAAATAGCAAGCAATACGGTCCATGACTTAAAAGCGCCGCGTTTTTCGGTAACCGCTAACGAATGAATGAGTGCAGTACCAACCAACCAAGGCATAAAGCTAGCGTTTTCAACGGGGTCCCAGAACCACCAGCCGCCCCAGCCGAGTTCGTAATATGCCCACCAACTTCCCAGCGCAATACCTAATGTTAAAAAGCACCAAGCCGCGGTTGCCCAAGGTCGTGACCAGCGCGCCCACGAGGCATCAAGCTTGCCACTTAACAACGCCGCAATAGCAAACGCAAAAGCCACTGAAAAACCAACATAGCCCATGTACAACAATGGCGGGTGGAAGATCATGCCGGGATCTTGCAACAGTGGATTTAAGTCGCGGCCGTCCACCGGAATTAGGGGTAAGGCACGGTCAAATGGGTTCGACACCGTTAACATAAACAGGTAAAAACCAATACTGACTAAGCCCAAAATAGCCAATACACGCGCCATCATGGTCAATGGCATACGCCGCGACAACAGGGCCACCGCTGCTATCCAGCCGGCTTGCATCAGCATCCATAACAAAAACGAGCCTTCATGCGAGCCCCATACAGCGGTAATGCGATACACCAACGGCAAGGCGCTGTTCGAGTTGTGAGCCACGTAAGAAATAGTAAAGTCATTGACCACAAAGCCCCAGGTTAACGCCCCGTAGGCTAGCGCCGTAAAAATAAATTGGCCGTAGGCCAATGGGCGCGCCAATAACATAGCGCCGCTATGGCCACGCCAAGCGCCCCACAACGGGTATACAGCTAACAATGCAGAAAATGCTAGCGCCATAGCTAGCGCAAGTTGACCAAATTCAGCAATCATTATTGGCCACCATTGTCTTCTTTTTGTGTATCCGTTTCTTTAGAACCGGTGTAATCCGGTTGATTCGGGTTCACATGCTTAATGCCTTTCATGGCCTCAGCTAATTCCGGTGGCATGTATTCTTCGTCGTGTTTAGCCAGCACTTCTGTCGCTTTTAGTACCGTCGGCTCCACCAAAACACCCTGTGCAACAATACCTTGTCCTTCGCGAAACAAGTCAGGCAATATACCGGTATACAACACGGTGACTTCAGGGCCGGTGTCCGTCACTTTAAAACTGACTTCGAGCGTTTGTGGATTGCGCTTCACGGTTCCCTCGACCACCATACCGCCCACGCGCAGACGTTGCCCTACATGCGGTCGAGTTTTATCAGGGCCTTTGCCTTCTATCATTTCAGAAGGGGTGTAGAACAAATCGATATTTTGCGTCAGCGCATACAAAATCAAGCTTATTGCCGCGGCCACACCAACAATTAGCGACAAAACCCAAGCAAGACGTTTTTTTCGACGAGGAATCATAACTACTGTGCTCCTTTCTCTTTGCGCTGAGCGCGCTCTTGCTGCTGACGCCGCGCAAGCCGTTGCTTACGCTGCTGTTCTTGTACCGCCATGGCAGCCAATTTTTTGCGGGTGAGTAACCCATGAACCACTAAAATAGCAATCGCTAATAACGACACACCAAAACTTAACCAAACATAAAACCCGTAACCACCCATCCAGATGGCCTCTTGCCAGCTATCAAACGCCATGCTCAGCCTCCACACCCAACTGCTGCTGCGCCCAAGGACGATGTAACTCTTGCTTTAATATTTCATTGCGCAAGCGCTGCGTAACTAACGCCGCGGTTAAGAATAAAAACCCAGCGATACTAATTAGCAACGGGGTTAACATTTCTACCGGCATTGATGGCTTTTCAAACTTTGTAATGGTGGCGCCTTGGTGCAACGAGTTCCACCAATAAACCGAAAAGTGAATAATAGGTACATTAACAACGCCGACAAGTGCCAATATAGCCGCCGCCTTGGCGCCGGTACGTGCATCATTAAAGGCATAATACAACGCTAATACGCCAATATATAAAAACAACAGAATAAGCTCAGAGGTAAGCCGCGCGTCCCACTCCCACCAAGTGCCCCACATGGGTTTACCCCACACCGCGCCAGTAAACAAAGCCACAAAAGTAAGCACTGCACCCACTGGCGCAATGGCAGCTATAGCCCACTCTGCAGTGCGAATTTGCCAAACTAGCGCAATCAGCGCGGCAATGGCCATTCCGGTGTACGCACCCATTGAAAACATCGCAGCCGGTACGTGAATGAAGATAATGCGATAACTGTCACCTTGCTGGTAGTCTGGTGGTGCGTAAAATAACCCCCACCCCAAGCCGACAGCCACAAACAGGGCCGCCAAAGCACTCAGCCACGGCAACCAGGCGCCAAGCAACCTGTAAGTCGCTTCGCCTTTTGCGTAAGGATGTAACCACTTCCACATATTAATTCACGCTCACTCGTATTGCTGCCGCCACCGCCAAAGGCGCTAACGTTAGCGTCAATAACATTAACCCGGCCAATAATAACACGTGACCGTACGCAGATGTACCAACTAGGGTACTTTCAACGGCTGCCGCTGCAAATATCAACAAAGGGATAAACAACGGTAGTAATAGTAAGCTCAACAACGCC
Source organism: Pseudidiomarina donghaiensis (assembly GCF_900116895.1). GTDB lineage: Bacteria > Pseudomonadota > Gammaproteobacteria > Enterobacterales > Alteromonadaceae > Pseudidiomarina > Pseudidiomarina donghaiensis. The sequence goes on along the minus strand of NZ_FPCF01000001.1, from coordinate 515,308 downwards.
CCACCACGCCCTAAACTCACCGTCAAAGCTGCGCCAACCGCGGTCATCGCACTTAACATCGGGGTACCTATTAAGAGGGTAAGCATTAATATGCCCCACGCGTCAATTGGTAGCTTTAGTAATAACGCACACAGTGGCGCAAGGATCACCAACGGCAAGCCACTGAGCAACCAGTGCACACTAATTTTGCCCAGCGCAAGCACAGGTAAAGGCGCCGGCAGCAGCACCAATTGCTCAAGGTTGCCGTCTAAAAAGTCATCGCGAAATAGTCGTTCAGAACCCAGCAAAGCTGATAATAGGGCTGCCACCCAAATAACCCCGGTCGCAATGCGCCCAAGAATATCGGGCCCCGGGCCTACCGCCAGTGGGAACAGAGTGACCACAATCACCACAAACAATAATGGGTTGATAATGTCGCTACGACGGCGCAGAGCCACGGCTAAGTCGCGGCGCATAATGGCGCTCAGTAATTGCCAGGTGCTTGCGTTATTCATCGGCAGCCTCAATACGCAGTCGCTGTAACCGTTCACCAGACCAGGTTAACGGTTGATGTGAGGTTAGCAACAAGGCGCCGCCGTGCTCAAGATGCTGAGCAAACCGTTGGTGCAGAAGGTCAATACCGCGAGTGTCGAGCGCGGTAAACGGCTCGTCCAAAATCCACAATTTGGCTTGGCTGTAGAATAAACGCGCCAAAGCAATGCGCCGCTGTTGCCCAGCCGAAAGTTGCTGCGCCGGAATGTCTTCTAACCCCAACAAACCGACGGTTTCTAACAGTTGCCATGGGTCGTCAAGCTGCACGCCGTCTAAGCGACTTTGAAAATGTAAGTTCTCAAGCGCTGTTAGCTCTGCTTTAACCGCTGGCTTGTGGCCAATGAACAAGGTTTGACGCTGCCAAAGCTCGGGGTCTTCACGCTGCGGCTGGCCAAATAAAAGAACTTCGCCTTCAAGCGGCTGCAGTAAACCGGCCACAATACGCAGCAGCGTCGATTTACCCGCACCGTTAGGGCCTTCAATATGGAGAATTTCGCCGGCCGCAAGCTGCCAGGACAGATCAGAGAATAGCGTGCGTCCCGCACGAACCGACGTGAGTTGTTGAGCTTCTAAAACAACAGACATTGGAATTTAGGCAACCTATCGGGTCAGCAAAAGTGACCCGATAGTACCACAGCAAAGCGTGCTTTTGGATCAATTATTGACGGTCATTTTTATGTCCTGAGGCACGTTTGTATTGATATCCGATACAGTAATCGTGCTCGGCTCGAAAACCGTATTTCCTGCGGTTGAACTAATTGTCACCGTTAAGTTACTACCCTGGCGAATGCCCGAACAAGAATAGCTTGGCGTGCCACCGGTACCAACATAGTTGAAGTCACACGAAATATTTAAATCGGACGTACTAATCGTCAAACCATTGTAGTCATTTTTCTTACAGGCTTCCCACGACTCGCCTTGTCCAGTTACTTTTCGGTACAAGCACTCAAACTGACCACTTATCGAATAAAGGTTGGTCTGGTCGTCTTCGGTAACTGCTCGTACCGTCACCGTTAAGTTACTGGCTATAGTTTGGTTGACTTCATTCGGATGAATAGGCGCCACACCAAGAATACCGCTATTCCCTTCATTGACGACAATATTGACCGTAGACTGCCCACCAGAAATGGCTTGAACACGGCCCCGACTGTAATTGCCATAGTAGTCTTCTTCGGGGTTTACAATGGTACTAATTTCTTCGTTGGTAACCGTTGCCACTGCTTCTAAACTTGAATCCCACTCGCCAAGAAGTGTCACGTTCACCTCATAAAACGGTACTTTCGTGATCCAGTCTGGTTCATCGTTGGTAATTGCCTGACGTACAGTCGCTAAGTGCTCATTGGTCATATCGTCTAAATAAATTGCCCGACCAATAAATTGGTAAGCGCCCGGCACTATTGTCGTATCACGATCATTTAACGGCTCGGGTAGTGGTTCCCCTTTTATTAGAGCGCGTACAACAGAGCGCACATAGTCACCATAGTTGGCTGCCGAGGTTTCATTCACTAAGTAGTCTGAAGTCGACGCAGTGACTGCATGCATCTGCCAGTCTGAATATACTTCATACCAACCATCAACACGGCGCATACGGCACGACTCAAGGTAGTTTTCGCCTAACCCGGCCTGCACCAAAAAGCCATTTGACCAACGAAAATGGCGGTGATCGCCACTCGGCATGCGGGCACCGAAACTTTCATGGCGGTACACGTTACCTTCAGCAACCATGTCAAAGTTATCGTGGTGATCACGACAACATTTGTCACATAGTTCTAACTGATTACTATCCGCAGGAACCCCCACCATTTTAGTCACCTGGGTGCCGCCGTCTGGGTCCAATGCCAACTGACCATCCACTAACGTAAGTCGTTGCGGCGTGACGCCAACATCGGCTTGAACTCCATCGAATTTGCACAAACAGTCTACCGTAACGAAATCCTCTACCCGTTGTGTTTGCGTCGCTTGGTCGTAGGTTACCGTATCAAAGGTAACCATACGTTTATCACCTTTGGATTGTATACGAGGGGTCGGCCGCGTTGTTTCCTTGACCTGATAAACGGTCGCGTTACTGTCATCCGTCAATTTTATCGCAACAACTTCCGGTGCCGCACCCGGTGTGTAGGTTACTTTCGGCTCGTTGCGCGGCGGCGGTGCCGTCGTGGCAAGCCCACCATCACGCATCTCAAATCGGCTCAACCACGCTTCAGTCGATACAGTTTCTGTCTCACCACCTCGAGCCGTCCAGGTAACCGTTACTGCAACAGCTTTTGCATCAGGTTCTGCAGGTAAAGGATTAGGCAGGTTAGCATCGCCCGTTGTTACCCATCCACTATTGAAATATTGCGGCGACACCGACCAATCGAGCGCAAATGTTTTTCCTGAAACACTTTCGGTGTTGCTGCCCGAAGCTAAATCTTCATACATTTGAAAGCGCATGTCTTCAATGTGTGCCTGCGCAAGCGACAGCGCTGTCGCGCGATCTGAAGCTCGCACCGAGCTTTTCAAGAAGTGACTTTGCAGGCTCACTAAGCCAGCTACCCCAACGGCAATAATAACCAGAGCAACCAGCACTTCAACAAAGGTGAAACCTCGAACATAGTTTTTAGAAGTCACGCCAGCTTCCCCCTATTCGAAAAATCCGTCGAAAACGGTCATTCGTCACGATGTTAGTTAAAACTTCCTCGTTATAACGCACCATCAGCGTCCCGTTTGATAAGTCAGGGTCATAATTGGACATGACAGCCCCCTGAATATTTGCGCCGCCATTGAGCTTTAATTCTGGCGATGCGGTACTTCCCGGAGTGCGAAATGAAAAAACCAAACCATTGATCGTCACGTTGCCATTTATTCGCACATTCGTGTCTTGCACAATCAACGCAACCGGATTTTCCTCGCTGCCAATATCGGTACCAGGCGCGCAATCGCCGGTAACCCAAATCAACCCCGTTGAGTTTGGCCCTAAACTACTACAATTCGGTATAATCATGGTTGCTGCATCACGCAATGTTTCCCATTGCGACTCAGGCACACCAAACAGATACTCAAATAAATCGGGCGGAAAGTTTGGGTCATTGTCTAGAATATCAACGCCATGCTCACCACGTTCGCTAAACGGGCTCGAGGAGCAGCGCCCTTCAGTGTATTCCTGTTGACCACAGGTACTGCCGCTACCATTAATATCCACATCACCTGATGTCCAAATAGAAAGTGGGACACCATCGCCACCACCATTTGGGTTTGCGGCGACCTGAAAGTTACCTGAAACATTCATTGTGCCCTTAATCGCTACCGGAGTGTCTGGCGCGGAGCGGATAATAGGTAGTACCGCAACTTGCTGATTTAACACACGCCGCGCCCGCCCGTCAGCGGAATTTGCCGTTAAAGAAATATCAACGACATCAACAACGCCACGTAGAGAATTGTTAAACCGTGTACTGACCGTTGTCGCTGAATAACTTGCGCCGCCAATAGTGCCGGTTATTGTTCGGTCTAAGTTATCTTTATTGTTATCTAGCTGAATAATTACCTGCTCAAGTGCTGCTTCAGACACCATGGTAGCTTCCTGCATCCCTGCGTGGTTACGCATAATGCGTTGTTCCTGCATTTTGAATCGCGCAGTGTACAAGGTCACTAGAATAATGACTGCCAGTAGCAATACAGTAATAGTTATTGTGGCAAAGCCGGTTTGTTTAGTACGCATTGCGAATCACCACTTCAGTAGCTAACTCACGAGATACTTCTTCGTCGCTCGGTATAGAAACAACAGCCAGAACATTAACGACTTGCTCGTTGACATTCTCTAACATGCGCTCCGTGAGCAAAAATTCCAAAACATCCACTTGTATTAAGTCTGGGCTCGTGAGGCCTTCCCAACCGGCATCAGCGCAACCCAACCCCGCGCTACGGCGCTGAATTTGGCCATTACGCAAACGGTAACCAAAGCGTTCCGTGTCACCATCATGAACAGCGTTGCTGTTCGCGTCATAGTCAAAAATAATGCAGCTATTTGCCGCTTCGTCGGGGTGTTGTGAAACTGTAATGGTATTATTGAAGCCGGCGACAGCATTATCTGGGTCAACCACTAACAGATGAGCATTAGCGCGATACCCTGTGCGGCGCAAATCACCCACCAGCAAGTCCATGACCGCGGTTGCTTCTTCTTGCAACTGGCTAAGCTTTAAACTACGCGAATTAGTACCGAGCGTGTGTGAAAAAACAGAAGTTAACGCCGCCATCAGAATTAACCCAAGCGTTATAGTAATCATCAACTCTACTAATGATAAGCCGCGTTGCTTTAACATGCTGGGTAACTCCCTGCGTCGCCAACTTGGCAATAGCGTAAGCGCCCAAGCGTACTCACTACCACGCGCACTTCTTGCTCAACCGCATTAGTACTATCGCGCAGCTGGTAACTAACCGTGCCGGCGTTACCTTCAGCCAATCCGCGCATGGCGTCGAAACGCGTATGTTCACCTGCCGAAAAAGCCGCAGCACTGAGAACCACTCCAGAGTAGTCAGTACCATTGATTTGTCGCAATACGCCATTGATCGAGCAATCTTCGGTTAGACAATCACAGTCGTCATTGTCAGCAACCGCCGCACACCAAGCGCCGTCTTCATCATCCCAAACCACAAAGCGGTTCTCGCCACTGCTTAGCGCATCAGAGCGCGCGTACTGTAAGAGCGCATAGGTGTCTTGCGCGGCACCCTGCAAGCGCATGGTTCGTGCCATATCTATAGTGGCAGGCACACCCCAACCCAGCACAATACTGAGAATTAACAAGGTGACGATAAGCTCTAGTAAAGTAAACCCTTGACGCATTGCGTTTATTCCAAATTTATCGTACTAATGAACAACGTACTCTTGAACTCGTGTTTGAGCAAGTACCGCCACAAGGCACTTTAGCTCACGAGAATAAAGCTCAGAACAAAGCTAAGCTCAATAACCGAGCCAATAACTGAGCAAACAACGAATCATAGCTAAGCATAGTATAAACAGGTGGAATAAATGCAAGTTGAAAAAAAGTTAGGCGGTATGACCTTAATAGAACTAATGATCGTTATAGCAATCATTGGCATTATTGCCGCAATTGCTTACCCCAACTTTGTGAGTTATGTGCAGCAAGGCCGCAGAGCAGACGCTATGGCCGAGTTAATGAAACTACAAATGGCACAAGAAGAGTACCGCTTACGCAATGCAAATTATGCAACAATTGCCGAATTGGGCTTTACATCGTCAAGCGAATTTTACAATTTTAGTGTGTCGAACATTGCCGCCGAGACATATACGCTTACAGCCACAGCAAAAGGCGCTCAAGTCGCAGATACTGACTGCGCAACCATGTCCATCAATCAGAACGACCAAAAAACCCCCGCCGCCTGCTGGCAGTAATTTGGCGCCGCCAAATTACTGTAGCCCGGCGTTTCACGCCGGGTAGCGCGCAGCGCTGTTATCCTCGCCATTTAGGGAATGGCCATGCCACGGGCGTTATCCTCGCCATTTCGGCAATGACCGTGGCCGTGCCACGGGCAATAGCGCCGCCATTTCGGCAATGACCGTGGCCCGTGCCACGTCCCGGCGTGAAACGCCGGGCTACAGCTCTACTACGCGGAGTTCTGGGGGGATAGAGAAGGTGATATTTTCTTCGCGGCCACTGCGCTCTTGAACGGTTTGTCCGCCCCACGCCTGCAGCTGCTTGATAACGTTTTGCACCAATACTTCCGGAGCCGAAGCGCCAGCCGTCACACCGACATTGGTTTTGCCCGCTAACCACGCTTGATCAATACAGCTCGCATCATCAATCAAGTAAGCTGGCGTACCCATTTTTTCCGCCAACTCACGCAAGCGATTGGAATTCGAGCTATTGCGCGCTCCCACAACGAACAACACATCCACTTCAGCCGCTAACTCACGCACCGCATCTTGGCGGTTTTGCGTGGCATAACAAATATCGTCTTTGCGCGGCCCCTGAACATCCGGAAACTTGGCCCGCAACGCATCAATCACATCGGCAGTATCATCGACCGACAGCGTGGTTTGACTCATATAATGAAGCTGCTTCGCGTCTTTCACCGTAAGCTTCGCCACATCGTCAACCGACTCAACCAAATAAATACCACCCTTCGGGTTATTGTATTGCCCCATGGTGCCTTCAACTTCTGGGTGCCCAGCATGACCAATCAACACACATTCGTGGCCCTTACGGCTGGCACGCGTTACTTCCATATGCACCTTGGTCACCAGCGGACAAGTTGCGTCAAATACCCGCAAACCACGGTCTTTCGCCTCTTGACGCACCGCCTGCGAAACGCCATGAGCAGAGAAAATCACAATGCTGTCATCGGGCACTTCATGAAGCTCATCAACAAATACCGCCCCGCGATCACGCAACGAGTCCACCACATATTTGTTGTGCACCACCTCATGGCGCACATAAATAGGCGGCTCAAAAATTTCTAACGCGCGCTCGACAATGGTTATCGCTCGGTCAACACCGGCACAAAACCCCCGCGGATTCGCCAAAACAATATTCATCTAAAACTCCAAGTGCGTTGTTCGTTATTCGTCCGCTTCGCTGTTCGTCCGTTCGCTACGCTCACTGTTCGTTCTTGTACTTCGAACAGCGCAGCGGACGAACAGCGCGCAGCGCGCACGAATAACGAATAACGGCTCTTTAAGGATTTACCTCAATGATTTCAACGGCGAAACGAACCCTCTGGCCCGCCAACGGATGATTGAAATCAATGGTCACGAACTGATCATTAATTGCACGTACAATGCCCGGAAGCTCAGTGCCGTCGGATTGTGGAAACGTGAAAATTTGACCAACTTCAGGCCTATCCGCACCGAATTTGGTGGTATCGACCTGATAATAATTATCTTTGTTTGGCATGCCAAAGGCGTCTTCTGGCGCAAGCTCAAACTCGCGGTTATCGCCCGCTTTCAAACCAACTAGGCACGCTTCAAAGTTTTCGGTAAGCGAACCATCGCCCATGCGAAACTTCGCAGGCTTACCTGACATTTTGGTGCTGTCAGCAACCGAATCATCCGTTAATTTAATGGTGAAATGCAAAATCACTTCACGACCGTGTTCGATCGGGAGACGACTGATCATGCTTTAGGCTCCTGGCGCTGTTCAAAAAACGCCTCTAGTAACATTAAGACCGCACCGACCGTTATTGCCATATCGGCCACATTAAATGCCGGCCAGTGCCAATCATTCACATATACGTCAAGAAAATCGATAACGTAACCGTAGATTATACGGTCGATAACGTTACCAATAGCACCCGCTAAAATTAGCGAGAAAGCTAAGTTCTGACGCCACATACCCACTGGGTTACGGCGTAACCAAATCAGCAACACCACGCTTACGGCAATGGCTAAACATGTAAATAACCAGCGCTGCCAGCCCCCTTGATCGCTCAAGAAACTGAACGCGGCGCCCATATTACGCACATAGGTTAAATTTAAATACGGCATGACCTCAATGCTTTCGTATAAATCGAAAACACGAATCACCCATTGCTTGGTCAATTGATCCACCACAATAAGTGCAAGCGTCAGCCACAAAAAACGCAAGCCACTGGCTCGTTTTTGTAATCCAGCCGGTTTCTCGCCAATAATTTTATTAAGCAAAGCGGCGCTCCTCCCCTTCACCGTCCACGTTGGTCACGCAGCGCGAACACAATGTTGGATGCTCGGCAATGGTGCCGACTTCTTCACGGTGGTGCCAACAACGGTCGCACTTGGCATGAGCAGACTTCGCAACTTGCACCCAAACGCCGTCGAGTTCAGTGGCTACCGCACCAGCCGGTGCTTCGTTGACAGCTTGCACCTGCACGCTTGAGGTAATAAACGCAAAGCGCAATTCATCGCCCAAACTGGTTAATTGGCTAGCAATATCTGGTACTGCAAACACGGTCACTTCAGCTTGTAGCGAGCCGCCAATGAGTTCATCACGACGCGCTTGCTCTAAGGTCCGGTTCACTTCGTCACGCACCTCAAGCACGGTTTGCCACAACTCGTTGTCAGCAGCACTGACGCTAATTTGCGCCGCGTCGCGGTACCAGCTTTCGGTAAACACATACTTGCTGCGCGCCTGACCATTGGCTAATTGCTTCGGCAAGGCGTCCCAAATTTCTTGTGCGGTAAAGCTACAAATTGGCGCTAACCAGCGCACCAACATTTCAGCAATATGGTACAAGGCCGTCTGACATGAGCGACGCGCAGTACTGTCAGTTTTTGCCGTGTACTGGCGGTCTTTAATCACGTCCAAATAGAAGCTGCCCAGCTCAATCGAACAGAAGTGCATCAGTTTTTGCACCACTACGTGGAACTGATAATCGTCAAGTGCAGCTAATAGCTCTTCTTGCAAGGCAACGGCACGCGCCACAATCCACTTATCAATCGCCACCATGTCTGCAGTGGCAACAGCGTGCTGGCTTGGCTCAAATTCATTAATGTTAGCCAACAAGAAGCGCGAGGTATTACGAATACGGCGATAGCTATCTGCCGCACGCTTCAAAATTTCGTCAGAAACGGTCATTTCGCCGGAATAATCGGTCGCTGCTACCCACAAACGCAGAATATCGCCGCCCAACTTGTTCATGACTTCTAATGGCGCAATGACGTTACCGATAGACTTCGACATTTTGCGGCCTTGCCCGTCAACGGTAAAACCGTGGGTAAGCACTTGCTTATAAGGCGCCTGTTGATACATGGCAACGCCTGTTAGCAATGACGACTGGAACCAGCCGCGATGCTGGTCTGAGCCTTCAAGGTACAAGTCAGCCGGCCACTGCAAGCCCGGCGTTTTATTCAATACCGCTTCATGCGTCACGCCCGAGTCAAACCACACGTCTAAGGTGTCGGTTACTTTACGATACTCTGCTGCTTCTTCGCCTAACAACTCTTCTGGCTCTAGGTCAAACCAAGCCTGAATACCGTCTTTTTCAACGCGCTTCGCCACTTCTTCCATCAGCTCTAGCGTACGCGGATGCAATTCGTCGTTGTCACGGCGCACAAATACCGCAATGGGGTTGCCCCAGGTACGTTGGCGTGAAATACACCAGTCTGGGCGGCCATCAACCATGCTTTCAATGCGGCTTTGGCCCCACTCAGGCACCCAACGAACCTGCTTAATTTCAGCCAAAGCTTTCGCGCGCAGGCCTTGCTTGTCCATGCTAATAAACCACTGTGGCGTCGCACGGAAAATAATCGGCGTTTTATGGCGCCAACAATGCGGATAGCTATGGTTGTATGCTTCATGGTGAACCAAACGCCCAGCTTCTTGCAGCGCATCAACAATATTCGGGTTTGCTTTCATCACGTGCTGGCCGGCAAACATTGGCGTGTCGTCTTTATACACACCGTTGTCACCCACCGGGTTGTACACCTCAATGCCATAGCGCTGGCCAACAATAAAGTCATCCACACCGTGGCCTGGCGCGGTATGCACGCAACCCGTACCCGACTCGGTGGTTACATGCTCGCCCAAAATCAACGGCACTTGAATGTCCGCAAACAAAGGGTGATTTACTTGCAAGTTCTCAAGCGCTTCGCCTTTCGCAAAACCAAGCTTGTGGTAGTCGTTAAAGCCCCAACGTTCCATAGCTGACTTCACTAAGTCGTCCGCTAACACCAAACGCATTGCTGGGCGCTCGTCCGTTGCTTCAACCTGCACCAACGCGTAATCAAGCGCTGGGTGCAACGAAATGGCACGGTTAGCCGGAATGGTCCACGGCGTCGTGGTCCAAATAACCACCATCACTTCACCGTCACCGGCATGCCCTTCTGGGTGGTCAAACTTCGCCACCAATTCATCGGTATTTACCGGCGTAAAACCAACATCAATGGCCGGCGAGCGCTTGTCTTGGTATTCCACCTCAGCTTCCGCCAACGCAGAACCACAGTCGGTACACCAATGCACCGGCTTAAAGCCCTGTTGCATATGGCCGTTGGCAATAATTTTACCCAACGCACGAATACTGTCTGCTTCTTGTTGCGGGTTCATGGTCAAATACGGGTTGTCCCAATCACCAAACACCCCTAAACGTTTAAAGTCTTCACGTTGACCGTCAACCTGCGTTAACGCATAGTCACGGCACTTCTGGCGGAACTCAGCAACCGTTAGCTTCTTGCCCGGCTTGCCATGCTTTTTCTCAACCTGCAACTCAATCGGCAGACCATGACAGTCCCAACCCGGCACATAAGGCGCGTCAAAATCGCTCAAGGTTTTCGCCTTCACGATCATGTCTTTCAAAATTTTATTCACCGCATGACCAATATGAATATCGCCATTCGCATACGGAGGACCATCATGCAAAATAAACACCGGCTTACCCGCCTTAGCTTGGCGAATTTGGCCGTACACGTCGTCGGTGTACCACTGCTTCAGCATCTGCGGTTCACGCTGCGCCAAATTACCACGCATCGGAAATTCTGTTTCCGGCAGATTCAGTGTGTGTTTGTAGTCGGTCATTTTTGATTCCTTTTTCGTACGCCATGGCCTGTAGCCCGGCGTTTCACGCCGGGTGACGCGAAGCGTCGTTATTCTCAAATTTTAATCTGTAACTCGTACATTAACTACTTTGTAGCCCGCAGATTAACAGTGCTGCGCACTACCCGGCGTCAAACGCCGGGCTACCTCAGCGTCACGTGCTATCTGCTGTTGCAGTTGCGCAAAATCAGCGAACTTTTGTTCAGCGCGAATAAAGTGCGTCGGCACCACAGTCAGCTGCTGCCCATATAAATCACCGGTAAAATCGAACACATGCACCTCAAGTTGCACCCGCTCACCATTCAATGTCGGCCTACGACCAATATTAGCAACCCCTGCATGCATTTTGCCATCATTGGTTTGCACCTGCACAGCAAAAACTCCCTGCAAGGGGGAATGCAAGCGCTTTAACTGAATATTTGCGGTTGGAAAGCCAATAGTACGGCCTTTTTTCTCGCCATGCACCACTCGCCCTGCAAATGCATAAGGCCGGCCTAACATGGCCGCCGCCTGAGTAAAATCGCCGTCGCTTAAACAGTGGCGAATCGCCGTACTACTCACACGCTGCTGTTGTTGCCGATAACTTTGCGTATCCACAACCTCAAAACCAAGCTCAGCGCCCGCTCGTTGCAGCATCGCGAAGTCACCTTCACGACCGTGGCCAAAGCGAAAATCATCGCCCACCACCAAAAACTGCACGCCAAGCATGTCAACAAGCACACGCTCAATAAACTCACGCGCCGGCAAATTCGCAAACCTGCGGCTAAACTCAATCACAATGTGCCGATCGATGCCCTGCGCACGCAACGCCATGTGTTTTTCACGAAAATTCGTCAGCCGCGCTGGCGCCTTTTCCGGCTGAAACAACTCTTGCGGCTGCGGCTCGAAGGTCATGACCGTTGCCGGTACACCCCGCGCAAGCGCCTGCGCCTTCACCTGCGCCAACACCGCCTGGTGACCCAAATGAACCCCATCGAAGTTGCCAATAGTAAGTACACACCCACGGTGTTCAGGGCGAATATTATGAATTCCGCGAATTAATTGCATCAGCGCGTTACAAGCCTATTATTCAGGAATGAAGTGAATCGATTAACAAAGCGGCGATTATAACAGGCTCGCCAAACGCTCACCAGACACTAAGGACTCATTAATACCAACTGAAATAGCTGATCACGCAAATCTTGTCTTGTTCGAATAAATAATAAAGCAGTCACCTGCTCATTAAAGCGATAAATCACACGGCATTGAGACTTCGCATCAATATATTCGTAATAATTATCGTAACCGAGCACCATCGCTTCATCACATCGAGGGCAGCTCAGAGGGAAAGGCTTTACCTTAGTTTCGAAACGCTTCATGATCTGGGCTAGCCATTCTGAGGAAGCGCGCGAACCGACCTTTTTGCGAAGGTAATTAAACTCTGCATCCAGTTGCGAAATAAATGAATCAGAATAATTAACTATTGTGGTCATCGAGCGCACCTTTCTCTTCCAGTCCTTTGAATAACTCGTCGCTCGATACAACACGACCAGCCCGAACATCCTTTTCCGCCAGTGCAATCATTTTCAACATCGCCATCTGCTCTTGCATGGCTTCGTACTGTGCAGGGTCTTGCACCACATACAAGGGCTCACCGTTTTGCGTGACCAAAACCGGCTCGTTCACATCCATCGTGGCAATTTCTTTTTTAAACCCTGAAACGGTGGTCACGCGGGGGCGTTTAACGGTGTACATGGCACTTGCTCCTGATTGGTGGTTACAGGAGTAAGTTTAGTTGAGAATACCTAATAAGTCCAAATAAAGACCAAATTTAGTCCCTTGAAAAGCGTTGTTCGTTATTCGTCCGCTTCACTGTTCGTCTGTTCGGCTACGCCTCACTGTTCGTGATTATTCTTTCCGAACAGCGCGAAGCGCGGACGAACAGCGAAGCGGACGAATCACGAATAACGATTAACGAACCTTCACCCGCAGCAACAACAGCGCGAACAAATATGTGCCCGCACCCGCGCCAATCAACAACGCCAACTGCCACACCCGCGCAACAAACTCAGCTGCCAACCACCACTGTCGCGCAGGCGCCAAATACAGCACCACCGCAACCATGGCCATAACCGCCACAGCAACCTTCGTCAAATAGGTTAACGTGCCTGGGTAGCGCTTAAGCACGCCGTCGCGCCAAAGGTTATACCCCAGCAGGCCTGCGTTCACTGCCGCCGACAGCGACGTCGCAATAGCTAAGCCAACATAACCGTAAGGAATCGCGAAAATGACGTTGAACACCATGTTCGACACCATCGCGATAATGCCGTACTTAACCGGCCGCTTGGTGTCTTGACGCGAATAGAAGCCCGTAGCGAGCACTTTCACCAGCATAAAGCTGAGCAACCCAGAACCATAGGCAAAAAGGCTGTACGAAGCCAAACGGGCGTCTTCTGGGGTAAATTCACCGCGCATAAACAGCACCATTAGCATCGGTTCGGCCAACACAATCAACCCAGCCATAGCCGGTAAACCCAGCAACACCACAGTACGAATGCCCCAATCGAGCGTTTTACTGAACTCATCCGCCGACTTATCCACGTGCCGTGAGCTTAACGCCGGCAAAATAACCGTCGCAATCGCAATACCAAATAATCCCAACGGAAATTCCAGCAGCCGGTCAGAGTAATACAACCAACTAATCGAACCGCTCATTAAAAACGACGCAATAAAGGTATCGAGCAACAAATTGATTTGGCTAACTGAAACCCCAAACAACGCCGGAATCATCAGGGTACGAATCTTCGTCACCCCAGGGTCGCCCCACCCCCACCGCGGCCGCACCAATAAACCAGCACGCTTCAAAAACGGAATTTGAAACAAAAACTGCACCGCGCCGCCAACAAACACACCCCACGCCAGCGCATACTCCGGCTGTTCCAGCTGCGGCCCCAGCCAAATAGCAAATACGATAATGGCAATATTCAAAAACACTGGCGTAAACGCCGCCACCGCAAACTTACCAATGGTGTTTAAAATCGCCCCAGCTAACGCAGTAAAGGTAATAAACCACAAATACGGAAAAGTAATACGCAGTAAATCCGCCGCAAGCACAAACTTGTGCCCCTGCGGCCCGTCATGGTACCAGTCCAAGAACCAACCCGTACCAAACAACGCAGCCACCACCGGCGACAACACCACGCCCACCAGCGTAACAATAGTCACCAAGGTACCCAGCGTACCCGCCACCCGAGCAATGAGCAGTCGCTGTTCATCCAACGTCTTACCCTGCTTATACTCCGTTAACACCGGCACAAACGCCTGCGCAAACGCTCCCTCAGCAAACAGCCGCCGCAAAAAGTTAGGAATCTTATTCGCAAAAAAGAACACATCCGCCGCTGCACCGGCACCCATTAGGTTCGCAATGACAACGTCGCGCGCCAAGCCCAACACACGCGAAATTAGGGTCATGAAGCTAACGATGATGCCGGATTTAGCCAGTTGCCTAGACAAATTAACCTCGTTGTAGATACTGCAAACTACGGCTGCAAATTAAGCGGCCGTAGCCGCTTTTTGTTGAATGTATTCGTCAATTAAACGCTCTAATATAGGCAACGGCATTGAGCCGCTTTCTAAAATCACATCATGAAAGTCACGAATATCAAACTTGTCACCTAACTCGCGTTTAGCTTTTTCGCGCAGCTCAACAAACTTCATCATGCCCATTTTGTAAGACACTGCTTGACCAGGCCAAACAATGTAACGCTCTATTTCAGCCACCACATCCGACATCGCCATACCACCGTTAGCTGCCATGTAGTCAATCGCTTCGTCACGCGTCCAACGCTTAGCATGCATACCCGTGTCCACCACCAAACGAATGGCGCGGAACAACTCCGCTTGCAAACGGCCAATATTACCGTAAGGGTCGTTCTGGTAAAAACCCAAATCAGCCATCAACTGCTCGGTATACAGCGCCCAGCCCTCGGTATGCACCGAGAATGGTACAAACGAGCGGAAAATAGGCAACCCTGACATTTCTTGCTGCAACGCAATTTGGTAATGATGCCCAGGCACCCCCTCATGCACCGCCAACGTTTTCATACCGTACTTAGGCGTTGCAGTAATGTCGTATAAATTCGCGTAGAATCGCCCTGGCCGTGAGCCGTCTAGCGACGGCGCCTGATAATAAGCACCCGCAGAATTGCGCTCAGCATATTCCGGTACCCGCACCACTTCTAATTCAGCTTGCGGGCGCTTGCGAAACGCGGGGTCAATTAGCTTATCAATGTCGCCTAAAATTGCCGTGTAATCAGCCAAAATTTGCTCACGGCCCGCTGCCGAGTCTTCATATAAAAACCGCGGATCAGCATTCAATTGTTGCAGCAACGTGCCTATCGGTGTTTCAGAATCATAGCCAAGGCCGTCAAATATCACCCGCATTTCAGCATGAATGCGCGCAACTTCATCAAGCCCTGTCTGGTACACTTGGTCAGCTGAAATATCTTCGGTGGTAAATTGCTTTAACTGGTACGCATAGTAGTCATCGCCATTTGGCAGCATCCATACCCCTGCGTCGTCCGTTGCTTTCGGTGCCAACGCCACAAAATAGCCCAACATGTCGCGATAAGCCGGGTACACCTGTTGACGAACCGCCGTTTCAGCCTGTGTAACCAGCTCCTGCTGCTGCGCAGCACTCATTTCCGTTTTCGCCAGCTTATCGCGCAGCGAAGTCACCAGTACGTTGTCAGCTACCGCCGGGCTAATAAACCCTTGCAACTGTTCAATTACCGCATCAACGACAAAGCGCGGCGGAATAATACCACGCTCCGTACTAGCGTCCACCTTCGCCAACACACCGTCAAAGTAAGGCTTAAACGCTTGCAAACGCGCCACATAGTGTTCGGCACCCTCGTGGTCTTCAACACGATGCATGTCGGTCATAAATGATGGCAAATTCACATGCGGCCCAGTCATTTGGTTCACCGAGTAGCTATGATAACGCCACTTTTCACCTTCAATTTGTTGGCTTAAAAAATAGTCAAAAATATCGTACGAAATTAAATCTTGCCCCTCGCGCCCTTCGCGACCATACGACTGAAAAGTTGCATAGGTTTCTTTTAACTCAGCATAACCCTCGTCAGCTTTGGCAATACTGGTGTCATCAAGCTCAGCATTGTGGCCACGAATACCAAACTGATCAAACAAGCCCAAGTACGTCAGGGTTTGCGGCGACTCCATCGCTTGCTCAAGCATAGTGCGGTCATAAAACACACGAATAGAAAACGGCTTAAACCAAATGGCATTGGTTACCAGCACGGTTGCCGCTACTAAAATAGCGAGTAAGCTGTATTTAATGAATTTCCACATAAAGGTATCTCGTTGTTCGTTGTTCGTTGTTCGTTATTGGTTATTCGTTGTTCGTTATTGGTTATTCGTCCGCTTCGCTGTTCGTAACGTTATAACTCGGATAAGTGCATTTAATAATTGGTATGCCCGTGATAATAATTCATTTTCTTCCGATGTAATATAGCCTAGACTTACAGCAATTCGTAATTGTGTCTTAAGTTCAGCAAGAGAACCGCGAGCAATATATAGAAATTGCATGAAGTCTTTATTGCTTCCTCTGTCGCTCCTTCTTCTATATTGCTTTCCATCGTCAACACTCCTTGTTTAACGCTTTCACGAATAGTGTAACGGACGAACAGCGAAGCGCACGAATAACGAAACTCACCCTTGACTTTAAGACGAAAAACAGGCATATTCCCCGCCCTACAAAACCATTGCAAACAGATAACGAATTTTAGGAGTTCACCTTGGCTAACATTAAGTCTGCTAAAAAGCGTGCGGTACAAGCGGAAAAGAACCGTCGCCACAACGCGAGCCGTCGCTCTATGATGCGTACCCAATTGAAGAAAGTAATTACTGCTATTGAAGCAGGCGATAAAGCGGCTGCTCAGCAGGCATTTACTGGCCTTCAACCAATTCTTGACCGTTACGCAACTAAAGGTCTTATTGGTAAAAACAAAGCTGCTCGTCATAAGAGCCGTTTGAGCGCGAAAATCAACGCGCTGTAATCTACCGATTACACCATCTCGAAAAACCGACCCAAGTGGTCGGTTTTTTTGTTTCAATTCATTAATAATTCATGAAATAGCCAATTTAGGGGTCGATACCTGGGTTAAAAGTTAGGATAATGTTGTTGAACATTTTATAACTACAACTAGGGAACTCTATATGTTTCGTGCATTGATAACAGCATCACTGGCATGTGCGCTGATGTTGTCACCGAGCGCCTTTGCGCAAACGACAAACAAAGACAATTCGGTCGAGAAATTGCCAATTGAGTATTTCTTTAAAAACGCTGCTTATGAGCACGTCGTTATTTCCCCAACGGGTAAATATTTCGCCATAAAATCAAACGCTGGCGATCGCGATCAAATTCTCGTTTTTAACCGTGAAACCAGTAAGGTTGCTAGTAGCTTCAACTTGGCAGAAAATCAGCGTTTTAGCGATATTCACTGGGTCACAGATGAGCGGTTTATTTTTGCCAGCCAAAAATACGTCGGCTTATGGGACAACCAAGGTGGCCCACGCAACTTGTATGCGGCCAACGCCGACGGTAGCAATCGTTTACAATTATTCTTTTCGGATACAGCCGGCTACTCGTTGTTAAGCCTATTACCAGATGACCCTGAGCATATACTTATTGGTCGTTATCATTGGCGTGATGGTGGTGAAGTCAAAGTTCATCGGCTTAATGTCAACAATGCGCGTACCTTTTATGAAGCCGATCAACCGCCTAAAGCGAATGGTGTTAGCCCAGACAACAAGGGCAACTTGCGTATTGGCTATATCATTGAGCCCGACGAAGATGACGTATTCAAATCGCACATCACTTTGTTCTATAAGCCTTTTGGCAAAGACAACTGGGTAGAATACGAAATTGAAAATTTCCGCGAGGGCGCAACCGTTTTACTTAATGGCTACTCAGACGACGGCCGCTTCGCGTATTTGTCTACCAACAACTGGGACGCGACAACACAGGTTTATCGCTTTGATACCCAGCTTGCTACCCTTGAGAAAATTGCCGGTAACGATCTGGTCGATGTCTATACAACGGTAACCGGTATGTCCGGTGAGTTACTCGGCGTTGAGTTTATGCCTGGCAAAATTGAACGCGTCTATTTTGAAAATGATACGCAATCGGCAAAATTGCTAAAGCAACTCGAACAAGCCTTCCCGGGTCAACGGGTTCGTTTTACCAGTACCACAAAAGATAAAAAGCAGGCGATTATTTCAGTGAGTTCAGACCGCAATGCCGGTGAATTCTATCTGTTAAACACTGAAACATTGCAGGTTAGTTTTATCGCTGCGCCAAGAGAGAACCTGTACGCCGAAGATATGGCGCCAATGCAGCCAATTTCTTACACCACGCGCGACGACATCACCATTCACGGGTATCTAACCACGCCTCGTGACTGGGACGGAAAAACCAAACTGCCAATGATCGTTAACGTTCATGGTGGGCCTCATGGTCCTCGCGATACCTGGGGTTTCAACTCAGAAGTACAGTTTTTCGCAAACCGTGGTTACGCCGTATTACAGGTGAATTTCCGCGGCTCTGGCGGCTATGGTTACGACTTCCAGCAGTCTGGCTACCAAAAATGGGGCCGCGAAATGCAAGACGACGTAACTGACGGCACCCTATGGGCCATTAAGCAAGGCATTGCCGACGAAGACCGTATTTGTATTTACGGCGGTAGTTATGGTGGCTACGCCGCGTTAATGGGCGTCATCCGCGAGCCAGACTTGTATCAGTGTTCAGTCGGCTATGTTGGCGTTTATTCATTGCCGCTGATGTATGAAGTTGGCGATGTGCAAGAAACCTCGCGTGGTAAAAAAGTCTGGGAACGCTACGTCGGTACTGACGAAGAAGTACTTAAGGCGAATTCTCCCGTTTACAATGTTGATAAAATTAAGGTGCCGCTGTACCTTGTGCATGGTAGCCGAGACGTGCGAGTGCCTATTGACCACATGCATGCCTTGACCAAAGCTCTCGATAGTGCCGGTAAAGACGACTACAAAGTATTCGTGCGTGAAGACGGTCACGGATTTTACAAAGAAGAATATAAGCTCGAACTATACAAAGAGCTTGAGTCGTTCTTCGCTGAGCATTTATCAAAGTAGTGCGCATACTTGCTAACGCGTCTCCGTAGCTCAGCTGGATAGAGCAGCCCCCTCCTAAGGGGCAGGTCGCAGGTTCGACTCCTGCCGGAGACGCCAAAAAATAGAACAATAACCATTCGAGGTAAACATGGAACATTGGAGTAAATACTGGCAGTACAGCGGAGTTCTCAACAGCTTCGCTGAAGGCCAAGCTAGCAGCGGTTATACCGGTGCCCTAAAGCAACATTGGGATGCATTTTTTACATCCCTTCCTGCCGAAGCTGCTATTGTCGACATTGGCACGGGTAACGGTGCGTTGGCATTGTTAGCTCACGATTACAGCAAAACTGAAACCAAAGACTTTAATATTCACGGTATCGACGCGGCGAAAATTGATCCAGCCGCAAGCTTACAGAAGCAGTCACCCGCACTGGCAAAAAAACTCAAAACAATTCAGTTTCACAGCGAAACCCCAATTGAAAAAGCACCGTTCAAAACGGCGACCGTTGATGCCTATATTAGTCAGTTCGGTTTTGAATACGCCGATCGTAAAGATGCCATCAAAGTCATTATCGATACCCTTAAAGATAACGGACAAGCACACTTTATTGTGCACAATAGTTCTAGCAGCCTAGTTAAAAGCTCGCAGGCTGGTATTGAGGTTATCGAAAGTGTTTTAAATGACTCACCATTGTTCCAACTTTCCGACCTTTATATTGACCTTGCAAGCCAAGCGATTCCGCAATTAGGTGACAAGGGCTGGCAAGAATTTAGCCATCAAAAAATACTGGCACAAAGCATTCAATGGATGATGCGTGAACTGCAAGAAAAGTTCAGCAAACCAGAACAACAAGTTTGGGTGACAGACATTGTACGTCGCATTGCCCGCACTTTAGAGCGCGTTGCCGGTAATACCATCGAAGACTGCGTTAAACAGTTAGCTTATGAATATCATTCAGTAAACGATCACAAACAGCGATTAATTGATCAAAACAACGCGGCCTTTGCCAAGAAAGACATTACGGCATTACAGAAGCAAGTTGAGAAGCTCGGTGCTAAGTTCAGCGCTGAAGAGTTCAAGCTTGACGATGACAAGTTCGGTTGGGCTGTGACTGTTGCCAAAGGTTAACTGTTAAAAGCAAATACGATATTGGATATTGGAAAAGGCTCCTTGTGGAGCCTTTTTTTGCTTTGAATACTAGTTCATATTTTGATTATCACAAACGAAAAAGCCCGCGGCGAACCGCGGGCTTTTAAATAACTTAGCTTATCGCTAACTCAAGCGTTCTTAGAATACTTGAGTGTAACGGAAGTAAGTGATACGACCGTAGTCATCGTACAAGTCGAAGTTGTAGTCACGACCGCCGTATGGAGTTAACTGTGGCAGTTTCTCGAACGCGTTCTGCATACCTAAGGTGATGCGACCGTTCCAAGAAGTTGCGTAGTTAGCTTGGAAATCGTGAGTTACATAAGTACCCCAGTGACCGTTGCGCTCATCCATTGCAGCGTTAGTTACACAGTTGTTACCAACTGCTTCATAACCGATACCACACTGTGCTTGGTCACCGATGATGTTCATGTTCCAAACAAATGAGAAGTCAGAAACAGTCCACAAGTTCTCGATGTTTGCACGGTACTCAGGCAAGCCTGGGTCACCCATGAAGTTACGGCCGCCGTCTAGGCTGTAGTCGTTGGTGTAACTTACAGTTACGTTAGTTTGCAATGCACCAATTGAACCGAAGTCAAAGTTAGTACGTGCGTTCAAGTCGATACCGTCAGTTTCTACGTAACCTTCGTTACCGTAACCTGCGTCAACACGAGTGATCACGTTGTTAGTTGGGTTACGAGTTACACCCAAACCAGCTGGAATGAATTCTTGCGCAGCTTCACGAGCCAAGATAGTGCTTGGGCCGTAGTACTGAATACGGTTGTCGATTTCGATTGACCAGTAGTCAACAGTCATGTTCAACCAATCAGTAGGCTGGTAAGCAACACCTAAAGCGTACTGAGTAGACTGCTCTGACTCAAGGTTCGGGTTAGACTGAATGTAAGTGTCTACCTGAACTGGGCAAGAACCTAATACCGCACAAGTATCAGCGTCGTTTACAGATACTGCAGAGAACGAAGTCTTAGCAGTCAAGATATCCAGTGACGGAGCACGGAAACCTTCACCGTATGAACCACGGAATACTAAGCCGTCAGTTGGTTCCCAACGGAAAGATACTTTAGGCGAGAAATCGTTACCGTAGTCTGAGTATTTGTCGTAACGACCTGCGAAGTTCAATTCAAAGTCCATAGTTACTGGAACTAATACTTCGAAGAACGCAGACTTAACAGTACGGTCGCCGCCCGCAGAGTTACCTGCAGAACCACCAATTTGACCAGCTTCTGACAATGAGTCGTATTGGTCAACGTAAGTTTCTTTACGGTACTCAGCACCAACGAACGCTTGGATAACACCAGCGTCAGTTTCTGCCACGTCGAATGACGCGTTCAAGTATGCTTCGTCTTGGTCAAACTTAGAGATACGCGAAATAGTCGCTTTCATTGCATTCAGAACGTCGTCTGAGTTGTTCGTTGGGTTCTGAATGTCATAACCGTAACGACAGTTCACAGCGTCGAACGAGCCATCGCCACAGTAACCTGGGTTAAAGTTTGAGATGTAGTCGTTAGCAGTTGAACGAACGATGTAGTTATAACCGATATCGTAAGTTTTGTTGCGGTTACGACGTAAACCGAAGTCAAGCTCGATGTCACCAATGAAGCCTGAACCACCAACCAACAAGTCAGTGTTTTCGTTGTTTACGAAACCATCACGGTTACCAAGTGAAGCATAACGGTGATATGAGTCAACCCACTCAGGACCATTACCGAAAGAACCACCGTTAGCAGGGTCGAATGCAACTGCGTTAGGGTTGTTTACGGTGTCATAGAACCAAGCATCTGGGTTGGTTGGGTTGTTATAGCTATCTGGAGCGATTTCAGCCCAATCTGGAACTGGCGCATAACGACCGAAAGATTCAGTTTTAGCGATAGTTGCAGTCGCGTAAACTTTCCAGTTGTTGTTGATGCGGTGTTCACCTTTCAAGTACAAAGACTCGTTCGCTGAAGACGCTTCGTTCGCGTTAGTCGCGTTAAAGTTGTACTGGCAACGCTCGCGGCCACCGATAGTGGTGTCAATGTAGTTTGGCTCACGACAGCCGTTAGGGATTTCAGTGAACACGCCGTAGTTTGACCAAGGTGTCCAGTTGTTACCGTATACTGATGAACCTTGACCAGCATATGGGAAATCACGATAGAAAATGATGTCACGTTGGTTCCAAGATACACCACCTAACAATGAGGTGTTTGCATCAGCAGCACCAAAAGTGATAGTACCGTTCTCACGGTCACCGCCTTCTTCTGGGTAGCTTACTTGACCAGCGCCAACGCTGATTTCAGCGCCGCTGTAGTCTTTACGAGTTACGATGTTGATTACACCACCGATCGCGTCAGAACCGTACACCGCAGATGCACCGTCAGACAAGATTTCGATACGCTCAACAGCACCGATTGGAATGGTGTTCAAATCTTGAGTTGAACCGGTAGAAGGTGACTTAGGAAGACGACGACCGTCTACAAGTACCAACGTACGGTCAGCACCCAAACCACGCATATCGATAGACGCAGTACCCTGCGCTGAGCTACCAGATTGCGGACGGAATGAACCGAATGAGTTAAAAGTAGTACCACGTAGTACGTCAGTTACAGACAAGTCACCAGAAAGCTCGATAGCTTCACGGTCGATAACTGTCAAAGGTACCGCACCTTCAAGGTCAGTACGTTTAATACGTGAACCGGTTACCTGAATACGCTCTTGCGCTTCTTCAGCTTGTGCTTCCTCTGACTGGTCTTGCGCTGCTGCAGTACCAGTGAACGCAAGTGAAGCTCCACCGAACATTAGCGCTAAGCGTACAGACTTAGCTAATTTGTTATTAGTATACATATCTTCTCCCTGGACCACTTTTTAAGTGATTTACTAGGTTTAAAATCGGCACGTGAACGCTTTCGTGCTCGTTCCGACCGAGGCTTATGAAACGTTAACATTACATAAACACCAATCGATCAGTACTCGATACTAATCAAAAACAGTCGGCTCGGCAACCTACGAAACCAACAAAATTACAGTTTTTTGTATTTTTTTCGTCAAAACAGGGAACTTTTTTGGATAATTGGTATAACCAACGTCATATTTGCTAAAAATTAGCGGTTATTTATAGCGTTGAGCCAGCATTAACTCGCCACAGGCTATGGCGTCACTAAAGGCATGGTGGGCATTATACTCAGGCAACCCATAACGGGTTCGGCAGGCATTTAATGTCAGCTCGCCGCGAGCAATATGATGTTGATGGCGTTTAAGGCGTTGGGCCTCGTAAGCAAGCGTGTCAAAGCGCGCCAAGGGTTCTAATTTTATCCCGTGTTGCTTCGCTGCCTGCTTCAGAAAACCCCAGTCCAGCCGAATATAATGACAAACCAAGACATTATCTTTTAGTACTTTAGCTAACTCTCGCAGTACTTCTACTGGCTCAGTGGGGTCAATAAAGTCTTTGCTAACCAAGCCATGCACCACCGGCGATTGTTTCAGCTCGGTTTGGTCATGCTTAATTAAGTAATAACGGCCACTGGCGTAGTCTATTACTGGCGGCTTAATAACCACCCATGCCACCGCCAGCAATTGATCAGAGTGCGGATCAAGGCCACTACTTTCTACGTCCAGCGCCACATAAGTATGCTCGGTCCAAGGTTTTTTCTGTTGCAACCAGCGCTTAAGCCAGCGTTTCAGGTTTCCCATTTACCCTACCCGACCAAATTTCAAACCAACGCCTTGTTGGCATTCTTTGATAATACGAAACGCCGTTTTAAGTTGTCGCCGCGTTAACGTGCTGAGCTCATCGGGGTCGAGAGCATTTTGCGGCTTATCGGAGCCCCAAGTGTCTAGCTGGTGCTGTAAGCGCAACTGGGTTAAAAACTGCCACGCTTCAGCTAAGCTCTGGTTATCTTTACGATTTAGCAAATTGCTGCCGCGCAGTTGCTCCAGTCGCTGTAAAGTTTGTGGGACAGTTAGCCCAGCTTGCAGCGAATAAATTCGCACAATATCGTTAATCAACGCGATGCCGTAGCGCTTAATGTTGATTAAATCGCTGTCCTTTCCTGACTCGGTGCCACGAAAACGATTAAATAACCCCAACGGCACCTGCACACTCACCTGCAGTCGCGCTAAGTTGCCCAAGAAAAAGTCTTTTTGCCCCAACTGCGCCACTTCGTCACGGTAACGTTGGTACAAACGCTTATTGCCGTGCACCATGCGCGAATCAAAAAATATTTGGCAGTACATGAGCGCTTTGGGCGTGGGGTTTTGAGTCCAGTTTTCAAAGCGTTCAAGCCAACCATCAAGGGTACGACGGCAATCAGGGTTAGACGCCATAATATCGCCCGGGCACAGCGGAATACCGCACTCATTAAGGCCAGTGCACACGTACTCGCCTAGCCCTTTAAACCACTCAAGTTGCTGCTCATTTAAACCATTACCAAGCAACAAACCGTTATCTTGGTCCGAGCTTAGCACTTGGTCCTCTCGCCCTTGCGAGCCAAATGCTATCCAACAATAAGCACCGGGAGCCACGCCGTGCTCCTCCTCGTATAACTTAATGAGCTTGCGGCTCATGCTGTCAGTTAATGATGCCAACAAGCGGCCAACCATGGTCGTATCGCGCACCCGCGCCGCAAAGGTTTGCATGTAAGCCGGAATTTGTCGCGCTTCGGTAATGAGCTGCTCGCGTGACTCGGCTTTATTGAGCGCACTAATTAACATCACCGGCTCACTGCGCTGTTGCCGCATTAAATCCGTGTTGGTAATCATGCCTAAGGGTTGCTGATTATCATCGACCACCGGCAAATGGTGAATATCGTGCTGCGTCATCATCGCCAGCGCATCCATGAGCGTCTGCCGCGCCTGCACCGTGGCCGGCGCCTGCGTCATCACCGCATTCACCTGCAACTCATACGACAAGCCCTGCGCCACCACCCGATTGCGCAAATCACGGTCGGTCAATATGCCGCTAATTCGCAGAGAGGGGGGCAGACCCTGGTCCGGACCTTGGTCCGAACCAGGGTCTGGAGCGGGGGCCGCCCCCTCCTCTACCAAAATAATAGATGACACCTTTTCATCGCGCATGCGCTCAGCCGCTTCACGAATAGTTGCGGTAATGGGCATGGTGACTGGTTTGCGCGCCACCACCTCACCAACGGTTAACTCCAACGGCTCGTAGCCCGGCCCTGAGCTTGGGTAGCCCGGCGTTTTCTCTGAAACTGACGGCCGAGACGCGCCAGCGGTTATTCCCCCCACTGCTGCGGTGCTACCATTAACAGCAGCTGCGGTGCTACCATTAACAGCAGCTGCACTGCTACCCGGCGTAGAACGCCGGGCTACTTCACCCAACAGCCGCTGCCCGTGGGCACGAATAAAGTATTGTTCAAACGCCCGCACTGCTTGGCGCAACGTATCAAACATCTGCGCCGACACAATATAAATAATGCCGTCTTCAATCACTTGCAGCTTATTCACCACCGGCCGACCACTTAACAGCGACGGAAACCCAAACAAATCATGCGACTCAAGCCGCTCAATCAAATGTCCATCCGGCGCCAGCAAGTCAAACCCGCCCGAGCGCACAATATATAAAGCCGGGCTATGTTGCTTGAACAAGTCACTCACGTTGTGCTCGTTCACATAGGCCGCTTTTATATTTTGTGCCACCCACTGCCGCTGCTCGCCGCTGAGTTCGTCAAACGGTGGACAGTCAATTAAAAAGCGCTGTACCTCAGTAAATTCCGGCTGCATGTATAAAACCTTAAAAGCGTTATTCGTTAGTCGTGCGCTTCGCTGTTGGTCCGCGCTACGCGCTCTTCGTAAAACCTCGAACAACGAAGTGTACGAACCACGAACAGCGCAGCGTACGAAAAAGCCCGGCGAAAGCCGGGCTTGTAAACTAGTGGCCTGTCGCCCCACCCGCACCACGCGGATAACGAATCGACTCCACCAAATCTTGCGTATCTTGCGGCGCATCGCCCGTTAACTTATGCACAACATAAGCCACAATGAAGTTCAGCACCATACCTACAGTACCAATACCTTCAGGCGAAATACCAAATAGCCAGTTGGCCGCCGAGTTAGCGTCTGGGTTCACAAACTTGAAGTAAATAATATACGCCAAGGTAAAGATGATACCCACTAACATACCGGCAATGGCACCCGTGCTATTCATACGCTTGTAGAAAATACCCAGAATAATTGCAGGGAAGAAGCTCGCTGCGGCTAAGCCGAACGCGAAGGCGACCACCTGCGCCACGAAGCCGGGCGGATTAATACCAAACCACGTTGACAAGGCAATCGCAATTGCCGCCGCCACCCGGGCCCACATCAGCTCCTGTTTGTCGGTAATATTCGGGGTTAAGGTTCGTTTCAACAAGTCATGGGACACTGAAGTTGAAATAACCAGTAGCAAGCCTGCCGAAGTTGATAACGCCGCAGCTACGCCACCCGCTGCAACTAACGCCACAACCCACGCCGGTAAGTCAGCAATTTCAGGGTTCGCTAGAACCATGATGTCACGGTCAACCGTCATTTCGTTGCGCTCGTCACCCGAGTAGAACATTTTGCCGTCACCGTTCTCATCTTCCCACTTGATCAAGCCGGTTTTCTCCCAGTTCTTAATCCAGTCTGGCGCAGCTTCATATTCTACACCTTGCAAGTCTGGACCGTTCACGGTGTTGATCAGATTCACTTTGGCAAAGCCAGCAATAGAAGGCGCAGTTAGGTAAACCACTGAAATGAACACTAATGCCCAACCCGCAGACAAGCGCGCATCGCTTACTTTAGGTACGGTGAAGAAGCGTACAATAACGTGTGGCAAACCAGCGGTACCTACCATTAACGCGCAGGTAATTGCGAACACGTCAATTTTCGACTTAATGCCAGAGGTATACGCCGCTAGCCCGAGCTCTTCGGACAGCCCATCAAGCCTTGCCAGCAAATATTGCCCCTCACCTGCAACACCATCGGTAATAGTCGCACCAAACCCTGTTTGCGGCAGAATGTGGCCGGTCATTTGGAACGAAATAAAGATAGCTGGCACCAAATAAGCAAATGCCAATACGCAATATTGCGCAACCTGGGTGTAGGTAATGCCCTTCATGCCGCCCAATACGGTGTAGAAGAACACGATAACGGCACCAATGAAGACACCGGTGGCAATATCAACTTCTAAGAAGCGCGAGAACACCACGCCCACACCACGCATTTGGCCTGCAATGTAGGTGAACGAGATCAAAATCGCACAAATAACCGCAATAGTACGGGCCGTTTGTGAGTAATAACGGTCACCAATAAAGTCTGGCACGGTGAACTTACCAAATTTACGTAAGTACGGCGCCAAGCATAGAGCCAGTAGTACATAACCACCAGTCCAACCCATCAGGTACACGCTGCCGTCATAACCAGCAAACGCGATAATACCCGCCATTGAAATAAACGACGCAGCAGACATCCAGTCGGCGGCTGTTGCCATACCGTTCATTACTGGGTGTACGCCACCACTAGCTACATAAAAGTCAGACGTCGAGCCCGCCCGCGACCAAATTGCAATAGCAATATAAAGTGCGAAGGTTAAGCCGACGATAATAAACGTTAACGTTTGAATATCCATGTTCCCGGCCCCTATTCTTCGTGCACTTCATATTTGTTATCCAGCGCCGCCATGCGTTTCACATACACGAAAATCAAGATAACAAAGGTGATAATTGAGCCCTGCTGAGCAAACCAAAAGCCCAGCTTAAAGCCGAAGAAAGTGAACTGGTTCAACACGTCCACCAAGAGAATGCCAAAGCCATACGACACAATAAACCACACCGCTAGGAGCTTCAGCACCAAGCTAATGTTATCGCGCCAGTAGGCTTTTGCGAGTTCTTCGCTTTTGAAAGCCATACGCCCTCCAAGTTGTTCTGTTGTTGTTTGTTATTAGTGATTGGTTCTTATAGAGAATCACCTATGCAATCTAGTCTTGTATGGTCAATACAGGAAATAAGACATTGGTCGTACGAAGCGCAAAAGCGTTATTCGTTATTCGTTAGTCGTTATTCGTGCGCTGCGCTGTTGGTCCGCACTTCGCGCTATTCGCAAAACCAGCTTCGAACAGTGAGGCGACAGCCGAACGGACGAACAGCGAAGCGTACGAACAGGGAAACGCACGAATAACGGAACCAAACACCCGCAAAAAAGCCAAAAAATAGATAATTACGGAATCAAACTACTGGATTTATCAAAAATAAGGAACTAAACTACCGTTACAAATAAAAGGAATGCGCCATGCATATGCAAACTTTCGTCAACGGTAACTGGCATACAGCGGCCAAAATCAATTTCAAACCAACTGGAACCATTGGTATTAGCTATTTACCTGAGTACCTTGCGAACTCGCATGTACCATACGAGTCACGTGCCGAATTCGCGACCTCTGTAAATACTCCTGTGAGTGCTATCGAAAGTGAATACCCACGGTGGCCCGCTCTATTTGATGATTTGTTACCCGTTGGCAAGGCACGTACATGGTGGATAAATAATTTAGGCATTCAACACAGTGAACCTGAACAAATTAACCGCCTACTACTTGAACATGCTGTGCTCGCGCCAATAGGTAATTTGCGCATTAAAGAAGCCTTTGAGAACTTACCTCCACAACAGACACTAACGTTCGAAATTGCACAGGTCGCCGCTTTAGAATATGACTTTCTGGAGTTCGCTAGCAGCCAAGGCGCTACAGTAGGTGGGGCAACCGGCGCGCATGGCGTAGCACCAAAACTATTATTAAATGTTAATGACGAAGGCAAGGTGCTTATCGACCCTGATTTTGCTGGGCGGCCAAATCAAGCTCAGCCCTACCTCGTCAAATTCGCCCGTAATAATCGTAGTGTCACGGATAACAACATTCTCAAGGCAGAATACTCGTATTATTGCGTGTTAAATAATTTACTACGCGACACCGCCATACCAACCTTGAACGCCGAGCATATTATGCTGCATGTCGATCCCGCTAGCGATCAGGCTAGCTTGTGGCTACCTCGGTTTGACGTTTATGAAGGCGATGGTGTACTACATCGTGTCGGTGTTGAAAGTATTTACTCAATTCTTGATGTCAGTGCCGGCGCAAGTTGCAATCATTTTAATGTCATCAACGAACTGCTCAATCGGCTCAACGGGTTACTCAACATAAGTGACGAGCAGTTTGTAACCGAATACGTTATACGCGACATGCTGAACGTTATTTTTGGCAATTCGGATAATCACGGCAGAAATATCTCGTTTATCAAGCGTAACGGTGTTGTCACGTACGCACCTATTTATGACTTCGCCCCCATGAAGGCAGACCCAGAAGTTATCACTCGCTTATTTAAATGGGGCGCTCCCTATGAAGTCGGGGCGTCAATTAATTATCCAGCCATTGCCCAGCAGCTTAAACAATATGTCGCCCCAGAAAAACTCATGGCCGAGCTTAACGCCATAGCGACCAAACTACTTAATTTACCGGAGCAATTAGAAACTGCGGGCTGCCCTGAGCAAATCATACAAATGCCAATTATGGGCTTTCATTTTCTAGAGCAACGTCTAACTACCATGGGATTACTATCATGAAATCGTTATCACATGAGCAGCGCAGTACCATTCAGAATAAAATAATTGAGCAGCTCCAGCGCTATGAAATAAGCTTAGGCGAGGCCGTAAAAATTATTCGCACGGAAATATACGGCTTTACCCAAATAGAATTCGCACAACTTTGTCGCATATCAGACAAAACCGTACGTGACATTGAAAACGGCCGTACCGACCCCCGCCTGTCAATTATCGAGCGCATGCTAAATATGGGCGGCTTAGGTCTTGTCGCGGCCCCCAAAATCAATTACGTTCGTTCAGCAAACCCGTTAGAAAACACGAATAACGAATAACGAACTTGGTGTTCAAATGACCTTACTGCTCATACTTGCCTCTTTGGCCTACATAGCCACCCTATTTGCCGTCGCGCACTGGGGCGATAAACCCAATTCATGGGCCAACCGCATTAGCTATAAGCCAATTATTTACAGTATGAGCCTCGCTATTTACTGCACCAGCTGGACCTACTACGGTGCCGTGGGTAATGCCGCTAGCGGCGGCTGGGCCTATATTCCCATTTTGCTCGGGCCATTCTTGTTATTCGTATTCGCGCTACCGCTGGTTGAAAAGCTTGTTAGCGTCTCCAAACAGCAGAATATAACCTCGATAGCCGACTTTATTGCCAGCCGCTATGGCAAACGCCAACGTTTGGCGCTGTTCGTAACACTTATCGCCGCGTTAGCGACAATTCCCTACATAGCTTTGCAACTTAAAGCCGTGGGTTTAACCTTTGTGGTGCTCACCGAAAACACCTCGGCACTCACGCAGTTTTCCATTAACGAACTGGTGGCAGCAGCCATTATGGCGGTGTTCGCCATGCTGTTCGGCACGCGCCATATCGAGGTGACCGAATACCGCAACGGCATGATTTTGGCCATTGCTTTTGAGTCGGCAGTGAAGCTAGTCGCGCTGCTCGCCGCGGCCGTATTTGCTTACCTACTGTTCAGTGAAGCGTCGCCAACCAGCATGTGGCAGCAACTTAGTCACCCAACCAGCAAAGCCTGGAGCTGGGAAGCGCTCACCGAATTTGACTTTATTGTGCAAACCTTTATGGCGGCAGGCGTTATTCTATGTCTGCCACGACAGTTTCACGTAGCTGTCGTTGATAACGTCAACGTCAACCACTTAAAAACCGCCCGCTGGGGCTTTCCACTGTACTTAGTGTTAATAGCTGCGGCCATTGTGCCCATTGCCTTAAGCGGCAGCTTGTTTTTGGGCGGTGTCGACGGCGACACCTACGCCCTGCGTCTGCCTCTTTTACATGACCAAACCTGGCTTGCGGTGTTTATTTACATCGGTGGTTTTTCCGCCGCTACCGCCATGGTTATCATCGCCTCGGTAACCTTAAGCACCATGGTTACCAACGACGTGATCATGCCGATTATTTTACAACGTCGCAGCAGTTTACCCACCAGCTTTCCCACCGGATTCCAACGGCGACTATTGCTCATTCGCCGCGTTGCTATCGCGATTATTTTATTGCTCAGCTACCTTTGCTATTACTTCTGGGCAGCCGGCACCGGCTTAGTCAGCATCGGCTTACTCGCCTTTTCTGTGGTTCTGCAGTTATTACCGGCGGTACTGGGTGGCTTGTACTGGCGCCGCGGCCACGCACGTGGCGTTTACGTAGGCTTGGGAACTGGCTTAATTGCATGGCTATTTGCCGTGGCGGTGCCAATGTACCTACCGCACGACAGCACTGACACTAGCATTATTACCCAAGGCACAGTGATTAGCCTAGCGGTGAACACTGCGTTTTACATCATATTCTCGCTAATGGCTCAGCCGCGCCTGATTGATCGCATTCAAGCAACGGCATTTGTCAAACCGCGCTCACGGGTGCAAGAGCACACCGTCGGCCGGCACCATCAGGCCACCAACGGCGACATGATGTTACTACTGCAGACCTTTGTCGGAGAGCAACGCACGGCCCAATTGCTCGACTACTTTGCCGAGTCACAAGGCAACAACACCAGCCATACCAATAAAGAAGACGTCGCCTCGCGTGAATTCATTGACTACGTAGAACGGGTACTCACCGGGGTGCTGGGCGCTGCAACAGCGCGGTCACTGGTAGAAGCAGCACTGCGCGACAGGCGCTTGCACCTAGAAGAAGTGGTGCACTTTTTTGACGACACCACCCAGGCCTTGCAAACCCAGCAATCAATCTTGTTTAGCTCGCTTGAAAACCTGGCTCAGGGCATTAGTGTGGTTGACGCCGAGCTGCGTTTAGTGGCATGGAACAAGCGTTACTTAGACCTATTTAATTACCCCGACGGCATGGTCAAGCCGGGCCAGCCCATAGCCACTTTAATTCGTTATAACGCCGAGCGCGGCGAATGTGGCCCGGGCGAAATTGAAGAGCTTGTTGCCAAGCGCTTGAAGCACATGCAGGTGGGCTCGCCGCACCGCTTTATTCGTCGCCGTGGTGACGGCCGCGTGATCGAAATGGTGGGTAACCCGCTTCCCAACGGCGGCTTTGTAACCTCATTCACCGACATTACTGAACACGTAGAAACTCAGCAGGCGCTAGAAGAAGCCAACATAGACCTAGAGCAGCGCATTAATATACGGCAGAAGAAAATTCGAGAAATCAACAACGAGCTCACCGAAGAAATTGATCGCCGTCGCACCGTTGAAGTTGAACTAAAAAAGGCCAAGCAAGAAGCCGAAGAAGCCAATGCGTCAAAAACCCGCTTTTTGGCGCTAGCCAGCCACGATATTTTGCAACCGCTTAACGCCGCACGCTTGTATTTGTCGGCGATGGACGAGCAAACATTAAGCCCCAACAATTTGCAACTAACCCAAAAATTAGACACGGCATTAGCCTCAACAGAACACTTGCTAAGCACCTTGCTACAAATTGCTAAAATGGACCAAGGCGCATTACAACCGCGCTTTAGGCATGTGCGACTAAGCTCCGTGCTACAGCCGTTACTGCATGAATATAGCGTGCTGGCAGAGCAGCGTGGCATTAACCTTAAGGCTCGTATTCATGACGGCGTGGTGTACACCGACCCAACGTATTTGCGCCGTATTGTGCAAAACTTTTTGTCTAACGCGGTAAAATACAACCGCGACAACGGCAAGGTCTTACTCGGCGTACGCCGCCGTGGTGACTACTTGCTGATAGCCGTGTATGACACTGGGCTTGGTATTACTGCCCAGCAACGGCATCGCATTTTTGATGCATTTTACCGCGGCTCCAACACCCGCGTTGAAGGCGTTGGGCTAGGTTTAAGTGTCGCCAAGCGTATGAGTGAACAATTACATTGCGAGCTGCGCCTGCAAACCGTTGAAGGCTCGGGTAGTTGCTTCTCGGTACAAGTACCTTTAGGCAACGAAGCCCAAGTACACGAAAAGCCAGCACAGCCAAACACCAGTGATTTACACCAAGGCTTAACCATGGTGTGTGTGGACGACGATCAAGAAAATCTCAACGCCATGCGCGCACTGTTAGAAAAGTGGGGCTGTACCGTCGAAACCTTTACCAGCAGCGCCACCGCGCTTGAATACGCCGCAACCCACCCGCGTCCAACCGGCATTTTATTAGACTACCAACTAGGCGACGACGAACACGATGGCTTAAGCCTCGCTCAAGAATTGCGGAAGTTATGGGGGGATAATTTGTCTGGCGCCTTAGTTACCGCCATGAATGACGACGGCGTGCGCAGCCGCGCACGCGCCGAACAACTGCATTTCTTGGCCAAGCCGGTTAAACCAGCCGCCCTGAAGTCACTGCTGAAATACCTTGACCGGTAGCCCGGCCGTGTTTTGTCAAAAAGTACGCCGGGTAGGGCTCAGCCCTGTTAATGTTTGAGCTTTGGTCATGTGGCGAGTATGACCTCGCTGCGCTCGTCCCGGCGTAGAACGCCGGGCTACATCGTATTCGTTGGTAGCGCGCGGCAAATGCCGCCATTAAGGTCGAGTACCGGCTCAGGAATCACCTCACAGGTGCCCATTTCGCCAGTTTCTTGAATATGCTCAATGCGCAGCTTCGTGTACTCACTCACCAACTGCTTTAACGCCGACTCATCAGTTACCTGCAATGAATAGGCAATATAGTACTCAGGGCCGCCACAAGCGCGCTTGCCCACCGCAATCATGCGACACTGGTCAAGACTGTCAGCACGAGCAATACCAACCATCGAGCGAATTTGGTTATCGAGCGAACGCAAGCGCGCATCGCGTGATCCGTCTTCAACAGGGTTCATGGTCTGCTCCTTGGCGCTAATATCGGTATCAACCTCGTTCAGCGCATCTGTGTTCACATTTTCTTTATCGACACAGCCAGCAACCGTCAAAGCAACTGCAACAGCCATGCTTACAACAGACAATCCCTTAACATTCATGCTTATACCCTCACGTAAAAAAAAACGGCGATAGGTCTATCCTATCGCCGTTTGCATCAAAATAACAGTATCTTAACGTTTACATTGTCATCGCGCGATTATACTGCGCGGCGGCGCAACCATACTAAAGGCAGACCTAACAATACAAACAACCAACCGAACGCACTGCTGTCTTTCTTCACGATAGTGACAGTGTGCTGCGACTGCACAGTTTCAATACCATCAGAAACTGTTAACAAGAACGTCGCTTCAGAAGTTGCGTCAACACGTGGCGCAGTAAAGCTTGCTACCGCAGTGTTGGCGTTCGCCAATGAAATGGTTGGGCCATCAATCAATTGCCATTGATAGGTCAAGGTATCGCCGTCAGCATCGCTAGAAGCACTTGCGTCTAAGCTAACTGAAGCATCAACGTTTACTGAAGACGGTGCAGTCACGCTTACCGAAGGTGCAGCATTGGTAATCGAGATAGACACAGTGTTTTCAGTTGAAACACCACCATTCTCGTCAACCACACGGTAGGTAAAGCTATCAGTACCGGTCCAGCCAGCTGGCGTAGTGTACGTTGCCACCATACCATCAAAGCTTACTGTACCGTTTTCTGCAGCAGTTACCGTTTCAACACTTAGCGTGCCTGTTGGGTTCACGTGCATAGGTAATACAGCGTCGTACGACAACTCACCAGAGCTAACATTCAGCATGGTTAAGAACTCGCGTCCTTGTTCACCCACAGCGTCAGTTAAGTCAATGGTCAGGGCGCGCGAGTGGCTGCCTTCAGCCGCAACTGCTGCAACATCACCAAAGGTTGCAACGTTCGCTGCTAAGTCAACTTGTACCGTACCGTTAGCGCCTTCTTCAATCAACGCACCGTAACTACCGCCGTTGGCCGGATAAGCACCGTCATAACCGTAGAATACAGTTGAACCTACAGTACCCGTGGTATCTTCGATACCGATCGCTGCACCCCAGTACGGAGTTTCAGTACCAGTTTCGATGTAATTGTAGTACACCTCGTTAGTACCTAAACGGAACCAAGCATTAAAGGTATAACGTTCACCGTTGTCTGCTTCTGGGTAATCCGGACTATTCCATGCAAGCGCGTTGTACCACTCCAGAATTAAGTAGCTATCGCTACCTGCATTAACCAAGGCATAACGCATTTCACCTTCGCCGGCGTTAAACTGGAAGTCTGACCACAATGGTGCAACAACGCCGTCAGTACCGTCTACTTCTGGCATAAAACCAGGCATAAATGGTGTCATTGAACGCTGTTCGCCAATTTCAACGAAACCATTGCTCCACATATGCAGCATGGTGTGCGAAGTGCCACCCATGTTCCACACATCGCCAACAGCGGTTAGGTCAATCGTGAGGTAAGTTTCATCACAGCCTTCCACACATACTTTGTTGTGGGGAATACCGTAAACCGCTTGCAAGGTATCTAAGCCTAAACCAGCAAATGGGAATGAACCCGCGGCGCTAAACACAGCCGCTTCGTCAGCTGACTTCTCTTGCGTACCTACCCAAGTAAATGAGCGGGCTTCAGCGTTGTATTCAGACGAAGTTGGGGTGCTTAGCTCTTCAGTGACCATCAATGACGACTCGTCAATAACGAACAATTCATCAGTTGGGTATTGTACTGAAAGCGTCACTTCTTCACCGGTACCACCAAGGCCAGCTATAGCCGACATGGTGAAATCAGTACCTGCCAACAACTCGCCCGCAGTTACGCCTGCAGCAATAATTGTTGAGTCTTCTGAAAGCGCAGTATAAACCGCAACAGGCAATACAGCATCAGCATAAGTACCGTTTGCGTCGGTGAAAGTAACGTGACCGAACTGCCAGCCTTCACCAGCAAGTGCGCCGTTAATTTCCATTTCAAACGTACCAGTACCACCAGCTTCTAACGCTAACGACTCAGTGAAAGTTGCACTTACACTTGGGTTGTTAAACGCAACAGAAACCTGCCAGTTTGCGTCTGCACCCCCAAGGTTAGTGGCCGTGCGTGTAAAGGTACAAGTGTTCACACACATGTTATTAGCAAATGAAGCGCGGTCGAAAGTAACACCGGTATTCATTGCCGTCGGCATTTCAAGACGACCAGCACCCACATCAAATGGGTCAGCAGGTGTTTCACCGTCTTCTTTCAAAATACCGCCTTTAGAAGAAGTCATCAAAATAGACTTCACTTGCTGTGGCGTTAAGTCATTGTCATAGCCAGCAATAACCAATGCCGCAGCACCAGCTACATGTGGGCCAGCCATTGAAGTACCGCTCATCATCGCTAAACCTGGACCAGGCGCCGCAGACAAGATATCGCTACCTGGCGCTGCAATTTCTGGTTTCAAGAACGAAGAATCACCGTTCGGGCCACGCGAGCTGAAGTCGGACATAATGTCGACTGCTGCTTCGTTAATTTCGCGGAAGTTTGGATTAATAGAGGCTTGCATGCCTGCTTCCCAAGCTTCTTCAATGGCCAGGCCATCCGCTTGCAGAATAGACACACCCGGCAAGGTTGCCGCGCCCATGCTCATAATGATGATGCCTTCAGCATTGTTGTATAACACCATGCCTACAGCGCCAGCCGCTTGAACCGTGTTGGCTTTCTGTTCAAACGAACAAGAACCGCGACTAACCATTGCGATTTTGCCTGCAAATGCATCGGCTTCAAACGCGTTACAAGCTTCAATGTTGGTGTCATCAACTTGTGACGCAGGCAAC
This sequence comes from Pseudidiomarina donghaiensis, assembly GCF_900116895.1. GTDB lineage: Bacteria > Pseudomonadota > Gammaproteobacteria > Enterobacterales > Alteromonadaceae > Pseudidiomarina > Pseudidiomarina donghaiensis. The sequence continues at coordinate 478,316 of NZ_FPCF01000001.1, read as the reverse complement.
AGTTCAGCAGTAATGGCTTCATTCACTTGGAAGTTACCGTTACCCATGTTCGCGGCAATTGGGTCAAAGCCAGTGACTTCAAGCTCGTTACCAAAAACACGACCCGTTTGCGTACTTGCAACAGTAATGGTTTCTTCAATACAACCTGGGCAACCAACGGTAACCGGGCCTGGGCCAGAGTTACCAGCAGAAGTAACGGTAACCACACCCATTTCGTCTAACGACTGCATAATGCTGGTGTAGTAGCTGTTGGCTGGAGAACCACCAGCACCGCCGCCCCACGAGTTGTTAATCACGTCTGCGCCGTCTTCCGCTGCATTTTCAAGCGCTTCGGCCAAACTTAAGGTTAAGCCAGAACCACGGCCATCAACGGTTTGCCATAACGCTTTGTACACCATCAAGTTAGCACCAGGTGCGACACCTGAGAAGTTCATCGCTACGCCATTATAAGTTGCGCTAACTGGGTTACCGACAGCTGTACCCGCTACGTGAGTACCGTGACCGTTCATGTCCCATGGCGAGTCCATGAATTCATCTGGGTGCACCGAGCTACCCGCTTCATAAAAACGTGCCACGGCAATCTTGTCGTTACACACGTCAGGGTTTACTTCACACCAGTCAGCACCCACTTCGCCTGCAACTGTAACAGGGTCGTGACCATTGTCAGCAAACATGGGGTGATCAAAAGTGATACCGGTATCAATAACGGCAACATTCACACCTTTACCAGCAGCTGCTTGGCCACCGAGCTGTTGCCAAGCTTCAGCTGTACCGATAAGGTCGTTTGAAGCGTCCATATTCACATAAACAACGCTGTCTTCGTGAACCGCTTTAACGCCTGGCACGCCACGCAAACGCTGCTTCAAGTCACCGCCATGATACTCAACAATCACACCGTTAAACGTCAGCGTTAAACTCGCTTTTTCTTCAAGGTCAGGAATACGCTTTTTCACCTCAGACATCACTAAGCTTTGACGCTTAGCCAAATAGTCCGCGTATGACTCTACCTTGCGCGAGTTAATGTCAAGGCGTTGTTGCCCTGTCGCTTTCGCAGAAGTAGCTTCAAAGCCCGCAATACCACCTTTATAAGTGGCCACTGCCGGCTCAACAAATTCAATTAAGAAACGAGTAGGTTGAAATGCTTCACGTTGTAAGCCGCCTTGAACTTTTCGTGGAACCTTGTTCAGATTACGTTCCGCAGTTTGCTCAACCGCTTGAAGTTTAGCATCAACCGCTTGTAGCTCTTGTGCCACGGCAGCCGACATCGTAGTTGCAGCAGCAACCGCGACAGCGAGTGTGGACCAACGAGCTTTTAGAGTTGTTTTCATTGCTCTTCCCTTGTGTCTGTTAATTACAATGGCAGCTTGTACAGTTGTACAAATGCACCGTACGAATTTACCACATAAAATTTACGAAAGAAGCTATTTTGTTACTCAGGTGTAACAAAATATTTCAGACACAAAAAAGCGGCAGGGTTACTGCCGCTTTTGCTTTTTATAACAGTTAGTTATTTAGTTTTTCGGCTATGCGAAGCGTCGACGCAACCAAACCAACGGTAATGCCAACAGGGTAAACAACCAGCCAAAGCTGCTTGAGCTACTTGATGTTGGTGTTTCCGGCTCAGGTTCAGGCTCGGCTTCAGATGCTGTTAACGTAACCGACACAGAAGCTTCAGCTTCCGCCGCACCATCTGACGCTGTCACAGTAAACGTCACTGTACTTTCGTCATCTAGTTGCGGAACCGTGAAGCTAGCTGTCGCGCTCGCCGCACCAGTCAGTTCAACCTCTGGGCCAGCAGTTTGTACCCAGGTATAGGTTAGGTTGTCTTCATCAGCATCGGTACCTGTTGCTTCAAGCTCAACCGTATCACCGCCGTCAGCCGACTCAGGACCTGCAGCCGTAACTTCAGGTGCCGTATTAGTCACCGTAACGGCAATGGTGTTGGTACCAGAAACCTGGCCATCTGCATCCACCGCGCGATAACTAAAGCTATCTTCACCGACAAAGCCAGCATTTGGCGTGTAGCTTGCCACTAAGCCGTCAAAAGTTACACTACCGTTTTCAGGCGCTGCTACCACTTCGCCTTGTAGCGCACCGTTTGGCGCAATGCGAATTGGCAATACAGCTTCCGCTATTTCACTTCCGCTTTCTGCGCTCATCATCGTAGTGAAACTACGCTGTGGGCTACCTACAGCTTCAGTCACATCAATCGTCACTGCACGGCTATGTAAACCTTCACCGCTAGCACCACCAATGTCACCAAAGTCAGCCACTTGTGCAGTTGCATTAACAACTACTGAGGCCGTGGTTCCTGGTATATAAGCAAGTGCTGTGGTTGAGGCATCCGTTGGTGGGTTCAAACTGTCAAAGCTTACTGAACCACCGTCAGAACCATCAAGGTTCTCCATGCCCATAATGGTGCCATACGGGGCATCACCTTGAGCCACATCAAGCAAGTTCACGTAGACGTTTTCAGTGTCTAATTCAAACCACACGTTAAAGGTAAACGCTGGGCCTGTTGGGTCATTCCATTCACGTACTTGGAACCACTCAAGAATCAAGTAGGTTGACGTTTCGTCACCGACCAGCGCATAGCGCATTTCGCCATCTTCAGCAAAGATTTCGAAATCATTCCAGAATGCAGCAACAATACCATTAGGATCAGATGGATTCGGCAAATCTTGCGTTATAAAAGTATATAACGCGCCGCCTGGACCAAATTCAACCACACCGTTTTCCCACATGTGAATATCGGTATAGGCTTCGCCACCAAACTCCCACGTGTAATCAACAGCGCTAAGATCTAATGATAAAACCGTTTCATCACAGCCTTCAACACAAGCACTCTCGTAGCTAAAGTCCGGAATTGATGCAGCCAAATCATCAAGGCTAAGATTCGCATACGGGAAGCTTGCGCTTGCGTCCGTCATGGTCACTTCACCTGGAACGTCAGTTTGCGTACCCACCCATGTAAAGCTGCGGGTTTCTGCGTCAAATTCACTGCTCGTGGCGGTGCTGCCGGTTTCAACCACAGCGACCGAATCTGCATCGAGCACAAAGGCTTCATCAGTCGGATATTGCGCGGTTAAAGTCACTTCTTCGCCGGTGTAACCCATGGCGTTAATAATGCTCGTAACCATGTCTTCACCGGTGGTTGCGCTACCTTCGGTAATGCCACCGGTTAATGCGCCGGTATCCGTAGACAATGCAGTGTAAACCGCAATTGGCATCTTCACATCAGCATAAGTACCACTTGCTTCAGTTAACGTTAAGGTACCGAAATTCCAGCCCTCGGCCGCGTATGTACCGTCAATCGTTACACTCAAATCAGCGCTACCGTTCGCATCAACTGAAATTGAGCTGGCGAAATCAGCACTCATGTTCGGGTCAACAAAGCTTACCGAAGCATTCCACTCGGTTGCTTCATCTGCCAAGCTAGTGACTGTGCGGTCAAAACTACAGGTGCTAATACAAATCGGGTTAGCAAACGATGCCACATCAACGGTGAGTGCGGTATTCATCGCAGTCGCCATATCTAAACGGCCAGCACCGATATCAAAGGCATCAGCGGCGGTTTCGCCGTCTTCCTTCTTGATATTGGTATTTGCTGAGGTCATCAGAATAGACTTAACCTGCTGCGGAACTAAATCACCGTTATTAGCAATAACTAACGCCGCCGCACCTGCAACATGTGGGCCGGCCATTGAAGTACCACTCATCTCGGCAAAGCCTTGACCTGGTGCTGCAGATAAAATATCAGACCCTGGCGCTGCAATTTCCGGCTTAAGCATAGACGGATCGCCGTTCGGACCACGTGAACTAAAGTCCGACATGATGTCCACATTGGCGGCCACATTTTCAATAAAGTTCGGCTGAATAGTGGCCTGCATGCCTTCTTCCCAAGCTTCTTCGATAGCTAAGCCATCAGCTTGCAGAATAGACACACCGGGTAGGGTCGCCGCCCCCATGTTCATAATAATCACGCCATCTTCGTTGTTATAAAGCACCATACCAACCGCGCCAGCGGCCTGCACAGTATTAGCTTTTTGCTCAAACGAACAGGTTCCGCGTGAAACCAAAGCAATTTTACCGTCAAATGCACCAGCCTCAAACGCTGTACATGCCTCGATATTAGCTTCATCTAGTTGCGCGGCAGGTAATAAGTCAGCAGTAATAGGTTCTACTAATTCAAAGTTGCCGTTACCTAAACGTGCTGGCGCGTTGCCATAGCCGGTAACGTCAACTTCATTCGCAAATACGCGACCGGTTTGGGTGCTGGCAACAGTAATGGTTTCTTCAATACAGCCTGGGCAGCCCACGGTTGTTGCACCTGGGCCTGAGTTACCAGCCGAAGTCACAGTGACCACGCCCATTTCATCCAACGATTCCATGATGCTTTTATAAGGGCTGCTTGATGGTGAGCCACCAGCGCCACCGCCCCATGAATTGTTGATGACATCTGCACCATCTGCTGCAGCGGCTTCAAGCGCCGACGCCAAGCTTGACGTTAAGCCCGAGCCGCGACCATCAGCCGTCATCCACAAGGCTTTATAAACCAACAAGTTAGAACCTGGTGCAACACCTGAGAAATTCAATGCGATGCCGTTGTAAGTAACACTCACAGGGTTACCTACCGAGGTACCTGCAACGTGAGTACCATGCCCATTCATATCCATTGGCGAGTCCATAAACTCGTCTGGATGCACGCTGCTTGGCGCAGGGAAATAACGAGCCACAGCCAGTTTGTCATTACAAACTCCGGCGTTGGTTGCACAGTAGTCGTCAGTAACACCCAAGTCCGGTGCATCGTGACCGTTGTCGGTAAACATCGGGTGCGCAAAATCAATACCGGTGTCAATAACTGCAACATTAACGCCACTACCTGCAGACGCTTGCCCGCCAAGCACTTGCCACGCTTCTGACGCATTGATGAGATCATTTGACGCGTCCATATCGACATAATAAAGCTCGTCTTCATAAACCGCTTTTACGCCATCAATTTGCATCAAACGCTTTTTGAACTCGGCCGGTGACAAGCTGCCACCATTGTAATTCACAATCGCCCCGTTAAAGGTCAACGTTAATTGGCGTTCGGTTTGAATGCCTGGCACTGAACGTTGAATTGCGCCCAAGGTTTGGCGTTGCTGGTTTAGCAAAAACGCGCTATATGACTGAACCGGCTGCGCTTTAACATCAAGCTGCTTAGCTCCAGTTGCTTGCGCAGACGTTGCAGCCAAACCCGGCAACCCACCACGATAGGTCGCTACAGGCGCATTATCGAACTCAATAATGTAACGAGAAAGTTGCGCACGTTGGTTGGCTTGTTTGATTGCTTGTTTGTTCTTGACCGTAGCGGCCACTTGCTCGACCGCTTTAAGCTTACCTTCAACTGGAGTCAGTTGTTGAGCCGCCACAGCGGTCATTCCGGTAAGTCCCGCGGCAACAGCCACGGCGATGGTCGATAGTCGACTACTTGTTGTTATCATTATACTTCCCTTTTCCTTCTTGGTTTTAGGAAACTATACCTTAACAAATATTGGCGCAACTTTTAACAACCAATCAACGTAAATCTAACTGAACAGCAAAAAATTTATAAAAGCGCACAAAGGCATGCGCAATTAACTCGCAAAAAACTATGGGAAACAACGAGTTGAAAAGTTTTCCGGTCGCTCAAACTTCACATCTGACCAGTTTGTAATCACCTTTGTAATTAATTCGTTACGGCGCGGGGGTTTCTAACTGTAAACGCTCAGCAAGCAGCACCGCCTGCGTGCGGCTGTATACGCCAAGTTTACGGAAGATAGCAGTAATGTGGGCTTTCACCGTGGCTTCAGTAATACTTAATTGGTAGGCAATTTGCTTATTTAACAAGCCTTCGTGTAACAAGTACAATACACGGTATTGTTGGGGGGTTAAATCAGCGACTTTTTTGGCGAGTTCTTGGTCTTCGTCGGTTAAGTTGTCTAACCTGCCACGCATAGCTTCGGGCACCCAAGTGTCACCTTGCAAAATGACATCAATGGCCTCGGCAATTTGCGCCGAAGGTAAGCTTTTCGGAATAAAGCCAAGCGCACCAAAACCAATGCACTTGGCGACAACCGCAGGGTCATCCGAACCCGAAATAATGGCCACCGGCAATAACGGGTAGTCTTCGCGAATGCGAATTAACCCGTATAAGTCACCACTGCCGGGCATGTGCAAATCTAACAGCAGCAAATCAAGATCATCGTCTTCGCTAAGCGCCGCCAGCGTGGCGTCTAAATCGCCCGCTTCACGCAGCGTTAATTCAGGATAATGGTTCGCAAGAGCGCCCTGCAGCGCCTCACGAAACAAAGGATGATCATCTGCTATTAAAAATTTTGCCATATTCGATCCGTTCCACGTCGGTACGCGTCGCCCGTACCCCGGCGTTTCACGCCGGGACGTGCGCAGCACGGTTATTCCATTCGGCACCGCCTATGCCCGTACCCCGGCGTTTCACGCCGGGACGTGCGTAGCACGGTTATTCCATTCGGCACCGCCTATGCCCGTACCCCGGCGTTTCACGCCGGGACGTGCGTAGCACGGTTATTCCATTCGGCACCGCCTATGCCCGTACAATCGCGACTCTGCGCGTCACCCGGCGTAGAACGCCGGGCTACAAGCCCGTTGCTTTGCGCCGGGCTACTTATTCAGTCGATTTTCGATTAACGAATCTACCACAGACGGATCGGCAAGCGTAGAGGTATCGCCTAAGTTTTCGAACTCATTGGCGGCAATTTTGCGCAGAATACGGCGCATAATCTTGCCCGAACGGGTTTTTGGCAAATCAGGCGTCCAGTGAATAAAGTCAGGCGTAGCAATGGGGCTCAACTCTTTACGCACCCAATCGCGCACCTCTTTGGTCAACTCATCAGACACTTCTGTGCCCGCCATGGCCGACACATACACATAAATACCCTGGCCCTTCACATCGTGTGGATACCCCACCACAGCGGCTTCAGAAATCTTCGGATGCTCAACCAGCACCGACTCAATTTCCGCGGTACCCAAACGGTGACCCGACACGTTCAATACGTCATCCACTCGACCAGTAATCCAGAAATAGCCGTCTTCGTCGCGGCGCGCACCGTCGCCCGAGAAGTATAAGTTTTTATACGCCGAGAAATAGGTTTGCTCGAACCGCTCATGGTCACCCCACAAGGTACGCGCTTGTCCCGGCCACGAGTCTTTAATCACCAAGTTGCCATCAACCGCACCCTCAAGCTCATTACCGTCGGCATCCACTAACGCCGGCTGCACCCCAAAGAATGGCCGCGTCGCCGACCCCGGCTTCAAGTCAGTCGCACCCGGCAACGGCGTAATCATAATGCCGCCCGTTTCGGTCTGCCACCACGTGTCTACAATCGGGCAACGGCTCTCGCCAATCACTTTGTAGTACCACTCCCAGGCTTCAGGGTTAATTGGCTCGCCCACTGACCCCAAAGTACGCAATGACTTACGCGTCGAGGTTTCCGCAGCAGCAGTGCCCTTCGCCATCAACGCACGAATTGCTGTTGGCGCGGTGTATAAAATATTCACGCTGTGCTTATCAACCACTTCACCAATGCGGCCCACGCCCGGATAGGTTGGCAAGCCTTCAAAAATTAACGTGGTCGCACCGTTCGCTAACGGCCCATAAACAATATAGCTATGACCAGTAATCCAGCCCACATCGGCCGCACACCAGTACACGTCGTCTTCATGGTAATCAAACACCAGCTCGTGGGTCATCGACGCCCACACCATATAACCACCGGTAGTGTGCAACACACCCTTCGGCTTACCGGTTGAACCCGAGGTATACAAAATAAACAGCGGATCTTCCGCGTTCATCACCTCTGGCTGACACTCCGCTGGCACATCTTTCACCAATTGGTCCCACGCCACGTCGCGACTGTCGTCCCACTCGGTTTCACCATGCGTTACTTTAGCCACCACCACATGCTCAACACTTGGGCAACGACCATTGCGCAAAGCTTCGTCTACGTTAGCCTTCAATGGCGTGGTTTTACCACCACGACGACCCTCGTCGGCAGTCACCACAACCTTCACGCCACAGTCATTCACACGATCAGCAATCGCGTTCGGCGAAAAACCACCAAAAATAACCGTATGCACCGCACCAATACGCGCACAAGCCAACATCGCGTAAGCCGCTTCAGGCACCATCGGCATATAAATCGCCACGCGGTCACCCTTCTTCACGCCCAACTTCTTCAAACCATTGGCAAAACGCGACACCTCATGGTGCAGCTGCTTATAACTAATCTCATCACTAACACTTGGGTCGTCACCTTCCCAAATAATCGCCGTTTTATCACCGCGCTCCGCCAAATGACGGTCCACACAGTTGTAGCACGCATTCAAGGTACCATCCTCAAACCACTTAATGCGCACATCGCCCGGCGCAAAACTCGTCTCTTTCACTTTGCTAAACGGACTAAACCAGCTAATACGCTGCCCATGCTCACGCCAAAACCCGTCAGGGTCTTTCACGCTCTGCTCATACATGGCTAAATAGTTGTCATTATTGACCAGTGCCCGCGCCTTGGCATCCGCCGGCACTTTATACGTCTCGTGCTGCATAAAACCTCCTACTTCGTTATTCGTTATTCGTTGTTCGTGCGCGCTTCGCGCTGTTCGTCCGTTCGGCTACGCCTCACTGTTCGTCATTGGTGTTTTGCGAACAGCGCGCAGCGCGGACCAACAGCGAAGCGCACGAATAACGAATAACGCATTTTTAAATTGTGTATACCTTCAGATATTGAGCTCGATCAAGCCATTAGACCATAGTCTAGATTGATAATTACCGCATCATGTTAAAAGCTTAAACCATACGTGCTTCGTTATTCGTGCACTTCGTTGTTCGTGCGTTCGGCTTCGCCTCACTGTTGGTGATTGGCTTTTCCGAACAGCGCGCAGCGCGGACCAACAGCGAAGTGCACGAATAACGAATAACCTATAAAGCCGCGCTAAGGCACCCGGCTAATATCTAATATCCAATAGCTAATATCGTATTTGATCTTACAAAACAGGAGCACAGCAATGTTGCATAAAAACCTAACCAAATCGCTAATTGCCAGTGCAGTACTTACCGGCTTAGCAGGCGGCGTAACCACCACCGCGCAAGCTGCCGACGGCCCAGAATGGTCATTTAGCGGCTATGTCAAACTCGATGCCATGATTTCAGACTATGGCGATGGCTCAGCCGGTAATGGCACTGACCGCAACATTGGCCGTCAGTTCTATATTCCAAGCTTAACGCCAGTGGGTGGCCAAGGCGATGACCAAGTCACCGACTTCCACGCCCGCCAATCGCGCTTCTTCTTCGACGTCAAACAAACGCTCGAAAACGGCGAAGCCATTAGCGGCCGCATTGAAATGGACTTTTTGACCGTACCAAGCGGCGACGAGCGTATTTCTAACTCGTACGCGCCACGCTTACGTCAGGCTTACTTAACTTACAAAAACTGGATGATCGGCCAAGCCTGGTCAAACTTCCAAGACTTGAGTGTTTTGCCAGAGTCAGTTGACTTTGTTGGCGCCACCGACGGCATGGTGTTTATGCGTCAACCGCAAGTACGTTACACCGACGGCAACTGGTCGGTCTCCATTGAGAACCCAGAAACCACCGTTGGCCTTGTCAACCCAGGCACCGGCGCTGTCGCACGTCAAGCAACCGGCGAAGGCATCATGCCAGACTTCACCGCTAAGTGGAAAAACACAACGGGCAACTTGTCATACAGCGTGGCCGGCCTTTTCCGCCAGCTTGCCTATGACATTGACGGCAATGGCTCAGACGAAACTGCAGCAGGTTACGGTATTACCGTCGGTGCCAAATACGCTTTTGACGGCGGCAACGACATTCGCGCGTCGTTTACCACCGGTAAAGGTATCGGCCGTTACATGGGCTTAAATACTTTCAACGGCGCCTACGTAGACCCGAGCAACAGCCTAGAAGCCCTAACTGTTAGCGGTGTTACTTTTGCATACCGCCACCACTGGAACGACACTACCCGTTCTAACTTTGTTTACAGCCGCGGTTGGGCCGACAACAAAGACAACCTTGAAGGCTCGTTGGCAACAGAATTCACCCAACGCATTGGCGTGAACCTGATGCACTCAGTCGACAAAAAACTCACCTTCGGTGGCGAAGTTTCGCTAGCACAACGTGAAAACGAAGCTGGCCAAGACGGCGACCTAACTCGCCTACAATTCATGGCCATGTACAGCTTCTAAACCGTAGCCCGGCGTTACCTTACGGAAAGCGCCGGGTGGGGCAACGCCCCGTTATTCTCTTCAACACCGCAACGGTTTATACATTTACTTCAACACTGCAACGGTTTATACATTTACAACGCTTCGCGTTACCCGGCGTATAACGCCGGGCTACGCACGTCCCGGCGTTACCTTACGGAAAGCGCCGGGCTACACCATGGGTTTGGTGACGTTGCCGTGGGCGCCGGCGCGGTTGAAAATACTGGTGATACGCGCTGAGCGTACAATCAGCCAGGTCATGCCAAACAAGCCCAAGCCCAATGCAAGCGCCAGCCAGCGGTTGTACACGGTGGCCGAATAAATGCCGCCGTTGCCAACGGGCACTGGCTCTACCGGCGCAATGGGCAAGCCATAGCGGTTCGCCAAGTTTTTAATGCCAATAAAGTGCACGCCTGGAATATCTTCTTGCAAGAAATAGCCCATCACGGTGTCGACCGCAAACGCGCGCGCTGGTGCGTCTTTTTGCAGGCCCGACTTAAACATATCGTCAATACCTGGCGGGCCCACAATCGTTGCACCACCGCCCACATTCACGAACGCTTTGTAGCTACGATCAGCCGAATATTCACGGAAAATCGCAATACGATCGGCCACCGCTTCTTGATAATTCGCCGGCTCGATCATGGTAATACCAGCGCGGTTAATTGACCCACGCAGTGAATCAATACCTTCGTCAGCAATACCAATACCGCGGTCTTCAATACCGCCCAGCGAAGCATAAATTGGCTTCATCGAAATGACGCCAGCGGCGCGCAGCTCGCGCTCCATGTCCAGCCAAGTAAAGCCTGGCACATTGGCGCCCCATTGTGACGACGACGCAGAGGCAATAATAACAGCGTCAGCGCCCATGGCTTCTAGCGCCGAATATACGGCTAAGTTCATGGCCGGAAACGAGCCGGAAACCGTCACCGCAACTAAATCACCTTCCTCAACCCCAGCTTCGGCTAACAGCTTTACCGCCACCGCCGCCCAATTTGGGTTAACCGTGGTTTGTTTTGACTCGCGTCCACCTTGGTTGGTGGTGACCACCGAGTTTTCTAAGCCGATTAAGCCCGAACGCTGCGGATCAAACTCGGGGTTAATGGGTGCTCGCGCGGCACGCAATGGCTTCAATACGTCCATGCCTTCGCGCATAATTTTGGCGGCGTTGACCATAGTGGCGTAGTTTTTGTCCACCACTGGGTCACGTTGACGCAGGTTCTCGGCTAACACCAAAGCTAACAACGCCAGCGCAATTAAAAATACTTGGCCCCACAGCGGAACACCTGAAGAGCGCCAATAAATTTTGGTAAATTTACTCATGTTAATACTTCTCCTTGACCTAACTGGTGCTTACCAACCTGGCATTTGAAACGCGCGACTCGCTTCGTACATGTGCAGCGACTCGGGCATAATGGCGATCAATGCTAAGCGCACCAGTACCGCGGTGACGGCTAAGCCACACAAGGTTTGCAGCACGCCCTGGCGCTCAAACCAAATGGCTATTAAGCCCGGAATAATGTAGCCAATAATACTGCTTTCCATCACCATCATCATAAAGTTTGACTCCAGCGCTTGAACTTGGGCTTGCGCTTCATCTACGCCGGCTATCATTTGTAAGTCGGTCCAGTTCACGAGGTTGCCAATAAACAAGTCAAACAGGCCGGCAATAATGTAGCCGGTTAAAATCATGATGATGGTTTGACGGCGGCCATACACAATCACGAAACTCGAGACGATTTTGACGATTAAATAGGTCGCAAAAGCAGCAACTAGCGTCAAAATAAGACTCAACGGGTCGGTCAGCTGCAGCGCAACATAACCGGGTACGACTAAACCGCCGGCGGCTAAACCTAAGGTTTGCGTGAGTAACAATGTGAAAAACAGGCCAATACCTATGGCAACAGCCAATATATTCAGCGCTATCATAAATCTTCCTCGTTTACGGCTCGGTTTTGGAAAAAGCGCGCGACTTCTTCGCCGCCTCCATGAATATTGCACATGCCAACAATCAGGGCGTTGCCAAAAGATTGTTCAAGCAGTACTTCGGTGATTTCGGTCATGTGTGCGCCTTCCATCACCAACAATTTGTCGGGGTCGAGCGCGAATTTCATGGCTTCACGCACAAATATAAAAGTGCCTGAGCCCATCAGGACCACTTTGTCAGCGGCGGTCCACTCAACCACTGCTTCAGCCATTTGTTGCGAGCGATGGGGCCGGTCGGCACGGCAGTTAATCAGCATGAGCGAACGCCGTTTTTTGCCGTCAATTTCACCGTGTTTGGCCAGCATGTTTTCCCAAATACGTCCGGTCGACTCGGGATCATTGGCAGCGAAGGCATTCACAAACACTAGCTCGCGCTCAAAGTAGCGCACGTGCAGCACTTGCATGGCACCAGCCTCAGGCTCAAGCGCAATCATGCCTTGCAAAGCGGCTGCGCGGTCGACGCCCAAGTGAGCACACACTTTCAACGCCAAGGCGACGTTTTCGGCGTGTTCCGCGTATTTGAATTGTGCGAGCGTTTCGTCAGAAATAGCAGCAACTTCATCTTCGGTGACACCATGCAGCTCGCTGCGGCGGTCTTGGCAGGAGTCTTTGAATACCTCGAGCAAGTCGCGCTCGGCGGTGAATAAGTTGCCGCGTACCGGCGTGCTGCCCGCTAATGCCAGCGCTACATCTCGCTCTCCGGGGCCCATCACGTCAAGGTGATCAGCTCGGGCGTTGGTAATAACGCCAACGGTTGAGCGCACCATGCGCAGTTCGCTTAAACTTTGATAATGCGGCTGCAGCGCCATACATTCCACCACCACAATTTCCGGTTTGAGGGTGGCCATGCGTTTGAGCATGCGCATTTGCTCAATAATGTTGGCACCGCTAATGCGGTAGATAGGAAATTCGCGACCGTCGGGGTCGGTCATGGCTGCGGCTGAGCCCGTGGTTTTGGCGCACACACGCTTGCCACCACCGCGCAGGCCAGCGGCTATGAGTCGGGTCACACTGGTCTTGCCGCGCGTGCCGTTCACGTGCACGCGCACCGGAATGCCACGCAGCAATAATCGGTGCCGCAACGCTTCAAAAGCGCCAGCAAACACCAATAACAACCAGATTAAAATGACAATACCGAGTAATACGGGAAATGACATTGGTTAATCCCTTTTCTTTAGAATGTAAATTACCTACGTAAGTGTATGTAAGTAATAGACGAAAAGATCGGGATTAACCAAGGTTTTACGTTTGTAGCCCGGCGTTTCACGCCGGGTGGGGCGAAGCCCCGTAAATATACGAACGTTTGCGGTGCAAATATACGAACATCTGCGGCGCTTAATAGAATAACCGTGCTGCGCACGTCCCGGCGTATAACGCCGGGCTACTTCATCCCGGCGTGTAACGCCGGGCTACTTCAACATGGCCTCTAATTCGGCTTTGGTCTTTTCAAGCATGAAGGTTTCGTACATGGCTTGCTCAGACATTGGGTCGGCGTCAACGCCGCTCATGTTCATCATGTTGTCGAACAGCTGCTTCGGCTCTTCCATAACCACTAACGCGCATAGCTGTTTTTGCCCGTCAATTTGCGCCAACGTTACTTCTTGTGGCACTGAGCCTTCAAGCACTTCTGAGCTCAACTGCTGGCTCGCCTGCTCAAAGGTGCTGCTTACCTCGGCTTGCACGCCTTCAGTGCCCTTGCTGCTGTAGGTTTTATCGAGCACCGCGGCACGGGTGCGAATTTGCTGGGCCAAATCATTCCGCGCAGCGGCAATCACTTGCGCACGGTCAATTTGCATCTGCCCACTCCATTGCACACACTGCGAGCTCGCCAAGGCACCATCAACCACTGGGTTAAACACCCAGTTTGGCGCGTTGTCTTGCTCGTTTTTAGTCACTTCACGCATAGTGTTTGCGCCGTCGTTCGAGCTACAAGCCGCTAACGTAAGGACAGCGCCTAGCGCCAATAACCCTTTGAATTTGTTGTTCATCATAGATTAAATTCCTCTTGGTAATGTTTTTGGCGCGAGGTTACTTTGCGCAAATAATTTTTGGTTTCTGTGGCGGGCAAGTTTGCCATTAAACGGTCATAAATCTGCTGCGCCGACATTCGATTCGCTACCCGATTGGCATCCGCCAACTTGTTACTGTTCGCAATGGCTTTTGAAACATTGCCCGGCCCAGTGTTGTAGGCTGCAATGGCTAAATATAAACGGCTTTCTGGGTCGCGTACATCTTTGAAGTAACGATTATTTAGTAAGTGTAAATAAATTGTGCCCGCCTGCACATTTTGATCGGGGTCATACAAATAATCAGCGGACAATAACTGCTGCTCGCCATGCATGTACTCAGTAATATCACGCCCCGCTGAAGTGGGTACAATTTGCATCAAACCAAAGGCCGGTATGGGCGAACGCGCCAACGGGTTAAAACTCGATTCGGTATGAATAATGGCCATGACCAAAGCGGGTGACAAGCCAACTTGCGCTGCATAAGCCTTCGCTAATGGCAGCATGCGGCTAGCCCGATCATTTCCGGCTGCTGGCGGTAACTTCACTTTCACCACGGTACGGTCAGCCCGGCGTTCTACCTGAGCCTGCTGTTTATTCACTTGGGCATACTGCGCCGGCAATACCGACTGCCCCTGCATGTGCGATGAGCTGCGCACATTGTTAAAGTTCATGCCGGCAGAAATATGAATGGGGTCTTGGCTAATTGCGGTCGAGAGTTTGGTCGAACCTAGCTCACGCACTTGCCGAAGCGCCTCGTTCACCGCGTTTTCCGTATCAGCAGCGGCATTGCCCGCATCTAAAATCTCTACCGTCACGGTATCCGTTTCATAGTCTACGGTGGTGCGCTGACGTTGGTCGTCGCTATATTTTACCCACTGGGTTTTGCTCGAAACCTTGGCATCGCTCCAGTGTTCGCGTAGCTGCTGAATGTAATTAGCTTCAGCTTGCTGCCAACGCGCCACAAATTCCGCAAAGGCCTTTTCTTGATCTTGTTTAAACTGCGAAAACTGCTGTTGGTTGCGCTTCTTAAATTCAGCAAAGTCTTGTGCCTGCGCTACTGCAACAGGGCTAGTGGCCAACTGACTAGCCACTACAGCACCACTCGCCAGCACACCGCTCACTAAAAAGCTATACGCCGCCATCGTCACTACGCCGGCACGCTTCCATGCTGGCTTACGTGCTGGCTTACACATGACCTTCAACATAGGCTTAGAAGTAGCTGGATAGATCTTTTGCTTGTTCAGCTTCATAGTTGCGTTTCCCTTGCTGTGCTGCCGGAATCAAGCGCCGACAGCCTACTGCGTCACACTGTGTCGCAAGCGCGAGCGCGTTATCGTACTGGTGCCCGGCAATATAAATCTGCATGGCGGCCGCACGCGCTGCGTCGAGTTGCAGCGCTTGTGCATCAAGATTGCTTTGCAAATAACTCAGTTGTTGCTCTGGTGCCGCTAGCTTGGCAATCAGCACCACGCCGTCGGCTGCACTCACTGGGTTACGTAGCGCCAACCCTAGCAAGCTTTTCAGCTGCTCAGAGGTTAACTCCGAGTACATTTGCCAAGCCGCACGCACGGCAGTGCCTGCCACATTTGCAGCGCTATCGCCCGCTTCCACCTTGCCCGTGCAACGAATTTCTTCGTCGTTATGGCTGACAACTTTAAAATCATGAATTTCGCCAGCAAAATAGCCGGCTTGCTCGGCAATGCTAAACCCCACCTGCTCGGCCAACGCATCGCGCGTCGCTTGCAATTGGGGTTGCACCAACTTATTGCGGCACAGGCTTACCCAAGCTTGCTCTGGCAACTTGCGGTCAATCACCACAGTCGCTTGCGAATCGGCCTTTGCCAAGCCAGCCGCAGGGCTAGCCGCCAACGACTCCCCCGCAACCGCCAACCCAGTCACGCCAATACCCGTGACCAATAGTCCCGACAATAGCCCCGATATAAAACGTACCGCGCTAAGCATTATAAGTCATCTTCCTTCGACACTTTACCAGAAGCACCACGCGGGTTCGCACCCTTGTTGTTCACGCCACCGCGTGCATCACGCGCATCTTTACCACGTGCTTTTTGATCACGTGCAGCGTCTTTCGCGGCCGCACTCAACGACGGTGCATAAACCGCCACAGTGTACTGCCAGTAGCCGTCTTCACTGACAAAGCTACGCAAGCCAACGCCTGGCGGCAATTGGCCTTTGGTTAACGAGCCATAATCTTGGGTCTCTTTAAACTGGTTCAAAAACACCGTGCGCTCTTGGTCAAGTTTTTCGACTTCGCTTGGGTCTTGCAACACAGGGTCTTCATATTCAAACTGTTCAGTTGACTCTACTTGGCTTTCGTCAAAGCTACCGCGCCAGTAAATTTCTTCACCTTGCATGGTGCCTAACAACGCAGCACGAGCGCGCGTTTGCGACTGGCGCATAGCCGCGTCGGCCAAACGCGAAGCAATACGGGCGTTATTATTCTGACGAATAATGGCAGAACCAAAGCCCATCAGCACCACTTCACCGGTGTTGGCGTTGGTTAATACTTTCGCGCCAAGCGGCGGCATCACACCTTTTTGAATGTCTGAAACCACTTGTTTAAACACTTCGTTCGGGTCTGAAACCACGTTCACCGCACCCGTGTTAGCTTGAATTTGCTCACGGGTTTTCGGGGTTGAAATCACACTAATACGCACTGATTTTTTGTCGGTGTCGTCAAACACATCGTAAGTCACATAACCAGCCAGTGAGCCGGCAACTGAGTCAGCACAGCCCTCTTTGCTGCTGGTTGAGGTGTTACCCATGCTGTCGGTGCCACTGTCAATGTAGTCCATTTGCATGCTAACTAAGTTGCTACATACAACTTCCGCGCCTTTTTGATATTCCACCAAACCCTTTTTGGCCGCCAAAAACGCTTGGTTATAAGCCGCGCGCTTCGACAATAAAGTCGCATTAATGTTGTCGTAGGTTTGGTATGAAGCCGACCCCGTAGACAGCAAGCCTACGCCGCTACCCACGGCAATGGTCATCACGCCGTCTTGGGTATTATCAATAAGCTGTTGGTGAGCAACACTCACTGCCGTTGCTTCGTCGGCGGCAATCACAATACCGTCTTCAACAACCACGTCTCCTTGTGGCTCGACCGCTTGCCCTGGACGCGCTGGTACCATGTCGGTTAAGTCAAAGTCCTGCGCCTGTGCTGGCACTGCCGCACACCCCATCCAAGCTGCCATGACGGCGACAGCGATACGATTTTTTGTCATCGACTTCATAGGTCGTCCTTAATTAACAAAGAATAATTAATTATAAAAATAGAATTTGAAATTCGTTTTCAAATTGCGCTTGTGGCAACGGGCCATTCAACACGGGGCCTAACGCCTGCTGCAGCGCTGAGGCTAAATCAGCGGCGCTGCCGTTATAACGCAATTGCGCTAACACCGTTGAACTATCGCCACCAACCACCACGTCACGTACGCCGCCGATGGTACGCAAGATACCCGGCAGCTCCTGGCTAGAAGCCATGTACTTACGGGCAATTTTAATTTCATGCACCATACCGCCTTGCGCCACCACCTTCATAAAGGCTTGGCGCAACGTTTGTTGCAACGCCTCGGTTTGCGTCGGGTCGGCTAAATGCACTTCCATCAAGTCATTCATCACCATGTCAGAGTCAGGCAATGCCAACAAACTCGGATCATTGCGCCATTTGCCGTAAATATTACCCGATAAGTCAGCCACCTGAACATTAAAGTCTAAGCTAGCATTGTTGCCACGACGGCGTAAATCACCAAACGCGGTAACTGTTAATGGCGCCGTTTTGCTCACTTCAATGCCGTTTTCTGACAACCACACCGCAATAAAGCTGCGTAACGGCTCTGGCGCGTCTACATTCACCCGCGGCGAACCAATGGCTTGCAATAAATCATTGCTGGCCTGGGCCACATCTTGTTGTGCCACCACTGCTTCTAAGGTTACTTTCACGCCACCGTTAGGTAACTGCTGGGTGTCTAACAACTGCCAGCGCTTGACAAAACCATCGCTGCGCGAGTGCAACTGTTGCGCCAATACGTCGCGCATGGATTCCTGCACGTCATCATTATTTTGCGCAAATTCTGAGTTGGAATATTGAGTAAAATTATTCTGCAACCACACGCCAACCACTTGCGAAACCGCACGCTTCAAGCCGTCCATTTCAGCAATTTGGCGCGCCGTTTGACCAGTTTTTGAAGGCCAACCTTCGCCATCAACCACCACCGCAACTTCGGCCGCAGCGTCGTCCCACTGCAAGCCGTCGTCGCTAACTGAGTCAGCGTCAGCGCCCTGTGGCAAAGTAACCACCACACAGGTGTCGTTGCCCTGAATATAAGGCTTGCCTAACACCACCGGCAGCGCCTGCGCCGACAGGCCGCTTTGGCTGCCTTGCTGCAAGCTTTCTAGCCAGCTAATTTGCGCTTCGTTGTCCACGCTGCTAAACGAGTCAGCACTGCGTTGAAATTCACGTAGCGCCGCCCCTTGCAAAAAGGTTGCCAGCTCGCTGGTTGCCTGCGCTTGAGCTTGCGCGACAGCAGTTGGCCCGCGCCCATAGGCACAGGCTTCTGCATAAATATCGCCATGGCTTTTAAAGCCCACGCTATCGGCCACAACAACGCTGGCTACCAAGCCACAACCCATCGCCAATAAACGATACGATTGTGTGCGTTTTATCATGTGCGGTTCTCCAAGAAGTTTGCTGGGGTACCTACCGATACCGCAAAAATTTTGACGCCGTTGGCTGGGCGATAAATACCGTTTTTAGCCACATTTTCCACTTGCTCTGCTACGTCACTGTTTTTCCACTGAGTAATTTCGCCAATGGCGCTGTTACGCGAAGGGTTCACGTGCGCCACACCAATGGGCTCCACAAAACCGGCTTCGTATTGAAAAATAATCATGGTTTCACCCGGTAAAACACCGGCGTTTTGGCCACGGTCTAGGCTCACTTGGTTGCCCTTAATACCCATCACCTGTGCGGTGGCTGGCATTTCTGACAACATACGAGTGAGCAAAATATCAATACCGCGCGAGGCCATGTCGTTAATCACCGCGTTTACATGCGCCGAGTCAAAATAACGGAAGCCGCTAACATAACGGTTATTGGCCATAATGAATTTCAGCTCGTTACGCTCGCGCACATCACCCGAAGTCACCCGCACTTTACCTAAGTTCGGGTACGACATCAGCTCACGCGTGAACGGGTTCAATACCGCTGAAGTCAGCTCCAAGGTGTAGTCCATCCAACCGGTAATACTGCCTTCGTTTTTCACTGTGCGCAGAGTGTCAATTTTTACCACGTAGTCGGGCTTTAACACGCGCTCAGCACTAGCGCGCTGCGCCAAATCACGCGCGCCTTGCTGCTCTAAGTAAGTTTCTTTTTCAGCGGCGATTAAATCATCGTCTTGAGTAATAATACGGAACCGGTTAATGCCACTAAATTGGTTTTCTAGCATCATCAATAGCTGGTTGTCGTCATACTCACGCAATGCTTGCACGCCCTGGCCTTCACCGCCCACGTCGGTGCCACCAAAGTACATACGCACCACGGGTTTCTTCAGTGGGCAACCGTCGTTTTCGTTGCTCGGGTCAAAAGTACAACGGTCTAAGCCTTGGGTGTCAAAATAGGCCGGAATTTTAATGTCGCTGTCTTTAAAGTCATAAGCACTGCGGGCAACCTGAGCCTGCGAAGAGCGGTTGGTGACGTTGGTTTTGCTGGTTTGCTCAGCAGGTGTCGACTGACACGCTGACAACACCAATACCGCCAGTGCCGATACACTAATTTGTTTAAATTGCTTTAGCTGCATGAAAATTTTCCTAGTCATTCACAGGTTTAAAAACCAATTATTGAAACAACCACACACTCAATGGGCGGTCTAATAAATCCAGAATTTGTTGCTCAGCGTCCTGCTCAGCCTGGCTAGCCGAGTTACCTTTACCAACGGCGCGCAAGGTTTGCTGCTGTAATACTTTGGTTGGCGTGCTGGCCGGTGACACATGCACCACCACTTCGCGCCGCTCAAAAAACTGATTGCCTTTGTTGGCTGTTTGCTTTTTCTGCGTCAAACGCACCCACAAACGATCGTTTTCGGCACTGGGCAGCTGCGCGCTTAAGCCACCAACTAATGGCGTTAAGGTGCGGTCGGCAATCACGCGTACGCCGGCAACTTGCCACACACTTTGCACATCGCGCTGCAATTGCTCCAGCTGCATGCGCAGCATAGGTTGGCCGCCACCTAGGGCCGCCATAGCACGCTCTAAGCGCAATGCGTCTAAAATTTGTTGACGATACTGCAAGGCCCACAACAGCTGTGCCGTTTCGTCGTCATACGGAAACGCCAAGCTTTCAAAAGGCCGCACTTGATCGTGCAAACTGCTAATAATCGCTTCTTTGGGCACCGCTAACAGCACCGCAAACTCTATCCCGTCAGGGCTTTGTAATGCAGCCGCGCGTTGCTCTTCAATGCTTTCTACCTTAACCCCAAGCGCCTCAATGGCCGAGCGTTGCTCAAAGTCATCACGCACAGTGACCGCGGCGTTAGACTTGGCACGAGCCATTACACTGCGTTGCAACACTTGCACATCGGTCGAAATTTGCAGCACCACTTCCGCCAAAGCATGTTGGCGGGCAGCGCTTTTAGAAGCGCCAAAACCCAAGCCATACAGGTGGGTGTCTGGGTAATCAGAGGTAGGCGCAAAAACCCACTGCGGCCACTGCGCCAACTCATTGGCACCGGCTTGCATGGGTTCCTGTATAGGCTTTTGCATGGGCTTCAACATGGAAGCTTGAGCTGTGCCTGTTGCTGCTAAAGCTAGCAGCAACAGCGCACCAAACCACTTCAACAATGCCATTACGACTTCGCTTCTAACTCAGTCTGTAAAGCATTAATTGCTTCAATGGTTTCTTCGTCAATTGAAATCAACTCGCTTGCTTCAGTCGCTAAAGACAAGTGATCTTTCGCACGCTCTAAAGCTAAGAACACGTTGTTTTGCGGAGTTTGTTCACCGCCGCCCATTAAACCACCCAACGATGACAACGCCATCGCTTGTGCAATATCGCTGTTGTACTGAGCTAAAATATACGCAGCTTTACCGCCCTCAAGAACGATTTCGGCCAAAAGCTTTGCGTTTGCTTCACGTACAGACTCTAGTGCAGCATTGTAAGCAGCAATTTTAGCGGCAATTTTTTGATCTTCAGAAGGTGCCGTTGCGTCAAACTCAACAATCGCAAGCTTTAACTGCTCAGGTGTTGATTCGCGGTGGGCATACAAAAATGCTTGTACGTCAGCGTGGTTTTCAGCTTGTGTACGGTATTCTTGCATCACCTTCACTTGGCGCTCTGCAATAGAAGCAGCAATATTAAAAAACTCATCAGCCCCTGGTAAGACAGTCACCTTGTCATAACCCAACTCATCCATTTGAGCGGTAACATGGTTCATGTATTGAAAACGGTCCATTGAGGCTTTTTCTTCGTCACTCGTTGATGAACAACCAGTGATAACTAAAGATGCGGCAAGTAATGCCGGGGCAAGTAACTTTTTCATTGTTATGGTCTCTCCATGAATGGTATTCGTCATCCAGATATCTGGAATTGCAAAGTAAATAATTTGTAAACATGTTGCAAGAATTTTTTTTAACATTTGCCAATTTGTTCTTGAACACGCGCCCTATTCAATGGCATATTTGACCCCTGTTTACATAATCTTTACGCTTTTCGGATGAGGCGGCCATGAACAACAAACTGCAGAAAAAAACAACAAAATCAACTATGTTATTGGTTATAGCCAGTACGATTGGGCTGACATTAAGCGCTCCAACCCAAGCACAAGAGCTAAAATTGGCCGACGAGCAATTTTCTGAGCAGTATGCTTCCAACGTTCCGGTCAGTGGCCGCATTTTGGTCGGCACCGTGCTGGTCGGTAGCCTGGGGGCGAATGCGAGCTCTGGCGAGGGTTCCGGCGAGGGAGCTGGCGAATTTGCCGTGCGCCTGCCAAGCACTACAGTTAAAGACGTGTGCGTAAAAGTGCAGTCGCGCGACGGTAGTTACAGCTCAGAAAATAGCTACCAGCTTGAGCAAGCCGAAGCCGGCGGCGTTTTCCCGCTAGAATACCCGTCCAAGCATATCGATATGTTAAAAAACATGAAGGCAAACGAAATCGCGGTCGTCAGCACACCCGGCAAATGCACCAACAGTCAACAAATCGATAGCGTATATGTCAGTTACCGCGGTCAACCGGCCGACGACAGCAAGTTATATGTATTAGCAAACTCAGGCCGCAGCGACGTGTTCATGCGCCTGCAAGTAGCCAACAGCAATAGCAATTACCGTTGCAGCGCCATCACTGACGGCGTACGCACCGGCTTCGACACCATGTGTGAATTAGACATGGCCGCTCTGCAGCCAGGTGAAAACAAAATCACCTTGTTGCGTCGTCAGTCTGGCCGCATGTTGCCGCCCGTTGAATTTAACTTGTTATTCTAATGCGCCTATCATTTATGAGAGACAGCACCCGTTTAGGCTTTTTCGTGATTGTGGCGCGTCGCTTGCGCCATCTTATGCAGTGTGGGTGGCCACGACGGTTAATCATTCTTAGCATTGTTACCGTCATGATTAGCCTGTTGGCCTACGTCATGTTCGCCGAACGGGTGAATATTTATACCGTGAGCGCCAAAACCGATATTTTAAAAGTGACGATTGCGGAAAACGGCATCAACCAATGGGAAATTCCGCAGCACGCCGAAATTATTGATTTTTTCGCCGCCGAACAAATTCCGCTTGAAGGCTCAGAGAGTTATATTCACGTAGCCGCCGGAACCGTGGCCACCATGACCATTGATCACAACAAAGAACGCTTAGTGATCACCCTCGAGAACAATAGCGAAGGTGGCTCTGTGGGCGAGGTAGAAAGCAATTTCAACTACACCCCGTTGGGCCAATATGTGGATATTGTTTTCACCCAACCACAACAGCTTATATTCCCGTTTCGTGGCTCCATGATTTTGGGCGACGACGTGGCCGCTGGGGTGGATGCGGTGCTGCGCGAAGGCAGCATTCGTATTATTGAACAAGAATTACTCGGCGACGTGCGTTATATCTCGGGCGAGTTTCAATTAGACGAAGGCGACCGCGTTACGCTGCATAACGACTTTGAATACCAACAAGACGTGGTGCTACGCGGGTTTGTCCGCTATGAACCGGGCGAGCCTATGGCTGTTACCGCCCACGGTGAAACCACTGTCGCCCGCGTTGAGCGTATGGGCAGCACCGGCTACGACGCCAAAACCTCAATGTGGAAGCGTTTCGCCAATGACCCTGTGGTTATCGCCATGACCAGTTTGTATGCAGTCATGTTCTTAATTCTAGAAATGATGGTGCTGTTGCGTAGCATTTTCGCCGTGCCACGTACCGAAGAGCAACAATCACCATGAGCTTGAGTTATTTTCGTCGCCAGGCTGTTGCGCTAGCAGTTTTTACCGGGGTTACCGCCGTTAGCGATGTCGGTGGTATTAACACGGCCTACGCGCAGGCCACCGATATCACCCAAACCTTTGTCGAGGCGGGTGAAATTGGCCAAGGCTTCTTGTTAAAGCGCCTTGACGCTTGTTACTTGATCACTCCAGAGCACGTGGTGAACGACGCCTTTTTTGCCAGTGTCACCGCCGGTAATGCGCAGCGCAGCCGCGGCGATGCAACCGCAATTCAAACCTTGGGCTATGACTTAGCTATTTTGGGCGTGACGGGTAACGCGCAGCGCCAATGTGGCATTGATTACGCCAGTTTCGTCAGCGCCACCACCGACGTTTTAAAGTCATTAAAAAGCGCAACCCAGCTAAGCGTGAGCACCATTAGTGCCGACGGCGCGCGCGTACTCACCCCAGCCAATATTGCCTCGGTTGATCTGTTGCGCTTGTATATTCAACCAACCGACGCCAATACCCCACTCATGCAAGGCATGAGCGGTAGCTTGGTATTCGCCGGCAACACCCCGGTCGGCATGTTGCAGTCAGTGGACGCCAACACCAGCCAAGGCGTGGTGCTGCGCATTGACCGGTTGCTTGAAACCATTAACCCATTTTTCAACGACGGCTTAAGCATTACTAGCGAAACACCGTTAACGCAGTTGCAGCAAACCCTTGAGCTAACCGCATGGTCGCATGCCTCACCGGCGCAAATCAGCGCGCAATTTATCAGCGACGGCGACAAAACCAGCCACTGGCGTTACCGTTTGCAGCAAGGCCCGCAAAGTATTGGCGAACACAACCCCTTGCATGCCTACCGCATAGCCAACCAAGTGCGCTTGCAGTTTAGTTTAGGCGCCAGCGCAGAAGCACCGCTGCAGAATATCAGCAGCATAACCTTCAGCAACTATAGCGATGAGCGCGACAGTTTTATTCGCGACTTTGAAATTTTGGCAAGCCGGAAAGCTGAGGGAGCTGGCTGGGTGCCAGTTTATGCGGGCACTTGGATGATCGGCGAGAAAGATAAAACCGTGCAACTAAACAACGTGGCGGCACGGCGGTTAATGCTGGTGGCGCGTTCGCACTGGAACCCAGACGCCACCGACATTGTTATTTCAGAAGTGACTATTACCAATAACGAATAACCAATAACGAATAACCGATAACGAATAACGAATAACCGATAACGAATAACGAATAACGAATAAGCGTTAAAACAAGTCAATTGTGGCAGGTAGGCTAATACCGCCACACACCACGTTACCACGTAGCAAGCTGCTGTCGTCTAACTCAAACTTGGCGCTACACGCATTTTGGCTCAGCGTCACTTGAATTCCAGCCACTTCACCCACGCCATTATGGCTACCGCTAAATTGGCGCACTTCAAAGCGCCCGTTGTGCTCGTCATAACCGCGCACCTGCACATTCAGCACGCCACCGAGCGACTCGCGCAAGCGGTTGGCATTGCGGTCATCACCTTCTCCAAGCTCTACTCGTAACAATTGGGTCTCGTTGAATCTGTGGCTTAAAGTAATCGCACGGGCCACATCATCGGCGCTCGAAAACCCCACCGCGTAGGCCAGTTCACGCATGGCGGTGTCTTTTGACTGCAGCATATTGCTTAGCGCAGCACTGCGTACGTTCACATCAGCATGGTTCAGCAGCTGCTTGGCTTTCGCCAGCTCGTTGGCCTGCTTATGCACCTGCTGCTCAAGACTTTGTGCTTCGGCTTGCGTTGCCGTTACTGCGAGCAGCGCAGCTAAAATAATCTTTCGCATAACATCTCCTTGTTTCAACGGATGTAGCCCGGCGTTTCACGCCGGGACGGGCGAAGCCCGGTTATTCACGCCGGGACGGGTGTAGCCCGGCGTTTCACGCCGGGACGGGCGCAGCCCGGTTATTCACGCCGGGACGGATGTAGCCCGGCGTTTCACGCCGGGACGGGCGCAGCCCGGTTATTCTATCCACCACCGCAAATCTTCATAAATTCAAGAGGCTGCGCCTACAGCTCTTCCAAAGGCACTGGCCGGCCAAAATAAAATCCCTGCATGTAATTACAGCCAAGCTCAGTCACAAACTCAGCCTGCTGCGGCGTTTCCACGCCCTCAGCCACCACCGCAAAATTCAAACTCTGCGCAATTTTAATCACCGAGCCAATCAATACACGGTCAGCACGATGCGTGCGAATGCCTGCCACAAAACTGCGGTCAATTTTCACTTTGTCTACCGGCAAACGCTTCAAATAACTCAGCGACGAGAACCCAGTACCAAAGTCATCTAAACTAATCGTAATATTTTTCTGGCGTAAATTCTGCAGTACTTCCACCGCGTAGTCGGTGTTTTCCATCAAAATACTTTCTGTTAGCTCAAGCTCCAACCACTCTGGCTTACAGCCGGTTTCTTCCAACGTTTGCTCCAAAAACGGCGTAAACTCCGTGCGATTAAAGTGCAAGGTTGACAGATTCACCGCCACTTTCATTGGCCCCTGCTCTTGCAGCTTCACCGCCGCCTCACACGCGCGACGAAACACCCACTCGCTCAACGGAATAATCTGCCCCGTCATTTCGGCCAATGGAATAAACTCAGAAGGCGGAATAAAACGGCCCGGCTCACGTTCCCAGCGTAACAGCGCCTCGTAACCTACGGTGTCACCATCGCTGCAGCGCACAATAGGCTGAAAGTGCAACGCCAAGTCATTACGCTCAATGGCCTCTTGCAAGCTAGAGCGCATGGCCGCCGAGGTTTTAAACTGCAAGCTCATGCTGTCTTGATAAATTTGCACATGGTTATGGCCCTGCCGCTTGGCTTGGTGCATCGCCATATCAGCCCGCTGAATAAGCTCCAGCGGCGCATATTGGTCTTCGGTTTGGTGCGCCACACCAATACTGGCAGTTAAGTAAATTTTGTGGTGCATAATGCGATAAGGCTGCGCCACCGCACTCAAAATACTTGAGGTGATTTCGCTGACAGCCTCGGCGTCTTCATGCATATTTTGCATTACAATTAAGAACTCGTCGCCGCCAAAACGCGCCAACATACCACGCTTACCAATAATATTTTTTAGCCGCTGCGCAAGCACTTGAAGTAAGCGGTCACCAACTTGCAAACCCAAGCTGTCGTTAATTAACGTGAAGCCGTCTAGGTCAATAAACATGGCGGTTAAATCGCGCTGTTTATGAAACCGGTCGGCAATCATATTTTCAATAGTGGTACGGTTATAAAGCCCAGTGAGTGCATCGTGCTCAGCCTGAAACCGCAATTGCCGCCCCTGCACTACCAGCTCGCGGTTACGCTCTACCGTTAATGCCAAAAACATCACAATGGCCATGCCGGCTAAAGTCACCAAAACTTGTAAATTCGAGCGCGACTGCAGCTCACTTAAGTCATACAAATACGAGAATATCGGCGTATTCTGGGTATAGTCGGTATCTAGCGCACTTTCGTATAAAAACAGCGCATTACGCGACAAATATTCTAGCGTCGCGTCACTCACCCACTGGCCATATTGATCTAGCAATAAGCCATTCGAAATAGCGGTATAAGTGTAAATTGGCGAACGGTAGGTTAAGGTTTGGCTGGCCAGCATTTCCTGCACGTTAATCACCGCCAACATGCCAAAATAACCCGGTTCAAACTCATCGCCGTCAAAATCCACTGGCACGTGCACGTACAACAAAGCACCACCACGGGTATGCTTCATCGAAGCCACCAGCATTTGTACCTCGGCTTGTCGAATGGGATTAAACTGCTGCTGCAAGTATTGATCATCGCGGTACAACTCAGTGTAAGAGCGCGGGTCATCCGCGCGCTTGCGTTCCCACATCAGCTCATTACCACGGCGCAGAATAACCGCTTCAAGAAATTGCACGTCTCGCAAATACGAAGCGATATCCAGCTCCATCAGCCTATCGTGCTGTTCGGGCGGGTAGTTTTCCCAACGGCTAGCCAAGCGTTGCAAGGTTTTAACATGCTGGTTACCGGCCGCCCGGCGCGACAAGTTTAACGTGTTGGCAGCGTCTTCACCGCGCAACCGCAGCTCGTTCATTTCGCCATGAAACAGCACCACGCCCACCACACTCGAAGCTAACAACCCCACCACCGCAATCGCAGTAGTAAACAAACTAACGCACGGCATGGGTTGTTCGCTGGCGGTACTTAAATTCCACAGCGCCATTAGCATCATCAACACCAGCGAGCCCGACACCAAGCTTCCCACTGGGTGGCGCGCTAATAGCGGCGCTTCATACACAAAATGCATGGAAATAACGGTTAGCAGCACAAAAACTGCCACTAAACTAAGGAATTTTTGCAGCCGAATGGCCCACAAGGCCTCTAAACGAAGCGCCAGCCACAGCGAGCAAATGCCGCTAGTAATATAAAGGCTGTCATGAATTTGGGCACTGAAGCTGTCAAAAACGCTACCGAGCAGGCCGTCTACCGAAGCAATAACGCCCACCACGGCGAACGTACGCGACACCAACGCCTTCCACTCTTTATGGCTGCGCAAGTCATAGGTCAGCACGGAAATGCCCACCGCTAAGGCGGCAACTAACAACGAAGAACTTAAAGTATGATAAAGCTGAAGTTGAGTTGGCTCGAACACGCGATAAAGCAGAATAACCAACCCTGAAATACATAGCGCTGCACCAAGTACCAGGTTTACGACCGAGCGAGCCTGTTGGTCAACTTGGATTATCTGCATAACGGCAATCGCATGTCAGCGCCTCATTCTTTTTATGGTTATTATGTTGTCAATATAACCATAACGAACGCTGTTGACTAGTACCGAATATGTAAATTCGGGCAATTCGAGAAGCTTCGAAGCTTAGTCCGCAAACAACGCAATTTGTAGGCGTTTAAAGAAAGAAGCCGAGCGCGGAATAGTCCAAACTTTACCCTTGCGATCGCGAAACTCCGCGTGGGTTAAAATGGGTGAGCGTCGTAACTCATGAATAGCGCGACTTAAAGCAGCGTGATTTGACTCGGTTTTCGGCACGCCAATATCCGAAAGTTTTTCATGGCCGTTAAAAAGACTTATTTTACGGCCTTTTCGACGCTGTTCGCTGCCATCATGCTGATCTGCACTCATTTTTAGTTATTTTCCATCTGTTTTGAGCAGGCAAGTATTGTAAGGACTTTGTAAAGAATAATCTATAATTTGTTTTAAACATATACATGCAAAACGGATAGCCTTGTGTTAAGTTCTGATTAACTTTTGACCAAAATCGTGTAAGGCATTGATATGCAACAAAACAAGGAAGTCATTCACCACGGCGCCGGCGAAGGCGTAACCGGTTCTTGCCATGAATTTTTTATGTCTGCGCAGGCTTCGGTGCTTATTGACTGCGGCATGTTTCAAGGGCCAGACGCCTTTGCTTTCGGTGCGGGTTCCGGTTCAGATTCGGGTTCTGGCTTCGGGCAAGACATCAACTTTTCTTTAGACGCCGTACAAGCCTTAGTGATCACCCACTGCCATATTGACCACGTTGGGCGCCTACCGGCACTGCTGGCCGCCGGCTTTCGCGGCCCCATATATTGCACCCCGGCCACCGCCGCCTTACTACCGCTGGTGCTCGAAGACGCCATGAAAGTCGCTGACTACTCAGCGAGCGTCGCCACTACCGTATTAAAGCGCGTACACGCGCAGCTGCACGCCGTCCCGCTTGATGTTTGGGTAGAGGGGGGTGCAGACCCCGGTCCGGACCAGGGTCTGCACCCTTTTCACCCCTATCGCATGCGGCTGCGAAACGCCGGCCATATAATGGGCTCAGCCTACGTAGAATTTGAGTCATTAGAACAGCGCGACGCCAACGGCTTGCCACGCCGAGTGGTGTTCTCAGGCGACCTCGGCTGCAAGAACACGCCATTATTGCCTGACCCAACACCGCTGGAATACGCTGATTTGCTGGTACTCGAGAGCACCTACGGTGACCGCCTGCACGAAAGCCGCGCCTCACGCCGCTTCCGCTTAAAAGCCGTCATTGAAAAAGCGTTCGTTGATCGCGGCGCGGTACTTATTCCCGCTTTTAGTATTGGCCGCACGCAAGAACTGCTGTACGAAATTGAAGACCTAATTCACGAAGACCCAAAATGGCGAAAAATGACGGTGATACTCGATTCGCCGTTAGCAAGCGCTTACACCAAGCAATATCGCCGGCTAAAAGGCCTGTGGGACGAAGAAGCGCGAGAGCGCCTGGCCGATGACCGCCACCCTTTGAATTTCGAACGCCTGCACGTGGTAGAAAGCCACCGCGAGCACACGCAAATTGTTGAATTATTAGAAGCACGCGGCGAACCCGCCATTGTCATTGCCGCCAGCGGCATGTGCAGCGGCGGCCGCATTATGAATTACCTAAAGGCACTAATCGGCGACGAACGAACCGACGTGGTGTTTGTGGGCTACCAAGCGGTGGGCACGCCCGGCCGCCAAATACAAGAATACGGCCCGCGCGGCGGCTACGTGGTGCTTGACCACCAGCGATACCCCATCCGCGCGCAAATTCACACCATTGGCGGCTACAGCGCCCACGCCGATCAACGCGAATTGCTAGAGTTTTTGCAAACTACCGTAAAACCGGTCAGCGATGTCCGCCTAGTACACGGCGAAACCAGCGCCAAAGCCGCCCTCGCCGCCGCCATCCGCAGCACTAACCTCATCACCGGCACCGTTTCGTAGCAGAGAGGGGTGCAGACCCGGGGCGGCCCCTGGTCCGGACCAGGGTCTGGAGCGGGGTCTGGACCAGGGGCCGCCCCCTTCTCTTAGTTACAAGAAGAAGAAGTTAGCGACAATTTTGGTGCGACTTTCTTCTCAGGGTCATCGATTTTTACGGTGTGCATATAGACGGAAACCGACACGCCACAGGCAGTGGTTAGTGCAAACGTCGTTGCAGAGCCTACAGCCATACTGTTCTTCAAAAACACTGACTTGTCGTCTTCCGAAATTTTCAAATCGAAACGTGACGTGTTTTCAACCGCTGAAACGAACGTATCACCGCCGGTTATACCAACAACACCCACGCTGTCGGCAGGCAAGTACAAATGGATGACCGAGTTTTGCGCCTGAAGAGAGCTAATTTCATATGGGCCTACTGCTTTCACGACGTCTTCCACAACCGGAACTGATTGCGCAAGCGCGGCAAATGGGGTCAAGAATAAGAATGGGAGAAGTTTTTTCATTGGTCCCTCAATTTATAGTTAGTTATTGTTTAATATATTGTTTGGCACATGTTAACCAGTGCTCGAGCTAGCATATCTTGACTAGCGAATCTTGCAAGCATTGCGTTCGGTGCTGACAAAGGGGTGCAGACCCGGGGCGGCCTCTGGTCCGGACCAGGGTCTGCCCCCCTCTCTACCCCTCTCTCCCCCTCTCTACCCCTCTCTCGACTAAAAAGCACCTTCGTTGTACTATCCCCACTCACAACAACAAAACAACAACAACAATGAAAAACTACATCAAGCGCCACTGGCGCGGCGAACTGTCACTCGCCAAAGCATTTTGGGTAAACGGCGCGCTACTTGGCATGGCCATGAACTTTCTGTTCGGCGTCTTCAATTACGCTGGGCTTACCGACGGCATGCACTGGCAAGCGCGCGTAGCGGTAGTCATTCTGCTACCCGCCATTTTAATCACCGTTGGCGTGTGGCAAATTGTCGGCATTTGGCGCAGCGCCGAAAACTACACCCGCAGCAAATTCTTACCCTTTCTAGTTAAATTTATTATGGGCATGAACGCGTTGGCCCTGGTCGTGACGCCATTTGCCATACTCGCGCAGCTGCAAGTTTTGCTCAGCGGCATATTGACGCCGACCTACCAAGTCGACGTTTCCGACGACCGCAACACACTACTCGTAAACGGCGAAATTAACCTAGGCATTTCCGACGACATTGAACAACTGCTTGAACAACACCGAGGCGTCACACGGGTGCAACTAAGTAGCATTGGCGGCGACCTCGACGAGTCGTATCGCGTGCAAGATATTATTCAGCTGCACCGCCTCGACACCTATGTGGAAGACTATTGCTACTCGGCCTGTACGCTGGTGTTTATTGCGGGGCGCAACCGTGTGATCAGCAGCGACGCCGTACTCGGTTTTCATCAGTATGAAATGTCGCTGAAAACCCGAGAATCGGACGCCATGGCGCAGCGTATGCAAAACAAAGACGCCGTTTACTTCCGCAACCGCGGCGTGTCTCAAGCCTTTACCAACAAGATGTTTCAGGCCGCCAACGACGACATGTGGGAGCCAACCCGCGAAGAATTGCTGCAGGCCGGCGTGGTGCACCGCATTCACAATATCGTCGAAGAAGAGCTACTGAGTTTACCGGCGTTTCAAATTATTGCAGCGCGCAAACCAGCAGAGTTTCAGCAGCTCGTAGAAGAAATTGACGCCGTACCGCGCGACGAAGATGCGCCAGATATTGTCGCAGCCATGGTGCAAAACTTCACCTTGAACATGCGCATTGAAGCGCTAGCGTCGGCCCCCGATGAGTTGGTGATGGAAAACATTCGCCAAGAACTGGCCATGTACAAAGCGCTCAATGCAGCGCAGCCTTTACTCTGCGTGCAGGCGTTGTACCCGCAAAACTTTGGCTTTGTCAGCTCAGCGCAGTTAGCGCCGTATATCGATCAAGCCGCCGCAGACCAGCTACTGTTAGACGTTTTAGAAAGTGGCCTCGGTCAACCAACCGCCATCATTGACTACACCCCAGCCGAGGACGACCTAGTAGAAATATTGATGATTATGGGCGAACGTGCCGACCCGCTGCGCACCGACATTCCCGACAACACCGAAGGCTACCGCGCACATTGTTCGGCTTTGATCGAGCTTTACGAAACCACGTTCAGCACGCTGCCGTATGACCGCCAGGTGAATTTGGTGCGCTACCTCACCGAGTGACGAGAGAGGGGTGCAGACCCTGGTCTGGACCAGGGGCCGCCCCCTCCTCTAATGCGAGAAAGTTGCCACCCACTCCGCATCAGCCGCACAAACATCGGCAACCAATCGCTGAACCGCGGCCACAGAACCATCAGCCCCGCCATCAACAGCGCCAGCACCGGAACCGCCAGCCCCGCCAAACTCTAACGACAGCCGCTTCAGGCCAAACTCTTCCATAACCTGCAAAAGAATCAGCGTGCCGGCCAAGTTGTTCTCGTAGCATTCCAGCGGCGATAAGCCAGAACCGCCAGAAACACCAGCAACAGTCCCACCAACAAACGCACAATGCACCACCGAAGCTATCGCATTCTCGCGAAACACGCGCTGCAAAAACGCGCCATCGCGCACATCGCCCTTCACACAATCAAAGTCGCGCCCCGTAGCCGCAGCCACAGCCTGCAACGCCTCCACCGTGCCCGAACTAAAGTTATCCAGCACCAACACCTCGTGGCCTGCTTGCAACAATTCAATGACCGAGCGTGAGCCGGTAGCGCCAGCACCGCCTGTAACCAATATCATTATGTGATTTCCACTTATGAGTGACTTCTAAAAGCACTTACCCATGCGTCGCGCTATGTCGCCTACTGTATCAAATGCTCGACCCAGAAACGACAAAAGCGGCACCGAACGTCGATGCCGCTTTTGCTAGCATGGTGCAGAGCATGGTCCGGACCGGGGTCTGCACCCCTCTCTACAACCGATGCAACCAAAGCAAGTCATTCACCCCATCTTCAGTAGGCGCATACCCACACGGCGCACTCAAAAGCAGCGCACGTAGCTCGTCAATCTTAAAATTCTGGCAGGCGTCATCCAGCGCATCCAGCAGCCCCGACATTTCAGCCCATGGCAGAAACGCCTCTTGCGCTTGGCAAATGCGCGGATGCGCGCACTCCACCACGTTGTCACCTATCAACAATTCTTCGTACAGCTTCTCGCCGGGGCGTAACCCGGAAAATTCAATCGAGATGTCGCCATGAGGATTCGACGCATCGCGCACTTCCAAGCCCGACAAATGAATCATCTTGCGCGCTAGGTCGACAATACGCACCGGCTCGCCCATATCCAGCACAAACACCGAGCCCGAGGTGCCCATGGTGCCGGCCTGAATCACCAACTGCGCGGCTTCAGGAATGGTCATAAAGTAGCGGGTAATTTCCGGGTGAGTCACCGTAACCGGGCCGCCCTCGGCAATTTGGCGCTTAAACAGCGGCACCACCGAGCCCGACGAGCCCAATACGTTACCAAAGCGCACCATGCAAAACCGCGTCGACACATCAGCGCGCGAAGCCAAGCCCTGCAGCACCAGCTCCGACAGGCGCTTGGTGGTGCCCATCACGTTCGTGGGCCGCACGGCTTTGTCGGTAGAAATAAGCACAAACTGCTCCACGCCCGCGGCAATGGCCGCCTCGGCAGTATACCAAGTGCCGAACACATTGTTGCGCACGCCTTCCACCATATTAAATTCAACTAATGGCACGTGCTTGTACGCGGCCGCGTGGTATACGGTCTGCACCTTAAACGCCTTCATCACCGCCTCAACGCGGTTGCGCCGCTGCACCGTGCCAATCATTGGGTAAATAGGCACATCCAGCCCCAAGCGCGCAGCCATAGCGCGCAGCTCGTTATCAATGCTGTACAGCCCATATTCACTTAGCTCGTACAACACCAACGCGGCGGGTTTTTGCTGAATAATTTGGCGGCAAAGCTCCGAGCCAATCGAGCCTCCGGCGCCCGTAACCAACACCACTTTGCCGCGAATATGCTGCTGCATAAGCGCTGGCTCTGGGTCCACGGGGTCGCGGCCAAGCAGATCTTCAATGTGCACGTCTTGCAGGGCATCAATGGCAAGCTCGCCATTCACCATATCGGCCATGCCGGGCACGGTTTGCACGCGCACGTTTAACGGCTCTAACGACTCTAAAATTTGTTTACGCACCGAGCGCGGTGCCGAAGGCAGCGCTAGCAATATGCGCTCAACATGTGAAGAGCGTACGGCCTCGGCCACACGTGAAGGGTCAATAACCGGAATGCCCAAAATAGTCGAGCGCTGCAGGGTGACGTCGTCATCGACAAACACCACCGGGTGGAACTGCTCGCCGTTGATCAGCGCCTGCGCCAGTTGGCGCCCGGCAGAGCCCGCGCCATAAATCATCACTCGAGTTTTACGACGGCTAACCATGCGGTGATACATTTCGCGCATGGCCAAGCGGCTTCCGCCAATAAGCAGTAATGCTACTAAGCCGAAGTTCACCACGGCTTCAAGCGGCAACGCCACGCCAATAAAGTGCACCAAGGCGTACAGCCACAGGGTGGCAACAAACACGCCGGCAAACACCAAGCCCAGAGCTCGGATACTGACATAGCGCACCACCGCACGATACAACCCTAACTTAGTAAAGATCGCCAACGAGCCAACCGCTAAGCCTACGTATACCCCGGCCCACTGCCACAAATGGACTGGCATATTCAGGCTAAACGACAAACAGTAAGCAATAGCTAACGCCAGCAGTAGCGCCGCAGAATCGGCAACTAAGCTAACCACTCGTTTCACAGAGCGTGGAAGTTGCAAAAGTTGACTAAGCAGGTTCACGTGCAATACATCCTAATTGTGCAGAAAGGTAGCTCCGACACCATAGGCAATCCGCTGCCTCGGTAGGTAAAACATTGGCGCAAGTATAGCTTTGTTAACGGGGTGTTACAAGGATTTGCAAAGTAAGAAAGGAGTTTGGGGGAAAGAGAAGGGGAGCCGATTGAAATGAATGCCCATAACGACAAAAGCGTAGTCAAAACTAACTTTTACAAAATACACTATTTGACCATCCGTTGGGAGGCAATAGCCCCCTGTGTGTCAAGTTGCGAGAGTTCACCTTACTCGATCACCACTGCCGCGGCCAGCGACGGTCATGAAAATGTACTTGAAGTAGTCGCCCACGCTCAGAGAGGCAAGCATGCGGGCGTCGGTTTCGGCGAGCAGGACCGGGGTGGACATGTCGATTTCGTTGACTTGAGCCAAGCCGGTGATGCCAGGGCGAGCGTCGAGCACTCCGCGAGCGCGGCGCTCCTCGATGAGTTCTTCTTGGTTAAACAGGCAAGGACGCGGACCAACCAAGCTCATTTCGCCTTTCAAAACGTTCCACAGCTGTGGGAGCTCGTCTAGCTTGGTGCGGCGCAGGAAGTGTCCGAAGCGCGTAATTGAGGCGGAACTCGCGAGGTGAGATGCGACTGACGCAGTATCGACGCGCATGGTGCGAAACTTAACCAAAATAAACGGTTGGCCATGGCGGCCAACACGCTCTTGGCGGAACAGTGGTGAGCCCGTGTCAAACAGTCCGATAATGAACAGAATGACAAACACGGGAAAGCCCACAACTAATCCCACCAGCGAAAAGAAGAAATCAAATATTCGAGACACTTTATATTTATCCCCCTCTTTTTCAAAGTGATTTCAACATGCGCTCTAAATCATCAGTAAGCGCCGAATATTCAAAATGCTTTTCTGCAAAGTCTTTACCGCGTTTTCCCATCTCTTCGCGTTCAGCTTTCGATAGATCTTTAATCTTAACGATTGCTGCAGCAATTTCGGCGGCACCACCTGAGGGGACTTCGACACCAGATTGAGAGTCACAAATAGGGTGAAATCCCGGAGAGTCAATATAGTAAATGATCGGCTTGGAGGCATTAAAGTAATCAAAAAGCTTGTTAGGTGATACGCCGTACTTATATAAATTTGAACGACGTGCTCCGACGGTCAAAACATCGAAAGAGCTCAAAACTTTTTGTATCTCTGCCTTTGGTACGAAATCTTGGAACTCAACATTCTTTAGATTATGACTAGTACAAAAAGTCTTCATGCGTTCTGCTTCACGTCCTTCACCAACGAAAACAAATTTTATCTCTTTATGTTTTTGTAGCAAACAAGCAGCTTCTAGCAGCGGAAATAGTGAATTTGCTAGCCCAAAGGTCCCAGCATAACCCACGATAAATTCATCTGACTTTATCGCCTTTACACTCTCTGTGTATTCATTTTTATCATATCCATTAGGTAACCATTCAAATCTCGAGTCAGTAAATCCATTTTCTACTAAATACTTAGAGAACCCTTTAAGGTTTGATGTTATCAAATGGGCATCTTTATAAGCTTGAATTTCGTATTTTCGCAGTATACGTATTAGAGGATGACGCTCACTTTTCCCACCTAACTCAATTAATGTAAGAGGCCAAATATCGCGAATGTCGATAACTAATTTTGCATTTAACTTTCTACTCAAATATCGTGCGCCACTAGTTGAGACAATCGAAGGGGATGAGCAAAAGATATAGTCTGGGGGATTATCTTTGTATTTTTTTACCAAGCCTCTTAGACGATAGCTAAAAACAAACCAGTTAAGTATGCGCTTTACACTATGTGCGGAATCATAGTTAAGGCCCTTCAGCGATACTAGATGAACGTCATCTTTGTCTTGCTCAAATACACTCGTCGGCTGCTTCAATGGAGACCGTAGTAAATGATGAGGATTAGAAATAATCAGTTTTGTATCGTATCCACGCTTGCGAAGCTCTTTAGCGAAATAATAAGTTCTTCCACCAAAACCGCATGAGGGAGTGGACGCATAGTGATTAATGAACCAAACTGACTTCATTTAATTTAAATCTCTAAGTTTACGAGCTGGATTTCCGGCAAAGACAGTATTTTGGGGAATATCTTTCACAACAACCGCTCCCACTCCAACAATACTGTTATCTCCGATTGAGATTTTTTGATGTGTCGAGACATTAGGTGCTATCCAAGCATTTTCGCCAACTACTACACCGCCACTCAATTCTGCACACGCCGTAACAAACGCACCGCGCTTGACGTGCACATTGTGAGCGATGTGAACCAGATTATCGATCTTTGCATAGTCATCAATTTTAGTATCCCCGAGTGTTCCACGTGCAACTGTCGTATTAGAACCAATCTCTACACCGTTCCCAATCACGACTCTGCCTAAATGTGGAAATCTTATTGGTGTGCCATCTTCTAAGCGCTCAAAACCAAAGCCATCACTCCCTATAGTTGCACCAGAACGAATCACGGTGTTCGTCCCAATCTTTGAGCCCTTATGTATTACAACGTTAGGTTCGATAATGACTCCTTCTCCGATTTCACAACCACTTTCCACTACAACATTTTGACCCAACGCCGCAGTAGCGGCGATTTTTGACGGTTCTAAATAAAGGTCAAAACCAATATTTTTTGCCAGATAATCTAGGAGCCTGACGAAAGTCAATCGCGCATTGCTAGTATGGATATGGGTGCACTTTTCGATATTAATTGCTTTGCAATCAGGTGTCGCAACAACAACTGCGTTCTCGGATAGACAACTGCTGTCATTCGCAAATGTTAATGTTCCGGAACTTGCAAATTGCACCCCCGCTACTCCAGTTATTTCCCTATCATTACCGTAAAAATTTAACTTTAGTACTTCACAAAGCTCGGAAACATTAAGTTTTTTGTTTAATTTGTAAAATTGTGACATTGAATTTATTCCACCAGTCTTAAAATTTCGAATGCTTCTGCAAAACCTTCACGCCCTGTACGAGCTGAATTCAAACTCAAAAACGAACGTATAAAGTCGTCTGAAAGATACCTACTACCTTTGACAAGTTGACTTTTATAACAATTAATAGCCGCTAACTTCATTTGAAGGTCATTCTCATTTAGGTGCAAGAAAAGGTTCGACTTTAGGATCAGATTGTTCCATGGCATTTCATACATCAGAATACTTGACTGCTTGTATGCTCGCACGCTTTCATTAGCCACTACTTGATGATCTTGGTGCACATCGTTCAGCGAAGGCATCACGACAACATCTGGGGAAAATTCTCTTTTTAGCTCTATCATCGCTTGAAGTATCTCTTGCCGATACATATCAAAATGTCGAACTTTAAAATTAAAAAGCTTATGGTGCGTAACCCCTAAAAGCTCCATTGAAGTATTAAATTCTTTTTCGGTAGCATCATCTGAGAATCCTGAAGGGAGACTCTCTTGAGCAGCACTAAATGCAGCGACGTAAACTTCACACTTATTTCTAAGCGCTTTAGCTATCAAACCTCCAGCTCCTAACTCTGCATCGTCGGTATGAGGAGCTAGAACAAGTACTTTTTTCTCGTAAAACATTATTGAACCTTACTCTACTTCACTACGAAAGGGTCTAAACACTTGAAGCCATTATTGTTCAACTCAATGCTTCAGCCAGATTGTCCACAACAAATTGTACATGGTTATTCTTTAAATATGGATGCATAGGAAGGCTTAGAACTTTTCGAGATATATCGTCACCTAAACACAGACTCGCAAGGTCATCCTTAACTGCGGGCTGCCTATTTAGCGGAATTGGATAATGAACAGCGGTCGGTATACGTCTATCTTTTAAAAAACTAATCACCGCGTCTCGCTGATCTAATTGAATAGTGAATTGTGCCCAAGTTGAATAATTATGTAAATCTACCTTCGCCGCCTGCACATTAATATTGCTAAGCTTTTCCTCATAACAACAAGCGACTTCATTTCTTAACTTAATTTCTTCATCCAAAATATCAAGCTTCGGCAAAAGTATCGCGGCCTGAATCGTGTCTAACCGACTATTCACCCCAACACGAATATGGTGGTACCGGCGATCCTGCCCATGCCTTGCGATCTGACGCATTACAAGCGCTAACTCGTCGTCATTTGTGAAGATTGCTCCACCATCGCCGTAACAGCCTAATGGCTTACTTGGAAAGAAGCTGGTACAAGCAATCGTGCTCAAATTACACGACTTGCGTCCCTTGTAGGTTGCGCCAAAGCTCTGTGCTGCATCTTCAATAACAGGAATACCGTGCTTATCTGCAATAGCGTTTATCGCATCAAAATCAGCGCACTGACCATAAAGGCTTACGGGGATTATTGCTTTTGTGCGCGGTGTAATTGCCGCTTCTAATAACGACGGGTCTAAGTTGTAGGTTTTCGGATCAATATCAACGTAAACAGGTTTTGCGCCAAGCAGTGCGACGGTTTCAGCTGTCGCAATGTAGGTAAACCCTGGCGTGATTACTTCATCTCCTGGACCTATACCTAAAGCCATTTGTGCAATCTGTAAGGCATCAGTGCCATTGGCGACAGTAATACAATGCTTTGCGCCTGTGTAGGCAGCGAGTTTTTCTTCTAATTCATCGACCTCAGGGCCTAGAATATATTTTCCATGCGCCAATACGCGCTGAATAGCTGCATCGATTTTGTCTTTAATACGTGCTTGCTGTGCGGCTAAGTCAATGAATTCCATATTTTATCCTGCTTACTAAACTGAACGAATGAGTCGATTACCCACAAGAGTGTATCGATCGCCTGTATGCTCACAAACAACTTCCCCTTCACCTGAAACCGGTAGGTCAAGTTGTTCGCCAAACTCACTCATCCAACCAATCTGTTTGGCTGGAACCCCCACCACGAGGGCATAATCCGGTACGTCTTTATTCACCACTGCACCAGCGCCAACGAATGCGTACTCACCAATAGTCACACCGCAAACGATTGTGCAGTTGGCTCCAAGGCTTGCACCGCGTTTCACGCGCGTATCTAAGTACTGGTCTTTGCGTTCGATGAGCGAACGCGGATTGTAGACATTGGTGAAGACCATGCTTGGTCCACAAAAAACACCTTCTTCAAGGTAAACGTTATCGTATACAGATACGTTATTTTGGATCTTGCAGCGGTCGCCAATCTCTACCTTGTTGCCGACAAAAACATTTTGTCCTAGCGAGACACTTTTACCAATTTTCGCACCGCCGCATACATGAACAAAATGCCACACTCGGCTTCCTTCGCCGATCTGTGCTCCTTCATCTACGATTGCTGAGGGGTGTAAATAAAAGTCGCTCATTTTAGGAAAACCAACTTACCGCGAGAGGATGTACCTCATCTCTCGTTTGACTCAAAGACGAATCTCTTATGGTTGCCACCGTTTCTATTGCCGCTCTATTATCTTCCAATCCGAACCCATTACCCGCAAGTATTTCTTGATAACTTCGAGTATGAAGGTCTGTAAATCCATCGGAAAATTCAACCGTCTCATCATTAACCGTAATGGAGCGAAAAGTTCTTTGCCCCAAACTTTTTGCGGTTGCCGGAATATCGGATTCATCTATTGACAAAACCCATCGGACACGAGCTTTCTCATACTCGAGGTATCCGGCAGATTTTGTCGGAGAACGAAAAAAAGTCTTATTCTCTTGTAGCCTTCCAAATACGTAATGAAGCATGTCATAAAAGTGAACGCCAATATTAGTAGCAATTCCCCCCGACTTATGCTCGTCCCCTTTCCAAGACTGCAAATACCACTTACCTCGAGAAGTGATGTACACTAGATCTACATCGAACTTAAAATCATCATTTGACTTGCTAACCTTTTGCTTTAATTTCTGTATGGCAGGATGTAGCCTGAGCTGCAAAATTGTGTTCACACAACGCCCTGTCTCGCGCTCCATTTCAAGCAATCCATCGATATTCCAAGGATTCAACACTAGCGGCTTCTCACAAATCGCGTCTGCCTGAGAACGAAGCGCAAATCTAATATGTGCGTCATGTAAATAGTTTGGCGAACAAATTGAAACGAAATCAATTGCATTTTTGGAATTGCCTCTCCTCAATTTATCGATATGCCGATCAAAACGCTCAAACTCTGTAAAGAAGTCTGCTTTTGGAAAGAAACTGTCGATTATCCCAACGGAGTCATTTTTATCTAAAGCTGCCACCAATTCGTTTTGTGTTTCTGCAATAGCATTCATGTGCCGTCTGGCTATATAACCGGCCGCACCGATCAGCGCAAAATTATTCATATGTCGTCACCCCTTGATTCAGTATAATAATCAGCATTCTTAGCTCTAGGAAGATTCTAGTTAGACATCTTAAAAGACTGTCTATTGTTATAAACCACCCTCAGATATTCTTGTCCGATATTTTTCCACTTGAATTGTTCTATCATCTGTTCTACCACCTCTCGAGGAGTTCCACATGGATATCTATCCAAAAGCAGGCTGAGGACGTTTTTAATTTCTGAAACAGAAAACGGATCGACAGCTCTAACAAAGTCTTCATCAAATATCCCGTCAATTCCTTCGTTTTTTGAATGAACGACTGCACAGCCTTGAGATAATGCTTCAATGTATGCGAGCCCAAAGGTTTCTCGGTAAGAGGGCATTAGAAAAACTCTGCTTGATTGCAAGAGCTTCGAAATAACCTGAAGGTCAGAGGTTCGTGGTGTTATAGATACCCAATTAGGAACACGATCGATACCAACTACCGATAAAAACTCGTCAACAGTTCCGCCGATCAACCTATATTCAACCTTCCTGCCTTCTTCATTAAGAATTTCTACGGCTCGAAAACTTGCTTTTAAGTTCTTATTCTCTGTAAAATCACCGACATAACAAACTGATCGAGTCCGTTCACCTGAGCTTTTTTTCGAACGAGCTAGGTACCAAAAATTGTCAATTCCATTATAAATCGTCTTTGAATTTCTAATCGATAGACTGAGTTTTGGATATTGGTTGGATAGACGCAACTGATATGCTTTATTAACAAAAACGACCGTACTAGCATTATTTAAAACCTGCCTGATCAACCAGTGATATATCCTGAGGCGAGGTATAAAAGTATTAATATCTGCGTTCCGTACCGCGACAGTATAATTAATACCTTTTAGTTTGTACGTTAACCAGGCTATCATTCCATCTGACCAAAGGTTGTGCGCGATAAGGAAAGAAGGTGATACTTTTTTCGCTTTCATCGTTTTGCAAAAAACTACGAAGGACACCAAAACCTTTGTAAGCGGCAAATATCTTAGACCCTTAGGAATAACTCGAGGTGCACAAACCTCGATATCTTCATGAAATAGGTTTCGAGTTTGCCGAGCCACTGAACTTTTAAGGGGGGTAAAGACTAGTTGCTTCGTATTATAACCATCAGCCATCGCTATTGTTAAATTCGAATGAACTGCTGAATACAGGTAATTATTACTGATATGAACAAGCATCTATAATCCT
Source organism: Pseudidiomarina donghaiensis (assembly GCF_900116895.1). Taxonomy (GTDB): domain Bacteria; phylum Pseudomonadota; class Gammaproteobacteria; order Enterobacterales; family Alteromonadaceae; genus Pseudidiomarina; species Pseudidiomarina donghaiensis. Next base: position 435,577 of record NZ_FPCF01000001.1, on the reverse strand, counting down.
GGTTATTCTACTAACGCCGAACAGAAATAACACGTGCTGGCACACCGCCTACGACGTGGTGTGATGCCACACTCCTAGTAACTACGGATCCTGCTGCAACAATCGCACCGTTTCCAATATTGACACCGGGTAGAATAACGCATTTAGCCCCAATCCAAACATCATCACCAATTTTAACTGGATTATTAGTATAACCTTGCTCGCGTATGGGACTGTCAACATTAAACTTATGGTTCCTCGTAATGATGAAGCAATCTTGTGCAATTAAAGTATTTTTTCCAATAACAATAGGTTCTTCATAGCATACGAAAGTACAATTAGACCCTACGAAAACATTATCATTAAGCGTAAGATTTCGTTTTCCATTAACCTTTACGCCAGGACTTATTTTGCAACTAGCCGAGATTCTCGCTCCAAAAAAACACAAATATTCTTTACGTAACATCCTAGATGCGATTGAAACGGAAATCCGTTCCCGAATTGATTTTATCGCCAGATAGGGAATAAACAAAATCATACAAATTAAGCGCATAAAGAATTATCCATGATCATAAATTTCTTTAATTATGGAGACCTGAGAGCTGTATGAGTAATTTTCCTGAGCGAATCGCCTTCTAATTCCGGACGCACTCCGTATAGCATCAATATTCTCTATTACCTCACGGAGGACCTTTTCAAGAGAATCTGCACTCAGATCATCTAGACGTTGAACTAAATATGGGGAGTCTTCAAATTCTCCTGAATATGCCTCAATGTTACTTATAATTGGATAAACACCTAGGGCTAATGCCTCCATTATTGTTGTTGAAAATCCATCGTGGCTGGGAATGCTTATCATGATCTCAGCCTTGGCTAATTCATCGATACATTCTTGTTGGCTCAAGCCTAGTGCCACTTCATCGGCAACGCTCAAATCCAAGTCGACTTCAGGTTCACAGAGTGAGATAAACGTAAAACGAACCTTTTCTCCAAAATCGCATTTTAGATACTTTATCGCCTCAAATATTATTGGAATGTTATAAAGCGGTCTTGCCGATCGCATCGAGACAATTCGGATTACTTTGGAAGAGTCTTTTGCATTCTTCGCGCCTCTATTGATAAAATCGACAGAAAGCCCCCAATTGAGTAACGTAGGAATCTTATTAACTATCTTTTTTGCCTGAAACGCCATCTGATTAGACTTAACGGTAATTACATCCGAACGCCTCAACAGAACTTTTGTGAAAATTGAATATGGAAATCTATATCCAAACCCAATATCGGATCCCTGACATGTCGTGACTAATTTGACTTTAGAAAAATATAGTGGGAAAACTAAGAGTAGAAGTGACGCACCGTGAACATGAACCAAATTAATCTTACCCTTTCGCATTAAACTTAGGAGTTTAAACGGTACAACAAACTTATCAATTAACTTACTAGCAAAGGTTCGTTTTCCAACGTAACTGAAGTCCTTAAAATTGCGTGTGCGAATTTCCTGCCCAGTAAATGAAAGCCCTGTGGACTTATCAAAAAATAGGAAATCGTAACCCACGAGCTCATCTACAAGGATGAGAAAGCGATTTACCGCTAAGGGGCTACTAATATTACCTAAAAATATCGCGCTTTTCAAAATTTACCTCTAATTATTAAAACGTCGACTTCGCGAATTATAGGCCAACAAGAATGGAAGCAACACGCAATTCATGAAAAAGAAACTTGAACCGAACCATCGACTGGTGATCGCCGACACAAGCATTACTAGTATGAACATGATAAAAGCCGTTCTATGATCATCGCTAAACCAAAATTTTTTACGGGATCTATTGATTATTGCACTTAGAAGAGACAGAAAAGAAATTAAGCCAACTAATCCAGTTTCTGTAAGAACTTTAATAATGTCATTATGTGAAGAATTAAAGCTAATTTCTGTCCACGACATATATCCAAAACCCAAAATGTAATCAATCGCATTATTAGAGTCTAACCACGAATTTATCATTAAACTCGCAATCTCATCTCGACCAGATGTGTGCCCTTCAAGTATCATCAAGAGCAATCGTTGCTCAAACCTTTCGCCAATGCCCCAATAGACATAATAGACAACGGCAAAGACACAAAAGACAATCAAAATCATAAAACTATATAGCGTCGCCTTTAAAGGTGACGTGCGCTGATGGGAAATGTAATAATTGTAGGAGATTAAAAAGAAAGATAGAACAGAGACGATCAAAACAGACCGTTTCATAGACTCAAGCGCAAAGAACGCTAAAACTGACAGCAATACAAATCTGGTTAGATTTTTTTTAAAAATAAACACAAAGGGCAGCAACCCCATAAGTTGGTAGCTGGTATTATTAGCGAACTCCTCTTCATCAAGCTGCTTCGATAAGCTTATATCGGCCACATAAAAGTTAAGAATGAATAAAACAACAAGACCGAAAAAGAAGAACTTTATATCGATCTCCCGCACAAATTTATTGAGTGTAAAAAAGTAAAATGGATAAAAAGGTATCAGATTGAGCAAAATGTTGCGCATGTCATCATATTGATGAACTTTGCCACTAATAATAAAATTAAGAATATAAAGTGCTAGAAAAAGTGTCCAACAAATAACAATTGGTGACCTAGCCAACGAGCAGGTTAACAATTTAACTGCATAATAAAATGACAATGCAAATATAACTATAAGCAAAACAGGACCGATCAGGCCCTTCATTTGCAACACAGGCTGTAACAAATATAATAAAAAAGCGATCAGTATTATTCTGCTATTCAATAAGTGTACATTCAAAATATCGTTCTCAGATTTTCAAAATCATGCGCAACGTAAAAATCAACGCAAAGAAATTCCATTTGAAAGAAGCTCTTTTCATAATAAAGTAAAAAAATACCAACCACCTTAGCTTTCGCTTTCTATATTATATTGAAAGCGAAAAACAATTGCTTATCTGAAATTATTTCAAGGGGGTGTTACTTCTCGTTTAAGCGCCTTTGGCCTTTCCTTTGCGTCGTGTAAAAACACGATATAAGGATACATACCTATAATGCATACGGTAAAGCTTTAAAAATCCCCGCACATTGAAAGTGACCGCAAAACCTTTTAGCTTGTGCTCAATAATGTGAATAAAATATCTTCTTTCAAAACCATCATTAATCGAATTTAAATCTAAATTAAACACCAGAGAATTCTTTCCGACTACTCTCGAATCACTCCTATTCTCTGCATCCACACGATATATTGAGGTATAAACCGCACTTTTTACTATTGGATATGACTTAGCAAGTCGGGCCCAGAATTCCAGATCTTCGCCACGGTCAAGCTGCTTATCAAAGCCACCAACCTTTTCGATACAGCTTTTATGAACCACCACAATACTTGTCCACATTAAAGGCTCATCCATAGCCTCCAAAAAATAACCATTTATTCTAAAAATCTTGCTAGCACGGCTATGCCTAAATATCTTTCGTTTATCAGAGTACTCGAATGATGTTACATATATCTTTTCGTTCGGATAAAGTTCCATCGCCTCCGAAACTTCTTCCAAATGGTTGGGTTGCCAAAGATCATCCCCATCCAAAAAGGCAATCCACTCACAACGAGCTTCCTCTATACCCCGGTTCCGCGCAGCGGAAACGCCCTGGTTCTTCTGATGGATTAGTCGAATCCGATCATCTTCGATAGCTTCGACTACCGCAGCGCTGTTGTCGGTGGAGCCATCGTTGACAACAACAATCTCGAAATCCTGGCAGGTTTGGTCAAGCACCGACTGGATAGTATTTCGGATGCTGAGTTCTTTGTTGTAGAGGGGGATGACGACTGAGAACATCAGGGCTCCAGGTTATCTTTCAAAAAGTTCATGGCTTTTTCTCTTTCCCGGCTCAGAATCTCATTAACTTGCTGCCAGTCCACGCTCTGTTCGAGTAATTCGGTAGCGCCGCCGGCTTTCAGGTCTAGCACCAGTCTGTCCTGCAAGCCAAACATTTTGAGCAGTGAGGTGAATCGAGACATACCCCGCCGCTCGTTGCCCAGGGCGATGAATGGCTTGTTGTACAGGATCGAGAAAACTGTGCCGTGGAAGGAGTCTGTAATTACGAACTGAGCATCCTGGAAGCCCTTTAGCCACTGGGAAGGGCAGGGATACTTAAACAGCTCGACATTGGCATCTGTTACTTTCTCTTGCTGAACCCGCCTCTCCGGCATCACCTCGAACGTTTCTAGTTGTAGCCTGCTGGCAGCCTGCCGTATGAATTCTTCCTTCTCCTTATTCTTGTCCAGCACATAGACTTTCAGGTTACCGCTGGAATCCGGCACTTTCTGTTCGGTCGTAATTCGGTCATAGGCGCTGGTTTGCAGCAGCATCGTTGGGTCTAGCACGTGGACCGCATCAGCTCGGTCCAGATGGTTCTGCACAAGGGCAACGCCATCGTCCTCCCGCACGCTAATCGCATCAAACAGCTTGAGCAGGTTTTTACATTCAAGGGTGTCCGCGTCGTTAAACTCCCATTCGGCCGTTCCAAACGATACAGCGTAGGCAATCCGTTTTATGCCCTTAGATTCTTTAGCAAAATCCAGAAAATAGTTGCTAATACACGGTGAGTACCGCGGCCTCCAACACTGGTCACTGCCGACAACATACGCATCGATATTCTGTGTTAACAGACTATTCATACCTCGTTGCGACGTAATCAGTTTGGAAAGCTCGGGAATATATTGAGCTCGGAAACCGATGGTCTTCTCTGAAATCACAGCCCTCTCCCGATCGCTCAGGTATTGATTAGGCGTGACTGGCCGGTTCAGCAAGGTGCTCTTTAGCTTTGACAGCTTTCTTCGAAAGGGATGCGCCCCTGCACCGTGCCGGTTAACGACCAATGGGCTGTGGCCCAGGAATTTTAGGGTCTCTTTCAGTGCGTATGCCTGTAGTAGGCCGCCGTAGTTGTCGTGCAGGGGTTGGGTTAGGATGGCTATTTTTTTCATCTTGAAATACTAAAGTTGGCTAATGATGGAGAGCAAAAGGCCTTGCGAAAGCTCGCTTTTGCCAAACGTACTGGAATAATAATTGGCACTGTACGTGTCACCCGATGTTTCCAACACCTCTCCCTCGACGGATATAAAAATTCTCAAGAGCCTCATTAGCTCAGATTTACAGTAAGAATCAGGGTCATTTTGGAGCTCAGCGTAGATGTACATTAACGATGCGGACGCATCAAACTTGTCTTTCGAGCCTGGAAACTGACCCCACAGACCTTGCTCATTTCTCAAGCTCTTAAGCGTATTCAAAAGCCCACGATACTCTTTCTCGAACTCACCAGTCTCTTTGTAGTAGCTGGATAGTCCAAGAAGATACCAGCCTATCCCTCTCCCCCAATTACTCGAGCCGAGGGGTATTTTTGTCGTTTTATCAATGGCATGGCTTGGAACGTAGCCTTCTTCTGATAGCCCATAGTCGACGTAGTATTGAATCTGCTGTTGAGCTATTTCAAGCGCGCGATCATTAACTACTTGAGAGTACTTAGTCAGGAAAGGAACAGTAAGGCCTATCGCATCGTAATATAAAACCGTCTGCCCCTGGCGGTAGGAAAGGAGCCCATCTTCATCCATCAACGATTCGACATACTGGAATACTTTCTTTGAAAAATCATAATATTTATTCTCGCCTGTAGTTTGGAAGAGGTCTAAGGCAACCAGACCAACTGGTACTTGATCGATTCGTTTAATTTCATAATCAGGGCTCAAGATATAATTATCAAAATATTCTTGAAATTTATGTAAGTCCTGTTTTTTTTTCAGTCAAGGAATAATCAAAAAGCCCCTTTAACAGAAATGCTCTTGGGTAATTATCCAGTTGAAACTCGGCAGTTGTGGTTATACTTCGTAGTTTCAGAATTGAATCCGTAAATCCACGGGGTTCGTGCCAAACTGTTACTGGTTCAAGGCTAAAAAGCATACTTTCTGCAGCCGCGTAAACTTTTCGCTCAACCTCACTTTCGGAGACCTCAATAGAAGACAGTGTGGCATCTGGGAAGTATCGGCTCTGAACTTTAGGCCAGATCGTCGGAAGAATATCATACCAGGCTACCAAGCCATTTAACGCTAAGGACAAAAAGAGAACGACATACAGACTTTTATTCTTATTCATTTTTCAAAGCCCCCAAAACCATTTTCAGCAGCGGACGGTCAAAAATATAGATTAGGCTGAGATACACGCCCAGATAGACTAACCCAGTCATCAGAATTATCAGCAGCAAACTTTCCGAAAGTTCTGAAAACTGCAACCTGAAAAGCTCGGAGAGGACAAAAGCAGCGCCACCAACAACGAAAAGACCACTGATATCCTTGATCTGGGAAAATACTTTATAGCCAATCAACCGCCCACAATAGGACATGTTGGTTAGCGTCCACACAAATGAGACGATGGTAAGGGACAGAACTAACCCAAAAACGCCAAACTGAAGGCCGATCAATAGGGCAACGATCCCCACAATCTTCTTTATGACCTCGACTTTTAAAAATAAGTCGCTACGCCCTTTGACTTTTAAGATGTTCAGATTATATGAACTGATCGGGCGTATAATCGACGCAACTGCCAACACTTGGAAATAGGGTACGGCTGGCAACCAGTGCTCGCCGAAAACAAGCAAAAATCCTTCTTCAGCAACCACTATAAGAAACAGCATTACAGGGATCACTGCAAAAAGAACCAATCTCATGGTTGCTCGGTATGCTTCTCTAAGCATTTCATCCCCTTCAATCTTGGAAAAGAAAGGGTAGGTAACCTTCCCCATGACCGCCCCAATTTGCTGTACAGGAAACAAACGCAACATTTCAGCCTGATGAAAATACCCAACCTGAGCCGGAGAGTACAATTTACCGATCACGATTCGGTAGGCGTCGTTGTATACGGTGTCGATAAGGCTCGATAACGTTAGCTTGTACCCAAACTTAAAGTGGTACTTGAAGCGCTCTTTGTCGAAAATCAACGACGGCTTCCAGGGTATGAACACCCAATTCTGGACGGTAAACACAATCGCCTGCGCGAGATTGAGCCATACCAGACTCCACACTCCATAATCCATGTAAGCCATGGTAACGCCAACAATACCCGACATGATTGTTGCGGGGATTTGCAGTTGCATTTGAAGCTTGAAGTTCATTTCCTTGGTGAGCTTTGCTACATGTACTGCTACAAAGGCCCGAATGACGAAGCTTAGCGCGAGTAGGCGGATTATGTCGGTGAGTACGTCCTGATTGTAGAAGGCGGCGATATAGGGCGCAGACAGGAAGACCACGCCATAGACTGCAAAGCTTACGATCAGGTTTGTAACAAATACAGTGGAATAATCTGTCGGGTCTGGCTCTTTGGTACGGATGAGCGAGCTGGTCATGCCGCTGTCCATCAGCGCTGTGCCGATGGAGATGAACACGATCACCATAGCGATAAGACCGAACATTTCGGGCATCAGCAGCCTGGCCAGTATTACTTGAACACCGAAGTTTATGATTTGTACGCTAAACTGCTGTACAAAATTCCACTTTACGCCGGTGATGGCTTGTTGCTTAAGGCTCACTGGGGGCTAATACTCGCTAGTGCTTCTTGCTGCGTATGGGTGGAGACAAGGGTGTTGGTTTGATGAATTACCGTGGGTAGAAATCACCACCATGGCAATCAACACCCAGAATGCCAGCGGTTGCAGCTCCACACGCAATAGCGAACTAAGTGGCAAAAAGCCATTGGCGAATTCGTTTGCCGGGGCCGCTATGTTCCATAATAAGTGAATGACTTCATTAGGTTGGTGCTCGTTAAACACACGCTCGAGCGCAGCAGTATCGCAAATATCCACTTGTTCAAATGCGTATCGTTCAGAAGTCGCAACAGCCTTCAGGCTTTCAAGATTGCCTGTGTAAGTTAGTTTGTCGACGTTAACGACTTCGTCATTTGTTTCATCAATGATATGACGTACAACCGCAGAGCCCATTATCCGTTACTACTTACTTGATGGGACTATATTTTCGACATACCAAGGCATGGCTTCATAAATACCTTGAACAATACGGTGTGTAGGTGAGAAACCAATCTTGCTTTTCGCTTTAGAAATATCAGCCTGCGAATGACGAACATCACCAGGTCGAAAATCTCGATAAACAGGTTCATCGTTATACTGAACACCATTTTCTTTGAGTGCGTCTTTAATTCCTACAAACAGTTCATTCAGCGTAGTACGGTCACCCAACGCCATGTTGTAGATTTCGTCTTTAGCTGCGTCATCTGCTGTCGCAGCAAGGATGTTCAATTGCACAGCATTCGCCACAAAAGAAAAGTCACGGCTAGTCTCGCCATCACCATTAATAAACACTTGCTCGCCTTTGATCATGGCCGCAGACCATTTAGGAATAACTGCTGCGTATGCACCTTCAGGGTTCTGACGCGGACCAAACACATTGAAGTAACGTAAACCAATGGTTTTAAAGCCGTAAACACGAGCAAATACACTGGCATAGAGCTCATTCACGTATTTGGTCACCGCATAAGGCGATAACGGGTTACCAATGTTCTCTTCGACTTTCGGTAACGCCGGGTGGTCGCCATAGGTAGAGCTACTCACGGCATAGGTAAAACTATCAACGCCAGCATCTTTCGCAGCCACTAGCATATTCAAGAAGCCATCGATATTGCTTTTATTGGTATTAATCGGGTCATCGATGGAGCGTGGAACAGAGCCTAGCGCGGCTTGATGCAAGACATAGTTAACGTCACCGGCGGTCGCATGTTTCATCACCGACTTGCAGGTGTCTAGGTCGCAAATATCTCCTTCAACAAACTGGAAGCGCTGCCATTGGGCTTCAGTCACGCTTTCTTGGACTTCATTAAGGTTACGCTGAAAACCTGTGGAGAAGTTATCTAGACCCACCACGTATTGGTCAAGCTTTAACAAGGTCTCAAGCAAATTCGAACCAATAAAGCCTGCAACGCCGGTCACAAGCCATACTTTCGGAGCTGACTTTAATTGACTTTGAATTTCTTCGTATTTGGTCATATTAACGTATTTTAAGGTTAGTTAATTTGTTTTGTATCTAGCTGATGTCTTTTGACTAACTATTTCTAGAGACGAATATCAGCAATACCTGCATCAACAATGTATTTTAGGTCATAAATGACATGTTCACTTTTCGCGAGCGCTTTCATGCCATTAATGCCCATCTGCTTGAACTGATGGTGTGCTACAGCAACAACAATGCCGTCATAGGCTGCGCTCGACAGTTCTGCTACTGGTGTGACGCCATATTCATGCTGTGCTTCTTCGGCATCAACCCAAGGGTCATAGACATCGACGTTAACACCGTATTGTTTCAACTCATCAATAATATCGACGACTTTGGTGTTACGAATATCTGGGCAGTTCTCTTTAAAAGTTAACCCCATAATGAGCACGCGTGCGCCTTTTACGGTAATGCCTTTCTGTAGCAAGGCTTTGATGAACTCTGACGCTACATAACGGCTCATATTGTCGTTAATACGACGCCCCGCAAGAATCATTTCTGGGTGATAACCAATGGATTCAGCTTTATGGGTCAGGTAGTACGGGTCGACGCCAATGCAATGGCCGCCCACAAGGCCCGGGCGGAACGGTAAAAAGTTCCATTTGGTGCCAGCGGCTTTCAATACAGCTTCGGTATCAATGCCCATACGGTTGAAAATCATCGCCAGTTCGTTAATGAGAGCAATGTTCACGTCGCGTTGCGTATTTTCGATGACCTTGGCAGCTTCAGCTACTTTAATGCTTTCGGCTTTATGGGTTCCGGCAATAATAATGGAGCTATACAAGCTATCGACAAAGTCGGCAACTTCAGGTGTTGATCCAGAGGTGACTTTCAAGATTGTAGTAACACGGTGCTCTTTATCACCCGGGTTAATACGTTCTGGGCTATATCCAGCGAAAAAGTCTTTATTGAACGTTAAGCCCGAAACGCGTTCAAGAACCGGAATACAGTCTTCTTCAGTAGCACCTGGGTAGACCGTTGATTCATAAATAACGACGTCACCCTGTTTCAGAGTCTTGCCAATGGTTTCTGAGGCTTTAATCAGTGGCGTTAGGTCGGGCTGTTTGAATTTATTTATAGGCGTCGGCACAGTGACAATGTAGATATTGGCCGCTTCGAGTGCCTCAAGGTCTGCACTGTAGCTGAGCTTGTCGGCTTGTGCCAGTTCTTCTGGTTCAACTTCAAGCGTGTGGTCGTGACCACCTTTGAGTTCGTTGACGCGCTTTTGATTAATGTCGAAACCGATGGTTGGGTATTTCTTGCCAAATTCAACGGCCAAAGGGAGACCGACATAGCCTAAACCAATTACTGCAATTTTTACTTTGTTCAAGTCCATTTAATTCATGCTCTTTTCTAAATTAAATACACGACGATTGTAGAAGATTAACCGCCTACGGCGTCCCGTCGCGAACGACGGGCTACTCTGATTTGTATGCGTAACTGTAGTGGTAGTTATAACCGTAGCCATAATATGAGCTCGCTTTACGCTCAACGCTATTGAGTATTGCACCTTTCACTTCAACACCATTCTGTTCAAAGCGTTTAACGGTATGTACAAGCTCTTTCGCTGGAGTCAAACCAAAACGAGCAACAAGAAGTGTCGTACCAGCATAACGTCCAACAATTGCTGCATCAGTTACAGCTAAAATTGGTGGAGTATCGATTAATACGTAGTCATAATCTTTTGACGTTTGGTCCATGAGTTGCTTCATCCGGTTGTGCATGAGCAATTCAGCTGGGTTTGGAGCTGATGTGCCGCGTGGCATGAAATCTAGGTGTTCTATGTAGCCGGATTGGATGTATGGGGCGTAGTTAATGGTATCGGCATCGTTAGAAACGTCTGAATTAACGGCTTCGCCTCCCGTCCCTTCCTTATGGAGAGTATGACGGGCTAGAGACGTGCCGGCCAGCAGATCGGCTAGGCCTTTGTCATTGTTTGCGTTCATCATGTTATGTAAATAGCCGCGGCGGATGTCACCGTCGATGAGGAGCACTTTTGCTCCACCTTGCGCTAATACGGCGGCAAGGTTACCGGTAACAAAGCTTTTGCCAACACCCGGGCTTGGGCCTGAAATCATAATAATATTGTTGCGCGCTTCTAGCATAGCAAAGTGCAAGCTTGTGCGAAGGCCGCGTAATGATTCAATAGCTAAGTCGGTTGGGTCTTCTTTGGCTAGCAAAGGCGCTCGTACCGCGTCTGTTTGTTTTCGCTTAGCAAGCTTAACCAGCTTCTCGTTCATGTTCTCTTGGGTGTCAGACTTAGGTACTGAGGCATATACGTTTATGCCTTCTTGCTCTAACTGCTCTGAGCTTTCAACGCCACGGTTAAACATGGCACGAACAAATACAATACCTACGGCCAACATGCCGCCCAACATCGTTGCTAACACCACAATCAAAGGCTTTTTCGGTGCAACGGGCCCTGGTTTTACAACAGCTTCGTCAAGAATACGTACGTTACCAACTGTACCGGCCTTCATCACGTTTAATTCTTGCATCCGGTTCAGTAATTGTAGGTAAATTTCTTGGTTTACTTCTACGTCACGGGTATAACGCAGTACTTGTTGTTGGGTTTCTGGCAAGTTTTGAATCTGGTCGGCTAATCGCTTACGGTCTGCTTCTAAATTAGCTTTTTGTTCAATAAGCGCCTGATAACTTGGGTGCTGTTTGGTATACAAACGGCTTAACTCAGCTTCTTTCAGTGAAAGCTCGTTAATTTGCTTCTCTAAATCCACCAATTGCTTAAGTAAGCCTTCCGTTTCAATGGTTAAGTCAACTGACTGACTTTCTAAACGGTATTGGTTGAGCTTTTCTTCGGCATCGTTTAGGTTTTCTTTAATAGTCGGAATTTGGCGCTGCAAAAACTCAAGGCTGTTTTCCGCTTCAGCTGCATTACGGCGAATGTTTTGTAGCATGTATTCGTTAGTTACGGCGTTTAACACGTCTACGGCATAGTTACCGTCAGCATTTTGAATACTTGCGCTTAGAATACCCGTTTGCTTACCGCGTTCGCTAACAGCTAATGCTTGTTGAATGTCGGTAATGGCTTTTAATCGCGTTTTCTTAACTAGCGTAAAGCTATTGGTATTTGGCGTAACGGCGTCAGCAATATGAACAAGCCACTCCCCTTTTTCTGCTGGGGCGCCAACAACACCCGTTAAGACTTCTTCACCCTCACTGTCATATAACGTGAAGATCTTGTCTTTAATTTCAAGTTCTAAAGCTTTGCCTAGTTCTGCTTCCGGTACGTTCAAGTTTTCAATAAGTACTTGGTCTTGTTCCTTTGCGCGGCGCGCTAAAAATTCACCGATAACTGGCATGTAGTTTGGGGTAACGACGTTGGTTAGTTTTAATTGGTCAACAACGGTGCCCACCACCATGCGTGACTTCATGATCTCAATTTCAGTAGCGGCTTCGCTTTCTTGGGCAAACATTTCGGCCATTTCGCCCAGTGCTGGCATGCCCGACGATTTTTTCTCAACTTGCAGTAAGGCATCGGCTTGGTAAATGGGTGTAGATAGCAATGCGTACACCACACCCAATGCGGCAAAGCTGGTGGTAATGCCGGCGATTAGCCATTTGTGATCGACTAATAGGCCGAACAAGCGGCCTAGATCAATTTCGTCGTCATCGTTGCGTTGCTGGGCTGGAGATGGCGAATTCTGCATGTGTTGAAAACCTTAAGTTCGTTGTTCGTTAATCGTTATTGGTTATTCGTTGAAAACAAAGAATAACAGCGCGTTGCGCTACCCGGCGTGGAACGCCGGGTTACAGTTTTTTTGTCCAAGTTTCGGTGGCTTGTTCTATTAGCTTGAGTACGTGTTCGTATACTTCGTCGCTTTTTTTGTATGGGTCCGGAATTTCCTTACCACCTTGCTCTAACCACTGGCCTAGAAGCATGGTTTTGGCTTGTGCTTCAGGGTAGCGCTGAGCTATGTGGTTGCGGTGGTTGTGTTCCATCACCAATACTAAGTCATAATGGCTTATGAGTTCACGGGTTAGCTGCTGGGCTTCGTGCACCGGAAAGCTATGGCCGTGTTTTTCGGCTATAGCGCGTGCGGTTTTATCCATGTCCCAACCTTTGCCGTCACTGTGTTTCATGGCGGTAATGCCGGCACTGTGTACGGTTTTGTTGGGTAGGCGTTGCTGCAGCATGAACTGAGCGGTTGGGCTGCGGCAGATGTTGCCTAGGCAAACGACTAAGATTTTATTGAACACTTGCTAAACCTCGAATATTTACCGAGCTTCGCTCGTCCCGTCGTGTAACGACGGGCTACTAATTACTGCTTATGTCGTCTTGGAAGCGGCCTAGGCTATACAAACCGGTGATGGACGGTAGTAGCTGGCTGATGACGCGGTTCCAGCGGGCTACTGGGGCGGCGGTGACGTATACAATGTCGCGTTGTTGTAGTTTGAACTGCTCGGCCAGCACCAGTGCGGTGGCGTTTTTGGCGTTCAGCTGGTATACGTCTGCGACACGCCCTGTCGCAGGGGCAGCGGCGCGAATCACAAATACGCCTTCGGCGTTGGCGGTGGCTTCAAACCAGCCGCCGGCGTCGGCCAAGGCTTCGGCTAGGGTCATGCCGCTACGGCCCATCATGTAGCTTTTCGGTTGGCGTACTTCGCCAAGCACAAATACTTTGTTTTGGTCGTTGCGCGCTACGTGCAATACGTCGTTAGGCTGCAACAAAATGTTTTGGTCGGTGTTGCCTTGCTGGTATAGCTCGCGCAGGTTAAATGCACGTTCGGTTCCGTTACGGGTTAGGGTTACAGTCGTCCAATCAGCTTCTGGGGTTAACCCGCCCGAGGCGCTTACTGCTTCAATTAGGGTCATGGGTACGTTGGTTACTGGCAACACGCCTGGTTTTTGTACTTCACCGGTAACGTACACGCGCTGGCTACGGAAGCCCGCTACGGTAACGTCGACTTGTGGGCTTTCAATGTACTTGGCTAAGCGAGTTGCGATAATTTCGCGAACTTCACTTACGCGCTTACCTACAACCTCGACTTTCCCAATATACGGGTAAAAAATAGTACCGTCGTTGTGCACCCAGTTTCCCGATTCCTGTGCGCTGCGCATTGAACCTGCCGGAATGGTTAATTCAGGGTGGTTATAAACAGTAATCGCTAAAATGTCACCTTTGCCAATTCGGTAATCATAATTTTCACGCTCTAGTGAAAGCTGTTCATTGAATTGGGGCTGAGGTTCATAAGCGTTTAGCTCGGCCAACAACATGGGTGAAATAGTGTGGGTTTCCACCAGTTTGCTGAAATCGGCTTGGCTGAAGTCGTCGTCGCTTGACGCAAACATGCTGCCGCCTTGATCAATGTGCCCGCCGGGGGCGAAGGCGCAGCTAGCTGTGAATAAGGTGGATAGGGCTAGAACGGTGAGTTTTAGTTTGGTCATTCGTTTGTTCCAGTTATTCGAAATTTGTTTTTGCGGGCGAAGGATAGATTCACTTCGCTGCGCTCTTCCCGGCGTGGAACGCCGGGCTACTTCACATTATTGTACAACGGGCGCGAGCGGTGCAGCATTTGGCCGCCGTCGCGCAGTATGGGCATCCAGCCTATGGTGCCGCGGGTTTTGGTGTTGCGCACGAAGAACAAGTCGAACGGTATGCTTAGGTAAAAGCCTTTGGTGAAGCTGCCTTCGCCGTAGTCTTCGTCGCTCACGTTGGTAAACGCGGCAAATGCCCCGGCGATAACGCCCGAGTCAAATTCGTGTTGGTATTCTAATTGTATGCCTTCGTCTTTGGCTAAAAAGCGGCCGACACGGGCAATAACGGTGCTATTGCCAAAGGCGCCGTTCATTAGTTTATCAGCGTTGTAGTACAAACTGGCATGGCCAGTGAGTACGCTGTAGTCATCAAACCCTAAATCTTGGTAGGGGTCACGCTGTTTTACATAATTAAGATCAAGCCCGTAAGCAAAGTCGCTGTGTAGTGGTCGGTACAGTACTTCGCCACCTACCCCGCCAAACATGCGCTCTAAATAACCGCCATAGGCGCTGGCGAAGAGGTTATTGCCCAGCTGCTTGGTGTAGTTTACTTGCAGGTTGTCTAGCCATACGTTTTGGTTCACGGCGTATTCGCGTATGCGGGTGCGCACGCGCGGTAGCGGTGTGTCTTGGCTGTCAATTAAAAAGTTAAATTTGTCGTAGCTGTCGGCAATGTTAATGCCTAGCTTACCGCTTACGTCCCACGCGTTGGTGAGGGTGTATTTGCCGGTGGCTTTTAGGCTTAGCTGGTATATGTAAAAGTCTTCTGCGCCGCCAAAGCTTTGGTCAAGGTCTGGTTGTATTGACCAAGTGAAGTCGTTTTTGAATTCGTTATTGTTAGCGGTTATGGCGGTTTTTGGGTTCACACTGGTGGTGTGAATGGCGTTTTGCTCGTTTGTGTGGAACCTTTCGCCGCGGTACGCTGTTTTATAGGCTTCGGCGTTGATGTTGTGCTGTTTAATGCCAAGGTTGCCGTTGAATTCTTTTATTTGGTATTCGGTAATGTGCTCGGGCAATGCGTCGGCCAGTATTCGGGCTGCGCGATCAACGGCTTCGGCTGTGTCGCGGAAGCGGGTTTGGGTTGCCTCGAGCGTGACCGTAGCCCGGCGTTCTTTCGATAAGGTAAGGCCGGGGGCGATGCCCGATGATTGATCGATGTCATCGGCAATAACCGCGACGTTGTCGCGTCCCGGCGTGGAACGCCGGGCTACACGCCAACCGGCTTCGACCAGCAGATCATTTGCTAACCTATCGTAGTCAACTTCATTTAAGGTTGCCGGGGCAACCTGGTTGGCTTGTGCTTGGCGCTTGGCTGGCTCAAGTTTGAGCTGGTGGGCGCTGTTAAAGTTGTAATTTAAGGTAAAGCCAAAGGTGACGGTGTTGCCGCGCTGGTAGCCTACTTTAAAGCTAATATTGTCGTTTAGTGCGTAGTTGGCGCCGAAGTTCCATGGCGAGTCAACTTCAATGGGTACGCCGGCGCGGTCTTGTTGGTAGTCGTTGGGGTCGTATTCGGCCATGAGGCTTAAACCGCCCCAGGCTTCTGGCATGGGTACATAATATTGTACGCCACCAAATACCGCGGCTGGGCCACGAAACCATTTGTCCACTTCAAATTTGCCGCCACGGCCGGTTGTTTGCGTGCCGCGTTCGCACATACGGTCGGCAATGTCGCAAAATGGGTTGCTTATATTGTCGCGGCGGCCCAAATAGCCCCAGCCCATACCAAGGCTAACGTCAAAGCCACCCGCGCTGCCGGCACTAAAGCGTTTGTTCGCAACAATATACTCGCCGGCAAAAATGCCGGTACCGCCCACGTCTTGTAAACCTACCGCAAACTGCGGCATGTACTTGCCTTCGTAATTTAATAGCAGCTTGGCGTCGAAGCCTTTGTCTTTCAGGGTTTGATCACCGCTAAAGTTAGGGTCGCTGCTATATAAACGGTTTCGAATGTCGGTGTAACGTGCGGTGGTTTCTAACCACGGAAATAGCTGAATGCTAAACGCAGTGCGACGGTATATGTCGCTATCTGCGTAATTTATGCTCATTTCGCCGTAGGGGTTCATGCGCGCGGTTGGCGTTTGCATGAGGCCAACACCGCCGAAGTCGCTTTGTGCCAGCGGGCCCTGCGGTACGCCTGAGTTTGTGTTTGTGCTTGTGTCAGCGCTTGTTGCAGCACTTGCGACAGAATATGTCGCAGGGCTAAGCAGTATGGCGGCTATCGCTAGTGTGAGTGCTTTCTTTTTGGCTTTTTGCCTTACTGATACAGAGTGCGACATTGTGTGCGACATAAGGCGACCGATGTTGCTCACTTTACGTTCGCTTTTGCGGTTAAACCTGTCACTTGACAGGTTTTTGGGTGCTTTTGTGTCATTTGACAGGCATCTTTGATTATTTGCGTCATTTGGCATGTTTTATTGCGCTTTTGCGTCATTTGACACATTGTCTTGCCAATTGACGGAGAACTGCCAGTGCTGCAAAAACTGAGCCAGTTGCAGGTTAATGTCGCGAAAGCCTTTCGGCAGATCATTGTCATTAATGCTATACAGCACTACGGCGCCCGGCTGCTCTGCTATCGCGCGTTGGGCGGCGTTGCTGTTGTAATGCTGCATGGGCACCTGTGTGATCACGCCAAACGCATCCACCACATACACGTATTCGGGGTTTAAATAGGTTAACCCCACCTGCTGCATGGCTTGCGGCCCAAGGGGCGCAGGGTTCAAGCGCAGCTCGTAATACGGAATATGGCCTGAGCTCATGGTGGCGTCTGCAGTATTCAGCACCGGGTTCTGGGCTAGGTCTAAGCGCGCGTTGGCTAAGCTCATGCCATGAATATACGAGGCTTTTAGCGGCCAATGGTTAAAACTAGTGGCGAGCGCGCTGGCGTGCTTGGCTAGCTCTTCGTTGCCGTCGTGCTTGTAGGTTTGCGCCAGTAGCGCCAGCTTGGTCGCCATGCCTTGTTTGCGCGCGGCAAATTGTTGCTCAAGCTTGGCGCTGCTTAACCGGGTAAGCGGCTCGTAATAAGGCTGCTGCACGCCGTTTCTGTGGTACTCGGTCACGGCTTGGTTTAAGCGACTGTTGGCGTAGAACAGGCCAGTGTGCTTGCTTGTTTGTTGTGCAGCGTGGTTGCTGTTTGCGTTAACCACGCGTACTTCAATGTACTGCAGAGGGTCGCTGCCGTCGGTGGTGGTTAGCTGCTGAAATTCTTGCTCGGTGCCTGACTCTATACCAACAGGGCTAAAAGCCCAGTTTTGCATATTGCCGGCGCCGCCGTTGTAGGGCTGCACTTCGGTGAATTCAAAGTAACCTAGCTCTGGGCCAAGCCATTGCTTGCTGTGCACTATGCGGCCGGTTGCTGGGTCGCTGAAAAACTCGTTGGTAGCTTGTGGCTCGCCGTTTTGGGAGAGTAATTCGCGGACTATGGTCGCGTTGATGCTACGGCCGTTTGGCAGTGTCAGTTGTTCGGTTTCGCCGGCATTCAGCGTTGTCACTTTGTAGCTGTGGCGCTTGGTCATGTAATGCGGCTTGTGCGCCGTGTGGTACGGCGACGGTACGCGCGCGTCTATGTGGTATTCGTGGTATTCGTGGTATTCGTGGTATTCGGTGTTCGGGCCGCCTGTTTTCTGGCCTGATGTGTCTTGGCTGTTTGCATCAGTGACGCGGGTAATCCACAGATGCTTCACCTGCGCGGTATTCAAACTTTGTAGGCTAATCACGCGGCCATTGTAGGTTTCCACCACCTCTTTGGCGCCGGTAAACCATTGCTGGCGAAGCCCCAACACGTTGCCGTTGTGCACCACATTGTCGTTTTCGCCTAGTACCACCAGTCCACGAGCGCCCTCGCCCACCCGAGCATAGTTCGCGGCATATGGTAGCGCACGCGCTTGCTCTGGGGTAAGGGTGTAGTCTTCTGGGCTGTCAAACAGCAGCTTTAAGCTAGCTTCGGCCGACTTACCAAGCAGGCGCTGTTGTAGCGTCTCTGGTTCTGGCTGCTGCGAATAAGCTGGTAGGGCTAGGGTTGCCGAAACCAACACTGCGCTCATGAGCAATTTAATGACGAGGTGCTTAATGTCTTTCATCCATTAAAAAAGCCACTGACAGGGCCAGCGGCTTTCTACAATTAACTTCTGTTTTCAACTATCTGTTCTCAACTAAAAGAAAGGTTCTCTTAGTTAGTCGCAGTTGTAGTCGTCGTCGGAGCTGCGTCGTCGTCTTCAGTTGCAACAGTTGCAACAACGCCAACAGCGACAGCACCGGCTACGATAGCGCCAGTAGTGATTGCAACACCACCAACGGTTGTGACTGCAGCACCTGCGCCAGCAGCGCCTGCACCAGCACCTGCGCCACCTGCAGCACCACCAGCGCCTTCACCTTGAGCTAATACAGCAGGAGAAGCGGCTAAAGCGGCAGCTGCGAATAATGCGGTTAAAGTTTTCATAGTGTACTCCTTGGATTCTATCCGTGTGCGAGAATTACTTGTCAGAATAGGTAATTGTCGCGCGGTTTGCAAGCTGATTTGTGTAAATATTGTTCAGACATTAAGTGCCGAGCATAAGGTTAGGCTTCAGGCACGCTACCGCCCGTGGGTTGCGGCCCCCAAATGCCGGTCGCTCGCGTGCGAGCATTCGAAAAAATGTTAGTTTTCGGGCGTTTAAGGAATTTGTATAAGCTGCTTGTTCTGTTTGGGCAGGCTTTGGTCTTTCCTTAAACCGATATTTTTAGTTATTTTTGTGTATTTTTTCAGCGCTAAACTTCTATCCCGAAGTGTGCTGAAAGCCTTGCTATTAAAGCACATTTGGCGAAAGCAAACAACGAACAGTTAACAAAATTTACGATCGTCGAATTCCACTAAATTCTAGCGTAGCTTTCACTTCTTTTTGCAACCAATTTAGTAAGACAATACAACGACTTTCACCGTCTAATTGAACTATTTCAGCCATAAAACCTTTAAACGGGCCATAGGTTATTTCTACTTTTTCGCCCACTTGCGGCATCGCGCTTTCTTGCGCTTTTTGTTGTGTTGTTGCGTTAACGTGGCGCATTTCTTCAATCAGTGCGTCAGGAACTGTCGCAGGGTTTTCACCAAAGGTAAGGAGTTTGGCCACGCCGAAGGTGCTGCGCACTTTGTGAAACTTGCCGGCGTAGTCATCTAGCTCGGCGAAAATATAACCCGGGAACAAGGGTTCGGTGACGTCGGTGCGCTTGCCTCGGCGTATTTTTTGCAAGGTAATTTCTGGCAAAAACGCATTAATGTCCTGGTTCTCCAAGTTTAAGCGAGCGCGTGTTTCTTGGCGTGGCTTGGTTCTTACTACGTACCAGGTCATTTTGGGGCTCCTGTTGCCCGGCGTTCTTTTCGTACGGGAAGCCGGGTGGCACAACGTGCCGTTAATCTTGAATTCAACAATTACGGTGACTGCGTCACCACCCGGCGTGGAACGCCGGGCTACATGCGTTTTATGATGGCGTCGGTGCTGGGGTCGAAGCTTTGGGTTTCGTGGCCGTCGATGGTTTTTAGGATATCGACGGCGCAGTGTTTGCCTTTTTCGACGCCCGGTTGGTCAAAGCTATTAATGCCCCAAATAACGCCTTGGGTAAACACTTTGTGCTCGTAAGCGGCTATTAGTGCACCAAAGCTGTGCGGGGTTAGCTCGTCGACGTATAACAAGTTGGTCGGGTGGTGGCCGATGTATTCGTTGCGCGGGTCGTTCGGGCTTTGGAAGCCTTCCCACATCAGCTTGCGGTGCGCTAAGCAATTGCTGACCGCTAAGCGTTGTTGTTCTCTTAGTGCGGTTTGCACCTCGGTTGTGAAGCCCGGCGCTTGGCGGTGCAGCACGGCAATAAAGTCGGCGGTGAATTTATCCCACCCTTGGTGCAAGTGCTGGAAGAACGCGTGCTGCCCGTTCGGGCCAAAACCACCCCAAATAATGGGGCCTGTTGGGGTTTTCAGCGGCTGGTTATCGTGGGTGGCTTGCTTGCCGTTGCTTTCCATGTCCAGCTGTTGCATGTAGCTAGGCAGGTAACGTAAGCGGCCGTCGTACGGCAAAATGGCGACGTTGTTTATTTGGCGTTCTTCACGGTTGTACAGGCCTAATAGCGCCAGCGCTGTGGGTATATTTTGCGTGGGGTCGTCGGTTTGCACGAAATGGTCGTCCATGGCTTTCGCGCCGTCGAGCATTTTGCTGAACTGGTTGCTGCCCACGGTCAGCGCAATGGGTAAGCCAATGGCGGACCACAAACTAAAACGCCCGCCCACCGAGTCGGCGAAGCTAATTTGCTGCGCCGGCGGAATCCCAAAGTCGGTCATGGCTTGGTTGTTCGCGCTGACACCAATCACGTGGTGTTGTAGCCATTGTTGTTCGGTTAGGTGTGGCTTTATCCACTCTTTAACCGTGTTCACGTTGGCCAGGGTGTCAATGGTACCGAAGCTTTTGCTGGCAATGATAAACAGCGTGGTTTCGGGGTCGATAATCGGCAGCACCGCGTATAGCTGGCCGCCATCCATCGAGCTGACGAAATGCGTGTTCAAGTGGTGCAGACTGTTGTCGTCGGCGAACTCTTTGAGCGCGAACGAGCCCATCATGGGGCCGAGATCGGAGCCGCCCACGCCAATGTTGACGACATTTTGTATGGGTTTGCCGGTAGCGCCAAGCCATTTGCCGCTTCTTAGGGTTCGGACAATTTCCGTGAAACGGTTTTTGCCGTTGCCTGCCTTCACCACGTTGTGAATGCTGCGGTTGAGCATGTGACTAACGGTGCGGCCTTCGGTTTTGTTTTTATATTCGCCTTTGGCTAGCTGCTGTTTGAGTTGTTTGAAGTTTTTTGGCAGCTTTTTTTCGGCGTAGGCTTGGAGTTCTTCGGCGGTGAGGCCTTGGAATGAGTAATCGAGATTGAGTAATTCCGACTCAATAGTGAGTGCCGTTTTTGGTGGATTATTGCGTGGCGCCATGCTCTGTCTCAGCCCTTATGGTATCTGCGTTCTTTCCTTGAAATGTTGGGCGAATGTTAGCATTTATTTTTGTGGGGTGGAAGTGCGTTTGCAGAGGGGGGTGCAGACCCTGGTCGGGACCATGGTCTGCACCAGGGGCCGCCCCCTCCTCCCCCAGCTTGATGCAAGTGCTTTTTCGAAATTATCGAATATGGTTATCGATTTAAATACGCCCGCCAAAACTTACATACATTCATGTCTGTATGTAAAATACAGTCCTTCATGTCACTAATATTTGGGGGTGTAAGTGAGTAGTATGCATCTACAGAATTCACATAGGTTTACCGGCGTTGTGGCGGTGTTGGGGATGGTGTTGGCGGCTTCGTTTGTGCCAACGGCCAAGGCGGACGAGGTACATGTTGCGGCGAGTTATTCCGCTGAGCATTTGAATGGCTTGCGGGCGGGGTTTCGATGGACGGATGGCCCAAGCATAGTGCCGAAGTCGTGGTTGACGGCTATCGGCAACCCGCGAGTTCACTGGGAGGCGGCGGTGAATACTTTGGTAAACTCGCGAAATTCAAGCGAGCGTATTAATGCGCTGTCTTTTAGCCCGGTGCTGCAATGGGCACTTGCGCCACGGCTATTTCTCG
Organism: Pseudidiomarina donghaiensis; assembly: GCF_900116895.1. GTDB lineage: Bacteria > Pseudomonadota > Gammaproteobacteria > Enterobacterales > Alteromonadaceae > Pseudidiomarina > Pseudidiomarina donghaiensis. The sequence continues at coordinate 413,489 of NZ_FPCF01000001.1, read as the reverse complement.
AGGCTGGCATTGGTGTGTCGCTGTTTGATGAAACGCGTATCAGCGATCGCGAGCTGGCTATTTCGTTTCAGTTTGAAGACCGCATCGGCATTAGTTGGGAGCTCGATACCATATCTGGCTCTCGCCTAAGTTTTGGTTATGCGCACTATTCGCAAGCCGACATTCAGCGCCCAAACGACGGGCTAGACTTGTGGGTACTTAGCTGGCATCAGCCGTTTTAGCGGCCTGATTGGTAAGAGAGGGGTGCAGACCCTGGTCCGGACCATGGTCTGGACCAGGGGCCGCCCCCTCCTCACGTACTAGAAGTGCCAGGTGGCGCCGACACGCGTGTAGCTTACGTCATCGCCTGCAGCGGTGTAGCCGAGCATTAAGCTGAACTCATCGCTGATGTAGTAGCGGCCGGTCAGCGCCAGCTCTTGGTCGTTCACGTCGTCGCCCATGTCGTAGTGGCGCAGGTTGGCGTCAACTTCAAACTGCTGGTTGAAGCGATGGCGAATGCCCATTTGTACGTTAAAGCCATTGTCGTCGGCCGACTCACTGCCAAAGCCGCTGATGCTGTACTTGGCTTTTGCGTACGCAAAACCTGCCGAAATGTAGACCGCGGTGCTGTCTTGCTCGAGAACTTTGTAGCCAAGGTTGGCGTACAGCTGCTGCACGTCAAGGTCGGCTTCAACGTAGGTGCTGCCGAAGTACTCGCCGTAGCTGTCGCCGACGTCAAAGTACTGCACTTCTGCGAATACGCGCTCATTGACGTCGAAGCCAAAGTCGATGCCGAAGCCATTCAGTTTTTCGCCATCAAGGTCAACTTGGTGCACGGTACCCGACACGTAGTTAAAGCTTGGCTGAGGTGCTTCTTGCGCTTGCGCGACGGACACTGCGCCCGCAGCCACGGTAAGAGCCGCGATTGCAGCTGCGATTTTAGTTGCTTTGAACATTTAAGTTTCCTTACTGTTTTGTTTTTGTTGGTATTCTTGGTGGGGATTGTAATCTGGGGTGGGTTGTAGCGCAAGAGAGGGGTGCAGACCCTGGTCCGCACCAGGGTCCGGACCACGCTCTAGAGCGGGGGCCGCCCCCTCCTCTTAAATGCTAGCCAAGTTCGGCTAGCAATCTTTGCGCGGCAGGCAAAATCTGGTCTTGGAAAAGTTGCCGATCAATGCCCATATTTAATGCTGCAGCCAGATAACGCGGCTCATTGTCGAGCAGATGCTGCAGTCCTTTGACCAAATTGCCTTGTACAGTGGTAGCGCCATAATGCGAAAACGCTTCCTCCATGGCCTGCTTAGGAATCATGCCCCAATGACTAAACATGACAATCAAGTCGAATAAATCTTTAAACGGTTCTTGCATAACTCGATCAGCGTGAGCCAAGAGTTTGGTCATAAAGCAAGAGGTGTGGTCAATGGCGGGCACTGGAAAGAGTTCGGTTTTGGGCTCGGCTGCAAGCTGGTAATCATCAAATGCAACAAACTCTAGCTTAATAACCAGGTCATCGGCCTTAATAAGTGTTCGCACGCCGTAACGGTCGAACCGGATGTCTCGTGCATAATCGAATTCGTTACGCACTAAAGCGCCCAAGGAAGTTTCTGAAACCTGGCTGCGAACGGCGCGATATGAGGCTTTATCTGCGCATAAAAAGTCAATATCCACCGACTGGCGATATTCATTAAGCTCTAACGATATGCGCGTACCGCCGCCAAACAAAATGCGATGTTCGCGCAAATAGTCTGCATTGAAGTTGCGCAGGCATTTCCCGATGACTTGGTGGTGATGGCGCTGGTAGCTAGTCATGTTTCCGATTCACTCTGTTGTCGGCTGCGACGGTTCGATAAGGCGACAGGTTCGATAGTCGCGGCCTCATTTCCAGTCTTGTGTTGAGACTAGGCTACTGCGGGCAAAAAGCCTCCGGCAGCTTTAGCTAGCTGCTTAATAAGCTCGCGCTCGTGGTTTTGCAAAGCGGCTTGGTTAACAAAGCCCCAGCGCTGCTCATAAATTCTAAGAGCGTCTTGTGCTGGAATTGTTTCCGCGGTTGTATCCCACAGCAATGCATCTAGCTCTGGATATTCGCGGCGATTTATCATTTTCATGGTCACCTCATCAGATTGTTGCATTTGCCTATGTTTGTTGGCGTGGGCGTTCTTGAGTGTTCTGGATTTGAGTATACAAATGGATATCGGATGTGTCTAGGGGGGAGAGGGGTAGAGAGGGGTGCAGACCCTGGTCCGGACCTGGGGCCGCCCCCTCCTCTTTCTTCTTCTTGCTACACTTGTTGCGAGAGAGGGGTGCAGACCCGAGGCCGCCCCTGGTGCGCACCATGGTCTGGAGCTGGGTCTGCACCCCTCTCCTACCTACAATCTCAGCTACAAGGACCGTACTATGACCCGCAGAACTCGTTATTCTGGCGCTGATGTTAGTCAGCATATCTATGATCGTGGCAATAACCGTCAGCGTATTTTTGCCGACGAACAAGATTACGCGCACTTCGCCGCGGCGATGTTTCGCTTCGCGAGAAAGTTCGAGATCGCCATTCACGCATGGGCGCTCATGCCTAATCATTTTCACATTCTGCTCACGCCTTCCAAGCCCGACACGCTGCCGCGCTTCATGCAGTTTTTGAAGTCTACCTACACCACCTATTTCAATATGAAAAACAAGCGCACGGGCACAATTTGGGAACAGCGCTACAAGCAGCTATTGGCTGACGATCAGGAATATATTCTTGAATTATATCGATATATTGAGCTGAACCCGGTGCGCGCTCATCTCACGAAAGGCCCGCGCGGCTTCCACTGGACTAGCTACCACACCAACGCCATGGGCGTTCCTAGCGGCGGCCTTACTCCGCACCCGTACTATTTATTGCTGGGCACCGACGAGCACGAGCGCCAGAAAAACTATCGTGAATTTGTGCGCGCGGCATTCGGCAAGGAACGTTCTTTTTACGAGGCGCAAGTCGCCATTCTGAAAACCGCTGCGGCCAGCATTGCCGTGTACGGCTCCGAAGAGTTCCATAAAAAGATCTCCGAGCGCGTCACCTTTGCGCTGCCGCATTACCAGCGGTTGGTGATTATGACTGAGCAGGAGAGCGGGTAGAGAGGGGTGCAGAGAGGGGTGCAGACCCTGGTCCGCACCTGGGTCTGCACCCCTCTCTTGAACGTTGTTGTCAATTGACAACGCAATAGATAAAGGACTATCTTTAATGCCTAGAAAAAAGCACAAGACCAAAGAGATTGAGGCAACCCTTAGACTTGCTGAAGCAAATGGGTGGAAAGTTGAGCAAGCGGGCAAAAGTGCCCACTGTTGGGCTCGACTCTACTGCCCTTACGAAGGCCTAAACGAGAAGTGTCGCTGCGGAAATTTTTGCATTGTTTCTGTTTGGGGAACGCCTAGAAATCCGCTCGTACATGCAGCGAATATCCGTCGCGCGGTCGAAAACTGCATTTTATTTGGAGGCAGCAAGTGAACAAATACGAATTTAGCTTACGCTTCGATGTCGCGCCGTGCGCGTTGAGTATGGACGAGATAGATGACCGACTATTCGAAAATGGCTGCGATGATGCATTAGTACGGCACAATCGGCGGCAGGAGATTTTGCTCGACTTCAACCGCGAAAGCTCTTCAGCTGTTGAGGCATTTAGAGTTGCTTACGAACAGATCAAAACCGCTTTACCGCAAGCTCGCTTGCTCGAAGCCAAACCGGACTATGTTGGGCCCACCGACATTGCCTGTGTGTTTGATCTCAGTCGACAACGTATTCAGAAGATTTTGCAAACTCGCGCTTCGGGTCTTCGGGCCTTAACTTCTGTGGGTAATACTCAGGTTTTTAGATTAAGCCACGTTATCGATGAGTTTTCAAAACTCGGCACGTTGCATGTTAAGGAGCCTGTGCGCGAAACTGCGATCGCCGCTATGCAGATGAATAGGATGAATGATTTGGATTGATTGGGGGGTAGAGAGGGGTGCAGACCCTGGTGCAGAGAGGGGTGCAGACCCTGGTGCAGAGAGGGGTGCAGACCCTGGTCCGGACCTGGGGCCGCCCCCTCCTCTTCTCTAAAACAGATTATGCGATCACATAAACCACAACCAAACCACACACCCATCGCAAGTTATTTATTCGTTCACATAAATAAACTTGACCAAACCTTATACCACATCTATTTTTATACCATCGCATAAAAATTGGGACTCACTATGATTCAAGTCACAAGCGCTAAAGAAATCGGAAAAATCGCAAGGAAAGTCAGAAAATCCCAAAAAATGGATCAGCAAACAGCTGGCTCCGTAGCAAACTGTGGATTAACTTTTGTCAGTCATTTCGAAAATGGTAAGCCGACGGTACAGTTAGAAAAGGCACTGCAAATGCTCGATGCACTGGGTGTTCGTGTTTACCTTGACGTGCCACCGGAGAATTGAGCGATGACCGAGCGCCGTTTAAATGTATTCATAAGTTCGACCCTTGTCGGCGAGCTCGTTGAAAATAACGGGCTCTGGTTGTTCACGTACGATGAATCTTGGCTGAACTCGCCAAACGCCTACCCGCTTGCTCCGTATTTATCATTACGCAGCGCCCCCCATGTCGACACCGGAAGCTACCGGCCTGTGCAGTGGCTATTTGATAATTTGCTTCCCGAAGAAGCGGCGCGCGTTTTGCTTGCACGCGACTTAAAGACGAGCACCGAAGATGCTTTTAGCATGTTAGAGGCAATTGGAGCGGAGTCGGCCGGCGCGTTATCCCTTCTCGCCCCACAACAAAACCTAGCGACTGGCAAATACGTGCCGCTATCGAATGACGAAATTAGTCGTCGGATTCGCAATTTACCTCGCATGCCCATGAACGATCGCTCACGCAAGCGCATGTCTTTAGCCGGTGCACAACATAAGATGTTAGTGGTGAGTCATCAGAACCAACTGTTCGAACCGAGCGGCGATTATCCTTCGACACATATTTTAAAACCGGAACACTCGCAGCCGGATTTGTACCCATTCACGGTACGTAACGAATTCTTCTGTATGCGGCTTGCTCGCTTGTGTGGCCTAGATGTTCCTGAGGTTGATATTGGTTATGTCCCTGAAGCTTATTACTTAGTTGAACGCTTTGACCGTGTGGGGGCGTTGCCGGATTTGCAACGCCTTCATGTACTCGATGGCTGTCAAATGCTTGGGCTATCTGCCGGCGCCAAATATCGGTTAAGTACTGTGGATACTCTGGTAAAACTGCAACATCTATGTCGCTCCAAAGCGAAAACGGCACTTCGATTATTTCGTTGGATCTTGTTCAATTTCTATATCGGAAATGGCGATGCCCACCTTAAAAACCTGACGTTTGTTTTTTCTCCTGATGGTGTGGAGCTGATGCCCCATTATGACTTGCTCTCAACAATCATTTACGAGCCATTGGGTCAACATCTAGATGCTGAGCTTTCTCAACCTTTAGGTAACGCTCAGTACTTTGGGCAAGTAACCGTGCAAGATTTACTGGCCGTTGGGGAGGCGTTTGGCCTGCGTGGTAAAGTAGCTGCTAAAGAGATTTCGTTCATGGCTAAGCAAGTTAGTGAGCATAGCGCGTCATTAATTGATGAATATGCTTCATCTGCGAACCATGCCGGTAAGTCTGGTGAGTTGCGTATGCTGCGGCAGATTCAGCATTTGGCTATTGGTGAGCTTACTGCGCTTGGGTGAGAGAGGGGTGCAGACCCTGCTGCAGAGAGGGGTGCAGACCCTGGTCCGCACCAGGGTCCGGACCAGGGGCCGCCCCTCCTCTTTTAGTCCTGCTTGTGCAAGTGCACATCCATTTGCGGATACGGAATACCAATACCGTTCTTATCTAGCGCAATTTTAATTTCGCGCATTAAGTCCCAGTACACGCCCCAATAATCGGTGCTTTTTACCCAAGGTCGTACAATAAAATCAACCGATGAGCTGTTCAAAGCATGCACCTGAATATTCCAGGCTGGGTCTTTCAACAAACGGCTTTCTGCCGCCAGCACGCTCTCGAGCACTTCTTTGGTTTTGTGCAAGTCGGCGTCGTATGACACGCCAATGAGCAGATCGACGCGGCGCGTATCTTCTCGGTTATAGTTAGTAATTGGCGAGCCGGTAATTTGCGCGTTCGGCACAAACACCACTTTGTTGTCCGGGGTTTTCAGAACCGTTTGGAAAATATTCACTTCTTCCACGGTGCCGGAAACGCCACCCGCATCGACATATTCGCCGGCACGGAATGGACGGAACAAAATAATCAAAACGCCCGACGCCATATTTGCCAATGAACCTTGCAGTGACAAACCGATAGCCAAACCGGCAGCACCTAAAATGGCAATAAACGAGGTGGTTTCAACGCCAACTTGCGACAACGCCATTAGCACGGCGGCGATGAAGATAACGCTACGAACAATGGCGCCTAAAAAGCTGATCACCGCTTTGTCGGTGCCACGCTTTTCCATGCCTTTGCCCATAATTTTGGCAACTGAGTTCGCCACAATTTTACCCACAATCAGGATAATAATGGCGACCACGAACTTAACGGTATAGCCGAGAATCAATTCTTGGTTCTCGCTAATCCATGACATCACTTGTTCCATAAGTACTCCTTTTTACCATTTGAAATTGTAGCGCCCTTGCGCATCTGGTTTGCCGAGAAAAACTAATACATCGGTAACCGGCTTAGGCGTTTGTAATGTTGGCTTGATGCTGCCACTAACGCTTACTTGAGGCGCAGTTATTCGCCCATTCACTTGTGCGTTTAAACGTAAACCTACCAAGTTATTATCGTCGATAATGGCATTAATGCCATTTTGCGCGGTGCAACTTAGTTTGGTTTGGTAATCACCAAGTGGATGCCACTGGTGGTTTAAACGCATTTCGGTACGGCTTGTTGCAAAGGTGCCGTTTAGCGTATCGCAGAACTTTCCACTTTGAAAATCAGACAGTTGGTAATTTGCAATGTTAAGCTCAAAGTCGCCAGCCATGGTCAGGGGTACGGGCAAGTTCAGCTGTTGGATCGCCGGCTGCATGGCCCCTTTAAGGTTCGCTTGCAAGCTGGCTTGGCTGCTCGACGCCGTTAGCGTCGCCTCGCCATAGATAAAATTTGACGACGGAATTTTAAGTGCGACATTGGCTTCACCGGTGAATAACTGCCACGGGCTAAGCTGCCAGGTCACATTATTCAGGCTTAGCGTACCGCCAGTTGGCAGCGCCGCTTGAATGCTGGCTTCGCCTTGCCAGATGGTGCCGCTTACGCCGCTTAAAGAGAGGGGTGCAGACCCGGGGCCGCCCCCTTCGCCTACAAACCAAAACACCAACCGCGCCGGCGCCATGACAACCAGCGCCACAAGGTACAGCGGAATTAACCACAACAACCAACGCCAAGACATCATTCGCTCACCTGCAATCGGCGCACGCGAACTACACCCGCTGCGTCACCCTCTGTCGCATCGACATGGGTAATCGTCAGCCCGGCCTGGCTTTGTAAGTTTTCCACAAACTGCAGCAATGTATTAAATGGAACTTGGTCAATCACTACCAGCAAACCATCCGATTGCGGTTGCATCCGGCTAAGCTCAATCTTCGCGGCAGCCGCTAAACGAGTCACACGCTCAGTGACGCTACCGGGCATTTGCGCCGAAGAACCAGCTTGTGCACCCGCACTTTTTTGTGCCAAATAGGCGCCGGTGTTCTCGCGCACCCATTGCAATAACTCTTGCTGTGCTTCAATTTTACTTTCGCGCTCGCTAATACCGTCGGCAATTGGCTTCCACATTATGAAGTAAATCAATGTGATAACTAACAACACGGACGCCACACTCACGAGCATACGCTCGCGGTTGTTCATCTGATTTATTCGTGCCTCAAGCCCTGGCACGTTATGTAGTAATTTTTGCATGAACGTTGCCATTGCTTAGGAATCCTTCTTCACGGTAAGTGCGCCGCTGACTGCGCCCGCTTGGTTATTCACAGGGCCCTGCTCTACGGTGATTGTTCCAGACTGATTTGCGACCTTACGAAAATTCTCTAAACTCGCGAAACTATTGGCTTTTACCTGCATTTTCAGGGTATCCACTTCATACCTCAGTAACTGAAGTCTGACATCTCGATTCGCTTTAAACGCACTCTCAAGTTCAGACATTAACGCCAACAGAGAGGCCTTCTCGCTACCCTCCAAACCCAAACTGTCCATATGCTGGTTCAGCTGCGCACGCACATTAACAATGCGTTTTTCGTTGGGGTATGCCTCTTTATAAGTCTCTACAATGGCTTGCTCAAGTTGGTCAGACTGCTGGCCAAGTTGCACATATTCAAATACTTGGGTCGCGTAGGCCACGACAAACAACACACTTGCAGCAATCGCAGCCGGCTTGAAGCTGGCCGCAGTTTTTTGGCCCTTGCGTTTTTTGCGCTGCGAACGATACTGATGCTGACGCAAATTGATGCGCGCCGGCTGTGAATAACTATTATACGCTTGCGCGACAATGCTCAGCGGCACCTCAATGTCGGTTTCTTCCACGCGCTGCAAATTCAAGTCTTGCGCCATCACTTCAAGCAAGCTTGCGTCAGTGCTAAACCCGCTATATGGGCCGGTGCGCACCACCACGGTGTCGCCTAGGGTGAGCGCTAAGCTTGGTGCAAGACTTGGTGCGAGAGAGGGGTGCAGACCCTGGTCCGCACCCTGGTCCGCACTCTGGTCCGCACCCTGGTCTGGAGCGGGGGCCGCCCCCTCCTCTGCCGCAGGAAGCATGAACACATCCGGAAATATCTCATCGCAATTTATATTTGCGTCATCAAGCGCTTGCAGCCACTGCTGCATGGCTTCGTGTGCAACTACGGCTACAGGCACTTCGACGCTATCTGCCGATTTCTTTACTGGCGGCCACGCAAAATGTAACTCACTGATATCTTGAGCTAATTCGTCTTCCAGCGAGTTCGGAACTACCTGCGCGAGCATTCGCAGCGCACTTTTAGGCAGCTGCACACTCGTCAATAAAACATCGGTACCAGGTGCAAAACAAACCACTTCACGGCTGCGTGCATGGTCCGTCAATTCGCCGATCTCGGACAAATCTTTTAGTGTTCCGCTGGCAATTAATTCCGCCTGAGCCGGGCTCCAAATCAGCCAGTGCAGCGGCTCTTGCGGCTGCGAACTCAGACGAATAAATAACTGTTCCATATTCTTCTCTCTTTTATTGTGCTCGTGCACACATCACGGCGCGGCGTTCGCTCTAAACAGCACTTTAGCTTCTTCTTGCGTAATAAGAAACTGGCTCTGCGCAGCAATGACTAAATCGCCGTACCCAATTTTTGCATTCAGTTGGAAATACTTACTTTTCACGTCTAAATCGTCAAGTGCGCCGCCTATCGTTTCGGCGGTAACCCCTTCAGGAATAATGCCTCCACCGAAGTTTGGCACTGGCCCCTGGGAGGCTGCACTGCTAAGCGCACCATTGTTACGCGCGTCATCTAAACTCTCATATCCGTCACTGCGACGGGTGTTCAGAAACTCTTTCGCTTCGTCTTCACCGAGCGCGCCAAGCGTCACCGCATACAGCAATTCTGGTTGCTCTTTGCTAACCGTATTGACGTTAATTTTTAGCGAATTGTCGCGCGGTATCACGCACACGTAATCCTTAACGTCATTAAAAATCTTCGCTGTCACGCCACGAATTAAGCGTAATTCGCTTGTATGTGTCAGCCAACTATTCGCTGCCCCATGTGGGAACAGCAGACTTTGATAGTCGACCGACTCGGCGCCGTAGTTGCCATCAATATTGTCATCTTGATCTAGCCAATCGGCGAGCGAGTCGACAATAACATCGGCTGTGTACGGCTCAATATCTTCGCTAACACTTATTAGCAGCATGCGCAGCTGGGCTTTGCGGCGCTCTCTTTGCGAAGAGAGGGGCGCAGACCCGGGTCCGGACCCGGGGCCGCCCCCTTCTTCCGCGTCAGATGAGGGGGGTGCAGACCCAGGTTCGGACCCGGGGCCGCCCCCCTCTCTAAGGGAGTTCAAATTAAAGCAGCTGTGCAAGTCTTGAATGCCACCTTGTATCGCACCGCCGTCCACCGGATAGATATTGCCGCTTTCACTTTGCTGGAACCACATTTGCTGCTGATGGGCGACGCCGTCGCTTTCGCTAAGCTCGCGTTGTAGCAGTTCGCGTACAATTTCTTCGGCGCTCAGCCAGTACCAATACGCCTGTTCGGCTTGTTGAAAATTCGCGGTGCGCAGCACGGTAGTTTGTAAGCGCCCACTTAACGTTACCGCCATCACGGACACCAGTGCGACCACTAACAGAACCATCAGTAGCGCGACGCCGCGCTGTTTGCTCGCATAGGGGTTATAGCTGGCTGTGCGGTTTGGGTTACGGCTTGGGTGACGGCTTAGGTGACCGCTGCGACTAAGGCTGTGCATTAGAGCCTCCGTCTCGCGGCGCTTCGTTGAAGTCGCCACCATTGAGCAAAAATACGCGATTTATTTCGCCCCAGCGTTTGGTTTGCAAGGTAATTTCTAGCGCGTCGGGTATTACAGTGGGGGGCGGCCCCTGGTCCGAACCACGGTTCGAACCAAAGTCTGAACCACGGTCCGAACCTGGGTCTGCACCCCTCTCTCCGCCGCCGCGCGAACGTGCCAAAAACCGCACGCTAAAGCTTTCAACGTCTTCTATCAGCACGCGGGTTTGCGGCTCGCTGGCCGAGGTGACGTCGACGAAGTAGAAATGCTCACGCACTAAATTGCCGTCGCGCAGTAAATAGGCGACGGGTTGTAGTTCGCTGCGTGGGAATAAACCCTGTGGATTAAACCAACCGCCGCGTACGAAGCCTAAGCGTTCGTTGTCGTAAAAGACGAACCGGCCGGTGACGTTTTCGCGCGGCACAATTTGGCGTATGTCTTGTTCCATGACGAGCATGGCGTACTGGAGCTTTTGTAGTTGCGCGATAGCCTCTTCGCTTTGCTCGCTGGTACGCATTATCGCGTTGATAACTGCTGCAGAGGCGAGGCCGATCACGGCCATAATGACGACGGTGACTAGTACTTCTACTAGGGTGAAGGCGTGGGATTTGCCTCGCTGCGCTGACGGGCGATAACCTCGCTGCGCTCGTCCCGGCGTGGAACGCCGGGCTACGGTGGTACGTGGGTGCATTAGTTTGCTCCCAAGTAGCGGCTGAGGACGACTAGGGCGCCGCTGTCGTCCGTTGGCATATTGGCCGTGTCGTACACGCGTATGGTCACGTAAAACACGTCTTGGGTTTGGGTTTCGAGTACTTCGGCGCGCCAATGCCATTGCTTGCCACCGACGGTTTCCACGCCGGTGTCGTTGTTTTCCGGCGGATATTCAAGGCTGATACGTGCGAGTGCGTTGGCGCCGGCATATTGGGCCAGTGACTTGTCTTGCATGTAGTTTAGGTTGTTCAGGTGCTGGCTGGTTGCGGCTACGGCGGCAAGGGCGGCCATGGCGAAAATGCCTAGGGCGAACATGACTTCTACTAGGGTGAAGCCGCGGGCTTTATTTTGCCGAGTGGCGGTGGCATGGGTCATAGGTCACCTCGGGAGAGGGTGATGTCGATGCCATTTTCGCTGGCAATTTTCCATTCGGTACCGGCGCGCAGTGCGAAGTCGTCGCGCAAAGTTATTGTGAAGGGTGCGAGATCGCCGCTACCGAAAATAAACAATTGCGGTGTGGGTTGACTCTTTAATTTTGCGCGATCGCCGCTACCCTCAGCGTCATCTTCAGCGCCATCTTCGTCGTCCGAATTCCCGGTGAACTCTCGCTCATCCACCGCGAATACTTCATCAATATCCGTATCGTCTTGCTCTAGCAGTGCCAAATCGGCGGTTTCAATGGCCAACGACACTTGTTCGTCTAACGAGGTACGGCGTAAACCACGGTAGTTTAGTTCTTGCCAGCGGCCATCGGTAAATTGCAAAAAGCGATAGCTGGTGCCGTTGTCGTCCACACGTAGGCCTAATATCGCACTGCGAACGAGGGCGAATTCGCGTGCATAATTGATGCGTTCATACAGCACGCGAGCGTTTTCTTGCACGCTGTCGTCGCGCTGGTCGGGCACCACAAAGCTAACGGTGAGCGCAAGCATGCCGATCACCGCCATGGTGACCATGACTTCGACTAGGGTGAAGCCTCTTGCGCGAGGCAAACTGGCTGCACGGTTAGCAGGCTGACTGGTATGGGTCATGGATAACGGCCTTCGGCCACCCGTCGTGGAACGACGGGCTACTCGATGTTCCAGTTGCCGATGTCGTCATCAGTGCCTGGCTGACTGTCGGGGCCGGCTGAGAAAATGTCGATATCGCCATTTTCGCCTGGGCTAAGAAGTAAGTACTCGCTACCCCACGGGTCGGCTGGTAAGCGCTGAATGTAGCCGCCGCGACGGTAGTTGCGTGGGCTTGGCTGCACGTTTGGCTCTTGCACCAAGGCTTCAAGGCCTTGTTCGGTGGTTGGGAATACGCCGTTATCTAGGCGGTACTGCGCCAGTGCATTTTCCAACGCGATGATGTCGGTGCGCGCTTTTTGGCGGTTGGCTTGGTCGGCCGAGCCGAGCACGTTTGGCAAAATCAACGATGCGAGTAAGCCGAGAATGGCGATAACAACCATCACTTCGATAAGACTAAAACCTGTTTGTTTTTTCATACTACAACCCTACGCTTTGATTTAATTGTAAAATTGGCTGGATAATGGCCAGCACGATAACTAAGACAACGCCGGCCATGACAACAATCAGGGCTGGCTCGAATATTTTTAGCGCCACGTTCATGGTGGTTTCGAAGTCGCGATCTTGGTTGTCGGCGGCGCGGCCAAGTAATTGCTCCAATTCACCCGACTTTTCGCCGGCGGCAATCATGTGCAGCATCATCGGCGGGAATAATTTTGTTTGCGCTAACGCCGCACGCAGCGATGAGCCTTCGCGTACACGGTCGCATGCTTCTTCCACGGCAATTTGCATGGCGCGGTTGCTGAGAACGCGGCCGGTAATGCGCAAGCCATCCAGTAGCGGCACCGCTGAAGCCGACAGAATACTTAGCGTGCGAGCAAAACGCGCAGTGTTGACGCCTTTAATTACGCGCCCAAATAACGGTACTTTCAAGACGAACGCATCGAACTTGTCGCGCCGCTCGGGTTTGCGCAATAACTGCCCGCCCACCACAAGGCCAACCAGAATTGCGACCAGGGCGTATATGCCATAATTTTGTAAGATTTCGCTGACCGCCAACAAGAAGGTGGTGGTGGGTGGCAAGGTTTGATCTAAGCCACTGAATTGCTCGACTATTTGTGGCACTACGCTCACCAACAAGAAGATGATGACGCCAATGGCTACTAGGGTCAAAACGGACGGATACACCAGCGCCTGAATAAGTTGGCCTTTGAGGCGATTGCGCTGCTCGGTGTAATCCGCCAACCTGTTGAGAACTTCGTCCAAATGGCCCGAGCGTTCGCCGGCGGCAACCATGGCAGTGAATAACTTGTCGAACACGTGCGGATATTCGGCCATGGCCTCGGCCAATGAATAGCCTTCGACCACTTTTGAGCGCACCGCCATGATCAACTTTTGCAGGCGCGGCTTGTCGGTTTGCTCAGACACCGCGAATAATGCTTGTTCAATGGGCAGCGCCGCGCTGACTAGCGTCGCTAGCTGACGGGTGATCAAAGCTAAGTCGGCTGCGCCAACGCCGCGCGTTTGCAGGCGCCGAATAAAAGCAGAGAGGGGTGCAGACCCTGGTCCGGACCCTGCTCTGGACCCTGGTGCGGACCGGGGGCCGCCCCCTTCTCTACCAGAGGCTTCCGCCAGCTCCACGCTAACCGGAATCAGCCCTTGCTCGCGCAGTTGCGCGCGCACTTGGCGTTCGGTGTCGGCTTCAATAACGCCTTTGGTTTTGCGGCCGCTGGCGTTCAGCGCTTGAAATGCGTAGGCTGCCACGGTTTACTCCTCGCGCGTGACGCGCAAAACTTCTTCTAACGTGGTTTTGCCCGCTAAAACTTTGGCTAATCCGTCGTCACGAATGGACGGCTGGTGCTGGCGTACATATTTCTCAATGGCTTGTTCGCCATGGCCGTTGTGGATAAGTTCGCGAACGCGCTCGTCCACCACCAATAATTCGTGAATACCGGTTCGGCCGCGATAGCCGGTGTGGTTACATTTTTCGCAGCCCACCGCGCGATACAAGGTGGCGCCGGTAGCGACGTCGCCGTCCGCGACATAGGCCAGTTCTTCGGCGCTGGCTTGGTACGGCTGTTTGCAGTCGTCACATAGCGTGCGCACCAAGCGCTGGGCCAGCACGGCTAACAACGATGATGACAACAAGAACGGTTCCACGCCCATGTCTTCTAAGCGCGTGATAGCGCCGGCGGCGGTGTTGGTGTGCAATGTGGATAACACCAAGTGCCCGGTTAACGAGGCCTGCACGCCAATTTGCGCGGTTTCCACGTCACGTATCTCGCCGACCATGACCACATCGGGGTCTTGGCGCAATATCGCACGTAAGCCCCGGGCGAATGTCATGTTCACTTTCGGGTTCACTTGGGTTTGGCCAATGCCCTCAATGGTGAATTCGATGGGGTCTTCTACCGTCAAAATGTTGCGGTCACGCGAGTTAATTTCCATCAGGCCGGCGTACAAGGTGGTTGATTTACCTGAGCCTGTCGGGCCGGTGACCAAAATAATGCCGTGCGGCTTTTTAATAAGCTGCGAGAATACGTTACGGTTAGCTTCGGTCATACCGAGCTGTTCGAGATTTAGCCGTGCATTGTTTTTGTCGAGCAAACGCAGTACCACGCGCTCGCCGTGACTTGACGGCATGGTCGATACCCGCACGTCTACTGCGCGGCCGGCTATTAGTAAACTAATTCGGCCATCTTGCGGCACCCGTTTTTCGGCAATGTCCAACTGCGCCATCACTTTAATGCGCGACACCAGCAACGAGCTGAGTTTGCGGTTGGGGCGAATCACCTCGCGTAGCACGCCGTCGATGCGAAATCGCACCAAGAGTTCTTTTTCGAAAGTTTCGATGTGAATATCCGACGCGCCTTCTTTGATGGCTTCGGATAGCATTGCGTTGATGAGCTTGATAATGGGCGCGTCGTCTTCGCTTTCTAGCAAGTCTTCGGTTTGCGGCAACTCGTCGGCCAGCGAGAATAAGTTGCTTTCGTTGCCGATATCTTCCATCAGCTGCTTGGCTTCGGATGAATCGCGCTGGTATGCCTGCGTTAGAATGGCTTCGAATTCTTCGGCGCTGTGCTGCTGCAGCGCAAAGGGCGCGCCGAGCACGCGGCGCACTTCCAGCAATGTCTGCGGCGTCACGCCTTCGCGCGCATGCACCGTCGCGGTAGAGAGGGGTGCAGACCCCGGTCCGGACCCAGGTGCGGACCGGGGGCCGCCCCGCTCTCTATCACCTTCTCTGGCGTCGGCAACCACCACGCCGTGGCGTTTCGCAAAGGCGAACGGCAAACGGCGCGGTGCAACTTGTGCCGCAACTTCTGCTACTTTGTTCACTTCAGCAGCAGAGCTCATTGCTGCTGCGTTTGTATCAGTCATTACCACCACCGTTATTGACGCGGCTTGCACGTGGGTTCAGAGCAGGGTCCGGACCAGGGTCTGCACCCCCCTCTGCACCTTGGTCCGGACCAGGGGCCGCCCCCTCCTCTCGCAAATACTCATCAAACGAAGGCGGCAACGTCAGCGGCCCATCCCACTCCGGCATTACCGGCTGGTCGGTGAATGGCATAAGTTCAACGCCGTCTTCTTGCTGTTTCAATTGCTCAGCGCGAATGTAGTTGTATTTGCGCGACGAAATCTGCCCCGCGGTTACGCCATCGCGCACAATGCGTGGGCGTAAAAACACCATCAAATTACGCTTTTGGCGCGACGTTGAAGTGCTCTTAAATAAATGCCCCAAGAACGGAATGTCGCCCAAAATTGGTACTTTCGATACCGACTCTTGCACGTCTTCGTCAATCAAGCCGCCAAGCACAATGGTTTCGCCGTCGTCGGCCATCACCACGGTTTTCAGCTCGCGTTTGTTAATGGTGATATCCACCGAGGTGGCGCCGCTAATGCTCGACACTTCTTGTTCAATCACCAACTGTACGCCGTCGCCTTCGTTAATTTGCGGCGTTACTTTCAGCTTAATACCCACGTCTTCACGCTGCACGGTTTGGAACGGGTTGTCGTTGTTCGAGCCAGTGGTCGAACCGGTAATGGTTGGTACCGATTGGCCCACCAAAAACTGCGCTTCTTCGTTGTCCAGCGTCATAATGGACGGCGTGGCCAAAATGTTCGAGTTGGTGTTGGTGGTAACCGCCTGCAAAATGGCGCCCCAGTCATTTTTCACCACGCCAATCATCATGCCGTTCACGTTCTGCAACACTTGCGCCAATAGCGACACATCTCCCGGTTTGTCCGGCTCAGTGGTGGTGACCACGTTGCCGTCAACAATAGTAGTGGTTTCGCGGCCCGGCTGCTCACGCGCCATGTACGCGCCCGCCGCCACTTGGCCAATTGAGGCTTGGCGACCGTTGTTGTATTGCACCATGCCGCCGTCTTCGCTAATCCATTGCAAGCCAAAATCGACGCCATCGCCTTCCATAATTTCTACGATAATGGCTTCAACATGCACCTGCGCACGACGAATATCTAGCTGGCGAATAACCCCTTCAAGGCTAGTCAGCAAGTCTGGCTGCGCGGTAATCACCAATGAGTTTGAGGAGTCATGGGCACTAATGCTAATGGCCGCGCCAGAAGCTGACGAACGACGGCCCGGCGCACCGGCTGCACCTGCCGCACCGGCTTCTTTTTCAGCCTGTAAGCTTTGGCTAACGTTTTGTAAAACATCAACTAATTCAGCTGCTTTGGCGTACTTCAAATAATAAACGCGGGTGTTGCCTTCGGTTTTTAGGTCTTGGTCAAGTTGGTTCACCAACCGCACCACACGCTCACGGGCGCGCGGCTCGCCGCTGACCACCACGCTGTTGGTGCGCTCGTCGGCCACAATTTTTGGAATCAATAACGCCGGCGTACCGTCGTTGGCTTTTTCGAACAAACTCAGCGCAATGCGCACCACTTCGGCCGCTGACGCGTATTCAAGCTTGATCACGTCGACGTCTTGGTTACCTGCGCGGTCTACCCGCTCAATAATTTCTACCAAGCGCTGCACAGTTTCGCTGCGGCCGGTAATCATAATCACGTTCGACGGGTCATAGCTCACCACGTTGCCGCCGCCGCTTTGGTCGTTCAGCAAACGAAGCAATGGCGCTAATTCGCGTACACTAACATTCGACACCGGTACCACGCGGGTGACCAAGGTATCGCCGCCTAACGAGTTGTCGTCCACCACAGGAATGGCGCCGTTACGGGCATCTTTGTCGCGCATGACTTTAATCACGCCGGATTCCATTTCTACCGTGGCAAAGCCGTAAACATCTAATACGTTTAAGAAAAACTGCCAATATTGCGACTCAGTCATCACGTCGTAGCTTCGCACGTCAATGCGCCCGCGAACGTCTGGGTCGATGATCATGGTGCGCCCCAAATTGCGGCCAACCACCTGAATAAACTCAGTAATATCAGTGTTCTTGAAGCTGGCGGCATATTCCACAGCTTGCTCGTTCGATGCCTGAGCTTGTGCATTCATGCCAGCGCGCGATTGCTGGGCGCTAACGTCGCTAAGCGTACCCGCTAGCGAGGCGCCTAAGGTTAATGCAATCGCGAGAGTTGTTTTACGCATACTTATTCCTCTAGATCGCGAATATCTAGTCGCAAATCAGTGTATTGATTATTACGCTCGACAGTAATTGTCGCCTCGGTCATGGAGCCAAGTTCGCGCATTAATTTCATCGCCGTGCTAACACGGGTAAGGTCTTCGCCGTTAATGGCTACGGCTAAGTCGCCGTCACGAAAGCCGGCTTTGTTGAATAATTCGGGGTTTGCACCTGGGCTTAAGCGGTATCCGGCCAAGCCGTTGCCTGAGCGTACTGGGGTAATTTTCACGTGCTGCAACAGGTTATCTGCCACTTCGCGCACTTCTGGGCTGGCATTTTCGAGCACTTCGCTGCCAGCGCCGTTGCCGTCGCTGCTATCAAAGCCGCTACCGCCCGCATCAACCGCCCGAGCCGACCGCGATACCTCGTCCGAGCCTGAACCCGAGCCTGAACCTGAACCAGAACCCGAACCAGAGCCGCGCGAATTCGCCATGGTCAACGACAAGCCTTCGCTCAGCTCACCAATGCCCTCAAGCTCCAACGTTTCTAGGCGGCCGTTGTTATCGAGAATCACTCGGTCGGCGTAAATTTCTTTAATGATTACCTGGGTGCCGTTGAGCTTTTCGCCCATGACGTACACTTCTTGTTGCCCGCTGCGTTCGATAATTGCCGCCGAACGCTCCGGCACATTTGAGGCCGATACGCCAAGCAAGCGGATATTCAACGAGGTTTTTGGCGCATTGCTCGCCGCCACTTGAGCCACAGGCGCAGTGCCAAACAAGTCGAGGTCAATCAGCGATTGTGCGGAAGCCTGCCGTTCGCTCTGCGCGGCGGACACACTTAAAGGCCCGCTCGCCACCGGCGTGGCTGGAGTGATAATTTGCCAAGTTAGCTGCGCGCCAAACCAGACCGCGGTAACCGCACACACTGCGGTAACCAAATAGTTGACGTGCGTGTTCTGTATCTGCATGAGCTATTTACTGCGCTTACTAATAGTTATAATTTTGTGACAATAGCGTCGTTTGGACATTCTAGCTTTACTATACACAAGTGAACAGATCAAATTCGAGGATTCTGGTATAATGCATACAATTTTTTACAATCATATTGCAGAAGCCGTACGCTATGACCAAACCCGAACTGAAAAACTACCCTCACGATCAATTATTACGCTACACGTTTTTAGAGCAAGACGTGCGCGGCGAGTTGGTGCAATTGAGCAGCAGCTATCAGCGCATGATTCTAGGACACAACTATCCTGCACCAGTTCAACGCTTATTGGGCGAATTAATGGCCGCCACCTCGCTATTAACCGCGACCTTGAAGTTTGAAGGCCATATTTCCATTCAAATTCAAGGCGATGGCCCGGTTAACTTTATCGCAGTAAACGGCTCACATCATCAAGAATTACGCGGCATTGCGCGCGTTCGCGAAGAAATTTCCGACGACCAAAATGACTTGCGCACCCTCATGGGCGACAAAGCGATTCTGGTGATCACCCTGACCCCGCTTGAGGGCGAGCGTTATCAAGGCGTCGTCAGCGGCCAAGGCGATAGTATTGCCAAAATTATCGAAGATTACTTCATGCAATCTGAGCAATTGCGTACCCGAATTTGGTTACATGCTGACGGCGAACACGCCGCAGGTATGCTGCTACAGGTTATGCCTGCAGCTGGCACCACGCTTGAAGCATTCGAGCATTTGGAGCATTTAACCGACACCATTAGCGCGGTCGAATTGTTCACGCTGCCGGGCGAGCAAGTGCTGCACCGCCTGTACCACGAAGAGCACGTGGAGCTATATCCAGCCCAGCCCGTATCGTTCAAGTGCGGCTGCTCGCGCGAAGGCACCTTGGAAGCCATGGCCTCAGTGTCGCCCGAAGAACTGCGCGAGATTCTCGCCGAAGAAGGCGCCATTGTCATGACCTGTGACTACTGCCAAACAGAATACCGCTTCACCGAAGCCGACCTTGCCTGACGCCGCCGCGACCGGTAGCCCGGCGTTCCACGCCGGGTCGGCGCAGCCGGTTATTCTGGCATCGTTGTAGCCCGGCGTTCTACGCCGGGTCGGCGCAGCCGGTTAATCTGGCATCGCTGTAGCCCGGCGTTCCACGCCGGGTCGGCGCAGCCGGTTATTCTGGCATCGTTGTAGCCCGGCGTTCCACGCCGGGTCGGTGCAGCCGGTTAATCTATTCCACATCACCGAAACTTGAGTAATTACGGTGCTACGCACCACCCGGCGTAAAACGCCGGGCTACATCGCTGGCGCAGCCCGCTGTTACTGGTGTAAAATGCCGGCATGGAACCAATGCGAATCGATAAATGGCTGTGGGCCGCTCGTTTTTACAAAACGCGTTCACTTGCGCGGCAAGTCGTGCAAGCGGGTAAAGTTTCCGTTGACGGCCAGCGCTGCAAACCTTCCAAAACCATTACCGTGGGGCAGATTGTGAAGGCGCCGCGCGGGCACGATATCTATGAAGTTGAAGTTTTTGGCCTGAGTGAAAACCGGCTCAGCGCACCGCTAGCTCAGGAGCTCTACAGAGAAACGGAAGACTCAGTGGCACGCCGAGAAAAAGAAGCTGAGCTTCGTAAAATGAATGCGTTGTACAACCCGCACCCAGACCACAAACCCGACAAAAAGGAACGCCGAGAGTTAATTCGATTTAAAAATCGATAATTTAGTCTCGTTGTCGTTACTCTTTGTAGTCTCTAAAGTTATCGTCAAGCCACGCCGGTGTAATGTATTTCCAGTCGTCTGGGTATTTTCCATTGCTTAGATAGCGGTTTAACGTCGAAAAGGGCCAGTCACATGCATTGGTCACGTAACCATGTTTCACCGGATTAAAGCAGCAGTACAATATGTACATCATGTATTCGCGTTCATTGCGAATTTCATGTTCCCAATAGCTGTGCTGCCATAATTTTCCATAGCCGTGTGTTTTTCGAGCTTTACTGTTTTTAGCATTGCGTTTCGATCTAGATGAAAATTCTGGCAACGCTTTGGTGGTTAACGCTTTGATTTTGCCCCAACGTAATGGTACGTAGTCGTCTTTAATAATTAGCACGCAATGGATGTGATCCGGCATCACTGTCCACGCCTCTATCTCGAATGGGTGTGTTTTCATGGTTTCACGCACGGCATTACGCAGCGCCGCCATGACATCGGGCCGTGTTAGTACGGGTTGGCGGCGGTAGGTGCATACGGTGAAAAAGTAATACCCGCGCTCGAAATATCTGCGAACGTTTCTCATGACGTAAGTGTCGTGCACTACGGGAATTTTGGCGACCTTATATATTTGTCGGAGATTGGCTTACGGCGTCGCGGTGCGACTAATGTTGCCCGGCGTTTTACGCCGGGTGGTGCGTAGCACCGTAATTATTTAAGTTTCGGTGATGTGGAATAGATTAACCGGCTGCGCCGACCCGGCGTCTTACCTTACAAACACGGCCGGGTTACATAGGCCGCGGTAGCGGCAACATTAACGGCGCGGTGCGCCACCCGGCGTGGAACGCCGGGCTACATAGCCCGCGGTAACGGCAACATTAACGGCGCGATGCGCCACCCGGCGTGGAACGCCGGGCTACGGTAATCCGGCGTACGCCGGATTACTTGCGTTTCAAATATTTCATCAGGCGCTTGCGCTTGCGGGTTTGCGAGAGCGTAAGCGAGTTTTTGCGGCCGGCGTATGGGTTGACCGATTCGCGGAACTCAATCTTAATTGGGGTGCCCATAACGCCAAGCGACTTGCGGAAATAGTTCATCAAGTAGCGCTTGTACGAGCCCGGTAGTGATTCCACCTGGTTGCCATGAATAATAATTCGCGGCGGGTTATAGCCACCGGCGTGGGCGTATTTGAGCTTCACGCGGCGCCCGCTCACCAACGGCGGCTGGTGGTCTTCTACGGCGGTTTCCAGAATACGGGTTAGCTTGGCGGTGCCCACTCGCGCAGACGCAGAAGCGTATGCTTCAAGCACTGACTCGAACAAGTTACCCACACCACTGCCGTGCAGCGCTGAGATAAAGTGCAAGCGCGCGAAGTCGACAAAGCCTAAGCGGCGGTCGAGTTCGCGTTTGATTTCTTCGCGGTGATCATGCGACAGGCCGTCCCATTTGTTCACGGCAATCACAATAGAGCGGCCAGCGTTCAAGGCAAAGCCTATTAGGTTCAAGTCTTGGTCGGACACGGTTTCGCGGGCATCAATCACGGCGATAACCACGTTGGCGTCTTCAATGGCCTGCAGCGTTTTAATAACTGAGAACTTTTCAATGGACTCGTCAATGCGGCCACGGCGGCGTACACCGGCGGTGTCGATCAAGATGTATTGGCGGTCATCGCGTTCCATCGGTATATACACCGAGTCGCGGGTGGTGCCTGGCATGTCATACACAACCACACGTTCTTCGCCAAGAATACGGTTAGTTAGTGTTGACTTACCTACGTTCGGGCGGCCGACTATAGCTAACTTAAGTGGCAGCGCGTCGTAGTCTATTTCGTCGTGCGAGCGGTCGCCCAGCTGGCCAATAATATTGCCTTCGTGGTCGATAATATTGCCATCGGCGTCGACTACGTTGCCATTGATGTCGTAGATATTGCCGTCGGCGTCGGGTTCGACGATCTCGCCGGCAGCGTCAATTAAATTGCCTTCGGCGTCGATGTCGACAGCGATGTCGTCGTCGCCAACAGCACGTCGTACACGTACGTCGGGGTATTCTTCTAGCAGTGGGTCGAAGCATTCTTGTAGCAGGTTTTCAACGCCACGGCCGTGGGCGGCCGCGATGCCGTGCACGTCGCCAAGGCCAAGTTCGAAGAAGTCGGCGCGGGCGGCGTTCGAATCGATACCGTCAATTTTGTTGGCAACCACGTAGGCTTTCTTGCCCAGGCGGCGTAGGTGTGTGGCAATGCCCATGTCGGCGGCGGTAATGCCGTCGCGGGCGTCAACCATGAACAACACCACATCGGCTTCGTCAATAGCGCGCAGTGACTGCGCGGCCATTTCGGCGTCGATGCCTTCTTCGTCACCGTGCACACCGGCGGTGTCGATGACAATAAACTGGTAACCGTCGTAGTTGGCCTGGCCGTACTTACGATCTCGGGTTAAGCCGGGAAAGTCTGCAACCAAGGCGTCCCGAGTACGGGTGAGCCGATTAAATAGGGTTGATTTGCCCACATTGGGGCGCCCGACCAGGGCAACTACGGGTAACATATAACGTTAAATCCTTACCGCGAGTAAACTGCCGTCGCGTGTTTGTAAATACAGGGTGTCGCCGTCCACAACCGGAGCTGTGTAAACTTCTTCACCCACATCTAAGCGGCCAACGGTGCGGCCAGTTAGTATATCTAAAAAGTGTAAATAACCCATGCTGTCGCCAACCACAATATAGTTGCCGAATTGCACTGGGGCGGTTAACAAGCGGCCGTTGTAGTCGGTGTTCGACCACATTTCAATGCCGCCATTAGGGTTCAGTGCCGATACCGTGTCTGAGGCATCGGTTAGGAACAACCGGCCTTCGGCCAGCGTTATGTTTTGAAACGACGAGTATTCGCGCTTCCAAATGGTATTGCCGTTGCGCACGTCAACGGCGACTAACGAGCCATTGTAGGCGACGTTGTATAGCACGCCACCGAACAGTACTGGCTTGGAGTCAACGTCAACAATTCGTTGTAGCTCGGTGCTGCCGCTTGGTACTGCTAAGCGTGTTTCCCAAGCCGGTTGGCCATTTTCAGCAATCACCACAATAACTTTGCCGGTTGCTGTGCCAATAAATACGCCGCCTTGGGCGATAATTGGTGCAGCTGTTCCGCGCAAGGTTAAAGCTGGGCTTTCAGTGCTATACCGCCATTGTTCTGCGCCGGTTTCAAGGTTCAATGCGACGACGTCACCTGAGCTACCTTTAACCACAACAACGCCACTGCCTACTGCGGGGTCTGCTAAAATTTCAATGCCGACTTGGCTGTGCCATTTGACGTTACCATCAGCAACGTCTAGCGCGACCACGTCACCGTTTTCGCTGCCCAGATACACCACGCCGCGCTCGGCAATAAGTCCGCCAGCAATGCGCATGGGTTCGCCTTGGCTCCACCAGCCGCCGGTGCCGAAGTTTAATTCTTCGCGTAATTCTTTGCGCCACACTTGCTTGCCGTTGCTGCGTTGATACGCTGCAACAACGCCAACACGGTCGGCGGCGATTAAGTAATCACCCACAACAACTGGGTTTAGATGCGAGTAATAGTTTTCAACGCCATCACCAACGCTTGCTTTCCAAACCACATCTGGCTTGATTTCGGCGTTAAACTCTTGCAGCTCTTTAAAGGGAATTTCGTCAGTGCTTGAGCATGCGCTTACCAGCATGATGGCGCTGGAGGCGAGTGCCAACTGTTTTAAAAATTTTCTCATGAAGCCGCCACAATGCTGTTGAGTTTAATCTCTGCCAAGCCTTGTGAGCCGGCATCGATAGCTGCTTGATAGGCTGCGCGGGCACCAGTGGTGTCGCCTTTGGCTAACAAAATGTCGCCTTGCAGTTCAGCTGCTTGCGCTTTGAATGGGGCAACGCTTTCGGCGGCTTTGGCGGCAGCAAGGGCTGTGTCAAATTGCTCTTGCGCAAGCAACACACGAGCTTGACGTAAGTCAGCTACGGCGCGCAAAGCTGGCTCGGCGTTGTCGCGTACCATTTGCAGGGCGCTTACTGCGGTGGCGTAGTCATTGTGCTCAACCGCGTGCTTGGCAAGCTCAAACGCGGCTAAGTGCGCGTAGGTTTCGCCGCTGTTGGCGGTGAGAAACTCTTGCGCGGCGGCCATGCTGCCTTCTTGTTCGCTTTCTAGCTGAACGATCACGCTTTCAAATTGCTCTGACGCGGCTTCTTGAGCGGCGCGAGTTTGCGCGTCGTAGTAGCGCCACCCGTAGAATAGGCCAAAGCCGATAACGAGGCCGGCGACGATGCCTTTGCCGTGTTCGCTCCAAAACTGTTTAATGCGTTCTACTTGTTGATCTTCTGTTTCCATTTTTAACTCCGTCGTAGCCCGGCGTTTTACGCCGGGTGGCACGTTGTGCCGTTAATTTCTAATTTTTGTTAATGTTCAATAATTACAGCGTTGCGCGCTTCCCGGCGTGAAACGCCGGGCTACAATTACAGCGCTGCGCGCTTCCCGGCGTGAAACGCCGGGCTACAGCCAGTTGCGGCCGGGCTACAGCTCAGCTATCGAGCTGAGCAGGCGTGAGTCGGCGCTGCGGTCGCGCAGGTGCTTGAGCTCGAAGTCAGTGTCGCGCACTAGCAAAGCGTAGGTGGCGCCTGACTTGTCGGCTTTGGCTAATTTCTTTTTCATGTTCTGGGTGCCGCTGTGCAGCTGAACTTTCAGCTCTGGGCGGGCGCTTCGAATTTGTTCGGCAACGGCCGGGGCCGTTAGTTCCGCAGCTTCGGTGGCCGCAATCACATAAATATCGCACAAGGTGTGCTCGGGCACCAAACCTTGCGATTCTAGCAGCAACACCAAACGTTCAATACCCATAGCGAAGCCCACCGCTGGGGTGGCTTTGCCGCCTAGCTGTTCAACCAAGCCGTCGTAGCGGCCACCGGCACATACGGTGCCTTGGGCGCCAAGTTCGGTGGTCACCCACTCAAACACGGTGCGGTTGTAATAATCTAAGCCGCGCACCAAGCGCTCGTTCAATACGTACTTCACGCCGGCGGCGTCAAGGCGTGCACACAGGCCGTCAAAATGCGCCCGCGATTCGTCGTCCCAGTAGTCGGACAAACGTGGTGCGTCAGCCAGTACGGCCTGAGTTTCTGGTGATTTGCTGTCGAGCACGCGTAGCACGTTAGTGTCTAAACGGCGTTTCGAGTCTTCGTCCAATGACGCTTCATGGGCGCGCAAAAACTCGCGCAAGGCGTCACGGTAACGGGCGCGGGCTTCGTTCGATGCCAATGAATTCAGTTGCAGTTCAACTTGGTCGCTAATACCAAAGGCTTGCCACAGGCGCGCAGACAGCAGAATAACTTCGGCGTCAATGTCTGGCCCGTCCATGCCAAAGGCTTCAATACCAAATTGATGAAACTGGCGATAGCGCCCTTTCTGCGGGCGCTCGTGACGAAACATGGGGCCCATGTACCACAACCGTTGGGTTTGGTTGTACAGCAAGCCGTGTTCGTTACCGGCACGCACGCAACTGGCGGTGCCTTCTGGGCGCAGCGTTAGGCTGTCACCGTTACGGTCGTCGAAAGTGTACATTTCTTTTTCGACAATATCGGTCACTTCGCCAATGGAGCGCTTGAATAAGTCGGTGCTTTCAAGCACCGGCATGCGAATTTCTTGGTAGGTGTACTGTGCGGCCACCTGCCGAATCACGCCCTCAACGTATTGCCACGCCGGAGATTGAGTCGGCAAAATGTCGTTCATGCCGCGAATTGCTTGAATATTTTTAGCCACGTTCGGTATCTACTTTCTGCTCTAGTTGCTAATTAAGTGCTGTTTAACACGAAAAATGGCGCCTAGTATACCGCAGCTTTACGCTTGCTTCACGGGAATCTGTTCAGCTTCTAAGCGTTTTACTTGGTCGCGGATGCGTTTTTCCAGCTCATCCACTAAATCGGTGTTGTCGAGACGGTCTTTTTGCCGCTCGCCATTCAAGTAAAAACCGCTTTTATTCTTTGCGCCAGCCAAGCCAACATGCGAAATCAAGGCTTCGCCCGGGCCGTTGACTACACAGCCAATTATTGACACATCCATGGGGGTGGTGATGTCTTCCAGGCGTTGCTCGAGCGCATTTACCGTACCAATGACGTCAAATTCTTGGCGCGAGCAGCTTGGGCAAGCAATAAAATTAATGCCACGGCTACGAATGCGCAGCGATTTTAAAATATCAAAGCCGACTTTGACTTCTTCCACTGGGTCGGCCGCCAATGAGATACGTAGCGTGTCGCCAATGCCTTCGGCCAACAACATACCCAAGCCAATGGAGGATTTCACCGAGCCACTGCGCAGCCCGCCTGCTTCGGTAATGCCTAAATGCAGCGGCTGTTCAATTTGCTTGGCCAGTAAGCGATACGACTCAACCGCCAAAAACACGTCTGAGGCTTTCACGCTAACTTTGAAGTCTTGGAAGTTTAAGCGATCAAGAATATCCACATGGCGCATGGCCGACTCCACCAACGCTGCTGGAGTTGGTTCGCCATACTTTTCTTGCAGATCTTTTTCTAACGAGCCGCCGTTCACGCCAATACGAATGGGAATACCGCGCTCACGTGCCGCGTCGACCACCGAGCGAATACGCTGCTCGTTGCCAATATTGCCCGGGTTAATGCGCAAGCAATCAACCCCGTACTCGGCGACTTTCAGCGCAATACGGTAGTCAAAATGAATGTCGGCCACCAACGGAATGGGGCTTTGCTGCTTAATAAACTTAAACGCCTCGGCGGCATCCATCGTCGGCACGCTAACGCGCACTAAGTCAGCACCGGCATTGGCAATGGCTTGAATTTGCTTCACCGTGGCCGCCACGTCGGTGGTTTCGGTGTTGGTCATGGACTGCACGGCAATGGGTGCACCGTCGCCAATCGGCACGTTGCCAACGTAGATACGGCGTGAAGGTCGACGTTTGATTGGGTTTAAATGCATAAATTCGTACGCTTCGCTGTTCGTTATTCGTGCGCTTCGCTGTTCGTACGCTTCGCTATTCGTTATTTTCGAACAGTGCACTTGTGCACGCACGAATAACCAACAGTGAGCATAGCGAACGCACGAAGCACGCTCTTATCAGTTTAAGGTCATGGTGACGCTGCGGTTGCGGCGATAACCACTCAAGTCTACTTGCTCACCATTATACGTCATTGACACCGCTTCTGGCTTGCACAAAATAATATCAAACGGCGCTTGGCCGCTTAGCGGCATGGTGTAGCCTTCGGCTTTTGTGCCAATGGCAAGAACTTCGTCGGTGGCATCGGTTACTTTGATCCAGCAGGCGTCGCTGAAGGTGAACACAAGTTGGTCGGCGCTGCTGGCGGTGGCGCTTGGCGATTCGCTGACAACTTGGCCGCTTTCGGGGGAGCCTTCGGCGTTGCCGCGATTGCTATTTTGAGGTGCTTCGGTGACGGTTTGTGCTGCGTCATTGTTTGTCGCACCTTCGCCACTAACTGAATTGTCAGCTGTTTGGTTGTCGGCGTTGGTTAGCGCGCCGCCACTAGCTGTGGTGTCGATGACGACTTGATTACTGCTGGTGGTGCGTGCTGCGTCAGAATCCGTCGCACTATCGGTGGCGTCAGTATCGGCGTCGCCATTACCGGCGGCGTCGCCAACGATAGCGCTGCGTACATCGTCTTCAGTCACACGGCGGGTGACAGGGGTGCGTGCGCCGCTTACTTGATCACTCGCTTGATCAGCACCTTGCTCTGCGCTGTCGTCCGCGCCAAATACTTGTTCGGTTAAACTTTGCGAATTGTTGCCGGCTTGTGAGTCTTGCCACCACCAAATCACTGCCATGGCAATGACAATGGCGATAATTAAGTAACTAATGAGCATGAGGCGGCTGTCGTTGCGCTCGCGCACTTTGCGTTTTGAAAAGCTTTGCATGGTGATGGTGCTAGCCGCAACTTCGCCAAAGCCCATGGCTCGGTATGCCTCAAACACGCGCTTTTCGTCTACTTCAAGGGCTTTACTAAACGAGCGCAGGTAGCCACGTACAAAGGTTGTCGACGACAATTTGTCATAGTCGTCGGCCTCAATAATTTCCACCACGGCATTGCGCAAGCGCAGGCTGTCGGCTACTTGCTGAGTGCTTAAGCCTTCGGCCTCGCGGGCGGCACGTAAAATTTGGCCGGGCGTTTCGCCGGTATATGGCTCAGGCTGCTCCGCTGCTTGACCTTCCACTTGATCGGCCGCCGCGCCCTCGCCTTTATCGTCGTTTTGTTCGAATAAATCGTCTTTCGGAGTCATGTATTTTCGCTATTCGTTTAGCCGCTATCGCAGCTGTTTGTATTCGCGCGCTTGCGAGGAGTTCGGAAAGCGCTGTAGAAGCAATTCGCCAAATTGTCGCTGTTTATTTTTGTCGTTTTGGGCAACGGCTAACTGCACTTCAAGCCATACATATTGCGCCGACAATTGTGGATAATTGGCGCGACGCTCTATCATGGTGGCGGCTTTGTCGAAGCGTTTTTGTGCTATCAACAAACTCGCGTAATTTTCCAAAATGTTGACGCTGCCACCACTATGGTTCAGCGCCAGCTCATAATAGCGGTCGGCGTTGGCTAAGTCGCCCTGCCCGGCCGCACAGCGGCCGGCGTTTTGATAGGTGCTGGCAATTTTTACATAGCCCGACTGCGCAACGGCTTTGCGGAACATTTGATCAGCTTCGTTATAGCGTTTTTGGCCACACAGTAACACGCCTAAGTTGTTGTAGCTGTCGCCGTCTTGCGGGTTTAACCGTATGGCGGTGCGATAATAATTTTCGGCGTTAGTGAAATCTCTAACTTGCTGATAGTAATACGCAAGGCCGGTATAAACATCAGGATTTTCAGGGGTATAGTCGCGGGCGCGCTCTAAATTTGCTTTGGCTTGCTCGAAGTTGCCCGAGCGTAAATATTGTAAACCCAAGGCCAACCGCGTGCGCGACGCCTCTTTTGCATCAAATTGCTGTGCCGGTGTTTGTTTGCCATCAACGGTGCGTTGACTGACACAACCGGTGCTTATTACTGCGGCAACAAGCGCTAACAGCAGAATTCGCATGAAAAGTCCCCCATAAAGAAAGCTATCTTAACCTTTCTAAGCGGTAGATCAAGCGATGCGGTGTGAAAGTGGTGTTAAACCGCCTTTATTTGAATGCCGTCGCCGCCGCGCTGTGCTTGCTGTTTCTTCAAAATACGCTTGGTACGGTCAATGACGTCACCGACTAACTGACCACACGCAGCGTCAATGTCGTCGCCACGAGTACGACGTACCACCACAATGTAGCCTTTTTCCATCAGCACTTTGGCGAAGCGGTCAATGCGCGAGTTACTTGAGCGACCATAGTCTGAGCCAGGGAACGGGTTAAACGGAATGAGGTTAATTTTGCACGGCGTGTCTTTGAGTAGTTCGGCTAACTCAGCCGCCTGCTCCATTGAGTCGTTAATATGATCAAGCATAACGTACTCAATAGTAATGTTTTTATTGGCTTTGCTGCCGTCAATGTAGTCGCGGCTCGCTTTCAAGAATTCTTGAATATTGTACTTTTTATTGATTGGCACAATTTCGTTGCGCAGCTCGTCGTTTGGCGCATGCAACGAAATAGCCAGGGCCACATCAATTTCTTCTTTCAGCTTATATAGCGCCGGCACCACGCCTGAGGTGCTTAAGGTGACGCGGCGTTTCGACAAGCCAAAAGCGTTGTCGTCGAGCATTAAGTCCATGGCTGGCACCACGTTGTTGAGATTGAGTAGTGGTTCGCCCATACCCATCATGACCACGTTGGTGACTGCTTTGACGCCCGTTTCGGCAAACGGACCTAATAATTTATTCACGCGCCACACTTGGCCAATAATTTCCGCCACTTTAAGGTTGCGGTTAAAGCCTTGTTGCGCGGTTGAGCAGAAGGTGCACTCGAGCGCACAGCCCACTTGTGAACTCACGCACAGAGTTGCGCGATCGCGGTCAGGAATCCACACGGTTTCAACGTCTTGCCCGTCGAACAAAGTCATCGCAAACTTGATGGTACCGTCAGACGACTGCTGCTGCATACGGACTTCTGGCGCACGAATTTCCGCCACTTGCTTCAGCTTTTCTCTGAGTGCTTTGTTGAGATTGGTCATCTCATCGAAGTTGTCGACGCAATAGTGATACACCCACTTCATCACCTGATCGGCGCGAAATGGTTTTTCACCCAACTCTTGAAAGAACGCGCGCATGGCTTTGCGATCGAGGTCGAGTAAGTTCACTTTCTTGTCTACAGCATTCATTGAGTTAAAACCTTAGTGCGATATTCGTTGGTCGTTATTCGTTGTTCGTTTTTCGTAGCCCGGCGTTTCACGCCGGGTGACGCACAGCGTCGTTAATCCATTAACGATTAACGACTAACGAACAACGATTAACGCTTTTGCTTTTAACGAGTACGTGGGCAGATTTCTTCGTCGCTGAAGAAATATGCAATTTCACGCGCCGCTGACTCTAATGCGTCAGAACCGTGAACCGCGTTTTCATCAATAGATACAGCATAGTCTGCACGCAAAGTTCCCGCCAATGCGTCAGCTGGGTTGGTTGCGCCCATGATGTCACGGTGACGTTTTACTGCGTCTTCGCCTTCAAGCACTTGCACCATGATTGGGCCAGAAGTCATGAAGTCTACCAATGCGCGGAAGAAAGGACGCTCTTTGTGTTCAGCGTAGAAGCCTTCGGCTTGCTCAGTGCTTAAGTGCATCATTTTTGCTGCAACAATGCGGAAACCAGCAGTTTCGAAACGGTTGTAGATGCCGCCGATGACGTTTTTGCCAACTGCGTCAGGCTTGATAATTGATAAAGTGCGCTCTAAAGCCATGATTTTCTCCAATCAAGATTTTTAAATAAAAAGGGTCAAAATTTTAGTCGCGCGGATTATACATAAAAGCCGCTCGCGCGGCTAGAGGGGAGAAGGTGTAGAAAGGGGTGCAGACCCAGATCCGGACCTTGGTCCGGATCTGGGTCTGCACCCCTCTCTTACTAAAACAACCGCGGATAATTCGCCAACGGCGCTTCCAGCTGTTGTTTGGAGGCACTAGAAATACCGGCTTGTGGGTTAACCACTGGGGTGGCAGGCAGTTGGATCATGGTCTCCAGGCTATATTTAGTGTCGGTAAACCACGGGTCGGCCACGTCGCCTAACACAATGTGGCGGCCAAACTGTACTTGGTAGATTCCTAGGTCCGCGTTGTGGTTCAGCACTTTGTAAGAGCTGCCCGGGCAGTTATAAGTGTCGATGTCGCAGTTGCCGTCAGCTACAAAAATACGCTGGTCTACTAGGCTCCAGGTGGCGCTCAAACCGGTGGGGTACCAGGTGTACTGTTGGTCTGCGCAATTGCCGATGACCGCGCCGGGTTCGCGCGCGAAATCAAAGGTGAAGCAGCGCAGCATAAATAACTGTGAACGTTGGTCGCTGCCAAATTTGTGTGCATTTGCGGGGCTGTTCGAGCCGGTGACCCGCAGTAAGTTGCCGTATACCATGCCCACGTCGATGTCCCACAGGTTGCTGTATTTCTCAACATGATAGTGAATGTCATTGCTATCGCTTGGGGTAACCAACAAGTCCGCCGGGTACCTGTTCTCGACAATTGGCGCCGCTTGCTTAATTTGATAGTCAATGCCCGCGTTGCCGCCTAGGTTATAGCTAAATTTTGCCACTAAGTCTTTGGCGTAGCTGTCATATTTGCGCCAGAACAGTTCAATTTTAAGCACGGCTGGCGGATATCCCATTTGGCTGTACGGTACGTCTAGGCGTAACACCTTTTGGTCGGCAGACAATGACCACTGCGCGACAACATCGACGCCAGCGGCGGTTGCTGTGCCATCGGCATGCAAGGTGACTTCTTTTAGCGTACCCACGTCACGAATTCCGATGTTCGAGCCACTCGGGTTGAGCGCGGTAAACGGAATTAAGAAGCGCTTGGTTTCGCTTATATCAAATACCGGGGCGCGTTCACGCAGCGCGCTGATTCGGCCAAATTGGTGGGCCTGTTGCGATGACGCGTACAAAATGGATTTAAAGACAATGTCTCGCCCCAATGTTGGCGACGGGAACGCCCGCTCTTTGGTGATTCTGCGCGCGCGCTCAAGCACCGAAATGCTGGTGTCGTCGCGGCCGACAAGCACAATGTCACGTTCAATTTCAGAAGCGAGCACAATAATGGTGCTGTAATAATCGACTTCGAATGCGGCAATTTCTTCTGCTGTTAAGCCAAAACGTGGATCATCGGTCGGAATTTGCCCCGTGTTGCCGGAGCCCTGGATAGGTAGTTTTAATAGGCGCCCATTGTCTTCAATGGTTACCGGCGCTAAGCCGCCAGCCATAAAGTTCTGCGTAAATAGCACCCCGCCGTCTTCAAAATAAAACTTCATTTTGTTCGGTTGATCATCAACTTGCGGCAAAAAGTAAGGGCTAGGTTCCATGGCAATGTAGGCGCCGCGCAAGTCAGCCCAGCTGCGGTCGCCCAAGGCATTTGGGTCATCAATTAACTCATAGACGCGTTGTTGTATGTCGTCTTTGTGCAGCAAACTCAAAAAATTGCTGTAGGCTATTCGATTCGCCAATACATCACGGGTGGTCAACTCGGCCGCTGCTAACTCCGGCAGGTAATTAGGCACTAATAGTTGCAATGCCGCGGCCATTTCTAGTTGCAGCCAAAGATCAAGCTCTTGGCCAATTAAATGCATGGTTGCCGCAGTAATCGGCATGTCGCGGCTGGTTAATTCAATTTGTACGTCGCGAGCGGTAGAAAACGCACTCACGTCAACTTGTGCAAGTTCTGTCGCGTCTAATACGCCATCGGCGCCAGCGCTACTAATAAGACTATTGAACCCGACTAAACGTGAGCTGTAAGTAATTGGCGACCATTCACCCTGCCCTTGGACAATAATCTGCGCGGCAATTTCGTGCTCTGGCTCTAATGGTGACAAAGCCGGCCGATTGTCAGCTGTAGCGTGCGCTGTTGGCGCTATTCCAAAACCGCTGGCGGTGGATGAATTTACGTCTAGCACGATTTCGTAATAACCATTGCCGTCAATGCTGCTCGAGACAATGTTGTCGTTGTACGGCGGCATGCTTATTTGCGCGTTTCCACCCACATAATCAAGAATTTGGCCAGTGATAACAATTTCGGTGTAGGTACACTCAATGCGCAGTGAATTGATATTTGCTTGGCTAAAGGTGAAGCTGGAAGCGGAAGTGATTTCGCAATGTTGCCGCTCTGGTTGCTCTACAATACTGACTGAAACACTTGTTCCGCTATTGAATTCAGTGGCAAAACTAAATTGCCCGTTGTACTCAACCGCGAGTTGTTCTGCTCCTGCAGCCAGCGTCAAAGTACCGTTTAAGCCACTGACTTGGCCAGAAAGCGTATAACTGGCCGGCGGCTTTTCGGTTTCTTTGGTTGGCTCTGAACCACCCCCTCCACACGCATGTAAACCGATAAGTGCTGACACAATTAAAGCGCATTTTGACCATAACGGCATTATGGAATTCCTTATAAAATCAATGAGGTGTTGGTTCTTTTAATCGCGATAACACAGTGACATTGGTAAGGCAGGAGAAGTGACTGTTCAGCGCAGCTATATTTAACACTGAATATATATTTTATTTACAATGCGTCAACTAAAAAAATAAGAGGGGGGTGCAGACCCTGGTCCGGACCAGGGTCTGCACCCCTCTCTTGCTCTTTGCAGGCAACGGGCGTATGCTACGGGCATCTAGACGTCCATTTAAAAATTCAATATGAGGTGGTTATGGCGCAGCAAATTACATTAGGTGGCGGTTGTTTTTGGTGTTTAGAAGGAGCGTTCAAGCAGGTGCGTGGCGTGCTGAAGGCACAGTCCGGCTACGCTGGCGGACACAAGGCGGAGCCAACTTATGAAGAAGTTTGCACCGGCAATACTGGCCACGCGGAAGTGGTTCAGATCACCTTTGATCCGGCCGCTTTGAGCGTGCGTGAGATTTATGAAATATTCTTTGCGCTGCACGACCCAACCCAAGTTAACCGCCAGGGCAACGACGTTGGTACGCAATATCGCACATCAATTTTTTACCAAACTGACGAACAAAAGCGTTTAGCCGAAGAAATTATTGCTGAGCAAGAGCGTGAAAAAATTTGGGACGCGCCCATAGTGACCACTATTGAGCCGCTAGAAAAGTTCTGGCCGGCCGAGGACTATCACGAAAACTACGTGGAGCGTAACCCTGAAAACGCCTACTGCCAGGCCGTGGTGCACCCGAAACTAGCTAAGTTTAAGCGCACCTTCGCTGAAAAACTCGACGGCTAATAGAACAGGGGGCGGCCCCAGATCCAGACCTTGGTCCGGACCAGGGGCCGCCCCGGGTCTGCACCCCTTTCTGCTATACAACGTTGATAGTCGCTGATAATATCCAAGCACTTAACAAATAAGAAAAAAGTGCCATGGAAGCTTCATTAAAGACTATCCCCATTCCGCATACCCCGCTGGGTAGAGAGTTTGAGAAAAATTTAATTTACACCAACGTTATTGATGCAACTGCTGAAGTTGCAAAGGTTGGCAAAGATGAAATGAGCACCGGCCCGGTGTGCGAAAAACAAATACTTTCCGCGCTGTACAGTACATACCCGTTGCTGCATATGGTTGGCAAGCAATTAGGTCGCACCGCCGAAAGTGTGGTTTTCCCCGAGCCTGTGTATGCCCTGCGGAAATTATTTGAGCAGCATATTCCGCTGCGAACCACCGATAATAAAGGCACCAAGCATTGGTACGGGCAGGCCGCAGCAATGGGGCATGAGGTTGTTAAGAGCTGGCATGGTTTTTGGCAATTCAACGAGCAGTATCAGCGCGTTCTCATGCCTGACAATAGTGCAACGACGGACGAGCAGTTTGCGACATTGCTGGTGGATATTTTTAAAACTAGCGACGCCGAACTGTGGCAAGAATTTGTTCGCCGAAACCCGCCGCTGAATCTTGGCATGATGCGTTCGCACTGTGCGGCCATTGAGGCCCGCCTAAAGCAGCGGGTGAAAGGCCAGCCCGAAGCTATTCGCGCCATTGTTGATAGCGAAATGAAGGCGCTTTCGCGCTCAAGCCATAAGCTACGCGATATTTTTACCTTTGCTGGCCCTAGTGGCGTCGGCAAAACCGAATTGGCAAAAACCTATGCTGAGGCGCTGAGCGCGGTAAACGGATCCGGTTTTGTGTTCCGCGTGTTCAACATGGAGCAATACGCTGACGAAAAGGCCCACATGCATTTGTTTGGTGCCGGCTCGTCGTTTACCGATGCCAACTTAGGTGAGCTGACCAAGCATGCCGAAGCTTATCCACGCACGGTTTATTTATTTGATGAGATTGAAAAAGCCCATCACACCGTCATCCAATCACTACTGACCTTGCTCGATACAGGGTCGGCGCTTGACGCAACGACTTTAGAAGAAGCGAATTTTTCGCAGTCAGTGGTTATTTTCACCACCAACTTGGGCCAACGTGAATTTAGTCGCAGCCAGGGCATGGGTGATTTAGATATTTTTGATGTGCTGCAAAACGCGCGTTCACCGAAGTCACCCGAAGCGGCACTAACCCCCGAGCTTGTCAACCGCTTAAGAGCCGGGACTGCGGTACGTTTTTACCCGCTGCACGCCCAAGCTTTGCTGGCCGTTGCGCAAAATAGCACCGAGGCCTACCACCACATGTCGAGCGGCCAGCTAGGCTATGAGTTTGGTGAGAACTTTGCCGCGCTCGCTATGCTCAGCGGCCTACCAGCGCCTGTGCCGCGCGCCATCATGCGCAACATTGACGGTGCCATTACCCGTGCCCAACAACAACTGTTTAGTCAAATTGATGACGCCAAGCTTGCAACTATTCAGCGACTTCACATTGATGCCGACGCCAGTATTTTTGCGCTTACTCATCAACAGCGCGGCTTGGCCTATGTGGGCCACAATTCTGGTATTTATAAGTCATTGCAACAACTTGTTCCGCATCAAGATGTGGTGAAGTTAAACCCGGCTCAAAGCCAAGATGACCTCTACCAGGTTGCGGCTCTGCCTTTAGTTGTGCTCGACGGCGATGCCTATTCCGACGATGACTTGACCCAATTCATCATCAAATTGCGTAGCCAAGATAGCCAAGTTGGTATTGTTGTTTTGTGCACAGCTTCGCAGCTGAATCATGCGTGTGTCATTGACCATAGCTGGATGGCTGTTGAGCATGATCAACTGCCGTTGCAATTACCGGCGTTAAAACAGCTTATTCATGTGGCCAATACCATGCACAGTGCGCAGCTCAAGCAGTTAGCCTTGGATTATCAACTTGAGCTGCAGAGCGTTGATAAGGGTACGGCCCGCTTTATGGCGTGCGAGCCGAAGTTTAAACCTATTATTAGTGCTTCACGCGCACTACGCGGGGTGCCTGGGTTAATGACACGGCGCCCAAGTACCCGCTTAGCAGATGTGATTGGCCTGCATCGCGCAAAAGACGAGTTACAACGGGTGTTGCGCTGGTTAGAAAATCCGAACTTGTTGCGCCGCCATAATTTGCCCATGCCGACCGGCATTTTGCTACTTGGCCCGCCAGGTACCGGTAAAACCATGTTGGCGCGGGCGGTGGCCGGTGAAGCAGATTTGCCCTTTATTTCGTTAAATATCGGCGAAATGCTAAGTAAGTACGTAAACGGTACGTCGGAGAATATTCAAAAAGCATTTGAAGCAGCGCGCGACATTGCCCCGTGCATTATGTTTATTGATGAAATTGATGCGCTAGCGGGCAAGCGTACTGATGGCGACAATAGTTCGAGTCAAAATGCTGCAGTAAATACCTTGTTAACCCAGTTAGATGGTTTGCAAAAAACTGGCGAACCGATTTTTGTTATTGCGGCAACCAACCGTGCCGAAACTCTAGACCCAGCGGTGACGCGTTCTGGTCGGTTAGATCGGCCCATTTTGTGCGACATTCCGAACCGGGCTGACCGTGCCGCTTTTGTGCAGTTTTACATGCGTAAATACAAGTTGCAGTTTAGCCAGGCCGACATTGACGAGTTTGCTACCTTGACCATGGGCATGAGCGGAGCCGACTTGGAACAGGTATTCGTGACCGCGCTTTATAACCTAGTAAATGCACTGCCTAGTTCTGGCGAGGCCACCCAACAGGTTGACGCGGCGGCGATTCGTGAGGCAATTTCGTACATTCGTTTCGGCGCGCCAACAACCGGTAGCCCGCAAAGTGATGACAGTAAACGTCAGACAGCGGCCCATGAAGCCGGTCATTTGTTGGCGCAAAAACTGCTGTTACCGGAGCAGCGCATTGCCATTGCGACCATTGAGTCGCGTAACCGAGCGTTAGGTTTTGTCGCGACACAGCGCGATGAAAACGCTGGCCCGCAGACGTTTGACGAAATAAAAGCGCAGTTAGTCATGCTTATGGCGGGCCGTGAGGCTGAGTCCTTGCTGTTTGGCCATGCCGGCATGAACAGTGGTGCCAGTTCCGATTTGCAGCAGGCCACGCGTATAGCCATGTATGCCATTTGTGCGCTGGGGCTTGATGATGAATTTGGCCAGGTAAGTTACGGCGAGAATTTCAGCCAGCTGGCTTCGCCGCAAGAGCGTGAACTGGCTTCAGCGCGGGTGCGTTTCTGGATTGAGGAAGCTCGCGATGCTGCGCGTTCATTGCTGCAACAGCACCGCGAAAAACTTGAGTTTATTACCGACGAGTTATATCGCAAAGAGTCTGTCTACGAAGCTGAAATCAACAGCTGGTTTTAAAAGGGTGCAGACCCTGGTCCGGACCTTGGTCCGGATCAGGGTCTGCACCCCCCTCATAATCAATGATTTTCTTTCGCATGATTAATACTATATTTCGGAATCTCAACCACAAGGTCTTCGCCATCAAGGCGGGCTTGGCAGCTTAGGCGCGAGTCTGGGTCTAAGCCCCAGGCTTTGTCGAGCATGTCGTCTTCGTTTTCTTCAATTTCATTGAGCGAGTCCATGCCTTCTCGAATGTACACATGGCAGGTGGTGCAGGCGCACACTTTTTCGCACGCATGCTCAATACCAATACCGTTGCGCAGCGCAACGTCGAGTACGGTTTCGCCGTCTTGGGCTTCAATGGCGGCGCCTTCTGGGCAAAGTTCTTCGTGCGGTAAAAAAATAATCTTTGGCATATATTGTTACCTCTGTAGCCCGGCGTTTTACGCCGGGTGGCACCTTGTGCCGTTAATCTAAACTTTTTCTGCGGTGTCAGCAATTGCCTTGCCGAAACGTCAGCATTCACGGTGCTGCGCACCACCCGGCTTAATCCGTGATTCAATTCAGCATTCACGGTGCTGCGCACCACCCGGCTTAATCCGTGATTCAATTCAGCATTCACGGTGCTGCGCACCACCCGGCGTGGAACGCCGGGCTACAGCTCTTCGGCTTTTTTGCCGGAGAGCGCTTTGCGGATGCTGGCGTCCATGCGGCGGGCGGCGAATTCGTCGCTTGCCTTGTCGACTGCTTCGATGGCTTTTTCGATGGCGTCGGCGTCGGTGCCATTGCGCGCAATGCGCAAGGCGTCCATAGCGTCATCCAGCACGCTGCGTTCGTCGTCATTCAATAACTCACCGTCAACGGCCAAGGCGCTGCTTAATGCTTCAAGTACGCGGTCGGCTTCAACTTGCTGTTCGCGTAACATGCGTGCGGCCATGTCTTCTTTGGCGTTGGTCATGGACGACTGAATCATTTTGGTAATGTCGTCATCGCCCAAGCCGTACGATGGTTTTACCTGTACCGACGCGGTAACGCCACTGGATTTTTCCATGGCGGTAACGCTCAGCAAACCGTCGGCGTCAACTTGGAAGGTTACCCGAATATGTGCGGCGCCGGCTGCCATCGGCGGAATATCTGTGAGTACGAAGCGCGCTAAACTGCGACAGTCGTCTACTAGTTCGCGTTCGCCCTGCACCACGTGAATCATCATCGCGGTTTGGCCGTCTTTAAAGGTGGTGAACTCTTGCGCTTTGGCCACTGGAATGGTGGTGTTACGCGAAATCACTTTTTCTACCAAGCCGCCCATGGTTTCAAGGCCCAACGACAATGGAATAACGTCCAGCAGCAACATGTCTGAGTCGGGTTTGTTGCCGGCTAAAATGTCAGCCTGAATAGCAGCGCCAATGGCGACGACTTGGTCTGGGTCGATTGAGGTGAGTGGCTCGCGGGCGAAAAATTCGCCAACCGCTGTGCGTACACGCGGCACTCGGGTTGAGCCGCCGACCATGACCACGTCAATAATTTCATCGGTGTTTACGTCGGCATCTTTTAGGGCGCGACGGCAGGCTGAAAGCGTGCGGCGCACGAGTGGCTCGATAAGTTCGTTGAGCTTTTCA
Source organism: Pseudidiomarina donghaiensis (assembly GCF_900116895.1). GTDB lineage: Bacteria > Pseudomonadota > Gammaproteobacteria > Enterobacterales > Alteromonadaceae > Pseudidiomarina > Pseudidiomarina donghaiensis. Next base: position 373,774 of record NZ_FPCF01000001.1, on the reverse strand, counting down.
CGCGTTAGTACCGCGTAGCCCGGCGTTTCACGCCGGGGATCAAGGGTTGATTCGTCATGCGCTTCGATGGTGAATTCGAGATTCACGGCTGCGCCACCCGGCTCGATATCGCTGTTGGATTCGGCATTAACGGCTGCGCCACCCGACTCGATATCGCTGTTGGATTCGGTATTAACGGCTGCGCCACCCGGCGTGGAACGCCGGGCTACGACGCAATTGACGTCGGTCAATTGCTCTTTGGCGGCTTTGGCGGCGTTAACCAGGTTGCGTTCGGTGCGGGCGTCGACGTTGTCGGGCAATTGCCATTCTTGCTTGAGCCAATTGACAATCAGTTGGTCAAAGTCGTCGCCGCCAAGGGCGCTGTCGCCGCCGGTGGCAAGCACTTCAAACACGCCGCCCTGTAGGCGCAAAATAGAGATATCAAAAGTACCGCCGCCTAAGTCATACACCGCTATCAGGCCTTCTTGGCCCGAGTCTAAGCCATAGGCAACAGCAGCTGCAGTTGGCTCGTTCAATAAGCGTAAAACTTTTAAGCCTGCCAGTTGCGCCGCGTCTTTGGTGCTTTGGCGCTGGGCATCATCAAAATAGGCAGGTACGGTAATCACCACGCCGGTGAGCTCGCCGCCTAGTGACGCTTCAGCGCGCGCCGCAAGGGTACGCAAAATGTCAGCTGACACTTCAACTGCGTTGCGGTCGCCCGCTGCGGTATGGAACACAGGGACACCGTTGTCGGTTTCGCTCATGCGATACGGCAGATTCGAGAAATTCTTTTGTACGTCAGCAATGGTACGGCCAATAAAGCGCTTCACAGAAACAATGGTGTTTTCCGTGGCAATTGATTTATCCGCATGTTTGGCTAACGCTTGGTGGCCGGTCAGCACTTGGTCAGCACCGTAATAAACCACCGATGGTAAAATGGCGCGGTCTTGCTCATCTCGCAAAATAACCGGCGAACCGCTGCGCACACTAGCCACCAGTGAATTGGTGGTGCCCAAGTCGATGCCGGCGGCAAGTCGATGTTGGTGCGGCGCGGTGCTTTGCCCGGGTTCTGCAATTTGTAGTAAAGCCATTTATTACCTCTGTTAAATTCGAGAGCGATATTAGCTATTAGATATCAGATATTAGCAAAAGCCCGAAACATCAGATCTGATATCCGATATCTAATAGCTAATATCGAATTTGTTCTTCAATGCGTTCGAGTTCGTGGTGCAGCTTGTGCATGAACTTCAGCTTACGCACCGTAATCGCCGCATCGTCATTCGCATCTTCAGCCAAAAAGCCTTCCAGCTCGGCCTGCAAATCACGCATTTGCTCTTGCAAGTCTTTGTACGCGGCGTCTAAAGACTCCCAATCATCGACTTCTTCAATGCGCTCGCGCCATTCCATTTGCGCCATGAGAAACTCAGGATCTTGCAGCGTGGTTTGCTCGTGCGCAAGGTCAATGCCGCGTAATTCAAGCAGGTACTCTGCTCGCGACAACGGCGAACGTAGGGTTTGATAGGCATCGTTAAGTTGCGCGGTGCGTTGTACCGCGAGCAGTTTGTCGCGCTCACTGCCGTTGGCAAACCGATCGGGATGCATGGTTTGTTGCAGTTTGCGGTAGCGCTGTTGTAGCTCCGCCGCATCCAACTGGAATGCGGCGGGCAGATTAAACAGTTCGAAATGGTTCATTATCGGCTGCTATACGTTGAAACTTTCGCCACAACCACACTCGCCTTTGGCGTTCGGATTGCGAAACTCAAAGCCTTCGTTCAAACCTTCTTTGACGAAATCGATTTCGGTGCCGTCTAGGTACACCAAGCTTTTACCATCAATGACAATATTCACGCCTTTGTCTTCAATAATGGTGTCGGTGTCTTCAACGTCGTCGACAAATTCCATCACATAGGCTAGGCCTGAGCAGCCGGTGGTTTTCACCCCCAAACGTATACCCACGCCTTTGCCTCGTTGTTCCAAAAACGCGCGCGCGCGTTGCGCTGCGGCTTCGGTAATCGTAATTGCCATGCTGAAACCTAATTATTTAGCGTGTTTCGTTTTGTAGTCAGCAATCGCTGCTTTAATGGCGTCTTCGGCCAAAATTGAGCAGTGAATTTTAACCGGTGGCAGTGCAAGCTCTTCTGCAATTTGCGTGTTTTTCAACTGCGATGCTTCGTCAATAGACTTGCCTTTTACCCACTCAGTCACCAACGAGCTAGACGCGATAGCCGAACCACACCCGTAGGTTTTGAACTTGGCGTCTTCAATAATGCCGTCGTCGTTAATTTTCAATTGCAGTTTCATCACGTCACCACAAGCTGGTGCGCCGACCATACCGGTTGCAATTGACGGGTCATTTTTGTCGAACGCGCCTACGTTGCGCGGGTTCTCATAATGGTCGATTACTTTTTCACTATATGCCATACCGTGATACCTCTCTTAGTGTGCCGCCCACTCGACGGTGCTTAAGTCGACGCCGTCTTTGTACATTTCCCAAAGGGGTGACATGTCGCGCAAGCGACCAATTGAACTGTTGATTTGCTGAATGGCGTAATCCACTTCTTCTTCGGTAGTAAAACGGCCGAAGCTGAAGCGAATTGAGCTATGTGCCAACTCGTCATTGCGGCCTAGGGCGCGCAATACGTACGATGGCTCAAGGCTAGCTGATGTACAGGCTGAACCTGAAGAAACCGCAAGGTCTTTCAGTGCCATAATCAGGCTTTCGCCTTCCACAAAGTTAAAGCTAATGTTGAAGATGTGTGGCACAGCATGCTCTTGGTCGCCGTTTACATACACTTCTTCGATATCTTTTACGCCGTTCCACAAGCGGTCGTGTAGCATTTTGAAACGCTCACGTTCTGCGGCCATTTCTTCTTTCGCAATGCGTGCCGCTTCACCGAAGCCGGCAATTTGGTGCGTTGCTAGGGTACCTGAACGCATGCCGCGCTCATGACCACCGCCGTGCATTTGGGCATTTAGGCGTACCCGTGGCTTACGACGGACGTACAACGCGCCAATGCCTTTCGGGCCATACATTTTGTGGGCTGAAATGCTGAACAAATCAACCGGCAGCTTTTCCATATCAACGTCTATTTTACCGCAGCTTTGCGCGCCATCCACGTGGAAAATAGTTTTGTTTGCGCGGCACAAGTTACCGATGGTTTCGATGTCTTGAATGACACCAATTTCGTTGTTCACGTGCATCACGCTAACCAGTACGGTGTCTTCGCGCAGCGCTGCTTTGAATGCATCGAGGTCAATTAAACCGTCTTCTTGCACGTCTAAGTAGGTCACTTCGAAGCCTTCGCGCTCCATTTGACGGCAGGTATCAAGCACTGCTTTGTGCTCGGTTTTCACGGTAATAATGTGCTTGCCTTTTTTGCTGTAAAATTCCGCCGCACCTTTAATGGCCAAGTTGTCTGACTCGGTCGCACCTGAGGTGAACACAATTTCACGCGGGTCGGCGTTAATTAATTCGGCCACTTGATTACGGGCAATATCAACTGCCTCTTCAGCTTGCCAACCAAAACGGTGTGAACGCGACGCTGGGTTGCCGTATTGACCTTCTGGGGTCAAAAACTGAATCATTTTTTCGGCAACACGCGGGTCAACCGGGGTGGTTGCTGCGTAATCAAAGTAAATCGGTAATTTCATCAGGCTACTCCTCTTGCCAGACTGCTTACTGGCTCAATGCAATTTGGTTTTCGCGTCGTTTCTGGTCGTTTGCCAGGTTATTTTGGCGCAGTGCCACTTTGGCGATGTCTTCTTGAGTGACTAACTCGGCCAGTGTGATGCTGGTTAGAAAATCTTCAATTCGTTCGCTTAAATCTGTCCATAGCGAATGGGTCAAACAACGGGCGCCACCTTGGCAACCGCCTTTACCTTGGCAACGGGTGGCGTCAATACTTTCGTCAACCGCTTGAATAACTGCGCTAATCGAGATCATGCTCGCTTCAAGACCTAAACGGTATCCGCCGCCAGGGCCGCGCACACTGCTAACTAGCCCTTGCTTACGTAAGCGCGCAAATAATTGTTCAAGATAACTTAACGAAATGCCTTGGCGTTCTGAAATATCAGCCAATGACACTGGCCCTTGTTCTGTATGTAGCGCTACGTCGAGCATTGCGGTAACGGCGTAACGGCCTTTTGAGGTTAAGCGCATAGCGGTGTTGCCTCCTTGAATGTATGCCGTAATTCTGCCATTCCCGACTATTTTAGTCAAGTATTCGCGACAAGTCGCGAATACCGTAGCCCGGCGTTCCACGCCGGGTAGCGCGAAGCGCTGTTATTGCCTGCTATTCGGCGATGTTCGCCGGGTAGCGCGAAGCGCTGTTATTGCCTGCTATTCGGCGATGTTCGCCGGGTAGCGCGAAGCGCTGTTATTGCCTGCTATTCGGCGATGTTCGCCGGGTAGCGCGAAGCGCTGTTATTGCCTGCTATTCGGCGATGTTCGCCGGGTAGCGCGAAGCGCTGTTATTGCCTGCTTTTCGGCGATGTACGTTCAATTCGGCATTAACGGTGCTGCGCACCTCCCGGCGTGGAACGCCGGGCTACTTCTTATCTATTGACGTCAGGATGCCGCGCAGGATATTGAGTTCTGCCGACTCCGGGCGTGCGCGACTGAACAGTCGACGTAGCTTCGCCATCACCTGCCCTGGGTGGTTTTTAATGATAAACCCAGTGTCGGTTAGCGTGTTTTCCAAGTGCGCGTAGAAGCGTTCTAAATCTTCAGCAAGTGGGTACTCACTTTGCTCGCGATGCGGGTGCTTATCCGCTTCTAAGAACTGCATGCGTACTTCGTAGACTAAGGTTTGCACGGCCATGGCCAAATTTAACGAGCTGTAATCGGGGTTTGACGGAATATGCACGTGATGGGTGCATTGTTGCAGCTCGTCGTTGGTTAAACCGCTGCTTTCACGCCCGAACACCATGGCGACTGGGTAATTAGGTGCTTCGGCTAGCACTTTGGCGGCGGTTTCGCGCGGCCCAAGTAATGGCCAATCGAGGGTACGATTGCGGGCGCTGGTGCCAACCACTAAGCCACAATCAGCGATCGCTTCGCTTAAGGTTGGTACTATTTTTGCTTTGTGCAAGACATCGGTGGCGCCGGCCGCCAATGCTGAGGCGTGGCTGTCCGGCTCTTGCACTGGGTCGACCAAGTACAGTTCGTTCAGCCCCATGGTTTTCATGGCGCGGGCGACGGAACCGATGTTGCCGGTGTGGCTGGTGTTGACGAGTACAATCCGAATTCTTTCAAGCATGATCAAAACCTTAACTATTTTGCCGTAGCCCGGCGTTGTACGCCGGGACGTGGCTTCGCCACGGTTATACTTAACTTTCTGGCGATAGGCTTTCAATTCAACATTTACGGTGCTACGCACCTCCCGGCGTACAACGCCGGGCTACTTCAAGCTTTCAGGTAAGTGCGGGCGGGCTTTGGTAAGCAGGTGCTGCACCACTTTCGGATTGCCTGCAACCACATTGCCGCTACGCATAAAGCCATGCCCGCCAGCGAAGTCGGTCACAATACCGCCAGCTTCACGCACGATTAATTGGCCAGCCGCAATGTCCCACGGCTTTAAGCTGAATTCCCAGAAGCCGTCAATACGGCCGTTGGCAACGTACACCAAATCAAGAGCTGCTGAGCCGTTGCGACGCATGTCGGCGGTGTGCTCAAACAATGCCGAGAATACCGCTAAGTAATCTTTGGTCATGTCTTTGCGCTTGAATGGGAAGCCGGTTGCTAGCAGGGCGCCGTTCAGGTCGCGCTGTTTGGTGGCACGAATACGCTTGCCGTTAAGCTGGGCGCCTTGGCCTTTTGATGCGGTAAATAATTCTTCACGCAAAGGATCATACACGACGGCCGCTTGCACGACGTCTTTGTATAAATAAGCAATTGAGATGGCGAAGTGAGGAACACCGCGCAAGTAATTGGTGGTGCCGTCGAGTGGGTCAATAATCCACTTGTGATCGGCTTCTTTGCCTACCTGTTCGCCGCTTTCTTCCGCAAGGAACGAGTGGTCTGGGTAAGCTTTTTGAATGGTACGAATGATGGCACTTTCAGCCGCTTTGTCGAGTTCGGTGACGAAATCGTTTTGGCTTTTTGTTTGAACGTTAAGGTCAACTTCTACGCCAAAGTTTTTGACTAAAATTTTGCCGGCCGCACGCGCTGCGCGCACCGCTATGTTTAACATCGGATGCATACCAATTACCTGTGCTGTGAAAGAACAATTTTGTGGCCGCGGATTATACGCAGTTTGCCACAGTGATGCAAGTTCGCCCTTGGCCGACCACACTGGTTATCATTTACCCATTTATGTTCCAATTTTTAATCGCTTATGTTATAACCCTGTTGCGCTACACACAATTAGAACAACATAACAAAAAAGCCGGAGGGTCCTATGGATCATTCAGAAGAGCTAAAGCAAGTTGAATCTAAGTCTAAGAAAAATGCCCCACGTAAATGGCGTGAAATTGAAATGTTGAAAGAAAAGTATCGTTTGCGCGATGAGCTGCGCGATATGGATTTCGACTTCGACGCCGACCTCGACGAATTTGATCTGTAGCCCGGCGTTGCACGCCGGGACGCCGGAGGCGGTGATACTAGATCGCCTGATAACAAGCAATAACAGTGCTGCGCACTGCCCGGCGTAGAACGCCGGGCTACCACAGAATTGGCTTCGCCAAAAGTTCGTTGGTGCGGCGGAAATGGCCAGCGGTGAGAAAGCCGCGGTGAGCCGATAACGGCGATGGATGCACGGTTTCCAACACGTAATGCCGCGTGCGGTCAATCAGCGCGCCCTTCTTTTGTGCATGGGCGCCCCATAACAAAAACACCACGCCTTCGCGGTGTTTATTCACCGCTTCAATCACCCGATCAGTAAAAGTTTCCCAGCCCCACTTGGCATGCGAGTGCGCTTTGCCCTGCTCTACCGTCAGCACCGTATTTAACAACAACACGCCCTGCTCGGCCCAATGGGTTAAGTCGCCAGATTCGGGCACGGCAAAATCTGGGTAGTCATGCTGTATGGCTTTAAAAATATTACGTAGCGATGGCGGGTGTTTCACGCCTTGCGGTACCGAAAAGCATAAACCATGGGCTTGGCCAGGGCCGTGATATGGGTCTTGCCCCAAAATAACCACACGTACATTAGACAGTGGCGTTAACTTCAGTGCGGCAAACACCTCGGCAGCGGGTGGGTAAATGGCCTTCCCGGCGTCACGTTCGGCTTGCACGCGAGCAAGCAGCTCAACAAAGTAAGCTGCTTGCTTTTCTTCGGCTAATACGTCTCGCCAAGTAGTATCAGACACGGTGTGCGTTACTCGTTCGATTTATGATTATCAAACCAGTGCAGAATATACGCCACTTTGCTCATCAAGTTTGACGGTCGACCAGCAATGCCGTGCGGCGCGTCAGGAATACGCACCATGGCGGTTTCCACGCCGGCTAGTTTCAGCGCTTGGTAGTACTGCTCGGTTTCAGAAATTGGCGTACGGTAGTCAGCTTCACCGGTTAACAACATGGTTGGTGTTTTCACGTTGCCCACGTAGCTAATTGGTGAATACTTCATGTAATGCTCTTGATGCTCCCACGGCACGCCCGGGAACCAGTATTTGGTGAAGTAGTTGTATGCGTCTGCAGTAAGCACAAAGCTGTACCAATTGATAACCGGCTTGGCGACCACCGCGGCGGCGAAACGATCGGTGTGGCCGACAATCCATGCGGTTAGCACACCACCACCGCTACCACCGGTAACGTACAAACGGTTTTCGTCAATAAAGCCTTTCTCGATTACCGCGTCCACACCGTCCATGAGGTCGGTGTAGTCATTGCTTGGGTAATTATGGTGAATTTCTTGGGCAAATTTTTCGCCATAACTGGTGCTACCGCGCGGGTTGGTGTACAGCACCACATAGCCTTGCGCGGCCATCAACTGAATTTCAGCAGCAAACGAACCGGCGTATGCCGTGTGCGGGCCACCGTGAATTTCCAAAATTAACGGATATTTTCTGGTCGGGTCAAAGTTCGGTGGGTATGCAATCCAGCCTTGAATTTTATAGTCGTCGTGGCTTGACTCGTACCAAATTTCTTCAATACGCCCCAGCTCTTTGTGCGCCAGGGCGTCTTCATTTAAGGCGGTTAGCTTACGCTTCAGTTTGCTGGTTTGCAGCATTAAATCGGCTGGGCGATATGGGCTGGCCATGGTAAACACCAAGTCGCCGTCTTTGCTGACATCAAAACTACCGCCGCTGTAGGGGCGTGTATAGGTCAAGCCACCCATGCTGTCGGTCAGCACGCGGCGCTTGCCGCTAAGGTTTTGATAGGCAATGTGGCCTTTGCCTTCACGGTCATAGCTAAAGTAAACGCCACGGCTGTCGGCTGACCATTTCACGCTATCCACGGAGTAATCCAGTTCGCTGGTCATTAGCTTCGGTGAGCCACCGTCAACGTCCATCACGTACAACTGGGTTAACTGGTAGCTCATGCGTTCGTCGTCATAACCTAACCAAGCTATTTTTTTGCCGTCTGGGCTTACCTGCGGTGAACGGTCTGGACCATTGCGGTCGGTTAACTGTTTAATAGCACCGTCGGCCACAGCTAACTGATACAACTCAGAGTTATTGGGCTGCTCGAACGCGTTGTCACGACGGTTGGCGGAAAAAATAATGTGCTTACTGTCGCCAGTCCAAGATAATTGGCCGCCGTGATTAAACTCGTCGTGGGTTAACTGGCGCGGCGTGCCGCCGCTTGCTGGCACCACATAAATTTGCGTGTAGCCTTCCGGTGCATAGCCGGCGCCGTCGAAGCGGTAGTTGTCTTTGTCAATGTAGCGCGCAGGCTGAGCCCATTCGGCGCCTTGCGGCTTGCCCGGTAAACTAACAGGGACTGGTTTGCTGCCTGGGGTAAACATGGTAAAAGCCAACCATTTGCCGTCCGGCGACCAGGTTAAATTGCTGGGGCTACCAGTTAGCCGAGTGACCGGCGCGTCGTCGCGGCTGTCGGCCCAATACAGGTGAATTTGGTTGCTGCCTGAGCGGTTCGACACAAAGGCTAAGGTTTTGCCGTCTGGCGACCAAGTTGGTGAATGGTCATTGGCTTCGCCGCCAGTTAACGGGCGGAGTTCGCCTTTGTTGTCTACGCGCCATAAGTTGCCTAAGCGACGGTCGGACATAATGTCCATATAATTACGCACAAACACCGTGTAGCCACCGTCTGGGTGCACCGCCGGTTGGCTTGCGTATTCAAGCTGAAAAACGTCTTCAAGCTTTAGCGTGTTGTCACTGGCATTTGCGTAAACACTCGTTGCCGATAGCAACAAGCTTAAAGTTAAGAGTTTTTTCATAGTAGGTTCTCCAGCTCGTCATAACTTAACTGCGGTACGTTTACCGAGCTTAATAAATTAGCGAGGGGCTGCACAAAGTGATCTGGCGTTTTTTGCTGTAGCTTCACCGCTAATACTTTCTGATTTTGGTTTAACCAACGAATAGTAAACAAAGTGGAACTTACATCACCAATAAAAGTACAGTTTTCATGGAATTGCGATAACAACAGCTCAAATCCAACACGGTTATCAATGTGCACCAGCTCGGGGTGTTCACGTTGAAATTCTGCTAAGTGCTCAGAGCGCGGGTGTGGCTTCAATGCAATACGGTTTTTACTGGTTTTCTTGGTTAAAACATCGAGCAGTTTGTTCAAATGTGCGCGCACGTCGGTGTAAAACGAATCACCGGTTAGCAAGATCACGTAGTCGACATTTTGCAATGGCACGGGGTCAATATCGGAAAGCTCCATAAGCTTATTGGTAAACGCCGCAAATTCTGGCGTGGCGAACTGATCATGAGAAATCGCCTTGATTTCTTTGTCCTTATTGTCGCGCAGCACAGGGTGCACTAACTCTGGAAAAGTAGCATGAATGGTTTTTATCCAACCCGATGCACCGATCATTTTTGGGCTCTTCCACCACCATCCATAGGCTAGTTTCTTCAATAACGGTTCTACGTACAGGTGCACAAACTTATGCATATAACGGTGGCCGAGGTAGGTTTGCGTGCCCTCGTCAAGGTACTCGCCTTCCACTGTGCGGCCTTTTTGATTGCTCAAATGCATGCAGTATTGAAATTCAAGGCTGCGATCTGAGCCCGTATAAATACGCGACGGCGGAGTTTGCCCGACAAGTTCAGATAACGTCTTCAGCCGCGCTTTGCGTTTGGTTACTTTGCTTTTAATGTGTGAGTCGTCAAAGCTAATCACAGTTTCGAATATATCGCCTTGTTGTAGCACGTCAGTAAACAACTTACGGTTGCTTTCTAGGTAGTAATCTATAACGGCGATATTTCGTTGTTGCTTATTTTCTAGCGCTTTCACAACGCTAAACAAAAGATGTAGAGGGGACGCAATAAAGTAATAATTGGTAGTAGTCACGGTTTTTCCATTCGTTAAACGTTAAAAAACCCCCGCAGTTGTTTTGACAACCACGAGGGCTTTCTTAAAACGGTATTCCGTTTTGCTCTGTCGGCTGAAACTAAGCCTTAGAAGCTGTAGCTAAAGCTAACTGATGCGAAGTCACGGTCGTCAGCTGGGTCAAAATCAGCACCATCGGTGATGTTATAACCAACGCCAATTTTGTACTCGCTTAAGTAGCTGAAGTCTACGCTCAAGCCCAAGGTTTTACGACCTTCGATAAAGTTCGAGTTCGCAGAATAACCTTTCACATCGTGGCCAAAGGCAATAGTTGGAAACATGTTCCAACCTGAGAATACGTTGTTGTATTCACCCACTACGCGAGCACGGTAGCCCCACGATGTAGCGGTAACAAAGCCTTCACAGTTAATATTCGTGGTTGCCGTTGGGTTACCCAAGGCATTTTGGTCAGCAACGGTTAAGCACTTACCGAATACTGGGTTACGACCATAGCGCTGCTCGTCTAAGTCAGCAAGGCCATGTACTTTACTTACCGCTACTTCACCAATGAAGGTAATACGGTCAGAACCTAATGCACGGTCAAAGAAGCGCACACCTGTTAACTGCCATTGCGACACGTCGTACTCGTCATAACCTTCTTGCAATTCACCGAGGTTGGTAATTGCGCCAGTACCGTCACGTTGAATACGGTTAGAGAAGGTGCTTGGTACGCCGGCACGTAAACCTGCACTTAGGATTTCAGTGGTGTTAATTTGCACTGGCATGTCTAAGCGGTGGCTTACTTCACCGCCAACAGACCATTCACCGATTAAGGTTGAAGCACTCAAACCAAAGATTTTTTGATCTTCAGGGAACAGCAACACATAGTCAGGACCAGCAATTGGAATACCATCTGGGTGGCTCAATGCTGGAGACGGTTGTTGTTGCCAGTTGTAGGCAGAAATAATTGGCGTCTGCGTGTGAATGTTCATGAAATAAACACCAAATTCAGTGTCGATATCAGTCGCATAATGACGCAACGCGAAACCATATTGACCGCCGTCGTCTGGCTCAATATCTGGGCGACGCTCTAGGTAAGTACCATATTGAATAGACTCAAGGTCGCTCAGGTTTGAGCTAGCTAGGCCAGGTACTAACTGCGGGTTCAGGGTAATTTTGTTACAACCTGGGCCGCCTAAAATGTCTACCGTAGAGAAGAAGGTACCACAACCATCAAGTTTGTAGTCGTCCCACTCGTACTGATAGAACATGTCTAAACTGGTTTCGTCGGTTAAACCAACGTTTAAGTTGATCATACCAACGGGTAACAATGCTTCTTTAATTTCAACACCTGGACGACGAACAGCGTTCACGTCTACTGGGTTGATGGCGTTGATACCGTTAAAGATGAAGGTACTTTCACCCCAACTTAATACTTGGCGACCCACGCGCAGGTTGGCTGGCATATCACCGATGTCAAAGTAACCGTATACAAACGCATCGAGTAATTTAATACCTGAGCCGGTAGACCAGTCGTCTAAACCGTCGTTGTCTAGGGTGACATTTGGATAGTAGTTGGTTGACGTGTGACCGTGTGCAACTTCGTTATTCTTGATAACGTCGTCATACCAATATTTGAAACGAACAAATGCGCCGTAATCGCCACCGTCGATGCTCAAGTCATGAACACCTTTAAGTACTGACGAGACCATGTCGCCTTTGTCGTAGTTTAGGTTACCGTCGTCGGCGACGCCTGACTGGCCTAAACCACCTTCCATATTGCCTGGGTGGATGAGACGCATGTCGCGCTCTTCCATACGCCACGCGGCACCATAGGAAATAATGGAGTCGAATTTAACACGGAAATCACCAACTTCAAATTCCGCGGCTTGAACGCTTGCTGTTCCTGCTAATGCCAGCGCGATAGCTGACGCGATAGGTAATTTTTTTAGCATAGTTGTTCTTCTTTTCATGTTAGCCACCTAATCCGATTAGGATGTTATAGGTTCAATCATGTCCGATGAGTTACAAATATGCAAGTGATTCGTTGGGAAAAATTGCAACGGCGATATCAGATATTGGATATTAGATATTAGTGGGGGGCTGCGCTCAGAGTGAGCGCAGTAGTTGACCTTGGTCGCGACCGTTAATGGTACCCGCTTGGCGCAGTTCTTTGGCAAGGTGCGATACGCAAGAAACCGCATCGCCGTGGTTATTGGCTTCGGCAAAGCAAGCTTTCACGTGGTCCGCAATTGAGCAGCCGGCAGCATCGACACTGTTCGTCACTCCAGAGTCGTTGCTACCGACCACAACTGTCGCTCTGGCGTCAGTGCCTGGGCAGCTGTCGAGATCGTCCAGTACACCGTCACCGTCACTATCAAGGGTTGCTTCTTGAATGCTAGTTACAGGCCCCTGCAAATAAAGGAGCGAGGTACCAGCGGCAGTTTCCACGCTTGAGGTTAGCGTTGCGTTCACGTACCTAGGGTTACTTATGAAGCGTGGAAACTCTGCCGTTGATGCCAAAAACGATTCTCGTGGGCCTTGCAGGTTGAGCTTGGTTTGGCTGTTCATGCCCGCTGCGGTAACACCATTTAGTGTCCAACTGACAAAGTCTGTGTAACGGCCTTGGTCAAAATAAAAAGTATTGGCGAGAGGCGTTAACTCAGCTGCCACAGTAATTGGTTGATTGACAATGATGTCGTTGCCTGCTGCGTCTTTTATTGACACCGTAACTTGCTCAATGGCGTCTTTGTATTGGCCCCACGAGCTGGCTGCGTAAACCAGCGGCATATTGGCTTGCTGGCTTACTTCAATTAAATAGGTGGCTTGACTGAATTCGATGCGTTCATCGGCTTGCTGGCTGTAGCCATAGTTAATGCTACCGCGCAATTCTAGTTTGTTTGCGTGTGCAGCTAAGCTTGCTGAAGATAAGGCTAATGCTACCGCGAATGTTATTGTTTTTTTCATGTTCGGCATCCTCACATAAACCGCTTACTATGATGATTGACGTATGAGGATGTTATAGCAACGAGTGTAAAGACTGTCCACGCACTTTACTTCGTAAGAACTGTGTAAAGGCTAAGGCGATATTCGTTATTCGAAGGGGTAGCTCGGCGTTCTACGCCGAGTGATGCGCAGCATCGTTATTCGCTGCGCATAAAAAAATCTCCGCACGGTCCACCGCACGGAGATTTTTGTTTTCACTTTTTCGAATGACGATTAACGAATAACGATTAACGATCAACGAATAACGATAAACGTTTTTAGATTAACCGTGCTACGCACGTCCCGGCGTAAAACGCCGGGCTACAGCTTTTGCTCTAGCTCGGGCAGTACGTCGAACAAATCAGCGACCAAGCCATAGTCTGCAACTTGGAAAATTGGTGCTTCTTCGTCTTTGTTAATCGCGACAATAACTTTTGAGTCTTTCATACCGGCCAAATGCTGAATAGCACCGCTGATACCTACTGCAATGTAAAGGTCAGGGGCGACAATTTTACCGGTTTGGCCAACTTGCATGTCGTTTGGTACAAAGCCTGCGTCAACCGCGGCGCGTGATGCACCAACAGCCGCGCCAAGTTTGTCGGCTACTTTCTCAAGCAAATGGAAGTTTTCGCCGTTTTGCATACCGCGACCACCTGAAATAACTACGCTAGCTGCGGTTAACTCTGGGCGCTCTGACTCGGCAAGTTCTTCACCAACAAATTCGGCTTTGTCGTTGTTTACAACATTGCTTACTGCGTCAACGCTAGCGTTGCCACCTTCGGCAGCGACCGCGTCAAACGCTGTGGTACGCACAGTGATCACCTTGATGGCGTCTTCTGACTGCACGGTCGCAATAGCGTTACCGGCGTAGATTGGACGCTTGAAGGTGTCTGCGCTTTCTACCGCAATAATGTCTGAAATTTGCGCAACGTCTAACAACGCGGCTACCCGCGGCATAAAGTTTTTGCCGGTAGTCGTTGCTGCGGCCAATACGTGGCCATAGTCTTTGGCTAAGTCAGCAACCAATTGGCCGAGATTTTCTGCCAAAAAGTGACCGTAGGCGGCGTTGTCTGCCAACAATACTTTGCTAACGCCTTCTGCTTTTGCAGCTTCATCAGCAACCGCTTGGCAACCTTCGCCAGCAACTAGAACATGAATGTCGCCGCCAATTTGCTTCGCTGCAGCTAAGGTTTTCAATGTTGCCGCGTTTAAGCTGGCATTATCGTGTTCGGCAATAACGAGAATACTCATATCACTTTTGCCTCATTCTTTAATTTTTCAACCAATTCAGCCACGTCGGCAACTTTAATGCCGGCACTGCGTTCTGCGGGTGGCTCAACCTTTAATACTTTAACGGTGCGGTTAACGCTTACGCCAAGCTCGTCTGCGGTCATTACGTCAAGCGGCTTTTTCTTCGCTTTCATAATGTTTGGCAGTGACGCATAGCGCGGTTCGTTCAAGCGCAAGTCGGTAGTCACAATAGCTGGCAGCTGCAACTTGACGGTTTGTAGGCCGCCATCAACTTCACGGGTCACGCTCACGCTGCCTTCAGCAACGTCAACTTTAGAAGCGAAGGTGCCTTGTGGCATACCGGTTAAGGCGCCAAGCATTTGGCCAGTTTGGTTGTTGTCTGAGTCAATGGCTTGCTTGCCCAGAATAACCAACTGTGGCTGTTCTTTCTCAACCACACCCTTGAGTAGTTTTGCTACCGCAAGCGAGTCAGGCATGTCTTCAGTTTCTACCTGAATGGCGCGATCGGCGCCTAACGCTAAAGCGGTGCGCAGCTGCTCTTGTACGGCTTTCGGGCCAATACTCACAACCACTACTTCTTCAGCAATGCCTTTTTCTTTGAGTCGTACTGCTTCCTCGACGGCGATTTCACAGAACGGGTTCAGGGCCATTTTCACGTTGGCCAGATCAACGTCTGAATTGTCCGCTTTAACGCGCACTTTCACGTTGTAATCAATGACGCGTTTGACCGCCACTAATACTTTCATGTTGTCGTTCCTGTTGTTTAAAGTTCTGTTCCAATGAATTAGAGACCGAGCAAGATTAACATTTTTCGGTACAAAAATGGTACTCTTACGGCCGCTTTTATTGATAAACCCGACGAATTATTGTGTTTAAGTAAGGATTTTCATGCGCAACTCTAGCACGCAATTACCTGACAATACGTGTTACGGCATTTTGGCTGAATCTGATCTGTTAACGCTGCGCAGCCAACTGGGCTCGCGCGAAAACCGCATGCGTTATTTGGTGCAGCTAGCCAAGCAGGCCGCGGTAGACCACGAGTTTCGGACACCTGAGCGCGAAGTGTTTGGTTGCGAGGCGCGGGTATGGGCGCAGGCTGACTGGGTTGGCGATGCGGTTACGGGCGAAGCCTTAAGCTTAACTGTCGACAGCGAATCACGAGTGGTGCTGGGGCTGCTAATGATTATTCGCCAGGCGTTGCATGGCGCCTCACGCGCGCAAGTGGCCGCCTACTCACTCGACCAACATTTCGAAACGCTTGGCCTTGCCGACTTCGTCACCAGCTCACGCCGCAACGGCCTGCGCAACGTCATCGCGAAGCTGTAGCCCGGCGTTTTACGCCGGGACGAGCGCAGCGAGGTTATACCCACCACTAAGGCAATGTTCAACGTTTCACGCCGGGACGAGCTTTTTCAATAGCAGGGCGACGGCGTGCATGGCGAAGGTGGTGGTTACCGGCATGGCGGCGCCGAAACCGGTGGCGCAATTCATGCGCATGCTGCCCGCGCCAGGTTTGGCGTGCGACCATTCGCCGTCAGCGGTTGGGTAGCGCAGTTGTTCGGTTGAATACACCGCAGTGACGCCAAACGAGCGCTTCGGGTTTTTCGAAAAGTTATAATCACGGCGCAGCATAGAGCGCACTTTGGCGAGCAACGGGTCTTGCGTGGCTTTGGCTAAATCAGCTGATGCCACTTGGCTTGGATCTATTTGCCCACCGGCACCACCGCAGGTAACTAGCGGCAACTTACGCCGTTTGCACCAGGCAATTAGTGCGGCTTTCACGCTCACACTATCAATGGCGTCTAACACGGCAGTGACTGGCGTGCCGCTGTCGCCCGATCCTAAATATTCATTAAGATTATCTGCCGACAAAAAGTCATCAATCACCCGCACTTGGCAGTCCGGGTTGATGTCGCGCACGCGTGCTGCTAACACTTCGGTTTTCAGCTGCCCGACCGTGCTCGTCAACGCCGGTAGCTGGCGATTCATGTTGGTGACGCATACATCGTCAAGGTCAATTAGCGTTAACGCACCAATGCCTGAACGCGCGAGCGCTTCAACCGCCCACGAGCCAACGCCACCTAAGCCAATAACGGCCACATGATGTTGGGAAAATTGGTTTGCCGCGGCGTGGCCATATACCCGCTCGACACCCGAAAAGCGCTGATTATTTTTTTCTGTCGTCATGCGGCGAATTTTACCACGCTCTTTGCCGCTTGTGATCAGCTAACTGCCGGTAATTAAAAAATCGAGCGCATTGAGCAGAACATATCGTTGGTCTTTCAATGAAACCACTGGCACTTGATTGGCCGGCAATGGAATACTAGCAAGCTGATGCGTCATCACCACGAACTCTTCGTTACTGTCATGCGCCCTTATCCCACGCACAACAGGACACAATGCTTGTATCGGCGCGCGCTTAAAACTTTGCTTAAGAACAAGAGGCGCTACAACGCGCGTATTCAAGTCGTGCAATAGATCATTTTGCAAGTCGATAAAGAATGGATAGGCTTCTCGAGTATCGGCATCCAAATTCTCATACACATCAAACTGTGCCATTAGAACACCCGATGCTTAGCGGCAAACAAACCATGTTCGGTAACATAGCTATTCGCTTCTTGAATAGCCTGCTTATTTTCCTGCTGCCAACGTTGCTGTTTTTGCTTACGTACTTCTTCGACTAGCGCCGCCTCAAATGTTGCCGACAAATTAATCTTCAACGCTTTAGCTTCTTGCAACAAGGGTTCGCTAACACTCAAGTTGGTCGCTTTTTTAGGTGCTTGATAGTTCATTGCTATGCCCCTCTAATTCATGACAGTAGGTGTGGTGGTCGGCTTGAACTTTGAGTCAATGACATTGATTGCCAGCAGCCCTTTATGCGCATTAGCTATGCGCACAAAACTTATACACAAATGTAGTCGTGATTCAGAGTTTGCGCAACGAATTTTTGATGCCGATGACTGAAAAAAGCCGGCGCCAACTACTGTTTCGAGATACTCACACTGAGCTCTATAAGTCGAGCCTCTGATGGCGCGCTATCAACTTAGCAAGTGCCTGGGGCACATCGTGTTCTTTGGCAAGAACCGGCCAGCGGCTGACCGCTTCAATGGTTTCATCGATCATGGCATCGAGTTTGCGCCGACTAAACAGTGGGCTGACTTTTTCTAAACTGTAAATGTCGTCGCGGGTGAAGTTTTCACGTTTGCTGTTTAGTTGCATCCAATGCTGGTTCACCCATTTGCTGTCGGGTTTATAGCTATAGGCAACATCATAAGCCGGAGCCAGCTGCCAGCGGCTATCGCGATACTGAAAGGCAAAGTTCTTGGCGTGGTCGTCGTGATTACGCGCCACTAAGTTAAAGATCATGCGGCGCATCAGTTGTTCGGCTTCAGGTGCGGTTAACCGCAGCTTGCGGGCCACCGCGAAAAGTTCGCTGTACGAGAAACTACCCGGTTGTTTGTAGTCTACGTGGGCAATGCCGTTGAGCGTTTGGGTATGTATTTTGGTGTTTCCAATGCGATCAAAGCGCTGCGTAAGAAAATGCCGGCGGTTGCCTTCTGGCAATAAATGGCACGGCATCATGTCAATGCCGCAGGCACTTGCCATTAAATAGTACACATACTCCATGGCCCCATAGCCTTGGGGGTCACCGAAGGTTTCATGGCCGCTGCCGCTTTCTTTTACCCCGTCAAACTTCATCAAGTAATGGGTAAAGCCTTCAGGCGCGTCGGTTTGACCTGAACGCACCTGTGAAAAGTCATGGTTAAAAGCCAGCACCGCTTTGGGCCGGGCACCGCCGGCACTGGTTCCCACCGACAACAACGCCAGCATGGCTTCGCGGTCGATATCGCCGTTACTTGGCAGGTTTTGCTGAAACTGCGCGCGGTGATCAAGCACCTCTTGGGCAATTTCAGTCAGTTGCGCAATGTTTACTTGCTGTAGCGCTTCAAAGCCACGCACTTTGGTGGCGGGCCGATATTCAAGGGCGCCCATGCCACGTTTGCCGGTGTATTGCAGGCGTTGCAGTGGGGTAATATCGCTAGGTTGCAGACCGCGGTTTGCCACCCAGGCATTCAGCACTGCATTGCCGAAATCATCCGGCAGTGAGTCAGCCACTAGCCCAGGAAGCCCATGAAAAGTGGCGTTATTAAGCTGCGGAAAGCTAAAAATTTGCTTGGTGCCAGTAGCTGGCAGCGGCATGGTTAATGGCGCTAATTCGAGGCCGCTGCGAATAAACTCTGGCGTGTACTCAAAAGCACCAAAGCCTTGGTCGCTGTCAAAGCTTAATGCGCCAACTTCGTGCTCGTGATACCAAACACTGACAACTTCCATCACCATGATGGCTCACCTTCGTCGATTGCATCGCTTGGTTGATTGCTGCCGGCACGACTACCGCTTGCCCGCTCGCGCTTTTTGCCTTGCAACTTTTGCAGCTGAATTGGCGAAATTTGTGGTTTGGGAATGAAATTATTCAGCTGCTCGGCGAGCCCTAGCGCCAACAATAGCGCAGCGAAGTTTTCCAGCTGCACTTGACCTTTTTCAGCGCTAAGCACAATTTTACGGCTGACGCCGGCGCGCTTGGCCAGCTCAGCTTGGGTAATATTGGCATTCAGCCTAGCTTGCTTGAGACGTTGGCCGAGTTCTTCGGCAAGCGCGGCTGGTGATAAGTCGCTTAGTTGCATTATTCGTCCGCTTCGCTGTTCGTGGTTCGTGCGCTGCGCTGCTCGTCCGCTTCGCTGTTCGTGGTTCGTAGCCCGGCGTTCTACGCCGGGTAGCGCGTAGCGCTGTTATTCTCGAACATTAGTCAGCACCTGCAGACTCAACACCATTAAAGTTCTATATATTTACCTTTAAGAACATTAAAACCATTAAAGTTCCTAATTTTGCACTTTATAGGAGTTTAGCTTTAAATTATTAAATAGCAAGAAAATACACAATGTTACCCAAAAGGGACTTTATACCTAGAAAAAGATTATAATGTTACATAAACGGAACATTAACAAAATCAGAGTAATGGCTGGGTACTAACCATTAACGGCGCTACGCGCCACCCGGCGTATAACGCCGGGCTACACGCTAAAGGGGTATTGAATGGCTGGGTGATGTTGGTAGTTGTGAACGGCGAAGTCGTCCATGGTCACCCAGGTTTCTAAGTCTTCGAGTGACTTAATATCGGGGTTGATTTCCAGCTGCGGTGCGGGAAAAGGCTCGCGCTTTAGTTGCACGTCCCGCATTAATTCAAGTTGGTCTTCGTAAATATGAGCGTTCACAATTTTGTGGTAGGCCACGCCGGCTTTGCGGCCAGTAATTTGCGCCATCAGTGCCAAAAACGTGAACACTTGTACTTGGTTGAAGTTTAAACCCAGCGGTACGTCGCATGAGCGTTGGTAGCTGGTTAAGTACAAGGTGTCGCCAAGCAGCGAGAAATTATGAGTGTGCATGCACGGGCGCAAACAGCCCATGTGAAACTCGCCGGGGTTATAAAAGCTGATAATTTCGCCACGGTCATCCAAGCCACGCGATAGGTTATCCACCACCTTGCGTAGTTGATCAACCACACCGCCATCGGGCTTCGCCCAGGCACGGCCTTGTACGCCGTATACGCGGCCCATGTCGTCTTCGCCCTTGCGGTGCGGGTTAGCTAGCCAGGCTTCGTTTAAGTTGGCGTTGGCGTCCCACGTTGGGGTGCCTAGCGCACGAAAGTCGGCGGCGTTCGAGTAGCCACGAATGTACCCAAGCAGCTCGGCAATAGCCGCTTTCCAGTAACTTTTGCGGGTGGTAATGAGCGGGAATTCGTTGCGATCAACGCGATATTCTAAGTCAGCGTTAATGACCGTGAGGCAGTGTTTGCCAGTGCGTTCGTTTGCTACCCACACGCCTTCATCGACAATGCGTTGGCATAAGTCTAAGTACTGTTTCACACTTTGCTCCCACGTTTATAGGCAAATACCATTAACAATACGCCGCCCACAATCATCGGCGCAGACAACCATTGCCCCATTGACCAGCCAAATAGCAACAAGCCCAAATGCTGGTCCGGTTGGCGCGCGTACTCCACTACAAAGCGGGCCAGGCCATAACCGATTAAGAATAAGCCACCAATGGCGCCCGTTGGTCGTGGCTTGCGGCTGTAAAATGCCAAAATAATAAACAATGCCAAGCCTTCAAGGCCGGCTTGATACAACTGTGACGGGTGCCGTGGCTCTGGCCCTGCGGCGGGGAAAATCATGGCCCAAGGTACGTCGGTAACGCGGCCCCACAGTTCCCCATTAATGAAGTTGCCAATACGCCCAGCGCCCAAGCCCACAGGCACCAGTGGCGCGACAAAGTCGCCAATGGCCAAAAACGATTGCTTTGATTTCACAGAGAAAATCCAAAGTACCGTCAGCACACCTAGCAAGCCACCGTGGAACGACATGCCGCCGCTAGTAATGTCAAATAAATACAAGGGGTTATCTATAAAACGTTCGAATTGATAGAACAGTACATAACCTACGCGTCCGCCTAAAATAACCCCCATAAAGGCCCAGAACAGCAAGTCGCTAAAGCGCTTTTCTGTCCAGCCTTGGGCGGCATGGTGCGGCATGCGGCATTGGCGATTGCCCCACCACCACGCGAATAAAAAGCCAACGAGGTACATTAACCCGTACCAGCGCAAGTCAAACGGGCCAATACTGACAATAATAGGGTCGATATTGGGGTGCACCAAATAGTCTGACTGCATGAATTATCCTATGACGAGTTTTATTGAAATAATGACTAAAAATACCGCGAAACCGCGCTGCAAATGTTTTACCGGCAAGCGCTGGGTTAAGCTGGCACCAATGGGTGCACAGAGCATTGAGGCAATAGAAATGGCTAACCACGCTTGCACATGCACGTAACCAAATAAGCCATCAGCGCCTTCAAGCTGTTGGCCTAACACCACAAAAGCAATAACCGCGCTTAAGCCAATGCTTAAACTACCCACTGAGGATACCGCAATTGCTTGACGAATAGGAACCCTTAAACGCTGCAATAGCGGCACTGTTAAGGAGCCGCCGCCAATACCGACGAGCGCTGACAGTGTTCCCATGCCAGTACTAATAAGCGCCATCAAGCGTTTTGATACTTCGGTTAGCGGTTCGCCACTGCGCTGTGGTATGAGCATTCGAATGGACAGCGCCATGAGCACCACCGCGAATATGCGTTGCAGCCAGTCTGGGTCGAGCATAGTAGCTAACCAGGCGCCACACACAGCCCCAACCATAAGCCCTGGAATAAGGCGGCGTACCCAAAAGAAGCTGACTTGGCCGTGTTTAAGATGAGAGCGCGCCGAGCTTAAGGTGGTCATAACAATGGTGGCGAGCGAGGTAGCCACCGCCATTTGTACGACTAAATCGGGCGCTACCCCAAGCAGTGGCAGTAGGTAAATTAACAAGGGAACTATAACTAGGCCGCCACCGATACCGAGCATGCCAGCAAGTAGCCCCGCGACTACGCCCCCGGCAAGACACCATAACCAGCCTGCTAACAGCACATGTTCTCCTTAGCTTCCCGCCCTGACAAAACCACCAAGCCCCGCATTTTCGAGCGCCATAACCACGTGTTTTTTCACTTCTTGCGGGGTGCGCGCCGCCAGCGCTTGCTGCAGCACGTCATTTAAGTCGGCGGCTTGAATATGGCGAATAATCCAGCGAATACGATCAATATTGTAGCTGTTCATACTTAAGTTGCGATAGCCCATCGCCAGCAACAATAAGGCCCCGCCCGGCTCACCAGCTAATTCACCACACACCGACACTGGTTTATTGAGCTCGTCGCAGCGATCAATAATTTGCTTCAAAGCATGCAGAACCGCCGGGTGAAACGCATCATACAAGCTAGCTACTCGTGAATTGTTGCGATCGACCGCAAGCATATATTGGGTTAAATCATTGGTGCCCACCGAGAAAAAATCGACTTTGTCAGCCACGCAGTGCAGCTGATAAATCATAGCTGGCACTTCAATCATGACGCCAATTTGTGGCTCATACAGTTGCTCATCAACGCTGCAGGCGAGTTCTTCGGCCACTTCATGGTAAGCCTGATGAATCATCCGTACTGCTTCGTCAACTTCTTCGGCGCTGGTAATCATAGGCAGCAAAATACGTAAGTTATTGCGCCCCACCGAGGCGCGCAACAGTGCCCGAATTTGCACCAGAAATATTTCGGGGTGATCAAGCGTTAAGCGAATACCGCGCCAGCCCAAAAACGGATTTTCTTCATTCATGGGCAAATACGGCAGCGGCTTGTCACCGCCAACATCTAGGGTGCGCATGACTACTGGGGCGCCACGAAATTGTTCAAGCACTTGCGCGTACAGCTCTTCTTGCTCGTCTTCGGTGGGCAAGCGCTCGCGCATCATAAACGGAATTTCTGTGCGATACAGGCCAACGCCCTGCACATTGAGATCATTGAGCCAGTCGCGCTCGGTATTGAGGCCGACGTTTAAGTGTAGCTGCACCCGTACCCCGTCAAGGGTTTCCGCCGGAAGGCTGCGCGCTTGCATCACTTTTTGCCGCAGCGCCAGCTCTTCATCAGCCAATTGGCGGTATTCGTTTTCAACCTGCAGCGGCGGATTTACGAACACGTCGCCATTGTAACCGTCAACAATGAGGGTTTCGCCGTTAACGTCGTTTAGGGCAATGCTGTCAACGCCAAGCACTGCCGGAATGCCCATGCTGCGCGCCATAATGGCCGCATGCGAGTTACCCGAGCCGCGCAATGACACCATACCAATAATGTCGGCTTGCGGTAGTTCCGCTAGCATAGTGGCGGTGACTTCGTCAGCCACTAAGATGCATTGCGACGGCGGCGTTAAATTGCGTGCCTCGCGATTTTGCAAATGGGCCAAAATACGATTGCCCAAGTCACGCACGTCGCTGGCACGTTCGCGTATGTATTCGTCGTCGAGGTTTTCAAACTGATCGACAAGCTGCTCGACCACCATTTTTAGGGCGGTTTGTGCGCGCCAGCCGTCCTGAATGGTTTGTTCAACTTGCTGGCCCAAACTCGCCGAGTCCATCATGGCGTGGTAAACGTCAAAAATTGCTAGGGTTTCTTCGGCCACATGGCCTTTCATGCTGTCGCTAATGTCGAGCAATTCTTGCCGCGTACGCGCGACTGCAGCGCGAAAGGCACGAATTTCGTGTTCGTGCATGTCACTACGTTTGGGGGTGACTTCACTTAGCCGGGCTGGTGGCTTCACCACAAAAGCTTCGCCAATGGCCACACCAGGTGCGGCCGGTAAACCCTTGATTGTCTGCAACCATGGTGATTGCTTGGCGGTGCGCAACAGGCCTTTGGCTTCAGCATGCGCAATAACCACCGCTAACTGCGCCGCTAAAGTCACCACAAAGGCTTCCTCGTCGCGGGTAAAGGCGCGCGCATGCTCTTGCTGCACGGCAAGTACACCGAGCACCCGACGCCGATGAATAACCGGCGCCGCTAGCATGGCTTTGTAGCGGTCTTCAATAACGTGCTCTAACTTTAGAAAGGCTGGGTGTTCAGAAGCGTTGGGAATATTCAGTGGCTCTTCACGCGAGGCGGCCAAGCTAATAACACCTTCGCCAAACGGCACATGAATGGGCTCATCCGAGCGAATTTCTAGGCCATCAGTAGCCGCCAAGGCAAACATATGTTGCTCGTGGTCGGCTAAGTAAACGGTACAGGAGTCGGTATGTAAGGCTTCTTTTACTTGACGCACCATGGTTTGTAGCGCCAGCTCAAAATCTGGCGCCTGATTCACCGCTTCCACAATGCGTTGCAGTACTCGAAGCATACGTTGTTTAACCTAAGAGCTACCGACTCAAGAACGGCGGCGCCGGGCTGGACGGTGACGTTTATGTGACTGCAGGTTTAACACCACCGCGCTGAACTCTTTCAGTACACGGCGATAAACCTCACGCTTAAACGACACAACTTGTCGCACAGGGTACCAAAAACTCACCCAACGCCAATCATCAAATTCAGGATGCGACGACTGAGTGACGTTTACATCCTGTTCATTACATTTTAACCGCAGTAAGAACCATTTCTGTTTTTGACCAATACAGGTCGGCCGCTGTTCGCGTCGTACCAAGCGCTTTGGCAACCGATAACGGAGCCATTGCCGACTGGTATAAACTAATTCAACTTGTTCGGGCTTTAATCCGACCTCTTCCCAGAGCTCGCGATACATAGCCTGTTCTGGCGTTTCGCCATCATCTATTCCGCCTTGCGGAAACTGCCAACTATGTTGCCCGAATCGACGCGCCCAAAATACCTGTCCCTGCTCGTTACAGATAATGATTCCTACGTTAGCGCGGAATCCTTCTGCGTCTATCACGCGAGCGCCCTCATAAATTCGACATATGCTTTGGATTTTTCCATAATCGCGTCATGAATGAAAGGATTAATCCGTTTCGATGAGGTAAATGTGCAGCTTAAACAGCTCTTTGATAAGGCCAGCGCGCTCGCTGGATACAGCTTCGCCGAATTAGCTGCCGAACAAGGCATGGTGGTGCCCAAAGATTTACGCCGTAACAAAGGTTGGGTGGGGCAGTTGCTCGAAAGTGCGCTAGGCGCTAGCGCGGGTTCACAAGCATTACAAGACTTCCCTGAGCTTGGCGTGGAGCTAAAAACCATTCCGTTAGATGCCAACGGCAAGCCACTAGAAACCACCTTTGTGTGCACTACGCCGCTTATAAACGTGCATGAGCTAACATGGGAAAGCAGCAACGTGCGCAATAAACTACAATGTGTGTTGTGGATTCCCATCGACGGTCGCCGTGAGGTACCGTTGGCCGAACGCACCATTGGCACTGCATTTTTGTGGCAGCCAAGCGCCGCCCAAGAGGCTCAATTGAAAGCCGATTGGCAAGAACACATGGACAAAATAGCCTTAGGCGAAGTGGAATCCATTACCGCCCATCAAGGCGAAGTGCTGCAACTGCGTCCCAAGGCCGCCAACAGCCGTGTACTAACCGATGCTATTGGCGCCAACGGCGAAGCCATTCAAACCTTGCCGCGAGGCTTTTATTTAAAAACGCAGTTTACCGGTCAAATTATTCGCGATACCTTCAACCTTAACTAACGCACCGGAGACATATGCCGTCAAGCCAGCCAGCCCCAGAACAACGACGCGTCACCGTCACACCTGTGGCTCGCGCCCACGGTGCTGGGTTCACCGCGTTAGGGCTTGTGGTTTTTGCTGTGACTATGTTTCTGTGGTTAATTAACGCCCCCCTGCCCAGCGCCGCTTTCGGTTTATTGTATATTGCCAGCGCGGTACTGATATTTTTAGGCAGCGCCAAGATATTCGAACCACCCATTAGTCTTGAAATCACACCGCAAGCAATTCGTTATTGCCATCGCCGCGGTTACTGGCAGATAACCTGGGAAAATATTGTGCGCTATGACGTACCGCGCGTACACCGAGGCCTAGAACTAGACGAAGTTCCCTACATTGGCTTCGCCCTGCGCGACATAGAACCGCTACTGGCCGATATTACACCACGTCTAGCCGTGTATTTGCTCAGCGAACAACGTCACTTGTTGGTCGTCGCCTTGCGCCACGAGCGCCCCGACATACGCGACTATTCACCCTATTTTGAGGTGCCCGACCGCTTTGCAGCGCCCTCTGGAACGGTTTATAAGGGTGTGCAGGCAATGTTCGCAACACGATGTACACACTTTCGTGAATTATTAGGTTATGATCTGTTTGTTCCGGTCAGTGCGTTAGATCGTCCACCCGACGATTTCCTCCGCTGGCTCAAGCAGCTAGAAAATAATCGTTGATCGTTATTCGTTATTCGTTATTCGTATAACATCGTTGGCGGATAGCTAGAGCCTCCGCACCAAGCGATGTGGAAATTAGAAACAGAGTCAACGAGCGAACCGACTCACGACTAACGACTAACGAATAACGGATTTTAAGGGGTTTTCATGCAGACATTAGGTTGGCGCGAATGGGGCTCACTCCCTGAGCTAGGCATCGACGCCTTAAAAATGAAAGTTGACACGGGGGCGCGTACCTCTTGTTTGCACGCATTTAAATTAGAACCGTTTGAAAAGAACGGTGAAGCTTGGTTGCGTATTTGGTTGCATCCAGAACAACACAGTGAGCGTGAGTTAATGATAGAGTCGAAAATACATGATCAGCGCGAGGTGACCGACTCTGGCGGTCATACTGAACTGCGCTATGTGATTCGCTCGACGTTACAGTTAGGCCAGTTTAATCAACCGATTGAGCTTACCCTAACCAATCGCGACACCATGAAATTTCGAATGTTATTGGGTCGACAGGCCATGCGTGGCCGTTTTTTAGTTGACCCTGACAAGTCTTATTTACTCGGTCAGCCTGGAGCCACCGCATGAGAATAGCCATTTTATCGCGTAACCCGCGTCTTTATTCCACCCGCCGCTTAGTTGAAGCCGGCGAAGCGCGCGGCCACACGGTCGATGTGCTGGACCCATTGCGTTGTTATATGAACATTAACGCGCGTGAGTCATCCATTCACATGAAAGGGAAAGACTTGCCGCAATACGACGCAATTATTCCGCGTATTGGTGCGTCGATCACGTTTTTCGGCACGGCTGTTTTGCGTCAATTTGAAATGATTGGCACTTACCCGTTGAACGAGTCTGTGGCTATTTCTCGTAGCCGCGACAAATTGCGTTCGCTGCAATTGCTCAGCCGCAAAGGTATTGGCCTGCCAACCACTGGGTTTGCGAGCCAGCCACAAGATATTCCCGACTTGATTGACATGGTTGGCGGCGCGCCGTTGGTGATTAAGCTGCTTGAAGGTACCCAAGGTATTGGTGTGGTGCTTGCTGAAACCCGCCAAGCTGCTGAAAGCGTTATTGAAGCATTTATGGGTCTTGAGTCGCACATTATGGTGCAGGAATACATTAAAGAAGCCGGCGGTGCCGATATTCGCTGTTTTGTTATTGGCGACAAAGTCATTGCCGCCATGAAACGCCAAGCCAAGCCTGGCGAGTTTCGTTCCAACTTGCACCGTGGCGGTTCTGCCAGCTTGGTCAAGCTAACCCCTGCTGAGCGCGCAACTGCCGTAAAAGCCGCGAAGACCATGGGCCTGAATGTTGCGGGTGTCGACATACTGCGCTCAAACCATGGCCCGTTAGTCATGGAAGTGAACTCGTCTCCTGGCCTTGAGGGCATTGAAGGAGCGACCAACAAAGACGTGGCGGATCAAATTATTGCGTTCATTGAAAAGAACGCCAAAGCCAACAAAACCCGAACCAAGGGCAAAGGCTAACATCTAAACACGTTATTCGTGCTTCGTGCGCTTCGCTGTTGGTGCGCGCTTCGCGCTGTTCGGGGAAAATCACGAACAGTGAGGCGCAGCCGAACGGACCAACAGCGAAGCGCACGAATAACGAACAGCGAAGCGGACGGAATTTATGAAGCACAAATCTTTTCAACTGGCTAATCAGCGCATTGCACCGGGGTCACGACATAGCGTGAAAATTCCAGCGGCGCGACTGTATAACGACACGCCCATGGATTTACATGCCGAGATTTTTCACGGCGTGAAGCCTGGCCCTACTTTATTGGTATGTGCCGCTATACATGGCGATGAGCTAAACGGTATTGAAGTATGTCGCCGTTTAATGGGCGAGTTAGACCCGCTGCAGCTATCGGGCACGGTAATTATTGTGCCGGTGGTTAATGTATTTGGGTTTATTCAACAGTCGCGTTATTTGCCCGACCGCCGTGACTTAAACCGTTGTTTTCCCGGTTCTGAGCGCGGTGCTTTAGGTAGCCGTTTGGCGTACCTGTTCAATGAAAGCTTGGTGCAAAACGCAACGCATATTATTGACTTGCACACCGGGGCTATTCATCGCAGTAACTTGCCACAAATTCGCGTCGACACCGACAATAAAGAAGCGCTAGCCATGGCAGAAGCCTTCGGCACACCGGTTATTTTGCACAGCAAAGAACGTGACGGTTCGTTGCGCTCATTAGCTTCCGAGCTTGGTATTCCGCTTATATTATATGAAGCGGGCGAAGCCTTGCGGTTTGACTACGCGGCCATTAAGGCTGGTGTTATTGGTGTGCAAAACGTGATGAAGCGTTTGAAGATGCTGAAAGGCCGCCAGCGCCGTAAAAAAGTGCAGCCGGTGGTGGCACACCGCAGTGCTTGGATTCGTAATGAGTACGACGGTTTAGTGGTGCCTAAAGTTGAACTTGGCCAAACCATTAATAAAGGTCAAGTTATTGCCCAAACCGTGAACCCGCATGGCGATGAGTTGCATGCGATTAAAAGCCCATATCATGGTATTGTGATCGGCATCAGTAATATTCCGGTCGCTAATGAAGGCGAAGCCTTGTTTAACGTGGCACAATTTGATGGCGAGCGAATTGAACACGCCAGCGAAAACGTGGATGTCTTTGTTGAGGCTTACGATCAGAAACCCATATGAAACATTTAAGTACACCGTCACAATTAGTTCTGCGTCATCAGCAGCGCTTTGATAATACGCCATTACTCTTGGTCAACGCGCCCGATGCTGAGGTTGCC
Source organism: Pseudidiomarina donghaiensis (assembly GCF_900116895.1). Taxonomy (GTDB): domain Bacteria; phylum Pseudomonadota; class Gammaproteobacteria; order Enterobacterales; family Alteromonadaceae; genus Pseudidiomarina; species Pseudidiomarina donghaiensis. Next base: position 344,614 of record NZ_FPCF01000001.1, on the reverse strand, counting down.
GACACGCTAAACGTGGTGCAATGTTGGCACTTTCATGCGGGGTATGCCAAACGCTGGCAAGCTTATGCACCACAGGTTATGCACCATTTTGGTGCAGACGCACCGGTGTATGATGCCGCCCAAGCGCCGCAGGCCGCTTTAGTTTGGCTTCCGAAAGAAAAGCAGCTCACTTGGTACTTACTTGACGCCTTGCGTTCGGTATTACCGCTCGGCTCGACTATTTGGTTGGTGGGTGAAAATCGCGGCGGTATTAAAAGCATCAACAAGCAGTTTCCTGCAAGTTTAGCACCGGCTCAAAAAATCGCCGTGGGTAACCATAGTTTGCTATTGCGAAGTGAGGTTGTCGAAACGTTATCACTTTTTGATGTACAACAGCGCTTTGAATACGAAAGCTTAGCGCAACCCGGCCAACCTACCCCATTAAAGCTGGCTAGTTTACCTGGCGTGTTTGCCTTTCCTGGTATTGATGCCGGCAGTGCGATGTTGCTTGAGCATTTGCCGAGCTGGCAGCAGGGCCGGGTGTTGGACTTTGCCTGTGGGCATGGCGTATTAGGCGCCTGGTTGCAACGTCAGGCGCAGCAACTGCGCGTTACTTATCTTGATGTGAGCGCTTTGGCATTGGCCGCAACCGCAGAGACGCTGCGGCAGAATGGCTTAACCGGCGAATGTGTTGCCAGTGATGGGCTGGCCAATAGTTTGCCCCAGTTTAATTATGTGGTTAGTCATCCACCGTTTCACACCGGCCTTGCCACCGACTACGAAATTGGTAAGCAGTTTTTACGACAAGTGCGTGAGCATTTGTTGCCTAGCGGTGAGTTATGGTTGGTCGCCAACCGCTTTTTACCGTGGCCCGAGCTTATTGAGCAAGCTTTTGGTCATTGTGAACGGGTCGCACAAGACAACAAGTTTGCAGTATATTTGGCCCCCGCGGCTCCCGATAACCCAGAAGAGTTCATGTAGCAACGATGCAAATCAAACTCAGCTCTATTAAACGTAGCTTGACCAGTATGGTGATTTTAATCACCACAGTACTGGTGACGCTGGCGTGCGCCGTACTGAGTTTTAGTTTTATTGCCGATACGCAGTCGCGGCTGTTGCGTCAAACTAGCGAAGCTAGCCAAATTATTGCCGAAAACTCAACCTCGTTTATGGTGTATAACCAGCCCGACGTAGCCGAGCGCTGGTTGCAAAGCTTGCGCCATACGCCACAGGTTCTGCATGTGCATTTGTACCGTTTTGACGCGGCCACCAATGGTTTGAAGTTTTTTGCGAGTTATTACGCTGACCGCGAATCTCCAATTCCAGTGCGGTTTGATCGAGTGACAAACCTTACCAATGCGCGCATTACTGACACTTACGTGGAGTCTGCTGTACCGATATACGTGCAAAACGTGTTGCAAGGGTATGCTTATGTGCGCACGTCTCGCCAGCAATATGACGAGGCTAAACTATATGTACTAGCCATAAGCGGTGTTATTAGTACGGCAGGCCTTATATTCAGTTGGCTGCTGTCATTATGGCTACGCCGCGCGATTACTCAGCCGCTCGATGGCATGGTTGAAAGCATTCAAGACATTGCCCGCGACAAGCAGTACAACCGGGCTTTGCCAGAGTTCGACCTACAGGAGCTTGACCGTTTGGCGGACGCGTTCAATTCATTATTGAGCCGTATACAACAGCATATTGAGCGCCAAGAACAGGCCGAGAAAGCCGCCAGTGAGCTTAATACCGAGCTTGAAGCGCAAGTTCGTCAACGCACGCAGAAATTGTACGAATCAAACCAAGAACTGCATCAAGCACTAGAAACTGCTCATCGCTATCAAAGTGAACTGGTGCAAGCAGAAAAAATGTCATCGCTGGCTAAGTTGGTTTCTGGGGTTGCCCACGAAGTAAACACCCCCGTGGGGCTGGCCGTTACCTCAACCTCTATTTTGCAAGACACGCTACGTACCTTGAAACAGAAGTTTGCCGAGAAAAAGCTCACCGCCCAAGAGTTTCAGCGGCACATGACATCTTTTGATCAAAACTTGGCATTAATTAGCCGAAATATATCGCGCACCGCTGACTTAATTAGTAATTTTAGTAAGCTTTCGATGGACCAGTTTAGTGACGAAGACCGTTCCATTCATTTAGCCAAATTCTGGGATGACGTTTCACAAAGCCTACGAAACCGCCACGCTGAGCTTGACCATGTTGAGTTGAGCGCCAATGTAGCCAACGATTTGATCATCACCACATTGCCCGGCCCACTGAATCAAGTTATTAGCCAGTTGGTGCAAAATGCTCTGCAACATGCGTTTAGCAAAACCAGCAAGCCCAAAATTCATTTCGATTTCGAGCTGCTTTCGCACAGCGCAGCGAGTGATGACACCCTTGAATTGCAAATGACTTACACCGACAATGGTGATGGTATTCCAGAAGAGCTTTTGAAAAACGTATTTGACCCCTTTGTTACCAGCAAGCGTAGTCATGGCGCAGCTGGGCTTGGCTTGCATTTGGTTTACAACTTGGTGGCCCAAGTATTACATGGCCACATTGAGCTACAAAGCGCCTCCGGCGAAGGTACACGCTTCACCATTACGTTCCCTGTGCGTCATGCCAAGCATTTGAAAGTATAAATTAAAGAAATCTTGCACGATTATCGAGCTATATATAAAATCACATGCTACACTAAGTTTAATTACCAAATTTCAACACATGTTAACAGATTCTCGGAACTACTTATGAGCGCCAGATTATTAATCGTCGAAGACGAAGTCGTAACACGGAATACACTCACGCGATTGTTTCAGCAAGAAGGCTATGACGTGTTTGATGCCGCAGACGGCATGCAAATGCAACGCATTATGGCTCGTCAGCAAATCGATTTAGTCATTATGGATGTGAACTTACCGGGTAAAAGCGGTATCGAGCTGGCTGAAAAATTACGTGAAAACGATAACATTGGCTTGGTGTTTTTAACCGGCCGCGACGCGGAAGAAGATCGTTTGCTCGCTCTTGAATTGGGCGCCGATGACTATTTAATCAAACCGTACAACCCGAAAGAGCTAATCATTCGGGTACGCAACTTATACCGTCGCATTGAAGCACTGAAAAGCCAACAAAGAAACGTGGGCCATGACAGTGTCGTGTATGATTTCAATGGCTGGCGTTTAGAAAGCGACAGCCGCTGCTTGTTCTCGCCTGACGGTAAAATGTTCCGCTTACCAAAAAGCGAATATCGCGCCATGGAATTATTTTTAACCAACCCTGGTAAAATTCTAGACCGCGAAACATTGGTTAAGAAAATGCTTGATCGTGAGCTACGTCCGAACGACCGCACCGTTGATGTGGCCATCCGTCGTATTCGTCGTCACTTCGAGGCAGACGAAACCTCACCAAACTTAATCACCACCATTCATGGTGAGGGTTACCGCTTTATTGGTGATGTGTCTATCAAGCACTTAGAACAGCCTTCGTTAAATACCCCGAGCATGTAGCCAGTGGCGTAACTCATGTTGGTGCAGTGGTAATTCTAATGACCACTGCGCCATCAGCTCATCAGCGTCTTGCCAGTGCCATTCTTCACGCTCTAATCGCTCCATTTGGCTTGCTAGTTGGCGCAAGCCAACCGAACGACACGCTCCTTTGAGCTTGTGTGCTTGACGTCTGGTTTCTGTTTCATCACGCTCTTGCACCAACTCATTTAAACGCTTCAAATAACCGCCAATGTTGTCACTGAAGGTTTCGTACATTTCATGTACACCTTCTTTGCCTAACAACTCATAATACTGCTCAAGTAACTTTTCATCTAACATGGTGGTTTCCTTATCCATCTTTTTCGATACCCTTAATCGAAAACTTTTCCTTTGGTTCTAAACCCAATCTGGCAAACTACCGTATTGAGCTTAAATCTTGTATACTATCGCCCCCTTTTACGGGACTAAGTATTTTTAAACGTTTGGAGCCGTACACGCATGCCAACAGCTACACCAACTTTGATGCCAGATATCGCCAATCAAACCCGCGCGCAAACCGAGGGTAAACTCGATTGGGTGGGCATGAGCAACATTGAAATGCCACTGGTTGTCTTAGCTGCCCAAGAGCCGGAGCGCCCTGTGGGTGCACATGTCGATGCGTTTGTGAACCTCACAGACCCGAAAGCGAAAGGCATTCACATGTCTCGCTTATACCTGCTGTTGGAAGATTTATCAAACAATGATGTGCTTAGCCACCAATCGTTAGGCAAATTATTGCATGACTTTATAGATAGTCACGATGGGCTAGCAGATCAAGCCTATGTGAAGTTTAGTTTTGACTATCATTTACGTCGCAAGTCGCTGATTAGCAAAAAGCAAGGCTGGAAAGCCTATCCCGTCACAGTGACGGGCCGCTACGACAATGGGCATTTAACATTAGAGCTTGGCGTTGAAGTGCCCTACTCAAGTACTTGTCCGTGCTCGGCCGCTTTAGCGCGTCAACTTATTCAAGACGCATTTGCTGACCAATTCGGGACCGACGCAGAAGTTGATGCTGAACTTGTGCACCGTTGGTTAGGCACCACGCAAGGTATTGTGGCAACGCCACACAGCCAGCGCTCAGTTGCGCAAGTGAAAGTGATTATGGGCGACGACATTAGCGAACTGCCAATTATCGCGTTAATTGACGCCATTGAAGACGCCTTGAAAACGCCGGTGCAAGCAGCCGTTAAGCGTGAAGACGAGCAAGAGTTCGCGCGCCTCAACGGGCAGAACTTAATGTTCTGCGAGGACGCCGCTCGACGTTTACAGCACGCATTGAATCAGCAGTCACACTTTTCTGATTTCTGGGTGCGGGTAAACCACTACGAGTCGTTGCACGCACATGACGCCGTGAGTATTACCACCAAAGGTGTGCCTGGCGGCTATAAAGCTTAAGCATTTTATCGACCATCGAATCCGGCTGCGGTATACTTTGCGGCCGGATTTTTTTGTTTTAAAAACCTAGTTTTAACTAGCTAACCAGAACCTTAATCGAGACAGGCATGGAACCTATTGATATCGTTGGCATCGGCAACGCACTCGTCGACCAGGAATTTGAAGTCACGGACGAATTTTTGCAGCAGCACCAAATTGAAAAAGGCATGATGACGCTCATTGAAGACGCCGACCAAGAGCGCTTGATTCAGCTACTTGCCCAACGTGGTGAACTGAAAAAACAATCAGGCGGTGGCTCCGCAGCGAACTCTTTAGTTGGCTTCGCACAGTTTGGCGGCAAGGCTTTTTATTGTTGCAAGGTGGCTGACGACCAAGCCGGCGAGTTCTATTGCGAAGACCTCGAAAGTATTGGCATTACCACCAATACCGGTAGCAAAAAGCACGAAGGCAAAACCGGTCGCTGTTTAGTGATGGTAACCCCAGATGCCGAGCGCACCATGCGCACCTACTTAGGTATTACCGCCGACTTGTCAACCGATGAGCTTGATGAAGAAGCCATTGCCCGCGCCCAATACTTATACATTGAAGGTTACTTGGTCACCTCACCTATTGCGCGCCAAGCCATTGCCCGCGCCAAGGAGGTTGCGCGCGCTAACGGTACCAAAATTGCCATGACCTGCTCTGACCCTGCCATGGTCAAATATTTCCGCGACGGCATTGATGAAATTCTTGATGGCGGCGTAGACGTTATGTTCTGTAACGAAGAAGAAGCACGGATCTTAACCGGCAGCGATGACGTACAAGAAGCCATGCAGCTGTTACAGAAGCACGCCGACTTGGTCGCTATTACCTTAGGCAAAAACGGCGCTTTATTGGGTGATGGCGAGCGTTTAGTCACAGTGCCTGGCGTACCGGTAAAAGCTGTGGACACCAACGGTGCAGGCGACATGTTTGCCGGCGCCATGATGTTTGGTTTAACGCGCAGTTATTCGTTGGCGGCCTGTGGTTTGCTGGCCAGCCATGCAGCGGCAGAAGTGGTGTCGAATTTTGGCCCACGTTTGAGTTTAGATCGTCAGCAGCAGTTGCTTATTCGCCTGCAGCACACCCCAGAATTCAATTAGAATCGTTGTTCGTTATTTGTACGTTCGCTGTGCTCACTGTTCGTCCGCGCTTCGCGCTCTTCGAATAGCGTAGCGGACGAACAGCGAAGCGAACGAATAACGAATAACGCTCTTAAGAGGTATTTATGCAAGATTATAAAGTCGCAGATATTAACTTGGCCGCTTGGGGCCGCAAAGAAATCTCCATTGCCGAATCTGAAATGCCGGCCTTGATGACCATTCGCCGCAAATACGCTGACACCAAGCCATTGGCCGGTGCGCGTATTATTGGTTGTATTCACATGACCATTCAAACCGCCGTGCTTATTGAAACGCTCGTTGAGCTTGGCGCTGAAGTACGTTGGTCATCGTGCAATATTTTCTCGACGCAAGACCACGCTGCAGCGGCTATGGCTGCAGCCGGTATTCCAGTATTTGCTTGGAAAGGCGAAACTGAAGAAGAGTACGAATGGTGTTTAGAGCAAACTTGCCACAAAGACGGTGAGTTGTGGGATGCCAACATGATTTTGGATGACGGCGGTGACTTAACCCTGCTCATTCATGACAAATACCCTCAAATGCTGGACAAAGTACACGGCATTACCGAAGAAACCACCACGGGTGTGCACCGTTTGCTAGAAATGTTGAAGCACGGTACCTTGCGCGTGCCTGCTATTAACGTCAACGACTCAGTCACCAAGTCGAAAAACGACAACAAATATGGTTGCCGTCACTCACTAAATGACGCCATTAAGCGCGCCACTGACCATTTGTTGGCTGGTAAAAAAGCCTTAGTAATTGGCTACGGCGACGTAGGTAAAGGCTCTGCAGCAAGCTTACGCCAAGAAGGCATGATTGTTAAAGTGACTGAAATTGACCCAATTTGTGCCATGCAGGCCTGCATGGATGGCTACGAAGTAGTGTCGCCGTTTGTGAACGGTGTAAACACTAACTCAGCTGAGGGCATCAATCGCGACTTGTTACAAAACATTGATCTGATTGTCACCACAACCGGCAACGTGAACGTCTGTGATCGCCACATGCTGGCTGCGTTAAAAGCAACCGCGGTTGTGTGTAACATTGGTCACTTCGATAACGAAATTGACACCAAATTTATGCGCGATAACTGGCGTTGGGACGAAGTGAAGCCACAGGTTCACAAAATTTACCGCAGCGACGACGACAACGACTATTTGTTGTTGTTATCTGAAGGCCGTTTGGTCAACTTAGGTAACGCAACAGGCCACCCAAGCCGGGTTATGGATGGTTCATTTGCGAACCAGGTTCTGGCGCAAATGCACTTGTTTGACGAGAAATTCGCTGACTTGCCGGCTGCCGAAAAAGCTGCGAAACTGCGCGTTGAAGTATTACCGAAGCAGCTTGATGAAGAAGTTGCACGCTATATGGTGCAGGGTTTTGGTGGCGTGATGACGAAGCTGACGCAGCAGCAAGCGGATTATATTCATGTTGCGGTTGAAGGCCCATTCAAGTCTGACGACTATCGCTACTAAAAGCAAAAGCGTTATTCGTTGTTCGTGCGTTCGCTGCGCTCACTGTTTGTCCGTGCCTCGCACTGTTCGAATAGCGAAGCGCACGAATAGCGAAGCGTACGAACAGCGAAGCATACGAATAACGAACAACGAAGTTGCCCTTTATGATTACGTATAAACAACTGACAACAGCTGAATACGACGAAGTGATTGAGCTTGGTAATCGCGTGCATGGCGATAACTACCTAACGCCCGAGTCGCTTGCCGATTATCATCAACGTGGCGTGGTGGGCGACATTAATTTGAATTGGCTGGCATATGCCGACGGTAAGTTGGCCGGTATTCGGCTAACGTTTGCTCCGGGCAATTGGGACATTGATGACCACTGTAGCCCGTCGCAATGGTCGGTGCCGGCTGAGCAAATTTGCTATTTCAAATGTGTGGCGGTAGACCCAAACGTGCGTGGCGGCGGCATTGGCCGTGGTTTATTGCAGCGTTCAATTAACGAAGCGAAAAAACTAGGCTGCACCGCTGGGCTTGCTCATATTTGGATGCAAAGCCCCAAAAATGCAGCATTTGAATATTTCACCCGCTGCGGTGGGGAGCTTATTCAAGAGCACAACAAGCGTTGGTACGACTTATCTGTCAACGAGGGCTACCATTGCCCGGTTTGTGACGGTGTTTGTTATTGCACTGCCGGCGAAATGATTCTGCCATTTAACAGGTAGCCTTTAGGGTATGTACGATCCGCTTGAAAGCAACAGCATACCCTCTCAACAACCTCACGCGGCCAGCTATTGGCATCAGCACACCCAAGTAGATTTTCCCGCAACCACAGAGCAATTGCCTGAAACGGCCGATATTGTCGTGATTGGGGGTGGCTATTCGGGGCTAAACGCGGCTTTAGAATTAGCTGAAAATTATCAACAACGGGTGGTTTTGGTTGAAGCTAATCAGCTTGGTTGGGGCTGTTCAACTCGTAATGCTGGCTTTGCCATGCCAGGCACAGGTCGGCTTGGTTATGCGGCATGGAAGAAGCGCTGTGGCGAAGCTGTAGCGCAGGGTATTCAGGCAGAGTATCAACTTGCTTTTGCGCGGTTAGAGCGCCACTTGGCGGCCTGCCCACAGCAGTTGCAAGTGCAACGGGGTGGTTACGTAAAAATTGCGCACAATGAGCGTGCTATTGGTGAATTACAAAGCCAGTATCAGGCGCTTTGCGACTACGAACCTAACACACAGTGGCTGAACCGTGAGCAAATTCGCACCCGGGTGAATTCGCCGCAGGCGCATGCGGCCATTCACTTTCCCCAAAGTTTTGGGCTGAACCCGTTATTATTGCTCGCCAGCGTAGCGCGTCAAGCGGCGGCTGCCGGCGCAACTTTGGTTGAGAATGCCGCAGTGAGTACTTGGCAAACTGAGCCAAGCGGTTTGCATGTGCTGCATACCAATAAAGGTACAATTCGTGCGCCCAAAATCATTGTGGCTACCAATGGCTATACACCGAACCATTTTCACCCAAGTATTCATGGTCGTTCGTTGCCGGTGTTATCCAGTGTTGTGGTGACGCGTCCTTTGAGCATTGAAGAGCGCGCGGCTATTCGGCTTAAGCCCCATGAGCTAGTGATGGATACGCGGGCGTTAAAATACTACTTTCGATTGCTACCTGACGGCCGTTTGCTATTCGGTGGACGTGGCGCTATTCGTGGCCGCGACGCCGAGCACCCGCGCTATGTGCGGCATTTGTTGCAGGCCATGGCGGCAACCTTTCCGGCACTAAAACGTTTAAGCCAGCAGGCACCTGACTACAGTTGGAGTGGATGGGTCTCAGTTGCGTTAGATGATTACCCGCGAATTTATAGCCCTGCTGAGGGTGTTTATACCACGATGGGGTATTGCGGTGCTGGGGTGACTTTTACGCAGCTGGCGGGCCAACGGGTTGCCCAGTTGGCGATGGGCGAAACCATGCCCGCCCTACCTTTTTATCAGTCGCCGCTACCCAAATTTCCGCTACCTCAGCTGCGCCGCCTAGGCCAGTGGCTGTACTACGTAGTGAGCTACGTAGCCCGGCGTTGACGGACTCCTCCGTAGCAGCGGGCGATAACGGTGCTGCGCACCACCCTGCGTTGACGGACTTCTCCGTAGCAGCGGGCGATAACGGTGCTGCGCACCACCCGGCGTTGACGGACTTCTCCGTAGCAGCGGGCGATAACGGTGCTGCGCACCACCCGGCGTTAAACGCCGGGCTACAGCCCAAACACGACTTTTTCGCTGGCGAGCATGCGGCCGATGAAACGGATCAGCAGCCAGCTGACTAACAAGGTGGCAAGTGCGCTAATACCCATTGGCAGCCACTGCAAGCTTTCGCCTTTAATAATGTCGAGCAGCGCTTGATGCTGGCCAGTTAGCGGCAGGTAATAAAGCACTGGGTTCTTCAAACGCGCGAACTCAACCCCAAATACCGCCAGCATAGGCAGCATAAGTAAGAACGAGATATAAGTTTGCGCTTCTTTAAAGCTTTTTGCACGGAAACTAACAAATAGCTGCAGCGCGGTTGCGAACAACGCTAGCGGCACCAGCATAAGCACAATTAATACCATCATGGTCCAGTCAAGCGACAAACTAATGCCGATATTGTGCAGTGGTAAAAAGCGGAAAATGATCGGAATAAGAATCACGCTTAATACGCCGCCAAAAATAGCAAAACTACTGGCGGCTAATGCTTTACCTAACACCAGCTGATGCGCATTTAGTGGCTGTGATAGCAACAGCTCTAACGAGTTTCGCTCACGTTCGCCAGCACTGATATCAATGGCCACGTTCATACCTGAAAAGAACACAGATAGCAGGATAAAAATGAGCACGCTGCCCATTAAAATAGCCGCTCGCGAGCCCTTGGTTGCGGTGTCATGCTTAACCATGTCAATTGGTCTTACGACACGCGGATCTAACCCACGCATTTGTAGGCGTATATAAGCAATTTGGTTAGCGTACGACTCTATGGCACGTTCGATGCGATTGATATCGCCGCGTTGTTTCGTCGCACTGAAGTCAGCGGTTAAAGTTACTTTCGCAGGCATAGCCATGGCTAAATCTTCTGCCCAGCTTTCATCAACCTCTAGAGTAATAGGCTGCTGCCCTGCGGCCCACGCCTTTTCGCGTTGAACAATGCCGTTGCTATTTAAATGTTCAATAAGTGCGGGCGCATGTTCTGCACCTTGAATGTCAATTTCGACATCGCTTGGGTCTGTTAGCTGGCTAATCATGACATAAAACGCGACAGCCATAAGTAACGGACCAAAAAATGCGTAAGACATTGCCGCCATAACCGAACGTTTGTCACGAATGGCATCTTTTAATTCTTTGCGCCAAACAATTTTTACCGGATTCGTCATGCCGCAATACCCTCATCGGTACCAATGATTTTCACAAAGGCTTCTTCTAGTGCACTTTCGCCTGTTAGCTCGCATAGCTCCTCGGTGGTGCCTTGCGCTGCTACTTTCCCCTTCGCGACAACGACAACCTGGTCACACAGCGCGGCAACTTCTTGCATCACGTGGCTTGAGAATAAAATACTGGTGCCTTGCGCACGCAGCTCACGCAACAAGTCACGCAGAATACGGGTACTCATTACGTCTAGGCCGCGACTGGGCTCGTCCAAAATAAGGTGCTTTGGACGATGCACAATGGCCTGTGCTAAGGCGACTTTCATACGTTGCCCTTGTGAAAAACCAGTAGCCCGGCGGTCAGCAATTTCAAGCATATCAAGGCGCTGCAGCGCGGCTTCTGTTGCTTGGTCGCCAGCTTCGCCCGCTAAACCATGCAAGGCAGCAAAATAAGCAACCTGTTCGCGCGCGGTTAAACGCTCATACAAGCCGAATTTATCTGGGAATATACCAATATTGCGACGTGCCTCAAGCGGCTGCTGACCAGCGTCTATGCCATCTATGAAAGCCTGCCCGCTATCTGGTTTTAACAAGCCATAAATGGTGCGCAAACACGTTGTTTTACCAGCACCATTGGGGCCCAACAAGCCGGTAATTTGCCCCTCGGGAGCAGAAAAAGATAAGCCATCTAATGCGGTGACCTTACCGAATTGTTTGCGTAATTCTTTTACTTCAATCATTGCGCCCCCTACAGCCCTTTGCCGTTTGCATTTAACACGAACGGCGCAGGCTTTTGCTGTTGCAAGCAACTATCGTCAAGCGCTTCTAGCTCAAGTGTTTCGATAAACTCACCCACTAATTTATTGGCGCAGGTATGTCCTGCAATGGTGTGCGAACCTTGCGGTGCAATTAGATGACGGCTGTTACTTAAAGTTTGTGCCGCTAATGCACCCCAAGTTGGCGGGGTAACCGGATCATAGCGCCCCGACAATAATAATGCCGGTATATCGCTGTACACAGGTTCGAACCAAGCTTCTGGGCGCAGTGCTTGCGGCCACACCGAACACATGTCAATAAATGCATCAGCGGTACGGCTGCCAATAAAGTCATTGTCTGCATCGGCTCGCAATAGAGCGTCTGTCGCGCGTGGCAGGTCTTCACTGCACAACACTGACAGCGTTAAGCCCATGTACATTTCCGATTGGCTCATGATGCTGCCCATTAAACCCACCAAAGGCGTATAGTTGCCGGTGTTCGTTTGTTGAATAACGTAGGGTAGCATTTGTCGTGTGGTGGGATGGTACAACCCCACGCGCATTACTGACGTAAATCGCCCCGCGGTAATTAAAATATCGGTTGGTTCATTGGTTAATGGGTCATTAACTTGCAAGGGTACTGGTTTATCTTCGAGGTTCTTCAACGTCTGCAAATAGGTTTGCTTTAAATTGGGGAAGGTTTCATTGCATTTCTGCGAGGCTGCACAGCGTTCCACCAGCAAATCAAATGATTGCGCGCCATGCGCACCAAAGGGCCCAACCACAACCTCAGGCGGTGCCACGGCGTCTAATGTTGCAGAGCGCACAGACTGCGGCGCTTCACGCATATAAACCAAGCCAGCGCGACTGCCATACGAGCCGCCGTACAAATTTACTTGGGCATAGCCCAAATGTTCACGAACGGCTTCAAAGTCTTTAATTGCATTTACAGTATGGTATTGCGTTAAGTCTTCTTCGGTGTAGCGCGCTAAACATTCGCCTGCCATGCGATCAAGCGCAACGTCTTCGTCGGCTTTTATCAGCTCATCAACATGGCTGACTTCGCAACTTAATGGATTGGACTGGCCAGTACCACGCTGGTCAATCAGCAAAATATCGCGCTGCTTGCGTACATCGCTGAACATACGATTGATCATAGCTGCTAGCTCGGTGGCGGCTTGGCCTGGCCCTCCAGCTAGAATTAGTAATGGGTCTGGCTTTTTGTTTTCATTAACAGCCGGTAGCACCGCGTAATTAATAGCGATTTGCCGACCTTGTGGTTGGTCATAATTTTCCGGAACGCTTAGCTGGCCGCATAATACCTGTTCACTTATATTGCTCAAGTAACACGCTTCTAAGGGTGCACTTGGCTGCGCAGACTGCTCATTGGTTTGTGCGCTAGCGGTAAAAGCAAGCATCGAAACTAACGCAGCGGCTATGAACCTTTTATTTCTCATGAATTGTTATCCAGTTGTAACAAGATAACCTAGTGTAACTTTGGCCGTGAGGAATAGAAAGTAAGAAACTGTAAAAGATTGTGATGGTTAGCGTTCAGTGCGAGCTGCTTGGCTGCGTGCCCGAACGACTTCCGCAATGGGGTGTGTCGCTTCGAGATCTTTCACCCAAGCAATATCTCCTGAACTATACAAATCATCAATAAGAACGCTGTGTGCAATAAAGCGACCGATATCGTAAGCATTACTGATTGCGGAAAATTGGATCATGGAAGAACCATTACAACGAACTCGAGGGTATATATCACGTAACCGTAAACGCAAATCTCGCAAGGCATTGCGAAATCCTTTGGAGTCGTTCGCTTGTACATAGCTACAAAACAGCAATGCCAAATCATCACCATTCGCACGGTACTGTGCGTGACTAGGCGCTGGATAGCTCATTAAAACAGAACTGATAAATACAATGGCAAGTGCACTGGTGGCCTTGCTACCCCAAAACAACATTTTGATTTCTTCACTTTTTATGATTACAAGTTCATGTTAGCTAGGGCTTTCAAAGGGCGCAACGGAATAAATTGTTAAGAAATCAAGCCATCTAACGTTTTATTTACAGTTGATAAGGCCTGTAATAAAACTTACACGCGGCGATAAATTTCTGTTACAAATTCATGGGGATTTTCAGCGTTTGCTGGGTGTGTCTCTGATTCTAACAACTGCCATGTTGCATGCGATTGATAGTCTGGAAAAAAAGTATCGCCTGCGGTTTCTAGCTTAATTTGAGTTAGATAGAGAAAATCCGCAAGCGGTAAAAATTCAGCGTAAATGCGCCCACCGCCAATGACCATTAATTGCTCGATGTCGCCAGCGGCGTCAATGGCCTGCGCGGGTGAACTCACCCAAATTACGCCTTTGTCATCGGTAAAAGGCTGCTCATACTGACGGCTAAGAACAATGTTCGTGCGGCCTGGTAACGGGCGACCGATAGATTCATAGGTTGCACGCCCCATGACGACTGGCTTACCTAGGGTTACTTTTTTGAAGTGTTGCAGTTCGGCCGGCAGGTGCCATGGCATGTCGCCATCTTTTCCAATCACTCGATTTGCAGCCATGGCTGCCACCAATGCAATCTTCATCCCACCCCCGTAGCCCGGCGTTTTACGCCGGGTCGTGACAACGTCACGGTTCATGTCTCACTTTTATCGATTCACGATGCTGCGCATCACTCGGCGTAAAACGCCGAGCTACTTTTGGTAGATCACTTCGACGTCGTAGTCATCATCGTCGTCGTCAAAGTCATCATCATCGTCGTCTTCAAATTGCTCAAGCTGCTCTTTGTGGTAGTCATCCCACTTGAACTCAACGCTTGCTTTCGCTTCGGCTTCCATTTCTTCCGGCGTTTGCTTTGGCAATTTTTCTAAGTATTCAATAATATCTTTGCAAAGTGCATCGGTATTAATGTGCGATAAGCCTGAAATTTGATACACCGGGCCTTCCCAATCAAGCGCCGCTTTCACGCGCTCAATACCTTCGACAATTTCTTCTTCGCTTAACAAGTCAACTTTATTGACCACCAACCAGCGCGGTTTACTCGCAAGCTCTGGGCTATATTTTTCGAGCTCATGCACAATTTTGACCGCTTGCTCCGCTGGGTCGGTTTCATCATACGGTGCTAAATCAACAAGATGCAATAATAAACGGCAACGCTCAAGGTGCTTCAAGAAACGAATACCAAGACCAGCACCTTCCGCTGCGCCTTCAATAAGGCCTGGAATATCGGCAATAACAAAGGTGGCGTGTGGCACTGGGCGCACAACACCTAGGTTTGGTACCAAGGTGGTAAACGGATAGTCTGCAACTTTCGGCTTCGCCGCTGATACCGAGCGAATAAAGGTTGATTTACCGGCATTTGGCATGCCAAGCAAGCCTACATCGGCTAACAGCATGAGCTCAAGTTTCAGGTTACGAATTTCGCCTGGCGTGCCCATGGTTTTTTGGCGCGGCGCTCGGTTAGTTGAGCTTTTGAAGCGGGCGTTACCTAGGCCGTGGAAGCCGCCTTTGGCAACCATACGGCGTAAACCGTGACGGGTTAGATCGCCCAATACTTCGCCGGTTTCTTGGTCGGTTGCACGGGTGCCCACGGGTACTTTCAGCACTAAGTCTGAGCCGCGTTTGCCGGTGCAATTTTTACCATGACCGTTTTCGCCGCGCTGCGCACGGTGAAAACGCTCAAAGCGATAATCGATAAGCGTGTTAAGGTTTTCATCGGCTTCTAGATAAACGTCGCCGCCATCGCCACCGTCACCGCCATCGGGACCGCCTTTGGGGATATATTTTTCACGTCGAAAACTGACTACGCCGTTACCGCCGTCGCCTGCTTCTACGCGAATTTCGACTTCATCTACAAACTTCATGATATTACCTACCTGCTTACATGAAAAAACCCCGCCACTTCGGACGGGGTTTCAATACTTCTTTGTTAGCTGTGTAGCTTTCGCTGCGGCGACATTCACCGTAGCTGCGCTACTTCCCGGCGTGGAACGCCGGGCTACCATTATTCGGTAACGATGCTAACGTATTTGCGGTTCTTAGGACCTTTCTCCGCAAAAGAAACTTTGCCGTCCGCTAACGCGAACAAAGTGTGGTCACGGCCGATACCGACGTTATCACCAGCGTGGAACTTAGTACCACGTTGACGAACGATGATGCTACCAGCCAAAACTGACTCACCACCGAAGCGCTTTACACCCAGACGTTTACTTTCTGAGTCACGACCGTTACGAGTTGAACCTGCGGCTTTTTTATGTGCCATGTGTCGTTACTCCTTCAATTAACCGTTAATACCAGTGATTTTCACTTCGGTGAACCACTGACGATGACCTTGGCGTTTCATGTGGTGCTTGCGACGACGGAACTTGATAATGTTCACTTTGTCTGCACGACCGTGATTGATAACTTCCGCCTTGATAGATCCACCAGAAACAAAAGGTGCGCCGATTTTCACGTCGTCACCGTTCGATAGCATTAACACTTGATCGAACTCAACCACATCACCAGTGGCCGCTTCCAGCTTTTCCAGGCGGACGATTTGGCCTTCAGTTACACGGTGTTGCTTACCGCCACTTTGGAATACTGCGTACATGTCTTTCTCCGATTTTCCCCGAGGGGGTCTTATTTGAATTAAATTCAGGGCGCGAATTATATGCGAACTCGCTGCGCGAGTAAAGTGCGTTATTCGTTATTCGTTATTCGTACGCTTCGCTGTTAGTCCGTTCAGTAGCCCGGCGTTCGACGCCGGGTGATGCGCAGCATCATCATTGCCCGAAAGACAGCACCATCATTGAATTAGAAAATCACCGTGGCTATGCCACGTCCCGGCGTAGAACGCCGGGCTACGCGATGCGGTCGACGGCGATGTCGGCGAGCGCGTGAAGCGCGTCGCGATGCGGCGACGGCGGCAATTGCTCCAGCTGCTGCTGCGCTAGCTTAGCTTCAGCCAAGGCGCGATCACGCGTGTAGTCTAATGCACCGGTGCGCTGCATGGCCGTTAGCACGGCGCTTAATTGATCGCGACCGTTGCCATTTTCTATGGCTTGGCGAATCATAGCTTGCTCAGCTTCATCACCGTTCCACATGGCGTACAACAATGGCAATGTCGGCTTGCCTTCGGCTAAATCGTCGCCGGCTTGCTTGCCCATAGTTTCGCTGTCAGCCGTGTAATCAAGTAAATCGTCAACTAACTGGAAAGCAGTGCCTAAATGACGACCATAGGCAGCTAATGCATCTTCAACGGCCTGCGACTCGCCCGCTAATACGGCCCCTAGTTGGGTTGCCGCTTCAAACAGCTTGCCAGTTTTACCGTAAATAACGTCAAAATAGCTGGCTTCGGTGGTATCTGGGTCATTGCAGTTCATTAGCTGCAACACTTCGCCTTCAGAGATAATATTGGTGGCGTCGGCTAGAATTTTCATCACTTTCATGGAATCAAGCGTGACCATGAGCTGAAACGCTCGGGTATACAAAAAGTCACCAACCAATACGCTGGCTTCATTGCCGAACACCGCGTTTGCAGTTTCTTTGCCGCGCCGCAATTCTGAAGCATCCACCACGTCGTCATGCAACAAAGTGGCGGTATGAATAAATTCGATGATAGTTGCGAGCGTTAAGTGCCCTGCGCCTTGGTAGCCAACAGCGCGAGCGGCGGTGACCGCCAACAGCGGACGCAAGCGCTTGCCGCCACTATTCACAATATATAAGCCGAGCTGGTTAATCAGCGCAACGTCTGAGCGTAATTCCGCACCAATTAGCTGATTCACACCGTTCATATCGGCGGCCATCAAGGCATTGATTTCTGATAACTTCATAGCTTCAGTTTAACAGGTAAATTAAGTCCCAGATTATACATTAAATTTACCGTGCGCACAGCCTAAAAATACCAGAAGCATGCCGCAGATCACGCCACTAAGATGGGCATAAATTGCAATGCCTTCGGCAAACCCCGGCAGCACAAAATCAAGTATGGTTTTGAGTAGAATACCGGTCAGCACAATAACGCTTATCCAGTGTTTTGGGGACTGCGGCAACAGCAAACTGTCCTTGAGCGCTGCCCAAGCAAACAAACCATACAAGGTGCCCGAGAAACCGGCATAAATGACGTTAGGTGTTGCCAAATAATACTGGCCTGCACTAACCGCCAGCACAATGGGCAGCACCGGCCACCAGTCTTTGTTCTGGCGGAACTGATCGGGGAATAGCATCCACCCCATCCACAACCCGGCAATGTTGTACCAAAGGTGAGGCTGATCATGGTGCATAAATTGGCTGCTCAGTGGCTGCCACCAAGCGCCTTGTGCAACGGCTCGGTAATCTAACAGCAACATTTCATGCCATGGCATGAGCAGGTAATAAAACGACAAAAGCAGAGCGCTTATCACCAAGGGGGTGAGCACGCTCTGCTTTTTAGTCATTGCTATCAGCAACTTATCGTTTAACTATTTAACTTCGTTATTTAACAAAGTCGAGGCCAATTTGAATGTCGTTTTTCAAGCCGTCAAGCATGTCTGCTTTAGCTTTTTCTTCGTAAGCGCTTAATTCGCCATATGGCAAAATTTCTTCAACGCCGTTAGCGCCCAAACGTACTGGGTGTGCGAAGAACAATGCGTCTTTACCTTCAGTTTCTACGTAAGTGCACTCAACAACGCTGTTGTCGCCTTGCAACGCTTTCACTAATGACAAGCAGAAACGTGCTGCTGCTTGACCCATAGACAAGGTTGCAGAGCCGCCGCCAGCTTTCGCTTCAACAACTTCAGTACCAGCGTTCTGAATACGCTTCGTGAGCGCTTCAATTTGCTCGTCAGTGAAGCTCAAACCAGTTTGTGACAACAATGGCAGAATAGTCGTGCCGCTGTGGCCGCCAATCACTGGCACGTTCACTTCAGCTGGGTTTTTACCATGTACTTCGGCAACGAAGGTTTCCGCACGAATGACGTCAAGCGTGGTCACACCGAACAATTTGTTCTTGTTATATACGCCTTTTTTCTCAAGCACTTTCTTGGCGATAGCAACGGTGGTGTTCACTGGGTTGGTGATAATACCAACGCACGCGTTCGGGCAGTTGTCGGCAATCGCTTCAACCAAGTTGGCAACAATACCTGCGTTAATGTTGAACAAATCTGAACGGTCCATGCCTGGCTTACGTGGAACGCCAGCTGGAATTAATACGATGTCGCTACCCACTAACGCAGAAGCTAAATCGTCTTTGCCGTAGCCTTTAACGTTTACAGCCGTTGGGATGTGGCTGAGGTCAACTGCAACGCCAGGAACAACAGGCGCTACGTCGTATAACGCAAGTTCAGAACCAACCGGTAATTGGGTTTTCAAAAGTAATGATAGTGCTTGGCCGATACCGCCAGCTGCACCTAAAACTGCAACTTTCATCTCAGACTCCATCCATTTATTTGGGGAAATTTCAGGGCGAAAACTCTACTCCTTTTACGCCGAAATTACAACCAAATGGCGGCATATAAACGGTTTAGCCTTTGCTTTAAATAGTTGCGTAACGGTGCTGAAGCGCTATCATGTCGTATTCATTTTTGCTGCATAAAAGCATAAATTTAGGTGCGAAAACATGTCAGAACATAAGCCCGAAGCAATGATAGAGGCGTTTAAAGCGCTTCTGCGAGAAGAACGCTATGGCTCACAGGGTGAAATTGTTGATGCCTTGAAATATCAGGGCTTTACAAACATTAGCCAGTCCAAAGTATCGCGCTTGCTAAGTAAGTATGGTGCGGTTCGCACCCGCAATGCGCGGCAAGAAATGGTGTACTGTTTGCCGGCTGAATTGGGTATTCCAAGCACACGTGCGCCATTAACGCAGCTTGTTTTAGATATACAGCACAATGATGTGATGGTGATTATTCGCACCACACCTGGCGCCGCGCAATTAATTGCACGTTTGCTGGACTCGGTAGGCAAAAAAGAAGGTGTGTTAGGCACCATCGCTGGCGATGACACCATTTTCATTGCCCCGCTCAAAGTTTCCGACATTGATTTCACATTGCAGAATGTGAAGGCTTTGTTCGACGAACAAAGCCGGTAGCCCGGCGTTGCACGCCGGGTGGTGCGCAGCACCGTGAATGTCCAATTCAATGGCTGCGGCTAATCGAAGCAATGGCTGCGATTAATCGAAGCAATGGCTGCGGCTAATCGAAGCAATAACCGTGGCTGCGCCACGTCCCGGCGTAAAACGCCGGGCTACGCCCCTTTCAAGAACTCAATGGAAGGGGCGAAATAGGCGGCGTTACTGACTGCTTCAATGTAATCCAATAAAGGGTCGTAATCCCCCTGGTCATCCGCGATATAGCGGTTCTTCAGCCATTGCACCACGTGCTGCGGTTTCCCCGTGCAATATAGGGCTAGCAGCCCTTGGTCACGCAAATTTCCCCACGGCATATTCTGTCGTAGCAACTCCAGCGGCTGTTCTTTGCCATCAATAAGGCGTGATTTTTGCGCATGGGTCACCATGTTGAGCACCGACTCGGGAATGCGCTCACCGGTCACTTTTTTACGCCCCATCACATGCTCTTGAATATCGCTGCTTAACTGTTCCCAACGGCGCAAGTCATAACGAAACTTCTGCATAAACACGTAGCTGCCGTCAACAAACGCTGGATCATCTTGCACCCCTGTTACCGCGCGACGACGCATTCCACGAGGGTTATCTGGCGCTTCAATAAAGCCCAATAAATCTCGCCCATCCATGTAACGAAAGGTGTTCATTTGGTCAAGCAACTCAACATCATGCCCAAGCCACTCCATCAGTGTGCGTGCTGCTTGAAAGTTGACATCAAAACGATCTGAGCGAATCGTCAATAATAGGTCAGAAGACTCGCGTGGGGCTTGGCGGTCGCCGTCATTGAGCTCTGGAAAACCGGACAGTTGCAGCGGACGTTTGTCGGGATAGAGTACGTCCCAGTAGTCACTACCAATGGCAACAAAGCCATTGAGCATGGACTCTGAAAAACGTTGATCAAGATCGTCTATTAACTGCGGAACACGCGAAAGCTTACGTCGAACATGCTCAACGTCATCGGTCATCACGTTAAGTAGCAACGTAACGCCATGCAAGTTAGGTTCCGCATAAATTCCCGTTTGTGCCTGCGTCATCATATTTCCGTAAGGTCCTTGTAAATTTCTGCTGCCCAGCACAACCTTTATGTCACTTCCTCGTCAAATAAGACACATCGGTCGCATTGTACTTGAGTCGGCAAAGCGCTTGGTGCTTATATATTGGACACACCTTTTTGTGTCGTTAGAGTTTAGCACGAGTTTAACATAATCAAGTGATGTAAAAACCTTGCAAAACCATGCCACAAAATAGCGACTTGTATCGTTAAAGTGCAAGCTCAAATAAACGTTATAACCAATGCGCGGAGTCATCATGGCAAAGACAACGATAATAAGCTTACCTGTTTTTAAATCCACCTTCATTGCGGCATCTCTAACCTTGTTATTGGCTGGCTGCGCAAATACCGCACCAAGTACGGAAGCAACCGCTGCAGCTGAGCAAAACTTGAGTGCAAAACAATCAGCCGACGCTCGCTATACCGAATTAGCCAAGCGTATTTACCAAGCCATGCAAGAAAATAGTGCTTGGGGTTCGGCCGAACTGCCAGACATGTCGGCGCAAGCCCTTGCTGCACAGTTTGAGCGCCAACAAGCATGGTTAAACGAACTTATGGCAGTAAATGTTGAAGCGTTATCAACCCAGAACCAAATTAACCACAGAATGCTGACGTACGGTTTAAAGAACCAAGTTGATGGCTACAAATTTAAAGACCATTACATGCCATTAAACGCAGAAGGCGGTTTTCATTCGAGTCTTGGTTTTATGGCGCGCAACGCCAGCTTCCGTTCGCAGCAAGACGTTGATAACTACCTAAAGCGCTTGCGTTCTATCCCACGTTATATGGCACAACAAACGGCTTGGCTAGAAAAAGCCCTAGCCGAAGGTTACACACAGCCCAAAGCATCGATGGTTGGGTTTGAAGAGAGTATTACTGCATTTATTGCACAAAACCCACAAGACAGTTTGTTCTTTGGCCCTTTTAAAGTAGCAAAACCAATTTTCGCGACCACTGAACAATGGGAAGATATGCGCCAGCAAGCGTTACAAGTCATCGACCAAGACGTGGTACCGGCCTACCAAGACTACTTTGACTTTATGGTCATGAACTATCTGCCAAATAGCCGTAATAGCGTTGGCGCGAGCGAGCTGCCGAATGGTCGTGAGTTCTATCAAAACCGCATTAAACACTACACCACGCTAGATTTAACGCCTGAAGAAATTCACCAAAAAGGCTTAGCTGAAGTAAAGCGTATTCGTAATGAAATGGCTGTGGTGATTGAAAAGACAGGATTCAAAGGTAGTTTCGAGGAATTCACCAACTTCTTGCGGACCGATCCTCAGTTTTATCCGAAAACGGCCGAAGAGCTACTGAAAGAAGCTGCTTATATTTCAAAACAAGCCGATGGCCAGCTACCGAAATTCTTCAAACTGTTGCCACGCCAACCCTATGGCATTGCGCCAGTACCGGCCGAAATTGCACCTAAGTACACCACAGGCCGTTATTCAGGCAGCAACAGTAGCGACCGCGCCGGATTCTATTGGGTAAATACCTATGCCCTTGACCGTCGCCCGCTATACCAAATGGAAGCTTTGACCTTGCACGAAGCTGTACCCGGGCACCATTTACAAGGCGCCTTGGCGCGTGAGCTTGAAGACCTGCCAGATTACCGCCGCTATACCTACATTTCTGCATTTGGTGAAGGTTGGGGTTTGTATGCTGAATGGCTCGGCAAAGAAATGGGCTTTTACCAAGACCCGTACAGTGATTTCGGCAGATTGAGCTACGAAATGTGGCGCGCAGCTCGCTTGGTGGTCGACACCGGCATGCATGCAATGGGCTGGAGCCGTGAACAAGCAATGGACTTTATGGCGTCAAACACCGCATTAAGCCTGCACAACGTGAAAACTGAAATTGACCGTTACATAACTTGGCCAGGCCAAGCGCTGTCGTACAAGCTCGGTGAAATGCTGATTCGTCAATTGCGCACCGAAGCCGAAGAAGCCTTAGGCGCTGATTTCGACATTCGCGAATTTCATTACCAGGTACTCAAAAACGGTAGTATTCCACTGGATATTCTGGAGCGCGAAGTGCGCCATTGGATCGATGAAAGCGTCTCCCAAAGCCCCGCGTCAGAGTAACACTTGTAGCGCGCAGCGCTGTGATCATCTGAACGCAGCGCTGCGCCAACAGGCTATTGCGGGCCCCTTCCATTCCCACGCGGAAATAACACCTCAACGGGCAAAGTATCGTCCGGCGTTAGCCCCTTGGTTTCAGGCAAGGGATTGCCAAGCCCGTCAAGCACTTCATGTGCCGGATACATGGACATACCCACAATCCAGCCATTTGGTAGCGTGCGTACTGTGGTAGGGGCAAACGCCCCTCGAGTATGTTGCCCTTGCAGCACAAAACCGCGCAGCCGTAACCCATGAGCTAAATGTTCTGCAGCACTAGCTGTAACCTCGCTCACCAAAACCTTACCGCGTTGATGCAGTCGGCTTAAGTCTGGCCGCCGTTGCTCATTCACTGAGTGCCCAGAAATTATTGCCAAAGGCTCATCTTTAGGCACTAAACTCTGCGCCAGCTGACTTGCCAACAACAAACTGCCGCCTTCGTTGTAACGCAAGTCAATAATCAGCTTTGGTGCTGCGCCCTTTACCTGTGCTACACGCTGCAAGTCTTCAGCAATTGAATGCAACGCTTGCTGCAAACAGCGTTGACCGATTTCACTATAACTGGCTTCGGGGGTAAAGCGGTGTAAGCGCAATACGCCAAGGTAATAGTCGCCAGTGCTTAATAGCCCCCACCACAACGCCTGCTCACAGCCAGAATACAAGTCACTCGCCGTTAATTGGCGCAGCAAATCGCGCCGCGATAACTCACGTTGCGCCTCTCCCACCGCAAAATTATTCACGCGATAATAGCGCTCAAGCTCGCGCGACAATAAATACGCATGCTCATCGTTGCTGTCTTCGAGTAGCTCTGACAACAGCTCAAACAAACCCAAGCTGCTGGCTAGGTCAGACTGATTCTGGCTATCGAGCACACTTGCCTGGTAACGCCACTTTAATAGCGCCGTATGAGAAATTCCGTGATGAAACTGGTGCAGGGTGTCTGCTAAGGTATCAACCGCCACTACCGCGCTTGACTCGGCACTACGTTCACATAGCTTTGGCAATAGTGGTTCTCGGGTAAAGGTTACGGGCAAGCCATCCGATAGGCGCTTAAACACAAGCGTTTGATAACCCGCGCCCATCCATTCATGCTGCCCTGCGTTTGCCTCGGTACTAAACACGCTGGGCATTAAGCCAGCTGGCGCTAACCAACAGCTACTTGGCGTAAATTGATAACGACTTACCACCGCATCATCAACAACCAGATAACTTTGGTAGCGGTGCGACCAATAAACGCCGTCGCTAACATGAAGTACCGGTTTATTAGGCTGAAAGCTGCAGGAACTCAACAGCCCTGCGGCAATCATGGCGAACCAACAATGTATTCTCAATGCCCAGCCACTCCTCGTCAATCTGTGACACTGAGCCTAACGCTACAAATATCGGTCGTAAAGCATTTGCAGTGTCGCCTGCGCCGCTAACGCGCCCTGCTCGGCCCAAACTTCATGGGTTTCTTCAAGCACCTGATAGCCGCCAGACTGCGCTGACACGCCAGCCACTTGGCGCGGCCGCTCAAGGTTGTAGCCGCCCGCTCGTGCACGATATTCAAGTGCACCTTGAGGAATCGGCACGCGCTCATCGGCTAATAGGGTGGCATCTTTTAATGAGGTCATGGTGATGTGGTAACCAATAGGCTCGTAATTTAACTTGTCTTCACTATAGGGCATCACTTCAAGAATTAAGCTTGTATGCTTGCGTAGCATGTCCATTTCTAACCGCTGGTTATCGTCTTGCGGGTTACGATTGGTTTCAGCACGAATTTCTGAATCGAGCAGGCGCATAGCAACCGCACGGTTAACCAAGCGAACACCATAACGCATGAGCATGCTTTGATAGCCGCGTTGGTATTCGTCCCATTGCTCGTTGGTTAGCATGCCAGACCGTTTAGACGGCGCATAGCCACGCTGTTCCACACCAACTTGAACGCTTTGTGACTCAGGCACAAAAGTACCTTCGGTTCCGGTTGCCTGGGCGTTAACACTGACACGACGCTGCATGTGCCATTCAGACACCATGCCGCTGAAAGGTTCGCCAACTAACATCACCAATTTCGGCCGCCCAGCCTTTTCGTAGGCAGCCTTAAAGGTGGCTTCATCAACCGTTAATAAGCTTGCGGGCTGCTGCTCAGCAGCGCGGGCGCGATCATAATAGGCGTCAGTCAGCATCGGTTGCGCCGGTGCATCCTGAGCCTGTGCAACGCTACTTATTATCAACGTAGCGGCTGCACATAAAGTGGATACATGAACGGCTTTCATATTAACGCCCTTCTCTTAGTTCAACTAAAAAGTACTCGGCGCGGCTATTCAACGAGGTTTCTTTATAAATTGCCGTGCCGTTGGCGGGAACATAAACGCGGCGCCACATAGACTCATCCATCAGCGGCGCTTGATTCGCATCAAAAAACAATGCTTTGCCCTCAATTTGTAAGTCATAGTCAGTGCGATTACGAATCATAGTCCACACTTCAAGCTGCCCCGTAGCGGTGTTACTCATGCCACTGCGGTCTAGGGTTACTTTAACGGTGTTACTGACTTTCTCACCAAATATAGTCTTGGTAATGTCCGTGCGGTTGAGGTTGTGGTCAATAAACACAATGGTGTTCAATTCGTTGGTGATAGTGCGCTGCACGGGATTAGCACCGGTATAACCGTTCTGTGTGGTGGTGCCACAGGCTGCTAACGTCAACACAAGTGCTGTCACCAAAGCAGATTTTGTTTTCATCATAGGTCCCTTTTCGTGTTATCGAGCCCGAGAGCTGTGCCAAATTAAGTGATTACCTTGGGCGTCCTGGTAGTGGCGAAAAGCCCGTGACTTCAAGGTCACTGGGTTGCCGTCCAAGTCGAAATATTGGGCTTGCCAAGCACTCACGTTGCTTGGGTTTGAACGCATAGTTGCGCTGTGAACTGCATCAGGTAGACGCGACCAATAACGAATGTCCGCACGCGGTTTTACGTTGGCGGACAACGCCATACTGGCAACACCAATTAACGCTAAGGTATTGCCTACCTGCCCACTACTGCCGCCTAGCGCCGGTGAAAATACCCGAGCTGTAACACCCAGTTGCGCTAAGTCACGCCCCAAGTCACCGGTGGTATTAGCAAACGATGCTTTGCCTTCAATTATTTTGTCGACCGGCCGACCGCCACGTGAGGTAGCTTGCCAATACACGCTTTCTACCGGCTCAAGTGACAATTGCTGGCCACCGGTATTGACGCTAATCTGCTTCTCGGTAAAGTTTTTACCCGGACGAAACACCAACTCATAGTGCCCCATTCCATCAGCTAACTTACGCGGCGAATAGCCCGTTTCGGCAATGATCAGCACGTTGTCGTCGGCACTCGGAATGGGAAAATCAGGGCGTAATGTCAGTAGCTCCGCATAAGCTTCTTCAGCCAATACAGGGCTACCCATTTTTTGCGCTGACCAACCAGCAAGTAACAGCATCATGGCAAAGTCACTGCGATTCTGTTCTTCTTCGGCGAAGGCATCCTGCATCAAACCACTCACAAAGCTAGCTCGTGCGTTATCATACTGGCCATCTATGAGGTAAATTAGGCCGCGATAGTAGTACGCCATAGCGCGCTCATAGGGCTCGCCTTTAAAGTCTTTGCGGCCCTCTTCATGCCATAAACTGCGGGCTTTAGTGGCATTTTCATTGTCAGCGTATACCGTTTCTATTACTTCTAGCGCAGCGTCAAAATTCTCCCGGGCCAAGTCAATGTCACCGCGATAAAAGGCTGCGGTGCCAATTTCCATACGATTTAGTACTTCGTTGCGCTTGCCTTCTTGAAATAGCTTACGATACAGCGGCTGTGCATAAACTGGTTGGCCGGCAATCGCATCTTGTTCTTGTTGATTCAATGCTAGCGGTTGGTACTGCGTTGGCCCAGTGCTCGTGCACCCAGCCAACGCCAACACCAAAACTGCACTAGCGATACATGATGTCGTCTTGTGCAGATTTCTTGAATTCATACATGCCACTCCAAACATAAGTTCCTAGCTCGAGGTCAACTAGCTCAAAGGTTATCTGGTGATAACGTGAGCGTTCTTGGCTTTGCACATCCATTGCATCTAGCGACATGATGCGGCCAACAAGGCGGAAGTCGGCGCCGGCAGTGGCTTGGGTTGAACGTATAGTGCCACCGTCAACCACGCCCATGCGTTTTAAGTCACGCTCCTTTTCAACCATATCTGCGTACTCACGCCCAACGAAAGTTAGGCGGCCGTTAGCAGCGCGGTTAAGGTTAATGCGTAGTCGGTCGGTCAGCATGTTTTTGTTAATGCGCGAGGAGCTCTCGTTGGTGAAATACTGGCTGTCGATAATAATGCGTGGCGATACTTCTCTATTCATGAGCTGCGGGTTGCTTAACATGTCGCGCATCATTTGGTCGGTAACCGCCATAATGTCTTGTGACTCCACCCCAACACCTTGAACTTTCCCTGGTGAGCGCGTGTCTTCATAAACCGTAGCGCGACCTGCACTATTGTCTATGGTGGATGTGCTTTGGCAACCGACAAGCAACATAGTGCTTGCGGCTACGGTCAATAAAAAATATTTCATAGCAAAGACCTGTTATTTGATGGGCGTGAACTTAATACCCGCTGCGCGCTGACGCAGCATACAAAGCTTGGGTATAGACGGTTTTCAGTTCAGGGTAAATTGCCATGGCTGACTCAAGCGCATCTTGATAGTGAGGGTGCGCAGAGTGAGTGACATACATCCATACTGACAATTCTTCGAGGCTATTAAAGGAAATATCTGAGGTACCCCGAATCACTTCTTCGCCGCCAGCGGCTTCAAGCGCTATTTCACGGCCTACCGTGTTGCCAATTTCTTGGCCTATCAAGCCGCCAAAAAACGGAATGTTTTCTGCGAGTTTTTGGCCAGCATAAGCACCCGCCATGCCGCCAATAGCTGCGCCCATTTCCGCATTGCGGGCGTTATTAACCCACTCTGCCAGCACGCCATCTGAGGTATATGGGCTCATAAATTGGCCACCATTGCTTTCAATGGGCGGCGGTGCAGTTAATTGGTAAGGTTGAGCTAATTGTGGGCCCATGGCACAGGCGCTAAGAAGTAAGGCAATAAACGCGACGAATGAAAGCTTGATTGTAGTCATGAGAGCTCTCCGATGAGCTGATGTTTGTTGTTATTTTTACAACCGATCAAGAATTGACCGATTATGTAAAGATTATGCAAAGATTGATTTAGCGCAAGTTGAATTTATAACATTTATTGTAAATCTATGAATAACCAACAAAAAAAGAGCGCTTAAAGCGCTCTTTTGGTTTTATTCCGTATTCTCTTCAGGTTAGGGATGACCTCTCGATAGCTCGAAAATCTCTGCTCAAGCGGCAATTACTCCATTTCAAACACCATTTGCACCATACGACCCGTCGCAACCGTTGGTTTGCCATCTTTGACATATGGGGCATAACGCCATTGCTTCACTGCTTCTATCGAAACATTTGCAAGCGCTTTATAATCGGATTCGATAATTTCGATGTTCTCAACCATGCCGATAGCATTAATATCGAACTTCATGGTGACTTTACCGCCCCGTTCAAGACTAGCTAGTGATGAGGGGTATTTAGGGTTAACCCGATAAAGAGGCTGCGGCTCTCGCTCTTCGCCAATACCATAACCAAGGTTTGCTATGGCCACGCAATGTTCCGTCGCTTCATCACTACGACCGAGTTTCTCAAGATGATTCACCAAACGAGCATGACTGATATATTTGGGATAGCTTAAGTTACGCGGTACCTTTTCAACTGCAGTTAGTTTTTGGAAATTTGCTACGGCCTGCTCGACCTCGCCTTTTGCTTCAAGGTAGCGACCAGCATGAAAGCTAGCCAATAGTGTCAACTCATGCTCACCACCAAACTGCTTATTGGCCGCCTCTGCAAACTCAACGAGCTCACTGCTAGCACGGCTGCCAAGTCGAAGCATTTGTGCACCTGCATCAACTTTATCACGCAACATGACTTCGGGCTGCGAAGCCATGTTTGCGTCCGCCACGTCAATCAGCTCATAAAAAATGTCTTTAAGTTTATTCATGTCACTTGAGCTGTCGCGAGTGCTTAACACCATTTGCAACGCTCCAACTAATTCAGGAGCATCGGCTTGATAATGCTGGCGATAGGCCGCCAATGCACTATCCGCCAATTGCTGCGCTTCAGCTGAGCGCAAGGTTTCTATGGGAACCAAGTTGAGGTAAGACATTTTTAAATTGGCGGTGTTGATGTTACCAGTGCCAAAATATTTTTCGCCAGTTTGGTAGCTTTGCTGCGCAAGCTCAACCAGCTTTGACGATTCCGCTTGTTCGTTTAACGCCTGCTGAAATGCGCTATAGGTTTTTTCGAAATTTACTTTATCGCTATCGTTTGCGGCAGCGCTAGTGCTGACAGCGACAATGGCTGCTGCCACCAATAGTTTTTTGATCG
Organism: Pseudidiomarina donghaiensis; assembly: GCF_900116895.1. Classification (GTDB taxonomy): domain Bacteria; phylum Pseudomonadota; class Gammaproteobacteria; order Enterobacterales; family Alteromonadaceae; genus Pseudidiomarina; species Pseudidiomarina donghaiensis. The sequence goes on along the minus strand of NZ_FPCF01000001.1, from coordinate 315,294 downwards.
TCATGAATTAGCCTTGTTGTTTGTTTTTTGTTATTAGCTGAGGCTAGCAGTATTGGTGGTAAAAAAAAAGAGCTCGAATGAGCTCTTTTTTAGGGCATTAACGGCGCTTCGCGCCACCCGGCATTTCCTGACGGAAAAACACCGGGCTACAGATTAATGCTTGGGATGATGTTGGCTTTGGCGGTGGCTTCTGCCTCGCGGAAAGCGTCCATCTGATCGAAGTTCAAGTATTTGTAAACTTCGCCAGCCATTGCGTTAATGTCTTGTGCGTATTCCATGTACTCTGCAGGCGTTGGCAGCTTACCTAAAATAGCGCCTACTGCAGCCAATTCCGCTGACGTTAAGTACACATTCGCGCCGTCACCTAAACGGTTCGGGAAGTTACGCGTTGAGGTAGACAATACGGTTGCACCGGCTTCTACGCGTGCTTGGTTACCCATGCACAGTGAACAACCTGGCATTTCGGTACGTACGCCGTTGTTGGCGTAAATATTGTAGTAACCTTCTTCGCGTAATTGCGCTTCGTCCATCTTAGTTGGTGGCGCAATCCACAAACGCGTGTTTAGCTCTTGGGTGTTTTTCTCAAGCAATTTACCAGCTGCGCGGAAGTGACCGATGTTGGTCATGCACGAACCAATGAATACTTCGTCGACCTTGTCGCCAGCTACTTCGCTTAAGAATTTCGCGTCGTCTGGGTCATTCGGGCAACAAACGATTGGCTCTTTAATGTCAGCCAAGTCAATTTCGATGACGGCAGAGTATTCAGCGTCAGCGTCTGCACGCATTAACTGCGGGTTGGCCAACCACTCTTCCATTTTACGGGCACGACGCTCAAGGGTACGCGCATCGCCGTAGCCTTCGTTGATCATCCAGCGCAACATGGTGATGTTTGAACGCAAGTATTCTGCTACTGACTCTTCTGACAAGTTGATAGTACAACCTGCTGCAGAGCGCTCAGCAGAGGCATCTGACAATTCAAACGCTTGTTCAACCGTTAAGTGATCTAAGCCTTCAATTTCTAGAATACGACCCGAGAAGATATTCTTCTTGCCGCGTTTTTCAACGGTCAACAAGCCTTCTTTAATGGCGAACGCAGGAATTGCATGTACCAAGTCACGCAACGTGATACCTGGCTGCATTTCACCTTTAAAGCGTACCAATACTGACTCAGGCATATCAAGCGGCATAACACCGGTTGCAGCTGCGAAAGCCACCAAACCTGAACCCGCTGGGAACGAAATACCTAATGGGAAACGCGTGTGCGAGTCACCGCCAGTACCTACGGTGTCTGGTAATAACATACGGTTCAACCAGCTGTGGATGATACCGTCGCCTGGGCGCAAGCTCACACCGCCACGGTTCATGATGAAGTCAGGCAAGGTGTGCTGAGTTTCAATATCAACCGGCTTCGGATACGCCGCCGTGTGACAGAACGACTGCATGGTTAAGTCGGCAGTGAAGCCTAAACAAGCTAGGTCTTTCAGCTCGTCACGGGTCATTGGGCCGGTGGTATCTTGTGAACCGACGGTGGTCATTTTCGGCTCACAGTATGTACCTGGGCGTACGCCTTCCATACCACATGCTTTACCAACCATTTTCTGCGCTAAAGTAAAGCCTTTACCGCTGTCTGCTGGTTGCTCAGGCTTCAAGAACAAGTCTGATGGGCCTAAACCTAATGATTCACGAGCTTTTTCAGTCAAACCACGACCAATGATCAAGTTGATACGACCACCGGCGCGCACTTCGTCAAGAATAACGCGCGATGCATAGTCATATTCTGCAATGACTTCGCCCGCTTCGTTTTCAATTTTGCCTGCGTATGGGTAAATCGTAATCACGTCACCCATGTTCATTTTTTCAACGTCTGCTTCAAACACCAACGCGCCTGCGTCTTTCATGGTGTTGAAGAAAATTGGCGCCACTTTGCCGCCAATACAGATACCGCCAGCACGCTTGTTTGGCGTACCCGGCATGTCTTCACCAATAAACCACAACACGGAGTTCGTGGCTGATTTACGCGAAGAACCAGTACCCACAACGTCGCCAACGAAAGCAACTGGGTGACCTTTTTGCTTCAATTCTTCAATTTGCTTCGCCGCGTCGGTTACACCTTCACGTGGCATTTTGTACATGGCCTTGGCGTGCAATGGAATGTCTGGGCGTGACCAGGCATCTGGTGCTGGTGACAAATCGTCAGTGTTGGTTTCGCCGGTTACTTTAAATACCGTCGCTTGAATGGCTTCAGCCATTTCATCGCGGCTAGTAAACCATTCTGCATCAGCCCATGACTCAACAACTTCTTTAGCTAACGCGTTACCATTTTTCATTTTTTCTTCCACATCGTGGAAGGCATCGAACATCAACAAGGTGTGCTTCAATTCCGCAGCAGCTAGCTCGCCTAATTCTGCGTCATCTAACAAATCAACCAAAGTCACGATGTTATAACCACCGTGCATGTTACCTAACAATGATACCGCAGCATCTTTGCTAATAATTGGGCTAGTCGCTTCGCCTTTCACGATAGCTGACAAGAAACCAGCTTTTACGTAAGCCGCTTCGTCAACACCCGGCGGTACACGCTCAGAAATAAGTTCAACCAAGAAGTCTTCTTCGCCGGCTGGTGGATTTTTCAGTAATTCAACTAAGTCAGCAACTTGCTCTGCTGTCAGTGGTTTTGGCGGAATGCCTTCTGCGGCCCGCTCTTCGACATGCTTACGATATTCTTGCAGCACTGGGTACCCCTTTTGCTGTTGCGGTTAGAAATTTGCGGCGAATTATACGGTTTTTTTGTGAGGAATTAAATTCATACAGGGATATATACGTCAATCTTTGCGATAAATACCGTGAATAGGAGCGTTATTCGTTATTCGTTATTCGATCGCTTCGCTGTTCGTCCGCTTCGCTATTCGTGCTTCGTTTTACCGAATAGCGCGAAGCGCGGACAAACAGTGAACGAAGTGAACGTACGAATAACGAATAACGTTTTTACCATTAGTTACATTTGCGACATAAACCTTTCACACTTTCCGACTATCTTAATAAGTACGAATCTTGATAACCGTTCTGTGGGGGAACTTGTCATGAAAGTACTAACATTAACTACATTGGTTGCCGCAGCCATGATTACTAGCGGTGCAACAGCAGCACAAGCAAATGAAGCGAACCAGGGTAACGGTGCGCCTATGCAGGTTTACAGCTATGTCTATTCGCCAGAGCGTGCGGTCGGTAGCTTGTACCATAGCTTCGATGCTGCTGCGCATGATATTTCGCGCCAAGCAGGGGCTTCAGCAAAGGCTGACTCTATCGCCAGCATTAAAGCTGGTTACGACCAACTGAAGCAGCAATTTGCGTACGTTATTTACGTGCCGAAAAAGCCGCAAGGGGAAGAAACTATCGATTGGCGGGGCTTTGCTTAGTTTAGAGTTTTCGTTACAGACTCTTTAAATCGGCGTGGCTATTGCCAGCAGCTAGAAGTGGCACTATAGTATCACTTTGGTTATCAAAGTGAGTGATGCCCTCATCATGAAAGTTGAATTAGTCACTAGCCTGAAACGTCAAGCGACAAAAATTTTGGCCGAGCTTCATGAGTCTAAGGAGCCCGTGCTTATTACTGAACATGGGCAACCGTCGGCTTACTTGGTTGACGTGGAAGATTACGAATTTACCCAGCGGCGATTACGACTTCTCGAGGCGATTACGCGTGGCGAGCAAGATATTCTTGAACAACGTACACAAAGCCACGACGAAGTCACAAATGAGCTACAAAACAAGATTGCCCGTTGGTCCGAGTAAATGGCCGAAATAATATGGACTCTTAACGCCAAAAATGACTTGGTTGGCCTAGCCGATTACATTGCTTTGGACAATTCTAAAGCGGCTGCAAAACTGGTTACCTCAGTTTTAAGGCGCATAAATACCCTAACCTTATTTCCAGAGTCAGGTCGTTACGCACCCGAACTTCCCAACCTTCCCATTCGTGAGCTTATCGTACCCCCTTGCCGTATATTCTATAAGGTTGCGGACCAGCGTGTTTACATCTTGCACATTATGCGCGAAGAGCAGCAGCTAAGGTTGTTTATGCTTAATTTAGAGTAACTTCCACGCGCTTGGCAGTTGCGGAATAATTTGCTGCTCTACGTCGGGTTTGAGATGATTTATCCAGATATTGAGCGGCTGAACGGCAAGCTCGCTGAGTAGTTTCTCGCACAAGGCTGGAGTCAGGTGGCACGACTGATTTGCGACGGTTTCAAGCTCATTTGGGAACGAGCACTCAAGAATAATGTCGTCAATGGGCCCCAGCGCATTCAAGTTGGCGACCACACTTTGCGCATAGCCGCTGTCGGCGACAAATACGGTTTGGCGGCCGGTGCGGCGAACGGCGAAACCAAGCGTGGGCACGGTGTGGTAGGTTTTGAAAGGCTCCAGTGTGATATCACCGAACTGAAAAACTTCGCCTGCTTCTATTTCTTGTAACCGCAGTAACGGCTTTTCTTTGCTTGGTAATTCGCGCATATCGGGCCACACAACCCAGTTAAATACATGCTCGCGAATGGCCTCTAGGGTGTCGTGTGAGCCATATACCGTCACCGGATGTTCAGTGTTAGCCACATTAAATAAGTTACCCAATAGCATGGGTAAGCAGCAAATATGGTCGCTGTGGCTATGGGTTAAAAATACGTGCCGAATTTTTTGCATCTGCGGCAAATTAAGCGCGGTAATACCGGTGCCGACATCAATAAGAATGTCGTCAGCCACTTGCACGCAGGTACTGCCATTATTAGCAGTGACACTGCCGCCTAATCCACCACTGGCACCTAAAAACGTCAGATTCATTTCACTCGCATCACCAACGCGTACATAACGGGAACCACAACCAAAGTTAACAAGGTTGCGAAGCCTAAACCAAACATAATCACCACGGCCATACTGACAAAGAAGGCGTCGAATAACAATGGAATCATACCGACAATGGTGGTGGCCGCGGTCATTGTAACTGGGCGGACGCGGCTTACTGAAGCGTCGACCAAGGCATCAATGGCTTGCTTGCCAGCACGTAATTCGACGCGAATTTGCTCCAACAACACCACGCCGTTCTTAATCAGCATGCCCGATAAGCTCAAAAAGCCAAGCAATGCCATAAAGCCAAATGGTTGATTGGTAACCCACAAGCCTAGGGTCACGCCAATAATGCTCAGCGGCACCGTTGTCCACAAAACACCGGCTTGGCGAATGGAGCTAAACAGCAACACGGTAATAATAAACATGACCAAAAATGCCAATGGCAGGGCCTCGAAAACGGCGCCGGTGGCTTTCTTTGATGCTTCAAACTCACCGCCCCAGGTTAACTCATAGCCGGCAGGTAACGAAATAGCCTCAATGGCTGGCCGTATGCGCGCCAGCACCATAGCAGGCGTTTCTTCACCGAAAATATCGTGATCGGCCATCACTGTCAGGGTACGCTTTCGGTCGCGTCGAACGATCAAGTTGTCTTCGGCAAGCAGTTGCATATCACTGACCACTTGACCTAGCGGCACGTGTCGTTGCAGAGCGCTGCTGTAAACCGGCAGCTCTCGCCAGTTTTCTAAGTCACTACGCTCATCAGCTGGGGCGCGCACCACAATGGGTAGCAGGTCGGTGCCATCGCGATAAACACCCACCGTCTGCCCAGTAAAATTACGCTTTAATACATCATCCACGTCGGCTTTAGTAATGCCTAACCGGCGCGCGGTCGCTTCATTGAAAACCGGCTGCAGTACTTTGCTACGCTGACGCCAGTTGTCGCGCAAATTATGAATGCCCGAGTCGGCCGCCATTATCTTACGTGCCTGTTCAGCCAATTTGCGCAACACAACAGGGTCTGGGCCACTAAAGCGTGCTTCAATTTTCGCTGCTTGGGTAGGCCCCATTTCCAGGGGCTTCATTTTGTATTCAACGTCAGGCTGTTGCGTTTTAAGAAATTGCTCAAAGTCTTGCAGTACTGCCTGCAGCTGCTCTGTCGTGTCTGCTCTAAGAATGATCTGCGCATAACTTTCGTACGACTTTTCCACCATATAGGTCAGCGTAAAACGCGGCGCACCTTGCCCAATCGTGCTTGCCACATAAGCCACGCCATGCTCCTCTTCACGCAGCAATAAATAGTGCTCAAGCTGGCGAACTTGCTGCCCTGTGGCGCGAATATCTGTGCCCTGCGGGTACCATAAATCAACAAAGGCCATCGGCGTGGTGCTTGGAGGGAAAAAGCTTTGTTTGATGGTGGTAAAACCGTAGCCGGCAATGACCAATAGGCCGAGCATGACGGCTAGTGTGGTTTTGCGCCAGCGCAAGAACCCATGCAATAGCCTACGGTAGCCTCGAAATACCCAGTGGTTATATACATGATCATCGTCTTCAGGTTGCTCGCGAGCTGAGCGTGCGCGCACGTCTTTGCGAAAGAGAATATTGCCCAAAAACGGTGTCAGCGTAATGGCCGTAAACCAGCTTAGCAGCAGCGAGATAAACAACACCCAGAACAAAGAATTGGCATATTCGCCGCTAGCGTCTCGAGACAGCCCAATGGGCGCAAAGGCAATCACTGCAATAGCGGTAGCGCCCAGTAATGGCCATACATTTTGCTGCACCACGTCACTGGCGGCCTGGATACGCGACAGTCCGCGTCGCACACCAACGAGCATACCTTCAGCAATAACAATGGCGTTATCAACAAGCATGCCCAACGCAATAATTAATGCACCAAGCGATACGCGCTGCAGCTGAATGTCCATAAGATACATGAAAATAAAACTGCCCAACACGGTCACTAATAACACGCTACCGATAAGTACGCCTGAGCGTAGCCCCATGGTTAGCAATAGTGCCACAACTACAATAATAACCGCTTCAGCTAGGTTAATGAGGAAATTGCTGACCGAGTGATCAACTTCGCTTGGTTGGTCATAAATTTTATCAATGTGCATGCCTACAGGCTGCGCATAACGCAGCTCTTCCAGTCGCTGCATAACACGCTCACCAACGTCAACCACGTTCACACCAGCAGCAAATGACAAGGCCAACCATAGCGACTCTTGGCCGTTATAACGCACCAAATGGCTTGGTATATCTTGGTATTGACGCGACACTGTGGCGACATCACGCAAAAGAATACGCTCTTGCGCACCGGGGTTGCTGATCATTAAGTTTGCTAGCTCATCAACGCTTTTAAATTCGCCCGTTGTATGTAACCGAATACGTTCACTACCAATCTGCACACGACCTGCATCACTAACGGCATTTTGAGTTTGCAGCAAATTCACCACTTGTTGCGGCGCAATGCCAAAATTAGCAAGCTTTTCTCGTGAAACCTCAACAATGACTTGCTCGTTTTGCTTGCCAGACACCATTACTTTGCCAACGCCTTTCACCAGCACCAGCTCGCGCCGCAAGTAGTCGGTATAGTCAGAAATGTCTTGGTAACTGTAACCGTCGCCACTAATGGCAAACGTCATACCATACACGTCCGCAAAATCATCTTTGACTATCGGCTCGCTGCTACCGGGCGGCAGCTGCGCGCGAGTATCGTTCACTTTGCGGCGAAGTTCATCCCACACTTGTGGCATTTGATGTTTACGCAAGGTGCTGTGCATTTCTATCATAATTTGACTAAGGCCAGGCTTAGATACCGAGGTAATGTGGTCGACGTAGCTTAACTCTTGAATGGCGTTTTCAAGGCGATAAGTCACCTCTTCTTCAACTTGCTGTGCGGTAGCGCCTGGGTACTGGGTAATCACCATGGCCTGCTTAAGGGTAAATTCAGGATCTTCCAAGCGACCAATTTGCTGTAGCGCGACCAAGCCTCCTAAAAGAAGTATCATCAGCACCATCCAGCTTGTGGTGGTGCGCTTCATACTAAAGCGCGCGATATTTAGCATTACAGGCCTCGCTCCTTCACCCATTCACGAACTTGCTGGCCATTCTGCAACGCATGCACTCCTGCCGCTACTATGCGCTCGCCAGCGCTTAAGCCATTGGTAATTTCCACACCGTCATTGGTTAGCGCCTGTACTTCAACACGGCGACGCTGAACAGTTTCACTTTGCGAATCGAAAACCCAGACAAAATGGCCTTGGTCTGGCCCTTCAGTCGGGGGTGAAAATAACGCAGATGAGGGAATAACTAGGTTGTTCAAGTCGCGCTGCGATACGGCATTTGCGTCCACGGCAACCACCGCAGACATTCCCGGCAGCACATTCAAGTCACTTGGCGTGGGCAAGGTAAACACCACTTTGTAGGTGTTGGTAGCGGGGTCTGCAGTACTGTCCCACTCTTTTAATGTGGCTTTAAATCGCTGCTTCGGTGCGGCTGCGAAAATAACATCCGGTTGATAGTCTAGCTGACGTTGTACCCGTGCAAATAAGCCTTCCGGTACTTGAATACTAACATCAATGGCATTGTTCATTTGTAGGGTGGCAATGGCGCGTTGAGGTTGCACGGTTTCGAAACGCTCAACAAATACGTGGGCGATGGTACCTGCAAACGGTGCTCGTAGCTCGGTGTAGCGAACATTTGCACGTGCCGTCTCTAAGTTGGCGCGCGCAACGTCTAAGTTCGACTTCACTTCGTCAAATTGCTGCGGCGAAATAACGCCTTGCTCAACCAAGTTTTCAGTGCGGCTAAATTGGGCCTGCGCTAATTCGAATCGCGCTTGTGCTTGGTCTAACACTAACTGGTAGTCGGTGGGGTCTAATTTGGCAATCACATCGCCTTGGGCCACTTCATGACCGGCCTTGGCAGGAAACTCGCTAATCTCGCCGCCAACACGAAATGCTAATTGAGCAACTTGTGCGGCCTCCACCACCGCAGGAAATGTTCGAATGCGTTCAGCCGAGGTGTCACGCACGGTATACAGTTTCACCGGCTGCACCAGTGCGGGCTCCGCCTGCTGTGCCGCCTGCGGCGAACACCCAGCCAACACGACCATTACCAACACCATAACCGTAATACGCATATTTCCCCCATACCACCGAACAGTGCGCAGCACAGACCAACAGTGAAGCGCACGAATAACGAATAACGAATAACGATTGTATTGTAGCTCTATCAATATAAAATAATACTTAATAAATATTTACCACATATTAAGCAAAGCTAAACATGATAAAAATTCAGCAACTGCAAATGCTCAATGCCCTCAGCGAAACAGGCACCTTGCAAGCCGCCGCCGATAAACTGCACCGTACCCAAGCGGCCGTTAGTATGGCATTAAAAAAGCTCGAAGATGACGCTGGGTTCCCATTATTTGACCGCGAAGGTTATCGGTTGAAGCTCACCGCCTACGGTGAACAGTTTTTGCGGCAAGCTCGCGAGGTACTACGACAACAGCAACGCCTACAATCGCTAACGCAGCAGCTGCGCGATGGTGCTGAACCTATGTTACGTATTTCTTATGACCACACCTGTGCGCCGGGTAGCTTATTTGGGGCTATGCGCACCGTGCAAACACGGTACCCAACCACCGATTTGCTACTAAACGGCGAGAGTCAATTACGCGCGTTACGTGCCGTACGCGAAGGTGATGCTGATATCGCACTAACCCCTTGGTTGCCTGTGTTTCGCCAACATGGTGACTTTGAAACCAAGTTAGTACGGCCGTTTGAGTTGTTGGTGGTTATTGCACCTAAACTGGTCGCCCAATTTGGCATGCCAAAGCAACGTCGCGACTTGTTGGAAATTCCCATGTTAATGCCGCAAAACCAAGACATTGGCATTAACCTTGATCAAATGATTCGTATGCCGGGTCAGCAGCGCATTCGCGCCAACGACTCTATAGCCCAACGCGAGTTATTAGTGGCCGGCATGGGGTGGGGTATTGTGCCAGCCGATATCATTGGTGACGAGCTAACTCGCGGTGACTTGGTACTCATAGAAATACCTGACTTTATTAACCAGGTGCACCTAGAAATTCACTTGGTGCGTTCGGCTGAGCGCATTGCTGGCCCAGCCGCCCAACTTATTTGGGATTATTTTTAATTAGCTACCGTTTTGGCAGTGCTTAACTTGTGCTTCCAGTACAACCAATAAACCGCGGGTAGAACATACAAGCTCAACAGCGGCGCTAAAATCATGCCGCCAATCATGGGCGCGGCAATGCGTTGCATCACTTCGCTACCGGTGCCCGCGGTTAGCATAATGGGCAACAAGCCAGCAATAATGGTGACCACCGTCATGGCTTTCGGCCGCACGCGCTGTACGGCACCTTCCATAATGGCGTCGTGTAATGAACTTAGTGAACGCTCACTTGCGTCACGCCACGCATTGTTCAGGTATAACAACATCACCACACCAAATTCAGCAGCCACCCCAGCCAGTGCAATCATTCCGACCGCCACGGCAATTGACATATTGAAGCCAAGCGCCCAGATGTACCAAAGGCTGCCAGCTAATGCTAACGGCAAGGTCGCCATGATCAATAATGCCTGCTTAAACGAGCGGAAGGTGAAGTACAGCAGAATAAGAATAATGGCCAAGGTCACCGGCACAACTTCCAGCATTTTTTGCTGTACCCGTTGCATCGACTCATACTGCCCTGACCAACTCACGCTATAGCGCGGCGGTAATTGGTAGTCGGCAACCACCGGTTGCGCAGCAGCCAATACGTCACCTACAGAAACTGTGCTGGCAACATCAACAAATACCCAACCAGAGGGTCGCGCGTTTTCGCTTCGAATCATGGCTGGGCCATCAGTCACGCTTACGTCAGCCACTTGCGCCAATGTTACCCAGGCGCCGTCTCGACTGACAATTGGCAGTTGTTTCAGCTGCTCTATGTGGTCGCGTTGGGCACGTGGATAACGCAAGGTAATAGGGTAACGCTCAGTACCTTCAACGGTTTCGGCAATTTCAGCACCGCCAATAGCAAACTGAATAACGCGTTGAATATCAGCTTGGCTTAACCCATATCTAGCAGCCACCTCTAGTCGTGGCCGTATTTCAATGTAGCGCCCCGCTGCTGGGCGCTCAGCAAAGACCGAACTCACCCCGTCTACGGCCTGCAGTGCTTGCTCCAAGTCAGCACCAATACGCTGAATTTCGGCTAAGTCAGGGCCCGCTATTTTTAGCCCTAGCGGTGTTTTTAGCCCAGTTGACAGCATATCGATACGGGTTTTTATAGGTTGTACCCAAGCGTTGGTAATACCCGGCACCTGTACGGTTGCGTCTAGCTCGGCAATAATGTCGTCAATGGTTACACCAGCGCGCCATTGTGCTTGTGGTTTTAGCTGAATAGTGGTTTCTAGCATGGTCAGCGGTGCCGGGTCTGTCGCAGTTTGTGCGCGCCCACTTTTACCAAACACAGACTGCACTTCTGGCACCTGCTTGATCAGCCGATCAGTGCGTTGCAATAGGTCAGATGAGGCTTGGGGGCTAATCCCTGGCATGGTGGTCGGCATATACAATAAGTCGCCTTCTTGCATGCTTGGCATAAACTCGCTACCTATGTTCTTCAGCGGATAGTACGCACTAACGGCGATAGCCACAGCGAGTACAAGCGTTGTTTTTGGCCAGCGCATAACCAGATCTAAACTTGGTTTATAAAACGCAACCAGCAACCGCGTTATCGGGTTTTTAGTTTCGCTAATAATTTTGCCGCGGACAAAATAGCCCATGAGTGCCGGCACCAAGGTAATGGCCAACAACGCTGAGGCCGCCATGGCGAACGTTTTGGTATACGCCAACGGCGCAAACAAGCGACCTTCTTGCTGTTCTAGTGCAAACACAGGTAAAAAGCTTAAGGTGATAATAAGCAACGACAAAAACAAAGCTGGCCCAACTTCGGCCGCGGCCTTGGCAATAACTTGCCAATGCACGGCGCCCACCGGCGCGGCGCCGTGCTCCTGGCGGTAACGTTCTAAATGCTTATGCGCGTTTTCCACCATGACAATGGCCGCATCAACCAAAGCGCCAATGGCAATAGCTATGCCGCCTAAACTCATAATATTGGCGTTAATGCCCATGCTGCGCATAACAATGAAACTAATCAGCACGGCCAGCGGCAAGGTAATGATGGCAACCAGCGACGAGCGCACATGCAACAAAAACAAAACCGTCACCAAAGCCACAAAGGCCATTTCTTCAAGCAGCTTGTTGGTTAGGTTGCTCACGGCGTTATTAATTAGGTTAGAACGGTCATACACCGGTGTTATTTCAACGCCTTCAGGTAAACCTTGCTGCAACACTTTGAGTTTGTCGCGTACCCGCTCAATAGTCGCCAAAGCGTTTTCGCCATGACGCATGACAATAATGCCACCCACCACTTCGCCTTCACCGTTCAGCTCGGCAATACCACGACGGCTCACAGGGCCGCGTCGCACTGTAGCGACATCATTCAATGTGATCGTCGCGCCGGCTTGGCTGCGGGCTGAATCGGTCACGCTCAATGGCAAATTACGTAGGTCTTCAAGCGACTGAAGATAGCCGGTTCCGCGAACCATGTACTCGGCTTCCGCCATTTCAACTATGCCCCCGCCCACTTCGCGGTTAGCCGACTGTATGGCTTGTTGTACTTGTTCAATGGTTAGCCCGTAACTAAGAAGCCGTTCAGGCTGCACCACCACTTGGTATGCCTGCACCATGCCGCCCACGGTAGCAACTTCGGCAACGCCACTCACACTTTGCAGCTCTTGCTTGAGGAACCAGTCTTGCAAGCTGGTTAATTCACCCAAGTTGTGCTGGCCTGAGCGGTCGGTAAGCACATACTGAAATACCCAGCCTACTCCACTCGCGTCAGGGCCTAGCTCTGGCGTCACACCCTCTGGTAAACGCGATTGTGCTTGGCTTAAGTATTCCAAAACTCGGCTGCGAGCCCAATAAATGTCGGTGCCGTCTTCAAACAAAATATACAGGTAAGAGTCACCAAAGAACGAATAGCCGCGTACATCGGTCGCACCAGGCACGGCCAACATGGTATTGGCCAATGGCCAGGTTATTTGCTCTTCGACTAGTTGCGGTGCTTGGCCCGGATAACTCGTTTTGACAATCACTTGCACGTCAGACAAATCGGGAATAGCATCCAGTGGCGTGCTCATCATAGCGCGCCAGCCAAACCAAGCGGCTAATAGCGCCGCCAGCAAAACGAGTATCCGATTGCGAATGGAGGCATTAATGATGTGCGTGAGCATCTTGCACCTCCGGCTTGCCTTGTTGCTGGCGGTTTAGCCGATTGCTCTGCAGCGTGGCTTCAGAGTCGAGTAGAAATTGCCCCGCAACCACGACCTGTTCGCCGGCTTCAACACCATGCAGAATTTCTGCTTTATCACCAACAACCAAGCCTACATGAACGGCACGCTGCTCAAACCCACCTTCGCTATTACGCACGATAATTCGGTTGTCGCTGCCAGTAATAATTAGACTGCTTAGCGGCACCACGAGGGCTTCGCGCTTGGGTCCGCCATACAGTTCAACTGCCGCCTGCATACCCACCAACAAGCCATTGCTTAGTTCGCTGTTGGGCAGCTTAATTCTTACACGCTGGGTGCGCGTTTTGGCGTCAAGTTCTGGATAGATATACTCAATTTCGGTTTCATAAGCGTTTAAGTTAGCTTGCGGTAGCGTAATGTCCGCGGGCGAACCAACGCGCAACCAGTCACTATAACGCTCAGGTACATCTGCAATTAGCCAAAAGCTATCGGTACCAATTAGCGTCATCATGGCTAAACCTGGCTCAACATACATGCCTTCGGCAATATTCAATTGTGTTACAACGCCGGAATGCGCTGCAAACACTGGAACGCGGTAGAAAATTTCTTGGGTTTGCTCAAGCTGTTTCACTAAGCTAGGGGCAAAGCCAAGTAGCTCAAGGCGAAGGCGCGCGTCACGCAGCAAACGCGGATTCGTACTGCCATTTAGGGCTTGTAAAAAGTCCTGCTGTGCAACAACCAATTCGCGACTATAAATTTCATAAATTTTGTCGCCTTGCTGCACGCTTTCGCCTTCGCTACGTACGTATAGTTTCTCTACCCATCCCGCGGCACGTGAATGCAAGTGGTGTTGCTCGTTAGTATTCCATTGCACCGTGCCTATGGTTGGGTAATAGCGCCACAGCGTGTCGTAGGTTACCGCGGTGGTTTGAATACCAAGGTTCTGCTGCATTTGGTCACTGACTACCACACTCACTTGCTCAGCACGTTGCTGTGGCTCAAGATCCATACCACAAATAGGGCACGTACCCGGCTCATCACTAACAATATGACTGTGCATAGGGCACACGTATTCAACCGCTTGTTGCTGTTCTGCATGGTCGTGCTTGAGCTCAAACTCTTGCGCGTGTGCCGGTGAATGTGTTGCTGGAACCAATAATGCAATGCTCACAATGAGCATGATGAAACGAGCGAATTTCATAACTGTACCTACCTAATAAATTAAACCAAACGAACCTAGCGGCTCGCTAAATAAAGTGTTTAATTAGGCAGACATAGGGGGACGAATTTGGCTTTCGTGACGCGCCAGAGGCACACCATGGCTGGTAGGCCATTTCGTGTGTGGATGCGCCTGAAACGGCAATTGTGTGACGGCAATTAAGCCGCTGGCCGACGAGCTACAATGATGCTGACAGTCGCCACAGCTATTGTCACACTGTTGGTGCGTAGCTTGACTAACGTTGGTCTGCTGCTCGGTGTCGCAGCAGTCGTGGTTCGCCATCTCGGTGTGGGTAGCGTGCATAGCATGCGCTTCATTCATATTGTCAGACACGTGGCTAGCTGGCATTGGCATAACGTCAGCGGCCGACCCCGAGAAAGGCGTCAGCAGCAAGCTTACAATGATCAGTAGCTTTATGACTGTGTTCATGGCTCAGATTATAAACCCACTACTGGTGAAATTACCAGAAGTGGGTTTGTCTTATTGGCAACTACTATGTACCAGCACTATATCGCGAGTACGCTTACCAAATAGTCACGCGCTGTTCCGGTGGTAAATACAGCTCGTCACCTGGCTTCACGTCAAAGGCTTCGTAGAACGCAGGAATGTTCACCACGGTACCGTTTACGCGATAATCGGCAGGCGAATGTGGATCACTCAACACTTGGTTGCGAACAAACTCGTCGCGAGACTTGTTTTTCCAGACTTGTGCCCAGCCTAAGAACACCCGTTGTTCACCGGTGTAGCCGTCCATCACTGGCGACTCTTTGCCGTTGAGTGAATTCACGTATGCACGGTACGCAATAGTTAAACCAGCCAAGTCACCAATGTTTTCACCTAGGGTTAATTTACCGTTGATAAACGTGTCTGGAATAACTTCGTAGCTGTCGTACTGTGCGGCCAACTGTGCACCACGCGCGTCAAAGGCTTCGCGGTCGCCGTCTGTCCACCAGCTGTTCAAGTTTCCGTCACCGTCGTATTTAGAACCTTGGTCGTCAAAACCATGGCCTAATTCGTGGCCGATAACCGCACCGATACCACCGTAGTTCACAGCGTCTTCTGCTTCCATATCAAAGAATGGCGGTTGCAAAATGCCAGCTGGGAACACAATTTCGTTACGCACTGGGCTGTAATAGGCGTTAACGGTTTGCGGTGTCATGCCCCAGTCTTCTTCTTTTACTGGCTGGCCGATTTCTGAAATCATTTCTTGGTAATCAAACGCATAAGAACGCTTAATGTTTTCTACCAAGTTATCGTCAGTAACAACTAAATCAGAATAATCACGCCATTCACTCGGGTAACCTACGTATGGCGTAAACTTGCCAAGTTTCTCAAGTGCTTTTTGTTTGGTCTCTTCAGACATCCACTCAAGATCTTTAATCGACTCACCGTAAGCCACAATCAAGTTGTCAACCAGCTCTTCCATGCGCGCTTTCGCTGCTGGCGGGAAGTACTCAGCTACATACAACTGACCTAACACTTCGCCTAATGCGCGGTCGGTCGCGTCTACACCACGCTTCCAGCGCGGCTCTTGCTCTGGCGTACCGCGCAATACCTTGCCGTAGAAGGCAAAGTTGCGATCATTAATTTCTTCAGTAAGCACAGAAGCGAAGCGGTTTACAGTACGCAGCGTCATGTAGTGCTTCCATGTTTCAACGCTAACGTCGTCAAACATGTCACCAAAAGTTTCGAAATAACTCAACTGCGACACAACGTATTCGTCCGCGCCATCGATGCCGGTAATTTTGGCGTAGGTTTCAAAATCAAAGCTACCCATTAACTGTTTCAGTTCTTCAGGCGACTTCGGATTATAGGTCGCTTCAGCATCACGGCTTTGTACGCGGCTCCAATGCGCTTGTGCAATTTTAGTTTCTAACTCTAAAATGGCGTCTGCAGCGGCTTCCGCTTGCTCGTAATCCACCATCGCTAAAATATCTTTAATGTAGTCTTTATATTGCGCGCGAATTTCGATGAACTTCTCTTCGTCTTTCAGATAGTAGTCACGATCTGGCAGGCTTAACCCTGACTGACCAAAATACAAAGCGTTGTAATCTGGGTTTTTCTTGTCGCCATAAACGTAGAAACCAAATGGTCCGCTTACGCCTAACTTCGCTAATTCTGCAAAACGAGCTGCCACGTCAGCGTGAGTCTCAACTTGCGCAATGGCTTGCAAGTCTGCAGCAATTGGCGTGTAGCCTAAGCTGTTAAGTTTCTCAACATCCATGAAGCTGTTAAAGAAATCACCGATTTTTTGCGAATTGGTGCCCGCTTCTGCTTGCTCTGCGGCGGCTGTTTCAATCAACGTGCGTAAACGCTCTTGATTGCGCTCACGCAACTCGAGAAACGAACCGATACGTGACTTGTCTGCTGGCATTTCAGTGTTGTCATACCATGTGCCGTTAACAAATTGGAACAAGTCGTCTTGTGGGCGCACTTCGGTGTTGAAGGCATCAAGGCGTAAGCCCGAAGTAAGCTGTTGCTGCTCTTGTTGAGCTTGGGTGTTTTGTTGTTCAGCCTGTTGTGGTGAGCACGCAGCCACACCTAACGCGAGCGCAACGCTCAGCGCAATTGTACTTACCTTATTCATATGTTCCCCGTTTTAAACTAATGACCTATTACTTCGTCGGTAAATAGGTACTCTTTAAGCTCTTCATCAAAAACTTTGTCACGGCGCCGTATCCACTCTAGGGTCATGGCTGCGTGTTCTTTTTCTTCATCGCGATTGTGAATTAAAATTTTCTTTAATTCTTCGTCTTTGCAGACATCAATGCGTTGGTTATACCAATCAACTGCTTCAAGTTCTTCCATTAACGAAATAATTGCCCGGTGCATGTCGCGGGTTTCGTCAGACAATAATTCGTACGGCTCATGATACCCTTCGTTGGCCATAACTGCCTCCGTTGTTGTATGCGTGAATTGTCAGTGATTGTTGTCAGTACCCTTCTAACATAAGCTATGCGCCATTAGTTCACAACATAAATGCTATGCTAAGCGCCGCATGAGAGGGATTTTTTATCGCAAAATGCTACTGAATGAGCATAAAAAAACCCGTGAGGTGAGTCACGGGGTTTTTGCCATTAACAGCGCTGCGCGCTACCCGGCGGTAACATCGCGGTACTGGCCGGCATTAACAGCGCTGCGCGCTACCCGGCGTAGAACGCCGGGCTACTTTTTCGCTTTTTTGTTTGGCAGGTCAGTAATTGAGCCTTCAAACACTTCGGCGGCTAAGCCAACTGATTCATGCAAGGTTGGGTGCGCATGAATGGTTAATGCGATATCTTCTGCGTCACAGCCCATTTCAATGGCTAAGCAGATTTCGCCTAATAGCTCACCAGCGTTTGAGCCAACAATTGCGCCACCAATAATGCGGTTGTTTTTGTCAAACAATAACTTGGTGAAGCCATCGGTTGCGCCTTGCGCAATGGCACGGCCAGAAGCAGCCCAAGGGAATACTGCGGCTTCGTACTCAACGCCTTGCTCTTTCGCTTCTTTTTCAGTTAAGCCAGCCCATGCAACTTCTGGATCAGTGTAGGCAATTGAAGGAATTACTTTCGGGTCGAAGTAGTGCTTCTTACCGGCAATAACTTCAGCCGCTACGTGGCCTTCGTGCACGGCTTTGTGCGCCAGCATTGGTTGGCCAACAATGTCACCAATTGCGAAGATGTTCTTCACGTTGGTACGCATTTGGTTGTCTACTTCAATAAAGCCGCGGTCAGTCACGTTTACACCCGCGTTTTCTGCGCCAAGTTTCTTACCGTTTGGCGCACGGCCAACAGCCACAAGAACAGCGTCGTACTTCACTGGTTTCTCAGGCGCTTTGTCGCCCTCAAAAGTCACGTGAATACCGTCTTTTTTCGCTTCAACTTTCGCTGCTTTAGTGTTCAACATAATGTTGTCGAACTTCTTCGAAATTGACTTGGTGAAGGTTTTAATAATGTCTTTGTCAGCTGGTGGAATCAGCTGTTCAGTCATTTCAACTACGTCTACTTTCGAACCTAACGCGCTATAGACACAGCCCATTTCTAAACCGATAATACCGCCGCCCAAAATCAACATGCGACCGGGTACAAATGGCAGTTCAAGTGCGTCGGTTGAGTCCCAAATACGCTCGTCTTCGTGCGGAACGAATGGCAGTTTAATTGACTGTGAACCAGCCGCGATAATCGCGTTTTCAAAGTTCACTACGGTTTCTTTACCGTCTGCGTCTTTTACTTTCAGTTGCTTGTCGCTTGCAAATTCGCCAACGCCGTTTACCACGGTAACTTTGCGCATTTTCGACATTTGACCTAAGCCACCGGTCAATTGACCGATTACTTTTTCTTTGTGCTTACGAATTTTGTCGAGGTCGATTTTTGGCTCGCCGAATTCCACGCCTTCAGCGCCCATGTGCTTGGCATCTTCAATGTGCTTCGCAATGTGTAGCAATGCTTTTGAAGGAATACAGCCTACGTTCAAGCACACGCCACCTAAGGTGCTGTAGCGCTCAACCAATACGGTTTCTAAACCTAAGTCAGCAGCACGAAATGCCGCAGAGTAACCACCTGGGCCGCCACCGAGAACGACAACTTGGGCCTTCACTTCTTTGCTCATATCAACCTCGTTAGAATTCGGGAAAACAGTTCGGTAAAAACGTTGGGGCTGATTATAACAGCTCCACGGTCATTTGTTTAATTTATAGAACTAATTTGCGGATATCCGACAAAACAGCGCTTAAATACACACTAAAACGGGCCGCAACCGCACCGTCGATGACACGGTGGTCGTAGCTTAAGCTTAGTGGCAACATTAAGCGTGGTTCAAACTCTTTGCCATTCCACTTTGGTTTCATGTCGCTTTTCGACACGCCCAAAATAGCGACGTCTGGCGCATTCACAATTGGCGTAAACGCTGTGCCACCAATACCGCCGAGGCTTGAGATTGAGAAACATCCGCCTTGCATATCTTGCGCTTTCAGTTTGCCGTCACGGGCTTTGGCACTAATTTCTAGCAGTTCATCAGAGAGCTGGTAAATGCCTTTTTTGTCGACATCACGAATAACTGGAACCACCAAGCCATTTGGCGTATCAACCGCAATACCAATATGCACGTATTTCTTCATGATTAGGTGCTCGCCGTCTTCCGCCAACGACGAGTTAAACACTGGGTACTCGCGCAGGGCTTTGGCCACCGCCTTCATGATGAATACCAATGGAGTAATTTTCACACCGTCTTTTTTCTTCGCTTGCAGCTCGTTTTCTTGCTTACGGAAGGCTTCAAGCTCAGTGATATCGGCTTCGTCAAACTGCGTCACGTGTGGAATGGTGACCCAATTGCGATGCAGGTTCGGGCCAGAAATTTTCTGAATACGCGTTAACGGTACTTCTTCAATGTCGCCAAATTTGCTGAAATCCACTTTCGGTGGCGCAATGACTTGCAACCCGCCAGCCCCCTGGCTAACACCACTTGAGGCAGTTGCTTTCGGACGCGACAACTCGTATTTCACGTACTCTTGCACGTCTTCTTTCAAAATACGCTCTTTGCGGCCAGAGCCTTTCACGCTGTTTAGGTCAACCCCAAACTCGTGTGCTAAGCGCCGCACCGCAGGCGAAGCATAGGCCAAGCCCTCCGCTTTCGACTTTTTATCCAACGGATGGTCCGGCACCGGCGGGGTACGTTGCTCAGATGCTGAGGTTGCAGCGGGTGCAGATCCATCGCTAGATGGGTCTGCATCCCCCTTCACCTCTTCGCCTGAAGGCGAAGAGGACACGTCTTTCCCGCCACTTTCATCAGTGTCAGCATTAACGGCAGCGTCGCTGCCACCCGGCGTAGAACGCCGGGCTACGGTTTCAAGCATAATAACCAAAGAGCCCTGCTTCACCTTGTCGCCAACTTTAACCTCAACCGACTTCACCACACCCGCTTCCGGGCACGGCACATCCATCGTGGCTTTATCGGTTTCAAGCGTAATCAAACCGTCTTCGGCGTTAACTTCGTCACCTTCGCTGACCAGTACCTCAATAACATCAACCTCACCATCTTCGCCAATGTCAGGTACCGTCACCTCTATCACGCTGGGTGCAGATCCAGCCCCTCGGGCTGGGTCTGCATCCCCTTTCCGCTCATCGCTACCGCGATCGGGGTCAGATCCAGCGTCAGCTGGGTCTGACCCCACTTTCTCTTCTTCGCCTTCAGGCGAAGAGGCCACATCTTTACCACCACTTTCCGCGGTCTCATCATCAACGCCAGCTTCGCTGTCACCCGGCGTGGAACGCCGGGCTACGTCATCACCTGCCGCTTCAAACATCGCCAACAAATCGCCTTCTTTAATCTTGTCGCCAACTTTCACTTTCATTTCGGCAACAACACCCGCAAAAGGTGCCGGAATATCCATTGAGGCTTTGTCACTCTCAACCGTGATCAGCGAGTCTTCGGCTTCAACGCTGTCGCCTTTGTTGACCAAAATTTCGATGACTTCAACTTCATCACCGCCCACATCGGGGGCTTTTACTTCTACTAAATCTGCCATGTTTGCCTCCGCTCCCGTTGCTTACGCGTATTGTGGGTTGATTTTGTTGGTGTCGATGCCGAAATCTTTAATGGCTTTTTCCACCACTTTGGCATCAATGTCACCCGCTTTGGCTAACTCAGTCAACGCCGCAACAACAATATATTGCGGGTTCACTTCAAAGTGACGACGCAAGTTTTCGCGGCTGTCTGAACGACCGAAACCATCAGTACCTAACACGCGATAAGGCGTTGGCACCCACGCACGAATTTGATCAGCGTACTGCTTCATGTAGTCGGTTGCTGCAATGGTTGGGCCTTTGGCCTTGCTTAACACCTCAGTGACATAGGCAGTTTTCTGCTTCTTGCCTGGGTTCAGCATGTTGTAACGTTCTACGTCGTAACCGTCGCGTGCCAATTCATTGAAAGACGTTGCGCTGTAAACTTTGGCGGTAACACCATAGTCGTTTGCCAAAATTTTCGCGGCTTCACGTACTTGCTGCAAAATAGTGCCCGAACCAAGCAATTGAACTTCGCCCTTGGCGCTTTTCGCTTTCACGCTTTCGAACTCGTACAAGCCCTTAATAATGCCTTCTTCAACGCCTTCTGGCATTTCCGGCTGCGCATAGTTTTCGTTCATCACGGTTAAGTAATAGAACACGTTCTCTTGCTCACCGTACATGCGGCGTAAGCCGTCTTGCACAATCACCGCTACTTCGTAACCGTAAGTTGGGTCATAAGTAATACAGTTTGGCACCGTGTTGAACAAGATATGGCTGCTGCCGTCTTGGTGCTGCAGGCCTTCGCCGTTCAAGGTTGTACGGCCAGCCGTACCACCCACTAAGAAGCCACGCGCTTGGCTGTCACCAGCGGCCCACACTAAGTCACCCACACGTTGGAAACCAAACATAGAGTAATAAATGTAGAACGGAATCATCGGCTCATTGTTGGTTGAGTAGCTAGTTGCTGCCGCCACCCATGACGCCATAGCGCCAAGCTCGTTAATACCTTCTTGCAGTACTTGGCCCTGCTTGTCTTCGCGGTAGTAAGCCACTTGGTCAGCATCTTGCGGTTCGTATTTCTGGCCTTGGCTAGAATAAATTCCCACCTGACGGAACAAGCCTTCCATACCGAAAGTACGGGCTTCGTCTGGAATAATTGGCACAATGCGTTTGCCAATTTTCTTGTCTTTTAACAGCGCGGTTAGTACGCGCACAAACGCCATGGTGCTTGAAATTTCACGCTCGCCTGAACCTTTAGTTACCGCTTCAAACGCCTTCAAGGAAGGAATTTCAAGTTCAACGTCAGTTTTCGCACGGCGCACTGGCATGAAGCCACCCAGCGACTCACGACGCTCGCGCATGTACTTCATTTCTTCGCTGTCATCAGGGAACTTGTAGAACGGAATGTCTTCAAGCTCGCTGTCTTTAATTGGAATGTTGAAACGGTCGCGGAAGTGTTTAATCGCTTCCATGTCCATTTTCTTCACTTGGTGGGCAATGTTTTTACCTTCGCCCGCTGCACCCATGCCGTAACCTTTCACGGTTTTCGCTAAAATAACCTGCGGACGACCTTTAGTGTTCACTGCTTTGTGGTAAGCCGCGTACACTTTCATTGGGTCGTGGCCACCACGGTTTAAGCGCCAGATATCTTCGTCTGTCAGGTTCGCCACCATGGCCTTGGTTTCTTCCGTTTTACCGAAGAAATGCTCACGAGTATACGCACCGCCTTTGGCTTTGTAGTTCTGGTACTCGCCGTCCACGCTGCTTTGCATAATGTCGGCCAGCTTACCTTCGGTGTCACGGTACAATAGTGGGTCCCAATAGCGACCCCAAATAACCTTGATCACTTCCCAACCCGCACCACGGAACGTACCTTCAAGCTCTTGAATAATCTTACCGTTACCGCGCACAGGGCCGTCAAGGCGCTGTAAGTTACAGTTCACAATAAAGGTAAGGTTGTCTAAACCTTCGCGAGTAGCTAAGCCAATAGCACCTAAGCTTTCTGGCTCGTCCACCTCACCGTCACCTAAGAAGCAATAAACGCGCTGATTAGAGCAGTCTTTAATGCCGCGGTCGGTTAAATATTTCAGATAGCGAGCCTGATAAATTGCCTGCATTGGGCCTAAGCCCATCGATACCGTTGGGAACTGCCAAAAATCTGGCATTAAATGCGGGTGTGGGTACGACGAAATGCCTTTACCGTCTACTTCTTGACGGAAGTTCTCTAATTGTTCATCGCTAATGCGGCCTTCGAGGTATGCACGAGCATAAATACCTGGGCTCGCGTGCCCCTGAATAAACAGGAAGTCACCGCCGTCTTGCTCAGTTGGCGCACGGAAGAAGTGGTTAAATCCTACGTCATACAACATTGCTGAAGACGCAAAGCTGGAAATATGACCGCCTAGCTCAAGGTCTTTTTTCGAGGCGCGCAACACCATTGCTAACGCGTTCCAGCGAATAGCAGAGCGAATGCGGTGCTCAATGGTACGGTTGCCCGGCATTTCGGGCTCTTGGCTGGCCGGAATGGTATTTAAGTACGCGGTGGTTGCGTTAAACGGCAAATAGGCACCGCTACGGCGGCCTTTTTCAATAAGCGATTCGAGTAAGAAGTGCCCGCGTTCTGGGCCGTCTTGTTCCAACACCACCTCGAGGGCTTCAAGCCACTCGCGCGTTTCTTGCGGGTCGATGTCGTCTTTTAAATGGTCAGTCATACTTCTGTCCTTACCCTTGCTGAGTTCGGCGTAGCGACCGCTGAATTCGTGATTGTTCACGATTCGAGGTGAGCAACGCATGTTCAATATAGGCTAGCAACTGATGACAAGCTTCGCGCGCTTGTTCGGGTTCACCAGCCGAGATGGCAGCGACAACCTGCTGCCGGTGTTCGTGTAATTGCTGCATGACACCTGGCTTGTGCGCAAGGTCCTGCAGGTTCTGAAGAATATTTTTCTGCAACAGTGGCAACATGCTGCGCACTAGGTGCAATAAGATCACATTGTGTGAGGCTTCGGTAATGCGCAAGTTAAACTCGGTTAACGCCTGCGCTTGTGCGGCAAGCTCCGTGCCGGGCTCTAATTTAAGCGCCGCAAACCCCGCCTGAATGGCTTCTAAATCAGCTTGCGTGCCGCGCATGGCCGCATAGTACGAGCTGATGCCCTCTAACGCATGACGAAACTCAAGTAAGTCAAATTGTGACTCGGGGTGTTGCGCCAGCAAGTCGAGCAATGGCTCTGCCACGCGTTCTTGCATGTTATCGCAAACGTAAGTGCCACCACCTTGACGGCGCTCAACTAATCCGCGCGCTTCAAGTTTTTGAATGGCCTCACGTAAACTTGGCCGCGACACTGAAAATTGGGCAGCCAAATCACGCTCCGAGGGCAACCGCGCCCCGGCTTCGAGGGTTCCGTCCACGATCATGGCTTCTATGCGTTCCATAATCACATCGGATAATTTTGTCTGTTGAATGCGCTGAAATGTCATTTGAAACCCGTTACTCGTGCGCTGCGCTGTTCGTACACTTCGTTGTTCGTGCGCTTCGCTGTTCGAACAGTGCGAAGCACGGACGAACAGGGCATAGCCCGCACGAATAACAAATAACGCTTTTTGCCTTTGGTAATACCAATGAACCAATATTCTAGATCAGGGCCAGTGAAAACCCAAGCACAAACTGCCTAAACCCATCCCCCAATCGTCAAAATCGCCACTAAAATGATATATAACAAAAAGTTACGCTTTACGAGTGCAACAGTGGTCAGAGCAGTTAGATCTTCCGCTTGCTCAGCAACCTTGGTGAGCGCAATGAAGTTGTTTTGTGGTTTGTTGCCCACCGAGTTCAGCCAAATGGCTGCTGCTTTGGAGAAGTTTCCAACCAGCAAAAAGCCAAGCGTCATAAACCGCGTTGGTAACCAGTTGATAATTTGGTTAGCTAGCTCCCAGCGCTGGCTGCGGCTGTGGCGCATCTCGCGCAAGGTGGCATAAACAAGTGCGCCAGTAATACCGAACAGCACAAAATAAACAAGCACCGCAAAATAGTGACGTAGGTGTATCCACAACAACAGGTGTTCAACTGGAGCTGCCTCGTTGCGCCCAGCGGCTTGCTGCAGTTTCTTTAATTGATGCGCTTGCTCTGCGCCGTCTTCTTCGGCCTCAGCGATAAGGTATTTCTTGTAGGCTTTGCGTGCCTCTGGCGCTTGTATGGCCAGCAACACCCCGGCTGTACTTACCAGAAACGTGATCAACGTGCTATTTAATAACAGTAATACAAAGCCAATGGCGATGGCCGGTATAATGGCCCACAGCACTTGGCCTAAGTCATGTTGGCGCCAGCCTTCTAGCTGCGTGCTTTTCACTTGCCAATGCTGCCAGCGCAAAATTATGCGGCGCCAATGAAAATTGCGGGTAATTTCCAACGTTCGCTCAAGCGAATAAGCAAGCAAAATAGCCAACAAGTACATGGGTGTTTATACCTTCTTCGTCAAATTATCGTTCAACAATTGTTTGAAACGCTTCCAATCAAACGCTGGGCCGGGATCTGTTTTGCGCACCGGCGCAATATGTTCGTGCCCTACTATACGATGCCGCGTTAGCGCCGGATAGTGATCAATCAGTTGTCGGGCCACTTGCGCTAAACATTGATACTGCTCATTAGTGTAGGGCGTGGTGTCGGTTCCCTCAAGTTCAATACCTATTGTGAAGTCATTACAGCGGCGGCGGCCACAGTAGTTTGAACGCCCTGCATGCCAGGCGCGGCGGTGAAACGGCACATATTGAATCAGTTCGCCGTTACGGCGTATAAAGCAATGCGCCGACACACGCAGTCCATCAAGAATAGCGAAGTCTGGGTGGGCGTTCGGGTTCAGCGTGCCCATGAAAAGGTCATCAACATAAGGCCCGCCGAATTCACCGGCCGGCAAGCTAATACCATGCACCACCAATACGCTGATATCGCTCGGGTCTGGGCGCTCATCGGCATGCGGCGACTCGCGTTTTTGGGCTTGCTCAAGCCAACCGTTTTTAATCATTTTTAGTTCTCACAAGGTTAAGCGAACTATTTGTTTTCTTTCGAGTCAGTCAGAATTCGGTGAGGCAACATTCGTTGGTGCAAAATGCCATGGACAACCAAAATATTTTTATTCACCCGATAAAAAATGATTTGGCTGGAAACTGAATACCCCCTAAATGAATTATCCAATTCACTATATACCCTACCTAAATCTGGAAACTCACTTAATAAATGAAGCGCCGTTTCAATCTGTTGGCTATACGTATCAGATTGCTTACTTCCCCAATGGCTTTGGCTATATTCTCGAATCTCTATAAGATCGGCTAAGGCTTGTGAAGTAAATTTATAGCTCAGCATTGGTCAAATTTGCCGGCACGAATATCTGAAAATACAGCGTCACCATCGTGCAGCTCACCGGCTTGCTCTTGTCTCAAAGAAACCTCTAACCGAGCTTTTAGGGTCGCTAGCTTCATCTCCTCAATCATTTCATATTCCTCCATGGAAATAACCACCGCAACCGGCTTGTTGTTCTTAGTAATTGTTATGGGCGTTCCTTGCACCTTCATAATGAGTTCTCCAAAGTGGGTTTTGGCTTCATTTGCTGTCATCGTTTTCATCGTCACACCGTTTAATTCGTTCGATTTGTACGATATATAGCGTAAAAATTCATCATAAGCCAGCGAAATGAACTGTTTTAGCATGTTTTGCGGTGACAGTTTTCAAATTAAGACATCGCGTGTTTTGCGTACCGCTTCTTTCGCAAACAAAAAGTCGCAAACAACATGTCGTAAACAAAAACTACTGACTTGTGAGAACTGGGCGGCAACCCTACAATAGGTGCACTTTGATAGTCATAAACAACTATAGTCATAAATAACCACCGGATAAAAAGGCACACCCATGGATACTCGAGTAGACCCTACCTTGTTGGCTGCAGACCGTGAGCAGATGGTGCAGCGCGCGCTGCAGGAAGATTTGAACGGGCTCACTGCCGACTTGGACATTACCGCGCAGCTCATTCCCGCTGGCGAGCAAGCTCACGCTCGCGTGATTACCCGTGAAGACGCAGTAATTTGTGGTGTTGACTGGGTGAACGAGGTGTTTAAGCAACTCGGTGGCGAGGTGACGGTTACTTGGCATGTGGCCGACGGTGACGACGTGGCCGCTGAGAGCTTATTGTGCGAACTTGAAGGCCCCGCCCGCGTAATCTTAACCGGCGAGCGTACGGCTTTGAACTTTTTACAAACCTTGTCGGGCGTTGCCACTACTACCGCCCATTATGTACGCCATTTAGAAGGCAGCGACACGCGCTTGCTGGATACTCGCAAAACTATTCCTGGCCTTCGCACCGCATTAAAGTACGCCGTTGTCTGCGGTGGTGGGTTTAATCATCGTATTGGTTTGTACGACGCGTACCTTATAAAAGAGAACCACATTATGGCTTGCGGCGGCATTGCACAAGCCATTGCAGAGGCTCGCAAGTTGAATCCGGGCAAGCCGGTAGAAGTAGAAGTCGAAAATTTAAGCGAATATGACGATGCGCTTAAGGCCGGAGCTGATATCATCATGCTTGATAACTTCTCTTTACAGGATATTTACACAGCAGTAGAACAACGTACAGGTCAGACCCGTTTAGAAGTGTCCGGAAACATAACAGATAAGCGTTTGAAAGAGTTGGCATTAACTGGAGTGGACTTTATCTCTTCTGGGGCTATAACAAAAAACATACAGGCCATTGACCTTTCTTTAAGATTTCAAAAACTTTAGGTATTGACGAAATAATTTGTTCTGCTATGTTTTAACTGCAATGCGCAACTAAGTACCAGAAATGGGCTTAGCTGCCAGGCACGCTTTAAAAGGCAAAGCCACCGAGAGGTGGTGACGCAAAACCTCCGGTCCAACTAGTTGGCATTAGCCAAGTAGCGGATAGCGGGGCTGCAGGCTAGAGTCTGGTGGGTTGAAGTAGCTTTCCGATGTATGTCGACAAAGCAATACCACTTGTTCTTTCGGCTGATGCAGATGACTTGTTTGGTTCACTTTTGGTGGCCACCAAGTGCTGTAAGCATCTGGTTGCTACTTTAAATGGACTACAACAACAACTAATAAGTTCGAAAATACTTTCGGGAGATATTTCATGAAAGCGCAAGTACAAAAAGGTTTTACCCTAATCGAGTTGATGATCGTTGTTGCGATCATCGGTATTTTGGCCGCTGTTGCAATTCCTATGTACAGCGATTACACACAACGTGCTAAAGCCTCTACTGGTTTAGCTGCATTGGCAAACTACAAAACTACTGTTGCGATGTGCTACCAGACTTATGGCGCGTTGGATAACTGTGACGCATCAACTCCAGCCAGTGCCGACGGGACAACACCAGCTGTTGTAACTCCAATCCCTGAGGCTATTCCTGCAACAGCGGATGGTGACCCAGCTCCTGTTAACGGTTTGCGTCAAGCAAATGTGACTGGTGGCTCTATCACAGCTACTTTAGATGCTGTTGATACTGACGGTGACTACATAACTATCACGTTAACTCCTCAAACTGCGGGTGGTGGAAACTTAAAGTGGACCATCTCATGTTCTGACTTCCCAGAAACTCGTGTAGACGGTTGTAGCACTGATACAGCTCCGGCTGCAGGAACTCCTGTAGAAGGCGGGGAATAATTTATCTGGTATGCAACTTTGATCGTACTTGAAGTTACCAGCTATAGCTGAATTATTAATTGTATAAGGAGTCTCTTTTTGTTTAGAAAGAGACTCCTTATTTTAAAGTGATAATGGACCCATAATGCTGCATCACTCCCTCGCGGCGCTGCTGCTGCGTGACAAACTCATTCCTGAAGATAAACTCACCCGCTGCAGCGAGTATGCTTGGGAAAATAAGCTGCCGTTTAGTGCCTGTTTAGTTGAACAGAAGCTTATTTCGCCAAGCGAACTTGCCAACTTTTGTTATCTTGAATCGAACGCCCCGTGGCTTGATCTAGACGCCTTTAACCCTGATTTTTTGCCGCAAGAATTCATTAACGAACGGTTAATTCGAAAGAACCATGCGCTGCCGTTGTATATGCGTGGCAACGTGCTTTATGTGGCGGTTTCTGACCCAACCCGCATTGAAACGCTGGATGAATTTCAGTTTCGTACCCGCATGCAAACCGAAGCGGTGTTGGTGGAAGAAAACAAGTTACAAAAATTAATTGATACGGTATTAGAAAACGAATCATCGGCGCTTGGCGTAACCGCAGAAGACGAGCAAGAGCTGCGTGATATTGATGCCACCGATGAGCGCCAAGACGATACCGGCGCGGTTAGTGCAGACGTTAAAAACGATGCGCCCATTGTTATTTACATTAACAAGATGCTGCTGGATGCCATTAAGCGCGGTGCGTCGGATTTGCACTTTGAGCCCTACGAGCAAGAATATCGCATTCGTTTTCGTATTGATGGCGTACTGCATGAAATTGCCAAACCGCCCGTGCAGCTTGCAGGGCGTATTGCCGCGCGTTTAAAGGTTATGTCGCAGTTGGATATTGCCGAGCGCCGCTTGCCACAAGACGGCCGAATTAAGCTTAAACTTTCAAAACACAAAGCCATTGATTTTCGGGTAAGTACACTGCCAACGCTGTACGGTGAAAAAATTGTACTGCGTATTTTGGACGCTGCGGCAGCCATGATCGGTATCGAATCACTGGGTTACGAGCCCGATCAGCAAAAGCTTTACGAAGAGGCCCTTGAGAAACCGCAAGGTATGATTTTGGTCACCGGCCCCACAGGTTCAGGTAAAACCGTATCACTGTATACCGGCTTGAACATACTCAACACGCCAGAGCGTAATATATCCACCGCAGAAGACCCAGTAGAAATAAACCTTGTGGGTATTAACCAAGTTCAAATAAACGTAAAAGCTGGCTTAACCTTCGCCGACGCGCTGCGCTCGTTCTTGCGCCAAGACCCCGACGTAGTCATGGTGGGTGAGATTCGTGACCTAGAAACCGCGGAAATCGCCATTAAAGCGGCACAAACCGGTCACTTGGTGCTCTCGACCTTGCACACCAACTCAGCCGCGGAAACCTTAACCCGTTTAATGAACATGGGCGTGCCGGCCTATAACATTGCTGGTTCGGTCACACTCATTATTGCGCAGCGCTTGGCGCGCCGTTTATGCAACCAATGCAAAGCAGAAGAAAAACTACCCGCGGAAGAAATGCGCCGCCAAGGCTTTAGCGAAGAACAAATTCAAACCAACACCATATTTAAAGCCGTGGGCTGTGACCAATGTACCGGCGGTTACAAGGGCCGTACCGGTGTGTACGAGGTCATGCCGATTACGCCAAACATAGCCGACTTGATTATGGAAGGCTCGTCATCACTAGACATAGCCAAGCAAGCCCGCGAAGACGGTATTAACTCTTTGCGCCAATCAGCGCTGTTAAAAGTAACGGCGGGCATTATTAGTTTGGCTGAAGCCAACCGCGTCACGAACTTCTAACTATAATAATTTAGCTAACTTTCTTACAAGCAGGTGCAGTAATGGCGAAGAAACCGCAAGCCGTGAAGGAAATCACCGAATTCGCATGGACAGGTATTAATAAGCGCGGCCAAAAAGTAAAAGGCCTGATGCGCGCCGATAATGATCGAGCGGTGCGCGCTCGCTTACGCGACCAAGGCGTCATGCCAAAAAGCGTCAAGAAGAAGGCCAAGTCGCTATTTGGTAATAAAAAAATAACCGGTGGTGACATCGCGCTTTTCACCCGTCAGATTGCCACCATGTTAAGTGCCGGCGTACCTTTGCTGCAGTCGTTGGAAATGGTCGCCAAAGGCGTTGAAAACCCGAAAATTCGTGACCTCATGCTCACCATTGCTAACGATGTTGGCGCGGGTTCGCCGTTGGCTTCGGCGTTACGTAAGCACCCCACTATTTTCGATACTTTGTATTGTGATTTAGTGGATTCCGGCGAGCAATCGGGCTCGTTAGAAACCATTTTTGATCGTATTGCGACCTACCGCGAAAAATCAGAAGCGCTGAAAGCCAAAATCAAAAAGGCTTTGGTATATCCTGCCTCGGTTATTGTGGTGGCGCTAGTGGTAACCGTGATCTTGCTCGTGTTCGTAGTACCACAATTTGAAGCGGTATTTAAAGACTTCGGTGCCGAGTTGCCTGCTATGACCCAGTTTGTAGTGACATTGTCGGAAATTGTGCAGGCTTATTTCTTATATGTTGCTGCTGGGCTCATCGTTGCGGGCTGGCTATTTAAGCGTGCGTACGGCAAAAGCCAGAACTTGCGCGACAAGGTCGACGCCATTTCATTGAAAGTACCCGTCATTAAAGAAATACTCAACAAAGCCGCGGTTGCACGCTTTGCCCGCACGCTATCTACCACCTTTGCCGCCGGTGTGCCGTTAATTAACGCCTTAGAATCAGCCGCAGGTGCCTCAGGTAACGCGGTATATCGCGATGCTATTTTCCGGATTCGCGACGAAGTCACCTCAGGTATGCAAATGAATACCGCCATGCAGTCGCAAGACTTATTTCCAACCCTAGCAGAACAAATGGTGTTTATTGGGGAAGAATCTGGCTCACTCGATGATATGCTAGCTAAAGTCGCCAGTATATATGAGCGCGAAGTGGACGACTTAGTGGATAACTTAACCGCGCTGCTTGAACCGATGATCATGGTGGTGATAGGTGTGCTTGTAGGTGGTTTGATTGTCGCCATGTACTTGCCAATCTTCTCACTTGGCCAAGTAGTAGGATAAACAAATGGAATTGATTTTAGACTACCCCGCCCACACGGCTTGGGTAACGGCCTTCGGCCTTGCTTTGGGCCTCGTGGTGGGCAGCTTTTTAAACGTGGTTATTGGCCGCTTTCCGGTGATGATGCAGCGCCAATGGCAAAAAGAGTGTGCAGAAGTCAGCGGTATCACGCCCGAAGCACAAGACAAATTCAATTTAGCGACGCCCGGCTCACATTGCCCGACATGCAAAACCGCCATTAAGTGGTATGACAATATTCCAGTTATTAGCTGGCTAGTGCTTAAAGCCAAATGCCGCGCTTGCCACACAAAAATTAGCGCACGTTATCCAGCCATCGAACTGCTAACCGGCGTGATCTTCGCCACAGTAGTTTGGCAACTCGGCTTCACCTTCACCACCTTCGTGTATTTGTGGTTAGCTTGCTTGCTCATTAGCATGTTCTTTATTGATGCAGACCACATGCTGCTGCCCGACCAAATGACCTACCTGATGCTGTGGACAGGGCTAGGTTTTGCCATTTATAGCGGCCACATACCGCTGCAAGACGCCGTGATTGGTGCCATGGCCGGTTATTTAGCGCTGTGGAGCGTTTACTGGGCATTTAAATTGCTGACCGGCAAGGAAGGTATGGGCTATGGCGACTTTAAGCTGCTAGCAGCCTTTGGCGCATGGCATGGTTACCAAATGCTACCAGTTACGGTTATTGCATCGGCCGCCAGCGGTGCCGTGATTGGTATTATTTGGCAACAAATTAATCGCAACAAGCAAGGACAACCGATTCCATTTGGACCATTTTTGATCTGCGGCGGCGTTATTGCCATGCTGTGGGGCGAAGAGTTGCTGAGCAGCTACCTGAATTGGGTGCACGGCTAATGTTTGTAGTCGGCGTTACAGGCGGCATTGGTAGCGGCAAAACCACAGTCACCGACCTATTCTACCAGCAAGGTATTGATGTGGTTGATGCGGACGTTATTGCGCGCGGCATGATGAACCCCGGTTCTGCGGCGCTTGAAGCGGTTAAACAGCGTTTTGGCGAGCAAGCATTACAGCCAGATGGTGGTTTAAACCGTTCTTGGTTACGCGAGCGCATTTTTGCTCACCCTGAAGACAAAACCTGGCTAAATAACCTAACCCACCCACTGGTGCGCGAACAGTTGTTACAACAAGTGGCGCAAGCTCAATCACCTTACGTGATTTTGTCTGCACCATTATTGATTGAAAACCGCCTAACGCAATTATGCGACCGGGTGCTGGTCGTCGATGTTAGTGAAGCGACGCAAATAGCGCGCACAGCATCGCGTGATAATACCAATGCAGAACAAGTACAGGCCATTATTGCCGCCCAAGCCAGCCGCGAGCAGCGTTTAGCGGCCGCCGACAATGTTATTGATAACAACGGCGCGGTGGAAGAATTACCCAAGCACGTTGAAAAATTACACGAACTTTACCTGCGCTTAGCTGCCAATAAACAAGCAACTCGTTGAAACTTCAAAATAAGCAGCTATTATAGGCTCATGTACATACATAACCGAGCTCATGGATAACAATAATAATAACGGCACCATTGACTACGAATACCCGCTTTTAGAGCGGGTACGCACCTATCTGCGCCTTGAGCATATTTTACAGGCGTTGCAGCCTGCTACACCTGTTACTCAGCAAAACTACACCCGTTACTTTAGTGCCTTATTCGCTATTTTAGACTTGTGCGAGCGTAGCGATGTACGCACCGATGTGCAAAAAGATCTTGAGCGCCGCAAAGGCCAACTCAAGGTTTGGGCACAACACCCAGACGTCAACCAAGAGCAATTGCAGCAAACCATTGAACAGGTTAACCGAGCATTGGCGGCTATTCAGCCGCTAAACCGCGTGGGCAGCAGTTTGAAGCAAGACCGTTTGCTCAGCGCTATTCGTCAGCGTTTTGCAATGCCAGGTGGTACCTGTAACTTCGACGTGCCGCAGTTACATTTTTGGCTGAATCAGCCACAGCAGGTACGTGACAATGACAGTGCACGCTGGTGGAATGAGCTAGCCGTATTAGTTTCTGGGCTTACCTTAGAGTTAGAGTTGATGCGCGGTCAGGCTCGCTTTGAGCGGGTTACTGCGGTAAACGGTATGCTGCAAGAAAGTACCGAGCCGTTAAGCTTACTGCGCATAAGAGTAAGCGCTGACTTACCTGCCTACCCAGTTATTTCTGGGCACAAGCAACGATTTAATATTCGGTTTTTGCGCTACGAACCCGAACATGGCCGCGCGTCGTTTGATCAAGATATTGAATTTGGTCTAGCGCTTTGCCCTTAAGGGTTGCGGCGTAAACAGTCTTGCAAGCATTCAATAATAGCCACATTGGCGGCTGGAAACTGGTAAGCATCAAGCTGATGCACGGGTACCCACACCCATTCTTGCCCCTCTTTTTGGCGCACATCACCACTAAACCCCGTCACCATCCACACATCCAGTAACACCTGCTTGTCGGGGTAATCAAAGCTTATGGCGGTTAACGGCGAGGCTTGCTGCACCGCAATATTACACTCTTCGTGCAATTCGCGGCACAAGGCTTGGAAAACGTCTTCGTTGGCTTCAACCTTACCGCCCGGAAACTCCCATTTGTCACCTTGATGCAAATGGGCATGCCGACGGCTGATAAACACCGCGCCGTCGGGGTTTTGTATCACCCCAACAGCCACGTGTACGCGTTTAGATTTTGCCATGACAATGTTTGTATTTTTTACCTGAACCACATGGGCATGGCTCATTGCGGCCTACATCTGGCTTCGCTTGCGCTGGGCCTGGAGCTGCTGCACTTTCAGTGCCACTGGTTGGCGTGCCTTGGTGCTGAAACTCTTTCTGCTGTGCAGCTTCGGCCGCACGGCGCTTAGCTTCTACAGCTTCAACGTCTTCTTCGGCACGCACGCGCACTTTGCTTAAAATAGTGATCACTTCAAGCTTCAAGGCCTCAAGCATGTCTGCAAATAATTCAAAGGCTTCACGCTTGTATTCTTGTTTCGGGTTCTTCTGGGCGTAGCCACGTAAATGAATACCTTGACGCAAGTGGTCCATGGCCGCCAAGTGCTCTTTCCAGTGCATGTCTAGGCTTTGTAGCATGATGGTCTTTTCAAACTGACGTAATACCTGCTCGCCAACCATCTCTTCTTTTTCTTTGTACGCGGTTACTAACGACTCAAGAATACGCTCGCGTAAAATTTCTTCGTGCATTTTGGCGTCTTCGTCCAGCCATTTACCCACTGGCAAGTCGACTGCGAAATCAGCGCGCAAACGCTCTTCTAAGCCCGGAACATCCCACATTTCAATCAGTGAGCCTGGTGGAATGTACTCGTTAATGACACGCTCGATAACGTCTTCACGAATAACCGTAATGGTTTCTGAAATGTCGCCTTCGTCAAGCAACTCGTTACGTTGCTCGTAAACCACTTTGCGTTGGTCGTTTGCTACGTCATCGTATTCGAGCAATTGCTTACGAATATCGAAGTTGCGACCTTCTACTTTGCGCTGCGCGTTTTCAATGGCGCGGCTTACCCACGGGTGTTCAATGGCTTCGCCACGTTTCATACCAAGGCGCTTCATCATGGTCGCCATGCGATCTGACGCAAACATACGCATGAGTGAGTCTTCAAGTGACAGATAAAAACGTGATGAACCTGGGTCACCTTGACGACCTGAACGGCCTCGAAGCTGGTTATCTATGCGGCGTGATTCATGACGCTCGGTGCCAATAATATGCAAGCCACCGGCTTCAATGACGGCATCATGACGCTCTTGCCATGCCGCTTTCACTTGCTCAATTTTTTCTGGCGTTGGCTCTTTTAACTCTGAAATTTCAGTTTGTAAGTTACCACCCAAAACAATATCGGTACCACGACCGGCCATGTTGGTGGCAATTGTTACCGCGCCTGGCAAGCCGGCTTGTGCAACAATTTCGGCCTCACGGGCGTGAAACTTAGCGTTCAACACGTTATGTGGAATTTTCTTTTTCTTCAACAAGCGTGACAGCAACTCTGAAGACTCAATCGAAATGGTACCCACTAGCACTGGACGCTTGGCTGTACGACATTCTTCAATGTCAGCCACAATGGCTTCGTATTTTTCTTCCGCGCTAATAAAGATTAAATCGGCACGGTCATCACGAATCATTGGTCGGTTGGTTGGAATAACAACCGTTTCTAAGCCATAAATTGATTGGAATTCGAAAGCTTCAGTGTCTGCAGTACCCGTCATACCCGCTAGCTTGGTGTACAAACGGAAATAGTTCTGGAAGGTAATAGACGCTAACGTTTGGTTTTCATTCTGAATTTTCACACCTTCTTTAGCTTCAATGGCTTGGTGTAAACCTTCAGACCAACGACGGCCTTCCATGGTACGGCCGGTGTGCTCATCAACAATGACAATTTGGTCGTCTTTGACAATGTAATCGACGTCTTTCTGGAATAAATGATGCGCGCGCAATGCCGCGTTCACGTGGTGCAGCAGGGTAATATTTGCTGCTGAGAACAACGAGTCATCTTCAGCAAGCATGCCGCGTTCTTTTAGAATTTCTTCCACGTGCTCTTGACCGTTTTCAGTCATGTGCACTTGTTTCGACTTCTCGTCGATAGTGAAGTCGCCTTCACCACGCTCTTCTTCGGTGTCTTCTTTTTCTTGCTGTTGCAGCAACGGCACAATGTCATTCATTTTAATGTACATGTCCGAGCTGTCTTCAGCGGCGCCAGAAATAATCAATGGCGTACGCGCTTCGTCAATTAAGATGGAGTCAACTTCATCGACAATGGCGTAGTTTAAGTCGCGCTGCACGCGATCTTGCGGGCTAAACGCCATGTTGTCGCGCAGGTAGTCAAAGCCGAACTCGTTGTTGGTACCGTAAGTGATATCGGCCGCGTAGGCTGCGCGTTTATCTTGCGGGTTCATACCCGGAATATTAAACGCTACGGTTAGGCCAAGGAACTCAAACAGCGGGCGGTTGGTTTCCGCGTCACGACGTGCCAAGTAGTCGTTCACAGTAACAATGTGCACGCCTTTGCCGCTTAATGCATTCAGGTAGGCCGACAAGGTGGCGGTTAAGGTTTTACCTTCACCGGTGCGCATTTCAGCAATGCGGTTGTCGTTTAAGATCATGCCGCCAACCAGCTGCACATCAAAATGGCGCATATTGAATACGCGTTTTGATGCTTCACGTACGGTGGCAAAAGCTTCAACCAGCAAATCGTCTAAGTTGGCGCCCTGTTCAATACGCTGCTTAAATTCGACTGTTTTTTGCTTGAGTTCTTCGTCGCTGAGCGCTTCAAATTCGGGCTCGATGGCGTTGATTTGTTGAACTTTTTTCTGCAGACCTTTGAGGATACGGTCGTTGCGGCTACCAAATACCTTACGAAATAGACTACCTAACATGTGAGTTTTAGTTC
Source organism: Pseudidiomarina donghaiensis (assembly GCF_900116895.1). Classification (GTDB taxonomy): domain Bacteria; phylum Pseudomonadota; class Gammaproteobacteria; order Enterobacterales; family Alteromonadaceae; genus Pseudidiomarina; species Pseudidiomarina donghaiensis. The sequence continues at coordinate 278,255 of NZ_FPCF01000001.1, read as the reverse complement.
CTGTTGTAACAACCGTGACGCTTAGTCAGCGTCACGATAGACAAATTTGTATGGGTCGATTTGACGATTATTACGCAGTACTTCGTAATGAACATGAGGCCCCGTCGAGCGCCCAGTACTGCCGATAAGCGCAATTCTCTGGCCGCGCGTTACCACATCGCCTTCTTTCACCAACAATTCTTTACTATGACCATAACGGGTTTTTAAACCGCCGCCGTGGTCAATCTCAATAAGTTTACCGTAACCTGAGCGCTCGCCGGCCCAAGTCACCACACCAGCCCCAGTAGCAAACACACCGGCGCCTTCTTCAAGGCTGGCGAAGTCTAAGCCTTTGTGCATGGCTGGCTGACCGTTAAATGGGTCTTTACGAATACCATACTGCGACGATAGCCAACCGGACTCAATTGGACGGCCCGCTATATAGCTCTCTGCTGAGATATGGTGACTCATCATCACAGACTCAAGTAGGGCAAGCTGTTTTTGTTTATCTGACAGCTGGCCCATCATGTTTTCGATTTGCTCAATAACATCACGGCCATCAACACGTGGCGCATCTAAAATGGACGCCTCAGGGCCACCCATGATATCGCCTTGAGATTCGGTAAACGCAAATTCACCGTTGTCGAGATCGGCAACAGAAGCTAAACGCTGCCCAAGTGCATCTAAGCGACGAAGCTGCGATTGCATTTCGCCTAAATAAATAGTCATTGCGGTAAGCTTTTTTTCTGTTTCGTTTTTAAGCTCACGAACAACCTCTTGCTGGGCGGCAAGTGCAATCTTCTCGTCGTTAATTTTTGCTTGCGCGGCTTTCACGTCAAGTTGTGCCGGTGCCCATGGTTTTGCCAACGCCACCGCACCAAGCGCAGCTAGGCCGGCCAGCGACAACATCCGTCGACGGCTTAGCTCGAAGCTGAATTTTACTTTGGAGCCTCGGTAGAAGACTGTTAAACTCATGCAATCTCTCGCTGCGTATTATTATTTATGGCACGTAAACGACCACGCGATATACAACAATTGTTCGGCCGTCAACGCTTAGCGCGTTTTACAGACTTTACCGAGCAATACCAACTCTGGCAACAGCAATTGCAACATTGTTTTGATGCATTGCAGCTGTCGCCTATGTTGGCACATTGTAAAGTGGTGTCTGTTCGTGCTCACACCCTCGTGCTAGAAGTTTCATCAGCGGCATTAGCCAGCCGGCTAAAACAACAGCAAGGTCGCATTATAACGTATTTTCAGTCAGGATCTACGTTACCGATCACTGACTTGGAAGTGCGGGTGCGGCCAGGCACTCATGCCAGTGCGCAAACCGCACTGCAAGCTGTTCAAAAAACAGACATTATAGAGACGAAGCCTGAAGCTCCGAAAGAAAACGAAGCCGTAAGAAAGCTGCGTGAACAAGCGGAATTATGCGAAGAACCGCTACGCTCGCAGCTATTGGCACTGGCCGATAAGTATGAGCTGTAGCCCGGCGTTTTACGCCGGGACGTGGCGTAGCCACGGTTAATGCCTAATGGATATCAGTGATGTTCGTCGATAGGAAATCAATGATGTTCGTCGAGATTAACGGTGCTGCGCACCACCCGGCGTAGAACGCCGGGCTACGCCGAATTAAGCCAAGGCTGGGGTGGCGAACGCAATAGGCGCGGTGGCTTCGTCGTCAAAGGTGACAAATTCCCACGCTTCTTGGTTCTGCAACACGGCACGCAACAATTGGTTGTTTAACGCATGGCCCGATTTAAACGCGCGCAAGTTGCCCAAAATGGCATAGCCGCCCATGTATAAATCGCCAATGGCGTCGAGTACTTTGTGCTTCACGAACTCGTCGTCGTAACGCAAACCGTCGCTGTTAAGAATACGGAATTCATCAAGCACTACGGCGTTGTCAAAGCTGCCACCTAACGCAAGGTTATTGGCGCGCAACATTTCGATGTCTTTCATAAAACCAAAGGTGCGTGCGCGGCTAATTTCTTTGATGAAATTGCTGCTGCTAAAGTCAATGCTAACCACTTGCCCAGTGTCGGCAATGGCTGGATGCTCGAAATCGATGGCAAAATCGATGCGGAACCCGTCATGGGGTAACAGTTCCGCCCATTTGTCGTCTTCTTCAACCCGAATAGGCTGTTTGATTTTGATAAACTTTTTCGCTGCGCCCTGCTCTTCAATGCCCGCGCTCTGTAGCAGGTAAATAAAGGGGTGAGAGCTACCATCCATGATCGGAATCTCATGGCTATCAACTTCAATAATTAAGTTATCGATGCCCATTGCAGCAATAGCGGCCAATAAATGCTCCACTGTCGACACGCGCACGTTGTCATCGTTGATCAGACAGGTACACATACGGGTATCCCGCACTAACTCAGCGTTAGCAGGAATATCAACCGCAGGGTTCAAGTCTACACGGCGAAACACCAACCCTGTATTCACAGGTGCTGGGCGCAGCGTTAGCTGAACCTTGTTGCCTTTATGCAGGCCCACACCCGTGGTTGCAATAGGCTGTTTGATTGTACGTTGTTTAATCATGTCCGCTCTTCTTAATCTGAAAGTCAAAGAAGCCATTGAGTCTTTTGACTAGCAAAAGGCGCAATAGTTTACCGGATTATCTAAAAAACCGCAACATCTAGCAGTTCTTAATCGACTTGCCGACAATTAGTCGACTTGGCGACGTAAGAACGCTGGAATATCCAGATAATCCATGTCTTTGCCTTGATTCGCCTGAGGCTTAGCTGCTGGTTTGCTGCTTACCACAGGGTCTTCTTCCATTGGCTCGTCATCAAGTTCCGGTTCCATTTTACGTGCTGTCGCAGCATTGCTGTAACCACCTTGCGGGGCACTTGGTGCGGTAGACGTACGTTGACCGTAGCTTGGCGCTGGCTCACGACGGTTCACCAGTGAAATATCTGGCTTTCGTTCGCCACCAATACCGGTTGCTACAACCGTGACGCGTAACTCTTCTGACATATCCATATCGATCACGGTACCAACAATAACTGTTGCGTTTTCAGACACGAAGCCTTTAACCACGTTACCGACAATTTCAAATTCTTCCATGCTCAGGTCCATGCCAGCGGTAATGTTCAACAACACACCACGTGCACCCGACAAGTCGATGTCTTCCAACAGTGGGCTGTTGATAGCCATTTCTGCGGCTTCTTGAGCACGGTCTTCACCACGCGCAATACCGGTACCCATCATGGCGGTACCCATTTCGCGCATTACCGCACGTACGTCTGCAAAGTCGACGTTGATCAGGCCGTCGCGGGTAATTAAGTCTGAAATACCTTGTACAGCGCCCAATAATACGTCGTTTGCCTTCGCAAATGCATCTAGCAGACTGGTGCCTTTACCTAAAACCTTCAAAAGTTTCTCGTTTGGAATGGTAATTAGCGAGTCAACGTTGCGCGCTAACTGGTCAATACCTTCTTTCGCCGCAGCCATACGGCGCTGACCTTCAAACGGGAATGGCTTGGTGACCACGGCCACAGTCAAAATACCGAGTTCGCGTGCTACTTCAGCCACCACTGGCGCCGCACCCGTACCGGTACCACCGCCCATACCGGCGGCAATAAAGACCATATCCGCACCTTGCAGCTGCTTGCGAATTTCATCGCGTGCTTCTTCGGCTGCTTGGCGACCAATTTCTGGGTTCGCGCCAGCACCAAGGCCTTTGGTGATGTCGGTACCCAATTGAATAGTTGAATGAGCGCCATGATTACGCAACGCCTGCGCATCGGTGTTGGCAACAATAAATTGCACACCTTCAATAGACTCATTAATCATATGTTTGACAGCGTTACCTCCGCCGCCACCGACGCCGATGACTTTAATCACCGCGTCTGTATCAAAGTTGTCGACTACTTCGAATACTTCAGACATGTTGTTTCTCCTTTAACCTGCTTATTGTACAACCCCTTAACAAATATCCAAAACGTTGTTTTGCTTAAAATTCGCCTTTAAACCAGCTCAGCAAACGTTTCCCCATACCTATGACGTTTGTTGTGCTCGCTTCTTGTTGGCGGTTTTGGACATCTTCCTGGCCATAACGTAGCAAGCCAACCGCTGTTGCGTAGGTTGGGTCTTGCACGTAATCGCTCAAGCCTTGCATACCCAGTGGCTCACCTAAGCGCACTGGCATTTGAAATATTTCTTCAGCAAATTCAATGGCGCCTTCCATGCGGCCGCAGCCACCGGTTAGCACAATACCTGCTGCAATTTGATCTTCTAAGCCGCTTTGGTTTATTTGATCGCGAATTAATTCAAATAATTCTTGATAACGCGGCTCGACCACTTCGGCCAAAATATGACGTTGCATGGTGCGCGATGGGCGCCCGCCTACTGACGGCACTTCAATGTTGTCGTCTTTGCTCACTAACTCGCGCAGCGCACATGCATACTTGGTTTTAATTTCTTCGGCATGGTTCAGCGGGGTGCGGAATATTTTCGCTATATCGCTGGTTACCTGATTACCCGCTGCCGGAATTACCGCCGTGTGGCGCAGTACGCCGCCGGTATAAATATTGATATCAATAGTGCCGGCGCCCATATCAACTAAGGCCACGCCGAGATCTTTCTCGTCTTCAGTAAGCACCGAGTAGCTAGAAGCCAACGCCGAGAAAATTAATCGGTCAACGGTTAAGCCACAACGCTCCACCGCTTTGACAATGTTCTTCGCCATGTCGTTGGCGCAGGTGATAATGTGCACTTTGGCTTCCATACGCACGCCTGACATGCCAATCGGGCTTTTAATGCTTTCTTGCGAGTCGATAATGAATTCTTGCGGTAATACATGCAAAATGCGGCGCTCTTGCGCAATGGGCACCGACTTAGCCGCATGAATTACGCTGTCCACGTCATCTTGAGTCACTTCAGCTTCGTTAATCGGCACCATGCCTGACTCATTTTGGCAGGCAATATGGCGGCCAGATATGTTCAAATACACCGAAGCCACACGACAATCGGCCATCAGTTCTGCTTCTTCGACGGCACGTTGAATAGACTGCACCACCAGGTTTAAGTCGTTCACACCGCCTTTATCCATGCCACGCGCAGCTGCCGCGCCAACGCCAATAACGCTAATTTCCGCGTCTGGCATTACCTCGCCAATTAGCGCAACCACCTTACTGGTGCCTATATCTAGCCCTACGACCATGTTGCGTTCTGCTGCTTTTGACATGTTTTTATGCTCTCTTTTTATGTCCGCTTGTTGTGCTTTCTAACTCTGTTTCTATGATTGTTTCCAGGCCACCGCAACGCCGGTGTCATAACGTAAATCGACATAATCTATCGGCTGTGTTTGGTGCCGAATAATTGTCGGGAACAAGTCAATAAATCGCTGTACTCGTTCCAATAAACCTTCGCGGCCAATATGCAGCTTAATGCCTGACATTAACTCAACGTCTACCGCAAACCGCTCCGTTAAGGTTAACGCCACCACTGTGTGGCCGTTTAGTTCAAGCAACTCATGCACTTGCTGATATTGCTCAACGGTTTCTTTCACTGCGTGCTCGGGCCCAAATAACTTCGGCAATAGCACGTCTATCTCTGTTTTATCGACCTCAAACACCGTGCCATCACGGGTTACTAGTGCGTTTGGTCGTTGTTGTTCGTTCCAGTGCCCTAGCGGTTGTTGCTCTACGACAAACACCCGTAATATGTCGGGCCATTCTTTGCGCACCGAAGCCTGTGCTATCCAAGGATGTGCCTCTAAACGCTGGCGAATCACATCCACATCAGCCGAGAAGAAACTCCCTAACGGCTCACCGGCTAACGCTTGTCGCACCTCGGTGCGGTCTAGATAATGCAGTTCGCCCTGCACCACCAAACGTTTTAACGGTACCTCGTTGGCATCCATGGCCACGTAATACAACGACACGGCTCCCGCTATCGCTCCGACGATTACGCTGATAAAAAAGCTAAAACCTAGCCAAAACTGCCAGCGTACCGCCGCCACCTTACACCTCGTTTTGTTCGAGTATGCGTAGCACTAATTGCTCAAAACTTAAGCCCACTGCTTTCGCCGCCATTGGCACTAAGCTTTTTGTGGTCATGCCCGGAACCATATTGGCTTCAAGCAATTTAAAGTTTCCGTCTTTGTCACACATCACATCAATACGGCCCCAGCCGCGACCGCCTAGTGCACGAAACGCGGTTACGGCTAACTGCTCTAACGCGCGCTCTTCCAGTTCACACAAACCGGCTGGACAATGGTACTGCGTATCACCCGCTTGGTACTTGGCGTCATAGTCATAAAATTCGTGGGTCGACTGCACCCGTATCGCTGGTAATGCCTGGTCTCCTAATATAGAAACCGTATACTCTGGCCCACTTAACCAGCTTTCGACCAAAGCTTCATTGTCATAACGGTGCGCTAAAGCGACTGCTTGTTCTAATTCTTCGGCGCTGTTAGCAGGGCTCATACCAATACTGCTGCCTTCTTGAGCCGGCTTGACCATGACTTTGCCACCAAGCTCGTCAATTAATCCTAGCCAGTCGACCGCTTTGTCGCGCGTAATAACGGCGCTTGGTGCAACCGGTAGCCCAGCCGCTTGCCAGACCTGCTTGGTTCTTACTTTATCCATAGCTAGCGCGCACCCTAACACGCCGCTGCCGGTATATGGAATGCCCAAGTACTGCAATGCACCTTGAATGGTGCCGTCTTCACCGCCACGCCCGTGCAACACAACAAAGGCGCGCGCAAATTGTTCGCTAAGAAGTGCCGTTAACGGCTGCTCTGCGGGGTCAAACGCATGGGCGTCAATGCCTTGCTGCTGTAACGCTGCAAGTACGGTTTGCCCAGAGCGCAACGATACTTCGCGCTCTGCTGAATGGCCGCCACACAACACGGCAACCTTGCCGAACGAATTGCCCTGACTCATGCGCTTTGTTCTCCTTCGAGTGATTTAGCTTTTTCTCGTAATGCCGTTGGTGCTAATTCAGTCGCGACTAAGTCACGCGCAATAGCGGTAATATTACCGGCGCCTTGCGCCAGCAAAAGGTCATTCGGGCGAAGAGCGTCAGCAAGCACGGTGTACAACTCGCTGCGATCACCGACATAGATAGGTTCTATTTTTCCGCGCAAACGAATGGCCCGCGCTAAGGCACGACTATCGGCACCGGTTACCGGCGCCTCGCCAGCGCTGTAGACGTCAAGCAACAGCAACACATCAACTTCACTAAGTACGGCAGCAAAGTCATCAAATAAGTCACGGGTACGTGAATAACGATGCGGTTGAAAGGCCATCACGATACGCCGCTCAGGCCAACCGGCACGCGCCGCGGCAATAGTTGCAGCCACTTCCGACGGGTGGTGACCGTAATCATCCACCAGCAATACGTCGCCTTGTTGGCCATCGTGAACGCGGGCAAATGCGCCTAAGTGCTCAAAGCGACGACCTATACCACCAAATTGCTCAAGTGCCGCAAAAATAGCATCGTCGTTCAGGCGTTCGTCACTGGCCACCGCAATGGCCGCTAGTGCGTTGAGCACGTTATGTTTACCCGGCAAATTAACGGTCACTTCGCGCGGCTTGTGGCCGTCTCGGTAAACGGTGAAGGTGCTTTTTCCGCCCTGTTGGCGGTAGTTATCCGCCCGTACGTCGGCGTCTTCATGAAACCCATAAGTCACGACCTGACGGCCTACGCGCGGAATTAAGTCACGTACTACCGGGTCGTCAACACACATAACGGCCAAGCCGTAAAACGGCAAGTTGTGCAAAAACTCTAAATAAGTGTCGAGCAGCTTATTAAAGTCGCCGTCATAGGTGTCCATGTGGTCGGCTTCAATGTTGGTCACCACAGAAACCATAGGCTGCAAGTGCAAGAATGATGCATCAGACTCATCAGCCTCGGCAATCAAGTATTTGCTGGTACCTAAACGTGCGTTCGCACCAGCGCCTTTTAAGAGCCCACCAATAACAAAGGTTGGGTCGCGCTCATCGGCTGCAAATAAACTCGCAATCAAGCTGGTGGTGGTGGTTTTGCCATGCGTTCCAGCAACAGCAATGCCGTAACGAAAACGCATAAGTTCAGCCAGCATTTCTGCCCGGCGCACAATAGGAACATTCTGTTCTTTTGCGGCAATAACTTCTGGGTTGTCGGCTTTAATGGCGGAAGAAACAACCATAACATTGGCATCTTTGATGTTTGCCGCATGGTGGCCAATAAACACGGTTGCACCTAACTCTCGCAAACGCGAGGTATTCGCGCTTTCGGCCATGTCTGAGCCGCTAATGGCATAGCCTTGATTCAACAGTACTTCCGCAATACCGGCCATGCCCGCGCCACCTATACCCAAAAAATGGATACGTGACACACGACGCATAAGCGGCGGGTGGCCTTGAAAGTATTGATGACGACTCATTTCACTCATGATTTACTGCCTACCTTTAATTGTTCTGGGTTCGCCCAGCGTTCGCATTGGTTCACCACGGCTTCAGTGGCCGCTGGGTACGCTGCATGCTTGGCATTTTTCCGCATCGTTGAGCGCAATTCAGCATCACTTAGCAGTTCGCTGAGTAATGCTACCAAAGGGGCTATTTGGACTAATTCGCTTTGTGGCAACAACCGTGCCGCCTCGGCATGAACTAGCTCACCGGCATTGGCGGTTTGATGATCATCAACAGCGTGCGGTAAGGGCACAAAAATAGCTGGTGTGCCAACCACTGCAAGTTCAGCCACAGTCAATGCGCCAGCTCGACAAATCACTACATCGGCGTTGCTGTATGCGCTGTGCATGTCAGTTATAAACTCATCCACCTGCACTTGTACTTGCGTGCTCTGGTATGCAGCTTGTACGGCTTCCACACGGCCTTGGCCACATTGATGCTGCACGGTTAATTGCTGCAGTAAGGGCTCAGGCAACTGTGCAACCGCAGCGGGCACCGATTCATTTAAGGCTTGCGCCCCTAGGCTACCGCCGACAATGAGCACGCGTAAGCCCTGCCGCGGTTGCTCCGGCACCGGTTGCAACCAGGCTGCGCGCAGTGGATTACCGGTCACTTCGGCCCGCGGCAATTGTGCTTTCGCGGCAGCAAAGCCAACCATGACGTGATCAGCAAAGCGCGCGAGTAACTTATTGGTCATGCCGGCCACCGCATTTTGCTCGTGCACCAACAATGGCACACCTAGTGAGCGCGCAGCTAAACCTGCCGGCCCACACACATAGCCACCAAACGACAACAGCAACTGTGACTGATGTTGTTTTAGCAACTTGCGGCATTGTAGAAACGCTTTGAATAAGCGCCAAGGCATCGTTAATTTGCGTACCAAACCATGGCCGCGAACACCTTGCATGGCTATTTGCTCTAATTTGAACCCAGCTTGCGGTACCACGCGACTTTCTAAGCGTTGCTCGGTGGTGCCAAGCCACACCACTTGCCAGCCATAACTACGCAACTGTTCGGCCACCGCCAATGCAGGAAAAACGTGGCCACCGGTACCTGCAGCGGCAATCATGATACGGTTCATGCTGCACCTCCGGCTTTGGCAGGTGAGCGCGCCGTGGTGCGTCGCCGCGGCGCCACTTTCACTTGGCTGACTCGTACTTCATAATCGAGGCGTAACAATATGCCCACAGCAATACAGCTAATCAATAAGCTGGTGCCGCCGTAGCTAATTAATGGCAGGGTAAGCCCCTTCGTGGGTAGTAAACCAATTGCCGCACCAATGTTCACCATGGCCTGAAACGCAAACCAAATACCAATGCCGTAGGCGGCAAAACCACCATACTGATGTCCGGCAACCAAGGCTTTGCGGCCAAGCTGCATAGTACGCAGCACTAGCGCAAATGACAGCACCAGCACCAAGATAATACCAAAGAAGCCAAGCTCTTCGCCGACAACGGCCATGATGAAGTCAGTGTGCGCCTCTGGTAAGTACTGGAGTTTTTGTATGCTATTGCCGAGGCCTTGACCGAACCAGTCTCCACGACCGAACGCCATCAGCGACTGCGTTAGCTGATAACCGCTACCAAACGGGTCTTGCCAAGGGTCCATAAAGGATAAGATACGGCGCATGCGATACTGCTCTTTGACAATTAACAGCACCATGCCGCTGACTAATACCATCATCACCGCAAAAAATTGCCAAATTCTGGCGCCTGCCAAAAACAACATGCCAATGACAATACAGGTCATCACGACTAATGAGCCGAAGTCGGGCTGCGATAACAACAGTACCGCGAATAAGAACAGCACCACCATAGGCTTCAAGAAGCCGCGCATGTTGTCTTGCACTTCATCGACTCGACGGGTGAGATAGCTCGACATATAAATCACAAAGAATAACTTAGCGACCTCAGCCACTTGCAATGTCAGCGGGCCGAATTTTATCCAACGCTTGGCGCCGTTTACTTCATGACCTATAACCAACACCGTGGCCAACATGCCGAGTGAAATCAGCAATAGCACGCCACTACCGTTGTGCCACCAACCAATCGGTATTTGCATCACGGTAAACAGCAAACTCAGCCCTAACAACACGTACAAACCATGCCGCAACACAAAGTGAAACGGGTTCCCCGTTAGACGCTCTGCGGCTGGGAACGAGGCCGAGCTAACCATGATCAAACCAATAGCGATGAGGGTTAGGCTTAGCCATATAATTACGCGGTCATAGAGCAAATTAGTGTCGGCCGCCCACCAGTCACTGCAACGCTGCCACAGCGTTGGCTGAGCAAAGTCAGGGGCTGCCTGAATGCCCAGCTCGAGCTGCTGCTCGTTACTATGTGAGGTGCGCGCTTTATGCGCTCTTGCGACCATGTTATGTGCCCTAGTTACTTTTTGCTGTTTTGGTTAATTGCATAACAAGACGGCGGAACTCGTCGCCGCGATGTTCATAATTTTTAAACATATCTAAACTGGCACAGGCCGGTGATAACAACACCATGCTGTTCGCATCGGCCAGTTCAGCAGCCGTTGCCACGGCCTGTTCCAGTGTTTTCACACGCACGGCGTGTTCCACTTGATTGGCAATGCGCTCGGCGTCTTTGCCCAGCACAATCACCACGTCCACCTGCTGTAACGCAGCGCGGAAGTGGCTAAAATCAGCACCTTTGCCATCGCCACCCGCAATCAGTATTAGCTTGCCCGACACCAACGGCCGCAAGCCGAAAATAGCCGCTTCGGCAGCACCAATGTTGGTGGCCTTGGAATCATTCACCCATTGCACGTTGCTGATTTCACCAAGCGGCTCGCAACGGTGTGGTAACCCTTTAAATTGTTTTAAGGCATCAACCACATCTGTCGGGTTTACCCCAACGCTATACACCAGAGCCAACGCGGCTTGCACATTGAGCAGGTTGTGGGTTCCGGTAATTTTTAATTCGCTGGCTCGTACCAATGGCTCGCCGGAAAACTCAATCACAATATCGCCATCTATTTGACGCAGGCCAAACATATCTGGACCACGCTCTTCGCTTGGGCTAAGGCCAAAGGTCACTTGTGCGTTCAGCGGAATAAGCGCCGGCGCGGTTATTTCTTGTTCACGGTTCCACACGGCAACGTCAGTGCGGTTATAAATTCGGTGCTTCGCGTTTGAGTAATCACGTAAGTCGCTGTACCTGTCCATGTGATCATCGCTAATGTTGAGCAGGGTTGCACCGCGTAGGTGCAGATCATGCATCAGCTCTAACTGAAAACTAGACAGCTCTAACACAAACACATCGGCTGGTTGGCCAACTAAGTCCAACACTGGCACGCCAATGTTGCCACCCATAGCGACTTTTTTACCCGCCGCAGTTAATAAATCTGCCACCAAGCGGGTCACCGTCGACTTACCGTTTGAGCCGGTAATACCAAGCACTGGTTTGTTGGCGTGGCGAGCAAATAAGTCCATGTCGCCAACAACCGGAATAGCTGCGTCAATGGCGAGCTGCAAGGCCGGCAAGCGCAAGTCAACACCGGGGCTAACAATGAGAAGATCTAGCCCAAGCACGTGCTCAATTTCTAACGCGCCAGTGTGCACCTCAATGTCAGCATGTAAACTTTTTAGCTCATTTAGTCTCGGCGGCTCTTTACGAGTATCAAACACCACCGGCACAATGTCGCGTTGCAACAAATAGCGCACGCACGAGAGCCCGGTCTGGCCTAAACCGACAACGCCTATCGTTTCGTAACTATCTAATGCAGCTAATTTCATTGGCTTATCTCAATTTCAAGGTTGCTAAACCGATGAGCACAAACACCAGGCTCAAAATCCAAAACCGAACGATCACCCGTGGCTCTGGCCACCCTTTCAGCTCGTAGTGATGATGAATAGGCGCCATGCGAAACACCCGTTTACCGCGCAATTTGTATGAGCCCACTTGCAACATGACACTCAGAGTTTCCATCACAAACACACCGCCCATAATGAACAGCACCAGCTCTTGGCGTACCATCACGGCAATAATGCCGAGCGCCGCACCCAGTGTTAGAGAGCCGACATCGCCCATAAACACCATGGCTGGGTAGGTGTTGAACCATAAAAAGCCCAAGCCGGCCCCAAAAATGGCGGTACAGACAATCAGTAGCTCGCCTGATAATGGCAAGAATGGAATATTGAGGTAGCTGGCAAAGTTGGCGTTACCCGATGCATATGCAAACACCCCTAACGCACCGGCAACCATAATGGTTGGCACAATAGCCAAGCCATCAAGCCCGTCAGTTAAGTTGACGGCATTACTGGTTCCTACAACCACAAAATAAGCCAGCACAATGTACATCAGGCCAAGTTGTGGCATGATGTCTTTGAAAAATGGCACTAATAGTTGGGTTTCAGCACCAACAGTCGCGTGAGCATATAAATAAACTGCGGCTACAGTGGCGATAAGCGACTGCCAAAAGTATTTCCAACGTGCGGGTAGGCCGCGTGAGTTCTTCTGCACCACTTTGCGATAGTCATCGACAAAACCAACAGCGCCAAAGCCCAACACAACGCCGAGCACAACTTGCACATAGTGGTTGGTTAAATCAGCCCACAACAAGGTAGAAAGTACTATAGAAGCAATAATTAGCACGCCACCCATGGTTGGCGTACCTGATTTGCTCAAGTGCGACTGCGGACCGTCGTCACGCACCGCTTGACCTATTTGCAAACGCTGCAGATATTTAATGAGGGCAGGCCCCATCCATAGTGAAACCAACAATGCCGTAAGAACACTCAGAATGGCACGCATGGTTAAATACGAGATAACGTTAAACGCACTCGCAAATTGGGTTAAGTATTCAGCTAACCACACTAACATGCGTGTTTTCCTTCTTCTTTTTGTTGTAGCGCTTCAATAACACGCTCCATACGGGCACTGCGTGAGCCTTTCACCAACACCGTGACAAGTTGCTTGGCACTGTGCTCGTTGATCACTTGTTCTACCGCCGTAAGTAAGCTTTCCAAGGTAGAAAAATGGCGGCCGCCCTGGCCATTAAAGGCTTCGCTTGCACTTTGGCTGAGCACCCCAAGCGTAAATAACTGATCAATACCGGCTTGCAACGCGTGCTGCCCAACTTCGGCATGGTATTCGCGTGCTTCGCTACCTAATTCGCCCATATCGCCAAGCACCAGCAAGCGGTACCCTGGGTACACGGCCAGCATATTAATTGCCGCCTTCACCGAGCCCACGTTCGCGTTGTAGCTATCGTCGATAAGTTGAAGTTTGTCGTTGACAGAAATGACGTTTAAGCGCCCTGCTACCGGCGTTAAGTTTGCCAAGGCTTGTTGGCAGTCTTCGAGCGCACACCCTACCGCAATTGCGGCGCGAATGGCTACGAGTGCGTTGTCAACATTGTGTAAACCCGGCAGGCTAAGCACCACATGGCCTTGCTGCGCCATGTCGCCGGTAAGTTCGAGGTCAAATTCGGCACACCCATGGGCGTTTAGCTGAATATTGCGCGCCCGCACGGTGGGTTGAGCTGGTTCGCCTTCAGTGGCGTTGTGTTCGCTCACCGTCTGGCCAAAGGTTTCGTGCTTCACGTGCGTCAATTGTTGCGCCCAACCTTGCGCAAACTCGGAATGAAAGGGGGTCATGGCGAGGCCATTCGGGCCTAAGCCACGAAATATTTCCGACTTCGCACGGTATACACCATGTACACTACCAAAGCCTTCCACATGCGCCGGTGCGACGTTATTGATAATGGCAACATCTGGCGCGGTTAGCCCAGTGGTATAAGCAATTTCACCAATATGATTCGCGCCCAATTCAATCACGGCAAATTCATGCTGCGGTTCAAGGCGCAGTAACGTAAGTGGTACGCCAATGTCATTATTAAAGTTACCAGCGGTGGCCAACACGTTGCCGCGGCGACTTAAAATAGCTGCGAGCATTTCTTTGACGGTTGTTTTGCCGCTACTGCCGGTAATGGCAATGGTTTTTGGTGCAACATCAGCTTTTACTGCAGCGCCTAACAACCCAAGTGCGTAACGCGTGTCTTTCACCACAATATATGGGGCGCCTTGTGCTTCTTCAGCGCTTAGGTCGCGCTCAACAATACACGCGCTTGCGCCGTCGTTGATGGCCTGCGCTATAAATTCGTGGGCATCAAAATTTGGCCCTTTCAGCGCAATAAACAGGCAACCTTTCGGTAATTTCCGTGTGTCGGTACTTACGCTATCCACGGTACGGTTGGTGCCAACTAAGCGCCCGTTAACCGCGGCGGCAATCCACGCCAGATCGGTGCGTATCATAATGGCGCCTCCTCAGAAGAGGTCGTCTGATTCGCGACAATGCTTGCCACCAGTTTACGCTCGTCATAGTCGTACCGTTGCTGGCCGATGACTTGATAATCTTCATGGCCTTTGCCGGCAAGCACCACAATGTCTTGCGGCTGCGCTTGCGCAATCACTTGGCGCACTGCGTTTTCACGGCCCATAATTACCTGCACGCGCTGACGGCTTGGCATACCGGCTAAAATATCTTGCACAATTTGCTCGGGCACTTCGGTGCGCGGGTTGTCGTCAGTGACTACCACTTGGTCTGCTAGATCGGCTGCTACAGCGCCCATTTGTGGGCGCTTGCCGCGATCACGATCGCCCCCGCAGCCAAACACACACCATAACTGGCCATTGCAATGCCGACGCAGGGCCGTGAGTACTTGTTGCAGTGCGTCAGGCGTATGTGCATAGTCCACAATCACTAACGGCTGCTGCGGGCCAGAAAATGCTTCCATGCGGCCAGGTACCGCATGCAAATTGGCACATGCTGCAGCGGCTGCCGCTGGGTCATGCCCTAAGCTAATCACCGCTGCTAATGCAGCCAATAAGTTGTAAACATTAAAGCCACCTAACAGCGGCGAATGCACCGAGTGACTGGTCACGGTTTCACGATCAACACGCACATTGAGTGTAAATTCAGTGCCGTCTTCAGCATAACGCACATTGGATGCCCACAAGCTACGCGCGGTATTTTGCGGCGTGAGGCTATAGCGCCAGCTGTCGGTGCGATCGGGCAACCAAGCTGCAACCGCCGCGTCATCAACATTAAGAATGCTGTGCTGGGTATCTAGCTCTGTAAACAAACGACGCTTGGCACCGGCATAATTAGCCATGGTGCCGTGATAGTCCAAATGATCACGACTAATATTCGTCGCCACCCCAACCGCAAAGTGTACCTGTTCAACTCGGCGCTGAACTAAGGCATGCGACGACACTTCCATCGCCACCGCTTGAGCGCCTTCACTGGCTAACACATGCAGGCGATGTTGCACTGCAATAGCGTCGGGGGTGGTATGGCTTTCCGGTAATAATTGACCCGGGAAACCGCTACCGGTAGTACCGATAACGCCGCAACGCACGCCTAATTGCTCCAGCAACTGCGCTGCCAAATAAGTGACCGAGGTTTTACCATTGGTACCGGTCACGCCAATGACCTGTAAGCGTTGCGAGGGCTCATGAAAAAAGCGTCCGGCAATCGCGGAAAGCTGATTTTTTAGTTGTGGAACTTCAATCACCCAAGCGCTGCCCCGCTGCTCCATTCCAACCGCTTCAGAGTCAGCAAGAACAACACTAGCGCCGGCGCTAATGGCGGCATCAATAAAGTGGCGGCCATCGCTTTGGTAGCCAGGCACCGCCACAAAAACATCATGCGGCGCAACGTGGCGGCTATCCAGTTTAATGCCGCCTACTTTTACCGCGGGCAGTGGCAATGGGTATTCAGGAAGTAACGCAAATAACTCAATCATGGGTCCCTCCAAAGCCAGCTGCTTTTAATTCGGTGTCGGCCAAATTGTCTGGTGGTACATTCATGACGCGCAGTGCGTCGCCCACAATTTCAGCAAATACTGGAGCCGATACTTCGCTACCGTAATACTCATCGCCGCTAGGTTCGTTAATGGTCACCACCACCGCAATACGCGGGTCGCTCACCGGCGCAATACCAGCAAATAGCGTGACATACTCATCGCCATAACCACCGGCGACAGCTTTGCGTGACGTGCCTGTTTTACCTGCCACGCGGTACCCGCGAACTTGTGCACGGCTACCTGAGCCGTTCGCCACCACGCTTTCTAACATGCCTAACACTGCGCGAGCGGTTTGCGCTGAAATAACTTGTTCACCCTCAGGGGCCGCTTCGCGGCGCTGAATACTCAACGGCCGGCGCACGCCCTCGGCGCCAATAATGGCGTACATTTGCGCCAGTTGAAGGGTTGTGGCGGACATACCATAACCGTACGACAGTGTCGCAATTTCAAAATCAGACCAGCGCTGCCGGTTCTGCAGCACCCCAAAACTCTCGCCCAACATGGCTACCCCTGTGTCGTTTCCAAAACCTACCGCGGCATAGGTATCCAACATGTTGTTGATACCTGTGTCTAACGCGATTTTGGCAGTGCCAACGTTGCTAGAGTTCTCTAAAATTTGTGTAATAGTCAGCTCACCACGGTTACGTGGGTCGCTCACCCGACGTCCACCTAAGCGCATCCAGCCTGGGCTGGTGTCAATAATGTCGTCAGGTTTAATGGTTCCAGCTTCTAAACCGGCAATAACTGCCAATGGCTTCACCGTAGAGCCAGGTTCATAAGCATCGGTAATAGCACGGTTACGCAAGCGATGTGGCTGCAAGGTATTACGATTATTTGGGTTGTAGGACGGGCTGTTGACCATCGCCAGCACCTCGCCGGTTTTCACATCGACAATCACCGCCGAGCCTGAAGTGGCTTGGTGATAGCGCACGGCCTTTTTGACTTCAGCGTAGGCCAGTGATTGCAGACGTTGATCAATACTCAGCGTTAGTTGTTGTGGTTGTTGCGCTTCGGTGACACGAATTTCTTCAACAACCCGTCCTGCTGCGTCCTTGCGGTAAACACGCTCACCCGGAATACCGGTGAGAACTTGATTATAAATAGCTTCTAAACCCTCAATGCCAAGCCCATCGATGTCGGTAAAGCCCACCACATGGGCAGCAACTTCACCGGCTGGATAAAAGCGTCGCGACTCGGTTTTTAAGTACACGCCAGGAATTTCCAACTGGCGTACAAACTCAGCCACCCCCGGCGTAACTTTACGCTCTAGGTAGACAAACCGACGTGTTGGGTCTGCCACTTTACCGAGTAAGTCGTCGACGTCTGTACGAAATACTTCAGCCAGCGCTAACCAACGTTCGCGATTTTCTAAACCATTGCCTTCGTGCACGCGTTTAGGGTCGGCCCATACCGTTTGTACCGGCACACTTACGGCCAGCTCGCGGCCATTGCGATCAAGAATGCTGCCCCGCTGCACAGTGGTCGCGTCGGCCCGCAATGAACGACGATCACCCTCGTAAATTAAGCGCTCAGGTTCAACAAGTTGAATGTATGCGGCACGTGCCACCAAACTACCAAACACACCAAACACCACTAGCAAGGCAAAGTAAAAACGGCCTTTGCTTAAGTGCGGTTGCGCCTTTTTCACGGCGCGGCGGTTGGTTTTGGGTGTCATTGCCATGGCACGAGCACCTCTTGTTCAGCCTCAGCGCGCACCATGTTTAGGCGCTCTTCGGCAATACGGGCAACGCGACTATGCTCAGTCAGCGTGTTTTGCTCAATCTGCAAATGGCGCCATTCAATATCGAGGTCGTCACGTGCAGAAAGCAGCTCGTCACGCTCACTAGTAAGTAAGCGATGACCATGTGACACGTAAATAACCGACAAGGCCGTTGCGATAACCGCTAAAAACAGCAAAACCAGCATCAGATGCTGGCGGAAATCATCAAATAAAACAGACACTAACGATGGTACGCGGCTAGCTTTCATAATCTAACCTCGCGGCGATTCGTAGCACCGAACTGCGGGCGCGTGGATTGAGCTTGGTTTCGGCGGCCGAAGGCTTAATCGCTTTGCCAATTAACTTTAAGGTTTGGCCGCGATCAAAATCCGCATCGCGAATAGGTAACCCAGCTGGAATATCTCGGCCCTTCGCTTGGGCGCGCATAAAGCGCTTCACCATGCGGTCTTCTAAGCTATGAAAACTAATCACCGCTAACCGGCCTTCGGGTTTTAAACCGCTTACGGCAGCGGTTAGCGCGGTTTCAATTTCATCCAGCTCACCGTTAATGTGAATTCGAATACCCTGAAAGCTGCGTGTTGCCGAGTGCTTGTGCTTGTCTTTAAACGGCACTGCTTTGTCGATGAGGGTCGCCAGTTCGCGGGTGGTTTGTAGTGGCTGCTCATCGCGCTGCTGCACAATGGCCTGAGCAATGCGCCATGCAAAACGTTCTTCACCGTACTCACGCAGTACAAAGGCAATTTCGTCGGCGCTAGCGGTATTCAAAAAGTCGGCTGCAGTGGGGCCACAGCTGGTGTCCATGCGCATATCAAGTGGGCCTTCGCGCATGAAACTAAAACCACGGTCGGCGTCATCAAGTTGTGGGGACGAAACGCCAA
Organism: Pseudidiomarina donghaiensis; assembly: GCF_900116895.1. GTDB lineage: Bacteria > Pseudomonadota > Gammaproteobacteria > Enterobacterales > Alteromonadaceae > Pseudidiomarina > Pseudidiomarina donghaiensis. The sequence continues at coordinate 259,428 of NZ_FPCF01000001.1, read as the reverse complement.
GGTCAAATAAAATGCCGTCAAGCTTGCCACGCAGATGCTGCGCTTCAAGCACATCGTCAAGTCGTGAGAACGGGGTGTGGATAATGGTAAAACGTGGGTCATCGCGCAAGGCTTCAGCAGCTGCAATCGCGGTGGGGTCGCGATCGAGTGCGTATAATTTACCTTGAGCGTTTAATTGGGCCAGAATTGCGCGCGAGTGCCCCCCTCTACCGAAGGTAGCATCTAAATAAATTCCGTCTGGTTTGATCGCAAGAGCCTCGATGGACTCTTGTAACAACACCGAGACGTGTTGCGCTGCTTCTGTTGTCATTATAATGAGAAGTCTTGTAGTCGATCACTAAGGGCCAAGTCGTCTTGTTGCTCGGCAGCCATATCAGCTGCGATTTGTTCTTGCCATGCCGCTTCAGACCAGAGTTCAAACTTGTTGAGCTGACCAATAATCATGATCTTTTTGCTCAAATCCGCATGTTGACGCAACGTTGGCGCAATCAAAATACGGCCATTTTTGTCCATCTGGCAGTCTTCGGCGTGACCCAACAACAGGCGTTGAAGACGACGCTCTGCGGGGTTCATGCTTGATAAGGTGGTGAGCTTCTGTTCAATCAATTGCCACTGCGGCAACGGATACAGCAATAAACAGGGTTGCTTAATGTCAATGGTGCAGACCATTTGCCCGTCACAATCCAAAAGCAGACTCTTGCGATACTTTGCTGGTATCGCCAGTCGGCCTTTATCATCTAGACTGAGTGCTGCTGCGCCACGAAACATTGTTTTGATCCACTATTACCCACAAATCCCCACAATGTGACAGTCTAGGTGCCGATCTTTCTTTCTGTCAAGGAAAAATCATGAGTTTGCGGTGGGCAACACTATTGACGGCAAGGATGATGTAAAGGATGATGCGAAGAGTATGTCATCTAGCATATAATTCTACTAATAAGCTAACTCGTATAAATGAAGCAGATAGATGTTGTGAGTTTTCCAGATAAGTTCGGTAAGCAGTCTGAACGCTGGCGATTATTGCGCTACTTAGTGGTCGTTCTTTTTATTGCGTCAGCATTGCTGTATGCGGTGTACTTGGTGGTGGATAGCGAACGACAACAGCAACTGGAAGTAGAAAAACGTCGCGCCAGTGAACATATGAGCGCCATGCGCGGCCAAATTGAACAACGTCTGCAATCCAACATGCTGGCCTTACGTGCCCTGCGCCCTGAAATTCTCTGGCAAGATACCCCTGACCGCGTGCGCTTACAGCACATTATGGACGAGTTTCTATCGTCTGATCTTGATATTATGCACGTAGCCTTGGCGCCTGATCTCGTGGTGAAGTTTGTTTACCCGGTAGAAGGCAATCAATCGATGATTGGCTTCAATTACCGTTTAGACACCGACCAGTACGCAGGTATTCTGCGCTCAATCGCCGTTAAAGACGTGGTATTAACTGGGCCAGTGGAGTTAGTGCAAGGGCGCGAAGCGTTGGTCGCTCGTATGCCGGTATTTCGTAACGACCGAACCCTGTGGGGCGTTGCTTCATTAGTTATTGACCACGTGCATATGCTTGAGGGCGTGCAATTTTATCAGCACCCCAATTATAGCTTTGCCTTACGCCAAGCGGTTAATGACATTAACCCAGACCCTGTCGCATTTGCCGGCGAAAACGACGTATTCAAGCCCGACGCTTTAATTACTGAAATAAAGTTTCCACGCGGCCGCTGGGAACTTGCTGCTTATCCGCGCGACGGCCAGTGGGTGGCTACCAACGCCGATTTTTGGTTGCATTGGGCGATTGGCATTGGTTTAACTGCCGTTATTCTGTCTGCCTTCTTAATGCTGATATTTACCCAGCACCGGTTACGCGGCGCTATTTCAACTATTGCTTACCAGGCCCGCTACGATGGCTTGACTGATTTACCAAATCGTAACTTCTTTTCTGAGCAGCTAGGTGCCGATATTCGCCATGCGCTGCGCAATGAGCAAAAATTTGCACTGTTGGTACTCGACCTTGACCACTTGCGCGAAATTAACGACGTGCTCGGTCACGAGGTTGGTGATGCGTTGTTGCAACGTGTTGCTGAGCGTATTCGCACCAGTATTCGTGAAGATGATCTGCTGGCACGTATTGGTGGCGACGAATTTGCCATTGTGCTGCGTGACTTAAACGACCCCAGCGAAGCTGAAATTCGTGCCAAAGCCATTATGAATGACTTGTTGCACACCTTAGATATTGAACACAACCATATAAACATGACTGCGAGCACGGGTATTTCTATGTTCCCGCATGACGGGCAAGAAGTTCAGCAGTTATTGAAACACGCCGAATTAGCCATGTATGCCGCCAAGCAACAGGGCGCCATGAGCGTGCACTTTTTTGATGAGCAGTTACGCCAAAGCACTGAACGCGACATTAATTTGCACCATCAAATTATTAAAGGCATTGAAGCTGAACAGTTTGAAGTGCACTACCAGCCGGTTATTGAAACTGAAACCGGCTTGCTGACTCGTTGTGAAGCGTTAATTCGTTGGACCCACCCAGAGCGCGGTGCCATTTCACCGGCTGAGTTTATTCCGATTGCTGAAAAAACTGGGGCAATTATTGGCTTAGGCGACTTTGTATTACGCCAAGTGGTGCGCGACTGGAAAAAAATGAACAGTGCGGGATTGGACCTGTCGATAGCATTAAACCGCTCGCCGCGTGAATTTAACGACCGCCAAGCCGCGTCACATTGGTTAAACGTTATTGCTGCAGCTGATGTACCGCCAAACCGCCTGATGTTCGAGATTACCGAATCAATGCTAATGCGCAATAAAGAGCGCCAGTTTGCCAACTTACGTAAATTACGTGACGCCGGAATTACCTTGGCGATTGATGACTTTGGTACCGGCTATTCAAGCTTAAACTACTTGCGCTCATACCCCATTGATGTGATTAAAATTGATCGCAGCTTCTTGCATAACGTACCGCATCAAGGCCAACAGAAAGCCTTGGTCGAGGTGCTTATACGCATTGCCCACACGCTAAATATGAAAGTTGTGGCGGAAGGTGTAGAGCATGAACAGCAAGTTGAATTCTTGCAGCAGCAGAAGTGTCATTTCCAGCAAGGCTTCCATTACGGCCGTGCCATGCCACTGAACGAGTTTATTCGCTTTACGCAGCAGTTTAACCGCAACGTGTTGGAACAAACCGGTATTGACGAGCAGATTTCGGGAGCCAGCCGGTAAGCCGGGTTCTGTCGTGGACAATCATTCGTCTAGCCGCTAAATCACTCTAGCGTTCAAGCAGTCTACCCGGGTTCAACGCGGGCCGCGCCAATGAACCCCTATTTGACCTTGCTCCGGGTGGAGTTTACCGTGCCACGAACTGTTACCAGCCGCGCGGTGCGCTCTTACCGCACCCTTTCACCCTTACCTGTGCCTACCTAAGCAGGCCATCGGCGGTTTGCTCTCTGTTGCACTAGTCGTCGGCTTACGCCGCCCAGACGTTATCTGGCACCCTGCCCTATGGAGCCCGGACTTTCCTCCCCCTATGCAAGCATAGGCAGCGATTGCCTGGCTGACTCCCGAGCGCGCATTCTACTGGTTATCTTGCTCAAGTGCTAGTTGATACAGTGTGTTTTTACGAGCGCCGTGAATTTCAGCAGCCAGTGCTGCGGCTTTTTTAAGGGGCAGTTCTTTGCGCAGTAAGTTTAACGTTTTCATTGCGGCGGGGTTTACGTCGGCTTCGGCTGCCGCTTCGGCTCCGCTAATCATTAGTACCATTTCGCCACGTTGCTGGTTACTGTCGGCCAACACTTGCTGCTGCACTTCGGTAATCGTACCCGACAAATAGGTTTCAAACTGCTTGGTTAACTCTCGCGCCATGACCATAGTGCGCTCACCGCCAAACTCTGTGGCTAAATCAGCTAAGGTATCGACGATGCGGTGCGGTGACTCATAAAACACCAAGGTGCGTGTTTCATTCACTAACGCTTGTAACGCCTTACGACGTTGTTGTGGTTTAGCAGGCAAAAAACCCTCAAAACAGAAACGGTCGGTGGGTAGACCCGCGCCCGAAAGAGCCGTCACAAACGCACAAGCACCCGGCAATGCCGTAACCGTTATACCTGCCGCACGACATTGCTGAACCAAGACATAACCGGGATCACTAATCAACGGCGTACCTGCGTCACTAATTAGGGCGATATTGTCACCGCGTTGTAAACGCTCAATGACTTGTCCGGCTTTCTGCCGCTCGTTATGTTCGTGCAACGCAAACAGCTCTTGCTTTATGCCCAAATGCTGCATTAGCTGTCCGCTATGGCGCGTATCTTCTGCCGCAATAGCCTGACAATGGCGTAAAACATTTAACGCTCGCTCCGTCATGTCACCTAGGTTGCCAATCGGTGTCGGCACAATATACAGCGTACCCGTTTGCGGAACGGACGTGTGTGAAACAGGCGATGAACTCATGTTAACCCCTTGTAAGAACCTGACAGCCTCGTTGTGATGCCTTGCTTGACGGTTTATAGTATGTTCCATGAGTATGAACTGGATGGAACAAAAATGACGGTTGCTATTGTGCCAAAGAAGTTGTTGCTATGCATGGTTATTCTTGCGCTGAGTGCCTGTAGTAGCTCGCCGCAAAAGCCGACACCAACACCAACGAAACCTAGCCAAGAATACACTGAAGTACCTTTGCAACAGCAAGAGCGTACCGCAAATCAATGGCTTGCCGTAGCACAGACGGTGGAAGGCGCTGCACAAGTTGACGCGCTATTACAAGCGGCGGCTACCCTGCAACGTGATGAGCAATGGCAAAAAAGCGCTGTGGTGGTGGGGCAAATTCAACGTCATTTTTCAAGTTCACAACTGGCGCCATCTCAACAGCAGTTAGTCGCCCTACTAGAAGCGCGCTTTGCTGCACATGAAGCGCGTTGGCCCTATGTAGAACAGCTTTTACAACCGCTGTTAACGCCGCGTTTAACCGCGGACTACCCGCAACAGACATTAGAGCTGGCCTTGCAAGCAGCTCGCGCCCAGCAACACTGGCAGCAAGCGGCCCATTTTCAATTACAGCTAGTGAATATTCGCCCCACCGAAGGCAACAATGAAGCTGCACAGGCTGTTTGGGACACCCTTAAATATGTCAGCCAGCCTAGCGATGTGGTGTTACCACCGGCTTCGCAACGCACCCGTGAGGTAGCAGGCTGGGCCGCATTAATGCGCACCTTGCATGAGATAAATCGTCAACCTGAAGCATCGCTCTCATTGGCAGAAAATTGGCAGCAGCAATTTAGCGCGCATCCGGGTCAATTTGTGCTTGATGAGCTCACCAAATTAACCTCCACACCCCGTAACAACGTTGTGGTGCTGTTGCCATTGTCTGGGCAGTACCAAGCCCAAGGTACCGCGGTGCGCGACGGAATGGTGATGGCTTTAGCGCGCCAACCGCAAGTTAAGGCGACCTTTGTCGATACCAATCAGCTAGATTTTAGCCGTTTGCCTGAGCTATTACAGCAGCATCAAGCTAACCTGTTGCTTGGCCCGTTACTAAAACCAAATGTTGCTGCGGTTGATGCAACATTGTTGCCGGAAGGCTTGCCTTGGTTAACGCTTAACGAGCAAGAGGCAACATTGGACGCACAGCACGCACTGCAACATTATTTTGCCTTAGACAGCGAAACCGAAATTCGACAAGCGGCGGCTCACATGGCAGCGCAGGGGCACCGTCACCCGGTTGTTTTTGCACCAGATACAACGCGTGGTCGCCAACAAGCGGAGGTATTTGCGCAAGCATGGCAACAGCAATTTGCCGATGGCATGCCGCTAGAATCAGGCAATTACAGCACCACCGATGAAATGAAAAGTGCCGTGCAGCAGCAATTAGGGGTAAGCCAAAGCGATGCCCGCATTTATCAAGTCAAAATCGCTGCTGGTAAAATTATTGTCGACGCAGAAGCGCGCAGTCGCGCTGACTTAGATTCGGTGTACTTGGTTGGTGGCATAGAACAAACTCGCTTGCTTAAACCCTTTATTGACGTCAACATTTCAGCATTTCGTAAAGCTCTACCGGTTTATGCAAATTCTGGTAGTCACACTTTACGCAACAGCTTGAGCGAGAATGATCTCGACAACGTTCGATTTACTGAAGCGCCGTGGTTACTGCCGAATCATACACAACAGCAAATGCTTGAAGATATGCTGAAGCTGCGCAGTACTTGGGGCTACAATGACGCACGCCTAGCCGCTTTTGGCCATGACGCCGTGGTACTGAGCCAACGTTTACCGCTGTTGCAGCTTATGCCCGGTATCTCAGCGGAGGGGCTTACTGGTAACCTACACGTTGAAGCGCAACGCATCATTCGGGAGCTTCAATGGGCACGTTTTGATGAGCATGAGGTGGTTGCTCGATAGCGCCATCGTAAAACTTCACAAGAACTTAAGGACACGGAATGTCACGAAAAGATATGGGCGACCACGGCGAGCAAGTTGCGCGCGCGCTATTGGAGCAAAACGGCTTACAATTTATCATGAGCAACTATAGTTGCGACATGGGCGAAATTGATCTCATTATGCGCGACGGTGACTGTTGGGTATTCATTGAGGTAAAGTGTCGCAGTGATGAGCATTTCGCCACCGTTGTGGAACAGATCACTCCTGCACAGTGTCAGAGAATTAGACGTTGTGCGCAATTATTCCTTTTACAACAAGAATTAAATGAGCATGTTACTCCCATGCGCTTTGATGTTGTTGCTATTGTCATTGATTATGATCAAGCACAGTGGCTACAAGATGCTTTTTGATGAGGCTTTATGCAAGACCCAATAAAAACGTTATTTGCTGAATGCATTCAAACCCAGATTGCTGCAGCTGACTTGCTGCAAGAGCCGTTAGAACGCGCTGCAGACTTGCTCGTTGAGTCGCTTCTGCATGGGCGTAAAGTCTATTGCTGTGGCGAAAATCTAGCCCATGCTACCTCGCGTCACTTTGCGCATATTATGCTGACCGGCTTAAGCTTTGAGCGCCCACCGTTCCCTGTCACTTCGTTACATGCCGATTATGGCGCACTGCAGCATGAGCGTATGTTTGCGCAGCAAATTCAAGCGGTGGGGCAAGCTAGTGACGTGCTCCTGGTATTCAATGCGAGCACGCGCGCACCACGCGTCAGTGCAGCTATGGAAGCAGCCTTAAGCCGCCAAATGTTAATTATTGCCATAACTCAAGAAGCAGATAACGACATAAGTGGACTACTTGGCCCCGATGATGTAGAAATTCGCATACCAACAACAAACACGGCCCGTGCAAGCGAACATCTATTGCAAGTTTCGAACATGCTGTGCGCCGTAGCAGAACATCGTATTTTCCCACAGGAGACTGACTCGTGAAAAAAACTAGGTTGTTGTCAATGAGTGCACTGGCTTTGGCTTCAAGTTTAACGCTATCAGGCTGTACTGCGCTGGTCGTTGGTGCCACCGCCGTCGGTATATCAGCCGCAACAGATACGCGCAGTGTAGGCACACAACTAGACGATCAAACCATTGAAGTACGTGTAATTACTGCCCTGCAAACCGACGACCGATTTGATGAGTCACGTATTCAAGTGGTGTCATTTAATCGTTCGGTATTGTTGTTAGGGCAAGTTGGCAACAGTTCGTTGCGCGACTTAGCGAGCCATGTGGTACGTAATACCAAAGGGGTGGATCGTGTGCACAATGAACTCAAAGTTGCGCCGGTTATTTCCTTTGGACAAATTAGTAAAGACACTTATATAACAAGTAAAATTAAAGCTAAGTTCGTTGCTGATGACGTGATTAAAGCTTCTGATATAAAAGTTGTCACCGAAGGTGGCGAAGTTGCATTAATGGGAATAGTCAGTCGCGATGTGGCTCATCAGGCTATTGAAATTGCGCGGAACATAAATGGCGTGACACGTGTTATTGATGCGTTCGATGCAAGATAACTTCAACGCTTTGGGTGTTATTTGATCACACGCAAATGAGAGCCGGAGGATTTCTTCGGCTTTTTTGCTTCTTTGCTTGTGTCAGTTGATGCGCTTGCTGGCTGTTCAGACTCTTCGCTATAGGCCACCGGCTGCGGGTCTTCGTAATGCGGCTCCGCATCAAACATAGAACCAGCGCCGTTTTCACGCGCATACAACGCCATAGCCGCACCCATAGGTACGATGACGCGATGAGGACTACCTGAAAACCGAGCGTTAAACTGGATGCTGTGGTTATCAATGACAAAATTGGTAACCGCTGTTGGCGAGATATTTAGGATAATTTGTCCGTCTTGGACAAATTGCCATGGCACTTGGCAGCCCGGATAGTCAGCGTCGACCACGAGGTGCGGCGTCAGCTGATTATCAAGAATCCACTCATACACCGCCCGCACAAGGTACGGACGGCGTGGTGTCATGGCTTGCTCACTCACCGACCTAAGTCTCGCTCAGCATCTGTCAGTGATTCTTGGAATGACTCGCGCTCAAATACACGAACCATATAGGCTTTCACTGCTTTCGCAGCGGCGCCTTCAAGTTCGATGCCATACAGTGGCAAGCGCCACAATAATGGAGCTAAATAGCAGTCAACCAAGCTAAACTCTTCGCTCATAAAGAACGGCGCATCGGCAAACAATGGCGCAAGTGACAAGATACCTTCGCGTAATTCTTGACGCGCTGCATCGGCACCTTTTCCACCAGCCAAAATTTTATCCGCAAGCGCATACCAATCACGATCGATACGGTACATCATCAAGCGGCTTGTGCCACGAGCCACCGGGTAAACCGGCATCAATGGCGGATGCGGAAAACGTTCATCAAGGTATTCCATGATGATGTGAGCGTTGTATAAAACGAGTTCACGGTCCGACAAGGTCGGTAACGCATCAGCATATGGGTTTAGCTGCATGAGGTCTTCCGGAAGGTTATCCGGTTCAACAAAAGTAACCTCAACGCCAACGCCCTTTTCGGCCAAGACGATACGTACTTGATGGCTGCGTAAGTCATTTACGCCCGAATATAAGGTCATCACTGACCGTTTGTTTGCCGCAACCGACATGGTGTTCTCCATAAAACTATTTCACGTCCTTAAAGAATTCGCGCTTCAGCAGTACCGCGAAAATTAAAAAGACTAAAAGGAAACCGAACACATACCAACCGATACGCTGCTGCTGCAGCATCATTGGTTCACCGGTGTAAACCAAGAAGTTAGTAATATCTAGTGCGGCTTGATCGTACTCAGCGTCTGTTAACATACCGCTGCCATCGGTTTTAATGCCGACGTAAACGTCCTGCATTTCACCGTCAACCATGCGTTGCTCTGTGGTTTTGCGCGGAATGCCCTGAAGCTCTTCCAGCACATGTGGCATACCAACGTTTGGAAATACCGTGTTGTTCACACCAAACGGACGTGACTCGTCCACATAAAATGAACGCAAGTAAGTGTAAATCCAATCAGCACCACGAACGCGCGCCACCAACGTTAAATCTGGGGCCGCCGTACCAAACCAAGTACCTGCATCTTCAGTTGCCATGGCGTTGGTGATTAAGTCACCCACTTTTTCACCGGTAAACTGCAAGTTTTCAACGCCCAGATCTTCAGGAATCTCAAGATCTTTAAACGTGCGGTTGTAACGTTGGTACTGCATTGAGTGACACCCCAAACAGTAGTTCATGAATAATTGCGCACCGCGTTGCAATGACGCTTTGTCATGCAAGTCAACTTTGGCTTCGTCCAGCGGAACCGTCGGGCCAGCTGCTAAGGTAGCAACTGACCACAGTGATGCGGCAACTAAAAGAGTTGTTTTAATAAGCTGTTTCATCACTTAGTAATCCTCTCTGGAACTGGCTTCGTGTTTTCGTTTTTGCTGTAGAACCATAGCAATACGAAGAATGCGAAGTACAAGAAGGTGAAGATACGAGCGAACATGGTGTAAACCTCAGTCGCTGGTTTCAAGCCTAAATAACCCAGTGCAATAAAGCTGATTGCAAACACAGTCAGGTTTACTTTATGCAAGGTGCTGCGGTAGCGCACTGAGCGTACTTTACCGCGGTCAAGCCATGGCAGTACAAACAATGCCACAATGGCACCGAACATTAAGATAACGCCAAGCAATTTATCTGGCACCGCACGCAAAATGGCGTAGAACGGTGTGAAGTACCACACTGGTGCAATGTGCGCAGGGGTTTTCAACGGGTTCGCCGCTTCAAAGTTTGGTGGCTCAAGGAACAAGCCGCCCATTGCTGGTGCAAAGAAAATGACGTAGCAGAAGAAGAACAAGAAGATAGCCACGCCCACTAAGTCTTTCACGATGTAATACGGGAAGAATGGGAAGGCATCAACAATGTCGTACTTCTTCGTGAAGCGCTCGTGGAAGGTAAACTTCGGCTTGTCAGCGTCTGGCACTGAGCCCTTCGGCTTCTTAATTGACACGCCTTCTGGGTTGTTCGAGCCAACTTCGTGCAATGCAATAATGTGCAAGAACACCAAGATAACCAAAACTAACGGCAGTGCAATAACATGCAGTGCAAAGAAGCGGTTTAGGGTCGCGCCTGAGATAACATAGTCACCACGAATCCACAGCGTTAGGTCGTCACCAATAATTGGAATGGCGCCAAACAACGAGATAATAACCTGTGCACCCCAGTATGACATTTGACCCCATGGCAACAAGTAGCCCATAAAGGCTTCAGCCATTAGCACCAAGAAGATGAGCATACCGAATACCCACAGCAATTCGCGAGGCTTCTGGTAAGAGCCATACATCATGCCGCGGAACATGTGCAGATAAACCACCACGAAGAACGCAGAGGCTCCAGTGGAGTGCATATAACGCAGCAACCAACCGTACTCAATGTCACGCATAATAAATTCAACAGAGGCGAAGGCGCCTTCTGCTGACGGCACGTAGTTCATGGTCAACCAAATACCGGTAAGAATTTGGTTCACTAAAACCAACGTTGCTAGCACACCAAAGATGTACCAGAAGTTAAAGTTTTTTGGAGCTGGATACTGAGCTAAGTGGATATTCCACGTTTTGGTCATCGGAATACGTTCGTCAAACCAGGCAATGAGCTTATTCATTAGGCTTGCTCCCCATCTTCACCCACCAAAATGGTGTTATCGTTGATGTAGTAATGAGGCGGAACCACCAAGTTATAAGGAGCTGGTACGCCTTGGAATACACGACCGGCGATATCGAAGGTTGAACCGTGGCAAGGGCAGAAGAAGCCCGACTGCGCGCCTTCAACGTATTCACCCATGCCTTGATCTAGGAACTGCGGTGAACACCCTAAGTGCGTACAAATACCAACCGCCACAAAGTATTCTTCTTTGCGTGAGCGGTGCAAGTTCTTCGCATACTCAGGCTGTTGTGGTTCATCAGAATTTGGGTCGCGAAGCTGATCGCTTACGGCTTCAAGTGACGCCAACATTTCAGGGGTACGACGTACCACCCAAACCGGTTGACCACGCCACTCAACACGAATCAATTGACCCGGCTCGGCTTTTCCAATGTTCACTTCCACTGGGGCACCCGCGTTTTTAGCTTTTTCGCTCGGGTTCCACGACGCAATGAAAGGAACGGCAACGCCAACCGCACCCGCTGCGCCGACAACAGATGTCGCGACAGTTAGGAAACGACGGCGGCCTTTATCTACAGGCGCATTGCTCATCCACTTACTCTCCAGTTTGGACGCTTCGCGAGACATCGCCGCGAAGTCAGTAATTAGCTACTGCGATAGGCCCACCCAAACAGTACTAGGTGAGCGGCAATAAAAAAATGCTTTCAGATGATAAAGAAATGCCCTGATTTTTACAAGGATAAAGACAAAAAACCCGGCACAAAGGCCGGGTTTTTGACGTACTCGAGATTTCGAATTAACGCTTCGAGAACTGTGGACGCTTACGCGCTTTGTGCAAGCCGACTTTCTTACGTTCAACTTGACGTGCGTCACGAGTTACATAACCCGCGCGACGTAGGTCGCCACGTAGAGCTTCGTCGTACTGCATCAGTGCACGGGTGATACCGTGACGTACTGCGCCAGCTTGACCACTTGAACCACCACCTTTAACAGTGATGTACAAGTCGAATTTTTCTACCATTTCAACTAACTCTAATGGCTGACGAACAACCATGCGAGCCGTTTCACGGCCGAAGTATTCTTCTAAAGTGCGATTGTTGATGCTGATGTTGCCGCTACCTGGACGCAAGAAAACGCGTGCAGTTGAGCTTTTGCGACGACCAGTACCGTAGTATTGATTCTGTGCCATAGTCTTAACGCTCCGTCTTAAATTTCAAGTTGTTTTGGTTGCTGAGCAACATGGTTATGCTCTGCACCAGCGTACACTTTCAGTTTACGGAACATGGCACGACCAAGTGGACCACGAGGTAACATACCTTTCACCGCTTTCTGAATTACCATTTCTGGTTTCTTGGCGATCAACTTCTCGAAGTTGATTTCCTTGATACCACCTGGGTAGCCAGAGTGTGAATAGTAGATTTTGTCTTGCGCTTTGCGGCCAGTTACAGTCACTTTCTCAGCGTTAACAATGATGATGTAATCACCAGTATCTACGTGAGGAGTGTACTCAGGCTTGTGCTTACCGCGCAAACGGGTGGCAACTTCAGTTGCCAAACGACCTAAAGTTTTACCTTCGGCGTCAATAACATACCAGTCACGTTGTACTGTTTCTGGTTTTGCAACAAATGTACTCATTGAGATTATCTCTTTTCTTAAGGTTCACGACAGTAGTTCCGGGCTTCCCCGCGAACCACAACAACCGCTGTGTCATGCAACGTTTGCTAGCCACTTATGACGGTTAGTTGTACCTGTAACGTGGGCTGCGCGGATTATAGGGAAAACCGCTTAAAAGATCAACGACGTTATTCGTTATTCGTTATTCGTTATTCGTTATTCGTTATTCGTTATTCGATCGCTTCGCTGTTCGTGTTTGATTTTTCCGAACAGCGCGAAGCGCGGACAAACAGTGAACGAAGTGAACGCACGAAAAACGAATAACGCTTTTAAGCTTGCAGTGCGGTGATGAGTTCGGCGGTGCGTTCCCAGTGGCTGGCAAGTTGAATTAACACCGCGCCGTCGGTCGGCGACAGCTCATTGCGGGCTATTTGCTGCAGCCAGGTACTGCGTAATAAGTTGCGGGTGGCGCGGATTGAACTCACTAGAGCTTGCCAATTGGCTTGCGGGCGTTCGTTCATTTCGGAGCCGCTGAGTAGTTCTAGCAGCTGCGCACGTAGATCATGATTTAAGCTGGCATCTATTTGTAATGGTGACGCTGCACGAAGTTTTTCAACAAGCTCGCGCAAGTCAACTAAGCGTGCTTGATAGCCATGTAATTCAGCTAATTGCAGGGCTTCGTCGCCGTGCAGCGACTTGCTACTTAGCTTTTGTAAATAGTCGTGAATATGCTGCAGTAGCTCACCCGTGGCAATGTCTTCTTCGGTCACCTCGGTAAGCTGTGAATCACGTAATAGCGTGCGTAAGCGAATTTGGTATTGGCGTAACACGCGGTTTTGCTCTTGCTTGACGGCATTTAAACCCATGGCAGGAATTTCAAGCACGGTTTTGTCCAGAAAACGGGGTTCGCCAGAACGTAGCGGCGGCAACCGATACCAGCGCTCGACAGCGCGAAATATACGCTCGTCAAACAGCCACATTAAGGCAACGCCAAGCAGGTTAAACAAGGTATGGAACACCGCTAGGCCAGAGCTAATGTTAGTGACCTGCTCGCCACCTGACAATAACTGGGCCACCCACCACATGGGCACCAGTAAAATCAGTGCGGATATACCAGTCATGGCATTCATTAATACATGTACCGCGGCGAGGCGCTTAGCGTGGGCGGTAGCACCTACGCTAGCAATAAGGGCGGTTACTGTGGTGCCGACATTGGCACCAATAACCACCGCAGCGCCTGCCAGTGGCGAAAATACACCGCTTACTGAGGCGGTTAGCACAATAGCTAGCGCTGCTGACGATGACTGCACTAATGCGGTCAGCACCATACCAGCCACAACCGCTAGTGCAATGCCGCCTATGCCGGTAATGCGTAGCTGCTCGATAGGTACAAGGGCGGTCACTTGCTCAAACGCGTCGCGCAAGGTGTCTAACCCGACAAACAAAATACCGAAACCGGCAATAGCGAGGCCTATTTGGCCCGACAGCTTTTGCTTACGAAACAGCTGCAGTAACATGCCAATGCCGATTAACGGCCAAGCAAAAATACCGATATTTATTTTGAGGCCAATTAACGCGACTATCCATGCCGTCATGGTGGTACCGACATTACTGCCAAACACCACCCACGCTGCTTGGCGCAATTTCAACATGCCCGCGTTGGTAAAGCCTAGTAGCGCCACCACCACAGCACTCGATGACTGCACCACAGCGGTTACCGCGAAGCCAGATGCCGCGGCGCGTAAGCGTGTTTGTGTCGAGCGCTCAAGAACCTGTTGCAAATGGCCACCCGCCGCAGCTTTAAGCCCGTCGGTAAGCATTTGCATACCAAGCAGCAATAAGCCGAGGCCGCCAAGGGCGAGTGTCCAATTGGTTAAGGTCATGGTTTGTGAGCTAACCCCAAATATTCGTGACTTTGCATTTCAAGTAAACGACTAACGCAGCGTTTAAATTCAAAATTTAACTTACCATCAGTATATAGCTCATTGAGCGGCGCTGCGCCCGACATAATGAGCTTAACGCGACGCTCGTAAAATTCGTCAACCAGGGCAATAAAGCGCCGTGCCGCATCGTCATTGTTGGCGCCCATTTGCGGTACATCGCTAATCAACACGGCATGGTAGCACTGGGCAATTTCAATATAGTCGTTTTGCGAGCGCGGCCCGCCGCAAATTGCTTCGAATGAAAATAACACCACGTCATCACATTCCATACGCACCGGAATATTACGGTTATTCACGGTGATATAACCCTGCTTGTCGCGGTTGCAGTGATCCGGCGCTAGCTCGGTGAAATACCGCTGAAGGTTTTCGTCAGCTTGGCTGTCTGCTGGGGCGTGATAAATATTAGCGCGCGTTAAGGTACGTAAGCGGTAGTCAATGCCGCTGTCGACGTTAATCACCTCGCAATTTTCCTTAATTAAGGCAATAGCAGGCAGAAAACGCTGCCGCTGCAAGCCGTTTTTGTACAGGTCATCGGGCACAATATTCGAAGTCGCGACTAACACCACGTTGCGTTTGAAAAGTTCCTGCATTAGCGTGCCAAGAATCATCGCATCGGTAATATCTTGCACAAAGAATTCATCAAAACAGATGACCCGCGCTTCGGCGGCAAGCTTTTCAGCGATAATTGGGAGCGGATCGCTGCGCCCCTTTAAAGCCTTAAGTTCGTTGTGTACACGGTGCATAAAGCGATGAAAATGCACACGCATTTTCGCCTCAAATGGTAAGGTTTCAAAAAACGTATCCACTAAATAGGTTTTACCGCGCCCGACGCCACCCCAAAAATAAATACCTTGGGGCGCTTTGGTTTCGCTACCAAATAGCGTTTTTAGTTTGCTAAAAAAGCCCGTGGCACCGCTGTTGTGATGAAATAAGACCAGTTCATCATAAAGCCGCTGCAACGCCTCTACCGCCTTGCGCTGCGCGGCATCAGGCGTAAAGTTACCGGACGCGAGGTCCTGCTCATATTTTAAGATTGGGGTAAGCTTGTTCGTTGTCACTACCACTTCGACCCTATTCTAGATTATGCTATTGGCGTTTAGTTTATCATGCGAAACGCATTTTTAAGGAGTATTTATGAGCTGGATTATTGGCGTACTACTAGTTGTTGCTGGGGCAATTGTTGGCTTTTTTGTCGCCCGCTACTGGCTCACCGAACATTCCGAGGAAGCCGAGCTTTCGCAACAAGTTAATCAAACCAAGCAGCAGCTGGCCGATTATCGGCAAGAAGTTGCCGAACACTTAGCAACTGCCCAAGCTTTGGTCGGCCAATTGGAAGAAACCCAAGACAAACTAAAAGCTTACTTGCACCACAGCGCCGATTTGCTACAACGCGAGCAAGAACAACCAAGCTTACCGTTTTTTGCCGAAGACACCATTCGCGAGCTGCGCATGGCGAACAAGGTAAATGGCGAGAAGCGTCGTTCAGATGATAAGTCGCCAAGCGATATGCCGCGCGACTACAGCGACAAAAAATCCGGCCTCTTCAAAGGCTAGAAACGTTATTCGATCGCTGCGTTTGTCATTATTCGTTATTCGTACGTTCTGCTGTTTGTCCGCTGCGCTGTTCGTAAAATATATTTCGAACAGTGCGAAGCACGTACAAACAGTGAACGTAGTGAACGCACGAATAACGAATAACGATGTTGTTCTCAATTCACATCTTGAAACACTCTACTGCTGAACTTATTTATATCGAGTTAGTCTGTAATTACGATAACCATCATACAGGAGTTAACTCGAATGAAAGTGAAGTTGTTAGCGGTGTTGGCTTTAGCGAGTGCACTGACTGTTGCGCCTGTTTCAGCCGGTATTCCTTTCTTTGGTGATAAAGACGAAACACCTACGCTTGCGCCCATGCTGGAAGAAGTCACGCCTGCGGTTGTGAATATTTCCGTGAAAGGGAAGCGCGAGGTGCGTCAACGCATCCCCGATATGTTTCGCTTTTTCTTTGGCCCAAATGGTCCGCGTGAACAAGTTCAAGAACGTCCTTTTCAGGGGCTTGGCTCTGGCGTCATCATTGATGCAGACGAAGGTTACGTCGTTACCAACAACCACGTGATTGACGGCGCATCAGAGATTCTGGTTACGCTCAAAGATGGTCGACAATTCGATGCAACAGTGATTGGCACCGATGACCGTTCAGATGTTGCCCTGCTGAAAATTAAAGATGGCAAAGATTTAACAGCCATTGAAATTGGTAACTCGGCGAAATTACGTGTTGGCGACTTTGTCGTGGCTATTGGTAATCCGTTCGGTTTAGGGCAAACCGTTACCTCGGGTATTGTTAGTGCGCTAGGCCGCAGTGGCTTAGGCATTGAAGAAATTGAAAACTTTATTCAAACCGATGCGGCCATTAACAGCGGTAACTCTGGCGGTGCTTTAGTCACTCTTGACGGTAAGCTCATTGGTATTAATACCGCTATTTTAGGCCCCAATGGCGGTAATATCGGTATTGGTTTTGCCATTCCGGCCGACATGATGCAAAGCCTCGTTCATCAATTAATTGAGTTCGGTGAAGTGCGCCGCGGCGTACTAGGTGTACGCGGTAACGACTTAACTCACGAAATTGCTAAAGCGCTTGATTTGAAAGCTAACCAAGGTGCATTTATTGCCGAGGTTATTCCAGAAGGCGCGGCAGAGAAAGCAGGTTTGCAATCGGGTGACGTGATTGTCGCAGTTAACGGCGAGCGTATTCGCACCTTTGCTGACTTAGGTGCTCGGGTGAGTACTTTGGGAGCGGGTAAGGAACTGAAACTCACCGTATTGCGCGATGGTAAAGAGCGAAACTTTGACGTTGTGCTTAGTGCTGACGACCAAGCGGTGACCGCTACTTCATTGCACCCTGCGTTAGATGGTCTAACACTTGCACCAACCGATAAAGGCGGTCTGGAAGTGACAGAAATTGCTGAAGGGTCGCTAGCGGAGCGCTATGGACTGCGTAAAAACGACGTGATTATTGGGGTGAACCGCACGCCAATTAACAGCATGTCGGAGCTACGCGAGTCACTCTCAAACGCGGGTGATGTTATCGCGTTAAATATTCGCCGCGGTAATTCGCAATTGTATTTAGTATTGCGCGGCGGCTAATCAACCGTTGTTGTGACATTACCTCATGAAGAAGGCAGCAAATGCTGCCTTCTTTTTTAAACAGTGTTATGCTTTTGCTTATATTTTAATTCAATAGGTTACTTTCAAATGCAGCTTGGCCAAACGTTTTGGTACGTCACACGCTCTGTCTTACTTGGCTTGGTGGTAGCTGCCATTGTGATTGTCGCTTTACCTTATTTTCAAGGCAAATCAACCTCCGCGAGCAGTCAACAACAGCCGTTAAGTTTTGCCAAGGCGGTTAATCGCGCTGCGCCGGCTGTAGTCAACATATATAGTATTGGTACGTCTCGTAACTCGTATTATTCACGCCGCCCCAGCACCGTAGTGCGTTTGGGTTCAGGCGTGATCATGGATAATCGGGGGCACATTCTAACCGCCTATCACGTTGTGGCAGACGTTAACGAAATTCAAGTCGCGCTACAAGATGGCCGTAACTACAGCGGTCAAGTCATAGGCTATGACCAGATCACTGATTTGGCGGTGGTGCGTATTGAGGCAGATAACCTGCCGATTATTCCACAAAATCAAAGTTTACGTACCCAAGTGGGCGATGTCGTATTGGCCATTGGTAACCCACACAATTTAGGCCAAACCATTACGCAAGGCATTGTGAGCGCAACCGGTGGGCGCATGGGTATTATTCATTCACATGCTGATTTAATTCAAATGGATGCTGTGATTAACGAAGGAGCTTCTGGTGGCGCCTTGGTCAACAGTGAAGGTTATTTGGTTGGCATCAATAATGCGCAGTTTCGTGATGCGCGTGGGCAAGGCATCGATGGTATTTACTTTGCAGTACCCTACCCCTTGGCTTATTCAGTCATGGAAAGCTTAATTCGCGAAGGCGAAGTGGTACGCGGTTATCTTGGCGTACAGGTGGGCGAAGTGCCGCAAAACAACCCTTATTCTCAACCTGGCATTTATGTTTCGGGTGTTGACGCTAACAGCCCAGCTGATCGCGCCGGATTACAAGTTGATGATTATATTACTGAAATAAATGGTAAGCGGATGTCCTCGGCGGCAGAAGGCCTTGCGACAGTGGCGCAAACTAAACCTGGTACAGAAATCGAAATACGGTTTTTCCGTGACAACCAAGAACAGTCGGTTACGGTGACGATTACTAAATTTCAGTAACCCAAAATCAGCGCGTGACTTAACTCACGCGCTTAATATCAGCACCAAGCGCTGACAATTTCTTCTCAATAGCTTCATAGCCGCGGTCGATATGATAAATACGCTCGACGACGGTTTCACCTTTAGCCACCAAACCAGCAATAACAAGCGATGCTGACGCACGTAAATCGGTACACATGACTTGTGCGCCGGTTAGCTGCTCCACACCTTTTGAAATGGCGGTATTGCCTTCTAGTTCAATATTTGCACCCATACGGCGTAATTCAGGCACATGCATAAATCGATTCTCGAAAATCGTTTCACTCACCCAGCCGGCGCCATCGGCAATTGCATTTAAGGTACAGAACTGAGCCTGCATATCGGTTGGAAACGCTGGGTGTGGTGCCGTTATAATCTTCACTGGTTGCGGGCGACTGTTCGCCTGCACACGTATCCAGTCATCGCCTTTAGTGATCACTGCGCCTGCTTCGGTTAATTTTTTGAGCACCGCGTCAAGCATACTTGGGTCTGTGTTGCGACAGGTTACATCGCCACCTGTCGCCATCGCTGCCACCAAAAAAGTACCAGTTTCTATACGATCTGGCTGCACACTATATTTACCACCGTGTAACGCCGGTTTACCGTGAATGGTAATGGTATCAGTGCCAGCACCGCGAATGTCTGCACCCATGTCATTTAAAAACTGAGCAAGGTCTTCCACTTCGGGTTCTCGCGCTGCGTTCTCAATAATAGTGACACCATCAGCTAGGGTTGCGGCTGCCATGAGGTTTTCTGTACCGGTGACGCTAACCGTATCCATTAGAACAGTTGCACCACGCAAACGGCCATTCACTTTGGCATTTATATAGCCATTTTCAACCGTAATATCGGCACCCATGAGGCGTAAGCCTTCAATGTGCAAGTTCACTGGGCGCGCACCAATTGCACAACCACCAGGTAACGATACTTGAGCTTCGCCGAAGCGCGCCAACAGCGGACCTAACACCAAAATGGAAGCACGCATGGTTTTCACCAAGTCATAACTTGCCACATGGTTATTAATACCTTGTGGATGAATTTTATAGCTATTTGGCCCCAAAGCTTCACTTTGAATACCTAACTCACCAAGTAGCTTCAGGCTAGTACGCACGTCTTGTAAGGCTGGTACGTTGTGCAGCTCAACCGTTTCGCAGGGTAAAATAGCTGCCATTAGAATAGGTAGCGCAGCGTTCTTCGCGCCAGAAATAGTCACCTCGCCGTTTAGCGGCCGGCCACCCTGAATAACCAATTTTTGCATTGCGCGTCTCTTAGCTGAGCATGGCGAGTTTTTTCTCGCGTTGCCATTCGGTCGGTGTATAGGTACGAATTGATACGGCGTGCAATTCACCGCTAGCAATTAAGTCTTTCAACGGAGCATAAACCACTTGCTGCTTTTTAACTCGCGACAAGTCGCTAAATAGTTCACCAACAACGGTAATATTGGCGTGACCACCATCAAGCTTAACCAGCACTTCGCTTACGTCGAGCTCGTCTAACAGGCGTTGTTGAATCGAATCAGATGTCATCATAAAGTTTCTTCATTGAATTTTGAGAATTTTAACTACCGAGTGTGAGCAGTGCATCGACACCACTGACTTTTAGCATGGCTTTAAATTGCTGATTTGCATTGACAATGAGTAAGTCACGCTGGGTGTTTCGCAATGCCCGCTTAACCTGTAATAGCATGGCAACACCGGCGGAGTCGACTTTCTCAACGCCTTCTAGGTCAACCGTCAAGGCTTCTTGCTCACCTGCTAACCAGTTTCGGCGATTTGCCCAGATAGCAGGCACCGTATTACGAGTTAGTTGGCCGCTTAAGACCACACGGCCACCATCGCTGCATTGCAGTTCACAATGGTCCATTACTCACTGCCTTCAATATCATCATGTTCTTTGACAGTTTCTTGGGCTTTTTCGCGCAACAACGCGATAGTGCCGTCAATGCCATTACTACGAATAACCGCATTGATTTCAGCCTGTTTACTATTGAGCAAGCTTACGCCTTCAACAACCAGGTCGTATGCTTTCCATAGGTTGTCGTCTTTGTCGAACCGCATTTTAAAATCCATGCGCACAGGCGGCCCACCCTCTTGTAATAAGCGGGTATTAACCACCACTATTTTACTATTCGGCTCAAACCGCGACGCGTCACCAAATTGAATAGTGTGTTTCGTTTCATCATATTGCGTAAAAGCACCCGCGTAGGTGGTAATTAAATAGTCACGAAACACCGTGTAAAATTCTTGACGTTGCTCTTCGGTGGTTTGTGTTAGGTTACGGCCTAGTACGCGCTTTGCGGCATAGACATAATCAACATAAGGCATCATTTCTTCACGAATAACCACCCGAATATGGTTGATATCTTGATCAATCAGCTCACGATCGGTTTCGATACGCTCAAGTGTTTTGCTGGCAAGCTTCTCCAACAAAACGTACGGATTATCGTCACGAATTAACTCCGCTTGGGCGTTATGAACGCCAGCTAACGTGAACAAACTAATACAGACTGCCATGAACCACTTTTTCATGCTGAACTCCTTAGTCGTTGCCTTGGCCGAATAAGAACTGGCCAATCAAGTCCTCTAGCACTAATGCTGATTTGGTGTCGTAGATATAATCACCGTCTTCGAGCATCTCAACCGTGTCATCAATAAAGCCAGGGTTTAAGCCAATATACTGCTCACCCAATAAGCCCGACGTTAATATTGAGACCGACGTTGTGTCAGAAAATTCATTGTATTCTTTGCTAATGGTCATTTCGACCAACGGCTCATAGTAATCGCCCACTAATGAAATTTTGCTGACGCGGCCAACCACAACACCGCCTACTTTTACCGGCGAGCGTTCTTTTAGGCCACCAATGTTGTCGAACTTTGCAAATAATTTATAGGTTTCACCGTTGGTGAGCACATTGGTGTTCGCGGCTTTTAAGCCTAAAAATAACAAGGCCAAAATACCAATGATGACAAACAACCCAACTGCTAATTGTGTATTTCTTGATTCCATGGTCTTTATCCAAACATCAATGCGGTTAAAACAAAATCGAGCCCCAGAACTGCTAATGACGCAGTCACAACAGTCGATGTGGTTGCTCGGCTAATACCGACCGACGTCGGCGTACATTGATAGCCTTTGTGCAACGCTATCCAAGTGACAACAAAGGCAAACACTAAGCTCTTGATGACACCGTTAAGAATGTCTTGTCCCCATTCCACGTTCGACTGCATAACCGACCAGAACGCGCCGTCGTCGACACCTAGCCAACGTACGCCGACTAAATAGCCGCCATATATGCCAACCGCTGAAAATACCAGCGCCAATATCGGCATACTGTAAAAGCCCGCCCAAAAACGCGGCGAAATAACTCGGCGTAGTGGGTCTACACCCATCATTTCTAAGCTTGACAGCTGCTCGGTTGCTTTCATTAAACCAATTTCCGCGGTCAACGCGGAGCCTGCGCGGCCAGCAAATAAAAGCGCCGTAACCACCGGCCCTAACTCACGCAACAACGATAAAGCAACCATTGGCCCAAGCGACTGCTCAGCACCAAAATCAACCAAAATCGTATAGCCTTGTAGGCCAAGCACCATACCAATGAACAAACCGCTGACCACAATAATCAGCAACGAAAGCACCCCAACTGAGTACATTTGTTGCATGAGCAACGGCCATGACTTACGCAGTTGCGGCTTACCAACTAAGGCGCGCATTAACATAAAAAATGCAGCGCCAGCGCCGGCAACCGAATCTAAGGTCGCTTTTCCTAGCGCAGCAACACGATTAAGCATGGTCGCTCCCTAATAAATCATCTTCTAGCGTCGCCGCCTTGTAATGAAATGGCACTGGCCCGTCTGCTTCACCATGTAAAAACTGATGAATGAGCGGATCATCCGACTGCTTCAACTGCGCTGGAGTTCCGTGCCCCACCACCTGCTTGTCCGCCAAAATATAGACGTAATCTGCAATGGTCATGACTTCGGCTATATCGTGAGTCACCACAATGCTTGTTAAACCCAAGGATTCATTGAGCTCTTTAATAAGCTTAACAATGACACCCATTGAGATAGGGTCTTGGCCGGCAAATGGCTCATCGTACAAAATAAGTTCCGGGTCTAGTGCAATGGCCCGCGCTAAAGCTGCACGCCGCGCCATACCACCAGAAAGCTCGGCTGGCATTAGGTCACGCGCACCGCGCAACCCGACAGCCTCAAGCTTCATTTTGACAATAGTGTCAATAATTTCTTCAGGAAGTTGGCTATGTTCACGCAACGGAAAAGCGATGTTGTCGTACACTGTCATGTCGGTAAATAACGCACCGCTTTGAAACAGCATACTCATACGCTTACGCAACTCATAAAGGTCACGCCGATTCAGCTGGTGTACGTTATGCCCCGCAAACTCAATACTACCTTGCTGCGGATACAGCTGGGCACCAATGAGCCGCAACAATGTTGTTTTACCAATGCCACTAGGGCCCATTACGGCGGTGATTTTTCCGCGCGGTACACGCATCGAAAGGTTTTGATAAACTTGGTGTGCGCCAAAACTATGCGCGAAGTGCAAGTTATCAATCACCACAAGGGCATCATCTAAAGCAGAATTTTCCACTTGTCGCACGCCTTTAATTCTCCTTAAACAAGCCCGCGAGTGTAACAGATTTGGGCTTTTTTCTACACCTTAAGACGGTAAAATTTGTGACAAATCGTTTATTTCAGTGCTTTTTACGTCTGCAATTCAGTTTTCGATCGGGTATTATTGTAAACAATCTTATTTTGGCGGAGCTATTCACAGTTATGAGCAATTCCACCACCCAATCATTTCGTCTGTTGGGCGAACGTGTCATTGATATCGAAACCGCCGCGGTTAGCGGCTTGAAGCGCTTTTTGGATGACAGTTTTGAGCAAGCCTGTGAATTGTTGTTAGCCTGTGCTGGGCGCGTTATTGTCATTGGTATGGGTAAGTCAGGCCATATTGGCGGTAAAATCGCGGCCACACTTGCTTCAACCGGTACCCCTGCCTTCTTTGTTCATCCAGGTGAGGCTAGCCATGGTGATTTAGGCATGATCACCGCCCAAGACGTTGTTTTGGCCATTTCTAATTCGGGCGAAACCGGTGAGTTACTTGCTATAGCGCCGCTTATTAAGCGTCGTGGTGTTAAGTTGATCAGCATGACCGGCAACCCGAATTCAACGTTAGCCGAAATAGCCGATGTGCATGTATGCATTGCGGTTGAACAAGAAGCTTGTCCGCTGGGGCTCGCACCAACCTCATCAACCACCGCCACATTAGTCATGGGCGATGCCTTGGCCGTTGCGCTGTTAAACGCACGTGGCTTTACCGCTGATGACTTCGCTATGTCGCACCCGGGCGGTAGCTTAGGCCGTCGGTTGTTATTGCATATTCACGATATTATGCACGGCGGCGAGCGGATTCCACTGGTGCCTGAACAGGCAACCATTTCAGAAGCTCTATTGGAAATGTCGCGTAAAGGCCTAGGCATGACTGGGGTGACCGATACCCAAGGTAAACTAGCAGGCATATTTACCGATGGTGATTTACGCCGCATTTTAGACCAACGCATAGACTTACACACCACCGCCATTGCCAAGGTGATGACCCGCAACCCAGTTACTATAGGCCCAGACGTTTTGGCTGCCCAAGGGTTGAAGCTGATGGAAGATCGCAAAATTAACGGCCTGTTTGTCACCGATGAAAACGGCATAGCGCAAGGAGCGTTGAATATGCATGACTTGCTTAAAGCGGGGGTGATGTAATGACGCTTAGCAACTGTGAATACATCAGTACTTGGTATGGCGATATTGCACAATCGCTATTTGAGCGTTTCACCGCAATCAAGCTAGTGGTGTGCGATATTGATGGCGTTTTTTCTGACGGGCGTATTTACTTAGGAAATAACGGTGAAGAGCTCAAAGCCTTTCATACTCGCGATGGCTTTGGCGTGAAAGCGCTCATTAATGCTGGTATTGAAGTGGCTGTGATCACTGGACGGCGTTCGGCCATTGTTGAAAATCGCATGACAGCGTTGGGGGTACAACATATTTTCCAAGGCCAAGAAGATAAGCTGAGCTGCTTTGAGAACCTCGCCAGTTCGCTGGGTTTCGCAACCAACGAAATAGCTTCTATTGGTGATGACATTCCCGATTTAGACATGCTAAAAGCCAGCGGCTTAGCTGTTGCAGTACAAGACGCACACCCGTTTGTACAACAACATGCGCACTATGTAACTGCACAGCGGGGTGGGTTTGGCGCAGTGCGCGAATTAAGCGATCTCATTCTTATGGCGCAAGGCCAGTTGCAGCTGCACGGAGGCGTTAGCCTGTGAACCGAAACTTGGTGCTGATTATTGGCGGTATTTTTGTCATTGCGGCGTTGCTGTTTTGGCGGCCATTTGCCGTCAGCGATGATCAACAAGAGCAACAAGGCTACCGTGAAATAAAACCTGACTTTACCGCGCAGGGCTTAATCGTGCGGGTTTATGATTCGAACGGCGAGCTCGACCACCGTATTGCGGCCGACGAGATGACCCACTACAGCCCCATAGGTTTAACCGAACTAACTGCGCCTACTTATATTACCCAGATAGACGGTCAAGGTGCGCTGTGGCAGGTGCAGGCAGAGCAAGGTTCATTTTATGCCGATAAAAGTTTGGTTTTAGAACGAAATATTGAGATGATCAGTTTATCTTCTGCAGAATTCATTAAGCGTATTGAAACCAGTTACCTGACTATTGATACATTGCAAGAAACTGTAGAAACTGAACAGCCCGTGGTGATTATTGGCCGCGACTTTACAGTAAAAGGCGAAGGTATGCGCGCCGATATGCGCGCTCAAACATTGGAAATGACACGACATGTTGAAACAATTTATACCGGTCGTAGCCCTGCTCGCCCTTAGTGCTGTTACCGCTAGCGCGGTGCAAGCAAAAGGTCGTGACGACTTTAACAAACCTATTCAAATTAATGCCGAGAGCGATTGGTTTGACGTAGCAAATAAAATTGCAGTGTTTGAAAACAACGTCGTCATTCAGCAAGGTACATTACAAATTCGTGCCGACCACTTAGAAGTCAAACGCAGGGACGACCAGTCTGATGTATTTACCGCAACTGGCACCCCAGCTGTTTACCAACAGCAATTAGATGATGGCTCGCCAATTTCAGCCGAAGCCAATAGCATTAGTTATGACCAAGCAAAGCAAATTTTAACTTTATCTGGCAACGTCAAAGTTTCACAAAATAACAGTGTCGTGCAAGGCAGCGAGATTATCTATAATTTTGCCACCCAACAGATGACAGCAAATCGTGGTGAGTCTGACAGCGACCGTGTTACCACAATTTTCATGCCCAAGAAAAAGAGCGACAATAATAATGAGCCGACTAATCGCTGAGCATTTAGCTAAGTCTTACAAAAGCCGCCAGGTGGTCAAAGACGTCAGCTTAACCGTTGAGTCGGGGCAAATTATTGGGTTGCTTGGCCCAAACGGTGCTGGCAAAACCACCACGTTCTACATGATTGTGGGTTTGGTCAATAATGACAAAGGCCGCATCATGATTGATGAACAAGACATCTCATTACTGCCGATGCACGAGCGTGCGCGTCGCGGCATTGGCTATTTACCGCAAGAGTCATCAATTTTCCGCAAGCTCAGCGTGCGTGACAATATTATGGCCATTCTTGAAACTCGCAAAGACCTCGATGCGAACGGACGAGAAGAGCGTCTTGATGGGCTGCTCGAAGAGTTTCATATTGGTCATATTGCCAATAGCCTAGGTATGAGCTTGTCTGGCGGCGAGCGACGCCGGGTTGAAATTGCACGCGCCCTTGCTGCTGACCCAGCATTTATTCTGTTAGACGAACCCTTTGCAGGGGTCGACCCTATTTCGGTTTTAGATATTAAGAAAATCATCGAACATCTGCGCAACCGCGGCATTGGTGTTTTAATTACCGATCACAACGTTCGGGAAACTCTATCTGTGTGCGAACATGCCTATATAGTTAGCCACGGGGAGTTGATTGCCAGCGGAGACGCCCATACCATCTTAAATAATCAACACGTTAAAGATGTTTATTTAGGTGAGCAGTTCACCTTGTAGGTGGTGGTATGAAACAAAGCCTGCAGTTTAAATTTTCACAACAGCTGTCGATGACACCGCAGCTGCAACAAGCCATTAAACTGCTGCAATTATCCACGCTCGAGTTACAGCAAGAAATTCAGCAAACCTTAGATGAAAACCCACTGCTCGAACTTGAGCAAAACGACGCCGAGGGCGAAACTTCAGTCACTGAAGACGATGACCCGTGGGAGCAGTCCTGTTCGGCGGCACTTGGTCAATCAACGGCTGTTTACGACGGCGAAGATGCTGTGTATCAAGGCCAGACTCAACAAACCCTGCAGGACCATTTAATTTGGCAAATGCAGCTGTCTCACTTTACTTCAACCGATGAATTAATTGCGTTATCAATTATCGATGCCATTGACGACAGTGGTTATTTAACCGTTAGCCTTGACGATATTCTAAGCGCGGTAAATCAGCAAACGGATGAAACCATTGAAGCCGATGAAGTTGCTGTGGTGCTCAAACGCATTCAACACTTTGACCCAATCGGTGTCGGTGCGCGCGACGTAGGTGAGTGCTTACTACTTCAGCTACAGCAATTAGCTCCTGATACGCCGTGGCGAGAGCACGCAGTGATGACCGTACGTGAGCATTTAGCGTTATTAGGTACGCGCGATTATCGTACTTTGGCACGTAAGCTACGGATATCCGAAACCGAGCTAAGTGCGATTCTTGCGTTAATACAAACGCTGCAGCCCCGTCCTGGCGAAGGCTTTAGCACTGCCGACGATGACTATGTGATTCCTGACGTGTTGGTACGTAAAAAAAATAATCGCTGGACCGTTGAGCTAAATCCGCAAAGTGTGCCTAAACTAAAGGTAAATGAAAGCTACCTGCAACTTTGCCAAGGAACGCGACAGACCGACGACATGCACTATATTCGCCAGCAAACCCAAGACGCCAAATGGTTTATTAAAAGCCTAGAAAGCCGCAACGAAACGCTACTTAAAGTGGCGAGCGCTATAGTGCTGCGTCAACAGGGGTTCTTTGAGTATGGCGAAGAAGCCATGAAACCAATGGTGTTAGCAGACATTGCTGCGGCGGTAGACATGCATGAATCAACTATTTCGCGAGTAACCACGCAAAAGTATATGCATTCACCGCGCGGTGTGTTTGAATTGAAGTACTTCTTCTCAAGTCAGTTGAACACTGACAACGGCGGAGAAGCTTCATCAACTGCCATACGTGCGTTGCTGAAAAAACTAGTTGCTGCGGAAAACCCAAAAAAGCCGTTGAGTGACAGCAAATTGACTGAACTCCTCGCGGAACAGGGTATCCAAGTAGCTAGACGGACCATTGCGAAGTATCGTGAGGCGCTCAATATTCCGCCCTCGAGTCAACGCAAACGTCTTATCTGAATCTTGGACAAAAGAAGGAAGATGTTATGCAAATTAATCTGACTGGTCATCATGTAGAAATCACTGACGCGTTACGCGAGTACGTTGATACGAAATTTAGTAAGCTAGAACGCCACTTCGACCACATAAATAACGTCCATGTCATTTTAAATGTTGAAAAGTTAACGCAAAAAGCGGAAGCTACGCTGCATTTGAATGGCGGCGAGGTTTTCGCTGATTCAGAGCACCAAGACATGTATGCCGCCATCGACGGGCTGATCGACAAACTTGATCGGCAGGTTATTAAGCATAAAGAAAAGATGAAACGCCACTAAATCATGGATTTATCCACCTTGTTAAGCCCCGACTGCACGCGTCGTGCAGTCGACGGCTCAAGTAAAAAGAAAGTACTTGAGCTCATTGGCCAAATGGCCGCCACTCGTTTGTCAGGCACGACTAGCTTTGACGTTTTTGAGAGTCTGTTGAACCGGGAACGTCTTGGTAGTACCGGTATCGGCTTGGGCGTTGCGATTCCGCATGGCCGCTTAAGTTCAGCCAATAAGCCCGTTGCTATTCTCATGACGCTACAAGAGCCTATTGACTTTGATGCGATAGACAATCAACCGGTGGATATAATTTTTGCGTTATTAGTGCCAGAAGATCAGCACGAGCAGCATTTACAAACCCTAGCGGCCGTTGCTCAACGTTTAAATGATAAGAACTGTACGCGCGCGTTACGAGACGCGGACAGCGATCAGGAACTCTACAACATCTTTACGGGGTAGCCACCAACAATGCAGTTGATTATCGTCACAGGCCGTTCTGGCTCAGGTAAAACGATTGCACTGAGAGTCCTTGAAGACTTAGGTTACTACTGTGTCGATAATATTCCGATTACCTTGTTGCCGACCCTTGTTCACGCGGTTATTGAGCAATATGACAAAGTTGCCGTCAGTGTCGACGTTCGCAATCTACCCGCTGACCCAAATGAATTAACTGAAGCGCTTGATTTCTTACCGAGTAAAATCAAACCCGAAATTCTCTACATCGACTCATCGGATAGCGTGTTACTGCGTCGCTTCGGTGAAACCCGTCGCTTGCACCCGTTATCATTAAATGAGCTGCCACTGGGTGATGCATTGGCAACCGAAGCCGCCATGCTTGAGCCGCTGGCTGAGCGCGCAACGTGGCGCATTGATAGCAGTGACTTGAGTGTGCACCAACTTAGCGAGCAAGTTTCCGAGCGCGTCTTAGGTAAAGCCGCTTCGCGCTTAATTGTGGTATTTCAGTCGTTTGGTTACAAATATGGCTTACCACCTGACCTAGACTACGCCTTTGATGCGCGAATTCTACCCAACCCACATTGGGAACCTGAGTTAAAGCCACTAACGGGCCAAGATCCCGCTGTGCAGCATTTCTTTGCGCAGCAGCCACTGGTGACGAAGTTTATTCACCAACTCGAGGTGTTTTTAGACACCTGGCTACCCTACTTTCAGCGCAGCAATCGTAGCTATTTAACCATTGGCATTGGTTGCACCGGTGGTCAACACCGCTCGGTGTACATTGCTGAACAGTTAGCCCAACGCTTTGCTGAGCAACCCTTTAAAGTACAAGTTCGCCACCGCGAAGCTAGCCGCCACAAGAAGTGAGATTGACCGTGTCTGATGTTGTTCGCCGTACCGTCACTATTCGTAACAAACTTGGTTTGCACGCGCGCGCCGCAACAAAACTCGCCAAGCTAAGCCACCAGTTTCAAGCGAAAGTTCATATTGTGCAGGGTGAGCAACAAGTGGATGCGTCAAGCGTGATGTGTTTATTACTGCTGGCAAGCGGCCAAGGACGCGAAATTGACGTTATTGCACAAGGTGAAGATGCCGTTGAAGCCGTGGACGCAATTGCCAACTTAATTGAATCTCGCTTTGACGAAGAGCAATGATGCGGTAAACTTCTCAAATTAATGAGGGGTTTATGTATGCTAGCTGAAGTTGCCGACAAAGAATTTGCCGAACAACGTATTCAGGAAGTTTCTGAATCGTTAGCCCGTGGCATGTTCGTGCAGGCGCGTCGCCAGCTGCACAACCTGCCCGCCTGGGATGTCGCCCTCCTGTTAGAATCATCACCGCCCAAAGCGCGTGCCATTATTTGGCAGTTGGTTGATGCCGATGAACACGGCGATATTCTTGAAGAACTCTCTGAAGAAGTTCAAAAATCGGTCATTCGCCAAATGGCGCCGGAAAAACTTGCGGCCGCTACCGAAGGCATGGACACCGATGACTTAGCGTACGTTCTACGTGGCTTGCCAGAGCAAGTTTACCAAGAAGTACTGAAGTCGATGGACGAGCAAGATCGTCAGCGGGCCGAGCAAGCCTTGTCATACGCCGAGGAAACCGCCGGCGGCATGATGAACACCGACACCATTACCTTACGTCCAGACGTTACCATTGACGTGGTTTTACGTTATCTGCGTTTAAAAGGTGAGCTGCCCGAAGCAACCGACAAATTATACGTGGTTGACCGCGACGACAAATTCATTGGTGAAATTGGCATTAGCCGCTTGCTCACTGTTGACCCCAGCAAGCTGGTGCAAGACGTGATGGACCCTGACATTCAGGGCATTAACGTGGACATGGACGAAGTGGAAGTTGCCAAACTGTTTGAACGCCAAGACTGGATTTCAGCACCGGTTATCGATGACGAGAACCGTCTACTTGGTCGTATAACCATTGATGACGTGGTTGATATTATTCGCGAAGACGCGCAGCACTCCATGTTGAGCATGGCCGGTTTAGATGATGACGAAGATACCTTCGCTCCGGTTTTAAAAAGTACCCGTCGCCGCAGCGTTTGGCTCGGGGTGAACTTAATCACCGCGCTTTTAGCTGCTGCGGTTAGCTCCATGTTTGAAGATATTTTGGCGCAAATGGCCATATTGGCGATTTTGAATACCATAGTCCCCAGCATGGGTGGTATTGCCGGTTCACAAACGCTCACACTGGTTATTCGAGGCATGGCACTAGGCCACATTGGTGCCAGTAACCAACGCTGGTTAATTGGCAAAGAATTAGCCATTGGCGCGCTAAACGGTGTAATTTGGGCGATTCTTATTGCCGGCGTGGTGGCCTTATGGAAACAAGACTTTGTTATTGGCGGAATTATTGCCTTCGCCATGATGGCGAACCTGCTGGCAGCAGGCTTGGCCGGTGTGACCGTGCCACTTATTCTAAAACGCTTTAATATCGACCCCGCGCTAGCCGGCGGGGTTATTCTCACCACAGTCACCGATGTGGTTGGTATTTTCGCATTTCTTGGTACCGCAACACTAATGCTAGGGTAATACTTGCTTGAATAATTCTTGCTGGGGTAGCTTACACCCCAGCAATGCGCATTTCTTCAAGCAATACCGAGCCGGTGCGTACACCGTGTCGTAGGTCAACATCACTAGCTATCGCAACAATGTTACGCAGCATGTCCTTCAAGTTGCCAGCAATCGTGATTTCTTCAACGGGGTATTTAATTTCACCATTTTCCACCCAGAAGCCTGCCGCACCGCGCGAGTAATCACCATTAACAATGTTCACCCCTTGGCCCATTAACTCGGTCACCAATAGCCCAGTTCCCATTTGGCGGCACAGCGCTTGTAAGTCAGGTACTTGCGAACCGACTTCCCAGGTATGAATACCACCGGCATGCCCAGTTGGGCTCATGCCGAGTTTGCGCGCCGAGTAACTGGTGAGTAGATAGGTTTGTAAAACGCCATCACGAATAATCTCGCGCTCCTGCGTGGCCAAGCCCTCGTGATCAAACGGACTGCTCGCCAAGGCGCCACGCAAATGTGGTCGCTCAGTAATCGTCAGCCACTCAGGCAGCACTTGTTTACCTAAATGATCAACCAAAAAACTTGATTTACGATATAAACTACCGCCACTAATACCTGCCACTAAATGCCCAAACAAGCTATTGGCCACGTCAGCACGAAAAATAACTGGAACTTTCGCGGTAGCAATCTTTTGCCCGTCTAAACGCGCTATAGTCGACTCTACGGCGTCTTCAGCCACCTGGGCTGGTGTCCATAGGTCTTCACGGTTTCGCGCCACTGAGTAGCTGTAGTCGCGTTGCATGGCGTCGCCGCTTTTGGCAATGAGCGAGCAACTTAGGCTATGCCGAGACTGCAAATAGCCAGCCACAAAACCATGGCTGTTGCCATAAACACGATAGCCCACATGGCTACTGTAACCAGCGCCGTCTGAGTTCACAATGCGTGGGTCTAACTGCAATGCGTGCTGCTCACAAGCCAAGGCTTGCTCGAGCGCAAACTCAGCACTTTGGTCTGCTGGGTGACACAAATCGAGATCGGGAATATCGGTCGCCATTAACTCGGCCGGCGCCAACCCAGCAAAGGGATCAGGCGAGGTGAAACGCGCAATGTCATTGGCTTTTTCAACTGCCGCGCGAATAGCCTTGGCGGTCAAGTCCGTGGTCGACGAGGAGCCTTTTTGCTGACCGCGAAACACCGTAATGCCCAATGCACCATCTTGGTTGAATTCAACCGTTTCAACTTCACCAAGCCGAGTGCCAACGTTAATGCCGCTGCTGCGGCTCATGGCACACTCAGCCGCGCTAACACCGAGTTTTTCGGCATATTTAATGGCGTCGGCGACGGCTTGTTCCACGTCGTGAAGGTCGTGTTTAAGTGCATCAATATCTGGAATCATTACCTCTCCTTTGAAAACCTTTAGAGCGTTATTCGTTATTCGTTATTCGATCGCTGCGCTTGTCGTTATTCGTGCGCTTTGCTGTTCGTCCGCTACGCTGTTCGTAAAAGAATTTTCGAACAGTGCGAAGCACGTACCAACAGTGAACGTAGTGAACGCACGAACAACGAATAACGATTAACGAATAACGCTTTTCTCTTTTTTCAGTTACAATTCGCGCAAACCATAGGGGTCTGTTATGAGCGAAATTGAACGCGACGACGATATCGTCAGCAAATCTGAACTAAAACGTGCCGCCGAGCAGCAACAGCAGCTTGGCGAACAACTCGTAAGCCTTGCCGAAGGTAAGCTGGCCAAAATACCACTCGACGAAGAGCTACTTGATGCTATTTTACTGGCACAGCGTATTCGCAACACACGCGAAGGCTACCGTCGCCAATTACAACTGATTGGCAAAATGATGCGCAACCGTGACACGGGGCCAATTCAACAAGCGCTTAGCGAGCTTGAAAATGCGCACCATGCGCAAAATGCTGTATTCCACCAATTGGAAAAATATCGTGACCAAATTTTGGCGCAAGGCGACGACGCTATTCAGCAGTTTATTGATAGCTACCCTCATGCTGACCGGCAAAAATTACGCCAGCTCTATCGCCAAGCAAACAAGCAAAGCCAACAGGGCAAACCGCCGACGGCTGCTCGCGAGTTGTTTAAATATTTACGTGAGGTGGCCGCCGTTTAATCGGTGCCACCTACTGTTAGGGCATCTAATTTCAGGGTTGGCTGTCCGACCCCAACCGGCACGCTTTGCCCGTCTTTACCGCACACGCCGACGCCTTGATCAAGTTCTAGATCATGGCCAACCATGGATACTTGACGCATTGCGTCAGGGCCATTGCCAATCAATGTTGCACCTTTAACTGGGGCGGTAATTTTACCGTCTTCAATTAAATAAGCTTCTGAAGCTGAAAAGACGAACTTGCCTGAAGTTATATCCACTTGCCCGCCGGCAAAATGCGGTGCATAAATGCCTTTTTTCACACTTTTGATTATTTCTTTTGGGTCATGCTCACCAGCTAACATGTAGGTGTTGGTCATGCGCGGCATGGGCAAGTGCGCATAGCTTTCGCGACGCCCGTTGCCAGTTGGGTCAACGCCCATAAGCCGAGCATTCAACTTGTCTTGCATGTAACCAACCAAACGGCCTTTTTCAATCAGCACGTTATAGCCGGCTTGTGTGCCTTCATCATCAATCGTCAATGAGCCACGGCGGTCATTCATGGTGCCGTCATCAACAATAGTGCAAAGTTCAGATGCAACCATTTCGCCTATTTTCCCCGCATAGGCTGAAGCACCCTTACGGTTAAAGTCACCTTCAAGGCCATGACCAACCGCTTCGTGTAGCAATACGCCTGGCCACCCTGCACCGAGAACCACCGGCATGGTACCTGCTGGTGCCGGCCGCGCCTCTAAATTAACCAGTGCCTGCCGCACAGCCTCGTCAGCAAAAGTTTTCCAACGGGGTTTTTCACCAATAATTTGCGAGAAATACAGATAATCGACGCGCGCGCCACCACCGGCACTACCGCGTTCACGGCGGCCGTTTTGTTCGACCAGCACGGTGCAATTTACACGCACTAGTGGGCGAATATCGGTGGCAAAAGTGCCGTCAGTAGCGGCTATTAAAACCTCGTCGTAACTGCCACTAATGCTTGCAATAACTTCAACAACTCGGCTATCTAGGCTGCGCGCATAGGCGTCAATTTCGCGGAGCAAATCAATCTTTGCTTGTTCGTCTAAACTTGCTAATGGGTTTACCGCCGCGTAACGCACCACATTTGGCGCAGCACTAAATGCTTGTACCTGTTTGTTGGCGCCAGCTTGGCTAATTCCTCGGGCGGCCGCAGCGGCTTGTTGTAATGCTTGCGGCGAAATATCGTCGGCGTAGGCAAAACCAGTTTTTTCACCATGCACGGCACGAACACCAAGGCCAGCTTCAATATGAAAGCTTCCCTCTTTGACAATGCCATCTTCAAGCACCCAAGACTCGTTAATACTGCTTTGTAAATAAATATCAGCGAAATCAATGTCGCCGGTGTACAACTGGTGTAGCGAACGATGCAGGGCATCAGCATCCAGTTGATATTGCGTGAGAAGATTATCTTGTACGCTTTGTGCTTGCATGAAGAACCTTTTGACTACTTTGAATATGTTGTGCCACTGGAATATCGCGGCGAATTTTGTCGAGTTGGTGAATATTAGCAACGTCACTGACGAGTTGAGTTTTAGGCTCAGTTGCTTCTGCTAATATGCGGCCCCAGCCATCAATAACAAGGGCATGCCCATAAGTTTCGCGACCATTGGCGTGCACACCAACTTGTGCGGCTGCCACCATAAAACATTGCTGCTCAATGGCCCGAGCACGTGTCAGTACATGCCAGTGCGCCTGACCGGTAACCTGAGTAAATGCAGACGGCAATACTAAAATATCGGCACCCTTGGTGCGCAGCGCGCGGAATAACTCGGGAAAGCGCACATCATAGCATACCGCCAAGCCTAAGGTGCCGAATTCCGTGTCTACGGTCACTACCTCGGTGCCTGGAGAAGTCCAGTGCGATTCACGGTAACTGCGCGTGTTATCGGCAACATCAACGTCGAACAAATGTATCTTGTTATAGCGCGCAACACAGTCGCCCTGCGGATTAAACACCAAACTTGCGGCGGTAAACTTGTCTGCTTTGGGGCTATCAATAATCGGCATCGTACCGGCAACCAGCCAAATACCGTGATGTTTGGCTAAGGCTGCTAGCTGCTGTTGTAGCGGCCCCGCTTTGAAAGGCTCGGCAAGCTCACGCTGACGCTTGTCGCCTGCACCAAAGCATAAACAGGCTTCGGGCAACACAACCAGCTGTGGCCGCTGAGGGGGTAACTGAGTTAACAGTTGTTCAATTGTTTTCAGGTTGTCTTGTGGGTTCGCGCTGCTGGTCATCTGCAGCGCTGTCAGTACCACTTTGCGGTTGTTCGTCGTTTGACTGGTTAGGGTCGACATTGTCACGTACCTCCGGTGGTATTGGTGCCGCACGGCTATCACGCGCCACCTCTGTAATGGTTGGGTCGTCCATGGTGCCTGAAATTTCATATTCAAGCCGGCTAATTACCTTAGCATCGTACAGCATTCGGTCAATCACCAAGGCCGCTAAACCCGATGGTGGATTAATCATCCACGCCAGAATAACCGGTAGGCTTGACGTCACTTTCGGTACGAACTGTAAGTCATAGTCCAGCTGTCGAGTAACTAGGTTGGTACTGCCCTTGACTTCCATATCACCTGCGGCGCCATTAAGTTGGGTATTGGTCGTATTCACAATACCGTTGGCAATATTAAAGTCACCGGAGAAATTGGTGTAGAACAGGCCGTTGGCAAACACGTCACGGAAGTCAAAGCGTAGCTTACGCAATATGCCATCAAGACTTAATAGCGAGAACAGTCGGGCTCCGCGGTCACTCACTTCGTTTAAATACCCTTGACCAAGATTCCACTTCACTGTGCCGTTTAGTGATTTCGACTCAAAACTATAAGGCGCAGCAAGAAAGCGCAAGTCAAAATCAAAAGTTGCGCTGCTGTCGCGAACCATTGACGTTACATTATAGGTTTCTAAAAACTCACCAAAATCAGCCGACTTGAACGTGCCTGTAAGATGCGTTTGTGGGTGTTTGGTGTCGGTTTCTAAAGCCCAACTACCATGGGCAACGATATCGTGATTGCGATGCTTTGCACTAAATTGTTCTAACGTGAATACTTTGTCGGTCGCACTTAAATGCAAGCTCACTTCGCCTAAGTCGTAACTATCAAACTGACAGCGCTGGCAGTCTAGGTAAATATCCGGCAGGCCGGTAAAGCTTTTTGGTGCTTGCCGGGGCGTTGCTTCTGGTTCGTCAACACCTGAGCTTAGTTCAATATAATCAGCGCGAATTTTTATCGCATCTTTGCCTTCTTCATTGGCTTGCCAGATAACGTCCGTTAATACTTGTTTTGATTCAATGCGAGCTTGCCATCCTTCCGCGCTAGGCCATGCAACAGTGGTGACATCGTCAAGCTGGACCGCGTCGTACGTCATGTTATTAGTGGTTAACTGAATAAAGTCAGGTTGAAGCCGTGTTGCCCAAGCCGATGCTACTGCTTTTTCTGGAATGAGCTGTTGTAAGCTCTGGTAGGCTTGCTGCCAGGCCTCTAAGTCCATTTGCTGAATGTTTACATCGACCATAAAGCGCGGGTTCAAGCGCACTACGTTCGGGCTTGGTGCTTGGCCAAACTCATTGCCAATGCGCATGTAGCCCGACGGCAAAGACTGCTCCTCGCTGTCTAGCTGCAACTCAAGTAAACCGAAGTCGTCAACCTCTGCGTTAACTAAAATAGATTCTTGGTCGCCAGACACCATGAGTTCGAGCCGCCCTTCTGTGCCGCTTTCGCGATAAAAGGGTGCTGGAGCTTGCACGTTGGCCTGACTAATGTCGGCCGTTTGTTGCCAACGGAAAGCGTAGCCGCCTGCCGTAGGTAGGCTTAAGTTAAAATCTGCTTGCCAAGGCATGGCGCCGCTAACCAGCGGCTTATAGCGCTCAAGGTTCCAATGGCCAACGGCGCTGACATCTACATAAAAGTCATCTTCTCGCTGCTGGGTATTTAGTTTGGCTTCAATGGGAAAGCCATTCCAACGTATGGCGAGGTCGTCGCTTTCCACTTTGTCATTACGAAAGCGCACTCGCCCGCGAATATCCGTAAAGGTTTCGCCTAAGCTCTCGACTTTCATTGTCACATCGCTTAAATCGGCATAGCCTTCAGCCACAACGTCTGGTGTCTCGGTTAACGGAATCGTTAATTGCAACTGACTTGTTAACGGCCCACTCAGCTTTAATTCTGTAAATGTGGTGCCTAAGCTACCAGCCAGCGGGCTGTCATTGAAAATTGGCTGCAACTCAGTCGCATTGCCAGCAATGGCCGCTTGAATATCTAGGTAAGCGTCTGAGCCGGCTAATATATCGGGTATTACGACATCAACACGCTGGGCATCAATGTTACCAAGCTGCCCGTCGGTGGCGACAATATGCATACGCTCATTATTGAAATTAACCACCACATTGGCGTCATATACAGGGCGCCAATCGGGCTGAAACTTATAATTCATGCCTGTTAGCCGCGCTCGCGCCTCAAATTCACCACGCTTATTATGGTAAGGAAAGTCGGCAACAGTGCCGCGCCAACTCATGGCTAACTCCTGCGCCTCACCATCTTGAATTGCCACCGTTAAATAGTCATGCAGGTTATCACCCATAACCACGGGCAGATGTTGACGCAGCACGGCGGCAGGAATGGGTTGTTCATTCACTGAGTTAGCACGCGCATTGACCATGACACTGCCGTCAACTGGCTGCAACCGCGCTTGAAAAGCAATGGGTAGCCCCTCGAGTTCAATGCGGCTACCTGGCGCAATATACAGTTGCCAGTCTTGCTCGTTATGCCAGACGAAATCACCTGAAACATTAATATAAGGTAACGCCCAAGCGTCATCGTAATCTAACGCGTCACTTTGAAACGCCGCATTTTTGCCGTCTAGGCGCCAGGTAATACGGTTTTCTTGCCCCTGCAAGCTCAAGTTAACATTGGTTAGCCCAGGTACCCCTGCTATTTGCCCCCAACTAAGTTGCTCGCCCTGAGCAAACCAACGCAACGGCTGCTCTAAACTTTGCTGCAGCGCAATGTCCATGGTGCCCTGCGCAGAGCGATCGGCTAATTGCTCGCTCACCGCCGCCCCCTCGCTACCTAACAGGTTCAAAAGCTCTAACATGGGCGCCAAAGGCACATCAACAAAACTCATTGCGGTTGAGCGCGGTGTTTGTTCCCAACTAAAGGTGGGTAGTACCCAGCTGTCGTTATTGTGTTCAATAGTGAGCGGGTTAGAGTTAACACGCCAGCCACTGTTCCCAAATGGGCGTAGTTTTAACTCGCCGTGCGGTATACGCAATGCATGCTGCTCTTGGCCAACCTGCCAAGTAAGTGCTTGCTCACCCAACTGCAACAAGCCTTCTGTGAATTGGTTTTGCGCGAAGTTTAGCCATAGTTGAAGATTAAACTCAGCTTGGTTGATTTGGGTGTCAACAACCTGTTGCTGCACCCACGGCGAGATATCAAGTTGATGCGCGTTGACATAAACTTGGCCGGTTAACGCGTTAACGCTATTGCCTCTAATATCAACAATAAAGTCGAGGGTGTTGTCGGTTACTTCAGAAAATGTCAGCTTGCCCACGCCTTGGTGACGCTGCTCGCGATTCATCCAACGCAAGTCTTGAATGTCTATCGCTCGCTGAATACCGAGTAGATTTACCAATTCAATGGTGCTGTCTGTCACCTCAATGTGATCTAGTTGATTCAGCAGTAAATTGGTTAAGTTATCCGATAGGACAATGCCGCTGCTGGCATCATCTAATTCGGCGTCACGCATATCGTAATGCAGCACCAGTTGGTCTAACTGCACTTGGTCATACTGCAATGATAACGAGCCGGCGCTTTGCCAAAAGTTCAGCAAAATACGGGCTTGCTCAATATCAACTCGCGTGGCTTTGTCAGCCATTGGCTGCACACGTAACTGGTGCAGCACTAACTCTGGGCCATTACGCCCCCAATCAGCACTAATACTGCCAAGTGAAGCCTCAACCCGAAAACGCTCCTTAAGAATATTCTCAAGCTG
The DNA here is from genome assembly GCF_900116895.1 of Pseudidiomarina donghaiensis. GTDB lineage: Bacteria > Pseudomonadota > Gammaproteobacteria > Enterobacterales > Alteromonadaceae > Pseudidiomarina > Pseudidiomarina donghaiensis. Next base: position 219,565 of record NZ_FPCF01000001.1, on the reverse strand, counting down.
ATCAGTGACATCAGGCAATTGCGGCAGTAAATAGCGCAACGCGCTAATGAATAACGCGAATAGCACCAGTACAATCGCAAAACTATAAAGTACCGTTCTGTAAATGAACCCAAATGTTCGTTGCATAATGGCTCTATCTGAAACTACATCATCACTACATCAAACTGCTCTTGATGATACAGCGGTTCGACGAGCACCTTCACTTGTTTGCCAATAAAAACCTCAAGCTCTGCCAACGCGTGCGACTCTTCGTTTAACAGCATCTCGGTAACCGCAGCTGAAGCGTAGACCATGAAATGATCAGCGGCGTAGGCACGGTTCACTCGAACAATTTCGCGCATAACCTCGTAACACACGGTTTCAACCGTTTTCATGGAGCCACGCCCGCTGCACACTGGGCACTCCGAACAAAGCACATGCTCCAAGCTTTCACGTGTGCGCTTGCGTGTCATTTCGACAAGGCCAAGAGTAGTAAAGCCATTAATCGACGTTTTTGCACGGTCTTTGGCGAGCGCCTGCTCTAAGCTATGCAACACGCGGCGACGATGATCGCTATTTTGCATGTCGATAAAATCAATAATGATAATACCGCCCAGGTTACGCAAGCGCAGCTGTCGCGCAATGGCTTGGGTTGCTTCTATGTTGGTGTTGAAGATAGTTTCTTCAAGGTTACGATGACCTACAAAGCCGCCGGTATTAATATCAATGGTGGTCATTGCCTCGGTTTGGTCAATAATAATTGAACCGCCAGATTTCAATTCAACTTTGCGATCAAGCGCTCGCTGCACTTCGTTTTCAACATCAAATAAGTCAAATATTGGACGCTCGCCCGCATAATATTCCAAGGCTTCGGTTAGCTCCGGAATAAACTCTTGCACGAACTCGCTGAGTAAGTCGTAGGTGGCACGTGAGTCAACCCGTATACGTTCAATTTGCTCACCGACAAAGTCACGTAAAATACGACACGACAGGTTTAAGTCTTCATAAACCAAACCGATTTTACGCATGCCTTTGCGGCGCTTTTGAATGGTGTCCCATAACCGGCGCAGAAATTTAGCGTCGCGCTGTAGCTCATCATCACGAGCGCCTTCGGCGGCGGTGCGCACAATAAAACCGCCTTCTTCATCGCAATACGGCAGCGCCGCTTGTTTTAATCGGTTACGCTCTTTTTCGTCTTCAATGCGTTGTGAAATGCCCACGTGCGGTGACTGCGGCATCAGCACCATGTAACGCGAAGGAATGGTGATGTCTGTTGTCAAACGCGCCCCTTTGGTGCCGAGCGGGTCTTTGACCACCTGCACCAAAATTTGCTGACCTGGGCGCACCAACTGAGCGATATCAGCAACCGGCATGGTGCCATGCGCAATATCTTCCGCTTGCTCAATTTGCGTGACGATGTCTGAGGCGTGCAAAAACGCCGCCTTTTCTAGCCCAATATCAATAAATGCGGCTTGCATGCCCGGTAATACGCGCGACACTTTACCCACGTAAACGTTACCAACCAAGCCTCGCTTGGCTTGCCGCTCAATGTGTATTTCTTGCAAAATACCATTTTCAATTAATGCCACCCGAGTTTCTGTGGGCGTTACGTTCATTAGAATTTCTGCACTCATGGGCGCCCCCCTATGTCATTGATTAACGCAACAATGAGCTGTTCGGTTTCATACACGGGTAAACCCACCACAGCAAAGTAGCTACCCTCAATGTGTGTTACAAACTTCGCTGCACGCCCTTGAATACCGTAGCCACCTGCTTTGTCGTGTGGCTCACCAGAGCGCCAATAGTCGGCTATTTCTTCGCTGCTAAGTGGCTTAAATGTGACCTTTGCAGCGCTAACAATCACACGCTCAATGCCTTGGCAAACCGCCGCAACAGCGGTTACGGCTTGGTGTGTTTGCCCAGACAGCTGCTGCATCATGCCGGCAAAGTGCTCAAAGCTTGTTGGCTTTTCAAGTACCTGGCCATCAGCCACAACAATGGTGTCGGCGCCTAATACCAACGCATCGGCGCTTGCTAATGCCAACCCTGCGCGGGCTTTATCTACCGCTAGCCGTTTTACGTAATCCGTAGGCGACTCTGTCGCATTGCGTTGTTCTACAACATCTGGGCGCACCACCGTAAAGGGCCGGTCGAGTAACTGCAACAACTCAAAGCGACGTGGTGAGCCAGAAGCTAAAACCAGCGAACTAACGGACAAGGTAATGCCTCCGATATTTGCGCAAAATTAAATACACCCACGGCCAAGCTATGGCTGACGAAATAACTGGGTATAAATAAGCAAGTTGAAATACAGCATCGTTAAGCACATGCTCAAGTTCATACACAATAATGCGCTTCACCATGACCAAAATCGCGACCACTAGGGCTTGCTGGGTAAATGAGTAGTTGCGAATGCGTTGAAAATGACGAATTGCAGGATAAGCCATAATTAACAACGCAGTTGCATAAATACCAAACACCGAGCCCATGAGTATGTCGGCCACCAAGCCAAGCACTAACACACTGCCCATACCTACCCGATGCGGCAATGCCATCACCCAATAAATAATCACCAAACTAAGCCAGTCTGGGCGCCACGGTTCCATAAATGCAGGCATGGGCATGACCATGAGCACCAGGGCCACAATGTAGCTGACTAATAACGGTATCAATCCCGATTTAATCCACATTGATGTTCTCCTCGTTCGCACTTGGAGATTTCACTTCATCGTACACTGGGGTTTCAGTGGCTGATGCGGGCCACAGCAATAATACCGTACGTATGCGGTCAAGTTGTGCATAAGGGCGCGCTAACACGCGTGCGTATTGCAAACGCTCATCACGATCAATGGAAATAATCTCTGCCACCGGATAGCCTTCAGGAAAGACCCCGCCAAGGCCGGACGACATAAGTTTGTCACCCACCTCAAGTTCACTCGAGTGTGGAATGAACATCAGTTCAAGCTGCTGCAAGTCGCCTGTGCCGCGAGCAAGCACACGAATATCATTGCGCTCGGCCCGTAGTGATATGGCATGGCTTTGATCAGAAATAAGTAGCACGCGGGCGGTGCCACGACCAACACTGATAATCTGCCCAACAATGCCACGGTTATCGAGTACTGGCTGGCCATCATAAACACCATTAGTACTGCCCTTGTTAATGACCACCTGGTGAGAAAACGGGTCGGTTGCTACCGACACCACTTCGGCGGCCATGCGACGGCTTTCTTGGCGCACATCAGAGCCGAGTAGTTGGCGCAAGCGGTCGTTTTCATTCTCGAGAAAGTTTAATCGCTGCACCGCCATTTCAAGCTCTTGCAACTGTTGTTTGAGTTGGACGTTTTCTTCGCGAAGTGTGGTCCGTGTGGTAGACAGATAAACTAATCGATCAAGAACTTCTTGTGGCAGAACGGCTAGATATTGAACCGGGGCGACAACGGTCGATAAAAACGAACGCACCGGCTGCATGGTGTTCAGCCGGTGGTCTAAAAACATCAACGTGGCGGCGCATATAAGCGCCATGACCAGTCGTGAGAGAAGGGTTGGCCCCCGTTCAAAAAGCGACTTCATGCGGCCGCTTACTCATAACTGAACAGGTCACCGCCGTGCATGTCGATCATCTCGAGTGCTTTACCACCACCGCGAGCTACACAGGTCAGCGGGTCATCCGCGACAATTACTGGAATACCGGTCTCTTCCATCAACAAGCGGTCAAGGTCACGTAGCAACGCGCCACCGCCGGTTAATACCATGCCGCGCTCTGAAATATCTGACGCCAACTCTGGTGGTGATTGCTCAAGCGCAACCATAACCGCACTCACAATACCCATTAATGGCTCTTGCAGTGCTTCTAAAATTTCGTTGCTGTTTAGCGTAAATGAACGCGGGACACCTTCGGCAAGGTTTCGACCACGTACTTCTATTTCGCGAACTTCTTCGCCAGGGAACGCTGAACCAATTTCGTGCTTAATGCGCTCAGCAGTTGCTTCACCGATAAGTGAACCAAAGTTACGACGGATATAGTTCACAATGGCTTCATCAAATTTGTCACCACCAATACGCACAGAGGATGAATACACCACGCCGTTTAACGAGATAATCGCAACTTCTGTGGTACCACCACCAATATCAACCACCATGGAGCCGGTCGGCTCAGAAACTGGTAACCCAGCACCAATTGCAGCGGCCATTGGCTCATCAATAAGATGCACTTCGCGCGCGCCAGCACCTAAGGCAGACTCACGAATGGCACGGCGTTCAACTTGGGTTGAACCACAAGGCACACACACCAAAACACGCGGGCTAGGACGGAAATAGTGGCTGTCGTGCACTTTCTTAATAAAGTGCTGGAGCATTTTTTCAGTCACGTAAAAGTCAGCAATAACGCCGTCTTTCATCGGGCGAATAGCTTTGATGTTACCTGGCGTACGGCCAAGCATTTGTTTTGCCGCATGACCCACAGCTGCGACGCTTTTTGGCCCGCCCGATTTCTCTTGGCGAATAGCGACGACCGACGGCTCGTTCAACACGATGCCTTCGTCTTTCACGTAGATAAGTGTGTTTGCTGTACCCAAATCAATGGACAGGTCGTTGGAGAAGATGCCGCGTAACTTCTTAAACATGAGGGGATGTTCCCTTACTCGTAATTTGGTGGACTGAAAAACCGTGTAACTTTACCAAGCGCAGCCCTTGTGGGCAAGCGCGCATGTGTATTATCTACACAGAACTTAGCTGCAAGCTCCTGGGCGAATATAGCCTTGGCTCTGTACACAAATTTGGCGTGCATTTGCACCGGTCATTTGAATTTCGACACTGCTTTGACCACAGCTTTCGGCAACGGTTGCATGATTGGTCGAAACTGGACACCCCAAGGCATTAAAATAAAACCCCGTGGCTGCCCCACTAATGCTAGACACCACATTAATACCATTGGCACTGGGTACCTGTATCAGCCGCGCCGTGTTAATACTCGCACCGCATTCAACCGGGCTAACTTGTGCACTGGTGATGCTAATGCCATAACAGGGGTTTGCCATGTCTTGCATGGCACGTTGTTGTTGAAGCCTTAATAAGCTAATCAGTTGGCGTTCTGTAACCACTTGGTCAACGCCGCCAGAGCCAAAAATTCGAGGCCCAGCAGTCACTGCCAAAATTCCGACCAATACAATAACAATAATCAGCTCAACCAGCGTGAAACCTTGCTGATAATTTACATTTTGGCGGCTGTGAAAATTTGTCATTGGCATGATTTTTGTGGCTCTGCGTCAATAGTCATATATGGCGAACAATATATGCAGTGTAAACTAAAAAAGTGTAGTATACAGAACAATATATAAACAAATTACAATAAACGTAGCGCCCTCGGAGCAACCATGCAGCGCGGTTTTACCCTTATTGAGATTATTATCGGCATTGTGGTACTGGCAATTTCAATTGTCTTGCTGACAGTGTTGGTTTTTCCGCAAGCGCAGCGCAGCGCTGAGCCCTTGTTGCAACAACGCGCTGCCGCCTTAGGCGAAGCATTTATTCAAGAAATTAACGGCAAGTCATTTGATGAAAGCAGTGACCGCAGTGGTGGCGCTGAGCGCTGCGGAGAAACTGGCGCGCCCGCCTGTACGCTGCCGGCTAATTTAGGCCCGGACAGTGAAGCACGCAATGACTTTGACGATGTCGATGACTACCATCAGTTGCAACTAACTAGCCCCACATTAGCCGATGCCATGGGTGCTGATATTGCCGCACGCTACCCAGGTTTCGAGTTTGCGATTAGCGTTTGCTATAGCGATACCAGCGGCACATGTCAGTCAACGGTAACCCTGTACAAAAAAATTGAAGTGACAATTACCACCTCCTTCGGTCAAAACTTTACCTTTGCCACTCTGCGAGGGAATTACTAATGACACGGCGCAGCGGTTTCACACTGGTTGAGTTGATTATTGTCATCGTGCTGTTGGCCATAGCGGGCTTATTTGTTTTTAATTATTTAGGCTTTGGCGCACAAATATTTCGTGATGCCACCGAGCGCGACCAACTGGTGTCGCAGTCACGTTTTGCGCTAAACCGATTAAGCAGCGAACTGCAGGGCGCGGTGCCGCGAAGTGTTCGTGTATCAAGCACCGACTCTCAGCGCTGCTTAGAGTTCATGCCAATACTCGCCAGCAGCTTGTACCTTGACATACCGCGGCCGGGCCCAACCGGCAGTGACCCATTCATTGCTGTCGAGCCTGAGTCAAACGCAGGCCTTATTGGCGGCTACTTGCTCGTTTATGCAACCAATACGAGCTATATTTACGGCAATAACGTGCAGCGCCGCAAGGTGATCACGAACATTACAGCGACCACGCCGGCACAAGATAACTTGGTAGAAATAAACTACTCAACAAACCCGGCATTTTTCGGAGCCGAAAGCCCGGCGCGGCGTTACTACATAGGCGGCCAGCCAATAAGCTGGTGCTATGACGACACCACCCAGCGCATTTATCGCTTCGCTGGCTACGGCCTACAAAACGTGCAACGTAGTTTTAGCCAATTGCAAACCATTGGTGCCGCAAGTGCTGAAATAATGGCCGAAGACATCTACAATGACTTGAACAATAACGAGTTTCCATTTTATGTTTTTGAGGCAACGTTGCAGCGCAACAGCTTAGTGCAACTAGACTGGCGTTTTAGCCGCGAAGCAGGCTCCGAACCACTACAAATTGTTCATGAGGTACATATTGCCAATGTTCCCTAGTCACAGCCCATCAATAGTTAAACAACGCGGTGCCGCCTTGGCTGTCGCGGTGTTTATTATTGTAGTAATGAGCCTTATTGGTATGGCTATGGTGCGCATTTTGGGTGACTCCACACAAGCGATTGTCGGCGAAGTTTATGGCACGCGTGCGCAAGCGGCCGCGCGCACTGGCGCTGAATTATTTTTGACAGAATTATTCCCTCATGACGCGCCAGCTGCCAGCGGGTTATGCCCAGAGCGCACCGCGGCGGCTCCGCCTGAAGTTCGTGCTGAGCAGTCTTTTGCTATTGCGGGCTTAAGTAACTGCTCAACCACGGTGTATTGCGACCGTGCTGATTTAACCAGCCCCTACAGCGGCACACATTTTCGCATTATTGCTCAGGGCGCTTGCCAAGCCGGTGACATGACCTACTCAAAAGAACTCATGCTGGAGGCTAGCGATGGGGTTTTATAAACATTTATCGTGGTTGGTTTTGGTACTTCTGTTGTCATGCCCTGTCAGTGCAGCAACCTATAATCTAAAACAGCAGGTACCAACTGGTTGTAATCAAAAAGGCAATAATCCGGTAATTTGCCCTAATGGATTGACGTTGCAATGGGGCGATATTATTGACGCAACCCAAGTATTGGAAATTAACGTATCAGGTGACGTTAACCTGCAGAATGCACAGATAAATGTCGGCAACGCCAATAGCGTTATCATAAATGCAACGGGAAATATTACCACTGGTTGGCAATTTCGTATTCACGGCTCATTAAATGCCGGCGGCACGATTACAGTGGATGGCCAAAGTGAGTTTATTGGTGATCTGGAAGCCACTACCATTAACGCCTTAAATGCTAGTAACAACCTGTATCAAGGTAACCTTATAGCCAGCAACAGCATTAGCCTTGGTTATCAGAGTAGCGTGAGTGGCAGCCTGCAAGGCGGTACCATAGATACGAATAGCAACACTACTATTTCAGGTTCAATTAGCGGTAGTGATATCACATTTGGTTCGCAAAATACTGTTACTGGCCCAATTACCGGCACTAATTCTGTGACATTGTTGTCACAAGGTTCAATTTTTAGTAGCGCAATAAATTCTAATGGCCCCGTTACTATTTATAGCCAGACTACCATTAACGGTAACGTTTCGGGCAGCGATGTGGTGCCATTTTTTGATGGCAGCCAATATCAAGGGTCGAACGTAGTGATTAATGGCAATGTTACCGCCACTAACAATTTTGTGCTGCCAAGCAGCAGTCAGCTGACTGGCAACGTTACCGCGGGTTCCGTATTAATTCGCGCTACTTCTTCGGATATCGAAGGTGATGTAATTGCCAGTGGTAACGTGATCATAGAGAGTGGCTCTGGAGTTACCGGTAACGCAGCTGGGCAAAACATCGAATTACAAGATTCCGCCGCGTACATTACCGATAATGCTGTGGCTGAAGACACTATCACCATTGGATGGTCTGGTAGCATTGGAGGGGACGCCTCGGCAACGACTATTGACAACAATAGTGGTAACCCAGACTCAGTGGCGGGCAATGAATACTGTACAGATTCCGACAGTACTGTTGACCCTACTCATGCGTTTGCATGCTCCCCCCCTGGTTCAGCTGGTGACCCCGGCGGCGGAGGCGGTGGTTCTGGGCCCCCCGATCAGTGCCAGCTCTTCAATGAGCTAGCAGGCTATGGCATAGTTGGCTCCAATGGCTTTGAGTCTGGTGGTGGTTCGCAAATAAATAATAACGACATTGTTGATGAAACCGGCAACGGTGGTAATACCCCCACGCCGTCAGGCAGTATAGACACCGTTGACCTTGAGTTTCCGCCGTTAGATCCAGATGTGTTCCCGATTTTCAATGGCTCAGGAACCTTACAAAACAACACCAACATCGCTCCGGGCACCTACGGTACTATTCGCACCCAAGGCAACAATGCGCTGTCATCAACCAGTGGTGGTGGCACTTATTATATAGAACAAATTACCTTTTCAACCAACAGCAATACATTGACTTTAGGCCCTGGTGATTACTTTATTAAATCAATAACCTTAGGCAATAATACCAGTATTAATATCTCTACTTCTGGGCCAGTTCGTCTGTTTATTCGCGATGGTGTATCGGGTGGAAACGATAACTCTTTTAATAGTGGCGGCAACGTTGGCGATTTGGTAGTGTATTTATACGAAGGCGCTGACTTTGTTATAGGTAATTATTGTAACAGCGGCAACAACTGCCCTGAATTTACCTTTAACGGACTTATTTACAGTCCTTACGAAACCTCTGACATTGAGTTTGGTAACAACACCAACTTTCAAGGTGGTGCGCTAACCGCCGGTACAGTTACAGTTGGCCAAAATACAGAGATTACCTACTCGCCGCAAACTCAAGCTGACGTAAACGCAGCGGCTGGCTGTGAACCCGAACCAGCGGCGGTGAATCATTATCGCATTTTGCACCCCACCCGCATGGTCAGCTGTTTAGCTGCACCAATTGAAATTATTGCGTGTGCCAACGCAGACTGTAGTGAAACTTTCGACGACACCGTTGCGCTAAGCGCCACCGCCAGCGTAAGCGGCAGTACGTGGTTAGGCGGTGCTATAACTGCCAGTACCGCTGAAACCAGCGAGTGGCAGTTCACCAATGGTAGCGGCAGTGGTCAGCTTAGAAACACCACAGGCGGTGTAACTGCAATTTCGCTTACTAACGAAGTGCCACCGGCAACCAACGCCGTACAGTGTTACGACAGTACCGGTGTTAGTGCTACTGGGTGCAACGTTGAGTTTGTGAATGCCGGCTTGGTATTTACTGCACCGGACGGCGTTAGCGCCATTACCAGTAGTCATGCGGGGCTCGATTTCCCCATACTGTTGCGTGCTGTGGAGACCAATACGCTAACCGGCGCCTGCGAAGCGCGGGTGCAAGGCGAGCAAAGTGTTAACGTTGGGCTAGAATGCACCAACCCATTAACCTGCCAAGCGGGACAAAGCTTTTTAGCTAACGGCTCTAGCATTCCGTTAAACGACAATGGCACGACAATCACTAGCGCGCCAGTTTCGCTGACGTTTGATGCGAACGGCAGCGCACCAATAACCGCAAATTACAGTGATGTTGGGCAGCTAAGACTGCACGCCAGTTTAAACCTTGCCGAAAATACCGGAAACGGCAACCCTGCCGCAACCTTGGTTGGTACTAGCGTGAACGACTTCGTGGTGCGCCCGCACACTCTTGTCGCTCGTGCACTTGATGACGCCGGTGACTTATGGACAACCACAACCAATACCGGCGCTGGGTTTAAAGCCGCGGGTGAAGACTTCACCTTTATAATTCAATCACTAAATGCGAACGGCAACCCGACACCGAACTTTGGCAATGAAATTGGCGGCAGCGAAAACGTAACCGCAAGTTACGACTCCATGGCCTACCCAGTCATTCCCGGTGATACATGGAGCAGCAGCAAGCTGACCATTACCGCACCGTTTGTTGATGATCCTGACTACGCCGGAGCTCTGCGTACTGGGGGTGCGCGCTGGCGCGAAGCTGGCACGCCGAATATTTTACCCGCTTTAGTGGGCAATAATTACCTAGGTGCCGGTAATGTTCTGCAACAGGTAGCAAGCCCAATTGGGCGCTTTTACCCCGACCGGTTTGAGCTAGCCAGCTCTAGCGTAACCAACGCATGCTCAGTTTCTGGATTTACCTACATGGGCCAGCCCAATATTGCTGTGCAATTTAGTGTGCGCGCGGTAAACACTCTTGGGGTTGTTACACAGAACTACCAAAGTGATGTGTATGACAATACCGCAGTTCTTGCACTCGCTGCTGCCAACACTAGCCCGCTCGATACTAGCGCTGACGCGTTTGCGACGCGATTGGTTGCACCGTTAACTGGTGCTTGGATACGTGGCGAGTATGACAATCTGGGTAGCATTGCGACCTTTAATCGTCTAGCTACGGAAGCCACCGATGGCCCCTATACGTCTGCGCGGCTAGGATTGCGCGTTACTACAGAAATGGATAACCGCGATTTCTTAGTAAGCAGTTTGACGACGCAACAAGGCATGGCCGCACAATTAAGCGGCGTGCTTGAATTACGCTATGGCCGCATGGTGCTCGAAAATACCTATGGTCCTGAAAATGAGCCGTTACCGGTGGTTATGCGGGCAGAGTATTGGGATGGCAGCCGTTTTTTACTGAACGACCTCGATTCATGCACAGCAACCACTGCAACCTCGCTGAACATTGTGGAAAACCCGAACGCGCTGACCACTACCGCAGCTGGTGTTGATAGCGATTTACTCACTGGCGAGCTCTTACCTGAGAGCCTCTACTGGACGCCGCCTTCACCGACTGCTACCGGCGAGTTCTTGTTTGAATACCAAACCGACAGCTGGCTGGAATACCCATGGCTTGACGAAAATGGCGCAAGTCATCGCTTCCCTCGTGCTACCGCCGGCTTCGGGCAATACCGTGGCAACGACCGCGTCATCTTCTGGATAGAGCGCCAGTAATCCGGCAATAGCCGGATTCCTGTAGCCCGGCGTTCTACGCCGGGACGTGCGAAGCACGGTGAATGCCGTTCGTTATTCGTTATTCGTTATTCGTTATTCGGTATATTGGTGCGCTGCGCTACGCTGTTCGTCCGTTCGCTTCGCTCACTGTTCGCTAAATCGCAGGCAATAAAAAAGCGCCCGCAGGCGCTTTTAAACAATCCTAGCTATATTAACAACCGGTTGTTACAACAGTGATTGTTGGGCGATCACCAGCATCATCTACGTCAGTATACTCAACGTAGCATTCATCTACTGTTGTGTGGTCAGCAGCCGAAAAGTCAGCCGTTGGGATAGTTCCTGCCGGAGCAAAACGAACTGAAGTGGCTGTATCACCTGGATCACCAGTTGCTGCGGTGTAAGCAATTTGCCAGTCAGCAGGAGTAATATTAAGTGCAGCAGTGATACCCGCTGCAGTTGCCGCTGGGTATCCATATACTACTTCTATTGAGTCAACAGTAATATACGCTGGCGTTGTTGCGCCATCGTTAGCATCACCTTCAACGCCAGCAATCGCTGCCTTGCCGAATACTAGGTCAGCTGCGCCGTTCATTGAGCCTCGTAAACCTTCAAGTGTTGACACGCGTGCGTCACTTGAGAAGTTGAAGAACTGCGGTGCTGCAGTGACAGCCAAAATACCAAGTACGACGATCACGATGATCAATTCAATTAAGGTAAAACCTTTTTGTGTTTTCATAACGCTCTTCCCTATTAAAATTAGCGGGTGTTCCCCAAAGTATAAACTAATTATTGCTAAAAATACTTACCCCACCGGTACGCGGGTTGTAAACAAACACGTTACCGACAGACAAATAGTCGGTGCCACTTGGCGCAGAGGCCAAGTTTTTAATGGTATTTGCTAAATAATACACGCAAATATCATTAACGCCGTTATTTTCGCGTGACACGTAATAACGGTTTTCACCCAGCAGGGTAAAACTGGTGGTAGCGGTTGGCGCGCCTTGCAAGATGGCTTGCATAATGGTGCGGCAATCTTCGCTAGATATGTTTAAATCATGGGCGTCTAAGTTGTTATCGCCACTCACGGGGTAGCCTGTGCTGCCGTCAACATTAACACTAATGCCATCCATAACAACGACAGCGCCAGCGCCGTCAACGTTTCCTTGCGGTCGGCCGCGCAGTTCCCATTCGGCGCGCACAAGCCCTACCGCGCTGGCAAAGCCACCGGCCACGCCTTCAACGGCTGCGTCTTCGGCGTCGGCAGTCACGCTGGTAAAACGCGGCAATGCTGAAGCTGCTAATAATCCCAGAATTACCACAACAATGATCAATTCAATGAGGGTAAAGCCTGATTGTCTTTTTGTTATAGTGTGTTGCACAGCTAACATCCCTTAGTCCCCATATGGTTATTATCTTTTATGTCGATAATTCACGCAAATATTAAAGGTTAACGCCATTTGTTAAATTAATGTATTAAAAAGCCTTTAACGACCTCGATACGCATCCATCATTTCCCACATCGGCAAGAATACACCCAGTGCCATAATTGTGATAATAATTGCCACAAAGACTAGCATAATGGGTTCAATTCGTGCGGTTAAGCTCTTCAAGTCATAATCGACTTCGCGTTCATAATATCCTGCTACTTCAAACAACATTTCATCAACTCGCCCGGTTTCTTCACCGACTGAGATCATTTGTAATACCAGCGGTGTAAACAATTCACTGCTACGGGCTGTACGCGTTAAGCTTTCGCCGCGTTCAATATTACGTCGCATATCGTTAATACGACCACTCATCCACGCGTTATCCACCGCCTCGGCAACCAAACCAAGGCCTTGTGTTAATGGCACACCGGCTTGCAGCATCACCGCAAAGGTTCGTGCAAAACGCGCGAGCAGCGAGCGCATAATAATATCACCCACCACTGGCATGCGGGTTTTGAACTTATCCCAGGCTAACTTACCTGCTGTGGTTTTTACGTAATTTACAATACCAGCAATAGCGACCACGACGGCGCCGAGCATAAGCGGCCACCAATTTACAAAGAAATTTGAGGTCGCCAATATAATTCGTGTGGGTAGCGGCAGTTCAACATTAAAATTCGCAAACATTTGTGCAAACGGGGGAATAACCCAAATGTTGATAACCACAACAGCTGCCACTAAAGCCATCATAATGAACATGGGATATCGCAGTGCCGCTTTAATCGCTTTGCGAGTCTCTTGTTCTTTTTCTAAATAATCGGAAAGCTGCAAAAATGCGCCTTCTAACTCACCGGTATTTTCGCCCACGTGCACAATGGCTACCAACAAGCGCGGGAACACTCGCGGGTGAGAGGCCATTGCTGATGACAATTGACGACCACGTTCTAACTGATCAACCAAATCGTGCAAAACCGCACTGAAGCGCTTGTTGCTGGTATTTTCGGCTAAGCCTTCCATAGCGCGAAGCAGTGGAATTCCGGCTTTGGTGAGTGAATACATTTGCCGCGTAAAAATAATCAAATCAACGTGATTGATACGTTGTTGAAATAAGCCTTTTTTCTCAGGGCTCGCTTTGTTGGCGGCCGATTCAACATTTATCGCAAGTGGCGTGACGCCTCGGCGCAATAGGCTTTCGGCAGCAGAGCTTTCGCTAGCCGCTTCAATAACTCCTTGAACTACTTGGCCGCCAGTATCGCGACCACGATACTTATAATTCGCCATCGTCACCTGCTGTTGCGTCAGTTACGCGCAATTCTTTTTCTTCGACGGTTTCAGCTAAGAAGAGCACTTCGTCCAACGACGTTATACCTTCACGGGCATACTCTAACGCCACGCTTGCCAGTGGTTGATACCCTTCAGATTGCCGCGCAGCTTGCGCAAATTCTCGCATATTACTGTCTCGCAACGCGTCGATCATGCTTTCGTTCATTTCTAATAATTCAAACACACCAATTCGGCCTTTGTAACCGGTATGGTTACAACTACGACAACCTTTGCCGCGCACAAAACCACTACCGTCGGCTGGAATTGACGGATCCATACGGCGCAATAGCGTTAATTCCGCCGCTTCGGGTTGGTCTGCGGTTTTACAGTTATCACAAACGCGACGGATAAGCCGCTGCGCCAATACGCCTCGCAACGCAGCACCAACCAAGTACGGTGCAGCGCCCATGTCTATTAAACGCAGCGCACTGGTAATGGAGTCGTTGGTGTGCAAGGTGGTTAGCACCAAGTGACCGGTTATTGCACCACGTAAACCAATTTCAACGGTCTCGTGGTCACGCATCTCACCCACCATGATAATGTCGGGGTCTTGGCGCAAGGTGGTACGCAGAACGTTGGAAAAACTTAAGCCAATTTTACTGTTTACTTGTACTTGTGAAATACGCGGTAAACGATATTCGACCGGGTCTTCCACCGTAATAATTTTTTTCTCGGCTTGGTTCAGTTCGCTAAGCGCGCCGTACAAAGTGGTCGTTTTACCAGAACCTGTTGGGCCGGTCACAATTAGCATACCGTAAGGGCGGTGAATTAAGCGCCGTACTCGCTGTAAAATGTGCTCTGGCATACCGGTTTGCTCAAGGTGCAGTAAGCCGGCTGATTGGTCTAGCAAACGCATAACGCACGACTCACCGTATTGCACGGGCATGGTCGACACCCGCACATCAATGCTGTGGTCGCGTACTTTGATATTAAACCGTCCGTCTTGTGGCAGTCGTTTTTCCGATATATCGAGCCCAGCCATGAGTTTTAAGCGCAACAGCAAGGCATTGGCAATGTTGGTTTCGGTCAGCACGTTCTCTTGCAGCACACCGTCAACCCGCATACGAATTCGCAACGCACGGTCATCGGGCTCAATATGAATATCGGACGCGCGTACCTGAACGGCATCGGCAAAAATAGACTGCAGCAATTTCGCTACAGTGGCTTCGTCGTCATCGTCATCTAATGATAACGCGCCTAAGTCAAACTCCGCGCCGTCTTGGGTTTCGGTTTGTAGCTCTTTGGCAAACTGCGCGATGTCTTTGGTGCGACGATATAAATTGTCGAACGCTTCAAGTAAGTCCGCGTCAGGCACAACGGCAAGCTTAAGTTCTCGTGGCTGCAGATATTGAGAAATCGCATCCACCGCAGCTAAGTCGGCTGGGTCACTCATGCCGACCAACGCTGAGGTATCGTCCGCTTCAATAACCAGTGCGCGATGGCGTCGGGCTTGCACCTCTGGAATTAAATTAACGACATTTTCTGGAATTTTTCTGTCGTTTAAAGCAATCAAGGGAATATTCAGCTGGCGTGCTAAAAACTCGAGCAGTTCGTGCTCTTTAATGAATCCCAAGTCAACCAGCGTCACACCCAGCTTGCGGCCATTCTGTTTTTGGTCGCTCAGTGCCTGCTGCAACTGGCTGCTAGAAATCATGCCGTCTTGAACTAACAGGTCACCTAAGCGCATTTTTAAACGAGGACGCATTTTAGTAGCCCTCCAAAATAACTAAACGCTGTTCCACGTATTCGCGCGCGTCATTGCCTAAGTCTCGGCTTTGTAGAGCCTGCTGATAACAGCGCACTGCAGCTTCAAGGTTGTCACCATCTTCATGCGCAACCGCTGCGGCCAGCCACCAACGTCCCTCGCCAAACTGGCTAGCTAGCACAGTATAGTCTGCAGCCGCTTCATTAAAATAACCAAGTTGCGTGGCTGCAGCAGCACGCAACTTCATGAGTTCTGGCGCCTCTGGTGCGTCGCTGCTGATATTCAATAGCGCGGTGTAGGCCTGCTCTACGCGACCAATGCGTTCTAGAATTCGGGCGAACAGTAACTGCCATTCAGCCTGTTGAGGGCGCATATCTAATCCCTGTTGCAATAGGGTCAAGGCGCGAGTGGTCATGCCTCGGCCATACCAATATGCCGCCAACTCACTGCGTACTTCAACATGATCGGGCTTCACAACCAGCGCTTTTTCTAACAAAGTTTGGCCTTCGGTGCGGTTACCCTTATCAAACGCGGCGCGTGCCTTTTCAAGATTATTGGCGGCAAGCTCGTCAGGGCTAAGCTGTACCCGGGTTACCTCAAACGTTCCAGTGCTATGCGGTGATTTCTTCACAACCTTGGCGGAAGGCGCAGGTTTACTCTCAGTTGTCGGCTTATCTGTTGCGGTTAGCTCTGTTGCGTCTGCAGAAGCGGTCGCATTTTCGTTATTTGAAGGTTTTTCAGTAGCTAAATTGGGTTTTGCTTCAGCCACCGGCTGCAACGCGCTTACATCAACGATCGCTTTATTTTTTACCGGTGACTGAACTGACGACTCTGGTTGTTCAATCACTTCTGTTTGGGGCTGCTCTAGAGTTGGTTCTTGCTGCACAACTTTAGCAGCATCACCCGTGGTTACAGGGGGCACTTCGGTAACCTGCACGGGCTCTTGATCATGCTGTTTTTTGTCAGCGTAAATCCACCACAAATTCAAACCACCAATGATCACCGCGGCACTAAAGAGTACGGTGACGATAATCCAAATCCAGTGAATAGGTTGTGGCGCTACCGCCGCCGGCGTATAGGTTTGCGTACGCGCTGTTTGCTGGCGTTGGTCTAGGTCTTTCAGCATGCGATTAATGACGCTCATGCGGCAACCCCATCTAACCAGCCTTGGCTATAGGCAACCCACATGAGAGCGCCCACAACGATGGCACTAGCCATCACCCATGGCCACTTGGCCTGGGGCAAGGTCGCGTCTTCGGTATCTTCAACCGCCATTTTAACGTGCTTTGCGGTAATGGGATAAACCCCTCCGCCGTAGCCTAGCAGTAACACCTTGTGGCACAACACATTTACCAAACGCGGAATACCACGACTTGCTTGATGCAACATACTCACCACTTTACCGCTAAAAATTGGAGTGCCTTTATAGCCTGCCACATGCAGCCGATGCGAAATATAACGGGCTAACTCATGCACTGTCATCGCCTGCAAATGATAACTAAACGAAATACGCTGCCGTAATTGCCGGTGGGCTCGCTCCGCCAAGCGCTCATCAAGCTCAGGCTGACCAAATAAAACGATATGAAGCAGCTTGCGGGTTTCAGTTTCTAAGTTAGAAATTAGGCGCAATGCTTCTAGCGAATCACTCGGCAGCGCTTGCGCTTCATCAAGCACAATAATAACGGTTTCGCCACGCTGATTAATTTCCATCAACTTGTGTTGAATAGCTTGGGTAACTAGCTGCTGACTGGTTGCAGCGCTAATATCAACTTGTAACTCTCTGGCAATTTGCGCGCGCAGCTCTTCGGGCGTCAAATATGGATTAGGTATGTAAGCGGTCACATACTTTTCAGGCAACTCGTTAAGCAGCTTACGGCATAACAAAGTCTTCCCTGTACCTACCTCACCAACCACTTTTATGAAGCCTTCACCGGTTTGCAACGCGGTAAGTAACACCTCTAAGGCCGCACGGTGACCTTCCAGATCACAGTAAAAGCTGGTGTTCGGTGTTAAGGTAAAGGGCAGCTCGGAAAGCCCGTAATGCTTCTGATACATAGCGGCTTTAGTTTCCGTACCATTTTTGCAAAATTTCACTCGAACGATTGAGCTCGTCTTGCCAGGTTTCTGCGCCAACAACGGTTGGTCGAATTAAGATAATAAGCTCTTTCTTCTGCTCAGTTCGGCGGGTGTTTTTAAACAAATTACCGACTACTGGAATATCACCTAACAACGGCGCCTTCGCCTCAACGTTGCTGTAAGTGGTTTGCATGAGGCCACCTAACACAACAATTTCGCCGTTACGTGCTTTCACAATAGTATCGCTTTCACGAATATTGCTTTGCGCCAGAGGTAACACAAAGGTGTCGTTATTAAGTTTGACCACTTTCTCTTGTTCAGAGGTTTCAACGACGGACGGGTGAACGTGCAAGATAACTTCACCGTTTTCGCTAATCTGTGGCGTAATGTCTAACGAAATACCCGAGAAAAATGGCGTCAATTCAATGTTTGGTGTTGACGTTGTGGCGGTGCCGGTAACCGTGGTTGTCGATACATTGGTGACGAAGTATTCGTCTTCACCAATTTTAATGACTGCTTTTTGGTTATTGGCAGCACTAACTCGCGGATTCGATAGCACTTGCACGTTGCCTTGGTTTTGCAGCAAGTTCAACGCACCGGCAAAATCACCAACGTTGAGTGTCATGCCAAACACGCCTTCAAGCGAATTACTAACCGAGCCATTGGCACCAAATGTTATTGCGCCACTGCCGCTTCCCGCGCTGAATAAATCATTCCAATTAATGCCTTGTTGGTAGTCGTCATTAAGCGCAACTTCAACAATGCGAGCTTCAAGAATGACCTGGCGCTGCAAGCGTTTCTGGGCCGATTCTAAAAATTCACGCGCGGCCCGAAGCTCCGATGGCATGGCAGTTACGGTGACCAAGCCGGCTTGTGGCGCCACCACCACACGGCGGCCTTCGCCCGGGCCAATAATGCCCTTTAAAATAGCTTCAAGGTCATTCCAAAGATCGGTTTCCGACGAGCTGCTAATGGATGAACCGTTGGTTTGCATGCCATTCATGTTTTGTGCGGTGTTGTTTGCACCACCTTGGTTGCCAAGCAAGTTATTATTGGCATTGCCGCCGTATTGATTATTGCCAGAGTTATTGCGGTCGTTGTCTTTCACGCCGCCAGAGCTCACACTAGTTTGTGATAATCCCATACGACGCAGTGCAAGATAATCTAAAGCGATAGTTTCACTGCGCAGCCCCGCTGGAAACACACGAATCATGCGGTTTTCTTTACGTACTTCAAAACCATAAATATCGCTGACAACTTCTAAGGTCTCAGTTAACGTGACATCTTTTAAACTCACCGTAATTTCGCCGTTTACTTGAGGGTGCACCACAATGTTATAGGGTGAGTCAGCAGCTAAGCCAGCAAAGAAATCTTTTGCACTTATGCCGTTGGCTGAAATTGAAAAACGTGGTTCTGCTAATAGTTTTGCACCAGCTTCTCGCAATTCTGTATTGTCGCCGCGTAGGCTTTGTCGCACCGACTCAGGCAGTGGTGGGCGCTCGGTATTACCACGCGAACCAGCCCCTGATTGCAGCGCCTGTTGCGCCTCAACCGGTTTGCGTTCCGGTTGCTGTGCACATGCGGTAAGTATGATTATCGCAGCGGCGAAAATGGCGGTTCGTGTCATAAATTGTTCCCCGAAGTCTTCACACTGTCCTTAGTCAATTCAAACAACCTCAACGTTAATCGTTTTTCGGTTTGCTGATCGCGCAAAGTGACAAAATTTAAATCTATTTTTTCAACCAAGTAGTTTTCAAAACGCTCGCCTTGGTAAAATCGCTGACCGTTAATCAATGCAGAACGGTTACTTCCCATAAACTGTATCGACTGCAGACGAGGACCACTTGAAGATTTTTGCGTACTGTCATGACGCTGTTCAAGTTGCCGCGGTGGCATTGTCGGGTCACTCAGTTCTTGCGCGAAACCCACTGGGGTTATTGCCAATAAAATTGCCAAGAACAAGCCCACACCAAGTTGATTAACTTGCAACATAGTCGCGCTCCAAGCTAATTGTGTAAATTTCGATCACCGCCTCAGCATTTGGCGCATTAAGTACTTTATAATCTAGACGCTGCCAGTAAAACGACCAATCGAGCTGCTCCAATTGCTGCAAATAATCAGCTAATGCAAAGTAACGACCTTGAACTGTTAATTGCAAACGGTGGCGATAAATAGCGCTGTCTTCATTTTCGGCATCTTGATAAACCAGCTCTGCCGGTAGCGCTTGCGCCGACGTTACTTTAACCCCTTTAGCCTCGTTTAATAGGGCTTTGAGTAAAGCGCGATTATCTGCGGCGCTAACGTAATTTGCCTCTTGATTCAGGCGTTGGTTAATTTGCACCAGTCGCTGCTGCAACTGCTCAAGGCGCTGGCGTTGTGCTGCCTGAGGGTCACCAGCCAAACGTGCATCAACACTATTTATTTCGCCCTGTAATTGCGCAATTTGGCCTTGTACTTGTTGCTGTTTATTGTGCTCCGCTTGAATTAAGTCCAGAGCCGGACGGGCGCCTACCCAAAACCCTAAGTACAAAATCATCAGCACAACAACCGCAAACCAAATGCGCCGGCGTTTCGGATCTGCCTGTTCAAATTTTGCTTGCCACTGCTGCCATTGAGCTTTCATTATTGAGCCCCCGCAGTGCGCGCCGAGTGCGACAACAAACTACTGTGCGCAAGACTACCGACAGTAAAGTCGAGCGCAGCTTCTTGGCTGTTATCGCGCAGTTCAAACACGCCAAACTGGCGCTCTTGTAATGTTGGATAGTTTGAAAAACTCGCCAACCATTGCGGTAAGGCACTGGCATCGGTGGTTTTACCTTGCAGCGTTAACTGGTTATTGGCGGCAATAACCCGCTGCAGCCAAATACTCTCAACATCAGCTTTGGCGATATCTGTGAGCAACTGCGCAAAACTAGTTTGACTAGCTGCGGTTACCGAAGTCATTTGCTGCAGCAAGCGTTGCCGTTGAGCGAGTTGAGCTTCAATATTCGCAATTTCTTTTTCAACTTGCGGATTATTCATCGCTGCGCGTAATTCATTTTGTTTAGCCGTTAACCGCTGTTGCACTTGGCTTAGTTCATGATTCGTGCGCTGAGTTGCTATCTGTTGTTGCCCGGCATACCAATGACTTGCTCCAGAAAACAGCACGGCGAGCACTGCGGCCGCCGCGACCACTCCCGCTGCGCGTGTAAAGGTCAGCGACTGCTTACGCGGATGTAACTCTGGAACATACAGGTTAGCTAGCTGCTTCATGCGGCCACCTGCTTAGCTTCACGCAATGCCTGCGTTAACAATATGGCGCCCAGCACTGGAAAATCAGAACAATCTCCGGCACCAAGTTCTTGTGCCCACTCGGGATAATCAATCCAGCTTGCTTCTAGCCCTAAGTCTTCGCTTAACTGCTTTTGTACGCCGGCACGATGTTTTAACCCCACCGCCAATACAACATTGCTTACCGGACGTTGGCGTAGCTGGCGTTCAAAGTAATCAGCGGAGCGTTGCACTTCAACGCTCAGTGGCGATGCGCCACCCAAATCAATTTCATCAGCTGTCAGCTGCGATAATTGCTCAAGATTACGTACCACACGGTTTACTTGCATTTGACCATTTAAATAAACCTGCAGCAGGGCCGGCTCTTGGCCATGTTGATAAGCCACAACGCTGGCCTCGGCAACATGCTGGAACAAAGGCGCGATGGCCTGCTCCTCAGAAATGATTCCGACAATGTTGTCACTAATTTCGTGCAACACCGAAAGTACAGGCTCTAAAACTTTACGGTCAGCAACTATGGCATTGAGTTTATCTTGCCCGGGCATTTGTACTGGCACGTCGTAATAATCTGCAATAATGTCACCCGGTTGCAACGACACTAAATCGCGTAGGTTGTAACGCAAGGCTTGGCTGACTTCTTCAGGCGGGAGGTTGGGGCGTTCTAACTGCACACTTTGATACAACGATGGCGCCAGCACCAACACTACAGCTGGGTTGCCTTTGCTATAACGCGCATATTTATTGGTTAGCTGTTGAATCGCTTCAGCCCAATTGCCTGCGGTCACTTCCGCATAATCTGAAACGATGAGCGCAGGAGAGTGAGCCGGATCGGAGCTTGCAAACTCAGCGATAGCTAGCGATACAGAATTGGTGGCCAACGCATAAGTCAGCACCAGTCGATTGTTGTGTTTAGCGCGCCACAAACGAATCAAGACGTTTCCCTTTTAAATTATGCTTTTTATTATAGTTTTAATTATAGTCTGTACTGTCTATAAGACCATGCCTTTACGATAAATACTAGATTGTTAAATTGTTCAAGCAAATGTTTATTTATTGTTAATTATTGTTATTTATTTAACCTGCCAATTGAGTAGGTTTCCAGCCCAATAGGGTACCATAGGCCCTACCGCTGTCGAAACAACCTCCGGTACCCGCCACGGCTCACGTACCAGGGTTACTTTGGTTGCTGCACGTGGGTAGCCATAAAAATCTGCACCAAAGCCGCTTGCAAAATCTTCTAGCTTCTCTAACGCATTCATTTGTTCAAAAAACTCTGCATATAACGGTAGCGCTGCAGGTGCCGAGTAACAACCCGCACAGCCACAGGCCGTTTCTTTTTTCGACTGGGCATGCGGTGCTGAGTCTGTTCCTATGAAAAATTTCGGGCTGCCTGATACCGCAGCACGACGCAGCTCTAATTGATGATCGCGGCGCTTTAGGATTGGTAAGCAATAGTTGTGCGGGCGCACACCGCCAACTAAGAGATCATTACGGTTCATCAATAAATGCTGTGGCGTAATGGTTGCGGCCACGTTGCTGCCTTGACTTTCAACAAAAGCGACGGCGTCGGCCGTGGTAATGTGTTCGAGCACTAATTTTAAGTTTGGATGACGCTGCATAAGCGGTCGCAAATGCCGATCAATAAATACCTTTTCACGGTCAAAAATATCAATATCGGCGGTTGTTACTTCACCGTGAACCAACAGCGGTACTTGTAACTCCGCCATTGCTGCGAACACGTTATCTAGACCATCAACATCGGTCACACCAGCGTCTGAGTTGGTGGTGGCCCCTGAAGGATATAGTTTAAAGCCGATAACATGAGGGTTTTGGGCGGCGGCACGAACCGTCTCTAAACTAGTGTTTTGGGTAAGATACAACGCCATGAGCGGTTGAAAGTTATTCTCGGGTGGGCGTTGCGCTAAAATGCGCTGGCGATAAGCTTCGGCTTGTTCGACCGAGGTGACCGGCGGAACTAAATTGGGCATGACCACTGCGCGGCCAAAAACTTCTGCTGTGGCCGGTACGGTGTTCGCAAGTAATTCACCATCGCGAAGGTGCAGGTGCCAATCATCCGGAGTGGTTATTGTTAGCTCGGTCATTTGTCCGCTTGCCTGCGTGTTTACCTGCATAAGTACCTCTTAGTTCGTGCGATGATGGAAATATCGTCGTTATTATATCTCGTCTGCGGCAATACAGCGATTACGACCTGCAGCTTTTGCTTCGTAAAGCGCCCGATCGGCTCGCGCCAACCAACGATCAAGATCGTTATCTGTGGCTTGCAACGTCGCCACCCCAATACTCACAGTGACTGGTATATTTTTCCCTTCCCAAATGAAATCTTCTGCTTCAATAGCTGCGCGAACGCGCTCGGCACCTTGCATGGCCTGCTGGCTGTTTGCGTGTAAAAATAAGATACCGAATTCTTCACCACCCTGGCGCCCTAATAAATCGCCTTCACGAAGCTGTTGCTCGGTAATACGACAAAATTGTGTCAATACGTGGTCACCTGCTGCATGACCAAAGGTGTCGTTCACTTTTTTAAAGTGATCAAGGTCAATAATCGCAACACTCACAGGTGTGTCGTAGCGCTGATATTCAAGCAATCGTTGTTCCGCCGTTTCAAGAAAAACACGTCGATTGGCCACTTTCGTTAACTCGTCAGTTGTTGCCATTTTTCGCAATTCATCGACAGCACTTTTCCGCTCCTCGTCCATGCGCCGTATATGCATTAAAGTGCCCAAAGTATTCAAAATTGGCTCGAGCAAGGCAAGCTGCTCACGCTGATAGCTATCATTAGCATTAGCCAGTAGCAATAAGCCGACCACATTACGCTTAAAGTACAACGGCATAATCAGCGCATTCTGAAACTCGGGCATTTCAACCGGAAAGAACGTCGCTTCATGGGCCTGCACAGGAAACGGACACAGTTGAGGTTCACCGCGAATCAACACGGTCTGTATCACATCCCCGCTTACCTCAACATCCAGCCCTTGTTGAATCAAGCGCTGGAAAGCGGCATTTTTCTCTTCGTCATTGGCAGTTTTCACACCATGCAACCACACCATGTTGCGCGCACGCGAATTCGAGTCATGTAATTCTCCCACTAAGCCAAACTCACTTTCGGTTAAGGCCATCAGTTTGGGAATTGCAGTGTCACAAACCTCGCTGAAGTTTTTCACAAATAAAAATTCATGCTGAACTGTACTCACCAAACTAAGCACGGCTTCTTGCTGCCGACGGTGCTGCTCGTTCTGTACATGTTCTGTTATGTCGTGATGAATACCAACCATGCGGGTAACAAGGTTGTTTTCATCACGCTCAATTACTTTGCCGATAGTATGCAGCCATAAATAATGACCGTCTGCGTGTTGAATGCGCATACGAGCTTCAAAACGCTCAGTCTGCCCTTTTAAATGACTCTGCAGCGCTTGTCGTGCATCTTGAAAGTCATCTGGATGAATTAACTTGGCCCACGCATTATCACGCGCATAGCTCTTGTTCCGGCCAAGCAGTTCGCGCCATGTATGATTAACTTTTACCTGTTGCGCTGTGAGATCCCAGTCCCAAGTTGATAGGTTGCCCGCAGACAGTGCGAGCTCGAAACTTTGGTTGGCATGCTGAAGACTTAATTCAAGGTTCTTGCGTTTGGTGCTGTCGTGTAAATAACCGCGGACGCGAATCACTCGGCCCGAGCGGTCATGATCGGCTTTAGCAAAATGACTCACCCAGCGCACCTGCCCCGTCGGCGTAAGCACCCGATAATCCATTTCTAAGGTTTCGCGCTTACCGTCTAAAACAGCTTGCATACGGCTAAGCAGCTCGCGTTGATCGGCTATGTGCACTATAGACTCGTAACGCACTGCTGGGTCTAATAAATAATCGGCTTGGTAACCCAACACGCGCTCAGCGTTCTCGGCAACATAAATTAAGTGTGCTTCGGGCTCAACTTGCCATACCACCGCAGCAACAGGACCTTGCGCTAGCACATGGCGCTCTTGTTCGTAGTTGCTAATGGCATAGCGCGCTTGCAGTTCGTCACGCACCCAATCCGTGAGTGTTTCCAGCCAATACTGCTGTTGTTGTGTCAACTCTCGAGGCTTACTGTCGATAATACAGAGCGTACCAATAAATAACCCCGGAGCCATTTCAAGCGGGACGCCGGCATAAAAACGAACGCCATCAATACAGTCAATATAGGGGTTATCATGAAAGCGAGGATCTTGGCTGGCGTCGTTAACGACCATAGTAGCGCCCTTGGCAACCACGTGCGCGCACATCGACACTTCGCGAGGCGTTTCTTGCCCGTCAAATCCAACGGCTGATTTGAACCACTGACGCTCAGCGTCAACCAAGGTAATAATGGCAGTTTCAACTTCAAACAGGTCTTTTGCAAACGCTGTAATTTGGTCAAAAACAGGTTCCGGCTCCGTATCCAATATGTCGAGCTCGTGCAGAAGGTGCAGCCGCTGCAACTCATTTTTGGGGATAGGCGCGGATGTCATTGACTCTCCAACAAGTTTTTAAGACGTAGACAAATATTAGCAGCTAATCGCTAATCTGTGTAATTACCGACCAAGCTTTTCCTTCCAATGTTTACGGCAGCACGAGATATATCGATCGTTCCCGCCAATGGCAATTTGGTTCCCTTCTTTAACGGCATTGCCTTGCGCATCAATTCGTAAATTCATGGTTGCTTTGCGGCCGCAGTAACAGATGGTTTTCATTTCCGCCAATTTATCGGCTACGGCAAGCAAAATAGCGCTGCCTGGGAAAGCATTTCCAAACGCGTCACTACGAATACCGTAACACATAACCGGTACATCAAGCCTATCGACCACATCAGTTAACTGCCAAACCTGCTGCTCGGTTAAAAACTGCGACTCGTCAATCAGCACACAGTCTATGGCTTCTCGACTATGGCGCGCTTCAATCAGTGCGGCTAAATCCGTGGTATTAGAAAAAGCCAAGGCTTCACGCTCAATACCTAACCGCGAAGCAATGCGCCCATGCCCCGCTCGGTCATCAATTGAAGGGGTTAATAGCAATACGCGTTGGTCGCGTTCTTCATAGTTGTGGGCTACCTGCAGCAATGAGGTGCTTTTGCCGGCGTTCATTGCCGAGTAAGTAAAGTAAAGTGAGGCCATAAGATCGTTGTTCGTCCGCTTCGCTGTTCGTTATTCGTACGCTTCGCTGTTCGTGCGCTTTGCTGTTCGTGCGCGGCGCTATTCGTTGGTGGTTTAGTGTGTCTTTTTTTTTGAATCACGACAAGCGTTAGCTCATAAAACACGAACAGAGAACAAAGAGAACGCACGAACAGCGAAGCGCACGAATAACGAAAAACGCTTTCCCTAGTGGTATACTCTGAAAAATTGACTAAGGAGAAGCGAATGACCACTCAATACTCACCCGACTTTTTGAAAGCCATGCCCAAAGCTGATCTGCACCTGCATTTAGACGGCAGCTTAAGACCCGACGGGCTTATTGAAATGGCGAAGCGGAGCAATATTGAGTTACCGTCATACACCGTAGATGGCTTATATGACTTGGTGTTTAAAGAGTCGTACCAGAACCTTGGTGAATACTTAAACGGTTTTCAATACACCTGCGCGGTGTTGCGCGATATGGAAAACCTTGAACAGGCGGCATACGAATTAGCGCAAGACAACATTGCTGAGGGCGTGATTTACATTGAGGTGCGTTTTGCCCCGCAATTAATGATGGACCCAGCGCGCGGTATCGATTTTGATACGGTTATGCACGCCACCAACAAAGGCTTGTCACGCGCTAAACACGAATACAATGCGCAGTCCGCAGTGGCGAACGGCGACAAGCCGCCATTTGATTACGGTATTATCAACTGCGCCATGCGTATGTTTGGTAAAAAGGGGTTCTCACCGTATTACACGCAACTGTTTCAAATGTTGCGTGACCATGAACCCAAGCAAGTGATCAAAACCGCCGCCATGGAAATGATTCGCGCTAGCGTTCGCTTGCGAGACGAAGAAGGCTTGCCGATTGTTGGCTTAGACATTGCAGGGCAAGAAATGGGTTACCCTGCCCATGACTTCAAAGAAGTGTATGAATACGCGCATCAGAACTTCTTATTAAAAACAGTGCATGCTGGCGAAGCATACGGCGCTGAAAGCATTTTTGAAGCCTTAACACAATGTTATGCCGACCGTTTGGGCCACGGTTACTCATTGTTCTCACCAGATATGATTCAAGACCCCAGCATTACCGACAAAGAAGATTATGCCCGCCGGCTCGCTTCATTTATTGCTGACCGCCGCATTGCCATTGAAGTGTGTATTACCAGTAACCTGCAAACCAACCCAGATATTGGCGATGTGAGTAACCATAACTTTAAGCACATGTTCAACAACCGTTTAGCAACGGTTATTTGTACCGATAACCGCCTGGTGTCGCGTACCACAGTTACCCGCGAGTATGAACTGGCATTGAGCGCCGTAGACGTTCCGTTGAAGCGCTTGAAAGACATGGTTGCGTACGGCTTTAAGAAAAACTTTTTTGCTGGCAACTATATTGAAAAACGGGCATATGCAAAGCAGGCCCTAGAGTATTTTGACAAAGTAGCTAACGAACATAACGTGCGCTAATTGCGCACGTTATTTAGAGCCTTCAATAAACGCAACAGCCGGCAAGGGTTTGGCAAAATAATAACCTTGGCAAACAATGTCGGCTGATTGTTCTTGTAGATACTGCACCTGACTTTTCGTTTCAACACCTTCAGCAACCACTCGCAAGTCTAAGTGCTTGCCCATTGAGATAACCATTTCGACTAATTTCTCTTTGTGATGATCACCAATACCATCAACAAAACTTTTATCGATTTTTAGCTCATCTAACGGCAGTTGGTTTAAATAGCCAAGTGACGAATACCCGGTGCCAAAGTCGTCGATGGAAAACTGCACCCCAGACTGCTTCAGCGTCTTCATTTTTAGTGCTATGTCTTCGAAGTCTTCAACAAACAGGTTTTCGGTCACCTCAAGTATCAGCCTGTGCGGTTCAACACCGCTGCGCAATAACAAACGCTCTATTTTGAAGACAAAGTCGTATTTGCGGAATTGGCGCAGGCTAATGTTCACCGCCAGCGTCATGTGCGCAGGCAGTTTATTGAGTAACGTAATGGCTTCGCTGAGAATCCAGTCTCCTAACTCAACAATAAGGTCAGACTTCTCAGCTATTTCAATAAAAATGCCCGGCGGCACCATGCCGCGCTCGGGATGATGCCAACGGCACAACACTTCAACCCCGACTATTTCGCCATTGGCATGCTGTTGTGGCTGCACATAGAGTTCAAGTTGATTGAGCATCATTGCTTCGCGCAACTCGCGCTCTATTTCGAACCGCTGCTCCAACTGGTAACTATACGCCGGGTTGTAAACAGCTAACTGATTGCCCCCTGACTCTTTTGCATTGTGAATAGCGGTTTCAGCATGACGAATGATGGCTTCTGGGGTATCTGCATACTCTGGGTACAGCACCATGCCAGCACTTGCAGTGATAGTGAGGCTTTCATCGCTGATCACCAACTCACGTGATATTTCATCCAGAACCTCTTGCACCATCACCTTGGAATGCGCCAGCATGTGCTCTCGTTCACTATGGGCCGGTAGCAACAAAGCAAACAAATCACCACCAAGGTTACCGAGTACCGCGTCCGTTTGATGTTTAACAATGCTAGCTAAGCGTTCACTTACCGCTAGCAACACCTTGTCACCGAACTCAAAGCCTCGAACATCATTAATTCGTTGCAGACCGTCTAGGTCAAATAGCACCACAGCCCCAAACTTGCGTGGGGTGCGCTGCTGCATAAATTCACTGAGTAATTCGAGGCATTTTGTTCGGTTAGGAAGCCCCGTGAGCACGTCGTAGTACGCCAAATAATTTAATTGTGCTTCCGCGGCGCGCTTTTCGGTAATGTTTTGCTTACTTGCTAAATAATGGGTGATGTTGCCGTCGTCATCGCGCAACGGCGAAATAGTTGCCCATTCGCGGTACTCACTACCATCCTTACGGCGGTTGTATAGCTCGCCTTGCCAGATTTTGCCTTGAGTGAGCGCGCTCCACATGGCCTCATAAGTGCTTTGCGGTGTATTCCCCGAGGCCAACACTTTTGGGTCCCTACCAAGCACTTCGTTAGCGCTAAAGCCTGTGATATCGGTAAAAGCTTGGTTGACATATTCTATACGCGCATCAAGGTCGGTGATGACAATACTGTCGCTACTCTGTTCAACCGCAGCACTCAGTTTATTCAAATGTTGTTCGTATTGCTCACGCGCCTGTGCGGCGTTTATTAAAGCTTCGCCAAGTAGGTTGAGCTCGTTATAGCGACGCCCCGGTAGCGGCTCAATTTTTTCACGTTTGGCAAATCTGTCGAGTTTACTTACTAGCTGGGCAACAGGACGTACAATGACAATTTGTAACCCCAGCCAAAGCAGTACCCCTAGCGCAAACAATACCGTTAAAAACACCACCAATTCATTAAGTGCTATCGAGCTGAGTTTGTACCAGGTATTGTCGTGCGCGTAGCTGATCAGCAATATGTTGCGTTTAAGCTCAACCTCTAAGTCAGGTCCGGTAAGCACTGGTACTATGGCCACAAAATGTTTATGCTCTGGGTGATAGGTAATCTGCGTAACCCCTGAGCGTCCAGCGTTTTGTAGAGCTTGTTGCGGCACGTCCTGAATAAAACTTTGTATACTAGGGTCAACAATATTGGCGTTATAAAACGCCATGAACTTGCCGTCGCTATCTAGCACTGCGGCATGGCGCACTTGCGGGTGCACATGAATTTCACTCAGTAGCTCGGCTAGCGCGTTAAATCGATTAATCGCGAAAATACGGTTCATTGAACCCTGAGCGACAACCACCATTGAACGTAGCTCCAACTCGGCACGTTGGTAGGCTTCTTCTTGCTGTGCTTTAATAAGGTAATAATTAAGCGAACCTAAAATAATCAGCGCGATCACCACAATAGGTACCGTAATTTGCAAACTTAGCCGCTGCCAGAAATGTAATGACTTCACAGCACGCCCTCACAAACCGGCAATGCTTTTAAGTTAGCGTGCAAGCCTGAGTCGACCAAATGGCTAGCTACAGTTGCGGAAACTTGATCATAGCGCGTTGCTAAAAACTCACGACTCGCTTGGCTGTTGTATAGCTGTAAGCCTGCCAACGCACTTTTTAACTCTGGCTTGGAAAGCCCAGTCAGCTGCGCCAAAGTACTGAAGTCTTCGCTTTGATTATTGGCAATGGCTTCAATGGCTTGGTCCCAATTGTTGGTCACATAGCTTTTCAGCGCTTCTTTATGTTGGCGCCAAGCGCTTTGCCGAACAATCACGGTGTCGATAATTTCATCCTTGATTTCGCGACTACTGAAAACCGTGACGGCGCCAGCCTGTTCAAGCTGTTGACTAAAAGGCGCATAAGCAATCACAGCATCAAACTGCTTACGCTCAAACGCCCGCAACTGCCCTGCTGGAGTGACAATTTGTCGTTTAATACGCTGTGGGTTAATTTCATGTAGCTCTATCCAACGCGACAAAATAAACCGCGACAGAGCGCTGTCTTCCATGCCTATTAATAACGGTTCTTCACCACTTAGTTTGGTGTCAATATCTGAGTGCGCGAGCACAGCATCGGCGCCATAAGAGCTGGTGAGCACGGCGGCAATACAGAAATTTAAATCGGTACGCGAGTTCAAACTGAGCGCGTTATCAAGGCTTAGAAAAGCCACCGCTGCAGCCTGGTTAGTTAGCATGCGTAGCACACTCACGTCAGAAACTAACATGGTCACGTTTAGCTGCGTTGGGGTAAGCTCTGGATGAAGTATGTTTTGCACATAAAACGGCTGATAACCTAGCCACGAATTACCGACCACGTTAATGGGGTCTTGGTATTGTTCGCAACTAAGCAGCGTTGCAGCGGCTAACAAGCCAACGCTTACATTGCGTAATCGGGATAACAGCGTTGTTCGTATGGACACGGAAATCTCACGTTGCAACTAGAAGTTAATGACTAGTTTAGAACAAAACGAAACAACGCACTATGCGGATCATCAAAAAAGCCCTGTTTAATACAGGGCTTTTTAAGTCTTAGTGTGTGCTTAGAACGGGATATCGTCGTCGAAATCTTGGTCTGGCACAAACGGCTCTTGGTTCTGCTGCGGCTGCTGCGCCGGCTGCTGGCCACCTTGCTGATTACCTTGCTGAGAGAAGCTTTGCGCTGGAGCCTGACGCTGGCCGCCTTGCTGACCGCCGCCAAAGCCACCTTGGCCGCCCTGTTGGCCACCTTGTGGTGCGTTTTGTTGGCCGCCTTGTTGGCCACCACCAAACTGACCGCCACCGTAACCGCCGCCTTGACCTTGACCGCCGCCTGGGCGTCCATCAAGCATTTGCAAGTCGTTAATCACGATTTCTGTGGTGTAGCGTTCAACGCCGTCTTGGCCTTGCCATTTACGGGTTTGCAGGCGCCCTTCAACGTATACTTTCGAGCCTTTTTTCAAGTACTCACCGGCAATTTCTGCCAAACGGCGGTACGCCACACAACGGTGCCACTCGGTTTGCTCACGTGGCTCGCCAGTTTGCTTATCTTTCC
Source organism: Pseudidiomarina donghaiensis (assembly GCF_900116895.1). Classification (GTDB taxonomy): domain Bacteria; phylum Pseudomonadota; class Gammaproteobacteria; order Enterobacterales; family Alteromonadaceae; genus Pseudidiomarina; species Pseudidiomarina donghaiensis. Next base: position 187,927 of record NZ_FPCF01000001.1, on the reverse strand, counting down.
AGGTTTCGCTAGTGGCGATAGATAGGTTGGCGATGGCTGTGTTGCTTTGCGTGTAGCGCACTTCTGGGTCGGCGCCTAAATTACCTATTAAAATTACTTTGTTGATGCCGCGACTGGCCATGCCATCTGCTCCTTCACTTGTCTTTTATGTTCTACTTAAATGTTTTGCTTATGCAGTATAGGGCGCCAACTGCGCCCTCACGTCTGCTTCATTGTAATTGGTTTTGTGTACTTTTAAATACACTGTTTTCTCCGCCGCCACAATGCGAACTTCTTCCACACCGTCAATGGCGCTAAGCTGCTCAGCAAGGCCATCGGCTTGTGTCGCTGTCAATAACGGTAGCTCATAGCTCACGCTTTGTTGCTGCGGCGGTGGCTGCATACCAAAGCTAATTGCGAACCAGCATAGTAGCAGTACTGTACAGAAAATCCCAACGCCGATGAGGCCAATATGTTGATAAATGGACCCGCCTGCGGCTCCCCCTACAAAGGCCCCGAAAAACTGAAATGTGGCGTAAATACCGCTTGCGCTGCCCTTGCGCCCTGCGGGGGCAAAGCGCGTTAACGATGACGGTAAGGTTGCTTCAAGAAAGTTAAAGCCGGTAAAAAATAGCACAACAGCGATAGCTAAATACGTCCAATGCGCCGGTACAAAGACGATAACAGCCACAGCGCCCAGCACCAGGGCAATAGCGACGCGGAAAAAGCGAGGTTGTTGGCGCTGACGCTCGGCTTTAATGAGCATTGGAATCATAAATGCAAACGAGGCAATTAACGTGGGTAAGTACAGCCACGCATGATCGTCCGCAGCAAGCCCGCCACGCATTAGCTGCAATGGCACCACCACAAAAAATGCGGTGAGTACACAATGCAGTACAAACACCCCAAAGTTAAGACGTGCCAATTGGCGGTCTTTGAAAAGCATACCTAATTCGCTTTTCAGTGGTATCAGATCACCGCGGGCAGACTTTTGCGCCACTTTAGGCACCGCTAACAACAATACGACAATACCGAAAACAGCGCTAACTGCTGTGAAATAGAACAAGCCCGACAAACCAATTTGCGCGCCTAACAATGGCCCCAACACCAACGCTAACGCGAACGACAGACCAATAAACATGCCAATAGTGGCCATTACTTTAGGGCGTTGTGAGTCGCGTGTAATGTCGGCAGCGAGCGCTAAAATAGCCGCAGCAATGGCGCCTGTACCTTGCAGTGCTCGGCCAACCACAACGCCCACCAGGGTGTCTGCGGTGGCGGCCACAAGGCTACCTACGGCGAATAGAAGCAAGCCACCTACAATAACCGGGCGGCGACCAATGCGGTCTGACAACATTCCCAGCGGAATTTGCAGCAACGCCTGGGTTAAACCGTAAGCACCAATGGCTAAACCAATAAGCAATGGCGTATAGTCTGGATATTTTTGACCATAAATAGCGATAACGGGCATGATCAAAAACAGGCCCAGCATACGTAATCCAAATACAGCAGCTAAAGCGCCCGAAGCGCGCCGCTCGATAGGAGTTAGTCGGTTGTCTTGGTGTTGCTGTCGCATGAAATTCTCATAGCTGCAGGAAAAAATCGCTGGCCATTGTACCAGAAGGTACTGGTTGTGCGATAATACTCGTTTCATTCAATCGCTTGTCATTGACAACACAGAGTCGTCGTTCTCATGGATAAAATAGAAATCCGCGGTGCCCGCACCCACAACCTGAAAAATATCAACGTAACCATTCCACGCGATAAGTTAGTGGTGATAACTGGCTTGTCAGGTTCCGGGAAGTCCTCTTTAGCATTCGATACCCTTTATGCTGAAGGTCAACGCCGCTACGTGGAGTCTTTATCGGCCTACGCACGTCAGTTCTTGTCACTGATGGAAAAGCCCGATGTTGATAGCATTGAGGGGTTATCCCCAGCGATTTCGATTGAGCAGAAGTCAACCTCGCATAATCCGCGCTCAACCGTGGGTACCATTACCGAAATATACGACTACCTACGTTTAATGTTCGCCCGAGTTGGCGAGCCCCGCTGCCCAACGCACAATGTGGCACTTGCTGCGCAAACTATTTCGCAAATGGTTGATCAAGTGCTGGCATTGCCGGAAGGTGAAAAGCTGATGATTGTGGCGCCTATTATTCAAGAGCGCAAAGGCGAGCACACCAAGGTACTCGAGAATTTAGCCGCGCAAGGCTTCATTCGAGCCCGCATTGACGGTGAACTGTGCGATTTGAGCGATCCGCCAAAGCTTGAGCTGCAGAAGAAACATACCATTGAAGTGGTCGTTGACCGCATAAAAGTACGCGAAGGCCTAGAACTGCGTCTAGCCGAGTCATTTGAAACCGCTTTAGAACTGAGCGGCGGCACCGCTATTGCAGTGCCTATGGAAGCTGACTCGAGCGTGCAAGAGATTGTCTTCTCTGCCAACTTTGCTTGCCCTCACTGTGGCTATAGCATGCAAGAACTTGAGCCGCGCTTGTTCTCGTTTAACAACCCGGCGGGCGCCTGTGGCTCATGCGACGGTTTAGGTATTGAGCAGTTTTTTGACCCCGCCAAAGTGGTCACCAACCCAGAGCTAAGCCTAACTGGCGGTGCCATACGTGGCTGGGACAAACGTAACTTCTATTACTACCAAATGCTTCAGTCGCTCGCTAAGCATTATAAATTTGACCTGAACAAGCCGTTTAATAGCTTGGCCGACGAGCATCAACAGGTGGTTCTGTTTGGTAGTGGCAAAACCGAAATTGAGTTCAGCTACATGAACGACCGTGGAGACCGCGTTGCACGCACTCATGCATTTGAAGGCATTATTCCGAACATGCAGCGCCGCTACCGCGAAACCGACTCGATGGCCGTTCGCGAAGATTTATCCAAGTATTTGGCATCGCAGCCATGTAAAAGCTGTGGTGGCGCACGCTTACGTCAAGAAGCACGCCATGTTTATGTCAATGACACAACCCTGCCGCAAGTGGTTGAGCGTTCTATTGGCGATGCTTTAGCGTTTTTCCAACAGTTGGAACTTGAAGGCCAGCGCGCCAAAATTGCGGAAAAAATTCTAAAAGAAATCAACGACCGTTTAGGCTTTCTCGTCAACGTAGGCCTGAACTATCTAAGCTTGTCACGAAGTGCAGAAACATTGTCAGGCGGTGAAGCTCAGCGTATTCGTTTAGCGTCACAAATTGGCGCGGGCTTGGTGGGTGTGATGTACGTGTTGGATGAGCCATCGATTGGCTTGCATCAGCGCGACAACGAGCGCTTGTTGAACACCCTCACGCGCCTACGCGACCTGGGTAATACCGTGATTGTGGTTGAGCACGACGAAGATGCCATACGCGCTGCTGACCACGTTATTGATATTGGCCCTGGCGCAGGTGTGCACGGCGGCGAAGTGATTGCACAAGGGCACTATGAAGACATTATTGCCAATGAAGCATCACTTACGGGTGACTATTTATCAGGTCGCAAAGAAATTGCCGTGCCGCAGCAACGCAACAAATCCGGTAAGCATTGGCTAAAACTAAATGGTGCAACCGGCAATAACTTGAAGAACGTCAACGCCGAGCTGCCCATTGGTCTCATGACTTGTGTGACGGGTGTGTCTGGCTCAGGTAAATCAACCTTAATTAATGACACCCTGTTTCGTATTGCCCACCGCGAATTGAATAAAGCGACTACGGGCGAACCGGCACCCTATACTAGCATTGACGGTATGCAGTACTTAGACAAAGTGGTCGACATTGATCAAAGCCCTATCGGCCGTACGCCACGATCGAACCCAGCCACTTATACCGGTATTTTCACCCCAATTCGAGAATTATATGCGGGCACCGAAGAAGCCCGTTCGCGCGGCTACAAAGTGGGTCGTTTTAGCTTTAACGTGCGCGGCGGTCGCTGCGAAGCCTGCCAAGGCGACGGTGTCATCAAAGTAGAAATGCATTTCTTACCTGACGTGTACGTGCCTTGTGACGTGTGTAAGGGCAAACGTTACAATCGCGAAACGCTAGAAATTAAATACAAAGGTAAGAGCATTCACGAAGTGCTCGATATGACCGTGGAGGACGCCCGTGAATTCTTTGCGCCTATTCCGGCCATTGCTCGCAAACTACAAACCTTGATGGATGTCGGCTTGTCATACATTCGCTTGGGGCAATCAGCAACCACGCTCTCGGGTGGTGAAGCGCAACGGGTAAAATTAGCCCGGGAATTATCCAAACGCGATACCGGCAAAACCTTGTATATTTTGGATGAGCCAACCACCGGCTTGCACTTCCACGATATTCAGCAACTGTTGACGGTACTGCACCGCTTGCGCGACCATGGCAATACCATTGTTATTATTGAGCATAACCTGGACGTGATAAAAACAGCCGACTGGATTATCGACTTAGGGCCCGAGGGTGGCTCAGGCGGCGGTGAGATATTAACCGCCGGTAGCCCCGAGGAGATTGTTAAATGTGAGCGCTCACATACTGCACGCTTCTTAAAACCACTGTTATCGAGCAATGCCAATAAGGCTTAATAGGAGTCATTAGTTCAACCCATGACACACGATGTAATCAGCGGCGGGCAACCAATACATGCCCCTGACAACCTCAAACCACTGCTAGAGGATATTCTGCAGCAGGCCATGTCTGTGAATGACGGTAAAGTCGCCGATTACATTCCTGCCTTGGCAGAGGTTAAAGCTGATTACTGCGCGCTGACGGTTGCCACGCTTGATGGCAACGTCACCTCGGTCGGCGATACCAATAAACCGTTTTCCATTCAGTCTATTTCTAAAATTTATGGGCTGATGTTGGCGATGGAACGTCTTGGCGACCCGTTATGGGAACGCGTGCAGATGGAGCCCTCAGGTCAGCCTTTTAATTCAATTGTTCAGCTTGAATGGGAAAAAGGCATTCCGCGCAACCCCATGATCAACGCGGGCGCGATTTTAGTCAGCGATGTGTTAGTTAGCCATTACTCAGCCAGTAAATCGGCATTACTGAGCATGGTTCGGGGTTTGTGCGGCAGTGAAGCTGTGTGCGTCGATTCTCGGGTTCATGAGTCCGAACGTGAACATGGCGCTCGCAACGCCGCGTTAGCTTACTTGATGAAAAGTTTCGGCAATATTGAGTCAGACGTTGAAGAAGTACTCGACCATTACTTCTGGCAGTGCGCGCTGACTATGAACACTGAACAGCTAGCGAGTAGCTTGGCGTTTTTAGCCAACCGCGGTCAGTGCCCTCGCAGCGGAAAGCAAATCACCTCACATCGTGATGCGCAGCGTATTAATGCACTACTGAGTACCAGTGGCATGTATGATCAGTCGGGGCAATTTGCCTTTACTGTGGGCTTGCCGGCAAAAAGTGGCGTGGGTGGCGGAATTATCGCCATTGTTCCAGACTACGGTGTCATTAGTGCTTGGAGCCCGCCGCTAAACAGCTTCGGAAACTCTGCGCGCGGCATGTTTATGATTCGCGAATTGGCAAACCGCCTTGGTCTTAGCGTTTACTAAAGCCGATGCTTGGACAATATTTGCTGTAACTCCCCGGTTTGACGTAACTCGCTCAATAACACCTCTAATTTGTCAGCACTAATAGCCTTGCCTGGATTACTCACAGCACTTAGTTGATGAACGCTGTAATGCTGCTCAGAAAGTAGCAACTTACTACGCGTTTCTTCCATGAGTACCGAGCGAATGTAGGCATCGGCAAGCATAATTAAATCTAATCGACCATTTAATAGCATACGTAAATTTACTTGGTGCGAATGCCCCAAATAAATACCGTACTCTTCTTCGAGCACACGGTTATCTTTTTCATTCGCAACAAACGGATAATGGTAACCAATGATGCCACCAAAGCGCAGGCCTTTTACCTGAAAGAAAGACTGCCCTCTGTTGATATGCTTGCGCGCGACAAAACGCTCTTTGTCTTCATAAATAGGCGTGGTTAACTGAACAGCATAATCAACGTGCTCCCATCCCCAACTACGATCTTCGAAAAATATCGCATCGCAACACCCCTGCTCACGCAAGGCGTCATAACGACCATTTGGCGCAATGTGTACCACGCTAAAATGGTAGTCAGACTGCTTAGCATTAAGTGCTTTGACGATATCGCCGACTAAGTGCTGGGTGTTCTCGGTGGTGAAATACGGTGGGTATTCGTAAGCGGCTATGCGTACTTCTTTCGGTGCGCTATTAGCGCTAGCAATGGCGATAACGCTGAGAATGAGGATGACAAACTGCTTCATTGTCGGGGTACTCCATTTATTATGGAGTCATCCTCATGCTTTTTTAATAAAAAAGCAAGGCCGATATTAGCTATTGGATATTGGATATTAGAAGGGCGTTGCTCGTTAAAACAAAAAAGGGAGCCCGAAGCTCCCCTTTCAAAACAACCCGGCCCTATCTCATAGAGAGAACGCCGGGCTACGCATTAAGCGATGATCTTAGATACAACGCCTGCGCCTACAGTACGACCACCTTCACGAATCGCGAAACGAAGACCTTCGTCCATCGCGATTGGGTGAATCAGTTCTACTACGAACTTCAGGTTGTCGCCTGGCATGACCATTTCTACGCCTTCTGGCAATTCTACTGCACCAGTTACGTCAGTGGTACGGAAGTAGAACTGTGGACGGTAGCCTTTGAAGAATGGCGTATGACGGCCACCTTCTTCTTTGGTCAATACGTACACTTCAGCTTCAAACTGAGTGTGTGGAGTGATTGAGCCTGGCTTCGCCAATACTTGGCCACGCTGAATCTCGTCACGCTTAGTACCACGCAACAAGGCACCGATGTTCTCGCCTGCACGACCTTCGTCAAGCAATTTACGGAACATCTCAACACCAGTTACAGTCGTCTTCACGGTATCTTGAATACCAACGATTTCAACTTCGTCACCAGTACGAACGATACCACGCTCTACACGACCAGTTACTACAGTACCACGGCCTGAGATTGAGAATACGTCTTCGATTGGCATGATGAACGGCTTGTCGATATCACGCTCTGGCTCTGGAATGTAGGTATCCAATGCTTCTGCCAATTCAACAATTTTCGCTTCCCACTTCTCTTCGCCTTCCAACGCTTTCAACGCTGAACCTTGAATTACTGGCAAGTCGTCGCCTGGGAAGTCGTACTCAGAAAGAAGTTCACGAACTTCCATCTCTACCAATTCCAACAACTCTTCGTCGTCTACCATGTCACATTTGTTCATGAAAACGATGATGAACTTTTTTTTTTCACGCGTTTGTGGCATTGGGCCGTCAGTTGCAGCTACTACCAAGATAGCGCCGTCCATCTGCGCAGCACCGGTGATCATGTTTTTAACATAGTCAGCGTGCCCTGGGCAGTCTACGTGTGCGTAGTGACGTGATGGAGTATCGTACTCTACGTGTGAAGTCGCGATGGTGATACCACGCGCTTTTTCTTCTGGTGCGTTATCGATTTGATCGAATGCACGTGCTGAACCACCGTAGGTTTTCGCCAATACTGTGGTGATCGCAGCGGTCAGAGTAGTTTTACCGTGGTCAACGTGGCCGATAGTACCGACGTTAACGTGCGGTTTGGAACGTTCAAATTTTTCTTTTGCCATGACTTTTCCTTAACTTAAGTTAAAAGTCCGGTCCTTGGTAGAACCGGACCAGACTCTACTTAATCTTTAGTTTGACGAGCAGCAATAACCTGCTCAGCAATGTTGTTTGGTGCTTCAGCGTACTTCAAGAATTCCATTGCATAAGATGCACGGCCCTGAGTCTGCGAACGCAGGTCAGTAGCGTAACCGAACATTTCTGATAATGGAACCTGTGCACGAACCTCTTTCAGACCACCTGGGGCATCTTCCATGCCTTCGATGATACCGCGACGACGGTTCAAGTCACCAACCACGTCACCCATGAAGTCTTCAGGGGTAACCACTTCAACTTTCATCATTGGTTCAAGCAATGCTGGCTTAGCTTGTTGTGCGCCTTTTTTGAAGGCCATGCTACCCGCAATTTTGAACGCCATTTCTGATGAGTCGACATCGTGGTATGAACCATCGTACAAGGTCGCCTTCACGCCAAGTACTGGGTAGCCAGCAATTACACCATTTTGCATTTGCTCTTGAATACCCTTGTCTACCGCAGGGATGTATTCCTTCGGTACCACACCACCAACGATTTCGTTAACGAATTCGTAGTTAGGTGCGTCATCGTCGTTCGCGTCGAACTCCATTGGTTCAATACGCAACCAAACGTGACCGAACTGACCACGACCACCTGATTGACGTACGAATTTACCTTCAACTTCCACTTTCTGACGGATAGTTTCACGGTAAGCAACCTGAGGTTTACCTACGTTACACTCAACTTTGAACTCACGCTTCATACGGTCAACGATGATGTCTAGGTGAAGCTCACCCATACCAGAGATGATCGTCTGGCCTGACTCTTCGTCGGTTTTAACGCGGAACGATGGATCTTCTGCAGCCAATTTACCTAAAGCGATACCCATTTTTTCTTGGTCAGCTTTAGTTTTTGGTTCTACAGCCACAGAGATTACTGGCTCTGGGAATTCCATACGCTCAAGCGTAATGATGTTGTTCGGGTCACACAAAGTGTCACCGGTAGTTACATCTTTCAAGCCGATAGCCGCTGCGATGTCACCCGCTAAGATTTCTTTAATCTCTTTACGGTCGTTTGCATGCATCTGAACCATACGGCCGATACGCTCGCGCTTGCTCTTAACAGGGTTATATACAGTGTCGCCCTGCTTCAAAATGCCCGAGTAAACGCGCAAGAAGGTCAAAGTACCTACGAATGGGTCGGTTGCGATTTTGAATGCCAATGCTGAGAACGGCTCGTCATCAGATGACTTACGCACGCCTTCAGATTCGTCTTCCAAAATACCACGAATCGCTTTAACTTCAGTTGGTGAAGGTAAGTATTCGATAACCGCGTCAAGCATTGCTTGAACGCCTTTGTTTTTAAACGCAGAACCACACAAGCACAGAATAATTTCGTTATTCAGTGTACGTTGACGCAGACCAGCTTTAATTTCAGCTTCGGTCAATTCACCTTCTTCAAGGTATTTGTTCATCAACTCTTCGTTGGCTTCAGCAGCAGCTTCAACCAATTCATTGTGCATTTCTTCAGCTTTGTCTTTCAACTCTGCTGGAATTTCTTCGTAGTTGAAAGTCATACCCTGGTCTTCTTCATTCCAGTTAATGGCTTTCATTTTGATCAAGTCAACTACGCCTTTGAAGTTGTCTTCAGTGCCGATGTTCAAATGAATTGGCACTGGAGTTGCAGCTAGACGAGTTTTGATTTGACCTACAACGCGCAAGAAGTCTGCACCGGTACGGTCCATTTTATTTACGAACACCATACGAGGTACTTCGTATTTGTTCGCTTGGCGCCATACAGTTTCAGTTTGCGGCTGAACACCAGAAGAACCACACAGAACAACAACCGCGCCATCAAGTACACGCAGTGAACGTTCTACTTCGATAGTGAAGTCAACGTGCCCTGGAGTATCGATAACGTTAATGCGGTGTTCTGGGAACTGCTGATCCATACCTTTCCAGAAAGCAGTAACAGCAGCAGAGGTAATAGTAATACCGCGCTCTTGTTCTTGCTCCATCCAGTCGGTAGTCGCCGCACCGTCATGTACCTCACCTAATTTGTGAGACAAACCGGTGTAGAACAACACACGCTCAGTGGTGGTTGTTTTACCTGCGTCTACGTGAGCACAGATACCGATGTTACGGTAACGCTCAATCGATGTTTGTCGAGCCATAAATTCCTCTTTGGGTTAACTGTGAATTTACCAGCGATAGTGTGCGAAAGCTTTGTTCGCTTCGGCCATACGGTGCACGTCTTCACGCTTCTTCACAGCAGAGCCTTTACTTTCTGATGCATCTAGCATTTCACCTGCCAGACGCTGAGCCATGGATTTTTCACCCCGAGTACGCGCAGCATCAACTAACCAACGCATAGCCAGTGCATTGCGGCGAACAGGACGTACTTCTACTGGTACTTGGTAGGTAGAACCACCAACACGACGAGATTTAACCTCGACAGTAGGACGAACGTTGTCCAACGCAGATTCGAAAATTTCAAGGTGGTCTTTGCCTGACTTCTCAGCCAGGATATCTAACGCACCGTAGATGATCTTTTCAGCGACAGATTTTTTGCCGTCAACCATGACGACATTGATAAATTTAGCCAACAACTCTGATCCGAACTTAGGGTCCGGTAGGATTTTACGTTGACCTATGACGCGTCTTCTTGGCATCTCAATATTCTCCGATTAATTCAGGGTATTCCCCAAAACTTATAAATTACAGTTTGGCCTTACTAACGGAGAACCGTTAAGACTTAGGCCGTTTCGCGCCGTACTTAGAACGTGCTTGGCGACGATCATTCACGCCTGCACAGTCGAGAGCACCACGAACTGTGTGATAACGAACACCTGGCAAGTCTTTTACACGACCGCCGCGAATCAATACGACTGAGTGCTCTTGCAAGTTGTGACCTTCACCACCGATGTACGAAGAAACTTCGTAGCCGTTAGTCAAACGCACACGGCATACTTTACGCAGTGCAGAGTTTGGCTTCTTCGGGGTAGTAGTGTAAACACGGGTACATACGCCGCGTTTTTGTGGGCAAGCCTCAAGTGCCGGAACGTTGCTTTTCACAACCGGCTTTTGACGACCTTTGCGCACCAGCTGATTAACTGTTGCCATTCATTACTCCTGATTATGTTGATGTCGCTCAACAGAATGAAAAATCCAAGTTTCCCCTTATTTTTAAGCTTGCTGTCGACAAGCCACGAGCTAATCGCCCAAATATGGGGAGGCCGAATTTTAATGGTCAATAATTGGACTGTCAAGGAAAAGCGACAATTGACTAGCTATGAGTGACTATAGCGACCAAGCCTGACGAAATGCTGCAGCTTGGCGTTTTGAGATATCAACGTGCTGGCCATTTTTCAATTCAACATGAAAACCGCCACTGATACTTGGTTCAATATGCTCAATAAATTGGGTGTTAATAATCCAACTGCGGCTCGCTCGAAAAAATACATTCGGGTCAAGCCGTTCGGCAATGGAGCCTATTGTACGATAAATAGCCGGTGTTGCGCCAGCTAAATGCACACGTGTGTAGTTGCCAAGCGCTTCAAACGCAATAATGTCAGCCACTTGCACAAAATAACATTGGTCTCGGTCTTTGATAAAAATACGCTGTTCAGCTTTAACGGTTGGCGATTGTGCTAGGCGTCGAGCTTTGTCGATAGCTTGTAACAGGCGCTCTTGGCGCACAGGCTTCAGCAAATAGTCCAAGGCGTTCACCTCAAACGAACGAATGGCGTACTCGTTAAAGGCCGTCACAAAAATAACCAGTGGAACTGTTGCTGCTTGCTCTAAAACATCGAAACCATTGCCGTCTGGTAAGTCGATGTCCAGTAGCAAAAGATCAATTGCGGCATCACTTAACATGGCAAGCGCTTCGGCAACGCTTGCCGCTTCAGCCACCACTTCAACCTCAGCCAGATGCGCCAGTTGCTGCTTCAGCTCTAACCGAGCAAGTCGGCTATCGTCAACAATTGCTATGCGCATGGCAGTTGCTCCGTTGTCGCCGGCTGAAACGGTAAGGTTATTTTTAAGGTCGCTAAGGCAGTTGACTCATCACGACTAAAAATAAGCGTTGCCGCTCGGCCGTATGTGAGGTTCAACCGCGAACGGCTGTTCGCTAGGCCAATACCGGTATGCTTTTTAAGGTGCCGACGCTTGGCCCCAGTATCATCACGATTAGACTGCCGTTGCGGTGTAATCGGGTTTGTTAGTATTATTTCTAATTGCTCATCACTAATGCACCGTACACTGAGGTGAATACGCCCGCCTTCGGGTAAGGTCGCAATTCCATGCTTGATGGCGTTCTCAATACTCTGTTGCAACAGTAAGCGCGGAATCACCGCGCCATAAGCCTCACTATCAATTTCATGGCTATAGTGCAGTCGCTCTTCGTACTGTATTTTGTTCAACGCAATATATTGCTCGACAATGTCGAGTTCATCACGCAACTCAACTTGAGTTTCTTTATTAGCCTGCAAACTATAGCGCAGCATGTCCGATAACTGAGTCAAGGCTTCGCGTGCTTTGGTTGGATTTTCGAGTATTAGCGCACGAATATTATTCAGCATATTGAACAAGAAATGTGGATTGAGCTGTTGCATTAATAACGCTAATTGACCTTGTGATAAAGCAAGCTCTGCATCTCGAAGCTGTCTTGAACGTATAATAGTTAAATACAGCGCGCCCCAGACTATAAGCGCTATCACCATGTTCAGGCTGTTTGGCCAATACACCATACCAATCAACGTGCTCCACTGCCCACTAGGTACCGGATCTAACCAAGTCGTCCCCTGTAACAAGGCAATGCACACAACTAACATCGCGCCGGCAATCAAACCGCCGACAATTGCGCCAAGGAGTAGATAAAGCAACTGGGCTAGAAAACTTGCTGGCTTAATCCAGCGCTTAAACCCCCAGCGCAGCAAATGGGAATGCAAGGCCGCAGTGCTAATAAGGACCGCACCAAACAGCAGTTCAATTTTACTAAAGAGAGGCTGTTGGGCGACCATAAAAATAATGCCGGCGTACACCATTCCCCAGCCTGCTAATTGATAAAACGGGTAATAGAAACTATTCATGCAATTGGGTTGTTCCCGTTAATAGCTGCTCCGCATATTCATTATTGATAACCGATTGATTATTCAACACCACAATACCGCGAGAACCATCTAGATAGAAGCCAACATAGGCACCGAAGCCAGCGGTTTGTCCGTTATGCCAGGCAAACCATTGAGCGTTTGCATCCTGCTTTAAAATCCAGCCTAGCGCCTGCTGGCAGCAATCACCCATGCTGAACCTTGGTGCAAACAGTTGTTGTGCTACGCGCTGCTGCTCTGCGCTCATTGTCATCATGGCCTGCACATAAGTAATCATGTCAGGTAGTGTCGAACGTACAGCTCCGGCCCCAGCCAATGCTTGGAAGTGCCATGGCGCAACCACCTGCCCTAAAACGTCGTGACCGTCCGCTAGCGCCGCCGATTGGGTTTCATCTGCAGGTATTTGGGCAAGCGCCATCGAACTAGAACTCATTCCTAAGGGGCGAAACAATTGGCTGGTGAGCAGCTGGTTAAAGTTAGTTTCGTGCGCCTTGGCGAGCGCTTCAGCCAACAAGCCATACCCAAAGTTAGAATACTCATAGCTTTGTGCATCGGCGCCCGCATGACCAAGCTGTACCGTTGGCAAAGCCTGCTCTAACAAGGCTAAGTTATAATGGGCATATGGGTCAGTGGGGTTCGCATCGCTAAATAAATCAGCCGGTAGCCGCGGCACGCCGCTCGTATGAGTTGCTAGTTGTTCTAAGGTTATTGAACTTGGTGCCGCAGGAAAAAAGTGCTTAAGCTTTTGCTCAAGGTTCGTGGTTTCTTCGACACTGCTTTTAGCCAGCAAATAAGCCACCATGGTTTTGGTGACCGAACCAATTTCATAAGTGGTTTGCGCGTTATGGTCGGCAAAAAACTTCTGCGTGACGCCTGTAGGGGTGATCACGGCAACGGCGCCGCCATGCTCACCCATTTTAGGCTTTGGGACTTCAACTCTCTCCTCTGCCGCGCCAAGCTTTTTAAGTGTTAGCTTACGCTCGAGGCCCTGTACAAACTTTCCGGAATACAGGCCGGGGCCTTCCCCATTGCCGGTATATGATGCTTTGATCATTGGCGATTCAAAACGCATGGTTTCGGTGTCAATGTGGAAATTCGTTAGCGGTATGCCATAGCTTTGCTGGGCTGGACTGTCCAGTGATGCGTAGTAGCTATCAGCGATTACTGCCACATTTACCTGTAACGGCAATTGTGGTGCGCCATTGATAATAAGATCTCCCGCGTACCCGCCTTCAAACTTTAAGCGCTCAAGGTCTGCGTTTGAAAGACGTTGTAGTGTTAGGGAGCGTGCTCGGCCTTGGGTAAAGGTGCCAGCAATCACATCACCATTGATAGTTCCCGTAAATTCAGCTTGTAAGTCTTTGGCACTGAATGTCAGCGTGCCATCGGCGATAGTCACGGCGCTAAGTGCATGCCCCCATAGCCCCTGATTTGGACTATCTAACGTAACGGTTTCACCTTGAACATCAATACCGACAACCAACGCCACACCCGGTTGAACTTCTAGTTTACCGCGCCAAAGTCCGTCAAGGGCCCCTTCGGCATTGTTGGCCTTAGCAGGCTGAAACAACATGGCTGATGCCATAAGTATGCTCGACACTGCCACCAGTTTTTTGATTAAGTGATAATACGTAGTCATGTTTTTTCTCCAGAACATAGCTTGTATACGCAGTGTAGTGGAATTTCTTCAACAGCATATGCTTATATGACAAACGGGAATATAAGCGGATAAGCGGCAACAAAAAAGCCAGCTTGATTGCTCAAGCTGGCTTTTGCTAGCACGTTAACTAATTAACGCTTATTCGGTAGCATCACCGTTGTCCGAACCTTCGTTACCGAAGTTCAAAGCGTCAGCTAATTGCTGCTCTGCTTCTTCTGCGGTTAAACGCGGTGCTTCGGTACCTGCCAACGCTTCAGCACGCTTGCGCGCACGTTCGCGGTGGTAAGCGAAACCAGTACCAGCTGGAATCAAGCGACCAACAATAACGTTCTCTTTCAAGCCACGTAATGGGTCTTGCTTGCCTTGTACGGCTGCTTCGGTCAATACGCGCGTGGTTTCTTGGAACGACGCAGCAGAAATGAACGACTCAGTCGACAATGACGCTTTGGTGATACCTAACAGCTGACGCTCATACGAAGCTGGAATTTTACCTTCTGCTTCGGCTTTCGCGTTTGCAGCAAGTACTTCAGACAGCTCCATCATTTCGCCTTCAAGCAGTTCAGTTTCGCCTGGGTTCAAGATAATCGCCTTACGCAACATCTGACGCACGATGGTCTCGATGTGCTTATCGTTAATCTTAACGCCCTGTAAGCGATAAACTTCTTGTACTTCGTTCACGATATAGTTCGCAAGTGCGCTTACGCCACGTAAACGTAAAATATCGTGCGGTGCTTCAGGACCATCGGCAATAACTTCACCTTTAGTCACTTGCTCACCTTCGAAGATGTTCAACTGACGGTACTTAGGAATCATTTCTTCGTACTGCTCATTACCATCCGTAGGGGTGATAATTAAGCGACGCTTGCCTTTGGTTTCTTTACCAAAGCTAACGGTACCAGAAACTTCTGCCAAAATAGCTGGTTCTTTCGGACGACGCGCTTCGAACAAGTCGGCAACGCGCGGTAGACCACCGGTAATATCGCGTGTTTTTGAACCTTCTTGTGGAATACGTGCAACCGTGTCACCCACTTTCACTTCAGCGTTATCTTCAAGGTTGATAATCGCGTTGCCTGGCAAGAAGTATTGCGCTGGCATGTCGGTACCAACGATGTTCACGTCTTTACCTTTCGCGTCTACCAACTTAACCATAGGACGCATGTCTTTACCGGCGCTGGTACGTTGACCTGTTTCAAGCACAACAATGCTTGAAAGGCCTGTCAGCTCGTCGGTTTGACGGGTCATGGTTACGCCGTCGATCAAGTCGACAAACTTCAGACGACCGGCTACCTCGGTAATGATTGGGTGCGTGTGCGGATCCCAGTTTGCAACGATTTCGCCCGCATCAACTGCGTCGCCTTCGTTTTTCTTCAGAATCGCACCGTAAGGCACTTTATAACGCTCGCGCTCACGACCAAACTCATCAATCAACGTTAATTCAGTTGAACGTGAGGTGATAACCAAGTGGCTGTCACTGTTTTCAACGAACTTGGCGTTGTGAAGCTTCAAGGTACCCTTGTTCTTCACTTGAATGTTGTTGGCTGCTGAGTCACGCGATGCCGCACCACCGATGTGGAACGTACGCATGGTTAACTGTGTACCTGGCTCACCGATTGACTGTGCCGCGATAACACCAACGGCTTCACCTTGGTTCACCAAGTGGCCACGTGCTAGGTCACGACCGTAACAGTTTGCACAAACACCGAAGTCTGTGTCACAGGTAATAACAGAGCGTACTTTTACTTGGTCGACAGAGTTTTGCTCTAACACGTCACACATTTTCTCGTCGAGCAATGTGTTACGTGGAATAAGCACGTCGTCGCTACCAGGCATAAGTACGTCGTCACACACGACACGACCCAATACGCGCTCACGCAACGGTTCTACTACGTCGCCACCTTCAATTAACGGCTTAACGAACAAGCCGTCTTCGGTGCCACAATCGTCTTCAACGATAACGACGTCTTGCGCTACGTCAACCAAACGACGCGTCAAGTAACCAGAGTTTGCTGTTTTCAATGCGGTATCGGCCAAACCTTTACGCGCACCGTGGGTTGAGATGAAGTACTGAAGTACGTTCAAACCTTCACGGAAGTTCGCAACGATTGGTGTTTCGATGATTGAGCCATCTGGCTTCGCCATCAAACCACGCATACCGGCCAACTGACGAATCTGAGCGGGGCTACCACGAGCGCCCGAGTCCGCCATCATGTAAACCGAGTTGAAAGAGTCTTGCTGTTCTTCTTCGCCTTGCGCGTTGATCACAGTTTCTTTCGACAAGTTTTCCATCATCGCTTTAGAAACTTTCTCGTTCGCGGTCGACCAAATATCGATAACCTTGTTGTATTTCTCACCAGCGGTTACCAAGCCTTGCTCGAACTGCTCTTGAATTTCAGCAACTTCTTCTTCTGCTGCGTCGATAATGTCTTTCTTCGCATCAGGAATAACCATGTCATCAATACCAACTGACGCACCCGCAATCATTGCGTAGTGGAAACCGGTATACATGATTTGGTCAGCAAAAATGACTGTTGGCTTCAAGCCAAGGTCACGGTATGAACGGTTCAACAAGCGACCAATCTGCTTTTTACCCATGGTTTGGTTGATCATGTCAAATGGCATGCCGGTAGGCAGTATCAATGACAAAATCGCACGACCCACAGTGGTGTCATACAGTTTGGTGGTTGTGGTGGTCACACCTTCTTCGTCGGTCAACGTTTCAGTGATACGTACTTTTACGCGTGCGTGCAGCTCAGCATCTTTATTTCGGTATGCTTTCTCGGCTTCTTTAGCGTTTTTAAACGCCATGCCTTCGCCTTTCGCGTTGATTTTTTCGCGCGTCATGTAGTACAGACCCAATACAACGTCCTGTGAAGGAACGATGATAGGGTCACCACTTGCTGGTGACAAAATGTTGTTGGTTGACATCATCAACGCACGCGCTTCAAGTTGCGCTTCAAGCGTTAATGGTAAGTGAACCGCCATTTGGTCACCATCGAAGTCGGCGTTATAGGCCGCACACACCAATGGGTGCAACTGAATCGCTTTACCTTCGATAAGTACTGGTTCGAACGCCTGAATACCCAAACGGTGCAAGGTTGGTGCACGGTTCAGCATGACTGGGTGTTCTTTGATAACTTCGTCAAGCACGTCCCAAACTTCTGGAATTTCGCGCTCAACCATTTTCTTCGCAGCTTTGATGGTCGTCGCTAAACCACGGCCTTCCAATTTGCCATAGATAAACGGCTTGAATAACTCAAGCGCCATTTTCTTCGGCAAACCACACTGGTGCAAGCGTAACTTAGGACCAACCGTGATGACAGAACGGCCTGAGTAATCTACACGTTTACCCAACAAGTTCTGACGGAAACGACCCTGTTTACCTTTGATCATGTCTGCCAAAGATTTTAATGGACGTTTGTTGGTGCCAGTAATGGCACGGCCACGACGACCGTTGTCTAACAACGCATCAACCGCTTCTTGCAACATACGTTTTTCGTTACGCACGATAATGTCTGGTGCAGCAAGGTCTAACAAACGCTTCAAACGGTTGTTACGGTTAATCACGCGACGGTATAAGTCGTTCAAGTCTGAGGTTGCAAAGCGGCCACCATCAAGCGGTACCAACGGACGTAAATCTGGTGGTAACACAGGTAACACTTTCAAGATCATCCACTCTGGCTTGTTGCCTGAGTTATGGAATGATTCAAGCAACTTCAAACGCTTGCTAATTTTCTTACGCTTGGTTTCAGAGTTGGTTTCCGGCAACTCTTCACGCAATTGCTTGATATCGCCTTCGATATCGATGTGTTGCAACAATGACAACACTGCTTCTGCGCCCATTTTCGCTTCGAATTCATCGCCATGCATTTCAAGCGCATCCAAATATTCTTCTTCCGTAAGAATTTGGCCACGCTCAAGATCGGTCATGCCGGCTTCAGTCACAACGTATGATTCGAAATACAATACGCGCTCAATATCACGCAAGGTCATATCCAGCATTAAGCCGATACGGCTTGGTAGTGATTTCAAGAACCAGATGTGGGCAACAGGGCTCGCTAGTTCAATGTGACCCATGCGCTCACGACGCACTTTAGTGAGGGTTACTTCAACACCACACTTCTCACAAATAACACCACGGTGCTTCAAGCGCTTGTATTTACCACACAAGCACTCGTAGTCTTTTACCGGGCCGAAAATGCGCGCACAGAACAACCCGTCACGCTCAGGCTTGAACGTACGGTAGTTGATCGTTTCTGGCTTTTTCACTTCACCGAAAGACCAGCTGCGGATCATGTCCGGAGAAGCAAGTCCGATGCGAATCGCATCGAACTCTTCAGTCTGGTTTAACGGTTTTAAAAACTTTAATAAGTCTTTCACGATTTATCTCCTGGCAAATAGCGTCCGGTGGTGTCTCAGTCTTGGTCCAACTCAATGTTGATACCAAGCGAGCGGATTTCCTTCAGCAATACATTGAAGGATTCCGGCATTCCCGCTTCCATCCGCAGATCGTTGTCGACAATGTTTTTGTACATCTTCGTACGACCGTTTACGTCGTCCGATTTCACCGTCAACATTTCCTGCAAGGTGTAAGCTGCACCGTATGCTTCCAGTGCCCACACTTCCATCTCACCGAAGCGCTGACCACCGAACTGTGCTTTACCACCCAGCGGCTGCTGAGTAACCAAGCTGTAAGAGCCGGTTGAACGCGCGTGCATCTTGTCGTCAACCAAGTGGTTCAATTTCAGCATGTACATGTAACCAACAGTTACATCACGCTCGAAACGTTCACCGGTACGACCATCCCACAGCGTGATCTGTCCAGACTCTGGTAAATCAGCCAGTTTCAGTAGTTCTTTAATTTCGCTTTCGACTGCACCATCGAACACAGGTGTTGCGGTTGGAAGACCTTTTTTGAGGTTTTCCGCTAGGCGCAATACTTCATCGTCGCTGAAGTCGTTAATATCAACTTCTTGACGAGTTTCACCTAACGCATACACTTGCGCTAAGAATTCACGCATTTCGGCAACTTTTGCCTGGCGCTTCATCATATTTTCGATTTTGGTACCAATACCGCGAGCAGCCATACCCAAGTGAGTTTCAAGGATCTGACCAATGTTCATCCGCGACGGTACGCCCAACGGGTTCAATACGATATCCACTGGGGTGCCGTGTTCGTCGTGCGGCATATCTTCAACTGGAACAATCGTTGAAATTACACCTTTGTTACCGTGACGACCAGCAAGCTTATCACCCGGCTGAATACGGCGACGAACCGCAAGGTACACTTTTACAATCTTCAGTACGCCAGGCGCTAAGTCATCGCCTTGCTCAATCTTACGACGCTTGTTCTCAAACTTAGCATCGAAGTCATTGCGAATTTCTTCGTACTGTTGGGCGATTTGCTCAAGCTGTTGCTGCGCATTTTCTTTCTTCAGGTTCTGAGTCAACCACTTGCTTTGCTCAAGGCCAGCAAGCTTAGACTCGTCAAAACCGTTCGCTAACAATAAGCTACGAGCACGCTCAAAAATGCCTTTTTCAAGGATCTTGAACTCGTCCGTTAAGTCTTTCTTCACTTGCTTCAGTTGCATCTCTTCGATGGACTTCGCACGTGCGTCTTTCTCTACGCCATCACGCGTAAATACTTGAACGTCGATAACTGTACCGGTCACGCCATTAGGCACACGCAGTGAGCTATCTTTTACGTCTGAAGCTTTTTCACCGAAAATTGCACGCAGCAGTTTTTCTTCTGGTGTTAATTGGGTCTCGCCCTTCGGCGTCACTTTACCAACAAGGATATCGCCACCAGAAACTTCCGCACCAACATAAACAATACCGGCGTCGTCTAGCTTGTTCAGCGCAGACTCACCGACGTTTGGAATATCAGCGGTAACTTCTTCAGCACCTAGTTTGGTGTCACGCGCCACACAGCTCAATTCTTGAATGTGAATGGTGGTTAAACGGTCTTCTTGAACAACACGTTCTGAAATTAGAATCGAGTCTTCGAAGTTGTAACCGTTCCACGGCATGAACGCCACGCGTAAGTTTTGACCTAACGCCAATTCACCCATATCGGTAGACGGACCGTCTGCCAATACATCACCACGCATTACCGGCTCGCCAACGTTAACGGTTGGGGTTTGGTTAATACAGGTGTTCTGGTTCGAACGGGTGTATTTAACAAGGTTATAAATATCGATACCGGCTTCGCCTGGCATCATTTCTTCTTCGTTTACCTTGACTACGATGCGGCTAGCGTCAACTTTATCAACCACACCACCGCGCTTAGCAACTACGGTTACACCCGAGTCAACAGCTACGGTGCGCTCAATACCAGTACCCACCAACGGCTTGTCTGCACGCAAAGTCGGCACTGCCTGACGTTGCATGTTCGAGCCCATCAATGCACGGTTGGCGTCATCGTGTTCTAGGAACGGAATCAAGCTTGCTGCAATTGAAACGATCTGCTGCGGGGCAACGTCCATGTACTGAACTTGCTCTTTTGACATCAGCGTGAATTCGTTTTTATGACGACAAGGAACGAGGTCTTCAATCAACTCGCCTTTATCGTTCAGTGCAACGTTAGCCTGCGCGATGACGAAGTTACCTTCTTCAATCGCTGACAAATAATCAACTTCATCGGTCACCACACCATTGTCGATACGACGGTATGGGGTTTCTAAGAAACCGTATTCGTTGGTACGCGCAAACGTAGACAACGAGTTAATCAAACCGATGTTTGGACCTTCTGGGGTTTCGATTGGACACACGCGACCGTAGTGCGTTGGGTGTACGTCTCGAACCTCAAAGCCAGCACGCTCACGCGTTAAGCCGCCCGGACCTAAAGCAGAAATACGACGCTTGTGCGTGACTTCTGACAATGGGTTGTTTTGGTCCATAAACTGTGACAACTGGCTTGAACCGAAGAACTCTTTCACCGCAGCACTAATAGGCTTCGCGTTGATTAAGTCTTGCGGCATGGTGCCATCAAGGTCGCCCAAGCTTAAACGTTCTTTCACGGCGCGCTCAACACGCACCAAACCGACGCGGAATTGGTTTTCAGCCATTTCGCCCACCGAGCGAATACGGCGGTTACCCAAGTGGTCGATATCGTCGACTTCGTCTTGACCATTACGAATTTCGATGAGTTTACGCATAACCTCAACGATATCTTCTTTAGTCAATACGCCAGGGCCAGTTAGGTCTTCACGACCTAAACGACGGTTGAACTTCATGCGGCCAACTGACGATAAGTCATAGCGGTCGTCGCTGAAGAACAAGTTATCAAACAAAGTTTCAGCCGCTTCTTTGGTTGGCGGCTCGCCTGGACGCATCATACGGTAAATTTCTACCAACGCTTCTAAACGGTTGTTGGTTGAATCAATGCGCAAGGTCTCGCTCATGTACGGGCCATGATCAAGATCGTTCACGAACAGGGTTTCGAACTTCTTAAAGCCAGCTTCGCGTAACTTCGCTAACAATTCTAACGTAAGCTCAGCGTTTGCTTCAGCAATTACTTCGCCAGTTTTCTTGTCAACGTAGTTTTTCGCCAATACTTTACCAACCAAGTATTCAAGCGGAACTTCCATTTCTGGTTGGTTCAAGCTTGCGATTTGGTTGATATGGCGAGCTGTCACACGACGGCCTTTTTCAACGATGATTTCACCATCGTCGTTTTTAATATCGAACTTCGCTGTTTCACCGCGTAAGCGCTCAGGCACTAATTGCATGAACACTTTCTTCGCACGGAATTGGAAATACGTGGTTTCGAAGAACATGTCTAAGATTTCTTCGGTGCTGTATTCCAAAGCGCGTAAGATAATTGACGCAGGTAGTTTACGACGGCGGTCGATACGTACGAATACGTTGTCTTTCGGGTCGAACTCAAAATCCAACCAAGAACCACGGTAAGGAATCACTCGCGCGTTGTACAACACTTTACCTGATGAGTGAGTTTTACCTTTGTCGTGATCAAAGAACACGCCCGGTGAACGGTGCAACTGAGAAACGATGACACGCTCAGTACCATTGATTACAAAGGTACCGTTTTCAGTCATCAATGGGATTTCACCCATGTAAACTTCTTGCTCTTTAATATCTTTTACGGTGCCTGCCGCCGCTTCTTTATCAAAAAGCACTAGGCGCAGTTTCACCCGCAAAGGAGCTGCGTAGGTAATACCACGAATTTGACATTCTTGTACGTCAAATACTGGCTCACCAAGGTGATAGCTCACGTACTGCAATTCCGAATTACCTGAATATGCGGTAATCGGAAATACTGAGCGGAATGCCGCTTCCAGACCGTTGTTGCCTTCTGGATCCGGCTCGATGAATTTTTTAAATGAATCTAATTGGATTGACAGCAGGTATGGCACCTCAAGTACATGAGGGCGCTTACCAAAATCCTTGCGAATACGTTTTTTCTCAGAGTAGGAGTACGCCATGGGGTTCCTCAGCTAGCTGATTGATGACCCTAACCACCGGAGTAGGAGTCGATGGTTAAAAACAAACTACTTAAAGCTTGTCGTTCCCGTTTTTGTCACCGCGAGCATGCACCCCAATAACGGGCAAAAATGATACATGCTTTACAGCGCAAAAAGGCTGGTAGCAAAATTGCCACCAGCCCTAGGCCTAAAAGGCCAAGTTATGTAAGTGGTTAAACTTACTTAACTTCAACTTCCGCACCAGCTTCAGTCAATTCTTTAGCAAGTGCTTCTGCGTCTTCTTTGCTGATGCCTTCTTTAACAGCAACAGGTGCAGACTCAACCATGTCTTTAGCTTCTTTCAAGCCAAGACCAGTTGCGCCGCGAACTGCTTTGATAGCTGCTACTTTGTTAGCGCCAGCAGATTTCAAGATTACGTCAAACTCAGTTTTCTCTTCTGCAGCTTCTGCGGCAGCAGCTGGACCAGCTGCAACAGCAACAGCAGCTGAAGCGTCAACACCGAATTTTTCTTCTGCAGCTTCGATCAACTCAACCAATTCCATAACTGGCATTTCAGCGATCGCGTTCAAAATATCTTCTTTAGTAAGAGCCATAACTCTAAACTCCTGGGTTATAAATTACAAAAAAATGGTTAAAAAAACCGCTTCTATTTAGCGTCTTTAATTGCCGACAACACACGCACAAACTTAGTAGGAACTTCGTTAATAGTACGAACGAACTTACTAACAGGCGCTTTGAAGGTCGCAAGCAATTTCGCCAATGCTTCGTCGCGAGTCGGAAGTGATGCAACAGCGTCAAGCTTGTCTGCGCCCATCAGGCCTGAGCCAATTGATAGTGCAGTAACTTTCAGGTGCTTATTTTCTTTAGCGAAATCTTTAAACAAACGCGCAGCCGAACCTGGTGCGTCGATAGAGAATCCGTAAATCAAAGGACCTGTTAACGCTGAGTCCATGTCCTCAAATTTCGTGTCAATAAATGCACGCTTCGCTAGAGTGTTCCGAATAACTTTCAGATACACGCCTTGCTCACGAGCTTGACGACGAAGTTGGGTCATGTCCGCAACTTCCATACCACGATACTCAGCAACAGCGACGGATAGAGCGTTTGAAGCAACGTCGTTAATTTCCTTAACGATTGCTTGTTTTGCTACTAAACCTAGTGCCACTAGTATCACCTCTTTGTTTGGCCCGCCGTGCAAGCACCTTGGGCCTATCGTTACACATAGGCAGATAAACTACTTCTGCCACGTTGTCACGGTGAATCTCTTACCCAGAGAGTCTGGATCGGATATCACCATCTGCGCAGGAAATTAAGTGTCGCTGAATAGTCTCTCTCGAGAGGTCAGCCGCGATACACCTGCGGTCTTGGACGGGAGCTACAGCTCCAACCCATAAAACCTTAAGCTACAGTCAACGTACCTTGGTCGATGGCAACGCCAGCGCCCATAGTGGTTGATAAGCTTACTTTCTTGATGAACTGACCTTTTGCAGAAGAAGGCTTCGCTTTCTTCAGGGCCGCCAACAAGGCTTCTAAGTTTTCTTTCAGTTTGTCGTTATCGAAATCAACTTTACCGATAGTCGCGTGGATGATACCCGCTTTATCGTTACGATAACGAATCTGACCTGCTTTAGCATTTTGCACAGCAGTTGCAACGTCTGGAGTTACGGTACCAGTTTTAGGGTTTGGCATTAAGCCACGTGGACCTAAAATTTGGCCTAACATACCAACAACACGCATAGCGTCTGGAGAAGCGATAACAACATCAAAGTTCATCTCGCCTTTCTTAACTTGTTCAGCTAAGTCTTCCATACCTACTAAGTCTGCACCAGCTTCTTTCGCTTTTTCAGCGTTAGCACCGCTTGTGAAAACTGCTACACGTACGTCACGACCAGTGCCGTTTGGCAGTACAGTTGCACCACGAACGTTTTGGTCAGATTTACGAGCGTCGATACCCAAGTTTACAGATACATCAACGCTTTCTTTGAATTTTGCAGTTGCTAATTCTTTCAATAAGTTAATTGCTTCGTTGATTTCGTAATCACGAGCTTCAACTTTTTCACGGATAAGACGTGCACGTTTCGTTAACTTAGCCATCTTATTAACCCTCCACCTTCAGGCCCATCGCACGAGCTGAACCGGCGATAGTACGAACTGCTGCGTCAAGGTCAGCCGCTGTTAAGTCTGGCTCTTTAACCTTGGCAATTTCTTCTAACTGAGCGCGAGTAACGGTACCCACTTTCTCGGTGTTAGGACGACCTGAACCACTCTTAATGCCTGCTGCTTTCTTCAACAAGAATGCTGCTGGAGGAGTTTTGGTGATAAAGGTGAACGAGCGGTCTTCAAAAACGCTAATTTCAACAGGAACTGGCGCGCCTTTTTCAAGTTGGTCAGTTGCTGCGTTGAACGCTTTACAGAATTCCATGATGTTCACACCGTGCTGACCCAAAGCTGGACCAACTGGTGGTGACGGATTAGCTGCACCAGCTGCTACTTGCAGCTTGATAATAGCTTTTAACTTCTTAGCCATGTTTATGCCTCTTGGTTGTGGGTCAAACGCCTCGTAAATCTAAGAGTTGACTTACTCTAACGGCTCCCCAATATAAAAAAGGAGGCGAATTATAGTCCTATTCGCCCCTCATTGCAAGAGATCAGCTATTAGCTATTTGATATTAGATATTAGCTGACCGCTTCAAATTGTGTTTTGGCTAATATCAGATATCTATTAGCCAATATCGTACTTGTATTTGTTAAGCTTTTTCAACCTGGCCGAACTCGAGTTCGACTGGTGTAGCGCGACCGAAAATAGACACCGACACCGTCAAACGGCTCTTCTCGTAATCGACGCTTTCAACCGTACCGTTGAAATCGGCAAACGGACCGTCGTTAACACGCACAACTTCACCTGGTTCGAATAAGGTTTTTGGCTTCGGCTTATCAACCGACTCCTGCAGACGGTTTAAGATAGTGTCAGCTTCTTTTTGGGTAATTGGTGTAGGACGCTCTTGCGTACCGCCAATAAAACCAAGTACGCGCGGAATGCTTTTCACTAGGTGCCACGCGTCTTCATCCATCGCCATCTCTACCAGGACGTAACCTGGGAAAAACTTGCGCTCGCTTTTTGCGCGCTTACCAGCTTTCATTTCGACAACTTCTTCGGTTGGCACTAACACTTCACCGAACTTGTCTTCCATGCCGTTCATTTTGATGTGTTCACGCAGTGATTCGGCAACACGTTTCTCGTAACCAGAGAAAGCTTGAACCACGTACCAGCGTTTTTTTACTTGATCAGTCATCGATTAAAACTCCAGTCCGGTGAAGAAGCCAACAACACGAACCAATATCGCATCCATACCCCATAAAATGAGTGACACGATAGCGGTGGCCACAACAACAATAATGGTTGTTTGAGTTGCTTCTTGGCGTGATGGCCAAACTACACGACGCGTTTCAGCACGGCTTTCTTTCGCAAAGCTACGGAAACGGCGACCTTTGCCAGTCATACCAGCAATAACGCCGGCAATAATAACGAGTACAACAACGCCAATGGCGCGGTAAAGTACTGAAACTTGTTCGCCATAATAGTAGTTACCCAATACTGCGGCTGCGAGCAAGGCAATAGCGACGATCCATTTTAAGCCGTCGAGTGAGCTGCTTTGCGTTTCGGTGTTTGCACTCATTATTTAATCCTGTAATTAAAACCAAAGTCGATATTAGCTATTAGATATTGGATATTAGTGAAAGCACTAAAATCTGAACGATTCTCTCTAATATCTAATATCCAATAGCTAATAGCTGCTTTAAATGGCAGGGGTGGAGGGATTCGAACCCCCAACCGTCGGTTTTGGAGACCGCTGTTCTACCAATTGGAACTACACCCCTGCATATTCTGTTTATGTGACAGAAACGGACGCTGTATTATACCGATCAAACGCGTTAAAACAAGGCGTGTATTGAACTGGATATTAAGATATTACTTGGTCGATCTTATGGCTGCGCTTTGTCGGAGTCTAGTCGGCGAAGTGCGCGCCATTTATCGTTCACCACTTCGGATTGTTGCGCGTTAGGCCAACCCAAGAGTTTATCGACGACTTGTCCATTATGAAGGAAATAAAAAACTGGAAACTGGTAGAAATAAATCTCTTCGGTCGCGTACTGATCATTAAGCACGAGCACAAATTGATGCGCTGGGAGACGCTTGGATAAATCAACAATATTCTTGGGGGCTGAGTTAGAAAATTGGCCAAAAGCAAAAGTAAGTTCAATGTCCGAATCGAATTCGCTTTCACCAGATTCGAGTGCGCTAAACATTTTTTGCGAAAACCCACAAAACAAATCAGCAACGACCAACACTTCAAAGTTATCGAAGCTTAAATTTGTCATGCTGAAGTTACTATGGTCAACGTTGATGAATTGCTCTATTTGAGGCCACTCTTTAAGAGTTAAATCAGATACTACATAGTCATCGGGCCAATTGTTAAACCGTTCATAATCGCGCAATTGCCATGTTAGCCGATAATACAAATCAATATCTTTTTGAACTTCAGAACTTTGAGAACTATCTAATTGCGCATCGATATGTTTCTCATAAAGACGTAACACCTTTGCATCGCCGGTAATATGCGTATAAGGCTTAACCACCTTACGCAACAACGCGCCTCCATCCACCTCTTCGCACTGACTTGTTCCTTCAATAATCTCTTCAATTTTCGAAAATAGTCGTTTAAAAATGGGTTCGCGCGATCCAGAATCGACTGCAGGAGCTATTTGATATGTCTCAATCAGATCAAAGTACTCATAAAATGCCGTCAATACGTCATCACGACATTTATTATGTTGGTCAACTTCTGTATACCAAGCATTAGGGGCAAGCGAACCAAGCCCGATAAGAGTAGCTATCGTATAGGTTGGCAGTATCATTATAAATTAAGGTATAGCCATTCCGCAGTTGCAAGTAATACAATAATTACGATGTGCATATGTACATGTTGCCGGCGGCTCGCAGCGATAGTTTTCTAGCAATGGACAGGAATTATTGGTAGGATAATTGCCACTTTCGTTGTTGTCATCAGCGACCCCACTACTTAGCTGCAAGTCATCGAAAATCAACGCGGTCATATCTTTCAAGCCAAACAACACCAGTATTGCATGCGCATCATCGTAATCTAATTCTATTTCTAGTGGGTAAGTATTGATACTTCCTAAGCCTTTATCGGTCCAAACTAAATCCTCAATAAAGATAGTACGGCCCATTGACGACAACTTATTGAGCGGGTTTTCTCGAGCTGGAGTATTTCGAAAGTATGAACTCAGTTCCTCAGCACTCGAAATTTCGCCCTTATAGATTTCTATTTGACTAGCTTTGTTCTGCGAAAAAGCTGCCGACGTTGTCAAGGCAAGCAAAATAGCAAATATCATTCCTATATGTAGCAATTTCATTACAACCTCCTTTGTTATTTGTTGTTAAAAATAATTTAGGCAAGGAAATAGAAGTTGTCAAATTGACGGACGAGCAAAGAGTCTTTTCCGGAAACAAAAAAGGGAGCCGAAGCTCCCCTTTCAAAACAACCCGGCGTAGAACGCCGGGCTACAACCCCGAAAGGTCTTAAGCGATGATCTTAGATACTACGCCTGCGCCTACAGTACGACCACCTTCACGAATCGCGAAACGAAGACCTTCGTCCATCGCGATTGGGTGAATCAGTTCTACTACGAACTTCAGGTTGTCGCCTGGCATAACCATTTCTACGCCTTCTGGCAATTCTACTGCACCAGTTACGTCAGTGGTACGGAAGTAGAACTGTGGACGGTAGCCTTTGAAGAATGGAGTGTGACGTCCGCCTTCTTCTTTGGTCAATACGTACACTTCTGCTTCAAACTGAGTGTGTGGAGTGATTGAACCTGGCTTCGCCAATACTTGGCCACGTTGAATCTCGTCACGCTTAGTACCACGCAACAAGGCACCGATGTTCTCGCCTGCACGACCTTCGTCAAGCAATTTACGGAACATTTCTACACCAGTTACAGTAGTTTTCACGGTATCTTGGATACCTACGATTTCTACTTCGTCACCAGTGCGAACGATACCACGCTCTACACGACCAGTTACTACAGTACCACGGCCTGAGATTGAGAATACATCTTCGATTGGCATGATGAACGGCTTGTCGATATCACGCTCTGGCTCTGGAATGTAGTTATCCAATGCTTCTGCCAATTCAACAATTTTCGCTTCCCACTTCTCTTCGCCTTCCAACGCTTTCAACGCTGAACCTTGAATGACTGGCAAGTCGTCGCCTGGGAAATCGTACTCAGAAAGAAGTTCACGAACTTCCATCTCAACCAATTCCAACAACTCTTCGTCGTCTACCATGTCACATTTGTTCATGAAAACGATGATGAATATGATGTGCTCACGCGTTTGTGGCATTGGGCCGTCAGTTGCAGCTACTACCAAGATAGCGCCGTCCATCTGCGCAGCACCAGTGATCATGTTTTTAACATAGTCAGCGTGCCCTGGGCAGTCTACGTGGGCGTAGTGACGTGCTGGAGTGTCATACTCTACGTGTGAAGTTGCGATGGTGATACCACGCGCTTTTTCTTCTGGTGCGTTATCGATTTGATCGAATGCACGTGCTGAACCACCGTAGGTTTTCGCCAATACTGTGGTGATCGCAGCGGTCAGAGTAGTTTTACCGTGGTCAACGTGGCCGATAGTACCGACGTTAACGTGCGGTTTGGAACGTTCAAATTTTTCTTTTGCCATGACAGCCTCTTTTTGGACAACGTACGGTGATTAACACCAACAATTGAAAATCATTAACCGGCGATTATGCCGAAATTAGCGAGACGAGACAAGGGAAGAGTTTGGCCAGATACGTGGTGCTGATAGGCGGATTTGAACCGCCGACCTCACCCTTACCAAGGGTGCGCTCTACCAACTGAGCTATATCAGCACAAATACAGATTATTGGAGCGGGTAGTGGGAATCGAACCCACATCATCAGCTTGGAAGGCTGAGGTAATAGCCATTATACGATACCCGCATGCCTTGAATCGGGCCACCTCAAACCATTCTGGACTCACCGCATTCTACAGACAATGCAAAATGGTGGAGGGGGCAGGATTCGAACCTGCGAAGGCTGAGCCGTCAGATTTACAGTCTGATCCCTTTGACCGCTCGGGAACCCCTCCATAACCATATTGTAAGTTGGTGCCGGCACCAAGAGTCGAACTCGGGACCTACTGATTACAAGTCAGTTGCTCTACCAACTGAGCTATGCCGGCACCCCGGTTAGGTGGAGCGCATTCTATTGTATCGATTTTGATGATGCAATAGTAAAACGCATTTTTTTTAGCTTTTACGGTCCGTTTGGTTAATTTGCGAACGGATGACGCAAAATCATGGTCTCTGCGCGGTCTGGACCTGTTGAAATAATGTCCACTGGCACACCAGTCAGAACTTCAATTCGTTTTATATAAGCAAGCGCTGCTGTTGGCAAGTTTTTGTGTTCAGTAATGCCAAACGTGCTTTCTTTCCAACCTGCCATGGTTTCATAAACTGGTTCAACCGTTTCATAATCTTCGGCTGCCATTGGCGGATAATCAACCACTTCGCCGCTTGGTAGTTTATAACCGATACAGATTTTCAATTCGTCCAAACCGTCAAGTACGTCTAACTTGGTTAAGCAAAAACCGCTCACTGAGTTAATTTGTACAGCACGACGTGCAGCAACCGCGTCGAACCAGCCGGTACGGCGTTTACGGCCGGTGGTAGCACCAAATTCATGGCCTTTAACGCCAAGGTGCTGGCCTACTTCACACTCAAGCTCAGTTGGGAATGGGCCACTACCAACGCGTGTGGTATAGGCTTTGACGATACCCAACACATAGTCAATGTAGCGCGGGCCAAAGCCTGCACCGGTTGACACCCCACCAGCGGTGGTGTTTGAAGACGTTACGTACGGATATGTTCCGTGGTCGATATCGAGCAATGTGCCTTGCGCGCCTTCAAACATGATATGTCCGCCAGCACGACGTGTTTCGTCAAGCAATGCTGGAATGTCGGCAATCATACCTTCAAGCAACTTGGCAACTTCACGGCAATATTCGAGTACCGCTTCAACGTCTACAGCTTCAGCTTTGTAATAATTAACCAAGGTAAAGTTATGAAACTCGACCACTTCGCGAAGTTTTTCTTCGAAGCGTTCAAAATGGAACAAGTCGCCAACTCGCAATCCACGACGAGCCACTTTGTCTTCGTACGCTGGGCCAATGCCGCGGCCGGTGGTGCCGATAGCTTTGCTACCACGGGCTTTTTCGCGCGCTTGGTCAAGCGCAATATGGTAAGGCAGAATAAGAGGGCAAGCTTCGCTGATCAATAAGCGCTCACGAACTGGTACGCCGCGCTTCTCGAGCATGGCAATTTCTTCCATCAAGGCTTCTGGCGATAGCACCACGCCGTTGCCGATAATGCATTTTACATTTTCGCGCAAAATTCCGGATGGAATAA
Organism: Pseudidiomarina donghaiensis; assembly: GCF_900116895.1. Classification (GTDB taxonomy): domain Bacteria; phylum Pseudomonadota; class Gammaproteobacteria; order Enterobacterales; family Alteromonadaceae; genus Pseudidiomarina; species Pseudidiomarina donghaiensis. The sequence continues at coordinate 156,620 of NZ_FPCF01000001.1, read as the reverse complement.
GGTGTAAAACGGTTTTTTCACCGTCGATAACAAGGGTATGACCTGCGTTATGTCCGCCTTGATAGCGAACCACTAGTGACGCCTTGTCTGTCAGCAAATCTACGATTTTGCCTTTACCTTCGTCACCCCATTGCGTACCTAAAATTACTACATTTTTGCCCATGATCTCGTTACCAGCGGTTACTGTTGAAAAAACAGGCGGCGATTTTAACAGGTATTTGGCACTGGCGGTAGCCCGATCAGTTCGGGCTTAACGCTTTTTTCAATCGTTGGTAGTCTTCAACATCATGGTATATCGCAAAGCCGAAACGTAAACGGTTGCCACGATAATCAGTGTGAATACCCTGTTCTGCTAACTGCTGAGCTAACTCTGCGACTTGCTCAGCGGTGTCGAGTTTAAAGGTAAGAAAGTGACCATGATTGGCCAAGTCTGGTACCAGCAAATGGTCGCGATTAACCAGCGGGTGCTGCAGCTCGTCAAGCGTCGCCAAAAATGCTTGCTGCAACTGCTGCACATACGCATGCATTGTCGCCACAGATAACCCGTCACGCTGCCACCACGCCAGTACACTTTGCAATCGATACAACGCGGTAAAATCCATGGTGGCACCAGCGAATCGCATGCCATCTCCGGCATAAGCCACCTCGCCTTGCTGCGGTTTCGCTAAGTTTGCAAAGTCGGCAAACCAACCGGTATATTCCGGGCGTAGCTGGCACTGTTTCGGCACCGCCATGAAGCAGCAGCCCTCCCCAGCTTGCAAGTACTTATATCCGCCGGCTAGGTAAAAAATTCGGTCTGCGTATGCTTGTAAATCAGTAGGCAATGCACCACAGCCGTGGTAACCATCAACTATAACCTGTGTCTGTTCCGACACTTCAGGCAACCAGGTTGATAGCTCAGGTGCTGCCACCCCCGAGTTATAGAACACTTGACTGGTGAAAATAAGGTCATAACCACCCTGCTTCACTGCTGCCAACCAGCGCTGTGGGAAGGTTTCAAATGGCTCGGTAGCCACGGTGACAAGCTCAAACTTAGCACGTTCTTGCAGGCGCCGAATTTGGCGTGAAAAACTGTGAAACTCACTGTCGGTACTAAGAACCCGTAGCGGTTTGGCTGGATCAAAACTACTAAACACACGGTACAATAACTCGTGCGTATTACTTGCAAATACAAACTGCTGCGGGTGCGGGTGATTTAGCAATTCAGCCAAACGACGCTGCACATCGGGTACGCGTTCACCGAAGATTATGTCCCATTTGTGATCAACACCTTTAGCGCTATCAGACCAATAAGCTAACTGGGCATCTCGGGTGCAGTCTGGCCAGTAATGGTGGCTGTGTGGCGCGCAATGCAAGGTGTCAGGATGTTGCGCCATAAATTGTTGGTAATGCGACTTATAGGACATAGTTCGCTGCTCGTTATTCGTTATTCGTTAATCGCTAGAGCTTAAACACAAAAAACCCGCGGAACAACCGCGGGTTTTTCTAATATCCAATATCGACTAGCTGATATCGCTCTTGCTTTTAATTCGCTGTCGATTGCTTCAAGTATTTGAAGAAATCGCTGTCCGGCTCTAACACCAAAACATCGTTACCCGCTTCGAAGCTCTTTTCATAAGCTTGCAAGCTACGAATAAACGAGAAGAACTCAGCGTCTTGGCTGTAGGCGTTTGCATAGATACCTGCCGCTTCTGCGTCACCTTGACCACGAAGTTCACGTGATTCACGTTCTGCGTCTGCCAACATAACCGTGACACGTGCATCTACGTCAGCACGAAGGAACTCTGCCTGCTCGCGACCTTCAGAGCGGTGCTCCATAGCCACAGCTTGACGTTCAGCACGCATACGCTGGAAAATTGACTGACTTACTTCGGTTGGCAAGTTAATTTGCATCACTCGCACGTCAATCACTTCGATACCTAGTTCTTGAGCGCTATCAGCACCACGAATCAAGGCCTCGCGCATGAGGTTATCACGCTCACCCGAGACAATCTCTTTAATGGTACGGCTACCAAACTCGGCGCGTAATCCACTGCTAACACGACGGGTTAAAAGCGCTTCCGCTTGTGCTTGGTTACCACCGTTGGTGGATAGGTAGTAAGTCGCAAAGTCAGAAATACGCCATTTTACGTAGGTATCAACAATCAGGTCTTTTTTCTCGCTCGTTACAAAGCGATCTGGGTTGCCGTCTAAGGTTTTAAACCGTGCATCAAGGCGTTTCACGTCTTCAATAAAAGGTAATTTGAAATGCAAACCTGGCGTATAAACAACTGGTTCGCCCGTTTCTGCATCACGCAGAACCTTACCAAATTGCACGACAATGGCGCGCTGGCCTTCTTTCACCACAAAAATTGATGAAAAGCCCAACACTACGGCAACGATTACGAGTACAGCTACAAAATTTTTCATCGTTTACCCCCGGCCATCATTAAAGCGGTCGCTGGTGCGAATGCCGCTATTATTAGAGCGTGTTGTGGTGCTACTGCTTGGTTGCACACTTTCTGTTGGACGCGAATTAGTGCTTGATGCTTCATTTCGCGCAGGCTGCTCACTGGCACGCTGCTTCTCAAGAATTTTATCTAACGGTAGATACATCATGTTGTTGCTACCCTCAACGTCTACCATGACTTTGGCAGTGTTGCTGTAAATATTCTCAAGTGTTTCTATGTATAAACGCTCACGAGTCACTTGTGGCGCAGCTTTATACTGCGGCAGTAACTCATTGAATCGAGCAACTTCACCTTGTGCTTTTAACACCACTTGCTCACGGTAAGCTTGTGCTTCTTGTAACACACGACGCACCTGACCGCGGGCTAACGGCTCAATTTCACGCGCATAGGCTTCGGCTTCACGAATAAAGCGTTGCTCATCTTCTTGTGCGGCAATAGCATCATCAAATGCGTCTTTTACTGCCTCTGGTGGGCGAGCTGGTAGCAAGTTGATATCGACAACTTGAATACCGAGCTGATATGGCGCAATGATATTTTCAAGCAACTCAAGGGTGTTCTGGCGTACAGCTTCACGGCCAACGGTCAGTACTTCGTCCATGGTGGTGTGACCCACAACATAACGCAGCGCACTGTCGGTTGCTTGAGCCAAGCTGTTGTCAGCATTTTCAACCGCGTATAAATAGTCGCGCGGGTTCACAATGCGGTACTGCACGTCAAGCTCAACGTGAACAACGTTTTCGTCTTGGGTCAGCATAAAGCCTTCTGACTGAAACTGTTGTACGTTGCTAACATCGACGGTTTGTACACTATCGACAAACAATGGGCGCCAATGCAGACCAGACTCCACCAAGTTGTGATACTGGCCAAAGCGCAGCACAACACCACGCTCGGCTTCTTTCACTGTGTAAAAACCAGCAATAAACCAGATGGCTACAGCAATAATGGCAATAACACCAAAACCGCGGGCTGGAAAGCCACCACCAGTTTTATTGCTACCACCGCCTTTGCCTTTGTTACCACCAAGCCCAAGCTTGCCAAGCAAGTTCTTAATTGCTTCGTCGAGATCTGGCGGGCCTTGATCGCGGCCGCCTTGATTTTTCCATGGATCACGGTCGTTATTGTTACCGTTTCCCGGTTGATTCCAGGCCATTGATTACTCCAACTCTGGGTAGTTTATGAATTCTATTTTTCGCTTTGCTTACAACTATTCTACAAAGCCTTGCAAAGTATCGCCATACTCTTCGGCGACTTGCTTACTCAAACGCTGCCAATCAACAGCAGACATTCGTACGTGTAGCGCCAACTTACCGTCATCACTGGTTTGCTCTGACGTAACGCTTTTCATGGCATACAGCTTACCACGTAATTTGCCCATAGAGGGCGGAATTCGCAAGCATACGTCAACCATCTGTGGGCGCAAGCGTCTTACTAACGCATCTTGTAACAAATCAATTCCAATACCAGACTGCGCTGATAGCCAAACGCGCGTCGGCATGCCTTGGTCATCGGTATCAATACGCGCAACGCCGTCTGCAAGTTTATCTATTTTATTGCAGATCAATAACTGTGGTATGTCGTCGGCGCCAATTTCTTGCAATACCTCATGTACTTGAGCGATGTTTTCCGCTTGACGCTCATCAGCAACGTCAATCACATGGAGTAGCAAGTCAGCCTCTTGGGTTTCTTGCAAGGTCGCTTTAAATGCGGCGACCAATTCATGGGGTAAGTGTCGAATAAAACCAACTGTGTCTGCCAAAATAATTGGCCCTACGTCGGGTAACTCTAACTTGCGCAACGTTGGGTCTAGCGTCGCAAACAACTGGTCTGCCGCATAGACATCAGACTCTGTCACGCGATTGAACAAGGTTGATTTTCCGGCGTTGGTGTACCCCACCAATGAAACCGTCGGTATTTCCGCTCGCTGACGTGCGCGCCGACCTTGTTCACGTTGTTTTTGAACTTTTTCTAAACGGCCAAGAATATTCTTGATACGACCGCGAATTAAACGGCGGTCAGTTTCAAGCTGGGTTTCACCCGGACCGCGCAAACCAATACCGCCCTTTTGGCGCTCTAAGTGGGTCCAGCCGCGTACCAGTCGGGTTGAAATATGACGCAACTGCGCCAGCTCCACTTGTAACTTACCTTCATGGGTACGGGCGCGCTGGGCAAATATGTCGAGAATAAGACCGGTTCGGTCAAGCACTCGGCATTGGCAGAGCTTTTCTAAGTTACGCTCTTGGGTGGGGCTTAAACCATGATTGAAAATAACGATATTCGCCTCAAGCAGTTTTACCTGATCGGCGATTTCTTCGGCTTTACCTGAGCCGACAAAATATTTTGAACTTGGGGTACTGCGCGCAGCGGTAACTACACCAAGAGTTTCCACCCCTGCTGAAGATACTAATAACTGCAATTCAGAAAGGTCTTCACGATCGATTTCTGCTGGAAAATCAACGTGGACCAGGATAGCCCGTTCACCACTCTCAAACCTATCAAACAAGCTATCACTGCTCCTTTATTCTGTTTTGAATATAATTAATCAATCGCCTCTTCGCTGCCTTCAGCTACTGGCAAATAATTTTGCGGAATACGCGCCGGTACCACTGTTGAAATGGCATGCTTGTAAACCATTTGACTGACTGTGTTTTTCAACAATATGACAAATTGATCAAACGACTCAATTTGACCTTGCAACTTAATTCCGTTTACCAAATAAATCGAAACCGGCACACGCTCACGGCGAAGCGCATTCAAAAACGGGTCTTGTAACGTTTGCCCCTTAGCCATATTTATTATCCTTTTTTGTTATTGTTTGTGTCCAGCAACAACTTACCGCCCGCTCATGCTAGTCACTTGTTAATATAGTTTAAGAACTGCTTTTTTACAGTGTCATTTTTTATTTTAGTCCTTATTGAATATAGGGTGAATCTATTCGTTTTCAAGAGCAACTTGACTAAATAACTCTGGCTCACCGGCACAAATCGCTAGTGCTTGCTCCACTAAATTATCGGCATCGGTTTCTAACCAATGCACGCCGGGCCACTTTCTCAACCACGTTAGCTGCCGCTTGGCTAGCTGCCGCGTGGCGAAAATACCACGGTCTATCAGCTCGTTGTCGTCAAATTTACCGTCTAAGTATTGCCATGCTTGACGGTACCCGACACAGCGTAAAGCCGGTAAATCAAGATGTAAATCAGACTGTTGTCGTAGTCGTTTGACCTCATCCAAGAAGCCTTGTTCCAACATTTGACGAAATCTTAACGAAATACGTTCATGCAGTACTTTGCGATCACTGGGCGCTATGGCCATTTGAATAACAGGATACGGTAAAGCGCCATGCCGTTGTTGCGTTAATTCAGTGAGCGATTTGCCACTAATTCGGTAAACCTCTAGGGCTCGTAGCAAGCGCTGAGGGTCGTTTTGGTGAATTCGCTCAGCACTTACTGGGTCTATTTGCTGCAGTTGCTGGTGCAACGCAGCCGCGCCTTGTACCTCAAGTTCTTGTTGCAGTTGGGCGCGAATTTCCGGGTTAGCTTCAGGCAGTTTCGACATGCCTTCAAGCAGCGCTTTAAAATAGAGCATAGTGCCGCCGACTAATAACGGAATGCGTCCGCGCGCAATAATGTCATCTATTTCGCGCCGCGCGTCGGCAGCAAACTGTGCCGCGGAGTAACTCTCGGAAGGCTCACAAATATCAATCAAACGATGCGGCGCTTGAGCTTGCTCTGCGGCGGTAGGTTTGGCCGTACCAATATCCATACCGCGATAAATGAGTGCCGAGTCCACCGAGATAATGTCGCACGGCAAGTGCTGCGTCAACGCAATCGCTAACCCAGTTTTACCGGCCGCAGTTGGCCCATATAAGCAAATCACAAAAGGTTGTTTTACCTGCGGGTTCATCGTAAGGCCTCCGGCAGTTCCGGCAGCGGTATCGGTATTAGCCAAGCCGCGTTAGCGTCGCAGTTATCCTGCCACCAGCGCCACCAATGCTCTGCCTGGGTGGTTGAATACTCGGTTTGTACCGCCAGACTAGCTAACCACGGCAGCACTTGCGACTCCACCGCACTGGCGTGCGTGGTTAGGCGTGCGGCAACGTCCGCCAAGCTCGCGACAATATCAGTCTGACGCAATGGCGTTGGCACTTGCAGTACGGTAACCGAAGGCGCATTGCCGGCTGTTATTTCTAGCCGTATGCCCAAGCGTGCTAATAATTTCTCATCAAGTTGCGTCAGCTGTTTGACCAACGCCGGCTCAGAAATTTTTACTGGAACCAGTAACGGTTGGCCGGCAAGCCCAACGCTAAATTGCTGTTGCATATGTTGGGTTAGATAACTGTGCTGCACACGTTGCAAATCAAGCAGGCTCAAACTTGGCTGTGTCAGCAACGCGAACCTCTGTTGTACCACAGCGGCAACGCCTGCCGCTTGTTCAGGTAGTGGCCCTTGCGAAACGGCCGGCACGGCTGGCGCTGGCACTTCTCGGCTGGGGAAAACAGAGCTGTGCCTGGGTTGTAACTCGCGCACTTGTGCGGCAAGTGCCTCATGGCTTGGCTTATACCCATGGCTTGCTGACTCTGGCTGCTCAGATGCGCCGTTCTTGTTAGTTGAAGTCGCGGCGTTGTGCAACGCGTGACGCACGACCTGCAACACGAAGTCATGAATTTGCCGAGCTTGATGAAAGCGAACTTCATGCTTAGCCGGGTGCACGTTAACGTCAACATCGGTTGCTGGTAATTCCAAATACAACACAAACGTCGGCGTTCGCTCGTCGCCAAGTGTTTCTCCATAAGCTTGGCGCACAGCGTGCCCGAGAAGACGGTCGCGCATCATTCGGCCGTTTACGTAAAAATATTGCACATCTGCTTGGTGTCGACACCCATGCGCCGGCGCAACCCAGCCCCACAATCGTACCGGCCCAGCTTGCTGTTCTACACCGACGGCCACATCGGTAAAAGACTTTCCGCACACTTGCGCCACGCGCTGCAGATAGTCTTCCGGTTTTGTTACCGCGTGATATTGCCGTACCGGTTTACGGTTATGAACTAAATTAAAACGCACATCAAAGCGCGCTAACGCAATGCGTCGGAGCACTTCATCAATGTGGCTAAATTCTGTTTTGTCGGTGCGTAAAAACTTACGCCGCGCAGGGGTGTTAAAAAACAAGTCTTGAACGTCAACTGTTGTGCCTTCAGGGTGCGTTGCTGGAGCAAGCTCAGCTTGCATGTCGCGCCCCTCAACCCAAGCTTGCCAAGCTTGCTCTTGCGGCTCGGTTTTTGCTGTTAGCGTTAAACGCGATACCGAACTAATACTGGCTAGTGCTTCACCACGAAATCCAAGGCTTTGGATAGCCTCAAGATCGGCAAGCGAACTTATTTTACTGGTTGCATGGCGGCTAAGTGCTAGCGCGAGTTCCTCTTTCGGAATACCTGCGCCGTTGTCGCGCACCCGAATGCGCCGGCGCCCGCCCTGCTCAATGTCGACCGTAATTTCAGTCGCTTGTGCATCTAGGCAGTTTTCCACCAGCTCTTTCACAACAGACGCTGGGCGTTCAATAACTTCGCCGGCCGCAATCTGGTTAGCCAGACTTATCGGCAATAGCTGAATGGGCATGTATTAACCTAACCGTTATGACGATGGAATTTGTAGCTTCTGCCCCACATATAGCACATTGCTGTTGAGGTCATTCTGCTCTTTAATCGCTTTTATGGTGGTATTGTAACGCTTTGCCAGCACTGAAAGCGACTCACCAGAACGCACCACATGAGTACTGTTCCTGTTGGTTGCAAATAGCGTTCCATCTGGTGGGCGACGTTGAAAATAATTGCGAATACCTTGATAAATTGAGCGTGCAAGTTGCTGCTGATGCTTGTTACTTTGCAGCAGCTTTTCTTCTTGTGGATTCGAAATAAAGCCTGTTTCAACCAGCATTGAAGGCACATTGCCAGACGTCAATACCGCTAAACTAGCATGCTGGGGTTCAGTTTTGTGCATGCGTGCCACAGCTTTCATCTCCGCAATAACTTCGGTTGCCATATCGTAACCCGAACTCATCGCATGGCCCATTGACATGTCAATCAGCGCCTTATTGAGATAACCATAGGTATCGTCTTCCTCAATACGCAAGTCCACCCCACCTAATACGTCAGACAAGCGTTCTTTGTCTTCCAGTAGGCGACCCATTTCATTGTTTGCTCGACGGCTAGACAACACCCACACCGAGGCCCCTCGAGGCTGCGGGCTGGTAAACGCGTCGGCGTGAATGGAGACCAATAAATCAGCTTTGATTTCTTCGGCTTTCCGTGGTCGCGCGTTTAGCCCCACGTAATAATCACCGGTGCGAATGAGATAAGCCTGCATGGCAGGATCACGATTGATGATATCTGCCAGCGCTTTGGCAATTTTTAATACGACGTGCTTTTCGTAGGTACCACTTGGCCCTATTGAGCCAGGGTCATCGCCGCCATGGCCCGCATCAATCGCTATAGTTACCTTGCGCTCTTCTAATTGCTCAACACGTAATGGTTCGTTTTTACGTGCTAACGAACGGCCCGGCAAATCAACCACTAAACGCTCACCGTAACGATCATTCGCCGCTAACGGAAACACATTGACATCTATCTTTTCTGTTAACTCAAGAACAATTCGGGTGGACTGTTTGTCTTTCGGGGTACTGGTGCGAATTTTTTTAATCAACAGCGACTCGTTCTCAATCGCGCTCAAATTAACCTTCAATTGCGTTGCATTAAAATCTATTACCAATCGGTAGGGCTCCGCTTGGTACAGTGTGAAATAGCTAAAATCGGGGCTCTGACTTAAGTCAAAAACCACTCGCGTATTGTCCGGCGCTGGCCACACTCGCACATTATTAATGTCATTAGCTAGCGCGGCGAACGAAAGCATATAGACCAACGCACCGACCAAGCTTAGAAGTACCGCTGTTAGCTTTTGCATTACATATTATCGAGCAATACCCGACCTCGTTTTGTTTGCGCACTTAAATTGATTGATCGCGCTGAGCCCGCATAATCAATCGTTATAATTATATCTGCAGGCGGAAGATAGCCCGCGCCGCGTTGCGGCCATTCGGCCAATACGATTCTATGGTTTCCAAGGTAATCACGGATACCCATAAATTCAAGTTCTTCTGGGTCCGCTAAACGATATAAGTCAAAATGGTTCACAAACCAGGGTGCTAACTCATAGGTTTCAACCAAGGTATAGGTTGGGCTTTTTACGTGCCCTTTGTGCCCCAACGCTTGAATAAAGCCGCGACTAAAGGTGGTTTTGCCAGCACCTAATTCACCTAACAAGTAAATGGTGAGGCCCGTTTGTTCTAACTGCGCCTCTTGCGCTTGCACTTGCTGTGCCAATTCATTCGCTAAACTTAGCAGCGCCGCTTCATCAACGGCATGACGTGTCACATCTGTCATTTAAGTTCCACTCATTTATCAATTACTTGCCATGGGTTCACCAAGGCACGCAGTTCCGCAATAATATCGCTGGCAAGTGTACCACGTTCACCATCGCGCGCCGCAAGTTCACCAGCGACTGCATGCAGCCATGCTGCGAGTGGCAATACCATGTCTGTTGCAACGCCTTGTGCAATCAACGCGCCGACTATACCGCTTAACACATCGCCGCTGCCGCCACTGGCCAGCGCTGGGCTGCCGCGCCGACATACCCATCGCTGCGAACCACTTTGTACTAGGGTACCAGCCCCTTTGAGTAATATTTGTGCCTGAAAGTTCTGACAAAGTTTAGTCAGTGCAGCTAATCGGTCGGCATTGACCTCCGAGGTACTGGTTTTCAACAATCGCGCGGCTTCTCCTGGGTGGGGCGTCATATACCAAATAGACTCAACTGGCTTGGTCACGGTTAACTCGGCTAGACGGTTCAGTGCATCGGCATCCCACACAACGGGGCCGTGCCACTTGGCCACGCTGCTAACCAATTGATGCGCCCACTCACTTTGCCCCAGCCCAGGACCAATCACTACCACGTCGGCTTTTGCTAATAAAGGTTGCAGATCATCTGTCACCACGTGAACCATAAGTTCGGGTTGCTGCACCGCTATGGCTAACTGCGATTGTGGGTGGCATGCCACCGAAACCTTACCGACGCCGCAACGCAATGCCGCTTGGCCAGCAAGAACGGCCGCTCCGCTCATCCCTGGGCCACCGGCAATGATCAGCAGGTGACCAAGGTTGCCTTTGTGTGACGCTTTTAGCCGCGGTGACAACTGGTGTTCAGCACAATGGCTGCCGATGACTCGCAAGCTCGGCTGCTGCTTATAAAAAGTAGCGGCAATGCCTAAATCAGCTAACTCAATGGCGCCACAATAGTTGGCCGCTAGCCCTGTGACCAAGCCCACTTTTACTGCCACCATGGTGACAGTGTGGTGGCTTTCAACGGCCATCGGCTGCGGCTGCCCCGTGTCACTGTTCAGCCCCGTTGGCACATCAACGCTGAGCACCCAGTTTGAATAGCGTTTGGTAGCTTGGTTTATGAGGTCAACGGCGCGCATTATGTCGCCGTCTAAGTCACGGTTAAGTCCACTACCTAATAAGGCATCCACCACAATGTCCTGCGCTTGAAAATGATGGTCTTCAAGCGTATCCAAGGCCAGCGATGATTGGCCTAAATCGTGCCAAGCTGCAGCGGCGTCTTTGGCTAATGGGCTTTGCGGCTCTGCAGCCGCAACTTGCACCTGATACCCCTGTTGCTGGGCAAGGCGCGCTAAAACCCAGCCGTCACCACCGTTATTACCGGGCCCGCACAAAACTAGTACACGCGCCGGCGCTGGCTGTTGCTGTCGAATTGCGAGCAAACACGCTTGCGCCGCACGTTGCATTAATTGCGCCATGCTTATATCTAAGGCTTCAGCCGCTGCACGTTCTCCGTGGCGAACTTGCTCAGTGGTATAAATCATTGTGCTGTAATCAGCGCTCATCAGTGCAGACCTTGGTGTTTTTTGCTATGTTAGCGCGAATTGTCACGCTGGTTTGTCAGCTTTTGTTAAGGATAAATGCATTTTTATGGATTATCACCAACTTGCTGCAGATATCAAACGTTGGGGCGCTGAACTAGGCTTCCAAAAAGTTGGCATCACAGATATTGATCTTAGCGCCGAACGCGATTATTTGCAGAAATGGCTCGCCAGTGGCATGCACGGCACCATGGAGTGGATGGCGCGTCATGCCGATTTGCGCACTCGCCCCGACCAGCTACACCCCGGTACCGTGCGCGCCATTTCGGTGCGGATGAATTATTTACCCGCAGAAGCTGGTTTCGCAAAAACCCTCAAAAACCCACGGCTTGGCTACATTAGCCGTTATGCCCTTGGGCGTGACTACCACAAGTTAATGCGCAAGCGCCTCAAGCAACTTGGCGATCGTATACAAGAAGCATGCAGCGATCTCGATTTTAGGCCCTTTGTTGACTCTGCCCCAATTATGGAAAAACCGCTGGCAATCAAAGCCGGGCTAGGTTGGCGCGGCAAACACACGCTCGTGCTGGATGAAGGCAGTGGGTCTTGGTTCTTTTTAGGCGAGCTGTTAATTAATTTACCATTACCTACCGACCAACCCGTGGAAGAAAAATGCGGTAGTTGCAGTGCTTGTATCACCATCTGCCCAACCCAAGCGATTGTTGAGCCTTATGTGCTTGATGCGCGCAAGTGTATCTCATACTTAACCATTGAGCTGCGCGACAGTATTCCAGAACCGTTACGCCCGCTTATTGGTAACCGCATTTATGGGTGTGATGACTGCCAACTTATTTGCCCATGGAACCGCTATGCTCAACTGACCGACGAAAATGATTTTTCGCCGCGCGCAAATTTGCATGCGCCCGAATTGCTTGAGTTGTGGGCGTGGGATGAAGAAACCTTTTTAAAGCAAACTGAGGGCTCGCCAATTCGGCGCATTGGTTATGACTGTTGGCTAAGAAACCTCGCGGTCGCCATGGGCAACGCGCCAACAGATACCGACATTATTCACGCCTTAGAGCAGCGTCGTGAACACTGCACCGCGATGGTGCAAGAGCATATCGACTGGGCGTTACAGCGCCAGCGCTCAGAAGCGGTTAAAGTGGAAAAGCAAGTTGTACGACTTGTGCGTGCGATCGAGAAAGGCTTACCTCGCGATGCTTAGCGGCACTTTTTGAAACACTCGGTTGTGCTGTTGTGGGTTTGACAAAGGCTTCTTGTTCCTGCGGGCTGCAAGCCACTAACACAACCATGGTGCTGATAATTAAGCCCAATAATAACTTGTACATGCTGTGCTCCCCCACGTTGCAACGTTAACCAGTGATTTAACGTTGCACATAGTAAAGAGCCAGCAGGTTTGTCTCAATAAGCACTCTGCAAGGTTTTGGTAAATGTTACTCGGGTTCGCTCAGTACCAAATTAACTCGGCGATTCACCGCCCGCCCTTCAGCAGTGTCATTGCTTTGTAGTGGCAGGCTATCCGCGTAGCCAATAGCTCGTAGCCGCTGCCCATCAATACCCCGTTGTTGCAGCAGACGCACCACAGAAATAGCGCGCGCCGCCGACAGCTCCCAGTTACTTGGAAATTGCGCAGTACTAATGGGAATATTATCGGTATGACCTTCCACGCTAATCATTAAGCGGTTTTTTGCAAGCAAGTCGACAATCGGCGCCATCACCTCAGCGGCGCTGTCATTAAAGGTCGCTTCACCGCTATCAAATAAAATTTTGTCGTTCAGTTTAATATTGATTTTTCCTGGGCTGCGGCTTACTTCCACATTATCACCGAAGCCTGAACTTGCCATTTGCTGTTCGATTTGTCCCTGCATGGTACTAAATTCGTCCTGTTGCTTACCGCCAGTTAAGTCGGCGTTGGCAAGCAGCACCACAAACAAAACCAGCAGCAACGTTAGCAAGTCCATGTAGGTTGTCACCCAGCTGTCTTCGTCTTGCTGCTGGTTATCGGCCTCTAACACGTTACCAAACATGCGTGCTGAAATTTGCTGACTATGCTCTCTGGGTTCACGCGCTGTATTACCACTGCGCCGGCTCGCTGGAGCAGACGCACGCTGGTTTTCACGTTCAAGCATGTCATTCAAGGTTGGCTCTGCCATGCTTAAGCGCGCCCGTTGGCTAATTGATTATGCTCGTCAATATCAAGTTCATCTTCGACATGCGCAAAGAAGGTGGTGAGATATTCACGAATATAGCCAGGGCTGCGACCACGAGCGACGAGCAATATGCCTTCTAAGATCATGTTCATCAATTGCACGCGGCGCTCAGTGCGGCGCTCAAACTTAATCGCAATTGGTTTGAACAACATGTTTGCTAACACCACTCCATATAAGGTGGTTAGCAAGGCAAAGGCCATATCGACACCAATCTCGGTCATACTGCTTTCGCCCATGCCGTGCAGCATGTTCACCAACCCCACCAAGGTACCAAGCATACCGAAAGCTGGCGCAAAAGCAGCCATGGTGCGGTAAACCTGCGCTTCCGCACGCTCTTTAATTTTCATTTTTAAAATACGCCACTCTAGCAGCTCGGCGATATCTTGCGTGGGGGTTTGGTCAATGAGTAATTGTAAACCGGTGCGCAAAAATGGATTCTTCACCTGGTTCATCTGGTCTTCAGCGTTGGCAATGCGCCCCTGTACTAGCTGTTTCGCAACTTCAACCAGCTCTTTTTGATCATCCTGGGCGTACATTTTTTCGTTACGCAGCACTATCCATAATATCTTGAAGACTCGTACGAGTTCGCGTAGCGGATATGCCAGCAGCGTGGCCGCAAAGGTTCCGCCGAGCACAATGGCAAGGCCTGGCAAGTTCACGAAAGCCCAGGCGTCAGCAGCGGTTAAAAATACGGATAAAACAACAATAGCAATGCCGGACAACATGCCCAGAAGCGTGGATAAATTCATAACAGATGAACAACCTTGGTTAACTGCACGATAATTTTAGTATCGACAATTCCCATATTAACTTTAAGTGTTTTGTCACTAATGTCGTTTAGCAAACCAACATTGACACAAATGCTTTTGGCGGCAATCCATGTGACGTTTCAGCTTGAGCTATTTTTGCAGGCGCACGGTTGTTTTCATGCCAGCTTTAATGCGCTCAAGTAAATCAGCAAAATAATCAGCCCCTTTGGCACGTGCATAGTCAATATTGCGCTGTGGAATGCGTTCCGGCTTGTTGTAACTTGCTAAAGCTAAGCTTAGCCCTTCTTCACGTAAAATATGCAAGGTTGGGTACGGCGCTCTATTGGTGTAATTAGCTGCATCATCTGCGGGGCTATCCGCGAACTGGTAGTCTGGATGGAATGTCGCTAACTGGTAGGTGCCGTCGTACCCTTCAAGCTCTAACAAACGCTCTGCCACATCGACAAGATCAAGAAAGTCGTCGAAGTTGCTCACGCCCTCAGGAATAACAAACAACGTGGTCGCTATGCCAGGGGAGTCATCAAGCTGTTGGCAAAGCTGCAGTAGCTGCGCCAGCTGCTGTGCCCTGTCAGCACTATCGGCTACCTCATAGTGAATGGTTTGCTGCTCGACTTCGCGGCGCGCAAAAGGGCAAAAATTATGTGCAACAATAACGTCGTTAACCCAGCGGGCGGTTTGTGCAGTGATGGTTTGATGGTTTTGGCTCATAAGTGCGGGTTGTAAACCACTTCCCATAAATGTTGTTCGGGGTCCATAAAATACCCGGCATAGCCGCCCCAAGCAGTTCGCTTGGCTGGTTTGACCCAAGTTGCGCCAGCTTGTTTTGCTTCTAGCAGTACTTGCTCTACTTGCGCTTCACTGGGCACATTATGGGCAAGCAGCACATTGGTGGGGCCATGGTTGTCGTGCGGCAAGCCAGTTTCATTGGCAAGACTTTGTTTTGGCCATAATGCAAAGGTCAAATTGTTGGCCAACTTAAAAAAAGCCACCGCGCCATTTTCATAGCTCTCGCCCACAATACCTTCAGTAGGCCAGCCGAGGCCGTCGCGATAAAACGCGACGGCTCGTTCTAGATTCTCAACCGTTAAGGTAATAAACGAGATACTAGGTTGCATTACATGCCTTTTGGATTTGGGCCAAAGCGGTTTTCACCTGGCTGGCTATCCAACACAAAGAATACGATAAGCACAATTGCACCAATGAGCGGAATTAATGAGATTAATAGCCACCAACCTGAGCGATTCGTGTCATGTAACCGGCGTACACCAACAGCAATGGATGGAATAAGCACAGCTAAAGCATAAATGAGGCTCAAAATACCAATACCAGCCTCAGGGTTACCCAAGCCGAGCATGCCGTCAATAAAGCCAAGTACAAAGCTAACAATGATGTTAAACAATACAAAAAACCAGTATTCCGAACGGCGGGCGCGTCCCGAAAAAACAGCGTATTTTTTTAAAACTGTAATATACCAATTCATGTTATTTTTCCTTGTTATTATGCCCTGTTGTCATCGGTCTGCCAAAGCGTTGGGCTCACTAAAGCAGTACTGCATTCCGTTTGCTAAAAATAACCATAGCACAGGTTTTATACTGTGCGCAGAAACTCTAACGCACCTTTCACTGCTGCCACTTGGGCCGCAATACATTGTTCTGGTGACGCATTGTCGCTATCTGGGTATACCTCGGTAGTGCTCACATAAGGTGCATCGGTTAAGCCCATACATAAACCCAATTGCTTACCGGCGTAATGAATCACCCCTTCTTGCTCAATGGGCGCACCAATAATCTTGCCGTCATTGTCTGGCGGTGCAATGTGGGTGACC
Organism: Pseudidiomarina donghaiensis; assembly: GCF_900116895.1. Classification (GTDB taxonomy): domain Bacteria; phylum Pseudomonadota; class Gammaproteobacteria; order Enterobacterales; family Alteromonadaceae; genus Pseudidiomarina; species Pseudidiomarina donghaiensis. The sequence goes on along the minus strand of NZ_FPCF01000001.1, from coordinate 140,419 downwards.
TTACGCACGGAATCGATAATCGCCTGTTGAAAATCTTGGGTAGGCTTCTCTGAATTGCCCACCGTGTAAAAACCATCGGGAATATTCCAATTCTCATTGAAAGTACCGTCGCGAGCAGCCAGTGCTGGGCGGAATTCTGAGTTATCGGTATCTGTTGTTTCGTGCAGATCAATATGCATTAAAAACGTCAATTCATGACGCTGTAGGTAGTCCATAATTGCTGCGCTTTCACCCGCTGGGCTGTTTTCTTTGAATGAACGGTTTGGGTCAATCGCGAACGGGTTCCAACGATTAATGGTTTCATAACCCCACGGGCTAATGCACGGCGCAACCATAATGTTGAACCACTGACTATAATGCTCCGCGTGCTCTTTGATAAACGCTAAGGCACCATGCACTCCTGAGGTTTCATAGCCGTGAACACCGCCGGTAACTAACACATTTGGTTTGCTGTTGTCCCAATGGCGAGTTTTCACAATAAACAATGGGAATGTATTGCTGGGATATTCTAATGCTCCGTATTGCTCAACATCGAATTGTTCGTGCAACTGGTTGATTTGACTTACAACGTCATCAAAATAAGAGCGCTTTACTTGTTGCGCCGCTAACCATTGTTGTTTTTCTTCTGCGCCCCAAGCTTCGCCCGGAGTGCCAATTGGATACTGCCGTTGATTCATAGATTATCCTAAACGTTGCAATTGAGTTTTTAAGCCACCAGCGCAATAGCGACCTGAACCAGCACCACCGCATTAGCAATGACGCCAATCATGAAGAAGTAACTACGTGGGCTGGGATTTTTTTCTGTCGCAATGCCGTAGTACAACAGCATGTGAATAATGCGAGCAAACGCAAATACCCATACCGAAATAGTAAACCACTGTGAGTCTACCCCCACGAAAATGGCTAAAAATGCCGCGGCAAGAAAAAACGGGACATTTTCAATGCTATTTTGAAAAGTGCGGTGCGCCCGAAATACAAAGGAGTTGTGGCTTAATGATTCATTAATTTTGCCCGGCACAGCGCCTGGCTGCTTGGCTTTTGAGCCACTGGCAATCAACCACTGAATAAAAACAGTGATAAGAATAACCCAAATACCGCCGAAGACTATTTGACTCATGCTGCTCTCGCTTATTTTCGTTAAATACAAAAAAGATGCTCTAACAGTAGCGGTTATTCAGCCCCCATGCAACGCACATATGTAGCGTACTTACTCGGGTTTGAATATGCCAATAAGCCCCTCTTGCGCCACTGATTTTTTAGCCGTTTCAGGCTCTGGCTTGTTCGCGCCACGTTCGGAAAATTCATGCCCGCATTGCACACAGCTAACTTTTTCGTCAGTGCCCGCAATGGTCAGCATGAGCGTATCTTGAGCATGGCAAGCTGGGCATTCAGCGCCAGCGATAAAACGTTTGCGAGTTTGAGTCATATTCACCTCTGTGGCTATCAGGTATAATTGTCGCAGAAACTTCGTCGAACACCAAGTTAAGGCTTCATATGATAAACATTCGCGCCATGTCGTTAATGCGCGGCGGCAAGGTCTTGCTGGAAAATGCAGACATCACCATTTTCCCTGGTCACCATGTAGGCGTTGTTGGCCGTAACGGTACCGGTAAGTCGTCACTGTTTGCGCTGTTACGTCAAGAGCTAAGCGTTGAGCAAGGCAGCTGCGAAGCGCCTAAGGCTTGGCGTATTGCGAGTGTTCAACAAGAAACCCCAGCGCTTGAGCGTTCAGCGCTAGACTACGTGCTTGATGGCGATACGGAATTACGTGAACTTGAGGCGCAGCTGGCACAAGCCGAAGCCGACCATGATGGCCACGCTATCGGTACGCTGCATGACAAACTGGCCACCATTGGCGGTTATGATGCTGCTGCTCGAGCGGCGGCGTTGCTCGATGGCCTAGGTTTCCAGCCAGAGCAAATATACCATCCGGTAAAGGCCTTTTCGGGCGGTTGGCGTATGCGCTTAAACCTAGCCCAAGCACTGATTGCTCGCGCCGATTTACTATTGCTTGACGAACCAACCAACCACTTAGATGTGGACGCTATTTTTTGGTTAGAAGACTGGCTGCAACGCTACCCTGGTACACTCATGGTTATTTCGCACGACCGTGACTTTCTTGACGCAACGGTACAGCACATTGTGCACATTGAAAACTTTACTGCGACGAGCTATAGCGGCAATTACAGCAGCTTCGAGCGCCAGCAAGCAGAGCACATTGCACAACAACAAGCGCAATTTGAAAAAGAGCAAACTCAGCGAAAACATCTGCAGAGTTACATTGACCGGTTTCGTTATAAAGCAAGTAAAGCCAAGCAAGCGCAAAGTCGCATAAAAGCGCTCGAACGGTTGCAGGCTTCGGCACCACTGCGCGCAGCCAGTGGTTTTAACTTCCAGTTTAAGCCACCAGCGCAGCTACCGAATCCATTACTGACTTTAGAAAAAGTTCAAGCCGGTTATGGTGATACAATTATTTTGCGCGACATTAAATTCAATTTAGTACCCGGCAGCCGTATCGGCCTGCTCGGCCGTAATGGTGCGGGTAAATCAACCTTGGTGAAGCTACTTGCCGGTGAACTCAATGCACAAGCCGGTGTGGTCGCGCTAAACCCTGGCATTAGCCTTGGCTATTTCGCCCAACACCAATTAGAAACTTTAGATGTGCAGGCAACCCCACTACAGCACTTGCAGCGCTTAGACCCCATTGCAACCGAACAACAGCTACGTGATTTTATAGGAGGCTTTGGCTTCTCTGGCGATGCCGCAACAGCACTAGTTGGCCCTATGTCGGGGGGTGAAAAGGCGCGCTTGGTATTGGCGCTAATTGTTTATCAAAAGCCAAATATGTTGCTGCTTGATGAACCAACCAACCACTTAGACAGCACCATGCGTGAGGCGCTGGTGTATGCGCTACAAGATTTTGACGGCGCAATGGTTATTGTGTCGCATGACCGACACTTGTTACGCACCACAGTGGATGAGTTTTATTTAGTGGCCAATCAACACGTCGAGCCTTTTGCCGGCGATCTTGACGCCTACCACGACTGGTTGAAGCAGCATGCGCAACAGCAAAAAGCCGCGACCACCCAAAGCAGCTCGGGTAAAACTGATCGCAAAGCTGAAAAACGCCAAGAAGCTGAGCGCCGACAAGCGCTCAAGCCACTGAAAGATCGCGTAAAAAAGGCGGAGCAAGCCATGCAGAAATTTGAACAACAGCTGAGCGAGTTTAGCGAAGCGCTGGCTGACAATTCTCTGTACGAAGCTCAGCGTAAAGATGAATTGACCGAGCTACTTCAACAACAAGCACACGCGCAAGCTCAACTCGCGCAAGCCGAAGCGGAATGGTTAGAGGCTGAAGAAGCCATACAAGAGGCGCAAAACTAATGGAAATACCTTGGCAGCAAGTTAATCCCGACACGCTCACCCAACTCATTGAGGCTTTTGTGCTGCGTGAGGGCACTGACTATGGCGATGAAGAAAAATCGCTAGAGCAAAAAGTGGCCGATGTCCGCGCTCAATTAGAGCGCGGAGACGCCGTTTTAGTGTGGTCAGAATTGCACGAGACGGTGAATATTTTGCCCGCTAATCATCGTTTTGATGATGAGTAAACACGCTTTTCCAAGCAACGGCTGGGTCGCCCAAAATAATAAAATTCGGGTTGCCTAGGTTTGCTTCTTGGTTATAGGTTAGCGGCTGGAAATCTTCACTGACAATGCAGCCGCCGGCTTCACCAACGATCACTTCAGCAGCAGCGGTGTCCCACTCGCCAGTAGGCCCGACGCGTAAAAAGCAATCGGCACGGCCCTCAGCGATCATGCAGGCTTTTAATGAACAACTGCCAGCTGGAAACAATGCAAGTTCACGCTCAGCGGTCATGCGCTGCAACACACGTTCACGTGGCTGCCGACGGCTAATTGCCAGATGGATAACGTCTTGGGCGGGATCGGCCAAGCGCCGAATGTGAATTTGTTGCTTGCCGTGCGCGTCTTGACGAAATGCACCTTGCCCACGTTGCGCGGTGTACAACACATCACCGGCAGGCCAATAAATAACGCCCAGTACCGGCTTGTTATGTTCAACCAACGCAATAATCACGCCGAAATCACCACTGCGGGCAATAAATTCTTGGGTGCCGTCTATCGGGTCAATAATCCAATACCGCGGCCATTGCTGGCGTTCTTCAAAGCTCAAATGCGAGCCCTCTTCCGATAAAATTGGAATATCGGGTGTTAGCTTGGCCAAACCATCAACAATTAACCGGTTGGCAGCAAAATCAGCACTGGTCACCGGCGACTCGTCATCTTTTTCGTAAGTCTCGTATGCTTGTTCTTCGTATAACTCAAGAATTAAATCACCGGCGCGCAAGGCTACTTCGGCAGCCCCTTGCAACCATTCGGCAAGTTGTTCTGGGGCTATGTGCTTATTCATGCCTGTAACTCCCGCAGTGTCATCAACAGCGCCGCAATACTTCGGGCTTCAGTAAAATCTTCTTGCTCCAGCAACGCATCAGCCTTGCTGATTAACCAAGGCACTTGCTCAAGTGGTTCGGGTTCATCACCAGGTAATGACTCGGGATATAAATCGCGGGCAATAAAAATATGCATCGTCGCTGAAAAAAACTGCGGCGCCATGGTCACACTTTTCAATGGCACCAGCTGCTTTGCGCCATAGCCAATTTCTTCTTTTAGTTCACGGTTAGCGGCTTGTTCAGGCGTTTCGCCGGGGTCTATCAAGCCTTTTGGAAAGCCCAGCTGATAATTATGTAAGCCTGCTGCATACTCACGAACAAGCATGAGCGTGTCGTCATCAATGAACGGAACAATCATCACAGCACCGCGACCACTACTGGCCATACGTTCAAATTGACGTTCAACGCCGTTGCTAAAGCGTAAGTCTACCGCTTCAATACGCAACAGGCGGCTAGCTGCTACAATGTGACGGGTTAATATTTCGGGAACAGGTTTGTGCGCCATGACGATTCCATTAAACTGGCTGAACACGAGTTGTTTCCGTTACTATAACGGCAAAGAAGCTTAGGGCACAACCAAGAAGGAGTGGTAAATGAGTGTAAGCGAGGCACAATTTGATGCGGTAGTGATTGGTAGCGGCCCTGGTGGCGAAGGTGCAGCTATGCAACTGGCGAAAAATGGCCGTAACGTTGCGATGGTTGAAAAACACAGTTCACTCGGCGGCGGTTGTACTCACTGGGGCACTATTCCTTCTAAAGCCCTGCGCCATTCGGTAAGCCGCTTAATTGAATATAACGCCAACCCGCTGTTCGCGGGCGAGCGTATTCATCGTGGTTTAACTTTTGCGGAAATTTTAAAACATGCGCAAGGCGTGATTCGTAAACAGGTTGGTTTGCGCAGCAGTTTTTATGAGCGCAATGGTGTGAGTGTTATTCATGGCAGTGCCGCGTTTGAAAATGCCAATCGGTTAAAAATAACCCAAGCCGACGGTACTATTGAATACATCACCACCAAGCAAGTGGTTATCGCCACAGGTTCACGCCCCTATCACCCAAGCGATGTCGACTTTAACCACGAACGCATTTACGACTCGGACACCGTATTAGACCTTAAACATGAACCCCGCAGCATTATTATTTATGGCGCTGGTGTTATTGGTTGTGAATACGCCAGTATTTTTCGCGGTTTAGGCGTCAAGGTTGATCTCATTAATACCCGCGAACGCCTGCTTAGCTTTCTTGATGCTGAAATTTCTGATGCGTTGAGCTACCACTTGCGTAATAGCGGTGTCGTTATTCGCCATAACGAAGAATACGATCGTATTGAAGGGCACGACAACGGCGTTACGTTGTATACTCAATCAGGCAAACGCATTGATGCCGACTGCTTACTTTTTGCCAACGGTCGTTCCGGTAACATTGAAGGACTAAACGTACAAAGCGTTGGGTTAAAACCAAACTACCGCGGCCAACTTGAAGTGAACAAGCATTACCAAACCAAAACCGACACTATTTATGCTGTCGGTGACATTATTGGTTACCCAAGCTTGGCCAGTGCAGCCTACGACCAGGGCCGCATCTGCGCTACCGCCATGCTAAAAGGCGAGTGCAACCAACGCTTAATCAGTGATATTCCGACAGGTATTTATACCATTCCGGAAATAAGCTCAGTTGGAAAGACCGAAGAAGAGCTTACCGCGCAGAAAGTGCCTTACGAAGTGGGACGCGCTCAGTTCAAACACTTGGCTCGAGCGCAAATTTCAAATATGGCGGTGGGTAGCTTAAAAATTCTGTTTCACCGAGAAACCAACGAAGTGCTCGGCATTCACTGCTTTGGTGAGCGTGCTGCAGAAATTATTCACATTGGCCAGGCCATTATGGAACAAAAAGGTGAAGGTAACACCATTGAATACTTCGTCAACACCACCTTTAACTACCCAACCATGGCTGAGGCCTACCGTGTTGCTGCTCTGAACGGGCTTAACCGAGTGCGCGGCTAAACCGCGCTAAACCGGCAGTTCAACGCGCACACACAGCCCACCCAAGCGTTCGCTTTGGCCGAGTAATACACGGCCATGGTGGCGTTCGATAATACGTTTAATAATGGCCAAGCCAAGGCCAGAGCCTTTCATAGCGCGTGCTTTATCACCTTGAGTAAAGGGCTGCATTAGGTGCTCCACTTCGGCAGCCGGTATACCTGGGCCATCGTCGCACACTTTAAACCACGCCATACGGCGTTCGGTGTCGTAGCCCGTTTCTATGAGTACTTTGTGATGGCCATAACGCTCGGCGTTTTCTAACAAATTCAGCAGTACTCGCTTGATCGAAATTTCACGTACCGGCACGTTCGGCATGTCGTTATAAATCACTTCAATTTTTGAGTGCCATGAGTCTGGCACATGAGCCACCACGTCTTCGACCAAGTAATTTAAGTTCTGTTGTTCGTTGTCTGCCGAGGTGTCACTGCGCACATAATCAATAAACTGGTCAATAATCGAGTTCATATCATCAATGTCACTAATAATACCCTCGGCCAAATAATCTTCGGCTGGCGGCATCATTTCGGTCGCAAGACGGATGCGAGTCAGCGGCGTGCGCAAGTCATGCGAAATACCAGCCATCAGTAACGCACGGTCTTGCTCTAGCTGTTTGACGCCTTGGCTCATTTGGTTGAAAGCTCGCGTTACCGCAATCACTTCAGTTGAGCCCCGTTCAGCCAAAGCATCCGGATATTCACCGCTACCAATCTGCTTTGCAGCAGCCTCAAGTGATTTTAATGGGCGGTTTTGCCAGTTGGTAAAAACCATGCCCCCCAACACACTCAGACCGCCAATGAGTACCAAATAAAACAGCAATGGTGAGAAGCGCGCTTCATCAAAACTATCAAGTTCTAGGGTAAGCCAATAGCCCGGTAGGTTTTCGGTGCGCAGCCACACGCGGTAAACGTCACCTTGCGAAATACGCACTTCGGTATTAGCTTGCAATAAATCTGACAATTGTGCGGATAGAAAATTATAAGTTGTGGTATTGGCTAGCCCTTGGTCTAAGGCGTCTTCAACATTAACACCGCGAATACCTGTTGCTTGCGTGTAGCGCTCAACTAAACGTTGCTGGTGTTCAGCATCAAGTTCAACTTCAGACAGCCACTGATCAAGCGCTAAAATGCCTTGTACTTGCCGCGCCACAACGCTACTCACCTGTTGCATACTTGGTTTCACCACATACAGACCAACCATCACATACGACACGAGTTGGTTAATAAGTAGCAGTACCGCTATCAATGCAACGGTACGAGCAAACGCGGAGCGCGGAAAAAGTCGCATTAACTGGTCGCTTTTACGTCGGCACCCTTGCCGTCGGGAACAAACACATAGCCAAGACCCCAAACGGTTTGTATGTAGCGCGGATTCGCTGGATCAGCCTCCAGCATGCGACGCAAGCGCGATACCTGCACATCAATGCTTCGTTCTAAGGCGCTATAATCGCGCCCTCTGGCTTGATTCATGAGTTTGTCACGCGACATTGGTTGACGCGGATGCGTGACCAGCGCTTTTAATACCGCGAACTCACCACTGGTTAACGGCATCGGTTCATCGCCGCGGTACATTTCACGGGTGCCCAAATTTAAGCGAAATTCGCCAAAGGTAATTTCTTGGTCATCAGCGGTTGGAGCGCCGGGTATTTCTTTCCCACGGCGACGCAACACAGCGCGCACTCGGGCCAGCAACTCGCGCGGATTAAAGGGTTTGGCAAGATAATCGTCGGCGCCAAGTTCAAGACCAATGATGCGGTCTACTTCGTCGCCTTTGGCGGTTAACATGACAATAGGGATATCATTGTTTTGTTGGCGCAAACGGCGGCAAATCGACAGCCCGTCTTCGCCTGGCAGCATTAAATCTAGCACCATCAAGTGAAAATTTTCCCGCTCAAGCAAGCGGTTCATTTGCTCACCTTCCGCAGCTGAGCGCACATAAAACCCCTGCTCATGCAAATAGCGCTCCAGCAAACTGCGCAGACGCGCATCATCATCTACCACTAATATTTTAAAGGTTTCTTGGCTCATTGTTGACGTGCTCAGTTTATTCAAACAAGTTCATAATGCCACTATAGGGCGAAATAATTTAGTTTACCAACAACGGCTTGTAACGAAAGGTTTCAGGCTATTTCGACGCAGTTTCGGCCTTGTCGCTTAGCTTGGTACATGGCGCGATCAGCACGTTGCATGACTGCCTCACGGCTATCATCGTGACGTACCATAGTTACTCCAACACTCATGGTTACAGAGCCATGACGCCAGCGCGTCGACTCGATTTTCTTACGGATACGCTCGGCAGCAGTCTGCAAGCCTTGCTCATCAACACCCGGCAGAATAATCGCGAACTCTTCACCGCCTATCCTCGCCGCTGTGTCTACCTCACGCATCAGTTCACGCAGAAGCTTACCTACTTTGCACAGCACCTCATCACCGCAACCATGGCCATGCAGATCATTAATTTTCTTAAAGTGGTCAATATCAAGTAGCATCAATCCGGCACGGCCACTTTGCCGTTTTTGCAAAGCCAGTTGATATTCCAATTGCTCTTCAAAGCTACGGCGGTTCGCTAATTGGGTTAGCTCATCAGTATTGGCAAGGCGCTGCAGCTGCTCGTTCAAACGCAGCAACTGTGCTTGCTTTTCTTCTAGCTCTTCACGCGCTGACTGTAGCGCATCAGTCGCCTCGCGCTGAGCCATGAGCGCCTGTTCAGCTTCTTTGCGCGCTTCAACCAGTTGGTCTTCGAAAATAAAGCGTCGTTGAATGGGCATCATGGCAAACAAGAAGCGCGGGGCTCCTTTGCTGTCCTCAACTTTGCTGGCATTAATTAATACGGGAATGTCATGGCCATCGCGGTCTCGCAACCGCAAATACATTTCTTCAACCAGGCCTTGGTGCTGCAGCAACGGAAATACATGGGTGAGAAAAAATAATTTCCCTGAGCGGGCAAACAGCAAATTAATCGGCTGACCAATTAACTCTTCGCGCTCATAGTTTAGTAGTTTCAATAGCATGGTATTAATGTGGGTAATTGTGCTATCCCCATGAATAGCCAGTAACCCGACGGGGGCTTGCTCAACCCACGCGTTCTTGTCCATCATAAAATCGCCATTATTGCCTGACTTACTTCTTGCGGTGAACTGACATGCGGATAGTGCCCCGCGGCATTCAGCTCAGCCATTTTGCTGTGCGGTATTTGTGCCGCCATGTATTCTATAACGCCAACTGGAACAATCACATCCACAGCACAGTACATTAAGGTCACAGGAACCGGTACGTGCTTTAGGTGCTCCCTATTGTCCGATAAAAATAGTACTTCTGCGAACCGGCGTGATATTTCCGGGTTTGAATTTGCGAAGCTTTTACGCAGCTGTTCTGCCAATTCAGGGCGTTGGCTATTTTCCATCACAATCGGGGCTAGGTAGCCGGCCCACTCAAAGTGATTGCGCTCCATCATCGACAACAAATCAATAATGTCTTCACGTTCAAAGCCACCTTGGTAATCGGCATCGTTTAGATACTTTGGCGAAGGGCCAATAGCAATGATTTGTTTAAATAAATCGGGCCGTTTCACTGCAGCTAGCATGCCAATCATACCGGCCACCGAATGGCCAATATAATCAACGGCACCTAGATTTAACGCTTCAATAACATCAATTAAGTCTTGTACATAGCCATTGAAGCTGCCGTATTTTTCTTTGTCATAAGCACTGAAGTCAGAGCGACCGCAGCCCATGAAGTCAAACGTAATGGGCGCCACACTTTTGGGCAACTGACCAATAACCGGCAACCAAATGAGTTGGTCACAACCAAATCCATGGCCAAAAACCACGGGCCGACCTTGATCGCTGTGCACAGTAATGCAATTGCGCTGTTTAATGTCTTGCTGTTTTCGCTGCTGCATGACTTACCTGCCCGCTTTCGCGCCATAAAAGTTTATAGTTTTAAAGTAGTTAGTTTAAGCGCGAGATACCAGTTTTTTCTTGAGAATTGCAACTTTTAAGCTAAGCTTAGCTAAATCAGCAAGCATTAAAATAAGAATCCATTTAGGTTCATCATAAAGGAAATACATTGATATCTGTGCTGCCTTTTCATCTTGCTGCGCAACAGTACGCTGTCCCACTTGAGCACGTTTTACGAGTTGTACCCATGCTACTACCAACGCAGCTGCCGGGCGCCCCAGCCAATATTGCGGGGGTGGTATCTATTCACGGCCAAATTTTGCCAGTTATCGACCTCGCTCATGTGTTTCGTCTGCCGGAACTCAAAGTTGACTTGTGGACCCCCATGATTTGGTTGAGTACAAGCACACGAGAGCTTCTTATTCCGGTGTCATCGGTAGAAGAAATTAGCCAAGCAGTATGAAAACCAATTTAATTAGTCGCTCGGGCTATTTGAAATTACAGAACGAGCTTGACCATTTGTGGCGCGTAGAGCGCCGTGAAACCACTGAAAAAGTCGCTTGGGCAGCCAGCCTAGGCGACCGTAGTGAAAACGCCGATTACAAATACAATAAGCAGAAACTACGGCAAATAGACAAACGTATTCGCTTTTTGCGCAAGCGTTTAGAACAACTCAAAATCGTTGATTATTCGCCACAACAAGACGGCAAAGTGTTTTTTGGCGCAACCGTGACCGTTGAAAACGAACAAGGTCTGGAGAAAACTTTCACCATCGCTGGCCCCGACGAGATTTATCAACGCAATGACGTGATATCTATTGATGCGCCCATGGCACGCGCCGCCTTGGGTAAGCAGCTTGATGACGAATTTGTGGTACGCACCCCAACCGGCTCTCAACTTTGGTTTGTAACCGATATCAGTTACCAACTGACCAAGGCTTCAGCTTAGCTAACCGCTTTTTAACGCACAAAAGCGCACATTCGCAAAACGCCCTGATATACTTGAGCCCGTTTTTTTTAAACCGAACAGAAACTCCAGAACCAAAGAGAGAAGCTATGAGCTCGATTACTCAGCAAATCGCGAACGAGTTAGCGGTCAGTTCGCAGCAAGTAAAAGCTGCTATCGCGCTATTGGACGACGGTGCCACAGTACCTTTTATTGCCCGTTACCGAAAAGAAGTAACCGGTGGTTTAGATGACACCCAATTACGTAATTTAGCCCAGCGTTTAACTTATTTACGTGAGCTTGAAGACCGCCGCGCGGTGATCTTGGCCAGTATTCGCGACCAAGGGAAATTAACAGCCGAACTTGAGCAGGCGATTACTGCCACCGAGTCAAAAACCGAGCTTGAAGACTTATATTTACCTTACAAACCGAAGCGCCGCACCAAAGGCCAAATTGCCATTGAAGCGGGTTTAGAGCCACTAGCGGACACGCTTTTTAGCAACTTAGATACGGTTCCAGAACAAGCAGCCGCTAACTACATCAATGCTGACGCCGGCTTTGCCGACGAGAAAGCCGTGTTAGATGGCGCGCGCTTTATTCTTATGGAGCGTTTCGCCGAAGATGCGGCATTATTGAAGAAAGTTCGTGATTATTTATGGAATAACGCGAATATTTCGAGTGTGGTCGCAAGCGGAGAAGAAACCGAAGGCGCGAAATATCGCGACTATTTTGAGTTTAGCGAAGCAGTTAAGAAAATACCGTCACACCGCGCTCTTGCCCTATTCCGTGGCCGCAACGAAGGCATTTTGCAGTTGAAGCTTGATGCCGACCCGCAACAAGATGACCCCAAAGCGCGTAGTTACGGCGAACAACTTATTGCTGCCCACATAAACTGGCAAGACCAAGGCCGTGCTGCGGACACCTGGATGCAGCAAACCGTGCAATGGACCTGGCGTATTAAAATTTTGCTGCACATGGAAACCGAGCTATTCGGCACTGTACGTGAACGCGCAGAAACCGACGCCATTCAAATATTTGCCAATAACTTGAAAGACCTGCTCATGGCCGCACCGGCCGGCGCCAAAGTAACCATGGGCCTTGACCCTGGTGTGCGTACTGGTATTAAAGTTGCGGTGGTAGATAACACCGGTAAAGTACTGGGCACCAACACCGTGTTTCCATTTCAACCGCAGAATCAAGTCGACAAGGCCATGCGCACACTTGCAGGTATGTGCAAACAGCACAAAGTTGAATTGATTTCGATTGGCAACGGCACCTACTCGCGCGAAACCGACAAGCTCGTGGGTGAAATGCTGAAAGCCAACCCTGAAATTAAAGCCAGCAAGGTGATTGTGAACGAAGCCGGCGCCTCGGTGTACTCAGCGTCTGAGTTAGCGGCTCAGGAGTTCCCAGATCTTGACGTGTCACTTCGTGGCGCGGTGTCTATTGCACGTCGTTTACAAGACCCGCTTGCTGAGCTGGTAAAAATTGAGCCAAAATCAATTGGTGTTGGCCAGTACCAACACGACGTAAGCCAAGCGCAGTTGGCACATAGCCTTGATGCGGTGGTTGAAGACTGTGTAAACGCTGTTGGTGTGGATATTAATACCGCTTCAGTTGCTTTGCTTGCGCGCGTGGCTGGTTTAAGCAAAACCTTAGCCCAAAACATTGTCGCGCACCGTGACAGCAACGGCCGTTTTGCGACCCGCCAGCAACTTCTTAAAGTGGCTCGCATGGGGCCAAAATCATTTGAACAGGCCGCCGGCTTCTTGCGCATTATGAATGGCGAACAGCCACTTGATGCGTCTGCGGTACACCCTGAGGCCTACCCGGTGGTTGAGCGCATGGCCGCGCAACACGATCGCAAGGTGGCTGAGCTTATTGGCGACTCGAGCTTTTTACGCGGATTAAATGCCGGCGATTTCACTGATGAAAAATTTGGTTTACCGACGGTGCAGGACATATTGCGCGAATTGGATAAACCGGGCCGCGACCCGCGTCCTGAGTTCAAAACGGCTAGCTTTAAAGACGGTGTGGACGACATTAAAGATTTGAAACCCGGCATGACGCTTGAAGGCGTGGTGAGCAATGTGGCGGCGTTTGGTGCTTTTGTGGATATTGGCGTGCATCAAGACGGCTTGGTTCATGTTTCTGCTTTGGCTGACAAGTTTGTGAGTGATCCGCGAGAAATTGTCAAAGCCGGCGATATAGTGAAAGTGAAAGTGCTTGAAGTGGATGTACCGCGCAAGCGTATTAGTTTAACCATGCGCTTAAGTGATGAGCCTACCGCCGCCCCAGCCAAAGCGGCTGGTAATAGACCGGAAAGCGGCAAAGCCAAAGGGCCACGCCAAGGTGGTTCACGTTCAGGTGGAAGAGAAGGTGGAAAAGCGGGTGGTCAGTCAGGTGGCCAGGCACCGATGAACTCAGCTATGGGATCAGCGCTGGCTGAAGCCTTTGCTAAAGCCAAGAAGTAAGCGATTACTTACACGCTGCGCCTTAATTTTTGCATAAAACTTTATGCCTAAAAACTTATGCGCAGCGTTGTCTTGATGTGTTCTGTTGCAGAAGGCGAACTACCCAATGTTTATTCGAAGTATTCAAGCGACACTCATTGTTGGACTTACGTGCGCGGGTTTATTGGCGAGCACGCCGAGCTTTTCCTGCACTACCGCTTCTTGTGAAACTGCTCCACAAATTAACCCGGATTTTGCTTTCGAGCAAAACTCAGCAAACCTACAACACGTTATTGCTACGCGAGAACTGGCCAAAGCCAACCATAAGCACTTATTAGTGGTACTTGGTGCAACCTGGTGCAAAGACAGTCAGGCACTAGCTACTCAGCTTTCCGAACCCAGCTTATACGCCGCAGTTAAGCAACGCTACGAAGTGGCAATAGTGAATACCGGCTATTTTGCCGCAGGCTTTGATGTTGCCAATCAATTTGGCTTACCCATTTACTTCGGTACTCCCACGGTGCTGATTATTGAGCCGAACAGTGGCGACATTGTTAACCGCATTGATTTTCACGACTGGATGAATGCTAAAAGCAAAAGTTCTGAGGCCTACTGGAGTTATTTTATAGACCAAGAATTTAGCCAAGATGATGACTTTTCAGCACCAGTGCTGCAACAAATTTCCGCCTATGAAGCCAAGCAAGCAACGCGCTTACGCGAAGCCTACGCGGTAGCGGGTTCGTTGCTGCAAGCGTACGTTGAGAGCGGCCAGCAACCCTCCGAGCGTTTTATCGAAGTATGGTTTGAGCTTGCCGATTACCGCAATAAGGTTGCGCAGGCGGTGAGTGAAGCACGAAAAAATAACACCGCGGAAAACCTACCAAGCTTTCCACATTCTTTTGTGTGGGAATTAGAGGAATAAAAAAGCACGCAGATAACTGCGTGCTCTATTGCGCTCTATTAACGACGGCATTTGGCCGATACTAAGCGGCGTTCGGCCCTTGCAGGCTGCGCGCCAGCATTTGTGAAAACTCACGCTTATGGTGATTGAGCGCGTTGCGCACGGCTTCAGCTTTTTCATGCAGTTCAGCAACCGTTGGCACGTGAACATTTTGCGCTAATGCCTTGGTTTTTATATCAAGCAATTGTTTGCGTACTTGATAATATTCGCGCAATTTTGCTACTAGCACATCAAACTCTTCATGCAACTTCGCCAATGTGGTTTCACACGAAATTTGAGCTTGTTCGGTGGCCTTTTTAAACTGCATTTCAAGGCGTGCTTTTTCAATTTGGTAGCCGTTTGTACGCTTCAGGTTACGGGTAAGGCCTAACCATGAACATGAACGAATCAACCATTTCGTTGGGTCAAACTGCCACCAGCGAATACCGTTACGATAGTCGGCTGAGAATATATGATGGTAGTTATGATAGCCTTCGCCAAACGTCAATAAAGCCAGAAAACCGTTGTCACGCGCAGTGTTGCGGTCGGTGTAAGTTTGCTTACCCCAAATGTGTGCCAACGAATTAATGAAGAAGGTGGTGTGGTGATTAATGACTAAACGTGCAAAACCAACCAAAATCACTGCACCCCACACGTCGCCTAACATCAAGCCAATAGCTACGGGCCAGCCAATGGTCGTGAGCAAGGTTAACAGCAAGTAGTTGCGGTGCTGCCACATCACCACAGGGTCTTTTTGAAGGTCTTTCACGTTATCGTAGTTGCTGTAACGCGACGCTTGGTATTCACGCAGCATCCAGCCAATATGCGAATACCAAAATCCACGCTTAGCCGAATACGGGTCTTTGTCGTTGTCGTCAACGTGCTTGTGATGCTCGCGGTGATCAGACGACCAATGCAGTGCGCTGTTTTGCACCGCCAACGCACCGCCAAGGGCGAATAAAATGCGCAGTGACCAATGGGCGTCATAGGTGCGGTGGGCCCACAACCGGTGGTAGCCCGCGGTGATTGAAATACCGGCAAAGACAATGGTTCCCACCAGCGCAGTAATCAAACCGGCGGAAAAGCCATGTGTGAACGCATATACAGGCACACCAATAGCGGCAACTGAAAACGTGATAGCAAACACCAAGGTGTTTAGCCAAATAATAGGGGGTTTTTCAGCGGCTGCTGAGCTTTCGCGTAAGGACATATAAATCAACTCAAATTGCTAAATAAATAATCTGACACTTTTGCCTCCAATGTAATTCAGAGTACAAGTGTTCGCTCAATTTACATGTGGCCAGCACTAGGTGCAAGTACTTTCATGTAAAAAACGATGAATTGCGTGAACAAGCGTTCACTGACATAATTCGTTCGACCACAACTTACAAAAAGAGTTGCTAGAACATGGCTGGTATTCGTGCTGCCCAAAAAGAAAAAACTCGTCGAGCCCTTATTCAAGCGGCCATGAACCAATTGAGTGCCGAGCATGGCTACGCCAGTTTGAGCTTGCGTGAAGTGGCGCGCGAAGCCGGCATTGCACCGACCTCGTTCTATCGTCACTTCCAAAACATGGAAGAACTCGGGTTAACACTGGTTGATGAAGGCGGTTTAACCTTGCGCCAATTGCTGCGCCAGTCGCGCCAGCAGATTGCCAAAGGCGGTTCGATTATTCGGGCATCGGTGACCACTTTTATGGAGTTTGTCAGTAATAACACCGCGATATTTCGCCTTTTACTGCAAGAAAAGTCAGGGAATTCGCGGGATTTCAGGTTGGCTGTCACGCGTGAAGTTGAGCATTTTACCGCTGAGCTCGTAGATTATTTAGTTGCTGAGCAGAAATTTACGCGTGAACTTGCAGAGCTACAAGCAGACGCTATTGTGCGCATTGTTTTTAGTGCAGGTGCCGACGCGCTTGACGCTGATAGTAAAGAAAAGCAACGCTTAACCGAACAAACCATATCGCAGTTACGCATTGTTGCGCGCGGTGCTGAGGCTACGCGGCTAGCGGCCAAAACCAAAGAATAAGCGGCACAGCTGCTGCAATGAGTACAATCGTTAAGGGCAGGCCTAGCTTCCAATAGTCGCCAAATGCATAACCGCCCGGCCCCATAACCAGAATATTTGACTGGTGCCCAATTGGGGTAATAAATGGTAATGCCGCCCCTACTGCTACCGCCATTAAAAAACCGTCAGCAGACACTCCTAACGACGACGCCATGTTTAACGCAATGGGCGCCATGAGTACCGCTGCCGCTGCATTATTCACAATATTGGATAATACAACGGTGACAACCAACAACACCGTTAACGCAACAGCTACTGGCGCATCGTTGCTTATTAATAACCCCCATTCCGCCAAAGTATGAGCCGCACCACTACGCTCCAATGCTCCGCCTAGCGGAATAGTGGCGCCCAATAAAACAACAATAGGCCAGTCCACGTTCTCATAAAGTTCGCGCAATGGGATAATGTTGCTGAGCACCATAGCTCCGGCTGCGGCCGTGAAAGCAACTGGCACAGATAAAAGACCAAGCGCACTGGTCAGTATGGCTGCAGCAAAAATAGCTAATGGGGTAAACAATTTCTTCTCGCCGCCAATCCGCATGCTACGCTGGGCTAATGGGAAACAGCCGAAGCGACGAAACACATCGGTAAGTATTTCAGCGTCGCCCTGCAGTAGCAACACATCGCCAGGTTTGAATCGAATATTTGCTAAGTTTGGTTTAACCGGCTGCCCCTGGCGCGCAACCGCAAGAACATTCACCCCAAAGCGATGGCGCAAGCGCAAGTCCGCGGCTGAACGGCCAATTAACCTTGAGTCAGGCCCAACAACCCCCTCCACTACTTGCACCTCGTCAGACACCAGGAAACGTTCAGCAAGCTCTTCGTCGGCGTTTAATTCGAAGCCAGTTGCGTCAATAATCTGTTGTAACGTGTCTGTATCAGCTTCAACAATCAACACGTCTTCTGCCTTGATTCGATAGTACCTAGGGGGCGCTGTGGTAACCGATTTACCTTGCTTTATCGCAACTACCGCAAAGTTCTCTTTTATTTTTGATTCTAATTCATACAAGGTTTGCCCAACGAAACCGGCTGACTCTGGTACCCACAGTTCGGTTATATAAGAGCTCATATCGTAAGGCGAGTTGGCGGCATCACGGCTCTTCGTTTTCGGTACCAGCCATTTGCTAGTCAGCCACATAAAGACTAAGCCAATCGCTGCTAAGCTAAGTCCCACCGGCGTGAAGTCAAAAATACCGAAGCTTTCGCCTATAGTTTCATGCCGAATATCGGCAATGATTATATTTGGCGGCGTACCAATCATAGTAATGGTGCCGCCCAATAACGAGCCAAAGGCCATAGGCATGAGCACTCGGGACGCATGCCCGATACCACTGCGCGACAATTGTAAGGCTACGGGGATCATAATCGCCATAGTGCCCGTGTTACTAATAAACGCCGAACAAAAGGTTGTTACGCTGGTTAACGCGATCATTTGAACCCAAGCTTTATCGCCAGCACGCTTCATTAAAGAAGCTAACGCATCAACCACGCCGGAACGCCACATCGCATGACTAATCACTAACACAGCGGCAACGGTAATAACCGCCGCATTGCCGAAGCCAGAAAACACTTCTTGGGCGGGCACCAAGCCGAGCGCTGCAGCAACCAGCAAGGCAAACATTCCGACTAAGTCATAGCGCCAGCGATCCCATACAAAGAGAACCAGCGCGCCTATTAGAATGCCACCGATGAGTAGTTGATCGTTCATAGCTTGCCCGTTGCTGAAATGTTGTTAACAGATTGGCTATATTTCGTGGGAAGTCAATAATTTTACTGGTAAACTGAATTAAATTTATAAGAGGAGTTTAGTATGTTACGCAACTTAGTTATCTTGTTAGTTGCCGCAGTGACTGCATTCCCAGCGCTAGCGCGCGACATTACGTTAACCGAAACAGTCACCGTCAAATCAATCAATAGTGCTGCTCTAGCGGCGGATGGCGAGCTAGCAGCATTTACCCGAGTGGTGCCTCGCACACCTTATGTTGATGAAGACGGTAGCTCGTATATTGAGCTGCATGTGGCCAACGGCGCCAACCAAAGCGTGCCGTTCATTACCGGTAAAGAGTCACTAGGCGCTGTCAGTTTTAACGGCCAAACAATTTACTTCTTAGCCAAGCGCGGTGACGCGAAGCACACCAGCCTTTATAAAATGTCTACCACGGGCGGTGAAGCGCAGTTGGTATTAAGCCACGACGCCGCAATTAGCAGTTATGCTATTAGCAACGATGGCCGTTACATTGCGTTTCGTGCCCGCGAAAAAGCCGATGAAACTAAATCGAAGCTTGCCAAAAAAGGTTTCAAGGCCGAGGTTTACGAAGAGCAACATGAATTTACTCACTTATGGCTTTATGACACCCAAAAGGCCGATGCCAGTGCAGTAAAAAT
This sequence comes from Pseudidiomarina donghaiensis, assembly GCF_900116895.1. Classification (GTDB taxonomy): domain Bacteria; phylum Pseudomonadota; class Gammaproteobacteria; order Enterobacterales; family Alteromonadaceae; genus Pseudidiomarina; species Pseudidiomarina donghaiensis. The sequence continues at coordinate 121,227 of NZ_FPCF01000001.1, read as the reverse complement.
TACTAGCGACATACAAGTATTATCGGTTGCGTTTCGCCCTGGTCATGAGCAACTTTTAGTGCGCGTTGCACCAACTGCTTTAGTTGACGACAACTATATGAGTAGCCAATACCAGTTACTCGACCTAAATGGTAAACAAGTTTCAGCGTTTGAGTCAGTTGGTAAACTCGGTAAAGCTGAGTTTTCCCCCGATGGCCGTTACTTAGCGGTGATCGGCGCGGCTGATTATAACGACCCAGCCGATGGTCGCTTGTACGTTTATGACACTAACAAAAATAATGAGCGTAAAGATGTACTGCCTGATTATTTGGGTCATGTACAAGACATTGCTTGGCGTCGCAATGACGAACTGATTTGGCTTGGCCACCGCGGCACACAGAGTGAAGTACAAGCTTTAACCATGCAGTGGTTTGAAAGTCGCGTAATCATGGAGCCAAGCAAATTAGTGGCCGTTGACATTGACGTTGCCGCAGGTAAAAGCGACGTCTTGGTTCGTGCCCACAGCGCTGAGCATCCTACTGAACTGTTTCGCATTAGTGGCGACCGCATTACCCGCATGACTGACTCGAACCCATGGTTAGCCGATATTACCATGCCGCGTCAAGAAACCATGCGTTACAAAGCGCGCGATGGTTTAACGCTTGAAGGCATTGTCGTTTACCCTACCGACTACAAAGAAGGCCAACGCTATCCACTCATGATGGTTGTGCACGGTGGCCCCGAGTCGCATTACAGCAATGGCTGGCTTGATCGTTACGGCAGCCCAGTAAAATATGCTGCGCAGCAAGGTTATGCCCTATTCTTCCCAAACTACCGTGGCAGTACTGGCCGTGGCGTTGAGTTCTCGAAGCTCGGCCAAAACGACTACGCTGGTAAAGAGTTTGATGACCTAGTTGACGCCAAAAAGCACTTGGTTGATATTGGCTTGGTCGACAGCGCTAAAGTGGGTATTACTGGCGGTTCATATGGCGGTTTTGCCTCAGCTTGGGCAGCCACAGCTTTAACTGAACATTTTGCCGCAAGCGTCATGTTTGTCGGTATTAGTGACAATATCTCTAAGTTTGGTACCACTGACATTGCCAAAGAAATGCACGCCGTACATGCACGCAGCTACCCTTGGGAAAAGTGGCAGTGGTATTTAGAGCGCAGCCCGATTTACCATGCAGAAAAAGCGCGCACGCCAATTCTTATTATGCACGGCAAAGAAGACACGCGGGTACACCCGAGCCAGTCTATGGAGCTATACCGCTATTTGAAAACTCATGGTAATGTACCTGTGCGTTTAGTGCTTTACCCAGGTGAAGGACACGGTAATCGCCGCGTTGCCGCCCAGTTAGATTATTCCATGCGTTTAATGCGTTGGATGCAGCACTTCTTAGTCGAAGGTAACAAAGAAGCGCCAGCTCACGAACTGCCGCATGCCGAAAACTTAAAATAATAACAACGGTAATTAATGTATGAGTTGGCAAGCTTTGCTTAAAAAAGGGTGGTGGATTATAAACCACCCTTTTGAACGACAAGACCCGCGCTATTGGCGTATTCGATTGATGCAAAGCTTGCTGCTTATATTACAGCTGTATTCCGGCATTTTTGTCATTCTGAACCTGACCTTGTTCGGTTATTACACTGTTGCCGCAGCCAACCTTGCGGTTTTTGGCGTTATTTTAGGCATTCAAACCGACCTTCGGCGCAATCTGAATTTAGAGCGCAGTGCTAACTGGCTAACCGGCACAATTATTGTGTTTATGGTTATCTATGTTGCGTTAACCCAAGGGCGTAATTACGCGTTTATTTGGTTAAGCATGGTGCCGACCATCGCGTTCTTCTTGCTCGGTATACGCCGAGGCCTGCAAGTTACCGTACCATTTTTGCTGCTAACCATTGGTTATATTGTCTGGTCGGCTAACGCCTGGCCTAGCTATGCGATTAACTTACCCGCTTTTTTTAATATTTCTTGTGCATTATTTGCGGTGTTAACCATTGCCCGCCATTATGAAAAGTCCCGCGCGGAAGCTTATGCGTTTTTAGAAGAACGTAATGGAGAGTTACAACGCATTGCCATTACCGATGGACTGACCCAACTTCATAACCGTTCGCATCTAGACGCTGTGCTTGACAGCGAAGTTCAGCGTGCTCAGCGCCACAACACAGAGCTTTCAGTTTTAATTCTGGATACTGATCACTTTAAAGTACTGAATGATAGCTATGGCCACCTTGTCGGTGACCAAGTGCTTATTGAGTTAAGCGAATTGTTACGCGAGAAAATACGTGCCACAGATATTTTAGGCCGTTGGGGTGGCGAGGAATTTATGATTATTGCGCCAAATACCGACGCTGAAGGCGCTGTTGAGTTGGCTGAAAAAATTCGAACGGCTACCGCGAAACACCGATTCACCGATGAACATCTGCACCTAACAATTAGCGTTGGGGTAGCAGAACTCAATGAACAAGACACACTTATTTCCATTGTTCGTCGTGCCGATGAAGGGCTATATCAAGCCAAACATGATGGCCGTGACTGTACTCGCCTTGGGAAAACTTACACTAAGGTATAATTAACCCATTGTTACATAAGCTTTACATTAGTATATTCGAGTAAACATAGTAAACTAACGTAAAGATGTAGCATGGAAGTTAAACCACATAACGTCATTGCCTTAAGCCCTATTGAGCATGAAAAAGCTTTCTTGCTTGAGCGTGCGGTAGAGTCAAGCATTAATAGTATTGTTATTATTGATGCGCGAGCGCCGGGACGCCCGCTGGTTTACGCCAATCATGCTTTTTATAAAACAACCGGGTACACCGCCAGCGAAGTGCTAGGGCAAAGCCTGCACTTTTTGCAGGGCGGTCATTCTGAGCAAGCGGTTATAGATGAAATTGTTCATGCGTTAGAGCACCAACTGGAGTTAAAAACAACGGTACTCAATTACCGCAAAGACGGCACTAGCTATTGGAATGAGGTACATATTTCGCCGGTACGCGAAGTCAATGGCGAGGTGTCACACTTTATTGGAGTATTGCAGGATATTACCGACAAAAAGTCAGTGGAAGAGCAACTAACCTACCGCCAAACCCATGATGCACTGACTGGCTGCTTGAATCGGGACTTCTTTGAGGAGCGAGTTGAACATGACTTGTTACTTGCCCAGCGCCAGCAACAAATGTTGGTACTCTACTACATTGATATTGATAACTTTAAGGCTGTCAATGACGCACTCGGTTTAGCTGGCGGTGACGCGCTATTAAAACAAATTGCCGAGCGTATTAACGAGCTGCTTGATCCCGGTGACACCCTAGCCCGTTTGGCGGCCGACGAGTTCGCTTTACTCGTGCCCGAGGTTGCCAACGCCGAAGAAGCACAACGTATTTTGCTGCGCTTGCAAGGTGTATTTAAAAAGCCCTTTACTGTTGGTCAGCATGCTTTAAGCATTACCCCAAGCATTGGTATTGCCGCCTATGAGCCCTCGCGAAAGCTAACCTTGGTACCTGAAGCTAGCACCTTGATACAACATGGTGACATGGCTATGTATCAGGCCAAGCTAAATGGTCGCAATACCGCACATTGGTTCTCCCAGGACATCTCAAAGCAACTCAGCGCCAAGTTACTGTTGCGACAAGAGCTTCATGACGCGTTAGAAAAGCAACAACTTGAATTGTATTATCAACCTATTTTGTGCGCCAACCAGCAAACGGTATGCTCCATTGAAAGCCTTATTCGCTGGCATCATCCAACACGCGGCATGGTGTCACCTGCGGAGTTTATTCCACTGGCTGAAGAGTCAGGGCAAATAGTCGCCATGGGCAATTGGGTACTTGAGCAGGCCTGTCATGACATTACTCAAATGAACAAGCAGCGAAGCAAAGCTATTTCGGTGGCGGTGAACATTTCGCCGGTGCAATTTATTCAACCGAACTTTTTGCAGACCGTGCGTGAAATTATGCAAAAAACTGGCGTTGAGCCTGCTCACCTGGAGCTAGAGATAACTGAAAGCGTACTGATGGCTGACGAGGAACGCGCCATCGATACCATTCACACACTGGATAGTATGGGCATCAAAGTCTCGCTTGATGACTTCGGTACTGGCTATTCAAGTTTGGCTTACTTGCGCTTTTTGCCTGTGCATAAAATAAAAATTGATCGCAGTTTCGTGCGTGAAATTGCCAACAGTAAGCGCGACAATGCCATTTTGGCCGGTATTATTGCACTAGCACACCAGCTTGATCTTACGGTAGTTGCCGAAGGGGTAGAAGTTCCAGTACAGGCTCAATTGCTGCGCGAGGCGGATTGCGACTTATTACAGGGCTTTTTATACGCAAAACCGCAGCCACTTGCGCAGCTGCGGTTTGATTATTACCAACGCTAAAGCTTGTGTTTTACAGCTGCGGGCCAGCTGCAACTAACGCTTTGCCTTCGTCGTTATCGGTGAACTTCTCAAAGTTCGCCACAAAACGATTGGCTAGGTCTTGCGCTTTCACGTCCCAATCACCTTGGTCTGCATAGGTGTTGCGTGGGTCTAGAATGTGTTGCTCTTCAACACCTGCTAACGCGGTTGGCATGGCAAGGTTGAAATATGGCAATTGCACAAATTCTGCGTCTTCAATGCTACCGTCTAAAATGGAGTCAATAATAGCGCGGGTTGCTTGAATTGAAATACGCTTGCCAGTGCCGTTCCAACCGGTGTTGACTAGGTAGGCTTCAGCACCTGATGCTTCCATACGTTTCACCAAAACTTCGGCATACTGGGTAGGATGCAAGGTTAAGAACGCAGCCCCAAAACAGCTTGAGAAAGTAGGCGTTGGTTCAGTAATACCACGCTCTGTACCAGCTAACTTGGCAGTAAAGCCTGACAAGAAATAATACTCTGTTTGTTCTTTGGTCAACTTAGAAACCGGTGGTAAAACACCAAAAGCGTCTGCCGTTAAGAAAATAACTTTCTTCGCGTGGCCCGCTTTAGACACTGGCTTCACGATATTGTCGATATGGTAAATCGGGTATGAAACACGGGTGTTTTCGGTTTTCGAGCCGTCGTTGAAATCAACCACACCTTCGTCATTCACAGTAACGTTTTCTAACAAGGCATCGCGACGAATGGCGTTGTAGATATCCGGCTCAGCTTCCGCTGACAGGTTGATGGTTTTGGCGTAACAACCGCCTTCAAAGTTGAAGACACCGTCGTCGTCCCAACCATGTTCATCGTCACCAATTAACTGACGCTTCGGGTCGGTTGATAACGTCGTTTTCCCGGTACCTGACAAACCAAAGAAAATTGCAACGTCACCGTCTTCACCAACGTTAGCAGAACAATGCATTGACGCAATACCTTGCAACGGCAAGTAGTAGTTCATGATAGAGAACATACCTTTCTTCATTTCGCCGCCGTACCAGGTTCCGCCAATAAGTTGAATACGTTCGGTTAAATTAAAGGCAACAAAGTTTTCAGAGTTTAATCCGTGTTCTTGCCATTTGTGGTTGATGCATTTTGCACCGTTCATAACCACGAAATCAGGCGTAAAGTTTTCCAGCTCTTCTGCTGAAGGACGAATAAACATGTTTTTCACGAAATGCGCTTGCCATGCAACTTCAGTGATAAAACGTACCGATAAACGGGTGTCTTCATTCGCACCACAGTAAGTATCTACAACAAACAAACGTTTGCCTGATAATTGCGTGGTAACTGTGTCTTTTAAGTCCGCCCAAATTTCTGGGGTAATGGCTTTATTGTCATTTTTGCCCTGGTCTGCCCACCACAACGTGTCTTTGGTTACGTCGTCGCGTACGATATATTTATCTTTTGGCGAGCGACCAGTAAAGATACCTGTATCAACAGCAACGGCGCCTAAGTCGGTGACAACGCCTTTTTCAAAGCCTTGTAGATCAGCACGTGTTTCTTCTTCAAACAATTGTTCATAGGAAGGGTTATGGACAATTTCAGTGACGTCTGTGATGCCGTAACGGCCAAGATCCAGATCAGTCATGTGGCGGACTCCTGCGGGTCTGGTTTGAGCAAAATTATCGAAAAGTAAATGTGGGCGCGATTCTAACGTGAAAAGGGCAAAAATGGTAGTCTTATGGATGTTATACAGGCTAGAATGCTTGCTTTTAACGGCTAATTTCTGCCTAAATCTTAACTAATAATTGGTTGTTTTATGCGCGATAGCTTTCATACCAGAATTGGATTTATTCTTGCCGCTGCCGGTTCAGCTATCGGATTAGGTAATATTTGGGGCTTCCCTAGCCAAGCTGCAAACCACGGCGGTGCGGCATTTTTACTGGTCTACTTGGCCGTTGTAGTTATTCTCGCGGTGCCGGCTTTGTACACCGAATTAAGCCTAGGCCATGCGGCACAAGCAAACCCCGTTAAAGCCCTGTCAACATTAAGCCAAACTCACTCTCCTGTTACTGCCGCTAGCGGTAAAACCATGGGTTACTTGAACGTCATCGGCGCTATTCTTATGCTCAGCTTCTATCATTTGGTCGCTGCGTGGATGGTGGCGGAGGGGCTTACTTTTCTGCTGCAAGCATTAAGCATGAGTAGCTTGGCGCAATGGACAAAAACGAGTTCCATGTTGCGTGATATTATTTTGCTTTTAGTCTTTGTTACGCTCACTTTTGGAATTGTTATCAAAGGGGTGCAGAATGGTATTGAACGATGGTCGCGGCGCCTCATGCCATTATTGGTGGTGTTGCTCATAGGTCTCATTGTCTACATTGCCACGCTACCTGGCGCCAGTGACGGTTTTCGCGCGTACTTAGTACCCGATTTTAATGCCATGTTCAGTGCTGATTTACTTGTTTCGGCTATGGGGCAAGCCTTTTTCTCGCTGTCTATCGGCCTTGGCGGCATGATGATCTACGGAAGTTATTTGAAAAAAGGAACGCGATTAGGCCGCTTAACTTGGAGCGTTGCAGCTCTTGATACGCTGGTTGCCTTTTTGGCCGGTTTGTTAATTATTCCGGCGCTGTATGTGGCTATGGCACAAGGATTGTCTGTCACTGAAGGTGAGCAACTTATTGGCGAAGGCCGCTTAATTTTTCAGGTGCTGCCGGACTTATTTGATCGCCTCGGCAATACTGGCTCTTGGTTAGGGTTTGGCTTTTTCGCGTTGTTAAGCATTGCTGCTCTAACGTCCACCATTGCAACTGCCGAGGTGCCTATTGCTTATGCCATTGAAACCCACCCAGTCAATCGTCGCCAAGCAGCACTAATCATTGCTGCAATGATTAGTTTAATTGGGATAACTTTGGTGGTGTTCTTCGACCCATTGTTTAACTGGGTGGTTACTTACGTGACGCAATTTCAACTCCCTTTGTCTGGGCTCTTTTACTTTATCGTTATCGGTTGGCTATGGCGGCGCAGCAATCGGCTTCGCGAATTGGCCCATACTGAACTTCGCTATCGCTTGTTGTTTTGGCATTTACGTGTGGTTTGCCCACTATTATTGGCATGGGTATTTGTTGACGTAGCGCTGTAAAACTACAGCGCTTTTGCTTTCACCTTGTCCGCTAAGGCCTCGGCCACACGAGCGCTGGTAAACTGGCGCACATCGCCATGGTGAATGGCGACTTCTTTCACCAAGGTTGATGAAATAAAGGAGTTTTCTTCCGACGGTGTTAAGAACACGCTTTCTAGTTCTGAAAACAGTCGACGGTTCATGTTGGCCAACTGAAACTCATATTCAAAGTCAGATACTGCACGTAATCCTCGAATAAGTACCGTGGCCTGATATTCTTTGGCAAAGTCGACTAGTAAGCCACTGAAACCGACAACGGTGACATTGGGCAGATGCGACACCACATGTCGTACCAGCTCAACCCGTTCATCCAGCGAAAACATCGGCTTTTTACTTGGGCTGTTCGCGACGCCCACAATCACTTCGCTAAACAGGTTGGCTGCACGCGCGATTAAATCGGCATGACCATTGGTTATTGGGTCAAAGGTGCCAGGATAAATTGCCCGTTGATGCATGAAATTTCTCCACCTATATAAATGAGGATGCCAAGCCCCCTGCTGATCAGGTAAACTATGGGGTAATCAATAACATTATGGTTCACCCGTAACGTCAACGCACGGAGAATTACATGAAGCAAGATTTTTATCAACAGCTTGAAACCCAGCTAGACGAGCTGCAAGCAGAAGGCTTATACAAAAACGAGCGAATTATTTTAGGCGACCAAGACGCTGAAATTGAAGTCGGCAATGGTGAATCTGTTCTTAACTTCTGTGCCAACAACTATTTAGGTTTAGCCAACAACGCAGAACTTATTCGAGCCGCAAAAAAAGGCCTTGATGAACACGGTTTTGGTACTGCTTCCGTGCGTTTTATTTGTGGCACGCAAAATATTCACAAAACGCTCGAAGCCAAACTCAGCGATTTTTTGGGCACCGAAGATACAATTTTGTATTCATCATGCTTCGATGCTAACGGCGGTTTATTTGAAACCTTAATGGGCCCAGAAGACGCCATTATCAGTGACGAGCTAAACCATGCCTCTATTATTGATGGTATTCGCTTAAGCAAATCTAAGCGTTATCGTTACAAAAATAACGACATGGCCGACTTAGAAGCCCAACTTAAACAAGCTAAGGCCGATGGCGCGCGTAACATTCTCATCGCGACCGACGGCGTATTCTCAATGGACGGTGTTATTGCCAACTTAAATGGCATTTGCGACTTAGCCGACGAGTATGGCGCTTTAGTCATGATGGACGACTGTCACGCAACTGGTTTCTTAGGTGAAAACGGTAAAGGTACGCACGAGTACTGCAACGTGATGGGTCGTGTCGACATTATTACCGGTACCTTAGGCAAAGCCTTAGGCGGCGCGTCAGGCGGTTATACCTCAGGTAAAAAATGTGTCATTGACTGGCTACGTCAGCGCTCACGCCCATATTTGTTCTCAAACTCAGTCGCGCCAGCTATTGTGCAAGCGTCTATTCGCGTGCTTGAAATGCTTGAAAACGGTCACGAGTTGCGCGCAAAGCTTTGGGACAACGCAAATTACTTCCGTACCCAAATGACTGCGGCAGGCTTTACCCTCAGCGGCGCAGATCACGCCATTATTCCAGTAATGATTGGCGATGCTAAATTGGCATCAGAAATGGCTGAGCGCATGCTCAAAGAAGGCATCTACGTTGTTGGCTTCTCGTTCCCTGTGGTGCCGCGTGGCAAAGCACGTATTCGCACCCAAATGTCGGCTGCCCACACGCGTGAGCAACTTGACCGTGCCATTGACGCCTTTACCCGAATTGGTAAAGACTTAGGCATAATTTAACACCGTTACTGAAGGTAAAAACGATGAAAGCTTTAGCCAAATTACACGCTGAACCAGGCATATGGATGACTGACGTTGAAAAGCCTGAGTACGGTTACAACGACTTACTCATTCGCATTAAAAAAACCGCTATTTGCGGCACTGACGTACATATTTACAAGTGGGACGAATGGTCACAAAAGACTATTCCAGTGCCTATGGTGGTCGGTCACGAATATGTTGGCGTAGTTGAGGCAATGGGCGAAGGTGTGCGTGGTTTTAACACGGGCGACCGCGTTTCAGGCGAAGGCCATATTACCTGCGGCCATTGCCGTAACTGCCGCGCCGGGCGCCGTCACTTATGCCGTAACACCGTTGGTGTGGGTGTTAACCGCCCTGGTGCATTCGCTGAATACTTGGTTATTCCGGCGGAAAACGCCTTCAAATTACCAGACGACATTAGCGATGATTTAGCCGCTATTTTTGACCCATTTGGTAACGCTGTACATACCGCTTTAGCCTTCGACTTAGTGGGCGAAGACGTGTTGATTACCGGCGCAGGCCCCATTGGAATTATGGCCGCAGCAGTAGCTCGCCACGTTGGTGCGCGCCACGTGGTTATTACCGACGTAAATGAATATCGTCTTGATTTGGCGAAGAAAATGGGTGCGACGCGCGCTGTTGATGTCAGTAAAGAAAACTTGAAAGACGTGATGAACGAGCTTGGCATGAAAGAAGGATTCGACGTCGGCCTGGAAATGTCTGGCGTGCCTTCAGCGTTTGCGCAAATGCTTGAAACTATGAATCACGGCGGCAAAATAGCCATGCTTGGCATTCCACCGCAAAGCGTCGCCATTGACTGGAACCAAGTTATTTTCAAAGGTCTCACCATTAAGGGCATTTATGGTCGTGAAATGTTCGAAACCTGGTACAAAATGGCAAGCTTGCTGCAGTCAGGTCTCGATCTGTCACCAATATTGACCCACAGCATGTCGGTTGATGACTTCCAAGAAGGCTTTGACATTATGACCTCTGGTCAATCAGGCAAAGTCGTTTTAGACTGGAGTTAATCTGCGCCAATACAGAAAATTAGGAAGTAACCATGGCAGAATTTAAACGAATTAATGTGACCACCGCTCACCAAATGTGGCAGCAAGGCGAGACACGATTTGTCGATATTCGTGACGAACGCTCGTTTGCTGCAGCGCACATACCCGGTTCACAGCGCTTAACCGATGCCAACTTACAAGATTTTCTGAATGGGCTTGATGACGACAACCCTGTGGTGGTCGTTTGCTATCACGGCAATAGCAGCCAAGGTGCTGCGCAATACTTGGTTAACCAAGGCGTTGAGAATACCAGTAGCTTAGACGGCGGCATGACCGCTTGGGCACAACAGTTTCCAGAGGCTGTGGAGCGCGGTTAAATGCAAAAATTACTGACCACCCGTGATGCTGAAATGATGGCGAACCTGTATCGTTACCTACAGCAAAACGGTGTGCCAGTAACCGTTAGCGAACAGGGTAATCAGCTTGAATTGTGGTTAACTGTTTCCAGCTACCATGCGCATGCAAAAGCACTTATTCAAGCCTTTAAAGACAACCCAGATATTGCCAATCAAGCCGTTGAGTCTACTGACTCGCAAACGGCTCAACCGCAGCAAACAAACACTAACCCATCTTCCATGCTGAGCATAATGTTGCGTCAAGCAGGTTGGTTCACAGCCTTATATGCTGCAATTGTTGTGCTGGTTTTTCTTGGCTTAATGACGCCTTTAGCCGAGGGTATTTTAGGCGCTCTACTGTTTAACCCAAATGACTTTGAAAGCTTGCCTTGGGCGCAACCTTGGCGATTTGTCAGCCCGGCCGTGTTGCACTTCAGTGTGCTGCACATTCTCTTTAACGTGTTTTGGTGGTGGTATTTAGGTGGCCGCTTTGAGCGATACTATGGCACTAAGTGGTTAGTATTGGCGTTCGCAGTTTGCGCAATAGCCTCAAACACCTCGCAGTTTATAGAAAGTGGCCCTTATTTTGGCGGCCTTTCTGGCGTGGTTTATGGTCTATTCGGTATTGCCAGTGTCGTTGGTTGGAAAAACCCTCGACACCCATTGTTTCTTCCAAACGGCTTAATTATTTTTATGCTCGCATGGTTGGTGCTTGGTTATACAGGGCTACTGTGGGTCAATATTGCCAATACCGCACACACAGCGGGGCTGGTTTCCGGCTTGGTCATTGGCGTTGTTATTCGGTTTTTAACCCAATACGGTCGTCGGTAGTACATGCGCTTTTCTGAGTTACAACAACTCGAGTTTCCTATCGTCAGCCAGGGCCAGCAAGCAGACTGGCAGCCAGCGCTGGCGCAGCACTTACCTACCAGTGCACTCCTAACTCAATGGCTGCTTGACCCCGACTCCCTTACCGCGAAATTAAAGCGTCATTGCCAAGACTTTTCGGTTGAGGTGCTCGGCCAGCGTCCGGGAATGATTCGCCCAGACGAAGCTAAGTGGTTAACCGAAAGTGCAAGCCAAGGGCAAGCCAACGCAACCATTCGCGAAGTTATTTTATGCTGTGACGGCAAGCCTTGGGTATTTGCGCGTAGTGTTTTCCCACAAAGCGCCCTTGAGGCTGCGGCATTAAAACTTGGCCAACTTGGCGACAAGCCACTAGGTGCTCATTTATTTGCGCAACCCGATCTACAGCGCTCGCGCATTGAGGTATCTACGTTTTCCGCCCAGTCACGCATTGGTGTACTTCATCAATGCTTAGGTTATCCGGCGCAATCGCTGTGGGGCCGGCGCAGCTGTTTTACCGCGGCGGGTCAGCGGGTACTGGTTGCCGAAGTTTTTATCGGCGAGTCTATTCCAGCTCAAATAGCGGCCACACTTATGCAGGACAATACCCATGATTAACATTGGACAGTTTATCAGCGCCTGTTGGCGATTAATGCGTGCTGATCGGCCTATTGGCAGCCTCTTGCTTGGTTGGCCTACATTGGTAGCCCTACTCATTGCCGGCAATGGCAATCCGCCTTTACGCACCGTGGTTTTGTTTATGCTTGGCGTATTTGTTATGCGCTCAGCAGGGTGTGTCATTAACGATTACGCTGACCGCAACATTGATGGTCATGTTAGCCGCACCAAGCTGCGCCCTTTAGCAACAGGTGAGCTCAAGCCGTGGCATGCTCTGGCATTGTTTGCTTTGTTATTGCTTATTGCGTTTATCATTGTCTTACAATTTAATCAGGCCACCATTTTGCTCAGCTTTGCGGCAGCCGGCGTGGCTACCTTATACCCGTTTTGCAAACGGTTTACCCAGCTACCGCAAGTAGTACTTGGGGTTGCCTTTAGTTTTGGCGTGCTCATGCCTTTTACGGCCTTAGAGCAAGGGCTGCCGCTCGTTGCTTGGATTTTATTTACCGCAAACATTGCTTGGACAGTGGCCTACGACACTGAATATGCCATGGCTGATCGCGCCGATGACGTAAAGATCGGTGTAAAATCTACCGCAATATTATTCGCTGGCCATGACAAATTTGCCATTGCGCTATTACAAATAGCTACGTTGGCTTTATTGGCTTGGTTAGGTTACGAGTTGCTATTTGGATTCGTTTATTGGCTAGGGCTCGCCGTGATTATTGGCATGTTTTTATGGCAACACTATCTGATATGGTACCGCGAGCCACAACGCTGCTTTCAAGCCTTTTTGCACAACAACAACGTGGGCTGGGTTTTAGCCCTCGTTGTTGCTGCACATTATTGGTTTTAGCCTAGTTGTTAGTGTCAGTTTCGCGCTGAACAAGTTGCTGCACCGACTGACGAATAGTCTGTAACACCGCCGGCTCTAATAACAAGTCAACGCCATCACTAAAGTTGTCGACTCGCGCATCGGCAACCATTGCACCTGACTCTTCAACCGTGAAATAGCCTTCACTTTTCAACGTGCCAATAAGCGTGCTGAGTACTTTCTTATCGAAAAACTCGGGCGCATTGACACCGTGAATGGCACTAAGGCGCTCGGCAAGTTGCACCGAGTACTGCTCAAGATCTGAACGTGATATCGGCTGTGCTTGCTGCAGCAGCTCAAGCACAATGGCAAAACGCTGCACCGTTTCACTGGCGCTTCTGGCCAACAACACCAACTGCGAATAACTGGCTGAATCGCGCTTCGGCACGGTATAGGTATCGGCGTCTAACTGTGTTAGCAAACCGCACTGAACATATTGCTCTAGCAGTGCTTTGACCCACAACGCCATGTCACTCTTACTGTGACTAATAAACAGTTCAGCCGCTAACAGAGGGTGTAAATTAGTCAGCAAATTAACAGCTTGGTCAGCGCTAAAACGCTTATGCCCCATGGCAAAGGCGGCAAGTAACGCCGGCACAATTACCATGTGCATGATATTATTTCGGTAATAGGTCATTGCAATCGCTGTAGTGCCATCTAACCGAATCATCTCGCCAATACCATCCGCCTCAACGGTAAACTTATCGTGCTTCTTGGCGAGTTCCCACAGCTCTGCACCACTTTGCTCAGGTACGTATGCGTCTTTCGTGTAAGGCACTTCACGTAGAATACGGGTATACAAATTTAGTTGGCTTATTAACTCTTCACGCGTAATGGCATGATGCTCTGAACTTAGCACAATCAGCGCTGACAGGTTTATGCTGTTGAGCGCTGCCGAGTTATTGATACGGCACATAATTTGATCGGCCAACACGTTCACTGTTGGTGTCAACCACTTCGGGCGCTCAGGTTCTTCGGCACCGGTAGTAATAGCGTCTCGCCATTTTGGCTGTAATTGCTCAAGCGCTTCGCCCAAATTGATAGGCTCACCGAAGCTGACATAGCCTTGACCGAAATTACGCAAGTGGCGCAAGCTACTTAACACTTGCCACACCGACTCTTTCTCTTTCGACTTCCCTTTGAGCTCTTTTAAGTAAGTGCCCACTTCCATCACATGCTCATAACCTAGGTACACCGGCACAATCGACATGGGGCGCTGCTGGCCGCCGCGCAACATACCTTGAACCGTCATGGCTATCATGCCGGTTTTGGGTGGTAACAGTCGTCCAGTTCGGCTACGACCACCTTCAGTGAAGTACTCCACTGGGTAACCTTTTTGGAACAAACGATTGAGATATTCCCGAAAAACTGTTGAGTACAACTTGTTACCGCGGAAGCTACGACGAATAAAAAACGCCCCGCCACGGCGGAAAATTGGACCAGCAGGGAAAAAGTCTAGATTAATGCCCGCTGCTATATGCGGTGGCACTAGGCCTTCTTTATAAATCACATAGCTTAGTAACAAATAGTCCATGTGCGAACGATGGCACGGTGCATAAACAATTTCATGCCCAGCTTCGGCTAAAGCTCGAATGCGCTCACCACCTTCCACGTGAATACCATTGTATATTCGGCTCCAACACCAAGTCATAAAGCGATCTAATAGACGAACTAAAGTGTCGCTATAACTAGCGGCTATTTCATGCAGATATTTCTCAGCGGTTTTACGTGCCTGCTGCTCAGAGACCTTTTTGCTACGAGCCTCATCCGCTATGGCTTGCTTGAGCGCTGGCGTGTCTAATAAGTCCTGAATGACCACTTGGCGCTCGGTCATCTTAGGCCCAGCAACGGCGTGACGCATACGTACAAAGTGCACCCGCGCAACACGCGCTAATTTATGCGCTAAACGCTGGGTTGTGCCGCGTTGTGAGGCCATCTCACGCAGCGCTACTGGGCGACTGCCCCGTACTAATACATGGCGCCCTGAGAACATGACGAGCCAAAACTTGCGCCAGTGCCCAGGGTTATCAACGTCTGATACCATGGTATGGCCTTGCCGAGGCTCTTGTCCGGGCGAACGCCCCCAGAACAACCCGATCGGCATAACCTGAATATTCAACTGACTGTCTTTTTGATGAGCACCAATCAGCTTCTCGAAATCCGTGATCGCTTGTTGCGCGCAGTCATGGTCAGTTTGATCTAAATACATCACGCGCGATAACTGCTGACCGTTGATCATCAGATCATCGGTCGGATCAGGTAGCCCGACGCTTTGCAGTGCACGCTGCGCTACCAATAAATCTGTGGTCGACGTTGAACGCATCACATACACCACATGCTTCTCGCCAACTACCTGCTGTGCAGTGTCGTCGAGAATTACTTCATAGCGCGTTAACCAGCGCACTGGCCAGTACATACAAGCGCGCCAAAAGCCTTTCAGACTCATGTAATATCCCCACTAATTACAGACCTATAAAGCATACCACTGTTGAAAAAATTTGTCTGATTGAAAAAAAGTTGCACAAAAAAGTTGCGAATCCAAAACACCTGTATATACTCACAGTATTACTGTATAGATAAACAGGTATCGTTATGCGACCATTAACGCCACGACAGCAGCAAATTCTGACACTTATTAAAGACAATATAGACGCAACGGGTATGCCACCGACGCGGGCAGAAATTGCGCAGCGACTTGGATTTAAATCAGCGAACGCAGCTGAAGAACACCTTAAAGCGCTCGCCAAAAAAGGCGTTATCGAAATGATGCCCGGCATGTCACGTGGTATTCGCTTAGTCGGTTTTGAGCAAGAAGAAGTTCCCGAAGGGCTTCCTTTAATCGGGCAAGTTGCTGCGGGCGAGCCTATTTTGGCTCAAGAGCATATCGAAAGCCACTATCAAGTCGATCAAAACTTATTCAAGCCACATGCTGACTTCTTGCTTCGTGTTAACGGTATGAGCATGAAAGATATCGGTATTTTAGACGGTGATTTACTTGCGGTACATAAAACTCATGAAGCCCGCAATGGCCAAATTATTGTCGCTCGAGTTGAAGACGACGTGACCGTGAAACGGTTCGAACGGCGCGGAAATATCATATTGTTGCACCCAGAAAACGAAGAGTTTTCGCCAATTCAGGTCGATTTAACACACCAATATTTCACCATTGAAGGCTTGGCTGTAGGTGTGATTCGCAATGGAGCATGGTTATGAGAAACGAAAATTTTAATGTAATGAATGAGATTGGTTTTGATGTTTGGTCTACGACACCAGCATTAGAGTCGAATTGCCAGCACATTGAAAGCTTGCTTCCACGCCTTCAAGCGCTGTCCGTGCGTACTCATCAATGGATAACAGTGATTGGAGCTCGTCGTGAGGTGATCGAACAACTTGTTGCCGCAGGTATTAGCCGTACGCGCATCCGTTGGGTACATGGCCGCAATCAAGATGAACGCGAATGGGCAACCGAACAAGCGTTACTCGCCGGCACGAGTAGCATTGTACTCAGCTGGTTGGGAGAGCTTTCGCCGCGCATGCAACAACGTCTTAAAATGGCAAGCAAAGTTAGCCAAACGCACAGTTTTGTATTGAATGATCTACCTTCACCCACCCCACTCCACTAATCCTGCAAGTGAAGGTTGTCTATTAGGGCCACATTAGTGGCCCTTTTTTTATACGCAAATGTAAAATTTATTCGAATTGCCGGTTTCTTTTTCACCAGAAAATGGTATTTTGAATGTGCATTAACTGCTAACACAATAAACAACAATAATTATTGATACATAACAACAAAGGGTTAGTGGGGAAAGCGATTTTCTAACGAAATGCTGTTCCTTTTTCTACTCACCTCGTTGTTCTTCAGGCTCGCACTTCGGTGTATTCGTGGCCCAAGCCACGTCGGAAGAATGAGAGGAGATGTCGCGTGAGTACTAAGCTCATCACCGCGCTAACAGCAATGCTTCCATTTGCTGCCAGCGCACAATCGTCGTTGAACCTGACTCAAGGGGTAACCGAGATCAGTCAACGCGTTTACGACCTACACATGACAATTTTTTATATATGTTGTGTCATAGGCGTTATCGTTTTCGGTGCCATGTTTGTTTCCATGGTCATCCACCGTAAGTCTAAAAATCCGAAGCCGGCAACGTTCCATGAGAACGTCAAGGTGGAAATCATTTGGACGGTCATTCCCTTTTTGATCCTTATTGGTATGGCTATTCCAGCTACGCAAACCTTGTTTGCTATGGAAGACACATCCGAAGCAGAAGTTACCGTATTGGTTACTGGGTCACAGTGGAAATGGCACTATAAGTATTTTGATCATGACGTCGAGTACTTTAGTTTACTTGCCACACGCCAAGACCAAATTAATAACCGACTGGATAAAGGCGAAAACTATCTGCTTGAAGTAGACCGCCCTTTGGTTATTCCTACTGACACCAAAGTTCGCTTCTTAGTGACTTCAGATGACGTTATTCACTCTTGGTGGGTACCGGATTTTGCCGTTAAAAAAGACGCCAACCCTGGCTTTATCAATGAAGCTTGGACCAAGGTTGACGAACCTGGTATTTATCGCGGCCAATGTGCCGAGCTATGTGGTAAAGACCACGGCTTCATGCCGGTAGTGGTTATTGCCAAAGAGCCGGCTGAGTATCAAGCTTGGATAAGCGAGCAAGAAGCCATTCAGAAGCAAGCCAAAGAAGAAGAACAACGCTTGCTGTCTATGTCGATGAGCAAAGACGAGTTGATGGAACTTGGTGAGCGTATTTATCTGGGCAGCTGTGCCGCATGCCACCAGCCAAGCGGTGAAGGTATCCCTGGCGTATTCCCAAGCCTGAAAGGCACTGACATGGTGCTTAATGATATTGATGGTCACATTGATATTGTGGTGAACGGCAAAGCCGGCACCGCTATGCAGGCGTTTGGTAATCAGTTGAGTTTACGTGAGTTGGCCGCGGTTATTACGTACGAACGTAATGCTTGGGGTAACAACACGGGCGACCTCATTCAGGCCGCTGATGTTAATAAATTCATGAACGAGTAAGGGAGACCCGATATGAGCACAGTTGCTGGCGAGATGGATCATAACGATCATCACCACCACGCGCCATCGGGTTTTACCCGTTGGCTATTTACCACGAACCATAAAGACATTGGCTCAATGTACCTATGGTTCAGTTTTATTATGTTTTTGGTTGGCGGCTCTATGGCGATGGTTATTCGCGCCGAGCTATTCCAACCAGGCCTACAATTAGTAGACCCGCACTTCTTTAACCAAATGACCACAGTGCACGGCTTGATCATGGTATTCGGGGCGGTTATGCCGGCCTTTACCGGTTTAGCCAACTGGATGGTACCGTTGATGATCGGCGCGCCAGATATGGCATTGCCGCGCATGAATAACTGGAGCTTTTGGATTCTGCCATTTGCTTTTGCCATTTTATTGGCCTCGTTATTCATGGAAGGCGGTGGTCCAGCCTTTGGTTGGACATTCTATGCACCGCTATCAACTACCTATAGTAGTGACTCAACCGCATTATTCGTATTCTCTGTTCATATCATGGGTATTTCGTCCATTATGGGGGCGATTAACGTTATCGTGACCATTATGAACATGCGTGCCCCTGGCATGACGTACATGAAGATGCCGTTGTTTGTGTGGACATGGTTTATCACAGCATTCTTGTTGATTGCCGTTATGCCGGTACTTGCCGGTGCGGTAACCATGGTGCTCACTGATAAGTATTTTGGCACGAGCTTCTTTGATGCCGCTGGCGGCGGTGATCCAGTCTTGTTCCAGCACATATTCTGGTTCTTTGGGCACCCCGAAGTGTACATCATGATTCTGCCGTCATTCGGGATTATCTCAGCCATTATTCCAGCGTTCTCACGCAAACGGCTATTCGGCTATTCATCCATGGTTTACGCCACTGCAGCAATTGCCGGTTTAAGCTTTATTGTATGGGCGCACCACATGTTTACCACAGGGATGCCGGTAGCCGCTGAGATATTCTTTATGTACGCCACTATGTTGATATCGGTGCCCACTGGGGTGAAAGTATTCAACTGGGTGGCCACCATGTGGCGCGGCTCTATCACCTTTGAAACGCCGATGCTGTTTGCACTCGCATTCGTGATTTTGTTCACCATTGGTGGTTTCTCTGGGCTCATGTTGGCTATTACACCGGTTGACTTCCAGTATCACGACACCTACTTCGTGGTCGCACACTTCCATTATGTGCTAGTTAGCGGCGCTATTTTCTCGATTATGGCGGCAGCGTACTACTGGTTACCAAAGTGGACAGGTCACATGTATGACGAAACATTAGCGAAATGGCACTTCTGGTGCTCGTTAATCTCGGTCAACTTACTGTTCTTCCCAATGCACTTTGCGGGCTTAGCGGGCATGCCTCGTCGTATTCCTGACTACTCGCTGCAGTTCGCGGATATTAACCAAATTGTTAGTATTGGCGGCTTTGCGTTCGGCTTATCACAACTTATCTTCTTGTGGGTGGTGATTAAGTGCGCACGCGGCGGCGAAAAAGCACCTGCGAAGCCATGGGAGGGTGCAGAAGGGCTAGAGTGGACAGTGCCTTCACCGGCGCCGTATCACACCTTTGAAACGCCGCCCGAGGTGAAGTAATTATGGCAACCAACGATCCAACCCCAACTAACGCGCGGCCAGACAACGCGCGCGTTGTAAAACGTCTACTGTTTGTTGTTGTGGGCATGTTTGGCTTTGGCTTTGCGTTGGTTCCACTGTACGAAGTGTTTTGCGACATCACTGGGTTTAACGGCCGCACTAAAAACGAACAAGCAGCCGCTAACACGCGCCAAGTAGATACCTCGCGCACTATTAACGTGCAGTTTATTACTCGGGTCAACAAAGGCATGCCTTGGGGCTTTTCGCCAGAGGTGAACTCAGTACGTGTTCACCCTGGTGAGACCAAGGTTGTTAACTTTCTGGCCAGTAACCCAACGG
Source organism: Pseudidiomarina donghaiensis (assembly GCF_900116895.1). Lineage (GTDB taxonomy): Bacteria > Pseudomonadota > Gammaproteobacteria > Enterobacterales > Alteromonadaceae > Pseudidiomarina > Pseudidiomarina donghaiensis. The sequence goes on along the minus strand of NZ_FPCF01000001.1, from coordinate 101,210 downwards.
GACAGAACATGGTGGCGCAAGCTATTCCATCTGTTGCACCGGGTGAAGCCGGGCTGTATTTAAATAAAACTGAGTGCTTTTGCTTTAATCAGCAACCACTTGCGGCAGGTGCTGACACCAAAATGCCCATGCAGTTTTATCTTGACCCAGATATTCCAGAACATATACATACGTTGACTTTGTCATACACCATGTACGATATGACAGCCAATGCTCAACCGGATGTGCTCGCTACTTTTGAAGCGACGCCATCGGCCGACTGAGGATTATTTTATGGCACAACAACATGAAAAATATTACGTCCCTGCTTCTAGCCCATGGCCAATAGTTGGCGCTATTGGTTTAGGCTTAATTGCGTTTGGTGCAGGGCACACCGTTATTGATATGAAAAATGAAGCTACCGACGGCTGGGGCACAAACGTCCTGCTTGGTGGCGTAGCAGTCATGATTGTGATGTTATTTGGTTGGTTTCGCGACCAGATTAACGAATCAATGTCGGGCTTGTACAGTAACCAATTAGGGCATTCTTATCGCCAAGGCATGAGCTGGTTTATCTTCTCTGAAATCATGTTCTTCGCGGCGTTCTTTGGTGCGTTATTTTATGCCCGAGTAATTGCTGTTGAATGGCTTGGCGGCGCTGGTAACAACGCCATGACTAATGAAGTGTTATGGCCAGCTTTTGAAGCGCATTGGCCGCTTACAGAAACGCCAGGTGGCACAAAATCAGGCGAAATGGGTTGGTTTGGCTTACCGCTCTACAACACCATTATTCTGATTGTGTCCAGCTTTACCTGTCATTTTGCACACGTTGGCCTTGAGAAGAATAACCGTAAGCAGCTCACACTGTGGCTGGGTATCACCATTGTCTTAGGTTGTATCTTCTTATACTTGCAAGGCGCAGAATACGTACATGCATACCAAGATCTTGGTTTGACATTAGATTCTGGTGTTTACGGTAATACCTTCTACATGTTGACCGGGTTCCATGGTTTGCACGTTACCCTAGGAACACTGATGTTAATCATCATGTTCTTGCGCGTCATTAAAGGTCACTTCACACCAGACAACCATTTTGCCTTCCAAGCCACGAGTTGGTATTGGCACTTTGTTGATGTGGTTTGGGTGTGCTTGTTTATTTTCGTATACATTTTATAAAGTAGTGGTGGCCGTACTAAGCTTGAAAGCTTAGTACGGTCGCGGATTCGGTGTCAGCAATCCAGACGCCAGTAATATCACGATCACCACAATGGCTATCGCCGAGAACATCACTCGCTGGCCGAGATATTTTGTCATTGAGGGTTTGGTCGGGTCGTTACGCAGCATGGCAAACAATGCGCGAAATAAATTAACGACCATAAATAACATGAGTAGTACCAGTATGATTTTTGCTGCAGTAACCATTGTTCCTTCCCGAGTTCGCCCGCTTAAAGGCGTTGATTGTCAGGCTTGCTATGCGTAAGTCATTTCGCATGAGCAAACTTATTGGCATGCTGCTCACTGTGCTAGCAATTGCTATTTTGGTCAAGCTTGGTTTTTGGCAACTTGAGCGCGCCAATCAAAAAGAACAATTTTTTGCCGACTATGAACAACGTGGCCAGCAAACCGTTCAGCTAAATAACAGCATGAACCCGCAAGAAACAATACCGCGATTTACCCAAGTAACTGTTTCGGGTGAATTTCTAGCGGATTACTTGCTACTTGATAACCAAATTCAAGCGGGCCAGGTTGGCTATCACGTGGTGGGCTTGTTGCAAGCAGACATGGATAATGCGTCACGTATTGTCATGGTGAATTTAGGCTGGGTACCGCTGGGCAAAAGTCGCGAAGTCAGGCCACAACTGCAAATACCGCAGCAGCCTTTAACGCTGACTGGGTACTTTTACTTACCCGAGCTAAGTAGCGTTTGGGGGGCGAACGCACACTTGGTGGAACACCAACAAAAGCCGGTTCGCGTGCAGCAACTAAACGCCAGTGTTATTGGCAACGCGCTGCAGCTTCCCATAGAACCCTATGTGGTGCTACTCTCGGAGCAAGAAGAAATGGGCTGGCCACGAGCATGGCAGCCGCAAGTCATGACACCTGAAAAGCATCGTGCATACGCATGGCAGTGGTTCTCATTGGCCCTCGCCTGTTTATTGGTGTTTTGGTTTGCAAGCCGTTCCAAAAAAATAACAACAGAGGAATGATCATGTCGAACGTTAAAAAATCGCGAGCCACGTTAATTGGTGTTGTGCTGGCCTTTTTAATTCCTGTTATTGGCGCCAAATTAGTGCTCGACCAAAACTGGTATCAGGGCGCGGTAACCAATAAAGGCACCATGTTGGTGCCACCACTTGAGCTCAAACAACTCAACCAGTTGCTCCCCGAAGGTTGGCGCGTTGCCCTGCGTGACGACGGTGCATGCGGTGCAGCTTGTATTCAAGCCTTGTACGCCATGAACCAACTTGACGTCGCCTTAGGCAAAGAAACCGACCGCGTCGCACCAGTGTTAATCAGCGCTCAACCAAGCTCATTAGACTTAAGCAATGTTCCGTTGATTACGGCGGTCTCTGACGCCGCACTTAGCCAAGCAATCAATGCTGTACCGGCACACCATTTAATGATTATCGACCCGCTAGGCAACGTCGTGCTGCACTATGCAACGTTCGCCGATGAAGAAAAAATGCGTGCGGAAGCCAAGAATTTGCTGGCCGACTTACGCACCTTGTTAAAGCTCTCAAAGATAGGGTAACAGCATGCGTGGCTTCGTAAAATTAAGTATTGTTCTCGCCTTTGTGGTGATTGTTTTAGGGGCTTACACACGCCTTACTGATGCCGGTTTAGGCTGCCCTGACTGGCCGGGCTGTTACGGTGAACTGACCGTACCCAAAGACGCCAACAAAGCAGCCGAGTTGTTCCCAGACACGCCGCTTGAAAGTCATAAAGCATGGAACGAAATGATTCATCGCTATGCAGCAGGTACTTTAGGGCTGGTTATTCTTGGTATCGCTATTTGGTCACTGTGGCGCAAACGTCAACACAGTGAACAACCCGTAAAGCTTCCGTTATTTTTATTAGCACTGGTGACATTTCAGGCCGCACTGGGAATGTGGACAGTAACCATGAATTTGCAACCTTTGGTCGTTATGGGGCACTTATTAGGTGGGTTTAGCACTATATCGTTGCTTTATTTACTCAGTTTAAGGCTACAACGCGTGCATATACCGTTGGGCGACCCGAAAGTTAGGTCATTATCAGCGTTTGCGCTGTTTGCATTAATTGTGGTACTCGGCCAAATAGCATTAGGCGGGTGGGTTGCTGCAAACTATGCTGCAATGGCTTGCACCGAGTTACCATTTTGTGAAGGTAACTGGACTGAACGACTTGATATAGCCGGAGCATTTTCAGTACCTGAGGCTAGCACTTACCAATACGGTGCGCATGACTACGCAGAACGCATGACCATTCACATAGCGCACCGTTTTGGTGCTTATTTTACAATTTTAGTCGTTGGGCTTTTATTATGGATGGGGTACCGCCGCGCCAGCTCAAACGTCATTCGTACCAGCTTAAACTGGATAACCGTTTTATTAATTGCCCAAGTAACACTAGGTTTTAGCAATGTATTATTGCTGCTGCCACTCAGTGTTGCCGTTGCACATAATGCAGTGGGTGCATTATTGCTGCTAAGCTTAGTCGGACTAAATTATAAAATCGCCCGCAATGCCTAAACTTCAAAAGAGGCGAGGATAACAACATGGCAGAACAAGCACAGATGGCAAGTGCCGACGAAGCACTTGCTCAAACATACAAAAAACAAGCAAATTGGCGTGACTATCTTACGTTAACTAAGCCCAATGTGGTCTTACTACTATTAGTTACAGCTCTGGTTGGTATGTGTTTAGCATCACCAACCTGGATTGCCTGGCAAATTATGGTGCCAGCACTTATTGGCATCGGTTTAATGTCCGGCTCTGCCGCTGCGGTGAATCATTTGGTTGACCGCCATATTGATGCGCGTATGGCGCGAACCTTACGTCGCCCTCTACCATCAGGCGCCCTGTCACCTAAGCGAGTGCTGACTTTTGCTGCGACAATTGGTGTTGTTGGGTTTGCTGTTTTAGCTATTTGGGTGAATATGCTAACCGCTTGGTTAACCTTCGCAAGCCTTATTGGCTATGCCATGGTGTATACCATGTACTTAAAGCGCGCAACGCCACAAAACATTGTCATTGGCGGCTTAGCCGGGGCGGCTCCGCCGTTATTAGGTTGGACGTCAGTAACCAATGAAATTCATCCATTTGCCATTTTGCTGGTGATGATTGTGTTCACCTGGACCCCACCGCATTTTTGGGCGCTCGCGGTGCATCGCGCAAAAGATTACGCTAAAGCTGAAATCCCCATGTTGCCAGTGACTCATGGCGTAGAGTTCACCAAAACTTGTATTTTTCTTTACACCATTTTGCTCGGTATTATCTGCTTGCTACCTTACATTGTTGGAATGTCTGGTATTGTTTACTTAATTGGCTCCAGCATTCTAAGCATTTGGTTCTTAGGGTATGCGTGGAAGCTAAAGTTTGCCCCGACTAAACATACTGCGTTTAACATGTTTAAATTCTCTATCTGGCAGCTATTTGCGTTGTTTGCATTATTGCTAGCAGATCATTATTTAGTCAGCCCTGTATTACCTGTAGGATAAAACACGATGCAACGATTACTTGTCACCGTTGTTGCGCTCATTGCGTTAGTTGCGGGAGTTGTTATTTACAATAACCTTCCGAAGCCACAACCTAAGGCGTTAGTTTACGATCCGCCTCGAACGCTTCAGCCATTTGTACTGGAGAGCTCTTTGGGCCATAACGTGTCTAATGCCAACCTTGAAGGGCAATGGACACTGCTGTTTACTGGCTATACGTTTTGCCCAGATATTTGTCCAACCACGATGGCGGATTTACGTCAGGTATTGCCTAAGTTAAAGCAATACACAGACACACCAGTAAAAGTGTGGATGATTTCGGTCGATCCGCAACGCGATAATGTAAAACGTGTTAGCGATTATGCGGTTTTTTTTGGCGATGAATTTGTTGGTATTCGTGCCGAGCACCCACAGCTTTATCCGTTCGTGAATGACTTAGGCTTAATGTATTCCATTCCCGAAGAGGGTGAAACGGATTACCTCGTTAACCATAGTGCCGCCATCGTGCTGGTAAATCCTGCTGGACACCGACAAGCCATATTCAAAGCCGAGCATATCATTGGCGAAATTCCAACGGTAAGCATGGAACAGCTAGCAACGGACTTTTCCATAATCGCACCAACCTTTCATTAATCCGGCCAACGCCCCTGTTGGTCGGCACGAATAAACGGATGCGAATACCAGTAAAAGCGCCAATTGTATGACTTACTTGGCACTGTACAATTCACGCGAGAGCGCCCAATTGGCAGTGCTTCGGTTAGGCTCACACGAAAGCGATTCGCTTGCCATGTCGGCTGGAGTACCTGGCCACTAGCAAAACAGTTCATTTGGTTTTTATCAAAGTCGTCTGTGTTTGCTAATTCGACCACAACCTCGGGGGTATTATTGTCTGCAGCCAATAACGGTTGCTGTGGATGATAATCAACCACCGGCAAAGCAAGACTTTTTAGTTTTGTCGCTAGCGTCTCAATCGATGCGTATTGGGCAGATGCCGGAAATCTTGGAATCGCGGTAAGTGGGCTGGCAGCAGACCAAGGTCCTGAATGCTGAGCGAACGCAATAAAACCTGCTTGCTCGAGAATTTCTTGAAGTGCTTCGTCATATTCACCATATGGGTAAGCAAAGTGTTTCGCTTGTTCGCCGAGGTGTTCGTCGATGAGCTGTTGCGCTTCAACCACGTCATTGCGTACACGTTCGCGCCACGCCTCAGTCGGCTCTGAACTCTTCCGCCAAGTCATGTGCCAGTGACTGTTTGAGTGGTTCGCAATACTCGCCCCATATTTTTGCAGCTCTTTAAGCTGCTGCCAACTCATGTACTGTGTTGGCGCTTCCGCCATAAGTTTTGGATTCACAAATATAGTGAACGGGTATTGGTATTTTTTGAACACCGCCAAACCATTGCGGTAAACATTGCGCCAGCCGTCGTCAATGGTAATTGCAGCGGTGTATTCGGGTAGATTTTCGCCCGACGCTAATCGCTGCTGAATTTCAACCAACGACATCACCACAAAGTCATTCTCTTTTAGCCAGGCAAAGTGTGCTTCAAGCTCTTGCGCTGTTACTGAGGTAACACGCGGTGTATCATCGCCAATATGATGGTATTGCAAAATAGCGACGCTATTCGGTGCCGACCATGCGCCGCAACTAACTAACGCAAGAATAATAAGCATGAATCGCATTAAAAAGTTCCCCTTCAAATTTGGCAAGTTGGCAGATCATCGCATTATTTTCGCCATTGCATTGCCAATGATTATATCAAATATTGCGGCTCCGTTATTGGGCTTAATTGACACCGCAATTGTTGGCCATTTGCCGCAATCGATATACTTAAGCGCTGTTGCTCTTGGTGCTATGACAGTTAGTTTTATCTTTTTGCTCGCAATTTTCTTACGCATGACCACAACGGCTGAAATTGCAGCTGCATTTGGCGCCAATGATCACTCGGCTCAGCAACGTGTGGTGTTGCATGGCATCGCAATAGCGCTGGGGTTAGGTATATTGCTGTGGCTACTTTCACCAGTACTCATTGGCTTTGCCTGGTGGCTTATTGAACCAGGTATAGAGCTTGGTCAACTTGCAGGTAGTTATGTGTCTATTCGACTGTTAGCTGCCCCAGCCGCATTAATTAACTTGTTGGTGCTTGGTGTGCTACTCGGCCGCCAGCAAAGCCGCAGTGCTATGGCGCTGGTCATTTTTACTAACGCCGTGAACGTCATTGCTGACGTGATTCTAATTTTGGGGTTAAACCTTAACGTTAAAGGTGCGGCTTGGGCCTCAGTATTGGCTGAGGTAAGTACCGCCTTGGTTGGCATCTGGCTTATTCGCGACACCCTGACAGACGTTCGAAAATGGCAATTTGACGTAGCTTACTTCAAACGGTTTTCTCAAATGAACCGTGATGTATTTATTCGTTCGTTATTACTACAACTTTGTATGGCCACTATGACAGGTTATGCCGCAAGGTTTGGCGCTGTTGTGGTCGCCGCAAACGCTGTTCTAATGCAGTTTTTAATGCTCATTTCACTGGGCCTAGACGGCATTGCTTACGCTGTCGAAGCATTGCTCGGGGCTGCCCGAGGCCGCGGCGACACTAAAAATATTCGCTATTGGATGAAGTTAACCTTGCTGTGGTCGGTTATTTTTTCACTCGTCTATTGCTTAGTTTTTTTGCTGGCCGGCGAATTTATTATTCGCTTGCTTACCGACTTGCCCGATGTCATTACGACGGCACTTGTGTATTTGCCATGGCTGGTGGTTTTACCGTTGCTTGGCCATTGGAGCTACTATTTTGACGGTGTCTATATTGGCTTGGGTTTAACTCAAGCCATGCGCGATACCATGGCTGTAAGTGCGCTGGGTATATTCATACCTGCTGTTTTTATTGGGCAGTGGCTTATTGATAAAGAAAGCGCCAACCATGGATTATGGTTGGCGCTGAGTTTATTTCTACTCGCCCGTGGCGTTAGCCAATGGCTTTACTTAAAACGGCGTTCGCTTACATCACTGGTGCCAGATCATCCATCAGAATAAGCTGGGGCGGTAAACCACCACCGGTGGCATCAACAGCGACGGCTGTATAAACACCGGCGCCATCAAGCTGTAACTCGATAGGCCCAATGGCAGCATCTTTTGTGCCTGTTGCTGTCACGGTAATCACATAGCTGCCAGGCATAAGCGAAACGTAACCGGTAGACACCAAAGCTGCAGAGTCGAATGGCACGTTTTCAAATGCTGGTGTTGCTTCGGCAATATCAGCTGTTGCTGTCACATAAATATCTACCGCACCTGCACTTGGCGATGCATGCACCAACTGCACCTGCGCTTCGGTAGCAATGCGGCGCGTCCAATCTTCAATGACAGCCAAGGTTAGAGAACCGTCGCCCAAGGCGCCTACTGCATAAACACTGACGCGTTGGTTATCTTGCAAAGGCAACACCGCATCATCGATGACAACAGGGTCGCCTCCAGCCGCCGCAACATCTACTAAATACTCTGCACCCGGCAGATTAATAAAGTCAGTGGCTTGCAAGAATGCTAGACCAGACACTGCTGGTGTAGCCGCATTGTTAACGGTGATATCCACCGCCGGAGCATCCGCGCTGGCATGCACAATACGCAGCTCACCGCCGGCGTCAACTGAAGAAACCAGCTGTGCACCTGTACCATCAGCAACCTGCAACTGAATAGGTGACGGCCCTGTGCCGGTGTTAGCTACAGCAGCGATAACTAAGTCTTCGCCCGCCTCAAAAGTTGCTGCGCCACTATCAAATACCACCGCTGACGCATCACCTGCTGCCGTAACTCTAACTTGATATTCGCCAGCTGGAACATCTAGCTGCGGCGTGAAGTCTTGAAATTCTAAGGTTGCTGCAGCTTGTTCCGCGGTTAAATCAGCATCTACAACGGTTAGATAAATATCTACCGCAGGTGCATCTGGTGCTGCGTGAACCACTTGCAGACGGAAGTTGCCTTCAGCAATATCGCTCACTGGATTATCGATAATTAATGGCGCAATCGTTTCGTCGCCGACTTTACCCACGGCAAAAACTTCATAGCGTGTGTTGGCAGCGAGCTCTAAGTCAGCCGGCCCAATCACAGTAGCGGTTGATTCGTCGACTAAAATGCCGTCAACCTGAATACTGTAAGTGCCCTCGTCAAGCTCAAGTACTTCTGAAGAGGCCCCAAAGGGCACACCGCTAAGTGCTGCTTCACCATTAACCAATACGTTGACATCAGGGGCATCAGCCACCGAGTGGTGCACACGCACAAAAGTTGATTCTGGTGGTGGGGGTGGTGGAGTTACTACTGTTGTTGGAGTATCATTGTCGCTACCACAGCCAGCAAGCACCACTGCTGCTGACAATGCGAGACCAAGTTTTGTGATCCCATTCATGACTATTTCCTCATTGCGTGTATAGGCAATTCACACTACGAAGGAAATTAGTGGATGGGATCACATCCAATTTCTATACAAGATTAATTTTTGGTAAAAATTAATAGTACGAATGTTCACCAGGTTGGTGCTCTGTCACGTCTCGTACGCCGTTCAGCTCACCAGGAAAGCGTTGTACAAGTTCTTTTTCGATGCCTTCTTTTAAGGTGACATCGACCATGCTACAACCGTTACAACCACCACCAAACTGCAGCACGGCAATACCGTCGTCGGTAATTTGGCTGACTGCCACTTTACCGCCATGGTTAGCCAGTTGTGGGTTAATTTCTGACTGAATAACGTATTCAACGCGCTCAATAAGTGGTGCATCGTCGGCGACTTTCTTAGCTTTTGCATTAGGTGCTTTCAAGGTTAACTGTGAACCTAGATCTTGCTCTTCGTAATCGATGACGGCATCGATTAAGAACGGCGCACTACCTGAGTCTACCACTGCATCAAAGCCACTAAATGGCAGTACTTCGTCGTCGGCTTCAACCGAATCTGGTGGGCAATAAGACACCCCGCACTCAGCTGAAGGCGTACCCGGGTTCACCACGAACACGCGAATATTTGTATTATCCGCTTGATCGGCAAGCAATTTGCGAAAATGTGCTTGTGCACTTTCTGTAATACGAATCATGGGTCAACCACCTCACTGCTATACCTGAGTAATTTAGTAGGGTATATCTTATCGCAAAAATTGGTCATTGCATAGTAAGCGGCTTTGGCTTAGGCAAAGAATTTGCTAGTTTGGTAGACCAATATTCTAGCTAGAAACATAGGAATTAATCATGCTTCGCAAGTTTGCTATCGCGTTAATGGGCGTTGTCTTGTCCCTTACGGCGCACGCTACTAGTCTTGATGACTATCTACCGAAAGACGTTAGTTATAATCCTGATATACCCACCCCGAAAGAGGTTTTGGGTTATGAAGTAGGCGAATGGCATGTGCGTCCTGAGCAACTTGTTCGCTACATGGAAGTGCTAGCGGAGAAGTCTGATCGCTTTCAAATGGAAGTTACTGGTTATACCCACGAACGCCGTCCGTTGGTATTGCTAACAGTGACTTCACCACAAAACCACAGCAATATCGAAGCGCTGCGTCAGCAACATGTCGCATTGGCCGATCCAAACCAAAAAGGTGACGTCGACAAAGCACCTTTAGTGCTTTACATGGGCTATAGCATTCATGGCGACGAGCCAAGTGGTAGCAACTCAGCACTCTTGTACGCCTATTATTTAGCCGCTGCGGAAGGTGAAAAAATTGAGGCGGTACTGCGCGACAGTATTATTTTGCTTGACCCAAGTTTTAACCCTGACGGTTTGGCGCGCTTTGCTCAATGGGCAAACCAGCATAAAAGCCAAAACCTCGTGGCTGACACCCAGCACCGTGAACACATACAGCCCATGCCGCGCGGCCGAGTTAACCACTACTGGTTCGACTTAAACCGTGACTGGTTGTTGTTGCAACACCCTGAGTCACGCGCGCGTATTGCCAATTTCCAAAAGTGGAAACCAAACGTGTTAACCGACTTCCATGAAATGGGCACCGATAGTACCTTTTTCTTTCAGCCCGGTATTCCGTCACGCAAAAACCCAAATACCCCTGCAGAAAATGTCAAACTTACCCAAACCTTGGCTGAAGGTCATGCGGCAGCATTGGATGAACAAGGTCGTTTGTATTTTACCGAAGAAGCGTTCGATGACTTTTACGTAGGTAAAGGTTCAACCTATCCAGATGTTCAAGGCGCGATCGGCATTTTGTTTGAGCAGGCATCAAGCCGCGGGCACGCTCAAGATTCTATTAACGGTTTAGTTCAGTTCCCGTTCACCATTCAGAACCAGTTCACCACTTCGTTAACCACTATGTATGGTGCACACGCGAATAAAAAATGGTTCTTAGACTATCAACAGCGTTTTTACGATGACGCAATGGCAGCTGCCAAAAAGGCCGATTTTAAAGGCTACGTTGTGGGCGACAATACCGACCCAGCCCGCCTGAACGAAATGCTAAATATTCTTGCTCAGCATGGCATTAAAAGTTATCCGTTGACCAAAGCTGTTAATGTTGACGGCGTAAAATACTCCCCGGGTAGCAGCTATTATATTCCGCTGGCACAAGAGCAGTATGTGCTCATTCGCGCCATATTCATGGACCAGAAAAGTTTTAAAGATAATACTTTTTACGATGTTTCTGGCTGGACCTTCCCACATGCATTTAACGTGCAATTTGGTGAATTTGACGGCTGGAGCATTGATGTCGCAAAACAACCATGGCAAGCACCAGCGCCGCTGTCTGTTGAACTGCCAGCAGACGCCTATGCTTACGCATTTGAATGGCACAGCTACTTTGCACCACGAGCGTTAACCCGTCTACTGCAAGCAGACATTCATGTGCGTCAAGCCAATCAGGGGTTCACAGCGAAAACTGCTAATGGCGACGTTGAGCTGGCGCCGGGCACTGTAGTCGTCACACGCGCTTACCAAACGCAAGACTGGCAACAAGTACAAGCGAAGCTTGCCGAAATTGCCACCGACAACCAGTTAAAAGTACATGCTATTAGCTCAGGATTAACACCTAAAGGCATGGACTTGGGCAGCCGTAATTTAGCGCCAGTGAAACCTGTAAGTGTGATGATGGTCGTGGGTACTGATGCCAATATGTACGAAGCCGGTGAAGCTTGGTACTACCTTGATCGCCACGTTGGTTTGCCGGTATCTATGGTCGACACCGATCGTCTAAACCAAGTTGATTTAACCCGTTACACGCATATTTTGATGGTTGATGGTCGTTATTCCAAACTGAACAAGCATAGCGCTGAACGGCTGCGTGATTGGGTGCACAATGGCGGTGTTATTATTGGTCAACAAGGTGGTGCGAAATGGCTCAGTGAACAAAACATTTTGGCCGCTAAGTTTGTTGATACCAAAACATTCCGTGATGCCTTTGAACAGCAAGAGCTTAACTACGGCGACATGGATGACTATTACGGCGAACGTCGTTTAGCAGGTGCGATTTTCGAACTGCAGCTAGACACTACGCACCCGCTAACATTTGGCTTCCCACGTAATACGCTGCCGGTGTTCAAAGATAGCCTCAACGCCATGGTCGTGCCTGAGCAGCCATTTGTAACCGTTGCTCGCTACAGCGAAAAGACGCCTCTGTTGGCTGGTTTTACCGCCAAGCCTAACCAACAAACGTTGGCCGATAAAGCGGCAATCATGGCGCACCGTAAAGGCCGCGGTCGGGTTATTGCATTTGCTGACGATGTTAACTTCCGAGCATTCTTCTGGGGCAGCGCTAAGCTTTTGAGCAACGCTATTTTCCTGGCGCCTGAAGTACGTCCAACACTCAGTGACGAAGAAAACGTAGAAGCCGCAGCAGCCGAAGCTGCTGAGGCCGCTCACGCGCATTAGTCAGCGTCTCGCGGTTGATGTGGCTCGGCATAAGCAAGAGTCCACACATCAACCGCACTTGCTCCACGGCGCATCAGTGCATTGGCAGCTGCCGACGCTGATGCGCCAGTGGTTAATACGTCGTCAATAACCGCAAGCTTTAACCCTGCAACATTGCGTGTGCAATACATGCTTTGGTGCATGTTCTGCCAGCGCTGCTCTGCCCCAGACTGATGTTGTTTGCCTTGATCATCGCGCAAACGCCGAAGCAAGCCTGCAGCAACCGGCAACTGCACCACCGGCGCTAAAGCATGCGTCAATAACCCTGCTTGATTGTAACCACGTTGACACCAACGCTTGTAAGTCATCGGCATGGCCACCAGCATATCGGGCCAAGCTTGAGGACGGTCTCGATAACAATGACGCACCTGCCCCGCCAAAAATGGCGCCAATATTTTAGCCAACTCAGGACACCGTTGAAATTTGAAACGATGAATAAGATGCTGAATATCCGGTTGCCAACTAAAAGCCGAAAACCAGTGACGCCCAGCAGCTCGTTCTGGGTTTTGACAGCGCCAACGCACACACGACGGTGGCAACCTGGGTAAGTCACGCAAGCACACTTGGCAAAACCCTGTCACTTCAGCAACACGCAACGATTGATCACATAGCCAGCAATACCCTAACATAGACGCTTCCTTTCGCAGTGGTAGAGAACATGTAATGGTAGCTTCAGTTTGGCGTGCCGTCAGGGGCACAGGAACGGATATTGTTGTACTCCATGGCTGGGGGCTGAATGCCAACATCTGGACACCCGTGGTGGAACCTTTAGCCCGCGAGGGACGGTTACATCGCCTCGACTTACCAGGTTATGGTGACTCACAATGGCCAGATAACTGCGAATTGTCGTTTGAGAATTTATGCCGACTGACGCTTGAAGCACTACCTGAAAAGTGTCACCTGATTGGCTGGTCACTAGGGGGCCTTGTGGCTACCCAATTGGCGCTAAGCCACCCCGAGCGATTTCACAGCCTCACCACAGTGGCTTCATCACCTTACTTCCCGGCGCAAGAAGACAGCTGGCCCGGTATTGAACCTCATATACTCAACACGTTCGCGAAACAGCTTAGTAAAAACTTTAAACGCACGGTTGAGCGCTTTTTGGCATTGCAGTCACTAGGTTCGCCGCACGCCCGTGACGACGTCAAACAAATCAAAGAGTGGTTATTTGCCAAGCCCATGGCTTCGGTTGAGGTGCTTGATGCCGGTTTAGATATGCTCGCCACTGTCGATTTACGACAACAGCTGAAGAACCTACAAGTTCCGTTGCTACGGATATACGGCAGACTTGATGCATTAGTACCTGTCGCTGTTGCTGAGCAAGTAACGCAGCTACTACCGGCCACACTCGCAACACAGCAACCGGTGATTGCGGCTCACTGCAGCCACGCGCCCTTTATTAGCGACGCTGCGGGGTTCATTGACGCATTGAGGCCGTTTTTACAGCAAGTTAATAGCGAGCTTTAAGTGACATAATGTTGGCACGCACGCTTGCCATGCAGGCTTGCTAACGCTGGCATTGAGTACAATAAACAGTACTGCGTTGACCAAGGCGGATTTCTTTTAACCGTCCGCCGCATTGCATGCAAAGCTTTCCACCGCGGCCATACACCATTAGTTCTTGTTTGAAGTAACCAGGCTGGCCGTCGGCTTGGGTGAAGTCTTGTAAGGTCGTGCCGCCCTGCTCTATAGCTTTGGCCAAAGTTTCTTTAATAATTGGCACTAAACGCTCATAGCGGGCACGGCTAATTTTACCCGCCGCACGTTTCGGGTTAATGCCAGCTTTAAACAGCGACTCGTTCGCGTATATATTGCCCACCCCAACAACCACGTGGTTGTCCATAATAAACGTTTTAATCGCTTGCAGCTTGCCACGAGACACGCTGTATAAGTGTTCAACATTAAACGCAGCAGTGAGTGGTTCTGGTCCAAGCTTAGCTAATAGCGGGTGGTTAAGCGCAGGGTGTTCTTCGCTATATAACCAACAACCAAAACGGCGTGGGTCGTTAAAACGTAAACACCACCCCGAAGCTAACACCAGATCAATGTGGTCATGCTTCACAACCAAAGTGTCGGTTGGAACGACGCGCAGCGCACCGGACATGCCTAAATGAACAATTAAATACCCCTGTGTGGTATGAATAATTAGGTATTTTGCGCGGCGCTCAACGCGCGTAATCGTTGCGCCAACCACCTTCGAAACCGCTTCAGGTATGGGCCAGCGTAAACGTCTATCGCGCACCACCACATCAGCGATTTGCTGATTTTCTAAATGCGGCGCAATACCACGCCGACTGACTTCAACTTCAGGTAATTCTGGCATAAATAGTCCATAGTATGATGCTTGTTTTTATTGGCAAGCTACTCTATATTCGCGCGACCAACCTTGGGAGTATTCACTTCATGACAATAACAGCACCAGAGATTGATCAATCCGCCTTTAAAACCTCGGCGATTGATTTTGATCAACTGGCCGCCTCCGGCTACGTTATTGTGCCAAATTTCTTAGCGCTCGAATACTGCCAGCAGCTGTTTGACTATGCACAGCAGCTAACCGCTGCAGATTGGCAGCAAGCGGGTATTGGTCGCGCTGATCAATACACCACGAATACGGCGGTGCGCCAAGATAAGATCCGTTGGTTGAATGCACAAGCGACGCCAGAAAAAGCTTATTTAGACATGATGGAAAATTTACGCTTGCAGGTTAATCGCGAATTATTCATGGGGCTTTTCGATTACGAATGCCACTTAGCGCATTACCCTCCAGGGGCCTTTTATCGCAAACATCTAGATGCATTTAAAGGACGTAGCAACCGTATCTTAACCACCGTATTCTATTTAAATCCCGATTGGCAAGACACTGACGGCGGGCAACTAGTCATTTATGGCGAACGTGGTGAAGTGCTTGAACAAGTGCTACCGGAAGCGGGCAAACTTGTGGTGTTTCTAAGTGACGTATTTGTGCACGAAGTGCTTGCTGGCCAGCGTGACCGTTTCAGCATTACCGGTTGGTACCGTCATAATACCAGTGTGAATGGGGTGGTTGACCCAACCCGTTAAACCAGTGCAGCTGAATTTGAGACACAAAAAAACCCAGTCAAGACTGGGTTTTTTGTGCTCAGAAGAAGCTTACTTAATTTTAGCTTCTTTGAAAATCACGTGCTTACGAACCACTGGATCGTATTTTTTGATTTCCATTTTTTCTGGCATGTTGCGTTTGTTCTTGTCGGTAGTGTAAAAGAAACCAGTACCGGCAGAAGAAACTAGACGGATCTTATCGCGCATGGTTTAGCTCCTTACACTTTTTCGCCGCGAGCGCGCATTTCTGCAAGCACCGCGTCGATACCATTTTTATCAACAATACGCATACCTTTAGTAGAGATACGCAACTTCACCCAACGCTTTTCTGATTCAACCCAGAAGCGGTGAGATTGTAGGTTCGGCAGGAAACGACGCTTGGTCGCATTGCGCGCGTGTGAACGGTTATTACCGGTAACCGGACGCTTTCCTGTAACTTGACATACTCGTGACATCGTTTTTTTACTCCAAAATTGCTTCAAGCTCGCCTGTCGCCCATCGCGGCCTTGCCTTGAATCCGAGGGCGCATTTTATACAGCAAATCGGCCCGGCAATCAAGTGATCGCTGATATTTTTTGATCGTTGTGATCCTGTAAACGGCGGCGCTACTTTACTACAGAAGCCCTCGTTCGGCAAATGAAACTGGCGATCCTGCACCAATAACGAAGTGATCAAGTAAAGCCACATCGATCATGGTCAATGCCCGCTTTAAACGCTCTGTAACCCGCTGGTCAGCTTGGCTAGGCTCAGCAACACCCGACGGATGATTATGCGCTAAAATCACAGCCGCCGCGTTATGCTGCATAACTAATTTTATAATTTCACGTGGATACACCGGCGCTGCATTAATAGTGCCTTGAAATAATTCAACGTACTTTAATAATCGGTGTTGGCTATCTAATAGTAGTACGACAAAAATTTCGCGCTGTTGGTGACGCAATTGTGCAGTTAAGTAGTCTTTAACCATAGCAGGTTGGGTAAACCCATCGTCGCGCCGCAATTGCCAGGCAAGATAACGCCGAGAGATTTCCATGACAACCTGCAGCTGCATAACGCGAGCAGGCCCTAGCCCGGGTTGTTTTAATAACTCTGCGGCCGGAGCTGCCAACATACCACCGATACCGTCGAAGGTACTCAGTAGGTCACGCGAATAAGTAACGACATCTTTACCGCGAATGCCGGTACCCAGTAAAATCGCGAGAAGCTCTGAATCCGTGAGCGTGCCAACACCAAGCTCCGCCATTTTTTCGCGCGGACGCTCAGTTTCTGGCCATTCCTTTAACTTTGCCATTCCATTCTCCTAAGTGAGTACACATCGAATGGCAAAGCTTACTCGGAATTAGAAGTTGCGTGAGTCCATGTGGCTACGCTGTGCACGCTCAACATCTTGACGTGCTTTTTCACCCATTTCTTCCATTTCAGCTACCGTACGGCATACACGCTCTTTGAAGTTAGTGCCGACTTTAGTTTCATTACGGCAAATATGCGTGATCTCGCCCTCTTCATTTAAGATATAGTTAGCACTTGTGGTAGAACCTGAGCCTGTCGAATTGCATGCAGCCAATAAAAGAGCCAACGCACCACCAACAACTAATTTTACTTGTTTCATAAACACCCAACCGAATTGTTAAAAATTTGAATACTAATTTTAAATTTTCTTACGGAAAATGCAAACCCATTGTTTGTAACATTTTGTGTTATCGCTAACAAAGTGAGGTTGTGGTAAATTTAAAGTTCGCGACAAATCAGGTGGGTAACACTCCCGAAACATATGGATATTTACTATGGCAACCCTTGCTGGTAAACGTATTCTAGTTGGTATTAGCGGTGGTATCGCTGCTTATAAGATTCCTGAGCTAGTTCGGCGCCTTAAAGATTATGGCGCTGAAGTGCGCTGTGTCATGACCCAAGGCGGCCAAGCTTTTATTACCCCGCTAACATTACAAGCGGTGTCTGGCAATGCGGTAGCAACCGATCTACTTGATCCGGCTGCAGAGGCTGCAATGGGGCACATTGAGCAGGCTAAGTGGGCCGATCTCGTATTTATTGCGCCAGCATCAGCTAACACCATCGCCCAGCTTGCGCACGGCCACGCTAGTGACTTATTGAGTACCCTCTGTCTCGCCACGTCAGCTCCTATTGCTATCGCACCTGCTATGAATCAGCAAATGTGGGCAAACTCGCTCGTGCAAAGTAACTGTCAACGCTTAGCGCAGCATGGCGTGACCATAGTACCACCCGCTAGTGGCGAACAAGCCTGCGGTGATATTGGCGCTGGCCGCATGCCAGAGCCGTTAGCTTTACGCGAATTCATTGTACAACTGTTACAACCTAGTGAAGCGCTGTTCGCGGGCCAACACATTGTCATTACAGCCGGGCCAACGCGCGAAGCTATTGACCCTGTTCGCTATTTAAGTAACCACAGTTCTGGGCGCATGGGTTTTGCGCTTGCTGCAGCAGCACAACAACTTGGCGCTCGCGTTACACTTGTCGCTGGCCCCTGTCACCTAACAACACCTGCTGGCGTACAGCGCGTCGATGTGGTGAGTGCAAATGACATGGCTAATGCCGTAGATGAAGTTATTGCCGACGCCGACATTTTTATTGGTTGTGCGGCTGTTGCCGATTACCGCCCTGAAATTGCGGTAACGCAAAAAATTAAAAAGAACCAAGACACCATGCACATTGAGTTGGTGAAAAACCCAGATATTTTAGCCAAGGTTGCAGCGCGTGATAATCCGCCTTTTACCATTGGTTTCGCGGCGGAAACCAATGACGTTGTAGATTACGCACGAGGTAAACTTGAACGTAAGCGCTTGGCCATGATTGCCGCTAATGATGTTAGCAACAGCGACATTGGTTTTAACAGCGACGACAACGCAATGACGTTATTATGGCGCGATAACGCCGGAGAAATTCAGCAAACACAATTAGCACGTGCTGCTAAACAAGCCATTGCAGAGCAAATTCTGCGACACGCTGCACAAATTAAAGATAATCACTAAAAGGAGTTTTGCGTGGCTGCGAAACAAAACCGTAAGCAAGATATTTTGGCAGCACTCGCTGCCATGCTTGAAACTAACCCAGGCCAGCGTATTACCACTGCTCGACTTGCAGCAGAGGTGGGCGTCTCTGAAGCTGCTCTGTACCGACACTTTGCGTCAAAAGCAAAAATGTTCGAAGGGTTAATTGATTTTACCGAAGACGCAATTTTGTCGCGTATAAATCAAATCACTGAGAATGAAAAAGACACGGTTGCACGTTGTGAGCTTATTGTGCGCTTGGTGCTCACATTTGTCGAACGTAACCCGGGTATTACACGCATACTTACTGGCGATGCACTGCTTGGTGAACATGACCGTTTGCGCGCCCGTGTGCTTGGTATTTTTGAAAAGGTCGAAGCAAATATTAAACAAGTGCTACGTGAGCGCCGTTTACGTGAACAAGTGCGTGGCGGTCTTGATGAAGGTATACTTGCAAATCTAGTAATGGCTTACGCCGAGGGCAAAATTGCACAGTTTGTACGGTCTGAGTTTAAACGCGCACCAACGGAGCATTTTGATGAGCAATGGCAAGCCATTGCCCAGCAATTGTTAAGCTAATTATTCTGACGTGCGCGCCCGGCTCAACAAGTTAATTGCCGCTTGTTGAGGCGTGGTGTCGCCGTATAAAACATCGTAAAGCTGCTCGCAAATGGGCATTTCAACACCGTGACGTTTCGCCAGGGTGACCACTTCGCGCGTATTACGATACCCTTCAACGGCTTGGCCGATATCTTTCATGGCTTGCTCCACCGACTTACCTTGGCCTAGAGCTAAGCCAAAACGCCGATTACGCGACTGGTTATCGGTACACGTAAGAATTAAGTCACCTAAACCGGCCATGCCCGTAAAGGTTTCCGGCTTCGCGCCTAGTTTCAGCCCCAAACGGGTGAGTTCGGCCAAGCCACGGGTTATTAACGCAGTACGCGCGTTAGCACCAAAACCTACTCCGTCGGCCATGCCAGCGCCAATGGCAATCACATTTTTTACCGCACCACCTAATTGCACGCCAATAAAATCATCGTTGGTATAGACACGGAAGCTGCGATCGCAATGCAGCAGTTCTGAAAGCTCTTCGACAAATTTGGGGTCGGTTGACGACATTGAAATAGCAGTTGGTAAGCCTTTCGCCATTTCCATGGCGAACGTTGGGCCCGACAACACCGCAAGCGCATGGTCTGTGCCCAATATTTCTTCAGCAACTTCAAATAATAAACGCCCTGTTTCAGGCTCAAGCCCTTTCGTTGCCCAAGCGATTCGTGCGTCAGCGCGTAAATGCGGTTTCATGTCACGCAATACTTGTGCAAAGGCGCTACTTGGCACCACCACCACAATGTTTTTACTGTCGGCCACAGCTTCAGCTAAGTCAGCCGTAACATGTAAGGTGTCAGGAAGTTGAATACCCGGCAGGTAACGGGTGTTTTCGCGGGTTTTGGCCATGCTTTCTACTTGCTCAGCATCGCGCCCCCACAAACAGGTATGAGTGCCCTTGCGGGCAAAGCAAAGCGCTAGGGCGGTTCCGTACGAACCAGCGCCTAGCACTGTGACTTGCGAATTACGCATAATTAGTGGCTATTATGCGTCAGCTTTTTGCTCAGCGGCTTGCTGTGCTTGTTGCTGTTGTTGCTGCACGTGCTGTGCAAATACGGCGTCAAAGTTAACTGGAGCTAAGTTCAATTGTGGGAACGTTGCACGGCTAACTAAGTTTGATAAACACTCACGCGCGTACGGGAACAAAATGTTCGGGCAGAAAGCACCTAACAAATGCGCACGTTGGCCGTCTTCGATTGCATCAGAAATAGTGAAAATACCAGCCTGATGAACTTCAGCCAAAAACGCAACGTCGTCACCAACTTTGTTGGTTGCGGTAATTTTAAGAACCACTTCGTAAACACCGTCTTCAATTTTGGTGTTTTTTACGTTCATGTCTAAGTTTAACTCAGGCGTCCACTCTTTGCGGAAAATTTCCGGAGCATTTGGCGCTTCGAAAGACACGTCTTTCGCGTAAATGCGTTGAATTTGGAATGCTTGTTGTTGCGCTTGTTGGTCTGCACCATTTACTTGCTGTTCGTCAGCCATTTTTATACGTCCTATTACGAGAGATTAAAATTATTTCTTAACCAGTGGAAAACTGGCGCCCTGCCAAGCAGAAATTCCACCCTGCAGTACGGCAACATTTTCAAAGCCTGATTTGCTAAGAGCGGCTGCGGCCGATCGCGCAGTCATTCCTGTTGCACATACAACCACGATGGGGGCAGTTTTGAATTTCTCAAGAGCTTGCACCTCATTTTTTCGAATCTTCTCGGCCGTTAAATGAATCGAATCTTGAATGTGACCTTTCCGGTATTCATCCACAGAACGAATATCAACATACACACCGTCATTACGGTTCACTAGCAGAGTCGCTTGCTGTGGCTCTAGTAGTTTCACTTTTGAGGTTGCGCCTTTGATGTAACTTACGATGATCGCAATCAGCAGAATCACCCACAATAAACTCATAAAATAGTGGTCCATTGCGAAAGCGAGAAGTTGATCCATGAGATTGATGACTCCAATTGAAAAAAAACAGCCACAGAGTATACCGACTGCAATTGTCGTTGCCAGTAAAATTTGCGCATGGGCCGCAGTTCATTAGCGTCGACAAAGGATGCGCGCCACGCAAAAATCGCATAAAATAAACCCAATTTTTTGAAATCACTACTAAACCATTGGGGATGTCATGGCCAAGCCACACACACCACTTGCCTTATTAATTTTAGATGGTTGGGGCCACCGCGAGGCGGCCGCCGATAATGCAATTGCTGCGGCAAATACGCCGACAATGGATAAATTGTGGCAGTCGTGCCCGCATACACTCATTGACGGTTCAGGTATGGCCGTCGGCCTACCCGATGGGCAAATGGGGAATTCTGAAGTTGGCCATGTGAACTTAGGTGCCGGGCGCGTGGTGTACCAAGATTTCACCCGCATTAGCAAAGCCATTGCCGATGGTGATTTCTTCAACAACCCTGTATTAACCGAAGGCGTTGACGCAGCGGTTCAGCAAGGCAAAGCGATTCATATCATGGGGTTGTTATCACCCGGCGGCGTGCATAGCCACGAAGACCATTTGTTAGCCATGGTTGAATTGGCGGCACAACGCGGTGCTGAAAAAATATATGTGCATGGTTTTTTGGATGGCCGTGACACGCCACCGCGTTCCGCGAAAGACACCATTGAGCGTTTTGATAAACACTTTGCACAGCTTGGCCGCGGCCGTTTTGCTACACTTTGTGGCCGCTACTTTGCCATGGACCGCGACAAGCGCTGGGACCGTGTGCAACAAGCTTGGCAGGCACTTGTGCATGGTCAAGGTGCATTCACTGCCGATAATGCGCTCATTGCTTTAGCCGACGCCTACGAGCGTGATGAAAGCGACGAGTTTGTGAAGCCAACCATTATTGCCGAGCCAGCCCCAATTCAAAATGGCGACAGTGTGTTTTTCATGAACTTTCGCGCCGACCGTGCCCGTGAGCTTAGCCATGCCTTTTTAGACACTGAGTTTAGTGGTTTTGAGCGCGGTCAGGTACCAAACCTTGCGCACTTTGTCATGCTGACCGAATACGAAGCGAATTTGCAGGGGCCTATTGCCTATCCACCCGAGAGTTTAAACAATGTACTGGGCGAATGGCTTGCGAAACAGCAATATAAGCAATTACGTATTTCTGAAACCGAAAAATACGCCCACGTAACCTTTTTCTTTAGTGGCGGGCGTGAGCAAGAATTTGACGGCGAACAGCGTGTTTTAATTCCGTCACCCAACGTCGCAACCTACGATTTACAACCCGAAATGAGCTCAGAGCAACTCACCGACGCCTTGGTTAGCGCAATAGAAAATCGCGAATTTGATGTCATTATTTGTAATTACCCAAATGGCGACATGGTTGGCCACACGGGCAACTTTGATGCCGCCGTTCAGGCCGTCGAAGCCGTTGATCGTTCTATTGCACGCGTTGTAGCTGCTTTAGAAAAAGTTGGGGGCGAATGCTTAATCACTGCCGATCACGGCAATGCCGAGCAAATGCAAGACCATAGTACCGGGCAGTCTCACACGGCGCATACCAGCGAATTAGTGCCGTTTATTTATGTCGGTCGGCAAGCCGTTGCACGCGAAGGTGGCACGTTATCTGACGTTGCGCCAACCATGCTGCACCTGTTGGGCCTTGAGCAGCCGCCAGAAATGACCGGCAAACCGATTGTGACATTAACCTCGTGATGCGATGGCTGGCTGTTTTCATAATGCTTATAGCGCCGCTGCATGCAGCGGCGCAGCAAGCAAGTGCCGAAGAACAAGCCAAAACAGAGGCTCAGCTTGAACAGATTGCGACCGAACTGAAACGCCGCGAAGCGGCTATTGGCCAGCGCGCTGAACAGCTCTCATTAACTGAGCGCGAGTTGAAGCAACTTGAACAGCAAATGGCGACGGTTGCCAGTGAATTGAATCGCACCCAAGAGCAACTCAAAGATGCGCAAGGTCGTATCAACGACTTACAAAGCCAGGCGCAAGCGCTCGAACGGCAGCTCAGCCAACAACGTAAGCTTCTAGAGAAGCAACTGGATACAGCCTACCGCGTGGGCGAACACGACTACTTACGGCTTATATTGCAACAGCAAGAGCCGAGCAAATTTGAGCGTGTGCTTGGCTATTATGGTTACTTTAACCGCGCACGTTTAGCTGAAATCGATGCGATTGCGCAAACGCAGCAGCAACTGCAGCAAGTTCGTAGCGACGTATTAACCCAACAAGAAGAGCTTGAGCGCCGTAAGAAACAACAACGCCAACAACAAGGTGTGTTGAAAGCTCAGCAAGACGAACAAAAGCAGCTTATCAAGCGCCTGAGCCGCGAGCAGTCGGCCGACCAGCAGCGCATTGCCGAACTGAAGCAAGATCAAGAAGCACTTGAGCAAGTGTTGGCCGCCATTCGTTCTGCACTGCGTGACGAACCTCGACTCGAAGGCCTATCAGCATTAAAGGGCAAGCTAAGCTGGCCCGCGGCAGGTAAAGTACAACGTGTGTTTGGTCGAGCTCGCAGCGGCGGGGTTACTTGGAAAGGCATTGTTATTAATGCCGCCGATGGGGAGCCAGTACGCGCCATTGCTGATGGTCGCGTGTTATATGCCAACTGGCTACGTGGATACGGTTTGCTGATTGTTCTTGACCACGGCGATGGTTACATGAGTTTGTACGGCCACAACCAAACCATACTTCCGGCCGTAGGCGACATTGTGCGCGCCAACGAAACCATCGCGTTAGTTGGTCAGAGTGGCGGCCGTGAGGAACCTGCGGTATATTTCGAGATTCGCGTTAAAGGTGACGCGGTTAACCCAGTTCAATGGTGTCGTTAATGCAACGATTTTTCGGTGGTTTCATGGTTTTCATTATGGCGTTTTGCGCCAACGGCGAAGCCGTGGAAGAAGCCGACGTAGCTGCTACCGATAACTCTGCGCCGATAAGAATTGCCATTGTTATCGATGACCTAGGTAACAGTCGTTTTCAGCAAAATTTTGCAGAGCTTCCTGGTGCGCTGACCCTAGCGCTGCTACCACACACTCCTTATGCTGAGCGTATTGCACAAGCAGCACAGAAAACAGGCAAAGAAGTCATTATTCACATGCCTATGCAACCCGGTAATAACATCGATGCAGGCCTAGGCATGCTTCGCAGCGAAGACAACAAAGCTGAATTTATCATGCTGATGGAACAAGCCTTCATGCAATTACCACAAGCTGTTGGCATGAACAACCACATGGGCAGTCGGCTTACTTCGCTGGTTGAGCCCATGCAATGGGTGATGGAGCAGCTAGCACTGCGCAATTTCTATTTTCTCGACAGCCGCACAACCGCTGCAACCCAGGCAGAACAGATAGCAAAAAATTTCGGCCTACCCGTGGCTCGACGCCATGTGTTTCTTGACAATGATCCGCGCCTGAGCGAAATATCTGCTCGTTGGAATGACCTACTCAAACATGCAAAGAAAAATGGGGAAGCCATCGCCATTGCTCACCCGCATAGAACCACATATGAATTTCTACAAGCTAAGCTACCAGAACTTGGCACTAACGGTATTCAACTGGTTTTCGCTTCGCAACTGGCGTATCGAGAGCACCCAGCACCGACCATTGAACTTACTGAACATGAAGTAACAAGGCCATAACCAAAGGTGCTAAAGAGCTGCTGAATTTTATCCATAAAAAAAGCTCGAAGCTGTTATAACAACTTCGAGCTTTTAATGAATGTGTTCTTTACTTAAGCCATTGCCATACGCAATTTCTTCATAGCATTTGCTTCTAGCTGACGCACACGTTCCGCTGAAACTTGGTATTTATCAGCCAATTCTTGCAACGTGGTTTTGTTGTCATCATCTAACCAACGGGCGCGGACAATGTCTTGGCTGCGCTCATCAAGGGTTTTAATCGCTGACAATAAACGCTGCTGGGTGTGTGATTCCCACTGCTCGTTTTCAACTTCTTCAGCTAGGTCTGAGCGCTTATCTTCTAAATACTGCGCTGGTGAATAGGTAGAACCTTCGCGTGCGTCATCGTCATCTGAGCTTAACTCAAATGCTTGGTCATGGGCGCTCATCCGCGCTTCCATTTCCAACACTTCGTTGGTGCTAACACCTAAGGTTTCTGCAACTGTGTTCACTTCTTCTTGCGTAAACCAACCCAAGCGCTTTTTCATTTTGCGCAAGTTAAAGAATAATTTGCGCTGCGCTTTGGTGGTGGCAATTTTGACCATGCGCCAGTTTTTCAGCACATACTCATGAATTTCAGCTTTTATCCAATGTACCGCGAACGATACCAAGCGTACGCCAACCGCTGGGTCAAAACGACGTACTGCTTTCATTAAGCCAATGTTACCTTCTTGAATAAGGTCTGCTTGAGGTAAGCCGTAGCCAGAATAGCCACGTGCAACATGCACGACAAAACGCAGGTGAGACATAATCAACTGACGCGCAGCTTCTAAGTCTTCCTGTTCGTGTAAGCGTGTAGCCAGCTCCCGCTCTTCTTCTGCGCTTAGCATTGGAATACGGTTTACCGACGAAATATACGCTTCTAGGCTGCCACTGGCTTGTGGAACAGCTAATGCCATACTTGTCATTTCAGAGCTCATGCAACAACATCCTCTCTCGCTTGTGCCCGCACTTCATTATCCAGACACACATCAGACCACTTTATGATCTGAAAGTTCCCTCATTCTAGCAAACTTGACGCTGCTGACAATGATCAAATGGGGATCAAATTACTGCGGTTCAATGGTTCGTACATGTTTTCTTACAGCAATGTAAGAACCGAGCAAACCAAGACCAATGGCAACCAGCCATAACACCATCATTTCATTAAAGTTTAAACCTGATAACCGAAACTGGCTTTGGTACAACTCACTAATGTCTGCTACGGCACCCGATATCCACCAGATCACCATTGCGGTTGCTAACCACGCAATAAAACCGCCAACAAAACCATACCACACACCGGTATACAAAAATGGGCGTTGAATAAAGCCGTCGGTTGCACCAACGAGCTTCATCACCATGATCTCGTCACGCTTACTGTTGATATTTAACCGAATGGTGTTGCCCACTATGAGCACCACAGCGACACATAGCAACGTTGCCAACGCCAATAAACCATCGCGTACTAGGTTTAACAACGCTTCTAGGCGTTGCAGCCAATCTAAATCGAGCCGCACTTGCTCAACTTCGCGCTCGTTACTCAGCTGTTGCGCTAGCGCTTGGGCCTGAGCCGTACCGCGTTTGTTGGCAACGGGCAACACTAACAACACATCTGGTAGCGGGTTGTTTTCTAATGCATTCAAGGCATCGCCAAACCCAGAGGCCTCGCGAAATTCTTGCAACGCCTCGTTTTTATCAATCCAGCGCACGCTTTCAACATCGTTCGACAAACTTAACCGTTTGTGAAAGGTTGAAACTTCTTGCTGGCTTAAGTCTTTGCGCAGAAACAGCGTAATTTCTGAGGCATGTTGCCAATCAGCACCAATGGTTTCTGTGTTTTTAACCACCACATACAGCGTTGCTGGCAAGGTTAAACTTAAGCCTAATACGGCCATGGTCATGAGGCTTGCTAACGGGTAACGCGCTAGTTCACCAAGGCTTGCAACGGCTTGCTGGGCATTATGCACCCAAAACATGACAAAACGACGAAAGCCAGAAATTTTGACTTGTTGCGCGCCTTGTTGGCGACTACGGAACAGTAAACTCATTGCTTACCCCTCCTCTTGCAAGCCGTCGTTGATCATACGGCCATCGCGTAGCGTTAAGGTGCGGTAGCGCAGTCGCGCTATGAGGCCTAAGTCATGGGTAGCAATAAGCACAGACACACCAACGCGGTTGAAGTCTTCAAATAACTTAATGATTTCACTTGATAATTTCGGATCTAAGTTACCGGTTGGTTCGTCGGCCAACAATAACGGTGGTTTGTTCACCACAGCGCGCGCTATACCAACTCGCTGTTGTTCACCACCTGAAAGCATCATGGGGTAATGGCGTAATTTGTCACCCAACCCTACTTTTTCAAGCGCCGCTTGCACACGCTTGCGAGCTTCTTGCATGCTGTAGCCTTCAATAAGCAATGGCAGAGCCACGTTATCCAGCACCGTTTTGTCCATTAATAGGCGGTGATCTTGAAAAATCATGCCAATATCGCGGCGCACATAGGGTATTTGGCGTACGTTGATACGCTTTAAGTCGTGGCCATTAATAAGTACTCGCCCAGCTGTTGGGCGTTCCATCATGCTAATTAGCTTTAGCAAGGTACTCTTGCCTGCGCCCGAGTGGCCGGTTAAAAAAGCCATTTCGCCGGGCTCAAGGTGAAAACTTACGTTATTCAGCGCTTGAAACCCACCAGGGTAGGTTTTGCTAACTTGCTCAAACTTAATCATGAGGTTTCTGTCTCGCTTAATTCGCGTTGAAATAGTGCGCCGACAAACTCTTTGGCAACAAATGGCCGTAAGTCGTCAATGCCTTCGCCAACACCAATATAGCGAATAGGAATATTAAATTGATCGGCAATGGCAAAAATAACACCACCCTTGGCGGTACCGTCAAGCTTAGTCAATGTAATACCTGAAACCCCAACCGCTTCAGTGAACAGCTTGGCTTGGCTAATTGCATTTTGCCCAGTGCCTGCGTCTAAGGTGAGCATAACTTCGTGCGGAGCAGTGTCGTCGAGTTTGCGCATCACCCGCACCACTTTTTTCAGCTCGTCCATTAAATGGGCTTTGTTTTGCAAGCGTCCGGCCGTGTCGGCAATTAAAACATCTATGCCACGGGCTTTGGCGGCTTCTACCGCGTCAAATATCACCGACGCGCTATCAGCGCCAGTATGTTGGGCAACCACCGGAATATCATTACGTTGGCCCCACACCTGTAACTGTTCAACTGCCGCAGCGCGGAATGTGTCACCTGCAGCCAACATAACCGACTTACCTTCGCGTTTAAATTGCTGAGCCAGCTTGCCAATAGTTGTGGTTTTACCTACGCCGTTCACGCCAACCATTAAAATAACAAAGGGCCCCTTTTGCTCGGCCGGAATCGTTAATGGTTGCGCCACTGGGGTTAAAATATCGGTCATGTTTTGCTGGAGGAGTTCATACAGCGCTGAGGCGTCTTGCAGCTGCTTGCGGCTGGCTTGCTCGGTCAATTGCTCAACTATTTTTAAGGTTGTCGGCACGCCAATGTCGGCTGTAAGCAATTGGGTTTCGAGATCTTCAAACAGTTCGTCATCAATTTTTTTGTCTTTGAAAATACCCCATAAGCCGTCGCCAATGGCACTTGAGGTTTTACGCAACCCTGCCGTTAAGCGTTTCCAAAGGCTTGGCTTCGACTGGGTTTCTTCCACCTGCGGTGCTGCGTCAGCACGCGACTCGGCGGTAACTTGCGCACAAATTTCGGCAGCATCGGGCGCTACAACTTCAGCCATAGACGGTTCTTCTGGTAGCGGTTGCTCGGCTTCCAGTTCTGGTTGCTGTTCTGGTTGCTGTTCTGGTTGCGCCTGTGATTCTTGCTCTTGAACAGCGGTGTCTGCTGATGATTTAGCGTCGTCGTTTTTGTTTTTGCGAAACAACGAAAAGAAAGATCCTTTGGCCATGCCTGTTTTACCTTTGGAAGTTCTGTGCGGGTCAGTTTACAATGCCGCACAGTTTAACACGTCATTTATAAGAAGGCTTACTTTAGCATGCCGCGAAACACGCACAAGCAGAAAAGCAAGGGCTCTGGCGAGCTACGAATTATTGGCGGGCAATTGCGCGGACGCAAACTTGCCATAGCCGATGTTCCCGGTTTACGCCCAACCACTGACCGCGTGCGAGAAACCGTATTCAACTGGTTACAATTCGAGCTGCTTGATACGCGTTGTTTAGATTTATTTGCCGGTAGCGGCGCGCTTGCGTTTGAAGCGCTTTCACGCGGTGCTGCGCAAGTTATTTTGATTGAACAAGACACCCAGGCCGCGCGACTGTTAACGCAACATGCCACGGCATTGTCACCTGCTTGTTCAGGCCAAGCATTAGTGCAGCAAGCCGATGCGCTGGCATTTTTGCGCCAGCAGCCTGCACAGCCATTTGATGTGGTGTTCATTGACCCGCCATTTGGCATGGGGTTAGCTGAGCGTTGTATTGAGCAACTGGTGCAAAATAACTGGTTAGCGGAACAAAGCTGGGTTTACGTTGAAACGGAGCGCGGCTTGGTACCAACCGTGCCCCATAGTTGGCGTTTGCACCGTGAAAAGCACGCTGGCCAGGTTACATTCAGACTTTATCAAGTGCGCAGTGATATTGAGCCACTTCACGAACAGGATTAAATGATGGGAATTGCAGTGTGGTTAGGGCGTTTAGTGTTTGCGATTATTTGGGGCGTTATGCTGGCCAACATAGTGTCACCGTTTGCCGGTAAGGGCTTCGCATTTTTTCTATTTCTTATGGTGCTGCTGATTGCCTTGCACCTTATTCAATTGCTGATGTTTGCAACTGTATACAAAGAACATATTCAATGGCGCCGCGGCGACTATTGGCAGATTGTTTTGTTTGGCGTTATTGGTTGGTTGGCCATTGTGCGCGCCCAACCAGCGCGCACCGAAAATAAGGAAGAGTCGTAAATTACTCTTCCGCCATGCTAACGCCGATGTTAGATACGCCTTCGTCGGCGATCATGTCACGCACTTGGCGCACCAAGGTTTGCGATGGTTGCGCCTCATGCTCAGCAACGGTTTCTAGATAGTTCAAAATAGCCTGCTGCACTTCAATTTCATACTGCGCTAACTCATGCTCGCGAAGCAGCTTGCGGCGCTCCTGCGCATCCATGTCAGCACCTTCTGTCAGCTCTAAAAACTTCGCCACGCTCGCTTGGGAAACCTTGGCAACGCTAACTAAATCAGCACTATTTTGATCCATAAGCCCCTGCAACAAGGTGCTTATGGCTGTGCATGCGTCCATAGCCGGGTACACGCCGAGCATGTCATGACCATGTTCACTTGGTGTCACGTCATCGACTTTTTCTTGCCAACGGGCGAAATTCACTTTCACCGCTTTGCCCTGCCAAGCCCAGTCCCAACACGCGTTCAATGCACCTTGCAGTGGTTTCGGGTCGCCAAAACCAGTAACATGATGAAATAATTCGTAGTTCGGTACCATGCGTTGGCACAGGTACAGTGCCATGACGGTTTGGTACGCCATGGGCAGCGCTCGAATGCGCTCAAAAGTATTCAAAACCATATAAACCCCTAAAGCGATATTAGCTATTAGATATTGGATATTAGCAAGAGCTCGAAACATCAGAACTAATATCTAATAGCTAATATCGATTTTGCTTTCAGGTAGTATACGCTTTATGACGATACAAGACGACTATTCCAAGATAACCGCAGCAAGCCAGCGCATCGCTCCATACGTGCGCCGCACTACCGTGTTAGTCAGCTTAAAACTGAATGAAGCGCTGGCTACTCGGGTGTGGTTAAAATGCGAGCATTTGCAACACACAGGCGCCTTTAAGTTTCGGGGGGCGTGTAATGCGCTGCTGCAATTAAGTGAAGAACAGCGAGCTCGCGGCGTTTATACCGTGTCGTCGGGTAATCACGGGGCGGCGCTTGCAGCCGCTGGCCAGCAATTAGGGGTTAAGGTTCGGGTTGGTGTGGCAGCGAATGCTTCTGAATTTAAGCGCGACAACATGGCGCGTTATGATGCTGAATTAATCACCATTGACCCAGGTATGGCGGCTCGCGAGGCATTTGTTGCAGCACAAAAGCCTACTGGGCGTGAATTTATACCGCCCTATAATCACGAGCACATATGGCAAGGGCAAGGCACTGCGGCTCATGAGCTGATGCTTGAGCAGCCCGATTTAGATTGTGTGGTGGCGCCACTTGGCGGTGGGGGGCTACTGAGCGGTACCGCAACGGCAGCCAAAGCCAATGGGGTGCCCAAGGTGTATGGGGTTGAGCCTGAGTTAGCCGCCGATGGGCAAGCCTCGTTTCGTACGGGCGTGTTACAACCCGCCATGCCGCCAATGAGTGTATGCGATGGGTTGTTGACAAGCGTTGGCGATAAAACCTTTGCAATTATTCAGCAGCGCGTTGATGACATTTTATTAGTGACTGACAGCGAAGCCTTGGCCGCGCAAAAGTTAGTGTTTGAATTGACCGAACAATGGATAGAGCCTTCATCGGCAACTGTTATTGCGGCTATTCAACGTTACCCAGAGCTATTTGCGGGGCAGCGCATTGGGGTCATTATTAGTGGCGGCAACTTAGCGCGCTAGTACTAGGGCTAGCTTGCAAACAGTTGGTTTAAGTCGTTAAAGGCTTTAAATTCAAGTGCGTTGCCGCTGAAATCATAAAAAAACATGGTGGCTTGCTCACCAGGCTGCCCTTTAAAGCGAATGTGCGGTTCAATAACAAACTCAATGCCAGCGGCGCGGACACGTTCAGCCAGCGTATGCCAATCGGACATGGTTAATACCACCCCAAAATGAGGAACAGGAACGGCATGGCCGTCGACCGGGTTATGGTGCGCCACACCAGTTTTTTCTGGGGCTAGGTGGGTTACGAATTGGTGGCCGTAGAAATTCCAATCAACCCATTGTTCGCTGCTGCGCCCTTCGCTAAGGCCTAAAATAGCGCCATAAAACTCACGCGCTTTGGCAATATCATGCACCGGCACAGCTAAATGAAACGGTTGAAGTGTTGACTGCATATTAACGGCGTATCTCGCTACTTGTTTTACCTAGTGTTATTACTTAATAGGCACCATTGGTGTTGACCGACGCCACATGCGAACCCCAACTGCGACCAACAAAATAGTCCAGTTAAGTGGTGGCAGAAGCCCACACACGAGTACGGCAAGCATATTCCACAACGGTTGGCGGTGATATTGCCCCACCAACACATAGAACAACAACGCGGCCACCAAACCTTGCATTAAAAATAGGCTAAGAGGCATAACTTTGTTCCCTTATTTTGCGCTTTTTCAGCGTCGTTTTAATAGTGGAACTTAGCCTAGCGTAAATTCATCAAATTGTAAAAGAGTGTTAAAGCGCCTGAAATATCAGGCGCTTAACGCTTTTTCTAGGTCCGATTTTAGGTCGTCTAGGTCTTCAATACCTACCGAAATGCGCACAAAATTATCCAAAATACCGAGTTTTTCGCGATTTTCTTTCGGAATCGACGCATGGGTCATAATTGCTGGGTGTTCAATCAAGCTTTCCACCCCACCTAGGCTTTCTGCAAGTGCAAAAATTTCGACGGTTTCTAGGAAGCGACGGGCTTTTTCAAGGTCGCCCTTCAATAATATTGAGATCATGCCACCGAACCCTGACATTTGTTGCTTCGCCAGCTCATGTTGCGGGTGGCTAGTTAGGCCAGGGTAAATCACTTTTTCAACTTGTGGGTGTTGCTCAAGCCACTGAGCTAATTCCATGGCCGCTTGATTGTGGTGCTTCATGCGCAAGGCTAATGTTTTCACACCACGCAGCGCAAGGTAGCTGTCAAATGGACCTGCCACTGCACCAACCGAGTTTTGCAAGAACAGCATTTTTTCAACTAGCTCATCATTGTCGCCAACCACGGCAATGCCACCCACCATGTCTGAGTGACCATTGAGGTACTTGGTTGCCGAGTGCATGACAATGTCGGCACCCATTTCTAGCGGCCGTTGGTTGTATGGCGTTGCAAACGTATTATCCACCACCACAATCATGTTGTGCTTTTTCGCAATAGCGGCGACAGCTTTAATGTCCACTAGCTTCAACATTGGGTTGCTTGGTGTTTCAATCCAAATCATGCGTGTTTTTGGCGTCACTGCGGCTTCAACGGCAGCTAAATCAGCCAAATCAACGTAAGAGAAATTCAACCCTGCTGAGCGCCCACGCACCTTGTCAAACAAGCGAAACGTACCGCCATACAAATCGTCCATGGCAATAACATGGTCACCAGTATCAAGCAATTCCATAATCGTTGACGTGGCAGCCATGCCTGATGCAAACGCAAGGCCTTGCTTGCCGCCTTCTAAGCTAGCAACGGCACGTTCCCACGCAAATCGCGTTGGGTTATGCGAACGCGAATATTCAAAGCCTTTGTGCACGCCAGGGCTTTCTTGAATATAAGTCGAACTGGTGAAAATTGGCGGCATAACCGCACCTGTTGCCGGCTCGGGTGACTGGCCACCATGAATTGCTAGGGTTGCGAATTTTAAGTCTTTTGTTTGTGCCATGTTACTTCTCCAGCAAGTTCTGAGCGGCCATCCACTCATCGTTGTATAATTTTGATAAATAACGGTTGCCCGTGTCACAGGCTAAGGTGACAACGCGTTTTGCTTCAGTTTGCTCACGGCAATAACGTAATGCCGCGGCAATGAGTGTGCCGCTTGACGAACCCACCATGACGCCTTCTTTAACTAACAGCTCGCGGGCGGTATGAAAGGCCTCTTTGTCACTAATCGCATAGGCTTTGTTGGCTAAGTTAATTTCACAAATATCTGGCACGAAGTCTTCGCCAATACCTTCAACCAACCAACTGCCCGCTTCGACGGTTTCGTTGCGGTTGATCAGCGGTTCTAATATTGAACCGTCTGGGTCTGCCAATACTAAGTCGACATTGGTGTTTTGCTCACGCAAATAGCGGCCAATACCTGACAAGGTGCCGCCAGAGCCAACGCCACAGACAAAGGCGTCAAGATTGCCTTGCATTTGTTGCCAAATTTCTGGTCCGGTGGTGCGATAGTGCGCGGCCACATTGGCAGGGTTAGTAAACTGATTCACGTAAAAATAACCGTGCTCTTCTGCTAAGCGTGCAGCCATGTCCTGGTAGTATTCAGGGTGCCCTTTTTGCACGTCTGAACGCGTGCGTACAACTTCAGCGCCCATAGCTTTGAGGTTATTTACTTTCTCAGCCGACATTTTGTCTGGCATAACAATTTTCAGCGGATAACCTTTGCTGGCTGCCACTAACGCCAAACCTAACCCGGTATTACCTGCGGTTGCTTCAATAATGGTCATACCCGGCTTGAGTGCACCTGAGGCCTCGGCCGCTTCAATCATGCTTACGGCAATGCGATCTTTTATTGAACCGCCTGGATTCATGAATTCTAGCTTGAGATATAATTCGCAAGGGCCAGTGTCGATATTAGATACTTTGACCATTGGCGTGTTGCCAATCATTTCCAGAACATTTTGGTAAACATGCATAATTGTTTTGTCCGTTTTTTACTTTGAGTCGCAGTGTATTTTGCGTCGAATGGCTGACATTATCGCACGACGGTATGTTTTATAGCAAAGCAAGCTATGGCAAAGTATCCACACATTTTGGAATATCAAATAACCAGGTGGCCACTTACAGCAAAGCCCCTCGTTTTATAAAAAGGAATCTTCCATGATTTACTCTGCGTTAAAATTAGGGCGTACCAACACATTTTTTGCAACACTCGTTGCTGTTACTGGGCTAACCGCTTGCGCACCAGCCAACCATAATGGCAATGGGCAATTGCTCGCTGAGCAATCAGCCTTCATGGAGCAATTTCAACCGTATTGTGGACAAGCCTTTCGGGCAACTATTGTTCAAGATAACCAGCCAAGCGCCGCATGGGATCATCCTCTGGTGGTACATATTCGCGACTGCGAAGACCAAGTGATACGCATGCCATTACATGTTGGTGAAGATCGTTCACGAACTTGGGTACTGACACAACATCCTGGTTATATTGACTTTCAACACATTCATTTACACGAAGACGGCAGCGCTGATGCAGTTTCACCTTATGGTGGGCAAACCTTAGCGAGCGGCTCGGCAACTGTGCAAGCCTTCCCTGTTGACGATGCCAGCAAAAGCTTATTTATTGAGAATGGCTTGGATGTGTCGGTAACCAACACCTGGACCATTCAATTTATCGACGCGCAAACAATGAGTTATAAGCTCTCACGCCCAGGGCGAATTTTTGAAGTACAGGTCGATTTGAGCCAACCGATTGATCTTCCACCACCAGCTTGGGGGTACCATGATTGATTTGCGTAGTGATACCGTCACTCTCCCGACCGCCGCAATGCGTGCGGCTATGGCCGCGGCGCCAGTAGGGGATGACGTATTTGGTGATGACCCGACTATTAATGCACTGCAACAAAGAGTGGCGCAGTTAGCCGGTAAAGAGGCCGCGTTAATCGCCAGTAGTGGCACTCAAACCAACTTACTGGCCTTATTAAGCCACTGCCAACGCGGTGATGAATACCTTGTTGGTCAAGAATACCACACCTACCGTTACGAGGCCGGCGGTGCTGCGGTATTAGGCGGTATTGTTCCACAGCCGTTTGAAGTAGAAGCCGATGGCACGTTAAATTTGGCGACTGTCGAAAAGCGAATTAAACCGGATGACCCACACTTTCCAATCACCAAGTTATTGTCGCTTGAGAATACCCATACTGGGCGTGTAATTCCGCAAGACTACATGTTAAAAGCGCGGCGGTTATGCGATAAGCATGGGCTGAAATTGCACTTAGATGGAGCTCGAATTTTTAATGCCTGTGTAGCGACAGGAAAGTCACTAAGTGATCTTGTGGAACCTTTTGATAGTGTCTCTATTTGTTTCTCGAAAGGCTTAGGCACACCGATTGGCTCGGTATTAGTTGGCTCCAAAAAGTTTATTCAACGGGCACATAGATGGCGCAAAATGCTTGGTGGCGGCATGCGCCAAGCGGGTATCATCGCGGCAGCAATGGACCACGCTTTAGATCATCATGTTGAGCGCTTAGCTGAAGACCACATGCGCGCCCAACAGTTACATGATGCACTAAGCGGATTACCGAATATCTCGGTTGAGCCAGCTCAAACAAACATGGTTTATGTCAACTTTGAGTCACTTGAACAGGCACAAAAAGTGAGTGATTACTTACGCGATAACGGCATATTAACTGCACGTTCGCAGCGTATGCGTTTGGTCACCCATCTCAATATTCGCGATGAAGACGTCGACACCGCGGTGCACTTGTTCAAACAAGCGTTACAACTTGTGTAACTGCTGAAGTATTCGGTCGAGAGCGCGAAAACTAAGCGCCTCGGCCAAATGTTTTCGCTGTATAGCGTCACTATCGTCAAGGTCAGCAATGGTTCGCGCTAAGCGCAACAAACGATGGTAAGCACGATGCGATAGTGAAAACTGCTCTATGGCAGCAACCAAAAACACATGATCATCATCGCTTAACCGACAAAACTCAGCTAACTGTGCTGGTTTTAGCTCGCTATTCAAACAGCCTTGGCGCTCAAGTTGGCAGGCCCGAGCTTCAGCTACCCATCCGCGCCAAGTAGGCGAAAGCGGTTCCTGCTGCTCGTGCTGTTGGCGCAACACATCTGGCTGACGTGGCACATCTACTTGCATGTCAATTCGGTCTAACAAGGGCCCGGACAGCTTACCTAAGTAACGTGATATTTGGTCTGGCGAAGCGCGAGCACTTGAAAGGTCGCCATCAAAATAGCCGCATGGCGACGGGTTTAACGCGCAAATCAGTTGGAAATCCGCCGGGTACGTTACCTGATGCCCGGCTCGACTAATAGTCACAGTGCCTGACTCGAGTGGCTCACGCAGTGAGTCAAGCACATGGCGTGCAAACTCAGGTAACTCGTCTAAGAACAACAGTGATCTGTGCGCTAGCGAAATTTCACCAGGTTGCGGGGGTGACCCGCCACCAACCAATGCCGCAGCCGAGCAGGAATGGTGGGGCGCCCGCAAAATACGTTGTTGCCAGTGGTTACCGCGCAGGGTTCCGCTCACCGAGCGAATGGCAGCCACCGCTAAACCATCACGTTCATCAAGAGCGGGCAGTAACCCAAGTAAACGCTGAGCTAGCATGGTTTTCCCTGTGCCCGGAGGCCCAACAAACATCAAGTGATGACCACCGGCAGCTGCCAATAACAATGCACGCTTGGCTTGATGTTGACCAATGACATCGGCCACATCACCATGCATAGGGTCCGGCTGGCTAGGTGGTTGCGGTTTGATAAATGGCAATTTATTCGGGCTGATTAAGTGCTCCACCACATCGCGCAGACTAATGGCTGCCACACATTGTTGCTCACGCAGTACCGCTGCTTCATCGGCGTTTTCTAATGGAATAACCGCTTCGCGCCCTTCGTCCCGACAGCTCATTACCGCCGGCAATATACCGGTCACTTCACGCAAATCACCATTAAGTGTTAATTCACCATAGAATTCACGCCCGACGGTGCTCGACTCAGGCACTTGGTTATTCGCAACTAAAATACCAATGGCGATGGCCAAGTCGTAGCGCGCACCAAACTTTGGTAAATCGGCAGGTGCTAAGTTAACGGTAATTTTTTGCCCTTTGGGAAAGGAAAAATCGCTAGCCAACATCGCCGAGCGCACCCGGTCGCGCGCCTCACGCACTCCCGTTTGTGGCAACCCCACCATGGTGAATGACGGCAGCCCAGATGCCAAACACACCTCTATGGTTACTAGTGGCGCTTCAATGCCTTGCAGTGCCCGCGTATAGATCTTGGCAATTCGAACGCCTTCCTTTGCCATGCTCACTCTCCCTCGCTGAAAAATTAGAGTGTAGCGTGAGCACCAACAATTCGACGGATAACAACCACGTATTTCGGTGTACGAATTACCAGTAATGTTCCATGGTGACGTTGCCGGGTGTTTTAATACACTCGACGCAATTATGGATATAAGTGGTACTGAAGGTACCAGCCGTTCTCTAGTTCGATTGAGAACTTTACATCCTCACCTCGTGCGCGATTTGCTTCGCGATATAACCTGCTCTCTTCGCTAAAAAAGTCGTCCGTGTACTCATAATTCCCCAGATCCACCGGCTGAATTTTATACTTCAAACTGCTTCCTTCACCGAGAAATGATGTGCCGTTTATGATTACAAATAGTTCGCAGTGGTAATCATCAAAGTCTCGGATTACGACCAGTTCTGAGTTTACTGTATCCAATAAATGCTCAATCTCATCAAACTCCGACTTAAAAGCCTCCGCTTTCTCGCCCTGAACATCTAATGGGTAACGGAAGAAATCGATATCATTTGAATTTGCAAAGGTACAAGCAACATTTGATAGACGGTCAAAGCTCTCTTGGTGCTCAATAAAGTTCTGTTTACTCGCTTGAATGTCCACGGGTTGAGAGCAGCCTGCTGCTGCGGCTACAACAACGGATAGTGCAAACATCTTTAATAAAATTTTGTGCATAGTCTATTTACCAGTAATGTTCCATGGTGACGTTGCCGGGTTTGCGTCGTAAATTCTTGGCAAGTCCCCTATCGGCGAGCACTGTTTTGGCATCACGAATCATGTCTGGGTTACCACATAGCATGACCTGGGCGCGTTCGTCTAAGATATCGCCTACGGCGCGCTGTAAGTCGCCCTGTTGAATAAGCGCCGGAATACGGCCACGTAATGCACCAGCGTGATCTTCGCGGCTTACTACGGGTTGATAGGTAAGCTGGCCGGGGTGTTCCGCTACCCACTGTAGAATTTTTTCGTTATAGGCTAGGTCGGCCGAATAACGCACGGCATGCACTAAGTGAATGCGTTTAAAGCGCTGCCATGGAATATCGGTACTGAGCATAGATAAATACGGGCCAATGCCAGTACCGGTTGAAATAAGCCATAAGCTGTCACCGTCTGGTACTTCATTTAGGGTGAAAAACCCACTGGGCGGTTGTGATACTTCAATGGTTTGGCCGGCGCGCAAGTCATGCAGCAGCGGAGAGAATAAACCGTCGTGTACACGGTTAACTAAAAAGTCGAGGACATGCTCATCGGGGCCATTGACCAATGAATACGCGCGCTGCACGCGCCCACCTTCATGCGGTAGGCCAAGCCTAACAAACTGGCCAGCAATGAATTCAAACGGCTGTGTACGTACACGCAAACTGAACAACTCTTGGTTCCATGCGTAATTCTCAATCACTTCACCGGTTAACCACTGCGCCATTTTTGTTCTCCTTAAATGAAGATTTGTTACGCGAAACCCATAGTATGAATTCCGCTTGAATAATTCTAGTTATGCAGGTGCTTTTTGCGTAAAGTCAGTGTTACACTCGGGCGATAAAGCTTAACGCACACAAGGAGATTGAGTTTGCTAATTAAGCATCTCTGGCAGGTAAGTCTGTATTCTTTTGCTCTCATTCTATTTACTGGTTGCACTGACAGTAGCTCGCCTACAGCAGCAACACCAAATACACAGCCAGCCAGCGATCAAGCAAAAAGTCATGATCGCGTATGCCGCTTTGCCGAACAACTGCTTGCGCTTGAAAAGTTAGAGGCGCCTGAAACCGCTACCTTACGTTACCTGAATGAACAGTGGCGTGAACTAAACCTTAATCGCAGTGTGTTTCCGCTGCACGAAGCGACCACGAGCCGTAGCATACTGAGTGAGCTCAATCTAGCTTTAGCCCATGAGACAGTAGCCTTACTTAGAGAAGCCATGGTAAGCGTCAGCGACGCTTATGAAAAAATTGAAGGGCTTCGTCGCTTCTCCCGTGATCCTGAGAATATGAAGGTTCCCGACTCAATTATTCGAACCATGGTTAATAACTTAGAAAACTGTTGCTTGTCTGCCATCAATGGCAATGCAACAAGCTTAGTGCGAGAAACCAAAGGGTCGCCGATGTACAAGGTAGGCGAGCTTGGGTATTTTATTAACCGCGATGTTAACGCTATTCTTCGCAATGAATTGGCACTAAGTGAGTATACTAAACGCCTTGAAAATGCTGCCGATGCACTACCAGAGTTTGTTCCTGTCAGCATGAACACCACTTGGGCGCAATGCAATTAGTCTTCTTTTTTCATTGCCTCTAGCTCATGCTCAAGGTGTTCTACGCGTTGGCGTAAACGCAATAACAGTTGCTGCTGCACGTCAATCTCCTCGCGCGTCACGACGTCGAGCTTACCTAATTGTTGCTGTAAAATAGTTTTAATACGCTGCTCTAAACTACCAGCAAAATCTTTTACGCCTGCAGGAATGCTGTCGTTAATTTGACGAGCTATATCTTCAATTTTTTTTGCGTCCATGATCAATATCCACCGCTAATTTCAAGTTAATCAGTAATTGCCTTTTAGCTTAGCAGGAGTTTGCGGTAAAATCTGCCGCTTCACCGCAGGTGTTTCGTCTGCTCATGTCAATAAAAGGTAACGCTAAGCCATGTTGTTAAACCCGCGTCAACAAGAAGCTGTCAAAGCGATTGAAGGGCCAGTTCTGGTTCTGGCGGGCGCTGGTAGTGGCAAAACGCGCGTTATTACCGAAAAAATTGCACATCTTATTCAGCGCTGTGGCTATCAAGCGCGGCACATTGCAGCGGTAACCTTTACCAACAAAGCTGCACGTGAAATGAAAGAGCGTGTTGGCCAAACTTTGGGCCGCCAGTATACGCGTGGGCTTACCGTGTCCACCTTTCATACGTTAGGTTTGAATATTATTCGTAAAGAAGTGAAAAGCTTGAATATGAAAGCCGGTTTTTCGCTATTTGACGATCAAGATTCGTTTGCGTTATTAAAGGCACTTACTGAACCAGAGCTTGATGGTGATAAGAATTTATTAAAGTTGCTACAAAGCCAAATTAGCAACTGGAAAAACGCCATGCTTAGTCCAGACCAAGTGCTTGAACAGGCGAAGCAAGCAGATGAGCAAATGTTTGCCGAGTTCTATCGGCGTTACCAGCAAAATATGAAAGCCTGCAACGCGATAGACTTTGACGACTTAATTTTACTGCCAACGTTATTGCTCAAGGCTGATGAAAAAGCCCGCGAGCGTTGGCAACAGAAGTTTCACTATTTGTTGGTGGACGAATATCAAGACACGAATACCAGCCAGTACGAACTGGTGCGTTTACTGGTTGGCACGCGCGCTAACTTTACTGTGGTTGGCGATGACGACCAATCCATTTATTCGTGGCGCGGTGCGCAGCCACAAAATTTAGCGCTGTTACAACGTGACTTCCCGGCGCTAAAAGTCATTAAGCTCGAACAAAACTATCGCTCGCATGGGCGTATTCTTAAAGCTGCTAATATTTTAATTGAAAACAACCCGCACGTATTCGACAAGAAGCTGTTTTCTGAAATGGAATATGGTGTTCCCCTGCGGGTTATCTATGGCCGCAACGAAGAGCATGAAGCAGAACGTGTGGTAGCAGAGATTGTCCGCCGACGCTTTTTGGAGCGCACGCCTTACCATCAATTCGCAATTCTATATCGCGGTAATCACCAGGCTCGCATTTTTGAAAAAGCCCTCATGAGCAACCGTATTCCCTACCGTATGACCGGTGGGCAAAGCTTTTTTGCTCGAGCAGAAGTAAAAGACGTGATGGCGTATTTGCGGTTACTGGTAAACCCCAGTGATGACACTGCATTTATTCGTATTATCAACGTACCGAAGCGCGGCATCGGCCCGCATACGGTTGAACGTATTGGCGAGTTAGCTCACGAGCTACATGTTAGTTTGTATGAAGCGGCTGATCACCAAGCATTAAAAACACGTTTAGGCGCACGAGAATTTCAGTCGGTGCAGTATTTTGTCGACTTCATGAAGCGTACCGCACGGCGCTGCGACCACACGCCAGAAGCCACCGGCGCTTTATTCGACTTATTAAAACTGATTGGCTATGAGGAATGGCTTTATGAAAGCAGCCCTAGTGTGA
Source organism: Pseudidiomarina donghaiensis (assembly GCF_900116895.1). Classification (GTDB taxonomy): domain Bacteria; phylum Pseudomonadota; class Gammaproteobacteria; order Enterobacterales; family Alteromonadaceae; genus Pseudidiomarina; species Pseudidiomarina donghaiensis. The sequence goes on along the minus strand of NZ_FPCF01000001.1, from coordinate 59,334 downwards.
GTGCTGCCGAAATGCGTTGGAAGAACGTGAGCGAGTTAATGCGTTGGGTTAGCGAAATGCTTAAGGGTGACGATGACAATGAACCGGTCACGCTTGAGCAAGCGGTTGCCAAGCTGTGCCTGCGCGACATGTTGTCGCGCAACGAAGAAGAAGAGCAAGGTGATCAAGTACAGCTGATGACGTTGCATGCCTCTAAAGGCCTGGAGTTTCCACATGTATTCATGGTGGGCATGGAAGAAGGCATACTGCCACACCAGTCAAGCATTGACGATAACATGGTTGAAGAAGAGCGGCGGTTGGCCTATGTGGGCATTACGCGGGCGCAGCAGTCACTTATTTTCACTATGGCGAAAGAGCGCCGCCAATACGGTGACGTTGTAAGGCCTGAACCAAGCCGGTTTTTGTACGAGCTACCGCAAGATGACTTAGAGTGGGAAGAGCAAGCCAAAGCCAACGAACAAGCCCGTGAAACAGCACGTGCGAGCGGTTTAGCGTTATTGCGCAAAGCCATGGAAGACTAACTTGAGGTTATGCGGTGCCCGCCGACTGCGCTTGCGTCGGCTGTTGTTGAGAAAGTGACTTTACCTGTTCGGGTTCTCCAAACAGTATTCCCTGCCCTAAATTGACGCCGTTATGCACCAAGGCTTTTTGCTGGTCGGCAAAGTCAATTCCTGCGGCGGCTATTTCAATGCCTAAGTCGCGACATAAATGAACCACGTTACGCACCATGGTTTGTGCGCGTTGGCTGGTGGCTATATCAGCCACAAAACGTGGGTCTAGCTTCACGTGAGTAAACGGGTAATTCAAAATATATTGGAGTGCACCGGCGCTGCGCCCAAACTCATTAAGCGCAAGGCCCACACCAAAGTCTGCAAGCTGACGTAAACAACTCAGCTGACGTTTTGAGTTATCGTTCAGCTCGGTTTCGCTGAATTCAAGAATAAGCCGCTCGGGTGCCACACCTGAGCTAACAATAATTTCTTGCAAGGCTTTAACATCGGCCAGCTTAAACAGGTGTTTCGCAGAAATACTGACATAAACCGGCAAGGTACTTTCGTCTTCCGCGAGCAGCTCGCAACAGCGGGTTAGCATCCATTGGTCAAGCGCCATGGTCATGCCGGTTTTTTCCGCTATGGCTAAAAACCGGTCGGCCGGCAGCAAGCTGTCATCACGTTGCCAACGCAGCAGCAGTTCTTGCGCCACGGCTTGATTTTTGTTCAGCTCAAATACATTAAATTTCTGCAGCACAAAGTCTTGGTCAAATTGCGCATGTCGTAATTCTGTTTCACGGTGTAATGAGGCGACAAGATCTTTGTGAATACTTTCGTCAAACACCACATAACAACCACGCCCCATGCTTTTCGCTTGATACATAGCCGCATCGGCGTCGCGCAATAAACGTTCAGCAGAGTCATTGCGTGACTTACACTCGGCAATACCAACGCTAGCACCGGAATAATGTTCGCTTTCACCAAACACAAAAGGCTGCTTCATTTTCTCAATCACGCGTGAGGCAATGTCTTTAGCGTCGTCGACATGACGGATCATGTCCAATAAAATAACGAACTCGTCGCCGCCTAACCGGGCTACGGTGTCATTGTCACGAATACACTCACCAATACGACGGCTGGCTTCAAGTAAGAATTCGTCACCGGCAGAGTGGCCTAGCGTGTCATTGATATCTTTAAACCGATCTAGATCTACAAACAACACGGCGAAATTGTGATGCGGATAACGACGTTTGTGTTTGAGTGTTTGTTGCAGACGCTCAGTAAACATGGAGCGGTTCGGTAGGCCGGTGAGGGCATCGTGGTGCGCATCATAAAACAGTTTTTCTTCAACTTTTTTACGGCGCTCAATTTCGTTCACCAGTTCTTCGGTGCGCTCTGCAACTTTCCGTTCTAGGTACGCGTTTACACGACGTACTTCTTCCGCGTTACGGCGTCGCTCAATCGCCACAGCAACGTGTTGCGAAACGAAGTTCAACAATTCTAAGTCGTCTTGTTTATAGGCTACTTCGCCGGTGTAGGTTTGCACCGACAGCACGCCAATAACTTCGTCATCAACCACCAATGGTGAGCCTAGCCACTGTGTTGGCTGGGTACCGTAGTAACTGGTCGCGTCTTCAACTTCGCCTGAGCTGACCAAGGTTTGATACATATCGGCGTCAATAAATACTGGTTTTTTGTGCCGAATAACATACTCGGTCATACCGCGCGCCAACGGCCGCTTTTTTTGCAAGTTATTGTCGAAAGCATCGACATAGTACGGAAATTCTAGGTATTTTCGCTCGTCATCAAGCAGCGCCACGAAAAAGTTATCGTTGTTAATAAGTTGGCCAATTTGCCGATGCAGCTGCTGGTAGAAGCTTTGAATTGAGTCAGAGGTGTTGGTTACCTCAGAGATGGCGAACAATACGGTACTCAACTGTTGAGCCCGTTCGCGCTCGGAAATTTCTGATTTCAAATCATCGTTAATTTGGCGTAGCTTGGCCGTTTGGTGCGCAATTTCCTCTTGCATCATTTCACGCTGCCGCACCCGTTCAAGGGCGTTAACAATATGCTGCGAAACGAACATGAACAGTTCTTTGTCAGCTTCGCTGTAGCGAACGTCTTCGGTATAACTTTGTACTACCATGGCACCAATAACTCGGCTATCCGAGTGCAATGGTACGCCTAACCAGTCAACCGGAGCGGCCCCTAAATCGCGAATTTCGCCGCTATCGCGCAACCGATTAAAGATTTCTTCATCATACAAAAACGGTTTACCCGTACGCATGACATAGCCGGTGAGTCCCTTGCCCAATAATTCAGCTGGAATAGCTTTTAGCGATGGTATGTCGTCATATTCATCAACGAAATAAACAAAACGAACCGTGTCTTCAACCTGGTCATGCAAACAAATAAAGAAGTTCTTCGCCACCATAAGGTCGCCAATAATGGCGTGCACCGATTGATAAAATTGCTCCATGTCGGTAACCGACGAAGCAAGTTCTGAAATTTTAAACAAAGCTTTTTGAATAACTTCAGACTGGCGATACTTGGTGGTGAGGTCTTTCAGACGAGCGACAGCCTTGCGCAGGCGCGCAATTTCTTGCTGCTGTTTTTGATGCAGCTCGTTGGTTTCAGCTTCGTGACGCTGTCGCATGTTCTGTTTTTTTATAATTTTATTTTATATTCTGAGTATTGCATTGTTTGTTATTTGAACAAACCTATACTGACGTTTGTGCTAAAAACAATGTAAACTTTTAGTAAAACTAACGCCTGAGTATATCTTTCATAAGCGCATTAGAAAAGTACTTTGGTCAAATTACAGGCATAAAAAAACCGCCGCAGCGGTTTTTTTCATCATAAGCACTATGAATATTGGTTAGAAATCGCTTAGATTTCAGCAATCATGTAGTCAATTGCAGCTTGAATTTCTTCATCGCTACAGTCGTTACAAGTGCCTTTTGGTGGCATTGCGTTGTAGCCTTCAATAGCATGCTTAAGCACAGTATCCATGCCTTGCGCTAACCGCGGCTCCCAATCTGCTGCATCATTTAATTTAGGTGCGCCTAGCACACCTGACGTGTGGCAAGCAGCACAAAATTTGTTGTATACCGCGTCACCTGAACGTGCACCACCAGTATCACCACTTGCTGCAGCTGAAGCACCAGCAACACGCACTTGTGCAACTGGAGCAATACGCTCTTTAATGTCATCATTACTTTGTTGCGGCATCATGCTGGCGCTAGCGCTACCAACTGCTAAAGCCATTGCAGCAACCCAAACACGGCTAGATTTTACGACTTTCAGTACGTTCACAGTGGACTCCTGTATAAGCTGATGAGCTTGCTTGCTCGTTTCGTTGTTGCGATTATAGCCAGATTCCGTCCAAGGTTAAACACTTCCGTGCTATGTCAGAAAATACAGATTTAAATACGCGAAAAATTGCTTTATTGGATCTCGATGCATTTTTTGCCAGCGCTGAAGTTTTGCGCGACCCCAGCTTACGCAATAAGCCTTTTGCCGTGGGCGGCGGCGGAGAGCGTGGCGTGGTGGCAACGGCGAACTATTTAGCGCGACAATTTGGTGTGCGCAGTGCCATGAGCGGAGCCCACGCCCGGCGTTTATGCCCGAATTTGCATTTTGTGTCACCCGACCACGGGTACTACCGCGAACTTTCAAGGCAGGTACTTGCGGTGTTGCTAGAAACCACCGAACTGGTTGAGCCAGCCTCTATTGATGAGTTTTACCTGGACTTAACCCACAACACGCAATACCACGGCAGTGCTAGTGTGACCATGGAAAGCATTCGGCACCGGTTACGAGGTATGGGGTTGACCGCTTCGGCGGGCATTTCCAATCAAAAAATGGTGGCTAAAATAGCCAGCGAGGAGCGCAAGCCCGACGGCCAGTTTGTGGTGCCGCCAGATGCGGTTGTTGACTATATTGGCCGACTGCAACTGAAGCGTATTCCGGGGGTTGGCCCTAAAAGCTTAGAGCGATTAAATTACGCCGGCTATTTTACTGGGCATGACATTCAGCAATGCGAGCTGCCCAAACTTCAAGAGCTGTTGGGTGACAAATCGGGCTGGCTGCTATACCAGCGTTGCCAAGGGCACGACCCGCGCCAAATTGTTACCGAGCGCGTACGTAAAAGTGTTGGGGTTGAAGAAACCTTACCGCAAGACATGCACCAGCTGCGGCAAGTCGAGCAGTTTATTGACGAAGTATTGTTACCGCAGCTGCAAAAACGCTTACGGGTAACACGCTGGCAGCAAGCGCATATAAAAAGCCAAACCGTGAAGCTTAAATTTAGCGACTTTCAACAAACCACGGTGTCGCGCACGCTGCAAACCGCATCGCCCAGCTTGTTTTATCATTTATTGCGCGAAGCCTGGGAGCGCCGTGATCATCGCGGTGTTCGGCTTATCGGCATTAGTGTCGCGCTACCCGACCCTGATGATCAGCTGCAACTTGAACTAGAGTTAGAGTAGACATAACTACCAAGCTCAATAACGCGGTTGCGCAGTTTCACGGCACTTAAGGCAGCCTGCACCCGCGGATGCTCTAAGTGCCCTTCAAGCTCAATGAAAAAATGATACTGGCCAAATTTCTGACCGGTCGGCCGAGAAACCAGAGCTAGTAAATTCACTTGGTGCACAGCAAAAGCCTGCAAGTGTTCAAGCAATAAGCCCGGATGGTCTTGATCATCGACAATAACAATCGACGACTTATAGTGCTTATCAGGTTGCGCGGCGGCCAAGGGTTGCGGGTGCTGCACGGCCACAAAGCGCGTGACGTTATGGGCGTAATCAGTAACATCGTGCACCACCTGGGCAAATTCATGCTTAGCTAATAACGCTTCGGTTATTAAATGCTCCGGCACAATTGCAGCGGCTGGGGTTTGGCAGTTAAGCAGTAATTCTAGCGACTCGGTATTACTGGCAGTGGTTACCACATCGCCCTCGTGTTGCGCGAGCCAGTCTGAGCATTGCCCCTGAGCCACAAACTGCGCAAACACACGCTGCGGCTCTTGATGGTTCGCAACCAAAGAAAAACGCACTGGAATAGCAAGTTCAGCGATAATTTGCAGCGGTTGCCGCACAAAGCTGTCGACCACCGGCGAAACAATGCCTTCAACGATATTTTCTAGCGGCACCACCGCAATATCGTGGCGTGATGGCACGCTTGCCAAGGTGCGCTGTAAGCTTGGGTAGAGCGCATAATGCATGTGCTCATATTGTTTAGCGAACTCCCAAACCGCCAGTTCAGAAAATGTGCCGGCCGGCCCGAGCGTTGCTATAGGTATACGTTGTGTCATTAGCGCATGATGTAAATTGGAAATTATGCCTACAAAGTACATCGTTTAAGGCACCTTCGCTAGTATCAGTTTGTTGTGTTCGGCACAACAATACTGCTAAATTGCGCAAGGTATGTGTCCTTGGCACAATAGCGACAAACAATAACATGAAGGCACAGAATATGGGTTGGATGTCAGTAATCCCTCCACTGGTAGCAATTTTGGTGGTGTTTTGGCGAAAAGAAGTCATTGTTGCCCTTCTTTTAGCAATAGCCTCTTCAGAATTGCTACTCATGTGGCACACGAACGAGTCGTTACTGTACACCTTCGTAGCTACCCTTGAGCGAATTGTCGCCGTGTTCGGTTCAGCTGGGAATTCACGAATTTTAATCTTCAGCTTAATGGTCGGCGCATTACTGGCCTACATTCGCGAGTCTGGTGGCGTTGCCGCAACGGTTGAAGCCCTGTTGGCTCGGGGCTTAGGGAAAACCAAACGTAGTGCCAGTTTAATGACGGTTTTTACCGGCGTTTTCGTGTTTATCGAGTCGAACCTCAGTGTGTTAACCGCGGGTATTTTGTCACGCGGCTTATTCGAGAAGTTAGGCATGAGTCGCGCGCGACTTGCCTACTTAATTGACAGTACCAGTGCCCCAATTTGCATATTAATTTTACTGAACGGCTGGGGCGCCTATGTATTAGGTATGCTTGAGCAGCAAAACCTACCCGGCTCGTCAGTCGCGACGTTGTGGGCAACAATTCCCTTTAACTTTTATGCGTTAGTTACTTTGGTTTTGGTGTTTTACACGGCAATTAGCGGTAAAGTTCATGGCCCAATGCGCGCCATTGAAGCACAGCCTCAGCCGCACCAAGACTTGCCTGAACATGTGCCTAGCAACAGTAAAGCGCGCTATATGCTGGTGCCATTGTTGGTCATGGTATTTGGCATGGTGGCCTTTATGTTCGGTACTGGCGGTGGCGATATCACCCAAGGCGACGGTTCGAAATCTGTGCTTTATGCCACGGCTTTAGCGTGCGTAGTTGCTTACCTTATGCTGCTGGCAAGCAAACGTAAAAGTCATCAGCAATTGGTCAATATCGGTTTTAAAGGTATGTCCGAGCTCTTGCCGTTAGTCAGCATTGTGCTGCTGTCTTTAGCTCTTGGCAGCAGCTTGCGCGAGCTAGGCACTGGCATATTTTTAGCCAATTTAGTCGGTGACTTTTTACCATTAATTTTAATTGCACCTATGTTATTTCTTGCCGGAGCACTGATATCCTTCACCACAGGAACATCTTGGGGCACGTTTGCCATACTAATTCCCATTGCCGCGCCCATGATAGTCGCGCTTGATTTACCAGCCCCGTTGCTGCTCGCCGCGGTATTAGGTGGTGGCGTATTTGGTGACCATTGCTCGCCCATTTCCGACACCACCGCAGTGTCTGCATTGGCTTCGGGCTGCGACTTGCTCGAACATGTGCGCACCCAGTTACCCTATGCACTAACGGGCGGCGTGATAACCTTTGTACTGTATATTATTGCCAGCTTTGTCATGATTTAAGGAGCCCCATGAATAACGGAGTGCACTTTCGCCCAACCCGCGCAGAAATTAGCCGCCAAGCCCTTGAAAATAATGCACGTGTTGCTCGTCAGTTAGCGGCGGGCGCACGCCTTATTGGTGTAGTAAAGGCTGACGGTTATGGGCACGGTATGTTGACGGTTGCCAATGCTATAGCGCGTTATGTTGATGCCTTTGCAGTGGCGTTTGTGGACGAAGCTGTGCAATTGCGTAATGCCGGTTTTCAACAACCGGTGATCTTGCTTGAAGGCTGTTTTAGCGAGGCTGAGTTGCCCATTTGCGCACATTACAATTTTCAACCGGTGGTACATCAACAAGAACAGCTAAATGCAATAACCACCGCTCGACTAGTGCGACCGTTGGCGGTATGGCTGAAAGTGGACACTGGTATGCACCGGCTAGGTTGGGCGCCTGAACAGGTGGCAGAGGCTTATCAACAGTTAAAGCGTTGCCCACAAGTCGCTAGCGTGACCATGATGTCGCACTTTGCCGCGGCCGATTCCCACAACCATAAACTCAATCAACAGCAACTTGAATTATTTGAAGATGCTTGCGCGGTGACCGAAGCCAATTTAGACCTAAGCGTCGCGAACTCTGCCGCGTTGGTCAGCACCGCCATTGACTTGGCACACCCCAGCCAGCAATGGGTACGTTCGGGTATTCTAATTTATGGTGACAACCCAAGCTCTTCACAGCTTCCTGCACCGCTACAAAGTGTCATGCGACTGGTTGCTGCGGTGATTGCAATTCGCGATATCAAAGCGGGCGACACTGTCAGTTATGGCGGCACATGGGAAGCCAAACGTGATAGTACAATAGCAACTGTCTCGATTGGTTACGCTGACGGTTACCCGCGTCACGCTAAAAACGGCACACCAGTATTTATAAACGGTCACAAAGCACATTTAGCGGGAACCGTAACCATGGACATGATCATGGTAGATATCACCGACGTTCCCGAAGTGAACATCGGTGATGAAGTTGAATTGTGGGGAGCAAATGTTTCAGTTGCCGAGATCGCCCAGTGTGCAGACACTATCAGCTACGACTTGCTCACTGGTGTTAGTGCTCGCGTACCACGCGTACCTGTCAGCTAACTTTATTATTTAATCGTCACCACTTTTACGCGTTAAGCGGTCGAGATAACCCATAGCAAACGCCGAACCCACGAAAGTTAGGTGCATAATGACATACCATTTTATGGTGGTTTCTGTCAGGTTTTCGGCGTTCATAAACACTTTTAATAAGTGAATAGACGAAATAGCAACAATAGACGCCGCCACTTTGTTTTTTAAACCGCCCGAATCGATTTTACCTAGCCACGCGAGCTTTTCGGTGTCGTTATTAATATTGAGCGTTGAGACAAAATTTTCGTAACCGCTCAGCATCACCATAACCAGCAGCCCACCGACTAACGCAATATCAATGAGCGTCAGCGTTAGCAGAATAAGGTCCACTTCTTTAATGGTAAAAATAACTGGCGCTACATGGTACAGCTCTTGAAAGAACTTTATACCAAGCAGCATAACTGCCAAACTTAAACCCAAGTAAATTGGCGCTAGCAGCCAACGTAAGCTGTACATCAAATTTTCAAGAAAACGTTCCATGATTATCTTTGCTCGTTGTGAACTGTATCTAGCGCCATAATATCAATATTTATTCTTTCAAGTAACGTTTAAACCACGCTAATGTGTGTTCAATTTTCGCAATCATATTCGAAGGTCGAGCAGTTACCGCATGCGAGGCATCGGGTACACGTACCATAGCCGTATCTACTTGCCGTAACTGCAGAGCCTGATAAAACTGCTCAATTTCCGACATGGGTACGCGCCGGTCATTCTCACCACTGAATAACATAACTGGTGTTTTCACATTGCCTACCAGCGATAACGGTGAACGCTTCCAATAGTGTTCATAGTCTTCCCAAGGCTTAGCAGGGAATTGATTGTGAATTTGCCCTAAATAGCTATCGGCAGTCAGTGTTTTGCTTACCCAGTTAATAACTGGGTTCGTTGCCGCTGCTGCATTGAACCTGTCGGTTAAACCCACCGCGTAAGTCGTCGCTATACCACCTGCTGAACCACCTGCTATGAATAAGTTGCTAGCATCGACAAGCCCCTTATCAATTAATACATCAATACCAGCCATATGGTCTGCGTGATCGCGCTCAGACGAGTAAAAACCGTCTAGTTTTAAGGCGTGTTCGGCACCATACGAGGTACTACCGCGGTAATTGTTATAAAACACAATATAACCTTCTGCGGCATAGCGTTGTTGCTCAGCAGCAAAGGTTGGGCCATAGGCCAAGTGCGGGCCACCGTGAATTTCTAACACCAGCGGGTATTTCTTATTCGGGTCATAGTTTGGCGGCGTAATGTACCAACCATGAATTTCGGTATCATCGTAGCTTGAGGTATAGGTAAACTCATGCACTTTCCCAAGTTCGCGGTGACCTAACACATCCTCGTTGAGTGCGGTTAGTTTACGCTTTTTACCTTGGTGATATAGCGTCACATCTGCCGGCCGATATGAGCTACCCTCCGTGTATGCAACAGCGCCAGATTCAGCCGCTAGCGAATAGCTACCACTTAAATACGGGCGACTGATAGAAACACCACCGACGTCGTTTACCCAGTCAGTCAATTGACCCTTGAGTGTCACCTTCGCCAATTTAAAGCGCCCGCGATCTGCATACTGCACCGCTAGCGCTGAGTTGTTTATCCACAGCGGACTTTCTACAGAACGATCAAAGTCACTAAGTAACTGGCGTGACGTTTTATTCTGCCAATCCATAACAGTAAGCTTGGCATTGTAGTACGGAACCGGCTCGTTACCGCGCTGTAAATACGCGAGTTGCTTGCCGTTGGGTGAAATAACCGGGGCATATTCACGGCCAAGTTGGCTCGTTATTTGAGTGAGCTCACCATCGCTCACTGCCACCTGCCATAAGTCAGCTTCATTTACTTGATGCTCCCAGTTATCGTTGCGATTGGCGCTAAACACCAAAGCTTGGTCATTATCAACCCATGCCAAGGGGCCATTATGGCTATGTGCACCCTCGGTTAATTGACGTGCGTGACCACCATCACTGGGCACCACAAATAATTGGCTGTACGCATCTTTTAAAACGCCAGCACCATCGCGTTGATAATAGGTTCGTTCAACCACCACTGGCGGTTTTGCCCAGTTAGCATCTTTAGGCTTCTCTGGTTTTTTCACCGATTTGGCAAAATCTGTTTTCGGGGCTGCAACATTCATCATGAAAGCTAGGTGTTTAGCGTTTTTTGACCAGGCAAACTGGCGCGGGCTTTCCTGCACCTCGGTTATCGCACTGTGCGTTTTAGTTGCCACGTGGTAAACATGAATCTGATTTTTACCGCCGCGATTCGAGCTGAACGCCAAGCGTGAGCCATCCGGTGACCAGGTAGGATTGCCATAGCTATATTGATCATCAAACAATGGAGTATGACTGCCTGATTTTGTATCAAGCATCCACAAACTGCGCTTGGTGTTGTCTTTCATAATGTCAAAGCCGTGACGCACATACACCACGTAACGGCCATCAGGTGAAATTTGCGGGTCAGTTGCCCATTCCAGTGCGAAAATGTCCTCAGCTTGGAAGGTCGACACTTGTTTTTTCCCTTCCATCGTTGCCGCCAAAACTGGTTCTGCAAAAACCTGCAGCGCCAAAACTGAAGCGCCAGCCCACGCAATGAGTCGTGAATATTGCATTTTCGATAATCCTTGTTCATGTTTAAGTGATCGTTTTTGTTGATCAGAGCCTAAACCAATCACCAGCCAAAGTGCGCAGCAACACGCCAAACCTGCTTGTCGCTGCGGTAGACAACCGAGACTTAACAATGAACACAATAGTTCGCTTCATGACACTTGTTACTTTGCTAATTTTCCTCGCAGCGTGCGAGCCCGCTCAACCACCTGCGCCCGAAGCTGCGCCTCAAACACCCAATGCTTTTGCCTTTATCAATGTTGCAGTGGTGAGCGTTACGCGCGACTCGGGGCAACTAACCGAAGGTCAAACCGTGCTGGTTGAAGACGATCGCATTGTTGCTGTTGGCGCCACTTCTGATGTGGCCATTCCCGAGAATTACCTACACATTGACGGCACCGGCCAATTTTTAATGGCTGGCTTAACAGAAATGCACGGCCATGTGCCACCAGCGACTAGCTTTGGTCAATTACCGGAACGCTACCTTGATGATGTGTTGTTTATGTATGTCGCCAACGGCGTCACCACGGTACGCGGCATGCTCGGCTACCCCCACCAGTTACAATTAAAAAGCGATATTGCCGAACGAAAACGAGTTGGACCGACACTATATTTGGCTGGACCAAGCTTCAACGGCAACAGCATTGAGTCGCCAGAAAAAGCCACGCAACGCGTTATTGAACAACGTGACGAAGGCTGGGACTTATTAAAGGTTCACCCTGGGCTCACGCTTAGCGAATACCAAGCGATGGCGAAAACAGCCCGTGACGCAAACATGGATTTTGCGGGTCACGTACCGAAAGACGTAGGTCTTGAAGTGGCTTTGACAGAAGGGCAACGCACTATTGATCACTTAGATGGCTATTTAGAAGCCATTGACGCTTTAAATCGACCCGCCAGCAAATATGAACTCGACTATCTTGTTGACTTAACCCTGCGCCACGGGGCCGCTGTAGTGCCAACGCAGGCATTGTGGGCAACAATTATTGGCGCGAGTGATATCGAACAGCTGCGCCAATATGACGAAATTGATTACGTGCCCGAAACCGTTCGCGCTGGCTGGTTTAATTACCTAGAAGAACCGAGCTTGGGTTACTTCAATGCCGAAGCAGCGGCGATTCAACACGACAATCGACAGCGGTTAATTAAGGCCCTGTTTGACGGGGGGGTACCGATGATTTTTGGCACCGACGCCCCGCAGTTGTTTAGCGTGCCGGGTTTCTCTGCCTTACGTGAAATTGCCGTGTTGCATGATGCCGGCATTCCGCTCGCTGGAATTATACACAGTGCAACCGTTGCGGCTGGAGAATACTTTGACGACAAAGATTTGTTTGGCCGCGTTGCAGAAGGCCATCGCGCTGACTTGGTGTTGCTGCAACAAAATCCACTAGAAAACCCGTCAGCCCTGGCCGAGCGCTCGGGTGTTATGGTGGCAGGTCAATGGTTTGACAGAGCAACCATCGATAGCCGTTTAGAAGCAATTAGAAATGCAGGGATGCGTAACTCACCCAACCGTAACACCGAGTAGCCCAAGTAAAATGGCATAGCGTGCGGCTTTGCCAATGGCGGTGAGCACTAAAAACACCGCAAAGCGAAGCCGCATAATGCCAGCGAATAGCGTTATCGGGTCGCCAATAATTGGCATCCACGCCAGCAATAGACTCCACTTACCGTACTTAGCAAACCACTGCTGGCCTTTATTCAGCTGCTTAGGTGTAACTGGAAACCAGCGCTTATGCTGCCAGTGCAATGCATACCGCCCCAAAGCGTAATTCACACACGAACCTAGTGTGTTCCCTAAGGTTGCGACAAGCCACAGGCTGACGCCCTGATGCCCATCAAGCTTGAGTGCTACCAGCAAAACTTCGGACGAGCCCGGCAGTAAAGTTGCCGACAGCAGTGCCGCGAAAAACAAACTCAGGTACACCATTAACTTTTTGCCATATATTTTGTAGGGGTAATATTAGAAATCATCCTGAAAAACCACGCAATTTGCCATAAAAAGTTGACCAAGAGCACCTATACTGACTAAAGGTTCTGCATTTACGAGGTCTGTCATGTTTGAAACGTGGTTCTCAGCAGCTGACGCAGTATTTCTAGCGCGAGTACAATTCGCCTTTACCATTGCGTTTCACATTATCTTTCCAGCATTTACTATCGGTGTCGCTAGTTACCTTGCCGTACTTGAGGGGCTGTTTCTTAAAACTCGCAACCCAGTTTACCAAAAGCTTTATCGTTACTGGTTAAAAATATTCGCCGTGGCTTTCGGTATGGGTGTGGTGTCAGGTATTGTCATGAGCTACCAATTTGGCACGAATTGGTCAGTGTTTTCTGACAAGGCTGGTCCCGTTATTGGCCCATTGATGGGTTATGAGGTACTCACTGCATTTTTCCTCGAAGCCGGCTTTTTAGGTGTTATGCTATTTGGCATGAACAAAGTTGGTGAGCGCTTACATTTCTTTGCAACTTTAATGGTTGCGGTAGGCACAGCCATCAGCGCATTTTGGATTCTGTCCGTCAATAGCTGGATGCAAACTCCAGCAGGGTACGCCATAAACGAGCAAGGCCAATTTATTGTCGAAAGCTGGATGGAAGTCATTTTTAATCCATCGTTCCCGTACCGCCTTGCTCATATGCTGCTGGCTGCCTATTTAACCACGGCATTTGTTGTTGGCGCCGTTGGCGCTTGGCATTTGTTGAAAGACAGTAAGTCAGCAGTCGCGCGAAAGATGTTCTCTATGGCGATGTGGATGGCGCTTATTGTCGCACCTCTGCAAGTAGTCGTTGGTGACTTTCATGGCTTAAATACGCAAGAACACCAGCCGGCGAAAGTGGCTGCAATGGAAGGGCATTTTAAAACCGAAGCTCGCGCTCCTCTCTACTTATTTGGTTGGCCCAACGAAGACACCGCCGAAGTAGACTACGCGATTAAGGTGCCGGGGTTAGCAAGCTTAATTCTAAAGCATGACGTGAATGCAGAAGTAACCGGACTAGATGCGTTTCCTCAGGAAGACTGGCCGCCAGTCCCCATTGTATTTTGGTCGTTTCGCATTATGGTCGGTATAGGTTTATTGATGGTCTTGGTTGGGTTGTGGTCAGGCTATCTTCGCTTACGCGGCAAGCTTTTCGATTCACCATGGTTGCAGCGCTCGGCAGTGTTCATGGGGCCAATGGGGTTTGTCGCCGTCATAGCCGGCTGGATTGTCACAGAAGTTGGTCGTCAGCCGTGGGTTATTCACGGCTTGCTGAGAACTAGCGACGCCGCCTCACCGATTGATGCCGTTGGAGTCGGTGCAAGCTTAGTAGCATTTATAGTGGTGTATTTTTTAGTCTTTGGCGCAGGTACTGTGTATATCTTACGCAAAATGGCCGACAACCCTGAACACACCCACATTCCCGATTATGCGCGGGTACCTATGGCTGCCGAACGCCTTTATCACGAGGAGGGCTAAACCATGGATTATGCATTCATTTGGGCTATTTTAATTGCCATTGCGGTCTTTGCTTACGTGGCCCTAGATGGTTTCGATTTGGGCATGGGCATTTTGTTTCCATGGGTTAAACAAGAAAAGTTCCGCGACCGCATGGTTAACTCGGTTGCCCCCGTTTGGGATGGCAATGAAACTTGGTTAGTGCTTGGCGGCGGCGGATTGCTAGCGGTATTTCCATTAGCTTACGCAGTGTTAATGCCCGCACTGTACATGCCTGTTATCGCCATGCTGCTTGGCTTGATTTTTAGAGGCGTCGCCTTTGAATTTCGATTTAAAAGCACAAGCAACAAACACTGGTGGGATCGTGCCTTCATGCTTGGCTCTATGGTTGCAGCCTTCAGCCAAGGCATTATGCTTGGCGCCATGCTACAAGGCATTAAAGTTTCCGATCGAGCTTATGCCGGCGGCTGGTTTGACTGGTTAAGCCCTTTCACTATTTTTGCTGGCTTGGCCGTTTGTGTGGGTTACGCCTTACTTGGCGCAACTTGGATAGTCATGAAAACCAACGGCGATTTGCAGCGAAAGGCCTATAAATGGGGTTTAAATACCGCAATTTTACTTATTATTGCTATTGCTGGGGTAAGCGTCTACTTGGTTTCTAGTTTCGATAACGTTGCCGAACGTTGGTTAACTTGGCCAGGCTCTGCCGGCTTATGGTTAGTGCCATTTGCCTTAGCCATTATTGGTGGCGGTTTACTAAATTCACTAACCAAGCAACAACAAGGCCGACCTTATTTGTGGGCACTTGGGGTGTTTTTAATTGCCTTTGTCGGTTTTGGTGCCAGCATATTCCCTTATTTGATTCCGTTTGAAATTACCCTTTGGGAGGCTGCCGGGCCGGATAACAGCCTAGCTTTTTTACTAGTCGGTGCTGTTATCCTATTGCCGATAATATTTGCCTACACTGGCTATACCTATTGGGTGTTTCGCGGCAAAGTCAGTGAACAGAGTGGTTACCATGACTAAACCAGCTTGGCAGCGTTGGTTATGGTTTATCGGCTTGTGGGCCGCCGGGGTGATTTGTGTCACCCTCGTCGGCCTACTTATTCGAAGTGTGTTGCTTTAGCGCTAGTTACAAATTCGCTGCAACAAACGCGATGTCGTACTGGTTGAGTCTGGCTTGCCCCAGCCCCAACGACCGCTTTCTAAAGCTTCATAAACTAGCTTGTCGCCATTAAGGAGCAAATACCCTATTTCTTGCAGCTCGCGCTGACTACAATCGACTTTATACGCGGTGACAAAATTCGTATATTCGCGCGGAAATATAATGTCATCGTAGTGCTGAGTTTGTATTGAACCGTATTTTGTTAGATTTAATACGTACTGAATACGCCGGCCACTTAGGTTCATCGGCCCATAATTTGCGGAGCTCGCTGTGTATAATTTGCCGCCTCGAGTATTCTGAGTGTAAGAATACCAATGAGTACTGCTCGGGGGTGTTGACATAAGCAAGGCTAACACCAACTCATTCTCAGCATCTTCCAACCCAGCGCTGATAGCACGCGCTGCCCAATCACGCGCCGCACCATAGTTTACCGCGGTACCAATACCTTTTAGATAGTGATCAGACATCCGCCCCATACTTTTCGGGTCGTTTTTCTTGGCGGCACGCAGAACATAAGGAAACGCCTTAGCATGGGTTGTGTCAACGTAGTAATCAAGCCACTCTATATAGGCTTTTAAACTAGCTAAGTCGTCGTTTGTTATGGCTTGTTGGAAATAGAACTCGGCCATTTGCTGATTCTTAGCCATGCCCTCGCCATAGCCATGGCTAGTGCCAACTGAACATCTTGGTCACCTTCTGCAGCAAAGGTTTTTAAGTCGTTTAGCTGCTCTGCAGTTAATGGCTTACCTTCAAAATACTCAAAAGCGGCTTGCACCGAATGATCGTTAATACCCAATTGATAATAAATATCGGATATGAGCGACTTTGCATCCTTTTTGTAACCTGCTCGTGCGTTAATTGCCGAATTGAACCACTTTGCAGACTCATCAATATTGCCTTGCCTTCCGTATAACAGGCCTAGCTGCACGTGAACCTTGAGATTAGGCTTACCATTGGAATACGCGACACGTTTCATGGTGTTAAAGCCGGTTTCACTGTTCTTTGCAGTACCTAGCCCGGCAAAATAAAGTTCGGCCAGAACCATATTTGCCTCAACCCACTGTTCGGTATCCTTCGTGCTATTCGCCGCGGCCAGTTGGGCATGGTGGAAAGCCTTAGTTTTGTTCGTAAACTCATTTGAAAGAAAGAGCTTCCTAGCCATTTCAGACGCATTCGTGTGGCCCTGCTCTGATGCCTGCTCCAGTTGCTTGATGAGCGCATTGATGCGCGTGTCATTTTTGTATTCAGCATTATAGTAATAGCGCGCCAAGGGCAAAAACGCTTCATACGCGCCTTGGCTAAAGGCCTGCTCAAACGGTTTAATTGCGGCCTCATGCTGATTATTGTGCTGTGCTTGTTGCGCGGCTCGCATAAGATCTTTTGCTTCGTCAGCCCAAACCGTATTGGTTATGAGCATAAAAAGAACGACCGTAACGCTTAAGTAAAAACGCTTCATAGGTGTTGCCTCTTAGTGAGGTTATTTTGAAATGCTGACTTCTTATATAAACCAAATTTGGTTATGTTAGAAATTATCTTTGTATTAATACGAGCCCTAAATAACATGAAGCCTATGCAGCGTTTTCTAATTACTCTAGTCAGCATGCTCTTCTCTGGCGCTATACTGAACGCGTCAGCATCCCCAACCAATGCCGCCCGCGAGGCCGCGACCAAAAGCCTAGAAGCATTTAACGTGCCTGGTTTAGCCGTTGTCATTGTGCACAATGGCGAAGTGGTTTTAGCCGAAGGCTTTGGCGTGCGCGACATTGCAAGTGAAGCCCTAGTCACCGCTGACACATTGTTTGGCATTGCCTCGAACACCAAAGCCTTTACCACCGCTGCGTTAGCCAAGTTAGTTTCCGATAATAAGCTCAGCTGGGATGACCCCGTCGTGCGATATCTTCCTGAATTTCGCTTAAGCGACCCACAACGCTCGGCAGAGCTGACCATTCGTGACCTGGTTAGCCACCGCAGTGGGCTTGGCCTTGGTGCTGGCGATTTAATGATTTGGCCAAATACGGACAAAACCACTAGCGACATTATTGCCAGCTTGGCTCATGTGCCATTAAAAGACGGGCTACGTGAAAAGTTTAACTACAACAACCTCATGTTTGTGGTGGCCGGAGAGGTTATTGCACGGGTAAGCGGCATGCCCTATAGCAACTACATTGAACAACAGTTTTTGCAGCCGCTTGGCATGACAAATACGTACGTTGGCTATTCTAATATTCCAGTTGAAAACACCAATCGCGCCGTCGGTACTATTGAATACCAGGGCGAGCTGCATCGCTTTGGCTTGGACTATATTGAAGATTTCCGCGCCGCCGGAGCCATGGCCGCCAACGTGAATGACTTAGGCAAATGGCTTATCGACAATTTAGAAAACCCGCCAGAGCAAAACTGGAACCTTACCACACCCATACGCGATGGCATGGGTTACGGCTTAGGCTGGTTTGTGAAGCAACAGCACGGCGTTAAGCATGTTTACCACAGCGGCGGTATTTTGGGCATGTTGTCGCTCACCACATTAATTCCTGAAAAAAACTTCGGCATGGTGGTGCTGAGTAACCAGCAGGCGTTTGGCGCATTAACGGCGGTGACGCAAGAAGCCCTAGAACAAGTTTTAGACGTACCTGACCGCGACTGGGTAGCCGACGAACAGAAAAAATATCAGGCGTCGATGCGTGAAAAGCTGCTGTTCAGCATAGAGCAACCAGACAATATTCGCCCCGCATTGCCGCTGCGCGCGTACGTTGGCACCTACCGTGACCCGTGGTATGGCGATGTGACGGTGCGCGCTCGCGATGGCAAACTGCTCATTGACTTTGCCCACACAGAACTATTAACCGGCGAGTTAAAGCATTACAACGGCGATACCTTTATCATTCGCTGGGCAGAGCCTTTGCTTGAGGCGGACGCCTTTATTGATTTTGCGGCTGACCGCGAAAATCGGGTTAATAGCGCCACTATTGAGGCGGCGGCACCGTTCACCGACTTTAGCTTTGACTTTCATAACCTCAAGCTCATGAAACAGGAGTAATTTCGAGGCTGTCACAATTTCGCGCCGCGCTGCATCTGTCTAAAAAAACAACAAGGAGAAAATCATGTCGGATTTTATGACAAACCTTCGCGGCTTCGCCCTGCTGTTTATAGTGGTTCAACTGAGTGCTTGCGGTGGTTCTAGCGAAACCAGCGAGCCACCTAACGAGCCGCCACCGGTTAGTCAACTACGCGTGATATTAAGCGGCAACCAAACCGTCGAGTTTTTGAAGACCGATGGCGACGCCCAACTAGCAGGCTCAACCACAGGTTTATACTGGCGAGAGTCTTCTACGGCTAGCTGGCAACTTCGCACGCCCTCAGCAACAGCCATTACCGGCATCGCTATTATTGGCGCCGGCCATTATATTGTGGCCGCCCAACCTAGCGAGCAAGCCGACCAACCTTTTCCGCTGTATGAGTCAACCGATAGTGGGCAGACTTGGCAAGCCATTACGCATAATTTCGGCGGCGAATTTAATACGCCAATTTTTAATCTTGCGTACGACGCACGAACCGATCAAATTTATGCCTTAGGCCAAGGTGCTCTTGCAGTTGCAAACCGCAGTGCTGCAAACTGGACATTACTTCATGGCGCGTGGGACACATTCGCAACAGGCATGCGCTTACTGGTTATAGACCCCATTAAAACAACGGTGTGGTTTGGCGGCCAAGGCGCTATCGAAAACGGTTATTTTGGCCGCTACAATCAAACCACGGGCAGCGTGCAGGAATGGAACGACTTACTTGCGCCGCCCTCTACATTCAAAGGCGGCCTTGTTCACCCCCTTGATAACAATACCGTTATGTTTAGCGGAGAAAATGGCATTGTGCGCAGCACCGACTACGGTGAAACATGGACAACGCCACTGGGCGATGTCGAGCACGCCTTTTTCTGGGATGTAAAAGCTGACACCAACGGCGATTTATATACCGCCCGCTATACCAAACTAAAGCCGGAACAGCCGCTTATTGTGCTGTGTAGTGAAAATAACGGTGAAAGTTGGCAGTCACATGACTTTTCATCGGAAACCGACATTGGTGGCGTAAAAAGCCTGATGCTAGCGCAACATGATGACGAAGAATTGCTATATCTTGGTTTGTGGCAAGGCGGCATTAAGGCACTACCGTTAAGCGCCCTTTCGTGCGCAAATTAACCCCCACATACAGCCGGAAGGCGGTAGACATAACCGCCGCCGGCCTCTATAATGCCGGCTCTTCTGAATTCACCACGAATTACTACGCACCCGTAGCTCAGCTGGATAGAGCGCTGCCCTCCGGAGGCAGAGGTCACAGGTTCGACTCCTGTCGGGTGCGCCATTCTGATCTAGCTTCAATTGATAGTGTCCACTAACGAAAAAGCATTTGGGACCAAATTGGGACCGTTCTGGGACCAGGGATTTCTTAAAAAAATATCTAATGATAAATTCTGACCTTTAGCTCACGAAGGGATTTCTATAGCTAATTACCATCCGAGTGACTCCTGAATTGAGTTTTTTCTGACTATACAGTCCCCGCACACCTCCATCGGGTAAGTTTTAGATTACGTATGAAAACAAGCGGCGCTAACTAACCTCTAAAGGACATAGGAGTATTGAACTTCAAAAGTTGCTTGGGAATCTTAGCCCCATAAAGCAAATCCAATATTCACGCCCAGCCTGGTTAATATTTTGTTGTGAAACTGTACATGGCATGTATTATCTTACAAAAACATTCTCAACTTCGGAGATGCTCATGAACTATCTAATAAAGTTTATATCGTTTGTATTCCTCATTTCAATTTCAGCCTGCACTGGTAATGATAAAGTCGAACGCTGCGTAGCGCGAGGCGTTGAATATTTTAAAGAGATCGGCTCTTATCCAACACTCAAATCAGGCACTAATGCTGGTCGCACAGCCGAGAGTGTTGCTACGGAACGCTGCAAAAAGAAAGCAACTGCGTTTTAAGGACGAAACATGGCAAAAATACAAATTCACGCAGGCGATTTAGACCACGGAGCATGGCAATTTTCTAGTCTTTTAGGCGTTGCAATTATGACTCGAGCCAGCACAGCAAGCCACCTTTTTAAAGGTGAAACTTATAATTTCGGTACCGACTTTGAAAGGGTAGAGTTGTTAAGTGAAGAACAAGTAAAAAAACTCGCTGGGACGGCCGGATGGGGTCTGGCTGGCGCTGTTTTACTTGGTCCTATAGGCGCTATAGGAGGAATGTTGCTCGGAGGAAATAAGAAAGAAGTTGTTATCGCTTGTTATCTAAAAGATGGTCGCAAATTTATGGCTACAACCGATAGTAAAACATGGACTAAAATTTCAGCTTCAATGTTTTGATGTAATTAATTTATGACATCGTTATCTTCTAGTGTAATTATCCGGCACTATAGTACTCAAATAGTGTCATGTGCTGAATCGACATACTCAAAAGTTAGTATCTCGAGCCTTAAGAGACATTTACAGCTACCGTGTAACTACCTCATTTATAACGCAGTCATCACATAACGTATGAAAAGCGCTGTGTATCGAGGCTAACGAGTATCTAGTGAACTAGGGGCGATTAAAACTGTGCTCAATTAACAAGATATACGTTTCACTAAAACTTCGTAATCGCTACTCTTCTATATATTCAATCAAATCTCCTACTTCACATTCAAACAATTTACAGAGTACTTCGAGTGTCTCGAAATCCACTCGCCTCGCTGTTTCACGGTATAACAATGTTACGGTATTTCGATTTAAATTCGTCGCTCGTGCAACATCAGTAATATTTAGCTTTCGCTCACCCATCATTCTTGCCAAATGAACCTTTATCATGACTCCCCCGAAAAATGTCATCTAAAATGGCAAAAAGTCATTGCAAATGTTATTTTGCGTGCTAATGTGTCATTCTAGATGGCAAATTGAAATCTTGAAAAACTATATGTCATCTAATCTATCACCAATGATTGGAGGTTTCCATGCAAAAAGATATAACTTACTTAACCACGGCTGAGCTTGCTGAAAAAATCAAATATGACACTCGCACGATCCGCGAACAGCTTAAGGATTCCGTACTAATAGAAGGGATTCATTACATCCGACCTTTTGGGAAACGGAAGATCCTGTACCTCTGGGAGCAAATTCGTGATGACTTAGGTAAATTCTCACAGGCATCAACCATGGTTCCCATGGCAAAGGGAGGTGTAGCTCATGGGTAGTGTTTATGCTCGGCCAGAAACAAAGCGGTTAATTATAGATTTCCGGTACCAAGGTGTTCGTTGTAAAGAAACGACCTCTTTACCGGACACAAAAACGAACCGAAAAAAAGTAGAGAAGCTTCTTCAAACAATCGAAGCTGAAATCACGCTAGGCTCTTTTGAATATCACAAATATTTTCCAAACAGCAACCGAGCCAAGCTTTTTGCAAGTCAGGCTTTACATGAAAGTTCCGGTAATTTTCCAACGTTCCGCAACTTTGCTGAGCAGTGGTTTGGTGAAATGGAGACCCAGTGGCGTAAATCACATAGCGACACCGTTCGGAACACTATTGATAAGTACTTGATTCCGAATTTTGGAGAAAAAGAAGTTGGCCACATCACCAAAGCGGAAATCCTGTCATTTCGAGCCTCCCTCGCCAAAGTTACAGCTCGAAATGGCAAACAGCTATCACCGTCGCGGATCAACCATATCATGACGCCATTGCGCATGATCCTTAATGAGGCAGCCAACCGATTTAATTTTAGCTCACCCTATCAAGGAATTAAATCGTTAAAGGTTCCGCGTACGGATGTAGAACCTTTTACGCTCGAAGAGGTGAGGCTCATTCTTGATAATGTGCGTGTTGATTTTAAGAACTACTACACGGTTCGTTTTTTCACTGGCATGCGCACTGCCGAAATTGATGGTTTACAGTGGGATGCAGTGGACTTTCAACAACGCCAAGTTTTAGTCCGCAGTACCCTCGTTAATGGTCGCATCGAAAGCACAAAAACGGATGGTTCTTTTCGAGCTATCGACATGAGTCAGCTTGTTTACGATGCGCTCATGTCTCAACGTGAAGCAACCGATCATAATCAATTCGTTTTCACCACCCGCGCAGGTACCCCGCTTTCGCATAACAATGTGACTAAACGTGTTTGGTACCCCCTCTTGCGCTATCTGGGGCTGCGTAAACGGCGGGCATATCAGACTCGACATACTGCCGCCACGCTCTGGCTTGCCTCGGGTGAAAGCCCTGAGTGGATTGCTCGGCAGATGGGTCATGCAACGACTGAGATGTTATTTCGAGTTTACTCGCGTTATGTGCCAAACCTGACCCGCCAGGATGGTAGCGCATTTGAGCGTTTGTTGAAGCAAAACTTCGATGTGAAAACGTTGGAGGTGAGCCATGATGAATAACGATATGTTTATGGCTGATGATGCGGAGCAAGTGATGAAAGAGCATCGTGAATATGCCGGGTTCACTGCTCGTCATTTGATGACAAAACTTCAAATTTTGCCGGGCAATCAACTAACCAGAATCATCGGAATTGGTTTTGAGCGTAATAATTTGGAAGCTTTAGAGTCATGGGTGTATTTCATCTCGAACACTCTGAAGATTCCGTTCACAAAAGAGCACTTCGAAATGCTAGAGGTTATTCTTCAGGGCATTCTAGAAGCGGCTGAGCGTGATTATCACATCCAACTTCGTATGGAGATGACACGTTATGCGCACTAATCAAGACAAGTCGGGACTTATGTCCCGGCAGCATCACGACTCATGTCTAGACGGTTGTCAGGACTTTATCACGACCCGTGAAGCGGCAGCGCTTGCAAACGTATGTGAGCGCACCATCTCGCGCAAAGTTCACTTAGGACAGCTTCACTCGAAAAAGTCAGGACATAAACGTCTTATCTGTCGCGATTCTGTCATGCTACTTTCAAAGACATCGACAACCATTGCGACAAAATTTGTCGCAGTAAATCATTCGAAAGTTGAGTCATTTTTATTTCAACTAACAGAGCTCATGCACATAATGATTTCACTTTACCACCCTGTATCCCCACATGATTTGGCAAAAAAGCAAAGCGCTCGAACCAAAGCAGAAACATTGCGTACGCCGCATGAAACGTGAAGCTGAGCCGCTTTATTTGATGTGAATTTTATTTTTTTATTTAAAGGTAAACTTATGATTAACGAGATTGAATGGAAGCATGGAAAACAAGATCAGGCGATACCAACTTATTATTTAGACGCCAGCGGTAAACGTCATAGCTCAATCGGCGAACTTGTCACCGCTAATTTTTTGCGATTGAACAAAATTCCATTTTTAACACAGGCGCTGGTAGGAGACTCAATTAGCGACTCAGAGCAGCGTGTTGATTTTGTGCTAATTAACCGCGGTGTTTATATCGAAGTGATACAAAGCGCTCCGCTGCGTCAATCGATGCATACGACAAAACATACGTCACAGCTTGTCGCTAACCAACGTGAGCATCGAAAACTCGGCTGGGAATGTCTATGCATCAACTCGGACAAGTTCTGGTCTCCCACAGGCTTTCATATTATCGATTTCTGCGAGCACCTTCGACTCTCATTGCTACTCACAGGGATACCATCAACCGCTGAGTTACCGCTCGCCAAGCTTGGATATTGGGATAGCTCTGAAATTAATAAACTAATGACACTGGAGCAACCTCTTCTCTTTGATTTTTTGGAAGAGCACGGAGTAACCGGGCTTGCCGCACTCAAAAACAGCTTTCACTTTTTCCTGAAAACTCTAAAAATGCGTGAGGATTTCGACGAAATTCTTGTACATCTTTACGAACATGATAAAAAAACATGCAAGTGAAGAAGGTGAAGCTACCTCGCGAGATAAATAGGAATAGTTTACGGTGCTGGCCTATCAGTCAGCGCCGTTCATTTGGTTTGTTTCGAAAAGTCGATATACTGAATCAAGACATGACATTAACATGGGCCCTACTGCTCCTCTTACCCGCTTTCTAACCGGTTGCTTGGTTACTTACAATAGCTCAAATTAGGTAGCTAGAATGAAAGATACTAATGATAAAACGTAGGTCGTAATACTCACAGCCGCAAAGGACTTGACGCATGACTATAACGCAAGCAATCATCATGACACTTACGCCAATAGCCTTCGTTGCTATCGGGTTGGTAATCATTTTATCTGCTCAAAACAAGGATAAGAACGACTCAAATAAAAAACACTAAATAACCTTATTGAGGAGGTCATTACTTATCAGTCTCGCCTTTTGAAAGCGTTACTAAAGCAAGTCAATCAACTTAGATTTAAGTAATTCTTGCTGTTTCTCTCTCGTCAAAACCGGCCGTACTAAACGCTCATACTCAGGAAACACTTCAAGCAAGGGTAATTCAATCGTAAGAGCTACTGCCTTGGCAACTCGCATTGAAATAGCTTTTCTGTTAATAATTTTTGAAATCAGGCTTGGTGAACAATTGAGTGCGTGCGCTATCGCACCTTGGTCAAAACCCTTCTTGTTAATTGCTTTACTAATTTCCTGTGGCGTCATGTCAAAACATCCTTATATCAAGCTCTTCAGCTAGGTTATGCGATGTTTCAGGTGGCTACTAGACGTTACACTCGATTTACGAAATGACTTACACTGTAGATATCAGATATCGCACGCGAGAATACGACATGCACTATAACGCTATGCAATCGAAGTACACTGGGCGCTTACTCAAATCAGCCATCATCATTTTCGTGTCATGTTGCCTACTGACGTTTTCGGGTGAACTGCTCGCAAAGCAGGTCAAAATGAGCAAGAGCAAAATTTGTCACGACAGCTCAAGTCAATATTACTCGCGAACGAAAAACTTCACTGCTTTCGAAACACTCGAAGCCTGCGTTGCGGCTGGTGGAAGGCTACCAAAAGGAAATCTCCAACATAATAAAAGCTCAGTTACTAAGCGTGCAAGTTCAACAACATCAGAAAGCTACTCAAGGAGCGCTTTTGCACACTGGACAGATGACGATGGTGATTGCTTAAACACTCGTCACGAACTTTTACAAGACTTATCGACTGGACCAGTCACAATGTCAGAAAATGGCTGTCGCGTGCTTCGTGGACGCTGGAACGATCCATACTCGGGGAGCGCACTTTTTGACTCATCGAAAATGGATATTGACCACCTTGTGCCACTCGCGTGGGCTTGGGAGCATGGCGCGGAGAAATGGACAGATGCAGAGCGAGAAAAGTTTGCTAACGACTCAATCAATCTTTTTGCAGTCGCAGCCAGTCTTAATCGGAGTAAAGGCGCAAAAGGCCCTCGCGATTGGTTGCCACCTAATCGAAAATTTCACTGTCAGTACGTCACTCGATATCTACGCGTAATGCTCAAGTATGATTTTGATGAATCAGCTCGTGATGGCATTCGCGAGCTTCGAAGGCGTGTCTGTGGGGGGAGGGAGTGAAGTGCTAAGTCGTTCAGCCTGCACTTTATGCAGAGCTATGTTTCTTTGTCCGACTGCTTCAATCGCTTGATACCCCAAATCCCAAGCGCGTAAAAGCTTCCAATCCCAATTATCAAAACCGCGAGTGACATCATCTGGACTGTAGACATATTTGGTTTCCTCAACAAATTCGCTGAGAGTTATTCTAGACGAAGAAGTGTTTATTTTGTATATCTTCATATACGAAGCATTTCGACAGCTTTGAGCGAAGAGCGGACTTTGAACTTTTTAAGGTTATGGTTCCCCCGCGATTAATAAATAAGGGCGATATTTACCATGCAAGACAGCTCAAGTCAGCAATATTGCGCGTTGGACTTCTTCGCTTTCACTAAACAGAGATAGATAAACACAGAGAATTCAAATATTATCATTGCTAGAAATATAAAAAATGGAATGTGTAATGGACCGAGTAGATTATCAAACAATAGTTATACAGGACTTAATAAACCTTAATAAGGAGGGGCAACTTGATTTGAACCCTTGGTATCAGAGGCGTTCTGTATGGAGTCTGGCACAAAAGTCGTATCTTATTAATAGTCTCTTAGAACAAAAGCCAATCCCAGCAATCTATGTAAGGCACTCGCTCGATTTAGAACGTTCTAGGAGCATCAAGGAAGTGGTGGATGGCCAGCAGCGATGCAGATCCATTATTGGATTCACGTTAGATGAATTTTCATCTAAGCACCCAAACCATGAAAAAAAAGTCAAGTTCTCACAGCTAAAGAGTGATGAACAGCAAAAGTATCTCCTCACTGCCATTCCCGTCGGTTATCTCCTCGGAGCTAACGACGAAGATGTGATAGAAATATTTGGTCGAATCAATTCAATAAGCAAGTCTCTCAATGCTCAAGAGAAAAGGAATGCTGCGTATAGCGGTGAAATGAAACAGCTGTGCCTAAAACAAGCTTCATCCAGAATTAACTTCTGGAGAAATTACGGAATATTCACAGCAAATGACATCGCTCGCATGAATGAGACACAGTTTATATCGGACATTGTTTTTAATTTTATAAACGGTTTATCTGACTATAGCTCTACAAAGCTTGATGCCTTTTATAAGGCCTATGATGAGAGCTTTGATGATTCTAATGAGATATCTGCAAGGCTGGACAAATGTTTTGATCGGATAGCGAGCCTTCCACCAGAAAGAATCTCTGATACGATTTTCAATCGCTCTCCAATTCTATTCTCATTGATTATAGTGATAGACGACATACAACCTTCAACTGAGGCTTTAGAAGAAGTGGTCTTAGAGATAGACGAGCGGTATAACTCTGAAGAGAATAAAACTCAGCAAGATATAGAGTTTGTGGATGCGTGCAAATCTACTACGCAACGGATAGCGCAAAGGCGAGTACGGGATCAATATATTCGAAGTTTCTTCTAGTCATGCCGGCACCAAAATTAGAGATAACTGTTAGAAATGCTCACCAGCAGATCGATAGATTAGAGAAGTATAGGTCTGAGTCAGGAAGCATCGAGGCTAAATATCAGCATTTTATAGCAGAAATGATAATGCTTAGACTCTTCTCTATTTTCGAGGATTCTGTAGCAGAAATAGCTTACAAGCTTGTCTCTGGCGCAACGTACACAAATGGTACTTTCCCAGCTTTGGCGGTATCAGCGGGCGCAATGTCTGGGGCTAGAGGATTGTTTCTAAGTTACGGTAGAACAATACCTGTTCAGAATCTGAAATGGACAAAGTCAAAATATATTCGTGAAAGCGTTCAACATGTTATCTCGACATCGGATCCGTTTATAATCTCGGCTCAACGAAACGGAAATATTATCGACGAAATGCGAAAGATGAGGAATGTTTTGGCTCATAATACAACATCTGCAAAAGCGGATTTCAAAACTGTCGTTAGGTTAACTTATGGTGCTAACGTCAACATCACCCCCGGTGCTTTTTTGAGTTCTATCAAACGCACTAGTAGATGCAATTTAGATAGATACTTATCATCAACCAAAGCTGTGTTGATGGACATGGCAAGTGGCGTTTAAAGCAATAATAAAAAGTCGCAATCAACATGCCGCCACTTCGGTCTAAGTTAACGTCCGCAATTGGCACCAAGCGGACCTAATTCCCCAACAAAAAAATATCTCGCCTCACTCAACACAATTAGCTTTTACTCGTTGCAAAAACCTCAAAAGATCAAAATCGATTACTTTTTGACCGAAAATTGAGCGTTTTCTTATATGTGTGAGTACAGACACCCTCTAAAACGCTTGTCTGTGCTCTTCACTATTCAAAATTTAGCCCGTAGCATTTTCGTCAGTAAAAGAAAAATCTACGGGAATGTTGTAATGGCCGAATCAATTAAAAAAGTACGTTTGCGTGACATCGACAGTGTCGAGCTTGATGTTCATGCAAAGCATAACGTCCAGGTGCGCCGACTACTGCGGTTGTTATTTGAAACAGACCGACTTGAACAATTTCTTGAGTTAATGACTCCCGTTCGCGTAGTTTCAATTCGCGAAAAGCTCTACTTCTACGAAAATGCGTTCGTATTCTGTGCCCTTTCAAAAATGGTTCCTGAACTTCATACTGACGTTGTTGTGACGCGCCTAAAAAACACACCCACACTGCTTACCCTGCGTCAAAGAGTTCTCAATAGATTAGAGCTCGAATCGCTATGCTCTTTAGATGCCAAATCTGGCTATGCTTTTTCACACACCGCCGACGCGAATTCTCCCTTTTTGCGTCAATGCGACTACGCCAAAGTCATTGCATGCACCACAAGCGCTCTCAAAAAGAAGAAAAAGGCTTTCACGAAAAGCGCTGTGTTCAACACTGAGACACAAATTAGCAGCATAAATACTGAGGAGTTACTCAAAGACGTTCCCGCGCCCAAGTTAAAGCGAGTGAATGCATAATGCGTGAGCTTATCGAAAAGTACTTTCATATTCAGCCAAGTCTCGCAATTACTGAAGTTGCCGCGCGGCTTCGTCTCGTATGCGAAGCTGTGCTTGAGATAAATGAAATTAGCGCAGAGGAGCGCTCAGAACTTTCTAGGATTTATGAATATCTGTGCAGTTATAAAGAAGCTGAAATAACGAATTTTCGCCGCACGGAATTCCATGGCGAACTTGAGTCACACCCTCTTTCAGTGACGATGATGCTCATCCCTGCGTTCGGCGAAAATCATGCCAATTTTCATCAATTTAAATTACTGTGTGCCATGTTAGCTCGACTCTACCTCTCGCGCGGCACCGATGATTACGAAGCATATCTGCAATTTTATAAAACGTTTATAAGAAACAACGACGCACAGCTCCCTTTCGGCGCGAACTTCGTGACTCGCGCAAGCATTTATGAAGTACAAGTCGAACTACGAAAAGTCGCGTTAAATCGAAATAATACTGAACTCGAAAAGCTTTCGAGATACTACCAACCGTCTCGTGAACCAACCTCAAAAAATGCGCACTCGGACGGCTTTAATGCTGCAGCTAAGTATCTTCGCCAACGCTTACAGCTCGACGGCGATATTAATGCAGATTTAGTCGATGCGTTAAACAAAAACGGGGAGCACCTGGCGAGCGTGCTTCATATCACGCCCGAGCTCACAAAGCTTACGAGTCAGGAGTATTCAATCTTTCAGAAGAAAATCACAGGGATTCAACGAGCTCTCTATAATGCAGAAGTTGCGCCTGCGTGGACTTTATCGGCTGCAACGCCATGCGAGTTGACCGCGCTGTTAAATCATATCGATAAAAATCTCATCCTCGAAAAGTTTTCTCAAATCGACGCAAAGACGTCAGCCTATCTCTTTATATTTTTTCTCAAGATCTTAGGCGTGCCCAGGCCGCTTGAGTTAATGCTCATAAATCGCGGCTCCCCCAAATTTTCAGCATCAATGATTCAGGCTGGCTCTATTGATTATCTACTAAAAAAACGCGTCAAGAACGAACTTGAGGACGCGCGGCTCACGCTTAATGCACGACTTATCGACATCGAAGGCCCTAAAGAAGAATCTCGACGTTTCCACTACTACACAAGTGAGCTTATAACGATTCGTCTTCCAGAGCCGTTGATTTCCTTGCTACAGAACTCACTTTCTAATATCGATGCAACTCGCCGTCATGAGTGTGAAATCTCCTATGCCTTTGGTATTGAGGAAAATGACTCTAACGCTTGGATAAACGCTCAAATAAAAAGCGCAGGGTTTGCTAAGTTCGGTATAACGCGAAGTTCATTTGAAAAAGTGTTTTTACAATACGCCCGGGAGGCTATACCTGAGGCGACACTTAATTTGTTACAGCAGCAAGGATCCGTACAACAGCACTACCTACTTCAATCCCATCGAGAAATTGCCAAGCAAATTAATCAAGCTTGGGGCAGCTTCATCGCCACAGTCGGCTTTACGAGAGTAACTCGTGTGGACGCGGTATCGCACTCAGAACATCTCGCTCATGCAGGCTCTGAAATGACACTACGAAGCTCGCTGCTCGATGAAATTCTTATGCACAGCGTCAATTCAGCCTCACAACATTTAAAAACCGAGGCTTTTCATGCGTTCAACGAGCTAGCTTTTTATATTTATTTGCGCGTCTCAATGACGGTTGGGCTGCGACCAGTTGCTGAACCATTCCCTAATCACGAATTCTACTCAAGCAAACTGGGAGTCATGAGCGTCAAAGATAAAGCCGTTCATCATAAAAAAGAGCGACGACTGATTGTATTAACATCAAAGCTTTGTGAATTGATTGATGCACACATTGCAGTTGCTGAAGGACTCGCATCAATACTTGCCATTTCAACACCAATACACATTGTGTCACGAATCACCGACAACAAAAAGTGGGAGTCTTTTTCAAGCGCATTCGTCAACGACAAACTGACTCAACTACTTACTGCGAAAGTCACAAGCCACTCGCTCCGTCATGTGGCAGCTCAATCGTTTTTGCGAAGTTCAATAACGCAAGGTCAGTTCTTACAGTCTGCTTTGAACTTATTTCTTAACCATTCACGCAGCAATGCCTATGCGCTTAGCAATCACAGCCTGCTTTCAATTACTGACTTCATCACGAGCCAACGTAAGCAGCTTGAGGTCTATGATGCGCATCATCATGAAAACGATGCAAAAGCGTTGCAACTTCTGGAGCTCCTCAGGAAGGAATTTAAGTTATGAAGTTAAACTTCGATTTCTTTGTTGAAAAACTTAGCAATGAAAACAAAGGTATACGCGATTGCGCTGGTTTCGCATACAGAGTCATTCAAGATGAGTGTGCGAAAGCGTTATCTCAGCCTAAAAATATCCCAAAACACTATTTCTCGCAACGCGCTCAAAAAGTTTACGCGCATGCAAAAAGAGATGTCGAACTCAATGCCGTTCGCATTTGTTTCTTTGCGTTATACGAATATTGTCGGGAGTATAACGACGCGCTCACAACGCCAACTGCGCGCTTAGCAGTTAAGCAAGTAAAGCCAGTGATTGCCGATGACAGTCCGTCCTTTGCTTTCATCGATGGCGTTAATGCGATGATTGAGCAAGAGCTCATTCGGGATAAATCTCAAGCACAGACCATTGTTTTGGCGCTGCTCCTTTGCCGTCACGCCAATATAAAGTCTGTTGCGCAATTAACCGCTGTCCTTAGCGCTGACTTCAATGATTTGGTGGCTTTTAAAGATGCGCTTTTCGCATCACTAACTACAGCTTCGAAGCGATTTTTACTCGACGCAGTTGCGATACAAGCTTTTAAGCTCTTAAAGTCCCGTCCGCCTCGCGAGCTGAGAACAGCTGTCATCGCAGCTCAACTTAAATCGCTTTGGCTAACCTACTCGATTGGACAGTCCTTTAATGAAAAAGCGGTTACGCTATCAAGCGCAATCCAAGCTGTTTCTTTCTTAAGCCAAAGCATCGCCGCCACGACGTTTGAAGATGCTTTTTCGCAGCTAAGTGATGTGAGCTTTATAAAAGCCGTGACTGGCATAGATGCGCCTTCTTCCTTCGTTGATAATGCGACACCAGCGCAGGTAAGGCGAAACAAACGCACCACGAAAGAATTTGTAAAGCTAGAGAAACTCACTGAGCTTTTTGAATGCAATGCTTTGCGAAAATTTGCATTTGATGCACGCACCGCATCATCCGACTCTGAATTACTCGATAGTATTCGAAAGTCAGTACAAGCATTTGCAAAGGCAGATAAACGCCAGCGTAGAAATACAGCCGCATTTAAACTACTAAAAGTAAATCTGATAGCGGCGTTATCAAGCGCATATGATGCTGATAGTGACATCAGTTTAACCGCTGTTGCCGTTGCGACATATATTGTCGACTTAGCTCTGCACGGTAGTCATTTCAAAGATAAATTACGAATGAGTACGATTGAAACGTACTTATCAACGTTAACAGTTTTCGCAAAATCGGCATGGTGCGATGAGTTACTTTTGCGTAACGCGCAAGAATCAAACGAACAACTCGAAGAGCTCACCGAGTCCGTTGCGGATGCGCTTAGCACCATTGGCGAAGCCGGCAAACAAGGCACTGCGCTTGGCTTTTTACAGTACTTATCACAAGCCACCAAACTCAAGTTTTTCGATGCGCAAGAGCTGGAATATTCGGGTGCAGGTAGCGTTGAGACGCGCGCTCATTATATAAACACGCAAGATTTGAATGAGGCATGCGAAGCTTTTCTTGCTAAGTCGAACATTGCAGAACGTCGTCAGTTTATTCTATTTGTTAATCTCAGCTACGCGACTGGTTTACGACGTAAAGAAGCAACTTTGCTTGAAATTGATGACGTGTGCTTCAACCTCGAGACGATTAATGTGTCACGACTCATGCAACGTAAAACTATGCGAGCCATTCGGCACATTCCGACATGTCTGTTGTCACCTGAACTTGAGCTCGAGCTACAAACGCATATTGACGAGCGCCGCCGACTCGGCTATTCAACTGTGTTTGACGAAGCGACTCTTACTACTCTCGATGACGAGTTTTTAGCCATTTTGCGTGAAACATGCAATAACGATGAGCTCGTTAATCACTCGCTCCGGCATTCAGCAGCAAACAACTTAGTTCTGCTATTTGCAATGTGCTGTGTATTAGGGCTTTTAGACTATCGAGAGCGTTTATATTTTTTAAAAAACGACACGTTTTCTGATGCACGAATCAACCGCATTTCGCAATCACTTAAAAAAATTGGGAAGTCAGCAAACCTATTTTTCCCAACGTTAGATGTCGCTGCCCAAATCCTCGGTCACGTCAGCCCCGCCGTCACAGCGCGAAGCTATCTACACTTACTCGACGTCTTGTTCTTTATGCACGATGCGCAACGTGCGCAGGCGCTATCATCGGAGCTTGCTGCCGCACTTGTTTCCACCTGCAATTATCGATTTGAATTCAAAAAACAATACGAGTCGTACCTACCCGATATCTCTCGTTGCGAGCAGCTGCTGTTTAAGTCTTACACTCGCGGGTTAAAGTATGTACTTCAGTGTTCAGCAATCATCACGAAGAATGATGACCTCGTCACGCAGCAGTTTTCATTTAGTGACTTTTTGAATGCGTTGAAGCTATACAAACAATCATCAGGGCGCAGCATCGAAGAAGCCCTACTCACTCACTTCGAAACTCACTTCGAAGCGCACGCTGGCGAACTCGATATCAACTTCTTAAGCGATAAGCCATTTACGTCAAATAATCGAGCCTGGATTCGACATCTTGATAGCGTCTCGAATATAACTTGGAACGCCAAGAATCGACGCGCGATTCAAACACTTCGCCAGACAATTGATAAAGATTCAATTACTAACTTACGCATCGCAGAGAGACATTTCCGTGCGCTTAAACTTCTTTCTCTTACAAATTTGACCATTGCACTTCACCTACCTAGGCATGATGCGAGAGCAGAGAAATGGAAGGCGCTTATTGATAAAAATGCTTTTACACCATCACTATCAGAGCACGATGTCGATACCTGCGTTTCTATTGCAACCAAGCCACTCAATTTGCGCTGGCCGCTCTGGCGTTACTTACCTGAAATTTTGAATCTCCTTGATTCATACATCACATTCGAATCGAACAAAAAGGAAATAAATTCATTATGATTATGGATACTATTGTTGACCGCTTCCCGCTCAAATGTGCAGCGAAGTTATTTAAAGAGACGACATCGCTTCAAAACGATCGCGATACATTGAATCGCAATGCAATTGTTCTCATCTGTGATGCAAGCTCAAGCACACTTACGCTTGCCTCGCCTTTAAACGAAGAGCTCTGGGCCTGGCACAAGCTAGATGCCATTTTTGATGATGAGTTCACTGATTCACTATGGATAGAACTTGATGCTGTCTTTTTCTCGACGCTGATAGAAAAAACATTATTCGCACGCCATATAAAACTCGAAATTAATACGGTCGCGGCATCAATGGCAATCCTATCAGGCAAGGCTCCAGTCGACGATAATCAAGCGGACTTATTTCCAGAGGAAAATAAATTTGTTGCGAATGATGATTCATCGACACTTCGACAGAACATTAAAATATTAGATACGCTTTCTGACTATGACTTACCGCAACTAAGTGAAAGTGAGGATGCATTTCAGTTGAGCAAATCTTCAGATAACACCATTGCGCTAATCGATGACTTTAACAAAGCGCAAGGCGCATCCGTCGCGGACTATGTCACGATACAAAACAGATCAGGTGCTCTAGTTTTTGAATCAAGTAATTTTAGCATTAAGACACAAAAAATTGATAAAGAGTTAACCGTCAACTCGGTTCTCGATTCTAGTACGCTTCACGCGCTAAGAAAGATGATCAACTTGTTGAGGGCAACCGCGGATGCACAAATATTGTTCACGCAAGAGCATGAACGAATTATTTTGCGTACTAAGGATTCTGTTGTTTTTCTTAAAACACAGGAGCACATTCGCCGCCCAATGGTTTGCGCGTTACCGAATTTTAGTGAAACAGACGCACTCACTTTGAACAAAGAAATGTGTATCAAAGCACTCGAAAAGCTCGATGCTAAGCAGAAGAAAAATGAAGACTTCGTTTTCATTTCTTTGATTAAAAACGACACTGAGAAGTTGATTCAGTTTGAGTCAGAGCCCGAGGCTGGCCAACTCTCTTTAGTCATTAAAACGCACATCGGACTCGAGGATTTCGAGGAAATTAAAACGCTACGATCGTCGTTAATCGCAGCATTAAAAATCTTCAACGATGACGTCAATGTACTTTTGCATAACCCTGCGAACTCCGGTGACGAGTTCTATGTCACAACTTCGTCTTTTACAAGTTACGTCGCCTTACAGAAATTACAGAATCCAAGCGCGGCGTCTTAAATTTCTTTTTTAATGATAAAAAGACCGCTGTTTAGCGGTCTTCAAATGAAGCAAATATGATGACCACGAGAATCGATTGGACAGCTAAAATGGACGCGTATCTTCGACGCTATTATCACCGAAAATCGGCAAGTCATATTGCGGAAAAGCTCGGAGTCACAAAATCAGCATTACTCCGACGTGCGCGGAGTCTAGAAATTCAATCAAAACGAGCAGCCGGAACCGCTCTGAAAGCAGAATACAGTGAAAAAGATATTGCGTTTATTCGCGATAATATAGAAGCACTTGGTGCCCAGGATATCGCTAAAAAGCTAAACAGAACTTCAGAAGGTGTTCGTCGAAAAGCAAATCGCTTGGGTGTTTACATTAGTACACGCAATAAGCCACTTTCACATACAGAACAGCAGGTTCTGAGGCGTAATATCGCAACTAAAACGTATCGTGAAATCGCAAAAATTTTGAATCGAGGCGAGGAAGAAACAAGGTGGCACGCAAGACGTCTTGGCCTTTCGAGACGAGGGCGGAATGCTAAAAAAACTCGCCATATTTCATAGTTTCAAGTGTTTCGGATAAAACTCGTCACCCAAAGTTTGTACTGAGCATGCTGGCTGGCGTTGTTCCGTCTAAAGCCGGCAGGTCAGTATAAAGCCAACTTGATAACAATTGGCGATCGTGATTAAAGAAGTTGATTAACGCATGCCAAGATATGGTCAGCTGCAGAAGATTATCTGCCTGCTTTGGACTCAGCTTTTTGTTCAGTTTGATTTTTCGTTTAAGTGATGTTTCGCTCAAACCTAATGTTTGACATTGAATCGAGAACAGAATGTAGGACTTTAGTTGCTCAACAATCCTTGCATCTACCCCCTGTTCCAATGCTCTTACAATACTAATCTGTGAATACCCCATAAACGGCATACGATTAGAAGTTGCGTGCGCCATTAAAATATCTGAAATAATATCTGAGGGCTCGTGCTTCATTGCAATATTCGACAGTATTAACAAAATGGAGCTCTTTAGGAGCTCCATTTTGAATTGAGGTGATTAGTAATTTGACAGACTACTAATCGAAACGTTCTTAATCCGTACCTCTTCATTCTTGCTGAACCTTACCGAAAATTCAAGCAATAATTCCAGTTAGTCTGGTCACGAAAAATACCGAACGCATTCTTCTATGTCCAGCGAATGAGATTACTTCACATAATGGTTATTATCGGAAGTAATCATCGCGACATTCAATAGTTAAGTACCCTAAAACTGTCTAACACTGCTAACTAAATTGTATTAACCTATATTGCAAACCTTTACATGCTTACCAATATAAGAAGAAACTATCATGCGAAAACAAGGTGATCGAAAAATGACTGTAGGCACTGAAACATTCTCTGTGATATCCGCGGTAAAAGTGTGATCTCTGAGCTTCATAAGGAGGCTATTACCAACTTCGATGATTTATTAGCAAAATTCACGAGCCAAAAAATGCACTGAGCCTAGTAAATCAATAAATTTCAGACACTTAAATTATTTTGAAGAATGTTTACAAGTAAACCTTTCCCGAATTAATGATTACTGTCCATTACTATGGTTCTATAACAACCCGGAATACTTCGCCGACGTGTTCGCTCGTGCCTGGTTTAAACTAACGCACCGCGATTTAGGTCCGAAAAGCCGTTATTTGGGCCCGGACGTGCCGAGCGAAGATTTACTCTGGCAGGATCCTATTCCAACGGTTGATTACACGCTGTCTGACAGTGAAATCAGTGAATTGAAAGCCAAGATTCTGGCAACCAATTTAACGGTAGCGGAACTGATTGCAACGGCATGGGACAGCGCACGTACTTTCCGTGGTTCAGATAATCGCGGTGGTGCCAACGGTGGACGAATTCGTTTAGCCCCACAGAAAGACTGGGAAGGCAACGAGCCAGCCCGCTTACAGAAAGTACTTAACGTACTGGAAGGTATTCAAAGCGGTTTAGCGAAAAAAATAAGCTTAGCGGACTTAATTGTCCTTGGTGGCACCGCTGCGGTTGAAAAAGCCGCGAAAGACGGTGGCGTGCAAATTACTCTGCCCTTCACTCCGGGTCGGGGTGATGCAACTGCCCAGCAAACCGACATCGAGGGCTTTGAACCACTAGAGCCTGTGCATGATGCGTTCCGTAACTACTTAAAGCATGACTTTAAGTCGAAGCCGGAAGAGTTGATGCTGGATAAAGCACAGTTGATGGGCTTAACAGCAGCAGAAATGACCGTGCTCTTAGGTGGTATGCGGACTCTGGGTGTGAACTATGGTGGCAGCAAACATGGGGTTTTCACCGACCGTGTGGGCACGCTGTCGAATGACTTCTTCGTGCACTTAGTCGACATGGGCTACCAGTGGAAACCAACCGGCAAGAACTCGTATGAAATTGTCGAGCGTAACACCGGTAACGTCCGCTTCACCGCAACCCGCGTTGACTTGGTCTTTGGTTCAAACTCTATCTTGCGCGCCTACGCTGAAGTGTATGCTCAGGATGATAGCAAAGAGAAGTTTGTGAAAGACTTTGCCAAGGTCTGGGCGAAGATGATGAACGCTGACCGGTTTGATATTAAGTAACCACGGTTTGGTTCATCGAAGCCGCCGGAGCATTGTTTGCTCCAGCGGCTTTTTTAATCCTCTTCAAAGCGTTGCAACTCGCTTAGTTGCAACTGTGCTTTGCGCAAACTGGAACCGGTGACGGAATCTTCCATATAGCGAGCTAGTTTTGGCCGTTTGCTGCTGCGTGACCAGCGGTGAAACAACGCCGTGCTAAGCAACCCGATGGCGCCCACTGCTATACCTGACCAGACTGTCCAGGGCGTATGGGCATACAAATCAACGCCCGTGAGACCTATCAGCACCATCAGCACGGGTACCCACATAAACCACCAGGGCAGACCGGCGATCATGCCGCTTATCACGTAGTAACGACGCACCTGCGCCAATTGCTTTTGAATGGCGAGTACGGGAGCCGCGTAATCGACTGACCGGAGTTTGCCCAACACCACCCCGGCGGTAATGATCACGATGACACCATAAGCATGCACCACAATGCCGGCAATCATAGTCGCAACAGGCTTTGCCGAGGTGTTCCACAACAGAACGGCCAGCAGAATAAAAACTATCCCAAATAGCATCTGCAGGCATTGGCCCATAATCAAAGGCCACAAACTGCTGCGTACCTTGTCGAGCCGTTGGTCGCGCAATAACTGCCAGGTTAAGCGATTTTCTCGCTCGAAGCGCTTATCGATAGCTTGCCAGGCCGCTTTTAGTTCATGAGTTTCCATGGTGATGTCCTTTGCTTAATTTGTTACTTACTTTGTTACTTCATTTGCCGCTTAAGTGCATGTTCACAGCTCATCGTGTAAGCGCTGTTTCAGCCGACCAATCTTGGTCGAAACATTGCTTTCCGTAATACCCAGAATGTCAGCAATTTCCCGCTGCGAATGCTCTTCCAGATAGAGCAACAGTAAGGCTTTGTCCAAAGCTGTCTGGCGCTCAATAAAGTTATGTAATAGCAGGCGGTGATGGGTCATCTCAGATGTTTGCTCAGCCGTTTGCGGATCTGCAACCAGGTGATGCTCTTCGCTCATTGACACCAGGTTCCGTCGATGCGGCGACTGGTTGCGCAAATAGCTAATGGCGACATTTAATGCAATGCGATACATCCAGGTCGAAAAAGTGCGAGTCGGGTCAAAGTCAGGCCATGCGCGCCATAACTGAGTCGCCATTTCCTGCAGCAGATCAGCTCGGTCATCCGGCTGCCAGCAGTATGTATTGGCGACTTTGAACAAAATACCGCGATGTGACTCGAGTAATTGCTCAAACGCTTCCGTGTTTTGGATCATTGGCTCTGCTCTGTCATTCATCGTTGATCGGCTCTGGTTCGTGTTACTTGCGACAGTGATTCGCTGATTTAATACTTATCTCACACTGTGAGTAAAATTTTTATTCAAACGAGTTGTAGTGGCATAGTTAATTTGGCCACCTGATTAGAGCTGTTATGATGACAGCATAGCAAAATTAGGTGACAAAATGACAAAGAAGAACCGTCCTAAATTTAGTCCGGAATTTAGACTGGAAACAGCACAGTTAGTCGTCGATCAGGGGTATTCTCACAAGGAAGCCGCCGATGCCATGGGCGTTGGGTATTCAACGCTTGGTAAATGGGTAAAGCAGCTACGAGAAGAACGCGCCGGTAAGGCTCCAAAAGCCAGCCCCATGACGCCTGAACAGGTTGAAATCCGTGAGCTCAAGAAGCGCGTCGAACGCCTTGAATTAGAAAACGATATATTAAAAAAGGCTTCAGCTCTGTTGATGTCGGACTCCATGAAACACTCGCGTTAATCGAGAGACTGAGTCAGAGCAATACACGCCGGTATTCGGTGAAAGATTTGTGCGAGGTACTGGATGTCCACCGCAGCACATTTAAATACTGGCAGCGACGAGATAAACGTATCTCGCCAGAAGCGATTAGGCTCCGCAGCCTAGTGCGCAAAGCGCACCGTTTAAGTAATGGCTCAGCCGGTGCCAGAACAATCGCTGACATGATTACCAATGACGATACGCACGGCATTACGCTGACACGTTATCGCGCTGGGCGCTTGATGAAGAAGCTAGAACTGGTTAGCTGCCAGTTACCGAAGCATGCTTATAAGAAAGCGGCACAAGAGCATGTTGCGATTCCAAATTTATTGGACCGGCAGTTTGCGGTGACCGCGCCCAATCAAGTGTGGTGCGGCGATGTCAGCTTCATCTGGACAGGCAGCCGCTGGGCCTACCTGGCCGTTGTCATTGACTTGTTCGCACGACAACCCGTTGACTGGGCGATGAGTCATTCTCCAGACAGCAATTTAACGTGTCAGGCGCTGACGATGGCGTTTGAGCGCAGGGGGCAGCCAAAGGACTTGATGTATCACAGCGACCAGGGCTGTCATTATACCAGTCGCAAATTTAGACGATTAATATGGCGTTACCGAATGACGCAAAGCATGAGCCGACGCGGAAATTGTTGGGACTATAGCCCAATGGAGCGCTTTTTTAGAAGCTTAAAAACGGAATGGGTGCCGACTACTGGCTATCGAAACTTTACTGAAGCCAAGCAACGGATCAGTGATTATATTCTCGGTTATTACAGTCGATGGAGACCGCACTCGTACAACGGTGGATTGACGCCATCTGAGTCGGAAAAACGGTACTGGAATAACTACAAACCCGTGGCCAATATTACTTGACCACTACAGTAGTGTGCGACATCGTCAAGTATGTCGTCGGCAACGTCTGGACTCTCTGCCCGTACTCGAGCTTCCTTCTCCTTATATTGTTGAGTACGAGCATCAATCATTTCACGGACGATAGTTATAGCGTGATCAAAGTCAGACTCGGTTACTCCATAAACCCAATAATCTTCTTCTGTTAAATTTTTCAGTCGATCACGCACAATCTTATCCTATTGGTATGACGCCCCGGTAAACGGCGCGTAAATAGTATGCTAGAATGGCGAGGAAAGAGCACAGCCTACTGTTTTGCGTCCGTTCTTGACCGGCTTGTAATATGCACATGCTCATATCAGTTTATTGTTGCAAAAATTAACGCATCTAGATCTTTAATTACATCAGCATGAAGCGCTAAGGCAAGGTTTAATGAAGCATTCATAACCGGCACATGCTTTAATGCAGAAGGTATTTCTATGACTTTTAAATCCCCCTCTACGCTTGACTCGATAACGCCCCAAACAACACCTATAAGGTTTACTTTGGTTCCTGGTGTATATGCACCACTAGCTTGTCTGAACATTGGTGCTTCATACGAGAAAACAGGTGAACCGCTTGAGCCTTGAAAAGCTGCTACATCAATAGCACAAAGGTCTATATCTGGGTTTGGATGGTTATATACAAATGGTGCAATTGGAATTTGTTCTGTTTTATCAACTCTTCCAACAGGTTGGTGATGTTCGTCTAAGTCTTCAAGAGAGTCCGCATAAGAATGAACAAATCTAATGTAGTCTGCGCCATTCACAACGTGCTTATTTGTTAAAATAAGTATTTTCGCATTCGATGTTTTGGGGTCTTGCACTTTATAGTAAAACCCAGTCCCCACGGAAAAAGGTTCTTGGCCATTTTTACCCGCCATTACTCTAACAGTTGAGCGAACAAGTGCATTTTCGGTCGACATTGTATTCCTTAGTATTATTAGTTTATGTATTTGGTGCCCCCTATTTTGTGATCAATGCCGACAACCACGGCTTTGCCGCTGCCCCCAATTTTGTGATCACGACCGACAACTATACCTTTGTTGCTAACATCTCGACTGTATGAACACTTTCGATGGCAATAGTATTGATGGTGCGCCCTGTTTTGCGTTCAGTTCCGATAATTATAGCTTTGTTATTGTCCCCTATTTTGTGATCATTCCCGACAATCACAGATTTGTTATTGCCCCCAATTTTGTGATCACGACCGATAACCTCTGCTTTGCCGCTGCCCCCAATTTTGTGATCACTACCGACAACCACGGCGTCGCCGCTTGACCTTGTTTTTCGATCGCTTCCGATAAGCGCGGCTTTACCAGCCATCAACTTTTAGTAAGTGTATCTAGTGTGAGAATACGGTAATTGTTGTAGCTAACATCAGGTTCAACAGCTCTAAAGCTACTAAAATCTAGTCATAGAGATTAATTGTCTAATAATTCACCTTGTTAAACAAAAAAATAATAAGAAAAAAATTTTAATTGATTGATTTTTCTAATGCGCTTTATTGGTTAGCTATTCAGCGATAGCCCCCACTTCAGAACCATCAATCAGGTCAAATAATCGCCTTTGATTCGCTTGATTGGGTGGAATAATCAATTAGAATAGGACAGGTTCCATCGCAATATACTGTGCTAGGAAAAACTTTAGCTACAACATGTTGTGGGGACTCTCTCATAACAGCGAGCTCGACACTCGAAGTTATGAGAGAAGTTACGGTAGACCGCTGTTACCTGTCGTACCGATTTGAGAGATCAGTATTCTAGTATTTGTGGTGTAATTTTTACATCCAAATGCGACGAATGACAATTTAACAGCGTCTGCTTTTCTTTAACCGAAATTATAGGAGAAAAGCTTATGCTTACCTCAGGTGATGACTTTGAATACATTTACGTAACCTCTTTTTTTCATAAAAAGTTGGGACGTCGTATTCACGCTCATGAGTGTGGTAAGAAGGCATTTCGTTTGCGCATTCGCCGTAAATAGAGATCCTTCTATTACCTTTAAAAGCTGCGGGGTTACTCGCAGCTTTTTATTTTTTAGGAGGCAATGTTTGATAAAGCATTTTCTATCGTTGAGCGGGTTGCGGAGGCATTCACTTAATCGTTATAGATTACTTTATATTCGCTTCTTTCCCATCGCAGTTTAATCATTTTTCGATTTTAGTAATTGATAGGCTTCAAGCCCTAGCGCAATTGCGATTCGCTCTATGTTGTATATCGTCACATTTTTTTCTTCGCGCTCTAACATTCCGATATACGTTCGATGAACTCCAGCTCTCTCCGCAAGCTGTTCTTGCGAAAGGCCCTGTTGCAGACGATACGATTTTACATTTTGAGCAAAAATGCTAACCAAAATGCACTTTTGTGAGAGGTTTTTCATGAGCCAAAATTGACTCATTGCATACCATGAATCTACATACTATGATTAGCATCTCATCTAAAATGATGGGCTCTTTTGTGATTTTGGTGATATGGAAGTTCAATCCTAATAGGGAACATTACAGTATTGCATCTTGGTCAGCGGAAAAACGCAGGTCTTCTATGTTCCATCCTTGTCATTAGCAATTGAATTTCCAAAGAAATCGCCTATTTACTAGTAGGATGGATACTTTAATGATTAAGAAGTTCTTGTTATTTGTATTAATGTTTGTTTCTGGAAGTTCGGTTGTACAGGCTGACACTACGCGGTTTACAGTATACAACCACTCGAAGTCGCCAATAGAGGTAGAAATGCGGGGCAGTGGCTCCTTCATTGTCCAACCACTCACAGCACATTGGTTTTCCTGGGAACACCCTGACCCATATTATGCAAACGCTGCACGTTGCCAAAAATCTCTCGGCGAAATGCAATGTACTGTGGCAGGATCATTATGGACCAGAATTAAATATCATAACTGCGATATTAAATATGGTGATATGAGAAATCATCGAATCGATTGTAAATAAATCTAAAGCATCATTGCTTAATTTGATTCGCCAAATCTTAACTTAAGACGCTCTTGGTAGCTCGCGAGCGTCTTAGCATCCTGCGGCAATTATGTCGGCACCATTTTAACATTTAGTGTTTGGTGTTTGGTGCAACGGAAAAAGGAAGCGATTATGACAACAACACAAGCAACTCTGATCCTTGTTGCTGGTCTCATCTTTGTCGTAGGCGGGCTTGCGATGTTTATAAACATCTATTTGAGAGAGCGTAAAACGCAACGAGATGACAAAACCTAAACTAGTTTAGTCGAGTTACAAAGAAGGGAGAAAAATATAAATCTCCTCTATTCAACTAGACGGCTCACAAGAATAACTACAAACAATGCCGTTGAACTGCACGATAAATACTCTAGGGGATGACTGTGTTATAAATTGGATATTTATAACTTGGCTTTAACGTCGAGATACTCAAATGCACCACGAAAACTACATCCCAATATCTGCTCACCAACCATTAAAACTAACTTTAATGGAAAGGCTCGAGTTGCCTGACGACCACTTAGCCATGAGCGTTCTCATCGTGCAAGGTTTCAGGTTTGACATCGTAGGTTCTATAGCGAACGAGACGGCGCTGTCAGAAAACGAAATCTTACATGCGCTTCACCTTCCTTACTGGAACAAAGTCAAGCAAAGGAAGCATCGACGCTTTAACACTGCGGAAAGCGATCGCATTTATGCATTAATTGAAGTGATTACTAACGCTGAGGCACTTTTTGGGGGAGATCTTTCCGAAGCTATTCATTGGCTAAAAAGCCCTCCAGAGCCCTAG
This sequence comes from Pseudidiomarina donghaiensis, assembly GCF_900116895.1. Taxonomy (GTDB): domain Bacteria; phylum Pseudomonadota; class Gammaproteobacteria; order Enterobacterales; family Alteromonadaceae; genus Pseudidiomarina; species Pseudidiomarina donghaiensis. The sequence goes on along the minus strand of NZ_FPCF01000001.1, from coordinate 14,858 downwards.
GTAAACGCTCCCCCCTTGAAAACTTAAATTCATTTTTCGAATTTCAGCAGGTACTTTCCCTTATCCATCGCTTGGAGCGCGGTGTTTGGTAAGGCCTGAAATTTTAGAACACATCTTTATGTCGACAAATATCACTAACGACTACCGTCCTTACCTTTCCGTCCATGAGGGTTCCAATATAAAGCAATAAGTCCTAATCCTAGAATCGGCGCTGCTGTCAACATTCTTTGCTAAGAGTGTACCTATCATATTTTCTGTCCAACCACGTTGGTGTTTGTTTCATTGATCCGTACCAGTACTTTTGGACACCGAGCTAAGTGAGTAAAATCACTTAACTCGGTGAATCATGAAAGCAAATAAAACACGCAAAGTCCACACACAAGAATTTAAAGCAGAAGCCCTGAAATTAGCTGAAAGAATAGGCGTTGCAGCGTATTATGGCTCCGAATCAACTTTTTACCGGGTGCTGAAGCTACATGGTCAATTGCATCATCGCGGTCGCACTGCAGCGCCTAAGGGCCATAAAGCGCCGGAGACATTTGAAGCTACGGGACCTGGGCAAGTGTTCTGCTGGGACATCACCTATTTACCGAGCGCTGTACGTGGGCAATTTTATTATTGGTACATGCTCGAAGACTTGTTTAGTCACAAAATCGTTGGTGATGAAGTTCACGAGCAGGAGTCCGGCGAGCTCGCGGCTGAACTCTTACAACGCACATTGTTGCGTGAAAACTGCTTACACACAGGCTTAGTGTTGCACTCTGATAATGGTGCGCCGATGAAGTCACAGACGATGCGGGCTAAAGCATATGAGCTAGGTGTGACCACCTCATACAGCCGCCCGCGAGTAAGTAATGACAACCCGTTTGCAGAGTCGCAATTTAGAACCTGCAAATACCGGCCAGAATGGCCATCAAGTGGCTTTAAGAGCCTCGATGAAGCTCGACAGTGGGTGTTAAAGTTCACACGCTGGTACAACTACGAGCACAAACACAGTCAATTAAACTTTGTGACGCCTCATCAACGTCACACCGGCCAAGACAAAGCCATCTTGGCTCAACGGAAACGGTGCATGGAGGCTGCAAAAGCAGCAAATCCAAGTCGATGGGGTAAGCGCGATGTACGCAATTGTGAGCCAGTCGGGCCAACAACATTAAACCCTGAGAAAAAGCCAGTTAAGCAGGAAGAAAAACAGGCTGCTTAAACGAGAAAAAAGTGTCAACTACCTTGAAAAACGCCGGTGCGTCCCTTTTGCTATTTCGTTATAGCGCTTGCTCATTTTACAAATAGTCGCTCGAGCGACAGTGTACTTTATAAAATTAGTGCGAAACTTGACGTGGCTTCCATACTTTTTGCTAAAAGCATAGTTGGGTAGCATACTAGAGCTTAATGCATCATAAAGCACCACGAGCCAGCACAATGGCGATACAAGCAGAACAGTTGTTAGGTTTGAGAGGTGGACTGGTTTGAGTGAGTCTAATAAGAAAAATTGAAGCTCCCGTACGAGGAGTCAGAGCTTTTATCTGGGCTTCGTGAATACACCAGTCACGCGGATGAGTTAACTCGGTTAGATATTGAAACAGGTTGGGTAAATGATGAATCTCCAGAAACAAAGCGTTGAACCTACAAGCAAAGGCATAAAGCAAGAGAAAGCTAATGAGTATAGTCTTGACGAGCTTTTGTCAAAAAGCTCAGCAGAAGCTTTCTGGCAAAATAATGAAGATAAGCAGTGGTTGACCGGTCCATTGATTGAAAAGTAATGCGTTGTACAACATTAATCTTTTTGCGATACTGCATTTGAGGATTTGAACACCACGACAGGAAAACTAACCACGTTCTTGTCACAAAAAGCCATCACCAAGTTTGATGGCTTTTGTTTTTTTAACGCATTATATCTTAAGACTTGAACTCCCCAAGGCAGAATATAACTGTCCCGAAATTTACTATTGGTCGCTCATGAAATGGCTTCGTTGTAAGAATTATTCGCCTTTTTATACGAGTATTCTTACTTCTTCAATTCCAAGAGAAACTTCCCCACATGGATTAGTCACACAATTCGTCTTTCGAGATCAAATATATAGTCTGAAGTTACAACGATACTGGCGTCGATATTGTATCGACAACCACCTGTTGTATAAGATCGCCAAGATTCAAAGTCTGCTTGGTTTACTCGTCGTGAGAGACTATAGCTTGGTTCACCAATTATTGGCAGATATTTTGGCCATGGTTCGTCGTCATATTCCACTTCCCAAGCTTTCTTCATTTCAACGGAATATGTTTCCCAAATGCGCGACGAATAAGCTGTACCGCTTGCTGAGAGGTGAAAAATAATACTTTCAAATAAGATTTTATTATGCAGTGTTTGATGTTCACTCTCGCGTATCAGCTTTTCAAGTCGCGCATCTACTCCCCTTGTTCCGTTGCGCAATTGCTCATTACTTAACTGTAACTCATTAACTTTTCTAAGTTGAATATCATTTCGGATTGCCAGAAATATGGCAATAATTGCGGTAATCATTGCAAAATAAATCATAGTAAATTCAACCTATAAATTGAGTTCATTTGTAACTACCCCTAAAATAATACGGTTCGCTCTTAGAATGCGGTTTAACCTAAAGAGTATCGGTACATATTAGGCCTTACCGGACATAGTTAACAATTGAGCGATTTTCACCCACAATTTTACGCAGGACAACATAAAACAATCCGGTTCTCGACCTTAAGGGACTAACAAACACCGGCCTGCGTAGCCCCGTAAGTTGCTTGGCTTTGGGTATAACCATCTCCAGCACTAGATGAGAGTTGTTCTATGAGTCTTTTGCACGAAAACCCCTGCAAGCTAAGATATTGCTTCGCAGATCTTACCGCTTGTTTGTTCCAATCAATGTTCATACTATCAACCGCGATAGTTGCATCAGAAAGGTTATAACCTTCCCCAAAATTAGATGAGAGCTGTCGGATAAGTCCGCTTCGCGAAAAACCAGTCATATTAAGATATTGTTTCGCCGATCGTACTGCATTTTTCTGAGCCCTTGTTAAGCTTTCCGACGACGAGACTTGTTCCGTACTTGACGTTACATAAGAACTGTTTGATGTTGATAGGAATCCATTATCAGAGCTTCCTTGGAGGTTGCTCCGTACCACTAAAAGTGTCCACTTTTAGTGGTACGGAGCAATTAATTTTGAAGCAACTTAAATGCACTTGAATTCAATTTCAGTTGACCCCAGCCGTGCAGGAGCCGCGGCCACTACAGTTTCTTCTACAATTTCAAGCTTCAAGCCCTTGGATTCACAAAACGCGTTAGCTTCTTTATACACTTCAGCTTTATTCTCTAGGCTAATCCCGAGCCCCGGAGAGCCGTCCTTCTTACCGATGTAATAGAGGTTCTCGCCGAGTGATATAACCCCTGTGCTGGCACATGCAGAGGCTATTAATGAAATGGTTAATACTATGGTCAGGTGCAAGAATTTCATATTTTACGTTCCTTTGCGATTACTCTATCCACTATGCGGCCTTTATGTAACTACCCCGTAATTTTATACAGTTCGCTCACGAAATGTCTTCATTTCAGGAGCACATTCGCTACTCATCAAAAGCAAAGCTTTTTACTGCAAAAACCAAGGACATGACTTCCGATAATGCCAATTATCGGTAGTAATGGTCCATTCGTACCGACCTTACGGTTTGAGCAGAGGGTTACCAACGGAGCAAAATTGATTCCCCGAGAGTGCGGCCCAAATATCTCCGAGCAACATATTGGATTAACTATAAACCGGTGGCCAGTTTTTCTTGACCACTACAGTTCGAATCCTGTCAGGTGTGCCATTGAAGGGTTTCGTTCAATTCCCCTACAAATTCTATGAGAATGCTGTAAAAATAAAGCTGCTTGATGTTTGTTTAAAGTGGTGCTTGAAGGTGTTATTGAGCGGGGTTTGCTCCCGGCTCAGAGAAGCTCGTTATTGAGCTTCATTTGAGTCGTTAGCTAGGCGCTTTAACGATGCTTTCGCATCTACACGCCCTTTTTTATTATTGTGCGACCAGTAAAACATAGCTAAACCACCGATAAGCATTACTATCGGGGCAAATAACAGTAAGGTAGCTTGTGTTGTACTCATAACAATGTCCTTACGCTAAGGATTCTTTATTAGTGTAGCATATAATCACTTCATATCAGCGTTTGCTTTTCAGTAGACTCTTTCATTTGGGTCTCTTCAGTTTAAATTTCAACATTAGTACAACAACATGCATTTCTCATCCCCAACTAAATGTAGACCTGTCAAATCACGCCCAAATTCATCGTCCTTGTGGATCTTGTTACTGGGGGACCGTCAGTAATATGAAGCCTCATCGAGTCATGGTTCTATTCTTGAGGGAAAGGAAACTCCGTACGTCCATAAAAAGAATTTCCAGGTAACCCTATATTTTTTATTTGTTTTTTTAGGGGTATCCTGCCCGATTTGCGATAAAGCGCGATCATAAACTCGCTGAATTTTTGTGGAGTAATAGCTTAAATATCGGCGGCAAGTTGCAAACAAACTCAAGGCTCCCTAAACACATCATTACCGCAACATTCAGATTTTTTAGGCATTTCTTCGGCTGATATATCGAAAGAGAAAGTGAGACCGTATATTAGATCAGTTGTTCTATGCAAAACATGCTTCTACATTTTTTCGATCGATCGCTATAGATGCTGTTCAGCTAAAGCAAAATTCGTTCTAACCTTTACCGTTAAAACCACTAAAAAACGCTTTTTAACTATACATTTCAGTGGCTTATTGCACCCACGCCGCTTGACCTTTGCCATTCTTTGACTATATTTCCCCCATCAATAAACCTTCAGGCGGTCAATAATATGCTCAACTACAAACACAAATATGAATTACGAAAAGAAGTTTTAGAATGCGTGGTTCTCGTATGATTTCGACTAAATATCTAAGGACCGAAGAACGTTTGGCTATCTTCAGCGAAGAATGCAGCCTTCGTCTTCAAGCACCAATCGAGCAGCTATACAAAAAATTCCCAGAAATAACGAACTGCACCTTTAAACCAGAAATTCGGAATGGCGAGAGGTTCTTACCTATAAGAATCGAGATCTTTAACACTCCTAAAAATTTCGGTCGCGTAGTTCGTTCAAAGGGCGCTATCGAAGAAGCAGTTCAATTCTTGAGTAACTTCACAATGCCGTCTCTTGATTTCGAATCGTTATCGACCCCCGAGCTTGTAGACAACTTTGTTGAGGAACGCGTAATGCCTCAACTTAAAAAATTTTACGACTTTTATGATGTCGTGCGGGTTAGCGTAATAACATCGGCACGCATAGTGCCGCAAGATAGGCAATTCATGAAGCCGGTTTTCAGGTACAAAATCCGCCTGCCTATCGAAGTGGAGCTGGGCGCTGGTGAACGGATAGTGACAACCTTGAGTGCTCTTAAAGAGACAACAAAGACATACCTACGTCAATTCAATCCGTTTCACGAAAAATACTGCGAATTTATGCGGCTTGATGGCCGAAGGTACCCGTTCCCCATCCAAAACCTCTTTTTTGAAAGAATGGACGACGAGCATTCTCGCACGCGCGCGCATGTGACTTATACCAACCGTCAGGAACAGACTATTGATTATCTTGCGAATCAACAACGAGCTGATATTCCTTCTTTTCGTCTGCCTAACTCAGACCGTACTTACAATTTGAAAAGGGCAACCCATCAGTTTTTTTATCTATGGTCTGCAGATGAACACTTACAGTGCGGGGATCGCCGGACTATTCATAAGTTTGGCATTACATCGATAGCTATGAGCGAACTGGATTTACTTAGTCTTGAACAAGCTATTAGAAAGCGTATAAACGGTTACGTCAGAGATCATTCAATAACAGTATGGGGAGAAAGAATTGAACTGATCTCTAATCCAGAGCCCTTAAATGCCGGGAAAAATGACCTGAATCGTTTTGAGTCATTTTTAAAAAATAAAGACAACAACATGTTACTTTGCGACGTATCAAAACAAGAGTATAGCGCTCCGGCAACGGAGGTCATGCTTTCTGATTATCAAAATCAGGTCTATGTAAAACAATACATAGAGAAATTGGCCTCCACTTATTTTCCCAATATCAAATTTCTTGAGGGCATTCGAACTTCCTGAAATCTTTAAAACAACGATATCGTCGAGGGTACACCTGCTATTGCTGATGCACTTCCTACTGATTCCCAAGGAAGTGATCTAGCTAGATCATTTCCTTGGGCATGAACCATCTAAGTCGAGCTCGAAAGCTACTTCTGGATCATCCCAAGTTAACTGCTCAAGAAATGCCGTCGGGATAGCGTATTGCTTTAGAAACGAGGAAATATGCGCCTGAAGACTGGCGAAGTCATTAAAAATGCTAGGCCAATAGATATCACTGAACTGCCCTCGATAACTGGATTTAGTGCGCCGGTCTAAAAATGACACCACGTAAAAAGACCTGAGCATTGACGGAGCTGTATCTATGAATTTTATCCTTATTCGCGCCTGCCTTTTGTTGTACAAAGCAAAGAACTCCTGACGGACACCCGCCATTTCCTCATGTTCTTCCGCCGTATTGGTATCGTCCCACATACTCACTCTCCGTTCGAAAAAGCTAGCTTTATTACAGCGCAACCAAAGCTGCAGGTATAGAGTACAGAGGCGCCAATACTGGCCGGTCTGTGCTTTTTGCTGTAAAAATGATTGTAATCCCCCGGAAAATCGGAGCAGTTATAAGTAGAAAATGCCTTCAACGCAAAACTCTGAATTATCTATACGCAGACGCACCAACAGCAAGACCACCTCGGTGCGCGTAGCCAAATCAATTATGGCGCAACATGGCCAGCTTAAGAGTCAAATCAAACTGTTATCTTTACTTCCGATAACGCCAATTATCGGTAGTAATTAGTTCCCCATAAGGATCCACCATCCAGCACTTGGTAGTAAAATGTTTCATATATTAGTTTGAAAATTCTTGCATCCGTTACTTGCAACAGTACACAGCACTAATAGCTGTCCAGCGATTACTAACTAAAGTTTATCTTTTGTAGTTATAGGTGTACTTTTGACTAAAGATATATCTGGAAATCTGGAATTTTACCCCAAGCCACGCATTTAACGTAAAAATATAGTTATGGAAAAAGCGATTTGACAATGAGCCTACAACTTCAAGATCAGTACTTTGAACCATCGCAATGCGGTGGCCCACGTTCCATAACAACTGCAGTTGGTTATTGAACGGCATTAAAATTTACTCGAATGGTTAAAAACTGAGAATTGTATATGGATATTGATAATTTGGACTTCTCCGAGCTACTCCGTTTTAATGAGAGTCAACAAATGATAGCCCCAACCTTCGGTCAATTTAGAACTAATCATCATATAAGTAATTTAACCGACAGCTACGATTTTGAAGATGCTCTACTCAAACTAATAGGTCTACTATACGAGCAAGATTTACATAGCAACCTAATGACTACCGAAACTATGATTCATCAGTGTTTTCTTGCCGACAGTGGAAAGGAGTTACTAGATGGCGACGGTTTAACTCGACTATTCGATGGTATTCGATCTACATATATCGGTTCGTGGGAGGACCCCGCTGAAGATACTATGGTTGGGCTAGTCAATTCGAATGAAGGATCATACATGCTCCTAAACGGGCTGTGGGAGAGCTCTTATTTCTACACGCAAATATTTATCGATTTAATAGAAGATATGCCAAACTATGATTTTTTTCTAAGCATAAAAAAATCAGTAAAGGCGATTCTATCTATCTCTAATGAGTCTGTTATTGCGACAGGTCTAAAGCGTTACCAGAGGGGTTGTGAGAATCCAAAATCAGAATGGGATTTCTCGTCCTACATATCGACTAAATCGAATAACATCGCTTGCTTTTCGTTAGATGATTTAACTCGACTGGGAATAGCTGAAAAGGATCTTAAGCCTTTTATAATTGAAAAATCAGATATTATTGCGCTTACAGACGAAGCGTTTGGAAACTCCTCATTGGAGCGTAAGCCTATTTATAAAACAAAAGCTGGCCAATACGTCTTAGCTTTACCAACCGCGGTGAGTGTTGCAGTTCGCCTATTTGTGATCCAACAAATGGATAAGCTTAAAATGCTGGATCAGCTTCTATATGCCATGCAAGTCAAGTACGTTAATTTTTTTAGTGAGCACTCGCGGTTACTTGGCGAAATTAGTAACGTACCATTCTCACCAATAAAAAACTCCAATAAAGAAATTGTCGGTGCAGATGCACTTGTCTGTCTTGATCAGCATCGATATGTCCACTTCTTAATGTTTTTTGATAACTTTCGTAATTATGAAAATGGGTTAATCACCGGTGCACCGAGCCCAGATGTCGATTTAGAAGAAACTCTCACTGAACACATAAAGAAAGCACATCGTTATGCGTCCCAATTAGATGGATTTCAAAGCGGACTTAGCATTCTTATTGGGTGTGGGTGGGGCCGTTCAGTTGCTTTTGCAGTTAAAGGCAGTACAGAATTTAATAACTGGAATTTAGAGTTCGTTTCAGCGCCAGATTTGGATACTTTCAATCAAATCATCAACATGAGTCCGTTTACCTTTTGGCGACTTATAGAAGCTAAACTTAGAGTCCTTGATGCTGGAGTTCATACTCACAATCTAAACGGTTTACTCAATCTTTATGGGTGGGCTAGAGATAATGATTTTAATATTATCCCTCACGCAGCCTTTGATGAGGATTTTGTTAGCTCATCTTTATTCATGATGATCGCTCAAAACGCTTTGTTAAATGTTAGATGGGAAGTACAAAATGAAAACGATATACATAAAGTTCTTAGTCCATACGATGAAGTAATTTCAGTGAAAAGACTTACTACAGGTAGCTACTTTAAAGAAGACCGTTTCAAGCCAATTTATGCGTCAGTAGATAACATTAATAAGGGACAACTACTTGGGTTGATCGAAGGTAACTTATGCTCATGGTGGTGCGCTCCTTCACAGGTTGACACTCAAAACAAGGACCTTTTATATAGGTTATGGCATGGTGTCTGTAATTGGATATGCAAAGCTGATTTAGCTCTATCTAAGTTAGGCTACTCGTCTTTACATGACAAAGTTTTTTTAAGAATTGAATTTGAAGATGTTGATATCCCAAAGCAAATATATCAAGTACCTGAACCTGACACTCTTAACAGTCTAATAGAATTATCTGTTTTCGAAGACAATGGCTTCCTAAACATACATTGTAAGTTCCTAAAAAAATATTTTCTTGCTCTTCATCGAGCTGACAATACCGCAGAGAAAAAAATCATTAAGTCATTACTCACTGTTTTTATAGAAGAGTCTGTTGAGTGTAATAATCAAGAGAAGATTGTGGATGCAATCATTCAGCATATTTTTTTAGATCACTACGGGAAAGAAGTGCATATGCTCACTGCACAAACTTTTCTTGATTACGTAAAAATGAGCTTACCGGAACCTTTAGCGTTAGATCGATTGGATGACGCCACTATTAAAATTGGGCTAGCATGGATGGTAAACAGCCATAACGAACCATGTAATATCAACGGCAAGTATGAATCTACGCAGTATTTGAACGACTTAACGTTTAGTCTTTGGAAAAAAATTCAGTGTTATTTGAGTTCATTCAACAAAAAAGCATTAACGCTTTTCTTACTTGAGAACCATGCCGCCGTAGAGGCCGATATTGAACATTGGCAACGGACTTTCAAAGCCATGTTGGGACTTCATCTTAATAAGGATGACGTATATTCGGTAGCACTGGAACGAATTTCATCCAATAATGCTACGCTTACAGGAGCTAGGATTCTAATTGAAATGGCTATATGTGAATCATTAGATAATGGAGGCAGAGTTCCAAATAAGCTCGATATCACTAAGCTTATCACTTTTGCAACGGCCATTTTCCAATATGGAAACCTCTCAGATTCTATAATGTACGAATTGGTCAAGCCCACACTTAGACTTTCCACGTATGGTGATGTGCAGTTTGATCATACCGCATATGACACCGTAGTAAACCCTTACGGTAAATCCGTTCAGACCGTGATGATAAACCATGCTTCGAGCAAATATGATAATTACTTCTCTGAGCCCCAAGTTCACGAAAAGGTTGAAGGCCTATTAGAACAGGAGTTCGAGTCTGCGTGGCACGAAGAGTTTGGTATATCGATCGATGAAGCCAGAAAGATTTTAGATGTTTTTGAAGATATTGGTATTGAAAAAAATAAAGCTGTTTATCCAATCTCTCGCTCAGAGCTATTTCATCATTCTAAAACTAATGGTGTTCCAGACACTGTGATGAGAGCCTTTATTGATAGATTTACTCTGCCAGAAAGGTCAAGCTGGACGGTGCTACCTAAAGAATTCCGCGTTAGCGATATTTCTCCCTGGAGATATCGACGTCGGTTGTCGTTAACGGCAAGACCATTAATTATACTCAATGATCAGTTGATTATCGCCCCTAGCCTGATACGTAAAGGAGTTCTATATTGCTTGTCAAATTCATATGACGCAACCTTAGATGGATCATTTTTCAATACAAGAGCTATGAAAAAATGGATTGGAGCGCAACGCAACGAGTCAGGGCACAGATTCAACCTACAAGCTGCTGCCAAGTTTAGTCGCTTAGGCTGGGAAGTTGAAGCTGATGTTAAAGTCAGCAAAATTCTTAAAGCAAAGACCAAGAAAGATTTTGGCGATATTGATGTACTGGCATGGAGTCCTTCCGAAAAAATCGTCTACCTAGTTGAATGTAAAGACTTAGAGTTTGCCAAAACTCAAGGTGAAATAGCTAAACAGATATACGAATTTCGTGGTGTGACAAAATCGGATGGTAAACCAGATCGCCTAAGAAAACACATGGACCGCTTTGAAATTTTGGATGACAACATTGATAAACTAAAAGACTACTTGAAGCTAGAGTCCATAGAAGAATTGAAAGTAATGCTGTTATTTAGACAAACTGTTCCTATCTCTTACAATAACGCTAACGGTGATATACCAGTTATTATTAGCTTTTTTGACGAACTAACTTTTTAATTTAGTTCTTCGTTGTTAATAGCCGGTTCCGATATTTTTGAAGGATTTTAGTGTAATAATGTTTACTTACTATTTGCTTGGTAAAAGTGAGGGCATCACCTCAAACAATTTATGCTCAAGGCTGGACAATCTACAACGAAAATGCAACCTTTTTTGGTTTTTCACTCTTATCCAGACCAGTCTTCAAGCGAGAATTCTTATTAGACTCTGTGGATTCGGTAGGTAAATACTTAGAGCGCCACTTGTATAGCATCAGCTCTTGTTTGAGGTTTTTACCTGACATTTGACTTTCCTTTCAAAAAGTTATCAAAATAATGAGTGTTCAGCGCACTATCGAAGTAATGCTTTCGCTTAATCCATACAAAACCGTCGCCTTTCGATATTATAGCAACATCTATAGGACCACCAACTGTTTCCGTGTCGTTTGTCACTTTTCTTTTGAAGGCCGTCATGTTAACGAGTGATTCTGCCATATATGCTAGTTCATCCTTAGGCAAAAACTCAACCATATCGACAACCTGATCTGTATATTGACTTCGTATCTGGCGTTCAATCGAAGCAATCGTTTCATCCCACTGTTGTTGTGCAGTATTTACAAGTGTCTCTCTCAACTGCTCCTTCTCACCATCTCCAATGGTGGCATCATTAATAAGCTGATTTGACTTAAATAAAATCTCTTGAAAGAGATGTTGAAATTGCTTAACAATGTCTGATTTTAGTCTCGGGCTAATACCGTGCATAAAAGTCAGTGCCTCTTCATCCTGGGCATAGGCTTGTATCCCACTAGAACCAGCTACCGCACTCTTCTGTGAGTTTGGAATGACTCGTAATTTTTCAGACCAGAATCCCTTTAAATTAAAAGCCAAAACAGACGGAAAAAACTCTTTGTTCCCGTAACCTGCAAAAACGATACCTGAATTCGAACCAAGAGGATTCTCTTTTGCTGTTGCCAACGCTAAGACTTCAGCAGCAATTTCAATAGACTGAGGCGGGAAATCACTGTCTTGATGGCTTGGATTTATGAGTTCAACGAGGAATTCTTTAGCCTGCATCTGAATCGTACGAACATCGTCTGCATCGAAATTATTTAAAAAGTTATTCTCATGCAAAATTTTCGTTATTTCTGCAGCTTCACTATCAAAAATATTGAAGGTTTCAATCGGAGTTGGGTCTTGCCCAGTATCCTCAATCAACCCCCTCACTTTTGATTCAACGAGCTCCCACAACTGGGTGTAAACGAAGTTCCAATGCTGACGAATAAAATGTTCTCTCAGTTCCATCGGAATCAACTTCGGTTCAGTCGCGAGAAATTGGAAAAAGTCCTCTGCATAAGCTTCTAATGTATCAAAGCTGTCTTCTTTTATCTTTTTTCGGTACTCTTTTACAATAAGCTCCCATGGAACTTGGCATAAGCTACCTGTTCCATATATCATAATCCCAACAGGATGAAATTTAGTTAACGCAAAGAGCTTTTCCGCTCCGTTATAAACCTTTGTACTACCATTTCCATCTGATATCGATACCGCCGAATCTGCAGCAAGTGCAACGGCCGATTTATTCAATACCGCAATTTCAGCTGTCATCCTATAACCTAAATCTTATAAACGAATTACCTTTTTCTACATCATTTAAACATAATAGTCGAGCTTAAATCGCCATATCCGGCTAAAGTGTGTAATCCCCCCAGAAAATCGGAGCAGTTATAAGTAGAAAATTCCGTTAAACTAAAACGAAGGAGTTTTCTATACGCAAATCACGATACACAGACAGTCAGATCTTAGAGATTCTGAAACAAAACGAGAACGGTATACCGGTTCCAGAGCTTTGCCGTGAACACGGTATGAGCTCAGCTCAATTTTATAAATGACGCGCCAAGTTTGGCGGCATGGACGCATCGATGATGAAGCGTCTCAAAGAGCTTGAGGACGAGAATAAACGCCTCAAAAAAATGTATGCCGAAGAGCGACTCAAAGCTGAGATCCGCAAGGAAGCCCTTGAGGGAAAGCTGTAAAGCCATCTCAGCGCAAAGAGATGGCGCAAGCTGCCATTCAACGTCATGGTATTAGTGTTCGTTTTGCCTGTGTTTGCACGGGCATTAGCACGAGCTGTTACCACTATCAAAGCAAACTCAGCGATGAAAACGCTGTGATTGCTGATTGGTTGCTGCGCTTAACCACGGTGCACAAACGCTGGGGTTTTGGTTTGTGCTTCTTGCACTTGCGTAACGTGAAGGGGTTTCCATGGAACCACAAACGCGTGTATCGCATTTATCGCGAGCTAGAGCTGAACTTACGAATCAAACCCAAGCGTCGCCTGCGACGTGACAAACCGGACGCTTTAAGCGTGCCAACCGCAATGAATCAAGTCTGGTCGATGGACTTTATGTCCGATAGTTTGGTCGATGGTCGTTCACTGCGAACATTTAACCTCATTGACGATTACAACCGCGAAGGGTTAACCATTGAAGTCGATCTGTCGCTGCCAAGTGCCCGGGTTATTCGCGCCTTAGAGCAAGTGATTGAATGGCGAGGAAAACCTGCGGCGATTCGCTGCGACAATGGCCCAGAATATTTGTCAAGCGAGCTGATTAACTGGGCTGAAAAACATCAAATTACGATGCTCTATATTCAACCAGGTAAACCGACTCAGAATGCCTATGTTGAGCGATTTAATCGAACAGTACGACATGAATGGCTCGATTTGCACCTGTTTGAAAGCGTAGAACATGCACAAGAACTTGCCACTCAGTGGCTTTGGCTTTATAACAACGAACGGCCTAACACGGCTATCGGAGGCATTCCGCCCAAACAATTAACGCAAGCGGTTCATTAATTCTACGAATAACTGCTGCTTAAAATGGGGTGATTACACTCGGAATAGAATATATGAACAACGTCAAAATACCATTTGCAAAAGACCGTGCTACAGATCAATTTGTAGCCGTTGATGAAGTCGAAAAAGGACAAGGTTGTAACTGCATTTGTCCATCGTGCGACGAGCCTCTAATAGCACGACAAGGCAGTGTAAATACCTGGCACTTTTCTCATTACCTTACTACAACTAAAGATAATGACTCTGCCACTAAGCCATGTGATTATTCGTTTGAGCACTCGGTTCGCTTGATGATTCTCCAGCTTTTCGAGGAATTGAGAAGCTTTACAGTCCCAGAGCTAAAGATAGACCACAGAGTCGTTGCTAAGGAGAGAATGCTTAATCTTGATGACGTTGAATTGCGATGTGATTTTGAAGGACAGCTAGTTGATATTAAATCTTTAGTTCAAGGCGTTCCATTAATCATATATATCGTTCATAAAGGACGCAGACTTCCGATGAACCTTCTCCGTCCCGAAATTCAGCGTTGCGGCGTTATTCAGCTCAACATCGAATCTTTATATAGAGAGTTTGAGCGCCGAAATAAACCTTTTCGAGAAATAGTAATTAACTATCTAAAACATGAAACAGCTGGCAAGAAGTGGGTATATCATGTGAAGCAACATTTACCGGAGCTCGTCGAGCGAAATGTAACTCAAAGACCATCGATTTTTTATCAGTTTAACTGCTTAGAATGCAATTCTAGCTGGTCGGGTTATCAAAACGATGACATGTGCAAAACATGTAAGTCGCCACTATACGTGTATCGAAAGGCCAAGCAATGAAGCTTTGTTACTGGCTATCGCTATTTTCGTTTAATCTTGATTTTGTACTTGTAATTCCCCCATTTTAAGCAGCAGTTATTCGTAGAATTAATGAACCGCTTGCGTTAATTGTTTGGGCGGAATGCCTCCGATAGCCGTGTTAG
>NZ_FPCF01000008.1 GCF_900116895.1 Pseudidiomarina donghaiensis | reverse complement strand
CATAACGTCGTGCTAAGCCGACCGAACCGAGAGTGTAACACAGCGCGTACAATGGCGAAGCCATGCGCTGTGTGGAGCGTAGGTGAAGGTTCGGCTTGAGCACCTTGTTGGGTGCTTTGCGCACTAGGAACCACTGCCCCACCAAGAAGCCCTGAACTACCCTACTTTGAAGATGTACTACAATGGCCAAATTGAAGAAGGGGTGTACGCGCCGCTTGCCCAACTTACGCGAACCACCAGAAAAGCTTGATAAAATGGTTAACACTGAAAAAACCTACGCCCTCATTTCAAACTCTTCAAGCCGAGAATTTCAACGACAACCTTCCTTTAAAACGCGCCGGAAACGATATACCAAAGACCACAGAAATAATATCGTTCGCGCAAAGCCTTCACTGAACTCTGACGACTAGAAAACAAAATTTAGAATGTTTTACCTACACCCAACGCCGTGCTAAGCCGGCCGAACCGAGAGTGTAGCACAGCGCGTACAATGGCGAAGCCATGCGCTGGGCGGAGCGTAGGTGAAGGTTCAGCTTGAGCGTCTTGTTGGGTGCCTGCCAGTTAGAACCTACCCACTTCCAGCGAACTAACTTAGCCTTGCAAAGACTGGCACGCTTTTAGGCTGCTTGCGATGTGAAACCCCAAGGACAGCTAAAGTATAGAACACCGTTTTTTGCGGGAACACCACTGTTTTGCAAATGAAAATAAACACGGCTTGTGAACTGGTACGACGACGATATTCGCCGCTCTAACTTAGGTTAACCCTGTTCCCCAACCTGCAGGAAAGATAGCTTTGGCCCTCTGACTTCCGTTATTAAAAACGTTCTCGCCTCGAACCACCACGACTAATAATGCCAGGCTTCTGCACATTTAGAACCAAGATGTTTTTTTACACCCAACGCCGTGCTAAGCCGGCCGAATCGAGAGTGTAGCACGGCGAGATATAATGAGCGAAGCGAACCAGCCTGCGCAACGTAGGTGAAGGTTCGGCTTGAGCACCTTGTTGGGTGCATACCACTAACGCTGATCCCAGTGACGCTGCATTTCGAGATAGAGAAACGAAGCTGTCCAAGTAATAAGTACCAACCCTGCTATTGACTCAATGCCTGTAAGATAGCGAATATACCCTAAAGGCTCAATATCACCAAAGCCGACTGTTGTGTAAACCGTAAACGAAAAATATACGCAGTCCAACAACGTACCATCAAAATTGCCTTCTAAACTACCCCAACCCGAACCTTGAGATTTAAAATAGTAACCTAAAGCAAAAATCCATATTTCTATAACATGAGCAATCAAGGCGCCAAAGACTCCGAAAACTATCCGTAGGCTATGAGCGAAAGTAAAACGTGGTAGGATTTTAACGATCTGGTGCAATATGCCGTAATGCACCATGACCACTACGGCGACAAGCAAACTATTGATTACAAACGCGAGAAGCAACTGCATTACAAATTTACCCAGAAATTACTGTGATCTACTTTAGCACCCAACATTTGTATATTGTGCGTGCGCATTTAGAAACTCGTCCAATTGACGGTTTTCGGTTCTTAACTTACTGATCAAGCAGGCATTCCTGACTTGAAAAGTCCCGAGTTAGCAAAGGCTATTTGAGAATGCTCAGTTACACTCTACCGAGCGCACAATATCCAACCTTCATTTTTTGTTATGTCACTGACAGTAAACGACTTAAATACACAACACAACAACAAAACGCGTAATATTGCCGACGTGAATGTGCCGTGCACCGCTAGCAACACCCACACTGACGAATAACGGAACGGCTAGTCACTAGTTGGAGTAGGCTGAAAGTCAGAAGGTCCGCTGTTCGCTCATTCGAGCCCGGCAAGCCAGAATTAGGAATGCATGATAACCCTAGCCATAACGTTCAAAAACGCAGTTAGATAACAACGCTATTAATCTTTAACTTTGTTGGCTTGTTAGTGATTATCGAAGTTATTGTGAGGGGTTCCTAAACTTACAGAAACGTACATCTCTAAAAGTGCCTGTCGCATTGGTTCCGGTTCGGAAACGTAGCGTACATGCATCTCCCTCACCCTCTTTTTCTGTTTGATAAATTCAGGACCAAACGTAGCATCTAACTCTAAATTCGCACGTGAGCCATCGGTAACATATGTCGCCTGTGTGATTCCGGTAATTTCTCGCGTAAGCCTAAAAGCAAATGTAGCTGAATTATGTCCTGAACTTGGCCGACAATGATTCTGCAAACGCTTTCTTATTGTATTTGTTCTGCCAACGTACAGATGTTTACCATTCTCTGAAAACAGATAAATACCGGACTGTGGGATTTCCTTTGGCAACGTTGCAACCGTGACTGGTTTCATATTTAGAAGTCGTTGGAAAGATGGTTCTAGTGAATCAATGTACTCTTTAAAAACTGGATGCATTTTTAATTATCCTAGCATTTTTAAAACAAAAGTTAGCACGAATATTGGAGGTCCGTTCTTCGCTCATTGCTGACCTTCAGCTAAACCCCGACTTTAGTAGTCGTTTTTAATTTAGCCACTCGAGAGTCTTCCCTTGCATTTCAGTCATTGTTTAGTAAGAATAACTGAGCAAGGATTAAGTACGTTTCGATTAATAGCCCGCCAAACTATTAGTCATTGAATAGGCACTCCAAATGGGCGCCTATTCAAATCTCCCCAAACCGCATTTCATTAATCAACCTAAGCAGTACATTACGACCATAGGTTGTTTGCATTAAAAGTCAAGGTTGTGTTTGCTCTAACGCTCTCGCCTCACTGTTTAACCACATGAGCAATATGTCGCGACGGCCATCAAAAAAAGCCAGTAATTTACACCATGTTCGCACAAGATAAAGCAACGTGTCTGATTGCGAAACGTTCAACTTTATCTGATTTGCCACTTTTAACTTAATTGTACGCTCAGTCAAACCGAGCGCATCAGCAATGAGAGTCAAAGGAATGAAATGTTGTAGCGAGTCAATCACGCAAGCATCAATCCCATCTCGCAACTCTTGCTGCACCTTGGATGCCGGAAGGGTGATTCTTGCGCAAGAATCACCTGGAGCAAGATTAACAAACCACTGGCTCAATGAACTCGTGTTTTCTTCCGTTGATACAGTGTTCATTCTATTCCCCCCGCTTAGCTTCTGCGAGATTGTAGCGTCAATTTTAAAATATGTTACTCATGTTAACCATAGCATCAATTTCTAAGACTAAATTTACTGAGTATCGATTGGAGAAATCACATGGGGATTATGATCACGGTTGCGTTTGTTATCATGGTTATTGGCTATCTAATTGGCAAAGGCGACGTTGCTGCAAAACGCTCGCCGGACCTGCTCGCTCCTGTACCTATCAAAAAAACTGGTGACCAGCTTAACGGTACGACCACACGCCTCTTAAGCTCGGATATCCTGAGGTTATACGATTGTGATGATGAGCCAACACCGCACCTTTGCCACTCTTATTGGAGAAACCACCGTTTCAGTCATCACTCAGTGATGCATCACGACTTACTCGACCCAGCCAACCTACTCTCGCCCTTCAATCCAGTAAATGTTCAGTCAGGGTTTCATGACGACATGTTCACGCACAGATTGAGTGATGACGGCATCTTCAATAGCAGTATCAATAATGACTCATTCAGCTCATTTGACTCACATAGCCCATTTGATTAACCGCCCTGCAGCGCCCTACTTTTTGGCCCTGCCAATCAGTAGCGCCAATATCGAAACATGCTAGCGTGGTTCTGCATAAGTTATTTTAATCACCAAGGAGCCACAACTATGCACTACTCAAAAACCGTATTCGATAAGGCATTCGCTAATGCTGACAATGTCCAATGCCTGTTTGATATGCAGCATCAACTGATTGCGTTGGTCGACAACCACCAGCAAATTTTAGGCGCGCTTCTGTTCGAGCTACGCGATGACAAATACGCTCAAATCGAAGCCCTAGCCACTGCCGCCGAGAAAAAAGGCTATGGCTACCGTTTGTACCTGTCTGCGTTTGCTGCTCTTGCTCCTGGCATGCAGCTTATTCCTCAGGCACTACAAGACAGCGATGTCTGCTTGGATATTTGGTACAAACTTTATATGGAGCCGGATATCACCAAGACATTGCTCAACGGCACAAAGCATTATCATTTTGACTGGGATGCCACCTACTCTCACGAACTTGCGGGCCTAAATCCCGATATTATTTGCGAGCAATGGGAGGCTTGGGAGCTCACCGACGATATCTACACCCATGTGAAATCAGGTGAATTGAATCCACATCCATCCAATGTCTCATTTACACTGCCTGAGCAACGCCGCGCACACATTGCCAAAACGGTAACGCCTTATGTGTTTACCGCAGCGCAGATTACTTCGCTAAACGGTTGCTTACAGCTCGACTATGAATCGCTCGGAAGCCCTAAAGCAGATATCTTGCGACGTCGAGTGTCGCTGCCAAGCTGCAGCGTTACTTCTACGTTAAAAGTGTGTGCTGCTTAATTTTCGCCATCCGATACAAACAAAAAACGGAGGCTGTCGCCTCCGTTTTATATTAAATTCATGCACAAAGCTATGACGTTGTCTTTTGCCGTTCAATAACTTCGTTCTGTGCCTCAATGGCTTTATCAATTACCCGAGCATACACACGCTTCTTCTCACGCGATTTCGCATTTCGAACGAATTCTGACAGGTTCGAGTTATATGTTGCTCTCGGTTTTAGCAGCCAACTAAACATCACCAAACCCTCCATTTTATGTCTTCAACTAGTGCTAATTATAGTACTCAACAACGCACTAAAAGCTGGCACCTAACCCACATTTTTGCATACCTATGCAAACCCCAAAAACCCAAATAGCATGAAATCATGCTTTTTCAGCAATCAAAATAGCATGATTTCATGCCAAAACCATGTGACCAAGTTTGCCGCGACCATGCTAATTTACCTTAATTGATCTTAACTGGCGTTCGGGGTCGATATCGCTGGAAGCCTTATATATCAAGGGTTGCAAAGTAATGTGCATTAAGGTATAAAGATAAAAATTACCCCAGACTACCTTGACATGGTAGGGGTCGGTAGTTCGAGTCTACTCGGACGCACCATCTTCTTGAAGTTTCAAAGCCTTTGCTACTAAACTATCCCGGCCATTTAATTGCTGAATGTAAAATCCGTAATATTCGTATAGCGTCATCACGGACATCGTATACGATGATGTAGTTTGCATGCACGACGAGTTCCCTAGTTCCAAGTACCCGCCCCTTACGGCCTATTTCTGGATATTCAGACAGATTTGCTACGCTTGACGAAACTAGGCTATCCAGTTGAAGCGCAGCTACTGGGTTATCACTTTCAATAAAGTCATAAATTTGCTCACGGTCCTGAATAGCTTCAGGAGTCCACTGCACTGTCATCGTTGCGGCTTTTCAATGTTGCGCTGAGTCAACGCTCTGCGCGCCGCAAATTTAGCCTCAACGTCATTCGCTGGCACCAAACTTCCAGCATTAGCAGAATCCAGCCCTTGATTTACTTGCTCTTTAAACCAGCTATCGTGTTCAGCCAATCGCTGCTGTTGCTGCACATATTCACGCATGAAGTCACGCAACAATTGCGCACTGCTTCGGTCGCGTGAACGCGCTGCTTTTGAAAATTCACTTTTCAACTCATCGTTAACTCGAAACGTAAATGTTGCATCGCTCATATCAATCACCGCATGTGTTACAAGTTAAGTGCAATGTAGCACCAAAATAAAAAATCGTCTAATTTACTTCGCAAACATGGACAATCAAGTTTCTGAGTATTCGCGAACAAACGATTTAAAACAAACTTAATTGGCTGTCATCCAACTGCGACTTTGTGCGGCGTTTTTTGCGTGAGGCTGGCTGCCGGCGGCGCTCATTGAAGCCTTTGGCGGGCTGTAAGTTATAGCGACTGCGAAGTTCCGCAATAGCAGCTTTGATTTGGCGATGAGATTGTTCGAAATCGACTAACGGCGCGGGATAGTAAAAGTCATCGTGCCAACCAGCTTGTTGCTTCAGTTTATTCGGCATCTGCCATGGCTCAAATAACCAAGCGCTCTCCACATTCTGCAATTCAGGTATCCAGCGCTTCACGAACACACCGTCCGGATCTAGCCGCTGCGCCTGCATCACCGGGTTATAAATTCGAAGAATAGAATTGCTCGCCTGCCCGCTTTGCATTTGCACTTGCGGATAGTGAATGCCAGGTTCGTAATCGACAAACAGTTGCGCAAGCCATTTCGCGACAGGTTGCCAAGGTAAACCTAGTGAATACGTTGCTGCCGATACCAACATGGCCCGCATACGGAAGTTAATCCAGCCGTGGTGATGCAAATAGCGCATACAGGCATCAACCATTGGCCAACCGGTGCGTCCGTGTTTCCACGCTTCAAACTTTACAGCGTCAAATGCGGGTTCTAGCTGCGCCATCTGCGGCACTAACGGTCGGTTTTCCATATAGCAATGGCTTTCAAAGCGCTGAGTGAAATAACAGTGCCACCACAACCGCTTGGCAAAATCGTTCAAACTCTTTCGCCAGTAGCTGTTTACGGTGCGCTCTTGTGTGGCATCTGTTTGCTGCACCAATTCTTTCAAGCTAATACAGCCGTACGCCAAGTAAGGGCTGAGACGAGAGCACGCAGTTGGTGCCGTCAGCGGTGAGCTGATTGAACCACGATAGCGTTCGCTGCGGCGAGTTAGAAAGCTTTCTAGCGTTACCAAAGCTTGTGTACGTCCGCCACTTTGACGTTTTAGGCATGGATATTCATCTTGCGTGACATCTACAGCTAGGTTAATTGATGGCTCATCGAAAGTGACGAAATCGATTTCACGAGACAATTCAGCCTGTGGCTCTGACATAAACGCAAACCAGTGCTCATAAAACTTCCCTACACGCCTTTTTACCGGCCGCACTACACCAAACTGAGCATATTCATGCCATGTAACGCCATCTGAGTGGCACCAACGCTTGACCGCCTTATCACGTTCAAACGTCCACGCATTGCCCTGCTCTTCATGGCTATGCAGCGTGAATGTCCCAAACCGCTGCTTTAATCTTGTCAGCGTTTCGACCATATCTCCCTGCGTTATCCACAAGGCGCCGCCAAGGCGCTGAAGCTGCTCTTGCAAGTCAATCAACGATTCGCGCACAAACTGCCATTGCCGATTACTAGTATCTGGTAATTGCCAGTAGTCCGGTTCAACCACATAAACGCACAGCACAGGCCCTGCTTCGCATGCGGCTGATAAAGCTTGGTGATCAACTGTACGTAAATCGCGTTTAAACCAGACAACTTGGAGATTCATGAAAAGCACTTAGAATGAAATACCTAAGTGCTAAAACGTGGGGCAACGGAGAAAAGATCACCAATAGCTAAACAGGTTTACGCGCCAGCATCGTTGCGAACTTCAAGCGAGCGCCGTTGTGCATGGTACCGAGATCTTCGTTGTATTTCACCAGTTCCCAACCTTGGTAAGCATCGCGTAGCTCCCCCTCATCGAAGGTGAACGAAAACGGCATCGGGCATGGGTAGTCGGCAGTGCTCATCGCACAAACAATTAAGTTATAGCCGCCAGGTAAGGTATGAGCTTGCATGTCGGCAAGTACGGCATCGATGCGAGCAGGATCGAGAAACATCAGCGTGACAGTACAGGCAATAAAGTCAAAGTTATCATCAAGCGCGGCCTGGTTGATGTCGTAAACCTGTGCGTTGATGTTCGCAATGCCCTCCTCAGCGACAATCTGCTGCAACATGGCAATGGCATTTGGATTGTTATCCACCGCCGTCACATCAAAGCCAAGTTGACTCAAGTACAACGCATTGCGGCCATTCGAGCAGCCCATATCAAGAACCTTACCAGGCGCAACGGTTTCACACGCCTCAACCACTTCACTATGCGCTGGGTTTAAGCCGTAGCGGCTATTCAAATCAACTGTCATTGTATTACTGCCCCATTTCATTTTGCCTAAAAGCTAATAATGGGCATTATACTTGCACTTTGTTAGTTAACAATCATAATAAATGCATGTTCAAAAGGAGAATTGTTATGCGTCAATTAATACTCGTTGGTTTACTTACTGCTTTTGTATTTACTGTACCTTTTGCTGTATCTGCGCAAGCGCAAGATAAAGCGCAGCCGTGGTTGCCAAGCCTGATAACTGAGACTCCGCAAGAGGGTTTCGAGCTGGCGGTGAAACTTGCCCGCAAAGGCGTCACCACCACGCAATCAAACCATAGCGGCGGCTAATAATTATTGGCGTTAAACTCGCTTGTTGTTAATGTCCAGTAAAGGTGCGGCGCCAAGCTGAAGGGCTTACCTGATGACGGTTAGCCGCTCTGATTTACAGCAATTCGTGAACGAACAAGGAATAAGTTCAAAGGTTAGAATTCCCGCTGATGGAGAAGTGATCAAGTTTTAACGACTACGCTTGGCGCGGGAAATACTTAGGTTTGCCTTTTATTTCTCCCGCGCTTTATTCTTAATCGCGTCGATATCTAATGGTTTCACCTCGCCACTCTCTTCGCCTGCACGTAATGTTGCTCGCAGGCTTTCAAGTTCCTCTGAAGCAGTTTCTATGGTTAGCCAATCTAAGGGGACATGTTGCAGCCACTGCTGCAAAACCGCCTTATGCTGGCGTTGTATGAAAAGAACGTACGGGGCGAGTTCGCCGCGGGCATGCAGCAAGCGGGCAACGTCATGCTGTTTGGCGGGGTAAGCTTGGGCGGTGACATGTTCACAGAACCATTCAAAAGCCGGGGCGGCAATATGGCTGAAGCCTTCGCTTTGGGCTATGTGGAGGCCTTTTGGGTCTAGGTCGCCGAAGTAACGTAAGGGCCTGCTATCAGCCTCTTTCCCGCAACGCTTCCAGCGATTAATTAACGCCGCGCGGCCTTTGCTGTAATGGCTGTCACCGCGGTAAACAATTAAGCTTGGCGCTTGCTTGTGAACTAAGCACGGCAACTCAAATTGGTGTAATTCGTAAAAACAATCTAGGTTTTCCACCACCACTAAATCAGCAAACTGGCTTAAATCGAGTTCACGCTGATCAACATCAACCACCTGCCCGGAACCGTGGCCATCGCCAGCACCAACAACATAGCGCAACACGCGGTGGTCGCGTGGTTTTGCCCGCACCGACTTATGTTCGGCGGCGCCCTGCGCTGCTTGCGCTAAACTCGAGCTTTTTAAATCAGCGGATAACGGCGCTAAACCGAGCTGCGCAAGTCGCTGTTCAATAGCGCTCACAAGCGTTGACGTGTATGCGAATTCACTCGCACCGGTCAATGGCGCGGCCAATAAGTCCTGTTCTTCGCACCAGGCCAAAATGCGTTTATCCGTCGCTTTTAGCTTGCGCAACAAGCGTGATTGAAAACGCAGCTCGGCTTGAATGCCTTGCAGCACATTGCGCTCAACTGGCGTTAAATCGCGCGTCATGCGGCCTTAAACCTCACCGCCAAGTCTTCAATAATGTGCACATGGTTAAACACGCTTATGCGGCGCTCGTCGCGGGTAATGGCAAATAATTTTTGCTCTTGGCGCGGCAAGGCATTGTATTCGGCCAGCACCTGAAACAGCCACACTTCAGGCGGCCATTCCAACTCTTCGGCAGCCAAAAAGGCCAATGCCGAAGGCGGCTCTGGCGCTTCGCACACATGAATAAAATAGCGCATAGCGTCTTCTTTTAGCTGCTGCTGGCGGGCTTCAACGGCTTGTTGGGCCGCTGTGCTTTGCACCGAACCCTGCAGCGCATCGGCCGATACACTCGAAGTGTCGGTTTTCTGTTTCAACGCTAACTGGCGGTAAAGCGTATGCACTAACTGCGTTATGTCGCTTTGCTGTTCTGGCTTATCTAGCCCCACCGCTGCGGCCGGCATAATTGGCGCCGCGCAATTCACTAACGCCGGTACCTGCGTGCGATACGAATAATCGCCCACCATAAAACCAGGGTGTTCACGCAAAAAGCCGGCCATGTTTAACACCAACAAGCTGCGCTCTTGCTGCTCGCGGAAACGTGTCATGAGTTCAACTAGGCGCTTTTGCACTTCCAACAAGCTACCGTGATGCGCGCTCATTTGTTGTTGCAGGCGGCTGACTAATATTTTACGCAGCGTCGGATTGCCCTCGGCCAGCTCAATCAGCTCGTCAAAATCAATCAATGACATGCCGTCAATTAAACGCTTGATCTGTTGCTGAGCACGTTCGTTTTCGCGAATTTTGTCGCTTAAATTACTGACAAAACCAAAGTTCGAATTTAACCGATGCCACAAGCTATAAATGGCTTCTTCAAATTGTGCGGTCAGGTCGTACACGGCTTCGTCAATGCGCAGCATTTGGCTATCTACGCGTAAGCTATCGCCCATGCGCTGAGCTTCTCGCAGCCCTTCGACAAAGCCGCGAATACTCACCAATTTATCCGCAATGTCGGCATGTATGGCACGACGGCTTTCATCGGTAACCAAGGCCGCGACAAGCTGCGTCACTGGGTGTCGCAACTTCAGCTCATGGCTATCATCCGGTTGGTACAACACCCGCGCGTTAATTAACCGACGCAACGTGCGCTCATTCAGCGCTGCTGGGTCAATACCACCGGTTAAATAGCCCTGCATGAGCACCTTGGCGTTATCGCCAATCAGTTTTAAACGCTCCGCGCCAACCTCAAACAGGCTACTTAAATGTTGCTTGTCATCGTCATAGGTCGCCATTACAGCAACTCCGTTTGCGCCTGGCTGTTTTGGTAATCATCCAGCGGAATATTTTCTTCGTCTTTAATAAAACGAACGAGTTCAAGCAGGTAATCAATTTTCCCGGTCACGGTAAAATACAAACGGCTGCTGTGGGGCTGCACTAAATAGCCATGTTCCACCAAGCGTTTGGCCACTTGCTTGGCCTGCGCATCAACCGAGTCAGCACTTGAGCCGAAGAACTTGTCGCTCGCTAAACTTTGCAAGCGCTGGCGTAAGCTTGGGTTGTCCTCAGTTTTTATCACCAACTCTTGTAGTTTCAAGGTGTCACCGGCGGTAAGAATACCGTCACTGCCCATGGCCTCTTGCACGTAAGTTAGCCATTCAAGCAACGGCAATAGCGAGCTCATGATCACCCCAAGCTGTTGCTTTAAATGCTCACGCGCTGGGTCGTCAATGTCACGGTACGCCAGAAAATACACGCTGTTGTCGTCATTGCTGGCCACGCGTCGATTCAGCGGCTTCAAATAGGCGTCAATGCCCTCACGCACGTCGTCGTGCTGTAATTTGGCAAAATACTCTTCGTTGGTAATGGCGCAAATAAACTGCCCCTCCAACAATTGCTCAACTAACGGCCCATGCACGCTCATACTTGCACTCATTGTCGTACTCATGCTTCCGCCTCCTGCGGTTTACGTTGCAAGTCTTGCAGCTTACGCGACAGCTCCGACACCCGCGGCTTAATGCGTTTCAACTGGCCTTTGTTAGGCAGCTCAGCATGAGGCTCAATGAGGTAACGGTGTTTAAACAACAGCAACACGTCTGACTCGGGGTTCGGAAACGCCCCCACAATGTCGATGTTGTTGTGGTTACAGGCATCAAACAGTTTCTCAACGTTGTGGTACGCCAAGGTGCCAATTTCATCAATGGGCCAGTGAATGGTCACGCCGGCCTGCTCGGGGCGCAGCAATCGCGTAAATGCCAACAAGAATTTGCACAAAATTAAGTACGCCATACCGTGGCTGGACGAGTCCGTTAACTGACGGTCGTTACGAATTACCACCGGCTCGCCGTTTTCAATCAGGTTCAGCTGTAATTTTAGCAACGACTCAATACTGTATTCTTGGTTAGCTTTAATTAAATCAGCCACGTCACTTAGCTCATCAAGGTATTCATCTGGCGGAATGGGCTCGCCCGAGGCCTGCCACTGGCGATAGTGGTAGGTCATTTCTTTTAGCGGCTTCCAGAAGCTCAACTCATCAATCGTCGAGCTAATTTTCACTTCTGCTTTGTCAATGCCATCTAGGTTCAGTTCATCGCCCACGGCCTGGGTTAAGCGGCGGCTGTAGTCACTTACACGCTTGTGAATGTCATTGAAAACCGTAAAGAATTTTTCAAGATCCGTCCCAATGGTGCGGCCTTGCGCCAAAATTTGATGCTGTTTGGCTTCAAGCACATTCACCAATTCGCCAAGCTTGTGCACACGCGCTTGAATGTCAGGGGCTTCGCCTAAATCGGCAAACGATTTTTCAATAAAGCGCACCATGTCAAGATCAGAGTCTTTGCGCAGCTCCGCCTCAAGGGCATTAATGGCGTCATCCAATTTTTTGTCAGCTTTTTGCTTGTCATCAAGTAGCTGATTAGCCCGCGCAATGCGTTCGCTCACATCGCCCTGCTCAAGCCCGCTCACGGTTTCCGCTGGCGGTTGTTGCGTCGCTACCGGCAAGTCAGCTAAACGCGAGGTTAAGCTCGACAAGCTTTGTACGTGCTTTTCGGCTTTTTCTAACCGCTCTTTCAGTTTCTGCAACTGGGCGCTGTCCGCTTGCCGCTTGGCTTTGTAATCGGCTTCATGGCGCTCAAAGGCAGCTGTGGCATCGCGCAATTGCTGCTTGGC
Organism: Pseudidiomarina donghaiensis; assembly: GCF_900116895.1. Taxonomy (GTDB): domain Bacteria; phylum Pseudomonadota; class Gammaproteobacteria; order Enterobacterales; family Alteromonadaceae; genus Pseudidiomarina; species Pseudidiomarina donghaiensis. Next base: position 78,203 of record NZ_FPCF01000008.1, on the reverse strand, counting down.
CTGCTGCTCGGTTTGCAGCCATTGTGGCCGCAATTTTTCCCAAGTCACCTTGATAAACTGCTGATAATTTTGAAAAGTATCGCGCTGGCTTTCAGTATCACGAATATGCGCTTCAAGCGTGCCAATTTGCTGCTTAATGTGCTGCAGCTTTTTCTCATCAACACCCTGCTCGGCCAGTTTGGCACTAAACGCCTGTTCGGCTTCTTTTATCTGCTCTTTGGTGTTGGCCTGCTTACGTGAAAGCTCACTGTTTAAGTCGTCAATGGCGTCTTGCAAAATCTGAAGTTGCTCTTGAAACTCAGCGGTTTGCTCTAGCGCGCGGGCATGATGATCGGCTTCAAGCTCTTGCAGTGCATCTTGGCGCTGTTGTTTGGCGTGGGTAAGTTGCTGCTGCAACTGTTCAAGACGCTCACGAATGGCCTTTTTACGTTCTTTGTCTAGTTGCGCATGCTCATGGGCCAGGCGCTGCTTATGGTCGCGCGCATAGGCCACATCGTTTTCAAAGCTTTTTTGTTGTTGCTGCGCCTGCTCAAAGGCTTGCTGTTGCTGCTTGGCCTCTTCAACCGCTTTGGCGAGGGCTTTTTCTGCAGCTTCTAGCTGAATTTTCTGGCGTTCCCACTGCTCAACGGCCTGTTCAAGCTGCTCTTGCAACCGCTCTTCAGTGAGCGCGTACTCAGGCACCTCGATAGCCTGCAGATCAAGCTGTACGCCGAATAAGCTGTTTGCGGGTTGTTGCTCAGCTTCCGGCTGCTCCGTAACAACCAGCGGTGCCAAGTCTGTACGCTCAAGCAATGGTTCGGCCAGTACACGGCCAAAATTATGCTGCCAATTCTCGACATTCTGCGACAAAAACTGTCGCAAGCTACCCGCTGTAGGCTCTAAGCGCTTACGCAACTGCTCAATAAACTGCTCGCCGTGCACCACGGTACTACGCGCTTCTTTGGCCTTTCGGTCGGCCTGCTCACGACCGCGCAAGGCGGTGTTCAAGGCGTCTTGTTGTTTGCGCGTATGAGAGCGTTGATTGTCCAGCTGCTCTTGCGCCTTATCTAAACGTAATTCTGCCAAATTACGCTGCTCAATTTCTTCGCTATTGAGCATCGACAAATCTTGCTGCGCTCGCTTCGCGGCAAGCTCGTTCTGCAGCTTTTCTAACTGCTCGTCATATTGCGCACGCACCGTTTCTTGCGCGCGTTGCAGCTCCAAATTCATCGCCTTGGTGGCATCTAACTCATGCTGACGAACGGTATTTTGCTGCTGATGTTTATCGTTAATTTTGGCCTGAATTTTCTCTTTGGCTTGCTCTAGCTGCTGGGTCAGTTTCAACTTATGACTTTGCAGCTCTTGCTCGGCGCCGCGGTGCGCTTCCATCATCACCGTGTAATGCTGCTCTAAGCCCTGCAACTCGTCGCGCCGCTCTGGCAACTGCTCAAGCTCACGCCCAATACGCTCAATGTCAGCCGTGCGGTAATCGTCATACTGGCGCTGCGCATCATCAAGCTGCTGCTGGCTTTTTTCTAAATCCGCTTGGGCATCGTTTTTCTTGTCACGCAAACTACCCCGGCGCTGCTCGTACGCTTCTTGCGCCTCGCTCATCGCCCGCTTTTGCGATTGAATGGCCTCTTCGGTGTCAGCTTTGTTGCGTTTTTGCGTGCTAAAATCGCTTTCTATTAAACCCTTTAAATGCCACAAAATAGCCAAATTTCGCGAGCGTTCGGCACTGTTTCGCTCAATATCAGCCAAAGATTGCTGCAGTTTCTCAACCTTCATAAACTGCTTCATTTCGCGCAGCCAGCTACGAATTTTATCGCCCGTCATGGTATTCGCCGGGCGTTGGTAGCCATCTTCTTCCAAAATAGCTGCCAACATACTCTTGAGCGTATCCATTTTGCCTTCTTTGGCATGCACCGCTGACACTAGCTTTTCCATATGGCGCAAATGAAACTTGTCATGCGCTAGGCCATAGCGCGACGCCAACTGCCGATGCTTCAGGCTTTCACTGCGGTTGCTACGGTCGTTTTTAATGTCATTCAGAATAATATTGCGGTATTCGGTGGTGTTGGAAATTTTGGCGGACATGTCCACGCCACGCGCGCGCATTTCTTGCGCCCACTCGTTGTATTCGCGCGCCACCACGGTGTCTTTTTTCTCAATTAGGTAATGCTCAGGCTGGTATGGCGCATCGACAAAACGGTAATCCACACCGTCGGCGCGCTTGGTGAGCACCACTTGCGCCACACCGTTTTGCGGGCGCTCGTACTCATAAATGACATAACTGTTTTTGTGCGGCAGGTAATACTTATCGAAATTCAAACGAGTGCGCGGCACCACTTTATTCGGCAGCTCGCCATAAAACACCGGAATCATGCGCTGCAGCGTGGTTTTGCCCGAAGCATTGCTGCCGCAAATGTTGGTATGACCGTCCAGATCCAACTCCACCACACCCGGCAAATGGCCGTGAATCATGATAATTTTGAGTAGCTTCGCCATTTTGTTCCTTTCTTGGCACGTGTTCTTATGCAATGAATTCTTATGCAAAGGATAATATCAGGGGCTTTGACGTGGGGCTACTGTTTGGAAGAGCTCATCACACAGTTGCGGGTGCCTATCCAGTAGCGACAGCAATAAACTCACTGCCTTTGGCGGCGCCAGCTCACCTTGCTCGTAACGAGAAAATGCATTTTTTCCACCACCAAACAGCGTTCCTGCCTGTCGCTGGTTTAAGCCGATTTTTTTACGGATTTTTTTAATTTCATCGGGGCTAAGTATTCCCTCTATACGAGCACGAAAAGTCTGAAGTTCGCGACGCGTTGCTCTTAAATGCTCAGGCTCCAAAATGGCTTCATCGCATGTGTCACAATAAATACCAGGCTGTAAAATAGTGATCGACTGCCCTTGGAGCTCGTACCGTTGTTTTTTCTGGTCTTCATGCAATTTCCCTTTGCCACAGAACGGACAGGTTTTTTCCGTTAATTCCGACATATAACCTCCTTTATTTACACGAGCTTGAAAGACACAACGATATACCCCTTAAAGGGGAATTATATGTGTGTTTAATAAAAATTGCCATCCGTGGCCCTCAGAAAGTTTAGAAGGGCTAACAGGCTATTTATATTGATGCACGTGGTCAAACGTATCCTTTCGTAAGATAATTGCGCCTACAACTGCTGCAACATACCAACAAGCAACTGACCAACCGTGTGCACCTCGCTATGCAGCGAATGATTGTCGTTAACCAGCACCAAACGTACGTTGTGCTGGCGCGCCCATGCAATGGCGTTATCTACCGGCACCACATCGTCATGCCAGCCGTGCACAGCCGCAACTTGGCTGGCGACTGGGGCTGGGTAATTATTGGGGTAGCCGGGTAAGCCAAACGCTGGAGCCATCAACAACAAGCCATGGGGCTTTAACTGAGCCGACGCCGTGGTGCTGACATATCCGCCCATACTCGAGCCCACTAAAATCAAGCCATTGTGCGCAGGTAGCTCGGTATTCAGCAGTATGTTCACGCGCTCGGTTGGGTCATAGGTTGACGTGTAATCCACGCTAATTGTCTGCGCGCCCTGCGCTTCTGCAATTTCTTGTAATTTGCGAATTTTACGGCCTTGCGGGCCGGTTTCTTTGCCGTGACTGAATACCACGAGTGGTTTGTTTGGCATGGGAAGTCCTTATCTTATTAAAACTGGCGGTAGCGACAAATTTGTGCGCTCGGCTTTGGGTTTCTTGTTGAGCAAAAAATGTGCGCCCTGTTCGGTTAATTCAATATCGTACAAGTGGCAAAGGTAACGGTGCAAGCGCTTAGCAAAGCGTTGATACGGCTTGATTTTACGCGGCGAATTGGCGGTGAGACTGAACTCGAGCGGCTGCAACTCGGCCATGCGATGCGCAAGAACCGGCAAAACCCGCAGCGCTAGCGCAAAAGCTTCGGTATTAAGCTCAAGATCGTGATAAACCACGTTGGCTTCATCGCCCCAAAACACCAAGCCGGCGTCAGCACGACGTTGCGTGCCTATCGTGTTATTTCGGTAAGCTAGATTCACGCTTTGGCCATTAAAGTAAAATTCATAGCGATAAGGGCCAAGCTGGATGTTTTCGTGAAAACGCGGTGGTTGGTACATTGACTCTCCTTTGCAGTGACAACATGAGAGAGTTTACTGGGTGGGGGTGACGGATTGTGTCGCGAGCTTCCAAGAACCAACCGTAACTAGAGGAGCAGCGATCATTGTCATCACGGCCCATTTGTCCATTTCACCAATCCACATAGCGGCGAAAAACAATCCGCACGATATGCCCAAACCAATAATAAACGCCTGAGTAAGCGATGCTTCGGAACGGTAATATTTACGGCTGATAAATAACGCCAAAGCGATAACTGAAACAAAAGCGACCGGCTGTGCAACTGCCTGGGCAAATTGAGAAATGTCGCTGGGCGATTCGCTAAACCAGGCGTAAATGGTAATGACGAGCGTTGGCGCTAAAATGCTGACAGCCACGCTGGCAAGCGCAATGAATGGCATGACTTGAAGCAATTGTAATAGCTGTTTTGCGCCCTTGCGGTTTTGGTTCATTGGCTACCCGTTAAGTTGTGGCTTGCTGCGGCAAGCCTCAGGATTCGGAACATGTTCGTATAGCCAGCATTATGCGCTAATGATTTATGGTTGAGAATAGATTGGCGAATTTTGTGCTTGGCCGCCTTGAGCGTGTTTTTTTCTTACAACTAAATAAGCCACGCAGTGGTAAGGCCTGAGTTTATTCGACGTATTACCGGACCGCAAACCGAATCCGACGATCCTTATTTTCACCCTCTAAGTAATGAGCATTACGTCCGTTCCTCGCTCATTGCTGACTATTTATTCACCGTTTTAGCGGCACTGTTCACAAACAGCGAAGATTGTCCCTAGCGCCAAATACCGACGCTCAAAAAGAACGTGGCTTAATACTCAATACCGCTACTGCCGCTTTGACACTTTGGACATTTACGATGAAAAACATCGGTACCATTTGCCCCATAGATGTGTCCACATCCATCCTCCAAACATTCAAGCTTGTAAGCAATAGCATTGTGATCTGTACCTTGAACTCCCCGAGTGCCATGATTCTTTTGATTATTTCGGTTTATATAACCAATCTGAGTGCTCGTTGCTGTTCCATTCTTCCACATTGTTCGGGTCCTTATACGATCAAAAGCTCTAAATCTTTAGCATTAAACGTAACTTGATTCAAAGTTCATAACATCTAAAGCAGTCAGAATTTCTTTGCCTGTTAGTTTGCATTTTACGGCCTGTTTTCGAGCAGTCTTTCATTCAGGCAGTTATTCATAAGCAAAAGTCGCTGTGCATCGACATTCGTATTTCCAACCTTCGTTCTTTGCGTACACCAATGTCGAATAGAAGGTGTCAAAACTCTAAGTTCTAAAGCCACTAACAAGCCAAAAATCACTTCCCATAAATTACCAAATAGCTGCTCGCCAACGCTCCACGGCATATTCCCCTATCCCACAAGCTGGCTCATCGGTCATTAACCTAATCAATCCATCAAACAACACCCGTGCCAAGTCATCGCGCCCAAACAGCTGCAAGCTAGTTAATACGCGAGTGATGCGCGCATTGTTGTGCGAGTCAAAGGTAAACCAGTCGGTTTTGCGCTCCGCAAAATTGTCGCCGATGGCAATTTGCGGGCCATGTTCGGTCGCAACCACCTGAAGGCCTAGTAAGCCGCAAAAACGCACAAAACTGCGCACGAGGTTGTCTTGGGCTTCTGCGTTACTGCGTAAGAATTGAATGGTTGGCTCATCAAGAATGGGCGCATAAATGTTGCCAGAGCTATCGGTGGTCAGCGGAAACATCCATTGAATAAACATGTGGCTGCGCTCAAGCCAGCTGTCAGGTTTGGTCCATAAATCGACCAAGGTGTAGCCGCGATCATTCGGGGCGCCTTCACTGTAAAAGGCTTTCAGCTGCGCTAGGCGCTGTTGGTTTGTGCTTGCAGTATCAGGCATTGTTAGACCCTTTTATTTGTTTTGTTCTGCGGTGCAAGCCTTATAAGCTAGCCCTGTCAGCAACAATGCTAAATGTCCGGTAATCACCAAGTTAAATTGTCCGCTCTCCGTTAACCATATCCTTGCCGAAACTGTCGCACAAGGCTTGATACAGGGCCGCTTCCATGGCGATACCCTGCTGCGCTTGTTTTAATGCGCGAGCGGCAATGTAAACAAGGTACACAAACAAGCATATTAGATTGCAATTACTTTTTAATTGCATGAGGTTGATTCTAGATTAGAATAGATGAACAAAAGCCAATTAACTAAGAGTCCGAGACTATGCAAAAATCACTCAAGCACAAAGGCTACCAAGGCACTGTTGAGGTCGACTTTAAAAAAGGCGTACTCTTTGGCAAAGTGCTGTTTATCAATAGCCTAATTACGTATGCAGGCGCCACCCCCGCTGAGTTACAACGTAGTTTTACACAAGAGGTCGACGACTACATTAGCGATTGCGCAGCACTAGGCGTTGAGCCAGAAAAGCCGTTTAGCGGCACCTTCCAAATACGTTGTTCGCCTTCATTACATAAAGAGCTTACCGCTCAGGCGTTTAATGCCGGAATTTCGTTCAATAAATATGTGGTTTCGGTGCTTTCGGCTAAAAAGGAAATTGCGTAATAACATAAACGTTATTATATTAAAAAAGGAATTTGTTACTTGAAAATGCCAAGGAGCGCATATGCCACTTTCACGCGAATTTAAACAAACGGTGATGGAGCTTTGCAAAAGCCCTGAATACCGGAAGGTTTTGCTTATGGAGGCGCTGGAGTCATATCTCGAGGGCGACATTGCGGTGGGAAATTCCTTGCTACGTGATTATTTGAACGGCACACAGGCGTTTGCCGATGTCGCGAATGAGATTAATTTGCTAGAGCCAAGTCTGCGTAGAATGCTCGGCCCCAATGGTAACCCTACTGTGCGGAATTTTTTTGCGCTACTAAAAGTCTGCCAGCAACGTGAAGGTATTCGCGCTACTGACATGATTCACTCTTAACTAAAACGTCCGTTCTTTCGCTAATCTCATTTAGTCTAGACCTAAGCTCTTTTTCGCCTCAGCGACGGATAGTACGTTTCCCTCGCGAGCGTCAGCTAAACCTTGTGCAACCGCTTTAACAAACTGCAACTTTTCTATGGTCTTTTCGTAATCAGCTAGCCCTTCCACAACGACAACGACATCTTCAGAAAATTTTCCGCTCATAATATTCCACCTAGTCATCTTATAACTTTGTGCGATATTCTCGCGTAACGCCTTTTTAATCAACACGGACACACCCATGGGACTTTTCGAACGCTATTTATCAGTTTGGGTTGGGCTTGCGATCATTGTGGGCATGGCCGCTGGCAGCATAGCTCCGAGCATTTTCGTCAGCGTTGCGGCTTTGGAATACGCGCACGTGAACTTGGTCATCGCTGTGCTTATTTGGCTGATGATTTACCCAATGATGGTGCAAATTGACTTTGGCTCCATTCGCAATGTCGCACGCGAGCCTAGGGGGTTAGTACTCACCTTAATCATCAATTGGCTTATCAAGCCATTTACCATGGCGCTGTTAGGCTGGTTGTTTTTCAAAGGAATTTTCGCGGACTGGGTGGACCCGCAAACCGCGCCTGAATACATTGCCGGTATGATTTTGCTGGGTGTTGCGCCCTGCACCGCTATGGTGTTCGTGTGGAGCCAGTTAACCAAAGGCGACGCGAATTACACGCTAGTTCAAGTGTCCATTAACGACATTATTATGATTTTCGCGTTTGCCCCCATTGCCGGCTTGTTACTGGGCGTTACCGATATTACGGTCCCCTGGGACACCTTGTTGCTGTCGGTGGTTTTGTACGTGGTTGTGCCACTTCTTGCGGGCTTATTGACGCGCAAAAAGCTTGACGGAAAAGGCGATAGCGCGCGCTTAAATCAGTTTTTAGCGACTATGAAGCCGTGGTCAATTCTAGGCTTACTTGCCACTGTGGTTTTGCTATTTGCGTTTCAAGCAGAAACCATTTTAAGCAAGCCACAGGTGATTGTGTTGATTGCTATTCCTCTGCTGATACAAACCTATGGCATTTTTGCGCTCACTTACTTTATCGCCAAGCGCATGAAACTACGCCACAACATTGCCGCGCCTGCCTGCCTAATCGGCACCTCAAATTTCTTCGAACTTGCGGTAGCGGTGGCGATTTCGTTGTTCGGCCTACACTCGGGTGCTACCCTAGCGACCGTGGTTGGCGTGCTTGTTGAAGTGCCAGTTATGCTGTCGTTGGTGTGGTTTGCTAATCGCACCCGCCACTGGTTCGCATAGCGTATAAGAGTGGGGTGCAGACCCTGGTCCGGACCAGGGTCTGCCCCCTCCTCTACTAATGTCCGCCGAGGATGTCGGCAGCGTCAGGTTTGTCGTGCACGCCAAAGCGGTCGACGATGGTGGCGCTGGCTTCGTTGAGGCCGCGCACTTCAACTTCGGCGCCTTCACGGCGGAATTTAATCACCACTTTGTCCAGCGCGCCCACGGCGGTAATGTCCCAGAAATGGGCTTTGGTGAGGTCTATCACCACTTTGTCTAACGCTTCTTTAAAGTCGAACGCTTCGATAAATTTGTCGGCTGACGAGAAGAACACCTGGCCGACCACGGTATACACGCGCTCTGAGCCTGAAGCGTCAACGGTTGACGACACACTCATGAAGTGGCCAATTTTGTTGGCGAAGAACATGGCCGCAAGCAGCACGCCTACCCCGACACCAATGGCCAAGTTGTGCGTCGCAACAACCACCACCACGGTGGTTACCATGACGATATTGGTCGATAACGGGTGGTTTTTCAGGTTGCGAATAGAGTCCCAACTAAAAGTACCGATAGAGACCATGATCATCACGGCGACTAGCGCGGCCATGGGTATTTGCTTCAGCCATTCGTCGAGCACCAAAATCAACACCATCAAAAACACGCCGGCAGTTAAGGTTGACAAGCGCGTGCGCCCGCCCGACTTCACGTTAATCACCGACTGGCCTATCATGGCGCATCCGGCCATACCGCCCATTAAGCCAGCGCCGATGTTGGCAATGCCCTGCCCTTTACACTCGCGGTTTTTGTCGCTTGGGGTGTCGGTTAGGTCATCAACAATGGTTGCTGTCATCAGTGATTCGAGCAAACCAACCACAGCTAAGCCCGCAGAATACGGGAAGATAATAGCTAGTGTTTCAAGGGTTAATGGCACATTTGGCCATAAGAAAATTGGCAAGGTGTCGGGTAAATCTCCCATGTGGCCAACGGTGCGAATATCTATATTCCAAACTATCGCCACCACGGTTAATGAAATAATGCACACCAGCGGTGACGGCAGCATTTTGCCAATGATAGGCACGTACGGGAACAAGTAAATAATACCTAAGCCAGCTGCGGTCATGGCGTACACGTGCCAGGTCACGTTCGTTAGCTCTGGCAATTGTGCCATAAAAATCAATATCGCCAAGGCGTTCACAAAACCGGTCACTACCGAGCGCGACACAAAGCGCATTAAAGAGCCGAGCTTTAAATAGCCCGCGCCAATTTGCAGCACGCCGGTTAATAGCGTGGCGGCCAGCAAGTATTCCAAGCCGTGGTCGCGCACTAAGGTAACCATTAATAACGCCATGGCGCCGGTTGCCGCCGAGATCATGCCAGGCCGTCCGCCGGTAAAAGCAATGATGACGGCAATACAAAACGAGGCATATAAACCAATTTTCGGGTCTACTCCGGCAATAATTGAAAAAGCAATGGCTTCTGGAATAAGCGCAAGAGCGACCACAATACCCGCCAGTAAATCACCGCGGATATTCGAAAACCACTGGTTCTGAATGGCTTTGATCATAATTTTAATTTCGCTTTTTAGTTAACAATGAATAAATAACAAATACAGAAATGCGCCGCGTTCATGGCTCTTGTTTATTAAAGAGTATAAACGCAACGTTTATAAGAAATGTGAACGCTAGGGTGGCGTAAGGTTAAACAAACCAAGTTTCTCCGTCGTTTTGAAGCCGCGGATTATACGGAAATGTTTGATCGAACGCAAAAGACACCTTTTGAAATAAAGTTTGACTTACTCAGGAATAAGCGTACAGTGGGCGGCGTTGGTTAAGAAACAGCAAGTTAAATCTCTCTACGTCGCATTCAGTTAGTAACAATCTTCGTCCTGTAGCTTTAAATTTCCATTTTTTACCCCGCATGACTCCGTTCATAGCATTTTTGCTGTGGCGGCAAACTTTTAAAATTTCAGGATAAATATTATGTCTACTACAGTAACTGGTACCGTAAAGTGGTTTAACGAATCTAAAGGTTTTGGCTTTATTGAGCAACAAGGTGGCGCAGACGTATTTGCTCACTTCAGCGCAATTGCTAGCACCGGTTTCAAAACCCTTGCCGAAGGCCAACGTGTATCGTTCTCGATCACTCAAGGTCCTAAAGGCCCACAAGCTGAAAACATCGTAGCTTTATAAGCTTCGCTTTTCGCTGTAAAACTTGATTGAAAAGGAGCTCTTATGAGCTCCTTTTTTTGTGCCTTGAAATTGACGAGAAAAGGCATCACATCATAGGTATCAACCCAATGTGAGGTGTAACGATGTCTGATCAATTCATTGCAGCCTGTCCGTCGTGCCATAAAAAGAACCGTGTGGCGGCTGACAAGCCTCGTAGTGAAGCCAAATGTGGAGCTTGCAAGTCGCCGCTATTCCCGGGCAAAGCGTTCAAAGTGACCGCCGACGAATTTCGGGCGCACCGCGATAGTGACTTGCCATTGGTGGTGGACTTTTGGGCCAGTTGGTGCGGCCCGTGCCAGCAGTTTGCGCCTATTTTCGAACAAGTTGCGCAGCAGTACGCTGACAAAGCGCGCTTTGTGAAGGTAAGTACCGAAACTGAACCGCACTTGGCCCAGCATTTTATGATACGCAGTATTCCGACGCTTATGGCGGTGAAGAACGGCCAAGAAGTGGCACGGCAGGCCGGCGCTATGGGGCCATCGCAGCTGGTGCAGTGGCTGAATCAACATCTTTAAGAAAGGGGTGCAGACCCTGGTCCGGACCCAGCTCTGGACCAGGGTCTGCACCCCTCTCTCCCACTTCGTCACTCATCGAGTGAGCATTGCAGGCAGCGCGCGTTGCCGGTGATGAGTTTAGAAATGCCGTTGCGGTTGCGGGCAAAGAACAAGTAGCCTTTGTCTGCTAGCCATTTAATGACGGGCCAGCGCAGCGCTGCTGTCATCCAGCCACGCCCCACCGCAGACCATGCCGCGTGGGTCACGTCTAAACCGTAAATCATGTCGCCACTAGCTTTTTGCCCATGCAAAATACGATTTGCTTCGGCGATATCAATATGCGGGAAACGCTTCGCGAAATCATTCGCCCAAATATTTTCAAACTGCAATTTATGCTGTTTGTCTTTGGTTTTTAGTCGCCGCATTTCTTTGACACAAAGCGGACAACCACCGTCGTAAAATATTATTAACGCTGCCACTTTAATTACCTTGTTAAGTTTGAACCTGTGTTCTGTATTACGTGTTAGCTATCGCTTATGATCACCGCCAAGTTATAACGATAATCAGGAAACCAACATGAAACTTACCGTTGAAATTAGCAAATACCCACTGCAAGAGAATTATATTGACGCCATTCGTGGTTTTATTGATGAATTGGCCACCTATGACAAGGTGCATGTTATTACCAATACGCTAAGCACCCAACTATTTGGTGATTACGATGAGGTGATGGCCGCTTTGCAAGCATGCATTCGTTGGTCTTTTGAGAAGTACGGCAAAGTGGTATTTGTGTGCAAATTCTTGCACGGAGATTTACGCCCTGAATAAACATTGGTTGATTTTTTGTTGTTTTTTAATGGTGAGTAAGGTACAAAACATTGAGCTTGTTTTATAAACAGCTGAAGATCGGCACTACTCACCAAAGAAACAACAAGGAATGTCACATCATGAAATCTAAATTATTAATTGCTAGCACTGCGTTCGCGGTCACCTTAGGTTTGTCTGCATGTAGCGAATCGCCGGTTGAGAAATATCTCGGCCAATTAGACGACTTTGTGGTGGAGTTAGAAGAATTAGCCGCGCAAGACTCTGTCTGTAAGACAGTGCGTGACGGTATGAAAGCCGCCAACAAAATGCTTGACCCACGCGAACGTGGTTTGAAATTAGAAGACATCATTGACTATGAAGAGGAATTCACAGCCATTGGTGAGCGTATGGAAAAAGCCGATCGCGAAATTCGTCGCAAGCTTGACCGCGACTGCTAATACCTAACTTAAGAGAGGGGTGCAGACCCTGGTCCGGACCCTGGTCTGGATCTGGGTCTGCACCCCTCTCTACATCAAAAGAACAGAATCACCGTCCACACCACGCCCATTAAGCACAGTGCAAAAAACACGGCGGCGGATGCGAGGTCTTTGGCGCGGCCGCTGAGTTCATGAAACTCGGCACCAACGCGGTCAACAACCGCTTCTACCGCGGAATTTAGTAACTCGGTTATTACCAAAATAAACAGGGTGAACAATAATAAAAGCCGCTCCACCATAGTGGCTTCAACCCAAAAAGCGACAGGTACCAATATGGCGCACATAAGCGCTTCTTGTCGAAATGCGGCTTCGTAGCGCCACGCATTTTTAATGCCGCGCATGGAGTTAAAGGTGGCATGCACAATTCTATCAATGCCGGTTTTATTTGCTTTCATATATAGTTCCAAATTCGACCCATTTGGCCAAATGGTTTACTTCACGTATTCAACGCATTAGTTTGTATCACTCATTTCTTAAGACTTGCTTAATGTTTCACAGATAAGCTCTGGTTGCTACGGCAATACAGGACTTTTTCATGAAATTTTTTAGGCCGTTATTTTTATTTTACAGCACAAGCTTAATTGGGCTTGGGCTGTTTCGTATTCTGTATTTCATACTTTATAACGATCGCGTGCAAGCGGTGACATCGTTGCCCGTTTATTTAATAACGGGTATTCGTGCCGATTTCATTGTACTTGGCTATTTTGCGCTTATTGCTTTAATGACTTTACCTGCTTTTGCTTTATTCAAAGCTGAGCGCACTTGGTATAAAGCCAGCATCTTATGGTTCTCGCTTATCGGCTTGCTTATTCTTTTTATGGAATTTGCGACGCCTGCGTTTATTGCCCAATATGACACGCGCCCCAACCGTTTATTTTTTGAATATTTAGCCTACCCACAAGAGGTTTTTGCAACGCTTTGGAATGGTTTTCGCGGTTGGTTGATTGCCTCGGTTGGTGCAACTGGTGTTGCCGTTATTGGCATTCGCCAACATACTAAACGTCAATTAAGGAAGGTGCCAAATCAACGTATGCCTTGGCAGACGTGGGTTGCATGGCCGTTAATACTTTTCATGGTGTTTGTTGGCGTGCGCTCTACGGTGTCGCACCGCCCTGCTAACCCGGCATATTTTGCCACAACTGCCGACCCTCTGGTTAATTCGCTATTGATTAATTCAACTTATTCACTGTTGTATGCTGTTTATAATTTAAAACACGAAAGTAAAGCCAATTTGGTGTACAGCAATCAAACTGAACAAGAAATTATTCGAACGGTTTTAAATGAGCCACATTTGGCGCAGCAGCAATTTACTCAACCTAATTACCCGACCGTGCATGTTCAGCCGGCCTCGGTGCAGCGTGAAAAACCGCTTAATGTGGTGATTATTCTAGAAGAAAGCTTAGGCGCAACTTTTGTTGAGTCGTTAGGTGGCCTGCCGTTAACGCCAAATTTAGAGCGCTTGAAGCAGCATGGTTGGTGGTTTGAGCAACTATATGCCACTGGCGTACGGTCGGTACGAGGCATTGAGGCTGTGGTAGCAGGCTTTCCGCCCACCAGAGCACGCAGCACAGTGAAGCTTTCCAATTCGCAGCGTGATTTTTTTACCATTGCTGAGTTTTTACAGCGCAAAAACTACGCCACTGAGTTTTTATATGGCGGCGAGGCCCATTTTGACAACATGGCGACATTTTTTGCGGGCAATGGGTTTGCGAGCATTATTGACCAGCGTCACTATGAAAACCCGAAGTTTGTGGGTAGTTGGGGCGTTAGTGACGAGGATGTTTTTGGGCGTTTGCACGAGCGTTTGCAAGCTGCGCAGCAAAACCCGCAACAGCCCTATTTTGCCTTGGCGTTTAGTTCGTCAAATCATGAACCCTTTGAGTTTCCAGACAATACCATTGAGCTGGCCGAGCAACCGAAGCAAACCTTAAGCAATGCGGTGAAGTATGCTGACTATGCGCTGGGCAAGTTCTTTGACAAGGCCATGGCGAGTGATTATTGGCAGAACACTCTCTTTTTAGTGGTGGCCGATCATGACACCCGCGTTTACGGTAACGAGCTGGTACCGGTGAACAAATTTCATATTCCAGGGCTAATTTTGGGCGCTGATATTGAGCCTAAACGGGTTCAAGCCATTGCCAGCCAAATTGATTTACTGCCCACCTTAGTGTCGTTGGCTGGCGTTAGCGGCGAGCTACCTACCTTGGGCCAAGACCTAAGCGCAGGTATGGCCCCTGCAAACCGTGCAATGATGCAATTTGGTGATAATTTTGGCTGGTTAGAAGACCGTAAGCTTACGGTACTGACCGTGGACGGCAAGGCGATGCGCTATAGCTATGCGCCATCGCAGCAGCACTTAACCCCGTTGAATGAGCCGTTAAGCGACGCTGAGCTGACCCGTATTCGCGCCCACGCCGCAATACCTTCGGTACTGTATCAGCAGCGCTTATACCACGTGCCGCAACCTTAACTCGCAGCAAAATGTAGAGAGGGGTGCAGACCCGGGACCGCCCCCGGTCTGGACCTGGGTCTGCACCCCTCTCTTATAAAAAACATCGACGCCAAGCTGTTGTGCCAAGTTCTCCACAATACTCAAGCCCAAACCGGCGCCTTCAACGTTGAGCTGGCGGCCGCGATAAAACCGCTCGCTAACCCGTTCAATGTCGACGGCGTGATCGGCAGCAACAGCGTTGCAAATAGTGAGTGTATCAACGTCAAAACTCACTGTTAAAAAACTACCCGCAGGCGCATATTTAATGGCGTTGTCAATGAGGTTGCTAAACAATAAATACCAATAACTATGTTCGCCCGAACAGGTTAACTTCGCCGGAATTTGCACGTCGCTGGTTAAACCTTTGGCGTCAATTCGGTGGTAATTATCCGCCAGTACTTGGCGTAAAGTTTTGGCGATGTTGTCATTGCCACGCACAGCAACCACGTTATCCACTTTTGCCAATACCAGCAAACTTTCCACTAAATTAACGATGCGATTGGTGCTTTGCAGTAATTCATCCAAGTCATCAGCTTGCGGCACAGCGCCAGCATCGCGCAAACGCTGCAAACGCACTTTTAGCGCCGCTAGTGGCGTTCGCAGCTCATGGGCGGCGTCAGCCGAGAAGCGTTTTTCACGGGCAAAGGTTTGTTCAATGCGCGCCAAATAGTAATTCAAGGAATGTTTCACCAGCTCAACTTCTTCGCCGTCATTGGCTGGCGGAAACGCCGAGTAGTCATTCGGTTGGCGACTGCGTAACGCGTGAGAAAGCCGCGCAAAGCTTTGAAAGCTGCGGTTAATAGCCACCCAGCCAAGCCACAGCATAAACGGTAATAACAATAAAACCGGTACAATGGTGTCAACGGCTAAGTCTGAGCGCAACTCAGCGCGAAAATCGTCTTCTTGAAACAGCAAGACCCGTGCTTGGCCATTGGTTGTGGTCATGCCAAACACGTGCCAGT
This sequence comes from Pseudidiomarina donghaiensis, assembly GCF_900116895.1. GTDB lineage: Bacteria > Pseudomonadota > Gammaproteobacteria > Enterobacterales > Alteromonadaceae > Pseudidiomarina > Pseudidiomarina donghaiensis. Next base: position 62,414 of record NZ_FPCF01000008.1, on the reverse strand, counting down.
GCTGATCTTTCATTTGATAAATTGAAAAGCCCGCAGTAAACGGCAGCTCCTGTTGCGTGGGCGCATTGTCGCTGTATAGTTGCCAACCTTCGCTCACGCCCTCAATGCGGTAGGCAAGTTTGTTTTCATAATCGTGCTGGTCAAGCGACGGTATTACCACTTGTTGCTGGCCTGCAACCAATTGCTGCTGAGCAGGCTCTGCCACCATCACCGCTAAGGTTTTCGCCTGCTGAATCATTTCGGTGTCAAATAGCTCGTCTACTTCGTGGCTAATTTCAAAGTAAATCCACGCTGCCGAAATGCTCGAACACAACAGGTATACCACCGAAACAGTGACTAAAATGCGCCGCCGAATAGAACGCATGCGTCGGGTCATGCGTTCCCACAACACGACAAAAATAGCATTTAAGCGCGACATGTTAAGCGGTATCCAATGCCGCGAATGGTTTCAATGCAGTCTTTGCCACCCAGTTTTTTGCGTAAGTTCGACACATGAACCTCAAGTGCGTTGCTTTCAATGTCGGCGTCGTTATCAAACACGGCTAATTCTAGCTTGTCGCGGCTGTGTACGCGTTCTGGCGCATGCATCAATGTTTTCAGCAATTCAAATTCGCGGCGTGACAAATGAATCGGTTCACCATGCAAAGTTACCTCGCGGGTTTGCGTGTCGAGCTGCAACGCCCCTACCGCCAGCACATTGGAAGCAAAGCCATGTTGGCGGCGCACTAAGGCGCGTAAACGCGCCGCAAGTTCATTTAAATCAAAAGGTTTGGTTAGGTAGTCGTCGGCTCCGTTATCTAGCTGCTGCACAATTTCTTGGCTTTTGTCGCGTGCGGTTAAAATAAGAATGGGTAAGGTTACCCCTCGCTTGCGGCAGCTTACTAACACCCGCGCCCCTTCAAGGTCAGGCAGGCCAAGGTCTAGCACCATGGCGTTGTATTCACCATGGTTCACCGCACTAATCGCCGCAGCGCCGGTTTGCACCCAGTCAACGCTAAAACCGCGCTCGGCTAAGCCAAGCTTTACCGCTTGGCCTAGCATCGAGTCGTCTTCTACCAATAACAACCGCATGTTATCTCACTTTTTTGCGAATTTTTGCATACAAGGCTTCAACTTCCTTGCGCCGCTCGGCGTCGGCTAATGGCCGCTCTGGTCGTGCGGGCGCGGCAAGGGCTTTTTCTGCAAACTGCTGCGCCCGACGGTAATTTCGTTGCTCATACAAATAATCGGCATAAAAGTAGTTTGGGTCAATGCCATTGGGGTTAAATTCTAAGGCTTTTTCGAGTAATTCCTTGGCTTTATCATCGTCGCCAAAACCGAGGGGCCAGCCGGGCACTTTAGAATACAAGGTACCTAAGCTTGCGTAGGCCGAGCCCTGTAGTGCATCTGGCTGCAACGCTAAGGCTTTCTCCAAGCTTGCGCGAGCGTCCTTTGCCAGCCCCAATGCGCCTAAGCCGCCTTTGGCGCCGGCATACGTACTTTGCACAATGCCCTGCCAGATATAGGCTTCGGCATTGTTTGGTTCAGCTTGCACCCACTGCTTCGCTTGCGCAAGTAATGCTTCAAAGGCTTTTTCTTGGGCGTCGTCTTGCAAGGTGTAGTTCACCTCAGCCCAGCGTTTTTGAATGTCTTCAAGGGTGGTTGCTGCCACCGTTTGGCTACTTAAAACAGCCATCATTGCGGGGATTAAAAAGCGTTTCATTTGTTTTGCTCCTGGGTCAATTGATAAAGCAGTTTTTGAGGTTTTTTCATGCCACTGGCTACCACACTCGGTAACCAACCGTTTAGCCACACAAATAGGCGTTCTGGCCAGCCAATAACAACGTTGGTTTGTTGGGTTTCAATTTGCCGTAGCACATGGGCAGCCACCACTGCGGGGCTGTCGGCGTGGGTATGCAGGCGTTCATTCAGTTCGGCGGTAATGCCGTCGTTGAAGGTGGTGCTTATTGCCCGCGGTGCGCAATACATCAGCTTTGGCCCATGGGCCCCAAGTTCGCGATGCAATGCTTCGGTAAAGCCGCGCAAGCCAAACTTTGACGCACAGTACAGCGTTTGCCCGGGGTAGCCCAAACTACCAAATACCGAGCCCATATTGAGTAACCAACCGCGTTGCTGGGGTAAATAGGGCAACAAGGCGGCGGTTAGCTGCATGGGTACAGTTAAGTTGGTTTGAATAACGGCATGAATGTGCTCGGCACTTTGTTGCGACAGTAAGCCGGCATGGTTAATGGCCGCGTTGTTAATAACCCCGGTTACCGGCCGTTGGGTGCTGCGCTGCTGCTCGACATAGGCTTGCAATTGGGCAAGCGCGTCGGGCGTTGTTAAATCAAGTACATAATATGACTGCTGGTACGCATTGCCGAGTGCTTGCAGCGCCGCTTCGTTGCGGCCCACAAGTAATACTTTCGCACCGCGTTCGCTCAGCGCTTTGACGAGGCTTTGCCCTAGCCCACCTGCGGCACCGGTAAGAATAATATGCTGCTGTTGCCAGTTCAATTTAGGCATGGGCCACCTCGGGTTGCGATGCAAACGCTTGCGCGAGTTCAGGCAAGGCGCGGAACATATCGCCGTACAAACGGTACACTTGTTTGGCGGTGAGGATAATGGCCTGCTGCATGGATGGGTCGTCTATGCGGTTCATCAGCTGCTCAAAAAACGCAACATGCTCAAGGTCTAACGCGCCATGAGAATTGAGATAGCTGAAGGCCTTTTTCGGTAACTGCAGACTGCTTTGAATTTGACCCGCCGCTTGGCTCGCTAATTGCACGCTAGTGCCTTCCAGCACATGCGCCATGCCAAAAAACGACGCCGCGTGCAGGTTGTCAATGTTGCCGTACACCAAACTCACCATGGCTGCCGTGCTGCTATGTGGCTGCGAGCGTTTGACATGTTCGGCGCTAGCACCCGTTGCGGCGATATCGTTGAGTATCCACTGCTCGTGGCCATATTCTTCGTTAATGTATTCAATAATCGCTTTGCGTAACCATTCATGGTCATGATCAATGCGGCTACCGGCACGCATCAGTAGCGGCGTGGTATGTTTGACATGGTGATACGCTTGCTGCAAAAACGCTTGATATAGCGGCAGACTAATATTGCCCTGCAGCGCTTTTTGTATAACCGGGGCCGACAGCAAGTACTGCTGTTCTGCTTGGGTTGCGTGAACTAACTGCTGGAAAAAGTTCATGGTTTTTACCTCGTGGTTGCAAATGGTGTTGGTCATGCCGTTGCTCATACCATTATTCTGGGCATGGCCGAATGCTGGTGGGTAACAAGATGTGCATAGTGCATCGCGATGCTGTCGCGACGATTACGCCCAGTTCCGGTAAGCATTTGGTTTGTCACGCTAAATGGCTCGCTAATTTGATGCCAACGACGAATTTGGGCATATTCAGGAAGCCGCGAATTCACCTGGGCTATGGCGTGCGACAATTGCTCCTGCCTGCTGGTGTTCATAGCAGGCGCAGCGCTATGGGCAGATTGATTGGCAACAAGAAGCGCGGTGATGGGCAAATCTTCGCCGCCAAACACCGCAGCCTGCATAATTTCAGGTGTGCTGGTTAATTCAGCTTCTAGCCACTCTGGATCAACATTGCGACCAAACGGCGTGATCATGGTGTTCTTTTTACGGCCGTTAACGAACACGTAACCTTGCTCATCAACGTGGCCCCAGTCGCCAGTATAAATTCGCTCGGGGTACCAACTGCTGCGGTCATGCACATAGCCCAACATGGTGTTGCCGTGCAGCACAATTTCACCGTTGATAATCGCCAGCTGCGCATGCTTTAACGCTTTGCCGACGCTGCCCGCCGGTGCTTTATTGCCTGGGGCGTTAAAGCACGCTACGGAGCTAAATTCTGATAATCCGTAACCTTGAAACAAGGGTAATTCGAGTTCGGCGGCACGCTGTTCAATGCTCGGTAATAGGCGCGCACCACCCACCGCAATGACGCCAAACGAGGATGCGTTAAGCGCGCCTTGTTCAGTGGCCTGAATGATGGCACTCACCAAACCCGGCGTGGCAATCACGCTTTGTGGTTGGTACTGGCGCAAATTTGCGACAACGTGCTGTAAATCGGTATCCGCCAGAATCATTTCATAGCCTCGCCACAAGCCTAAATACACGCCGGCAATGTTCTCCAGTAACACCGCCAAAGGCATGACGCACAAATGACGTTGCACGCGTATTTGACCCAACCGATCGTCAAGCGCTGTCACGGTTTTGATGATATTTTCGGAACTTAAGCACACGCCTTTGGGCTCGCCGGTACTGCCTGATGTATAGGTGATTTTTACGGTGCCCTGTGGTAACGCCGGAAGGCTATTGGGCGCTAACGCTTGCCATTGCGGTACGTTTTGCAGGTTGGTTAAAACAACTTCTGCGCCACTGTCGGCCAAAAGCTTTCGTTGCTGCTCGGCAGTAAAAAACGGCGGCACCGGAATACACACCATGTTGTTGAACAGTAACGCTAAGTCGTTAACCACCCACTGAATGCTATTGGCTTGGTGGAGTGCAACGCGCTGTAAACCACTATTTGTCAGCATTGTCATGCGCTCGTTTACGGCTGCTAGTAACTGTTGGTAAGTTAAACAGTCATGTGGGTCGCGTAACGCGTTGGCGTTGGGTTGTTGCTGAGCGTAGCGCTGCAACCGCTGGTACAGAATGTGGTTCATATGGCCACCTTGGTTTGGCTGACCGGCACTTGATTCATGGTGACCTGCCTAACGGCGGCCCGGCGTGGTGCACAGGCCACCGGATTGCGCCCCCAGCGTTGTTGTACCGCAGCCATAAATACTTGTGGCTGTTGCTGATAGTAGCTACCCCATAGGTTTTGCAGCGACTCGGGTAATGCCTGTTCATGCGCCGGCGCCAGCGCTTGCGCCTGTATGCCAAGGCGTTTGAGCTTAAGCTGTAAAAACCGAGTGACGGTAAACAGTAAATATTGGCGCTGAAGATCATGGGCCGCTTGGTGAATTGCCACAAATAAAATCTGCAAGTAGTTACCGCTAAGTACTGCCATTGAGCCCACTTCTGCAAGCTTATGGCGTGGTTGTTCTAGCGGTTGGTTTAGGTAGTACTCAGAAAACAGCGGGGCTTCTTCGGCCAGTTGCATTCCACATGCAGCAACAATTTGCGTACCTTCAAACACCGCAATTAAGCGCGGCGGCAAGTGGTTTAAGCAGGCATTAAAATGTACCCAATAGCGCTCACAAATAAAGCGCTCGACGGCGTGTCGCTGCGGGTGATTCAGGTCAATCAGTTGGTACGTCATAGTACAGGCTCCGTGGCTAACGTGCGGTTTCGTTAGTGTTGCCTGATACTTTAAGTGGGAAAACTTAAGAGAAGCTTAACAGTGGTGCCGTGACGGTGTAGCGCGGTTTGCGGGAAAAGTTCCCAGCGTAAAACAAGAGAGGGGTGCAGACCCAGGTCCGGACCAGGGGCCGCCCCGGGTCTGCACCCCCCTCTATCATATTTAGAAGTTGTAGCGCACGCCTAACATAGCTACAGTCGGATCAATTTCAACGTCGACAGACTCAGCGGTCACACCATTGATGCGAACGTCTGCAGTGGTGTCAATATCCATGCGGCTCACCATGAAGTGAACGCCCCACTTTTCGGTTAATTTGTAGTTGAAACCAGCTTGAACGGCGTAACCGAAGCTGTCCGACAACGCTAAATCAACCGTGTCGGTTGCAGTAATTACACCTAAAGCACCCAAAGTACCCGCCAATTCTGGAGCAACTTTGTCTTCAAAAAATGTGGTGTAGTTTAAACCTAAGCCCACGAACGGTTTAAAGGCGTCAGAGCCAACATCAAAATGGTATTGCGCAACCAAGGTTGGCGGCAAATGCTTAGTGCTACCAACTTTCAAACCAGCAATAGCGCCGGTGCCGTGAATGTCATGACTAAATGGCGTCGCGGCAATAAGTTCTAGCGTCCAATTGTCGTCAATTTTATAGTCAATGGTTAAACCTAACTGCGTATTGCTATTAACACTTACGCCCATGCTACCAGCCGGTGCGCCAGCTACCGACTCAATAACCGGCAGCGAACCACTACTATCATTAGGCATCACGCCAATGGCACCAACGTTTACCGAAATGTCTGCATAGGCTGGCATCGCTGCACCTAAAGCGAGTAAACTACAAGCAATTATTGACTTTTTCATACAACTCTCCTTCGTTAGTTGCGGTCATTTTAAGAGCTAACGCGGGAAATAAGTTGATCCTGATCAATAAATAAATACACAGTAAAATCAGGGGTATTAATCACGCCCGCAACTACCACTTAAGGAGTATATTCGTGGTCAAAAAGCTCGTTTTCCCAGTATTGATGAGTTGTTATATGGCATTACTCATGACCTGTTTAATCACCTATATTAATACCGGGTTCGATGCCGGATTTTGGCCCCGTTGGTGGACAGCATTTTATATCGCCTGGCCCATTGCTGGTGTGTTAATGTTTTTCGGTGCACAGCGTATTCGCGAATTAAGCGAGCGCATTGCCGCTAAGTTTTAACTTAAGGAAATAAGCTCATGAAATTTCGAAATTATCTTGTAATAATTGCCATCGCAGCAGCACTGGTTAGCAGTCATTCATGGGCTTCAAGCGACTCAGAAAAACAAGCTCAAGCGCTGGCTGAATATCAGCAACACGTCAAGAACATGCAGTCTGGCATGGCCATGAAAACGGTTGTGATTGCCGCTCGTAAAGCTTTTATGGCTAGTTCGGCTTACAAGCCTTACGATGGCCCTGAAGTGGGTTTACAAAGTAGCTTAAGCGCTGCTTTTGATTCAGAAAATTGGCAGCAATGCCTTGAGCTGTCGAAACGTCTGCTTGATTACTCTTATGTTTCATTAATCGGCCATTACACGGCTTATGCATGCAATACCGAGCTTGGCAATAGTGAACAAGCTGAGTTTCACGGTATTCTCACTGAGCAAATTATCGATGCCATTGTTGCAGACCAAGACGGGTTATCGCCCGAGTCGGCGTTTACCACGCTAAGTACCCCAGAGTTATACATGTTTTTAGGCGTTTTGGGACTAACCGCCACCGAACAAGGCCTGCAAGAGCAGGAAGGCCGAATGTTTGACGCAATGACAGTGCACGGCGAAGGTATTCCTGAAGAATCCCCTGTTATTCTATATTTCGATATTACCGAGCAATTTAAGCGCGGCCTTACCGAAGCCGAGAACGGGGCCGAGAACGAGGCCGACAACGAACAAGGTAACCAGCACTAAATGTTATTTCAGCCAGAACAAACCTACGCCAAATTATCGCCTTTACTTGCTAGCCCGTGCGCACCAACCCCGGTGGCAGAGCCACAATGGATTGCATTCAACCAAGCCTTGGCGAATTCGTTAGGAATTCCAGCTGAACTGCACAACACCGAGCAAGGCTTGCTGCTGTACGCGGGCAACCAATTACCCAAGTGGGCACAACCCCATGCGCTTGCTTATGCAGGGCATCAGTTCGCAAACTTCGTGCCGCAACTTGGCGATGGCCGCGCACTGCTTCTTACTGAGGTTCTAGACAACAACCAGCAACGCTTCGACATTCAACTCAAAGGCGCAGGCCGTACGCCCTACTCGCGGGGTGGCGATGGTCGCTCAGCCATTGGCCCTGTGTTGCGTGAATACATTGTTAGCGAAGCCATGCATGCGCTCAATATACCCACCACGCGCGCCTTAGCAGCTGTTGCCACTGGCGAAGTCGTACAACGTGAAAGCGCGCAGCCAGGCGCCATTTTAACCCGAGTGGCAAGCAGCCATTTACGGGTGGGAACGGCGCAGTATGTGCTGGGTTTGAAGCGCTATGATTTGCTCAAGCAATTCGCCGACTATGTTATTCAACGCCATTACCCAAGTGCCGCTGAGGCCGCAAACCCATACCTTGACTTATTAAATCAAGTGATTGATACACAAGCACAACTTATTGCTAAGTGGATGAGTGTTGGCTTTATTCATGGCGTCATGAACACCGATAATATGACTTTAAGCGGTGAAACCATTGATTACGGCCCTTGTGCCTTCATGGAAGCCTACAATCCGGCGCAAAAATTCAGTTATATTGATCGCCGCGGCCGTTATGCGTATCAAAACCAGCCGCCTATTGCTATGTGGAACTTAGCCCGCTACGCCGAAACTTTGCTGCCCTTGTTAACCGAAACCGACAACGACACCGAGCAAGCTATTCAAGTGGCGACCGCTGCTGTTGAAGGGTTTGAAAGTGTTTACCACGGTTACTACGAACAAGCCATGGCTACCAAAATTGGCCATGGGCATAAAGCTTCAGAGCCAGTTACACAGCAGTTACTAGAGCGCTTATTGCATTTGATGCAGCAACAACAGGTGGATTTCACCCTGGCTTTTCGTTACCTCGGTGATACAGATTCAAGCCGCTTCATTGAATTATTTAGCCAGGACACAACCAGTGCGAAAAACTGGTATCAAGACTGGCTAGCTAGCCACAACGACTCCAAACTAACCGTCGTAAAACAAGCCATGAACCAAGTGAACCCTGCGGTCATTCCTCGTAATCACCGCCTTGAAGAAGTCATTCAAGCGGCGCAGAATAGCGGCGACTTGCGTCCTTTCAACCGATTCGTACAAGCCTTGCAACAACCTTTTGAAGAGCGCCAAGAGTTTGCCGAGTTTATGCAGCCAGCGAAACCAAGTGAGCAGGTAACAACGACTTTTTGTGGCACTTAAAAATTTGTGTTTTTATCAGGTTGTGGTAGAAAAGTTAGACAGTAATATCAAAACTATTCATAACAGCTATTCATAACTACAAGGAACAAGGAACATGTCCGACACTATCATTCAAGGCCAAGAACAAGCCGACCAAGCCGCCGCTATGCGATTTGCTGAAAACAAACAGTTCACGCAAATTATTTATATTTTGCAGTTGGTATCGTTAGTTATCGGTATTACCGCCATTGTCGGTATTGTCATGAACTACATTAAACTCGGCGAAGTGCGTGGCACTATGCTGGAATCGCACTTCCGCTGGCAAATTCGTACCTTTTGGTTCAGTTTACTGTGGTCAGTCATCGGCTTGATTTTGTCATTTGTCATGGTGGGCTTTTTGGTACTGCTTGCGGCCGTTGTGTGGTGGATTTACCGTGCTGTAAAGGGCCTGATTTACTTAAATGATGGCCGCGCTATGTACGTCAAGTAACTACGCCAAAAAGCACCTCAAATATGTGGTCGATGAGTTATGCATCGACCACCTCGCCTTCTAGGTAATACCAACGGCCCTGCTCGCGCACAAAATGTGACTGCTCTTCCATCACGCCAATATCGTCATCCACCTGAAAGTAAGCTTTGAAGTGCACATAGCCACGGTTGCCGTGGCTGCCTGTGGCGATGATTTGTAGCTGCAACCACTCGGGGTTGTCCTCTAAGGTTAAGCCTTCGGGCAACGTACTTGGGTGCCAGCTGCTGCGTACGTACTCGGTTAACCCACGGGCATAAGCGCTATAACGCGAGCGCATAAGCTCTTCGGGGGTACGTGGTAGCTTGGTGCCCGTGTGAAACGGCTCGCAACATTTAGCGTATTTGCCGCCACCGCAAGGGCACTTTTTACTCACCGGCTTATTCATATGGCCAGCCCTTCTTGTCAGACTTTGCTGCCGGCTTGTTAGGTGATTTTCCACGAGAAGGCTTGCTAGCAGAACGTGAACGTGCTCCTTCGGAATGCTTTGCCCATGGCGAGTTGCCTTTGTCACTCTGCGAGCGTTTGACTGCTAGCCCTGAGCTTTCGACCGGCTTTTTATATTTCGGCCGCTTACTTTTATGCCCTTCTGGTGCTAATCCGGTCGAATCAGCAATAGAGCCCATAATCTCTTCAAGTTCACGCTCGGTTAAATTGCGCCACTGGCCCACCTGCAGCGCACCTAGGCGCACATTCATAATACGTGTGCGCTCTAGCTTGCGTACTTCGTAGCCAAAATGCTCGCACATGCGGCGAATTTGTCGGTTCATGCCTTCAATGAGCGTTAGCCGAAACACAAACGTCGATAGCTGCTGCACTTTACAACGTTTGGTCATAGTGCCAAGTATTGGTACGCCGTTGGCCATGCCCTTGATGAAATCAGGGGTTATTGGCCGATGTACGGTCACCACGTACTCTTTCTCGTGTCTGTTGCCGGCGCGTAAGATCTTGTTCACCAAGTCGCCGTTGCTGGTTAAGAAAATCAGCCCTTGCGAATCTTTGTCCAAGCGCCCAATGGGGAAAATGCGCTTTTTGTGGCCGACAAATTTCTGAATATTATTGCGCTCAGCTGAGTCGGTAGTACTCACCACCCCCACCGGCTTATTCAACGCAATGAACACGAATTTTTCTTTGTTTTGCGCAGCCACTAAGCGGCCATTTACCCGCACTTCGTCGGTTGGCCCTACTTTGTCACCGACTACAGCTTTGCGTCCGTTTAAGGTCACTTGCCCTTGCTCAATATAGCGATCGGCCTCGCGGCGCGAGCACATACCGCTTTCGCTAATAAATTTGTTCAGACGTACGGCATCTCGTTGCTGAGGTTGATTTGGCTGCATCGGTTTGAAAGTACCTTCAATCAATTTGCTTACGTTAATAGGGTAAGTTTATCAGAATGTACGCCTAAGTATGACCGAAAAGACGACTTTATGAGGTGGCTTTTTTCTGGGGTTAGATTATTCTTAAATTAATTTAATGGTGTAATATTACACCAATAGTGCCAATACGACAGACCAACAGCTAAGGACATCAAACATGACCCGACAAAGTATTACACTGACTGAACAAAATGACCTATGGCTGCGTGAGCACGTTGAGGTGACAGGTGAATATGCAAGTAAGAGTGAATTAATAAACGATTTAATCCGCCGCGCGCGCCGTGCAGAAATGCTCAATGAAAAGCTTCAAGCGGCTGAATATAGCGGCTTTACAGATCAGTCAGCTGAACAGATTTTACATGAGTTTAAAGAAAGTCTGAGAAAATAGCCGGTGGCTTCGTATAAGCTATCTCATGCAGCCAAAGCCGACCTGCAACGAATTTATTCTTACGGTTACCAGACATTTGGTGAACACGCGGCAGATGTCTATTTTTATCAATTTTTTGAAGCCTTTGAACATATCGCTCAGAACCCTTTGAGTTTTCCAGCAGTAAGTCACATTAGACAAGGCTATCGCCGCAGCGTATGTGGCGTTGACAGCATTTATTATCGTGTGAACGAATCAGGCGAGAACTCATTCAGTGTCGAGATCATGGCCATTCTGGGTGGCCAAGATCTCGATACGTGGCTTTAGTCTTGTGGTACGCGCACCCAACCTTCCATGAGTACCCGCGCGCTGCGGCTCATGATGGCTTTGGTGACCGTCCACTCACCGTTTACTTGTTTGGCTTCGGCGCCTACGCGTAAGGTTCCGGATGGGTGACCAAACACCACCTGATTACGGTCGCCACCACCGGCAGCTAGGTTAACCAAAGTGCCAGGCACTGCGGCAGCCGTGGCAATGGCGACAGCGGCTGTGCCCATCATGGCGTGGTGCAATTTGCCCATCGACATGGCGCGCACTAACACGTCAATGTCACCGGCGCTAATGGCTTTGCCACTAGACGACACATAGTCAGCGGGCGGTGCCACGAAGGCTATTTTTGGCGTATGTTGGCGCGCGGCGGCTTCGTCAACAGAAGCAATTAAACCCATTTTCACAGCACCATGCGCACGCAAGTTTTCAAACATCAGCAAGGCATCGGCGTTTTCGTTAATCGCGCCCTGCAACTCCGTGCCGGTGTAACCAATATCCGCAGCGTTGACGAAAATAGTCGGAATGCCTGCGTTGATAAAGGTCGCCTGCAGCTTGCCTAAGCCTGGCACTTCAAATTCGTCCACCACATTGCCAGTTGGAAACATGGAGCCACCGTCGCCATCGTCATCAGCAGCTGGGTCCATAAATTCCACTTGCACTTCGGCGGCTGGGAAGGTCACGCCGTCAAGTTCAAAGTCACCGGTTTCTTGCACTTCACCGTTAGTGATAGGCACATGCGCCACAATGGTTTTCTGAATATTGGCCTGCCAAATGCGCACCACGCAGGTACCGTTATCGGGTATACGCGATGAGTCAACCAAGCCATTGCTAATAGCAAATGAGCCAACCGCAGCCGTTAAGTTACCGCAGTTGCCGCTCCAGTCAATAAATGGCTTATCAATGGACACTTGGCCAAACAAATAATCCACGTCGTGATCAGGGCGCGAGCTGCGCGACAAAATCACCGTTTTACTGGTGCTTGAGGTTGCGCCCCCCATACCATCGGTGTGTTTAGCGTATGGATCTGGGCTGCCAATAACGCGCAACAACAGTTTATCGCGTGCTGGGCCCGGCGTTTGTGCCGCGGCGGGTAAGTCATCCAGTTTAAAAAACACCCCTTTCGAGGTGCCGCCACGCATATAGGTGGCGGCAATTTTTAGTTGTGGAGGAAAAGCCATCGCGATTACACCTCACCCGCTAAAAAGTCTTGTGCAAAGCGCTGCAACACACCACCGGCCGAGTAAATTGATACTTCTTCGGCGGTATCTAGGCGGCACTTGGTTGGCACTTTGACGGTGTCACCATTGGCGCGATGAATGACTAACGTCATTTCGGCGCCTGGCTGCACATCGCCTTCCACATCAAAGGTTTCGGTACCATCAATGTTCAAGGTTTTGCGCGTAGTACCCGCTTCAAATTCTAGCGGCAGTACGCCCATACCGATTAGGTTGGTACGGTGAATGCGCTCAAAGCCTTCGGCCACAATACATTCAACACCAGCCAAACGCACACCCTTAGCCGCCCAATCACGCGACGAGCCCTGACCATAGTCAGCACCAGCCACAATAATCAACGGCTGCTTGCGCTCCATGTAGGTTTCAATGGCTTCCCACATGCGCATGGTTTTACCGTCTGGTTCAACCCGAGCTAATGAGCCTTGAATAACCTCGCCCACGTCGTTTTTCACCATTTCGTTAAATATTTTTGGGTTGGCAAAAGTGGCACGTTGCGCCGTTAAATGGTCACCACGATGGGTGGCGTAACTGTTGAAGTCTTCTTCGGGCAAGCCCATTTTCGCCAAATATTCACCCGCAGCGCTGTCTGGCAGAATGGCGTTAGAAGGTGATAAATGGTCGGTGGTGATGTTGTCACCCAACACCGCCAACGGGCGCAGACCTTTGAGACTGTTCGCCGACGCAAATGAGCCTTCCCAGTATGGCGGACGACGAATGTAAGTACTTTGCGGACGCCAGTCATATAACGGGTCAATTTTTTCGCCATACTCAACGTTTAAACTAAACATTGGGTCATACACCGTGCGGAACTGCTCGGGTTTCACCGCCTGCTTCACAATCGCATCAATTTCTTCGTCACTTGGCCAAATATCTTTCAAAGTCACTGGGTTGCCGTCTTGGTCTGAGCCCAGTACGTCTTTTTCGATGTCAAAACGAATGGTACCGGCAATGGCATAGGCCACAACTAACGGCGGTGATGCCAAGAATGCTTGTTTGGCATACGGGTGAATACGGCCGTCAAAGTTACGGTTGCCCGAAAGCACTGCCGTTGAGAACAAATCGCGCTCAATAATTTCTTGCTGAATTTTCGGGTCAAGCGCGCCGCTCATACCGTTACAGGTAGTACAGGCAAAGCCAACCACACCGAAGCCTAAGTTTTCTAGCTCAGGTAACAGGTTCGCGTCTTCTAAGTACATTTTGACGGTTTTTGAACCCGGCGCTAACGAGGTCTTCACCCACGGCTTGCGAGTTAGGCCTAATTTGTTCGCGTTACGCGCAATCAAGCCTGCCGCAATCATGTTGCGTGGGTTGCTGGTGTTGGTACAGCTGGTAATGGCCGCAATAATCACTGCGCCGTCAGGCATTAAGCCGCCTTCCGGTTGTTCAATATGCTTGGCAATGCCACGCGAGCTTAGCTCGGCTGCTGGCAATAACGCGTGCGGGTTCGAAGGCCCTGCTAAGTTACGTTCAACTTTTGACAAATCAAAGGTCAACACACGCTCGTATTCAGCGCCTTTCATGCTGTCAGCCCACAAGCCCGTGTGCTTGGCATAATGCTCAACCAGCTCCACTTGCTTGTCGTCACGGCCGGTAAGTTTCAAGTAATCAATCGTTTGCTGATCAATGTAGAACATGGCAGCGGTGGCACCATACTCAGGCGTCATGTTTGAAATGGTGGCACGGTCGCCTACCGACAAGGCATCAGCACCTTCACCAAAGAACTCAAGGTAAGCACCAACCACGCGCTCTTTGCGCAAGAAGTGGGTAATGGCAAGCACCAAGTCAGTGCCGGTAATGCCAGGTTTCAGTTTACCCGTTAACTCAACACCAATAATATCTGGCAGGCGCATGTATGAAGCGCGACCAAGCATCACGCTTTCCGCTTCTAAGCCGCCTACGCCCACAGAAATAACACCTAAGGCGTCAACCATCGGCGTATGGCTATCGGTACCGACACAGGTATCAGGAAACGCCACGTTGTCACGTACTTGCACCACCGGCGACATTTTCTCTAGGTTGATCTGGTGCATAATGCCGTTCCCCGGCGGAATGACGTCAACGTTTTTGAACGCGGTTTTGGTCCAATTAATAAAGTGAAAACGGTCGTCGTTACGGCGGTCTTCAATTTGACGGTTTTTCTCAAACGCGTCTTTGTCAAAACCAGCGTGCTCTACCGCCAATGAGTGGTCAACAATCAACTGAGTGGGCACCACTGGGTTTACTTTCGCTGGGTCACCGCCTTTAGCAGCAATGGCGTCACGCAAACCGGCTAAGTCAACCAATGCGGTTTGGCCCAGAATGTCGTGGCATACCACGCGCGCCGGGTACCATGGAAAGTCGAGATCACGTTTGCGATCAATTAACTGCACTAAGCTTGCGGTTAAGTCTTCTGGGTTGCAGCGGCGCACTAACTGCTCCGCTAAAATTTTTGAGGTGTATGGCAGGCCGTCATAAGCGCCTGGCTTAATCGCTTCTACCGCGGCACGCGTATCATAATATTGCAGCGTGGTGCCCGGGAGCGGTTTACGAAATTCAGTATTCATGGCTATGCCTCTTTAGTGAATGAATGATAACGACAGAACAGCCAAAAAGAGGCACCGAAGTGCCTCTTTATTCTCTGCTTAGCGGTCTTCTAAAGCAGGTACAGGGCGTGGGCCTGGGCCAGTATAGTCGGCACTTGGGCGAATAATACGGTTATTCGCACGCTGTTCTTTCACGTGTGCAGTCCAGCCAGTTACCCGTGACATCACGAAAATAGGCGTAAACAACTTGGTTGGAATGCCCATGTAGTGGTATGCCGACGCATGGAAAAAGTCAGCGTTCGGGAACAATTTCTTCTCACGCCACATCACGTCTTCACAACGCACTGATACATCGTACAAACGGGTATCACCAAACTCTTGTGAAAGCTTTTCTGACCACTCTTTGATGATGTCATTACGTGGGTCGAATTCACGATAAATGGCGTGACCAAAGCCCATGATTTTCTCTTTGCGCTCAAGCATGCCCATTAGGGTTTGCTCAGCGTCATCGGCGTCTTTCATGTTTTCAATCAATTCCATCGCCGCTTCGTTGGCGCCGCCATGCAATGGGCCACGCAATGAGCCAATCGCACCAGTTACACATGAGAAAATATCTGACAAGGTTGATGCACACACGCGGGCAGTAAAGGTTGATGCATTGAACTCGTGCTCTGCATACAGAATTAACGACGTGTTCATCACGTCAGTGTGTAACTTTGACGGCGCTTTGTCGTGCAATAAGTGTAAGAAGTGCGCACCAATTGAATCGTCATCAGTTTGCGTTTCAATGCGCTTGCCTTCATGGCTAAAACGGTACCAGTAAAGCAAAATGCTTGGGAAAGTCGCTAACATGCGATCAATTTTGTCATCCGCTTGGCTGAAGTCTTCTTCTGGCTCAATGTTGCCCAAAAATGAACAACCGGTACGCATCACGTCCATTGGGTGCGCGTCTGCTGGAATACGCTCCAACACATCTTTGAGCGCCTGTGGCAAGCCACGTTGCTTTTTCAAACGCGCTTTGTACTCAGCTAATTGGTTTTTATTGGGTAATTCGCCACGTGACAACAAGTAAGCCACTTCTTCAAACGTGACTTTGTCAGCGAGTTCTTTAATGTCATAACCGTAATAGGTTAAGCCAGAACCGCTTTTACCAACGGTACAAAGGGCGGTCTCGCCCGCTACTTGGCCGCGCAAACCGGCGCCTGTTAATTTCTTCTCAGCCATCTTTAACTCCTTATTTGATTCGTAATTCGTGCGCTTCGCTGTTCGTAATTCGTGCGCTTCGCTGTTCGTAATTCGTGCGCTACGCTGTTCGTACGTGCCTGCACTCTTCGAATAGCGTAGCGGACGAACAGTGAGCAGCGCGAACGTACGAATAACGAACAACGTTTTTATTTTTTAAACAGTGAATCGAGTTTGTCTTCGAACGCGTGATAATTTAAGAAATCATACAACTCCGCGCGCGTCTGCATGCTATCGACCACATCTTTTTGGTGACCCTTGGTTAAAATGCTCTCATACACATTTAATGCTGCTTTGTTCATGGCACGGAACGCACTTAATGGATACAGCACTAATTCAATGCCAACTTCCGCTAATTCGTCTTTGCTGAACAATGGCGTGGCGCCAAATTCGGTAATGTTAGCAAGAACTGGTACGTTTAGGGCGTTAGTAAATGCTTGATAGTGCTCTAACGTGTGTACGGCTTCGGCAAAAATGGCATCGGCACCAGCTTCAACGCAAGCTTGGGCGCGCTCAATCGCGGCTTCTAAGCCTTCTTGTTGGAATGCATCGGTACGCGCCATAATATAAAACTGGTCATCAATACGTGCATCTACTGCCGCTTTTACGCGATCGACCATTTCTGCTTGCGAAACAATCTCTTTGTTAGGGCGGTGACCACAACGTTTCTGAGCGACTTGGTCTTCGATGTGGAAGCCTGCTGCGCCAGCGCGGGTCATTTCTTTCACCGTACGGGCAATGTTAAACGCCCCACCCCAACCGGTGTCGGCATCAACTAACAATGGCACGTCGGTGGCGCCAGTAATACGGCGAATATCTTCGCACACGTCGTTCAATGAGGTCATGCCTAAGTCTGGCAAGCCAAATGATGCGTTCGCCACACCTGCGCCTGACAAATATAGTGCTTGGTGACCTACACGCTCAGCCATCATAGCTGTGTATGCGTTAATGGTACCGACAATTTGTAGCGGTTTGTTATTGGCAATGGCTTGGCGAAACTTCGCGCCAGCACTGTGAACTTTAGTCATGTTGCGTTCCTACTTGTTGCAGTTTTAATTCGATGTTGCCGCGCGAGGCGGCAATGTGACGGCGCATCAATAGATCCGCCAATTCGCCATCGCGACTGGCGATGGCATTTATAATTGCTTTGTGTTCGTCAAATGCGCGTGACACGCGTGGGCCATTCATGCCCAGCTGAACACGATACATGCGCACTAAAAAATACAGCTCGTCGCACAGCATGTTAATCAAATACGGGTTTTTGCTGCCAAGAATAATGCGATAGTGAAAATCGAGATCGCCGGCTTCTTGATAATAGCTTTCGCCTTCGCGAACTCGTTGTGACTGTAAGTGTTGGTCAAGCAACGCGCGTAATTGTTCAATTTCATGCTCGTCCATATTTTCGGCTGCTAGTCGGCACGCTAACCCTTCAAGCTCTTCGCGAATTTGGTATAGCGCTTGTAGCCCTTCTGCCGACAATTTAACTACCCGTGCACCGGCATTTGGTATACGCTCAATTAAATGACAACGCTCTAAACGTGCCATGGCCTCGCGCAGTGGTGCTCGACTAACGTTGAATTTACGTGCCAGTTCGGGTTCGCTAATCTTACTACCAGCAGGTAGTTCACCTTCAACAATAGCGCGTTGCATTTCTAGTAGCAGCCGGTCTGAAGATGTCACAGGCAACCGCCCTAATAGGCTTTGAAAGGTTTCACCCATAATTGTCGACATGAAAACCTCTTCAGCTGAACGATTGAGCTATTTTAAGCGGATAATTTTCAAATTCCAAGCTCAAAGTCAAACTAATTGTCGACAATTTTGCAGTTCACTTCAAAATTAAACTAAAGTTCAACTAAAACATTGAACTAAAGCGTTGCTAACTACGTAACGATTCAGACAATAATAGGTTAGAAAAACCAAGGACAAAGCGAGTATGACCCAATATTGGCATCAGTTTTTTGATCTCGGGCAGTCGGTACTGCCACTGATTGCAGGAGAACATCACCTTGGATTGGTGGTTTTATCGTTCGCAATTGCATTGCTAGGTGCCTATACGTCATTGCTTACCTTAGTTCGCGCCAATTCGTATAGAAATCCGTTATATCGCCACGGCTGGTTACTTGTGAGTGCAGTCATAGCTGGTTTAACGGTATGGAATATGCATTTTATTGGCATGCTCGCCTTCAAAATTCCGTTAGCAATTGAGCATCAGCTTGGGCTCACTATAATTTCTGTGGTTCCGGCCGTACTTGCCAATTGGTATGCGTTAGGCACACAGCTTAAGTTAACCCCACAGTATGTGCCGAGTTTATCAAAGAGCCTATTTGCCGGCGCTGTGCTTGGCGTTGGTATTGGTGGTATGCACTATATTGGCATGGCTGCAATGCAGTTTAACGGTGTGTTGCTCTATCACGTCGGTTGGTTCCTCACCTCGATAGTGGTGGCACTCACACTAGGCGTTATTGCCATGCTAACCTACCGAAACCTAGCGCGATATGAACAGCGTTCATCGATAGATCGTTTCGCAAGCCGTTTGCTGCCTGCAACTGTTATCGCCGTAGCGATAAGTGGAATGCATTACACGGCAATGACCGCAGCGCGGTTTTATGGCATTGTTGAGGCACACGGCTCACATGTTCACTCTAATTGGTTAGCGTATGTGATTGGTTTTGCCGCCGTCATTGCTGCGGTTGTGGCAGTTGTCGGCACCAAGGTAGATAAACGTCTGTATTTGCAAACCAAATCACAACGCGAAGCAAAACAGATCATTCATCACTTAGCCACTCAAGACGCGCTCACTGGGCTTGCCAACCGGCAACAACTACTCGAACATCTCGAGCAGTTACCTGTGCAGTTTTACGCTTTAGTTGTTTTCGACTTAGATAAATTTAAAGCACTCAACAATACCTACGGTGCTTCGTACGGCGACATGCTTTTGCGCCAAGTTGGCGAGCGTTTAAACAAGCTCAATTTATTTTGTGCGCGCACTGGCGGTAATGAATTTGTGTTAGTGCTGCCTTGCCCCCACGAGCAGAATGTTAGCCTTTCGCAAAACACAACATTGGCGCGAATCAAGGAAATTCAGGCACAACTTGAGGCGCCATATCAACTAGGGCACTTTACCCATCTTTGTACGGTATCTATTGGTATTACGCGTTTTCAGGCCGGTGGCGAGCCAGATGTGATATTGGGCGAAGCCAGTTTGGCCCTCGCCCAAGCCAAACTAAATCATCACCATAGCGGTATTGAAATATTTCGCTCTGAGCTTGCCGAACAAGCAGCGAAGCGCATTGCCTTGGAAAGTGATTTGCGGCACGCAATGAACCAACAGCAATTGCAGTTGTTTTTGCAAGGCCAAGTAGACCCGCAGGGCAAGTTGGTAGGTGCTGAAGGTTTACTGCGCTGGCAACACCCACAGCGTGGTTTTATTTCTCCTGCGGAATTTATTCCGTTGGCAGAAGACACTGGCTTAATTATTCCTATTGGCCGCTGGGTTATTGAGCAAGCCTGCGCCATTCTTAAACAATGGCAACTAAGCAGTAACACCGAAACCTTAACACTTGCCATTAACGTCAGTGGTCGACAGTTTCAGCAACCCGACTTTGTTGACAATTTATCGCGACAAATAAAACAAGCCGGTATCAACCCACAACGCCTGAAACTTGAAGTCACTGAGAGCTTAATGCTACATGATGTTGAGTTAGTGGCTGAAAAAATGAAAGCGCTGACAAAGTTAGGCGTACACTTTGCCATTGACGATTTTGGTACTGGGTATTCGTCGCTTTCGTATTTAGCCGAGTTGCCTTTTGAAACGCTTAAAATTGATATTTCGTTTGTGCGTGACATGTTGACGCAGCCTTCTATGGCCTCAATTGTAAAAGCCATTGTTCAGCTGGCTGAAAGTTTAAACTTAACCACCGTTGCGGAAGGTGTCGAAACGCCAGAGCAAGCAGCCTATTTAAAACAACTAGGCTGCCATGCGTTGCAAGGCTATTTATTCAGTCGCCCCGCTCCGTCCGCAGCGTTTGATGAGGCGCTCCATATACACTAATGGCTAAGCGGCGCTGGGTGTCGTAGTACACATTATAGCCAACCGAGACGCGTTCTTGGTTGGCGTTGGCATCCGTTTTAATGACGGCAGCACTACACAACACCTCGCCCGTTGCAAAATTAGTTCGTAACGTATGTACCTGTTGAATTTTGATGTGCTGCATGGTTGGTGCTTGATTCTTGATAACACGCAACACCTCATCGACGGCTTTATCAGAACCACACCCTGGGGTGAAATCTGAGCATGCTGTTGTCGACAAGCAAGCCACTATAGCACTTGCTGCAATTCGTGTACGTTGAAAACAAATCATCACCGCATTAACCTCTACACGCTCTTCGCAAACTAGGCAACCGAATTAGATGGAGTCCTTTCCTAGTGCTGTATCCCTACGCATCTATCGGGAGATAGATAACTTTTTGATAACATCTTTGTATTATATTTGACACCAGAAGAGCATAGAAATCTTTGCAATGAAAAGCAATATAACATTCGCTATTCAGGCATGTGCGAGGGTGTTAGTTTTTCTCGGTAATTCGGGTAAACGTATTGTTTTGAAACACATCGTTGAGTATCGATTGTTCCATATAACTACGCATTCCAGATTTGGTAGGGAAACGAATAATTAGGTGAATTTCGCCGGCGGCAGGCACAGATATTGTCACCCGAGGTTCGGCCGAGGGAACGTCAATACCGCGGTGATCACTCATGCGCTGCATATAACGCTTCGCTTGTTCCACATAATCAGCACAATGACGATTGGCCGATTCTAGCAACGCCTGTTGCGCGGCTGGCCAGTCGTCTTCGCGCTTAAACGGCACGGTAAAAACATGGAGTACAAAGTCATGGGTGTAGCTTTCGTTAACTACGGGTTCAGACACAAACAATGAGTTAGGAATTGCGATCATGCGCCCGGTGCGTTGATGGGAAAATTTGCCTGGACCAACCTCTAAAATAGTTGTTGCCAGCAGGTTTTGATCAATCACGTCGCCGCGAAATTCTTTTATTTGAATACGGTCACCGATACTAAAGGCACTACCGCCCGACTTCACTAAACTGCCGGTTAAACACATAATAAGTTCTTTCGTGGCCACCACAAAAGCCACGGCTATTGCCACAATACCTAAGGCTAAAGTACGCAGCTCTTCAGCCCAAATAAGCATTAAGCCGAGCACCATGAATAACAATAGGACATTCCGCGTTTGCACTAACCAGCGGCGGCGTAGGTCGGTAGCTTTAACACTTTTTCGAATAAACTTGGCCAAAATTGCCCGAATAAGCAAAATTGCGGAAATAAGAATTAACGTCGCAATAACCGG
The DNA here is from genome assembly GCF_900116895.1 of Pseudidiomarina donghaiensis. Classification (GTDB taxonomy): domain Bacteria; phylum Pseudomonadota; class Gammaproteobacteria; order Enterobacterales; family Alteromonadaceae; genus Pseudidiomarina; species Pseudidiomarina donghaiensis. The sequence goes on along the minus strand of NZ_FPCF01000008.1, from coordinate 40,755 downwards.
ACGAAACAGTTGCTCGGAAAATTGAAATTCGTTGAACAAATTTGTTAGTGAGTCCGTATACATGGTTGTTAATCCTGTCTCCTGTGTGATGTGCAGCGTCATGATACACCTAAACAATCATTTAAGCTGCAGCTTCAGCGTAAGGCTCGAGCAAAGTCTCACTTTATGCTATCTTTTATAGCCCAACAAGAGGAGTAAATGTATGTCTCTTAAACATATTTTTTTAGCAAGTGCCGCTTCTGTGGTCATTTTTTCTCAAACCGCAGTAGCCGATACTTGGCAATTAGACAGCAATAGCTCGGTATTGAATTTTGTTTCCGTTAAAAATGATCATGTTGACGAAACTCACCGTTTTACTGACATTCAAGGTAAATGGGTCGACGGCGAGATTACTATTGAAATTCCGGTAACCAGCTTGGATACCCAAATTCCTATTCGTAACGAGCGTATGCTCAAGCATTTGTTCAATGCTGAAGATTACAGCATAGTCAGCGCGACAGCGAACTTAGAAGAGAAGCTGTTGACCGACATGCCGGTTGGCGATTCACTGCCGTTGATGGTTGATATTACGGTATTTATTGCGGGTAAGAGCGAAACAATACAAAGCGCACTGCAAGTAACACGCTTGGCAACTGACCGCTTTTTAGCGACCACCACGCAACCGATTAATATTGACGCCAAAGCCTTTGGTTTGGTCGCGGGCATTGACCAGTTACGTGAAATTGCTGGTTTGCAACGTATCGACTACAACGTACCTGTCACATTCAGCGTGCAGTTTACGCGCTGATGGCAGAGGTTCGTTTCGCTCAAGCGCAAGATATTGCGCAAATTGAGGCCCTCGAGTTAGCAACCTACGCGCACGAGGGCTACCCCGCCGCTCTTTTTTACCAAGCGCTGGCACAGTGGCCAACAGGTTTCATTGTTTACTGTGAAGCCGACTCTGTGCTTGGTTATTTGTTAGCCGCCCCAGGGCAGGCGAATGAACAATGGATTATGTCGGTGTTAATTGCAGAGCAAACCCGCGGGAAAGGCGTTGGTAAACAGCTATTAGCCTATTATTTAAATGACTTGGCAGATTCAGCGTCTGCGGCGCAAATAAAGCTTACAGTTGCGCCCTACAACCATGCGGCGATTGCTTTATATGAAAAGTTTGGCTTTAAAAAAATCGACTTTTTGCCTAAATTTTTGGGCCCAGATGCCGATCGTATACTTATGGCGTTGCAAGCTAGTTGACCAACAACTGGCTTGTTACATATAGTGACGAAATAAGATCATAAATAATAAAAGGCAATCATCTTGGCCAAGCTTCGAGTAAATCCTTATGTCGTCTCGGCGGCCTTATTTACCATAGTCATCGCAACCCTAACCATAGGTGTTCTTGGGTTGTTAATGAATACTGTGGTTGAACCTGAAAGCTTGTTTGAGCGCATGTTATCAAACACAGCGTCGCTATTGAGTATTGCCATTAGTTTCGCTATTGCCGGTTTGTTATTTAAGCGTCCGGCATTGCAGCGAGTAGCCTGTATCGGCATTCTATTGCTCGCTCTTCACAGCCTATTAGTTGGAACCAACTTAGCGAACATTTTGTTTATGTCCTGGCTGAACCACGTAGAGGCCTCATTTTCATCTGCCACTATTGTTCTGTGTGTCATACTCAGTGTTATGCTGGGATTGAATCCAGAACACCCTGTACAACGGCTGTGGATACGTGTTACTTCGGCGCTCGTAATCTTTGTTTCAACGACCGTGTTAGCCCTGCACGTCACTCCCGATGGTTTTATGTGGGTTGGCCCACACCCTGACATTACGAGTTTAGCTGGCGTACTGTTTCTTATCATCGGCATTGCTTACCAGTTACTTTCATTACAGCCCAACCAACGCCCTGCACTGCCTTCAAAGCCCGCTATGTTGGTTGGCACCTTATGTATTGTGCTCACTGGCTCGCTCTGGTATTTCATGGGGTACCACAGTTTAAAAGATATTCAAGACGAAGCCGAACGTGAAATTGAGCGCATCGCCAATGCCCGCGCGACTATGGCAATGGTCAATGTGCAATTAATGGAGCGCATGACCGAACGCTGGGAGGTCGCTGCTCGTAACAACCAGCCCTTCGATAAACATGCCGATGTTCAAGCGTACCTGCGCGACATTCCTCATTTATTAAGTATTACCGCCTTAAATGATTCCCGCTCATCGCTGTGGCACGAATTTAGCAAATCTGCACCATCCTCAGGCCATCGTATTCTGGCCGATGCAGAAGTTCAGCAGTGGTTAATGGAAGATCATTCAGATACTTCTTTTTTAATTCCAGAAGTGCCCTATATCAACACACAATCAACCGCGTTGGCGGTGATGATGATCCCTATTGGCGATGAAGTTAGCGACGTTCGTTTTCTGTTTGCGGTGTTCGATTTAAACCGCATGATGAACCCCGCCACACGCTTAACCAATAACCACATTAAAATTTATACGCAACTAAACGAAACGGCTGAGCGTAGTTTTGAAAGCAATAAACCAAGCCATAATAATGAGTTAGTGTTGGCAAGCACTACCCTAGCCATGTCTCACGGCCCTGAGCTAACGCTACATGCCGCACTGTACGACTTCAAAGAACTTAGCACGGCTGCGAACATGCGCACCGCTATCGTCGCGCTCGGTATTTTGTTTAGTCTTGCTTTTGTTCTTATGATTGAGCAAAACGCCGCACTACGACGTCATAGTTTGCGCTTGACGAGCACACAGCGCAAATTACGCCAACAGCAGCATGAACTTAGCTTAAACGAGCAGCGCTACAAGAGCTTATTCAGTCACCATCCTGATCCCGTATTTTCATTAGACTGCGATGGTTGTTTTTCTCACGTCAACGACGCTTTCTGTGAGCAAGTTGAAGTAACTCGTGAACAGGCACTGCAGTTGCACTTTGGCGTGTTTTTGAATGAACAAGATCTGATGAGAGTCGGGAATATTTTTGAGCAAGTGATTACTAAAGGTGAGAGTAAACGGTACGAAACACTCGTTGAAACCTATACGACTAAAACCTCAAAAATCTTCGATATCACCAATTTGCCAATAATCATTGATGGCAAAATACTGGGCACATTTGGTATTGGAAAAGATGTCACCCACTTGAAAGAGCAAGCGGAGCAGTTAGCTTATCAGGCTGGCCATGACGGTTTAACCGGCCTACTCAATCGGGCCGCCCTTGAGCAACACCTGAATGAGCTTATTCAAAAGCAGCAGCAAGCTCCGCACGACGGCGTTATGGCTGTGCTGTTTATCGATCTCGATGGTTTTAAGCCGGTCAATGACAACCTCGGCCTTGAAGTGGGTGATGATATATTACGTCAAGCCGCGGCTCGGTTAGAAACCTTAAGCCAGAAAAATGATTTGGTGGCGCGTTTTGGCGGCGATGAATTTGTGTTTGTACGGTTCGATTTCACCTCGCAAGCGCAGGTCGAGGAATTCGTTAAGCACACCATGCAGCTCATTGATGAACCTTATCAGGTGGGTGCACTTGGCAGCCAGCAAAAAATCTATCTCACCGCAAGTATTGGCGTTACTCTTTATACCCCACAGGTTAAGCAAGCGGTTACCTTGATACAGCAAGCTGATGTGGCCATGGCTCGCGCTAAACAGCAAGGTCGCAATCATTACCAATTTTTTAGTAGTCAGCGTAAATCAATGTCGCAAAGCGATATTATTTTGCGAAGCCAATTTCAGCATGCCATCGATACCGAAAGCTTACAGCTCTATTACCAACCAATCATTGATCTGACTACCGGTAAATTAGCTTCTGTCGAAGCGCTCATGCGCTGGACAAGAGAAGACGGAAGCAGCGTATCTCCAGCTGAGTTTATTCCCCTTGCTGAAGCCACTGGGCAAATCATTCCGGCCGGAGCTTGGTCATTGAAGCAAGCCTGTACCGATATTCATATTCTGCAGCAGCATGGCGTGCCTCGCGTGGCGGTTAACCTGTCGGCATTGCAGTTCCATAGAGCCAACTTTTTTGAGCAAATTGAGCGAATTCTAGTTGACACTAATACCCCAACAAACATGCTGGAGCTGGAGTTAACCGAGAGTATTTTGATGGAAAATACATCAAATGCCATTCAGGTTCTTGAGCGGTTGCGAAATTTAGGCATTGGCGTTGCCATTGATGATTTTGGTACCGGTTTCTCAGGCTTGAGTTACTTAAAAACTTTACCTGTATCTAAATTAAAAGTAGACCGCGCTTTCATTAAAGAACTGAGTGAGTCTTCTAGCGACCAAGTCATTACGCAAGGTATTATCAATATGGCTCATCAAGTGGGGCTTGAAGTGGTTGCTGAAGGGGTTGAAACTGGCGAGCAAGTGCAGTTATTGAAACAATATGGCTGTGGCTTTGCCCAAGGTTTTTACTATGTGCGCCCCATGGCTTTAGCCGATTTAATTATGTATTTAAAAACCACCGACCTGGTTTAGGCCGGTGGTTTTTCATCGTTAGCAGAGCAACGAGTGCTACGACGTTTTTAAGTCATCATCATGCTCTTGCAAGTCCCACGGCAAGCTTGCCGGCGAAATATGCATAAACTGCAAGTAGTTCTCAAATTGGTTAATCACGTCATTGATAATGTCGTTCGGTTCATAACCATATAAGTCATAGGCTTGTCCGCCTTGGCGTAAAAACACCTCAGCACGATAATATTCACGATCACGCTTATCATTTTTATCACCGCTCATGGCGAACTGTGGCCGTTGATACGCACGCATACGAACTTCATAATTAAAGTCGACTTCGTTTTCCTTTTGCACCGTCAATATAGCGCGAACGTTATCCGCTTCGTACTGTGTTTTAGCATCCCAGCCTTTGCCACCAAGCTCTTTGGCAACGTCGGCTAAGCACTCCATGACTGTATGTTCAACAAACTCACGGACTTCGGTTTGACGAGGGAAATCAACCACCCCAGCAAGGCGTTTTTTCCAATAGCCTGGGCCGGCATGCACACCTCGACGGTGCGTCCGCATTGCGGTTTTCAAGCTTTGATATTGATGCCCTTCAATGACTAAAGCACGCCACATGCCAAAGGCAGCAATGAGAATTATTACCGCAAACGGTAACGCACTAGTTATTGATGCGGTTTGCAATGCCCCTAGCCCACCAGCTAATAACAGCACACCGGCCACAACACCTTCAAGTGTGGCCCAAAATACACGTTGCCACACAGGGGTTTCACTGACTCCGCCGGAGGCTAACGAGTCAATAACCAAAGAGCCAGAGTCCGATGAAGTAACAAAGAAAGTCACAATAAGAATGACGGTGGCAACGGATAGCAGATTCGTCCAAGGTAAGTTCTCATAAAGCTTAAATAAAGCAATAGCTTCATCATTTTGCACTTCGGTAATCAGCGTGGTGTAGCCTTCATTCATGATCATATTTAGCGCGGTGTCACCAAATACGCTAAACCAGAAAAAGGTAAACATAGTCGGAACAAACATCACGCCAAACACGAATTGGCGAATGGTGCGGCCACGGCTAATTTTCGCAATAAAAAGCCCTACAAACGGCGCCCAAGCAATGGTCCAGCCGAAAATAAATAGGGTCCAGTTACCTATCCAGTCACTGCGTGAGTACGCTTGTAAATTAAAGGTACGCTCGACAATATTGTTTAAGTACGAGCCGGTATTCTGTAGGTAAGTTTCTAGAATATGGACTGTTGGGCCCGAAAAGAACACAAAGAATAAAATAAGCAGTACCAACACCATATTCACATAAGACAAACGCTTCACGCCTTTGTCTAAGCCAGCCACCACCGACATAATGGCAAATAACGTAATCACGCCAATCGCGATAACTTGTACCGTGGTGCTAATAGGTATTTCTGGCCATAAATAATTCAAGCCTGCATTAATTTGAATCACCGACAGACCCAATGTAGTGGCAATACCGAACATGGTGCCCAGAATAGCAAAGGTGTCTACCGCATGCCCTGCTGGACCATGAATTTTCTCGCCAATTATAGGGTACAGCGTAGAGCGCATTGATAACGGCAGGCCATGACGAAAGGAAAAATACGCCAGTACTAAACCGACTAAGCCGTATATGGCCCAAATATGGAAGCCCCAGTGAAAGTAAGCTATTTGCATCGCTTGCTTGGCCGAGTCAACGGTTTCAGCGGCACCGACTGGCGGGCTGGCGTAGTGCAATACCGGCTCTGCCACACCAAAAAACAGCAAAGCAATACCATAGCCGGCTGAAAACAACATCGCGAACCATGCTGGGAAACTATATTCGGGTTCCGCATGATCTGGCCCTAGCTTAATTCGGCCCCACTTAGATATCGCAACCCCGACAATAAACACCAGAAAAATCGCAACCGCAAGCATGTAAAACCAACCAAAGTCTTTGGTTATCCATGCTAATACGTCGCTAAAAACCTCACCCGCTAATTCCGGGTTACTTAATGTTCCTATAACCAACAGTGCGATAACCGCCACAGCTGGTATAAAAACCGGTAACAGTATCGCGGAGTTCCATTTAGGTTTGGTATTTGCCATTCGCTTCTACTCCTTGTTGAATTTGTTATTTAACCCTATGCGCTTACAGCAAAAATTTCAAATGAAGACAAGTTCTGATAATTTATTACCTTAGGCTATTCACCAATAAAAGGAAAAACGTTCATGCTGCATCGTGTTGCCGGCCCAGTGGCTGCAATTATGAGCTATTTAATCGCTGTTTACGGCTTTAACATGCCGCTAGCGGCCGCATGGACACTTGCCACCACCATTTGGGTGGCATGGTGGTGGATAACCGAAGCCTTGCCGCTACCCGTTACCTCGCTACTGCCATTTGTGTTGTTGCCCATTGGCAACGTGAGCAACGTTGGCGAGGTATCCGCAGCATTGGGGAACCCAATTATTTTGTTGTTTATGGCAGCTTTTATGCTCGCCAAAGCCGTTGAAATTAGTGGCGTACACAAACGCATTGCTATGGGCGTAGTACGCAGCCTAGGTCAAACAAGCGCGCGCCGCATGGTGTTTGCCTTTATGGTGGCTACGGCGTTTTTATCGATGTGGATCTCTAACACGGCGGCTGTATTGGCGTTACTTCCTGTAGCTTTGGCTCTTGCAGACGGTAGCGAAGACATTAATTTTCAACGCGCGTTGTTACTTGGCTTAGCTTACTCAGCTTCTGTGGGCGGTATTGCAACCCTGATTGGCACCCCTCCGAATCTTATATTTGCGTCGGTTTATGAAAATATTACCGGTACCAACTTTGGTTTTATGCGTTGGATGACGATTGGTATACCGCTTGTGGTGGTTGCGATTCCGATAATGGCTTGGTGGCTAACACGCAATTTAACCACGCACAACTCACTACGCATTGAAGCTGTCGGCCCCATGCGCAGCGCAGAAAAGCGCGTGCTACTCATTTTTGGCGTGGTGATTGTGTTGTGGATGACGCGCACAGCCCCGTTTGGCGGTTGGGCTATGTGGTTAGGGCTAGGCGGTGTTGGTGACGCCACAGTGGCCTTTATGGGTGTTTTAGCGTTGTTTATTTGGCAAGACCGTGACGGCAATGCGTTGCTTGAATGGCGCGACGCAGTTGCTATTCCTTGGGGAATTTTGTTGCTATTTGCTGGTGGTATTGCCCTTGCTAACGGCTTTGTAAGCAGCGGCTTAAGCACTATTATTGGTGACGGGCTGCAGGGGCTTGCCGGCCTACCCTTGTGGTTACTTATTTTAAGTTTGGCGTTGGCTGTGAGTTTCTTAACCGAAGTAACGTCCAACACCGCCACTGCGACATTACTGATGCCGGTACTTGCTGCCGCGGCTTTTGCCTTAGAGTTGCCGCCAGAAATGCTAATGATTCCAGCGGCAATTGCCTGCAGTTGCGCTTTTTGCTTACCGGTTGCGACGCCGCCTAACTCGATTGTGTTTGCCGCTGAACGTTTAACCATTAAAACCATGGTCCGCGAGGGTATGGCGTTAAATATTATTTTAGCGGTGTTAACCACCGCGGTGGTCATGCTACTCGTGTAACCAACCGCCCACTGTCCACACAGGGGCTTGGGCGCCTATAAATGTAGCACGCCCATATAATCGGCGATATTAATGTCGTACGAGGTCGACTGTTTGAGGTAGTCAGACATAGCTTCAAGCGCGTCTGGCTCGCCATGTACCAAATGAATTTGTAGATCATGCGGCAGCTGTGAACTTTTTAACCAGTCACCAATTTCACTGTAATCAGCATGGCCAGACAAGCCGTCAAGGTGGCGAATACGGGCTTTAACTTGCAACCACTCCCCGTGTACCTTGATGCGCTCAACCCCTTGCGACATTTTCGCGCCGCGTGTGCCGCCAGCTTGGTGACCAGAGAACAATACCGTAGCACGATGATCGGCTAACCAATGTTTAAAGTGGTGCAAAATACGCCCGCCCGTCGCCATGCCACTGCCGGCAATAATGATATGCGGCCCGGTTTGCTTGGCGATTGATTTTGAGTCTTCCACACTGCGGGTTTCAGTGACGGCTTGGTCTGCGGCGTGGCACTGCGCTGCGCTCAACCGATGAAATTGGTGGTGACGACTATAAATATCGGACGCTTTAATGGCCATTGGGCTATCTAAAAAGATCGGTAAGCGCGGTATTTTTCGCTCAGCCATCAGCGTTGCCAACATGTGCTCAAGCACTTGGGCCCGCCCCACTGCAAAGCTTGGTATCAGTAACACCCCACCATTCGCTGCCGCTTCGTTCACCACGTCAGTCAGTTGCTGCCAAGGGTCTTCTGGGTCATGTCGGCGGTCACCGTAAGTTGACTCTAACAACAACACATCAACCGCCGGCATGGGCTCAGGGGGGTTCATAAGAATGTCGTTTGGCCGCCCAATATCGCCGCTAAAACCAATGCGCTTGCCATTATGTTCAGCAATAACGCTGGCAGCGCCCAAAATGTGGCCGACCGGGTTTAAATAAAAGGTAATATCGCCCACGCTAAATTGCGTTTTAAAATCAACCGGCTGCAGCATTTTTAACGCAGCATCAGCGGTTGCCTCATCATAAAGGGGTTCAGGATTTTGGTGGCGTGACAATTTATGGCGCTGATAAAACTTGGCATCTTCCTCTTGAATTCGCCCACTATCGGGCCATAGCAATCCACATAGGTCAGCGGTGGCATGGTGGGTAAATACGGGGCCGCGAAAACCATGTTTATACAGTACTGGAATAAAGCCTGAGTGGTCTAAATGCGCGTGAGTCAGCACAATGGCATCAACGTTTTGAATACCCATTGGCAGAGGCTGCCAATTGCGCCGGCGTAGCCATTTGTAACCTTGAAACAACCCGCAATCAACTAACACACGAGTGGTATCGGTTTCCAATAGATACTTTGAACCAGTGACGGTTTCGCAACCACCCAAAAAAGTTAAATGCATAACGCGCTCCTACAGGTTACTTATAGCAACCAATCGATAGGTAGCTTGGCTAAGGTAAGCATACCTAAACGCCGCCACCAAGATACCCCAGGTTCACTTGCATATTGTGTTACCCGTGGCCCTAATCGTTCTTCCCAGTACAAGTTATCATTATGGTCTATACCAACGCGATACGCATAATTAGGTACGGTATTGATAAACGCTTGGTCAATTTGCTCGGCTAAGACGTCGCTATGTATGACGAAACCCAATTCGGTATTTAATTGCAGTGAGCGCGGATCAAAGTTGAACGAGCCTAAAAATACACGTTGTTTATCCACACTGAAGGTTTTTGCATGCAAGCTTGAAGCTGATCCACCAAAACGTTCTTTGCCTTTTAGCCTTTGCCGACGCAGCTTACGTTCTTGCTTGCGCGCGAGTGGCGACACCTTTTGCACTTCATAAATTTCAATGCCAGCGCGCAATAACGCTTTGCGCCACTTCGCATATCCTGCGTGTACCACCGCAACGTCGGTCGCTTCTAAAGAGTTGGTTAGAATGGTTATCGCCACACCTTGTTTCGCAAGAGCACATAGCTGTCGCGTACCTTCAGCGGTTGGCACAAAGTAAGGTGACACCAAGCGCACACATTGCTGCGGGCTGCCAATAGCCTGCTGTAGTTGATACGCTAAGTGCTGCTTTTGATTGGCTAGCCCTAAGGTTTTCCTCGGGTCATCAACGACCAAATTTACCCGCGCCCAAACAAACTCAATTTGCCGAGCCATAAAATTTTGTACAAATGGCATATTTCGTACAGCGTCGACGTACTTCTTAGCTTGCGGATCAGACTCAATGACGCTAGCACGGCGCTCTAATTTCGCTAAGCTTTGTGGCTTGGTTAAAGTAAACAACTTGGCCAGCGGTATCGCCAGCGCGCTGTTCCAATACGTGGTAAATTCTTGGTTCGCTTCAACCACTACAGGCCCCACCATCAAGGCATCTAAATCGGCAAACACCAAATCATCGTGGGCGGCAAAATATTCGTCGCCAATATTGCGGCCGCCACTAATCAACACTTGCTCGTCGGCAATAAATGCCTTGTTATGCATGCGCCGGTTGACGCGCTTAAAGTCCACTAGGTAATTAATAAAACGGGGGCGACGTAACCGCAACGGGTTATATAAACGCACTTCAATGTTGGGGTGGCTTTGCAAGCCAATTAAGGTGGCATCAAGCCCCGCTGTATTATGGTCATCGAGCAACAGGCGAACTTTTACGCCGCGGTCAGCTGCTTCGTGTAAAGCTTCAAAGAGTAAGGTTCCGGTGCGATCGTTTCGCCAAATATAATATTGCACATCAAGCGAAAACTGCGCTTGGCGGGCTAGCAACACGCGCGCGGCAAATGCTTCGCGCGCTTTAATTAACGGCAACACCCCACTGTGCTCGGGATGCTGCGCTAACAGCGGTTGAAGAGCTTCTGCAAAACGCCCGTGTGGCACTTTGGTCATGACTGTTCCGTGTCTTCGTCCTCTGGGCTAATGGCGCCAACGCATAGGCGGCAATCACCGGTGTCTTCTAACGAGCGTTCAACGTAACGCATTTTGTGTTTTGCCCGACCACGATTGGCGGATATTTGATACACCTGTTGCCGTTTTTCGTCGTCATTTTGCGACGCCTTGTCGGCGGCGGTTGTGTCAGCTTTTTTGTTCATGCTTCACCTCCAATTCCTTAGCACGTTCGGCACGCTGCGGCTCATCATGTTCTAGCACCCATCCATGCAGGTTGTCTTGGACAATCTGTGCTAGCGCATCAATATGCATCGGCTCTGCATTCAGCGCTGGAATATAAGCATAGTCGGTTCCACCGGCTTCCATAAAGTATTCGCGGTTTTCTTCGCCAATTTCTTCAATGGTTTCCAAGCAGTCGGCACTAAAACCGGGGCACACCACCTGAATATTCTTAATGCCCTGCCCAGGAAGCGCTTTAAGTGTTGAGTCGGTATAAGGCTGCAGCCATTCTTCGCGACCAAAACGTGACTGAAAGGTGGTGACATATTCGTGTTTTTCAAGCCCTAGTTGCTCGGCGATCAAGCGCGACGTTTTGTGGCACTCACAATGGTATGGGTCACCTTTGTGCAGGTATTTCAGGGGAACGCCGTGATACGACAACACTAATTTTTGCGGTTTGCCGTGGGTTTCCCAAAAGCGCTTAATACTACTCGCAACCGCAGCAATGTAGGCTGGGTGATCGTGATAATGGCTGACAAAACGAAAGTCTGGCAACCAGCGACGTTTGGTAAAGTCAGCACTCACGGCATCAAAAGTGGAACCACTGGTCGCAGCCGAATATTGCGGGTACAACGGCAACACCACGATTTTGCGTGCACCTGCGTCAAATAATTCTTGCAAGCCGCTGGCCAGCGATGGATTACCGTAGCGCATTGCGAACTTAACGACGACATCGTCGCCATAGCGTTCTGCCAACTTGGCTTGCAATGCTTGTTGCTGGTCGTGGGTGTGGAACAGCAACGGCGAGCCGCGCTCGGTCCACACGGTTTTATAAGCCGCAGCCGACCGTCGCGGCCGAATTCTCAAAATAATGCCGTTAAGAATCAACCACCACAGAGCACGAGGCACTTCCACCACTCGCGGATCAGACAAAAACTCGCGCAAATAGCGGCGCAACGCAGGTGTTGTCGGCGCATCAGGGGTACCTAAGTTGGTAATCAACACCCCAATTCGGTCGGTTTGTTGGTGAGTAAATTTCGGGCTACCAGTAAAGCGCATAACAACAACTCCGTGTTAGGTCCACAATTGAATTTTACGTTTAATTTCACCGCTGGTAATCCATTCGCGTAGTTGATCAGCCATACGTTGACCTTGATCAACGGCTTGTTGCCAATACTTGAAGCGATCTTCAACTGAAAGCTTGGCAAAATCAGTACGGTCTGGAATTTTTCCATAGGGTAACGACGCTATAAATTCGGGCGATGGCGACATAAAGATCACATTCGGCCATTGCGCCCCTTTGGTACGTCGCCATTTAAGGCTTTTGTCAAACCACCCCGGTACCACTTGGTGATAAAAATGCGGGTACAACACCAAGCCATCCACTTGGCTGAAGTCTAAATCAAAATGGTAATCGGTAATGCCGCCATCGCGGTACATGCCAGGTGGCGCACCAGGAATATCGCGCACGCCTTCAAGCACCATGGGAATCGAGCCAGTTGCCAACAGCGCAGACTTAAAATTGTCGTCACGCAATGGCGCAAGCGACGTCGGGATATCTTGCCAGCCTTGTGCAAAACGCACATCTGACTGTGGATGATGAAATATCACGCGGTCATAAAACTTGCCAAGCAACCGGCGGTTCACCGCGTTGGCCGCAGCAGAGCCAAGCAAACCTGCCATTTGCCGTTTACCATTATGCGCCGTTAAGCCACGACAACGGGTGACTATCCAATGGTGGCGAAATTTGTCCTGCTGCAATATCTGCGGCACCACGTCATCGGGAATATATTCGTGCAGCAGCTTAATCGCTTCGTCAGTAATTTCACGAACATCTGGTTTTGGGCTGTAGGTTTGGGTGCGATATAGCCGACAAAATAAGTCACTAGCAGCAATCGGGTCGGCTTGACCTAGGCTAGCAAAGCGCCAGGCCCCAGCCGAGGTACCTAACATATCCAGTGGGCGCGTACGCTGACTGAAAAACTCACCGAACAAATACTTATCAAGCCCTTGCAACACAAACCACTTCGGACCACCCGAGGCGCCTAGTAATAAGCCAATATCATCGGCCTTTAGGCCTTGTTCTTGAACCTGCAGCCAAGCGTCACGCCCTGCTTTTAGAGTTAACCAATCGGTGGTCATACGGCTTTCATCCCTTACTTCGTTGATCCAATTGCCCTGCAATTTATTATGAACTCGAGTATATCCGAAAAGCGCTGCAGGCACAGCCGCTGTCGCCTCGATTGCACCAATCTGATATGCTTTGCGTTCAAGATGAATCAATGAACAAACAGAGACTATAAATGAAAGTTATCTCTTTTAATATCAATGGTATTCGTGCGCGTTTACACCAGCTTGAAGCATTAATTGCCAAACACCAACCCGATGTGATTGGTTTACAAGAAACCAAAGTGCATGACGAACAGTTTCCTCAAGAAGCCGTGGAAGCGATGGGCTACCATGTTATTTTTCATGGCCAGAAAGGCCATTATGGCGTTGCGTTATTAAGTAAAAAGCCGTTAGAGAACCCTATGTTTGGCTTCCCTACCGATGACGAAGAGGCGCAACGCCGCATGATCATGGGTGACTATGTGACCGACAGTGGCGAACGCGTACGGGTATTAAATGGTTATTTTCCTCAAGGTGAAAGCCGTGACCACCCGCTTAAGTTTCCAGCGAAAGAAAAATTTTACGCTGATTTAATGGCTTACTTGCAAAGCGAACTGACGCCAGAGCAACCAGTTGTAGTGATGGGCGACGTGAACATTTCACATCAAGACTGCGACATTGGCATTGGCGACGATAACGCCAAACGTTGGCTGCGCACCGGTAAATGTAGTTTCTTGCCAGAAGAGCGCGCCTGGCTGAACACCCTTCTCGATTGGGGCTTAGTTGACACTTATCGCCAGCAGCACCCCGAGGTTACTGATCAATTCAGCTGGTTTGATTACCGCTCACGTGGTTTTGATGATAACCGGGGGCTGCGTATTGACCTTATTCTAGCCACTGAAAAACTTGCCGCACAATGTACCGAAAGCGGTATTGATTATGAATTACGCGGCATTGAAAAGCCGTCTGATCACGCGCCTATTTGGAGTGTGTTCTCAGCGTAATATGCGGTGAGCTGTCGCCAGCTTAATGCTCTTCTGGCGGCAGCTCATGCAAGGCTTTGCGAAGTATTTTGGCTAAGTGCATGTAGGTGGGCTTGCGTTCAGCTTGCACGCCTAATTTATGTGCGAGATCTTGGTACCATTTGTGCAGGCGCGGTGTTAACTGACTATTCGCTCGACGCCCTAACCAAAACCACCCTTGAAATGGCATCGAAAGCAAAAACAATGAGGTTACTAATGCTTGCGGCAATAGCTGCTCGCCCTGCCACTGCCATTGTACAGCAAGATTTATAACCGCCAGCGCTGGCATCCACTTAGCGGCAAATGCCACGGCCGGTGTCACTCGCGTTTCTGTCATGGCAGCAACAACAGCATGACGAGGCCAGATGCGTGCATAGTCTTGGCCGGTTTTTAATGTTTTAAAAATGCTCATATGTACCTTTTTGTACGTTTATCAATCAGCACAAAATAACCTTTAAATACAGTTGGTTACCAACTTCAATTCAGCTAACTAACAGAGTTATCCACATAAATTGTGGAGAATTCACAGCAGCTTTGCCAAAATGGCATTTCATTTTAAAAACAACACGAGTATGACACGAATGACTAATACAGTAGTATACGGAATTCCGAATTGTGACACCGTGCGTAAAGCTCGCAAATGGCTAGAGCAACAGCAAGTAACCTATAAATTTCACGATGTCCGAGCCAACCCAGTGAGTGCCGAGGAAATTCACAATTGGCTGCAACAGCTTGGTATAGATACTGTATTGAATAAGCGCAGTACTGCTTGGCGTCAATTATCTGCGACCGAACAAACTGTTACCGATACCGCTGACGTTGTGGCGTTGCTACAACGCTACCCTACTTTGATGAAACGTCCATTATTGGCGACTAACAAACACTATTGCGCCGGTTTTAAAGAAGCTGACTGGCGCAGCGCTCTGGAGCTTGGTTAATGGATACCATAGCCTTAACTTGTGAGTTAATTAAACGAGCTTCAGTAACCCCAAATGACGAGGGTTGCCAACAATTGTTGGGCGAGCGTTTAGCCAAATTAGGTTTCAATTTAGAAACCATGGTTTTTGAAGACACCACCAACTTGTGGGCTCGACGCGGCACTGAAGGGCCGGTGTTTTGCTTTGCTGGCCACACCGATGTGGTACCTGCCGGTGCGGAGCACGCGTGGACCTACCCACCATTTTCTGCCACCCAAAAAGACGGTTATATTTATGGTCGCGGCGCCGCTGACATGAAAGGCAGTTTGGCCGCCATGGTGGTTGCCACAGAACGTTTTGTCGCCAACCACCCTCATCACAACGGCAGTATCGCTTTTCTGATTACCAGCGACGAAGAAGGTCCATTTATTAATGGCACCCCCAAAGTGGTTGAAACCCTAGAAGCGCGTAATGAGAAAATCAAATGGTGTTTGGTGGGCGAACCTTCGAGCACCAAAGAGCTTGGTGATGTGGTTAAAAATGGCCGCCGCGGCAGCCTAACCGGTGACTTAACCGTATTTGGTATTCAGGGGCACGTTGCATACCCGCATTTGGCGGAAAATCCATTTCATAAAGCCGCACCGGCATTAGCGGCGCTGGCCCAAATGAGCTGGGACGACGGCAATAGCTCATTTCCACCCACGAGTTTTCAAATTTCGAATCTTCATGCTGGTACAGGTGCTGGAAACGTTATTCCTGGCGAATTACAGGTTCAGTTCAATTTTCGCTTTAGTACTGAGTCGACAGCTGATGGCTTGAAACAGCGCGTGACTGACCTACTCGAGCAGCACGATTTAGATTATTCACTACAATGGAAGTTAAACGGCGAGCCGTTTTTAACCGATTCCGGCGATTTGGTTGATGCCACAGTTCAGGCCATCGCTGAACATACCGGGCGCTTACCCGAGCTTTCCACAGCGGGTGGAACTTCCGATGGCCGCTTTATAGCCCCTACCGGTGCTCAGGTAATTGAATTAGGCCCAGTGAATGCAACCATACACCAAGTTAACGAGCGCGTGCGTGAGGCCGATTTAGAAACGCTAACGCGCGTTTATGAAAAGGTACTTGAGAATTTGTTATGCTAACCACCGAACAGCTTTGTGGGCTGAGTAACTCCCACGTACAGCAGGTAGCAGGTGAACGCGATGGCATTCGCTTGCAAGAAACCGTTGCACAAGCCTACCAAGCCATGCGCGAGGCCGCCGCACAAGCCGGTGTGAGCATAGCTATTGCCTCAGCATTTCGTGACTTTCAACGGCAACGGGCTATTTGGAACCGCAAGTTCATTGGTGAAGCACCTTTGTACAACGACCACGGCGATCAACTTGATCATCAGCAACTAACCACGGGTGAAAAAATTGATGCTATTTTAACTTGGTCGGCACTGCCTGGAGCCAGCCGGCACCATTGGGGCACCGACTTTGACGTATATGACCCAAGGCCTTTCGCCTGCGGCAAGCAGCAATTGCAACTCGTGCCGAGCGAATACCAGCCCTCCGGCCCCTGTCATGCCATGCACCAATGGCTTCGCCAGCATGCTCGAGAATTTGGTTTTTTCTTCCCCTACGCGCGCTATCAAGGTGGCGTAGCTGCCGAACCTTGGCATTTAAGCCACTGCGCGCTCGCTACTGAAGCACATTCAGCGCTTAGTCAAAGTACCCTACAGCAGTGCCTTCAGCAGCACGACATTCAAGGCAAAGACTATGTGTTAGAACGGCTTGCCGATATTAAACAACGCTATGTTGATACGATTTGTCGCGCCGACATCGCACCGGAGGATGTATGGTTTGGATAATGATACTAGTAGCGGTAGGCATTATTATTGGGAATTTGATGCTGTTACGTCATACGGCACATATGAAAATGCCGTCGCTGAAAGACAAACAGCCACGGCATTCTGATGACCAAGACGCCTGGGACAACGACGACTGGAAAAAAGACGATTGGGATAAAGACTAAAGCGGCACGCCCAAGCGTGCGGCAACTTCTTCGTATGCTTCCACCACACCACCTAAGCCTTGACGGAAACGATCTTTGTCTAGTTTTTTGCGAGTTTCTTTGTCCCACAGGCGGCAACCATCTGGGCTAAATTCATCACCCAATACAATGTTACCGTCGCCATCAACACCAAACTCGAGTTTAAAATCAACGAGCAACATACCAGCATCGTCAAACAACGCAGACAATACGTCGTTCACCTGAAAGGTTAGCTCTTTCATGCGCGCCAGCTGCTCAGCTGTTGCCCAACCAAAACTTACCGCCAGCGACTCATTGATCATTGGGTCATGCAGCGCGTCGTTTTTAAGAAACTGTTCAAACGTCGGTGGGTTCAAAGCTTGCCCTTCGGTAACACCTAAACGACGCACCAATGAGCCTGCAGCGTAATTACGCACTACGCACTCAACTGGAATCATGTCGAGTTTTTTCACCAAGGTTTCAGTGTCGCTAAGCACGGTGTCTAACTGGGTTGGAATACCAGCGGCTTCTAGCTTGGCCATAATAAAATTATTAAATTTATTATTCACCATGCCTTTGCGATCTAGCTGCTCAACTTTTTCACCGTCAAATGCTGACGTATCATTACGAAACTCCAGAATTAACCGCTCAGGGTTATCCGTGGTGAACACAGTTTTGGCTTTACCCCGATATAATTCAGTACGTTTTTCCATGAGCAGCTGTATCTCCGAAACAGTTAGCGATTAAAAGTGCGCCTATTATAAGCTACTTTGGTTGCGAATTTCAGCAGCAAACGGTGCAAAAATATCATTGACCTGCTCAGGTGAAATCGCTTCGCCAGCACGGAACAATGTAATTGATGTACGTTGCCGATTACCCGTTACTTTAATTTCGTAGTCACCGCTTGGTAATGCGACTTTAGCACCATCGTTGTCACGCCAAAACGCGAGCGAACTGCCACTGTTGTCTGCATCATACGAAGCATAATAACGGCCTGTTTGTTGGTTGTAATCATCAACATCAAAGCCTAGTTCGGTCAGTACTTCGTTCATAACAGCCCAGGTAAAATTAAAGCTCGCACTCACAATAATGGCGGCAAAGCCGTCTTCATCAAAGCCTGCTTGAATATTCACTGCGCCATCATCAGTTACGCTCGCAACACCGCGGGCTTGCGTAATTGCAATTTCGCTCACCAGCGTATTCAGTACTTGTGCTGCTGCGTCCTCGTCACGATGCGTCAAATAAACATCGTCAACTTGCACACCATTGCTGCTCACATTGCGTTCTAAGACCTTGCTTAACAATGCCGTGGTGCGACCATGTTCAGCAGTGTCGAGGTTGATTTCAAACTGTCGCTGAATCACCACTTCGGTATCGTCCTCGCCATATTCAAATGACTCTGACAACCAATCAATAACTAAACGTTGCTTATCTTGCTGTTCAGCAATAGTCCAGCCACGAGTCGCCGCACCTTGCAGTAGACCTTGCCAGACATAATTTTCTACATCGTTCATGCCATCTAGCTCATCGAAATAGATGCGCGTTTGAGTTTCGTCTTCCTCGACGCGGCTACCGTCAGCCACTGGCCAAACTAGTTTCGGTGCTAACACCACAACGTTTGCTCCAAGCGGGGTATTATGTGCAGCTTGCGGTATTTCATAGCGGCGGCTGCTTGGCGGTAGCTGTTTACCTGGCGCTGGCTTCAGTTGCGCATCATTTTTTACATCAAGATAGTCAAAGTCGCCCATCGCTTGCTCTTTTGGCGTAAAGCCACAGGCACTGACCAGCACTGCTGCAACACCGGCCAACACAAATAAATTCGCTTTCATTATTGCTCCGCTTAAATTAATTCTGCTTGTTTTAATGCTTGTTCGATATGTTGTTGTTGCAGAAGTTCCGGCTCTGTCATCGGTAATCGATAATTCGCTTCAAGTTTACCCATAAGTGACAACGCCCACTTCACTGGTATCGGGTTTGACTGTACGAACATAGCCTCATGAATAACTGCCATCTGCGCGTCAATGGCTTTCGCTGTTGCGGCATCACCATTGGTTGCGGCAGTCACCATCGCTTTCATTTGCGCCGGCATAACATTCGCAGTGACACTAATCACACCATGGCCACCTTGCAACATAAACTCACATCCGGTGCCATCATCACCACTTAATAAAATAAAGTCATTGCCGCATAACTGTTTTAATTGCGCAACTCGAGATACATCGCCGGTGGCCTCTTTTATGCCAACAATATTGGGAATTTGCGCTAATTCAGCAACTTGTTCAGGCAAAATATCGGCCGCAGTTCGCCCAGGTACGTTATACAACAACTGAGGTAAATCTGACGCTTCTGCACAGGCTTTATAATGTGCCAACAAGCCGCGTTGCGATGGCTTGTTATAGTAAGGATTAACGTTTAAAAAGCCTTGAATAGGCAGGTTTGCCATGCGCTCGGTTAGATGCACAGCTTCAGCTGTAGCATTTGAACCATTACCCGCAATGACATCAATACGCCCAGCAGCAAGTTCAGCCACAGCCGATACCACTAAAATGTGCTCATCATGACTCATCGTGGCTGATTCACCGGTGGTGCCCATGGCCACAATCGCATCAGTACCCGCTTCACAGTGCCAGTTCACCAATGCTTCAAGTGCGTTATAGTCCACGTTCCCCTGTTGAGTAAACGGCGTCACTAACGCAACAATACTACCTGTTAACATACTGCCCCCAATAATTTGTGCTACCGCAATGGTACTTTTACCGCCTTGTAATAACAAGGCTGCGCTGCTCTTTGCGTGTTCGCAACGCTTCTTTTATGATAAAAAGCCTGTGGCAAATCTTTTACACTGGCTAGTTGGAGAAACTATGAATACCTTAAAAGCAGGTGACAAAGCCCCTCAATTCACCCTTCCGAATGCGAATAATGAGCCGGTATCGCTCAGCGACCTACTCGCACAAGGCCGCGTTTTAGTTTATTTCTACCCGAAGGCCATGACACCCGGCTGCACCGTGCAAGCGCAACAACTGCGCGACCATATGCAACAATTACAACAACACCAAGTACAGGTAGTCGGCATTAGTACTGACGAGCCAAAGCGCTTGGCTAAATTTACCGAACGCGATCAACTTAACTTTACCTTACTCGGTGATGTTGACCACCAGGTTGCTGAAGCCTTCGGAGTATGGGGCTTGAAAAAATTCATGGGCCGCGAATACGACGGTTTACACCGAATTAGTTTCTTGGTTAACCAAGACGGTACTATTGCCCATGTATTCGACAAGTTCAAAACCAAAGACCACCACCAAGTGGTTTTAGACCACTTAGCTGACGCTTAAGTTTGTTGTTCGCCTGACGTTGGCTCAGCTTTTGATGAAAGCGCCGTGATAACGGCCTTCACTAAACTGGCCAACGGAATGGCGAAAAATACGCCCCAAAAGCCCCACAAGCCACCAAACACTAACACCGCAGCAATTATATAAACAGGATTCAAACTGACCGCCTCGGAAAACAACAACGGCACCAGCAAGTTCCCGTCTAACGCTTGAATAATCAAATAAACAATCATGACCCAAGCAAACATGCCGGTCCAACCAAACTGGAACAACGCCACCAAGAATACTGGTAGCGTAACCACAGCTGCACCGATATACGGAATTAACACAGAAAAGCCGACTAGCACGGCCAACAAAGCCGCATAGCGCAAGTCAAAAAGCGCGAAACAAATATAGGTAAACACGCCAACCACCACAACTTCCACGGCTTTGCCACGAATATAGTTCATGATCTGCACGTTCATTTCGTCACTAACTTGAGCAATAAGACGACGGTTTTGTGGCAAGATTTTATTCACATGGTCCAGTAAGTGGTGTTTATCTTTCAGCATAAAGAACACCAACAATGGCACCACAATCAAGTAAATCAGTAATGCCATAATGCCAATAATTCGGCTTAATGATTGGCTTAACAAGGTTTCACCAAACAGCAATGCCCGATTGGTCGTGGTTTCAATAAAGTCGTTAATATTGGCTTGCGTAATATATTCAGGAAACAATTCAGGTAGGCGGTTTAACAGCACTTTAAATTGCGAAAACATTTGCGGAAGTTCGCCTATTAAAGCCACAGATTGTTGCCAAACTACGGGTACTAAAAACAGCATCAGCGCGACAATAACTGCAATAAAGCTAGTGTAAACCACTAACACGGCGCTTAAGCGCGGTAAGCCGGTTGCCGTTAATCGTTGCACTGGCCATTCAAGCAGATAGGCTAATACCAATGCCACTAGCAGTGGTGCCAAAATATCGCTAAATAAAATAATTAGAGCGAAGCTAGTCAGTAGCAGCAAAAATAACGTAATTGCATCAGGATCTGAAAACTTGCGGTTGTACCATTGTTTCATGTAATCAAACATGTAAACCCACTCCAATTGTTTGAGTAAAAGCGTTGCATGCTTTCTCGAGATACCACATCATAGCTGTGAACACGTATAAGTTACAGTATTGAGCCTGCAAATTAGGAACCTTTTCACAAATTTATACTCGAACATTGCAGGTTTATCAGGCGCAAATAATGAAGCAGTTACTTTCAACAATTTCAGCTCTCGGCTTAGCCATTGGCGTAAGCTACTCAGCAACCTCATTGGCACAGGAACGCTTACCAGAAATTGGTACTGCGGGCGCTTCGGTGATGACCATCGAGCGCGAACAAATTTTTGGCGACATGTATATGCGCCAATTACGGGCCATGGCGCCCATGGTGCACGACCCAGTTTTAGACGAATACATTCAAGATATTGGTTCGCGTATTGTGCGTGAAGCTGAAGGTGTTAAATTTCCTTTTACGTTTTTCTGGATTAATCAGAAAGATATCAACGCATTCGCGTTTTTTGGCGGCTATGTCGGCATGCACACCGGCTTAATCACTGAAGCGAGAACCGAGTCAGAGTTTGCATCTGTACTTGCGCATGAAGTGGCTCACGTTTCACAGCGGCATATTGTCCGTAACATGGAGCGGGTGTCGAATAACTCACCAACCATGATGGCTGCGGTATTAGGCTCGATCATATTATCAGTGATTAACCCGCAACTTGGTATGGCCGCACTAAGCGGAACCATTGCTGGCGGCCAGCAAATGCAAATTAACTATACCCGGCAATTTGAACAAGAAGCCGACCGAGTTGGTTTTGATATATTAAGACGCGCTGGATTTGACCCGCAAGGCGCAGTTGACTTTTTTAGTCGGTTAACCGAAAAATTTCGTTATATGTCGCGGCCTCCGGAATTTTTGTTAACCCACCCATATAGCGAAAGCCGGCTGTCGGAAATGCGCGCACGTACAGCGCTATTGCCGCGTATTGCGCCGCGCGACGAAAGCACTTTCTTACTGGCCAAGTACCGCGTGCAAGCACGTTATACCCAAACGCTTACCGAAAGCACGTTGCGACAAGAAATGAGCGACCCTAACTTGCCGACTGAGCGCGTACGCGCTGCTCGCTACGGGTTGGCCATATTCATGTTGGATAATCAACGCCATGCTGAAGCCGAGCAGCTACTTAAGCCATTAATAACTGCGCAACCTTACAACACGTTCTACCTTGATGTTCAAAGTGACATTTTGTTGGCAAGTCAGCGTTACGAGGAAGCTCTTGCGTTGCTTGAGAAAGCCTATATACGCCAACCCAATGAGCAAACCATTACGATTAATTTTGCCAATGTAGCTATTGAAGCGAAACAATATAGCCTAGCCATTTCGTTGTTGCGTGATTATTTGCAGCGCGAAAACGACCACATATTGGCACTTGACCTATTAGCCAAAGCGTATCGATTAAGTGGTGATATGAGCACCATGCATGGCGTTATGGCTGAGTCGGCAGCTTTATATGGCGCTTTTGACCAGGCTATTGAGCATTTACATAAAGCCCACAAGCAAACGGGTATCGAGATTGAAAAACGTCGCTTGCAGGCTCGTATTGAGCAACTTATGGCGCAGAAATCTTTACTCGAGAGTATCAGTTCCGGTAGCCGAGGCTAAACTTTGTAGGGTCTGCTCACCTAGCAGCGGGCCCTTCACTTCTCCCTCGGGCGTCACAATATAGGTAGCCGGCAAAGCGTTAGGCATCGCAAATGGTAAATTAGGCGCCGGTTCGTTCTGAATCAGGGTAAATTCAATATTGTACTTTTGCTTCAGTGCAGCAAGCTCTTCATTATTAAGGCCATCAAAGCTCACCCCGAGTAACGTCACCTTGTCACCATATAAATGATGAAACTCATTCAGTTCAGGCAACTCGCGCAAGCATGGCGCACACCACTCAGCAAAATAGTTCACCACAACATATTGGCCTTGTAATTGCTGCCAAGCTAAGCCACCGCGATCATCCGTCTGAAAATCACTAGCTGGCTGACAAGCGCTTAAAAGCCCGACACTTAGCGCTAAAATTACGGGCAAAAATCGACAACGCATACACTTTCCCTTAAGCTATAACAGTTTACGAACTCGAGGATTTTAAGCTATGGCTCAGGTCACGATTTATCATAACCCGCGCTGCTCAAAAAGCCGCCAAACATTGCAGTTGCTCGAACAAAACGGCATTGAGCCGCAGGTTGTTGAGTACTTAAAAACACCACCTAGTGTGCCAGAATTAAAAACCTTGGTAAAACAACTTGGGTTTATTTCTGCGCGAGAACTGATGCGCTCGAAAGAAGATGCTTATAAAGCACAAAATTTAGCAGAAGTTAATGATGAATCGGCGTTGTTAGAAGCTATGGCAAGTGAACCTAAGCTCATTGAGCGCCCTATTGTGGTTGTTGGTGATCAAGCCCGACTCGGTCGCCCCCCAGAAGCTGTGCTTGAGTTGCTTGACTAAATGCGCCCGCAAATTATTGTTCTGTATTACAGCCGTAACGGCGGAACTCAAAAACTCGCCGATGCCATAGCGACCGGCATTACTCAAGCCGGTGGCGATGCGTTGCTACGCACCGTTGCAGCCGCAGGAGAGCCGGCTAGCGCACGCGATTTAGCGCTGGAACCTGATGAACTCGGCCCCTGCGACGGTTTAGTGATGGGCAGTCCCGTGCGCTTCGGTCATATGGCCAGCGCATTGCAGCAATTTTGGGAACGCACAAGTTCGGTCTGGCTTAAAGGCCAATTACAAGGTAAGCCCGCGGCTGTATTTACCTCGGGAAGTAGCATGCACAGTGGTCAAGAATCAACTTTATTGGCCATGGGCGTGCCGTTGCTGCACCACGGTATGATGCTCTGTGGTATTCCCTACACCGAGCCGGCAATACAGCAAACGCAATCTGGCGGCTCGCCTTATGGTGCAAGCCATGTGTCTCACCAGCAGCAAACCAAACTAAGTGAGCATGAATATCAAGCCGCCGTCGCTTTAGGTAAACGAGTAACCTATGCCGCGACGGCACTAAAACCTTTGCAACAGCAAGGAAAGTTATGAGTACATTAAAAGCCGCTGACCAGCAAATTAGTCAAATACGTTTTTTAGCTTTGGCCAGCTATCTTGGTCTGTTGGCGCTCATGCTTATTTGGCAGGTTTGGTGCCAAAGTGATAGCGAGTTTAGCCTCACGTTTCGGTTGGTCTTGTGGGTTTTACCTTTGTTGTTTCCGCTACCTGGACTACTGCGCGGTAAACCCTATACCTATGCTTGGACCAATTTTGTTTTAATGTGGTATTACCTGCATAGCTTAACGATGCTTTATGTTGCGCCGGCAGAGCGCGGGTTTGCAGTGGCTGAATTAGTACTTACAACAGGCGCTTTTGTGGGCTGCACTTGGTATGCTCGACGTCAGGGTCGCGCCTTGGGTTTGGGCCTAAAGAAGCTAAAAGACCAAGACTAAATAGCTAATACGTCTTTGACAAAGGGAATCGTCAAGCGACGTTTTGCGGCAATAGAGGCGCGATCAAGCTTAGTCAGACAGCGCATCAAACTGCGCATATCGCGCCCTAATCGCTGCACCATAAATTGCGCGGTTTCTTCACTTAAACTCAAGCCTAAATTTTTTGCTCGAGCCTGCAAAGCTGCTACTTTGTGGTCATCATTGAGTGGTTTAACTTGTAAGGTTAAGCCCCACTGCAAGCGTGAGTGCACGTCAGCTACAGCCACATCAAGGGCGGCTGGGGCGTTGCGAGCGGTAATAACTAATAAGCCGTGATTGAGATCACGAACGCGATTAAACAACGCGAATAATTCATAACACCACTGAGTGTCACTTAACACCGCTTCAATATCATCTAAACACAGCAAGCTGTATTGCTCGAGCCCCTGTAACACCTGCGGCTGAATGCTGTCTTTTAGCTCGCCGAGCGGCAAGTACATCACCGGCTGTTGGGTGTTGGCGCATAACGCATGCAACAGGTGGCTTTTGCCTACCCCTTGGCGCCCCCACAGGTAAACCAACCCACGTTGTTGTTGTTGCACCACGTCTAGCAATTCGATGTTGTCACCCGGCTCAAATGTGGCAAAGGTTTCATCGTCTGGCAATTGTATTGCTAAGGGTAGCTGAGCTATCGCACTCAAGGTTGGCTCCAACGATAAACTGGCGTTGCAAAGGAATCACGTTGCTGCTGGTTGACGGGTTCAAATTGCTTGGTTATGTCAAGAGCGCGCATAATCTGCTCCGCTTCCGTTTGTATGTGCAACTCAAACAGTGCTTGATGTTCACCATAACTAACTAACTGCACTCTATTTACCGAAGGTACTGAGTTGAGGCGTTGCTCGGCTTGCAACACGTCGGTTACTGAAGGCAAGTTAACAATGTTTACGCGCCATAGCCCAGCGGCTTCAGCATTGGCACTAATACGGTAACGGTACGATAATTGCTTCGAAATATCGGCAATAAGTTTAGCCCCCAAATTAGCACGTTCATCGGCGCTAACTTCACCGCGCCAACGCATATCCGCTAATTTTAGAGTCCAATCAAGCGTCCAAGCTTGGTCGGTCACCGCCCTATCCGACTGGTAAATACGGGCAACTACTACACCGTCCGCATCGTATCGACTGCTCGCAAAATCAATGCGATCGTCAAATCGCGCCCATAAATCCAATACGGATAAGCTCATTGAGTCGTTTAAATCTAATAGCGGCAGCTTTACCGGTAAACCACGAATCTGCGCTTGTTCACGAAGCTGGTCAACTAAGGGCTCGATGTCCCCAGTACCAATAATTGAACGCTGCAGTCGGTCATCTTCCAACACCAACCAAAACAGAAGTTCAGGACGAAGATTGCTCCAAATACCTGAACCGGCGCTTTGAATGGTGCGATCAACTTGTGGCTGGTCAAATTGCACCCACAATAAGAGTTCATCGTCACCTTGTTGATAGCCATATTGCTGCACAAAATTACGTACATTTTGCAATGCTAATCGCACTTCTTCGTGCGCTAACAAGCTATCGTCACCCGATACTCTTATAAATGTACGCTGCAGTGCCTCTTGTAATGCCGCATCACGATCAGCCGCAGCTTGACTCGCCACCGGTACACGCGCTTGGTACATTTGTTTTAGCTCCACCGCGGCTTGGGCGGTATTCGCGCAGCATAAAACAGTCAGCAAAATAGCAAAAAATAGGGTTCGCATAGCTACCTCAACACAACATCTTGTGCCCATCATAAACAGCTGCTGCCTAGGGGGCAAGTAACAAGCTGTGGATAACCTCTGGGCGTTTAAGATTTTTTCACACCGTGCTAAACTTCGCTAAGCAACACAAGGACTTCTCACATGCTCAAGCAACAATTACGCGCTATCAGTTCATTGCTGACCAGTATTACGCTTATCGGTATTTGCACCGGCATGACGAGTACCTTGTTAAGCTTGCGCGCTACTATTGAAAATTTCGGTACGCTGACCACCGGTATTATTATGTCAGCCTACTTTATCGGGTTCTTGTTTGGCACCACGCGCGCGCCGAAAGATATCCGTCGTGTTGGTTATATTCGAGCTTTTGGTGGCCTTGCTGCGCTTGCTGCGGCGTCAATTCTAATTCAAGCTATTTGGATAGATCCCATTGTGTGGTTTGTCATGCGCTTTCTTACCGGCTTTGCTATTTCAGCTATATTCGTCATTGTTGAAAGCTGGCTCAATACCATGGCCGATAATAAAAATCGCGGCACCCTACTGTCGGTTTATTTGGTACTAATATATGGCGGCTTAGTAGCCGGCCAACTGGTTCTTGGTATTACCGACCCCGCAGGCTTTGTTGCCTTTGCCTTGGTGGCACTGCTGATCAACCTAGCGCTTATTCCTATTCTGATTAGCGTAACTGTCGAACCGACCACACACGAACCTAAAAAAGTTCCTATTCGTAGCCTGTTGAAACTGGTGCCGCTTGGCATGGTCAATGCGTTTATCATGCAAGCGTGCTACGCCATGTTCTATGGCATTGGCCCCATGTACGCCACCTATATTGGCTTATCCGTTGCCCAGGTGAGTTTGTTCATGGCCGCATTTATTCTTGGGGGCATGTTGGCTCAAGCGCCTATAGGCTTGCTTTCTGATCGCTTTGATCGACGTATTATTATGGCTGGTTGTGCCGGTACTGCAGGTATTATGGCATTCGTGTTGTCGCAACTAGATGCTTCTATTGCTTGGTTAATTTATTTGTGCGTAGGGCTGTTTGGTGCCTGTGCCCTGCCTCTATATTCACTGGGTATGGCGCACACCAACGACTATCTTGAGAAAGACCAAATGGTTGGCGCCACTGGGGCCATCATTAAAGTGGGTGGTATTGGCTCAATTATTGGTGCGCCGGCGGTTGCGGCGCTGATGCAATTTGGTGCGGTAAACTACTTCTTCTTATTAATTATGGCATTAACCTTCATCGTCTGCGGCTATTCGCTATTTCGCGTTACCCAACGCAAGAAAGCCGACGACCAATCAGCTAGCGCCTATGCCATGTTGGCCCCTACGCAAACCTCTGATGAGCTATTAACCACCCTTGCTGACGAGCAAGCGCACATGGAAGAAGAACTTGAACTGCAGCAAGAGCTTGATGAACAAAATACTCTGGATACAAACCGTTAGGCTTGTATCCAACTGTTCACGAGTTGCTGTGCTTGCTCAGCAAGCTGCGTTAAATGCTCTTGGCTGACAAAACTTTCGCAATAAATCTTGTATACCGGTTCAGTCCCTGACGGGCGTGCTGCAAACCAACCGTTGGCGGTCGTTACTTTCACACCACCAATAAGCGCGTCGTTGGCCGGAGCTTTGGTCATCACCCCAGTCACTTCATCACCGGCCAATTCGGTTAGCTGTAATTTATAAGCACGAATACCGGCAAAGCCAGCGTTTAATTCTACCGACGAGGCCACATCAATACGTTGATAGTAAGCAGTGCCATGTTCGGCACATAAATCGTCGTAGTATTGGCTTGGATTTTTGCCCGTCTTGGCGCAAATTTCTGCCGCTAACAACGCCAAAATAATGCCGTCTTTATCGGTTGACCAAGGCTGCCCTTGGCGGTCTAAGAAACTAGCGCCAGCACTCTCTTCGCCACCAAATGCCGTGGTCGCTGCGTGCAGCTCTTGCGCAAACCATTTAAAACCGACTGGCATTTCACGCAGCGTGCGTTGGTGTTTTGCCACCACACGATCAATCATGGCGCTCGACACCAAGGTTTTACCAATGGCTAATTCAGGCGCCCAGTTACGGTGTTGGCACAAATAATCAATCGCCACGGCCAGATAATGGTTCGGATTCATTAAGCCATGGGTAGGCGTGACAATGCCGTGACGGTCATAGTCAGGGTCATTACCGACGGCAATGTCATAGTCTTGTTTCAACTGCAACAAACTGGCCATGGCGTATGGCGATGAGCAATCCATACGAATTTTGCCGTCTTTGTCTAAGCTCATAAACCGGAAACTGGCGTCAACGTCCGCATTCAGTACTGTCATATCTAGGCCGTAATGCGCAGCAATGTGCGCCCAATAACTGGCACCTGCACCGCCCATGGCGTCGACACCAATGCGTAGCTTGGCGTCGGCAATGGCTTGCATATCAATCACGTCGCTTAAGCTTTCAATATAGTCTTTGCGCCAATCTACCTGCTTAAGTAGCTTGCTCGCGCGCGCTTCTGCATAAGACACGGCCTCAACGCCCATCAGCTCAGATGACAACAACGCATTGGCATATTTCTCAATGGTTTTTGTGGCATCGGTGTCAGCCGGCCCACCGTGTGGTGGGTTGTATTTAAACCCGCCGTCACTTGGCGGATTGTGCGACGGGGTAATCACCACACCGTCACAGAGCCCTTCGCTGCGGTCCTTGTTGTAACGCAAAATGGCATGGCTAATCACTGGGGTTGGCGTGTAGCCATCGTCGGTTTGAATATGAACTTCAATACCGTTGCCAATAAATACTTCTAGCGCCGTCATGTATGCCGATTCAGACAAGGCGTGGGTGTCTCGGCCCAATAACAATGGCCCAGTAATCCCCTGCTCTTCCCGGTAGCGCACTAGCGCTTGGCTAATGGCCAGAATATGGGCTTCGTTAAACGAATTATCTAACGCACAACCGCGGTGGCCCGAAGTACCAAACTTGACTTGTTGCTTGGAATTACGAGGGTCTACTTCGTTGACAAAATAAGCACTGACAAGTTGTGCAATGTTGGTTAAGTCGCTAGCTTGTGCCGGTTGGCCGGCGCGCGGATGCAATGCCATTATAAAAAGTCCCTAATTTTTTCTGCTTGTTCCTGAGAATAGCCAAGTTCCATCGCTACTTGTGTCAGCATCGATTTTTTACGTGTGGTGTTGTTATTGGTCACCACAAAATAAGGAGCGTCAGGTATTTGTTTTGGGTTGGTGCTGGTTCCGGTCGCTTCTAATTCAGCTTCGCTGGTTGCGAAGTACTGCCGATCTCGGCCACTAATTTGCAGCACGGCGTCGAAATTTTTGGCGTGACATTTGTAAAGCATGCTCAAAATGTACAAAAAGCGCGCAACAATGCTGCGCTGGCCGGCTAAATCAGCCCGCGTCATTACGTCAAATACGGTACGCCCAGTCAGATCTTGTTGCTCTGCACCGTCTTGGTCAGGCTTAGCGGCAGAAGACTCAGCCTCTGGCATGGCCAGTACCGGCTGCCCTGTCGCTTTGTCAGCGGCTGGCAAGTTCAGCAAGCGACGTAAAATTGCCGAGGCACTTTCGCCAATATGTTGTGTGTGGCTCGCAATAAAGCGATACAATTCGTCGTCAATATCAATGCGTTTGGTCATTACCCGTTCACTTCTAGTTTGACTTTTCGTTACGCGCTATTATACCCAAGCATACGCTCGGGTACAGGAATTCAACATGAGTACAGCACAGATTCTTAATTATGAAGTTATAGGGCACGGTCAGCCCGTGGTTTTGTTACATGGTTTATTTGGTGATCTGGATAATCTCAAAGGCTTAGGTCGCGACTTAAGCGAAGATTATCAGGTGATTTTGGTTGATGCACGTAACCACGGTGACTCGTTTCACAGTGACCATATGAATTACAGCGATATGGCACAAGACCTTGCCGCAACACTCGATGACATTGGCATTGAGCAAGCTCATATTGTTGGCCATTCCATGGGCGGAAAAATAGCTATGGAGTTCGCGCTAACCTACCCTGAACGCGCTTTAAGCGTCATTGCCGCAGACATTGCACCTGTGGCTTATGACCCGAAGCATCGGCATATTCTCGATGCCTTGCAGCAACTTGATCTTAGCCAAGTGAAGGCGCGTACTGACGCAGACAAGCAATTGGCGAAATTTATCGAAACCAAAGGCGTTCGCCAGTTTTTGTTGAAAAATTTACGACGCGACGACAACGGTTACAGCTGGCGTTTAAATCTAGATACTTTAAGCCAGTGTTATGGCGAAATTTCTGGCGCGGTTCGCACCGGCCACTACGACGGGCCTATTTTGTTTATCAAAGGTGGCGACTCGAATTATTTACAAAGCGAACATGAAAGCGCTATTCGCGAACGCTTTAGCAACCTAGACATGAAGATAATTGAAGGCACAGGGCACTGGCTACACGCAGAAAAGCCACGCGTTTTCAATCGGCTGGCGCGCTCATTTGTTGAGAATCATTCTCGCACCTAGGGCGCTTGCGTGCTATACTCTGCGTTCTTTTTTTGATTTCAAATAATTTCAAAACAACCAATGATCAGGTGTTACTGTTATGCTGTCAGAACATTATGAATTGATTGAATCCTTGGGTACCAATTTTGCCATTGCATTTTTATTTGTACTCATTGGGTTAGCCATTCAAGATGTCTTAAACAAAGGCGAAGTACCTAAGTTTGGTCGTTGGTTTGTGTGGTTAGTTTTGTTTTTAGGGTGTGCCGGTTTTATTGCGAAAGGCATTATTCAAGCATTCTGGGAAGCGGGTCTTTAATTTTTCACGCAGTTTAATTTTCAAGCGGGTAGTACGATTCTATGGCAAGTGTAGGTATATTTTTCGGTAGCGACACTGGAAACACTGAAGCTGTTGCGCAAATGATTCAAAAAGAGTTGGGCAAACAACTTATTGATGTCTTTGATATCGCAAAATCAAGCAAAGAAGACATCGCGTCGTATGACTTACTCATGTTTGGCATTCCGACATGGTATTACGGCGAAGCTCAGTGCGACTGGGATGACTTTTTCCCAGAGCTTGAAGAGATTGATTTCAATAATAAACTAATCGCAATTTTTGGTTGCGGTGACCAAGAAGATTATGCAGAGTACTTTTTAGATGCCATGGGTACCGTACGTGATATCGTTGAAGCACGCGGTGGCATTATTATTGGTCACTGGTCAACCGAAGGCTACGAATTTGAAGCATCACGCGCGCTAGTCGACGACACGCATTTTGTCGGTTTAGGTATTGATGAAGATCGTCAGCCTGAACTGACGAAAGAACGCGTACAACAATGGTGTGCACAAATTCGCGACGAAATGGGCTTAGACCAATTAGGCTAACCAAAAACGCATAGCGAAGAGATTCATGAGCAGCAAAGACGAATTACAATTAAAAAAAGCAGGGTTAAAAGTCACCTCACCGCGGATCAAAATTCTTGAGATTTTGAAAAACCCGGCGAATCAGCATATTAGCGCTGAAGACGTGTACAAAATTCTGCTCGAAAAAAATGAAGAAATTGGTTTAGCGACGGTTTATCGCGTGCTCAACCAATTCGACGATGCCGGCATTGTGAGTCGTCACCATTTTGAAGGTGGCCGTTCCGTATTCGAACTAAGCGCGAAAGACCACCATGACCACTTGGTTTGTTTAACCTGTGGCCACGTGTTTGAGTTTGAAGATGATGTGATTGAGCGCCGTCAGCTAGACGTTGCTGAGGCGAACAATATTCGTTTAACCAATCACAGCCTGTATTTGTATGGCGAATGTAAGTCACCAGATACCTGCGAAAATAACCAAGCTGATCTCGACTAAGTCGTTTTCCACAGCGAGTTAAAAACCTCGTAAAAAGGCCAGTTAAAAAAAAGCGGCGCGATGAATCAATCATCGCGCCGCTTTTTTATGCTTTTAGCAAATTAGTTATCGTTTTCTGACCAAGTGTCACGCAAGCCAACGGTCTGATTAAACACCAAAGCCCCCGGCTGA
Source organism: Pseudidiomarina donghaiensis (assembly GCF_900116895.1). Lineage (GTDB taxonomy): Bacteria > Pseudomonadota > Gammaproteobacteria > Enterobacterales > Alteromonadaceae > Pseudidiomarina > Pseudidiomarina donghaiensis. The sequence goes on along the minus strand of NZ_FPCF01000008.1, from coordinate 7,998 downwards.
CTGTCTTGACTGTCGGCACAGAAGTAGCCAATGCGTTCAAACTGATACGCTTGTTCGGCTTGAGCATTGGCAAGGCTTGGCTCAACAAAGCCATGTTTCACCACCAACGACTCTGGGTTTAAAGTGGCAAAAAAGTCATCTTCGGCGCCAGGGTTTGGCACCTGGAACAAACGATCGTACAAGCGTAACTCGGCAGCAATGGCATGTTCAGCCGCAACCCAATGAATCACCCCTTTCACCTTGCGACCATCGGCTGGGTCTTTGCCTAAGGTTTCTGGGTCATAGGAGCAATAAATGGTCGTTATTTCACCCGCAGCGTCTTTTTCTACGCGCTCGGCTTTAATAACATAGGCATTACGCAAGCGAACTTCTTTGCCAAGCACCAAGCGCTTGTATTTTTTGTTCGCTTCTTCACGGAAGTCTTCACGCTCAATTAAAATTTCACGTGCAAATGGCACTTGGCGCACACCCATGCTGTCGTCATTCGGATGATTAGGTGCATCAAGCTGCTCTTCGTGTGCCGCCGGGTAATTTTCAATCACCAAACGCACTGGGTCAATAACTGCCATTGCGCGTGGGGCTTTCTGGTTCAACTCGTCACGAATACAAGCCTCGAGCATGCTCATCTCAACTTGGTTGTCCATTTTGGTCACACCAATACGATGACAAAACTCACGAATAGAAGACGGCGTATAACCACGACGGCGAATACCAGCAATAGTTGGCATGCGTGGGTCGTCCCAGCCGCTGACTTTGCCTTCTTCAACCAGCATGTTTAGCTTACGCTTACTCATAACCGTGTATTGCAGATTTAACCGCGAAAACTCGATTTGCTGCGGATGGCAGTCAATGCTGATGTTATCAAGTACCCAGTCATACAAACGGCGGTTATCTTGAAACTCAAGGGTACACAATGAGTGCGTAATACCTTCAATGGCATCCGAAATACAATGCGTAAAGTCGTACATTGGGTACACACACCACTTGTCGCCAGTTTGATGGTGATGCGCAAAGCGTACCCGATAAATAACTGGGTCTCGCATACACATAAACGGCGAGCTCATGTCTATTTTCGCGCGCAAACACACCTCACCTTCTTGATATTTACCGGCGGTCATGTCGGCAAATATTTTCAGGTTTTCTTCCACAGCGGTATCGCGGTATGGGCTATTGCTGCCTGGCTCTTTCAAGGTGCCACGCATTTCGCGCATTTGTTCTTGGCTGGAAAAGTCGCAATAAGCTAAGCCTTTCTCAATCAGCTCAACCGCATAGCCATGCAAACGGTCAAAGTAGTCTGACGAATAACGCGGCTTGCCTTCCCACGTGTAACCTAGCCACTGCACGTCTTCTTGAATGGAGTTTACGTAGTCCACTTTTTCTTTCAATGGATTGGTGTCGTCAAAACGTAGGTTACAGCTACCTTGGTAGTCTTGCGCGATACCAAAATTAAGCACGATCGATTTCGCGTGGCCAATGTGCAAAAAGCCATTCGGCTCCGGCGGGAAACGCGTGTGCACGCTTTGATGCTTACCTGAAGCAAGATCTTGGTCAATAATTTGACGAATAAAGTTACTACGAGGCGTGTCTGCGGCCGTTTTCTCTGCCATGAATACCGTTACTCCGATGCTGTGCTTAAAAATGACCGCTATGATCGCAGTTTCTGGCAGCCTGCGCAAGGCCTACACGTTGCTTAACCGGTACAACCGAAGAACAATTCCGCCGCACGTAACTCATCTTGCGCATGGCCTAGTTCAAGCGCTACAAAACGCACCTTGGTTCCGGCGCTTGCTTGGGCTAATGCCATACGGGCTGACCAGCTAAGCACCCCAACTTTCGGGTAGCCACCAAGCGACTGTGCATCGTTTAGCATGACAATAGGTTGGCCATCAGGTGGAATTTGTATGGCGCCCACCGGCAATGGCTCAGAGATAATTTGTGGGTGCGGCCAATGCATGCCTTGTTCGCCCTGTAAACGAACGCCCATGCGGTCTTGCTGCGCAGTGACGGTATAGGCTTGATTGAACAGTCGTTGCTGCTCGTCTGCACTAAATTGGGCAAATTGCGCCACCGGCACCATGCCCAATTGCAGCTCGCTATGTGCCGAAATACGGGGTATCAGCTCATGTTTGGGTCGCCGATTAACAACAGCTGGGTACATTGAAGCGCAGCCTTTGGCTAGTTCATCCCCTACTTGCAAGGGTGTACCGTCGCCACGCAGCCCACCTAAACCGTCGCGCACCACAGTAGCGGCGGAACCTAAGGTAAGTGGCACATCAAAGCCGCCGGCTACAGCCAAATAGCAACGTAAGCCGCGGGCTGGGGCTAGAATGTCAATTTCATCGCCCGCCGCTGTCGCAAAAACTTGCCAGTTCGGCTGGGGTTGATCGTTAAGGTTCACGTTAGCCGCAGCGCCGCACACAACGGCAAATCCCGGCGTTAGCACCGTCGCTTTAAATCCGCCTAGGGTTACCTCAATGGCCGGCGCGTTGGGGGCATTGCCGAGTAATTTATTGGCCCACAAAAACGCACGTTCATCCACCGCCCCTCCACGGCTTACGCCTTGAGAACTATAGCCAAAGCGCCCACGGTCTTGCACCGTCGCCAATAGGCCTGGCTGCACTATTTTTAAATGTGCGTTTTTTAAATGTGCGTTAGTACTCATGACAATGCTCTTTGCTGCTTTTCAAGCGCGGCAAACTCAGCAGCACTAATCACTTCAAACACCACGCTGTCGCCGGCTTGTATTGCCCAGCCCAAATTCTCATTCGGGTTCATATTCCAATTCGCAACCCGGCCAATAAGGTTCCACCCACCCGGTGATGTGCGTGGATAAATCGCGGTTTGTTGATTCGCTATGGCCACACTACCCGCGGGTACTTTACTGCGCGGCGTAGCTAACCGAGGTGTTTGAATTCGCTCGTCAACATCGCCTAAATAAGCGAAGCCAGGGGCAAACCCCACGGTGTAAACATGATATTCACGCGCACTGTGCAGCGCGATAATTTGTGCAGCACTAAGCCCGGTGTGCTCCATCACTCGCGGCATATCGGGCGCATACGGTGCTTCATAGCACACCTTAAAGCGATGTTGAGTGCTTGCTAAGCTGTGGTGTTGTTCACTTGGTTGGCGCAGTAATTGCTCAATGTAACGCGTTACGCTTGGTAGGTCTGTTTGGTGAATATCATAAACCACCATGGCGCTATGGTAGGCCGGAACAATGTCACGTAACCAACTAGGGTTAGCCTGCTTCAGTTGTGCGGCAAATTGGTGTACTGCTTGATTAATGGCGAGATCAACGCGCGCTTCAAAAGCCACCATCACTGCATCGATGGCCGCTACTTCTACCCGTGCTTGCATGGTTAGTTCTCGAGCAGTAATTGACGAATGGCAGCCACTGTTGCAATAGACTCTGGGTTATCGCCATGCACACACAAGGTATCGGCGCGTAGTGTCAATAAGCAGCCATCGGCGGCCGTGATGGGGGCGCCAGCTTTGAATGCGCGCACCTGTTGCAAAATGTCTTGCCGCTGCGTTAGCACGGCGTCAGCGTAATGTCGTGAACGTAACGATCCATCGGCTTCATAGCGCCGGTCAGCAAATGCCTCAAAGCACAGGTCGACACCAAACTCAGCCGCCACATGGCGATGAGGCTCAGAATGAGTGGTTGCCAAAGTCACCAAAAACAATGGCGCTTGCTGGCGCTGCTGGCGGCTCTCATTCATTTGACCAACGGCCTGACACACTGTGCGGAACAATTGCGGCGACTTTTGCATGTCGTTATAAAGCGCACCATGGGGCTTAACGTAACTGAGCACCACGTTTTGGGCATCACACAATGCCTGCATGGCGCCAATTTGGTAATGCAATATAGCCTGCAACTCTGCAGCGGTAAACGCCATGCTACGCCGCCCAAAACCTTGAATGTCGGGATACGCCGGGTGCGCGCCAATGGTCACCCCGTGTCGCTTCGCTAGCGCTATGGTTGAGGCCATAATGGCTGGCCCACCGGCGTGAAAGCCACAGGCAATATTAGCCATATCAATGTGCGGCATCACCGCTTGGTCGTCACCCATCGTCCAAGCAGCATAGCTTTCACCCATATCGCAATTAAGTTTTATCACGCTCATTGGTCTCGTTGGTGTTTTTAGCTTTTCGTGCGCCCGCAAAGCGCGCATAACTGTAGGCAAATAAGTAAGCCCCAAGGCCGATACTACTAATAAACAACGGCGCAATGGTCAACCCACTCATCTGGTGAGCGCCATAAACCGCAGCCGCACCGGTTAGGCCTAAAGTTAATAATGACGCGGCCACCAAAGTAATGGGTTCGAGCCACTTCACCAGCGCATTGCCAATCAATAAATTAGCCAGAGCGCCTAAAATAATGCCCCATGCAATAGGCACCCCAAGCTGATACCAACCAAGTTGCCAGTCGACAATAGCAGCCCACAGCTGCTCTTCACTGGCGTTATAAAATAATAAACCGACTAAGCCCGCTAAAATAACTAAACGTGTCGTTAGTGACATTTGTTTTCCTTACATCATAAGCCAAGACAATAGCCCCAGAACGACGGCAATAATAGGCACCCACAAAATGGGTGACTGATACCAACGTAACACCGGTTGCTGATACGGTTGTTGTTGCTGAGTTTGCGGCTCTGGTCGGCGTTGTGACACCAACCATGCAACCCCTGCCCCCATGAGGATAAAACCAAGAATACGATAACTTGAAACCGCGTCCCCTGCTGGTGCAAGCACCAACAATAAAATACCACTGACAATAACCGTCAACGCGGCAATTCGTGTTGCACTAGTTGTTTTCATTCTTATGTATGTGCCCTTGTTTTTTTGCTTTACGCCAGGCGCTGTAAAACCACACCCAACCCACCAATTGCATGATCACACCAATAACAATGGTGCCCAAGGTTTGCTCCCATATACCACTTAACATGGCAGCAAACCCAATAACTGCGAGTAACAATGGAAATATCATAACCTAATCCTCGTCATCGAGTACTCACTGTATTCACCTACCTTACTGAAAACTGCGACACGGTAAAAGTACTCGCACGACATATTCGACTATTGTCGAGGCCAATGCCATACTGGAAAACACATTTTCGCATTAAGCGTAGCAGATTTAACTGGGTGACATGGAGCAATGACATGACGCGTGCGCCACAAGATAATCAATTAGAAGTATGTGAATCAGAGCATTTACAACGCGACGATACCGTTCACACCGCCCTACAACGTCAGTTAACACCACTTTTAACCGTGTATCGAATAATTCCTCAACGGGCGATACGTATGATTGGACCATGGTGCTTTCTTGATCATTTTGGCCCAGTGGCGCCAGCCAATTACCGACAGTTCAATGTTGCTCCGCACCCGCATATAGGTTTACAAACCATTACGTGGCTATTATCAGGGCAATTGCTGCATCAAGATAGTCTGGGTTATGAGCAACCCTTACGCAGTGGCCAGCTCAATTTAATGACCGCGGGCCGCGGCATTAGTCATGCCGAAGTCGCTGATCATGATCCTGATCAACCGCTACACGGGTTGCAACTGTGGTGCGCACTACCACCGGAGTACGAACAAACTGAACCACGGTTTGACCATTATCAGCAGGTTCCAAAATTTAGCCTCGGAGACTGCACCGCGACATTAATTGTTGGTACTTATGTAGCAACACAAGGCGGTCATCAAAAGCGCTTAACTAGCCCAGCATTGAGTTTTAGTCCCGCAACTGCGTTGTTACTGCAAACCCCTCAAGCCACTGCTATTGAACTAGCGCTTGAACGCGAATTTGAATACGGTCTCTACGTAGTAAGCGGCACTATGACAGCGCTAAGTAAAAAAGTACGCACCCATGAGTTGCTATCTATTGGCGCCAACCGCACGCGTTTAACAGCGGAGTTAAGCGCCGATTGTACTGTGTTATTACTTGGCGGTGAGGCCTTTGAACAGCCCGTTAAAATATGGTGGAATTTTGTGAGTGCTTCCGAGCAACGGGTAAGGCAAGCCCAGCAAGACTGGGATAATCACCATGAACGCTTTGGCCGCGTCGCAAATTACCGCGCGGCTAAATAATCACTCAACCACAATAGCGTAAAAAATTATGGGTGTTATTTCATCAATACAGGCATTCACGCGGCGCATTGGCTTGTGGCTGTTAGCCGCTAGTATAACGTTAGCGGTACTATTCACTGCAGTGTTAATTTATAAATTAACAGTATTTGAACCCGCTCCACCCACCGTTGCTAACTGCAAATCGCTGCAACTGATTGTTTCTAATGACGGCGGTGCAGAGATTCATGTTTATCAATGCCAGCGGGGCGAGAAAAACAATAAATGGCAAGGCTACGAGGTTTGGCTTTATGAGCCGAGCCTCGAAGATTGGTCACGTCTAGCAACAGCCGAATTGGGTGATTGTTTAACGGTAAGTTGGCAGCGAGAGCGCGAGCTTGTCATTCACCATGGTCATAGCCGCGGCGATATTAATCTTGCGCAAAGCTCGATTATTTATCAACCAGCCAATGCACCGGCTAATACCATCAGCATTGCGACTTTACGGAGCCAGCATTGTGCAGATATTTAGTTCAATGTAATAGTATTTTACCAATTGCATTGCTTGAAATTAGACTATGAATATCGTGTCAGCAATGCACTTGCCCACGCAGGGTCGTTCCAGACACGGCAAACCCAGACGAAAAAGTCTTCGGTTTCTTCATCGACGGCATCATGAGTTGGGTCTTCAATAACTGGTGTTGAGTTATATTCCAGACATAGTGGCTGACCATCAGAGGGCTTAATCTCCAGTCGCCTGACACCATCTCCAGTATAAGTTATATGACATTCACCATGCCCTATGGGCCATTTTCCTGTGTGGCTTTGAAGCACCAACTGTTCACCATCTTTCCAAACGGCTAACCACTCCCCTTTATGCTTATACGCAAAACCCGAAAAGGAAGTAACCTTTTTGAACCATGATGTTTTGACCTTAAAGGGGGCAGGAACCAAAGTGGCACTTTTCCAGTGGCACCCCCAAACTTTTAGTATCTTTGTCATTGGCCAAGCATCCTATTAACTGTCTTGCTGGAGCGAGTAAGGGCGGAAAGGGTGTTGTCCCAGCTACCATATTAGTCGAGTAGGTCCTCTGGTGAAGGCCCAGCTTTATTTCCATATTTAAAGTAATTCCTAGCGTTAGCCCATTGTTTTGCAACCCATGGTCCTTGTTCACGCATATCTAACTTCAATTGGTTTCTTTTACCACTTAAATATCGAACCACATACTCAGCAGACTTGCCGCTAGCAAGAAGCTCTGTTGCTTCTGCTCCTATTTTTGATAGGCCTTTAATATAATTTGTCCGGATAACTTGCAATGCAGCCCTGAAAGCAATTAATCCTTTTGCTGATGCTTTGATGCCAATCCCACCTATTATATAACTTTCTGGCGAAACTGATTCGAGGCTCGGTTCACTATTAACTATCTTGTGATAGCTGCCATCTGGAGAAATCGTGAGATAGGTGTCATTTCCAGCAGAATAAGATAGCGAACCATCTTTGTGCTCAGCGGTTAGTTCAAGACCGCCAAGCTCTAACGCTTCCCTAGTCTGCTCAAAAGAAAGCTGACTTTGATTGGTACTGCCGTTCTGCGAACCAATCTCAGAAGCTTCCTTCTGATTATTTGTTACGGGCGCCTGCTGCTCGTTGCCATTACTCGATAACTGAGCGTAATCTTGGGTTCTAGATATTATTCGGACGCCATTTATCGACTCATCAGTATCACAGTGTATCGATAACATACACTTGGCAATATACCCGCTCGGGTCTGTTCCCGCCAGCGGGTTGTTCATAATGTAAGAATACGGGTTCAGGCTTTGGCTGTTGCCCGGCGCTTGAATGAACGGGTCGACACTTAAAAAGCGGCCAAAATTGTAATCGTACACCCGCCCGTTCATATGAATCAACTGCGCTTCATCAATGTGCTCGTGG
>NZ_FPCF01000010.1 GCF_900116895.1 Pseudidiomarina donghaiensis | reverse complement strand
TAATAAATCTAATTTGTTAAGCACTTTTCCAATCAGTCAGGTGGTCTATCTAAAGACCTTTTTTGCATCCGAAGATGCGTCTCTGCCTGAATCCGGTAAGTGCCCACACAGTTTGCTTGGCTTGGTATATTGTTAAAGAACGTTCGCTTCTCTTGAAGCGGGATGCGTATTCTACGCTATCCGTGGTTCAGGTCAAGATCCTTTTGGATCTTTTTTTGTGATTTTCATCACCGTCTATTCAGACTTGAACCGCCGTCATCACTTGGTGACAACGGCGGCGAATTATAAGGATCATGGCCAGCGGCGCAAGATCTTTTTTTGCTTTTTTTATCGTTTGGTTTATTTTTACTCAAATTGAACAAAGTTTAGCTATGGATTGTCCAAAAACACTGCTAATGTTCAATATCGTCAAATTATTAATATTATAAGACAGTATTAGATTGGGGTGCGCCTATGAAAGTTTTACCAACTTTATTGGCTGCGAGTGTATGTTTTTCATGCGCTACTTACGCGGCAGATTCTGCCATCGTTGATATTTCCGACACAGAGAAGTTTGTGTTAGATGAGGAAAATCAACGCCTAGCAGATACATATGCAAGGATGCTTCGCTATTACGACCAACGTAACTTCTCATCAGTAAGAGCAGTTCGTGTGCTCATGGGGAATTATCCACACCACGTTGAGCCGATACTTTACGCGGCATTTGATCGGTACCCAAATCATTATCGCCACATAATTAAAGCTGCTATTGATGCCGAACCAGCGTTTACGCGAGAAATCATATCTACGGCATTAAGCTTAGAGGTAGCAGATCCTGCTGATATCGTACGTATTGCTGTTGAAGCCGAACCAAGCTACGCGGAAACTATCGTTGCAACCGTTGATCAAATGGACCCATCACAATTCGCCAACGTAGTACGCGTTGCAGTCTTAACTGAGCCACAAACCGCTGATAGCATTTTGCGCTCAAACCGAGATGCGGAAATTGGTAAGCTCGAATCTGTTTTGCATACTGTCCTATCAGCGGCTCCAACTTTAGGTTCCTATTTTGTAGATACCATAAGTGACTTAATTGGTCTCTCTACTACTGAAGGAACACCAAAGAACAAGAATAAACGAGCTATTCAATTAATTCGTTCCGCTTACAATTCGGGCGGCTTAGACAAGAATGAAGTTGAACTGTTAGCTGCTAAGCATGAGCTAAGTGAAGAAGAAATTAAATTGATTATGCAAAACTAAGCCGTTTAATCATTTTTCGAGTACTAAGTACCTAAGACTTGATTTGTTCGATCAAAAAAGCCGCTCACTAGAGCGGCTTTTTAATGTAGCTAATAAAAGCTACTTATTCTTCTACTGCAACTTCTTCAGTCTCAGTAGCGTCTACTTCTGGACGGTCAACAAGTTCAACATATGCCATAGGCGCATTGTCACCAGCGCGGAAGCCACACTTCATAATACGAGTGTAACCACCAGCGCGCTCTTGATAACGCGGACCTAATTCATTGAACAGCTTACCAACAACTTCTTGGTCGCGAGTGCGAGCAAAAGCCATACGGCGGTTTGCTACGCTATCTTGCTTCGCTAATGTGATTAGCGGCTCGATAACACGACGCAGTTCTTTAGCTTTTGGCAAAGTGGTTTTAATCACTTCGTGACGAACCAGTGAGCTTGCCATATTGCTGAACATCGCTTTACGATGACTGCTGTTGCGGTTGAGTTGACGACCACTCTTACGATGGCGCATACCTATACCCTTCTCAGTAAATCTCTGTAAAAGATAACTTAGTCGCGATCAACTAAGCTTGCTGGTGGCCAGTTTTCTAGGCGCATACCTAGTGACAAACCACGTGATGCAAGCACGTCTTTGATCTCGGTGAGCGATTTTTTACCCAAGTTAGGAGTTTTTAACAACTCAACTTCGGTACGCTGCACTAAGTCACCAATGTACTGAATAGCTTCTGCTTTCAAACAGTTCGCAGAACGCACAGTTAATTCCAAATCGTCTACCGGACGTAATAGAATCGGATCGAATTCCGGCTTCTCTTCTTTCTCTTCTGGCTCGCTCATGTCACGCAATTCAACGAAGGCTTCAAGCTGTTGAGCAAGAATCGTTGCTGCACGACGAATCGCTTCTTCTGGATCTAACGTACCGTTAGTTTCCATATCGATAACCAGTTTATCCAAGTCAGTGCGTTGCTCAACACGTGCTGAATCAACACTGTAAGCAATACGCTCAACCGGACTGAAAGAAGCGTCTACAAGTAGAAGACCGAGCGGACGCTCTTCATCGTCAGCAGACTGACGTGCCGAGGCTGGAACATAACCACGACCACGCTCTACCTTGATTGACATTTCAATCTCGGTGTCACCTGTTAAAGTACAGATGAGGTGCTCAGGGTTAAGGATTTCGATATCACCGTCATGAGTGATATCGCCAGCCTTGACAGGGCCCGCTCCGGATTTTTTCAAGGTCAGAATCGCTTCATCTTTGCCTTCCATGACTACCGCCAAACCTTTCAGGTTTAACAGGATCTCGATGATGTCTTCCTGAACACCCTCTTTGCTGCTGTATTCGTGTTGAACACCGTCAATTTTAACTTCTGTCACTGCCACACCTGGCATTGATGAAAGTAAAATACGGCGCAACGCGTTGCCCAGCGTGTGACCAAAGCCACGCTCAAGAGGCTCCAACGTCACTTTAGCGTGAGTCGGGCTAATTTGTTCGATATCGACTAGCCTTGGCTTTAGGAATTCGGTAACAGAACCCTGCATTGTGTCCTCTCTTTATGCTTAAGCTTTACTTAGAGTAAAGCTCTACGATCAACTGTTCGTTAATTTCAGCAGACAAATCTGCACGCTCTGGAAGACGCTTAAACTGACCTTCCATTTTAGTGCTGTCTACTTCCAACCATACTGGCTTCTCGCGTTGTTCTGCAAGTTCCAGCGCGGCTGCGATACGTGCCTGCTTTTTAGCTTTTTCGCGAACAGACACAACGTCTTCCGGACGTACTTTGTACGACGGAATGTTGACTACCTGACCGTTCACTACTACTGCTTTGTGGCTTACCAACTGACGCGCTTCAGCACGAGTTGACGCGAAGCCCATACGGTACACCACGTTGTCTAGGCGTTGCTCAAGCAATTGCAGCAGGTTCTCACCAGTGTTGCCCTTAATACGAGCAGCTTCTTTGTAATAGTTACGGAATTGCTTTTCTAGTACGCCGTAGATACGACGAACTTTTTGCTTTTCACGCAACTGTAAACCGTAATCAGACAAACGGCCACGACGTGCACCGTGCTGACCCGGAGCGCTTTCGAGTTTACATTTCGTATCGATTGCGCGTACGCCGCTTTTCAGGAACAAGTCTGTTCCTTCGCGACGACTCAGTTTGAGTTTTGGACCCAAATATCTAGCCATGTTCTTTCTCCAACTATCGTATAGCGCCTATTAAACGCGACGTTTCTTAGGCGGACGACATCCGTTGTGAGGAATAGGAGTCACATCAGTAATGTTCGTGATGCGATAACCTACAGCGTTCAACGCACGAATCGATGATTCGCGACCAGGACCTGGGCCCTTTACGAACACTTCTAGGTTTTTCAAACCATATTCCTTCGCCATTTCACCCGCGCGCTCAGCAGCAACCTGTGCAGCAAATGGGGTTGATTTACGTGAACCACGGAAACCAGAACCACCTGCAGTTGCCCATGCTAACGCGTTACCTTGACGGTCAGTGATGGTCACAATGGTGTTATTGAAAGATGCATGGATGTGGGCCATGCCATCAGCGACTTGCTTTTTAACGCGCTTACGAGTACGAGTTGGTTGTTTAGCCATTTCTCAACTCCCTACTTCTTAATTGGTTTACGCGGACCTTTACGGGTGCGCGCATTAGTTTTAGTGCGCTGTCCACGTAGAGGCAAGCCACGACGATGACGAAGACCACGGTAACATCCGAGATCCATCAAGCGTTTGATATTCATTGATACTTCACGGCGAAGATCGCCTTCAACAGTAAATTTAGCTACTGCGTCACGAAGTACATCGAGTTTTTCTTCTGACAAAGAGCCGATTTTGGTATCTTCCGGCAGGTCGATCGAAGCTAAGATAGCTTTAGAACGAGTACGGCCGATACCGTAAATCGCAGTCAAGGCAATGACTGCATGCTTATTGTCAGGAACGTTAATGCCAGCGATACGGGCCACTAACACGTCTCCTATAGTTTATGGGTGACCGGATTTGAAAAGCCCGTTAGGATACTCAACCAGTCGCCAATTTGCAAACATATCAAAGCCGCAGCCAAAAAAATATTTTTTGGCCGCGGACTTCTTCTTCGAATTAACCTTGCCGTTGCTTGTGCTTAGGGTCACTGCAAATTACACGCACAACACCGTTGCGCTTAATAACTTTACAGTTACGGCAGATTTTCTTCACGGAAGCACGAACTTTCATTGCTACACTCCGTAATTATCCAACCTTAGCGGCCGAAGCCTTTAAGGTTAGCTTTCTTGAGGACAGAATCATATTGATGAGACATCAAATGAGTCTGCACCTGCGCCATAAAGTCCATGATAACAACTACGATAATTAAAAGCGACGTACCACCAAAATAGAATTGTACGTTCCAAGCAATCATCATGAACTCAGGAACCAAACAGACAAAGGTAATGTACAACGCGCCTGCAAGCGTCAATCGAGTCATTACTTTATCAATGTAACGAGAAGTTTGCTCACCTGGACGAATACCAGGGATAAACGCTCCCGACTTCTTCAAGTTGTCTGCTGTTTCGCGAGGGTTAAATACCAACGCGGTATAGAAGAAACAGAAGAAGATAATTGCCGCAGCATAAAGCATTACGTACAAGGGTTGACCCGGAGACAATGTCAACGAGACCTCTTGTAAGAAGTTTGCTACCGCACCTTCGCCTTGGCCGAACCAAGTGGCGATAGTGCCTGGGAACAAAATAATGCTCGATGCAAAAATCGGTGGAATGACACCGGCCATATTAACTTTCAATGGCAAGTGTGTACTTTGCGCTGCAAAAACCTTTCGGCCCTGCTGACGTTTCGCGTAGTTTACCAGAATACGGCGTTGGCCGCGCTCTACAAACACAACGAAATAAGTCACTGCAAGTACAATTACACCAATTAGCAATAACAATAATAAATGTAAATCACCCTGACGTGCTTGCTCTGCCGTCTGGCCAATGGCCGACGGGAGGCCCGCTACAATACCGGTGAAGATCAGAATAGAGATACCGTTTCCAATTCCACGCTCGGTAATCTGTTCGCCTAACCACATCAAGAACATGGTACCGGTTACTAAGCTAACCACAGCTGTGAAATAGAACCCAAAGCTTGGATCAATAACGAGACCCGGCATTAGGCTTGGTAAGCCAGTAGCTATACCAATTGATTGGAAAGTTGCGAGTACCAATGTACCCCAACGCGTGTATTGACTGATCTTACGACGTCCACTTTCGCCTTCTTTTTTCAGCTCAGCTAAACGTGGATGCACCACGCTTGCTAGTTGCATGATAATTGAAGCCGAAATGTACGGCATAATACCAAGCGCAAATACCGATGCTCGCTCAAGAGCACCACCGCTGAACATGTTAAACATGGCGACGATAGTGTCTTTTTGCTGGTCGAATAATTGCGCCAATACCGCGGCATCTATACCAGGAATCGGCACAAAGGAGCCCGCACGGAACACGATTAACGCGCCGAGTACGAACAGCAGTCGACGTTTAAGCTCCGACGTGCCACCTTGAGCTCTGTTAGATTCCAATCCTGGTTTAGCCATGTGCCCTATCCTTCGATTTTGCCGCCAGCAGCTTCAATAGCTTCGCGGGCGCCTTTGGTGACCTTGATGCCTTGCACTGTAACTTTACGGCTGATTTCGCCTGACTTGATGACTTTAACAGTCAACACGTCGTGACGAATCACACCAGCTTCTTTTAATGAAGCTAGAGTTACAGTATCACCAGCAACTTTTGCAATCTCTGCCAGGTTTACTTCAGCAGTCGTGAACGACTTACGAGAAGTAAAGCCAAACTTTGGCAAACGGCGTTGGATTGGCATTTGGCCGCCTTCAAAACCTGAACGGATTGAACCGCCAGAGCGTGAAGTTTGACCTTTATGACCACGTCCACCAGTTTTACCAAGGCCAGAGCCGATACCACGGCCGAGACGCTTTTTGCTAGTTTTCGCACCAGGTGCAGGGGAGATAGTATTTAAGTACATGTCTTAGTCCTCCACCTTTACCATGTAAGTGACTTGGTTCACCATGCCGCGGACGGCTGGAGTATCTTCCAGCTCGACCGTGTGACCAATGCGGCGCAGACCAAGACCACGAAGTGTAGCTTTATGTTTCGGTAAACGACCGATTGAGCTACGCGTCTGGGTTACTTTGATTGTCTTTTTCGCCATTGCTCACTACCCCAAAATTTCATCAACGCTCAATCCACGTTTAGCCGCTACTTGCTCAGGCGACTTCATACCGTGAAGTGCCTTAATAGTGGCACGAACAACGTTGATTGGGTTGGTTGAACCATATGCTTTTGACAGCACGTTGTGTACACCGGCTACTTCGAGTACTGCACGCATCGCACCACCGGCGATGATACCTGTACCTTCAGAGGCTGGCTGCATAAATACCTGTGAACCTGAGTGACGGCCTTTTACAGGGTGCTGCAAGGTATCACCTTTCAGCTGCACGGTTACCATGTTGCGACGTGCTTTTTCCATTGCTTTTTGAATAGCAGCTGGAACTTCACGTGCTTTACCGTAACCGAAACCCACTTTACCTTGACCATCACCAACCACAGTCAGTGCAGTGAAGCTAAAGATGCGACCACCTTTAACAACCTTCGCTACACGGTTTACTGTGATCAGCTTCTCTTGCAGGTCACTTTGTTGAGCTTCTACATTTGCATTTGCCATGTTCGTCTCCTAGAACTGAAGTCCAGCTTCACGGGCAGCGTCAGCCAAAGCGGCTACACGACCGTGATAACGGAAACCACTGCGATCGAATGCAACGCTTTTAACGCCTTTTTCAATCGCCCGTTCAGCGATCAGCTTACCAACTGCTTTAGCCGCTTCTACGTTACCAGCAGATTTAAACTGCTCACGCATAGCTTTTTCTACAGTTGATGCTGAAGCAAGTACTTCAGAACCGTTCGATGCAATTAGCTGAGCGTAAATGTGCCGTGGTGTACGGTGAACGACCAGGCGGTTTGCACCCAACTCTTGCATTTTCTTACGAGGGCGCGTTGCGCGACGTAAGCGAGCTGTTTTCTTGTCCATAGTCTTACCTTACTTTTTCTTGGCTTCTTTACGGCGCACTTGCTCATCGGCGTAACGTACACCTTTGCCTTTGTATGGCTCAGGTTTACGGTATGCGCGAATGTTAGCGGCAACTTGACCAACTAACTGCTTATCGACACCTTTAACGACTACTTCAGTTTGTGCTGGGACTTCGATAGTAATTCCCTGAGGGATATCGAATTCAATTGGGTGTGAGAAACCCAGCGACAAGTTCAATTTAGAACCTGCAGTGTTAGCACGATAACCAACGCCAACTAGCTGTAATTTTCTCTCATAACCCTGCGCAACACCAACCACCATGTTTTGTAGTAACGCACGTGCTGTACCTGCTTGCGCAGTAGCGTTTGCAACGCCTTCACGTGGGATAGTACGGATAACGTTGTCTTCTTTAACAACTTCAACCGCTTCGTTAACTACACGGCTCAATGAGCCTTTGGCACCTTTGATTGTTACTTCCTGGCCATTTAGCGTAACTTCAACGCCAGCAGGAATGGCAATCGGTGCTTTAGCAACTCGTGACATTTCCTAACTCCTCGTTACGCTACGTAACCAATAACTTCACCGCCAAGACCCGCTTTGCGAGCGGCGCGATCAGTCATTAGGCCTTTAGAAGTTGAGACAACTGCGACACCTAAACCACCCATAACTTTAGGTAGTTCGTTGCGTTTCTTATAGATACGCAAACCCGGGCGACTTACGCGCTCGATTGATTCTATAACAGGCTTACCTTCAAAGTATTTCAATGTAACTTCTAGTTCAGTTTTTACTTCACCAGAAACACTGAAATCCGCGATATAACCTTCTTCTTTCAGAACTTGGGCAATAGCCACTTTCTGTTTAGAAGCAGGCATGCGCACGGCAACTTTGTTAGCACCCTGAGCGTTGCGGATGCGTGTGAACATATCCGCAATTGGATCTTGCATGCTCATATTTGCTTTCTCCCGTGACTCGTGGCTTACCAGCTAGCTTTTTTCAAGCCAGGAATTTCACCGCGCATCGCTTTCTCACGTACTTTAATACGGCTCATGCCGAACTTACGTAGGAAACCGTGTGGGCGGCCCGTTACGCGGCAGCGGTTACGCTGACGGCTTGGGCTCGAATCACGAGGAAGACTTTGCAATTTAAGCACGGCTTCCCAACGCTCTTCGTCCGAAGTGCTCGGATCGCTGATCACATTTTTCAGTGCGATGCGTTTTTCTGCGTATTTAGCTGCTAGCTTTTGACGCTTCAGCTCACGCATTTTCATTGACTCTTTTGCCATAACTCTACACCTTACTTCTTGAACGGGAAGTTAAAGGCAGCGAGCAAAGCGCGAGCTTCGTCATCAGTGCCTGCAGTAGTGGTGATAGTGATGTCAAGACCACGAACCTTATCAACTTTATCAAAGTCGATTTCAGGGAAGATGATCTGTTCACGCACGCCCATACTGTAATTTCCCCGACCGTCGAAAGATTTCGGGTTCAAACCGCGGAAATCGCGAATACGTGGAATTGCAATCATGATTAAACGTTGCAAAAAGTCCCACATACGCTCGCCACGCAGAGTCACTTTACAGCCAATTGGGTAGCCTTCACGGATTTTGAAGCCAGCGACAGATTTACGAGCTACAGTGCGTACTGGACGCTGACCAGAAATAGCTTCTAGGTCGGTTACTGCGTTGTCGAGAATCTTTTTGTCTGCCAGAGCTTCACCCACACCCATATTGAGTGTGATTTTTTCAATCCGAGGGACTTGCATGACGCTGTTGTAGCCGAACTGTTTAACTAGTTCAGGAACTACTGATTCTTTGTAAAAATCATGCAGTTTCGCCATCGTAAAACTCCAAATTAAAAATTAAATGATTGCGTTGTTAGACTTGAAGAAACGAACTTTTTTGCCGTCTTCAGTCTTGAAACCAACACGATCTGCTTTACCAGTCTCTGGGTTGTAAACCGCAACGTTAGAAACGTGGATTGCTGCTTCCTGCTCCACGATACCGCCAGCTACGCCCAATGCAGGGTTTGGCTTTTGGTGTTTCTTAACGATGTTTACGCCTTCAACGAATACACGATTCGAAGCGGTATCGACTTTAAGCACTTTGCCGCGCTTACCCTTGTCTTTACCTGCCAGGACTACTACTTCATCATCACGTTTGATTTTTGCCGCCATATCTGGACTCCTTAAAGTACTTCTGGTGCCAGAGAAACAATCTTCATGAACTGCTCAGAGCGCAATTCACGAGTCACTGGTCCAAAGATACGAGTGCCAATCGGTTGCTTGTTGTTGTTCAACAAAACAGCCGCGTTGCGGTCAAAACGGATGACTGACCCGTCTTGACGACGGACGCCTTTCTTGGTGCGAACGACCACCGCATTCACAACATCACCTTTCTTCACTTTACCGCGAGGAATCGCTTCTTTAACAGAAACTTTGATGATATCGCCAATGTTTGCGTAACGGCGGTGCGAGCCACCCAGAACCTTAATACATTGTACGCTGCGTGCGCCGCTGTTATCAGCCACGTCCAGAGTAGTTTGCATTTGGATCATTGCAGTGCTCCGCTTTATGTAAAAAACAGACCCTCTCGGGTCGCTGTTGTCCAGTTACTCGCCAATACCCTTTCAAATACAGCTCGAAAGAATTTAGAGAATAAAAGACTTCCCCTTATAAAAAGGGCGGCGAATTGTAACAGATAAAATTTGCAGATGGTAGTGCGATGTAAGAAATAAACTAAGAAAGTTTATTGTCGTGTGGAGAAGCAATTTCGAACTTGGACTTTCGAGAGATAACCGCGGCAGTGGTGCTTCAAACACAGGCGACCACTTTAACACATAATAAGAACTAAAATCACTAAATTGCTGTACTTATTTATGAGTTCGGATATATCAACCGCCACGATAACTGGCTAACTAACAGCGTTGATTCAATTGGCAAGCGCATGAGCTAAGTGGTAAATTCTTTTACATATTCGACTATAAATTAAATTTTCTCGCTTAAGGGTGAACATGAGTCTAGCCATAATTGTGTTAATACCGTTCATTGCCGCTGTATTGCCATTACTTGCGCGCCAACGTTCACGATTGATGATTACGACCCTCACCGCAGCTGCTACCGCAACGAGTTTGGCGCTTTTGCTAGCGCTAGCGCCGGCAGTGCTCGATGGCGAGATACCACAATTTTTCGCAGCCTGGCTGCCAAGCCTTGGGCTAGACTTCAGCTTAAGGCTCGATGGCTTGTCCTTGCTTTTTGCGACGTTAATTTTGGGTATTGGGCTGCTGATTATTATCTACGCTCACTATTACCTAAGCGAAAATGATGATAGCGGCCGCTTTTTCGCATGCATGTTGCTGTTTATGGGCTCAATGCTCGGTATCGTTACGTCCGACAATCTTATTTTATTGTGGATGTTCTGGGAATTAACCAGTATTTCTTCCTTTTTACTCATTGGCTATTGGTTCCATCAAAGTAATGCTCGGCGCGGCGCCCGCATGGCGTTAGCAATTACCGGAGCTGGTGGGCTTGCATTATTGGCGGGTATTTTATTAATTGGTAACATTGCTGGCAGTTATCAGCTAGAAGCTATTTTTGCGGCGGCCGATGAAATTCGCGCACACAGCCTCTACTTGCCCGCGCTGCTATTAGTTCTTTTAGGGGCGTTCACCAAATCGGCACAGTTCCCATTTCAATTTTGGCTACCCCACGCCATGGCAGCACCAACGCCAGTAAGTGCGTACTTACACTCAGCAACCATGGTAAAAGCCGGCATATTTTTAATGGCGCGGTTATATCCGGTATTAGGTGGCACATCAGAGTGGTTCACTATTGTCACTTTAACTGGCTTAGCCACCATGTTATTTGGCGCCTACTTCGCACTGTTCAAAACCGATTTAAAAGGATTACTCGCGTTTTCGACAATTAGCCATTTAGGGTTAATTACCATGCTGCTCGGATTAGGAACAGCTGGGGCTTTATTGGCGGCGCTGTTTCATATCCTTAACCACGCGACATTTAAGGCTGGGCTGTTCATGATTGCCGGTATTATTGACCATGAAACTGGAAGTCGTGATCTGCGCAAATTGAGTGGGTTGCGAAAGTATCTTCCGTTTACCATGGTGCTAGCCGTGATCACGTCGGCATCGATGGCTGGTGTGCCGCTGTTTAATGGTTTTCTGTCAAAAGAAATGTTATTTGTCGAATCCACTGAACAACACCTTTTCGGTGGCCTCTCATGGTTAGTTCCGGTGCTGGCAACCATTGGCGCTATGCTTTCTGTCGCTTATTCAATTCGATTCGTGCATGGCGTGTTTTTTGATAAAGTCGCCACGAATTTGCCGAAGCAACCACATGAACCGCCACTGATGATGCGCGCACCGGTTATTCTATTGTCAGTGCTTTGTGTGGCCGTCGGTATTGCGCCGATGGTTTTTGCGGCTGATATATTGACGGCAGCTATGGCTGTGGTCAGCCCGTACTCCTTTGAAGTTGATATTGCCATTTGGCATGGTTTTAATTTGCCACTGTTAATGAGTGCTCTTGCTTTGATTGGTGGCGTGGCCATTTATGCAAACCGCGACGAACTGTTGTCGTTTAATCGGCAATTTGACCATCATGATGCCAAAGACATCTTTGCTCGCATCGTTAAGGCCGTAACCAACACCTCAGACAACCTCATGAACCGCATTGAAACCGGTTCATTACAGCGTTACATCGCTGCTATGCTGGGCATCACGATCATATTCGTGCTACCTGAACTGTATGATATTGCGCAACTTGATGGTGGCCGCGAGCATATGCCGGTGAATGTGGTAAGTATTGTCGGCGCTATCATTGTGGTACTCGCCGCTATTGGAACCGCTGCTTTTCACCATCAACGTTTAACATCGTTAATGATGCTCTCCGTTGTTGGCTTGATGGTCTCATTAATATTTATCCACTTTTCAGCGCCCGACTTAGCCATGACACAACTCGTGGTGGAAGTGGTTAGTATTATTCTGATGATTTTAGCGCTATTTTTTATGCCACAACGCATTCCGAAGGCCTCAAGCGGTGGTCGTGTAGCACGAGACATTCTCTTAGCAGGCTTCGTCGGCGGTATTGTCGGTAGTCTCAATTATGCAATATTGACTCGCCCAACTAACAGTATTTCAGAGTTTTTCTTAGCGAACTCAGTGCCTGGCGGTGGCGGAACCAATGTCGTTAACGTTATTTTGGTTGATTTCCGTGGCTTTGATACTTTAGGTGAAATATCCGTTCTAGCCATTGCTGCGGCAGGTATTCATAAGCTACTTAATAATTTGCGGCCATTTATGCCGTCAAGTGACGTCGATGGCAGACCATGGCATCGGGTGAAACATCCGCTATTAGTGCAAACGGTTTCACAGGCTATTCTGCCGTTAGCCCTCATGGTATCTGTTTATATTTTCTTACGTGGCCATAACCTACCTGGCGGTGGCTTTATTGCGGGACTGATTACCGCAGCCGCAATGATCTTACAATATATGGCGAACGGCGTTGATTGGGTGAAACATCGCTTTGACTATAACTACCAAACCCTTGCATCCGTGGGCGTCATGATAGCCCTGTTCACCGGGCTTGGTAGCTGGTTCTTTGGTAAGAATTTCCTAACTTCATGGTTTGCCCATGTGCATTGGCCTATTGTTGGCGAATTTGAAATTGCCACAGCGATTTTGTTTGATCTTGGGGTTTACCTAACGGTTATTGGGGCCACCCTGATGATATTAGCCAACTTTGGTCAAATGACGACGCGCCACCGTCCACGCCAGGAGAAGCACTAATGGAAGCACTTTACGCAACAACGGTCGGTATGCTTACCGCATGCAGTATTTATCTAATACTTCGCGGCCGGTCGTTTCCCATAGTTATTGGTATTACCATGCTCTCGTATGCAGTTAATTTATTTTTATTTTCAACAGGCCGTTTGGTGATGAATGAATTGCCAATCATTGGCAATCAAGAGAGTTATACCGACCCCCTACCACAAGCACTTGTTCTCACAGCAATTGTTATCGGCTTTGCTATGACAGCTTACTCAATAATATTGGCCGTACGAGTTCGTGGAGAGCTGGGCACCGATGAGGTCAATGAGCCAAACTCTAGCGATGCGGAGGGGCAACGTTAATGTTATCTCAGCATCTAGTCATATTACCGTTATTAATTCCCATGGTAACGGCACTGTTGCAACTTCTACCCTGGGGTGAAAATCCGCAGCGCTATCGTCGCGCTCTTGGCATGCTCTCGTGCACGGTGTTGATCGTGTGCGCCACTTTCTTACTTACCGAGTCTGCTTCAACACCACTAGTTTACGCTTTAGGTAGCTGGCAAGCCCCATATGGTATTGTACTTGTAGCCGATGGCTTATCCTCACTGATGGTGTTGCTAACCGCTGTTTTGGCATTTCCTGTGCTGTGGTTTGCTTGTTACGGCGAAGATAACTTAGGCTCTCATTTTCAAGCTCTATTTCAGTTTCAACTACTTGGTATTATTGGCGCTTTTTTAACAGGTGACTTGTTTAACCTGTTCGTGTTTTTTGAAGTGCTACTTATTTCCAGTTATGCGCTATTAATGCACGGTGGGGGTAAGTTGAAATTAAGAGCCACCCTGCATTACGTGCTCCTTAATTTAACCGGTTCAGCCGTCTTCTTGATTTCCTTAGGCGTGCTTTACGGCATCACAGGCACCTTAAATATGGCTGATTTAGCCATAAAAATTGCTGCCTTAGAGGGCGATAACGCAAGTATTGCCAGAGCCGGTGGCTTATTGCTTCTTATTGTGTTTGCTTTAAAAGCAGCACTGCTGCCCCTTTATTTCTGGCTACCCCAAGCCTACGCCATGACAACTGGCACGGTCGCGGCACTGTTCGCAATTATGACCAAAGTCGGTATCTACGCCATTATTCGTGTATTTACCTTGCTGTTTGGTGATGATGCCGGCGCAGCTGCACTACTCGGTTACGATTGGTTGTGGTGGCTTGGTCTGGGTACCCTCGCCATTGGTGCCATTGGCGTACTTGGCAGCCGTGATTTGCGCCTTGTCATTTCTTATTTGGTCGTGATCTCTGTAGGTACCATGCTCACCGTATTTAGCATGAATTCAGAACGCTCTATTTCTGCTGTGATGTATTACATGCTGCACTCAACCTTAATCACCGCCGCGTTATTCCTGCTTGTTGATGTGATAGCCAAGCAACGAGGCAAAACAGCATCCCGAATTATTAAAGGGCGCCGTATGGCGCAACATGCAGCACTGGGTATCATGTTTTTTATTGCTGCTATCGCTATCATTGGCATGCCTCCCTTTTCCGGCTTTATTGGTAAGCTACTCATACTGGAGGCTGCGAGAACTGGAGCACAAGTCGCTTTACTTTGGCCACTTGTGTTAGGAAGTACATTCTTAGTTATGGTTGCCTTATCACGAGCGGGGAGCCGCATGTTTTGGCACACCTTTGACGGTAAGCCTGGTGATGTAACTCATCCACAAAGCCAACTCATTCCGATTGGCATGCTCTTAGCAGCTATTGTTGGTATTACTGTGTTTGCCGATGTTATTAATCAATTTGTCGAACGTATAGCTTATGACGCTATGCACCCTGCCGCTTATATTGAAGCTGTTTTGGGAGGGCCTCATGCTAAATAAAGTACTACCGGCACCATTTTTAAGCTTATTTTTACTTGTTTTCTGGTTACTACTACAAAACACCATCAGTGCGGGGCTACTTATCCTGGGTGTCATTTTAGCCATTCTCATTCCGCTATACACCAATAGGGGCAGAGACTTTCCGGCGACTATACATCGCCCATTTAAAGTGGTTGAGTATTTTGTTTTGCTGCTCATTGATATTCTTATTTCCAATTTGAATATCGCTGCAATTATTCTCATGCCGTCGCGAAAAATTAAACCTGCGCTGATTGAATACCCACTCGACATTGTCGGGGAAGTACCAATAACAGTGCTTGCGAGCACTATCAGTTTAACGCCGGGAACCATCACCGCGGAAATTCGGCGTGACGGTCGCGCATTGCTCATTCATGCACTCAATGTTAATGATCCAGAAAAACTAATTGAATCCATCAAGCAGCGATACGAAATGCGATTAAAGGAGATATTCAAATGCTAACCTTTGCCGTGCAGTTTGCGTTTGTGATTTTTTGTGTCGCACTGCTATTGAATTTATGGCGATTGTTCCGCGGTCCTGATTTACCTGACCGAATTTTAGCGCTAGATACCATTTACATAAATTCACTTGCACTTCTCGCGCTTTTTGGCATTTGGCACAACACCCCATTTTATTTTGAGGCGGCGTTATTAATTGCCATGTTAGGGTTTATTGGCACCGTTGCCGCAGCGAAGTTTCTGCTTCGCGGTGACATTATCGAATAACCTAGAGGTACAATATTGTGACACAACTTCCTAGTTGGGCTGAGTGGCTTGTATCTAGCTTAATTATTATCGGCGCGTTATTTGCATTGGTCGGCTCAATCGGTTTAGCGCGGCTACCAGACTTCATGGCGCGTTTACACGCCCCGACAAAAAGCACAACGCTTGGTGTCGGAGGGGTTATTTTAGGCTCTATTGTCTATTTTTCGGTATCATCAACGCTTTCGTTTCACGAGCTTTTGATCACGATATTTCTATTTCTAACAGCACCAATTAGCGCGCATCTGCTTGCGAAAGCTGGCTTACACCTTGAGTTACGTCGCGTTGAGAATACTCGTGACTTGCGCGGCCAGCCTCGTCAATATTCAGATGAAGACGATTAGCAATCCCTTCTTGAGATGTCATGTATTCATCAAGTTGAGCATAAAGCACTTTGATTTTATCGAATAAAACATCTATCGCGTTTAGTTGTGTATTTGAGTGGAGGCTATCGGCGGCCAAAATGCGACCGAAATCCATTCTTGCGGTCTGCAATTCATGTGTTTCAATCGCCCCTACCCGCGTACCGCCAGTTATACTTAGTTCATCGTTAATCGTCAGTTGGCCAACCCTATTTATATTATAATTATTCATATCAATAGCAGTGGTAATGCTCGTATTAACTACTCTTGCTATCAACGATGGCGGAATTGCAGCATCACTTATGGGGCTTAAATCGACGTCTAAGGTTGCGGTATAGTTTTCTGTCACATAAGGCATCAATGCTCTCACAAGCTCCTTTTTCTCAGCTACGGTAACCTCAGTTAAACGGACTCGAAACCCGTGTGGAATTCTATACCCCTCAATAAATGAAGGCTCACTTTGCAGCCCAAATTCATTCCGAACTTCGATCAAATCGTCGGGCCATTGCCCTTTAACTCGGTAATACTGCGTCACGGCCTGTTGCCAATGCCACCAAGTCATATGTTTGTATCTTAATTTTTGGGCGCTCAAGCCAGCTTCTGAAGGCAGCCAAGCGATAACAGCCAACCCCAATAAGGCTGACATCACTGCAACGACAGGTAAGGCAATTCCGCGATTAGTCTTCATAACGATTGGTACCTTTGGTGAGGCCATCTGCTATGCCGTGTAAGCGCATCAACTCGCGTAGTAATAATTGATATTTGCCAACCAAGTCTCGGTCATGTTCAGTCGTTAAATAAGCACTTCCGCGTATCAAAGTTTCGCTTGCATCCCGCAGTTTTACAGCCGTTAAATTATGCCAAACCGCAATATTCTTGGGTTTAATAACTAAGCACTTTTGGTATGCATTATTCGCAGCCGCGTAGCGATGCAGGCGATAGTCAATATGCCCCAATTGACACCATGCTTCAGCGTGCTCAGGCATCACACGAACGATGTCTGACCACAGTCCCTCAGCTCGATGCAAATCTCCGTTGGTATAAGCTTGCGTGGCTAGCTCTTGCATCTGCGCAATAGTTTCAAATGAAGCGTCATTGGTCTTGCAACCCAGTAAATAGAAACTTAATAATAAGATGATTGCCCATTTAAAATTATTCATAGCACAGCTCCTTGTTTGCGAACTCTAAATGATCGCCTATCCATGTTTCTAACGGTAAAGGACAGCCGGCTTCACACTCAATAATTGAGTCAACACCAGCTAATCGAACAACTTGCGCCGGCTGCACATTTCTAACAACAGTCGCAATACGAAGTTGCTTATCTAAGCCGATAACATCAATTGCAAAGCGCATCCCCCAGGTGTGGATGGCATTACACCGAGGAAACCAAAAAGCCCGTTGTGGAGACGCCACACGTAAATACAACATGCCGACTAAACGTTGCGGGAAGTACTCCATAACTTTGACTTCTCTCCATATACACCGTCCGGACTTACGCAGAATAAAACGTCCTTGTTTCATATCACTCCTCCAGTTATAAACCCAATAAAAACCGGCCCTAATATCAGCAACATCGTGACCGGGAAAAAGCAAAATATTAGTGGGAACATTAATTTCACAGAGACTTCCTGTGCTCGTTTTTCAGCTTCCAGTAGTTGTTGTTGACGACACTGTTCAGCTTGGCGCTGCAGTGTTTTGGCTAACTCGCCGCCGGTTACTTGAGCTTGTTTTACCGCACCGACAAACAATTGAATCCAGGGATGAGAAATTCGTACACTCAAAGCATCTAAAGCTTGCTCTAACGAATAGCCACTTTGTTGTGCACGCTGAACTCGGGTCATTTCCCGTAAAGCTGCTGAATTGTTGGGCGCACATTGAAAGGCATGCAGCGTTGCTCTAAATGAAAGACCTGAGTGCATTAGCATTGCCGTCATATCCAGAGCATTCGGCCATTCGCGAAGCACCTTACGCAAATGCTGTTTACGAAGCGCTCGCTGATAGAGCACGTACCAAACCACAACAACTAAAAAGCCCAGTTTTAATGAGCCGCTGATTGGTAATAACGCCAGCAGAACCAGTGACGCCAGTTGCCCTAACCGTAACGTTATCCACTGGGTGATAGTTTTATCTGTCGTCTGAGTAACTGCGTAATCACGCAGACGCTGCTGCCAAACGCTCGGCAGTTTCGACACCAGAACGTTCAGGCGATTATGCAACCAAACGCTGTCTTGAAGCTTGGTCAGAAAAAACCACCAAAGCCCTGATAGTATTAGGCTCTGTACCGCAATGGTGGCGATTAACGTCAACTTAATCGGCATAAGCCATTCCTAGCACTTTCCGAATTAAGATATGCCCGCATATCATCAAACCTAAGCAGGCTATCAACAATAAGTTACCAACAGAGGTTTCAAGCAAAGTCTGAGTGTTTTCAGGATGTAGATAATGCAGTACGGTAAACAACCCAACAGGTAGCAGCAACATCACCTTGCCTTGCATTCGAGCTTGAGCAGATAAACTCTTCACACGCTCTACAGCGTAATGTTGCTGCCGCAATGACTGTGTGAGTCGCTGCAAAACAATCACTTGCTGGGCGCCATGTTGCAGCCCTAAATGCACAGTTAGTAAAAACTGTAGTACTGGTTCGCTACTAATACGTTGGTAAAAATTTGCTAACGCTGGGTAAATGCCCTCACCAGTTTTTGTTAAGCGCACCATTAAAGCCCACTCTTGTCTAAGTGGGCGCGGTAGCTGTGGAGCTGTTTGTTCCAAGGCTGCTTGAAAGCTTAAACCGGCGCTGATTGCGGTAACTAGCAAATCGAGGCCATCAGGTAGCTGTCGATTGACCTGGCTTAGCCGGCGTGAAAGCAAGGCGTTTTTGATAAAGTACGTACTTATAAAGCCAGCCGTAGCCACAACAGCTCCGACTATAAGCGAGAATGATAAGCTAACAATCAAGACAACGGGGGCTAATATGACTGAAAATCTAGTCCAGAACTGGCTCGCCGGCATATAGATAAGAAAGTCAGCTAACGATTGCTCAGTACTCTCCTTTAACCATTCACGTAAGCGAGGCTGCCAAAAGCGTACCGCCACAAATAGCACATAGATAAGGCAGAGCCAACATAACAACATCAATGCGCCGAGTATCCATTGCTGATTTAGTGCCATTCAGATAACACTCCGGTATTTTCAAGGCCACTCTGACGGCGCACAAACATCTGGCTTAATTGAATGACCTGTGCATCAATGCCGGTGACTTCACAGATTTCCGAAACCACTCGACGCCCGTCACTTTGCCGCTGAATTTGCACAATCACATCGATGGCTGATGCAATTTGCTGTCTTATCGCCATTAGCGGCATATCAAAACCGGCCATCAACACCATAACTTCGAGTCGCTGAAGTGCGTCACGCGCAGTATTTGCATGAAGGGTGGTTAATGAACCTTCATGCCCCGTGTTCATTGCCTGAAGCATGTCTATGGCTTCTGCCCCTCTGCACTCGCCAATGATGATTCGATCGGGTCGCATACGCAGTGCATTAACCAACAAGTCACGAATCGCAATGGCCCCTCGACCTTCAGCATTTGCTGGGCGCGCTTCTAACGCAATTAGGTTGCTATGCGCCAACTTGAGTTCGGCAGCATCTTCAATAGTGACTAAACGCTGGGCTGGGTTAATGTGGCTGGCTAAGGTATTCAGTAACGTCGTTTTACCAGTGCCAGTGCCGCCTGCAATTAAAATATTCCGACGCTCCGTAATCGCCTTCTGCAAATAATTAACTGCCGACTCTGATAGTGAGCCTTGACGAACGAGTTCAGCGAACTGCAACTGACGAGTTAGAAATTTACGCACGGTCAAGCAACTTCCGTTCAACGCCACGGGAGATAGAACCGCATTGATACGCGAACCATCGGGCATTCTTGCATCGACCATGGGTTGAGAACTATCAAGCCGGCGGCCAAGTGGTGTAATTATTCGATCAATAACCTGAATAAGCTCAGCTTCACTTCTAAACACCCGGTCTGAAACCGTCAGCTGTCCATTTTGCTCAACAAAAATCAGATCATATCTATTCACCATAATCTCTGAGATGTTAGGCTCATCAAGCAAGCTACTTAGCGGGCCAAACCCGACACAATCGTTGACAATATCAGTAACAGTTGCAGACCAATTCGCTGTCTGCTGCTGAACATCCAGTGACCAGTAATCATTTATCAACTTAGTCGCATAGTTAACTAGCTGAGTATGACTCATTTGCTCAATGTTTTTTTCACTGCGCTGAAGGGCTTGCTTCAGCAATTCATGGGCGATTTCTTTGCTAAAGACCATCGATTAACCCCACACATGAAGCTTGCATGCGAAAATCATCGATCGCCGCCTGGGCGTTTTCAATGCGCGCGTTATGTTGGTCCACATCGTCTTTGAATTGCGGGCTAACAATGACAAGCAGTTCGGTTTCTGCTGAACGAAACTGCTTAGATCTGAACAACCCACCTAGAATAGGTAGCTGGTTAAGAAAGGGAAATAAATCAGCTTGTGTTGACTGCTCTTGACTCAACAAGCCAGAAAGAACAATAAGTTCTCCACTTGCTGCAGTAATTGATGAGCTGACTCGGCGCGTTAACATCCCAGGAATACCATTAACACTGGTTGCTGGGTCGATGGTACTGATTTCAGCTTTTATCGAGGTTGATATGCCCTCCTGTCCTAAGTCGATAGGCGCCATATCTAATGCTATTCCGTACTCGCGGAAAGAAACATCTTGTAAACCTTGCCCCACAACCTGAGGTATTGGAAACTCTCCCCCGACTAAGAACTCAGCTTGTTGCCCACTGGCGGCAATCAATTTGGGCTCGGCAAGTACTCGTGCATGACCCTTTTGTTCGAGTAAATTCAGAGTTGATTGCACCTCCACCGGTAACGTGATCCAGCTTTCAGCACTCTCGCTCAGCTGGGGCCCTGCATAAGAACCTGGCCAACGAATACCTAATTGGCGCGCATATTGTCTTTTAACCTCTAAAATTTTTACTTCTAATTCAATCATGCGTCCCTGCTTTTCTGGCTCTACGCTAACCTGAAGCAACCAATGCTTATTTAAAGCAGCCTGTTGTTTCAATAACTCGTACTTTGATTCAATCAGTGAGCCAGAAATGAGTACAAAGTTTTCATGTTCATTAATTGATAATTCCGGCATGTTCTCGGCCAACCACTCAAGTTGGACTTTTTCGTTAGCACGTACTGAAGGAGTAATAGATACACCGATTCGAGTCAGCTTGTTTGCGTCTTGATACCGAAGGAGCAGTTCTGTGTGCCCGCTAGTCAGTGCCTTAAGAATTAACAGCTCTTGGTCTAATAATTGCGCTGAAAGCAATTCTTCATTGCCAACAATAACGTCAGACACATCATCAACATTAACGACATGAACTTCACCAACATCTAATTGAATTGTCTGTTCGCGCATTGCACTAGCAACACTGGCATGCGAACAAGTTCCTATCACAAAAATTATGACTAATAACCTCGTTAAACTAAAAAACATTGGCATGCGCGACCTCCCTGTCGGCTTTTAAGTAATGAATTGTTATCGTCTTAGGTCGGGCAGTAGGTTGAATATTACTTTTAGGGTGTTGTAGCCAAACAGCGAAACCTTGCCGTCGCATTTGCTCAAAAATGAGCGCTTGGGCGGGAGAAAATGCGAAGGTTATTGTGCTTGGGAGGTAATCGTGACTGGTCAGAGTTAACTGATTCGGTTGGCTATAATAATCGAGCGCCAGCACTTCAATGTTATTTAACATCAAACCATCTTGTTGAGCGTCAAAGCTTGCCGAAACCAACGTAACTTGGTCGCCAATTTGCAGTAACCCATTATGCAGTTGCGGTTTTGAAATCATACTGGTTACCGCGACATGCTCGTCTTTTACAGTTTGTGAGAATGTCCTTGCCGCTACTGGTACTAATGTATCTGGTGATAATGGTTCACCCTTTTCTATAAAGCGCGCAGCTGCTAGGCCAATGATTAACTCAGCATCTTCTGGGCGTAACCAGCTATCTTGAACTAAAGTTTGCGGATAACTACGTTTTGCCAGTACAACCGATTCAATAATGTCGCCAGCAACAATGCTTTCGCGGCTAACAAGCACATCAATGAACTGCTCCTGGTGCTGTTTAATTTCCTTGCTTGTTTGCTCTGCAACATATTCTTGAACGAGCTCATAGCTGGCGAAACTAAGCAGCAGTGCAAAGCTGAAAAGGCTGATAATCTTGATACGCTGCGCGGCCATGCTTCCCCCTTAAAACACCAATGGATTTAACAAAAATCGACTCCAAATCCATCGAAAATGTGCGACCGAGCTTTCTACAATACCCTCTAGCAGTTGCAATAACGTCAACCCTTCAGTAGTCGCTGGCAGCCACCATATGGCGCCGAGTACAGCCATAAGTAATAACATTTCAATGATGCTCTGCCCGCTTTGCGCGCACCACAAAGGTGTAGGTCGAGTTGCCTTGCGCAACAACGAAAATGTCTGCCTTGGGGCTGTGTGTAACCAGATGATAACGTCCATGTTCAATCTCCCTAAAAAACTCAATTCGGCTACTATTGCGAAACCGAAATCCCCTAACTAGGGCATCTGCACTGTAGTCACTTGAATACGTAACCACAGTGAAGCTATCGATATACTGGTGGCCAACCTCAAGACCAAACCAGGGGTGACGCTCAACCCTTTGTGGCTGTTGTTCCTTTTTAAATTTGCGAACATAGTGCTGTTGGCCCAGCGACGTGGCCACCCAAATTGATGTTGATGTTACACACCAGATGGTTGTTGCCATTTCTGTGTAATGCTGGCAGCCCAAATTAGTGCCTAACTCCACCGCAGCATAACGTCTATTCAGTTGCCAAAGCGATAAGCCGTCGAACTCATTAATCTGCTGAGCATTTACCCATAACCAAGCCGCCGCTACTGACATTCTCTGTCCCGGCACGTTGCACTTTCAGGCACGACATCGGCATCGACTTTTCCAAGATGCAAATCGCTCGACCGTAGCTCTTTGGCGAGCGGAATAATACTCACCACATCAAGCAGTGAACTTAGTCCAATTGTGTTCAAATGATAGGTTGCGGTAAGTTTCGCGGGTCGATTAGATAGCTCTTCATTTGAGGATGCCTCCCATGCATGGGTCAATCTAGCTAGCACATAGGGTGATAGCTCGTATCCGACACTTTTTAAGTTATGTACGGGAAAGTCGGCATCAATTAAATAACTAAACGCGTTGGCGACTGGTGCAGTGTTCTCCGAGAAAACATCGCTGTCATGATCTCGCCAATGGGAATTAGACAATGGTTGAAATATGTTGCTTCGCATATCATTTAAATAGCCATGTTGGTCATTTAGTGCCTCATTGATCTTTGTAATTGCCACGGCTAGAAGGCTACTTATCACTCCCAGAGCGAGAATGAGCTCAAGCATACCTTGACCTGTTTCTCCAACCTTACTCATGACGGCTCTGCCACTCGAAATTGAGCAATCACAAGCTTTTCTGCTGTAGTCAGTGGCTGAAGTTCAGGTTGCCATAGCGCGTTATATAGATTCGCTTTTTCTGGCTTGTTATCAGCTCG
Source organism: Pseudidiomarina donghaiensis (assembly GCF_900116895.1). Taxonomy (GTDB): domain Bacteria; phylum Pseudomonadota; class Gammaproteobacteria; order Enterobacterales; family Alteromonadaceae; genus Pseudidiomarina; species Pseudidiomarina donghaiensis. The sequence goes on along the minus strand of NZ_FPCF01000010.1, from coordinate 28,094 downwards.
CGGAAAAACAGTGTTCGGGCGGCTGTATCGAACTCCAGCTTTTGCCACCACCTGCTCAAAAATAAGCAACACCGCCGGCCACTCTGATACGCTCAGATCGTTACGGTCAAAGTAACTCGAATTATTGGCTCGGCCCCTCGACACCTGATCCGTTAACGCCCACCGTGTTGCTCGTGGATTGGTTCTAGCGCTTGTACCAAACTTTGTTGGCTCTGCGCGGTCAATTCTTTCGCCTCGAAACGAAGCGCCATTTCCCCAAGGTATCTCTTCGCGCCGAAACAGCATATCTATGTGCACGGCAACGGTGTCGAGCGCTTGCCATGACCAATTACCATGACTCGTTGTGATCAGCTCCGTACCGCCAGCCTTTTTACCTTTAACTAAGCCAGCGTTGAACCAATTAAAGGTGCGGGACTTTGAAAATGGGTCACGACTATTTCTTATGAGATTAGCTAACCGTTCATCGTCATTGGTTGCTGACTGTGGTGGTATAAATGTCCACCACAACCACGGAAAATTTACCAACCCTGGACTGTGCAATAAGGACCATCGTTGGCTTTCAATATTCTGCAGGCGCGCAAGTTGCGCAAGACTCTCTGGAATAATCTGAGCAAATGAAAACCGAACTGTCACTTGTGCCAGCTGTATGGCAGTAATCAACGACTCTTGGAGCGCTAAACCTATCTGAATGAGCTGTTGCAATGGGCGATCGATCGTCGTCACAATTCGCGATAATTGCGCGGTTACTGCATTAACATAGGGAACCCAAAATGTGACTAAAGCTAGACGCTCCGATGCAGAATCAATATTGCTATACCAGCTACTGAGTCCAAGTAGCTGGGCTTGGGCAACTTGGTTCGCGACTATTGCTCGATTAAATACTGCCAATATGTTCATTTCACGTGCCATGATCGTAGCAGCACTGAAAGCCATAGTGTCCGCCGCACTTTGTAGGTGCCAGCGCTTTTGTATTTCATGTTGCGATGAGGCAATGCCAACAAAAAGCGCCAACAATCCAGCAAGTATTGGAATCATTAATGTGCTTAAGTACCCGCGAGAATAATGCACCTTAGTTCTCCGAGTCAGTCACTTCGTCGTAGTTACCTAAGTTGACATCTTGCCGCCCCATAGTCTGAGCTCGGCGGGCCGCAGCCCGAGCGCTGGTTAACTGATCAGCTGAACTTTGGCCGGTAATTTCACTGGCAATACCCGCGACTTGGCCACGCACCGTTTTACCAAGCATGGAGTAAACACCAATAGCAGCAACTGCAATTAATGCGACGATAATAATGTATTCGGTCATGCCTTGGCCTTGGCAGTAGACCCGAGAAAAAATAGGGATGCGAATGAACTGACGCTGAAACATAAGAGCTTCCTCTTGCGATGAACAATGGAAGCTCAGTATAGAAAGGGAAAAACTAAAGTTTTCGAAGCTTAGGTGTTTACTTACTCAATATTAAGATACTTGTGTAGCTGTACTGAAAGGCGCCAATTTCGCTCAATGCATACACGCATAGCAAGTGCTGTAGCTCGCGGACGCTGACTAATAGGCTGTAAAGCAATGATCGCCTCGGGGCTCGGCGGACACGAACGTAAGAGTTTATCAAACTGATCTATGTGCTTTTGCATCGCCACGGGATATTTGATTTCGTTCGCTCGTTTCATACAATCAGGGCGCACTAAATACCCACCTGGCATATCTAGTTTTGGCGACACCGTAACCCATGTTTTATTGGTCGTACGAATTTCAAACGTGCCGCTGGTTTCAATTTGTAACTGGTAACCTGCCTGTTCGAGCACCTGACCAAGCGGCCGTAAGTCATACATTGCTGGTTCTCCACCGGTAATGACGACATGGCGAGCGGTATACCCTCGCTGTTCAAATAATTTCAGAATTTGTTGCGGCGTTACGTTAGCCCACGTTGAACTGGCGGCTTGCTTTTCAACAACAGCTGTTATCGAAACTTCATCTTCCGGCTTGTGTTCCCAAGTATGTTGGGTATCACACCAAGGGCAGCCCACTGGGCACCCCTGCAGCCGAATAAACAGCGCCGGCGCTCCAGTGAAAACACCTTCACCTTGAATGGTCTGAAAAACCTCGTTAATTGGGTACAGGGTGTTAATGATCTTCTCCAACAATTTTTATTTGTTTTAGGCTACAATATGGCACCTCATGAGTGGCTATTTTAACGTAGTTTTCGGTAAAAAAGGATCGAGCGATGGCAAAAGTTGTAGTTATTTATTCAGGCGGTATGGACTCGTTCACAGTCTTGAACCATGCCATTCATGCTGGTCATGATGTTTACGCCTTGAGTTTTAATTACGGACAGCGCCATGTGCGCGAGTTAGATGCCGCCGCTAAGATATGTGATTCGCTTAAATTGTCACACAAGATTGTTGATATCACCGCCATGAACAGTTTGATGGCAGGCAGCTCATTAACATCGGACATTGATATTCCTGAAGGCCATTATGAAGCCGAGTCAATGCAATCAACGGTCGTGCCAAACCGAAATATGATTCTATTGTCGTTAGCTATTGGCTACGCCGTCAGCATTGACGCTGAGGCTGTCTACTACGGAGCACACTCGGGTGATCATGCTATTTACCCCGATTGTCGGCCCGAGTTCGTTGAGAAAATGAATGCTGTCAGCCTAATTGCGAACTACCAACCTGTGCGTATAGAAGTCCCCTTTTTGCACAACAACAAAGCAGAAATTCTTGCGGCAGGTTTAGCCATGGGGCTTGATTATAGCCAGACATGGACCTGTTATAACGGTCGTGACAAAGCCTGTGGTAAGTGCGGGGCCTGTATTGAACGGCTCGAAGCTTTCGCTGCTAATCAACAAACAGACCCGTTACCTTACGAATAATAAAAACCAATTCTTAAAGTTATTGTGGCGAGAGCTTTCGCAGAATCGCTTGCGCAGCGTGCCAGCGCGGATGGTTTAACAATACAGAACGTGTCATGCCAGCTGGCTTCGCTAGTAACTCGTAACACTTCGTATTTTGTTTCTGTGCCGATTCAAGTCTCTGCTCAAGCGCTTCAATGACTTCCACCGCACCAGCCCGATCATTACACACGAGAACCATATCGCACCCTGCATCAAGCGCAGCATGAGCGCGATCGGTCATGGAACCAGCTACCGTGGCGCCAGCCATCCCTAAATCATCACTAAAAATAATTCCTTTAAACTGTAATTGAGCTCGCAAAATATCCTGCAACCAGTAACTCGAGAAACCAGCCGGTTTATCATCAACAGCTGGATAGATCACGTGCGCAGGCATTACCGCATCAATACAAGTGGCTAACTCGACGAACGGTGGCAAATCAATTTCACGAATTTCTTCCCAACTACGTTCATCAATTGGAATTTCAAAATGCGAGTCCGCTCGAACCGAACCGTGGCCAGGGAAATGCTTGCCTGTTGCCTTCATTCCGGCTTGGTGCATACCTCGTATAAATGCGCGAGCAATCGGTATAATATCTTGAGCATGGGTAGCAAATGCCCGATCGCCTATCACCTCACTGATTCCATTAACGTCAAGTACTGGCGCAAAACTTAAGTCAATATCCATGGCTAGTACTTCAGCCGCCATTAACCAGCCTAACTCTTGGGCCCAATGCAAGGCTTCGTCTTCATCAGCGGCTCGTTTTAAAATATCAGCCATGGCCGGAATTTCACTGAAGCCTTCGCGAAAACGCTGTACACGTCCACCTTCGTGGTCCACCGCCAATATGAGTGGGTTACGTGCCGCCGCCCTCGTTTGTCTTACCAATTCCATAAGCTGTTCAGGATCATGATAATTACGACTAAAAAAGATAACGCCACCTACTGCTGGGTGCGCTAATAACTCACGCTCTTCGGCGGTGAGCTCAAATCCTGTTAAGTCAATCATTACAGCTGTCATACATCAATCTCATGAAACGAATCTGGCAGGCAGTGTGCCAAATTTCCTTGCAGGCGTCACTAGGGAAAGTTTGGCGATTAAGTAAAAATCTGTCATCTTTATACCTAAGTTCAGTTGCATGTAAGAGATACTCCCTATGAAATCAATTCAGAAGTTTGCAATATCTGTGGTTAGCACAAGTCTATTACTTGCTGGGTGCAATAGTGATGACCCTACGCCGCCATTGCTTGGCCAATGCAGCACAGCCGATGAACTCAACCAATTTTATAACTACATGAATGACAATTATTTCTGGAACGACGATATGCCAAGTAACGTTAGTCCAGGTAATTATTCTAATGTTTACCAGTTACTTGAAGCGTTAGTAGTACCAGAAGACCGATTTAGCTTTATTCTCACCGAGGACGAATACCAAAGCCGCTACGTCAATGCGGAGTATGTTGGATTTGGATTTAGCTCACGCCAAGTAGGCAACCAAGTATTTATCAATTACGTTTATGCTAATTCCCCCGCTGATTTGGCGGGCATAAAGCGCTCCGATGAACTCACACACATTAATGGTGAGTCGGTTCAGACACTTATTCAGCAGGGCCGTTACAATGAAGCATTGGGTGCGGCCACAGTTGGTTTGACACTTGAGCTAACTTGGCGTGATAGACAGGGTATGAGCTATACCGAAGCAGTGAGTAAAGAGCTCGTTGAAACCAACACTGTGTTGGCTGCCGAGGTACTTAATGTAGATGGCCGAGACGTGGGTTACTATGTGCTCAACACCTTTATTAACCGTACTGGAAGTGATTTAAACAATGCATATAATCAATTTACTGGAGTTGATGAGCTTATCATTGATGTGCGTTATAACACGGGTGGATTAACTCGCTACGCCAACCAGGCCGCAACGCAAGCCACTGGCAATCATGTTATTGGCGAAGTATTCGCAAAATACTTGTTTAATAGTAACAACACCGATATGAACTTTATTGAGCAATTTCAGCTATATGAAGGCGTTCGCCAACTCAATTTAGAGCGTGTGTATATATTAACCACAGCATCGAGCTGTTCATCATCTGAGCTGCTAATTAACTCACTTGATCCCTTTGTCGAGGTTGTTGTAATTGGCGAGCCTACTTGCGGCAAGCCAGTTGGTCAGATACCTGAGCGTTTGTGCGACAAGCGTACTTTCGTTGTTAATTTCGAAACCGTCAACGCACTTGATCAAGGTCGCTATTTTGATGGCTTAGCACCGAACTGTTCAGCCACTGATCAGTTGGTTGGCGACTGGGCATCGCCAGATGATCCAATGCTACAAGCAGCGGCTTATCATATGGTTTATAACCAATGTCAGCCAGTTGGAGTTGTTTCAGACGGCATGACTACAAGCCAACATCCGCAGGCTTCTGACGCTGATTTCAAACCGAAGAACCTTGCTGAACTGTGGCGCTCAGAGCATTAGCCGTTAAGCCGGTTAGCCAACATGGCGACGCCATTTTCATTGCATAACCAATCGACACTAACTTGAAAAGTATGTGCCAAGTTAGTGTCGCTTAGCACGTCATTTGGACAACCAAAGGCAACTGCTTTGCCGTTGTTGAGCATCAATAATTGATCACAGTACTGCGCCGCTAGAGCTAAGTCATGAATTGCAATGACAACTGTGGCGCCTTTTTTCACGCAAGTTTTAAGCCAGTCCATGGTCAATAGTTGATAATATAAATCAAGCCCTGAAACCGGCTCATCAAGCAACATCAACGGACGCTGACAGGTTGCCATACACGCAATGGCGACACGCCGTTGTTCGCCACCGGAAAGCTCAGTAATGGGACGGCATTGAAGATTACCTAGTTCAAAGTTTTCCATGGCGTTTTGCTGCCAACAAGCAAGATCAGCTGATGACGCGCGAATATTCATTTGACTAAGCTGCAGCAAATTTCCCACCGTAACAGGTTCATTAAATTGAGAAAACTGTGGCAGATAACTTAGCAATTGTCGGCGCTTATCGGCTGAGTAGCTGCGCAAATCAGTCTGCTCATATTCAACCCGCCCATGTTCGATATGGGTAAGCCCGGCGATAGTTTTTAGCAAGGTTGATTTACCCGCTCCATTTGGGCCTACTACGCCAACTAATTTCCCAGTGGGTATGCTAACTGACAAAGACGTTAATCGGTTTGCTATGGTTACATCGACAAATTTAAGCATGCTGCCTCCGTTGGCGAACCAACAACACTAACAGCCAAGGCGCACCTATTAATGCAATAACAACTCCCAATTGCAATTCTACACGGGTGTTCAGACTTTTAACCAACGCATCTACGGCAACGAGTAAAACGGCCCCTCCCAATGCGCTACCGGCAATAATAGATAGAGGTTGTCGAATTCCCAAGAGACGAATTAAATGTGGCGCAACCAAACCAATAAAGCCGACAATTCCAGCACTAACAACCGACACAGAAGTTAACAACGCAACCGCAAGAAGTAACATAAATTTACTGCGTGATGTCTCAAACCCCATAGTTTCGACAACCTGCTCGTCAAACACCTGAACTTGTATGAAACGTCGCTGCCACCACAATATGAGTCCACTTACAAAAATGGCCGGCAATACTAACCAGACATATGGCCAACCCCTATTAGCGACCGAACCCATCAACCACAACGCCCATTCTTGAAAGGCAAAAGGGTTTGGCGCTAAGTTTAATACGACAGCAATAATGGCACCGAAAATTGCCGCTAAGGCAACGCCGACCAGAATAATTCGAACCCCTTGCGGATAGCGCCCTGCAAATACCCAAAGACACAGCAATGCAAATAATCCACCAAGCATGCCGATAAACGGCAACCCTAGGCTTACCGGATCAAACTGACCTAGATACAGCGCCAGTACAGTTGCTACCGCGGCACCACCTGAAATGCCTGTAATTCCAGGCTCGGCTAGCGGATTACGTAACATGAGCTGCAACACTGCACCAGCAACGCCAAGCGCCATTCCATTACAAGCCGCTAAGACTAAACGTGGCAGCCGAATTTGCTGCAGTATATAGCTTTCAAGTGGCGTATCTGGAATGAGCGACCAACGATCACCGCCACTGCCTATGTGCCATAACACAGCAAGCAACGCAATAAAGGTAGCCAATATCCATTTCATAAACTCGCGGCCCTTTCGAAATATGTAGCCGCTTGCTGTGCCGGACAGCCACTTACAGTGCTTGAAACATGGCGAAGCTGACGTTGACTTAACCAAGGTTGCAAAGCGTTGTGCCAGAGCCATTCATTCGCTCTGGCATAATCACTAGAAAACCCATCAACGACAACACGTTGCGGTTGCAAATGAATTAGCTCCTCTAACCTTAGCTGATGCAGTACTGCATTTTCTTCTAAAACTACGACATGTGCACCAAAGACACGTAGTAAATCGACTGCAAAACTTGCACCACCCCAGGTGTACTGGTTAGGCATGACGAAAATGATTGATTTGTCGGTCACCGTTATCGCTTTTATCTGACGCGTCTGCCGCTCAGCCCATTGTTGCAACGGTACCTGCATTTGTAGTTCAGAACCTAAATTATTTAACGTAGCCTGCCATTGCAGCCAACTATTCGGCTCTGCAACTTCGACAGCCATAGCGGTTTTATTGAGTTCAGTGACCAAGCGTCGATTGGTATAGGTACCATAAAGAATTACATCGGGTTGCAACGCTAGCAAACGCTCTAATCGGTTACCATGCTGCGTGCTTGGTATAAACTGATGCTCACTCGGAAGCCACTGCGGCACCCAATCATCAAAGCAAGGATTTAACGAAGCAATACGTGTAGCAGCCTGCACGTTGCTAAAAATGCAAAGCAGGAGAACGCTTACTCCGAATGACACAAGGTTCACAGCGCGTCCAACGCCTCCTGCAAACTTTTTACACCAATTATCTGCATGCCATCAATTGTCTCTTTCGGCTTATTTGCAATCGGTACAATAGCTCGCGTAAACCCGTGTTTTGCAGCTTCATGTAAACGTGCTTGACCATTTTGCACTGGCCTAATCTCACCAGATAATCCAACTTCACCGAACACAATTAGCTCACGCGGCAACGCTTGCTCGCGAAAACTCGACACAATTGCCAACAACAAAGCCAAATCGGCGCCAGTTTCCATAACGCGCACGCCGCCCACCACGTTAACGAATACATCTTGGTCGGACATATGTAACCCACCATGGCGATGCAGCACCGCCAGCAGCATAGCTAGCCGCGTGGTTTCCATGCCCACCGCCACACGTCGCGGGTTGGCAAGCTGGCTTGCATCAACAAGCGCTTGCAGTTCAACCAGTAATGGTCGTGTACCTTCCCAAATAACCATAACCACTGAACCACTGCCGTGTTTTTCTGCGCGCTGTAAAAATATTGCTGACGGGTTCGTAACTTCTTTAAGCCCTTGCCCTGTCATCGCAAACACGCCAAGTTCGTTGGCTGGCCCGAAACGATTTTTGTGGCCCCGTAACGTGCGGAACCGCGAGTCAGTGTCACCTTCAAGTAGAATTGAGCAGTCGATACAGTGTTCCAGTACTTTAGGCCCGGCTAACGACCCATCTTTGGTCACATGACCGACCATAACAATAGCCACGCCATTTTGCTTGGCGTAGCGAGTCAAAAACGCAGCACATTCACGCACTTGAGAAACGCTACCCGGCGCTGATTGAATATCAGCCAAATGCATCACCTGAATCGAATCGATTACCATCACCTTAGGATGCTCGCGATCAGCCAAATTACAGATGGTTTCTACCGATGTTTCAGCCAGCATACGTAATTTATTGGTCGGCAAGTTCAGCCGCTGGGCACGCAGAGCCACCTGTTGCAATGACTCTTCTCCAGTCACATACAACACGTTCATGGATTCTGCGAGCCGACACATGGTTTGCAACAGGAGCGTACTTTTACCGGCCCCCGGTGACCCACCGATTAAGATCGCTGAGCCAGGCACAATGCCACCGCCGAGCACTCGGTCAAACTCCGCAAAACTACTACTAAATCGAGGTAGCTCTTCCAAGTTCACTTCATTCAACGTTTGCACTTTGGCTTGCGTTGCGCCCGCATAGCCACGGCGCTCTACCACCGCGGATTTTGCAGTTCCAAGTCGTATCTCGGTAATAGTATTCCACGCCTTGCACTCTGGGCATTGGCCTAACCAACGCGCAAAATCAGCGCCACAATCATTGCATACGTATGCCGTTTTAACTTTAGCCATGGTTATCAACTACCTGCGCTTCAAAAAAATCTGCTATTGCCATTAGGTTGGGTTCATCAATTGAAATATTTGCATGTTCTTGCACTGCCGGTTTGGCACAAAACGCTACGCCAAAACCAGCAGCATCGAGCATGGGTATATCATTCGCGCCGTCACCCACCGCTAAGGTTTGCTGCAGCGGGATTTGTAATTGATCGGCCCACATTTTCAAATAATTGGCTTTCGATTGCGCATCAACAATTGGCTGTGAAACACTTCCTGTTAGTTTATTATTTTTCCAACTCAAACAGTTAGCATGGGCGAAATTTAACTGCAGTTGGTTTTTTACTTGGTTAGTAAACCAGGTAAAACCTCCTGACACGACTGCTGTTTTCCAGCCATGTTGGTGCAACCATCGAATAAAATCCTCGGCCCCCGTGGTAAAGGGAATCGGGTTAAATAACTGCTGCAATTGGGCTTTCGAAATACCTTCTAACAGGGCCACTCGCTGCGTTAAACTTTGCGCAAAATCAAGCTCTCCGCGCATGGCTCGCTCAGTGACAGCACTAACTTCGTCTTTTTTACCTACAAGAGCAGCTATTTCATCAATGCACTCGATGCTTATTAACGTTGAGTCCATATCAAACACAGCCAAACCAGGTTGGTTAAAATCTAGCATCGATGTTTTGTCCCTAACCAATAAATTGATGAATGACATGCAGCGCATGTAACTGGCTTTTATATTTGATGTTACACATTGTTATTAAAGATGGTTGCGAAATATAGGCTTAACAACGTATATTGAGCCCATGAATACATCTGCACCCCATGTTAACACTCTGTTCAAGCTTGTCTATCGACGCGGGCGCCGGTTGCTATTGGCCGTGCTGCTCATTATTCTCATTGAACAGTTTTGGGGGGCAATGCACACCACTAGTCTACAAGAGTTTCAGTCATACAGTCATAAGTTGCTTAATTTAACAACGGAACAAGCCGCAGCCGAAGCTAGCCACTGGTTAGATATCAACGACTCCGCAAACCTACAAACTCTAGTTGATCGATTGCAGCAACAAGACTTCTTCGCCTATACACAAATATTTAATCGCTATGGCCAAATGGTGGTCGAGTCTTCGGCAAAGTTAGATACCGACTCGCTTGAGCAGGCTTTGGTGCTGGTTGAAGAGATCAAGTTAGAGGGACGCGTGCTCGGTTATTTAAATATCACAGTTGACGAGTCACTGGTTCTTGCCCAACCCATAAAAACGCATGCGTACTTAACATTCTATGGCCAGTTTTTACTCGGCTTCGCTGCCATAGCGGGTATATTTTTGGCTATCACTTTCAATCGCTGGCGCTACAAGCGCTTAACTCCGGTAGAATAATCGACAGCTATTTTGCCAAATCTGTAACGCTAACTCAGTTGTCGATTCTGTTCTTAACTGTGCTAGTTGATTAAATGTTTTGTCTAGCTGGCAAGGCTCGTTTCGTCGACCTTGAAAGCCGGCGATAGGCATATCTGGCGCATCTGTTTCTAACACTAAATGCTGTAAGCTTGCCTGCGCAATGGCTGCTCGTGTTTTCTTAGCTCGCTCATAAGTAATTGTGCCGCCCACACCTAACATAAAACCTAGCGAAACCCACTCGTTAGCCTGCTCTGCACTACCGCTAAACGCATGAATAACACCCGGCATATCTGGAAGCTTGTTCCGCATTGATTTAATGACCCGCAATAGTTCAGGTTGAGTACGGCGATGGTGAAGAATAACGGGGCGACGATACTCTGCGGCTAGCTCGACTTGCTGGCAAAACAAGTGATATTGATAGTCGTAATTCGAACAGCTGGCGTCCAACCCAATCTCACCAACCAATGCGTGAGCATTTTGCTGTAATTGTGATTCGAGCCACTGCAAGTCATCATGACTATGCTGAGCGATAAAATAGGGGTGAAGCCCAAAGCCGCGAATAACATCAACACCGTCGCAATCTGCCAACCATTTATTCTGTTGCGATTGCGAGCGCGTAACACCAGGTACAAATAGAGCGCGAATGTTACGCTGACAAGCTTTCGCTACAACGGTTTGTCGGTCAGCATCAAAGGCGCTGAAATCAAGATGACAATGGCTATCAAATAATTTCATGGCGCCCCTCTTTGCGATCTCAGTTGCTGCCTAACGGGTGATTAGTGCTCGCGCGTGTGGCTAAACACAATATCCGGATAACGCTCGGTCGCTAAACTCAAGTTAACCATAGTAGGTGCAATATATGTCAGGTTATCGCCACCGTCTAAGGCCAAGTTGGATTCAGCCTTACGGCGAAACTCATCCAATTTTTTCGCGTCATGACAGCTAACCCAGCGTGCCGTGGCAACGTTGATGTTTTCGTAAACAGCATCCACGTTATATTCCGACTTCAGTCGGTGCACAACCACATCAAATTGCAGTACCCCAACAGCACCAACAATTAAGTCATTGTTGCTAAGCGGGCGAAACACTTGTACGGCACCCTCTTCAGACAACTGTACTAAGCCTTTTAATAACTGCTTTTGCTTCAGTGGGTCTTTGAGGCGAATACGACGAAACAACTCCGGTGCAAAGTTTGGAATTCCGCTGAATTTAAACGGTTCACCACCGGTGAAAGTATCACCTATTTGGATAGTTCCGTGGTTATGTAAACCAATAATATCGCCGGGGTAAGCTTCTTCAACATGCTCACGGTCACCAGCTAAGAACGTTAACGCATCAGCAATACGGACATCTTTGCCAATACGTACTTGGTGCATTTTCATGCCCTTCTCGTATTTACCTGACACAATACGCATGAAGGCCACACGGTCGCGGTGTTTCGGATCCATATTCGCCTGAATTTTGAATACAAACCCAGAAAAGCTCGGATGGGTTGCCGGAATTTCTTTGCCGTCATCGGTTTCACGCGCCAACGGTGTTGGCGCCCAATCCACCAATCCATCAAGCATATGATCAACACCGAAATTCCCTAATGCCGTACCAAAGTATACGGGCGTTAACTCGCCGGCCAAAAACAACTCTTTGTCAAAACTATTAGAAGCCCCTTTCACCAATTCAATTTGCATTCGCAACTCATCGGCATAGTCGCCAATTCGCGCATCAAGTTCAGCGCTATCTAACCCTTTAATAACGTCGACTTCTTGAATACGGTGGCCTTGACCTGTTTTATAGAAAATAACTTCGTCATTCAGCAAGTGATACACGCCTTTGAAGTTCTTACCTGAACCAATTGGCCAGGTGATTGGCGCACACATAATATTGAGAACATTTTCAACTTCGTCAAGCAACTCCAATGGATCACGAATGTCACGGTCGAGCTTGTTCATAAAGGTAATGATCGGCGTGTCGCGCAGGCGCGTTACTTCCATCAGCTTAATGGTTCTATCTTCGACACCTTTAGCGCCGTCTATCACCATCAAGCATGAATCAACAGCCGTAAGTGTGCGATAGGTATCTTCCGAGAAATCTTCATGCCCAGGGGTATCGAGTAAGTTGACCAGCGCATCATGATATGGAAACTGCATGACCGAGGTGGTTACGGAGATACCGCGCTCTTTTTCCATTTCCATCCAGTCAGATTTAGCGTGCTGCCCCGACTTTTTGCCTTTTACAGTGCCGGCTTTTTGTAATTTTTGACCGTGCAAAAGTACTTTTTCGGTAATTGTTGTTTTACCGGCATCGGGGTGCGAGATGATTGCAAAAGTGCGACGTTTTGCGACTTCTTTTGCAATTGATTTGGCCAAATCTGACATGTGTAAACTCTTTCTCTTAAATAATCACAGAATGAACGAAAAGTGGCGTGAATTCTAACCGAATTCGCGCCACTTTTATATGTTTACTATGTACTAACTAGTTAGAACCATGCAGATACTGATGTTCTATTAGTGATGCATTAAATGATTATCATCAATAACCTTCATTAATGCCGCCACAGCTTCATCAACTGGACGGTTCAAACCTTCAGTGCGTTGCACGATGCGGCCCTTTGTATCAAGGACAGTCACTAGATTACTGTGATCAAAGTCACCGTCAGCGCGTTTACGATAACGCACGCCAAGCAGTGTGGCTAATGCGCGAATATTATCGTCTTGACCGTGCAAGAATAACCAGACATTTTCACCTAGGCCATATTTGTTAGCATATTCAGCCAATGCAGCAGGAGTATCACGGTCTTGGTCAAAACTGACCATCAGTAATTTCACGTGTTTACGATAGGCTTCAGGTAACGCTTGATAGACCCGCCGCGCATCGTTGACAAGAACTGGGCACGCAGTGGTGCAGCTGCCATAAATCATAGACACCAACACGGGTTGGCCTTGCAACTCGGCCAACTGAATAGTTTCGCCTGTATGGGTTTGCCACTCACCGTCCAAATGATAAATCGAGTCTTCTTGGCTTACTTGTGCGGCACCAAGTGTAGTGTGATCTTTATGGTTATGATGATGGCTGTGATCTTGCGCCATCGCTGAACCAAATACCAAGCTAGCGGCTGCAATTGCAATCATGAGCGGTTTCATAGTCATTACTCCATATCATAGGCACAACGGAAGCCCAAAGTGCTTGTTGTGCTTTGGGCGCGGTAGTTACTGCGCGATTGATAGCGAAAGAAAGTAGCGTAACTGGCATCGCCAAAGTCCGCCATAAAGCGCGCGCTATCACCACAAGAACTCGATAAAATATCGTTGTTGTCACCAGAGGTTAACATCAACTGGAAATCTTCAACCCATTCGTTAACTCGGTTATGCATGTGAGCAAGCGCTTTGCTGTTAACGTCCAATGGTTGTTGGCTATAAGCTGTTGGATTGCTATGTCGACCAAATAACATTTGGGCATAGGCTTGATCAGACAATTGTTGCTGTTGCAGATACTGGCTTGATGCATATTCCCACTCGTCGAGAGTTGGCAATCGACCACCTTTTGCACTGCAATATGCCCGTGCTGCAAACCAAGAAACTTCAGTAACAGCGCGTTCAGCGTAGCCTTTCGGTATTTCAGTATTACCAGGCCAGCTGATTAAATAATTGCCGTCATGGAAAATGGCAGCAGCATGAGCGCGCTGCCATTTTGGGTTTGCCTTAACAAATTCGAGGTACTGGGCATAAGTGACTGGTGTTGCATCGAGTTTAAAGTCTTCCATAACAAGGCTTTGCACAGACTCGTCCAGCAAGATAGCAGGCGTATACTTACCGCCGGTTACCAACACTGGTTCGGCACTTGCTGCTACCGCAATAAACCCAAAAACACTCAGCCACTTAGTCATGATTCACCCGCCTCTATTATTTTTTACGAGGGCCAGCATACAATGCGCCAGCTGCACCACGTTCTGCATCAGCAAACTCATGGTCAACCAACTTGTACACGCCTTCTTCTGGTACGATGAACTCAACAGTTGCACTGCTGCTTGCGCCCAGAAGTACTGTTTGCATGCCGTACCAAGTGTTACGTGGGTCACCTTCAGCCCATACCATATCGAAAATTGCGCCGATAACGTGGAAGCTTGAAGTACCTGAAGGGCCAGCATTCAAGAAGTGAATACGTACGCGGTCACCTTCGTTTGCTTTCAACGGGTTCTCGCTTAGCGAAGAAACATGGCCATTGAATACAACGTGGCTTGGGTCACGTGCTAAAGCTGCTGAGTGGTCATAGATATAGCTGTCACCCATTTGCTCAAGATACAACTCTGATTGAACGATCACGTACTCTTGGTCAACTTGATCGTCAGTTGGGTAACCTTCTTTAGGTGATACCACAACCGCACCGTATTGCCCCATCGCAGTGTGCATCAACACGCTTGAAGTACCGCAGTGATACATGTAAGTACCGGCATAGTTTGCAATCCATTCAAACTCGATAGTTTCGCCTGGTGCGATAGTTGCCCATTTGTCATTAGCTGCTACGGTGCCGCTATGGAAGTCCATTGAGTGTGGCATAGGCGCAACAACTGGCTTGTGTTTTTGTAACTGATTGGTCGCTACTTGGTTGTAGTAAGGCGCAGCACCTTTAAATGGTTTAGTGATAACCACTTCCTCAGTTGAACGGTTCTTCATTTTGAACACAACGCGGTCACCTTCACGCACGTGAAGCACAGGGCCTGGTACGCTGCCACCAAAAGTCCATGCGTTGTAGCTAACACCAGGTGCTACTTCTACGTTTTGTGAGAATACGTCCATGCGTACTTCGTGTTCTTTGTTACCTTCGTAGTCAAGTTCAGCTAAGTGCGGAACCATAGTGACGTAGTCGCCAACAACCGCTGGGCCGTTGTATTCATCGCGGTAAATTTTTGCTTTTGGCATGCCGTAAATTTTGCCATCAATAACGTATTCGCTATCGTGCTTTAAAGGTACGTTGGCATCAACAACGCCAGTGCAACCGGCAAAAGAAACTAATAAAGCGCTAGCAAGTGCAGTTTTTACAAAGCTTTTCATAATAATTCTCCAAACATCTCGAATTTAATTGGTAATTAACGAACTGATTTAACTTCTTCAGCGGAGATAGTTTTGCTACCACCAGCGAAATTTTTGTTAACGAATGCAACCACTGCAGCAATGTCAGCATCGCTCATATAAGCCATCGGGGGCATCATGCCGTTGTATTCAGCACCATTAACCACAACCTTGCCTGATTTACCCTTTACGATAGTTTCAGCAATATAAGCAGGCTTATCAGTAATGTTGCTGTTGCCAGCAAGCGGAGGGAAAACGCCAGCCATACCTTGGCCAGCAGCTTGGTGACAAGCCATGCAGTTCTTTTGATAAACAGAAGCGCCTGCATCTGCGTTGGCAGCGCCAGAAAACACAGCAATGGCTGCGACTGCACTTGCTACTAAGCCTGATTTAAATTTATTAACGTTAGTCATGGTGATACCCCTTTTCGGTGTCGTAATCTGATGTGTATAGATTAGCGAAACGGGGCTTTATTACTATTGATATGAAGGAGTAAACGAGGTCTACCCCTTTTAGGTTAGACCTCTATCACTGTCGGTGGTTTACGTTGGTATGAATTAGAAAAACTTATTAAAAACAGCGAGTGAGTAACAATTATACTAAGGCATCAAGGGTTAGCTTAACCATGCGACTAAAGCCTGTCTGGCGCTCTTCTGCGTCCATCGCTTCACCACGCTCAATATGATCGGACACCGTTAATACCGTAAGCGCTGACACGCCGTGCTCTGCGGCAACCGCGTAAAGCCCTGCGGCTTCCATTTCTACCCCAAGAATGCCATAGCGTTTAAACGTCTCTAGAACCGTGGGGTCAGGCTGATAGAACAAATCAGCGGAAAAAACATTACCCACTTGGGTATTAATTGCTTGCCGCTCGGCTTCATTGACAAGCTTACGCAGCAAATCAAAGTCAGCAATGGCGGCAAAATCAAATCCGCGAAAGCGTTGTCGATTAACGTTTGAATCAGTGCACGCGCCTTGTGCCAATATAATGTCGTGCAGATTGGTTTGCGGTTGCACTGCGCCGCAGCTACCAACACGCACGAGCTGTTTAACCCCATAATGACGCACAAGCTCGGTCGCATAAATCGAACATGACGGTATACCCATTCCGGTACCCATAACTGAGACTGCTTTACCTTTATATGTGCCTGTAAACCCAAACATATTGCGAACTGAGGTGACACATTCGGCATCGTCAAGGAAGTTATCAGCAATAAATTTCGCCCGCAGCGGGTCGCCTGGCAACAAGCATAACGGTGCAAATGCACCTTGCTCTGCAGCTATATGAGGTGTGGTCATTTATTTTTACTCAGTTAAAAATGATGTTCCGTAGTCCATAGCCGGCAATTGCAGCCAGCTCGCTATGGTTTGGCCGATATCGGCAAATGTTTCGCGCCGCCCCATAGACCCAGGCTGAATGGTGTGTCCATATGCTAAAACAGGCACATATTCACGGGTGTGATCACTACCCGGCCAAGTTGGGTCACAGCCGTGGTCAGCGGTAAGAATAAGCATATCATCATCGCGCATCGCTGCTTTGAGCTTCGGCAACAATTGATCAAACAACTCCAGTGCTGCGGCATAACCACTGACGTCTCGACGATGCCCATACTCACTATCAAAGTCGACCAAGTTGGTAAAAATAATGCTTCGCTCAGGTGCTTGTTGCATTTGGTGAATGGTTTCATCCACCAAAGCGGGTATTCCCGTCGCTTTATACTTTTGCGTAATACCTTGATGAGCAAATATGTCTGCAATTTTTCCAATGCTAATGACTTCACCGCCAGCGGCTTTTAATTTATCTAATACCGTCGGCGAAGGTGGTGGTATTGCGTAATCGCGGCGGTTGCCAGTGCGCTTAAAATTATCTGCGCTGTCGCCAATGAACGGGCGTGCAATAACACGACCAATATTGTATGGCTCGAGTAACTCGCGTGCTATTTCGCACAGTTCGTAAAGATTATCTAAGCCAAAGGAGTCTTCATGACAGGCAATTTGAAATACCGAGTCTGCCGATGTATAGAATATCGGCTTTCCGGTCGTCATGTGCTCTTGACCGAGCTGTGCAATAATTGTGGTGCCCGATGCATGGCAATTGCCTAAATAACCGGGCAGCTGGGCTTTTTCCACGATTTTGCTCAGCAATTCTTCAGGAAACGAATGCTGCGGCTCTAAAAAGTATCCCCAATCAAACAATACCGGTACACCGGCCATTTCCCAATGACCTGAAGGGGTATCTTTGCCAGACGACATTTCTTGTGCCCAACCAAATCGACCTGTTACTTCTGCCGCGGGGGCTATGCCTGCAGGCTGCTCCCCAGTTGCACCGTAATAGGCCTCACCTAGACCCAACTCAAGCAGGTTTGGAATCATTAACGGCCCACTACGATTATTGTCTGCATCACCATTCGCGGCCGCAGCAGCGATATGTCCAAAGGTGTCTGCGCCTTCGTCACCAAATTTATCGGCGTCGGCAGCGGCGCCAATACCAAATGAATCAAGCACAACAACTATTGCACGGGCCATGAGTTAACTCCTTACGCAGTCGCTTCGCGAATATGCTTGTAAATAACAGGATGCTGTTCAGACACACGCTCGCCAATGTGAAAGGCTTGTTTCAGACGCTGTGCCGCATGCTGCCAGCTTTCTTCGCTGTTGGCATAAATCATGGCCAGAGGTGTCTGCTCATCCACTTTAGCGCCGAGACCAGCAATCCCATCTAACCCAACACTATAATCGAGCTTATCAGAGCTGCGCTGACGGCCTCCGCCTAGTGCAACAACAGCCATACCCACAGCCCGCGTATCGATGCTGCTGACAATGCCTGGTTGCTCTGCAAATACTGGTTTTGCAACGGTGGCGAGTGGCAAATGCGTGGCGTAATTCGTCAACATATCGCTTGGTCCGCCTAATTCACGAACCATTTGCGCAAAACGCTCTGCCGCGGCGCCACTTGCGAGGGCCTGCTCAACCTGAGCTACAGCAGCTTCAGTGGTATTTGCAAGTTGACCCAAAACCAACATTTCTGCGGCTAGAGCAACAGTTACTTCGTGCAAACGCGGGGCTCTAAACTCGCCGATCAAGTAACGAATCGCTTCACGCACTTCAACTGCGTTTCCTGCTGAAACGGCAAGTGCCTCATTCATGTCTGTTAGTATTGCGCTGGTGTTTAACCCTGCCCCATTGGCAACGGTAACTAAGCTCTTGGCTAACTCATCTGCGCGCTCTGTGCTTTGCATCATGGCGCCGTTACCTACTTTTACGTCGAGCACCAAACCATCAAGCCCAGCGGCCAACTTCTTCGACAATATAGAGGCGGTAATTAGGGGGACGGATTCCACCGTCGCGGTAATATCACGGGTTGCGTAAAAACGTTTATCGGCAGGTGCTAAATCGCCGGTTTGGCCAATGATAGCCACCCCAGTACTTTTTACCACGCGGCGAAAATCGTCCAAGCTCGGCATGGTTTGATAACCAGGTATCGAATCCATTTTATCTAGCGTACCGCCGGTATGCCCCAGGCCACGCCCAGAAATCATAGGCACATAGCCACCACAGGCGGCAATAATTGGTCCAAGCATTAAGCTAACGACATCACCGACGCCGCCGGTAGAGTGTTTATCAAGCACTGGGCCGTCAAGATTCATGTGCTGCCATGACAACACCGTACCTGAGTCACGCATGGCTAGCGTGAGAGCAACGCGTTCATCGGCTGACATACCTTGAAAAAACACAGCCATAGCTAACGCGGATATTTGGCTTTCAGAAATACTACCGGCCGTTAACCCTTTAACAAAATAATTAATTTGGTCGGCGCTTAACTCACCGCCGTCACGTTTAATTCGAATAATTTCTTGTGGTAAATACATTAATAGCCATCCTGTGCATGCGCTTGCTTACCAGCAAGCGTGTCCGTTAAATTCTTGAGTAAACTACTGGCGCCAAAACGGAAATTTTCCGCGGTCAGCCAGTTGCTCCCCATGATTGACTCTGCAAGCTCCAAATAAGCTTGAGCATCACTGGCGGTGCGTACGCCACCTGCAGCTTTAAATCCACAAGCGCTGCCGCTTTGCTTGATACAATTAAGCATTAACTCAGCTGCTTCTAAGGTTGCATTGACGGGTACTTTACCGGTCGACGTTTTAATGAAATCGGCTCCGGCGCTGATAGCAATATTACTGGCCGCAGTGATCAACTCTGGAGTTGCTAGCTCACCACTTTCAATAATAACTTTCAGTATTGCCTGATCACCGCAGGCTTGTTTACATGCGGACACCAATTCATGCCCAACAGCAGTGTTGCCTGCCTTGAAAGCGCGCCATGGGAAAACCACATCCACTTCATCGGCCCCAGCCGCAACTGCTCGTGCAGTTTCTTCGGCGGCCCGCGTAATATCTTCGTTGCCGGCAGGGAAGTTCGTCACCGTCGCTACTTTAACGTGCGCCAACTGTAACCTGGCTAGCTCAAGCTTGGCCCAAACCACCATTTCAGGGAATACACACACGGCGGCCGTGTTTCCGTAAGGTGTTTTAGCGAGCTCACAAAGCTGAGTAATTTTACTTGGCGTGTCGTCATTATTTAGCGACGTTAAGTCCATAAAGCGAATAGCATATTTCGCTGCATCAAGTTCTGTCATATTAATCAGCTCGATAATTTTCGATATCAAAATGAAATGCGTGAGGCAGTAGCGAGCTTACCGTCCAGTGTTGCTCACCGCCGTTGCTGGTAGATATTACTGGCGTTTCAGCGCTTAAAAATTCCGCCATAACTTGTCGGCATGCTCCGCACGGCGAATAAACCTCGTCACTTGGCGTGTAGATAGTTACCTGCGCAATTTCTGTTAAGTCGACACCTTGCGCGATCGCGCTAAATAAGGCCGTTCGCTCGGCACAATTTGATAAGCCATAAGATACATTTTCAACATTACAGCCACTAATGGTGTCGCCGTTTTTTAAGGTAAGAACAGCACCGACTTTAAATCGACTATAAGGAGCGTACGCCTGCGCTGCTGCTTTGATTGCAAGCTGTTTAGCCGTTTGCAGATTTGAATTGAATTCGCTCATATTAAAAGTTTGTTGTGTATGGCAGTAAAGCTTACCCCGATCGGCGCTTAAATCCAAGTACACCAAAAGGGGGAGTTATTTCGGTATATTCTTAAATAATGATAAAGATCACTTTGCGTGCAGCCAATCTAGAGCTATCATACTTTAGCATCTTCTAAAGTAAGGGGTTCATTATGAGTGTCGAAAAAGCTTTGACTGCCTTCGCGGGCTTTATGGTGTTATTATCTGTCGCCTTAACTGTATGGGTTCATCCTAACTGGGTATGGTTAACAGTATTTGTTGGTGCTAATTTATTCCAACAGTCTTTTACTGGTTTCTGCCCAGCTAGCCTGTTTATGAAAAAAGTATTCAAGCTGAAAACTGAACGAGAACTTGCGCAACAGAAATAATAAAGAGAGAAAGTTATGAGTATGCTGATAGAAGCTGAACTAAATGCTGAAGAAGCAAAAAATGCGGCTATGTTCCTTCGTTCTATTGCGAATGAACACCGCTTACAAATTTTGTGTCATTTAGCCGGCGGTGAAAAGAGCGTTGGTCAACTCAACCAATTCTTCCCACTCAGCGCATCAGCATTCTCACAACATTTAGCAGTACTGCGCGAACAAGGTTTGGTTAAGTTTCGCAAAGAAGCACAAACTATTTATTATTCTATTCAAGACCCAGACACGATGCGGTTTATGCAGTTGTTACGAGCCAAGTTCTGTCCAACCTATTGCGATTAAATTGACTGCGGCTTTCTGCTCATCACAATAGCCGCTTCTCGGCTGCCATCGGAGTTCGGATAGTATTCTTTGCGTTTACCAATTTGGTTAAACCCCGCTCGATCATACAACTGCTGTGCTGCCTGGTTTGACTCGCGCACCTCTAAAATAATCTCAGCTTGCGCTAAGTCTGCGGCCGCGGTTACCTGCCTAACCAAATCGTTACCAATACCCTGTCGCTGGAAACTCGGGGCAACCGCCACATCCATAATTGTCCATTCGTCGCGCAAATATTGCTGCACAATAATAAAACCAACAATGTTGCCGTCAGCTGTCATGGCCCCAAAATTCTGATAACCAGCATTGAAACAAGAACGCAAATTATTGCGAGACCAAGGTACTACCGCTGCAGTGTTTTCAATCATGGCAATTTGTTCATGCCAATTGGATAACTGCACAATTTTAACTGTACTCATCACTGTACCAAGTGTTGTCAATGCCCCAAAATACGCTGCCACAAATCGCGTTTACACTGTGCTTCAATCATTCCAGTGCTGTCGATGTGAACGTGTAATTGTTGTTGCGATGGCCAGTCGGCTTTTTGTCGTGAGGATATTTCGGCAAGCGAAGCCAACGGAGTGTCCAATACCAATGCCAAATCAGACAACCATTGCGGCTTACTCACTGCTAGCGGTTGCGACACAATGATTAACCAGTGCCCAAGGCGGTAGCAACTTTCGGCTGTTGCTTGACTAGCATCGTTCGTGCGCTTTTGCCACAAGGGTAAACCCAACGCTGCTAATGCTCGCTGTTGACTCGTATTAAATAAAGGTGTGTCGCTTTTGTTCATGCGCTTAGCCTATCTGAACGGCTGCGAATAAGGAAGTATTTTGAATAGTGGCAGGGGTGGAGGGATTCGAACCCCCAACCGTCGGTTTTGGAGACCGCTGTTCTACCAATTGGAACTACACCCCTGCAATTAAGGTCTGAATTATACTGGCCACAACTAAGGTGGCAAGTGATTTATGCACTTCGACACACTGACTGCGGCATTTTTCACCACTCTATTAAAACCACAGTGTTATACTGTTGTTTTCAATGTACTTATTTGAAAGGAAATTCATGAGTGTAGTTGGCCGCAGTTTTGCTCTATTTTTGCTGGCGTTTAGTGGTTTAGCACTAATAGCAGCACCGTCTGCCTATGCTCAGTCCTCATGGCAGACCAGCGATGCCAAACTTGCAGTCGTCATTGAAGGGCTTGCTGAGCCGTACTCAACAAATGCCTATAATTACCTCACTGTTGCTGCTCTTGTGGAAGAAACAGTTCCGTCTGTTATCCGAGTGCGCTATCTAGCGCAACAAGGTGAACAAGAAATTAAAACGGCCTTGCAACCTTACGGTTTCTACAACAGCGATGTTACCCACAAAATTATAGAAACAGAGGATACATGGACGGTTAAATACCAAGTCAACCCAGGCCCCGTAACGACTTATAATCAAGTGGACATCACATTGCTTGGGGGCGCTCAATACGACGCCGATTTCGATAAGCTACTGCGCAATCACAAGTTACAAAAAGGTAGGCCACTACGCCATCAAGATTACGAAGCGCTAAAGGGCGCGCTAAGAAATCTTGCAGCCGAACGTGGTTACTATGACGCGAAATTCACCGCGCAACACATTGACGTGCTGCGTGACCAGCAGCTTGCAAATGTAACACTGATGTTTGACTCTGCCGAGCGCTATCTGTTTGGCGACACCATATTTTGCTGCGCATTTATTTCAAATAAGCTGCTTAATCGATTTCTCGATCATCAAAGTGGCGAACCGTTTAGCACTCGAAAACTGCTTGATTTACAAGTTGATCTTGCCAGTAGCGACTATTTCAGCCATGTCGAGGTTTCCCCCCTGTGGGATCAAACCAACAATAATCAGGTGCCTATAGATGTTCGATTGGAACCGAATAAACGCAACCGCTATCAGTTTGGTCTCGGCTACGGAACCGACACCGGCGCTCGGGTAACGATGGGCTTTGATCGACGCTGGGTCAATGACCGAGGACATAAACTAAGTAGTGTTGTTCGCTTGTCCGAAGTTCAAAACACCGGTTTTGTTAGCTACCAAATTCCTGGCAATGACCCAGCACGAGATGTTTATAGTTTTAATGGAGAAATTACCGATCGATCCTATGAAGAGCAACGTTCGACGCTTTATAAAACATCCGTAAGTGACTTACGTCATTACGACCGCTGGCATCGCACCTACCAATTGGCCTATCAGCGTGAAGACTTCTCATTCGGTAGCGACCCTAGCGAAAGCTCAAGCTTTTTGATTCCTTCGGTGCAGTGGAGCTTAATTGAAAGCTCTAGTTTAGAGGCGAACCGAAATATCACCGATGATGGTTATCGTCTTTCAATTATGTTGCAAGGCGGTCACGATAGTGCATTATCAGAGACTACCTTTGCATCAGTGAAATTAAGTGCCAAGTGGGTTCACCGTTTGAGTGATCAGTGGCGTATTTTAGTTCGTTCAGAGGTCGGAGCTTTGCGCGCCGATAACTTTGAGGAGTTGGGGCCGACGCTGCGTTTCTTTGCCGGCGGCGATCATAGTGTGCGTGGCTATGCGTATCAGCAACTAGGCCCTACCAATGATGAAGGGGTTGTTGTGGGTGGACGTTATATGACGGCTAGCTCAGTTGAGCTCGATTACGCCATCAAATCAAATTGGCGTATTGCACTTTTCACCGATATTGGTAACAGCATGATGGACTGGAACGAGCGCTTGAAGCAAAGCGCTGGCTTCGGTGTTCGTTGGATTTCACCCATTGGCCCTGTTCGTTTAGACTTAGCAATGGCGCTTGATGAACCAAGTAACCCATGGCGACTGCATTTAACCATAGGCCCTGACTTATGAAGTTTGTTAAATACCTGGCCTGGACCATTGTCTCACTGTTTGTGCTTATTCCAAGCCTTCTATTTGCTTTGGTGGCCACTACTACTGGTTCCGTTTGGTTAATCAATCAAGCCATAAAATTTACCGACTATGAATTAAGTTACAGCGATATAGGCGGAAATTTGATTTCCGAGTTACGTATCAATGACGTAAAAATTAGCAACCAGACCTTGCGCATAGAAAGTGGTTACATTGAGTTAGCATGGCATCCCGCAGCCCTTTTAGATGACAAATTAATATTAAAAAAAGTAGGCGCTGAGCAGGTTAATATTTGGCTGCCAGCATCTTCTAACTCTGAAAACGAAGACTCACCGTTCATCTTACCTGAGCTCTCTCTCCCCATTGAATTACAGATTGAGCAATTAAGAACGCGCCACGTTAGTCTTATTTCCGCACAAAACAATAGCCAAGTCGTAAGACAGCAACTACCCGACTTGAATCTCAAACTAACTTGGTTTGAGCAGCAACTCGACATTCAACGTCTGCAGTTAACTTATAAAGAAAGCGAAATTTCAGCTAAGGGGAATATCACAACTGCTGGGCTATTTCCACTGCAGTTAAATGCAAGTTGGCGAGTATCAAATGCATTGTCGCAAGCCGATATTGGCGAAGTAATAGGTACCGCCAATATTAGCGGTGATACCAAAGCACTGGAGTTAACTTCCGAGTTCCAAATCAACAACGACACCCAGGAGCAGCGCATTAGTGTTGATGTTAAAGACCTATTGAGCCAACCTAAGTGGCTAGCTCAAGCACAATTAACTAACTTTAAAATCGCTCCATTACTCGGTCTTGTTTTTCCGCAAAATAGCCCTTGGAACAGCTTTTTATCACAAACAACAGTGATGGCAGAATTGACCCTCGATCAAAACCAGGTGGTAGTAGAGCGTTTGTCGGCTCACTTAAACGACACTCAGCGAGGAATGTTGGTTGTCAGCGGCACCGTAACAAATTATTTAGGCGCTTTAACAGCGCCCGATAAAGCACAAGTAAATGTAACATTGGTGGCCGAGAACATAGAGTTACCCGATAGCTTGACGGGAAGAGTTGCAGCGTTCAATACCCTCTCGTTTCAAGCCAACGGCGACTTATCGCAGTTCGCCCACCAATTGGATATGGTCGCAGACTTTGATCACTACACAGACCTCTCTATTTCAAGCACTGGGACAGGCAACTTAGATCAGGTCACTATTGATGATCTCACGATCATGTCTGAATCGGTCAATGCAGAGTTCAATGCCACTATAGGCTGGTCTGATGGTTTGGCCATGGAAGCAACAATTACTGAGCTTGTGGCATCAATACCTGAATTAAACGCCTACTCTACTGAGCCTGTGTCTGCTCGAGGCCAAATTGCCTATAACAACCAACGCCTTGCTGCAACGGGCTTTCAGTTAAACTGGACTGATAATTCTCTTGAACTTGACGGCTCGATGCAAAATGACGATCCGCTTGTTGTCTCCCTCGCAGTGCCGCAGCTTGACGCGCTAAAACTGGGAAGTTACGTGGTTGGCAGCGCGACAGTAAAATTCGCACTTACTGGCGCACTTGATCAAAATCTTAGTATTGCCTTAACTGAGCTTCATATCAATCATCCAGACTTTGGAGACTGGCAAAACAAAGGCGCAGGAAGCTTCATTGTTCCAGTCGCTACGCCTATGGCGTTTTCCGCAACTGATGTTTGTATCGCCGCAAACAGCCGGAGAACGACAGCCGAGATATGCGCCGACACGACCAACGAAAGTGGCATACAAACAACAACCATAACCGGTACCGGGCTACCGTTGTCGCTGATAAATCGGTTTCGCAACGCAACCGTTGCCGAACGAATTTGGGGCTTGGCAAACTTAAATGCTCAACTTAGTTATGATGCATCAACTTTCGACTTGGTCAGTACAGAAGGCAGGTTGCACAGTGAACGCACTATTTTGTTTGCTCTAGACGAAGAAGTTAGCACTCGGTTTCAATATTGGGAAATTGATTGGAGTGGTAATCAGCAAAATGTTGATGCTGCTTTAATAGCACAGCTTGAAAATCAAAAAGGTACCTTGCTTGGCGAAATATCCATCGATGATCCATTTAAACAAGCTGTGCTCGATGGTGAAATATTACTCGATGTAGAAGATCTCACGGTGCTGCAATGGGTATTACCCGATTTGCGTTACGAAAATGCGCAAGCCGTCGGTGCTATCACCATTAGCGGTACGAAAACCGATCCACAAATAGTCGGCTCAGTCGAGTTGGCCGCACAAGAAGTTGGTTTTGCACAAACTGGGCTTGTGCTTTCAAACGTGCGCATTGCAGCCTTCGACAACTCAGCTTCAAACGATACAATTACTTTGAATGGGCAGGCCGAATCCGGTGATGGGTGGATTAGCATAAAAGGCAATATACAGCCTTTAATGCCCGCCTTAGATATCAAGATACAAGGTGATCAATTTAGAGCGATACAATTACCGACTGTAACGCTTGATGTCAGCCCAGATATTGATATTAAACTTGCGAATAAACGCATAGATATAACGGGCGAAATTGATATCCCAACGGCTATCATTGACCAACCCGAAATTGAAAGCACAGCCACCACACCATCAAGCGACGTGCGAATCTATGAAGACGGTGAACGCGTTGAAGCCGATCCCGCTAGTATTTATCCATTATTCGCAAACGTTCGCGTGAAGTTAGGAGAAAATGTCAAAGTTAAAGCTTTTGGTTTCGACGGCCAATTAAGTGGGAATATTCGCGTTAACGAGGCGCCCAATCGCGCCTTAACGGCCGCAGGTAGTATTCAGGTACAAAAAGGTTTTTATGAACTCTATGGCCAGCGCTTAGAGATCGATCGTGGCTCGCTTATTTATAGCGGTGGGCCAGTAAATAATCCTGGGCTTGATTTACGG
The DNA here is from genome assembly GCF_900116895.1 of Pseudidiomarina donghaiensis. GTDB lineage: Bacteria > Pseudomonadota > Gammaproteobacteria > Enterobacterales > Alteromonadaceae > Pseudidiomarina > Pseudidiomarina donghaiensis. The sequence continues at coordinate 893 of NZ_FPCF01000010.1, read as the reverse complement.
GTATCTCGTGCCAAAGAAAACATGATGACAACAGAGAACATCACTGTCGGTGCTCAAGTAAGTGGCACCTTACAAGAGCCTGATTTTCGTCTGTATTCAACACCAGCGATGCCCGATAGCGAAATACTTTCTTACCTGATATTAGGTAGAGGCTCTGGCAATACCACTGGCGGCAACGAGAATTTGCAACTGCAGGCGTTGATACTACTCGGTTCCAAAGGAACAGACATGTTAGGCGAGTCCTTACAAGAGACCTTCGGTTTCGACGAGTTCGGTATTGATTCAACCATGAATCCCAATGATACGTCGTTTTATGTCGGTAAGTACCTTTCGCCTAAGCTTTACGTTAAATATGGTGTCGGATTATTTGAAAATACCAATACTTTCCTAATTCGTTATTTGCTGTCTGAGCATTTTATTATTGAGACCACGGCTAGTGGTGAGGCTCAAGGTGGCGACATCTTTTACACTATCGAGAAGTAAATTAAGGGCGAAGAGCGAGAGCGATATTAACGAAGAGCAAAGGCGATATTAGCTATTAGATATTGGATATTAGCGAGCAGCGCAGCGGACGAATCACGCTTTTGGCTTTCCCAAAACGAAAAAACCCCGAGCGTTAGCTCGGGGTCTCGTCGTAATTAAAGCCTGGCGGTGTCCTACTCTCACATGGGAACTCCCACACTACCATCGGCGCTGAAGCGTTTCACTGCTGAGTTCGGAATGGATCAGGTGGTTCCACTTCGCTATGGCCGCCAGGCATAAACTGTTAAACAATATGAAGGCTGATTGTATTCTGTATAAGGTAATGATGACCACTCTACATGATTGGAGCATCGCTCCCCGGCGTGTAACGCCGGGCTACGTCTGACGTAGCATCCATTTTAATAAAAGCT
>NZ_FPCF01000003.1 GCF_900116895.1 Pseudidiomarina donghaiensis | reverse complement strand
CGACCCATTGAATCAATGACTTAATAAATCTAATTTGTTAAGCACTTTTCCAATCAGTCAGGTGGTCAATTTAATGACCTTTTTTGCATCCGAAGATGCGTCTCTGCCTGAATCCGGTAAGTGCCCACACAGTTTGCTTGGCTTGGTATATTGTTAAAGAACGTTCGCTTCTCTTGAAGCGGGATGCGTATTCTACGCTATCCGTGGTTCAGGTCAAGATCCTTTTGGATCTTTTTTTTGTGATTTTCATCACCGTCTATTTAGACTTGAACCGCCGTCATCACTTGGTGACAACGGCGGCGAATTATAAGGATCATGGCCAGCGGCGCAAGATCTTTTTTGCTAAAAACGAACTGACTGCAGAGTTTTTAATCAACTGATGGTTTATCACTCGATTTTTCAGTTTTTTCTTGATCGTTTTGTTGCTTTTTAGTTGCGTCTAAGTCGATTTCGTCGTCGGCATCACCAACCACATGCTCTAATTTAATATTCTTTACAGTACGGAATGTCGTAATCGGACCCGAGATTGCATATAAGAAGAATATTGAGAACAACACAAGCGATGGCTCTGTTGCGACCACGACAAATGCAAGCACAATTGCCAAAATAGCGATAAAAGACACTCGGCCACGCCAATCGACATCTTTAAACGAGTGATAGCGAAAGTTGCTTACCATTAATAAGCCGGCGGCAATAGTTAAAACCGCAGCAATATAACTAACGCTATTTGGATCGATTTCATATTTACTGCCAACCCATACAAAGCCGGAAACAATGGCAGCGGCACTCGGAATAGCTAAGCCTTGGAAATAGCGCTTATCGGACGTACCCAAGTTAGTGTTGAAACGTGCGAGACGTAAGGCGCCGCCAGCAACAAAAATAAATGCAGCTAACCAACCAAGCTTTCCTAAGTCGCTTAAGGCCCAGTTATACATAACTAATGCCGGCGCCATTCCGAAAGAAACGATATCTGCCATGCTGTCATATTCTGCGCCAAAGGCACTCTCAGTATTGGTCATGCGCGCAACACGACCGTCAAGACCGTCAAATACCATAGCGACGAATATCGCAACGGCTGCAGACTCGAACATATTGTTCATAGACGCGACAATAGCAAAGAACCCTGAAAACAGCCCTGCTGTTGTCAAAAGGTTTGGCAACAGAAAAATCCCACGGCTCTTTGCGGTGGATAATGACTGTTCTTTGTTATCAGGCATATTTTGGTTCCCTTATATAATGTGGCCGCATAGCATAACATAGCTTATTCGGCGCAATAAATAGCCGAGCTTGTACTTAGCTCGGCTATTACATTAGCTTGGGCTACTGTGTAATCACAAGTTGCTCATTGTTGAAATCAACTTTGATTAGCTGTTTAGGCAGTAATTTGCCCGAAAGTATTCGCTGCGCTAACGGGTTTTCTAACTCGTGTTGAATGGCGCGCTTCAAGGGCCGAGCACCAAACACTGGGTCAAAACCAGCTGCAGCTAAGTGAGCTAGTGCAGCATCTGTGAGCTCAATACTGTAATCACGCTCAGCTAGCCGTTGATGCAATCGTTGTAGCTGAATTTGCGCAATATTTTTAATGTGCTCTTTCGCTAGCGGGTGGAACACAACCGTTTCATCCACTCGGTTCAAGAACTCAGGGCGGAAATGATGCGATAAAATACCCATCACTTCAGCTTTCATCTGCTCATAAGTATGCTCATGTGCTTTTTCTTGGATGATATCTGAGCCTAAGTTTGACGTCATAATGATCACCGTATTGCGAAAATCAACTGTGCGCCCTTGGCCATCCGTCAATCGGCCGTCATCCAATACTTGCAGTAATATATTAAATACATCGGGATGCGCCTTCTCAACTTCATCAAGCAGCACCACCGAATAAGGGCGGCGACGCACAGCTTCAGTTAAATATCCGCCTTCTTCGTAACCGACATAGCCCGGAGGCGCACCGACTAAGCGGGCAACCGAATGTTTCTCCATAAATTCGGACATATCAATGCGCACCATCGCTTCATCGGTATCAAACATGAAGTGTGCCAGCGCTTTACAAAGCTCGGTTTTACCCACACCTGTTGGCCCTAAGAATAAGAACGAACCAATAGGTCGCTGTGGATCGGACAGTCCAGCACGCGAACGACGAATCGCATTCGCCACTGACGTAACTGCTTCATCTTGCCCAACCACGCGCTGGTGCAGTTGTTGCTCCATCGCCAGTAACTTATCTCGTTCGCCCTCAAGCATTTTGCTTACCGGGATGCCAGTCCACCGAGACAGTACATCGGCAATCTGCTCATCAGTCACTTTGTTCTTGAGTAATGACATACCCTGCTCGTCAGCCTCCGCGGCCGCTTTCAATTGACGCTCAAGTTCAGGTATGTGTCCATATTGCAACTCAGACATACGATTCAAGTCGCCTGCTCGGCGTGCAATTTCAAGATCCGTTTTAGCCTGCTCCAGTTGAGCTTTAATGTTTTGCTCGCCCTGTACGACAGCTTTTTCTGATAACCAAACCTCTTCGAGTTCAGCATATTTCTGCTGTTGCTCTTTCAATTCAGACTCAAGTAAGTCAAGACGCTTCTTACTCGCTTCGTCTTTTTCTTTCTGTAATGCTTTCTGTTCAAGTTGCAGCTGAATGATACGACGCTCAAGACGGTCTAAGTCTTCCGGTTTTGAGTCAATTTGCATGCGAATACTTGACGCTGCTTCGTCAATCAAATCAATCGCTTTATCTGGCAACTGGCGGTCGCTGATGTAGCGATGTGAAAGCGCAGCTGCTGCGACAATCGCTGGGTCTGTAATTTGCACCGAGTGATGCACTTCGTAACGCTCTTTCAAGCCACGTAATATCGCAATGGTATCTTCCACTGACGGTTCATCTACCAATACTTTCTGGAAACGACGCTCAAGCGCAGCATCTTTTTCAATATACTGGCGATACTCATCAAGCGTGGTCGCGCCAACACAGTGCAACTCGCCACGTGCTAGAGCAGGCTTCAACATGTTGCCGGCGTCCATGGCGCCGTCGGCTTTACCCGCACCAACCATAGTGTGCAATTCATCAATAAATAAAATAATGCGGCCTTCTTCCTTGCTAAGCTCGTTGAGTACGGCTTTTAAGCGTTCCTCAAACTCACCACGATACTTAGCACCAGCTAGCAAAGCCCCTAAATCAAGAGATAACACGCGTTTGTGCTTCAAGCCTTCTGGCACCTCACCATTAACAATGCGTTGTGCAAGGCCTTCAACTATCGCGGTTTTACCAACCCCTGGCTCACCAATTAGTACCGGATTGTTTTTGGTACGACGCTGCAATACTTGAATAGTGCGACGAATCTCCTCGTCGCGACCGATAACTGGGTCCAATTTCCCAAGTTCAGCACGCTCAGTTAAATCGATGGTATATTTTGTCAACGCTTGGCGTTGATCTTCAGCATTTTGATCTTGCACTGCTTCACCACCTCGAACTTTCTGTATGGCCTGTTCTAATTTGTCACGGGTAACGCCAAGTTGTTTCAAAATTTCGCCAAGCGCACCTTTGTCTTCCGTGGCAGCTAATAAAAACAACTCAGATGAAATAAATTGGTCGTTGCGCTTTTGCGCGAACTTATCGCACAAATTCAAAAGAGTGCCGGTTGCCGCCGAAACTTGTACGTCACCCCCAGTGCCTTCAACTTTTGGCAGTTTGTCTAAAGCAGCTGACAATTGAGCACGCAGACTATTGGTATCTACCTGCAGTAGCGTCATGATTGGACGAATTGAACCGCCGTCCTGCGTGAGCAGTGCGTGCATAACGTGCACCGGTTCAATAAATTGGTGATCACGGCCTAACGCTAATGATTGAGCATCAGCAATAGCCTGTTGAAATTTGTTCGTTAACTTATCGAATCGCATGATTACCCTCGAAAAATACAGTTATATCCTGATATTTAATGTGGGTATTAATTGAACGATTTCAAGAGATGATTATTATTTTTTCCAAATCAACGTTGCTATTCGTCCGCAATGTGGGTCTTTACGATATGAATAGAATCGTGCATCACTATACGTACACATGTTGCTAAGCGTCACCTTGATACAGCCTGCGCGGTGCAAGAGACGTTGCGCCATTAACGGTAAATTGGCCATCCACTTGTTCTCAATGTGGGGATAAAATGTCGCAGAATCAACGAGCTCTAATGAACTAAAAGCTTGATAGACATCAACCCCGACTTCAAACGCTGCTTGAGAAATAGCAGGGCCAATGTAGGCTTGAACATTCTTCGCGTTATGATGGAAGTGCTGTAGCGTGTTCTCAATGACGCCATTCACCAAGCCGCGCCAGCCGGCATGTACAGCGGCTATTTCACTGCCGTCGTCACTGCATAACAAAATGGGTAAACAGTCAGCGGTTAGAACGGCACACACTGAACTTGGTTGCGCAGAATAGATTGCGTCAGCAACCTGTGTAGGGCGGGCTTGGGAAAATGTGACGACATGATTACCATGTACTTGCTGCAACCAGCGAGGTGCACAAGGCAATGACGCATGTTGAATAAGTTGGCGGCGCTGACGTATAACCTGCGCTGGGTCGGCATTGACATGTGCAGCTAAGTTACCCGGTTGTTCAACCGTGGTTACTGTCGCTGCAACACCAGCTGGAAGCTGCCAGTTTAACGTCAACACAATTAATCGACCGGATGCTCCCGGCGATCAGCGCGCAATACCTCAATTAACGCAACCATATCGTCCGGAGTGGCCGCTTCCCAACTCATCCATTCGCCGGTTATTGGATGATGCAATGATAGCTTTGCAGCATGCAATGCTTGGCGACGAAAGCCACGCAATGTTTCAAGTAACTCAGCACTCGCTTTTTGTGGTGGCCGTGGGCGACCTCCATAAGTCATATCACCGACCAAAGGATGGCGCAAATGTGCCATGTGCACGCGGATTTGGTGTGTACGCCCAGTTTCCAAACGCAAACGCAAATGCGTATGTGCACGAAAACGCTCAACCACCCGATAATGCGTCACCGCCGGTTTACCGGTTGCCACAACAGCCATATGCGTACGCTTTGTTGGATGCCGCGCAATCGGCTCATCTATCATGCCGCCTGCAGTCATTGGGCCGTTACAGACAGCTTCATATTCACGTGTAATTTCACGCTCTTGCATGGCTGCAACTAAATGCGTTTGTGCAGGAATTGTTTTGGCAACAACCATTAAGCCCGTTGTGTCTTTGTCTAAACGGTGAATGATACCGGCTCTTGGCACTTGATCAATCGCCGGAAAATGGTGCAATAAAGCATTTAACAGGGTGCCATCTGGAGTGCCGGCACCAGGGTGAACAACCAAACCTGCTGGCTTATTAATCACCAAAATATCGTCGTCTTCGTACACAATATTTAAAGCAATTGGCTGCGCCTCAAAGCGCTTTTCTTCGAGTAATTCAGCTGCAATATCAATCGTCATGCCTGCCAGCACTTTTTCGCGCGGCTTGTCGACAACTTGCCCCTCAACTTGAACTTGACCGTCGGTTATCCAAGTTTTTAACCGCGACCGTGAATAATCGGGGAACATCTCAGCCAGCGCTTGGTCCAAGCGCTTACCGTTGGCAGATTGTGGGACTTGACCTGTTAAAGAAATCTGTTCGCTCATAAATATAGTATTCGGACCTGTGAAAGCAGCCAACGCTGCGCTAGAATGCGTGAATATGTATAGTGTACCTGTTTGGTGCGCTGCACCAAAGTTAAATCAACAGAGAACAAAAACTAATTATGAAATTTCGTCTTATCTTAGCCTGCGTTGCCGCAGTAACCATTAGTGCCTGCTCAAGTTCTCCAGAAGACGTAGATACGTCTCGCGTAAGTGATGTTGAAGCCGGTTACGCTCGCGCTCAAAGTGCTATGCAAAGCGGTAACTTCAATATGGCTCTGCAAACGATGCAAGCCTTAAGTACCCAATATCCATTTGGCCCGCTGACCAATCAGATTCAATTAGACTTGATATATCTTTATTACAAAACTGGGGATATCGACAAGGCATTGACCACCATTGACAGGTTTACTCGCTTAAACCCGAATCACCAGTCAATTGATTACGCATTGTATATGCGCGGCTTAACCAACGAGCGTGCGTTAGAAAATTTCTTTCAAGAATTAGTCGGAATTGATAGAGCCGATCGCGATGCAACCAAAGCTCGCGAAGCTTTTGACGACTACGCCGAACTTGTGCGTCGCTTCCCTGATAGCAAATATGCTGCTGACGCGCGGCAAAGAATGCTTGGCTTAAAAAGTCGTTTGGCTCGCCATGAATTAGCCGTGGCACAGTATTATATGAAGCGAGAAGCTTATTTAGCAGCTGCGAATCGCAGTAAATATGTGCTCGAGAATTTTGGGGGTTTACCAGAAACGGAATATGCGTTAGGTATTATGATTGAAGCGTACAACAGCTTAAATCTTTCTGAATTAGCAGCAGACGCGAGAGCAACGCTGCAACAAAACTTTCCGCAAAGCGCTTACTTAAAATAATTGAAGGGAAGACGTGGTGACTTACACCGCGTCTTCATTTTCCTCACCTGTACGAATACGTACAACGCGCTCAACGTTGGTTACAAAAATTTTCCCGTCACCAATTTTCCCAGTTTGAGCGGTTTCTAAAATAGTGTCTATGCACTGCTCTACTTGATTATCCGCAACGACAATTTCTAATTTTACCTTAGGCAAAAAATCAACCATGTACTCAGCACCACGGTAAAGTTCGGTATGGCCCTTTTGTCGGCCAAAACCTTTTACTTCAGCCACAGTCATTCCAGCAATACCAATTTCAGATAACGCCTCACGAACATCATCTAATTTAAAAGGCTTAATGATGGCTTCAATTTTTTTCATAACTTCCCCGCGCTTGCACTTGTCGTTCTAATTCATAGCGAAAGTGATTGGTAATTGGATAGCGTCTATCTTTGCTAAAGTTTCGACTAGTAATTTTAGGCCCAATAGCACCTTGTCGACGTTTATATTCATTAATATCAACCAATCGCACAACGCGCAATACATCCGCGGCGTTGAAACCACAGTCAATAATAGCAGTTGGCGACCAGTCCTGTTCGACATAAAGCGTTAATATTTTGTCTAAATCTTCATATGGCGGCAGGCTGTCCTGATCTTTTTGGTCCGGTGCCAATTCAGCAGACGGTGGTCTGGTAATGACTCGATTAGGAATCACTTCGTGTTCACGATTTCGATACCGCGCTAACTCAAAAACCAGCGTTTTAGGAACATCTTTTAACGGCGCAAAACCACCATTCATATCGCCATAAAGCGTACAATAACCCACGGCTAATTCACTTTTATTACCCGTTGTTAAAACTAACGAACGATTCTTATTAGAAACCGCCATCAGTAAGGTACCGCGTATACGCGCTTGTAAATTTTCTTCCGTGGTATCGGCCGGCTTCCCTGCAAACATAGGCGCTAACTGACCAATAAATGCCTCGTACATGGGTTCTATCGCAACAACGTCATAAGAAACCCCCATACGCGCAGCTTGCTCGCGCGCATCATCTTGACTCATTTGCGAGGTATAACGAAACGGCATCATGATTGCATGGCACTTATCTGCGCCTAATGCATCGACAGCAATAGCTAGCGTCAATGCTGAATCAATACCGCCCGACAGACCAAGCGTAATTCCTTGAAAACCATTTTTTGTCACATAGTCACGCACCGCCAAAATCAGCGCTTGATAAGCAGCTTCAAGGGTATCTAATGAATACGCTGAAAACTCGGCACCTGCGGTGAACTTTCCGGTCGCATCGACATGAACCTGAGCGCAAAGCGGCTGACAATGTGGTAATTCAGCAATCAACTGCCCTTGCCCATCCATAACAAGAGAGTGGCCATCAAAAACGAGCTCATCCTGCCCACCGCAATTGTTCACATATATAATCGGCAACTGAGTTTCGCTAACCCGTTGTTGCAGAATATGCAGGCGCTGCTGGTGTTTATCAATTTCATATGGCGAAGCGTTGAGTGACAACACAAAGTCGACGCGTTCGGCTTGTAAACGATGTAATGGTTCACGATGCCAGAGGTCTTCACACACTAATAGACCAATGCGATGGCCTTGCCATTCGAAAATACCGTTTTCATGGCCAGGAATAAAATAACGTTGTTCGTCAAACACACCATATTGTGGCAAGCGCTGCTTGTGGTAACGCGTAAGGCACTTACCGCGGTGCAGTACTGACACGCTGTTGTATAGTTCATTGCCAACGCGCTGAGGGTGGCCGACCACGGCAATATTCAACTGTGCGGCTTCTGCAATTCGCGTTAACGCTTGCTCCACTAAGGCTTCAAGGTCTTCTCGAAACAATAAATCTTCTGGCGGATAGCCTGTTATAGCCAATTCAGGAAACACGACAATGTCGCTGTCTGAATACTTGCCGATAGTCGTCACAATAAGATCTGTATTACGTTGCACAGCGCCCACAGTAAAGTCTAGTTGAGCGAGTGTAACCGTCATTGGCTTCATGAATTCATTCTCAAGCGTTGCTACAAATAGGATGCGTATGATAGAGCAGGGTTTTGCGCCGCGCAAATACTCAAGCGTTACAGGTTTAAATCAAACGCACAACCAGCACTCTCAATAAACCAGATTTCTCGGTCACCTTCGCACCTACTGCACGCAATTTCAGCCCATTGATACACCACGTTGCGATGCACTTTTGCCAATAAACCGCGACCGCAATCAACATATAATTGTTGGTTTTTAAGAAATAGTGGATGTTGCTTGGAGAGGCCAAACTGTTGCTCGATATTGGTCGTTACCTGAATGACTGACATATTTGACTCTCGGTACTCAGACCAAGTCGTTACCATAAAAGGCGCATCATCGACGGTTATTTTGACTTTTTCAGCAGGCGTCACCAGAAAGAATTCGTTATTCTCATGCACTAATACACTGGCGAAAAGTTTTACCAGGGGGAGTCGCTTAATCGGCGATTCTTGATACAGCCATTGCCCATTTGTATCTATACGAATGGGCAATTCGCCGCAATATGGCGGGTTCCATTTTTCCGTTGGCGCATGCTGCCCTTGCTCAATTGATGCTAGCAGTTGCTCCAACTTCATATTAACTTACCAAGCGTTTTTGTCGCAGCAGATACCACAACGTTGCTTCGGTGCGGTTGGATACTTTGATCGCTTTAAAAATTGCCGACAAATGCACCCGTATAGTCCCCTCTGTTATCCCCAAAATTGTCGCGATTTCTTTATTGGATAAACCTTGTGCCAATAACTGCATAATTTCTAGCTGACGCGGTGACAAAAAGTGCTCAGCGCTTCCTTGTCGACTCAAATTGTCGTTTAGTCGCGACTCTTCTGGTAAATAACGGTCGTTTTGAAGCAAGATACGAACGGCTTGTTTCGCTTCTTCGCCACTTGCGTCTTTTGGCAAATAGCTGCGAACACCATTGCTTAAGGCTTGACGAATTTCAGACAATGGCCGCGGCCAACTGAACAAAACAATGTGCGAGGCCGGTGCCATTTTCTTTAACGTTTGTAAGGTCGGCCGAATTTCCGCATCAGGAATATCCATATCCAGAAAAATTAAGTTATAGTCACTTTGATGATTCAGATATTCTTGGGCGATATCAAAGGTGGGGGCCTCATAAATAGCAAGCTCATCCGAGAAGCTCGTTAATACTTGAACAAGACCAGCACGTACAAAAAATTGAGAGTCGATTATTAATATTTTCATGTGAGTCCACGCGCTTTAAGTATTCCCTAACATTGAACGTATTGTACACGGTTTAACGAATGTTTGAAGTTTAGGTGTTACTAATTTGTAAAAATGTGTGACATTGACGGAAAATGCCCAAATTCATCTAAACAGTTTGTTCGTCCTATGACTTAGGTATAGAGCATTAAATTCAACGACAAAGAGAAATTTATGCGATTTTTACGTTTATTTGCAGTTGTTTCAATATTGTTGCTTTCAAGTGCCAGTATTGCGCAAACAACTTTATTTCATAACTTTAACGGGTACACGCTAAGCGGATCACCCGGTAACGGTGCTGTATTGCAACAATTTAATGCCATGCTCGTTCGCGATGGCAAGGTGGTCGCCGCCGGTAATCTAGCCGATATTGAGTCAATTTATGGCAGTAAAATTGCGCAGAAAAAGGTCGACCTAAACGGCAAGTTTATGTTGCCTGGCATTATTGATGCTCATGGACACGTGCTGGGCTTAGGCCAAAACCTAATGCTCGCTGACTTGCGCGATTCGAGTTCAGAAACTCAAGCCGCACAAACAGTAGCTAAGTTTGCCGAGCAAAACCCTACAGCTAAATGGATTTTAGGCCGTGGTTGGAACCAAGAGAATTGGCAAGTTCGTAACTTCCCAAAAGCCGACTCGCTTGACGAGCTCATTGCTGACCGCCCCGTGTATTTAACTCGGGTTGATGGCCACGCCGCTTGGGCGAACAGCAAAGCGCTAGAGTTAGCGGGTATTAGCGCCAATACGGTTAGCCCAGATGGCGGCGATATTATTCGTGACAGCGAAGGCAAGCCTACCGGCGTGCTTATTGATAATGCCATGATGCTGGTTGAAAAGATGATTCCAGCACCAACCAAGGCGGATCAAAAACATGCGCTTGAATTGGCTTTTGCCCATTTGCTAGAACGCGGCATTACTGGTGTTCATGACGCCGGCGTGGATGCGACGAACCTTGAAGTGTATAAAAGCCTTGCGCAGAACAAAGAGTTACCATTGCGAATTTACGCCATGCTATCTGCAACTGAGCCAAAATTGGCAGAATTGATGGCCGAGGGCCCCTATACCACTGCGGATGATAAACTCGCGGTTCGTAGTGTGAAAATATATGGTGACGGTGCACTAGGTAGCCGCGGTGCCGCCCTTCTTAAGCCTTACCATGATGCACACCACACGCAGGGCTTAATGGTGACGTCGCAAGAACGTATTCGCGAGCTTTACCAACTTATTATTCCGCATGGATTTCAAATTAACACCCATGCCATTGGCGATCGCGCCAACCGTATTGCGCTAGATGAATACGAGCATGCCTTTGAAACCATTGGCGGCCGTAACTTACGTCACCGTATTGAGCATGCGCAAATTGTGCATCCGGATGATATACCGCGCTTCAAACAGCTGAATATTATTGCGTCAATGCAGCCGACTCACGCCACCAGTGACAAAAACATGGCTGAAGATCGTTTAGGTAAGGCGCGTATGAAAGGAGCCTACGCATGGCAAACATTTGCCAAGCAAGAGACTATCATTGCCGCGGGGTCGGATTTTCCTGTTGAACTGGCCGATCCGTTTTTTGGTTTACATGCGGCGGTGACTCGCCAAGACCGTGACAATCAACCAGCAGGCGGTTGGTATGCACATGAAAGTTTAACCCTTGAACAAGCTTTACGTGCGTTCACACTAGACGCTGCCTATGCAGCTGGCCAAGAACAAATTCTCGGCAGCTTAGAACCCGGCAAATGGGCTGACTTCATTGTGTTAGATCATGATCCCTTTGCACGCGACGCAGCTATACTATGGCAGAACACCGTCAACGCAACTTATGTTGCAGGTAAACAAGTATTTAAACGATAGGAAGACAACGCAGTATGGATTTAAAAAATGTTCGTCGTGATTATGAACAAGGGCGTTTGTGCCGCGAGTCGTTAAACAACGACCCCATGCAGCAATTTGCGACATGGTTCCAAGCGGCGAAAGATCATCCGTCACAAACTGATCCAACTGCGTTTGTGCTGGCCAGCGTGGGTAGCGATGGTCAGCCTCATCAACGCGTCGTGTTGCTCAAAGACATTGAGCCAAATGGTTTTGTCTTTTTCACGAACTACGACAGTCAAAAAGGTCACGACATTGCAGCCAACAGCCGCGTGTCGATGCATTTTGGTTGGCTTGCTATTGAGCAGCAGGTTCGTATTGAAGGTTTTGCGCGGAAAATTTCACGTGAAGCGAGTGCAGAATATTTCTATTCACGGCCGCGTGAAAGTCAACTGGGTGCTTTAGCTTCAGCGCAAAGTCACCCTATTGCTTCACGCGCCGAACTTGAACAGCGCTTTCATGACTTAGAAGCAACCTATAAAGACCAACAGGTACCTATGCCCGAACAATGGGGCGGCTATTTAATCGTTCCTGAAAAGTTCGAGTTTTGGCAAGGGGGCCGTTACCGTTTGCATGACCGTTTCACGTTCACCCAGCAACAGCAGCAATGGCACATTGAGCGTATCCAGCCCTAACTAGTAAGCATTAGCTATTGGGTAACGGAATACCGGTGCTCAGAGCCACCTTCTCCAGTTGCCGCCACAGTGCGGCACTGTATTCAATCCCATGTTTTGACTGCTCTTGGCGGATTTTAAAAGCCCCTTCGCCAGGCACGCGAACCGGTCGGTTTGGGTCAATCGGAGTGGTTGCTCGAATACCATCGACCATAGCTTGTGCTTGATGTTTAAATTCTTCTGGGTCGCCAAACGCCGCTGGGTCTACCACCTGCACCCACACTGTATTCGCATCAAGCCCAGCTTGCTCTTGATGCCGCCCAAGCTGACTTAAGCCAAGTGTCCACAGTTCACTAAACAAACACAGGCCCGAGCCTTTGTAACCCAATTGCTCGCCACCAAGCGGCGCAAGTACGCTAGCTGGGTCTGCTAAAAATGTGGTGGCGTCGGTGGTGTAGTTGCCCTCAGCCGTAATCAGCGCTGGGTATGGCAATGGCTGCCCCTCTGCGATCGCTTTACGCACTTTGCCGGCAGCAGTCATCGACAAACTCACATCAAATAAGATAGGGTGCCCCTGCGTGGGCGCGCCGATGGCAAAGGGGTTGGGAGAGAACCAAGCTGTCTTGGCACCATAAGGTGCAACCACTTGTTGCCCTGGGGTTGCACACATCATTTGCACTAACATGCCCTGCGCTGTTGCTTGTTCTAAATACACCGCCAGCGCAGCAACGTGCTGCGCACGCTTCACCACCACCGTGCCGGTTCCGCATTGGCGCGCCATCGTCATCGCTGCATCCACCGCCTTGGGCATTACATACAAGCCAGATAACAAATCAGCATCCCACAATTGAACTGCAGCGCGCTGACTTAGCACTTTAACTTGGCCATTTGCCCGTGAACTACCGTCCTGCAAACAGGTTAAGTTATAACGCAAACGCATTAGGCCGTGAGTACGAAACCCCATAAGATCGGCTGCAACTAAATTTTCGGCCATGGCTTGGGCTAATTCTGTGGCCGCACCGGCTTGCTGGAGGCAGTTTTGTGCCCAATCGCGTATTAATTCCACGTTAATTCGAATATTTTTCTGCTCAGTCATGCTCTGTTCGTTGTAAATTGGAATCAATTCGATAAGCTTATCAGACTAAACTTGTCAGACAATGCTTATAAGACAAAGGAATTAAGAGGAGTACATAAGTGTCGATAGCAACAGTAACACAAAGGATTGGAGTAATAACCAGCGGTGGTGATGCGCCAGGAATGAACGCCGCGCTACGCGCCGTGGTATTAGCTGCCGAACATTACGGCATGGAAGTCGTCGCTTTTCGACATGGCTACAAAGGCTTGTTAAATAACGAGCATATTTCACTGAATGCGCCCGATGTACTGCATATTTTGCAGTACTCAGGAACCATTATTAAAAGTGCTCGTTGCCCACGCTTTAAAGAAGAAGAAAGCGCGAAACTGGCCGCCAAGAATCTTGATGCACTGAACATTCAAGGGTTGGTTGTTATTGGCGGTGACGGTTCGTTTCGCGGCGCGCACCACTTAGGTAAACATTGGAACGGCAAAATTATTGGCGTGCCGGGCACCATCGATAATGACTTATATGGTACCGATGCCACTATTGGTTACTCCACAGCAGTTGCGATTGCGATGGACGCGCTGGATAAAATTCGTGATACCGCAGACGCCATGGACCGCGTATTTATTGTTGAAGTCATGGGCCGCCATGCTGGCTTTATTGGCCTGAAAAGTGCCATGGCCGCCGGCGCAGAGCGTATGATCTTGCCTGAGCTACAAAAAGACAAGCCGCTAACCATTGCCGCAATTGTGAAACACATAAAACGGGTTGAAGCCGTGCGTGGGGCCGGTAGTTATGTCATGGTCTTAAGCGAGCATCAATGGCCCGGCGGCGCTGTTGCCTTGTCAGAGCAGCTTGAAGCCGAATACAGCATGCCGTGTCGCCCCTGCTTACTTGGCCACATTCAACGTGGTGGACCGCCGACTGCAACCGACCGTGTACTGGCTTCGGAGCTTGGCGTGCACGCCGTTGAACTGATTCGTGACGGCGTGACTGGCGTGATGGCCGGCCTGCGCGCAGGTGAGTTGGTGGAAGTACCGCTAGAAGAAACTTGGACCAAGAAAAGTCCGCTAGATGTGAACTTACTGCGTATTCAGCACGAGATTTTTAATCCAGTGAAAAAGCCAGCACGTGACGAGCAAGAATAAGCCGTATATTTAGGCGATTCGATAGTGGCAATTTGGGGCAATTACGACGATAATATGCCCCTTTTTTATTCTGCCCAATTCAACCCTGTTGAAGCGATGGAGGTGATTCACCTTGAGCCAACAAACAATGCACCAAATTACTGCTTTGTCAGTGCAAACGGAAACTCCGGTACGGGAGTTTTTTGGCGCCCAAACCGATGCCGCAATTTATGCCAATGGCACTCATATTATCGGGTTTGGTTTTGACGGTACTGCGTGTTTTCGCAAAGGTACGCGCAACGGCCCTGACGGCCTGCGTTCGGTATCAGAAGACATCGAGAGTTACTCGCCGTATTTAGACGCTGATCTTTTCGATCTACCGTTTTATGACTTAGGTAATTTGTCGCTTGGCACAAGTGATGACGTTGAAGCACAGTGGCAACACGCAACCGATCAGTTTGACGCGGCATTTGGCCCAATTGATTTGGCCGCAAACAAAGTACGGGTGCTCACCCTAGGTGGCGAACACTCTATTTCGTATGCGCCAATTCGCAAATATCTGCAGCAATACCCAGAGCTGGTGTTGCTACATTTAGATGCGCACGCCGATTTACGCGATGGCTTTTTGGGCTATCACTATTCGCACGCGTCAATTATTCGTCGCTCGCTCGATCATTTCGGCCCTGGCCATCAGTTAATTCAGTACGGCATTCGCTCGGGTACCCGCGAAGAATACCAATACATGAACGAGCACGGTACGGTACGTAAGTCGCGCAAAGACTTTTTAGATAGTGTGGCTGCCATTCCGGCCGACCGCCCTATTTACCTCACACTTGATTTGGACTACTTCGACCCGGCGTTTTTACCAGGCACTGGCACCCCTGAGCCAGGTGGCGAAGATTTCCACTCGTACGTGAGCTTGATGAAAATTCTGCGCGAGAAAAACCTAGTGGGCGCAGACGTTGTTGAGCTATCGCCAGAAATTGACCCAACCGGTAATTCTGACGTGTTCGCCGCTAAAATTGTGCGCGAACTACTGATTATTTTGAACGAAAAAGGAGCTCTATAATGGCTGAGAACTGGACGATTGACGACGCCGAAGAGCTTTATGGTGTAAACCGTTGGGGCGCTGGCTATTTTTCAATTGGCGCCAACGGTAGCATTCAAATTGCGCCAAACCACCGTTTGCCAGACGTGACCATTGATATGAAAGACGTGGTTGACGAAATTTTAGCGGAAGGCATTCAATTGCCTGCAGTTATTCGTTTTCACGACATTTTGCGTTCGCAAGTTGAGATTTTGAACGAAACCTTCGCCAAAACCATTGAAGACGCTGGCTACAATGCCCGCTACATTGGTGTGTTCCCTATTAAAGTGAACCAAATGCGCGAAGTAGTTGAAGAAATCATCGACGCTGGCGAACCTTATGACTACGGCTTAGAGGCCGGCTCAAAGCCTGAACTCATGGCGGTGTTAGCGTACAACGAAAACCCGAACGCGCTTACTGTACTGAACGGCTACAAAGACGAAGACTACCTGACGCTTGCCCTGCTGGGCCGTCAGCTGCGCCGCAAAATGATCATTGTTATTGAAAAATACAGTGAACTGGAAATGCTTATTCCACTCGCGAAAAAGCTAGGCGTTGAGCCGATGATTGGCTTACGCAGCAAAATGATGGTTCGCAGTGCCGGTAAATGGGCCGGCTCGAGTGGCGATCGTGCAAAGTTCGGCTTGAGCATTACCGAAATTCTCAACATTGTTGAGCTCTTGAAAAAAGAAGACATGCTGCACTGCGCTAAGCTACTGCACTTCCATATTGGTAGCCAAATGTCAGATATCCGCAAGGTTAAAGAAGCGGTTTCTGAAGGCGCTCGCTTGTATGCCAAGTTGGTCCAAATTGGTGTACCACTTGAGTATCTCGACATTGGTGGTGGTTTAGGTATCGACTACGACGGCACTAGCTCAACCACCGACTCGTCACGTAACTACTCTACCGATGAGTACGTTGCCGACGTTGTTTACGGCGTGAAGCAGATTTGTGACTTAGAAGAAGTACCTCATCCGAACTTAGTCAGCGAAAGTGGCCGAGCGATTACAGCACACCACAGTTGTGTGGTAACCAATATTGTCGGTGAGATTAAAAACACGGGCGCGCAATTTGACATTACGCCAACTGAAGGCGAACACATTCTTGTCAGCAACATGCGCGAGCTAGTCAACGGTTCAGACATGCACCCGCAGGAACGCTACAACGACGCCGCTTCGTTTAAACAGAGCGCCTATGAGGCGTTTAAACTAGGTATTTTGTCGTTAGACGAAATGGCCAAACTCGACACCATGTATTGGCGCATATTAAGCGAGATCCACTCGTCGCTTGATCGCGAAAGCTTCGTGTTCCAAGAACTTGAAGAACTTGAAGACATGTTAGCCAGCCAATACCTGTGTAACTTCTCGATTTTCCAGTCAGCGGCGGATACTTGGGCCATTGGCCAAGTGCTGCCAATTGTGCCAATTAACCGCTTAGACGAGAAACCAGAAGTACGCTGCTCCATTGTTGATATTACCTGTGACAGCGACGGCAAGCTCAGTAAATACATTGAAGGCACCGAAATTAGTGACAACATTCCGATGCATAGTTTGCGCAAAGGCGAAGACTATCATGTAGGCATGTTCCTTACCGGTGCGTATCAAGACGTAATGGGCGATATGCATAACTTGTTCGGCCGTTTAACCGAAGTGCATATTTACTGCCACGATGACGAGCCAGGCGATTTTTACATTGAAGAAGTGGTTCCGGGCACCTCAGCCGAGAAAGTGCTTGAAACCATGCAGTACAACACCGATTTCATGGCCAAAACAGTGAAGAAGTCGATTGACCGTGAAGTTCGCAAAGGCCACATTGCACCACGTGAAGGCGTGAAGTGGACTGACTATTACGAGAAGTGTTTGGCCGGTAGCACCTACTTAAAGGTGTAAAAACCGGCAAATTGCGCATTTCCTGAGCAAACGGACTGAATTCACCGAATTTCCTTAAAAAAGCGGTTGACTCAGACCCGAAAAACTCGTTTAATACGCCCCGACGCCCAGATAGCTCAGTCGGTAGAGCAGGGGATTGAAAATCCCCGTGTCGGTGGTTCGATTCCGCCTCTGGGCACCATTATTCGAAAAGCCTCGCAAGCAATTGCGAGGCTTTTTTCGTTGTGCCTCCAATGATTGCTTACCCACCCGAAATACTGTATAAATGAACAGTATATTTGATTGCACATAAGGACAAACCATGGCAGTAGTCACTCAATATGTTGTAGTGCGAGATGGGGAAGAAAAAATGACATTTACCACCAAAGCTGAAGCCGATGCCCACGACAAAATGTTGGACATGGTGGATGAGCTTTTGCCCCTACTTGAACGCAGCGAAACCATTACTGAAGAGAAACAACTTGAAGATCTTGCTTTCTTTCTTGCGCGTGAGCGCGAGCAGGTGTTGATTGCACTTGGTGCGAAGAAGCCAGTCAAAAAGAAAGCCGTAAAAAGCAAAGAGCCTGAGCAGTAGCCACAAAAAAGGGCGCATCCTTGCGCCCTACTCTTTTCGTTATCTTGGTTTGCCTCAAAGCGTTAGCTTAGAACTGATAGCTGTAGCTTAAGCTAAACGTTTGCCCTACTTCACGCGACTGCACTAGAACTCCCGACTGCGTTACTTCTTGGTCTTCGTCTAACAAGTTTTGCACCTTGAAGCTAAGCTTCGAGTTGAAGTCTGGGTAGTAGTTGTACACCAAATCAAGCGAGTGGAATGGCTGCTCGTAAGCATCACCGCGGCCGCCAATACCAGCCGCTAAAATACGCTCACCAAACACGTTGTAAACTAACGAGCTTGAGTGATTGCCATTCAGCGAGTCATAACCTAACTGGAAGTTGGCAACGTACTTAGAGTGGCCCGTTAAGCGCTTCGTCGGGTTGGTTAAGTTTCCTGCTAGTGCTGGGTTGATGGCTGCTTCTGAGTCACTAAAGGTTAAGTTACCCGTGGTAAAGAAGCCATCGGTAACATAAGCCAAGTCATGTAACCATTCGAACTCGACACCGTATACTTCTGCGGTTTCCCCGTTTACGTAGTTTAGGGTGTACTCTTCATCGCCAACGCTAAGTACCGACTCAATTGGCTTTGTAATGTCTTTGTAGAATAACGAAACGGTATAGTTGTCGCCATTGTCTGCAAAATATTCAAAGCGCGCATCGAAGTTGGTCATTGGGCTGCTTTCTAGGCCAGCGCGACCAATGGTACGAATGTCGGTGATTGGGTCAAAATAAGCAACCGGTACGGTTTCACGAATGTCTGGACGTACTACGGTTTCTGAAAAACCAAAGCGCAATTGATAGTTATCGTCGCTGATGTAGGTTAAAGACAACGCCGGATAAAAATCATCTTCAATGGTCGTACCGTTTAACACACGATCTGGGTTGTAGAAGGTGTCCAGGTCTTCGCGAGTAAAGATTAAGCTAGATGTCGCTAATGACACTTGCTTGAATTCTTCCCAACGTACACCACCAGCTAACCGCCAATTGTTGGTTAAGAACGCATCAAATGAACCATAGTACGCATCGGTTTTTTGCACCGCGATATAGTCATCAGCATCCGGTGCTGTTGGCTCACGGTACGACAAAATAAAGTTACTTTGGTCAATACGCTCGTCGGTTAAGTAGTTGGTTACACCAAGAATATCGCTGTAATCTTCATTTACCGTAACCCGTAAGCCTGAGCCATTATCCATGGCGAAGCGGTCGGTGGTGTAATAACGTGCTTTGTCGGTAAAGTCATAGCCGGCACGAAACTCGATATCCATACCCAGTAACGTGGTTGGCAGCGAGAAGTTACCGCTGTAAGACTTGACATGATCTTCCATGTCCACATATTGGTACACCGCGCGGTTATCATCGCCGGTGACCACAGTGCTTTGGTAGTTACCCTGGCCGTCGTAGATATCATCAAAACGATATGAAATATCGGTTGGAATTTCCGTTTCCGCTGTAGACTCAGTGTACTGCCAGTCGAAACCAATACCCCAGTAGTCTAAAAACGTGTGCTGCCCTCGTATTTGGTCGATATCGAGCGTGCGTTCTTCGTATTTAAACTCGTGCTCACGGTTCGCAAGACCAGAGCCATAAATAGTTTTCAAGTTACTACCGTTCGGGCTTTGCATAATACCGAATTCAGATTCGTCTTCTGAGTCGGTTAAATACAACTTGGTATAGCTGACCGAGTGCGTGTCTAACTCATAGCCCACACTAAACACGCCATTCATACGCTCGGTTTCGGTGGTTAGCGTGGTTTCGCTTAAGGTGTTGTAGCACGAATTTGCCACGTCTTCTGCGCTACCTAAGCTGGTTGAGCAACCCGCCGTTGCGTTTTCACTTAACACCGCATTTTTACGCTCTGACACATTCCATTTGGTGTCATAAGCGCCAGCTAATAAAAAGCCAATGCTACCGCCGAAGTAGTCTTCATCAAAGCTGTTACCAATGCTAGCCTTAATGCTGTAGTTCGGATCTAACGACTCACTGCTTAGTGCAATATCACGTGGTAAAGCGCGTGCTAGCCCAGCATTGATGGTACGAGCCTGATCACTGGCAGAGCCACTGTCATTTGCGACTAAACCGTCTTTGTTGATGATATTACGCAAGCTAAAGTCACCACGATAATGCACTATCGCGTCACGAATGTTCTGTGGCAAACCAGCTTCGTTTCTATTGTAGGTATAGCCGTCGGTAGCATTGGTGTTTTGGCCAACGCCAACCTCTAAATTGAACTGAAAGTCGGTTGGCAATGACTTGGTGCGAATATCAATATTACCGCCGCCAAATGCTGCCGGCATACCAGGCGAAAATACCTTTTGTACCGCCAGGCTTTCAATAATGGTAGATGGAATAATATCTAATGGAATAACGTTGCGGGTTAAGTCTGGGCTAGGAATACTGGCGCCATTTAAGCGCGCGCTTGAATAACGCTCACCTAAACCACGAACATAAACATACTTGCCGTCAACCAAGGTTAGGCCTGTCACTCTGCGTAACGCTGAGGCGGCATCACTATCGCCTGTGCGAGAGAGCTGCTCAGCACCAAGAATGTCAGCAACAAACGCTTGGTTTTTTCGTTCATCAACAACGGCTGCTGCGCTTCCTTGCAGGCGTGTTCCAGTGGTTACCACTTCTTCAATAGCGGTGTCAGCAGCGGTTTCTGGGGAGGTTTGCTCAGCGTCTTGCTGTTGCGCAAAAGCTTGGCCACTGGCCAGCAATGCAAGGCTAACTGCGAGAGCTAGCGGCTTGAGTTTATAATTGGTGCTCATAGTCAACTCCTGCGTTTTAGTGAACAGCAAGCGCGATGTTATTCACGCCCGCTATACGTTGCATAACAACAAGCTGGTATTAGTCTTGTTCTGCCGCAGTTAACGCAGTTTGCACCCACTGGTACCACTCTGACGACGTATCTGTGCTTGATACAGCACCAATGTAATCAACTGTATCAAAGAAGCTATTACCTAAAGTGCTTAAGTCGTTCGCGGTTACCGTAATGTCTGCTGAGCTCATATCGGTTGAAAAACCATCAGGCGCAAAGACAGAGGCATTGCCACCTAAACGAGCATTCACACCGCCGTTGTCGAACCATTCTTGACGTGATGTGCCATCAGCAAACAAAGCACTTGAAGTGAATTCGTTTTCAGCTACACAAGCCATGGCTGAGTTAAAGAAGTTCAAGTCACCGCCAGTTACACCCAATTCACCGTCACCAGTAAATAAGATACAACGGGTGTCGTTGGTCGACACATCGTCTTTAACTAACAAGAAGTTATACAGTTGGCCTTGGAAGTTATCGTCGAATTTCATTGCCGTTGATGGGTCATTGTCACGCGTTGACAAACCGTCAGTGGTTACCACAGTTACGTTAGCAATGTTTGGACGTGACGTTGGTGCTTGCGAATAGTCTGGGCCTGAGTTTTTCTCGCCGTCGGCTTCAAAGCCGCCGTTACCCATGAATACGTCAGTACCATCGACGTTAACTGTACCGTGCTTGATAAACAAGAACTGCGCGTTACCTTGCCAGCCCGCATCGATATCCATCGAGTCATCTTGGGTGTCAGTAAACACAACGTGCTTAACGTTTGCGGCACCACCGAAGAATTCGATACCATCATCGTAACCTTGGTGAATGTGTACGAACTCATACGAAGAGCCAGAGCCCACAGCGTTTAAGGTTAACGAGTTCAAGTCGTCACCGTCGCCGCCAGCACGTGGACCAGAACCGGCATACCAAATTTTTGCATACTTCATTGAGCCGCTGTCATCAGCGTTGTCGTTACCGCCGTAGTAGCTCACGATACCTTCTGATGCAACGTTACAGGTATCGGCATCGCGCTGGGCGTCGGTACATTGGTTCGTAATACCTTGGCCATTCACAATAATGCCGCCCCAGTCAGCGAAGCGTGGGCCATTACCAACAACATCAAAACGCGTGAATGCGTTCGCTGAAGTGAAAGTTACTGGCTTATCAAAAGTACCTATCGCGTTTAACTTGGCGCCGCGCGCTACACGAATAATGGCTTCACCACTGGTAAATGCTAAGGTTGCACCTGGCTCAACAGTCATCACAGGGCCGTTTTCTTCAATCGAACACGCTGTGGTGGTATCACAATCTTCACCAATCAATAATGCGCCATCAAATACGTGCACGCCGCCATCTGGCAACTCTGCGAAAGTAACATCTTCAGTAATCTCAACGTTGCGGCTAGCGAATTCAAGGTTGTATTCACAGTCGCGACCGTCGAATGCGCCTTGCACACCGTTATGCACAGCACAGATATTTTCAGTGCCTGAGTCACCGCCACCACCTTCTGCTGGTGGGTTATTAACAGTATTACCTGAGTTGTTGGTGCTGTTGTCATTTACAGTTGGATTTACTGAAATGTCGCCGCCACAGCCAGCTAAAGCCAAAGCTGAAGCGATAGCGGTTACTTTAAACAAAGTTTGCAATTTCATGGTGTTCTCCCGGATAGGAACAATGTAAGTATTAAAAACGACGCAGGCAGATTAGTGAGAACGCGTGACAGAAATGTGACAAATTAGCGATGTCATGAAAGGTTCACCGAAGCGCAACAGAAGTGTCATGTTAAAACGTAAAACCAATTAGTCGTGGTTGAGTTGTCATTGCGGTGCTAAAGTTGATCAAGTGTACGTTTATGGAGAAGAGTCATGCGTTATTTTGTTGCCATTGCGGCAGTGATTTTAGCGGTATTGCTGATGGCCAAACCTGACGCTTCGGGCATTCAGCTGATTACCTTAACCAAGTCTCAGTTGGGCTGGACTGTTACCTATTCGCTGAATGAACCTACCGAACGCTTAATGTTTGTGCGCTCACCAGACCGCAGCCGCGCTGAGCGTTGGCAGTCGCTCGATAGCAACATTGCCATTCACTGGCATGACGGCAACGAAGTAGTGACTAGCTTGAACGGCGAGCCATTTAGTGAAGTGTCGTTTGCTCTTGATGCCACTTACGTTTCACTGCCAAAAGACTATGCGCCGTTCTCGCCATTTAGCAATGGCGGCATGCTGGTTCACACTGGGCGTTTCTTTGCCTGTGCCGACACATGTACGGCTCACCATCACGAATGGCCAATGGCCATGCAAGTATCAACCGACGACTATTTGTTAATTAACGGCACCCGCCAAATGGGCTTTTTTGAGTGGTTAGACAGTGACAGCGGCCGAGCTATTTATGTAGGCCAGCAACCGCCTGAGCATTTTGCCGCGCTGGTGGCGTTAATTGACCCAGCATTACCACAGTCATTGCAATATGGCTTAGTTAGCGAGCTTCCCATGATCATGAGCTATTTTACCAAGCAATTGGGAGGCTTGAGTAGTACACCGACGTTGTTTGCCTCGTACAGTGACTATGAAGGCGGCTACTACGGACAACAAGGTGGCGTATTGCCAAACCAAGTGTTTATGCACTGGTACGGAGAAGCAGCATTAGAACGGTTAGACGAAGAAACCACCTTGTGGTTTTTTGCACATGAAATAGCGCATTTATTTCAAGGCAACGGCTTACGATTTTCATCGACAGAAGAAGCGTGGATTCACGAAGGTGCAGCGGAAATGATGGCCTATTTGTATACTGACAACAAATTGGGTCAAAACAGTGCGATATTGCAAAACGCCGTGCAAGAAGCACAACAAAAATGTGCCGCGGTTTGGCCCATCAGTGAGGCCTTTGTTGATGTAGGTCGGGTAGATTTTCGTGCGCACTACACCTGTGGCTTAGTCGCTAATGCCGAGTTACACGCCCAGCTACAAGCCAATGGTGTCAGTCATGGTATATTCACATTATGGCAAACCTATTCCGACCTAATTCGCCAAGGTGAACCTGCAAATTCAACCACTTACTTTGCTGCATTTGAGCGTTTAACGGGGTATGCTTCAATGACATTACGACAATTGATTGATAGACCGGTTTCGGTATCTATTGCACCCTAAGGACGTAACATGAAACCACAACGTATATTTATCACTGGCGGTGCCAGCGGTTTAGGCTTTGCTTTGGCGCAAATTTGCGCCAAAGGTGGTTGGCAGGTTTGCATTGGCGACCGCGATATTGAGCGCGGTGAAGCGGTGATTGGTAGTTTGCAAAAATGGCAACCCAGTGCGCTGTTTGTGCCGTGCGATGTCACTCGCATGAATAATCTAGAAAGCGTCGCCAAACAGTTACAAGAAAAATGGGGCGGCGTTGATGTTGTGGTGAACAATGCTGGGGTAGCGCAAGTTGGCAAAATTGCCGACACCACATTAAGTGACTGGCAATGGATAATTGATATTAATTTGCTTGGTGTGGTGCGTGGTTGCAAGGTATTCACGCCACTATTTAAGCAGCAAGGCCATGGTTATTTTGTCAATGTAGCGTCTATGGCTGGCTTACTAGATGTTCCCAACATGAGTGCATATAACGCCACCAAAGCGGCTGTGGTAAGTTTATCCGAAACCCTGCAAAACGAGTTAGCCAAAGACAATATTAACGTGACAGCCGTTTGCCCAAGCTTTTTTAGAACCAATTTAAACCAAGGCATGCGCTCAACTATTGACGGTATGGATGCCAAACTCGATAAACTGATGAGTTCGAGTAAGCTCAATGCTGTCGACATTGCGCAGCTCATTATGAAAGCGGTTGAGCGCAAGAAGTTTTTGGTGCTACCGCACCGCCAGGGGCGGGTGGCGTGGTACCTGAAACGCTGGTTGCCACGCCGCTGGTACCAGAAAATGCTTTATTCGCGAATCAAATGAAACGCTTGTTGACGGCCATTTAAATACTGTACGCGTTCACCATCAAAGAACGCGTCTTCTTCCAACATAATGACCACGTCTTGCTGCCAGCTTTCACTGTAGGTGGTATTGCTTAACTCTATTGAATAGGCCGTATTAGCAAACAACGGGTAGTCCCCTGTGCCTTTGGTGTCCGCTTGATTGTCCCACATACCTATAGTTGGGCCCGAACCATGACCGTAGTACCCAATGGGGTGACTGTAAATAAGTGGCCGTAACTGTTCAGCCAGCGCTTTTGAGCGGGCCTGCGCCAGCACTTGATTACCGGTAAGCCCTACGTTGAATTGCGCGGTAAGAATATCCTGCAACCGGTTGCCATTCTGTAGTGCCTGCCGTAGTGAAGCCGGCGCCTCTGTCTGGCCTTTTGGCAGCACGTAAGCGTGCTGCTGGGTGTCGGTATTCAGGCGTAAATAAACTAAGCCTAAATCCACATGCAGTAAGTCACCTGCCTGCACCACCTGATTACTTAACCGCGGGGTTTTATTGCCTTGACGCTGTAAGGTAACTGTGGGAGGAAACCACGCGCTTAAGCCGCGCTGTTTAATTGCATTTAAAAACCACCATTCAATATCGCTCGTAGTGGTTTCACCTACCTGCACCACCGCATTAGAAAAGCCTTCGGCTATAATGTCGTGGGCAATGCTTACCGCCTGTTGGTAATGTGGTATTTCTTCGGCAATGCGTGTCTCTAGCCAACCCACAGCCAATGCCTCGGCACTGACAAGACGTTGCGACTGCTCTGGCTTGAGATTCAGTATCAGTTCACGATAATCGGTTAAGGTTAAGCCATCGGCTTGGGCAAAGTCCGTTGACGTATTTATTCCAATGCGGCGTGGTTGACGTTCACTAATTATGGCTTGCAACGCCTGCCATTGATTTGGTTGTTGCTCAGGGTTCCACGCTTTGCGGAACACATTACCTACGTCATAGCGTGCAACCGCAAGTGCTTCCACACCGAGATCAACACCATTAGCAGCTATACCACGATCAAAAAACACCAAGATTGTTCGCCGCCGCGCCGAGAACCAGTCACTGGGCAATAACGTGCGAAGTACTGGGTCTTCATTGTATTCACGGCTAATCAATACCCACATGTCAATGTCAGCACGGCGCATTAGCTGAGGTAACAGTTGCTTCACCCGTTGCTGCAACAGCTGATCAATCAGCTTGGCTTGCTGCTCAGCAGGCAGGTACTGTGATGATGGCTTGGCAGCAATCGAGAACGGCACCATTAGACACGCCATAAATATCAAAGTGACTAATCGATTAGTGTTGTGAATACTCATTATCTTCCCCAAAAACATAATAGTCATGAATGGCTGTAATTTATTTAATAAATTTGCCGAATATCGCTGCGCGTTCTAGCCTTGAATTATTAACACATGAACAACAAACGGACAGATTATGACCCATTTAAACCATGACAACGCGCCACACGCTGCACTTACTATGCCGTCACTTGATGGTGTTGCACAACAGTTGATTGATGCACAAGCGCAACAATTTTTAGTTGAATTGGTCCGCCGGTTTCGCCCACAACTAGAGCACGTTCTTAAGTTACGGGCACAACGCCAAGCTAAGATTGATCAAGGTACTCTGCCAGATTTTGATCCAACGACTAAGAATATTCGCGAAAGCGAATGGCGCATAGCTGACCTACCAAAAGACTTGACCAAGCGGCGCTTGGAAATCACCGGCCCCGTTGACCGCAAAATGGTCATCAACGCGCTGAACGCTAACGTTGACTGCTACATGGCCGACTTTGAAGATTCCCAGTCACCCACATGGGACGGTGTGTTGCAAGGCCAAGTAAACTTGTATGACGCCAATAGATGTGAGCTTGAGTACACTGACCCAGCTAGCGGCAAGCACTACCAATTGAAACCCAATCCCGCCTTGCTGATTGCCCGCGTACGCGGCCTGCACTTACCTGAAAAACATGTACTCGTTGACGGAGATCCGATACCGGGTGGGCTGTTCGACTTTGCCCTATATTTTTATTTGAACTATCAACAGCGGATTGCCAATGGTACCGGTGTGTACTACTACGTACCCAAACTTGAGCACAGCGACGAAGCCAAATGGTGGGCTGACGTATTCACCTTTACCGAAGACTACTTCAAACAGCCTCGCGGCACTATTCGCGCCACCATTTTAATTGAAACCCTACCAGCAGTGTTCCAAATGCATGAAATTTTACATGCCATGCGCGAGCATATTGCGGCGCTTAATTGCGGCCGTTGGGATTACATTTTTAGCTACATCAAAACCCTTAAAAATCATGCCGACCGTGTGCTGCCAGACCGTCAAGTCGTGACCATGAGCCAGCCATTTCTGAATGCCTACTCACGGCTATTGGTCAAAACTTGCCACCGCCGTGGTGCCTTAGCTATGGGCGGTATGGCCGCGTTTATTCCCAGCAAAGATCCACAAGAAAACGCCACCATTCTCGCCAAAGTGAAAGCCGACAAAGAACTTGAGCGCGATAACGGCCACGACGGCACATGGATTGCACACCCCGGTCTTGCCGATACGGTTCGTGAAGTGTTTGTTGATGGATTACCCGGCGATAATCAGTCGCACATTCTGCGCGAAGCCGATGCACCAATTACCGCGCATGACCTTCTAGAACCAAGCCAAGGCCAGCGCACTGAGCAAGGCATGCGCACCAACATTCGCGTGGCGTTGCAATATATTGCGGCATGGATTTCTGGCAAAGGCTGTGTACCTATCTACGGCTTAATGGAAGACGCCGCGACCGCCGAAATTTCTCGTACCTCTATTTGGCAGTGGATTAAACACGGCAAAACCCTCGATAACGGCAACGTTGTCACCAAACAGCTGTTTCGCGACTACTTGCAACAAGAGGCAGCGGTGGTTCGCAAAGAAGTGGGCGAACAGCGTTGGGCAGATGAGAACTTTGCCAAAGCCACACAGCTACTTGAAGACATCACCACAGCGGACGAACTCGTCGAGTTTCTCACGCTACCTGGTTACCAGTTACTGAATTAATTCAGGCGAACACTAAACATAAAACAACACAAACTTACAGGACAACACCCATGACTACAGTCAACTTAAACCACGCAGAAGCGGCGAAACAGCTTGAACACGATTGGCAAACCAACCCCCGCTGGAAAGGCGTTGAGCGCACCTATTCTGCGCTAGACGTGGTGCGCTTGCGCGGTAGTGTGCAGCCTGAGTGCACCTATGCACAAAACGGTGCGGCCAAACTCTGGCGCCTAGTCAACGGCGCCGCGCAAGAGAAGTTTGGCAAGAACTATGTTAACGCCCTAGGCGCGCTAACCGGCGGCCAAGCAGTACAGCAAGTGAAAGCCGGCCTGCAGGCCATTTACCTTTCAGGTTGGCAAGTTGCTGCCGACAACAACACCAGTTTAAGCATGTACCCAGACCAGTCACTCTATCCAGTCGACTCAGTGCCTACGGTGGTTGAGCGCATCAATAACAGCTTCGCGCGCGCCGACCAAATTCAGTGGTCGAAAGGTATTGGCCCTGAACAAGAAGGCTATGTGGACTATTTTGCGCCGATTGTGGCCGATGCTGAGGCTGGCTTTGGTGGCGTATTGAACGCCTACGAATTGATGCAAGCCATGATCCGTGCAGGGGCAGCCGGTGTGCATTTTGAAGACCAGCTAGCCAGCGTGAAAAAATGCGGCCATATGGGCGGTAAAGTACTAGTGCCAACACAAGAAGCTGTGCAAAAACTTATTGCGGCACGCCTTGCTGCTGACGTTGCTGGCGTACCCACACTTATTCTTGCACGCACCGATGCCAATGCCGCTGACTTATTAACCTCTGACGTAGACCCCAATGACCAACCGTTCTGCACCGGCGAGCGCACCGCGGAAGGCTTTTATCGGGTT
Source organism: Pseudidiomarina donghaiensis (assembly GCF_900116895.1). Taxonomy (GTDB): domain Bacteria; phylum Pseudomonadota; class Gammaproteobacteria; order Enterobacterales; family Alteromonadaceae; genus Pseudidiomarina; species Pseudidiomarina donghaiensis. Next base: position 199,322 of record NZ_FPCF01000003.1, on the reverse strand, counting down.
AACGCTGGCATTGATCAAGCCATATCGCGTGGTTTAGCCTATGCGCCATATGCTGACTTACTGTGGTGTGAAACAGCGAAGCCTGATTTGGACGAAGCGCGCAAATTTGCCGAAGCCATTCACGCCAAATATCCTGGCAAACTATTAGCCTACAACTGCTCGCCAAGCTTTAACTGGAAACGCAACTTAGATGACGCCACTATTGCGAAGTTCCAACGTGAATTGGCTGCCATGGGTTATAAGTTCCAGTTCATCACACTCGCTGGCGTGCACAACATGTGGTACCACATGTTTGAACTTGCCTATGACTACGCACGCAACGACATGTCGGCCTATGTGAAGCTACAACAGCAAGAATTTGGGGCGGCCGACAAAGGCTACACCTTTGTGGCGCACCAACAAGAAGTTGGTACCGGCTACTTTGATGAAGTGACCAATGTTATTCAAGGCGGCAAGTCTTCTGTAACGGCGCTTACCGGCTCAACCGAAGAGGATCAGTTCAAAAAGCCGGCGTAAGCTTTGGTTTACAAATACCTCATTAGGATTACCACAGAAAATAATGAGTATAAGCCGCCAAGTAAGGGCTCTTGGCGGTTTTTTTGTGTTAGTATGCGCGCGCCTGAACAGCTCACCCTAAAAATTTGACTGTTCGTCTCCTGAAGCCTCACATGTTGAAGGAATAGCGACTCATGTGGAAACTACTGTTATTGCTTTTGGGCGCAAGCCTTTTCTCTCCTGCTGCATTTGCAGCCGCCGGTCAACTTGACCTAACCACCGCAAATGTTGGCATTGCCGCCATTATCATTTTTACCGTTGCGTATATTCTGGTTATGGGCGAAGAGCGCCTGCACATGCGTAAGTCTAAACCGGTATTGGTTGCCGCCGGCTTAATCTGGATTATGATCGGCTTTGTGTACATGCAAAACGATTTACCAGGGGTGGCAGAAGACGCATTTCGTCACAACTTGCTCGAATTTGCCGAATTGATGTTGTTCTTGTTGGTGGCGATGACGTACATCAACGCCATGGAAGAGCGCCGGTTATTTGACGCATTGCGCGCATGGATGATTAAAAAAGGGTTTAGCTACAAACAGTTATTCTGGCTTTCAGGCTTCTTAGCATTCTTTATTTCACCCGTTGCTGACAACTTAACTACCGCGCTACTGATGTGTGCCGTGGTGATGAAAGTTGCCGATGGCGATAAGAAATTCATTAGCGTGTCATGCGTTAGTATCGTTATTGCAGCCAACGCTGGTGGGGCTTTCAGCCCGTTTGGCGACATTACCACGCTGATGGTATGGCAAGCCGGCATGGTTGAATTCCAAGAGTTCTTTGTGCTGTTTATCCCATCACTGCTGAACTACTTAGTGCCAGCGGTGATCATGAGCTTCTTTATTGAAAACCGTAAGCCTTCAGCGGTATACGAAGAAGTTGAATTAAAGCGTGGCGCTTTACGTATCACCACCTTATTCCTGCTCACCATTGCCACCGCGGTAGCCTGCCACATGTGGCTACACTTGCCGCCGGTACTGGGCATGATGATGGGTTTAGGCTACTTGCAGTTCTTTGGTTACTTCTTACGCATGACCCTGCCAGGTTCTTTGGCGCGCAAACGGGCCATGGCTGAACGTGCTGGTGATATGGCACGCTTAGAGCGCTTAGGCTCGGTAGTACCCTTTGACGTATTTAGCCGCGTTCAGCGCGCCGAGTGGGACACCTTGTTGTTCTTCTACGGCATCGTAATTTGTGTCGGCGGTTTAGGCTTTATGGGCTATTTGTCGCTGCTATCAAACACACTGTATTTGGGCTGGAACCCAACCATCGCTAACGTAACATTAGGTGTCATGTCAGCGGTTATCGACAACATTCCGGTTATGTTCGCGGTGCTTTCAATGCAACCGGACATGTCGCACGGTCAATGGCTGTTGATTACCCTAACCGCGGGTACTGGCGGTAGCTTGCTGTCGATTGGTTCTGCTGCAGGTGTGGCGCTTATGGGCCAAGCTCGTGGCTACTACACCTTCGCTAGCCACTTGAAGTGGACCCCAGTGATTGCTCTGGGCTATCTGGTCAGTATTCTTGCCCACATGTGGTTAAACGAACACCTATTCACCGTGTTTAACCACTAACGAATAACGTAGGGAACAACGAACTAACCCGCAGCCGTGCGCACACAACGCATAAAGCGCACGGATTCAGGGTACGGAAATACATCCGTAATCACCCCTTGGCGTAAGTTTTCTTGTTGCTGCTGCCAATATTTGGCATCAATTAACTCTGGATGATGCTGCAATAGTATCTTACGTAATGCCGGTTGCGGCACCGCAAAGGTGGCCAACTGCTCCGGAAAAACATCATTCGGCGCAACCGCATACCATGGCTCCGGCGCCATCATTTGTTCGTATGTTTCAGCTTTCGGTAACGGCCGAAAGTTCATTTCAGTTAAATACTGAACTTCATCATAGTCATAAAAAACCACCCGCTTGTGACGCGTTAAACCAAAGTTCTTCAGCAGCATGTCGCCAGGGAAAATATTTGCCGCCATCATGTCTTTAATGGCCTGCCCGTAGTCGTTCATCACCGCTTCTATTTCGGCTTCACTGGCGTACTCAAGGAAAATATTCAGCGGTGTCATGCGGCGCTCAACAAACAACTGGCTAATCACCAATTGCTCGTTTTCTATGGTGAGGCTGCCGGCCACGGTTTGTTTCAGCTCGTCAAGCAAATCGGGGGCAATACGGTCTAATGGAATAGCTACATTGGCAAATTCATAGGTATCGGCCATGCGACCAGCTCGGTCATGACGCTTAACCATGCGGTATCGGTCGATAACCGTTTGCCGACTCATTTGTTTGCCGCCGCCAAACTCGTCTTTAATCACTTTAAACACATAAGGGTAAGATGGCAGCGTAAATACCGTCATCACCATACCTTTAATACCGGCGGCGGCAACTAGCTGGTCATTACTCGCTTCCAGGTGGTGCAAAAAATCGCGGTAAAACTCGGTTTTACTTTGTTTGTGCAGGCCAATGGCAGAATACAGCTCCGCAATGGTCTTCTTCGGCATCAAGCCTTTTAAGAACCGTACCAATGCCGATGGCGCGCGGGTATGCACCATAAAGTATGAACGGGCAAAGGCGAAAATAATCGCCATTTGGTCGGTATCGGTAATGAGTGCATCAAGGTAGAGCTTGCCGCTGGCATTGCGCAGTACCGGTACAATAAACGGATAAATACGATTGGCGCTAACGATGCGCCCCACTACGTACGCAGCTTTGTTGCGAAAAAACGGCTCTTTCAGCACATCAATGCGCAGTTGGTAGGTGGACAATTCACCGGCTGAGGTTTGCTGTCTAAACGCCTTGCGCAGTAAACGAATATCTTCTGAGAGGTCGTCATACGGCGCACCAAAATCTATGTCGCCCATAATACGGGCGAGCGTGCGGCGCATGCCTTGAACGACTGGGAAATAAGAACGAAACTCGGTTTCCAACGCCAGCGGAATGCTGTCACTTAAGGTGGTTTCAACAAAAATATAGGCATTATTGAAATAGCGCCGATGAAACAAGTTGCAAAACACCGAGTTATAAAAGGTTTCGGCAAGTTCTGCTTGCGGATGAAACTGCAAAAATTGGTGATATAGCTTTCGCGTTGCTAGCCACAAGTCTTCATCAAGCTTGCCTTGGGTGAGCTTTCGCAAACTAGCTGTAGTTTCACGCACCCGTTGATCATAAAAACTGATCCGCGCCGTGGCAGCATACTGCCCTGCATGCCAGTCACCTTCAGCAAAGCGTGTTTTGGCCTGTTGGGTAACGTCCTGAAACACCGCATAGTGCTTGTGGAAGCCTTGCAGAATTTTGCGAGCGAGAACGCCAGCGCGCTTATTATCACTCATAAGTCGTGATGTGCTGCGGTATCAGTTATTAATTGGCGGAACCAACGGTGGCCAGCATCATGCTGTAACAACGGGCTCCAAATCATGGTCAGCTCTAACGCCGGAATATCAAACGGCGGTTTGAGCATGACTAGCTCGTCGTCATCTTGGTATAACGTTGCTGCTTGGGTTGGTAAGGTTGCGATAAGCCCCTGTCGGGCTAAATGCATGGCAACATGATAATTTCGAGTAAACACGCGAATGCTGCGCTTATGGCCCAGTTTACCTAAGGCTTCATCTACCCAGCCAAGCTTTTGTACGTCGTGGGGGTCCATACCTACACCTACACCAAAGCCGGTTTTACTCACCCACACGTGTTCACCCTCAAGGTAGTTTTTCAGGGTATAGTCGGCCACTAACGGGTGGTCTTTACGCACTAGGCAACTGAAATCGTCTTCCCATAGGTTCTTTTGGTGAAATGACTGCGGTAATTTCTCAAAACGGTTTATGGCTAAGTCCACTTTGCCATTTTCAACGTCATGAAAACTAATATCACTGGGCGTCATGATATCTAGCGCCACATAGGGCGCCTGTTGGTGTAGTTTTTCGAGTAACCGTGGCATTAAAGTCGATGCTGCATAGTCTGACGCCATAATGCGAAATACGCGGTCGCTGGTTGCGGCATCAAACTCGCGAGCTGGTTGCACCATTTCTTCAACTGAATAAAGAATTTGGCGCACCGGCTCTTGCATTCTAAGAGCGGTTTCAGTGGGCAGCATACCTTCACTGGTGCGCACCAAAATTGGGTCATTGAGCAGCGTGCGTAAGCGCTTTAACCCGTTACTCATCGCGGGCTGAGTAATGTTCAGTTGGGCTGCGGCTTTGGTGACATTGCGTTCGCGCAGCAGCACATCTAAATAAACCAACAGGTTCAGGTCGATATCTTTAATGTTATTCATAGAAAAAATAAATCCCGCTATAAGAATATAGCGGGATTATAGACAGGTTTTTTCTGAGTTACACCTGTTTAGGTGTGCGACTATGGTCTATTCCCAGAAAAATGGCTGACGTGGCTCGGTTTTTGGAACCAACTGATTCATGCTTTCGGCATCAAACAAACGGCCATTCACCATGGTATGGGTAACCCTATCGGTAACAGAAATATCAACCAATGGGTTGCCATCAATCACGATGATATCTGCCAACTTACCCCGCTCTAATGAACCAATATATTTATCCATACCAAATTCTTTGGCCGGATTAATGGTTGCTGTGGCAAGGGCTTGTAACGGCGTCATACCGCCTTGCGCCATCATCCAAATTTCCCAGTGCTGCGCTAAGCCTTCACGTTGACCGTGAGCGCCAGCCACTACATCAACGCCTAAGTCTTGCAGTTGTTTCGCAACATCGGCGTTATTAAAGTGGTTGTAGTGGTTGTGCGGCGCTTTTTCACGACGCACCGAGCCAACTAGGGCCTCTTGAGGAACAAACTTCGATAACTTCGGATGCTTCCACACGTCGGTTTCTGCATACCAATAGTTCTCGCCCCAAATACCGCCGTAAGCGACACCCAATGTTGGCGTGTAATTCACGTCAGTTTGGCTCCAGAATTGCTCAATATCGTCATAAATTTTGGCAACTGGAATAGAGTGCTCAACCGTGGTGTGGCCGTCAGCAATCATACTCAAGTTATGCTGCAACAATGAGCCACCTTCAGGCACCACCATCATTTCAAGCTCACGACCCGCCTGAATAATCTGCTGACGCTGATTACGGCGTGGTTGGTTGTAGCTTTTCACTGAGAAGGCACCGACTTTTTTCAGGCGCTCAAGATGGAACTTGGCGTCGTCTAAGTCATCTACGTGCGCGGTATAACCCGGGCCGTTGGCACCGTACAAAATAGTACCGGTCGAGAAAGTACGCGGCGCGGCAATGAGGCCGGCCTTTTGCATTTCGCTAGCGGCAAATATTTCGGTGGTGTCGTTCGACGGATCATGAATTGAGGTCACACCAAAGGCTAAGGTGGCATAAGTTTTCCAGTTTTGCTCTGGAATAATCTCATTGTCGCCTTGTGGCCCATGTGCGTGGCCATCAAACAAGCCAGGCATCACGGTTTTTCCGGTGGTATCAACAACCGTAGCCCCACGCGGTACACTCACCTCGTCAACCGTACCGACAGCAACAATTTTGTTGCCTTTAACCACCACAGTGCCGTTTTCAATCACCTTGTCACCGTTCATGGTAATCACTTGACCACCCACAAAAGCAACGGTTTCATCATGAATACCGGCGTCTGCTTCAAAACTGATATCAAGGCCATTCGCTACTTTTTCAAAGCTGCTGTCACCGTCAATACCAAACAAACCTTTCACTGAAGCATGATAGAGCTCTGGCCCTAACGACCAATACAGTGCGCCACCGTTGCCGCTCCACGAAATGTTTTCACCGGCACGAACCGATAACTGCTCAACAGGGAATTGTTTGTCATTCGGGCCAATTTTAATTGGCGCACCGCGCTCAACAAATGGCGTGACAAACACTTTAAAGCGCTCAGCGAAGGCCAAGTGTTCGCCTGTGGGTGACACACGAAACTCCGTTGCATGCTCGGCGGTATACAAGGTGCGTTTTTCTTTGGTGGTTAGGTCGACGCTGATAAGCGACGGGCTACCGTTGAACGCCATCAAGTAAACGCGGTCACTGCGTGCACCAAATTGTGGTGAGCTGCCACTTTCACTAATTAACCGTGGTTTGGCGCTTTTGCTTAGTGATACATGGTAAACACCTGGGTTTAAGCCGTAGGTGTCTGGCGTGATATAGCCGCCACGTAGCTTACGGTAAACCACTGATTTACCGTCTGGGCTGAATACCGGCTCGACAAATTTACCCGTACCTGTGGCTAGCACTGTTTCTTTGCCAGATTTCACATCACGAACGATCAGTTGGCCTTGCTGTTGGTCATCCCAAGTGGCGTAGACCAGTTTTGAGCCGTCGCGCGAATAGCTTGGGTAAAGCTCCCAGGCGCCATCACGGTTGGTTAAACGCTTAGGTTCACCATTAGGTAGGCTGCGAACATACAATTTACCTAAAGCTTCAAAAACGACTTGCTTGGCGTATGGTGCCACTTGCACCATACGCAGCATTTTTACTTTGAACTGGTTTTGGTCAAGATTCTGCTCAAAGTGCAATGCGGTTTGCACTTTCTTGGTGGTTTCTACGCTAAACGGAATGACTCGAGTGCTGCGGCTTGCAACATCAAGCTGCATAATTTTACCGTCAGCCCAAAACACCATTTTCTTGCTGTCTGGTGTCCAGTCCATGGTTGGGTACACACCATGAATCGCCCACGTTTCTTGCATATCGCGATCAAGCTGGTTGTACAAACGCGTGTGCTCGCCCGACTCTAAGTCATACAAATACAAAACGCTGTTGAAGTCTTCGCGTTTAATGTACGCCAAGTATTTACCGTCTGGCGATGGTGTTGGACGAATAGCGCCGCCGGCTCCACTTAAAATAACGTCAATGTCGCCGGTTTCACGGTCAAATCGCTTAATTTTGTAAATACCTTCCAGCGAGTCTTTGCTGTAGTGGAAGGTTTTGCCTGGCGTGTCATCTTGCGAGAAATAAATGTAGCGGCCGTCTGGTGAAAAAGCAGGTTCACCGAGGTCTTTTTGGTCGTTCGGGCGCTCAGTTAGCATAACGCCTGAACCGCCAGAGCGGTGATACATCCATACTTCACCGGCACCCAACGAACGGCGTGCTGTGAAGTGCTTACGCGCAACAATAAATTCGCTGTCAGGGCTCCAGGCTGGGCTGTTTAACAACCGAAAGGTTTCATCGGTGACTTGGCGTGGGTTGCTACCATCAGCGTTCATCACCCAAATGTTATCGCCACCATCAGCATCGGAGGTGTACGCAATGTATTTACCATCGGGTGAATAAACCGGCTGCATATTCCAAGCAATGCCGCCGACTAATAGTTCTGCGTCGCCGCCAGTAGCAGGAATACGATAAATATCACCGAGCATGTCGAACACAATATACTTGCCATCAGGGCTCATATCGACGTTCATCCATGTGCCTTCGGTGGTGTTAATTTGAATGTCTTTAAACTCGCCTTGCGGGCTATTCACATCCCAGCCATTTTCTGACTGTGCTAATGCATTGGCCGAATAAACAGAACAAGAGAGGGCAACGCTGACCGCAAGGGCCAGCGTAGATAAATTTTTCATGAGGGAAACCTTTTTAGTTATTTTTTAGCAATGACCCATACAGCGTGCACAATGCCTGGTATATAACCCAGAATGGTCAAAATGATATTGATCCAAAAATGCTTACCAATACCGACTTGTAAAAACACGCCAAGTGGCGGCAGTAAAATTGCAATTATTATGCGAATAAAGTCAGCCATGGGTCATCTCCTTGTTATTAATATTTAGCGGCTTCGCCTTTAGCAGGAATAGTCGCTTTAATGAATTCACGCAAGTCGTCATTCGATAACTTCAAGTCTTCAGCGCGCAAATACATCATATGGCCACTACGATATCCTTTGAAGCCAATGCGATCGGCCATTTTACCGCTTGGATCAATGTGCCACATATTGTATTTCGCATCGAAATAGTTGGTGGCACCGTCGTAATAACCTGACTGAATTAACACATTTAAGTATGGGTTTTGCGCCATAGCTTGACGTAAGTTTTCACCAGTATTGTTGTTGCTGCGGTCCCACGGATGAACCGGACCAAACATGTTGTATTTCACGTCGGTTTTGTAGTTCAGCTCTTCCCGCAAGTAATAATTAATGGCCGGCGTAAATGAATGCAACCAAGAAGTTAGCTCTGAGTTGTAGTCTGGGCGTGAACCCACATCATCACGGTCGATGCCCAAATAGCGTGAATCCAAACGGCCAACAGTCAGCTGGCGGTCACGCAGAAGCTCTTTCCAGAAAAACGACGTACTAATATCTAAGTTCGCACGCAAAACAGTTTGCTTATCAATACCTGAGTATTTCGCCACTTGCTCAGCAATTTGTTCTTTTTCAGCTTGCGGCAACATGGCCCCTTTCGCTAACGCAGGCAAGTAAACGTTCAACGTGTACTGCTCCACTTCAGGCAATAGCTCAAGCAAGTCTTTTTTCAGCAAGTCACTGTCTAGCGCATTGTGATACCAAGCTGCTGCAGCAAAATACGGTAAGCGGTTAGCTGCTTTGACAGGGCCATTACGCTCAATACCAATATCGGTCGGCGACACTAACACCACACCATTCAGGTACATCCATTGACGATTTTGCAGCTCAAGTGCTAAACCAGAAACACGTGTGGTTCCGTAGCTTTCACCAATCAGATACTTCGGTGAGCGCCAGCGTTCGTGACGCGTTACAAAGGTATTGACCCAGTCAGCTAGGTATTTCACATCGGCATTCACACCGAAAAACATTTTTTGTAGCTCGTCACGCGAATAAGCACTGCCATCTTTCTTTGGCAATGGGCGCGAATACCCCGTATTTACTGGGTTTACAAAAACAATATCAGCCACATCAAGTACCGAATGTGGGTTGTCTTTCACGCCGTACGGCATAATTGGAAAGCCTTCGTCATCAACACGAAGTGACTTCGGGCCAGTGTAGGCAATGTGCATCCATACCGAAGCAGAGCCCGGGCCGCCATTGAAAGAAATTAATAATGGACGTTCTTCACGGTTTTTAACGCCTTGGCGCTCATAGTACGTAAAGAATAACGCTGCAGTGGCTTCGCCGTTTTCATTGAAAACCGGTTGCGTACCCGTGGTTGCGGTATATTTAAAACGTTGACCATTAATATTGGCGCTATGTTCTGTCACAACCACATCATCTGCAGCAATTTTTGCCTGTGGCAATTCTTCTGCGACAGCAGCTGTCGCAATAAAACTAGTGCCAAGGCTTACGCCCATCATTGCGGCTAAAACAAGCTGTTTCATGCCCTTCATAGATACTTCCTCTGGTTTTTATCGTGCTTCCATTAAATGCAATGTAGCTAAGAAGCTCAAGGGGTGTGAGCTAAATGCACTAAATTTCAAGATGGTTACTTATTACGCTAGTGAATACACGAAAAAATGTGATATAAAAGTTATCAAAATGACCAAAAGGTGGACTGGTAATGCGCGGTTGTAGAGTTTGGGTAAATATATTGTTTTTGTGCGCTGCATTACATGTTGCTGTTCCTGCCAAAGCCAACGAAACTGCGCCGCCTGAGCTAACGAACTACTTTCAAGAGTTATGGACCACGCGAGACGGTCTACCGCATAACACCATCAATAGCGTTACCCAAACCGAAGAAGGTTACATCTGGCTTGCAACGTGGGAAGGCTTAACTCGCTACAATGGCGCCGAATTTAAAAATTTCGATTTATACAGCAACATTGGTCTACGAGACGCCGGCCTACAAAATGTTCGCGTGGCAGAATCGGGGCAGTTGATTGTGGTGGGTGCGCGAGGAACGGTTGTCTTACGCGAACAGGGGGCAGCCGGAACTACCGAATGGCGCACCTTGGAAACCCCTTTAACCCTTGTTAATAAAGCAATTTATAACCAAGATAATAGCTATTGGTTGGCTACCGAAGAGCTCGGGCTATTAAAATACTATAGCCCTGACAACGTTGAATCTTTTTTCGACCAAGTCGCGCCGAACAATAATGTAATGCACGCCTACGATATTGCTAAGCCCGATGATTCACAGCTATATGTTGCCACCAATTTAGGGTTGGTTCGGGTAACTAAAGACGATTTGTATTTCATCAATAGCGACTATGGCCTACCCAAACTCGGTGTGTTTTCCGTTACCCAATATGGCGATGATTTTATTGTGGGCACCGAGCAAGGCGCCTTTATTGGTCGCCAAGAAACTGGGTTCAAGCTCATTCATCCAAAACTCGACAACGTAAGTATTATTCGGGTGATGGTTGATGACATTGGCGATATTTGGCTGGGCTCTATTGATAAAGGTTTGTTTCGATTGAGCAAGGCGCATGGTTTGGAAAACCTAAGCATGGCTGATGGTCTGCCCAATTCACGTGTGCTTGCGATTTATCAAGATGCTGAACGTAGCATTTGGATTGGCACCAACGGCGGGCTCATGCGTCTGCGTAACACCCCGTTTCGAACTTATACGGCAAAAGACGGGTTGGCCGATAACTTTGTCCGCACAGTAATTCAGCGTGAAAATGGTGACGTTTGGGTTGGCTCTGCAGGCGGCGTTAGCGTCTACAGTAATAACCAATGGCGTAACCTTGAGCTGGGCCTTCAAGCCTCTGTGCTTAGTCTTTACGAGCACCCCGAGCATGGCATTTATATCGGCACCTACACCGACGGTTTATTGCTTTGGAAAAATGGCGAAGTAATACAGCATTGGACTCGAAGCGACGGACTGCTAGCCAACGAAATTCGTGCAATGGCCGCAACGCATACCGGCAGAATTTGGCTTGCCACCCCAAATGGTATTAATTTTTATGAGCCCGGAAAGGGTATAGGCGAGCCAAATGAGCAGGTTGATCATGCTCGGTTTAGCGTGTCACTGCATGAAGACAAAAATGATCAGTTGTGGCTAGGCACAGCTCGCGGGCTATTTAAATATGTTAGCGACCGCTTTGTCAGTGTTGATATCAGCAAATTTAATCATGCTCAGTATGTTTTTAATATCCAATCCGTTGGCGATGAACTGTGGCTTGCCACCGATCGCGGTTTGATTATTTACCAACCCGAGCAGCAGCAAGGCATTGTCATTGGTCGCCCTCAAGGTTTAATTGTCGAGAAAGTTTTTCAGTTCACAATTGACGAAAACAACAATGTTTGGTTGACCTCAAATCGCGGCATTATGCGCACTACAGTTGACGATATTCGTGCTGTGCAAACTCAGCAAAGCAGCGGCTTAACTACCGTAGAAGTTTTTCGTGAAAGCGACGGTTTAGTTAGCAGTCAAGCTAATGGCGGTTCAAACCCAGCTATTTTACACGCAACCGACGATACCATCTGGGTGCCTACCGCAAACGGAATAGCTCGTATTGCACCAAATCAACTTGCGCAGTTTACCGATTACCCACCGCCTGCGGTTATTGAAAATGTTGAAATAAACGGTGAATTTGTTGCGTCTGGCAGAGCACCAAGCCGCTTCGATGGTGAGCGTATTAGCATTAGCTACGCTGGCCTTGGCTTTACTATGAATAACCAAATTCGTTACCGTACTCAGTTGCTTGGTTACGACGACAATTGGCGCACCACCTCAGCGCGTTATGCAGAATTTACCAACTTACCGCCCGGCGACTACACCTTTAGAGTACAAGCCGCGTACAGCAACAGCGATCAACTTGGGCGCACCGCAGAATTTAGCTTTAGTGTGCCGCCACGTTACTATCAGCAGCTTTGGTTCTGGATTATAGCTTCAGTGGCACTGCTGCTAGCTATTATGACCTTTGTTCGAGTTCGGCTGAACGTATTGGCGCGCCGTGCTGCTGAGTTGGAACAACAGGTTGCGGAAAAAACAGAAGCCTTGCGTACCCAAGCTGAACGGTTTGAGCACTTGGCGCAATTTGATGAACTGACTAATTTGCCAAATCGGCGCAGCTTTAATCGGGATTTAGCCGCTGAATTTGCCGCAGCAACGCGGCATAAAAAGCCATTGACGCTCGCCATTATTGATGTCGATAATTTCAAACGAATCAATGATAACTTTAGCCATTCATCGGGTGACATTGTTTTACAGTGGTTAGCTGATTTGTTGAAACAGCACACACGACAAGAAGATAAAATCGCTCGTTGGGGTGGTGAGGAATTCACAATTTTGATGACCGACACGACTATAGAAACAGCAGAAATAATGTGTAATCGATTACGCGAACACATTATGCAAACGCCTCCGCCCGCTCAAGTGCCGATTGAACAATTAACGGTCAGTATTGGTTTATCATCGCTTGCTAGCGTCGACTCAATAGACTCGTTGTTGTCACACGCTGACCGGGCGCTTTACACCGCTAAATCTAACGGTCGCAACCGCGTTTGTCGCTACCCGACGCCGAATTAGCAACCCAACAAGTAGGTATTTAGACTGCCGCTAAGTTGTGTTTATACTGAAGGTACGCATACGCTGCTTAAGGATGGAACAATGAGCGCAGAACATCGGCAACTCATGGTTAACGGGCAACCCGCGAAATGGCAACAGCTGTTGAAATCGGGTGACCGAATTTTTATTGGTACCCACGCAGCAGTGCCACACGCCCTAATGCATGATCTTGCCGACCACAGCCAACACTTTCATGATATCGAGATTGTACAAATTTACGCGCTAGGCGATAACCATTGGGTCAACCCAGAGTACAGTGAAACCTTTAAAGTAAACTCGCTGTTTATTGGGGGCGAGAAAGTACGCCGCGCCGTGGCTGAAGGCCGTGCAGATTACACCCCTGCATTTATGTCCGACATTCCATCGTTATTTAGCGAAGACATACTACCGCTTGATGCGGCGCTGATTATGGTCAGCCCGCCCGATCAATACGGCTATCATTCGTTAGGTGTGTCGGTCGATATTGTGTCTTCGGCTTTGCGCTCAGCGAAAAAGGTGATTGCCCAAGTAAACCCCAAAATGCCGGTAACTTTTGGCCAAGCGTTTATTCACAAAGGTCAAATTGATGCGTTTTTTGAAGCCGAGCAAGACCTACCCGAAATAACGGCGCCTGAACTCGATGCCGTCACCGAGCGTATTGGCCAGTATGTGTCGCTGCTAGTGGAAGACGGTGCCACCATTCAAATTGGCTTTGGCAAAATTTGTGACGCGGTACTGCGCTATTTGGTAAACCATAAAGACTTAGGCGTGCACAGCGAGCTGATAACCGACGGCATAATGGAACTTATGCTGAGTGGCGTGATTAATAACCGCCGCAAAACCTATCACCAACACAAAGCGGTAACTAGCTTCTGTATTGGTAGCAAAAAACTCTACGACTTTGTGAACAACAACCCGCACATTGGTTTTTACCCGTCGGAATACGTGAACTCGCCAGCGAACATTGCGCGAAACGACAAAATGGTGTCAATTAACAGCGCCATTGAAGTGGATTTAACCGGCCAAGTGGTGTCGGACTCTATTGGCCACCATTTTTACAGTGGCATAGGTGGCCATGTGGATTTTAGCCGGGGCGCCAGCATGAGCTCTGGCGGTAAGCCAGTCATTGCCCTGCCCTCCACTGCCAAAAATGGCACCGTGTCGCGCATTGTGCCCTTTATTAGCGAAGGCAGCGGCGTCGCCACCTCACGGGCACATGTGTATTACGTGGTGACCGAGTTTGGCGTGGCTTCGCTACGCGGTAAAAGCATACGCGAACGGGCATTAGAACTCATACGGGTGGCACACCCGAAGTTTCGTCAGCAACTATTGGAAGAAGTACGCAAACATTATTACGTGCCCCACTACCAAATTTTGCACTCTGTAGAAGTGCCTGAGCTAGGGCCGGTGGGCTTTAAAGAAATATCTATTAACGGCGAATTTTTTGACTTGCGGCCACTGAACCCAAGCGACGAGCGGCGTCTGCAAGAGTTCTTTTATTCGCACACCAAAGAAACCTTGCAAATGCGCTACAACACAGTGCCCACCAGCATGAGTCGCGAAAAGTCCTGTACGTTAGTGAGCGTGGACCAATCACGTGACCTGGCGTTATGCATTGTTCGGCAAAAGGGTTCTATGGCGCAGATTCAAGCCGTTGGTCGCTATTATCTGCTACACGACGAAAAAAGCTGTGAAGTTGCCTTCGTTACGCGCGAAACTCAACATGGTAAAGGCATGGCCACGCGTCTGCTAGAAGAAATGAAGCGTATTGCCCGTGAACGTGGGCTTGAGCGCATGTTGGCGTACGTACGTGCCGAGAACGGCAAAATGTTGGCCGTGTTTGAGCGCGCCGGGTTTGTGCGCAAGCCTTCGGAAGAACCCGGCGAAGTTTACTTGCAGCTCGATCTAATTGAAAAAAGTGAGTGAGTTAGATGTCCATCACCGTATTTAGTCACCCCTATTGCAGCATGCACCGCGTGTCGGAAGTGCACCCCGAAGAGCCGGCGCGTATTGCTGCCATTAACGACCAGATTATTCGTTCAGGCATGGAATTCGCACTCACCCAAAAAGACGCTAAGCCCGCTGAACGTGAAGACTTACTGCGTGTGCACGCCGCGAATTACATAGACGACGTGTTTGAACGTGCCCCCACCGAGCCCGACCAACATATATGGTTAGACCCCGACACCATGATGACTGCCGGCACCTTGCGCGCAGCGTTGTATGCCGCAGGCAGTGGTATGTGCGCGGTTGACGAAGTGTTTACCGCTGAAAACCGCCGAGCCTTTTGCATGGTGCGCCCGCCCGGCCACCACGCCACCTGGGACGCCGCCATGGGTTTTTGTATTTTCAACAATATTGCGGTGGCCACGGCTTACGCCATGCATACTTACGGCATTGAGCGCGTCGCTATTGTGGATTTTGACGTACACCACGGCAACGGCACCGAAGATATTTTCTTAAACGACGAGCGCGTGCTGTTTTGCAGCTCGTTCCAACACCCTTTGTACCCGAATTCTGGCGCCGAGACCATTAGCCATGAAGTGGTGAATATACCTTTACCCGCCGGCTGTGACGGCCCGACATGGCAAGCTGCCGTGCGCGAGCGCTGGTTCCCCGCCATTGATGCCTTCGCACCGCAGTTGATTATGGTGTCCGCTGGTTTTGACGGCCATTTAGAAGACGACATGGCGCAGTTTAAACTCACCGAAACCGACTACCACTGGATAGGCCGCGAACTGAAAGAACTGGCTGAGCGCCATTGCGACGGCCGTATTGTGGCCACCTTAGAAGGCGGCTACGAACATAGCTCGCTGGGGCGAAGCGTGGTGGCGTTTTTGAAGGGCATGCAGTAACAACTGAAGCCGTTAGCGGTAAGCCAGCTTGTTTTTACTCAACATAAATATTCCAGGGTGATGTCAAATCCAAGCTACACTTAATAACGTAGTAGCAGCATGTTCAGACAAAATTGTTTTGTCTGTTTGTGTAGTTGGAGAATCACCATGAAAAAATTTATCGCTCTACTGCTACCACTGGCTGTAGCTGCAAGTTTCGCGCCCGCAACAGTTGCTCAAGAAAAAACAGCATTAGTGCCTTTGCCTTCTCTTGATGACTTTACCAAAGGACAAGACGGTTGGGCTTTAGGCTTGGGCGCGGGTGTTGAATATGAATCAGCCTATGAAGGCTCAGACGAATTCGGCTTCGAAGCTGACCCTGCTGGCGCCCTGCAATGGCGCAGCGGCGATAATATTTTCTACTTTGCCGGTGAAGCCCTAGGTTGGCGCGGCCTACGTGACGACGTATGGCTATTCGAGGCCACTGTTGGCTTTGATGAAGGCCGTGAAGAAGCAGACTCTGATGACGGCTATTTGAACGGCATGGGCGATTCTGACGAAGGTGCCGAATTTGTGCTGCAAGCACGCCGTGCATTCGACGCCGACTGGCGTTACTGGCTTGATGGCCGCGTGATTGCTAGTGAAGACGGAAACATTGGTATTTTCGGCGTCGGCACACGCTTCGGTGAGCAACTCGACGGTACCGGTCACGAGCTATCTGTGGTTGCGGTATACCACGACAGCGATCGTGCCAATAAAGATTTCGGTGTGAACGCCGCGCAAGCTGCTGCATCGGGGTATAACCAAACCTACATCGACAGCGGTATTCGCTCGGTTGGCCTGCACTACAATTATCGTACTTACATTAACGACAACTGGTTAGTGTTCGTTGAAGGCCTATACGAGCACTACAGTAGCGACGTTCGTAACAGCCCAATTGCCCGTGGCGACTATGAAGCCGAGCTTGGCGTCGGGTTTATTTATATGTTCTTTTAAATGACTCGGGTATTTGCTCGTAATTACGAGCAGATACCCATTAGCTTCGTAACCTAAAGTCTTCATGTAATTGAGCCCAATGCAGCCTTAACGCATTCTTGTGTTCATCATGCATTGGCAATTCGGTCAATAATTGCGGCCAAATATTTCGGGCTTTATCTAATGTGTCAATGATATGCACTTTTACGGCCTGCCATGGCACATCGACACGATTAGACCAAGTCTCAAATGAAGCCATGTTCGCCTGGTACCAGTTTTTATTTTTGCCCAAGTTCAGTGCGAACTCTGTCTCACCTTGTACGTAAGGTCGCGTAGAAACGATATCGTAAGCGGGGGACAACATAGGCCGCTGCGGATTGGAGTATATCACTGACCAGTTTTTAAGGTGCGCATCGCCATTGGCAAGTAATATGTTAACGAGTAAACGCCGGGCCATTTGTTGCACGTCTTTCAAAGCTTGATGGCTGTATGAATATAAAGCATCGGCAATTTGTTCGTAATTATACTTCTTATATTTCTCTCGCGAGTGCACCTGGAATATCTGCGCGAAATCTTCCGTGTGTACTCGTTGTCCATCTTTTCGATCAAATCGCTTGATCGCGTAGGCATGCTGCTCATTTGGCAATTGAATATCCGGCAAGTTATCTAGCTTAGACAATTCAACCAGCTTTATTTCTGGAATATTAACACCGACAACTTCAGCAAGGCGCATGGCTGAGAACTCATTATAAGGCACAAATTTATGCACTGTGGACGGTGTTTTGATAATCCAACTATCGTGATTAGCATCCGTGCCTATATTGAAGCGCCCATCTTGATTACGAACTGACGAGAACTTCATTTGTACGCCGGCAAGAGAAAACCTATTTTGTTGGTGTTCAACGTCAATTTGCACAGCTTCAACTTGTTCTCGATGATCCAGCGCCCATGTCGGCAACTGACCTGCAACTATCGGCGTCGCAATAATTCCCCCCGGCAAACCTTTACCCATATGCGCCAGCAACGGAAATTCGTTGTCCACATGCGCTTTAAGCGACTGTGACATCCAGTCTCGTAATACCCCTTCAGGTAACAGGTTAGAAAGCACGGGCGGCAGACGCTGTGCACTAATCAGCGGCTGATGAAGGTAACGCTCATCAATTAATTGCGACATAGTGAATGTATTGCGTTTATTGCTAGGCAGCGCTGTGTATTCAGGCGAGAATACAAAGATGTTTTTGCCACCCGAATAGTGAGATACGACACCAATTTCTTGGTTATTAATACTCAGACTTAGACCTTCAACGTGCTCTATGCGCTTTGTGTTCATAGTGCCTAATCCTCGAGATGCTTGTGTTTGCTAGCCCAAATATTTTCTCGCTCGGCGTCAGTTACCGTTATGGGTTCATTTTCTAGGTTTAACGGGTCGGCTATCGATAGCTCCAAGCCCAAACCAACGAGAATGCGCAACAAGGTCGAGACCTTTAGATCTTGCCCTGACTCTACGCGTTGGTACTGTTGTTGCGACATGCCAATAAGCATCCGCATGTCTTTTTGCGACAAACCTCTTTTCTTGCGCTCGCTAATTAATTTTTCACTCAGCTCATTTAATGCCTTCATAAAACAACCTAAATATTGTTTCTATAGAAATATACAACTTATACGCTGTTATATTACAAAAAACAACTTTTATGTTGTGGTTCGATTTAACTCCATTGGCTGTAGGAAAAAGATTACGGATAAAGTTAGCTTAGTATGTGCTCGTTGATTTAGGCTGCAAGGTTAACGTTAAACCAAGTGCAGATGCCACCTTAGCGATAGTTGAAAATGTCGGATCTCCATCAGATTCCTCCACGCATGCATCCAAGTATGCTTGAATGGCTTCGTCATTATCGAGGTGTTGTGTGTATGTAACTACCCCGGGGTTTGTCAACTGCAGTTAACAACCTGTGCGTTGACACGAGGTTTGAAGAGTATGGTTAGTTGGTAAAAGTGGCAAACGTAATATTGTGTAGGATAAAAACTTAATAGTTAAAATTCGACGAAGCTATGTCCGCTGTGTGCCAAGAGCGGACGCAAAAGTGAGCATCTCAGATGCTTGCATTCGTTCTCAATTAGCCGAGCATTCTTTACTTTGCCTAAAAATAATTAGTGCAAACGCTATTTCAATAAACCCGCCCACAAAAGCGGCAAAAGTAAAATCCGAGGGGAAAATAGCAAGGTAAAATCCAGAAATCACGAGTACACTACCCAGCGCCCAATACACTTTCAAACCATAAAGTGTTTGAAAGGTTAAGTACCTGGCACCAATAATCACTAACATGATTGGATAGAATAGTAAGCTATTAAGTTGTGCCACAATGACAGCAATAAATAGGCCTCCGAATAGAATACCTAGATTTTCGATAGCCAGTTTACCAAGCACATTAGTTGCGTCATGTTTACCGGTGGCTCCCAATAACTTTGAGAATAAAAGGGATATAGGGAATATAAACATCCCTCCAATAAGCAATGCTAGCATGCTATTAAAGGGCGACGAATAAAGGCCAATCAGCCCAGCCGATAACCAAACTATTCCGGAAGCCAACGCTCCGGTTGCACCGCCATAGTAGGCACGAGACATATCTTTTTGTGATTCGTTGAAATCCATTTTCTTTGCAACCCGCTTTTTTAACATCTGACTGAGTGTCTCCGATGATAGCCGAGTCGCGCGAAGAGATAAACGGTCCGCTGCTCGCTCTTAGCGGAAGCAATCAAGAGATCCTATTTTGATTTGAACGCCGATTAACAACCGGCGTCTCGCTGATTTTTCTGTTCAAGGCTCAGCCGTTCTGCCAACCAAACTTTAATAAGTGATTGCCGCGTCACGCCAATACGGGCTGCTTCTCGATCTAATGACTCAACAATCCACAGCGGGAAGTCGACATTAATGCGCTTAGATTCCTGATTTACTCGCCGTGCGGTAGAAAGATCCAAATCGTCGATAATATCTTCTTTATTGGCATCAAATTTTTCGTCAAATTTCTTGGTTTTCATAAAGCTCAACCTCTTTTTTCCGTGAGCGTCGCACCGAAACTTAATCGCGTGTTTGAGTATAATTTATTCCCTTTTTACTCACTTGGCAAATGTACTTGCTGACTAACACAAACAAAAAAGGCGAGCTAAAAAGCTCGCCTTCCTCATCACAGCACAACCAATTAACGATAAGTATCCACAGCTGGGCAGCTACACATCAGGTTGCGGTCGCCGTACACGTCGTCAATGCGGTTCACGCTTGGCCAGAACTTGTTCACCTTCACAGCGGCCACAGGGTATGCAGCTAGTTCACGGCTGTATGGGCGTTCCCAGTTGGCGTCAACAATGTCGGCCAAGGTGTGCGGCGCGTTGTGCAGTGGGTTGTTGTCTTCTGGCCAGTCACCCGCTTCAACGCGTTTAGCTTCTTCGCGAATGCTGATCATGGCTTCAATAAAGCGATCCAGTTCAGCTTTTGACTCAGACTCAGTTGGCTCAACCATTAAGGTGCCCGCTACTGGGAAGCTCATGGTTGGGCTGTGGAAGCCGAAGTCTTGTAAGCGCTTGGCCACGTCCATTTCGGTCACGCCACAGGCGTCTTTTAATGGGCGCAGATCAATAATGCACTCGTGCGCAACGCGGTCGTTGCGGCCTTTGTACAGAATTGGGTAGTGCTTGCTTAAGTGCTTAGCAATGTAGTTGGCGTTCATAATCGCTACTTCAGTTGCTTCGCGCAGGCCGCGTGAACCCATCATGACAATGTACATCCACGAAATTGGCAAAATGCTCGCGCTACCAAATGGTGCTGCTGATACCGCACCGTTGTCGGCGCCTGTACCTTCAATTTTTATCACGCTGTGGTTTGGCAAAAATGGCGCTAAGTGCTGCTTCACGCCAATTGGGCCCATGCCTGGGCCGCCGCCACCATGTGGAATACAGAAGGTTTTGTGCAAGTTCAGGTGCGATACGTCTGCGCCAATGTAACCTGGCGAGGTGACGCCTACTTGCGCGTTCATGTTGGCGCCGTCTAGGTACACTTGGCCACCGTGCGCGTGCACAATGTCACAAATTTCTTTAATGCCTTCTTCATACACACCGTGCGTTGACGGGTAGGTCACCATAATGCACGACAAGTTGTCGCCCGCTTCGGCGGCTTTGGCTTTTAGGTCGGCCAAGTCAACGTTACCGTTCTTGTCACAGTCAACCACCACCACGTTCATGCTCATCATTTGTGCTGAAGCTGGGTTGGTGCCGTGCGCAGAGCTTGGAATTAAGCAGATGTTGCGGTGCGCATCGCCACGGCTTTGATGGTACTTCTGAATCGCCAACAAGCCAGCGTACTCGCCTTGTGCGCCTGAGTTTGGTTGCATCGACATCACGTCGTAACCGGTAATATCCACTAACCACTCTGACAAGGTGCTGAGCAATTCAGCGTAGCCTTGCGCTTGGTCTACTGGGCAGAATGGGTGCAACTGGCCGAACTCTGGCCAAGTGACCGGAATCATTTCTGCGGTAGCGTTGAGCTTCATGGTGCACGAACCCAGTGAGATCATGCTGTGGTTCAACGACAAGTCTTTGTTTTCTAGCTGCTTAATGTAGCGCAGCATTTCGGTTTCAGAGTGGTAGCTGTTGAACACTGGGTGCTCTAAAATTGCGCTTTCGCGGCGCAGTGCAGCTGGAATAGATTCTACGTCGCCAGAAGCCGCGCGTGAGTCGAGTACGTCAACTTCTAAACCGTGGTCATCGCCAAACAGTACGGCGAACAAGGCGTCAACGTCATGGCGAGTTTTGGCTTCGTCTAAGCTCACGCCAAACTGGCCGTTGCCGTCTACGCGCAAGTTAATTTCAGCTTTGTCTGCGCGCGCTAGAACGTCGTCAGTATTGCCTTCAAGTTTAAAGGTTAAGGTGTCAAACCAGTGGCTGTTTACCAGCTTCACGCCTTTTTCTTTCAAGCCCAACGCCACAATGTCGGTTAAGCGGTTAATGCGCGAGGCAATCGTTTTTAGGCCTTGTGGGCCGTGGTATACCGCGTAGAACGAGGCCATGTTGGCCAGTAGTACCTGCGCGGTACAGATGTTTGAGTTGGCTTTTTCGCGGCGAATGTGTTGCTCGCGCGTTTGCATGGCCATACGCAATGCTTGGTTGCCGCGGGTGTCTTTAGACACACCAATAATACGCCCTGGCAGCGAGCGCTTGTACTTGTCACGGGTAGCAAAGAATGCCGCGTGTGGGCCGCCGTAGCCCATAGGTACGCCAAAGCGCTGGGCTGAACCGAATACCATGTCGGCGCCCATTTCGCCAGGCGACTTCAACAATACCAAGCTCATAATGTCGGCCGCTACGGCAACAATACCTTTGTTGGCTTGAATGTCGGCAATTAGCTTTTCAATGTTATGAATTTCGCCGTTACGGTCTGGGTATTGCAACAACGCACCAAATACGTCGTGGTTGTCTGCTTCGCGTGCTGGCCCAACAATGACCTCAAAACCAAACTGCTCGGCGCGGGTTTTCACCACATCAATGGTTTGTGGGTACACGTTGTCAGCCACGTAATATGTGTTTGACTTGCTTTTGCTGACGCGCTTCGACATCGCCATGGCTTCGGCTGCTGCGGTCGCTTCGTCAAGCAATGAGGCGCTTGCTAATTCAAGACCAGTTAAGTCCATGGTCATTTGTTGGAAGTTCAAAATGGCTTCCAAACGGCCTTGGGCAATTTCTGGCTGATAAGGCGTGTAAGCGGTGTACCAACCTGGGTTTTCCAACACGTTACGCAAAATAACGTTTGGTACTAGGGTGTCGTAATAACCTAACCCGATAAATGACTTATAAACTTTGTTTTTGCTGGCAATGGCTTTTAAACGAGCCAACGCGTCACGCTCGGTCATTGGCGCACCAATAGACAAGAACGGTTCGCGGCGAATAGCGCCAGGTACGGTGTCTTGGGTAAGCTCTTCAAGAGAGTTAACACCCAACTCAGCCAGCATAGCTGCTGCTTCGTCTGCGCTTGGGCCAATGTGGCGCGCAATGAATTCACCGTGATTTTCTAACTGCTTCAGCGTAGTAGTCGTCATTTACTTCAAGTCCCCTAGCTTTCGGGTTGATACAAGACAATTGAAACACAAAACCCCGGCAAAATTGGCCGGGGCTTGTTCACAAAACGAGCGCTTAGTCTTCGTCGATAACTGCTTGATAACCTTCGGCATCAAGCAAGCCTTCAACTTCACTTGGGTCTTCGGCTTTAATTTTGAATAACCAGCCGTCACCAAATGGATCGTTGTTTACAGTTTCTGGCGCGTCTTCCAGTTCTTCGTTCACTTCAACAATTTCACCAGCAATTGGCGCATAAATGTCAGACGCAGCTTTTACCGATTCACACACGGCTACGTCGTCGCCAGCGGCAACCGCGTCGCCTACTTCTGGTAATTCAACGAACACCATGTCGCCTAACAAGTCTTGCGCGTGTTCAGTAATACCAACCGTGAAAATGCCGTCGCCTTCATTGCGCACCCACTCGTGCGTTGACGCGTACTTTAGTTCCTTTGGAATATTGCTCATGTTCTGTTCCTTATTAGTAATTCAGATACTCAATTCATCAAAAGGTTGAGAGCGCTTAGGCCTGTACTTACACAAGTACCGACTTGCCGTTACGCACGAAGCTAGGTTTAACCACGCTTACTGTAACTAATTTTTTGCGAATTTCCACCTCGGCGGTGTCACCCACTGTTGCAGGCACACGAGCCATAGCAATAGAGAAACCTAAAGTTGGTGAGAAGGTGCCCGAAGTAATAACGCCTTCACCGCCTTCTACGATCACTTTTTGACCGTGGCGCAATACGCCTTTGTCTTTCATCACTAAGCCAACTAACTTGGCGTGGCCGGCTGCTTTTTGCTGTTCTAATGCTTCACGACCGATAAATTGACGATCAGCAGGTTCAAACGCTACGCTCCAGCCCATGTTGGCTTCTAATGGCGTGACGCCCTCGTCCATATCTTGGCCGTACAAGTTCATGCCAGCCTCTAAACGCAAGGTGTCGCGTGCGCCCAAACCACATGGCTGAACGCCAACATTCAATAAGGCGTCCCATAACGGCTCAAGTTTGTCGCCAGGCACGGCAATTTCATAGCCTTTTTCGCCGGTGTAACCGGT
The DNA here is from genome assembly GCF_900116895.1 of Pseudidiomarina donghaiensis. Lineage (GTDB taxonomy): Bacteria > Pseudomonadota > Gammaproteobacteria > Enterobacterales > Alteromonadaceae > Pseudidiomarina > Pseudidiomarina donghaiensis. The sequence continues at coordinate 175,415 of NZ_FPCF01000003.1, read as the reverse complement.
GGTTGCGATGAAATAATCGCCCACTTGCTGTGACATAAATGGCTTCATGCCATCTACTGCAGCAAAGGCTTCGTCGCCCAGTACTAATTTAAGTTTTTCTTCGGCTTTCGGGCCTTGTAACGCAAGCATACCCAAGGTTGGTTGCTCGGTAATAGTGACCTTGAAGCTGCCAGCGGCTTTGTTGATCCACGCCATGTCTTGTTCACGGGTGGCTGAGTTAACCACCAAACGGTATGACTCGTCCGAGAAGAAATAGGCAATCAAGTCGTCAATTACGCCGCCTTGCTCGTTCAGCATGCCGCTGTAGAGCGCTTTACCAGGAATGCTTAATTTGGCCACGTCGTTGGCTAATAAGTGGCGTAAGAAAGGTTTTGCATCAATGCCAGACACATCAACAATCGTCATGTGCGATACATCAAAAACGCCTGAGTCGTTACGCACCGCGTTATGCTCTTCAATTTGCGAGCCATAATTTAGCGGCATGTCCCAGCCGTGAAAGTCCACCATTTTCGCGCCAGCTTTTACGTGCGCGTCATATAAAGGAGTACGATTTGCCATGACCTAATTGTCCTTTTTTGTTGTGGATACGCAGCCCGGAAAAAGACCTTGCGCGCATTCAAAAAATTACCGCGAATTATAGAGGTCGAAAGCCCTCGCAACAAATGAATATTACTTATGCTTTCATAAAAATTTTAAATAAGTTTGTAAATCGTATAAATTACAGTTATCAAATTAACGAAAAACGCCTGTTTTATGAGCAAAAATCATGCACCACCTCCCGTTAGAAGCTTTACGCGCCTTTATTAGCATTTATGAGCTGCAAAGTTATACCGCAGCTGCGCAACAGTTAAATCGCTCGCAACCTGCTATTAGCCTGCAGTTACAACGCTTAGAAGAACTACTTGGGGTTTCGCTGCTAAGCCGCAGCGGTGGGCGTATTCATTTAACGCCAGCTGGCAGCGAACTACTTGAACAAGCGCGCCAACTGCTGGGCTTAAATGATCAAATTATTGCGCGCTTTACCGAGCCTTCTGTATCGGGGCAAGTGCGTTTAGGTATTCCCAGTGAATTTGCGAGTAAAATTTTGCCGCAGGTTTTGGGGCAATTTGCGCAGGCGTACCCCAATGTGTCGCTTTCAGTTACCTCAGCGCTAAGCAAAGATTTGCTGAAAGACGAGCAAGCCCATTTTGATTTGGTGATTGCCCTTAAAGAGCCCGACAAGCGAACCATGCGCTCTGGTATGGTTATTCTAAAACAAGAGCCGTTGGTTTGGGTGGGCGCGCAACATGAAATACAACATGGCCAAGAGCCATTGCCTTTAGTTGTGGCACCCGAAGGCTGCATTTATCGGCGTCGTGCTTTAACCGCGCTACGGCAGGCCAATATTGCGGCGCGTATTAGCTTTACCAATGCCGATTTTTCGGGCTTAACTGCGGCTATTGAAAGCGGCCTTGGTTTAACCGTACTGGCCCAAAGCACCGTACCCGATAATTTAGCGCGACTGCAGCGCAGCGGCACCACGGCGCTGCCCGAATTAGGAGAAGTGAACGTGGCCATGTGGCAAGCCGATGCCGACAACCAAGCGGCGCGGCAACTAGCACAATTTATTCAAGAACGTATTTAACTATTCACCAAGCGCTGCTTTGACTAGCATGCGTTTGAGCGGTTTGGTGTTATTGGCAACCTGAAAACCCACACCACGGGCTAGTTTTAGCAACGGATTAGCGCTACCGAAACCATGTTTGAAGGCTTCCATGGCTGTAATCATGGTCACTGCGGCAGCTTTGCGTTGGCGCTCCCAAGCCCGTAGCGATTTATGCGATGGCTGGTTTGCAAACACCTGTAACAAGTCAATCACGTCGCCAAAACCTAGGTTTGCTCCCTGCCCTGCAAGCGGGTGGATACTGTGCGCAGCGTCACCAATAACCATAAGCCGTTGTTGCAACCAGCGCTGGGCATATTGCATACGTAGCGGAAACCCGGCGCGTTGCGAAGCGAGCTGCAATTGCCCAAGGCAGCTATCACTCGCAGCCTGTAGGCGCTGCATAAAGGCTTTGTCGTCAAGCGCTTGCAGTTGTTCTGCTAGCTCAGTGTCTGCCGACCACACTAACGACACTTGATGCGGATTATTGAGCGGCAGCCATGCAATGGGTCCGCTTGGTAAAAACACTTGGCGGGCAATGCCTTGGTGCGGTAATTCGGTGTTAATAACAGCGACAATACCGGTTTGCTGGTAGTCCCAGAAGCTCAGTGGCAAGCGCGCACGTTCACGAATAGTTGAACGATTGCCGTCAGCGGCAATAAGATAGTCGCCATAGAATTTTTGTCCATTGACCAGGCGAATCGACACCTGTTGTTCGGTAACGTTATGTTCGGCAACGGCTTCACCGGCGTGAATGGTTACCCCCGCCTGTAATGCCGCGTCCCACAACACCTGTTCTAACACGCGGTTCTCAACAATTGCGCCTAAGTCATCGGCGTTCACTTCGTTGGCGGCAAACTCAATACGCCCGAAGCTATCGTGATCCCACACGTCCATAGCGGTATAAGGGCCTAAACGTTGACTTGGTAGCTGTTGCCACACGCCAAGTTGCTGCAACAAGTCGCGGCTGTGATGTGCTAAGGCACTAACGCGTAATTCAGGTTCTTGGCCATACTCAGGGCGTGAACCACGTTCAATCACATCAACTTGATGCCCCTGTTGGCGTAGGCCCAAAGCCATACTGAGGCCGATCATGCCGGCCCCGACAATGATGATTTTTTGGTGGTTCATGTGTTACTGAAACCCCATGGTTTGTCTGGCGAAAATATCACGCAAAGGCGGCAAATTATCGAGCCCAAATAAAGCGATATTGCGCCCCATGACTAAGGGCACATGTTGGTTCGAAAAGCCACGCACTAAGCTGTCAGTTAGGCCAATAATTCGTTGGTAGTCACTTTGGCGCTGCTTGTTATAGGCGCTCAGCACCTTGTAACTGCCCGGTTCCTGCGCGCCAGTTAACTGCTCGGCAAGCGCAATGGCGTCGCGCACGCCCAAGTTAAAGCCTTGCCCGGCTATGGGGTGTAAGGTGTGCGACGCGTTGCCAATAAGCACAGTGCGGTGCGCAATGCTAGTTTGCGCCAGGTGCAGTTGCAGTGGGTATTGCACTTTGTCTTTCACCGCAACAAAGCGCCCTGCCCGATAGCCAAAGGCCTTTTGGCACTGTGCTAAAAACTCGTGGTCTGGCAGCTGCAATATGCTATTAGCTTGCTCTGGTGCAAGGCTCCACACCAATGAGGCTTGGCGTTCTGCCATGGGTAATAAGGCAATGGGCCCGGTGTCTGTAAAACGCTCATAAGCCCAACCTTGAAGGTCTTCTGACAAGGTTAACGTGGCAATAATACCGAACTGCTGGTAGTCGGTGTGCGCCATCGCAATACCGGCGTCTGCACGCACTTGCGAGCGCGCGCCATCGGCCCCCACCAGCAACTGAGCGGCCATGGTGTGGGTTTGTTCGCTGTCGTTGTGCTTAATTTGATAGTCAACGTTAATATGATTGGCATGGCGTTCAGCGCTTTTAAACCAAGCGCCACCATGCCAAGTAATATTAGTTTGTGCTAAACACGCTTTATACAGTGCGGTATTCAGTGCTGCCGCAGCAATCACTTGGCCCATAGCTGCAACGTCATGTTGCGAGGCATGCAAGCGCGTCATACCTAAATGTCCGCGATCGCTCACATGAATATGTTCAATTGGGCTGGCTAAATCAGCAACCTGTTGCCATACGCCAATGCGCTCTAATAACCTCACTGTGGCGGCCGCCAAGGCAATCGTGCGCTTGTCCATGGCTGGGCCATTCGCTTGTGGTTCAAGCACGTGAATGGTCCAGTCAGGTCTACCACGGGCTATCAATAGCGCAGTTAAGGCGCCAACCAGCCCGCCGCCAGCAATAATCACCGGCGCTATCTGCGGCTCAGTTGCGTTTAACCGGCCATCCATTGCTCTATCTCTTCGACCGTTTTGGGTACCTTGGCGGTCATGTTTTCATGGCCCGTTTCGGTAATAATGACGTCGTCTTCAATACGAATACCAATGCCGTGCCACTTACTATCCACACCTTCGGTGCCGGTTGGAATATAAATGCCAGGCTCAATAGTTAACACCATGCCAGGTTCAAACTTACGCTTTTTACCGGCTTGGGTGTAAGTGCCCACGTCATGCACATCAAGGCCTAACCAATGGCCAAGACCATGAATCATAAACGGCCGGAAGGCGTGGTTTTCCATCAGGTCACGCGCGTCGCCCTGCAATATGCCGAGCTCGTGCAATCCCGTGGTTAGCACGTCACCGGCGGCTTCAAATGCTTTGGCCATGTCACTACCGGGCTTTAATGTGGCAAGCGCCGCTTCTTGCGCCGCAAGCACCACGTTATACAGGGCTTTTTGCTCGGCGCTAAAGCGGCCGTTGACTGGGAAGGTGCGGGTAATGTCACCGGCATAACCAGCAAATTCTGCGCCGGCATCAATCAGCAATAAATCGCCGTCGCGTAATTCACTTTTGTTTTCGGTGTAGTGCAAAATGCAAGCATTTTCACCGCCACCACAAATAGTACCGTAGGCCGCTGACAACGCACCGTGCATGGCAAATTCATGATGTATTTCTGCTGCGACTTGGTATTCAAATTTACCGGGCTTCGCAAAGCGCATCGCGCGTTTATGGGCGGCCACACTAATAGCTGCTGCTTGGCGCATCAAGTCTAGCTCTGCAGCGCTTTTAATAATGCGCATGTCCGCCAACCATGGGTTGATATCTACCCAAGCGGTCGGAGCTTGATGGCCCTTTTTCGGCGCCGCGCGAAGCTCATCAGCAATCATGCTAAGTTGCGCTGCCAATTCCGGTTTGTCATGCGGATAAAACACCTGCTCGGCGCCATCGAGCAAGGCAAACAAATAATCGTCCGCATCCTCAATACTGGCAGCGAAGTCTACGCCAAGTGCGTCAGCCGCATTATCGACACCAAGCCGACGGCCATGCCAAACTTCTTCGCTAGGGCTGGTGGGTTGGCAATATATTTGTACTGGGTCGTCCGCATTAGGTGCTAACACCAACAAGGCGTTCGGTTCGTCAAAGCCAGTTAAATAAAAGAAGTCACTGTCTTGGCGAAACGGAAATTCTGTGTCACGGCTGCGTGTTTGCAGCTGCGCGCCGGGAATAACCGCCATCGCATTTGGCGATGCCTTGGTTAACTTTTTTAAAATATGCGCACGGCGCTTTTTGAACTCGTCTAACGGCAGCGAAAGCTTCATATGACCCTACAACTTATAGCGTGAGTTAATGCAGAACTTGGTTGGTTTTACAGTCAGCGCCCGACTTTAGCCCCAACTCGTTGAAACATAACATAGCTGAAATGCGTAAGTACTCGACAACCTCAAAGAAAGCGCGTTCGGCTTCTTCGTCTTCGTCCACAGCAAAGTCAAGCTTGGCAATTTCAACCATGTCGTCAATCACTTCGCGAACATCGTCTGACAAACCAGTCAGGTTGGTTTGGTTAACCCCAAACCCAACTAAAAACGACTGTACCCAGCCAATCATGCTAGTTAAACGTTCGCCTAACGATTCATGATCACTTGGTAAGGTTAAATTGAAGCCCAGATCGGGGTCGCGCATGCTCGCGCATATATCGGCAGCGAGTGCCTTTAACCGTTCGGTAACTGCAGGTGTAAACGATTGCCCTTCGTGAATCAGATCACTGAGCAATAATAGCCAGTCATCGCCCTTAAGGCTGGCACCGCCGGCAATCATACCGGTTAAAATACCGTGCACTTCCGCGCCATTGGAGAGCATACCGTTTTGTTCAAAAAACTCAGTTAAACGGTCATAATTTAGTAAGTTAGCGTCTGCGCCACCGGTTTGTTGCATAGCTTTTGTTCTCTTAACGTTCTTTACGCACATCCTACCATTGCAAAGCTGCTCAGGCTAGCTGACAAGTACCGCTTACCCGTGCCATAATAGTGGTCAGCTACACATAAGAATAGTACAAGCACAGAGGAAGCGGCATGAGTCAGCAGACTATGCATAAAAGTATGGACATTCGATTAATGGATCGTAACTACAAGGTGAATTGCCCACCGGGGCAAGAAATTGCCTTGCAGCAAGCGGCTGATCGATTAAATACCAAGCTTGAAACTATTCGTGGTATGACAAAATTGTCGAATCCGGAGCAGATTGCAGTCATGGCGGCACTCAACTTGTGCCATGAGTTTGCTCAGCAAGAGAAACAACAGCAACAACGTATTGCTGATCTCGAAGAAAAACTGCAATTACTGCAAGCCACACTTGAACAAGCGATGGCTGATCAACGCCCCGGACGTTAACCAGCAAATTATGACTGCCTGGGATGTGCGCCAGCAAGCCGATGTCCCTGAGCCGATGCTAGCAGTAAAGGGGCTCACTGGGCGACTATTGAGCAAGCTCGACTCGTATCGAGAAGCCTGCGGTCGTTTCAATTGCGCCCCGCCTTGAACCAGTGGGTTCAAGGGCCAAGGCACGCAGCGGCATTCTGGGTGGTCACCCTTTGTAGCCCGGCGTTCTACGCCGGGACGTGGCTTTATCACGGTTAGTGTTGAATTCAATCGTGACGTTATTGAAATCAACCGTTAGTGTTGAATTCAACATTAACGGTGCTGCGCACCACCCGGCGTAGAACGCCGGGCTACGTCCACCAAGCGGCGGACGTCGGCAAGGAGCTGTTGGGCGTCGTAGACAATACCGTCTTTGATGGTGTAACGAATGCCCTTGGTGCGCATTGGTTGATTATTCTCGTCAAGCTTGTAGTGACCTGTGCCGTACAGCACCTTGAAGTTTGCTAGAGGGTTTTCGTCCACCACAATCAAGTCGGCTTTTTTGCCCGGCACAACACTACCAATCTCATCTTCAAGGCCAAGCGCTTCAGCACCATTCAATGTCGCTGCCTGAATGACCTCCAACGCGTTAAAGCCCGCTTCACGCAGCAACTCTAGCTCGCGAATATAACCAAAGCCGTAAATTTTATAGATATAGCCTGCGTCAGAACCTGTCGTTACACGACCACCGTGGTTTTTAAAGTCGTTTAAGAAAGCCATCCACAACTGGTAGTTTTTGCGCCACGCCACTTCTTCATCGGTCGTCCAGTCAAACCAATACGAGCCATGGGCATAGCGGCTTGGTGTGAAGAAGTCCCACAGTTGCGGCAGGGTATATTCTTCGTGCCAAATCGCTTGGCGCTCACGCATTAAGTCGCGGCTGGCTTCATAAATAGTCAGCGTTGGGTTAATGGTAAAGTCGAGCTTAATCAACTCGTCACGAACTTGGTTCCACTTTTCTGAGCCTGGCTGTGCCGCTTGGGCCCATAACTTGCCTGCTTCACGGAAGCGATCTTGTTCGTTGTTGTAGTTGTAATTAGCTGGATAGTTTTGAATGCGTTGGCCGGTAAATAAGGCTTCTGGCAAGCCATACCAATGCTCCATGCTGCCTAAACCTAACCGTGCGGAGTCAACCACATTGGTGCCGACCACGTTCAATTGGGCGTGGTGCATCATGGTGCCAAGGCCTTGCTTATTGGCTTCATCAAGCGCCGCAGCCATTACTTTCGGGGTGGCGCCGAAGAACTTGATACCCGAAGCCCCCTGCTTTTTAATACCTTTTACCCAGTCGCGCGCTTGCTTAGCTCCGAAAATAGGCTGCTCAGAGCCCATGCCAAAACCCGCATAAGGAACAATTCGTGGCGACACGATGGCATTTTTTGCCGCTTGTTGTTCATGCCACTTGGTCCAGTCTAAACCATTGAAACTACCCGGTTCGCGCACTGTGGTAATGCCATGCGCCAACCATAGCTTCAGCACATATTCGGCCGGAATACCTTCGGCTGAGCCGCCAATATGCCCGTGCATATCAATAAACCCTGGCAACACGTATTTGCCTTCAAGGTTTAATTCGCGATCGTTGGCGCCCGCAACCGGCCGTTTCTCTGGTTTAATCGGCACCCCTGGGTTACCCACACTCACCACGTTCACAATTCGGTCGTTTTCAATGACAATATCCACCGGCCCTTGGGCTGGTGCGCCTTCGCCGTTAATTAAAGTAACTCCACGTAAAATAAGTCGCGAGTATGGGCCATCACCTTGCTCGCCTCTGGCAGGTGCTTTCGGCGGTGCGGCAAGCGCCACCGTAGAAAGCGCAATACTTAGGGTAAGCGTGGTCAGTAATTGGCGAATCATGATATAACTCTCTTGTTTTATTAGTTTTAGGCAAGTATTCACACAAGCATTCGCATAAGGTATCAGCACTGTGTCGCAACAGCAATTACGCCAGCACCTATTGAACGCGCGCGCCAGCATGTCTGCCGCACAACGTGACGAAGCGGCGCAGGCAGTTGCCGAGCATTTAATGCAATTGCCCCAACTGCAGCACTCAGCCCATGTTGGTAGTTATTTTAGCATTCGCGCCGAACTACCTACTCAAGCCTTGAATCAACAGTTGATAAACGCTGGCCACCAGCTTGCTTTACCAGTGCTGCACCCGATAAATCAAGGCCACTTGCTGTTTTTAAGCTTATCGGAGAGTACCCGCTGGGTGCACAACCAATACCAAATTCCCGAGCCAGAATTGCATGCGCAGCACATAGTACCGTTGCAGCAGTTGCAGGTATTACTAGTGCCCTTGGTCGGGTTTGACCGCCAAGGAAACCGCATGGGTATGGGCGGCGGGTTTTATGACCGCACATTAAGCGGCTGGTACCAGGGCCATTATCCGCAGCTACTGCCGATTGGTTTGGCGCTTGACTGCCAACAGGTTGAACAACTACCTAGACAACCCTGGGATGTACCACTTCCCATGGTAATAACCCCGTCTAAAGTGTGGGACTTTCGCCCCTAAAACTGTATACTGAAAAGCCATAGACCACTGACTATGGAAGCCCTTATGTCCACCTCGCAAGACCAACTCAAAAAGCAAGCCGCAGAAGCCGCCCTAAAGTATGTTCAACCCAATAGCATTGTTGGTGTAGGCACCGGCTCAACCGTCAATTTTTTCATTGATGCCCTAGCCACCATGAAAAACGACATTGAAGGCGCTGTTTCAAGCTCAGACGCTTCTACCGAGCGCCTAAAAGCTCACGGTATTGATGTGGTTGAACTCAACAATGTTGCTGATTTGCCGGTTTACATTGACGGCGCTGACGAAATTGATGAGCACATGCGCATGGTCAAAGGCGGTGGCGGCGCGTTAACCCGTGAAAAAATTATTGCCGCGGTGGCTGATCAATTTGTGTGTATTGCCGACCAAAGCAAAGTGGTGGGTCGCTTAGGTAGCTTTCCAATTCCAATAGAAGTCATTCCAATGGCACGTTCATACGTGGCCCGCGAAATTGTCAAACTTGGCGGTGACCCCGTGTGGCGCCAAGGCTTTGTCACCGACAACGGCAATGTCATTTTGGATATTCACAACTTTGATATCTTAGACCCTGTTCAACTAGAGCAACAATTGAATAGTATTGTGGGTGTTGTTACCAACGGTTTATTCGCCAAACGTGGCGCCAATATCGCAATTATTGCAAGCCCAAGTGGCCTGCAATTTATGGAGTAGTTATGAGCCACCAACCCACTTCGTTGGCCAAAGAGCGTATTCAAATTCTGTTACTTGAAGGCGTGCACGAGAGTGCCGTTGAAGTACTGAAACAACACGGCTACAGCAACATAAAGACGCTGAAAACGTCACTGAACGAAGACGAACTGTGTGAAGCCATTAAAGACGTGCACTTTATTGGTATACGCTCGCGCACACAATTAACAGCGAAAGTGTTTGCGGCAGCGGAAAAGCTCGCTGCTGTGGGTTGTTTTTGCATTGGTACCAACCAAGTTGATTTAGAAGCCGCGCGTGACAGCGGCGTGGTGGTGTTTAACGCACCTTTTTCAAACACCCGTAGCGTGGCTGAATTGGTATTAGCGGAAATTATCATGTTGCTACGCCGTATTCCCGAGAAAAACGCGGCTGCGCATCGCGGTGGCTGGGATAAAGCCGCCAAAGGCTCATTTGAAGTGCGCGGTAAAGTACTCGGCATTGTTGGTTATGGCCATATTGGTACGCAATTAGGTATTTTGGCTGAACAGCTTGGTATGCAAGTACGTTATTACGACATCGAAACCAAGTTGTCGTTAGGCAACGCGCTGCAAGTGGGCAGTTTGAACAAGCTCTTGAAACAAGCTGACGTAGTCACGCTACATGTGCCAGAGACACCGCAAACGCAGTGGATGATTGGCCCAAATGAATTAGCTCAGATGAAACCCGGCGCGGTATTTATTAACGCCTCACGCGGCACCGTGGTAAAAATTAATGCGCTCGCAGATGCACTCAAGTCAGGCCACTTGGCGGGCGCTGCGATTGACGTATTTCCAGTCGAGCCCAAAGGCAACGATGAACAATTTGAATCGCCGTTACGCGGTTTAGATAACTGTATTTTGACCCCGCATATTGGCGGCTCTACAGAAGAAGCTCAAGAAAATATCGGCATCGAAGTGGCGGGTAAACTAGTGCGTTATTCCGACAATGGCTCGACTTTGTCGGCGGTAAACTTCCCAGAGGTAGCGCTGCCGGCGCACGAAGGCTCGCGTCGCTTGCTGCACATTCACCACAATCGCCCGGGTATGCTCACGCGCATTAACCAATTACTTGCTGAGCAAAACATCAACGTTTCCGGCCAGTATTTGCAAACCGACAACAAAGTCGGTTACGTGGTGATCGATATAGAAACGCCGCCGAAAAGCACCATTGCCGACGACCTACTGGTCGCAATGCGCGCTATCGACGGCACGATAAAGGCGCGCGTGTTGTACTAGTTAATGGCCCTAGCGAGGGCCTTTAACCGTTTGCTCCATCGACTCAGGCGATACGTGGCGTACGTCTTTGCCTTTCACGAAGAAAATAATGTACTCGGCAATGTTCTGACACCGGTCACCAATACGCTCAAGCGAACGGGCTGACCAGAGTACGTTCATCACCTTTGGAATGCCGCGTGGGTCTTCCATCATGTAGGTCATTAGCTGGCGCGTTAATGCTTCGTACTGACGGTCGGCTTGAGCATCCATTTGGTGCACTTCAAATGCCGCGTCTAAGTCCATCCGCGCAAACGCATCTAATACGCCGTGCAACATGGCAAGAACTTGCTGGCCAAGGTTTTCTAGGCTTACTAAGAACTGCTGCTGGTCATTGTTGAAGCTTTCTAGCGCCACACGTGCAATACGCTCGGCTTCATCGCCAATGCGCTCAAGATCTGAAATGGTCTTGAAAATAGCAATAATCAATCGCAAGTCACTGGCCGCTGGCTGACGCTTGGCAATAATTTGCACGCAAGCTTCATCAATTTGCACTTCAAGCGCGTTAATTTTGTAGTCGCGCTGCAAAATCTGCTCAGCCATTTCATGATCAGACTTTTCAATAGCGTGCAACGAGTCACGCAATTGTTGTTCAACCAAGCCGCCCATATTCAGTACTTGGTTACGTACCGCTTCAAGCTCTTCGTTAAACTTACCGGAAATGTGCCGGCTCATATTTAATTTATCCATTGCCTGCGCTCCTATTAACCGTAACGACCAGTAATGTAGTCTTCAGTTTGCTTTTGAGCTGGCGTGGTGAACAAGGTGTTCGTGTCGGCATACTCAATTAGCTTACCCATATACATAAATGCGGTTTGGTCAGACACACGCGCTGCTTGTTGCATGTTGTGTGTGACAATAACCACGGTGTATTGTTCTTTTAGCTCGGTAATCAACTCTTCAATGGTTAACGTCGAAATAGGATCAAGCGCCGACGTCGGCTCATCTAACAACAGTACTTCTGGCTCAATGGCAATGGCGCGAGCAATAACCAAACGCTGTTGCTGACCACCCGACAAGCCAAACGCTGAGGCATTCAGACGATCTTTCACTTCATCCCATAACGCAGCGCCTTTAAGTGAGCGCTCCACCACTTCATCTAACGTGCGGCGATCGTTCACGCCCTGCAAACGCATACCATACACCACGTTCTCGTAAATTGATTTCGGGAACGGGTTTGGGCGCTGAAACACCATGCCAACTTGACGACGCAGCTCAGCTACGTCGACATTTTTGTCGTAAATGTTTTTATCGTGCAAACGAATTTCACCGTTTACCTTACAAATTTCGACCAAGTCGTTCATACGATTAATGCAACGCAATAACGTTGATTTACCGCAACCCGATGGACCGATAAACGCAGTGACACGATTTTTCGGAATGTTCATCGAAATATCGTGCAATGCTTGCGCATCCCCATAATGTAAGTTGAGGTTGCGAATTTCTAACGCGGTTTGCTCTGGCGTTAAGTTTGCTAAATCTAATGATTCGACATTGCTAGTGTTCGGAGTAACCGAAATCATAATGTTTAACCTTAATGTTCAAGAGAGCGATATTTTTCACGTAAATGGTTACGCACGCCAATGGCGGTTAGGTTTAACCCAACAATCACGGTAACCAGCAAGAATGAGGTGGCGTACACTAACGGTCGCGCGGCCTCAACGTTCGGGCTTTGGAAACCAACATCATAAATGTGGAAGCCCAAGTGCATAAATTTGCGATCTAAATGGAAGTACGGGAAGTTGCCGTCCACCGGTAGCATAGGTGCTGACTTCACTACCCCCACCAACATCAGCGGTGCAACTTCGCCGGCCGCACGCGCAACGGCGAGAATCAAGCCAGTCATAATGGCTGGCGATGCCATGGGTAAAATAATGCGCCACAAGGTTTCAGCTTTGGTGGCACCTAAGGCAAGGCTGCCCTCACGCAAGGTGCTAGGAATACGCGACAAACCTTCTTCGGTAGAAACAATCACGACCGGCAGCGTCAAAATAGCAAGTGTAATGGCTGACCACATAACACCTGGCGTACCAAACGTTGGGCTTGGTAACGCTTCAGGGTAGAAGATTTGGTCGAGCGTGCCGCCCACCATGTAAACAAAGAAGCCAAGACCAAATACGCCGTACACAATAGACGGTACACCGGCTAGGTTAATCACCGCAATGCGAATTAAGCGTGTAATCGCATTTTTACCGGCATATTCGTGCAGATAAACCGCAGCAATAACCCCAAATGGCGTCACAATGACCGACATTAACAGCACCATAAATACGGTACCAAAAATGGCTGGGAATACGCCGCCTTCGGTATTCGCCTCGCGCGGGTCTTCAGACACAAACTTGCCAATTTGCACAAAGAAGTGACCTAGCTTGCTAAGTACCCCCATGTCATTTGGGAAGGTTGCGTCTAACACACGGTACATGGGTACAGTCACTTCCATACCACGCATGTCACGCATCACAACGCTGTCGCGGCTAGCCGCTTCACGATAAGCAAAGAGCTCTTTTTCAAGTTCTTTGTATTGCGCGTTCAGCGCTTCTTCTTCCGCTGCTAAGCGCTGCTTTTCAGCCTCGGTTAGCTTGCCTTCAAGATCTAACGCTCGGGCTTCTAGGCGCAAACGGTTTAACTCATAGTTAATTGCACCAATTTCACCCTGTTGCAAGTCCGACGCTTGCTCATTCAAGTCAACCGCTCGCTCAATGCGTTCAAATAACACGTCACGCACGTTTTCAGGCGTTGCTACCGACTCACCGTTTTCGAGTACATCAACGACGTAACCATAAAAATTACCGTCTTTTGAGCGTTCAAGCACGGCTAGGTCTGCTGGCGTTTCATCGCGAATAATTTGCGGTTCCATCACCCACATAAAATCAAGTGGCACGAACTCGCGGTTACCAACTTTAAATAACTGACGCTCTAGAAACTCACCGTCAAAACCCTCAAGGGTAACGCCAGATTCCTGCAAACGCGCAATCGGCACTTCTTCGCGGTCGTACACTTCACCAATAATGACGCGTGTTGAACCGTCGTTTGCTTGTACTTCAACCTCGTGAATGGCTGCTGGCCAAAAGAATGACAGGCCACGCCATGCAATTAAGGCTAACAACCCAAGCACAGCAATTAAGCTGACACTTACCGCGCCCGCAGTAAGCCAAATATAAGGTTTTCCTGACTTAAACCATTTATTCATGGACATCCTCACGCTTACATCGAGCTATATTTGTCGCGCAGACGCTGACGCACAAGTTCAGCAACGGTATTAAACGCGAAAGTGAAAATAAACAAGACAAAGGCCGCTAAGAACAGAATGCGATAGTGCGAACTACCCACTTCTGACTCTGGCATTTCTACCGCAATATTGGCAGACAGCGTGCGCATGCCTTCAAAAATGTTCCAGTCCATAATCGGCGTGTTACCGGTGGCCATAAGCACAATCATGGTTTCGCCCACGGCACGGCCTAAGCCCATCATCACTGCTGAGAAAATACCTGGGCTAGCGGTTAGCAGCACCACCTTGGTTAAGGTTTGCCACGTGGTTGCACCAAGCGCCAACGAGCCATTGGATAAGTGTTTCGGCACGCTAAACACGGCGTCTTCTGCAATCGAGAAAATCGTCGGGATAACCGCAAAGCCCATGGCAATGCCCACAACCAGCGAGTTACGTTGGTCAAAGGTAATGCCTAACTCGTTGGTAATGTATTGACGCACGTTACCGTCAAACAACACTTGCTCTACCCACGGCGATAATTCGAATGACCGCCAACCAACAAAAGCGACAAAAGGCAGCAAGATTAGGGCTGCACGGCCGTCCGTAAAACGATTTCGCCATGCTTTTGGCAGCACGCCGGTAAGTGCTGCAACACCAATAATGGCGAGTGGCACCAGAACAATGGTGGCGACAATACCGGGCAAGTATTCTTCAATCAGCGGCGCGAGCCACAAGCCAGCTAAGAAACCTAAGATTACCGTTGGCAACGCTTCCATAATCTCTACGGTTGGCTTCACCACTTTGCGTACGCCTGGCGACATAAAGTAAGCCGTATAAACTGCTGCAGCTAAGCCAATAGGTACGGCAAACAACATGGCATACGCGGCAGCTTTAATAGTACCGAACGAAATGGGCACCAAGCTGAATTTCGGCTCAAAGTCGTCTGAACCTGACGTAGACTGCCATACGTACTGCGGCTCTGGGTAACCTTCGTACCACACTTCTTGCCAAATACCGCTCCAGGTTACTTCTGGATGCTCGTTTTCTAACTTAAACGAATGCAGCTCGTTACCACTTTGCATTAACAAGGTATTGGCACGCGGGTCCATAACCACGCGTTCTGCTTTCACGTGATCAAGATGCGAAAAATAAAGGTCGGCTTCAGAAGTGGTGTGAAACACCCCAACTTCGCCAGTTTCTGACACAGTATAGAAAGTACGACGATAGTATTCCGCAACAATGTCTTTAATGGCTGAATTGCCCGCTTGGAACTCACGAATGTACTGGTACTGACGACCGTTTTCGCCCGCCACTTCAAACCATTGCGTCACCCGACCATTGGCATGGCCAAATAACACCGAGCTTGCGCCAGCTAGCAGCTGCATGCTGGTAATGTCATCATAGCGGCGGCGGTCAATACTCAGTAACTGCCGTTCACTCAGTTCGCCAGTGCGTGACACACCGTAAACGTAAAAACGATTACCTTGGCGCACAAACACTTGGGTTAAGTCTGGCGTTACCACAACATTATCAACCGGCCCTGTAATAGGCAGCTCTGCGAATTTTGACTTAAGCTCTACCGTGCCCGTTAAGAAGCTGCGGCTAGCCTGCAGAAAATTCACAATCACTTGGTTGTCGGCTGTAACCGCAGCAAACAACTGTGACTCGCCTTTGTATTCGTAGGCTAACTGGGTAAGCGTGCGTTGCTGCGGATCAACTTGAATGAGTTCACCGTCATTGGCAAAACCAACGACAGGTGTGGTTAAACGACGTCCGTTTTTAAATTGTGACCGAAACTTTGGTTCAACAATGCGTACTTGGCCATCGGCAACAGCGTAGGCATAGCGCTTGTTTTGCGGCTGAGTTTTGGTAAAAGCCGTCGGGTTGTTAGCAACTTGTTCAGTGAGCAGCACTTGGCCTGGTTGCCAGTCGGTGCCTGGCTTTTGCTTCAATGCAAAAAAGCTCAACTCGCCGGTGTTCGAGAAGCGATAGCCAATTTCAGACTGCTCCTCCATACCCATCGCGACGGTGTGACCTTGACCAGGCACAGCAAATGACTGCTGATGCTCAATCTCAACACCACGAAAAATAGGTTCAACCACATATAACAAGTAAAAGAAAATCAGTAGCAGTGCCATTAATACTAAGCCGCCGCCAAGAGTTACCCCCCAGCGAGCAGCTTTGTCTTTAACTAATCGCACATTACTGGCTCCCAACTCTGCACGTTGTGATGCCGCCATTGCTGCCTCTTCAAGTTTAAAAATGATCTAACATGAATTTACTGCAGCAGAGTATAGACGCATTCTATGACAGTATTGTTACAGCGCTGTCACATTGCTGACATTTTTCTGTCATGCAACGGCCTGCTGTGGGCTCAATTTTGACCGTTGCGGCCACGAAAGCTGGGGCGCTTGGGTGGCAGAAATGTGTGCCAACTGCAGCACCCACATGGCAACCCGTGACTGACCTATGCCACCACCAATGCACTCTGGCAACTCGCCATGAAGGAGTTGCTGGTGCCAAGGTTGTTGCAGCAGGCCATAACTTTTGCGCATTGCAACTTGACGCTTTAAGGCATCACTGTTTACGCGAATTCCCATCGATGATAACTCAAGCGCGTCGTTAATCGGAGCGTGCCAAACCAATAAGTCGCCATTGAGGCCTGCCAAGCATTGGCCACTGGCTGGGTGCTCAACTGGCGTGCTCCAATCATCATAATCAGCGGCACGGGCATCGTGTGGTGTGCCGTCTGCAAGTTCGCCCCCAATACCCATAAGAAATACGGCTTTATGCAGCTTGGTAATTTCGTGCTCGCGTTGTTTGGGCGATAATTGTGGAAACATTTGGCGCAGCTGTTCTGCATGAATAAATACCACTTCTGATGCTAGCTGATCGTCAGCTTCCGGTGAAAACTGCAGGTATAGCGCCCGCAGGGCTTGATAAATGTCACGCACCGTGGCTTTCAGCGTGTCTAATGAACGCTCTGCTGGTTGAATAACACGTTCCCAGTCCCATTGTTCAACAAGCACAGAATGACGCTCGGTCAGTTGCTCTTCGTCAGCACGGATGGCTTTCATTAGCGCCACAATACCTTCGCCCGGTTGGCAGCCATAATGCGCTAGTACGCTGCGCTTCCACTTCGCCAACGAGTGCACAATTTCATAATCGCGCTGCTCGGCCCGAATGTGCACGGCAACCGCTCGCTCAGTGCCGCTGAGGTTATCTTGCACCCCAGAGTCTTTCGGCACCATCAGCGGCGCCTGCACTTCAGCTAACTGCAGTGTTTCGCAAAGCAGCTCGGTAAATCGTTGCTTTAGTCTCGCAACATCTTGTTGTTGTTTTAGCATGTTTGAAATCTCCGGGGTTCGTTATTCATTGTTCGTTGTTCGTTGTTCGTAGCCCGGCGTTCTACGCCGGGTAGCGCATCGCGCTGTGATTGTTATTCAACAAAGTAAACCCTAACAGCTAATATATTCAATACCATTTAACTAATAAATCAATACATGATAAATTAACCAATAATATTTGGCTTCTTGATGAATAAAATCTAAAATAAGCGTGAATTCAGGTAGGAAAATTAAATGATCGATAATTTAGACAAAGCGATAATCAGCACGCTGCAAGACAACGCGCGCATTTCTTATGCAGAAATAGCCAAGCAACACAGCGTCAGCCCTGCCACTATTCACGTACGTGTTGAAAAATTAAGGCAGGCGGGAATTATCACCGGCACCCATGTGCATGTTGATCCACGCAAGCTGGGTTACGATGTCTGCTGCTTTATTGGCATTAACTTGGCCCGCGCCGGCGACTACCCGAGCGCTCTCGCGCAACTTAACGCCCTTCCAGAAGTGGTAGAAGCCCATTACACCACAGGCCAATACAGCATTTTTATTAAAGTGATGGTGCGCTCAATTGATGATTTGCAGAATTTGCTCATCAACAAAATTCAGCCCATAGAGGAAATTCAGGCCACTGAAACATTAATATCATTACAGCAGCCGATTATGCGGCAAATTCAAGTCTGAATTGTAATATGTACTTTAAGAGACAGATAACGTTAAGTGCTTATCCATGGCTTCAAGCGCCTTGTTTAGCGTATCTATCTTAGTGTTGTGACCAAGATTAATGATACGTTGCATTTCCTGCTTACGGCTGCCCATTCGTTTGGCAAGCTCAGCTTGGGAGATACGTTCGCTCAGCATAGTGTTCAGCAATAAGACTTTCGCCCAAACGCTCGCCGGAACTGTCACATAAGGGCTATTTCCTACCGGCGAAGGCATTGGTACTGGACGTTGATCTTCAAAATAGAATTCAAACGCAGTTATAAGTGCATCTTGCGCTTCTATTAGGGCCTCTTCATAAGTATCTCCACAGGTTAATGCCTCTGGTATATCTATAAAGCGCGACATAAATGTCTGGCCGTCTTTTTCAATAATGACTGGATATTTCATGGTTTAACTCCAAAGTTGTTCCCAAAGCGGTATCTTTTACAGTCCAAGTTGTTTGATTATGGCTTTTCTTAAGTTTTCACCAATTTCCTTACTTGGATGCCTTGGCATGACACTTTGCCGACCTTGGTAATAAAGCTTCAGATGATTTGTTCCTTGTTTAATTTCAACGCCTTGTTTTTCTAACCATCGGCGAAATTCACTTTGCTTCATGCGGCCTCCTTGCCTTCATGATCAAAAGTAAACAAAAATGATTACCTCGTCAAGTTTTCATGCATAAAAAAACGCCCTCGTAGCTGTTTCGTCACGAGGGCGTTTTGAGTTATTTAAGTGGTCTAAATTAGTTCAAGCCAAGCTTCTTCAGCTCTTGCTCAACAACCACACGTGGTAATGCAATGTAGCCGTCTTTATCAACAATTTCTTGGCCAGTTTTTGATAAAACCATTTTCAAGAACTCAGCAGTTGCTGGATCTAGCGGCTTATTTGGATGCTTGTTCACATAAACGTACAAGAAACGTGATAGTGGGTACTTACCAGCCAAAGCATTTTCAGTGGTTGCGTCAACGTATTCAGCGCCCGCTTCTACTGCTAATGGGACGGTCTTTACACCAGAAGTCATGTAACCAATGCCAGAGTAACCAATGGCGTTCAAAGACGTTGATACCGACTGTACTACCGAAGCTGAACCTGGTTGCTCGTTCACGTTGTTGCGGAAATCACCGTCACACAGTGCGACTTCTTTAAAATAACCGTAGGTTCCAGAAACCGAGTTGCGACCATAAATTTGTAAGTCGCGGTTGCCCCAGCTACCCGTCAAACCTAAATCACCCCAACGGCGAACTTCTTCAGTAGCGCCACACAAGCGAGTGCTTGAGAAAATAGCGTCCACTTCGGCAATAGTTAAGCCTTCAATCGGGTTATCTTTGTGTGCGAATACAGCTAATGCGTCAATCGCTACGCGTACTTGGGTTGGCTTATAACCATGGCGTTTTTCGAAAGCTTCAATTTCTTTCGCTTTCATGGCTCGGCTCATTGGGCCAAAGTTAGAAGTACCTTCAGTTAATGCCGGTGGCGCAGTTGAAGAGCCAGCCGCTTGAATTTGCATATTCACGTTCGGGTACAAACGCTTAAATTCTTCAGACCAAAAAGTCATCATGTTGGCTAGCGTATCTGAACCTACAGAAGACAGGTTGCCCGATAAACCGCTGACTTTTTCATACTCTGGTAAATCGTCAGTCGCTTTTTGTGCAACGGCTGAAAAGCTTAATAAACTTGCAACGGCTGCGGTAGCTAAAGTTGCGGTAAAACGTTTCGCTGTGATTGTCTTGTTTGTCATGAGAAACTCCAATCCTAAGTGAGATTGGCCGAAGCCAGTCGATTAATCATTAACTGGAGCTAAGTTTAGTGTGTCAATGTGACAGTATTGTGACATTTGTGACGATTCTGACATTTTTATTGCAGTCATATTTAACGCGTTGATTGCAAAGCGCTCGCTAGTCGCGAATAACGAGCTCTTCGGAAATTCGAAATGAAAACTTCGAGCCGCGACCAACAACCGAATCAATGTTCAAACGACTATGGTGGTGTTCTAGTGCCTGCTGGACAATCGCCAAGCCAAGCCCTGAACCACCTTTTTTACTGTTGCGGTCTTTATCTACGCGATAAAAACGTTCGGTTAAACGGCCAACGTGCTCAGCCGGAATGCCAGGTCCGTTATCCTGTACCGAAAACTCAACGCCACCGCCAACCGCCATTTTCCAGGTCACTTTAATATTGCCGCCCGCTTGCGTGTAGTGAATTGCGTTTGCGACTAAATTAGAAATAGCACTGCGCATTTCGTCTTCAATGCCATGTATTTTAATTGGCGCAATATCAAAGCTAATGGTGTGTTGTTTATCGTGATTTAAGCGTTGTGCGTCTTGCTCCACTGCGGCAATAAGTTTGGGGATATCAGCAACACGGTCAAAAATATCCGTACGATGCACATCCATGCGCGATAAGCTGAGCAACTGATCAACTAAGTTGCGCATGCGATCGCTTTGCGCTTGCATGTCGGTGACCGCTTTTTTCATCATGGTAGGCGGCAAATCGGCTGGCTCATCGAGCATTTCTAAATAGCCTTGCAGCACGGTTAATGGCGTTTTCAATTCATGCGACACGTTCGCTACAAAATCTTTGCGCATTTGCTCAAGCTGCTTCAACTGAGTCACGTCGCGCGCCATCAGCAGAAACTGATCGTCACTGTACGGCATCACCCGAATTTCAAGCTCAATATCTTCGCGCACAGGCGACGGCAAGTGAATATCTTCACTGAAGTCAGCTTGCTGTAAGTACGCTATGAATTCAGGATAACGAATGAGGTTAGATAAACGAATTCCGGTGTCCGCCGGCCATTTTAAGCCAAAATAAAACTGGCCCAGCTTGTTGCACCAAATTAGGCTGCCGTCTTTGCGAAACACAATTGCGGCGTCGGGGATGGCCTCAGACGCCTCGCGAAAACGACGCAACAGCCGAGCCAACGCGCGACGGCGTTGTTGACTGCGCCGTTGAGTACGGTAAATACCGTCGTAAATGTAACTCCAACTACCGGGGGCACTGGGCGGCAACATCGTGCGGCGATGCCATAGCCAATCAACAAGTTTGTACTGGTAGTAATAATGCCACGCTGCAAGCCCAATTAAGGCCAAAGCTAGAGTTGCCCAAAAATAACCAAGCAACCAACCGACAAAGCCCACTGGCAGAATAAACCACAGTAGGCCTTTCAGAATAAATAAAACAGAATAACGACGGTCCATGTTTAACGCCCGTCGTTATTAATTCTTTGAGAAGCGATAACCCACGCCACGAACGGTTTGCACCAAGCGGTCATGGCCGTGAACTTCCAATGCTTTACGCAACCGACGAATATGTACATCAACGGTACGGTCTTCAACATAAACATTGGTACCCCAAACGTGGTCTAGCAACTGCTCTCGACTATACACGCGATCAGGGTGTGTCATAAAGAAGTGTAGTAATTTAAATTCCGTTGGGCCCATGTCTAAACGGTCATTAAACGCGGTCACACGATGTGACACTGGGTCTAACCGCAAGCCTTCAACCTCTAATGGCTCATCAAGCGCAGTTGGGGCGACACGGCGAAATACCGCGCGCATCCGTGCCATCAGTTCTTTTGGCGAAAATGGCTTGGTCATGTAATCATCGGCACCGACTTCTAAGCCGCGTACTTTGTCTTCTTCTTCGCCGCGGGCAGTCAACATAATGATGGGAATTGAGCGCGTGAAGTCATCGCCTTTGAGTTTTTTAGCAAGCTGAATACCTGAGCCACCTGGAATCATCCAATCTAGTAGAATCATATCAGGAAATGGCTCAACCACTTTTTCTAGGGCTGCTTGGTAATCACCTGCTTCAATAGCTTGATAGCCGTGCTGTTCCATGACGAAGCTAAGCATTTCGCGAATGGGTGCTTCATCTTCAACAATCAGTATCTTTCTGGACATCTGCGTCACCTAATTTGTTTTTGGCACGGCTGATTATCACGATACTTTATGACACTTTTATGAAAACAACCAAATTTGTGTCACTTATTTTAACTGAATGTCTATCCAAACAAGGCGATGGTCAGACGAAGCCTTACGATTTTGCACCAATTCAGCCTTCGGCTCGCCGGCTATCGGCCAAAACACGCCGCTTTGAATGAGCGATATTCCCGCCGTTGATGGCAGCACGTAGTCGGCACGCTTGCGCCACCCAGCTGTATGCTGTGAAGCTATCGGGTTATCAGGCGTGTGCGCTGCACCGCCGCGACTTGTGGGCGGGTTTTCCGCATGAATTAACGGATGGTTCAGTAGCTGTTGAATAGCGCCCGGAACATTATCCTTTCCGTCAACTGAGGCATTAAGATCACCGGCAATCACAAAAGCGGCATGTTCAGGCAATCCACCTTTCTCGCCTTTATCATCATAAATATAGTTACTTAGGTGTGGTTGAATATAATCAGACCAAAAGCGAATTTCATCAAAATTACGGCGACCATTTCGATTCTCTTTTCCGTCAAAGACCGGCGGTGTTGGATGGCTGACTAACAAATGCAGCACATGGTCTTTGACTTGAATAGGAAGGTCCCAGTGCGATTTTGAGCTTAGCGGCAACTCATTCCACGCTGCGGTACTGTAAAATGGTTCACTTGTGCCCGGTTTTAACGGCGCCAGAGCGCCTGGCATATCTTTCCACTTGAACTTCTGAAACGTTCGTACTCGAGAATAGTCAATTGGATATTTTGACAATACAGCCATGCCGTATTGGCCTGGGTATAAACCATAGCCCCAAGCATCGTCGCCAGTTCCTTGCGCAACGCCGTCGCCATTTAAGTCATATGGGCTGGGCACACCGGTATTAACTGGTGCAATAAACACATAGGGATAAGCAATCGGTGACTCTCCGTTTTGACTAACTTGCAGATACTCATGCCTAAAAACATCAATGCCTTCAGAGGCGTCAATAAAGTCAAACTCATTAAGTACCAACACATCGGGGCGGGTGTGTTGAATAATTTCAGCCACCGCTTTAATTTGCGGATGTTGGGAGGCTAGTGCCGTACGCAAGGCACCTGCTCCTTGTTCTGGAATTGCCTCATGAGATAAATAATTGCTTGCATCCATGCTGACATTAAAGGTCGCAACGCGCAGTGCTGTAGGTTCATTTATTTTTTCTTTGGGCATATCGCATCCAGCCATAAAAAGCGAAAGAACAGAGAGTGCAAGGGCTGTATAGATTTTCATCGACGAGAAGAGTCCTTCAAAAGGGCAGATAAGACTGGGCAAAAGCATAAAGGTTCAATTTAACCGATGCAATTCAAATAAAAATTGCGTAAAATATTGTCATATTTTTGACACAGGGACGTGATAACTTCATCCGTCAATTTGTCATCAAGGCGTCAACACTGCGGTATCGCCTTGGCTCGATTTTTATTACAACCAACCAACCCAGGAAATAAAGATGAGTACATCTCTGCGATTAACGCGCACCGCGAGTGCCATCGCAGTTGCCTTAGGCTTGGCCTCTGCAACTGCAGTAGCACAAGATACCTCAGCAGCAATGCGTGGTTCTATTGTCGGTCCACAAGGTAACGGCGCAGCCAATACCAAAGTTGTCATTGAGCACATGCCTTCAGGCAGCCGCTTAGAAGTGACAACCGACGATTCTGGTTCATTCATTGCGAGTGGTCTTCGTGTTGGCGGTCCTTACCGCGTAACTATCGACTCAGACGTATACCGTGACGCCGAATACCAAGAAGTATTCTTAAAGCTTGGCGAAACTTACCGTTTGAATGCACAGCTTGAAGATGCGAACGTTGAACGCATTAGTGTTACTGGCAGTGCGATTAACTATGCAGCCCTGAACAATGGTTCATCAAGCTCATTCGGCGAAGAACAAATTGCATCACTGCCTACTTACGGCCGTGACTTAAAAGAAATCGTTCGTTTGAACCCATTAGCCACTCAGCTTGGCGATGGCGACCAGTTGGTTGTTGCGGGTAACAACCCGAAATACAACTCAATCACTGTTGACGGTATCGGCCAGAACGATGACTTCGGTTTGAACAGCAACGGTTACCCAACTCAAGGTTCACCCATTTCAATTGACGCTATTGCCCAGTTGAACGTAGACGTTATGCCTTTCAACGCGAAAGACAGTAACTTTACTGGTGCAAAAGTTAACGCAGTAACCAAATCAGGTACCAACGAGTTCGAAACTTCTTTGTTCTATCAGTACACTAGCGATAGCTTAGCGGGTAACCCAAGCGAATCAATTTATGACGCTGGTGCCGGCATTCCAAACGTTGACTACTCTGAGAAAACCTTAGGTTTTGGCGTTGGCGGCCCAATCATCAAAGATGAGTTGTTCTTCTACGTAAACTACGAAAAAGCTGAAGAAACCAACGCACCATACCGTGGTCCTATCGGCTCAAATGCTTCTAACATCGCTAACATTTCGCAAGACCAGCTAGACGAAGTTATTCGTATTGCAAAAGACGTGTACGGCCTAACTGACGCACAGCTTGGTGATTGGAATATGCCAGCTGAAGAAGATGATGAGAAATTGTTGGTGAAGTTGGACTGGAACATCAGCAACGAACACCGTGCAGCATTTACTTATCAAAACACGACTGGCAACTCAATTCGTGGCCACTACGGTAGTGATGGTTCAATTGCTTTATCATCAAACTGGTATAACAACGAACAGACATTGAACGCTTACGCGTTGCAGTTCTATTCAAACTGGAGCTCTAACTTCTCAAGCGACATTAAATTGTCGTACAAAGATGTAGAAGCTTTGCAAGAGCCATTGAATGGCCGCACTATGGGTGAAGTTGTTGTTCAGGTAGACAACAATCGTAACTCTGTCAGCTTTGGTCCTGACTATTCACGCCATGCAAACTATGGTGAAAACCAAACGTTTGAATTCCAAGCTAACGGTGAATACCTGTTAGGTGACCACGCGTTGTCATTCGGTTACATGTATCAGTCAACTGATATTTATAACTTGTTCGTTCAAAACTCTTTGGGTTCATGGACTTTCTGGAGCCTTGAGAACTTTGAAAATCGTCAAGCTAACCAGTTCTACTATGCTGGCAGCTTAACCGGTGACGTGAACGACGCCGCGGCTGACTTTACTCAAGGCCAGCAAGCTCTTTATCTACAAGATACTTGGGCTCCTACGTGGGATCTTGAATTAACCTTCGGTGTTCGTTACGAGCGTATTTTCGCAAAAGACAAGCCAACCTATAACCCATTGTTTGCTGAGCGTTATGGCTTCGCTAACACTGAAAACTTAGACGGCAAAGACTTAATCCTTCCTCGTGTTGGCTTTAAGTATCAGTTGAATGACGATGCGCAATTACGTGGTGGCTTTGGCCGTTACGGCGGTGGCCGTCCTAATGTTTGGGTATCAAACTCATACACTAACAGCGGCATGGCGTTCTCGCAGTTTGACACGCGCAGCTTGCCATCATCTGTTTATCGCGACAACGTAGACCCTACTCAAGTCCCTGAGGCTGTTCAAAACTCATTGACTCGCGACGGCTATGTTAACGCGATTGACCCGAACTTTGAGTTGCCAACTGACTGGCGTGCAAGCTTGGGTATTGATTTCCACAGCTTTGAAATTCCATTCTTAGGTCACGACTGGTTCGCAAGTGCCGAATACATCTACAGCCGTCGCAAAGACGACGTTCAGTGGGTTGATTTAGCACGTCGTCCATTATTGGATTCTGAAGGCAACGTGGTCACTACTGCCGACGGCGGTCGTATCATCTACGTTGTTGACGATCCGATTGACGATCACGTACCTGGCGGCATTGGTGACGACAACGGCGTTGATCGTTACGACTTAATGCTAACTAATGGCGACGGTGGCTCAAGCAAAATCTACACTTTCACTTTAGGTAAAGCATGGGATAACGGTTTAAGCTTGCGTACTAGCTACACCAACCAAGACGTTGAAGAAGCGGTTGCTGGTAGTTCAAGCACTGCAACATCAAACTACCGTTACCCAGTAGCTATTGATCCGAACAACGTAGAAGCTGGTACTGCCTCATACATGGTAGAGCACCGCTTTATGGCCGACATTACTTATAAAACTGAATTATTCAGTGGTTATAAGTCAACCTTCGGCTTGTTCTGGGAACGCTACTCTGGTCGCCCATGGGGTTACGTACTTGACACCTACCGCTTCAACAAGTTTGGTGACCAACAGCAGTTCGATAGTACGGCTCGTTACTTGCCATACATTCCAACCGGTGCTGACGACCCGAACGTCATTTACACCGACGGTTTAGACTATGAGACCTTCGCTGGTTACTTAGCAGAAGCTGATTTGTTGCAATATGCCGGTGGCTATGCACCACGTAACAACCGTCGTGCACCTTGGACAACCAACGTGGATTTCAAATTCTCACAAGAAATCCCTGGTTTCGCTGAAGGCCACAAAGGTGAGCTTTACATCAACATTCGTAACTTGATTGCTATCTTCGATAAAGATGCTGGCCAGAAGCACGTGTTGCCATATGGTGACAACGCGCGTCAAATCGCATCAGTCGACTTAGACGATCAAGGTCGCTACATCTACGGCGAACCGTATAACAGCGGTGACAACTTTGATGTATTGAACTTAGCGCCAACTCGCTACACGCCAGAGCGTTCTACTTGGCAGGCGAAAATTGGTGTTCGCTACCGCTTCTAATTTGAGCTGTAGAAACATACTGAGCAAGCCCTCGCTTTTTGCGGGGGCTTTTTTTATGCCCTGCTCGAACCCGCCACCTTAATATCCGAACAAAAGCTAGCCAAACTTAAATTACAAACTATAATTCGCATGACACTAAATTGTCACACAAACTACTTAGACTTTCGTTCCTAAAGACAATAAAAGCTGTGTTCCACTACAATCCAAGGAAAACAACGTCATGTTCCAAAGTAAACCAAATCGTATTGCTGCAGCCATTGCCATAGCAATCGGCCTATCGTCGACCGCGATGGCGCAAGAAACGTCATCAAGTATTCGTGGTGTGGTTACTAGCCAAGCCACAGGGGAAGCCATTAGTAATGCCACAGTTACGTTACGGGACGAACGTACCGGCACCAGCACCAACATTTCTGCAAACCAAAACGGCTTATTTTCAGCCCGCGGTTTAGCCGTTGGTGGCCCTTATACACTGACGGTTACGGATGCTTCAGGAAACGTCGAAGTTGTAGAAAACGTTTATTTGACTTTAGGTGAAACGGAAAACGTAAGTGTTCAAGTTGCTCAGCAAGATGTTGAACGCATTCAAGTGAGTGGCCGTCAACTTACCATGACGTCAGGCGCAAGTGGCCCAACCGCTAGCTTCAACTTAAGCGACTTACAAACTCAGCCTAGCGCTAATCGTGACATTAAAGACGTGGTGCAAATTGACCCGCGTATTTATATCAACGAAACCAACGCACGTGATATTCAGTGTGGTGGTGCTAACCCACGCTTTAACAGCTTGACGGTTGACGGTGTGCGTACCAACGATAACTTCGGTTTGAACTCAAGTGGTTATCCAACCGAACGTATGCCATTTAGTTATGACGCTATTGAACAGGTAGCTGTTGAACTTGCTCCATTTGATGTTCAATACGGTGGTTTTACTGCGTGTAACATTAACGCCGTTACTAAATCTGGCGAAAACGAACTATTCGGCAGTGTATTTTTTGACTACACCAACGACTCATTGTCAGGTGACAAACTTGAAGGCGACTCAATCAACGTCGGCGCCTTTAATGAGCGTCGCTATGGCTTTAATGGCGGTGGTGCTTTGATAAAAGACCAGCTATTCGCCTTTGTTGCCTATGAAAAACTTGAAGGCGCCGATACCTTTGACCGCGGGCCAGAAGATGGCAATGTAGCAACACCAGTTATTGGTGTTACACAAGCTGACCTCGATCGAATCGGCAATATAGCGCGTAACGTATACGGTTTTGAGCCAGGTAATTTCCCTTCCAGCATTCCGGTTGAAGATGAAAAATTCTTAGCCAAGTTGGACTGGTACATTAATGATTCGCATCGCGCATCATTTACGTACAACTATAACGATGGTTATTCAATTGCCGAGTCTGATGGCGATGACAACGAACTCGAGTTTTCAAACCACTTCTATGAGCGTGGCGCCGAGTTCCAGTCATATGTTGGCCAATTATACTCAGACTGGACTTATAACTTCTCAACCGAATTACGTGCTGGTTTCTCGAAGCTTGATGCTCGCGTTAATCCATTAGGTGGCACCGAAGTTGGTGAAGTTCAAATTAGCCACAACGGCAATACCATCTATTTAGGTGCGGACGATTCACGTCATGCTAATAAATTGAAATATGACACCACGTTCTTCAAGCTTTCTGGTACTTACTTACTTGATGACCACACTTTGACCTTTGGCTATGAACAAGAGACTTATGACGTATATAACTTGTTTATTCAAGAAGCGCAGGGGGAATTCCGGTTTGCTTCAATTGATGCCTTTGAGGCCGGTGATGTTAGCCGTGTTATTTATGAAAATGCCGCTGGCACCAACAACCCACAAGACGGCGCTGGTCAATTTGAATATTCAGTAAATACTTTGTACGCACAAGATGAATACTACTTTATTGATCAAGACCTAACCCTGACGCTTGGTTTGCGTTATGACTGGTACTCAACCAGCGACGAACCAGCGCTAAATCAAAACTTTGCCAACACTTACGGCTTTGCCAATACCGCAACACTTGATGGCGAAGGCTTGTTACAACCTCGCTTAGGTGTAAATTGGGTGGTTGATGACCAGCTTGAAGTGCGTGGTGGTATTGGTCTGTACTCAGGCGGCAACCCTAACGTTTGGTTATCAAACAACTACTCAAACAACGGTACAAAGCTTTACGAAGCAAACCGTTTTAATGTGAATTTGTTTGGTTTACCGCATGACGGTACCGGCAATCCGCTAATTGATATTCCACAAGAAATGGTTGACGAAGTACTAGCCGCAAGTGGCTCTGGTCCAGTTAACGCACTCGACCCGAACTTTAAATTGCCTAAAGAGTGGAAGTTTGCGTTAGGTGCAACCTATGTGTTTGAAAACGACTATGTATTCATGGCCGATTTCCTTCACACTCGCAAAGAAGACGCAGCCATTATTAGCGATCTTCGTCGCCAACAAACCGGTACAGCACCAGACGGCAGACCTATTTACAGCGGCAGCGGTGCAGACGCGTTTATGCTTACTAACGTCAACGGCGACTCAGGCGAGCAAACAAGTATTAGCTTTGCCCTATCGAAGTCTCATGACTTTGGCTTAGACTGGTCACTTGCTTATGCTTGGAACAAAGCCGAAGACGTCAACCCAATGACAAGTTCGGTAGCCTATTCAAACTATACCAACTTAGCGACAGCAGACATTGAAAACCCTGGCGTCGCCACGTCTAACTACGAAATTCCGCATCGTTTCACGTTCCGTGCAAGCTACACCACGGAATTCGTAGCTGGCTATGACTCTATCTTCAGCTTGTTTGCCTCGGCCAACAAAGGGCGTCCGTATAGCTTTACCATGAACGCACCCGTTGGTGATATCACCAGTAACCGCCAGCTGTTATATGTGCCAACTGGTGTGAACGATCCAAACGTGGTTTGGGGTCCAAACTTAACGGCCGCTCAAATTGACCAATTCTTTGCCTTCATCAGCGACTATGGCTTGGACAAGTATGCGGGCGGTATTGCACCACGAAACGAGTTTTACAGTGACTGGTGGCATAAAGTGGACTTCAAGTTCGAACAAAAATTGCCAGGTTTCGCAGACAACCACCAATCGAGCGTGTACTTTGTAGTTGATAACCTGACTAACTTGCTCAATGACGACTGGGGCGTTCTGTACGAAACTAGCTTCCCTCGCACAGTATCACTTGCTAACGTAAGCATTACTGACCAAAACCAATGGCAATTCGATTCATTTACGAATCGCCTCACCTCGGTTCAGGGACGTTCGGGTGCGCCATCGTTATGGAGTGTTCGCTTAGGTTTCCAATACGACTTCTAAGCCTGAACCCAAGCACAACACTATGCCAAGCCCCCGTTCAAACGGGGGCTTTTTTTTAGCGCGAAGGGTAATTTCTAGTTACAATGGCAACTTCTTGACGGCCAATGACGATTAGGAATTTTATGGAACAAAGCCAGCATGATTTTTTTATGCGCCGCGCGCTTGAGCTAGCAGCTATGGCCGAGCAGCACAATGAGGTGCCGGTAGGTGCGGTGTTAGTGCTTAATGACGAGATCATTGGTGAAGGTTTTAACCAGGTCATCACGTTAAATGACCCCTCAGCGCATGCCGAAGCACAAGCCATTCGTGCGGCCGGCGCGGCCATTGGCAACTACCGATTAGTTGACACCACGTTATACGTGACGCTTGAGCCATGTGCGATGTGCGCCGGTTTAATTACTCATGCACGGGTTAAAACACTGGTGTTCGGCGCTACCGATCCCCGCACTGGGGCCACAGGCACGGCCATAGAGGTGATAAACCACCCCAGCATGAACCATCAGGTGGAGGTTATTGGCGGCATATTAGCCGACGAGTGCGGCGATCTTTTACGCCAATTTTTTCGCAAAAGACGCTAACAAGCAGGCTCTGATAACAACCAAGTATTCATAACAAAAAGCCCAGCGGTTAAGCTGGGCTTTTGCTATTTCGGCTCACTTAGCCGAGATAAACGCGCGCATTGCGGAACATGCGCATCCATGGGCTATCTTCGCCCCACTCGTCTGGGTGCCAGCTATTCGCTACAGTACGGAATACCCGCTCCGGATGCGGCATCATAATCGATACCCGACCGTCGGCGGTGGTTAAGCCGGTAATACCTTCAGGCGAGCCATTCGGGTTGGCAGGGTAGCTAGCGGCAATGTCACCACGGTTATTAATATAACGCATGGTCACTAAGCCTTCAGCATTCACGGTAGCTAAGTCATTGCCCTTAAATTCAGCACGGCCTTCGCCATGTGACACGGCGATTGGCATGCGTGAACCAGCCATGCCTTCAAAGAACAATGAGTTGTTCTTTTGCACTTCAACCAAACTGAAACGCGCTTCAAAGCGCTCTGAACGGTTAGTAACGAAGTGTGGCCATGCTTCCGCCCCCGGAATTAGCTCTTTAAGGTTCGAGAGCATTTGACAACCGTTACAAACGCCTAACGCAAAGGTTTTATTGCGTTCAAAGAACGCAGCAAACTCATCGCGGGCACGATTATTGAACAAAATTGATTTTGCCCAGCCTTCGCCGGCACCCAGTACGTCACCGTACGAGAAGCCACCGCAGGCCACTAAGCCATTGAATTTTTCCAAGCTGACTCGGCCGCTCAAGATATCGCTCATGTGCACGTCAATGGCCGCAAAACCTGCCCGATCAAAGGCTGCCGCCATTTCCACATGCGAGTTCACGCCCTGTTCGCGCAACACCGCAACCAATGGGTCACGCCCAGTATTGATATATGGCGCGGCAATGTCTTCACTGATATCAAAGGTTAAGTCAGCGAACAAGCCAGGATCATTCAAGTTCTGTTTGGTTTCAAACTCTTCGTCTGCGCATTCTGGGTTATCACGTAAACGCTGCATTTGGTGCGTGGTTTCCGCCCAAATAGCGCGGTAATGGCTACGCAAGTGCGACAATACTTCTTCGCCATTGCGATTAAAGCGCACCACGTCTTCACGAACCGGGCGACCGATGACATGCACACAGTCTTCTAAGCCGTGTGCTTTATAGGCTTCAATTACTGCGTCAAGCTCTTCAACACTTACTTGCACTACAGCACCAAGCTCTTCGCTAAATAATGCCGCTAAGTCGTCTTCACCTAATGCATCGAGTGCAACTTCCACCCCACAATGGCCAGCAAAGGCCATTTCCGCGACGGTGGTGAATAAACCACCGTCGGAACGGTCATGGTAGGCCAACAGTTTTTTCTCGTGAATAAGCTGTTGGGTGGCATCAAAGAAGCCTTTTAATAACTCTGGGCTATCGACATCTGGGGTTAGGTCGCCTAGCTGGCGATAAACCTGCGCCAGCGACGAGCCACCTAAACGGTTTTGTCCGCGGCCTAAATCAATTAAAACAAGTTTGCTGTCACCTTTGTCCATGCGCAACTGCGGCGTCAGTGTGCGACGCACATCGCGCACGCGGCCAAATGCCGTAATGACCAGACTTAATGGCGCAGTCACGGATTTGTCACCCTGCTCGTCTTGCCACTGAGTTTTCATTGACATCGAATCTTTGCCCACCGGAATGGTGATTCCAAGCGCCGGACACAGCTCTTCACCCACGGCTTTAACCGCTTCGTACAGGCCAGCATCTTCACCTGGGTGACCTGCCGCAGCCATCCAATTCGCTGACAATTTCACAAATTTCAAATCGCCAATATCGGCAGCCACTAAGTTCGTTAAAGACTCACCCACCGCCATGCGGGCCGAAGCGGCGAAGTTTAATAATGCCAGCGGTGTACGCTCGCCCATTGCCATGGCTTCACCCGCATAGGTGTCGTAGCTTGCCGCAGTCACCGCAACATCAGCGACAGGTATTTGCCACGGACCAACCATTTGGTCACGTGCCACTAAACCGGTAACCGTGCGGTCACCAATGGTGATTAAGAATGTTTTTTCGGCAATAGATGGTAGGCGTAACAGGCGCTTAGCCGCTTCGTTGAGTTTAATTTCATCACGAACTAACGCCTCGCCGTCGGCACGTTGCGACTTCACATCACGATGCATCTTAGGCGGCTTGCCTAAGAGCACGTTCAGGGGCAAATCAATCGGGTTATTGCCAAAGTGCGCGTCAGTCATGGTTAGGTGTTCAGCTTCGGTCGCCTCACCAATCACTGCAAACGGTGCACGTTCGCGCTTACAAATCTCTTCAAATACGTCCATGCGCTCTGGCGCTATCGCCATCACGTAACGTTCTTGTGACTCGTTACACCAAATTTCCAGTGGCGACATGCCCGGCTCATCGTTCGGTACTTTGCGCAGTTCAAATTTACCACCGCGGCCACCGTCGCCCACCAGTTCCGGCATCGCGTTAGATAAACCACCGGCGCCCACATCGTGAATAAAGGCAATGGGGTTTTTCTCACCCAGCTGCCAACAGCGGTCAATGACTTCTTGGCAACGACGTTCCATTTCAGGGTTATCCCGTTGCACCGAGGCAAAGTCGAGATCTTCGGTGGAAGTACCTGATGCCATCGATGATGCCGCACCGCCACCTAAACCAATATTCATCGCCGGGCCGCCTAATACCACTAATTTGGCACCAACTGGAATATCGCCTTTTTCAACGTGTTGCTCGCGAATGTTCCCCATACCGCCAGCAATCATAATTGGCTTGTGGTAACCACGAATTTCTTCGCCGTTGTGGCTATTTACTTTTTCTTCGTAAGTACGGAAGTAACCGGTTAGCGCTGGGCGGCCAAATTCATTATTAAATGCTGCGCCACCTAACGGGCCTTCAAGCATAATATCTAGTGCCGTGACAATACGATCGGGCTTACCGAAGTCTTCTTCCCATGGCTGTTCAAAGCCTGGAATACGTAAGTTAGACACGCTAAAACCAACCAAGCCGGCTTTTGGCTTCGAACCACGGCCTGTAGCCCCCTCATCACGAATTTCACCACCAGAGCCGGTTGCGGCACCAGGATAAGGCGAAATAGCGGTAGGATGGTTGTGCGTTTCCACTTTCATGAGAATATGCACAGGCTCATGAAAATAGCTGTACTCACCGGCAGCATTGCTGCCCGTCGGGTATGGATAAAAACGCCCAGCTTCTGAGCCCACCATGACGGCAGCGTTGTCTTTGTACGCCGACAACACGTTGTCTGGAGTCACTTCATAGGTATTCTTGATCATTTTGAACAACGATTTCAGCTGTTCTTTGCCGTCTATAGTCCAGTCGGCATTAAAGATTTTATGACGACAGTGCTCTGAGTTTGCCTGCGCAAACATATACAGTTCAATGTCATTTGGGTTGCGCTCAAGCGCGGTGAAATTGTCATACAAATAGTCAATTTCATCATCTGCAAGCGCAAGCCCCATTTCAATGTTTGCACGCTGCAAGGCTTCGCGGCCGCCGCTTAAAATATCGATACTTGCTAATGGCGCTGGTTCTGCTTCTTTAAAGAGCACCGAGGCCTGCTCAAGACTGCCTAGCACCATTTCCGTCATACGGTCGTGTAACAACGCTGCAGCTTGCTGCATTTGCGTTGCGCTAAGGTCGCCCGTTAAATAATACGCAACACCACGCTCGATACGGTGAATTTGGGTTAACCCACAATTGTGCGCAATATCTGTCGCTTTTGACGACCACGGAGAAATAGTCCCTTGCCGGGGTACCACAACCACTAATTGGCCTTGCGGTGCGTGCGCTGCAACAGTAGGGCCATAAGTCAGCAATTTTGCTAATACCTGATTTTCGTCGCTATCGAGCGACTGCTCAACATCCACAAAGTGCATGTATTCAGCGTAGAGTTCGCTAACAGGCAATTCTGCCGCACGCAGCCGTTGTAGCAACTTTTCAGTACGAAAATCAGACAAAGCGGGAGCACCGCGTACTATTTCCACAGACAAGTCTCCAAAATTTTAGGGGCTGTTAATCTTGTTTTTCAGTCTTGCTTTTCAGTTAAGCGAAACCATTTTTGTCGTCGCTCGGTTTGCAAATGGCGTTGTTTGCGTAACCAAGCGCGACGGCGCTCGGGTGAAACTAATCGACGGTTGCTTTTGCGCATTATTCGGCTCCGTCACCACTCCCTTCGGGAATGGTGATCGTCATTGGTTTGGCTGGAATGCGTCCTCGCTCATCAAGCCAAACCAAAGTGTCATAGTAGCGACGTATGTTCCCTACGTATCGCACCGGTTCATCACCACGAGCAAACCCAAAGCGGGTTTGGCGATAAAACTTTTTCTGTCGTAATAAAGGTAGTCGTTTTCGCACATCTATCCAACGATCGGCATCACCGCCTTGCTGTTGCGTTAATATACGTGCGTCTTCTAAATGCCCATAGCCAATATTATACGCCGCTAAGGCAAACCAAATACGGTCTGGCTCCTGTATTCGCGCTGGAATGCGCTGCAGCATACGTTCAAAATAACGGGCACCGCCTTCAATGCTTTGAGCCGGGTTTAACCGACTGGTCACCCCCATGGCTTTTGCCGTTGGCAGGGTTAACATCATCATGCCGCGCACCCCGGTCGGCGAAACAGCCCGCGGATTCCAATGGCTTTCTTGATAACTTATTGCTGCTAATAAACGCCAATCTAGGCTGCCCGCGTGCTGTTCAAATAACTCTCGGTACTTAGGCAAAACAGATTGTACCGCGTTAATGAATAGGCTGGTATCGACATAATTGAAGGAGCTAACATGGCCAAAATGTTGATCAAGTAGTTGGGTTAACTGTCCCGACTCGCGCAAGTCGCCAAAATAGCGAATAACCTCAGCATACAAGGAGCCATCAACGTGTTGATTCAGCATCCAAGCGATATCCACGTTGTCTCGAACCGTGAAGGCAACACTTAAGTTTGGGAAATACCGACGTTGCAAATCTAAGGTATTACTATCGGCCACAGTGTAGGCAATGTCGCCGTCAATCACTTGTTGTAGCAAACCGGCGGTGTCTTGCTCTTCGGTTGCGCGCCACTGTAAATCTGGGTAGTCAGCAGCAATACTTAGAAGCCAATCATGGTGACTAGACCCTTCAACCACCACCAGTTCTGCGTCAAGTTCGTCTAAGCTGCGAGGCCGATTACGAGATCCTTGACGAAACACCACGCGCTGCTCAACTTCCAAATAAGGGGGGCCAAAACGAAATTTTTGCGCACGAGGTTCCGTGCGGTCCAATCCAGCGGCTAACAAGTCAACTTCTCGTGTTTCTAGCAAATTCATGAGGTTTTTGACGTTGTAGCGTGAAACCATTTCTAGCTCCACGCCCAAGTCATCGGCGAAATTTTTTGCCAGTACATATTCAATACCGGCCTCGCCATTGGCATCTAGGTAATAACTGGTTGGGCCCAATAGCGTGCCAACACGCAGTACACCGCGCGCTTTAATGGCGTCAAGCTGACTAGGCTGCGGCTCTGGTGCGCAGCCTAGTAACAAACCTAATGCTAAAAAGCTTACCAACCAGCGCAGCACGCGTTATTC
The DNA here is from genome assembly GCF_900116895.1 of Pseudidiomarina donghaiensis. Classification (GTDB taxonomy): domain Bacteria; phylum Pseudomonadota; class Gammaproteobacteria; order Enterobacterales; family Alteromonadaceae; genus Pseudidiomarina; species Pseudidiomarina donghaiensis. The sequence continues at coordinate 139,158 of NZ_FPCF01000003.1, read as the reverse complement.
CCATTCAATGGTGGCAGGTGGCTTACCCGAAATATCGTACACAACCCGCGAAATGCCATCGATTTCGTTGATAATACGGTTCGATACTTTTTCGAGTAGCTCATACGGCAAATGTGCCCAACGGGCTGTCATAAAATCAATGGTTTCAACTGCACGCAGCGCAATCACCCAATCATATTTACGCGCATCACCCATAACGCCTACCGAGCGAACCGGCAAAAATACCGCAAACGCTTGGCTAACATCATGGTAAATACCGGCATGACGTAGCTCGCTGATAAAAATATGATCGGCACGGCGCAGTAAGTCGCAGTATTCTTTTTTTACTTCAGCCAATACCCTCACACCAAGGCCTGGGCCTGGGAATGGGTGGCGATATAGCATGTCATACGGCAAGCCTAACTCGAGGCCAATTTTACGCACTTCATCTTTGAACAATTCTCGCAAAGGCTCAACCAGACTTAGCTTCATGTCTTCTGGCAGGCCACCAACGTTGTGGTGCGATTTAATCACATGCGCTTTGCCGGTTTTAGAGCCTGCCGATTCAATAACGTCGGGATAAATAGTGCCCTGCGCTAAGAACGACACGTCTTTAATACGGCTTGCTTGCTCGTCGAATATTTCAATAAATACGCGGCCAATAATTTTGCGCTTGGCTTCTGGGTCTTGCTCGCCAGCTAAGGCATCAAGAAAACGGTTTTCAGCGTCGACATGAACAATATTCAAACCATAGTGGTCGCCGAACATTTCCATCACTTGCTCAGCTTCTTGCCAACGCAATAAGCCGTTATCAACAAATACGCAGGTAAGCTGTTCGCCAATGGCGCGGTGTAACAACATCGCGGTTACGGAACTGTCCACGCCGCCAGATAACCCCAGCACAACTTTGTTATTTCCCACTTGCTCACGAATACGAGCAACTGCGTCATCAATAATGTGAGCAGGTGTCCAGTTACGTTCACATTCGCAAATTTCCACGACAAAGTGCTCTAACATACGCATGCCTTGACGCGTATGGGTTACTTCAGGGTGGAACTGCACGCCATAGAAGTCGCGCTTATCGTCGGCCATAGCGGCAATTGGGCAGGTTGGGGTTTGTGCGACAATGTCGAAACCTTCAGGCGCCTCAATAACTTTATCGCCGTGGCTCATCCACACGTCAAGCAACGGATTACCGTTATCGTGCACGCTGTCTTCAATGTGATGAAACAATGGGCAAGGTGCAATGCGCTCAACTTGCGCATAGCCAAACTCGCGCTCTAGTGAGCCTTGAACTTTACCACCCAGTTGCTCGGCCATGGTTTGCATGCCGTAGCAAATACCGAACACCGGCACACCGGCTTCAAAGACATATTCGGGTGCCCGTGGTGAATTTGCTTCAGTAACCGACTCAGGGCCGCCTGACAAAATAATGCCGTTTGGCTTAAAGTTTTTGATATCGTCGGCGCTAACGTCCCACGCCCATAACTCACAATACACCCCAAGCTCGCGAATGCGGCGCGCAATTAATTGCGTGTATTGCGAACCAAAATCTAAAATCAATATACGATGTGCATGAATATCTTGCATGTTGGCTTAACCCATTCGATAGTTTGGAGCTTCTTTGGTGATTTGCACATCGTGCACGTGCGATTCGCCCATACCCGCAGCGGTTACTTTGACAAACTGTGGTTTAGTACGCATTTCTTTAATGGTGGCACAGCCTGTTAACCCCATAGCTGAGCGTAAACCGCCCATTTGCTGGTGAATAATGGTTGCGATTGGGCCCTTATAAGCCACTCGGCCTTCAATTCCCTCTGGCACTAATTTTTCCGCTTCATTGGACGCTTGAAAATAACGATCTGACGAACCGTGGCGCTGATTCATGGCGCCAATGCTGCCCATACCGCGGTATGACTTGTAGTAGCGACCTTGATACAACTCAACTTCACCTGGCGACTCTTCGGTACCGGCCAGCATACTGCCAACCATTACGCAGTCTGCTCCAGCGGCAATCGCTTTGGCGATATCACCCGAGAAGCGGATTCCACCGTCAGCGATCACTGGAATGTTTGTACCTTTTAGCGCATCCACAGCGTCGCTAATGGCGGTAATTTGCGGCACACCGCAACCGGTAACAATACGCGTAGTACAAATTGAGCCTGGGCCAATGCCTACCTTTACCGCATCAACGCCGGCATCGGCGAGTGCTTTGGCGCCAGCACCGGTGGCAACGTTACCGGCAATAATTTGAAGGTCTGGATAGGTTTTACGGGCCCAAGTAACACGGTCAATCACGCCTTGCGAATGGCCGTGTGAGGTATCAATCAACAAGACGTCAACACCCGCTTCAACGAGAGCTTCAACCCGCTCTTCAGTGCCTGGGCCGACACCCACGGCAGCACCGACGCGCAAACGGCCAAGTTCGTCTTTACAAGCATTTGGTTTATTTTCGGCTTTGGTGAAATCTTTGAGGGTAATCATGCCGCGTAGATGAAACGCATCATCAACCACCAAGATTTTTTCAATGCGATGTTGGTGCATTAAGTTAAGAATTTCTTCGCTCTTGGCGTTTTCTTTTACGGTGACTAATTTTTCTTTGGCGGTCATGATGGAGCTAACCAAACGCTTGTCGTCACGCTCTGCTCGCGTGTCACGGCCAGTAATAATGCCGACCAACTCACCTGACTTCTCGACCACTGGAAAACCATGAAAGCCATGTTCCACGGCTAACGCACGAATTTCACCTAAGGTCGTGTCTGGGCTAACGGTGATAGGATCTGACACCATACCACTTTCGTATTTTTTCACTTTGCGAACGTGCGCGGCCTGTTCGGCGATGGTCATGTTTTTATGCACAAAACCAAGCCCGCCTTCCTGTGCGAGGGCAATTGCTAATGCTGCTTCGGTAACCGTGTCCATGGCTGCAGAAACCATCGGAATATTGAGTTCAATTCCGCGAGTTAAGCGCGTGCGCAAATCGGCAGTATGGGGTAAAACAGTTGAATGACCGGGGACGAGTAAAACGTCGTCAAAGGTAAGGGCTTCTTGAGCAATTCGTAGCATGGCAACATCTCACTGGCTGACTTAATGTTGCGGGCAGATTTTACTCGCAAACGGCTTTTCAGTAAACTGTTTTTTCAACTATACCACGAGGTTTTCGCATGCAGCAGCCCCATATTTTTACCGTTTATGGATTAAACACCGAGGTACGACAAGTACTTGAGCAAGGTTTCGGCTCGGTTTGGCTGGTTGGCGAAATTTCAAACTTCGCGGCACCAAGCTCGGGCCACTGGTATTTCACTCTGAAAGATGAGCGTGCACAAATTCGCGCAGCCATGTTTCGCAATGCCAATCAGCGGGTACGAATTAGGCCCCAGCACGGTATGCAAGTGTTGGTGCGAGCCAAACTGACCGTTTACGAACCACGCGGCGACTACCAGCTCATTATTGAGCATATGGAAGACGCTGGTGCTGGTTTGCTGCAGCAAAAATACGAACAACTGAAAGCCAAGTTACAGGCCGAAGGGCTGTTCGACCCCGCGCATAAGCAGCCGCTACCTGAGTCGATCAAAAAAGTTGGGGTGATTACCTCGCCCACAGGCGCTGCTGTGCGCGACATTTTAGCCGTATTGCAGCGCCGCGACCCCAGTATCGAGGTGGTGATTTACCCGAGCGCCGTGCAAGGCCAAGCGGCTACCGGCGAACTACTACACATGTTACAACGTGCCATTGCGCGCAACGAAGTTGATGTTCTGATTATGGCGCGCGGCGGCGGTTCATTGGAAGATTTATGGTGTTTCAACGACGAGCAATTAGCTTATGCACTGCATAGTTGCCCTATTCCAACAATTTCGGCGGTCGGCCATGAAGTTGATTTTACCATTTGTGACTTTGTCGCTGATGTACGCGCGCCAACCCCATCGGCTGCAGCTGAACTTGTTAGTCGCGACCAGCGCGAAACCCTGCACCGAATTAGTCATTTAAGCCATCGCGTTGAGCAAGCCTGGGCGCGCTTTTTTCGTCAGCACCAGCAACAACAGCAGCATTTCACTGTCCGCTTGCAACAACAACATCCACAACGACAGTTACAACAAAACGGTCAGCGCCTTGATGAGTTAAGCATGCGCGCGCAGCAAAGCGTGCAGCGGGCACTGCAACAACAGCAGCGCGCTCAGCTACAGCTGTCGAACCGTTTGCAAACGGTTCACCCTGAACGTCGTTTGGCGCCTTTGCAACAACAACAGCAGCAGCTGCAACAGCGGCTACAGTTGGCGATGCAGCAATTATTGAAGCAACAGCGTCAACAATTTCAAGCGCTCACCCAAGGGTTGCACATGGTCAGCCCATTACAAACCATTGAGCGTGGTTATGCCGTGGTGCGTAAAAACGACGGTGCCGTGGTGCGCAACCCTAAACAGTTGGCCGCTGGTGAGTCGTTTCAAATTAAAGTTGCTGAAGGTGATTTTACGGCAGCAAAAACTGAATAAACGCGTACCACAATGGCAGTGTTACAAAGCACAGTAACACGCCATACCCCACAATGGCGGCCGAGAGCGTCGGTGCTAACCCTGCCATAATGGCCAGAGCGCCGGCAGAAATCATGGCCGGCATCGCTGCTTCCATAATGGTTACTTGCACCGCCAGTTGTTCTAAACCAAAGCTATATAACAGCGCCAATGCCACTACGGGCGTTGCCACCAACTTTAACCCGAGCGCCCAATACAAAGGGCCTCTGTCTTCTTGTGGTAAACGAAATTTCAGCTGATAACCCACGGCGACCATAATCACCGGCACTAACGTAATCGCTAAGGAATCAACAAACTGGCTCAGCACCGCAGGATACTCAATACCGCGCAGTAATAACGCAACAACCAGTGCCACAAAGGGCGGAAACTTAGCAATTCGCAACGCGATAGCCCCAGCGCTTGGCCGTTTTGCTTCAGCGCCAGGCTCATGACTGTATACTGCCGCAATAATGGTGGCGTAAATAGACAAAATAAAAAAAGAGCCTAGTTGGTCATATAGCAGCGCGTAGGGTATGCCCTGTGGTCCAAAAAACGCCTCGACCATAGGAAAGCCAACAAACGAGGTATTGCCCAGTGGAACCACAATAAGCATGGCTCCCGTGGTTAAGCGCGACCACTTAAGCCATTTGCTTAACGCCAATAACACCGGTACCGTCAGCGCTAGTAATAGCCAAGGCATTAATGCTGGGTATAGCAGTTCTTTGCCAAAGGTCAGGCTCGGAATTTTTTGCAACACAACAGCCGGCAAAGCCACGTAGATCACGTAAGCATTCAGAATTTGCCCGGTGTTTTGGGGAAATTGCCGGCTGCGTTGTAGCAGTAATCCAATAACGACGTATCCGGCAATAAATATGAAGTTAGCCATCAATAACACTTCCGTTTTAAAGATGGCCTTAGTGTACCTTGCTTAGAACTTATGTTCGATACCGACTGCGACGTAACGTTGCTGTGCGTCGACGTTATCCAAGTCGCGGCCAGTGTACCAGCTGAAAAGCTTGGTGTTTTTACCTAACTTGTAATCAACGCCTGCTGCTAACGAACTTTCATCACCATTCGAAAATTCCATCATTTGGTATTGCAGCTTGAAGGTAAAGTCGTTCCACGGTTGCACCGCGTTCGCCACAAAGCCGTCAGCTTGACCAGTGCCATCCACGTTTTCTTGGTCTTGGTACAATAAGCCAAGTTTTGTGGAGCCTACTTTAGTCATAACCACAGCACGAACAATATCTTTGCCATTAACACTGTCATCAACACCTACGCCAGCGTAGAAGACAGTGCTCTTCATGCTTTTATCGCCATAAGTAGCGGTCATTGAGACACCGTCATCAACCAAGTCGTCCTCAGAGAAAACGTAACTAGCGGCAAGTTGGAATTCATCAAACTTAGGTGAGAAATAACTAATGGTATTTTTTGTACGGTTTTTACCCGCGAAGATGTGTTTCATGTCACCTTCATAGTTAGAAAACGGGTCAAATCCACTTTGCAATAGTTTCAATGCTGTATCGCGACGGCCAACAGTCACTTCACCAAAGTTACCGCGCAAACCTACAAACTGATTACGAGACTTAATATTGTCTGACCCACCAAGGTCGGCAACATCGACTTCCCACTCCAGTTGGTAGATGACTTCTAAGCCCCCATCGAGGTTACTGCTGCCTTTTACGCCAAAGCGGGAAGCGTAAGATTCAAGCTCGCGATCGTTGTCGGTGCCGTCGTCAAGATCGCTGAACTGCACGCCAACACTAATCTTGCCGTAAAAATCGAATAATTCCGATTCGTCTTGCGCAGATGTTGTCGCTGAAAACAAAGTTGCCGCTATCGCTACTGCTGCCACAGTCAATTTGGTGTTCATAACTTGCCCCACTAAAGTAAAGGAAACTCGCAAAGTGTAGTACACACTTTAGTATGGGCGTGTATGTTATGTCAGAAATGTGACAGTTTCATGACTATATGTCAGTTTTTTGATTGTTTTATGGCTTTTACATGTCATTAAGATGACGATTGCATGTCAGCTCGCAGCTCTTGTAAACGTGACTGCTGCTCTTGCTCTGCTTTAGCATAACGTTCCCATTGGCTAGCAGACTGTTTGGCGTCCTCATAACTTTTCGCGTTGGCAAAGGCTTGCAAAGCTGCATTGAAGTTCTCCAAGTTAAGCTCCGCCATACCAATCACCAAATACATGGCTCCTGGTTGCTTCAGCCCGCCTTTATCCAGCGCGGCTTTGGCAGCCACAAGAGCTTCTTGATTCCGTTCAGCGTTTAATAACAGTGTGGCACGTTGCGCGTCAAACTCACCATCATTGCTAAGTGCAGATGCCTGCTGTAACGCCAAGTTCGCTTTATCAGTTTCCCGAGCAGCAACCCAGGCTTGCGCCAGCAGTTTATAGTTACGTAAATTGCTTTCAACTGCTTTGGTAGTTAGGGCTTTTTCCATCACTTGCCCTGCTTTGTATGGCAAATCATTAAAGAAGTACGTTTGTGCTAAGTTGAGCAAGTCTTGGCCTTTGGTTAAAAAACCTTGCTGAAAAGCAGTTTCAAGCATAGCCAACTGTTTGTTTTCTTGGCCAAGCTGCCCGTAAACACTAGCCAACTGCACCCAATACTCTGGCTTATTGTAATAACGCACCATGTCTTCAAGCACGTTCGCAACCTTAGCCGTTTGCCCAAGTTCAAAATAAATGGCTCGCTGCAATACCAGCCAGTTTTCTTCTGGAATTTTTTGCTGCGCGGCCACCGCGTCTATGGCTTTTGATATGGATGGCAATGCCGCTTGATAGTCACCTTTTTGATACAACGCTTGAGCCTTCAAAACCCAGGCCTTTTGTTGCTGGTCAGCTGGGGTGAGCTGTTCCCAACGCGTTAAAAACACTATCGCCTGCTCAAACTCGCCTTGGCCTAGGGACAACTGCGCTAAACTAAACAAGGTATTTTGCTCAAGCGCCTCAGGAATAGCCTCTTCATCAACCACCTTGGCAAAATACTCAATGGCTTTGGCAATATTGTCTTGGCCATAAAACATGTAGGCGTAAAAATTCCACAGCATCGCGCGTTCATAGCTATTCATGCTACTTAGCTTGCCCTCAACGTTGGCGAGTACGTCCAACCCGGCTTTCACGTCACCATCATCAGCAAGTTGCTGCGCGCGAGCCAGCTGACTATACACTTGCTCGCGCAAAGCAGGTGTCTTTTTGCGCTCAGCACCAACAGTAGGGCTCGACATGAAAATAGATAGCACTGCTACACCAATAAGTAAGTAACGCATGATTGTTCTCCTAACCGTCAATCGCAAAGGTTAAACGGTTTTGTACACCTTCTACTTCAACCGGCTCACCGTTCACGACCCGAGGTTTGTATTTAAATTTCAATACCGCGTCCATGGCTGCTTGATCAAAAATATTTTCTGGCTGAGCTTCAATAACATACGGGTTTCGCACCGTGCCTTGTTTGGTCACGGTGAAACCAACCACCACATAACCTTCAATGCCACGCTGTAACGCGCGCCGAGGATAGACCGCCTGAACTTTCACAATCGGTAAATATTCGCCGTCACTGGTGTCCAAGCCTATACCTCCGGAAAGGCTGGTATCGGCCTGCACCTCGGCAGAAAAGTCGAACCCGGCAGCATCGGCCTCAGCAACATCATTCTGCATTTGTGGCTGCGGCATATCCGGTGGCGGCTGTTCAGGCTCTGGTGGGCGCTGGGGCTTGCGTTCTTTTTGTTGAACGACTTCCTCAGGTTTCACCCGTACAAAATCAAGAACGCTGCCCTTGGGCGGCTCAGACATGGCCCCTTCGCCCCCCGCAATAAGTGACTGCATTAAATAAAACAGCCCTGCGGTAATGGCAAACGCGACAATTAGTGCGAGCAATAAACGTTTCATAACTAGTCTTCTTGCGTTGCAATTGAGACATCAAACACACCAGCCGCACGAGCCGCGTCCATCACTTTAATCAGCGTTTCTGTGGTGGCTTTTTTGTCGGCTTGAATAACCACCGAACCCTGCGGGTTTTCGGCATACAAACGCTCAATGTTGGCTTGTACAGCGCGCGCGTCCACTTGGCGTTTGTTAATCCAAATTTCGCCACTATCGCTAATGGCAACCAAAATATTGGCGCGGTCTTTTTGCACAGCGGTGGCAGCTTCTGGGCGGTTCACGTCAATACCTGACTCTTTCACAAAAGACGCGGTGACAATAAAGAAAATCAACATAATGAACACCACATCTAACATGGGGGTCATGTCAATTTGCGCTTCTTCTTCGTCAACTAAATTTGCAAAATGCTGTTTCATCGCGCTTTACCTTTATGATTTAGCAAGCTGTTGCTCGCCTGAATGATCGAGTAACAAACGGTCTTCTAATTTCAACCGCTCACGTTTCGCGGTGCGTTGTAACCAGGTGGTGGCAAACACACCTGACAAGGCTCCGACCATACCTGCCATGGTTGGAATAGTTGCTTTAGAAACCCCCGCCGCCATAGAGCGAGCGTTTCCGGTGCCGGCTACGGCCATGACGTCAAACACTTCAATCATGCCGGTAACGGTACCCATCAGGCCTAACAACGGGCACAAGGCCACCATGGCTTGCAAAATAGGCAGGTTACCGCCTAACGCTAAGGACACACGCGAGATCATTGCGCCACGTATTTGCTCGGCTTGCCATGACGATTTATCGCTGCGATTATTCCAGCTAGTTAACGCCGCTTTGGTTGCTTGGCGATGACCACGCAGGTAATAAAAAATCCGCTCAAGAATCATCAGCCACATGACAAATATGAGCACCCCGATAACCAGCAGCACATTGCCGCCGGTTTCGATGAAGTCTTGAATGGCATTGCTGAATTCAAGCAGAAACATAATTAGTGACTCCGCTCAGAGCGCTCCGCAATAATGCCCGAGGCTTGTTCTTGCAAAATATGAACAATATGGCGGCTACGCGTATTTAGCGTGGCAAACAATAGGGTCATAGGAATAGCGACCACCAAACCAAGTACCGTGGTCACCAAAGCTTGTGAAATACCACCGGCCATGAGTTTCGGGTCGCCGGTACCAAATAACGTGATGGCTTGGAAGGTATTAATCATGCCAGTTACTGTACCTAACAGACCCATGAGCGGGGCAACCACCGAAATAATTTTAATAAAGGTTAAGTTACGTTGAATTTTGGGAACTTCGCGCAAAATCGCTTCGCTAAGTTTCAGTTCCAGCGTTTCGGTATCAACGTCTGGGTACTTGCGCTGCACGGCCATAACGCGACCTAACGGGTTGTTGTCGTTTGGCTGGTCTTGCTTCATTTGACGTTTCACTTTACCACCCATAAGCGTCAGCGTAATAAAGCGTTCTAACGCGATGATGAGTCCAATCGCTCCCAAGGCCAAAATGATGTACCCCACGGTACCACCTTGATCGATACGTTCGCCTAAGTCAGGCGCTTGTACCAGTAGACCAAGAATTGAGCCACCGGTTGGGTCCATGGCAAATTTAACTGGGTTGCTATCGGCATTTTCTAGTGCGCTTACTGTATCTAAATAGCGGCCGCTGGGCTGACGAATTAACTCAGCAACGGTATCTGTACCCGGCACTAATTCCAAATAACGACCATCAGCAACCATGTTAAAGGTGCCGACCCGAGTTACTTGCGTATTGGCTTTTTCGCCGTTTGCCAAAGTCACTTCGGTGTTGAACTTGCTTACCTTGCCCGACTCAGTCATTTCTTGCAGTAACGCCAACCAAACCGATTCAATTTCAGCAATTGACGCTAGTTTTGAACTGCTACCCATTTTTTGCGCTAGCGCACTTAACTGCTCGCTACGGCCCGGATATTCGACCGATACAAACGATGTTTGCAGTTTGCTGCTGGTGTCGCCAGCAACTTGCTGCAGCACGCCGAGCAACTCTCGTAACGAACCCATGCGCTGAGTTAAGGTGTCGGTGACTTCCGCCAGTTCAATTTCGTTTCTCTCAAATTGCGTTTCCAAGGTTTCACTGAGCTTTTCTAAACGATCACGTTCGGCAATAGTGTCTCGCAAAATACGCGCTTGCTCATTTGCTTCTGCGCGAAAGCGCGCCTCACGCTGTTTATTTTCTTCCGTTTGCTCAAACTGACCTTGTTGTAACTGTTGCAGTAGCTGGTCCAAGTTAATTGGTTCTTGCATAGCTGCATTTGCGCTTGACCCCACTAGCAACAAGGCAACAGCTGAAATACTGGTTAAAAGTTGCTTTAACATGGTTATTCTCCGGTGCTAGAGGTTGAGGTGAATACTGGCAACATGAGCAAATCTGGCGCTAACTGTTTACGCGCCACACGAATTGCCTCTTGGACATTGCTGGCGTAACTTGAATCTAAAGCTTGCCATTCACGTTGTTGTTGATTCCACACGCCCATGCTCGAGCCATCACGAGTTTTGTAGAGCAGTACCGTGCGCCCCATCCGCAAGAACTCAACGTCTTGCGGTTGCCCAGCCACTGTCATTTCACCGTTATAGGCTTCAATGTTACGGCCGTAATCAGCCTCTATCTGAAACGCTTCCATAACCCGGCGAAACTTCTCTGACACATCTACGTCGGCGCGGTCCATCAACTCTCGCAAATTAGCTACGCGTTCAGTGCGCTCTTCGGGTAGAAACGGCACATCTAGCTGAACAAACTTATCTAGGCTGTCAATCATGCGCAGCATCAGTGGGGTAATTTGACGTTCAACAACACTCACTTCATCAATCGACGCGTTCAGCTCGTCTTTTTCTGCAACCTGAGCATTGATTTGCTTTTGCAACTGCTGGGTATAAACCTCTAGGCCTTGAATTTGGCGAGTTATTTGTTTGTACTGCTGAATTCGCTCTTGGGTTAAGTCAGCAATTTTCTCAACGGTTAGCTGTGATGATTTAGCCGCGCTATTGATTTTATTTGCCGCATCAACAACAGGCTCTAATGAGGTTTCTTGCGCAGCAAGCGAATGAGAGAAAAGCGGCGCGCTGCAGAGCGCGATTAGAACTACCGAAGAAATTAAGGAATGCTTCATAACAATACCTTGCGCATCTAATGAATGTTGATGCGCAAGATACTGCAGTTATGTGACAGCTTGGTGACTGAAAGATGTCAGTTATGTGTCAATATGACGGTTTTGTTTGATTTGTGTGACCATTTCACGCATATCCACCCCGCTTGGATGCTGGAAAACACGCAGCCCGAACTCTGGAAGTATGGAAATAAGATGGTCAAAAATATCTGACTGAATGCCTTCGTACTCAACCCATTCTGTGGTCGCCGTAAAGCAATATATTTCTAATGGTAAGCCGTCCGCCGTGGGGTTCAATTGACGCACCATCAGCGTCATTTCTTGATGTACGCGGGGGTGACTTTGCAGATACGCACGTACATAAGCCCGAAAGGTACCAATATTACTAATACGGCGGGTATTTACCGGCTCTTTTCCTTCATCTTTTAATTTTTGATTCCACTCGTCTATTTCTTTTTGTTTGCTCGCGAGATAGTCTTTAAGCAAACGAAACCGATTGAGTTTCTCGCGTTCGTCATCAGACAAAAAGTGCACACTATTTTGATCAAGCATAAGACTACGCTTTACTCGGCGCCCGCCCGATTCTTGCATGCCCCGCCAATTTTTAAATGGGTCAGAAATAAAGCGTTTGGTCGGAATTGTCGAGATGGTTTTATCCCAGTTTTGCACTTTGACGGTGTGTAATGCGATATCAATTACATCGCCGTCAACACTTAGGTTAGGCATTTCAACCCAGTCACCAACACGAATAATGTCATTGGAGGTAATCTGCACGCTTGCCACCAACGACAGCAGCGTGTCTTGAAACACCAACATGAGCACCGCTGCCATAGCGCCTAAGCCTGACAACAAAATCACCGGCGACTTATCAATAAGCGCTGCCACCACCAAAATGGTGGCGACCGCATAAATTGCAATTTTTACAACTTGAATATAACCCTTAATAGGCTTCTCATGCGCATCGGGTTGACGTTCGTATACGGTATTGACCACGGTTAAAACGCCGCTAATGGCACGACCGATGGTGAGAATAATAAATGCTGTACATACGTTGTTTACCACCACCACAACTTCTTCCGGTAAGTTGGGTACCGAGCTAACGCCATAGGTAATCACTAACGCAGGAACGACATTTGCTAAGCGCGCAATAATGTTGCGCTCAAATAATTGCTTATCATGCCCTGCTGGCGTGTACGAAATAACCGTTAACACCCCCCGCATGAGAATTTTCTTGACCACAAAATTAGCTATCCACGCGCCTAACAATAACAACGCAAGCTTGACGATAGTGTCCATATCGGGGTGTTCTGACAGCAATTTCTGCCACTGTTCAAATTGCTCTTGCATAGGTGTCTTTGGTTTCCATATTTTGCCCAACGCGGCTTTTAACATAGCGGAATTATGCACTATTCACAACGCCGTAAATATTGCGCAACGCGCTAAATTCCAGTACCTTGTTTGAAAGCTTTCAAGGACCCCGCATGGCAACGTCGAGTATTTCAAAATCGCTGCTTACTAATGTACTTTCAGTGTACTTCGTATTGACACTGGTAGTGACGTCAGTGCAGGTGGTCGGTGAATACTACGATACCAAAAAAATGTTGGTGCAAGAGCTCAACAACCAGCAAAGTACCTTTAGCCATTCCCTAGCCCGCTCGCTGTGGGAATATAATACCCCCCAAATTGACGCTATTGCCGACGGGCTGATTAACATACCGGCTATTGCCGGCTTGGTGATTCGCGATGATACTGGGCGCATTGTCAGTCAACTTGGGCGTACACCACCATTACGAACCTTTCCTTCAGTTGCCGCAGACAGCTACGAATTACCCGAACGCGAAGGCGTTTTCGGTTATTACGCGAAATTAGTTTTTGAATTCTCAGGTAATTCTACTCAGGTCGGCGACGTAACTCTGTATACAACCCGCGATATTGCCATTGAACGTATTAAAGTCAGTTTATATTTCATTATTGGCTCAGCGATTATTAAAAGCACGTTTTTGATCATGCTGTTTAGTTTTGCTTTTCATCGCATGCTAAACAGACCCATGCGTGATCTTATCGGGCAAATAAAGAACTTTCGATTAGACGACTTAGAACACTCCAAATTACATTTACGCAACCTCAGAAGCACCGAGTTTGTGTTGCTTGAACAGGCTTACAACCAGCTTGTCGAGAACTTAAAAGAGTACCAGCAGAACCTTGAAAAAACGCAAAAACAATTATTACATGCCAACCAAAAGCTTGATGAACACAATAATATTCTTGAGCAAGAAGTGGCTCGTAAAACCAGTAGTTTAAGCCGCGTTTTGGTGGATATTGAGCGGCAGAAAAATGACTTAGAGGTGCGCCAGGGTTCATTAGAAAATGAGGTTCGTCAGCGGCGCCTCATTGAGTCCGACTTGCGTGACATCAATACCCGCTTGCAGGAGTCTTTGAGTGCGCTCGAGCGGGCACAAGATCAATTGATTGAATCAGAAAAAATGGCTTCATTAGGTGGTTTAGTAGCCGGTATGACCCATGATGTAAACACACCAATAGGTATTTCGGTTACCGCAGCAACTTATATTCGTGATCAACTCGCCGACGCCGAGCAAGCACTAAGCACTAAGAAGCTCACCCAAGCCCAATTGAAAAAAGTATTTAAATTAAGCAAAGAGTCGCTCGACTTGTTAGAAAGCAATTTAGCGCGTGCGTCTGACCTGATTAGTAGCTTTAAACAAGTGGCGGTTGATCAAACCTCAGAAGCCGTGCGCGATATTAATATCAAACAGTATATTCAGGGGGTTATTCAAACCTTAAAACCACGCTTTAAGCCACTGAAACCCAACATTGAGGTGATTTGCGCGGACGACTTAGATGTACGTTGTCCGGCCGGTGCAGTAGCGCAAATTTTCACAAACTTAATCATTAACTCATTGATTCATGGCTTTGAAAACAAGCAAGATGGTGAAATTAAGATTACTGTAGAGCGTGAAGATAACCAACTATTGATTACTTATTCAGACAACGGTAAAGGCTTAGATAAAAAGCAATTAGAGCAGTTATTCGACCCATTCTTTACCACCAAAGTGCAACAAGGTGGCAGTGGCCTAGGCACCCATATCATTCGCAATTTGGTGACCCAAACACTGAACGGCACCATTGACGCACACAGTGAACCTGGTCAAGGCCTGACCTATCGTATGGCTCTGGCCGTCACATTTATTTAGGGAATTTTTCATGTGGTTTAAAAACTTGCGTATTTATACGCTGGCAGAAGATTTTGTCGTACCTGAAAATATTGAACAACGTCTACAAGATAACGCTTTTCGCCCTTGCGGCCGCCAAGAGCTGGCAAGCTTTGGTTGGGCGTCACCGTTTGGTGCACACAGCGAATTGCTATCGCACCAAGTTGGCTCGAGCTATTTGTTTTGTGCACGAAAAGAAGAGAAGGTACTACCAGCCGCCGTGGTTAACGCAGAGCTTGACGAGGCCGTTTTGCAAATTGAAGCCGAGCAAGGTCGCAAAGTCGGCGGCAAAGAAAAACAAAATTTAAAAGAAGACATTGTGCACCGTCTGATGCCGCAAGCGTTCACCCGCTTTCGTTCAACTTGGGGCATGCTAGACACCGAATTAAACATTGTCGTGGTTGACGCCTCAGCAGCCAATCGCGCCGAAGACTTTTTAGGCATGCTACGCAGTAGTTTCAGTTCACTACCGGTTAAGCCGTTATTTAGCGAAAACCCATCCGAATTGTATTTTACTCAATGGCTAAAAGCCGGCCGCGCCCCAGGGCAGTTTGAGTTGGGTGACGAAGTTGAGTTGCGTGACGGTGCCGAAGACGGCGGCATCGTGCGTTTGCGTCAACATGCATTGACAGGCACTGAAATAGAAACGCACTTAGCACATGGTAAACAAGCCACCAAAATAGGACTAAACTGGAACGAACGCGTTTCGTTTGTACTTGAGCACGACTTAGCGGTAAAGCGCTTTAAACCCACTGATATTCTGTTGGATGATCAAGACAAGCTGGTCGATGCTACACCGGAACAAAAAATTGATGCTGATTTCGCCCTACTTGCCGGCGAAATTCACGCGTTTTATCCGCAACTTGTTGGTTTGTTTACCGAGTCAAATTAGAACGATAAGGACTACTCATGAACAACACATTAAAAACAACGCTGTCTGCTGCTGCACTTAGCCTTATTCTGGCTGGCTGTGGCCAAGAGCCAGCCCCGGTTGAGTCAGCTCAGGTGGAGATGGCACCAACTAATTTGGTCGCTAGTGCTGAGTCTCGCTTAGATATTTATTATCCAGTTGATTTAACTGCTGATCTAAGCCACTTATCCGACCGTCAGCGGCACGTTGTAGAGTTACTGATTGAAGCCTCTGAGATCATGGACAACTTGTTCTGGCATCAAGCTTATGGCGCCAGTAAATCGAGCTTGTTAAGTCGTATTGAAGACCAGCGCGTGGTTAAATTTGCTGATATTAACTACGGCCCTTGGGACCGCTTAAACAACAATAAGCCGTTCTTAACAGGTTTCGACGCCAAGCCGGCTGGGGCTAACTTTTACCCGGCTGACATGACGAAAGCCGAATTTGAGGCCGCTGAGTTCCCGGGCAAGATTGATTTATACACATTAGTGCGTCGTAACGACCAAGGCGAGCTTTACGCAATTCCATACAACGAAGCGTACCGGAGTGAGCTTGAGCGCGCTGCTGCTCTGCTGCGTGAAGCTGCTGAATTTGCCGAAGACGAAGGTTTTAAAAATTACTTAACCATGCGCGCAGACGCCTTTTTAAGTAACCAATATCAGCCTTCTGACTTTGCTTGGATGGACATGACCAACAACGAAATCGACGTGGTTATTGGGCCTATTGAAAGTTATGAAGATCAACTTTACGGCTACCGAGCAGCATTCGAGTCATATGTGCTTATCAAAGACATGGCGTGGAGCGAGAAGCTAGCCATGTACGCTCAACATCTGCCTGAATTGCAGCGCAACTTGCCGGTTGCCGATGCCTATAAAGCCGAAGTGCCTGGCTCGGGCGCACAGTTAAACGCCTATGATGTGGTTTATTACGCAGGGCACTCAAACGCCGGTAGTAAAACCATCGCGATTAACCTGCCTAACGATGAAGAAGTGCAGTTGCAAAAAGGGACTCGTCGCTTACAGCTGAAAAATGCGATGCGCGCCAAGTTTGATGCCATTTTGGTCCCCATTGCCAATGAGCTGATTGTGCCGGAACAACGCCAACACATTACCTTTGATGCGTTTTTTGCCAACACCATGTTCCACGAAGTGGCTCACGGCTTAGGTATTAAAAACCTAGTTGGTAAAGAAGGCACCGTGCGTGAGGCGCTGAAAGAGCATGCTTCTGCGTTGGAAGAAGGCAAAGCCGATATTTTAGGTTTGTACATGGTTACCCAATTGCTTGAAGCTGGCGTTATTACTGAGGGCGTATTGGAAGATTACTACACCACTTTCTTGGCCGGTATTTTCCGTTCAGTGCGCTTTGGCGCTTCTAGCGCACACGGTAAAGCGAATATGATTCGCTTCAACTATTTTGAACAAGCCGGTGCGTTTTCACGCAATGAAGCAGGCCAATACTCAGTGAATATGGACGCCATGCGCGCCGCCATGAATAGCCTGTCAGAGAAAATTCTGACTCTGCAAGGCGATGGCGACTATCAAGGCGTAGGCGAGTTATTTGACACCATGGGTAATATTGGCCCTGAGTTACAGGCCGACCTAGACCGCCTATCAGCAGCCGATATTCCAGTCGATATTACCTTCCGCCAAGGTAAAGACGTACTAGGTATATAAGCTTAATTACCCGTACCCTTTAGATAAAATGCACCGGTGTATTGCAAAAATGCATCGGTGTATTTGTTCTCTTCTCGTATAGTTAGCTCTTCAAGCTCCAATTCTTGTTCACAACCTTGTCTGGTTAATTCAAGTAGCACCAAGTAAGGGGGGCGCTGTGGCACACTGCGTACGTTACAACGTCGAATAATCGCTAACGGCGTTTGAATGGAGTGCGTGGCGTCAATGATTCTTGCTAGCGCCTGCTGTGGAGCAACCAAGGCAATACGACCATGAGGCGCGAGTAACTGCGCCGCACGTGCCAGCCAGGGCTGCCATATTTCTTGTTCCGCGCCCTGCCGAGCTAATTGCCGTTGACTGTTGGCACTGCTTAAGTGCGCGGCAAAGTATGGCGGATTCATGATCACCAAGTCATAGCGGTAACTGGGATCTGCAAAGGTCAATACATCGGTTTGTTGCACGCTCACTTTGTCTGGCCAAGGCGAGTTATGCACATTTTCAGTCGCTTGTTGTGTCGCTGCCGCGTCATATTCATAGGCATCAATGCGGGCATTGGCATCGGTGCGTTGCGCTAGCATTAACGCCAAAATACCGCAGCCACAACCAAAGTCAGCAGCATAGTTTACCCCCGCAGTGCGCACCCAGCCGCCAAGCAACAAACTGTCGGTGCTAACTTTCATCGCACAACGATCATCTTTCAGGTAAAATTGCCGACATTGAAAGCCCATAGGCTATTTGTCCTTTTGTGACAGTGTATTTTAAACAGGAAATAAGCATGACACCCGATTGGGAACAACTTGAACTCGATGACGAACTTATCGATGTTCTTCGCGCAGCGGAACTTAACAAACCCGCTAAAGTACAGCAAGCAGTTATTCCAGCAGCGCTTGAAGGCCATGACTTATTAGTCAACTCACCAACAGGTACCGGCAAAACCCTAGCGTTTTTATTGCCGGCGCTTCAGCATTTATTGGATTTTCCGCGCCGGCACCCGGGCTCAGCACGCGTGCTTATTTTAGCGCCAACCCGTGAGTTAGCCCAGCAAATTGCTGAGCAAGCCGATGCTTTTGGCGAAACGACAGAGCTGAAAACCGTGCTCATTACTGGCGGTGTGAATTACGGCTCACAGCACGAAGCCTTGCAAGCTAACCATGATATTTTAGTGGCAACGCCGGGGCGCTTGCTCGATCTTATTGGCGCAGACCAATACGAACTAGAAAAAGTAGAATGGCTGATTATTGATGAAGCCGACCGCATGCTTGATATGGGCTTTAGTAGCGCGGTGAAGCAATTAGTCAACGAAGCTCGCAATTTGCAGCAAACTTTGCTGTTCTCTGCCACGCTTGATAGCACCGGTGTGCAACGCTTCTCGGCCGACATTCAAAAAGAGCCGCAAGCTATCACGATTGAGCCGCCAAAGCGTGAACGCGGCAAAATTTTGCAACGCTGGTACCAAGCAGACACGGCCGAGCATAAATTTAAGTTGCTTGAGCGCCTGCTCGGCCAGTACCCTGGCCGCCGGGTTATTTTCGTGCGTACCCGTGAACGCGTTGAAGAACTGGCAAGCAAACTACAATCTGCTGGCATCAAAACCATGACCTTGCGTGGCGATATGCCACAAGCTGACCGCCAGCGCATTATTGCGCGCATGGAAAAGTTTTCCGACAGCACATTAATTGCCACCGACGTTGCCGCCCGTGGCATTGATATTGAGGATATAGAGCTGGTGGTCAACTATGACATGCCGAAGCAAGCTGATGTGTACTTGCACCGCATAGGTCGTACTGGTCGCGCAGGCAAAACCGGACAAGCTATTGCTTTGGTAGAGGCCCATGATGCTGAGTTACTAGGCCGTATTGAGCGTTATACAAAAACAAAAATTGAACGTCGCGTTGTTGACGATTTGCGCCCGCAGTTTAAGTTTCCAACACCAGGTAAATCAAAGAAAAAGAAAGCCAAGAAGAAAAAGTCGAAGTAGTTCGCTACTTCGACTTCTTTTGTTGCCGTCGGCGCCATTGAAAGCGAACAAAAACATAGGTGTAGTAACTTGTGGCACCCGCTGCATCAGCAATCAAGTCGCCGACACTTGATGACCGATATGGCAGCATGTCTTGCACCCACTCAATCACTAACCCGTAGCCTATCAACAACAATAACGCCACCCAGATTGGAATTGGGAAGGCACGATGAAAGGTCAACGCCAAAATAAAAAACGCGGCAAAATGCACCACTTTGTCTAAATGCTGAAAACGTGGCACTGTGCCGGTAGAAATTTGCACTAAGAATGCAATTGTCGAACCGACAAGAACCACTAAAAACACTAATCGCGCGACATTTCTTGACGTCATGAATAATCCTTATTCAGCGGCGGCTACTGCTGATGGCTGATAAACCGCCACGTTGGTGTACCCTTGTTCTTGTAAATATAAAGCTTGTAACTTGCTCATCACACCTTTTTCGCAATACAGCAAATAAGTCTTGTTTGGATCAAGTTCGGCAAAGGCTGTCGCTAATTTAAAAAACGGTATATGGCGTACAGTGACAGCCGCGTTCGGCGCATTAAATGCTTTACGTTCCACTTCATCGCTACTGCGAATATCAATAATTTCATGCTGCTCTGGCTGTACCGCAGCAACAGTATCTAACTTAGTAACACGTGCCTCGGTGGTCTCTCCAATCTGGCTTACATCTTCTACGCGCGATTGGCGAACAACTTGTTCCAACAGCGCCTTGTCTAACAATTGTTCTGCTTCAGCCAACACATCACGTTGTGCTTTTACCGTTGGCTTGTTGGAAATAACACCACAGTATTCTGGCATGCTTCGGGCAAAATCCGCAGTACCAATTTGTTGCGCAATGTTAATGATTTCTTGCTTATCCATAGTAATCAACGGACGTAGCACTAACTTGTTGGTCGCTTCGTCGATAACACTGAGGTTACTTAACGTTTGACTAGACACTTGCCCAAGCGCCTCGCCGGTGACAACAGCTGCGGTATGTAACTTATCGGCAACCATTTCTGCGGCGCGTAACATTTGGCGTTTCAACACCACGCCCATTAGGCCGTTATCAATTTTTGTGAGAATTTCTTCCACCACCGGCGCGAAATCAACGCTTATAAACTTCAGTGGATGCGAGCTTGCATACTGCTGCCACAAGTAATACGCAGTTTGCCGCACTCCTGTTTCGTGTTGTGCTCCGCCCAAATTGAAAAAGCAAAAATGCACACGCGCACCACGGCGCAGCATTTGAAAGCTGGCTACACTCGAGTCAAAGCCACCTGACAGCAGACTCAGCACGGTTTCTTGGGTGGGTAACGGAAATCCGCCCAAGCCTTGTTGCTTATCTCCAAATACACGCACCGTGTCATGGTCTATTTCAACGCGCACTTCAACATCTGGGCGACGTAAGTCAACGCGAGTACCTTCGCAATGTTTTAAAATACCGCCGCCTAAGTAGCGCTCAAGATCAAGTGACCGAAACGGATGTGTTCCCTTGCGCTTGACTCGGACGGCAAATTTACGCCCGCTAATAGTTGGCTGCCAAAGATTCAAAACTTGCGCCATGATAGGCTCAAAGTCGGTTGGCTCACCCTCGGGCAACGGTAATTCATACGAGCGGCTAAACCATGAAATACCCGGAACTCGCTGTAGCAACTCACTGACAAATTCAGCGCTTTTTGGCGCGAATTCACTGTGAGCTTCGCTGCTTTGTTCTGGGACAATCACTTCAATTCGATCCCAACACCAAATGACCTTGGCGTTTACTTCATTGCGGCGCAAGATACTTTTCAGATTATTTACCAGTACCTTACCGTAGCGTTTACGAACGCCTTTACTTTTAATGGTGATTTCTGCGTGGAGTCGAACAATAAATTTCATGAGATTTTTTACGGCCGTTAGTGTTACATCGTATTTAAACGCGGCATTATACCTGATTTGACCGCGCTGCGGAATCAAGGTAACTTGTCCGCCATATCTCGGCACCGTACTGGATACACGACCCCTATGAGCGATTTATCTTTTGAACAAGCTATGCAACAACTCGAACGCATTGTGGTGCAGTTGGAGCAAGGTGAATTACCGCTAGAAAAGGCGCTTGAACAATTTGAAGAAGCGGTTAAGTTATCGCGACTTAGCCAACAAAAACTGCAACAAGCTGAACAGAAAGTTAGTCAATTGCTGCAGCAACAACATGGTGAGCAGCTAGGCACTTTCCAAACCAACAATACGGATGAGGACGAAGCGTGAGCTCCACTGCGCCGGTAACCACGCCAATAAACGCATTGCTCAATGACTCTAAAGAACACATCAATGCGTTACTTGAGCGCATATTAGAGCAACGCAAAGCCGTAGCGCCGCGTTTGAATGAGGCTATGCGCTATGCGCTGGTGCTTGGTGGTAAACGCGTTCGCCCCTTTTTGACGCTGCAAGTGGGGCAGCTTTGTGGTGCCAGCGAAACCAGTTTGAATCATGCCGCAGCGGCTATCGAATGTGTGCATGCCTACTCGCTTATTCACGACGACTTGCCAGCTATGGATAACGACACTTTACGTCGTGGCCAACCCACCTGTCACATTGCGTTTGACGAAGCGACCGCCATTCTTGCCGGTGATTCATTGCAAACTCTAGCGTTTGAGTTAATTAGTCGCCCCGATGCGACACTCAACCCGCGGCGCCAATTAGAAATGATTCATGTGCTTGCAGAGGCAAGTGGTGACCGTGGCATGTGCGGTGGCCAAGCACTCGACTTAGCCGCTACAGGTCAGCAACTACCTGAGTCCGAGTTAGCACAGGTGCATATTCATAAAACCGGTGCACTTATTCGTGCCGCGGTTCAGCTAGGTGTGCTAGCCGGCCATGATAGCGCGCAAGCGCATCGCGCCAATTTCGACGCTTTTGCCCATTATCTAGGGCTCGCTTTCCAAGTACGCGACGATATTCTTGATGTGATTGGCGAAACTTCAGCCCTTGGCAAAACCCAAGGCAGCGATATCAACGCCAACAAAGCGACTTATGTGAGTTTGCTTGGGCTTGATGGTGCGCAGCAACGCTTACACGATTTACATCATAAAGCGCTTCATGCCTTAGCCAAAATTCCTTACAATACGGAAACACTGGAAGCTTTCGCAGATCATCTGCTGAATCGGGATCATTAATACATGTCGTCAAACCGTAGTCACTCAACGTCTTCGCCTGCATTACTAGAGGCCATTCATACACCTGCAGACTTGCGCTTGTTAAACGAGCGGCAGCTACCGCAGGTTTGTGCCGAAGTACGTGAGTTCCTGCTTAATTCGGTTAGCCAAAGTAGTGGCCACTTGGCGTCAGGGCTTGGCACTGTAGAGCTAACCGTGGCGTTGCACTATGTTTATGCAACGCCATATGACCAATTGGTTTGGGATGTGGGCCATCAGGCCTACCCACATAAAATTTTGACCGGTCGTAAAGAACAACTGCACAGCATTCGCCAAAAAGATGGTTTGCACCCTTTCCCATGGCGCCCAGAAAGTGAGTACGACACCCTTAGTGTTGGTCATTCAAGCACCTCTATTAGTGCCGCTCTTGGCATGGCGATTGCGGCCGAACGCAATAACACTCAACAAAAAGTGGTATCTATTATTGGCGACGGCGCCATTACGGCGGGTATGGCCTTTGAAGCGCTTAATCATGCCGGTGACATAAAACCTGACATGCTGGTTATTCTGAATGACAACGACATGTCTATTTCAGAAAACGTTGGCGCGCTAAACAACCATTTAGCACGCGTGCTCTCTGGCAAGGTATACACTTCCATTCGTGAAAGCGGCAAAAAGCTTCTGCAGGGCATGCCGGGTATTTCACACATTGCTAGCCGTGCCGAAGAGCACGTTAAAGGCATGGTGGCCCCTGGCACTATTTTTGAAGAGCTTGGTTTTAACTACATTGGCCCAATTGATGGCCATGATGTGAACTTGCTGGTTGATACGCTGCGCAACATGCGTAGCCTTAAGGGCCCGCAGTTTTTGCATGTTGTTACACGCAAAGGTAAAGGCTACGCGCCGGCTGAAAAAGACCCAATTGGCTACCATGGCGTGCCCAAATTTGACCCAAGCCAAACCTCACTGCCAAGTAAAAAACCAACCACACCGTCTTACTCTCAGGTGTTTGGCGACTGGCTGTGTGACATGGCTGCGCAAGATGACAAGCTGATGGCGGTTACTCCAGCTATGCGTGAAGGCTCAGGCATGGTTGAGTTTTCCCAAAAATATCCAGCACAATACTTTGACGTCGCCATTGCTGAACAACATGCGGTAACCTTTGGCGCCGGCTTAGCTATTGGTGGTTACCACCCAGTGGTCGCTATTTACTCCACCTTTTTGCAGCGTGGTTATGATCAACTGATTCACGACGTCGCCTTGCAAGAACTTCCCGTATTGTTTGCGATAGACCGTGCCGGTATTGTCGGTGCCGACGGCCCGACGCACCAAGGCGCATTCGATATCAGCTTTATGCGCTGCATACCAAACATGGTTATTATGGTGCCAAGCGATGAAAACGAATGTCGCAATATGCTTTATACCGGCCATATGCATCAAGGCCCTGCTGCAGTTCGTTACCCTCGCGGCAATGGTACTGGGGTGGCGCTAGACGAAACAATGCAAGCGTTACCGATAGGCAAAGGACGTATGACGCGCCAGGGCAAAAAGGTTGCGATTTTAAACTTCGGTACCTTATTACAAGACGTAGAAGCCTGTGCTGAACAACTTGATGCTTCGGTTGCCGATATGCGTTTCGTTAAACCGCTTGATGAGGCATTGGTGAGTGAGTTAGCGGCTAGCCATGACCTATTAGTGACCGTTGAAGAAAATGCCATAGCAGGCGGCGCAGGCAGCGCTGTGAGTGAATATTTGGCAGCACAAGCACTTTCCACACCGGTATTGCACATTGGTTTGCCTGATGTGTTTATTAAACACGGTAGCCAAGAAGAAATTCGCGCTGAATTGAAGCTTGATGCGGCCGGGCTAGAACAGCAAATTAAAGCCCGCATGCAGAAGATGTAAAACGATGGCGCTGGCCGCCCCGGCCAGCAAGTCATCTACCATGATCCCCGCCCCACCATGTAAATTCTTATCGCACCAACCTATTGGGCCTGGCTTATAAATATCGAAAAAGCGAAATAACACAAACGCCCCAAGTACGTTGTACCAGGTGAAAGGTAGCGCAATCATGGCAATCATGTAGCCTGCAATTTCATCCCATACAATGGCTGGGTGGTCATGCACACCAAGTGCTTTTGCGGTATAGCCGCAAATCCATAATCCACAAATGCTGGCGACTGCCGTTACGACCACATAGGTGGTTAGCGAGAAGTAGTGTTGTAGCAAAAAAACGATAGGAATAGCGACTAAGGTACCAAATGTGCCCGGCGCCTTTGGCATCAGCCCGCTGCCAAATCCAAATGCAAACAAATGCACGGGGTTAAGCAGCATTTTTTTCATTGGCTTAGCTCGGTTTTACGAAAATGCTCAAAACCAGCAAGACCTTCGGGGAGCTCCCACGCTTCGTCACCAAAGCGCAATTGCACAAGTTCTGGTTCATTGGTAATGCGGCCAATACAAACCGGTTTGCTCGGACTATGAGCCGTCACCGTGTCAAACAACCCACGTTGTGCTTCGGGCACGGTAAACAGTAGTTCGTAATCATCACCGCTGGTTAATGCATAAGTAATGGCTTGCTCAGCACTTAAGCTTTCGGTTACCGCAAGCGACAACGGTAGTTCGTCGACACTAATACGAGCACCAACATGCGACGCTTTTAAGATATGCCCGACATCCGCCAATAAACCATCTGATACATCAATAGCGCTACTGGCTATGCCTCGTAACGACTGGCCAAGCGCAACTCGTGCTGATGGGAAGTACAAACGCTCGGTTAGGCGGCGTTCGTAATCTGGGTTGAGCTTTTGCCGATGCTGACGCGCAGCTAAGGCTAAACCGGCATCACCTAAGGTGCCGCTGACATAGAGCCAGTCGCCGGGTTTCGCTCCACTGCGGCGAATCGCTTTACCATTAGGCACAAACCCGTGCGCTGTTACGGTAATCGATAACGGCCCTTGGGTTGTGTCACCACCAATAAGTTGGCAATTGTAATACTCACAAATTTCGCGCAAGCCATGCGCAAACCCTGTTAGCCATTCGTCATTAATTTCTGGCAGGGTAAGAGCGAGACTAATCCAAGCGGGTTCAGCCCCCATTGCTGCTAAGTCACTCAAATTAACAGCAACTATTTTATGGCCAATGGCGCGCGCAGGTGTGTCTTGATCGAAGTGCACACCTTGCACCATGGTGTCGGTGACAACCACTAAGTCAGACTTTTCAGGCACACTAGCTACTGCGCCGTCATCACCAATACCAACGGTTACATCGTCCCGTTGCGGCAGACGATGAGTAAAGTAGGTTTCGATGAGATCGAATTCGCCAAAGGCCATGTTGGGCTACTTATTTACGCGCAGGGCGCAATGAATCAATGGCTTTATCAAGTACACCGTTAACAAAGCGGTGGCTGTCGTCAGCACCAAATGACTTCGCAAGTTCAATGGCTTCGTTAATAGCCACTTTGTACGGCACGTCTAAACGTTCACGCAGCTCATATGCCGCTAAGCGCAGAACCGCACGTTCAACTTGATCCAGATCTTTCAGCGGGCGATCGAGAAACGGCTCTAAAGCTTCGTCAAGCATTGACGACTGGCCAGCAACACCGCGTACTAACGCTAAAAAGTAGTCAACGTCGACTTTACTGGTATCGTTGTCGGTCAAAAACTGGGCTTCAATATCACTCATGCTATTTTGCGACAATTGCCATGAGTAAATCGCCTGTACGGCGAGCTTACGTGCCTTGCGGCGTGCAGCTGGTTTCATTGATAAACTCTCTTAAATTTGGCTCAGTACATTAACCATTTCAAGCGCACTTAGCGCCGCTTCTGAACCTTTATTACCGGCCTTGGTGCCACTGCGTTCAATGGCTTGCTCAATGCTGTCGGTAGTAATAATACCAAAGGCAACTGGCACTTCATGTTCTAACGCAACACGGCCCAAGCCACTGTTGCTTTCGCCGGCGACGAAGTCAAAGTGTGGCGTACCACCACGAATGACCGCACCAATAGCGATAATCGCGTCATATTTGCCTGACTTTGCCAGCAGCTTAGCTGTTAACGGAATTTCGTACGCACCAGGCACACGCACCACGGTGATGTCGTCACTGCTCACTTGGCCATAATGCTTTAACGTGGTTAACGCGCCGTCCAATAAGCTATCAACCACAAAGTGGTTAAACCGCGAGACGACAATCGCAAATTTCTTACCTGGAGCGGCAATTCCGCCTTCAATTACGTTCATGGTTGAATCCTTTTCTTAAAATCGGCGCGATAATAGCACAATTTTGCCAATCAGGCATGTTCTGGATGTTTTCCGACCGCATGAGCCAGCGCTGCTTTAACGCGAGCGAGCTCAGCATCAATGTCGCCAGTAATCATGAGCGGCGCGGTAATGTCGACTACTTTACGTGAAAAATCGAGCGCAACCGGCACCACCGGTACTTGCGCGGCTTTTGCAATATGTAGAAAACCTTTCTTCCATTCGGCTACTTTTTTGCGGGTTCCCTCTGGTGAAAGCGCTAATATCAGCTGTTCACGTTGTTCAAATTGCTGAACCATTTGCTCAACAACACCCGCTGCAGCCCGGCGGTCAACCGGAATGCCGCCTAGCCAGCGTAATAAGCCGTTCACTGGGAAACGAAATATGGTGTGCTTACCGAGATAGCTTAAGTTAAGCCCTAGCGCAAGCATGACAAACACGCCAATAAAAAAGTCCCAATTCGAGGTGTGTGGCGCCACGGGAATGATGGCCTTACGTACGTTCGGCAATTCGCCTTCTATACGCCAACCACCAAGCAAACGCATACCAGCGCGCCCAACCCAACGGCTGAAGGCATTGCCACGAAGCGGAAAATCACCGACTAATTCCGGCGGAATCATGTTCTGATGGTTTGTCATTATTGCTGCAGGGCTTGTTGTAACTCTTCAAGCTTCAATTTTACCCGACGAATGTTATCTGGCCCCATTCGCAACATTTGCTTTTGTGCAGCCGGTAATGCTTCAAGTGTCGGATCGGCATAACGATACATCACCGAATCATCGTTTAATTCAATGACGGTACCTACTGACGGGGTTGCTAACAAGACGTCAATCGCGTCAAGCAACACGTTTTCAGGGTTTTCATCTGGATAGCCAACTTCGGCAAGAGCTGATTGGCTTAATGGTTTATAGCGGGTAAAGAGCTCAGCCAAGACGTTGCTGTCTAAACTAACAAACCAGTCGACAACCGTGTTGTAGCGATCATAGCTGCGCGGGTCAATATAAACCTTACCGTTTTGTTCTAATACTCGAAATTGCCCTTTAGGAGGCTCAATAACGGCTTTATCGCGAACCACAATGCCTTGGCGTAAGTTGTCGGCGAATACAACGGTATCACGAATTAGTTGCTCACCCTTTAGTGGTGCCGTGTCTTGCTCCAACTCCGCCAACTCTTCGAGCACAGCACTCGAACTATTGTTTAATGTCGGCAATGGTTTGACAGGCTCGGGTTCCGATACTGGTTCAGCGACGGGTTCGTCTTCAATTTCAACGGTTTCGCTAACTTCAGGCAGAGCGGGTTCAGGTTCTTCAGCGACCGGCTGCGCCACTTCAGGTTCTACCGACGGTTGCGGCAAAGGCTGAGGTGACTGCTGCTTGGCTAACCAAAATACAACCACTATCGCTACCGCAAGCACCACAATAACACTCACAATAAGCTTCAATTTATTGGTCGTGTTTTCTGCTGGTGCTTGGTCTTGCCCAAAGTCTCTCATTCGGCTCTCCTTTTACCTAACTACTGATCACGTTCTGCACGATAAAACACCAATTCGTTTTCACTCGACTCATCGGCATTGAACCGATATCCAGCGGCATTAAATTGACGTAAGTCGCTCACCGTTGTGGGCTGTTCGTTCATGATGAAACGAGCCATCATGCCACGTGCTTTTTTCGCCCAAAAACTGATGACTTTAAACTGACCATTTTTTTCGTCCTTGAAAACTGGAGTAACAACACGAGCATTCAACCGCTTTGGCTGCACACTCGAAAAATACTCCTGCGACGCCAAGTTGACCACCACGTCAGAATCGATAGCGGCTAAATCTTCATTGAGCATATCGGTTATTTCGTCACGCCAAAACTCATAAAGATTATGGCCGCGGGCGGTATCTAGCTTGGTACCCATTTCTAAACGGTAGGGCTGCATCAAATCTAATGGTCGTAATACGCCATATAGACCAGACAATATACGTAAATGTTCCTGAGCATAAGCAATCGCATCTTCAGAAAGTTTCTCAGCGGCTAACCCAGAATATACATCACCATCAAACGCATAAATCGCCGGACGTGCGTTATCAGGTGAAAATGGCGTATGCCACTCGGCAAACCGAGCGGCATTTAAACCGGCTAATTTATCGCTAATTTTCATGAGCTGACTAAGCTCCTGAGGCGATAGAGCTTGGCATCTATCCACTAGCTCTTGGGCGCGTTCCAACATGCGCGGCTGGCTGTGTTGCTCAGTCGGCAAAGGGCTGTCGTAGTCCAAATTTTTAGCTGGTGAAATGACAACTAGCATCGGTTATCTCCATTAACGTTGGTTTGCTTTGTGGCAACTTATGGCAACGGCTCGAGGTCTTCGCCTTCTTTCTCAATTTCCGGCGGCATTAAGTCTTCACGACTTACGCCTAAGGCAAATGCCAACGAGCTCGCAATATAAATTGATGAGTAGGTACCAATAATGACACCAAACAACAATGCCGTTGCAAAACCATGAATAAGCTGACCGCCTAAAAAGAACAACGCAAGTAACACCAGAATTGTCGTTAATGAGGTGATGACCGTGCGGCTCATGGTATCCGTTAAGGCTCCATCAATGGTTTCTTGCGCTGTATACTTGTGATACTTACGGAAGTTTTCCCGAATTCGGTCACACACAACCACGGTATCGTTGATCGAGTAACCAATAACGGCCAACAACGCCGCTAATACGGTTAAGTCGAACTCAAGCCCTAAAAACGAGAATAACCCAAGCGTCAAAATAACATCGTGTGCCAATGCGCCCACGGCACCTAGAGCTAAACGCCATTCAAACCGTAACGCGATATAGACCAAAATACACAATAATGCGGTGAGCATGGCTAAACCGCCTTGCTCAGTCAGTTCATCGCCTACTTGCGGACCAACAAACTCAATACGCCGCATTTCAATTTGGTCGTCGCTACTTTGCCGTAACAGGCTAAGTATTTGATTCCCCAGCTCTTGGGCTTTCACACCCTCTTGCGGCTCAATACGAATAAGCACGTCTTGCTGGGTACCAAAGTTTTGTACAACAGCGCCACCAAAACCATTGGCATCTAAGGTGTCACGAATTGCTGGTAAATCAGCCGAATTCTCGTAGCCAACTTCAATGACGGTTCCGCCAGTGAAGTCTAACCCCCAGTTCAATTGGTTAACACTAAGGCTTACAATTGAGGCAATGACTAAAACAGCGCTTAACACCCATGCGCCGAACCGAAAGCGCATGAATGGCAGGGTTTTATCGGTTTTTATAATCTCGTGCATAATTCTCCCCTTATACCGACAACTTATCGATGCGCTTGCCACCCCACACAGCATTAATAACTGCACGGGTACCGACAATTGCGGTAAACATCGAGGTGATAATGCCAATTGCTAAAGTAACCGCGAACCCTTTCACTGGGCCGGTACCAATAGCAAACAAAATAATGGCGACAATTAACGTGGTCACGTTAGCGTCCATAATGGTTGAAAACGCACTATCATAACCATGGTGAATCGCTTGTTGTGGACTACGTTTGGCTTTAATTTCTTCACGTATACGCTCAAATATCAGCACGTTCGCATCAACCGCCATACCAACAGTTAATACAATACCCGCCATGCCCGGTAAGGTTAAGGTTGCCCCCGGAATCATCGACATCACGCCAATAATAAGCACTAGGTTTGCTGTCAAAGCTAGATTTGCCACCAAGCCAAACTTTTTGTAGTAAATCACCATAAATATGATAACCAGCAAAAAGCCCCAAATAATCGCTTGCGTACCTAGCTCGATATTCTCCTTACCCAAGCTTGGCCCCAAGGTGCGCTCTTCAACAATTTGAATAGGCGCGATTAATGCACCGGCACGTAATAACAGCGCTAGGTTTTGTGCTTCTTGCTGCGAGTTAATACCGGTAATACGGAAGTTATTGCCTAAGCGTGACTGAATGGTCGCTACGTTAATAACTTCGGCATTGCGCTCAAAAATAATACGATCATTTTCGTCGCGCTCACCGGTTGCTTTAAACTCAATGAACAACGTCGCCATAGGTTTGCCGACGTTGTCGCGCGTAGCCAGTGACATTTTGTCACCACCGGCACCGTCAAGTGAAATACTTACCTGCGGACGCTGATTCTCATCAAAACCTGACGTGGCATTGACAATATGATCACCGGTAAGAATAACATCTTCTTTTAACAGCGTATTACCGCCGTTTCGGTTCGGAAATAATTCTGAGCCAAAAGGCACTCGGCCTTGCTCTGCTTCATACACGCTGTTTTCGTCATCAACCATGCGAAACTCAAGCGTTGCTGTAGCGCCCAAAATTTCTTTCGCACGCGCAGTGTCTTGAACACCAGGTAGCTGCACCACAATACGGTCTGCGCCTTGGCGTTGAACTACTGGTTCAGCAACACCCAGCTCGTTAACACGGTTACGCAAAATAGTGACGTTTTGTGAAATCGCGTAGTCTTGCGTTTCTTTTAATTTGGCCTCAGTCATGCGTAAACGCAGTGTCCGAGTCGCTTCGTCTTCAACAAGGGTATAGCCAGGATAACGATTATTTAAGTAACTCTCAGCGGCGGCGTAGTCTTCGTCTGTGCGCAGCTGAACAACGACATCACTATCATCACGGCGAATACTGGTTGAACGAATTCGCTCTTCACGGAGTTCACCGCGCACCGTATCGCGCATTTGGTCTTGAATTTTTCGGGTAGCTTCGGCCATGTCCACTTCCATTAAGAAATGCACACCACCACGTAAATCAAGGCCTAACTTCATTGGCGTGCCGCCAATATCAGCAAGCCAATCTGGCGTTGCTGGGGCCAAGTTCAACGCCACAATGTAGTTGGTGCCTAAGGCTCGCAGCAAGGCGTCACGCGCTTGTAGCTGCTCAGCATCAGAATTGACCCGAACTAAAATTTGGCCTTCTTCTAACACCACACCCTTAGGTTGAATTGCGATATCTTCAAGCGTTTGTTCAACCGTACCCAAGGTTTGAGTGTCTACGGTTGCGTTACGGCTAGCCGAAATCTGCACTGCATAATCTTCACCATAAATATTTGGTAATGCATACAGCGCGGCCATCGCCAAAATGACGATGACCATCAGATTTTTCCATAGCGGAAACTTATTTAACACGTTAAATCCTTATCTCTTGTTACAGAGATTTCATCGTACCCTTAGGCAGAACTGCAGTAACTGCTGATTTCTGTACAGTGACTTCCATACCTTCAGCAACCGCGATAACCATAAAATCTTTGTCTTCTGAGATTTTAGTAATGCGACCAACAAAACCACCATTCATTAATACTTCGTCGCCTTTACTAATGCTAGAAACTAACTCTTTGTGTGCTTTGACACGTTTTGCTTGTGGACGGTAGATCATGAAATAAAAGATCAAACCGAACATAACCAGCATAAAAATAAGCTCCATGCCGCCACCTTGTGGTGCGCCAGCTTCTTGTGCGTATGCTGTTGGAATTAAGAAATCCATGTGTATCCCCTTATGTATTTTTAAGTTATTGAGGTTAAAGATGGGGCTCAATTTAAAGCAAACAAGCCCTTTTCTCCAATTTTTAATGAATGGCAGGCATTCTAACGAATTTCTGCTTAAATAGGGAGAAAATTGACGTACACTGAACAAGTACAAAACGTAACCGATTGGAACGGCTAAAGAAGCGCAACGATAATATGGAACTCACCACTTTATTTTATTGGATTGATCACTTAGGTGTCGCTGTGTTTGCGATATCGGGGACCTTGTTGGCGTTTCGCAAAAACATGGATGGCTTCGGCGTTATTGTTCTAGCCACAGTCACGGCCATTGGCGGCGGTACCACGCGCGACCTAATTCTTGATATGCCTGTGTTTTGGGTATATGACCCAAATTATTTATATACCGTTGCCTTGGCCGCACTGACCACAATTTTATGGCTACGCTACAAAGCTTACATTCACCAAAAAACGTTATTACTTGCCGATGCCGTCGGTATTGGTTTTTTCACCGTTATGGGAGCTCTGAAAGCTTTAGAAGCAGGCTTCTCACCGCTTATTTGTATCATTATGGGAACCATGACAGCCTGCTTTGGCGGTATGTTACGCGACGTATTGGCTCGAGATATTCCCATGGTACTAAAAGGGGAATTATACGCTACGGCCTGCTTAATTGGAGGCACTGTGTTTGTGTTTATTGCCCCCTATTCACAGCTGCTAGCTATTTTAGTGGGCGGCATTACCACCGTACTGCTGCGTTTAGGAGCACTGCGATGGCAATGGTCTCTCATTGTTTTTCATGAACATCACGATGGGCATCGTTAACCCATGTTAAGCACCGGTACGGCAATATTATTGGCCATTGCATACATTGCCGTATTGTACAGTATTGCCTACCGCGGCGAGCGTAAACCGCCGAACCAAGTCAAACCCTACCGCTATGCCTTAGCGCAAGGCATTCACTGCACCACATGGGCCTTTTACGGCACCATAACCCAGTCAGCTTTCTATGGCTGGTCTGTGGCGCCAACTTATATTGGCGCTATGGCGGTATTCTTGTTTGCCCACCGTATTCAAATGCGGTTACTGCACGTTTGTAAGCAACAAAACCTCACCTCGATTGCCGATGTTATCAGCCACCGCTATGGCAAATCGCCTAGTTTAGCCGTTGCGGTCGCGTTAATTGCGTTAATCGGTATCGTGCCATATATCGCTTTGCAGTTACGCGCTATTAGCGGCAGCTTTGCCACTGTAACTGGGCTTGCTGATAAACCAGTGCCTTGGTTTGGCGACGTGGCGGCATTAGTGGCTCTTGCCATGATGATGTTTGCCATTCTATTTGGCACGCGGCGCATGAGCCTAGCTGAACAGCATTCTGGTCTCATGGACGCTGTCGCTTTTGAGTCGGTGGTAAAATTACTAGCTTTTATGGCAGTGGGTATTTTTATTAGCTACAACATGTTCGATGGTGTGGCTGACATATTTTTGCAGGCGGCCCAGGCTAAAGATGTCAGCCCCGTGTTGCAAGGTCAAACAAGCGGCGGTTTTGTTTACTTGACGCATATTTTACTGGGGGCGATTTCAATGTTTTGTCTGCCCCGACAATTTCATGTTAGCTATATTGAGAACACTGACCCAGAAGAGTTGCGCACCGCGCGCTGGGCGTTTCCATTATACCTGTTCGCCATTAACTTATTTATCTTGCCGATAGCACTTGCAGGCCTGCTTTTGGTTCCAGAAGCGGCCAGTTCAGACGCCTTTATGCTCGTTATTTTGCAACAGTCGGACTCAGCAATAATGACCGTTATCGCCTTTATCGGTGGCTTAGCTTCAGCCACTAGCATGGTCATTATTGCAACCTTGGCCTTGAGTATTATGATGTCGAACGACGTCGTCATGCCAATTTGGTTGCGCAATACCCGACGAAAGCTAAGAAATGTCACTTTTACGCCCAAACGCATTCTTCGTATCCGCCGTACCACTATTTCGCTTATCATCATTTTAGCTTTTGGCTTTCACAAGTTAACCGAAAGCACGCTACCGTTAGTGAATGCTGGCTTGCTTTCATTGGCATTATTAGCCCAACTTGCCCCTGCTTTGTTGGGTGGCCTTGTGTGGTTACGCGGTAGCAGGCTTGGCGCAAGTTTAGGTATTTTAGTCGGCACAAGCTTGTGGGTATGGCTATTGTTTCTGCCGTCTATTCAACTAAATCGGGGGCTGTCCGATTTACAATTAAGCTATGGCGTGCTGCTGAGTCTTGGCGCCAACTTAGCACTTTACATGTTGGTTTCATGGTTAAGCCCAGTTAGCACCATTGACCAACAGCAACGCCGCTTGTTTACTGACCCCACCGGCGGGCACCCAGAACTTTATCAGCATCAACCGATTAGTTGGGGCCGCCTACGGCAATTGTTAGCGCGCTTTTTTGACTCGCTCGAACTTGAGCGGTTAAGTGAGCGTTTACATCAAGATTTATCGACCGCACCTGCCGATGAGCTCGTCCCGAGCGCACTCTTAGCCCGCATTGAACGGGAGCTCTCAGCCGTTATTGGAACGGCTGCGAGTCGTATTTTGCTTGATACTGTCACCCAGCAACCCAGTGTGCCCATCGCCCAAGTAGTGACCTGGGCCACCGAAGCCTCGCAACTGTATAAGTTTAACCGTGAGCTACTGCAAGCCTCGGTCGAGAATATTCCACAGGGTATTAGTGTTATTGACCAAGACCTACGCTTAGTCGCTTGGAATCGCCGCTATGTTGAAGTATTTCAATACCCCGCCGGCTTTTTACAAGCTGGCATGCCAGTGGCTGACCTGTTGCGTTACAATGCGCAGCGCGGCCTCATTCAAGCCGATATTTCTGCAGACTTAGAAGATGAAGTCAGCAAGCGTTTAGACTACCTGCGCCAAGGCAGCGCCTACCGGTATCAACGCCAACAAGGTGACCATGTTATTGAATTGCAAGGGGCGCCGATGCCCGGTGGAGGCTTTGTTACAACCTACACAGACATCACCGATTTAGTGCAAGCGCAACGAGCGCTAGAGCAAGCCAATGCGGAGCTTGAGCAACGCGTGGCAGAACGCACCTCAGAACTAGTCGTAGCGAAGCAAGCAGAAGAACAAGCTCACCAAAGTAAAAGCCGTTTTTTTGCCGCGGTAAGTCACGACTTGATGCAACCGTTTAATGCCGCAACCTTATTCTGCGACATGCTGACCCAGCGTTTGCATGATGAGCCGGCAAAATTGGCACGACAAATTCAACAGTCGTTAGCTAACGCGGAAGAATTATTAACCATGCTGTTAGAAATGACGCGTTTAGAAGCCGGAAATCTCCCAGTAAATTATCAGCAAGTTCATTTGCATGAAGTTATTCAGCCATTAGTTGAGAGTCAACGAATAATCGCTGCCGAAAAAGGCGTGAGCATCGACTATGTACCCACACGGTTAACACTTCAAACTGACCGTAAAATGATTAGTCGCATCGTGCAGAACTTAATTTCCAACGCGGTGCGCTATACCGAGCACGGTAAAGTACTTATTGGTGTACGCCGCAATAAACAGGGTGCGCAATTACACGTCATCGATACCGGTTGCGGCATTCCGAGCGATCAAAAAGATAAAATATTTAAAGAGTTTCATCAGGTAGAACAAGCTGGTGAAAATCCGGGCCTCGGGCTCGGCCTTGCTATTGTTGAACGTATGTGTCGATTACTTAACATACCTATCTCACTCAAGTCCGAAGTTGGCCACGGCACAACTTTTAGCCTAACTTTTACCAAGGTTGCTTGGCAACAGCAATTGGCTAAACCGCGACGTACGGCTATTGGTGCAAACGATAGTTTTCTCCGACATCGCACAATTTGGTTACTCGACAATGACGCGGCAGTATTACAGGCCATGACGCAGTTACTCGAAAGCTGGGGCGCTACAGTGCATAGTGCAGCCAACCGCGAGCAGTTGCCTTGGCAGCTAAGCTGTCCGGATTTACTAGTATTTGACTACCACTTAGAACAATACGATACGGGGATAGACGTGCTGCGTGTGGTTCGAAAGGCTTTTGCAAATGACCACATTCCGGCAATAATTAATTCGGCAGATCCTGACGAAACCGTGCGTGAACAAGTTATTAGTGAGCAGGCTCTGTTTATTCCCAAGCCAATAAAGGTGGCGGCCTTAAAACGCTTAATTAAGCGTCTGCTTCGTGACTAAATTCATTGGCATTGAGCATTTGTTTGAAAACAATACCGGCTTGTGTGCGATTAATCACATTTAATTTGCGTAATATGGCTGAAACATGCTGTTTAATTGTGGTTTCTTGCACATTGAGCTCATAAGCAATTTGTTTATTGAGTAACCCATCGGCTAAACACTCAAGAACACGAAACTGCTGAGGTGTTAATTGTTCCAAACGACTCGCAAACTCTGCATGCGCCCCGGCATCACTCGCTTCGACATCATCCCGCAAGTGTTCAGGTAACCAGGTATCGCCCGCTAACACCGTGTGCACTGCTTGTTGTAACTCTGCTAAAGGCATCGACTTTGGTATGTAGGCACTAGCGCCGAAGGCCATTGCTTGACGAATGGTTGGCACTTGCTCATTGGCCGAAACAATCACCACCAATATGTCGGGGTAGCGACTGCGTAACGACGTTAAGCCGGTTAATCCGCGATTACCCGGCATGGTTAAATCTAGTAGAACCAACTCAATTTGCGGTTCGCGCCGAATCAATTCAAGTAACTGCTCAAACGATGCGACTTCAAGAATAGGAGCGTCTAGGGTTTCACCTAGTGCCTGTTTTAAAGCGGCTCGAAATAACGGGTGATCATCGGCAATAACTGCACGCGCCATAACTAAACCTGATTCAGTGGAATTCAATTGACTCATGCTAGCGCGTCCAAAGGGAAAAGTCAGTGGTTACCTGAAATGAAAATCAGGTAACCACTGCGTGGGGTTAAAACTTGTACCCCACAGCCAGGGAAACAGTACGTGGGTCGCCATAATAACCAACCACAGCATCGTCGCCGAAAGTTGGTCCGAAGTTATAGCCACCTACGCGATACTCTTCATCAGTAAGGTTCTTGCCGTGCAAGCCGACCGACCAATTGCTGTTGTTGGAGTACCACACCACACTGGTATTAAGCAGACCATAACCTTCTTGATCTAACGCCGACGGTGCCTCAAACATCTGTGTATCATCACGGTAGGCGTAATTACCAGACCAAACAATTTGACCGAACGATGTATCAAATGTTTGATTGAAGCCTACGTTATAGGTTAACTCAGGTGTATTTTGGAACGACCACGCATTGGTGACGTCGGTTGTGTCGCCAGTAGCTGGCTCTGTATAAATCACCGAATCGAACTCGGCATCTATGTAGCCCAACATCGCAGTCACATTTAAGCTATCTGTTGCGGCGAATACGGTTTCAAACTCAAAGCCTTTAACCGTTGACTCACCCGCATTCAATACTTGTGACGAAATACCTGCTGGCACAACACGTTGCACTGTCACTTGCATGTCTTGGTAATCAGAGTAGAACACGGCGGTGTTCAAACGCATACGACCATCCATTAATTCGGTTTTCATACCAAATTCCACGGTATCCACAATTTCTGGATCGTAGGGTTCATTGATGGTTGGGTTAAGCGACTGATCAGCTCGCATATCTACGCCGCCAGACTTAAAGCCATTGCTATAGCTACCATAAACCATGACGTCTTCAGATAACTTGTAGTTCAATGCCACATGTGGCGAGAACTTACTCCAGTCAGCCTTAGTCGTGAATTCAGAGTTAACCGCAAACGGTGTACCGTAATCCGCATTCGGGTCTTGGTTAATATAATGAACACCCAAGTAGGTATAACGGAAAACATCTGCTTCTTTTTCGTCTTTAGTTAGACGACCACCCACGGTTAACGTTAAGTCATCCGATATTGCGTAGTTACCTTGGCCGTATACCGCCAAGCTATCGGTGTCTACGCAGCCGCCATTATCAACGGTTACGCCACCCAAAGCTGCTAGGTACATAGGTAGCACAGTGCCGAACACGCCACAGGCTTCACCATCGTACAAGTAAACGCCACCAACGAAGTCAAAGTTTCTATTGTTGGAATAACTCACCTGGAATTCTTGGGTGAACTGCTCGTCTTCGTAAATTGCTGGCACCATAAAAATAGGTTCGCCAGTTGAGTTAAAATCGATGTTTGTGTTGGTATAACCTTCACGGCTTGCGGTAATTGACTTGAAGGCCCAATCATCATTGATATTCCAGTTGTAGGTTAATGACCAACCTTCGGTTTCAACGGTGTTATCAACCGGCATCGCTGTGTTTGAATTATAAACGTCGGCATAAGGTTCTTGACCAGTTACAGCACTGGTTAATAATCGATAACCACCTTTGGAATTCGAGCTATCATCGGTATTATCGTATGAAAACTTCAGATCCATGTCGTCATTAATGAGCCACTTGGCTGATAACCGATAGGTCATGAGATCTTTATTGTAGTTTTCCTCGCCAGTATTAACGTACTCGCCAAAACCATCACGGTTCAATGAGGCAACAGCTGCGCCTACATAAAAATTATCAGTCAATGCTGTCTGACCTGAAATTTTGATATCGCGCTGATTGTAGCTACCAATTGTTCCTTGTACTGACAGTTCGTTATATCCGGTCAGTTCTTTGGTGACATATTTAAGTGCGCCACCAATGGTGTTTTTGCCGTACAAGGTACCTTGCGGCCCACGCAAAACTTCAATACGTTCTATATCAAATACTTCTAATACCGCGCCTTGAGGGCGTGCGACATAAACATCATCAATATAAACACCAACACCTGGCTCAAAGCCCCATAATGGGTCTTGCTGACCAACACCACGAATATACGCGGTTAGAGTAGAGTTAGTTCCTCGACTTACTTGAATTGTGGCGTTTGGAATGCGCTGTTGTAGCTCTGTAATATCTTCCACACCAACAGACTCAAGGTCGCCGGCACCAAACGATGACACCGAAACAGGCACATCCTGAATGCTCTCTGTTTTGCGGCGTGCGGTTACTTGAATTCGTTCTAGGCCTTTCAGCTCGTCACTGGTGCTACTATCTTCTTGCTGCGCATAAGCCGGCATTGCCATTACTGAAGCAATAGTTGCGGCTAACAATGAGCGGCGAAACATGGGTTGATTCATGATGTCAATCTCCCGAGATGGTTAAGTTGTTGTATCTGTCTAGTTTTGTTGTTATCTCTGTTGCAATACTGCAACTCAAACGATTCTTTTGTCATGGCCTATGTACCCTAGCTGAAAGTTTTGTGTTTGTATTCTGTACGTTAGTACTATGTAAAAAAATAAACGATTAACGCATCATACAAACACCAACACGGCGCTTCGGGTCATGGCACATCTGAAACGAACCGGTTAAAGAGGTAATGCATGTTAAGCATGATTGGTCTTGTGGGTGGGCTTGCCCTGCTTATCATTCTGACGTTACGCGGAATGAACTTATTTATTAGTGCGCCGCTGTGCGCCGTCATTGTTGCATTGTGTAGCAACGTGCCCCTATTTCAGGGTGAACTTAATTTTGTCAGTGCTTACATGGACGGTTTTGCTGCATTCGTCGCAGCATGGTTTTTCATGTTCTTGCTCGGCTCTATCTTTGGTAAGTTCATGGAAGATACCGGCGCCGCTGACAGTGTGGCAAAGTGGATTATTAATAAGCTTGGTCGCAAACAAGCCATGCTTGCAGTCGTGCTGGCCTGCGCTATTTTGACCTACGGCGGGGTTAGCGTGTTTGTAGTGGCGTTTTCGGTTTACCCGATGGCCTTGTCTTTGTTTAAAGATGCCAACCTGCCACGACGATTTATCCCAGCCGCCTTGGCCTTTGGCTCGGTTACCTTCACGATGACTTCAGCAGGCTCACCAGAAATTCAAAACTGGATACCTATTCAATACTTGGGCACATCACCATATGCAGCATGGGAAGTTAGTCTTTTCGTTGCTGTACTTATGGCCTTGTTCGGTTATTGGTGGTTGAACCGATTAATTGGTAAAGCCGTTGCTAATGGTGAAACTTTTGAATCTCGTGCTGATGATCCCAAAAATCTTGAGCGCGAATTGCCGTCCCCAATTAGTGGTTTGGTACCTCTCATTGTGGTGTTAACTTTGAGCTTCTTGTTTCATGAAGAACTTAAACAAAACGCTCTTATTATTGCATTATCAGGTGGTGTCTTAGCCATTGCGATAATTAACCGCAACTATTTCCACAACATATCGCAAGCTCTAACTGAAGCATCAACCGGAGCTTTAGTGGCCATTGGTAACACCGCTGCAGTGGTCGGCTTTGGTAGCATCGCCAAAGTAACTCCCGCTTTTGAGCAAGCTGTGGCTGTTATGACAAACCTACCAGGCAATGAACTTGTCGGTGCTGCCGTTGCAGTAAGTGTCATTGCGGGTTTAACCGGTTCTGCGTCAGGCGGGCAAGCCATCGCGTTACCCGTGTTAGGGCCTCACTATATTGATGCCGGCGTGAACCCAGATCAGCTCCACCGCATTGTTGCAATTTCATCGGGTGCGCTCGACTCATTGCCGCACAACGGCTATGTGGTAACAACCATTCGCGGTATCTGTAAAGAAACGCATCAGGCTGCTTATTGGCCAGTTGCGGCCGTAACCGTGGTGGTTCCTTTTGTTGGTTTGGCCGTTGCCATTGGCTTGTTCATTTGGTGGTAAAAGGAGTACACCAGTATGTTTGAAACCTCACAGCAGACACACCCAGTCTTACCAGGTGATGCACAATCAAGTCAGCTGCTGATCATTGATCTATTGCGACATGCAGTACGCCGACATCCAACGCAAGAAATCGTCTCGCGTCGTTTAGAGGGAGATATTCATCGCTACACCTATGCTGACTGTTACCAGCGCACTAGTCAGCTGGCTCACGCCTTAACTGAGCTGAATATAGAACCGGGTGATCGCGTTGCCACTTTAGCGTGGAATACTTATCGCCATATGGAGCTGTATTACGCGGTAAGCGGTGTTGGTGCGGTTATTCACACCGTAAATCCGCGTTTGATTGCCGATCAAATTCGATGGATTATTAACGACGCTGAAGCGACTTGGCTGTTTATTGACATTAGCTTCATGCCATTGCTTGAAGAGTTTGCTACTGACCTAAAAACGGTCAAAGGCATTATTGTGTTATGTGACGAAACAGCACAACCTAACGTTGATCACTTAGCCTTACCGGTGCACAACTACGAAGCGCTATTGGCAAATAAGCCGCAACAGTTTAACTGGCCAGTATTCTCCGAAAATACGGCAGCGCTTCTCTGTTATACCTCGGGCACAACCGGCAACCCAAAAGGCGTGTTAACTTCTCACCGTTCAACCGTGTTACACGCTCAAGCAACCGCTAGCGCAGAGCTACTAGACTTACGTGAGGACACCGTGCTCATGCCGATGGTAGCGATGTACCATGTGGGGGCCTGGGGTGCTCCATACGCAGCGCCATTAGCCGGCTGCAAATTGGTACTTCCAGGGTCTGGCATGTCGGGTGACGCGATGTATGAGCTCATTCATTCAGAACAGGTTACGGTTAGTCTTGGAGTGCCGACTATTTGGTTAACCCTACACAGCTATTTAAGTGAAACTAAGCAACGGGTTCCTTCATTGCAGCGGGTTTGTGTCGGTGGAGCAGCGTCACCTTTGGGGCTCGTAAAAATTTATGACGAGTGCTACAACATTTATTGGCAGCCTATCTGGGGGATGACCGAGACTGGTCCTTTAGCATGTTCGGCACCGCCAACAGCTAAGCTAATGGCATTACCTAAAACCGAAAGATATGCCATTCAAACCACTGCTGGGCGAGCCTGCTATGGGGTCGATATGATGATTGCCGATGCGAACGGGAATCCACTGCCACATGATGGCGAAACTTCTGGCGAGCTGCGTGTCCGCGGACCTTGGATAACACAGCGCTATTTTCAGCGTGATGATCCAGAAACATTTCCCGATGGCTGGTTAGCAACGGGT
This sequence comes from Pseudidiomarina donghaiensis, assembly GCF_900116895.1. GTDB lineage: Bacteria > Pseudomonadota > Gammaproteobacteria > Enterobacterales > Alteromonadaceae > Pseudidiomarina > Pseudidiomarina donghaiensis. The sequence goes on along the minus strand of NZ_FPCF01000003.1, from coordinate 96,919 downwards.
GACATTGCCGTTATCGATAGTCACGGATACATGAAGGTTGTTGATCGTAAGAAGGATGTGATTAAAAGCGGTGGCGAGTGGATAAGTTCGCTCGAAATTGAAAGCATTACGAGTCAACACCCCGCGGTGAAAGAAAGCTGCGTCATTGGTGTGAAACACCCTAAATGGGATGAGCGACCTCTGCTTCTGGTTGTATTAAATACCAGCGCAGCCATCAATAAGCAGGATATTTATGAGTTTTTAGCTGGAAAAATAGCCAAGTGGTGGACCCCCGACGACATTTTAATTGTCGATGAATTGCCACATACCGGCACCGGCAAGCTAATCAAGAATGAACTGCGCAAGCAGTACTTTAATTACCTGATGGAGCAATCATCATGATTTCGCGTTTATTAACAACTTTTTTAGTTGCTGCATGTATTGCGTGTAGCTCTGCGGCTTATGCTGACTTACTTGTTGAAAAGAAGACCTTCAGCAGCAAAAACTTTAGTACCGTAAGCGGCGAAACCATTGCTGAAGTCAATGTCGGCTGGGAAGCCTACGGCAAGCTCAATGAAAATAGAGACAATGTTATTCTCATTACCCACTTTTTCTCGGGTAATAGTCATGCTGCTGGCAAGTACACGCCAGACGACCCACAACCAGGGTACTGGGACGCGATTATTGGGCCAGGCAAAGCGATTGATACCAATAAATACTACGTTATTAGTTCTGACACTTTGGTGAATGCTTTTCCCAACTTACCACATGTTGTTACTACGGGCCCTGCATCTATTAACCCTGAAACCGGCAAACCATACGGTTTAGACTTTCCGGTGGTGACTATTCGAGATTTTGTCAACGTTCAACACGCCCTGCTGCAAAGTTTAGGCATCAAGAAGCTGCATGCTGTCGTTGGTGCATCAATGGGATCATTACAAGCCATTGAGTGGGCAGCAGCTTACCCCGACATGGTCGAGCGCATGGTGTCGGTAATTGGTGCCGGAGCAATGGACGCATGGACTATAACCGCTCTTGAACATTGGGCACGGCCTATTCGTTTAGACCCGAACTGGAATGGTGGGGATTACTACAGTGGACCAGCACCATTAGTTGGCGTTACCAACAGTTTAGTCATGATTACTCAGCAAGCCATGCATCCAGTGGCCTTTAACGCTATGTCTCCGGCACAAGAGGTATTACCTAAATCGGCACTCGAAAGTGTATTAAATGGCTTACCTGCAACCGACTTTTGGTTCGGTGGCGCTGCGCAGCGTGCACCGCTTGCGGACGCAAATCATATTCTTTATTTAGTTCGCGCAAATCAGCTTTTTGTCGCCGGTCATGACAAAGACTTAGCAACGGGACTTGCACAAGTAAAAGCAAAAACACTGTTCCTACCGGCAAAAAATGATTTGTTGCTACAACCTTATTTAGCGAAGCAAGCCGTGGATGTTTTAGAAGAGCAAGGCAAGCAACCTAAGTACGCTGAAATTGATGGAACCTTCGGGCATTTGGACGGTGTTTATAATATTCAGTCTAAAGCAGAAGAGTTAGCAGAGTTTATCAATAACTAATGGGGTCGAGAACACCGGTTCAACCGGTGTTCTCTGCGGTTTAATTACCACCCAAAATACCTTTTAGCTTGTCTTTTAGTTTGTCTTCAATAGCACCTTCGAACTTGGCTTTTAATAAGTCTTGAAGCTTCTTGTCTCGTTGCTCAGCATCAGACAGCAAGCCTTCAAATGCTGCCAAGTCGTCTTGGTTGGCACCTAAAAAGCCACTTGACTGTTCTTGCAGACGGTTCTGCAGGCCAGACAACTCAGCTTTGCCAGCGTCTAAAGCCGCCGTTTTCAATGCGTTACCTAACTGACGATCTAAATCAGAAGCAAAGCTGAACGATGGCTGTGTTAGCTGGCCTGCAATATCCGCATTAATATCTAATCGGTTTAGCTGAGTCAGCGCATCGGCAACGACTGCTGCCCACTTATTATCGGCATTGGCTGACACCTTCATATCTGATAGCCGAACCGTTCCGCCACCATCGAATACACTGTTCTGCAAGGTTACTGTACCTTCAGAGTCTAGCAACGACGCTAATAAGGTTGCTGTAAACTGAGTTTGCTCGCTCAGCTTAAGGTTATTCAACCGAATACCTTGAACTTGCCACTGCTGTTTTGCATCTATACCATCCGCCGTTAAAGCAAGCTCACCATTCAGGTTTAACAGCTGCCATAAAGCCGAATTGGCTGCCCGCGCCACAAATGTCGTAGGCTGGCCTAATTGCTCATGCTGATGAGTGATATTTGTCCAGTCTACGTCCAACAGCGATTCGCCCCAAGCAAATTCGGTTTTGGCTTTTTTTATTAAAAATGACGGTGGTTGTTGCGTATTGCTGAACTCAAACCAAATACCTTCACCGCGTTGTGGTTTAATCAGCTTTTCGTCAGCTGAGCGCGCCAACATTGGAGCCAGTTGCTCATAAGCAAGTAGCATATATTCGCTCCATTGGCGCATTTGTTCACCGAACAATACCGCAGTAATTTCGCTTAAACCTTCGCTATTTAGCTGCATGAGTTGCTGCGCGCGTTCCATATCCGCAGCTGGCGCAGCTTTTACTACTGCAAATGCAGACTTTAACTGCGACAAGGATTCTTGCGCAGATACTTTTATCTCATTGATTTGTGCTTTGTCAGCCTCAAACTTTTTCTTCAATGCTGCAAATTCTTCTCGCTTTTGCTGTAACTGTGTTGGTGTTTCAATTTTGCTTTCGCTAAGTGCTTTCAATTGCTGTTCATATTCAGCTAGCTTTTCACGAGTTGGTAGCTTCGCCTTAATGTCTTCAAGCGTTGCTTTGCTCTGCGCAATAGATGTTTTTGCTTGTTCAATTGCCGCAGGCGTTTTTAAATCAAGGCGCGCGACAATATCATCGGCACTAGGCAAGCTTAAATTAAGCGACTCCAGCCCCTGTTTAGCCCAGGCTTTCGCATCCTCTTTAGTTGGTGCGGCATAAACCTCACCCGGCGCTTGGCGCGGTTGAAACGCGCGAATACCTGAACTAACCACATTTTCAAAGTGTAGGCGCCCCAATAGTAATTGCTCTAGGTTTAGTTGTGCGGTTACTTCACCAATCACCAGCCGATTCATCTCTGGCTTAGCTGGGTCGGTTACCTGTACTCCAGATATTTTGACACCTAAAGGACTCCAGCTATGCTCAACCGACTCAATGTTAACTTCCGCTCCGTTTAACGTGCCTACCGAGGTTTCAAAGGTCCATTTTAAAATGGTGTCTAACAGCAACCAGGTAAACGCTGCTAACAACGCACAAATAATGACAAATGCAGCCAAGCCAGGCCAGCGAATAGCACTGCGGCGCATCTGCGGCTTTGATGTTGTATCAGTCATAATGATTAGCCTCGTAACTCTGAATAAATAGCCCAGAACCTGTTGGCCTTAAGCATTTGTACAATTTTAAGTTTATTAAACCAAGTTTGAATTCGACGTCGATATTGCGTGATGATATAGAAGCTCACCCCTAATAAGACAGGGGCAAATGCGATACTTAGAAGAAAGCTACCGAGGGTAATAGTGTGGTGGAATTGCATGACCCGCCAAAAGGCTGACTGATATAACGACTGCCACAACGGTTGCCAGCTTTCATGCGACAGTAAGTAAAAGCCTACTTGATGAAACCATGGGTCTAGTAAATAAGCTATCGCTGAACAGACGGCAAAACTCAAAATAAACCCAGTTAGGTTAATTCGAAATAATAACGCAATCAGCAAGATAACTAGATTGTGCACTCGCCATAATGGCGTAAAACCCATCACCATACCAAGCACAAATGCAAAAGCTAACGCCCATGCACCAGACTCAGAGTTGAGTGCTTTAAAAAACTTTGCCAGCAAAGTGAGCATATCAATAAACTCCACGCTATATTTGTAACAACAAGAATAGCTTACATGAACCGATAGAGCTATTTTTCAAGGTAAAAATTTACCGAAAAATATATTTCGTAGGGCTATTGTGTTTTGGTTAAATTAAGCTAAAAATGCGCGGCAAATTAGCATTGGAGCAATCATGCAAAACTCAGCTTTAATCATTCTTGATGACATCACCGACTGGCAGCCGTATTACCCTAGCCAGTCAACCGTTACCGCTAGTGAATACTTACTTCAAACATCAAGTAAAAGTCGCACTCAAATCCTCAATTTATGCGGCGATTTAAGCTATTTATCGACCGGCTATTACGTTAGCTTGTTAGCAGAAGCTAGGGGGCAGCGCGTACTGCCGTCGGTGACAACAATTAACGACTTAGCCAACTTCAACCATTATCAGTTGTTACTGGCGAATACTGACAAAGCACTGAATAAATTTCTAAGCGCCGCAGACAAAGAAAAGTCCGTTCGTGTGCTGATTTGCTTTGGACAAACAGAACAACCATTGCTGAGTAACTTTGCACGACAGATATTTGACCGCTACCCATGCCCCATCATTTGGGTGGAGTTTAGTTATCAAGGCCGTTGGTTTATTAATCAATTGATTGCAGGCGCACTACCAGACTTGTCTGACGACCAACAAACCTTTTTTGGTGATGCCTTGGATAGTTTTAGCAAACGCGTTTGGCGCAAAGCACGCGCACCCAAAGAGTACCGCTACGATTTGGCAATTTTGCATGACCCTAATGAACCGATTCCTACGAGCGATAAGAAAGCGCTGCAAAAATTTATTAAAGCAGCCAAAGAGGCTGATATTGAAGCCGAGCTGATTACGGCTGAAGACTACAATCGATTATTGGAGTTTGACGCCTTATTTATTCGTGAAACAACACGAATAAACCATTACACCTACCATTTTGCAAAAAAAGCAGAAGCCAATGGCATGGTGGTTATTGACGCACCGCATTCTATTTTGCAATGTGCCAACAAAGTATTTTTGAAAGAACTTTTAGACAAGCACCATATTCCTACACCACGCACCGAATTGCTGCTTAGCCAACAAGAACTTGACTACGCAAAAATTGGTGAGCGTTTAGGCTATCCAGTGGTTCTAAAAATTCCAGATGGTTCATTTTCTATTGGCGTTGAAAAAGCCGAAAATGAGCAAGAATTTCGTCGCGTTGCTGCAGAGTTATTTAATAAATCAACGATTTTGCTTGCGCAAGAGTTTGTAAAAACTGACTTTGACTGGCGTATCGGTATTTTAAACAACCGACCAATTTATGCCTGTAAATATTTTATGGCGCGTAATCATTGGCAAATATACAACCATGCGAGCTCAACCAGCCGAGCTAAGTCTGGTGGTTTTGAAACTGTAGGTGTGCATCAGGTACCGAAAGACGTAGTGCGCACGGCGTTACAAGCCACGCGTCTTATTGGTGATGGTTTGTATGGTGTCGACATGAAGGTCACACCCAAAGGTCCAGTTATCATTGAGATAAACGACAACCCTTCGATTGACGCTGGGGTTGAAGATTTGCTGTTAGGTGACGAGCTATACCACATTATTATGCGCGACTTTGCCCGTCGCCTTGATGAAAAATAACATGAGTACAGTAACCACAAACTGTCACTTTCGCGAAGCAACAAGCGCTGATGTCGCAGCGCTTGTTGCTCTTGAAAGTCGTTGTTTTGATTACAGCCGAATGGGGCCCAAAAGCTTCAAGCGATTAATAAACGCCCACTCAGCACATGTTTATTTATGTGAGTGCGATGGCACCTTAATGGGCTACTTACTACTGCTTACACGCCGCAACAGTCGTATCTGGCGACTTTACTCAATAGCTACCGCGCCAGCAGCTCGTGGTTTAGGTATTGGTAAACAGTTGCTTGAATTCGCTATTTTTACCGCCAAACAGCACGGTGCTAGTGCGCTCAGCCTTGAAGTGAAAACAGATAATACTCCTGCGATAAAGCTTTATGAGAAGTATGATTTTGCGGTCGTTGACGTGCTTCCCGACTACTATGATGACGGCACCGACGGCTACCGCATGCGCTTAAGCTTGTGGTCAGAGGCTAACGGTCTGGAAAATCGGTAAAAATACCGTCTACGCCAAGCTCAGTTAACCACGTTTTAAGCTGTTGATAACTTGCAACACCTTCAGGTAAGTCATCTGCGCGCAGGGTGTAAACATGAACGAGTAACCCGGCAGCATGAGCATGTTTGACAATATCTGAAAACTGCGGATTGCCGTGATCATCAAAACCTAAAAAAATATGATTTAACCACACTCCAACTCCGGACGCATAGCTTCGCAATGTCTCCAAACCAGCTGCAGTGCGCATCATATCGTAATCAATGTCACTTTCATTCCAACTATTCTCAGCAACTAGCTGAATCAGCGGAATTTCAGTTCGAAACTCCCGCTTTAACCGGCGTAACACTTCTGGGTCAAAGCTTTGCAAATATATCGGTGCTGGCGTATCAACTTGGGTAAAATCATAGCGAGCCAACACACCCATAGTTGATTCCACGAGGTCATAATTTTGTTTTTTGTGCCAGCGAGCACTTTTCATCTCAACATAAATTCCCGTATCACGACCGCTGCTCGCGTTAAGCCCAAGAATAAGTTCTATTTGCTGCGCTAACGACATGATATGGAAATGACCGAGTTTGCTGCTAAATCGATCTGGGTAACGCTGCTTACCGTCTTTATTGCGCCGCTCGTTTACCTTCAATTGTTGTAACTCTGCAAACGAAAAATCCATGACATAATAATGACCATCTGGACGATATTTTTCCGGAAAAACATCAGCTACATTGGTCACTGCATCTAACCGCAAGTCGTGCAGTACAACAGGCACGTGATCTCGCGTTAGTACCACGTCTTGTTCAATGAAGTCTGCATGTTGCGCGTGAGCTATAGCCACAGCAGGAAGGGTGTGTTCAGGGGCATACCCAGATGCCCCACGATGCGCAATAATAGTTAGCGAGTGACGTAACGACTCCGGCTTTGAAAGCTCCGGTATTGTTTGCTCGCGAGAAGGCTGCTCACGTGTTGGTAACTCAAGTATTTCTTGCGCAGTTTCTTGCGCAGCAGCAAGTGAAGTCGTTGCCCAAACTATTAAGGCTGCAAAAACGACTGTCATCTTACCGGGTTTTAAGATTGCTTGTACCAAACCTGCTCACCTTGATCTCGATAACGCGCTAACAGCTCTTGAATGGGTTCAGGCTCGGTACGAACACCACGCTGTTGCAAGTACTCTTTATTGTATAGCTTGCTGGCCGAACGTTCACCTAAGTCACAAGCAAAAGTAACAATGGTTTTACCCGGGCCATGCAGCAGCGCTGCTTGCAAGGCTCCCGCCACGTTTAAGCACGAACTACTACCTAGCACCAAACCTTCTTGTTCAACCATATAACGCGATAAGGTGACCAGATCGGCATCAGGTAAGTTAACAGCCGCATCAATGTGCGCTTGTTTGAAATTCTCAACCAAACGCATGATGCCAATGCCTTCGGTAAACGAACTGCCTTGGCTTACATACTCGCCGGTTTTTAAATAGCTATATATACCGGAACCATCAGGATCGGCCAGCCACACTTGCAGATCAGGATTCCGCTCTTTTAAATATCTCGAGTTACCAGCAATAGTTCCGCCTGTTCCTGCAACCGAAACGAAAATATCGACCTCTCCTTTGGTCTGGTCCCATATTTCTGGGCCGGTTGTGAGATAATGCGCTTGAGCATTGCTGGTATTCTCAAATTGGTTTGCCCACCAGTAGTCATCGCGTTGCTCAGCCAAGCGCCGCGCCGTGTGGTAAAAATGGTTTTCGTTTTTGAACGGCACTGGGTCAACAGTTTTTAGCTGCGCCCCATGCAAGGTGATCATGCGTTCTTTTTCTTTGCTCTGATCATTTGGCATCACCGCCAACATGTTCAAACCAAACGACCGTGCAACCAAAGCTAAGCCAATACCAGTGTTCCCCGCAGTGCCCTCCACCACCGTCATGCCTGGCTCAAGTTCGCCACTTTTTAACGCGTCGGTAATAATTTGCAGGGCGGCGCGATCTTTAATCGAGCCACCCGGGTTTTGTGACTCTAATTTCACGAAAATTTCGCAGCCAGTTAGGTCAGATAATGCGTTCAATCGCAATAAGTCTGTTTGCCCAATTAACTCAGCAGAACGCTTGGCTACTTGCATGAAAACTCCTTCCTAACGTAACGGTTCAACTTGCAAAGCTTGTCCATGACAAACCCAGCTAGCGCGGCACGAGTCTGTTTTTTCTTCACGGCATGTACGTAAGACGACACGATTTGCGCTTAATTCTGCTGCTGCAACTTTCAGCAGCACAATAGCTTGTTCTTGGCTTGGTTTATCGTCAAAGATATTTGCTTGGCACGATCGCCCTTCCACGTCACCAAGGCTAATTACGCTGACATCTGTGCGAGACAATTCATACGGCCGCATAAATTCAACTGAATCGGCCGCGGCGGTATTTGAACCTCGCTCACTTGGCTGATTCGTTGCACAGCCCACTAAGGCAAAAATAACGAGAACAACAGAAACGATTTTCATGGCGCAACCTTAAAGCTCGAGCGTGTATGATCCATACATTACGGGGCTTGCAGCATCTTGTAAAGATTGATTTATTATAAGTTATCTGCGCTTAAACCACATGCCTCGGGCAACAAACTAAGCCGCCGCAAAAACTTACCCAATATCGTGCATTCATGCACCAAATCAGTGCAAAATTTGTGCATTTCCGGTTTTTTTAGTCACTTTTCGACGAAATTTATTGGCACGGCAATTGCTTGACTAAGTCTGGACCATGCTTAGGTCATGATCAAACTTAGGAGCCACTATGCAACTTATTATCGCCATTATAAAGCCCGCAAAGCTAAGTGACGTGCGCGCAGCACTTGAAGAACTTGGATGCCAAGGTATGACTATTACTGAAGTACGGGGATTTGGTCGCCAGAAGGGCCACACAGAACTCTATCGCGGAGCCGAATACCGTATCGATTTTCTCCCTAAAATTCGCATTGATATTGCCGTCATTGATGAGCAAGTTGAAGCCGTTATTGATGCCATTCAAGAGTCGGCCCATACCGGCAACACCGGTGACGGCAAAATATTTGTTACGCCACTTTCCAAGGTCATACGTATTCGCACCGGCGAAATCGACCGTTTTGCAGTTTAGGAGTTCATCATGTCTTTAACAGAACTTAACTATGCAATCGATACGCTTTTCATTTTAGTCAGCGCCGCCTTAGTGATGTGGATGGCGGCTGGTTTTTCGATGCTCGAAGCCGGGCTCGTTCGTAGCAAAAACACCACTGAAATTTTGGTGAAGAATATTTTGCTATACGCTTTGGCGTGTATTTGCTTTCTCAACGTCGGTTATCAAATTATGTATGGCGACAGTACGCCTTCTGGCTATGCTCCCAAGGCTTACATTTTTTTCCAGTTAGTCTTTGTTGCAACGGCAATGTCAATTGTTTCAGGCGCAGTTGCCGAGCGCATGAAGCTATCGATGTTTCTTATTTTCGCGGTCATCATGACAGCCGTTATATACCCAGTTTCGGGCAGCTGGGTATGGGGCGGTGGATTCCTCAGCCAGCTAGGATTTATCGATTTTGCTGGCGCAGGTGTGGTACATATGGCCGGCGCCGCGGCGGCGCTGGCTGGGGTGCTTATACTTGGCCCACGGAAAGGCAAATACGGTCATAGTGGCGCAATTTACCCGATACCTGGCGCTAACATGCCGCTGGCAAGCTTAGGCACCCTCATTTTGTGGTTTGGCTGGCTTGGCTTTAATGGCGGCTCGCAGTTAACCATTCATAACATTGAGAATGCCGATAGCGTTGCAACTATCTTTCTCAATACAAATATGGCGGCAGCTGGCGGCGCTTTAGCAGCGTTTTTGATAACCCGACTCATTTGGCGAAAAGCAGATTTAACCATGATATTAAATGGCGTGCTTGCCGGCCTTGTTGCGATTACTGCAGAGCCGGCCGCGCCAAGTGCGCTTAGTGCAACCCTTATTGGTTGCGGCGCTGGTGTCATTGTTGTGTTGTCCATTGTTGCTTTAGATAGATTAAAAATAGATGACCCAGTGGGTGCAATTTCAGTGCATGGCGTGGTGGGCATTTACGGCTTAGTCTGTGTTGCTCTAACTTCGGCGAGTGCAAGTTTAACCAGTCAGCTTATTGGCGCCGCAGTTATCTTTACTTGGGTATTTAGCTGCAGTTTAATTATTTGGTGGTTTCTAAATAGAGCATTCGGCATTCGCCTAGGTGTCGAACATGAATATACGGGGGCTGACATCGCCGAGTGCGGTGTCGAAGCCTATCCGGAGTTTGTTTCAGCCAAGGGCCGATAACTTGTTCAAGCAAATGAGGGCTGCCACGGCAGCCCTTCATCTATGTTTAATTGTCGGTGGTGTGGTGATTAAAATCGGTCATAAAAATCTGCCACATAGCCATAAACAATGCTGCGACCAAGGGCCCAATAACAAAACCATTAATACCAAATAACGATATACCACCGATGGTTGAAAACAGCACCACATAGTCCGGTAACTTTGTGTCGCGACCAACCAAAATGGGCCGCAATACATTATCAGCTAAACCAATAATAATAGCCCCGTAAGCCATTAATACCGTCGCGCTAACCCATGCCCCGGTTGCATATAAATACAAACCTGCAGGAAACCAAACAAGTGCCGCGCCAACCGCTGGTATCAGCGATAAAAAGGCCATAATCACGCCCCACAGCAAGGGGGCTGGAATATCTAAAATCCAGAATATAATGCCGCCTAAAGCACCTTGCACAATAGCTACAACTAGGTTCCCTTTGACTGTCGCTCGGGTGACTTCAACGAACTTTTGAAATAGTGCATGCTCGCGCTCATCACCAATTGGTAGGGCTTTAATGAGCAGCTCTTTCAGTTTTGAGCCATCGCGTAATAAGAAAAACGTAAGGTACATCATTAACGCTAAGCTAATAAAAAAGCTAAAGGTGTTCTGCCCTATCGCCAAGGTTTCTTTTGCTAAAAATTTCGAAGCAGCCTGAACTGCAGAAGTCACTTGTTCACGAATGTCATTGGGATTAATACCTAACTCAACTAGTAGTTTATCAACCACCGGAAAAGCATCTCGCAATTGCAATAACATCTGCTTCGGATCAATTTCCCCTGAGTCGATGCGCTGATACAACTGAATACCTTCTTGCACAAACGCCATACTGAGAAAGATAACTGGAATTACAACAATCAGCATGCAAATGGTTAAGGTTATCAGCGCATTAAGATTGGGCCGCTCACCAATTTTTTTCGAAAGGAAACTTTGTAGCGGTGAAAAAATGACAGCCACCGCACAGGCCCAAAAGATGGCCGACCAAAATGGCTCCAGAATAAAGCCAAAAGCGATGGTTACCGCTGCTAATAAAATCAAAAACGAACGACGTTCAAGTTGTTCTCGCATGGGAGTCCTTGTTCTTTGTTAGAATCGGGTTAATATTGTCAACAAAACAACCAGTGAGCAAGTTATGAAAACAATCACAGATCATTTAGCGGGTTATGCTGCTTATCACCGCGATAGCCGTAATATTATGACCCATTTAATCGGCATACCCATGATTGTCGTCGCCATACTCATCTTATTGTCACGCCCCTCATGGACCGTTCTAGATGTGATGCTATCTCCAGCTATCTTAGTTAGTGCCGCTGCCGCGCTGTTTTACTTAAAACTTGATGTCATGCTTGGCATACTTATGACGGTACTCCTTGGTCTCGCGGTTTGGCTTGCCAGCCATATTGCGTTGCTACCAACCGGTACATGGCTAATTTGGGGTATTGGCCTGTTTGTTGTTGGTTGGATATTTCAATTTGTCGGTCATTATTTCGAAGGCAAAAAACCAGCCTTTGTTGATGATATTATGGGACTAGCCATAGGCCCCCTGTTTGTCGTTGCCGAAGTCGTATTCTTTTTGGGTGGCAAAAAGCAACTACACCGCGATATTGAGGCGCGATTCGCAAAATAAAAAAATAGAAGCCACAACATCTGTTGTTGTGGCTTCTAACGTTTAGTTGTTTTCTTTCACTTGTTTGGTTGGTGGGTTTACCCATATGACATCAACAGCAGACTTCTGAGCTGCTTGCTCTACCGACGCAATATAAGTTGCATCAACCACAGTTTTGGTACCTGCATTTGAGCTAGGTGTTTGTGAGCATCCAAGCAAAAATAGTCCGATGATTATTATCATTGCAATGCGCATAATTCACCTCCACTTAGGCTAAAGCACAAATAATCAAATGCACCCTAAGCAGGAATAAGTATAGTTCACGAATTGAACAAATGTGACGATTGCAACGTAGCAGTATTACATTGAACGCTTTTATAGGAATGTTAATGGTAAAAAATTTAATTATATTCATCAGTTGTGCGCTACTTATCGCATGCTCGTCTGGAGACTGGCGCACCGCGTCACGAGAACCGGCAGGTATTGCTCCACACCCAACGACTGAAAAAGCAGCTGTTATCGAAGTATACGCTGCAGATGCCTTTGGGTGGCGTGGTTGGTTTGCCGTGCACACATGGATTGCCGTAAAACCAGAAGGTGCGGCTGAATATACCGTTCATGAAGTGGTGGGTTGGCGCGTCAATCGTGGACAGCCAGCGCTATATAGTTACCAAACTGCAACGCCGGATCGCTATTGGTATGGTGCCAAGCCCGAAAAAATATTATCGCTTCAAGGCGAGCAAGCAGCAGCGCTAATTCCGAGAATTAACGAAGCCGTAACTCGATACCCTTGGGCTAATGAATACGAAGCGGTACCCGGCCCTAACAGCAACACATTTCCAGCCTGGATAGGCCTGCAAGTGCCAGAGCTTGGGCTGCAATTACCGTTTAGTGCTATTGGTAGCGGCTATGCAGACAACGACCTATGATATGGTCGTTGTTTTCGCCACTTTTTTGCAAAACACGCTAAACGAAATAATCTTTAAGAATATAACTCATTGAATTATAAAGCATAAAAAATATGGTCTAGAAATTGCATGGTATTCCGCTATAGTCAATAACAACGAACACAAGGAATTCATCATGCCAGTGAAGTTAGAAGATCGCCCTATCGAACAAGTTCGCGAAGAAACAGTTGATAAACTTATAGTGAACTACAGCCACGCCATTATCTCTGCCGAAGCTTTCGAGCGCCGGCTTGATGAAGCCATGGCAACCGAGTCACATCGGCAATTAGTTGACCTTGTTGAAGACCTACCGCTGGAAGCGGATTCAAAATATGACGCGCAAAAAGAGCGTTCGTTTACCCCAAACTATAGTGCAGGCCAAGCCGAGGAAGATGACAAGCTCATCAGTATTTTGGGCTCAAATGTGCGCGAAGGACAATGGGTTGTGCCAAAGAAAATTCACGTGGTTGATATTGTCGGCTCGGCAAAATTAGACTTTACTGATGCTATTTTTCAGCACCAGCACGTTGAAGTTAATGTCGCCAACGTTTTAGGCAGTCTAGATATTTATGTTCCCGAAAACGTGAATGTAACGACTCGCATGTTCAATATTATTGGTTCATCTGAAAACCGTGCACCATCTATTGCTAACCGTCAGGCACCACAAATAACCATTACTGGCTATTCTGTATTGGGCTCGCTAGAAGTGTCGGTAAAACGCACCATGAAAGAAAAGTTTGTCGCCTTTGCCAATAGCATGCGTGAAGCTTTAGGTATGCCTAAAGCGAACAATTAATGCGAGTTGCCGCTAAGTAGAACCGTGCCAACAATAAGCACAATATGAAATGCCAGCGGCAAAGCCATTAATGCAAATAGAGTTAACTTAATACGTGTGTGTTGCATACATCCCCCGTGTCCAACACACAGCCTAATGAGAACGATTCTCATTTGCAAATAAATAATTGACCAAGACAATTGCCGCTAAAAACGCGATAATAGCCGCCGAATTTTCAATCAGTGGTCTATTTTGTCATGGAAATAAAAGTAAACTTTCTCGATAACCTGCGTCTTGAAGCGAAGTTTGATGACTTTACGGTCATCACCGATCAGCCTATTCGCTATAAAGGCGACGGCTCCGCGCCAAGCCCGTTTGACTATTTTTTGGCGTCATCGGCTATGTGCGCCGCTTATTTCGTGAAGGTTTATTGTTTATCGCGCGATATTCCAACCGAGAATATTCGTCTGTCACAAAACAACATTGTTGACCCGGAAAACCGCTACAACCAAATTTTTAAAATTCAGGTCGAATTGCCGGAAGATATTTCAGAGAAAGATCGTCAAGGCATATTGCGTTCAATTGACCGCTGTACCGTAAAGAAAGTTGTGCAAACGGGCCCAGAATTCCAAATCGAGGTCGTCGAGAACCTTGATGAAGACGCGCAGGCCTTGCTCATGGGCAAGCCAGAAGGCAGCTCATTAACTTACATTGAAGGCAAAGACCTACCGCTTGAAAAAACCATCGCCAATATGACGCAAATACTTGCCGATTTAGGCATGAAAATTGAAATCGCGTCATGGCGCAATATCGTCCCGCACGTATGGTCACTGCATATACGCGACGCGGCCTCGCCGATGTGCTTCACCAACGGCAAAGGCGCTACCAAAGAGGCCGCCTTGGCATCTGCGCTTGGCGAGTTTATTGAGCGGCTAAACTGTAATTTCTTCTATAACGATCAGTTTTTTGGGCAAGACATTGCCAACGCCGAATTTGTTCATTATCCGAATGAAAAATGGTTTGCGTTAAACGACGAAGATAGCCTTCCAGAGGGGCTATTAGATGACTACTGCTTGCCCATTTACAATCCCGATGATGAGCTGCAAGGTTCTCACTTAATTGACACCAACTCGGGGCGCAGCGACCGCGGTATTTGTGCGCTTCCGTTTGTGCGCCAATCTGACGGTGAAACGGTTTATTTTCCGTCAAATCTTATTGAGAACCTCTATTTAAGTAACGGGATGAGTGCCGGCAACACCTTGCCTGAAGCGCAAGTACAATGTTTGTCGGAGATTTTTGAGCGCGCGGTAAAAAAGCAAATTATTGAGCAAGAGATTGCTTTGCCGGATGTTCCCGCCGAGGTTTTAGCGCAGTATCCAGAAATTGTCGAGGCTGTGGCAGCACTTGAGGCGCAAGGCTTTCCTGTATTAGTGAAAGACGCGTCATTAGGTGGCCAGTTCCCGGTAGCATGTGTCACATTGATGAACCCTCGCACGGGTGGTGTATTTGCTTCTTTTGGCGCACACCCAAGCTTTCATGTGGCATTAGAGCGAAGCCTTACCGAACTGCTACAAGGCCGGAGTTTTGAGGGGCTAAACGACTTTATGCCACCGACGTTCAATAGTATGGCGGTTACCGAGCCCAATAACTTTGTCGAACACTTTATTGACTCCTCTGGAGTGATTTCATGGCGCTTCTTCAGCGCGCGTAGCGATTACGAATTTTGCCAATGGGATTTCTCAGGCACAAACCAAGAAGAAGCCGATAACTTATTTGGTATTTTAAGCCAGCTCGGCTTAGAAGCTTACATGGCAGTTTATACCGAGCTTGGTGCCCCCGTATGCCGCATTTTGGTGCCAGGTTACTCAGAAGTTTACCCAATTGAAGACTTAGTTTGGGATAACACCAACAAAGCTCTGGATTACCGCGAAGATATTCTCAATCTGCATCGTTTAAACAACGAGCAGTTAAGTTCACTGGTTGAGCGCCTCGAAGAAAGCCAGTTGGATAACTACATTGATATTATTACCTTAATTGGTATTGAGTTTGATGAGAATACGGTTTGGGGCCAGCTAACCATTCTTGAACTGAAGCTGTTAATTTACTTAGCCTTAGGCCGCCATGAAGAAGCCTACGAGCTGGTTGAAGCGTTCTTGCAGTATAACGAGAACACCGTTGCGCGCGGTTTATTCTATCGTGCAGTCAGTGCCGTGTTAGAAATTGAATTAGATGATGAGATGCAGTTAGATGACTATTTGCCGAATTTCCGCCGCATGTTTGGTGAACACACCATGGCAGAAGTGGTCGGCGCGGTAGACGGCAGCGTGCGCTTCCCAGGCCTAACCCCAACCAGCATGAAGCTTGAAGGATTAGATCGACATTTGCGGTTGATTGAAAGCTATAAAAAACTACATGCTGCACGCGCAGCAAAAGCAACTGCATAAAAAAACGGGCCTTTCAAATAGGCCCGTTTTTTTTAACCCTAAGTACGCTTAGGCAAAGATTAAGAAATAAGCTACCGCCGCAATTAATACCGGCGACATAATACCGGCAATAAAACGGAAGACTTTGATACACCAGTTCGGGCACTCTTTTTCAAGTTCACCACGAATAACCGGCCAAATGCGCCAGCCGACAAATACTGCCGCGAGCATGCCGCCTAACGGCATGAGAATATTCGAGGCGATAAAGTCCATAATATCAAACGGCGTTTTACCAAAAATACTAATGCCTTCGGCCATAGCACCAAAGCTCAACGCGGCTGGAATACCTAGCACTAAAAAGTTAGTGCCAGCGACCCATAACGTGGCTTTTTTGCGGGCAATGTTGTATTCGTCAATCAAGAAAGCAACCACCGGCTCAAGAATAGAAATAGACGAGGTAATTGCAGCAAACAACAACAATAAGAAAAAGACGATGGCTAAGAACTGGCCACCAGCCATTTGCGCAAACAACGCTGGCATGGTGATAAAGGTCAAACCTGGGCCTGCCGCTGGGTCAACGTCAAAGGCAAATACCGCCGGCAAAATCATTAAGCCAGCCAGAATTGACGCCATAATCGCTAGAAAGGCAATCCACAGACCTGAGTTGATCACCCGTGTTTCTTTACCCAAGTATGAGCCATAGGCAATCATCAAGCCAGCACCCACTGACAATGAAAATACCGCTAGGCCCAGTGCATCAAGCACCATACGCATGCTTAGCTTTGACCACTCTGGCGTAATTAAATACATCAAGCCGTCAATGGCACCCGGTAGCATTAAGCTGCGCACCACTAAAAATAGCATCAGCACAAACAAGGTCGGCATGAGAATTTTACAAATACGCTCAATGCCTGATTGCACACCGGCAATAACAATACCCGCGGTGATCGACAAGAATAAGAAGGTATAAACCATGGCCGGTAATGGCGCGCCAATGAAGCTGGTGAACGCCGCTTCTAGCTCGGCTCCGTCAGTAGTCAAGACATCACCGCGTACAGCTTCGAACACATAGGCGATAGTCCAGCCGCCGACAACCGAATAAAAGCCAAGAATAAGAAACACACACAACACCGAAATCCAACCGGCGTAATGCCACTTACCGCCACCAAGTGCGCGATATGCTGATGTCGCTGATTTGTTGGCATGTCGGCCAATCATCATTTCTGACAACATCATGACAGCGCCCACACTAAATACGCAGGCTAAATAAACCAGAAGAAACACCCCACCGCCGTTCTCACCAGCAATGTATGGAAACTTCCAAATAGCACCCAACCCAACTGCAGAACCTGCTGCAGCGAAAATAAACCCGATTTTTGATCCCCAAGATCCACGGTTCTCTGTCATTGCCGTCATAATTTATTAGCTCGTTATTATCTTTTTATAATATGAAACAGACCCGAAAAAAGTCGTGGCTACACTTTAGAGATTTTTTAACCGAATGAATAGACTTGTTTGACAGATATCAAAGAAAAAAGGGTGAGCAGCCGTTCATGGCTGCTCAAGTGTAAGGAGGGCTATGTCAGCAACTTAATAGCAACCATCCCAGTTAAAAGGCCGGATATAAATGTCATGGCTAATAACCACATTGGCATCGCAGACAAATTCGCTTTCGGCTGAACGTTAGTTGGCTCCAATTGTTCAAGCTCAGTACGCTCAATTTCAAAAGCACTCGCTAGCGCCTTACTGGTTTCAAGCGAGGCAATACCATGCAGCTCGACCCGTTGAATAGTACGTAAACTCAAACCACAAATATCGGCGAGCTGTTGCTGCGTCCAGCCTCGCTCAGTGCGCGTTTCACGAATAAATGAACCGTTCAATTGCATGGTAACTTACCCTTTTAACGCAGTGGCTAAAGCGCCGCCAATAAAATAGCCGATAACACCGCCAATAAGCCCTAAGACAAAAATAGTAAGTATGGTTTTCCACCAATTTTGGCTGCTGCCTGTGGTTTTTAGAATACGCTTCATATTCCAAACATCTGAGTCAATTTCTTCGCCATTTACCCACAAGGTAATTGAAACTGGCCCCGTGAATAGGTTCCCTACTTTCAAGCGTACTCTTATCTGCTTGCCCTCTAACTCAAAGTTGTGTTCTGAGGTAAAGCGCCAGGTTAGTTTTTCAGAAATTAGCTTATCGTCGACATAAACAGATTCTTTGCCGGTTAAATAGGATGCTTCCACGCGAATAACATGGTCGCCAATATCAAAGAAGCTAACACTGTGATTGGGTTTGGTCATATCTGAAGTGGTCATAGGTATTTCCTTCGCAGTTATCAAGTTTAGATAACCGTATTACAGCATGGCCTACTGCAATGTGTGACGACAGTTAAGCGTCAGTTGCACCATTGTCGTATGACAGTGACACGACACTGCTCGGTTTTACTGTTCACAAGTGACGTTGGCAATATTATGGCGCAGTTGGTAGTTCACCATGCCAACACTCTAACGGCAGGGGCATTTGTTGATCACCGTCGCTAATATACAACTGGGCATCGCTAATCATTACGCCCCAATGTGTTGATCGTGTCAACTTGGCAGCAATAATGGCTAATTCTTCTTGTGCTAAAGCTAGCACACGCACATTATCTAAATGTCCAAACTGTAGGATTGTTTTTTCTCGCCATAATCGTGCGTTGCCATAAACGACCACCGACATTTGTGGTGCTCGGCGGCTAGCTTTAATGACACGCTCCGCATCGGGTTGACCAACATCAATCCAATGCTGTATCTCTCCCGTTAAATCAATCTCCCACAAAGCAGCTTCATCACTATCAGAAAGGCCGCGCCCAAAAGCTAGCTGTGGGTGGTAGAAAATTGCGTAAGCTAATATACGCGAGGCGAGTCTAATTTCTGTCTCAGACGGATGACGGGCAACGGTAAACTTTACGCTTTCATAAACGCCACGATCGGTATCAGAAATATCGAGAGTGATTTTATATGGAGTTGCTTGCAGTGCCATTTGAGTTCCAAGAGGTTGGATTCATGGTGGCCCCTCCCAGATTTGAACTGGGGACCAACCGATTATGAGTCGGCTGCTCTAACCACTGAGCTAAGGGGCCATTCAGGAAGGTGGTTAATCCCTTCGGATTAACAAAGCGGGCGCAAGTATATGAAATTTCGGCCCGCTTGTCATGACCCCAAACGGGGTTTTTTTACAGGTTTATATGGTAAAAGTCTGCCGCATTGCCGGCAAACACTTTATCAATAGCCTGGTCATCGGCTAAGGCTTCGCACACAGTTTCAATGTCACGCACATTGAACGGACGCTCAGCGCGCGTTGATGGTAAATCGGTACCGAACATCAAACAGTCTGGATTAATGGCGTACAGCGACTTTACCGCCTTCGCAACATCAACTTCGGTACGCCCAAAGCCACTCGCCTTAATGTGTACACCATTCTCGGCCAGTTTTTGCACTTGCGACAAACCTGAGCGCGCCATACCCAAGTGATCAACGGAGGCCTTCGGAAGTTTTAGTAGCTTAGGAACCACTTCGTCAAGTTCACGACTGTCGACGTACATTTCGAGGTGCCAACCGGCTAAGTCCCAGATGCGCAGACCAAAATCGACCAAGTTATCTAAACCACTCACAACGCCACGTTTGAGATTTACCCGAATACCACGAATGCCGTGATCGCGAAGCTTCAGAATTTCTTCGTCTGATACGCTACTCGGTAAGTTTGTTATTCCGACAAACTGATCGCCCATGTCGGCCAATGCTGACTTCAAATAGCTTTGGTCAAAGCCCTGCACAGAGCCAGAAACTATCACGCCACCTACGACGTTTAGGTTTTGCGTACGATACTTATAATCTTCAATGGAAAACGGTGCAGGCAGAAAGCCTTGATTCTCTATCAACGGAAACGAGTCGTTGTAGATATGAAAATGGGCATCGATAATTCGACGCGGTTGCTGTTTTTCGGTGTTGTTCTGATCAACTGCGATCATATTTCATCCTTTTCAGCGAAGTTAGGCGTTATTTTAACAAAATTCGCGCTAAAAATAAAAAAGCCCTAACCGCAAGGGCTAGAGCTTCTTAAGACGTTTTTTACCTACAAACGTTCAGATTATTTACAGGCTTATTCGTCGAGGAACGACTTGAGCTGCTCTGAACGGCTTGGGTGACGCAATTTACGTAATGCTTTCGCTTCAATCTGACGAATTCGTTCACGGGTGACGTCAAATTGCTTACCAACTTCTTCCAAAGTGTGGTCGGTATTCATATCAATACCGAAACGCATACGTAGCACTTTTGCTTCACGTTGAGTTAAGCCACCAAGTACCTCGCGAACGGCATTACGCAAGCTTTCTGCGGTGGCAGAATCAACTGGCAAGTCGAGGGTTGTGTCCTCAATGAAATCACCAAGATGCGAATCTTCGTCGTCACCAATCGGTGTCTCCATTGAGATAGGCTCTTTAGCAATTTTCAATACTTTGCGAATTTTGTCTTCTGGCATCACCATACGCTCAGATAATTCCTCTGGCGTTGGCTCACGGCCCATTTCCTGTAGCATTTGACGCGAAATACGATTCAACTTGTTGATCGTTTCGATCATGTGCACCGGAATACGAATGGTACGCGCTTGGTCTGCAATTGAACGAGTAATCGCCTGACGAATCCACCAAGTTGCATAGGTTGAGAACTTATAACCGCGACGGTATTCAAACTTATCAACGGCTTTCATCAAACCAATGTTACCTTCTTGAATTAAGTCCAAGAATTGTAAGCCACGGTTGGTGTATTTTTTCGCAATGGAGATAACCAAACGCAAGTTTGCTTCAACCATTTCTTTTTTCGCTCGGCGTGCTTTCGCTTCACCGATAGACATACGACGGTTGATATCTTTAACTTTCGCAATGGTTAAGCCAGTTTCAACTTCAACTTCTGCAAGCTTATGAATGCAGCGCTCAAGCTCTGGCTTCAGAGTGCTTAATGACTCAGAATAAGCTTCGCCATCGGCAATGGCTTGATCAAGCCATGCCACGCTATTTTCATTACCTGCGAACAGCTTCATGAAATTACGTTTTGGCATGTTCGCCTGCTCAACGCACATTTTCATGATTAAACGCTCTTGCACACGCACACGATGCATCATGTCGCGCATATCTTTCACCAAGCGATCAAACTGCTTTGGTACCAAACGGAACTGTTTAAACAAGTCGCTTAGCGCTTCGATTTCAGTGCGTGCTTTTGCGTGATCACGACCATGCTTGCTTATCGCTTTACGGGTTTTTTCATACTGATCGCGTAGCTCGCCAAATTTTTGGCGGGCAAATTCTGGGTCAATACCACCTTCGTTCGCATCATCATCACTATCGTCGTCGTCGTCATCAACGTCATCATCTTCGTCTTCAAGTTGATCTTCGCTGAGTTCTGAACCGATGTGCGTCGCTGCAACAGGGGCTTCGTCTACTTCGTTAGGATCGATAAAGCCTGAAATGATGTCGGTTAGACGCATTTCTTCGGCTTCACAAGTGTCCCACTGATCTAATAAGAAATTGATTGCTTCTGGATATTCCGCAACCGAACATTGAACCTGATTAATACCATCTTCAATGCGCTTCGCAATGTCGATTTCACCTTCGCGAGTCAACAGCTCAACGGTACCCATTTCGCGCATATACATACGCACTGGGTCTGTGGTGCGACCCAACTCACCATCCACGCTCGCCAATGCTTGCGCGGCGGCTTCAGCTGCGTCTTCATCAGCTGTATCTTCGCTCATCATCAATTCATCAGCATCAGGTGCGTTTTCAAACACCTTAATACCCATGTCATTGATCATGCTGATGATGTCTTCGATTTGATCCGAATCAACGATCTCAGAAGGTAGGTGATCGTTCACTTCCGAGAAAGTGAGATAACCTTGCTCCTTGCCTTTGGCAATAAGAAGCCTGAGCTGTGATTGACGACTCTGCTGCATACAGATCTACCACCTGTTTTAAATAGAAAAGTAACCGGTCTTAAACTTACGGCGACTTAATGAAAAGACTTTTTAGCTCAGCCTTTATATAAGTGCGTGAGGTATAAAATTCAAGACCGGAAATTGTAGCAGATACTGTCGATTTGAGCCAGAATTTAATCAGTTATTCTGTGGAATACGCTCTAACGCAAGTTCACCCGTACCAATTAACACGCCGTCTGCAAACACTAATGGCGTACATTCATCACGGGTGGTATTGCCATCAGCATGCTTACGGTGCGTACGATAATAAAGCACGCGGTAACGAACACCGTCTACCGTAACCAAGTCTGAAAAGTTAGGTGTGCCCATCTCTTTTTGCACGGCCGCTAACTCAATACCATCGGTAAATGAAGCAATGGCTTCGCGG
This sequence comes from Pseudidiomarina donghaiensis, assembly GCF_900116895.1. Classification (GTDB taxonomy): domain Bacteria; phylum Pseudomonadota; class Gammaproteobacteria; order Enterobacterales; family Alteromonadaceae; genus Pseudidiomarina; species Pseudidiomarina donghaiensis. Next base: position 74,436 of record NZ_FPCF01000003.1, on the reverse strand, counting down.
TTATTCTCTTCCTGGCTTTCATAACTGCTTGTCGTGTATTCTTCACCATCGCCGTTGACGGCAATAACACAACCTTGCAAACCTAGCGATAACACTGCGACCGACGCGACAGCTAAACTCTTCATATAGTGCATGGGGTACTCCTGTTGTTAATTTAATTAGCACTGTTGAATTTTAAATGGTTATTTCATTTAGTCTTCATGTGGTTTAATGCAAACCATGTGCCAATATTGTATCTTGTTGTTTATAAAGTCTTTTTATAGATTGCTGCGCGCCTTGGAATTTCGTAAATCACAACTAATTAGCGTTTTTCACGATCTTTTAGGTATTGCAGCAAGGTTAAATACTCTTGCTTTTCCGTGCGGTTGAGAGGTGCTGTGCGTTCTTTCTCAAGAAGTTCATTGGCTCGCTGTTCAACAAATTGATCAATGAAGTACGCAAAAATATCAAAAAATTCTTGATTGACCCGGTCGGTCTCTAGGTGATGTTGCCAACGAGCGAGTTGACGCAGTGCTTTTTCTTCAGGCTCGCCGCGCCACAATTCGAGCAACTGAGCACTGGTTAAAGCTTGTGCTTGGGTTTGTTCGTGTAGTTTAAGCAACAACTCAATACCGGGCTGTTTTAAGCCGCGAAGTTCATGATGCAGCGGAATTTCTTGGCCTAGGTAGGGGTGCTGTACCAATAACCCGATAGCTCTTCGCATGGGCGTCATTTTCAGTCCATCTTGCGGTGCCTTGGCGGCCGTTGGCGCTTTAATCTGGCTTGCAAGTTGCGAGGTTTCACGCCGTAACAAGCGCGCTAAACGCTCCATGAGCGTGTCGCGGTAAAACTCACTAGCTACACGTTCTATCAGCGGCTTAGCCTGCTTTAATAATAGTGACTTACCTGCGTCTGACTGCACATCAATGGTTTCTGTTAGGTGAGCAAAAAAGTAATCCGTAAAACTTTGCGCCTGGTTTAAACGTTCCGTAAAAGCTGAAGCACCCTCTTTGCGCACTAAGGTGTCAGGGTCTTCTCCGTCCGGTAAAAACAAAAAGCTCAGCTCAATACCGTCGTTTAGCAATGGTAAGGCGTTCTCTAAGGCTCGCCAGGCAGCATCTCGACCGGCGCGATCGCCGTCGTAGCAGCAAACGACCTTTCTGGTGGCGCGAAACAACATTTGCAGTTGCTCGGTTGTGGTTGCTGTTCCGAGTGAGGCTACTGCGTAGCTAATGCCAGCCTGCGCCAACGCCACCACGTCCATATACCCTTCCACAATAACCACTTGTTGCAGCTCTCGGTTGGCCTGACGAGCTTCATAAAAGCCGTATAATTCGCGGCCTTTATGGAAGATACGTGTTTCTGGAGAGTTTAAATATTTGGGGCCGTCGCCTTCAAGAATACGTCCGCCAAAACCAACCACACGACCACGGCGATCACGTATAGGGAACATCACCCGATCGCGGAAGAAATCATAATAGCGGCCTTGATCATTACGATTCACAAGCTTTAGAGCCACTAACTGATCTTTGCTGCGCTGATCTTTGCCTAGCGAACTTAAGAGACTGTCCCAGCCATCTGGCGCGTAGCCAATTTGAAATTGCTTCACAATTTCACCGCTTAAACCGCGGCCTTTCAAATACTCAATAACACGAGTGCTGTTTGAATGTTGCCGCAGTTGGTGTGCGAAAAATTTCGCAGCAAGCTCCATTTGTTCATAATCACTGCTTTCTTGAGCACGCTTGCGCGCATCTGCAGCCGGATTTGAACTGGTTTCTCGGGGTACTTCAAGGCCCAGCATGTGTGCCAGTTCTTCCACGGCTTCCGGAAATTCTAAGCCGTCAAACTTCATCAAAAAATCAAGCGCATTACCATGCTCGCCGCAACCGAAGCAATGATAAAACTGTTTGTCGGGCGCAACCGTGAAGCTTGGCGATTTTTCATTATGAAATGGGCAACAAGCTTGGTAATTTCGGCCTGCTTTTTTCAATGGCACACGGCTATCCACAAGTTCAACAACGTCTGCGCGCTCAATTAAATCGTGAATAAAGCTCTTAGGAATTAAACCTGCCATGGCCTGCCCGGTGCTTAGGTGCACATAAGTTCAAATTGAATAAATATGAACTGATTATAAAGAAAAAGCCGGAATGAGAAAACTCAATCCGGCTCTTCGAGGTCTGTGTTGTAGTGACACCGCTGTCGGCTGTGCCGCTACGGTACCAGTGTCTTAATACAGACGAGTGCGACGTGCATTTTCACGCGACAATTTTTTCGCGTGACGTTTAACTGCAGCTGCTTTCTTACGCTTACGCTCTGAAGTTGGCTTCTCGTAGAATTCACGACGACGAACTTCTGATAATACACCTGCTTTCTCGCAAGAGCGCTTAAAGCGACGCAAAGCTACGTCAAACGGCTCGTTTTCTTTTACTTTAACAACTGGCATTAAAATCTCACCTCAATGAAAATTCGGTTGTTGGGTTAAAATTGGTGCTGAATTGTAGCGACTTCAGATCCTGATGTAAAGCCTAAGATCAATTTTAATAAGGGAAGTATGCCAATTTGGTGGGATAGAGGCGTTGCCACTGCAAGACAGGCTGAAACAGGACTTGCATGGGGTGCGGCAACGCCTCTAAGAGCGTTATGAAAACATAACAATATCAGTATGCCACACCCCTGCGACAGTTATTGTCGCTTACTTTAGCGTGGTCTAAAATAATAATAAAAATCATGCAGTTTCGGTGATTAATTTGTACACTATATGCCTCTCACCGCCGCATCTTTGACCGGAGCCTACGATGCTAGATACCTTTTTATTCCAATTCACGTCATTATTCACAATGATTAACCCCATCGCTGCCATTCCTATATACATTGCGCTAACAGAAGCAATGACGCCTAAGGCTGCTCGCTGGGTTGCCATGCGCGCTTCTATTACGGCATGTATTGCGCTCTGTGTGTTTGCCTTAATTGGCGAGGCTATTTTTAGCTTTTTTAGTATTTCGGTGAATGGTCTTCGTGTGGCCGGCGGTATTTTATTTTTCGTGATGGGCTTTGAAATGTTACGCGGGCGGACGGTACCAAAACGCGTAGATGGCGAAACCGAGAGTGACTTTGGCTCAGACGTGGCGGTAACCCCCATTGGCATTCCTATGGTCGCAGGCCCCGGCGCCATTACAATGGTTATCTTGTTTATTCAGGAAAGCCCCGCAACCTCAAACACCGTCAGTTTATTTGCGGCAATTATTGCGGTATGTATTTTAACCGCGTTTGTGTTGGCTACTGGCCGCCAATTACTGGCAAAGCTCGGTCGCAGTGGAAGTAAGATTTTAATGCGCTTGATGGGTTTAATTGTGATGTTGATTGCCGTCGAGTTTTTCTTCGCCGGCATCAAGCCTTACATTTTAGATATTGCCCGCGCTATTTAAGCGCGGGTACTTCCAAACCACGTTTCGCATAAAATTCAGCGACGTGATCTTCTAGGCGATCGTTTTCAATGGCATCGCGCAAGTCTTGCATGACTTTCTGATAAAAGTGCAAGTTATGAATGGTGTTCAAACGTCCACCGAGCATTTCATTTGAACGGTCTAAATGATGCAAATAGGCCCGTGAGTAATTTTGGCAGGTATAGCAATCACATTCAGGGTCTAGCGGCCCAGTATCTGTGCGGTGAACTGCATTGCGAATTTTTACCACGCCATTGCTGACAAACAAATGACCATTGCGGGCGTTACGAGTCGGCATAACACAGTCGAACATATCAACACCACGGCGCACAGCTTCAACCAAATCCTCTGGTTTACCGACGCCCATTAAATAGCGTGGTTTATCGGTAGGCATTTGCGGCGTAATGTAATCCAGTACCCGCATCATGTCTTCTTTTGGCTCACCGACTGACAAACCACCAATGGCATAGCCATCAAAACCAATGTTGGTCAGGCCTTCTAAGGAAATGGTTCGTAGCTCTTCGTACATGCCACCTTGAATAATACCAAACAATGCAGACGGGTTGTCGCCATGCGCCGCCTTTGAGCGCTCAGCCCAACGTAATGATAACTCCATTGAGCTACGAGCTTCGGCTTGGGTTGCAGGATACGGTGTGCACTCATCAAATATCATGACAATATCGGAACCAAGATCACGCTGCACTTCCATCGATTTTTCAGGGGTCAGTAAAATCTTTTCGCCATTGATTGGTGAACGAAAGGTAACGCCTTCCTCAGTGATTTTACGCAATTCGCCTAGGCTGAATACTTGGAAGCCGCCTGAATCGGTCAGAATGGGTTTGTCCCAATTCATAAAGTCATGCAAATCGCCATGCTGCTTAATAATTGACGTACCTGGACGCAGCATTAAGTGAAAGGTGTTGCCCAAACAAATTTGCGCACCGGTTGCTTTCACTTCTTCAGGGGTCATACCTTTCACAGTACCGGCTGTGCCTACCGGCATAAAGGCTGGCGTTTCTACCACGCCACGATCAAAGACCATACGACCTCGGCGCGCTTTGCCCGAGGTTTTTAATAATTCAAATTTCATTTATTCACCGATTTATCAATTCACGGAAAAACAGTCCGAGGCGCCTAGTATACCTTAGCGCGCAGTTCGGGTCACAAACATTGCATCGCCGTAACTAAAGAAACGATAGCGCTCTTGCACGGCTTGTTGATATGCATTCAATACATGGTCACGACCCGCAAAGGCTGATACCAGCATAATCAGTGTCGACTCAGGCAAGTGAAAATTCGTGATCATGGCATCTACTAGCTGAAACTCGTACCCTGGATAAATAAATATATCGGTGTCAGCAAAGAATGGTTGCAACGACAGCCCTTGCTGTTTAGCCGCTTGTGCCGCCGACTCCAACGAGCGAACCGAGGTCGTGCCCACAGCAATAACGCGATTACCGCGTGCATGCGCAGCAGCGATGGCATCAACTGTTTCTTGTGGCACTTCAGCATACTCGCTGTGCATGTGGTGCTCTTCGATATTGTCCACACGCACCGGCTGAAACGTACCCGCGCCCACGTGCAGCGTTACGTAAGCAAATTCGACACCTTTGGCTTGTAGCTCGCTTAATATAGCGTCGTCAAAGTGTAAACCCGCCGTTGGCGCTGCAACAGCGCCAGGTTTCTTGTTGTATACCGTCTGATAGCGCTCACGGTCGCTGTCTTCGTCAGGCCGGTCAATATACGGCGGCAACGGCATATGGCCGTACTGCTCAAGTACTTGAAGTACCGGCTCTGCAGTATTAAATTGCAATTCAAACAGTGCATCCTGGCGTCCTACCATTTCAACTTCTACTGCACCTTCAAGAATCATCTTAGCACCTGGTTTTGGTGACCGATTGCTGCGTAGGTGCGCCAACACGCGCTGCTCGTTAATAATGCGTTCGACTAATACTTCAACTTTACCGCCCGACACCTTTTCGCCTAACAAGCGCGCAGGAATAACCCGAGTATCATTGAACACCAATAAATCGCCCGAATTAATATGCGCGATAATATCTTTAAATTGTTCATGCGCCAGCTCACCCGTGGTGCCATTGAGACACAGCAAGCGGCTAGCACTGCGCTCGGCCTGAGGGTAGCGGGCAATTAATTCATCGGGTAAGTCAAAGCTAAAGTCTTTTACATTCATGGAAGTTTCATCGCTTATTCAGTTGGCGCGTACTTTACCGTTTTTAACTGTCGAAAAAAAGCACTGAAGGTGTCGCTTGCATCATGAAAGACAAAAAAAAGCGCGCCTAGGTAGGCGCGCAAAAAACGAGATGACAACCGATCAGGGAGATCGGTTAAAATGAATACGTCACCGCTTGTGACAACAGATCACTCGCTGCATTATTTTTTTGACAAGCAACTAGGCTCGACTTGCTAAAAATATAAATTTTATCTCGTCCTCCCGCGTCTTGCTTGCCTGCTCCTTGCAGTACAAAACTGATGTGCTCATTATTAGGCAACGATTTGAGCGTTGAGCCATAGGTACACAGCGTGTTTGCTAACGTTTGTTCAAACGTATCGACTTGTTGTTGCAGTTTCTGCGCCCGTTCAGCACGACGTTGCGCTTGTTTTTCACGTATTTCCGAACTTGCAGCGCGCAATGCTTGTTTGCGTTCTTCCAATTTAGTTCGCGCCGCCGCTAATTGCTCTTTGGCTGCGCTCAGTTGCTCTTCGATGGTTTTGCGCCCAGCGCCATCGGCACTATTGAGGGCAAATTCAAGGTCGCGAACTTTTCGACGTTTATCATGCATGTCACGAACCAAATCGCCCACTTCTAGGCCGGCTTCCGCAACTTGGTGATAGGCCATTTCCATTTCTTCTATGTCGCCTTCAATAACTTGTCGTTCAATGATCACTTCCGACATTGGTGCATCAGGCGGCATTGGCGCGTCGAAATCAAAATCAAAATCAACGTCGAAATCAATTTCAAACTGACGGCCAAAACTAACCCGGTACACAACACCTTGACCAGCCAAGTAATTGTAGCTCAGTCGTTGCGACCGAAAATGCCCACGACGCTGCTGCTTCGCTTCGTTTTGCTGCGCTAATTTAGTTTCAAAAATACTATTCATTACTTCAAGCTCTTGCTTTAAAGCATCGCGCGTTGCGGCACTATTTTGCTGAGCTTGCGCCACTACCGTTGCACAGCCGGCAACAGTTAACGCCAAAAGTGATAATGAAAGTGCTTGTTTGCGTAACATAAGTAGCTCCTAACAATGGCCTCTATTGCTCACTGTAATTGACTTGTTGTACCCAACCATCTGCGTACTGCTGCAGTTGATTAGCAAAATAATACTGATCACTCTGGCGTTGCTCATTCACATAGCGAATCAGCTCGGCTAGATCGCTTTCACGTTCTTGGCGATTTACTGCCAGCATATAATCAGCGAGTTGTTGATTGGCTTGCGCCATTTCGGTACGAAAATCTTGTCTAAAGTCACTCCGCAAGGTGTTGGCGTAATTGGCCAGAACAACCTGCTGTTGCGCACCATATTGACTTAACCGCTCGGCAATCATAGCTTCTAATTTCGCTTCATCGGCACCGCCAAAGCTAACCGAGAAGCCATGTTGATTGCTGTTAAATTGCACCTGCCCCACGACCAATATCACAGCAATAGCTGATGCACCCAAAGAGGTCAGCGAAAGCCATGGTTTCTGCCACCAGGGCTGACTGTGGGTAGGGTTCGCCCGAAATGTTGATTCGCGTGGCCAGTGCGGAACAGGTTCTTCACGCAACTCGGCTGTGGTTTCCTCTAGCCATTGTTGAAAGTCTTGTGGCTTACTCATACAACCTCCACCCATTCTTGTAACTTACTCACCGCCCCGTACAGTCGCGACTTCACGGTACTCAGGGGAATCTCTAATTGTTGGGCAATATCTGCCAAGTGCATGTGTTGGAAAAATTTCAGCTCCACCACTAAACGCTGGTCCAACGGCAATTTTTGCATGGCTCTAAATAGCTGCATGCCGCGTTGTTGGCCGGCATATACTTGCTCTGGGTTATGCCAATCGTCGTCACTGGCTTGGTCAGCTACTTCAGAGTCATCAGTGGCAAACTTGCGCCGCCGATAATGTTCAATGCAACGATAATGCGCAATGCTCATCAGCCAGTTCTTAAAAGAGCTTTCGCCACGCCAAGTTGCTAAGTTGCGAAACACCGACAAAAACACATCCTGCATTAAATCCAGGGCGTCTTCACGGTTACCAACCATACGCAGCGCATAGTTATAGACTAACCGCTCATAACGACTTATCAGCTGCAACCAAGCTTTCTTGTTATTTATCAACGCTTGCTTTACCAAACGTTGGTCTGATGGTGCGAACACAGTAAGTAATTCCCATAATGTTGTTGCTTATATAGTCGCACAAGGCCGCAAAAAAGTTTTCTAAGCGCAAAAAAAAGAGCACCGAAGTGCTCTTTTTGCGACTTTATTACAGCTGTTGGCTAAGCACCGAACGCCGCTTTGATAATAAAGAAGAATATAATCGACATAATTGCACCCGCTGGCAGGGTTACTACCCACGACACAACTATATTACGCACCACGCCTAAGTTCAGTGCCGCAATACCACGAGCCATACCAACACCTAGCACTGCGCCAACTAATGTTTGGGTGGTTGAAATTGGTAAACCAGTACCCGAAGCAATAACTACGGTCGTTGCTGCAGCCAACTCAGCTGCGAAACCGCGGCTTGGGGTCAAGTGCGTAATGCCTTTACCAATGGTTGCAATAACACGACGCCCCAGCATTGCTAAACCAAGTACGATACCGAACGCACCAACAGGTAGTACCCACCAAGCAAGTTTCGCTTTCGATGATATTTCACCACCGCTTTCAACAATACTTACCACCGCTGCTAATGGCCCTATGGCGTTCGCAACGTCGTTTGAACCGTGCGCGAATGCCATTGCACAGGCAGTAACGATCATTAATATTGCAAAAACTTTTTCCACGTTGGTGTAATGCATATTTTTGTCGGCAGCAGGATCAAATTTCAATCGCATGATTAAAATTTTGCCCAAAATACCAACTGCAATACCGATACCAATTGCTAGCGAATAACCTTCAAAGCTGGTTAATTCAATACCGACATGTTTCAGGCCTTTTTTAATGGTCACTAGCGAGATCATGAAGCCAGTTAGAGCCATATAAAACGGCACATAACGCTTCGCCATATCGAGTGGCTTTTCACTGTCAAATATCAGTTTTTGCGCACTTAAGAACACAAAATAAGCAATGAGACCAGCAATCATTGGCGTGATAACCCAGCTACCAATAATACCCAGCACCGAGCCCCAATTCACGGCTTCAACACCAACACCAACCGCCGAGAAACCGACGATAGCACCAATGATTGAGTGAGTTGTTGACACCGGCCAACCCGCCCACGAGGCCATCAACAACCACGTGCCGGCAGCAAGCAGTGAGCCAATCATACCGAACACGAGCAATTCAGGTGTGTCGACAAAGTATGCTGACTCAATAATGCCCTTGCGAATGGTTGATGTTACTTCGCCACCAGCTAAATAGGCGCCGGCAAATTCGAAAATCATCGCCACAATAATGGCTTGTTTGATGGTTAGAGCTTTTGAGCCAACCGACGTACCCATGGCATTGGCGACGTCATTGGCACCAATACCCCAGGCCATAAATAAACCAAATACCGCAGCCAGCACGATCAAAGTCATGCTATATGTGCTTAAAATATCCATTCTATCTACTCCGACTTAGACTCGTGCAAGCATGAGCTCGAAACGGGCACCCACGCGCTCGGCTAGGTCAGCTAGATCACCAACCCAATCTAAAATTTGATACAAGAACATCACATCCAGCGGGCTCATATCATTTTCGAGCGCGCGTAATTGACGACGCAATTTTACTTGTAAAGCATCAGTGTCTTGTTCAATTTCGTCTAATTCTGAAATCATTCTGTCAACGATGTCGCGCTCACGGCCTTTAAAGCCCACTTCAAGCAAATCGTCGAATTCACCAATGGTTTCCTTGGCTTTATCGGTTGCATCTAAGCAACGCGCCAAATAGGCATCAAAGCCTTCAATCATTGATTTAGGAATTTGCATTTCGCGGCCGGTCATCAAGCCAGAAATGTCTTTGGCTTTATTCGCTATGCGGTCTTGCTGAGAAACTAACTCTAATAAGTCAGTACGCTCAACCGGCATAAACAAGCCACCAGGTAGGTTCAATCGTATTTCGCGTTTTAAATCATCAGCTGCTTTTTCTTTTTTGACAATTTCTTTGCGGTGAATTTCTGCTTCACTCCAGTCTTCATTGTATACCGCCTGGAAGAATGGTTTTAGCGTCATTGCACAATCATGAACCTGATCAATATGTTCGATCATCGGTTTAATCGGAGACTTGGCAAACATACCAAGAAACGAATTTGCAGACATAAAAGTTCGCCTTTGTTGCTGCGGAAATTAACGTAAATTTTAACCTGAATTCAGGTGCGCGAATACTAACGAAGATTTTTTTCTCACGCAAAGCCTAAATTACGTATTGTGGTTAAACAATAACCTAATTACTGTATTAGAGTCATGAAAAAATTAAGGATGTTCACTCATGTTTGAATGGATAATGATGCCCGAAGCTTGGCTCGCCCTACTTACCTTAACTTTGCTCGAAATAGTCTTAGGTATCGACAATATAATTTTTATCTCGATATTGGTCGGCCGACTACCTGAGTCGCAACGGCAAAAAGCACGGCAACTTGGCTTAATGCTTGCCATGGGCATGCGTATTGCTCTGTTACTCGCTATTGTTTGGGTTATGGGCTTAACGAAACCGTTATTTTCAGTCTTTGAATTAGACTTTTCAGGGCGCGATTTGATACTGCTTGCCGGTGGCATGTTCTTACTGGCCAAAAGTACCCTCGAAATTCACCATTCATTGGAAGGTTCTGAAGAGCAAAAAAGCTCTGGTAAGGCGGCAACCTTCGGCGCAATTATCACGCAAATTGCCGTAATAGATATTGTCTTTTCATTAGACTCTGTCATTACCGCTGTGGGTTTAGTAGAGCATGTCAGCGTCATGATTATTGCAGTTGTTGTGGCAGTATTGGTGATGTTGTTCGCAGCAAAAGCTATTGGCGACTTTGTTGATGCACACCCAACCATAAAAATGTTAGCGCTCAGTTTCTTAATACTTATTGGCTTTACATTGGTGGGGGAAGGCCTAGGCTTCCACGTGCCAAAAGGCTATGTGTACTTCGCCATGGCATTTAGTTTGGGCGTAGAGTTATTGAACTTGAAGATACGCAAGCAGCGCCAGCCGGTGCATTTGAAGAAACGCTTAGGCGACGAGAAATAATCTCGCCGCCCGCGTTGCGTTCACGCTTTATTGCGAGAATTTTAGAACGAATATACCAAAGTAACCGCTGTTTCAGTATCAAGCTTCTCTTTGCTCGAATCTTCAAGATACGAGTTGTGATTTCCTGCCACTGAAAATTTTAACGCTAAAGACGAATTCACGTTTGCAGAAATGGATACTTCTGCACGTGTTTTCGTATTATCTTCACCAACTTCAGATGAAGCCAATGCATTGAATTTTGAGTTTTTACTGATATCCCAAACCAAGTTTCCAGCAACACGAACAATCACACTACTTTCTTGTTCTTGCGGTACTCCGTTTACTATCGGCTTATTGACTGAGTAACCAGGGCCCACCTCATAATCGGCATATAAGCTTTCGCTATAACGGTAGCGCGCACCATAACTCACAGCTAAGGTACCTTGATATTCATAACCGCTAAATTTGTCTTCTTCGTACGAGCCGAAAATAAAGACTGACGAACGGCTGTCAGGCTCAAATTTATAGTTGCTTTGACCCGACACGAAGGTACGGTCACCGGTCAATATAGTATCACCGGTAGCCTGATCTTCTTGCTCAGAGCGATAATAATCAATGACACCTTTGTGACGCCAGTTCTCAAAGTCACGGGCCAAATTCAATTTGGCTTTAAAGGTTTCAGTTTCAGTGTTACCCGAAGTAAATAATAACCCCACTTCCGCGCTAGCATCCCACTCTTTTTTCTCTGTGGTGTCTAGATCGCTCGCGTCGTCATACATGAAGATACTTGCAGAGGCAGGCATTACTGCACAAACTGTAAGAGTTGCCGCTACGGCAATGACTGAATTTTTGAAGCGCACGCGATTCCCCCTAATTCTTTTTCGTTTGTAAACGCCAAAAGACGCCTTATTGGTGCAATTATAACCGATAAGACGCCATTAACTAACCCTGAATTAATTCACTTTAGCGTCTAATTCGCCCCGTTCGTAGCGCTTGAACATTTCTTCAAGCGACACCGGCTTAATTTTGCTGGCTTGTCCGGCACAGCCAAACGCTTCGTAGCGTGCTTTACAAATTTCGTACATAGCATCGGTTGATGCTTTCAAATATTTGCGTGGGTCAAAGTTACTGGTGTTCTGCGCCAAGTGGCGACGAATGGCACCGGTTGATGCTAAACGCAAGTCGGTATCAATGTTGACCTTACGTACGCCATGCTTGATGCCTTCGGCGATTTGCTCAACCGGAACGCCGTAGGTTTCTGGAATTTCACCACCAAACTCGTTGATCACTTTCAACCACTCTTGTGGTACTGATGAAGAACCATGCATCACCAAATGGGTGTTTGGAATACGCTTGTGGATTTCTTTAATGCGGTCAATGGCCAAAATGTCACCGGTTGGTGGGCGTGAGAACTTGTATGCACCGTGCGAAGTACCACATGCAATCGCTAAGGCATCAACATTGGTTGCACGCACAAATTCTGCTGCTTCTTCTGGGTCGGTTAACAATTGGTCATGGGTTAACTTGCCTTCCGCACCAACGCCGTCTTCTTCACCAGCTTCACCGGTTTCAAGTGAGCCAAGCACGCCAATTTCGCCTTCCACAGACACGCCGCAAGCATGGGCCATGGCGACGGCTTCGCGCGTAACGCGTACGTTGTAATCATAGTCAGCAGGCGTTTTGCCGTCTTCTTTTAATGAACCGTCCATCATAACCGAGCTAAAGCCCAATTGAATTGAACGCTGACAAATGGCTGGTGAGGTACCGTGATCTTGGTGCATAACCACAGGAATGTGCGGCCACTCTTCAATGGCAGCCAAAATAAGGTGACGCAAAAATGGTGCGCCCGCGTAGCTACGTGCGCCAGCTGAAGCCTGCACGATTACTGGGCTATCTGTTGCATCTGCTGCTTCCATAATGGCGCGCATTTGCTCAAGGTTGTTCACATTGAATGCTGGAACACCGTAGTTGTTTTCAGCTGCGTGGTCGAGCAACTGACGTAATGAAATTAATGCCATCTGTAGGTTCTCCTAATATCCTATTGGGTTTGGCTAGTTAGCCATTTAATGCGCGTTCTTCCAGAATCGCGACTGCAGGTAATTTTTTACCTTCTAAAAACTCTAAAAATGCGCCGCCACCGGTTGAGATATAACTGATTTTATCAGCGATACCATACTTATCAATGGCTGCAAGGGTATCACCGCCGCCGGCTATTGAAAATGCCTTACTATTCGCAATGGCGTTAGCTAGGGCTTTTGTGCCTGCACCAAATTGGTCAAATTCAAAGACGCCCACCGGGCCATTCCATACAATTGTACCGGCTTGCTCTAAAATTTTAGCAAAGGCTGCGGCGGTATCTGGCCCGATATCAAACACCATATCGTCATTTGCGATGGTGTTGACAGCTTTGGTTTCGGCTACGGCTGCTTCGCTAAACTCTTTACCGGTAACCACATCGCTGGGTAGCGGAATATCGCCACCTTTAGCCTGTGCGGCAGCAACCAAACGCTTGGCTTCATCGATTAAGTCTTCTTCATACAATGATTTGCCAACATTATGGCCAGCGGCTGCAATAAAGGTATTGGCAATGCCGCCACCGACAATAAGCTGGTCAACAACGCCTGAAAGCGACTCTAACACCGTTAGTTTAGTCGAAACTTTCGAACCACCCACAATAGCCACCAACGGACGCGCAGGGTTCGCCAGTGCCTTACCTAATGCATCAAGTTCAGCCGCAAGTAGTGGCCCCGCACAGGCCACATCGGCATATTTCGCCACACCGTGGGTTGACGCTTGGGCGCGATGCGCAGTACCAAATGCGTCCATGACGAACACGTCACACAAGGCCGCTAGCTGCTGTGCCAGCGTGTCGTCGTTTTTCTTTTCGCCTTTGTTAAAACGAACGTTCTCGAATACCACCACTTCGTTGCTATTCACTTCAACGCCATTTAGATAATCACTCACTAGGCGCACAGGAACGTCTAAAGCATTGTTTAAGTAATCAACAACCGGCTGCAATGACGCTTCAGCATCGAAAGAGCCTTCTTCTGGTCGGCCTAAATGCGACATCACCATCACTTTTGCGCCGCCGTCTAATGCCGCTTGAATAGTTGGGATTGCCGCACGTAAACGCGCATCGGAAGTGACCTTGCCCTGTTTAATCGGCACGTTCAGGTCTTCGCGAATTAATACGCGCAAGCCTTCAAGATCTAAATCTGACATTGTAATAACGGATGACATACCTTTGCCTCGTCGCTGATTAATTGTTCTGCGCAAGCATGACTTGCGCAGTGTCTAACATTCGGTTTGCAAATCCCCACTCATTGTCGCACCAACACAACACTTTAATCAGGCGCTTGTCTGCTACGCGCGTCTGCGTACCATCAACAATGCTTGAGCGCGGATCATGGTTAAAATCTATCGATACTAGGGGCTCGTCTACAAACCCGAGAATTTGCGCCTGGTGCCCACGCGCGGCTTCGGCCAACACCTGATTGACCTGCTCAACGGTCACTGGCGTGTTCACGGTCACGCTTAAGTCCATCGCCGTGACGTTGGTGGTTGGTACGCGTACTTGTATGGCCTCAAAGCGCCCAGCAAACTTCGGCAGAATGCGCTCAATGCCGCGCGCTAAGCGGGTATCCACTGGAATAATAGAACGCCCTGCGGCGCGCGCTAAGCGCGGATCGCTATGATAAGCATCAATCACTTGCTGGTCATGCATCGCCGCGTGAATGGTGGTAATAGCTCCACTGTCGATACCAAACGCTTGGTCGAGTACCTGAATAACCGGCACTATGCAGTTGGTGGTGCAAGAGCCATTCGATACCCAACGGTGCTCTGCCGACAAGTCGTCGCTATTCACCCCGAAAATTGCAGTAAAGTCTAAATCTGGCGCGCCTGGCTGCGAGAATAAGACGCGTGGCACGCCAATATCCTCATAGGCTTGACCATGCTCCCGGGTGCCGTGCACGCCGGTGCAATCAAGCACCATATCAACATTCAATTGAGCCCACTCAAGGTCACGAATTTCACTATCCGCAGACACGCGAATAAGGTCATCACAAACGCGCATGTGGTGTGCACTTTCAACCACTACCGGGTATTGGAAACGACCATGGCTGGTGTCGTACTTCAGCAAATGGGTCATCGCCTCTACCGGCGCAAGCTCGTTAATTGCAACCACTTCAATGTGCTGGCGATAACCTCGCTCGTAAAGCGCCCGCAGAATGTTCCGGCCAATACGACCAAATCCATTTATCGCTATTTTTGCGGGAGCTTGACTCATGCGTTTAGTAATTCCTGAGCAATGGTCACGATGTTTTCTTCCGTGAAACCAAAGTGCTTAAACAATTCATTAGCCGGTGCCGACTCACCAAAGGTAGTCATACCGACAATACGCCCCTGCAAGCCAACATACTTGAACCAGTAATCGGCAATACCGGCCTCAATCGCGATACGCTTAGCCACTGAACTTGGGAGCACGCTTTCACGGTATTCGGCGTCTTGCTGGTCGAACACATCGGTTGCTGGCATAGATACCACGCGCACCTGTGTTCCTTGCTGTTGCAAGGTATTCGCCGCTTGCACGGCTAATGCCACTTCTGAACCGGTGGCAATTAAAATAAGCTCTGGGGTGCCCGAGCAATCAACCAGCACGTAACCACCACGTTCAATGTTGGCCACTTGCTGAGTCGTGCGCTGTTGTTGCGCCAGGTTTTGACGGCTAAAAATTAACGCCGTTGGGCCATCTTGACGTTGCACTGCATATTTCCATGCCACTGCAGACTCAACTTGGTCACACGGACGCCAAGTGCTCATGTTTGGTGTCATACGCAGGCTAGCAATTTGTTCCACCGGCTGATGGGTCGGGCCATCTTCACCCAAGCCAATAGAGTCGTGGGTATAGACAAAAATACTGCGCTGCTTCATGAGTGCGGCCATGCGCACTGCATTACGGGCGTATTCCATAAACATTAAAAAGGTCGCGCCGTACGGCGCAAAACCACCATGCAACGCAATACCGTTCATAATGGCTGACATACCAAATTCACGAACGCCATAGAAAATATAATTACCATTGGCGTCGTCTTTACTGACACCTTTTGAACCGCTCCATAAGGTTAAGTTCGAGCCCGCTAAGTCAGCTGAACCGCCTAATAATTCTGGCAATAACGGGCCATAAGCGTTCAAGGCGTTCTGTGATGCTTTGCGGCTGGCAATATCTGCCGGCTCAGCCTGTAATTTGGCAATGTAGTCGTTGGCTTGCTGCGCAAAATCAGCTGGCAGCTCACCGCTTAAACGGCGCTTAAGTTCAGCTGCAAGCTCTGGATACACCGCTGCATAGGCCTCAAAGCGCTTATTCCAGTCTTGTTCAAGCGCATTGCCTTGCTCTTTAGCCGACCAAGCAGCGTAAACATCGGCTGGCACTTCAAATGGACCATGCTGCCAACCTAATTGCTTGCGTGCGGCAGCAATTTCGTCAGCACCTAAGGGGGCGCCATGACAGCTTTCTGTGCCTTGTTTGTTTGGTGCGCCGAAGCCAATGATGGTTTTACAAATGATCAAGGTTGGCTTGTCGGTCACTTGGCGTGCAGCCTCAATAGCGGCTTTTACGGCGCCAGTATCGTGGCCATCAACATCGGCGATAACGTGCCAGTTATAGGCTTCAAAACGCTTCACCGTGTCATCGCTAAACCAGCCTTCGACTTCGCCATCAATCGAAATGCCATTGTCGTCATAAAACGCAATTAATTTGCCAAGGCCTAAGGTACCCGCCAGTGAACAGGCTTCATGCGAAATACCTTCCATTAAGCAACCGTCACCCAAAAAGGTGTAGGTATAATGATCGACAATGTCGTGCTCTGGACGATTAAACTGCGCGGCAAGAACTTTTTCTGCTAACGCCATGCCTACTGCATTGGTGACACCTTGGCCTAACGGCCCGGTGGTGGTTTCAATACCGGGTGCATAGCCGTATTCTGGGTGACCTGGGGTTTTTGAATGCAACTGGCGGAAGTTTTTCAGTTCGCTGATATCTAAATCATAGCCGGTTAAATGCAGCAATGAATAAATCAACATAGAACCGTGACCGTTTGATAATACAAAGCGGTCACGGTCAGCCCAATTCGGGTTAGCGGGGTTGTGTTTCAGGTAATCGCGCCACAGTACTTCGGCAATATCAGCCATACCCATTGGTGCACCAGGATGCCCAGAATTAGCCTGTTGTACGGCATCCATGCTCAGTGCGCGGATAGCGTTAGCTAGATATTTTCGCTCAGTTACTGCAGTCGTCATAACAAAACCCCGAATCTATTGCATAAAAGATGCGCGTATTCTCCACAATTCGGGGCCTTGACGCAAATTAGATATCAGCTAACAGTGCTTCAACCTTATCGGTTTTCTCCCACGGGAACTCGTCGCGGCCAAAATGACCATAAGCGGCTGTAGGCAGATAAATCGGACGCTCTAGGTCTAGCATTTGAATCAAGCCATAGGGGCGTAAATCAAAATGCTTACGCACCAAAGCAATCAGTTTTTCTTCGCTGTGCGCACTGGTGCCAAAGGTTTCAATACTAATTGACGTTGGCTCTGCCACACCAATGGCATACGACACCTGAATTTCCACACGATCAGCAAGGCCGGCAGCAACCAAGTTCTTGGCAACATAACGAGCCGCATAAGCCGCGCTGCGGTCAACTTTCGATGGGTCTTTGCCTGAGAACGCGCCACCACCATGGCGAGCCATACCACCGTATGTATCAACGATGATTTTACGCCCAGTTAAACCGCAATCGCCCATAGGGCCACCGATCACAAATTTTCCGGTTGGGTTAATAAAAATACGATCTTGGCTTGGTGGGAACCATTCAGCAGGAAGTACTGGCTTGATAATAGTTTCAATAACAGCTTCACGGAGGTCTTTCTGACTAATGTCTTCATGATGCTGAGTTGATAATACAACCGCATCAATACCTACTGGCTTACCGTCTTGGTATACAAACGTCAGCTGTGATTTAGCATCTGGGCGTAACCATGGCAAAGTACCGTTTTTACGTACTTCCGCTTGGCGCTGCACTAAACGATGAGCATAGGTAATAGGCGCCGGCATCAGCACATCGGTTTCATTAGATGCGTAACCAAACATCAGACCTTGGTCGCCAGCCCCTTGTTCTTCTGGGCTTGCTCGGTCAACGCCTTGATTAATATCGGGTGACTGCTTACCAATGGCATTTAACACGGCACAGGAATCTGCATCGAAGCCCATATCCGAATGCACATAGCCAATTTCACGTACGGTATTACGCGTAATTTCTTCAATATCTACCCAGGCGTTGGTGTTGATTTCACCACCAACTAACACCATCCCGGTTTTCACAAAGGTTTCACACGCCACACGAGCTTTAGGGTCTTGCGCCAAAATGGCATCAAGTACCGCATCTGAAATTTGGTCGGCGATTTTATCAGGGTGCCCTTCTGAAACTGACTCAGAAGTAAATAAATGCTTTGCCATGCGTTGCAATCTCATGTTGGTTATTTCGGGCAAACGTCTTGCCAATACAATTAAGAACTAAAAAAGTGGGCGTAGTTTATCGAAACTACGCCCACTTTTCTACATTTAGACGTCTAAAAGTCTTTATTTCTGTTTTAGTGTTGCCATATCAATGACAAAACGATATTTCACATCGCTTTTTAGCATCCGTTCGTACGCGTCATTAATGTCATCCATGGCAATCATTTCAATGTCCGAAGTAATGCCGTGCTCAGCACAGAAGTCGAGCATTTCCTGAGTTTCGGCAATGCCACCAATCAGCGAGCCGGCAAGGCTCCGACGTTTCGCAATCAAGTTATACACTGCGGGCGATGGGTGTGACTCAGCCGGCACACCAACTAAAGTCATGGTGCCATTCAAACGCAGTAAACTTAAATAGGCATCAAGGTCATGGGGTGCGGCCACCGTGTTCAAAATAAAGTCGAGGCTATTGCGCCACGTTTTCATTTGCTCTTCGTCTTTTGAAATCACGACATGATCAGCGCCAAGGCGTTTTGCATCGTCCACTTTACTTGGCGACGTGGTGAATAACACCACTTCTGCGCCCATCGCTTTAGCTAACTTCACCGCCATATGGCCAAGACCACCAAGGCCTACCACGCCAACTTTATGCCCCTTGGTCACGCCCCAATGGCGTAGCGGTGAGTAGGTGGTAATACCGGCACAAAGCAATGGCGCAACGCCAGCTAAGTCAAGCTTGTCTGATACTTTTAGAACAAAGTCTTCGGTCACGGTAATGCGATTTGAATAGCCACCGAAGGTGACGCCACCAGAATGTTTGTCTTCACCGTTGTAAGTTCCAACAAAGCCATTGTCGCAGTACTGCTCATAACCGTCTTCACAGTTCGCACAGGTACGGCAGGAGTCAACCATGCAGCCAACACCCACGGTGTCGCCCACTTTGTACTTGCTAACATTGCTTCCAACACGAGTTACTTTACCCACAATTTCGTGGCCAGGAACACATGGAAACACCGTGCCGCCCCATTCGTTACGAGCTTGGTGCAAGTCAGAGTGACAAACTCCACAGTATAAAATTTCAATTTCAACATCGCTTGCTGTGGGTTCACGGCGATCAAACTCAAAATACTGTAACGGTTTATCCGCTGCTTGCGCGGCGTATCCAATTGCTTTTGGCATAACGTACTCCCCTTTTAGTCGCGCTAAAAATGTGTTCGCATTAACTGGTCGCAATTAATGTTCTGAGTATAACAAAGCCTCATTGACCGTTTGTGTCAGTGGGTGATACCCAGGTTTTGCTTGTTCGTAAACCTCACGAGCCCATTTTAAATTATCTGGTGTTTTGGCCAACTCTCGGTACAACGGACTCACTAATTTATTACGACCAATGGTTAGCAAGTAGTTACGCAACCGGTCGCGTGCTGGTTCATATTTTTTCACAATCGATAATTTCAACCAGGCGTGTGCAATTTCGCTATTCTGAATGTCAGTCAAGCCAAACTCACGATCTAACCGCGCCATATTTTCAGCTGAAATATCTAACGGTAAATTATTGATAAAATGCAACCATTCATGTGTGGTCCATTGCTCAGTTTGCAACTGAGCGCCCTTTAACCAGCGCTGGGTTTGCTGCTCAACTTTTGCAAAAGCATCCGAGGTTGGCTTCGGCGCATCGGCTGGTAAACCGGGCTCGTGCAACCATTCGTTAATTTTGCTCATGCTCACAACATCTGGTTTTTGGGACAGCAGTTCACGCTGCAAGTAAATCTTAAATTGGTCCGTGGAAATACTTTGAAACGCAAAATCGTCAAAGTATTTACGTAAGAACTTATCGAATACGTCGCGACCAAACTTGTTTTCTAAATAAGCTAAAAACAACTGGCCTTTGACATATGGAACTTGTGAGAAAACATCATCTGGATGACGCGTTCCTAGCTGAATATTGAGTACGGTATCGTTCGGTTCAAGGCGTTCTAAATTGTCCAAGAGGTCTTGATAGCCTAAAGCAAACTCCATTTGTGCGCGTTCTTTTCCAAACAACGCCTCCATAATGCGATTTTCAACGTAGCTAGTGAACCCCTCGTTGATCCACAAGTCGCGCCAGCTCGCGTTAGTAACTAAATTACCCGACCAAGAATGTGCCAATTCATGCGCAATGAGATTAATCAAACTGCGGTCGCCAGAAACTACTGTCGGCGTAATAAAAGATAAACGTGGGTTTTCCATGCCACCGAATGGAAAGCTAGGCGGCAGAATAAGCAGGTCATAACGGTCCCAGCGATAAGGACCATACATAGCTTCGGTGACTTCAATCATGCGAGGAGTATCCGCAAACTCCCACGCCGCATCATCAAGGATGTATTGCTCAGCAAACACAGCAACGTTATCACTGATTGATTTTATTGCGAGATCACCCGCTGCTATGGCAATCAAATATGGCGGAATGGCTTGCGGCATACTGAACTGATATTCGCCATCGCGATTATCACTGAGGCTATTATCAGCACTCATGACTGCCAACAGCCCCTTGGGAGTTGTCACTGTCGCGTTATATGTCAAACGCAGCGCTGGCGTATCCTGTATTGGAATCCAGCTCCGTGCATGTATCGGCTGTGATTGACTGAACATAAATGGATGTTTTTTACCCGCTGTTTGCTCCGGCGTAAGCCACTGCAAGCCACTTGCGCTAGGTACAGTTTCATAATGAATGCGTAGTTTTTTAGCTACACTGCCGATATCAACAATTAGCTCACTGCCTAAACTTGGGTGCACATCGCCTAACGTGAATTTAGTCGGCTGCCATTGCTCGTTAAGCCACAGCTCTGTCCGTTTTATCGTCAAATGACTGGTGTCCAAATACACTTGGGTGCTGTCATCATGACGTTGTAACGTGTAGGTTGCATGGCCTTGTAATTTTCGGTTGGCAAAGTCAACGTCAAGAGCCAACTCAAGGTGTGGCGTTGAAACTTCGTTCAGGCGCGCATAACTGTGCACATCTTCCGCCTTGGCTACCCCCGTAGCTAGCCAGAGGGTCACCCCGATAACACTGGTAAAAAGCTTTCGCAATACGGACATTGATAATTTCTCCTTGTGAGCTTGCTGTCGCTCATGATCGGACGGATGTTCGACAAAATCAAATGTTTTGCAGATGCCAAATAGACTTTAGCGGTGGTAAGATGCGACATACTCTTGGTGAACAGCATAAGGAAATCCGCTGCAAATGCGAGTTCCACGTATTTATGAGGCTGCCGGTCAACCGTGGCAGATCGGTGCAAACATCCATCTTTCTGAAGATGCCGCAAATCATGTTGGCCGTGTCTTACGTATGACAGCTGGGCAGCAGCTCGAACTATTTAATGGTGACGGCAACAATTATGCCGCAACCATTGTTGAAGCAACAAAGCGCTCGGTAACAGTGACTATTGAGCACGTTGCAACGAACCAATCTGAGGCACCTTTAGCTATTCACTTAGCACAGGGTATTTCACGTGGCGAGCGGATGGACTTTGTATTGCAAAAGTCAGTTGAACTTGGCGTTACTGAAATTACGCCGTTATTTACCGAACGCTGCGGGGTTAAGTTAACGGGCGAGCGGTTGCTTAAAAAGCAACAACAATGGCAAAAAATCGTCATTGCCGCGTGTGAGCAGAGTGGCCGCAGTGTGGTGCCTCAGGTGCACACGCCGATGCATTTACAGCAGTGGCTTACTGCTGGCGCACCGTCTGGGCTAAAACTGACTCTTGACCCCTATGCTGCGAAGCCGCTACGTGATTTAGCGGATAGCCCGCAGCAGGTCACCTTGTTTATTGGCCCCGAAGGCGGCTTAACCGAAACTGAAGTTCAGGCAACAGCGTCACATGAGTTTTTGCCAGTACGTTTGGGCCCACGTATTTTAAGAACTGAAACAGCGGCGCTAACTGCACTCAGCGTTATTCAATACCAATTTGGCGACCTTGCCTAAGGATATTCGATGAAACTTGCCATGATTATGGACCCGATTGAGTCGGTAAAAACCTATAAAGACACAAGTTTTCGCTTGTTGCTCGAAGCGCAGGCGCGTAATTATGAGTTGTACTATTTAACCATGAATGACTTATCCATTGTGGCCAGTGAACCAATGGCTAACGCGCGCTCGCTGCAAGTCGTCGACCAGGCCACAGATTTTTATACATTAGGCGAGCCGACTGAGATGTCACTTGGCTCATTTGATGTAATTATGATGCGCAAAGACCCGCCATTTGATACTGAGTTTGTCTACGCAACCCATATTTTGGAACTTGCAGAGCGTCGTGGTGCTTTAGTGGTCAACAAGCCACAAAGTCTGCGCGACTGTAATGAAAAACTGTTCACTGCTTGGTTCCCTGAGCTTACTCCTGCGACCATTGTGACGCGTCGAGCTGAACAAATTCGAGCGTTTCATGCCGAGCATCAGGATATTATTCTAAAGCCACTTGACGGTATGGGCGGCGCGTCAATATTCCGTGTTCGCGAAGACGGCACCAACCTTGGTGTTATTATTGAAACCTTAACCGAACATGGCCAGCGCTTCGCGATGGTGCAGCGTTATTTGCCTGAAATTAAAGACGGCGATAAACGCATTTTAATTATTGACGGTGAACCGATGCCCTATGCATTAGCTCGTGTTCCTTCGGCCGGCGAAACTCGTGGTAACCTTGCTGCTGGCGGCAGTGGTCGCCCTCAACCTTTAAGCGAAAGCGATTGGGAACTAGCGCGTCAGGTGGGCCCAGAATTAAAACGTCGCGGCCTTACCATTGTCGGATTAGATGTTATTGGTGACCGGGTGACCGAAATTAATGTCACTAGCCCTACTTGCATGCGCGAAATAGAGGCCGCATATGATATCAATATAGCCGCTAAAGTTTTTGAAGCCGTAGAAAGACAATTGGGTTTGTGTTGATGGAAACATTAAGTAGTCTACAAAATCACTTTTTGATTGCCATGCCGAGCATGGATGATCCTTATTTTGCGCGCACAGTGACCTATATTTGTGAGCACAATAACGAAGGAGCCATGGGGTTGATTATCAATCAACCGGTAGAACTAAATGTTGAAGACTTGCTCGAAAAACTGGAAATCGTTATACCCGATGAAACCCGAGGTCTAGATACTCCGGTTTATTCTGGCGGCCCGTTGGCACGTGATCGGGGCTTTGTGCTGCATTCGAATGATCATATATGGCGCAGCTCTGTCAAACTCAGTGATGACGTGACAATAACCACATCAAAAGATATTCTTGAGGCTCTTGGCCAAGGCAATAAACCAAACGATTATCTTTTAACCCTAGGTTATGCGGGTTGGGAAGCTGGTCAATTAGAGCGAGAACTAGCTGAAAATAGCTGGCTAACTATTCCTGCCGACAATGACATTCTTTTTCATACACCTAGCAACGAACGCTGGCAAAAAGCAGTGAAAAAGTTAGGTATTCAAACGTGGCAACTTGGCCCAGACGTAGGTCATGCATGAGTCAAGTAATCGGCTTTGACTTTGGCACACACAGCATTGGTGTTGCGGTCGGGCAATCACTAACCGGCACAGCCTCACCGCTGCCGGCCTTAAAAGCCAAAGATGGCCAACCCAACTGGGATTTAGTCGCAAAATTATTCGCGGAATGGCAGCCCGATATCGTTGTTGTTGGGCTTCCTTTGAATATGGATGGTACTGACCAACCCCTTACTGACTTAGCTCGCAAATTTGCTAACAGAGTGCATGGTCGGTTCGGCGTGCAGGTAGTTTTGCAAGACGAGCGCTTAACCACGGTAGCGGCCAAAGAGGACTTGTTTAGTCGCGGCGGTTACAAGCAATTGCAAAAAGGCAAAATTGATAGTGCCGCCGCACAACTCATTGTTGAAGATTACTTAAGCCAAATTTAAGCCCAACCACACCTATACCGGTTACAAATTTTCTTCGGCATATTGCGCCAGCGAACTTCTTACGACACCGTTCAAATTGACCGTTGCACTACCTGGGTAGTCTTTAAAACGCTCTACAATATAAGTTAAACCGGAAGTTACCGCTGTTAGATAATAACTATCAATTTGCGCTAAGTTGCCTGAACAAATTATTTTAGTACCGGTACCACAACGGGTAATAATCGTTTTTAATTGCGAAGCAGTTAGGTTTTGTGACTCGTCAAGAATAACAATGGCATTTTGAATACTGCGGCCACGCATAAAGTTGAGCGACTTAAACTGAATATTCGCCTTGTTCATGATGTAATTTAGGCTAGATTCCATGCTTTCATCATGCTTGTGAAGCACTTCAAGCGAGTCTGTAATTGCGGCTAACCAAGGTGCCATTTTCTCTTCTTCGGTACCGGGCAAGTAACCAATAGACTCGGCTATTTCAGGCGTGTTGCGGGTCACAATAATTTTTTCATATATTCCCTGCTCAATAACCAACTCAAGTGCAGCAGCGAGTGCTAGTAGGGTTTTACCGCTACCGGCGGGCCCCGTCAAAATAACTAAATCTATAGCGGGGTCTAGCAACGCGTTCATTGCCATGGCTTGATAAATATTTTTTGGTTGAATGCCCCACGCCCGATAGCTCATCATTCGTTCAAAGCCAATATCGTGCAGCCGCACATGGTGTTGATCGTAACCAACAACTTTGGCGGCAAAATGCTCGCTGTCATCAATAATATATTGATTTCGAAATACAGTAGGTAATATCTCTCGCGCAATTTCATGAAAGGTTTCGCGGCCTTCTTGAGCGCTTGTCACATCACCGACATTAGTCCAGAAGTCACCCTCAATTTCAACAAACCCCTTGGACAAATATTTAATATCGTCAATAAGTTGGTCGGTACGATAATCTTCAACGTGCTTAACCCCAGCCCCCTTGGCTTTCAGTCGCATGTTGATGTCTTTGGTCACCAGCACTACTTTTGTGTCGCTATATTTCTTCTGAATTTCGAGTGCGGATTGAATAATTCGATGATCGTTTTCTGATAGGTTCAGCACGGCATCTTGTTGCTTAAGCTGATAATCGGGATAAATCGCTAATGTTCCCTGTGCATGATGCGCGCCATGCATGTTTGCTAAAGGCACGCCGGCAAGAATTTCGTCGGGGGTTGCATCTTTTAAAGCGTCTTCCAATGAGCGTATGGCTAATCGAGCTTCACGACTGACATCTTTGTGTCGGTCTTTTATGTTATCGAGCTCTTCTAAAACAACCATCGGAATTACGACGTTATGTTCTTCAAAATTCAAAAATGCGAGGGGTTCGTGCAGTAAGATGTTGGTATCAAGCAGATAATACTTCGGTGTGGTTTCAGTCATGCGGGACCTCAAGCTACGTTGATATTTTATTGATTGTGATAACGCGCTACTAATTATTAAGACTAGCCCAACTTTTATGAAAATGGTGTGAATATTGAAATATTTTTCGCTACCATGTGCGCCCTTTTTATCGACTATGCTGTAAAGGTCTTATTGAATGGTAGCGAAAGTAAACGCAATGCAATTTATTCCGGGGCAACGCTGGTTAAGTGAAACCGAAATGGAGCAAGGGTTGGGTATGGTTACTCAGCTTCAAGGCCGTATGGTTTCGGTGTTATTTCCGGTTACCGGAGAAATGCGCCAATACGCTATCAGCGAAGCACCATTAGCTCGCTATCAACTATTTGTTGACGAAGTGGGCCAACACGGCGATGGCTGGTCTTTTCGTGTAACTCAGGTAGACGATGACAGTGGTGTACTTACCTATCATGGTATTCGTGAAGATAATGAAGAGAAGGTACTTGTACCCGAGTCACAGTTAGCAGCGCAAGTCGCAACCAATCAACCGTTAACTCGTATTTTAGCCGGTAAACTTGACCGTCTCGATATGTATAACCTACGGTTACGCGCGCAGCGCCATTTACAAACGTGGCAAGGAAATCCAGCTGCAGGCCTCATGGGTGCGCGGGCAGAGCTACTACCCCATCAACTCTATATTGCCGCAACGGTTGCTGATCGTCATCAACCACGTGTGCTTTTGGCGGACGAAGTTGGTTTAGGGAAAACCATTGAAGCGGGCTTGATTATGCACCGTCGTCTACTTACAGGTCGCAGCGAACGCATTTTGGTTGTTGTGCCCGACAGCCTCGCGCATCAATGGCTGGTCGAACTGTTACGACGTTTTAATTTGCAATTTAGCTTGTTTGATATTGAACGCTGCGAACAAGCTGCAATTGATGGCGGTGCTGTGTTTGCCAGCGAACAGTTAGTATTGGTGCCGCAGTCACTGCTTTCACATCCAATGTGGTCCGGTGAGTTATTCGAAGTGGAATGGGATTTATTAGTCATTGATGAAGCCCATCAAGTTGCCCCTGAAGACAAGCGTTTTCAAGTGCTGAAACGGCTTACCGAGCATGTTTCAAGTTTACTGATGCTGACGGCAACACCAGAGCAGGCCGGCATTGCCGCACATTTTTCACGGCTACAATTACTGGACCCAGATCGTTTTAATAGTTTTGAGCGCTTTACCGAGGAGCAAGCCAACTACCGCGAACTGGCGCCACAAGCAGAAGCTTTAGCGCAAGCTAGAAAAACGGCTGAGCTTGATGAACTGCTCGATAACTACGGCACTGGCCGCGTTATGTTTCGAAATAGCCGAGCTCACATCGGTGGCTTTCCAACCCGCCACTTGTGCAATTATGAGTTGCCGGCCGGTGATTCCCTTGCAGTACGATTTAACTGGCTTGTCGAGCTGCTAAAACAACACAAAAATGACAAGCTTGTGCTTATTTGTCGCCATACCGAAACCGTACTTGCGTTACACGAAATGCTGCGTGTACAGCAAGGTGTTCATGCGGCTGTATTTCATGAAGGGCTAAGCCTCTTGGAACGTGACCGCGCGGCCGCCTATTTTGCGAGCCCCGAAGATGGCTGCCCAATTTTATTATGCTCAGAAATTGGTAGTGAAGGCCGCAATTTCCAGTTTTCGCAACACCTTATTTTATTTGATTTGCCGCATCACCCAGACTTGCTTGAACAGCGTATCGGGCGCCTCGACCGTATAGGTCAACAAGCCGATATTTTCATCCATGTACCGGTGGTTGAAAATACCGCAGAACAGGTTCTGTTTGCTTGGTACCAAGCGATGCAGGCATTTACGCAAACGAATGCCATTGGTGAAAGCATATTCCGGCAATTTGCCGAACGCGTACATGAGCTTATCGATGTCAACGAAATTGGCCAACTTGACGAGCTTGAATTAGCCCAGTTAGTTAGCGACACCGAAATAGCAGCGGCGGAGCTCAGAGATAGCGTGGAAGCCGGTCGCGATAGACTGCAAGAGCTGAATGCATTTCGCCCACATCAGATTGAAGCCTTGTTGGAACATATTCGACTCAATGAAAAAGCTGACGAGTTACAATCTTTCATGGAGTCATTCTGGGCAAGATTTGGCGTTGATTACGATCGACTTGATGAGTACAGCGGTTGGTTGAGGCCGTCCGATCAAATGCGTGTACCGGTTGCAGGTTTGGCTGACGAAGGTATTACTGTGACTTTCTCTCGTGAGCATGCTTTAACTCACGAAGACGTCGCCTACCTAACTTGGGATCATCCATTTGTTCAACAAGCGCTTGAACTTCTTAGTTTTGACACGTACGGCTGTACCGCTCTAGGTATTTTAAAAAACCGTGCGCTGCCTGCTGGTGCTTGGTTTATTGAATTAACGTTTAGTAGCTTAGTGATGGCCCCAAAACAGTTGGTGGCTAACGAATTTTATCCACGCCAAACCTTCCGGGTTTTGCTTGATAGCCAAGGTCGCGACTTAACCGATAAAGTAGCCGCAAACGCTCTCGATTCACAGTTGCAGTTTATTGACAAAAAACAGGGCAGACTACTGGTCAAGCAACTGCGGCGTGAGTGTCAGCAGGCTATCCAGCAAGCGTGGCATTCAGCTGAACAACAGCAGCAAGTGGTAACTAACCAAGCACTAGAAAAAATGCAACAACAACTTAATCAGCAGTTCGCGCGCCTTGAAAAATTGAAGCAGCGCAACCCAATGGTGCGGCAAACCGAACTTGATGCTATTGAATTACGTAAAGCTGAATTACAACAGGCGTTTAAATCTCCTCTATTGCAGTTAGATTCGGTGCGCTTAATTGTGAATATTCCAGCATGACACTATTAAGCTATGAACCACCGCTGCAGCCCTTTATTAGCATCATCTACGCAGACGCGGATATTGTCGTGATTAATAAGCAAAGCGGCTTGTTAAGCGTACCGGGAAAAGCCCCCGAACATAGAGATTCTGCGTGGTCTCGATTAGAGCGTGTGCTACCCGACTTACGGGTGGTGCACCGGCTAGATATGGCAACATCGGGGGTCATGGTTTTTGCCCGCCACAAGCAAGCTCAAGCGGCACTGCAAAGACAATTTGAGCAGCGTTTAGTGGGTAAACGTTATCGCGCCCATGTGTGGGGACAACCACCATCAACAAAGGGTGAGATTAACTTGGCGCTGCGTTGTGATTGGCCGAATCGTCCACGGCAAATGGTGGATTTAAACTTAGGGAAAGCAGCCCGAACCTTGTATGAGGTTACGGGACAGCACCAACATGGCGCCATAGTCGCTTTAACACCTTACACCGGTCGCTCACATCAGCTACGGGTTCACATGCAGGCTGTCGGATGCGCTATTTTGGGTGATAAATTTTATGCCCCGCCTGTTGCTTTCGCAGCGGCGCCGCGACTATTACTGCATGCCGAATATCTGGCATTTAACCAGCCAATCAACCAACAGCCACTATCATTTAGTTGCTCTGCTGACTTTTAATGAGTTCGTAGGCAGCCTGTATTTGCTGAGCTTTCACTTGGGCTGACTCTCGCATTTCCGGCGGAAGCCCTTGGGCCGCAAGCTTGTCTGGGTGGTGTTTATTCATCAATTTTCGGTATGCTTTTTTCACCTCAGAAAAGCTCGCCGAACGCGCTACACCCAATACAGCATATGCGTCATCAAGCTGGTTTCTGCTTGGCGGCGCTTGTCGTCCGCCCGATGACTGTCCGCCAGCAGAGTAGCCACCGCCAAAGCGCTGACTTGCTTGAGCCATCTGCAGCAGAATATCGAGTTGTGCTCGGCGAAATCCTAGCGCTTCTGTAACTCGCAGTAAAACCTCATACTCACTTTGCTCTACTTGGCCGTCATGCAGCGCAATGGTAAGTACTTGCTCAAGAAAAAACTGCAATAAATCACGGCGCCATGCAAGCTGGGAGCGTAATTTTTGTACCCTTTCGACCAGCGGAAAATTAGGCTCTTTGCCTTGCCGAAAACTCTCTTGTGCTTCAGCTCGTGCTGACTCACTTAAGCGCAAGTGGTCCATTAACCGAGTCACATAATTAATATCTTGTTCAGTAACTCGCCCTTTCGACTTTGCTAAATGCCCAAGCACCGCGAATAGCGTGCTAACAAATTGCTGTGGCTGATCAGCGCCTTGGTGCATGGCTCGGCTAAGTGCTCGATCAAACCAATGGCCAATCATCAGGCCCAATAAAAGACCGACAAAACGGGCGAATAGAAAGCCAAAAAAGCCACCGAGAATTTTCCCCCAGATCATGGGTGCTCCTGTAATTGTTGAAGGCGTTGTGGTGTACCAACATCTGTCCATGCAGCAGTAAATAATGACGCTGCAACTTGCCCCTGCGCAATGGCGTTATCAAGTATTGGTCTTAAACGCACAAATTGCTCTTGTCCCGGCTTATACATGGAGAATAATGTGGGCGAAAACAACCCCATACCAGTGTACGTATATGTTTTTTGCCCACTTTGGGCAGGTATAAGTTGACCATTGTTGAGGGAAAAGTCACCCGCTTGATTATGGCCTGGGTTTTCTGTCATCAGCAAATGTGCAAGCTTTCCAGGCGCAAGTTCCCGCGGTAACTCAGCAAAATCCAAGTTGGTAAATATATCGCCGTTGATAACCCAAAAAGGCTCCTCCCCCAACAAGGGTAAAGCTCGGATAATACCGCCAGCAGTTTCAAGCCCACCAGTAGGTTCACTTGAGTATTTTATTCGCAACCCGAATTGACTTCCGTCACCTAACGTAGCCTCAATTTGTTGGCCTAACCAAGCATGATTAATAACCACATCAGTGACGTCTTGCTGGGCTAATTTCTCAAGGTGATACACCAGTAAAGGCTTGCCATTGACCGGTAACAAAGGCTTTGGTGTCACATCCGTCAATGGACGCATGCGCTCACCTCGGCCAGCGGCTAAAATCATTGCACGCATTACATACGCCCCTGCAGCGCTGGTTGAATGCGCTCTACTAACCAAACTCGATAATCTTCGAACTCCGGGTAGCGCCCCGCAACATCATATAAATAACCAAGCGTGCGCGGAATATCTTGTAAATATCCTGCTTTCCCATCACGCAAATACAAACGAGAAAAAATACCTGCAGCTTTAGTGTGACGCTGCATTCCCATTAAGTCGAACCAGCGCATCCATTGCTCAGTTGTGATTTGTGTAGAAACCAAGTTTTGCTGTTTTAAAACGTTCAAAAAACCAATCGCCAACTCTTCAACTTGAGCTTCCGGCCAACGTACATAGCAGTCTTTCAATAAGCTCACCGCGTCATAAGTTATTGGCCCAACGACGGCATCTTGAAAATCTATGTATGCCAGTTGGCTATCAGCCAGCACCATAATATTACGTGCATGAAAATCACGATGAACGCCTACTTGTGGCTGCTCTAACGCATTCTGCACCAAGGTGTCACAAACCTGATTCCACAAGGCCTGTTCAGCTTCACTAATGTCGAGCTTTAAATACTTGGCAACTAACCACTCGTGAAACAAGTGCAACTCGCGGCGCAACAAAGCCTCGTCATACGCAGGAAGCGACCCCTGGCTGGTTGCTGTTACTTGCATTAGCTTCGGCAAGTCAGTCAAGGCCTGTTGATACCAATTCAACATGGTGTTTTCGGTTAGCTCGCTCAGCAACAAAGTAGAGCCAAGATCAGTTAACAACATAAAACCGTTTTTTTCGTCAGCGGCAATAATTTTCGGCACCTTAACGCCGGCTTCAGCATAAGCTTCAGCGACCGCCATAAAAGGCTGTAGCGATTCTTGTGGGGGCGGCGCATCAACCGCAATAAGACTGCGATGACCATCGCTAGTGCGGAAGTAACGGCGAAAGCTTGCGTCACCAGACACGCTTTGTAAGCGCTGTTGTCGATAACCTGTAATAGCTTCACACCAAGCTTGTAATTGCAGTTCTCGTTGTTCGTTCACGTTGCCCTCACGGCTTGCTCGTATTAACCTGTTTACCTTAACTTTTGGCATTATTGGTTTGCATACTGGTGAAAAAAGCCCAGTTTAGCAAATGGCGGCAGAATAGAAATTGCTTTATCATAGCCTGCACATTGTGAAGGATAACTTGGGTACCGTGTTTCATGCATAAAATTTTTTGGACATCAGTGTGTGTTTTTGCCGTTAGCGCTTGGCAGCACACGGCCTTAGCACAACAAAATGTGCAGCCAGATATGTCCGTATGCCCGATACCTGCGCCGTTGTTCAATGCACCTATTAACCCATTTCCCAATTTGCTCCCGGGCGCCATTGGCGTGCGAGCTAATCGTGCTGATATTGACTCAACCACTCAGGTGGCTTCATTTTTCGGCGCGGTTGAAGTGCAGCTTGATGAGCAACAATTAAGAACCGAACAAGCACAAATAAACCAATTAACAGGTAATATTAATGCCAGTGGTGAAACTCGATTCACCAATGGTTATGTACAAGTTGCTTCCGAAAATTTCCGCCTAAATTCTGGCGAGAATCAAGCTTTTTTGAGTGGTGCACGTTATCAGTTGGCTGTATCAGGCGCGCATGGCAAAGCCGATATGCTCTCCATTTCGCCACAGCAAGTGCGGCTGGAGGGCTCAACTTTCACCACCTGTCCGAGTGAGAACCCTGCATGGCAAATGAGTGCTGAAGAAATATCGTTAAGTGAAGATGAAGCTTGGGGCGAAGCATGGCATGCCAAATTCGAATTATTTGGTGTGCCCGTATTGTATATTCCGTATATTAATTTTCCCGTCACAGAAGAGCGCAAATCGGGGTTCTTATTTCCAACATTTCGGTCTTCGCAAAAAAACGGCTTTGAAGTCGAAATTCCCTATTACATAAATATTGCGCCAAACATGGATGCCACTATTACCCCTCGCTACATGGCTGAACGGGGCCTGCAAATGCAAGGTGAATACCGATTTTTAACCGAAACCACCCAAGCGCAATATAACCTTGCCTATTTGAATGATGATAAGAGCTCTGTTGCCGACAACTCTCGCTTTTTGTGGCGAATAGAACAGCGTCACTCATGGAGCGACAACTGGCGTGGCTACATTAACGGTACTTTTATTAGTGACGACGATTATTTAAATGATATCGGCAGTGAGTTTGCTGGCCGCGCTGATGCGCAGCTATACCGTCATGCCCAAATTGACTACTTGAGCAAAAACTGGAACGTAACACTAAGGACCGAAGATTTTGAAATTTTAGGAAACTACCGTTCGCCTTATCGCACAACGCCGCAAATTATTAGTCACTACTCAATGAGCCCGTTAGGAAACTGGGATTTTAAATTATTTTCTGAACTTTCCCATTTTAGTAACCAAGACGATAGCAGTGAACGCGCAACTCGCTTGCATATGCAACCACAAATAGCCTACCACCTAGAGCGTCCGGGTTATGATTGGCTGGCCGAATTGAGCTATGCCTACACTTATTACAACCAAGATGCATCAACCGAGCGTAATCTTGAAGAAAACCCTACCCGCGGCTTACCAAGTTTCCGGTGGCGGGCTCGTGTTAATTTAGAGCGTCTTGTTGAATTGAACGATACTATTTACACCCACACGTTGCAGCCGCAAATTCAGTATCTCTATACCCCCTATCGGGACCAATCTGGTATTGGCATTTACGACTCCACGTTAATGCAAGATGACTATCAAGGTTTATTTAGAGCACGACGTTTTTCCGGTTTAGACCGCATCGCTGACACCAATCAAGTAACCGTTGGTGCATCTACCAGCCTCTTTGATAGGCAGGCGCGAGAGTTAGCACGGTTTAGCTTTGGTCAAATTTATTATTTTGAAAATAGTCGTACGCAATTGTTTGAAGGGGTAAACACCGCCACAGAGGACCGCTCTGACTTAGCACTCGAAACGCGTTTTCGTCTTAGCAACAACATGTATTTTAATAGCTCAATACAATACAACTTAGAACAAAATACAACACGCAAAAGCCAAACAACGCTCGAGTATCGC
Source organism: Pseudidiomarina donghaiensis (assembly GCF_900116895.1). Lineage (GTDB taxonomy): Bacteria > Pseudomonadota > Gammaproteobacteria > Enterobacterales > Alteromonadaceae > Pseudidiomarina > Pseudidiomarina donghaiensis. The sequence goes on along the minus strand of NZ_FPCF01000003.1, from coordinate 40,870 downwards.
AAAGATGAATTTAACCTCATTCAGTTTAGTCATCGCACAGCCAGTAATTTACTTGAAAACAACGTGGAACAAGTTGGTATGTTGGGTGTCGTAGAAATCAGTCCGCGTTGGCAGCTCGCGTCCAATTGGTACTATGACTTAGCAAACAGTCGTACCAACGACGCGCTGATTGCGTTACAGTACAGCGATTGTTGTTGGGCCATGCGTATCAGTGGCTATCGACGCATTAACCGAAATCTTGAGTTCAATACTGGGCTACCGCAAGCTGGTGCGCCTGAATTTGATAATGGTGTCAGTGTTCAATTTATAATAAAAGGCTTGGGAAGCGACAACAATGGCTTGCTCGATTTATTAGAGCAAAGTTTATTTGGTTATCGCCACCCGTTCCATTTAAGCAACTAGGTAGTATTCATGGGTAATATCGTAAAGTTTTTTGTCGCCATTTCGGCACTTCTTTTAAGCTCTGTCGTTATGGGGCAGCAAGTACTCGACCGCGTTGCGGTTATCGTCAATGAAGGCGTTGTACTTGAGAGTGAAGTTGACCAATTGCTCAGACAGGTTAAGGCCAATGCGGCGCGCTCCGGTGCTGAACTGCCTGCGGATAAGGTACTGCGCATTCAAGCGATGGACCGTCTTATTCTTACAGAGCTGCAAAAGCAAATGGCCGAGCGCATGGGCATAAGCATTTCCGATGCGCAGCTTGAGCAAACGTTAATACGCATCGCAAACGAGCAGAACATGACTGTTGATGAATTGCGCGCCAGCATTAACGCAAGCGGCAATAATTGGAGTAGTTACCGAGAATCAATTCGCAACGAAATAATTACCGGTGAGGTGCAACGCGCAGCTGTTCGGCGCCGAGTGTACATCGCACCGCAAGAAGTAACAAACCTTGTTGAAGCTATGAATCAAGCTACCGAGCAAGAGGTTGAATATCGACTTGGCCACATACTTATGGGCTTCCGTGATAATGCAACAGCTGACGAAGTGCAAGAAACCCGTGAACGTGCTGAGCAACTTTTAGCTAAACTTCGCGATGGTGCTGACTTTGAAAAAGCGGCAATTACCTCGTCATCGGGGTCACGCGCTCTTGATGGTGGCGATTTAGGGTGGATGAATATTAACTCGATGCCAACACTATTTGCTGATGCGGTGCGTGGTAAGAGCCAAGGCGAACTTATTGGCCCACTGCGTAGTGGCGTTGGTTTTCATATCCTAAAGGTCAGTGAAATACGCGGTATTGAGCAAGTTGAAATTAGCGAAGTAAAAGCCCGGCATATTCTCATGGCACCTTCGGTAATCTTGTCAGAGCGCCGAGCCAAAGAAAAACTTGAGGAAATTCGAGCGCGTATTATTGCTGGCGAGATTGATTTTGCCGATGCAGCTCGTGAACATTCAGCGGATACTGGTTCTGCAGCCAATGGCGGCGAACTAGGTTGGGCCGAACCATCCATTTATGCACCTGAATTTAGAAGCACCATAGAACAGGCTGAAATTGGTGAAATTAGTCAGCCATTTAAAACACAGTTCGGTTGGCACATTGCTCAGGTGCTCGATCGTCGTGTTCAAGATGCCACAAAACGTAGCCAAGAAAATCGCGCATATCAGTTACTATTCAATCGAAAGTATCAAGAAGAGCTTGAAAATTGGCAACAAGAAATACGTGATGAAGCTTACATTGAAACAATCATCAATTAGCTGAGTTATGTTGATGAGTATAGCGCGCATAGCATTTACCCCAGGTGAGCCAGCCGGTATTGGCCCTGACCTAGCTGTGCGCCTTGCTCAACTTGATTGGCCAATCGAACTTGTCGTTATCGCGAACAGTGAGCTATTACAACAGCGCGCTAAGATGCTCTCGCTTCCGTTAAAGATTATTCCGTATCATTCCGAACGGCCTCCACAGGCCCAACAGGCTGGCACATTAACCGTTTGTGAACTTCCGCTTGGTGCAGCCGTCATTCCGCAGCAGCTAAATACTGATAACGCAAATTATGTCTTGCAAACATTACAGCGAGCAGCGCAAGGTTGTTTAACCAAAGAGTTCGCAGGTGTCGTCACAGGCCCTGTACACAAAGGCGTCATTAATGAAGCTGGCCACCAGTTTAGCGGTCATACCGAATTTTTTGCAGAAATAAGTCACACCGAGCAAGTTGTTATGATGCTCGCAACGGAAGGTTTGCGAGTTGCGTTAGTAACAACTCACTTACCTTTAGTTGAAGTGCCGGAAGCAATTACTCAAGCGAAAGTAACCCGTGTTGTAGAAATTGTCGCGCACGATCTAGAGCAAAAATGGGGCATTCAACAACCTCGTATTTTGGTGTGTGGTTTAAACCCTCATGCTGGAGAGCAAGGGCATCTTGGCCGCGAAGAATTAGACCATATTAGTCCAGCAATTGAAGCCTTGCAGCAAGCAGGCCTTCATGTCAGTGGCCCTTATCCAGCTGACACGGTGTTTCAGCCACACTATCTAGAACATGCCGACACGGTAGTCGCGATGTATCACGACCAAGGGTTACCTGTGTTAAAATACAAAGGTTTTGGTAACGCAATTAATATTACGCTGGGCTTACCATTTATACGCACTTCGGTTGATCATGGTACGGCCTTAGACAAAGCAGCAACAAATAATGTAGATGACCGCAGTGCTATACTCGCGTTACGTACTGCAATCGACATGGTAACTAAATGACAAAAACACACTTAGGGCACCGCGCACGAAAACGTTTTGGACAGAACTTTCTTCATGATGAATTTGTCATTAACGATATTGTCGACGCAATTAATCCGCAACCAGGGCAAAACCTCATTGAAATAGGCCCGGGCCTTGCCGCCCTAACCGAGCCCGTTGCCGACCGTGCAGAACGATTAACCGTTGTCGAACTTGATCGTGATTTAGCCGATCGCCTAGAGCAGCATCCGTTCTTAAGTAGTAAGCTAACGGTATTTCGCGGCGATGCATTAAAAACAGATTTTCGGCAGTTTGCCAAAGAACAACCAATACGGGTTTTCGGTAACCTTCCGTACAACATTTCAACACCGCTTATTTTTCACCTGCTCGAGCATCTAGACGTTATTGAAGATATGCACTTTATGCTGCAAAAAGAAGTGGTCGAACGCTTGGCCGCTGAACCAAATAGCAAGGCCTATGGCCGTATCAGCGTGGGAATTCAGCAGGCGTGCCAAGTTGAGCCGGTACTTATGGTACCGCCGGGTGCCTTTACTCCACCACCGAAAGTAGACTCTGCAGTGGTGCGGCTTGTGCCTTACAAAGAATCACCCTACCCTGTCAAAAGTCGTGAGGCTCTGCACAAAGTATGTTTGATTGCGTTTAATCAGCGCCGCAAGACAATTCGTAATAATCTTAAGCAGCTTATGTCTGACGAACAAATTGAAGCCTTGGGTATTGACCCAAATGCACGCCCAGAAACTCTTTCAGTAGCCGACTATTGTCGGCTCGCTGATTGGTATAGCGAACAGCAAGGTGAACATGCATAGCATTGAAATTGAGGTTAAAACACACTTCATTGCATCACACTCAGATGCGTCATCTGGTGAATATACATTTGCCTATACGATTACCATAACTAATCGTTCAGAAACGCCAGTACAACTCCTCAAGCGCGCTTGGAAAATTACTGACGCTGACCATAAAATAACGCGTGTGGCAGGCGACGGCGTGGTCGGTGAGCAACCTCATATAGCGCCTGGGGAAAGCTACAGTTATACCAGTGGCACTGTATTGGCGACGCCAATTGGCACCATGGAAGGCTTCTACACCATGGTTGATAGCAATGGCACCGCTTTTGACGTTGAAATTCCGTCGTTCCGCTTAGCTATTCCTAATATTATTCACTAACTAACTGAAGGGTGAATAATGGCACATTATATAGTTGGTGACATTCAAGGTTGCGCACTAGAGCTAAAACAGCTTCTGGCAAAAGTGAACTTCAAACCTCAATTCGACCAACTTTGGTGTGTCGGAGACCTAGTTGGACGCGGCCCTGACTCCTTAGCAACTATACAATTTCTTCAACGCCTAGGCGACGCTGTCAAAATTGTACTGGGTAACCATGATCTCAATCTATTATCGGTGTTACTTAACGTACGCGAAGCCGATCCGCGTGACAAATTAGATGCCATAATTGCTCTTCCCGATCTTGAAAAACAGCAGCTAATTACATGGTTAGTGCAACAACCTTTGATGCGACAAATTGATGACCAAGTCGTGATAAGTCATGCAGGTGTTTATCCATGGTGGACAGTTGCACAAGCCCAAACTTATGCCAATGAGGTGTCCCAAGCTTTGCAACAAGCATGGCAACAAAACACCCTCGGTGAGTTCTTACAAAGCATGTACGGTAACGAGCCGAACATATGGTCAAATGACCTCTGTGGACCTGAACGAATACGCTTTATCATCAATGCATTCACACGCATGCGGTTTTGCGACCAGGAGGGACATTTAAATTTTTCTGCTAAAACGTCACCAGCAGAGCAAACAGCCGACGCTGATTTAGTTCCGTGGTTTGAACTATGGGATATAGACCGAGCTACATTAGTCTTTGGGCATTGGGCCGCGCTAATGGGGAAAACTCATCGAGAAGACGTTATTGGTTTAGATACAGGCTGTGTATGGGGCAACCGTCTAACACTGCTGCATTGGCCGAGCGGCAAGCGCAGCAGTGTCGCTGCTAAAGTTTAATTTACGGTAATTTTTGCAAACTTTCGCTTACCGACTTGGAAGACAGCAGTGGTTCCCGCAGCAATACTTAACTTAGTATCGCTAACCTTTTCACCGTCAATTTTCACAGCACTCTGCTTTATCATGCGCATGGCTTCAGAGGTTGAAGCAACCAAACTCGCCTCGCGCAACAAATTACCTATGGCAATTTCACCGCCCTCGCTGCTCAGAGTTAATTCTGGCATATCATCCGGAATGGCATTCTTGCTAAAGCGCTGAATAAAATCCTGCTCTGCAGCATCTGCTGCAGCTTCATCGTGAAACCGTGCAATAATTTCTTTGGCTAACAAAACTTTGTAATCACGCGGGTTCGCACCATCGGCAATGGCCTGTTTGAAGCTATTAATTTCGTCAAGCGGCCGGAAGCTTAACAGTTCGTAGTAACGCCACATTAAGTCATCAGAAATAGACATGACTTTACCAAACATTTCGTTGGCCGGTTCTGTAATGCCGATGTAATTGCCTAGTGACTTGGACATTTTTTGAACGCCATCAAGACCTTCTAGCAAAGGAACCATGATCACGGTTTGAGGCTTTTGCCCCTCGTCTTTTTGTAGCTCGCGCCCCATCAATAGATTAAAGCGTTGATCAGTACCACCAAGTTCAACGTCCGCCTGCAATGCAACCGAGTCCCACCCCTGCACTAACGGATATAGAAATTCATGAATCGCAATTGGCTGACCAGTACCATAACGTTTTTTGAAATCGTCACGTTCGAGCATGCGTGCAACTGTTTGGCGTGCGGCCAACTTAATCATGCCAGCGGCACCAAGCTCGTTCATCCACTCTGAATTAAAGCGAATTTTGGTTTTTGCTGGGTCAAGAATTTTGAACACTTGCTCTTTATAAGTCTGTGCGTTGGCCAATACATCTTCACGAGAAAGCGGTTTGCGCGTTACGTTTTTGCCGGTTGGGTCACCGATCATGCCGGTAAAATCGCCAATCAAAAATATAATCTCATGGCCTAAGTCTTGAAACACTCGCATTTTATTGATCAACACGGTATGTCCAAGGTGTAAATCGGGTGCTGTCGGATCAAAACCAGCTTTTATCACGAGCGGCTTGCCACTCGCTAATTTTTCTTTAAGCTCTTGCGCTAAAAGAATTTCTTCGGTACCACGCGCTATTTCGGCGAACGCATCCGCAGCTGATAATGTCATATGCAACAGTCTCCTAAATTCGATCAATTTGGCCACAAGCCTTGCATTGTATGCTATTTCTTGAAGGCTTTTAAGTTCATTTAAAGGTAAATTGACTGGAAAATCGCCACACTTCGTATTATTCTGCATTTAGATCCAACGATACGCGAATAATAATATTGCGCTAACTTATCGGAAGGTTATGAAGTCGATTCCAAAATATATGACACGTTTCGTTGCGGCATTGCCGCGTCGACATCAAGTGCTGCTCAGCTCAGTTTGTGCGGCAACATTACTCGTTGTGCTGCTGCCATCAGAGCCAGCCACAGCATCTAAGCACGTTAGCGAGCCGCAACTCGGCAACGCTGAACTTATTCTTGGCCAGCGTTATCAGCTGGACATTAGTGTCAAAAATGATACCAGCGAACAAGGCGTTCAACAGCAGCCAAGCATTCGTTGGAGTGGTTATGAGGTTCGCTCAGGCGACTCACTCGCCCGTATCTTTGACCAAATGGGCTTAACGCCTCAGCAGCTGTACCGTGTGACACAAGACCAACAAGCTGACAAATACCTGCGTAAAATTCACCCCGGCGATACCCTTCGTTTTGCGCGCGATGAAAACGATGAGCTTATTCAACTGGCGTTTCAACTTGACCCTACGCAAACGCTGATTATCAGTAAAACTGACAACGGTTATGTCAGCGAAATTGAAGCCAAAGCGGTTGAAGTGCGCACCGAGACCGCGCATGCTCGCATTCAGTCTAGTTTTTGGAATGCAGGCATTGATGCGGGGCTTACCGAAGGCCAAATCATGAGCATTGCAGATATTTTCGGTTGGGATATCGACTTTGCACTCGATCTGCGCGAAGGCGACGAATTTAGCGTCATGTTCGAAAAGAAATATGCCGATGGTGAATTTGTTGGCTTTGGCCGTGTATTAGCAGCTGAGTTTGTCAACCGGGGCGAGCACTATCAAGCGTTTTTACATGACAACGGTGAATTCTATAACGCCGAAGGCCGAGCAATGCGTAAGTCATTCCTGCGCTCACCAGTGAAGTTCACCTACATCAGCTCTAGCTTCAACCCTCGCCGTTTGCACCCAGTAACCGGCCAAGTACGCCCGCATAACGGTATTGATTATGCAGCGAGTGTTGGTACACCGGTCATGTCATCGGGTGCCGGCCGCGTTATTGCGAGCGCCTATAACAACCTCAATGGCCATTACGTTTTTGTCCAACATGGCGAACGTTATGTGACCAAGTATCTGCACTTGAGTAAGCGCCTCGTGAAAAAAGGCCAACGTATTAAACAAGGCGAGCTAATTGGTCGTGTCGGTGCCACTGGCCGTGTAACAGGGGCCCACTTACATTATGAATTTTTGGTGGATGGCGTCCATCGCAATCCGCGCACAGTGAAGTTTCCCCAAGCGGAATCACTAGCGAAAAATGAACTTCCCATGTTCAAAGAAGCCGCTCAACAGCGTCTTGCCGTATTGAATGACAGTAAACGGTTCTATTTGGCGATGCGTTAATGGCGCAGCGTGACTTGTACCTCGGGCTTATGTCTGGCACCAGCATGGATGGGCTAGACATTGCCTTGGTTGAGTTTACTGACGACATGCCAGAGTTGGTTAGCCACCAACAGTTTGAACTTCCTGACCCCCTGCAAGAAAAGCTACACAACTTGTGCGAAGAGCAACCCAATGAGCTTCATCGCTGGGGCGAATTAGACCGTGAGTTCGCCATATTCTGTGCCGATTGTGTACTCGCCTTTCTTAACCGTCGCAATTTGTCTGCCACGGCGATCACCGCCATTGGTAGTCATGGTCAAACCGTGCGCCATCAGCCTGATGGGGACTTCGCTTACACACTGCAATTAGGTGACCCCAATACTTTGGCTGCACTTACCGGCATTGCTGTGGTTGCCGATTTTCGCCGCAAAGACATTGCCCTAGGCGGGCAAGGAGCGCCGCTAGTACCCGCGTTTCACCACGCGGTATTCAGTAGTTTAAAAGAGTCTCGGGTTATTCTAAACCTAGGCGGCATTGCCAACATCACCTGGCTACCGGGAACCCCAACAGGCGTTACCGGCTTTGATACGGGCCCCGCAAACACACTCATGGACCGTTGGTTTAAAGCCTGCCACCCCGATCATGCTGACGACTTTGATCGCCATGGAGCCTTTGCTGCTCACGGTGAAGTGAAGCATGAAGTGCTTGAGCTGCTACTTGAGGATCCATACTTTAGCCGACCGCCACCGAAAAGCACTGGCCGTGACGTGTTTAATCTTGATTGGTTGCAAGAGCGGATAGGTGATCTTGATAACTACAGTCGTGCAGATATTCAAGCAACCTTGGTTGCTTTCACCGCGCGTACCGTCGCCGATGCAATTCAACAATGGCTACCAGAGCAGCCTGATACCATTTTTGTCTGCGGCGGCGGCGCTTATAACCCTATTTTGATGAGTGCCCTCAAAGCCGCGTTACCAAGCACTCAGTGGCATGCCACATCGGTACTTGGTGTCGCCCCGCAGCATGTTGAGGCTATGGCGTTTGCCTGGCTGGCGTATAGTTATATACATCGCAAACCAGGCAACTTGCCGGCGGTGACCGGCGCCAGCCGGCCGACCATCTTAGGTGGGCTATTCCTACCCTAATGACAGCTTCGTTTAAGCTAAAGAAGCGAATGCGTCGCGGGTGAGGTTTTCGTTGTGGCCATTTTCACCAACCACAATACTGTCTTCAATACGAATGCCACCATATGGGCGTAATTGCGCAATACGGTCCCAATTAAAGTCAGCATTGCCTTGATGCGCCTCAAGCAGTTGATCAACCACATATAAGCCAGGCTCAATGGTAAAGGCTTGTCCAATTTCAACATCACGCAACAGACGCAAGAACGGATGACGAGGATCGCGCGCGATGGTGTCGCCACGGTCATTTGCCAAGAAGCCACCCACATCATGAACTTGCAGACCAATAAAATGGCCTAAACCGTGCGGGAAAAAGGCACTGGTGTAGCCTTGCTCATAAATACTTTCTGCGGTGCCGTTAACAAAGCCGTAATCCGCCAAAATTTTGGCAATTTTTAAGTGTTGGCTGACGTGCAGCTCGTAATAATTTATGCCTGGCTTAATTTCGGCAAGCAATGCCTGCTGCGCTTCATCCATCGACTCGATAAGCTCAGCAAAAAAGCCAGATTCACGCGCATAGGTACGGGTGATATCAGCACAATAGCCGCGATAAAGCGCGCCAGCATCAATCAAAAACGAGCGCGACTGCGCGGGCGCTTGCGTTTCATACACATCATAATGCAGCACGGCACCATGTTCGTTGAGCGCCACAATGCTGTTATACGGAACTTGGCTTTCACGGAAGTTAATTGCCGCCAAGTACGCATGGTGAATTTCCAACTCACTAGCGCCTGCCACAAAGGCATCTCGCGCCGCCAAATGCGCTTTCGCAGCTAAGCGATTCGCGTGGCGCATATTGTCCACTTCCCACGCCGTTTTAATGGCACGGTGAAAATGCAAATGGTCGATTAAATTGGCAGGGTTACGTGCTTTTACAGGCCAACTTGCAACAGGTTCAGCAAAATCTTCACCAATAAACGCAGCTGACTTAATTTTATCGCCTAGCCATGCGGTCATTTTGTCTTGCTCGTCAATAACCACCAGCTCGACATATTGCTGCCACTCTTCTTCAGGCACTTTTACTTCTGCATGCCAAAAATCACGAGGCTGAAATAAAAAGACAACCGGCTTTTCGCCCGGTTGATAAAAAATAGCGCTTTTCGGGCTTTCAATAACAGGAACCCAGTATTTGAATAACGGGTTTACTTTATAAGGTGCGGGATTATCATCAAGAAAGGCCACGCGTGGCTGGCCTGCGTAAATTAGAACTGATTCGTAGCCGGTAGCGGCAAGTGCTGCGTCGAAACGAGCACGCACCGTGGCGATATGATCTGCGTATGCGCTCATAAAAACCTCGCTTAGAAAATGTGAAGCTATTCTAGCGGAAAGCGAGGTTTAACTCACGTTTAGATCGAGAAGCTTGACCCACAACCACAGGTGGTCGTCGCATTTGGGTTATCAACAAAGAAACGCGCGCCCTGCAGGCCTTCTTCGTAATTTACTGTGCCGCCCATTAAGTACTGTAAACTCATGGGGTCAACCACCAGCGTGACACCGTTTTTTTCAATTTCCATATCGCCTGGGTTGGCTTTTTCGTCAAACGTAAAGCCATATTGAAAACCAGAGCAGCCACCACCGGTGACGTACACGCGCAGTTTCAACGCCGGATTTTCTTCTTCGGCAATCAATTTTTTCACTTTGTTGGCTGCGGCTTCAGTAAACTGAATAGGCATTGCTGCTGCGTCGGTCATAATATTTGAATACCTCTTGAAAATTCATCCGCTATTTTCGCTTACCTGACTAAAAGGGTCAAGTATTGCCGTCTTCGTTCGCTACTTCTCTTGGTTGTAATAATTGACTCCAAAAGAAACTGCGCGACAGTGATTGGCGAGAACCGCTGATATTCACTTCGACATCAAGTCGCTCTGGCAAAAAGTCATCCGGCAAGACAAAGTCTCCCGCTTGCACGGTAAAGTAACGCATACTAAATTGCCGATCTTTGGCTTCTACATTGGCTAAGTCGAGTAGGTCAAAGCTTGCCGGCTTATCATTCTTACGGCCATGCAAGGTGACGCTTAATGTGCCTTTGGTTAAATTGCGTACGCGCTCCATTTGCACAATGGCCAAACGAAAGTGATAGTGATTCGGCGTGATATTCTTCTGCAACTCAAGCGAGTCAATCACCACTCCACTAGCTTCCATTTCTGGTGCCATAATTTTCTGATAGAAGGTTATTTCGCGTCGTAGGGCAAAGTTTTCGTCTTGTGCAATAAGCAGTTCTTGCTGCAAGTTTTTGCTAGCGGCTCGCTCAATGCCCAGTTCAACCATGGCAATGTGTTGCTGGTAATCGAAGGTTTCGGCGCGCTGATATAATTGATCAATGTTTTGCTGTTGCTGGGCTAACTCGTCTTGTAGTTTGAGTACATGCCAGTGGCCACCGTAATAACCACCTAGCACGCCAATAATTAACGTGAGTAACAGCAAGCCCCAGCCACCAAAACGGTGTACCAATAAGCCGATTATGATATTTTGTTTCTGCGTCATGGGTTCACTTCTTAACCTGAATTAGCGACATGCTACGCAGACGGGGCGCGGCGCGCAACAATAAATCAAAAAAGGCAGCAATATGATTCTGTGGTTGAAGGCTTTGCATATTATATTCATGGTGGCTTGGTTTGCCGGTATCTTTTATTTGCCGCGCTTATTTGTTTATCACGCCCAAGTAAGCGATGACAACACCAGCGAGCAACTGAAGATCATGGAGCGTCGGTTACTGTATTTTGTCACCCCCTTTGCGGTGCTTACGCTGGCATTTGGCTTAGCTCTTATGTGGATTTATGGCGCGGCCTGGCTTAAAGCGAGCGTTTGGCTGCATGTGAAGTTGGTTTTGGTAACTTTGCTCTATGTGTATCACGGCTATTGCTTCAAGCTGCTTGCTGACTTTAAACACAACCGCAATACGCGCAGCCATAAGTTTTATCGGGTGTTCAACGAAGTGCCTGTATTAGCGTTGTTTGCGATCATTATTTTAGCTGTGGTTAAACCGTTTTAATCGCCCCGGCATTCTTTTCACGGTGAAATTCTGATAGAGTATCGGTCCAGTGTTTCCCATCACTGTAGGGCCTTTTCTGATGAATTTTACCGGTTCCAACATTCTCTCGGTCGACCAGTTCGATATCGACAGTATTCAAACAATATTTGCTATTGCCGACCGCATGCAACCCTATGCACGTCGGCAGAAGCGTACAAAAGTTCTCGACGGTGCCATTTTAGGCAACTTATTCTTTGAACCTTCAACCCGTACGCGAGTAAGCTTTGGCACTGCGTTTAATTTACTCGGCGGCGAAGTTCGCGAAACCACCGGAATGGAAAGCTCTGCGCTAGCCAAGGGCGAATCGTTGTACGACACCGCGCGCGTGCTGAGTAGCTACAGTGATGTGATTGCCATGCGCCACCCGAAATCGGGGGCCGTGGCCGAGTTTGCGGAAGGTAGCCGAGTACCAGTTATTAACGGCGGGGATGGTGCCAATGAGCATCCAACCCAAGCCTTGCTTGACTTATACACCATTAAAAAAGAACTGGCTTATCATGGCCATGGCGTAGACGGCATGCATATTTGCATGATGGGCGACTTAAAATTTGGCCGCACCGTACACTCGCTGTCACGCTTGTTAGCCATGTACAAAGACATCCGCTTTACGCTGATCTCACCACGTGAACTTGCCATGCCAGACAGCGTGCTTGATGTTTTAGCAAAGGCAGGGCACCGCGTCACCATTACCGATCAGGTAAGTGGCAGTTCTGACGCCGATATTGTGTATCAAACCCGTATTCAACAAGAGCGCTTTACCACGCCTCAAGAAGCCGACTTGTACCGTGGAAAGTTTCGCTTAAATAGTGAAATTTATACCAAGCACTACAAACCTAATACCGTCATTATGCATCCGTTGCCGCGCGATTCACGTGCTGAAGCCAACGAACTTGATAATGATTTGAACCAAAACCCGAACTTGGCCATATTCCGTCAAGCCGATAACGGCGTTTTAATACGGATGGCATTATTTGCCCTTACTTTGGGTGTGGCCGAGCAAGTTGAAAAATATGAATGCGACGTGAATTGGTACAGCAGCAAGCCTTCTGGCTACTAAGCCCAGTGACCTTTTCAACACATTGCATAGAACTATAGAGGATTACCATGTCACGTTCTGACGAGTTATTTGCCCAAGCACAACACAGTATTCCAGGTGGAGTTAACTCACCTGTACGCGCTTTTAACGGCGTGGGTGGCTCACCCATATTTATTGAAAGCGCTGACGGCGCCTACATGTTTGACGCCGATGGGCAGCGCTACATCGACTATGTCGGCTCATGGGGGCCAATGATTCTTGGCCATAATAATTCAGTGATTCGCGAAGCCACACATCAAGCTGTTGATCGTGGTTTAAGCTTTGGCACGCCAACCGCCAATGAAATTACCATGGCGGAGAAAATCAAATCGCTGGTGCCTTCAATTGAAAAAGTACGGATGGTGAATTCAGGTACCGAAGCCACCATGACGGCCATTCGTTTGGCGCGTGGTTACACCGGCCGCGATAAAATTTTGAAGTTTGAAGGCTGCTATCACGGTCATGCAGACGCGTTGCTCGTCAAAGCAGGTTCTGGCGCTTTAACTTTGGGCGTACCAAACTCGCCTGGTATTCCAGAAGACTTCGCCAAGCACACCCTAACGGTGACCTTTAATGACCTCGATTCGGTACGCCAAGTATTTGCTGAGTGTGGCAACGAAATCGCAACCATCATTGTTGAACCTGTTGCAGGTAACATGAACTGTATACCTCCAGCACCAGGCTTCTTAGAAGGCCTACGCGATATCTGTGACGAATACGGAAGTGTGCTCATTTTTGATGAGGTCATGACAGGCTTCCGCGTCGCTCGTGGTGGTGCCCAAGAACGTTTCAACGTCACCCCTGACCTGACCACTTTGGGTAAAGTTATTGGCGGCGGTATGCCGGTAGGCGCCTTTGGCGGCAAACGTGAAATTATGGACTATATCGCTCCGGTTGGCCCTGTTTATCAGGCGGGTACGTTGTCGGGCAACCCAGTTGCCATGGCCGCTGGTTTAGCTGCGTTAACTCAGCTAGAAGACGAAAACTTGTACCCAAGTTTATATGCCAAAGTCGATCGTTTGGTTGATGGCCTGCAAGCGTTGGCCGACGAAGCTGGTATTCCGTTCACCACCAACCGTGCCGGTTCTATGTTTGGCTTTTTCTTTACCGGCGACGGCCCGGTGACCAGCTATCAACAGGCCACACAGTGCAACATGGAGCATTTCCGTAGCTTCTACCACAGCATGCTTAAACAAGGTGTTTATTTAGCACCTTCAGCATTTGAAGCTGGTTTTATGTCGGCAGCACACACCGACGCGGATATCGATGCTACCCTCGCAGCCGCGAAAGTGGCCTTTGCAGCGCTAAAATAAGCGCTGCCACCAAGACTTTTCTTCAATATCGCCCGAGCAACCAAGGTTCTCGGGCAGCTTTTTCTCGCGCGCAGGCAATAAACGACTATTTCGGCAATCAACCGGAATGCGCACGCCTTTGTTTGGATGAAAACCTGCGGCCTCAATGCCAACCGGTTCGTGAAGCTGCAGCGGCGCAATGGGTGTACGTTGCAAAACTTGTTCGACAATACGTAAAGCACCGCTGCTACCGGTTAGCTGTACCGGTTGATTATCGTCGCGCCCAAGCCAAACAGTGAATACGTGCTGGTGGTCATAGGCCACAAACCAACTGTCACGGTAATCATTGGTGGTACCGCTTTTACCGGCCAATTTGTTAATGCCAAAACGGTCAGCTAAGCGCGAGCCGGTACCTTCATTGATCACACCGCGCAAACCGTAGTTGACTAAATAGGCCGCACTTTTTGAAAACACCTCAACGTCAGTTTTAAATTCACGTTGGTACAAGGTTAAACCTTGATGATTGGTCACCGCGCGAATACTGCGCAACGGACGATAGGTACCTTGTTGCGCCAGCATGCTATATATTTCTGCAATATTAACCGGTGATAATGCTACAGCGCCAAGCGTCACTGCCGGCACTTCCGGAATCGGCGTATCAACGCCACTTTGTTGCAGTACAGCCGCCAACCGGTCAATGCCAACGTGCAAGCCTAAGCGCACAGCCGGCACGTTACGTGATTGCGCCAACGCATCATAGGCAAGCATGGGCCCCTTGTATTTTTTATCAAAATTCTGTGGTTGCCACGCAACCTGGCCCGGTTGCTCTAGCGTTAAAGGTTCATCAACAACTAATGAGCCCAATTCATACTCGTTGTTTGCTTCGAAGGCTTCCGCGTAGATTAGCGGTTTGATTAGTGAACCTACTGGGCGCATAGCCGCCACAGCTCGATTGAAGCCAACCTGACGTGGGTTCCGGTCACCCACCACGGCAGTAACACCAGCTTGTTGGTGGTTCGCCACCACCACCGCACCTTGCAACTCGGCGTCTTGACTAATCTTCGGCAATTCACCGGTTAGGGCGCTTTCCGCCGCACGTTGCATAGCAGGGTCGAAATAAGTGAACACTCTTAAGCCGTCTTGCTGCCAATTTTCAGGCAAACGCATTTGCCCAAGCTCAAACTTAACCAGCTCCATAAAATGAGGCATGTTGTCGCTTACCAAGCGACCGCTCGTGCTGCCCATAACAGGGGCTTCCACGGCTGCCACATACTGTTTTTGACTAATCAGGTTCTGCGCTAACATCAACTGCAAAATTAAGTCGCGGCGCTGTTGCGCTCGCTCTGGGTAACGACGCGGGTCATAATAAGAAGGGCCTTTCACAATGCCCACCAACAATGCAATTTCCGCCGGCTCTAACTCTTCAACTTGTTTGCCAAAGTACAGCCGACTAGCAAGGCCAACACCATGAATGGCGGAACCGCGGTCTTGGCCAAAATAGACTTCGTTCAAATAGGTTTCTAAAATTTCATTTTTACTAAACCGGTAGTCGATAACCAAAGCCATTAGCGCTTCATTCGCTTTGCGCCACAATGATCGATCACGAGTAAGGTACAAGTTTTTAATAAGCTGCTGGGTTAAGGTGCTTCCCCCCTGTACCGTACGCATGGCTGATAAGTTAGCAAGCGCTGCACGCGCAATAGCCGTTACTGATACACCTGCATGATGATAAAAATCACGGTCTTCAACCAGTATCAGCGTTTCAATCAGCAAACTGGGAACGCGCTCTAAACCAATAAGTAGGCGGTCTTCTTGGCTACCGCCCGATAAACGGCCCAAATAAGGTGGTTCAAGTTGAATACGGTTGAGTGCCCTGCCATCGGGCAAGCTTTGTACCGACTGCACTTGGTCGCCGGCAAAATTTACTTGCACCCGCTGCGCCATTTGTGGGCCGGTTGCAAAGTCAAAAGGTCGGCGATAAAACTCGACTCCAAATTGGGTGACTCGGTATTGCCCTGTGTCATCCACCCGTTGCACGGCGGCGTAATTTAGCTGTTTTAGTTCATGAATCAGGGTGGCCCTGGTGAGCGACGCTTGCGGCTCAACGACTAAACTGCGGCCATAAATAAGTGCCGGCGCTTGATAGCGATTACTGCTGAAGCGATCGGTTAAGGTTGCATCCAGATAAATGACATAACCAACAAGAACAATCAGCCCAATGAGTGCTAGTTTTAGGCTCAAAACAATAGCGCGACGCCACCAACTTGGCTTTTGTTGCTTAGCCGACTGCTTTTTACTCATGCTAAATGTCTCTTTGTTTTATGAGTTGCCTGCGCTTGGCGCGGGTCATCTGGCCAAGGGTGCTTTGGATAGCGACCTCTCATTTCCTTTTTGACGTGCTCATACGCGTTATCCCAGAAACTAGCTAAATCTCCGGTGCGTTGCAATAATCGCCCGGCCGGAGAAAGTAAATCTATGGTAAGAATAACCTTGCCATGACAAATCGTTGGCGATACCGGCTCACCAAACATCTCTTGCAGCTTAATCGCTATCGTCGGTTGCTGAGCACAATAGTCAATCGCCACACTGCGACCGCTAGGCGCCACCACGTGGGTTGGACATGCTTGGGCTAAGCTTTGTTGCTGCGCATAACTTAGTCGCCCTTGCAGCGCCTCAACGACATTCCATTGCTGTAAGTCACGTAAATTATCTATATGCAACCAATAGGGTTCGGCCCATTCACTAAGAGTGTCTGCTAGCTCATCGGTAGCAAGGCTTGGCCAACCTTCGGGACGCACACAGTCCAAATACAATTGGTAACGCGCTAGCCACTGCTTTGCTTGCTCGTTTAACTTAAACCACGCTAGTCCGGCAGCACTCATTTGCTCCGTCACATACTGACTTAACGCTTGCAAGCGCTGTGCTGCTGAAATGGCATTGCTAAGGGGCGCCTCTCGCAGTCGAATGGCACCAAGCGCTGTCACATTCACGGCCTGCAGCCGTTGTTGTGGCCCCTGCCAACGCACTTCGGTGCGTTGTTCAATGTTTAACGCTGGATGCTCAAGGTCAGCCTCACTTAACGGCAGTGCTGCGCCGATAATGGCATCCGCTTGCGTTTCACTAAGCATTAGGTCGACAGCTAACAACCAAGGCCACCGCGGCCGCGTGTCTGCGCGATGAATAGTAGCGCCGCCGCCATAGCTTAATAAATAGCGGTCACTCTGCCCACGGCGCTGCGCCACGCGATCAGGAAATGCCCATAGCAACAAACTTGCAGCTAGTTCTGGTTGAATCGTCGCGGTAGTAACACTTAACTGCCGACACCAAAACTGAAAACGCTGTTTGGCCGCAGGCGACAAGTGCGCCAAAGGCTGTGGAAAATGTTCACTCGCAGCGCCCTGTTCAATTTGCGCCATAAGCCAAGCCGCCGTCGCTTTTGTCGCGGTTGACTCATGCGCGACAGCATTGAGCATACGCGCTAGCCGTGGCTCTGTGGGGTACTGGCTAATGTCACGCCCTTGGCTAGTCAATGCGCCACTTGGCTGACAAATCGTGAGCTCGGTCAGCAAAGTATGAGCGGCGCGCAAATGGGCCGACTGCGGAGGCGTTAAAAACATCATTTGCTGGGGCTCCGCGCCCCATTTGCGGCACTCAAGCAAAAAGCTCGTTAAATCCGCTGTTTCTAACTCCGGAACTTGATAGTCGCGCAGCCCATGGTCGTCATTTTGTGACCACACTCGCAGACAAGCCCCCGGCCCTAGTCGGCCAGCTCGCCCCGCCCGTTGCGTTGCCGAAGCTTTGGTAATGCGTCGGGTGACCAATCTAGTAATACCATGTTGCGGATAAAATTGCGCTTGGCGTTCACGCCCACTATCAACCACCACGTCAATGTGAGGAATAGTGACACTGGTTTCGGCAATGTTGGTTGCGAACACTAAGCGCTTCTTTGAATCTGCCTTGGCGGTAAATAATGCGCGCTGTTCAGCTTGCGGAACGTTGCGATGCAAAGCGCTTACTTGCCAGTCTTCGAGGTGATTAAACTGCGCCATGAGCGCGTTAATTTCGCGTTGCCCCGGCACAAATACCAACACGCCTTGCTGAGCTTTTTGCATGGCCTGACGAATAACCCCAGGCATAGCTTGTAACCAAGTCTGTGCCGCACTCGGTGGATGGTAACTCACCTCGACAGGGTGCTGCCGCCCACTACTGGTTAACACTTTGCAATGGCCAAGCCAGTTTGCAATTTGCTGAGCGGGCAGGGTTGCCGACATAATCAGCAAGCCTAAATCACTGCGCAAACTTATCGCATCAAGAGCCATCGCCAGCCCTAAGTCACTAGCTAGGTTACGTTCGTGAAATTCATCAAAAATAACTAACCCTACATCGGCAAGCTCAGGGTCGCGCTGAATATATTGCGTGAACATGCCTTCGGTTAAAATAAGAAGCTTGGTATTTGCATGAAACTTTGCTGCACCACGAATGTGGTAACCAACATCATCGCCAACCTGCTGGCCTAACTGTTCAGCAAGGTAATGCGCAATTGAAATGGCGGCCAAACGTCGCGGTTGTAAAAGCAAAATACGGCGCTGGCCATAAATGTTTGCCTGCAGCAGCGCCAGTGGGAGTGCGGTTGACTTGCCAGCGCCAGGCGGCGCTTCGAGTACAACAGGTGCTTGCGGCAACCAAGCAATAACGTCATCAATTAACGCCGTTACCGGCAGCACCTGTTCTGTGGTCATGTTGTTACTTTAATAGGCTTGCCGCAATGGTACGGAAACCTAAAGCCGTTGCGCCCGTTGGCCATAACGCATTGGCACTACCGTGATAGGCCCCAGCAATATCAAAATGCAACCAACCGGCACCCTCATTCGGTGCAAAGCGTAACAAGAACCCCGCTGCATTGCTAGCCCCGCCCGAACCACCACCTTTTTGCGGGCGACTGTTGGCGGTGTCAGCAAATGCCGAAGGACAATTATCTTTGTGCCAGTTGTTTAGCGGCAGACGCCACAATAATTCGCGTTGCTCATGAGCAATGTTCAAGGTTTTTTGGGCGAGCTCATCATCAACACTAAATAGCGCATTGTAGTCAGTACCCACTGCAACTTGCGCAGCGCCAGTAAGCGTTGCCGCATCAATAATTAACTTGGCGTTCACTTCACCGGCATAAATCAAACCGTCAGCCAATACCAAACGGCCTTCGGCGTCGGTATTCACAATTTCAACGGTTTGCCCGTTTTTGTAGGTAATAATGTCACCCAGTTTATAGGCGCTACCGTCAATTAGGTTTTCGGCACAGCACAACACGAGTTGCACGCGTTTATTGAGGCCCTGATGTATTGCATGTACCAGTGCTCCGGCAACAGTCGCAGCACCACCCATGTCACACTTCATGGCCAGCATCCCTTCACTTGACTTGATGCTATAGCCACCGCTATCAAAGGTAATTCCTTTGCCGATTAACACCGCATCAATAGCGGCATTGGCGTCTTGACCTGGGTTGTAATCAACCACCAACATAACCGGCGGTTTTTTACTTGCACGGCCCACAGTATGAATACCCATACGACCGTGCTTAACCAGCTCATCGCCGACAATTTGCGTCACTGTGATGGCATTCGGTGCCACAGCAGTTAGCTTATCAGTCACTTTTTGCGCCAGTGACTCTGGGTAAATTTCATTGGGGGGTAAGTTAATGAGTTCACGCACCCAAGCTGCGGTGTCACGCATCTGGGTTAGTTTGTCGGCATCGTCAGCCCATTGAATGGTATTTTTGGTGAGCGTGTCAGTAAAGCCATTAGAAAAAGCCCATTGGCGCTCTAAGTCCCAACCTTCGCCCGCTAGCTGCACCGATTTAATACCCATGGTGTCTAATTGTCGCCCGGCCTTTTGTACTTTGCGCAGATTATCGGCCTCGTTCGTGCCTAAGTAAATTGTCGCCCCTTGCTCGCTCATAATTGCGGCTGAGCTAGCTTTCCAAGCGGCCTGCTCAGCAGGTTGATTAGCAATAAATACAGATACAGTGCTAGACATGCGAATACGCTCCCAGTATGTTTTCGGCTTGATGTGACTATCCTATCCGAGCTATGTGGGGCTTACAATGAAGTTTCTCAACCCTTTGCGCCCAGCGGTGCTAATAAAACGCTACAAACGCTTTTTAGCCGATGTGCAATTACCAAATGGCGACGTTATCACCATTCATTGCCCAAACACCGGCGCAATGACCGGCTGCGCACGGCCCGGTATGAAGGTATGGATAAGCGACTCGGGTAACCCAAAACGTAAGTACCGTTATACCTGGGAGCTCGCAGAAACAACTGAAGGCGATATGATTTGTGTCAATACCCAACGCGCCAACCAAATTGCTGGCGAGCTACTGCAACAAGGTATGTTAGAACCCTTTACAGAACTTACGGCCGAACAAAAATATGGCTATGATAACCGCCGCATTGATTGGCAAGGTATCGACGCTAACGGCAACTTAACCTTTATTGAAGTAAAAAGCGTCACTTTAGCTGTACAACAACAAGGGTATTTTCCCGATACCGTTAGCGAACGAGCGCGCCAGCATTTAGCAAGCCTGCAAACCATGGCGAGCGAGGGCCACCGCGCCATGGTGTTATATGTTGTTTTACACTCTGCCATTCGCCAAGTTAGCGCTGCAGAACATATTGACGCTAAATACGCCGAAGCGTGCATAATGGCCAAACAAGCAGGGGTTGAATTTAATGCCATTCAATGCCAGATATCGGCCGAGGAAATAAAACCAAGCGCCATGATTTGCGTCAAATAAAATTGCGCAGCTGTTGGCTTTCTGGTATATGTACCGACCTTTTTAATAACAACGTCTCATATAGGAGATCCATAATGCCTCAAGGAACGCCGAAAAAAGCCCATGGCATTCTGGCACAAGCTGGCTTGGAGCCTTACGAGCTGGGTCCAGACGAAGAATATATGAATGAGGCGCAACGTGCGCATTTTCGTAAAATATTAGAAGTATGGCGTGCGCAATTGCGCGAAGAAGTTGACCGTACCGTACACCATATGAAAGATGAAGCAGCGAACTTCCCAGATCCGGTAGACCGCGCTGCGCAAGAAGAAGAATTCAGCTTAGAGTTACGTACCCGTGACCGCGAGCGTAAATTGATTAAGAAAATCGAAAAAACGCTACAGAAAATTGAAGCCGATGATTTTGGTTTTTGTGATCAATGCGGCATTGAAATCGGTATTCGCCGCTTAGAAGCACGCCCAACAGCTGACCTTTGCGTCGACTGTAAAACGTTAGCTGAAATTAAAGAGAAGCAAATGACTGGCGCCTAATATGGGAGCCTCGTCTGATTATTGCGGACGTTTTGCCCCGACCCCGTCGGGGCCTCTTCATTTTGGTTCATTGATTGCCGCACTTGCGAGTTACTTAGATGCCCGAGCAAACAATGGGCGATGGCTTGTGCGTATTGAAGATGTTGACCAACCTCGTGCCGTGGCCGGCGCCGATCAAATTATCTTAGAACAACTTAAGCAACATGAACTGCATTGGGACGGTGACATTGTCTACCAAAGCCAGCGCACCGACGCGTACCAACGCGCGCTGGAGCAGTTAACTGCACAACACCTAACCTATCGTTGTGAGTGTAGCCGCAAGCAAATAAAAGCGCGCGGTCCCTACTACACTGGCGTTTGCCGTGAAAAGCAATTAGCTATTGAAAATACCGCCATTCGCTTTAGAAACGACCACCCAGTGCTTAGTTTTGTCGATGATTTGCAAGGTGAGGTCGCTATTGATCCTGCGTTTGCGGCTGAAGATTTTGTGTTATTTCGCCGTGATGGGCTGTTCACCTACCAGTTGGCGGTGGTGGTTGATGATATTGAGCAAGGCATTACCGATATTGTCAGAGGTGAGGACTTACTTACCGCGACCAGCTGGCAAATAAACCTGTGGCAAATTTTCGCCA
This sequence comes from Pseudidiomarina donghaiensis, assembly GCF_900116895.1. GTDB lineage: Bacteria > Pseudomonadota > Gammaproteobacteria > Enterobacterales > Alteromonadaceae > Pseudidiomarina > Pseudidiomarina donghaiensis. Next base: position 18,949 of record NZ_FPCF01000003.1, on the reverse strand, counting down.
AGCGCGTACCGCACTTCAAACACGTTCCGCTTGCGCTTGATCCGCGCGGCCGCAAACTAAGTAAACAGAATCATGCACCGGCACTTCGCGATGATCAGGTTATTGAACAACTAGCTGCCGCCATGCGCTTTTTACACCTGCAACCGAAGCTAACAGCCAATGCCGCTGAATTACTAAGCGATGCTGTTATGCAATGGCGCACGCGTGACTTCCCCAAAACCGTTCAGCAGGATACAATATAACCGTTTTAAACATTCTCGGAGAACCCGTTATTATCAAACGCATTAAAGCCTTGGCAAAGCGTGCTATAAAGCGCAGACCAAACGCAAAAAACTTGCCGCAAAATATACTTGCCAAGCCTCGGATCATACCTCGCGATCAACACAATATTTCGCGCAAAGATATTTCCGAACCCGCTCTTAAGGTGCTGTATCGGTTACATAACGCCGGCTATGAGGCCTATTTGGTAGGCGGCTGTGTGCGTGACTTGTTACTTGGTTTGCACCCAAAAGACTTCGACGTCACCACCAATGCCACGCCTGAGCAGGTACGTAAGCTATTCCGCAATTGCCGTTTAGTCGGTCGCCGCTTTCGCTTGGCGCATGTGGTATTTGGGCGAGAAATTATTGAAGTTGCAACATTTCGGGGACATCACGAAAGCCACGATGATGAAGATACGGCCGACAAGGTTGCCAAGCAAAATGCCGAAGGCATGCTGGTTCGAGACAATGTTTATGGCACCATTGACGAAGATGCCCAACGCCGTGACTTCACAGTAAATGCCCTTTACTACAACATTGCTGACTTCAGTATTGTCGATTTTGCTGACGGTGTGCGTGATTGTGAAGCTGGTGTATTACGTATGATTGGCGATGCCGAGACACGTTACCGTGAAGATCCAGTGCGTATGCTTCGCGCTGTTCGTTTTGCCACCAAGCTCAATATGCGTCTAGACGACAGTGTCGCTAAACCGATTCGGGAGCTTGCCCCGTTACTGCAAAATATTCCGCCGGCGCGCTTGTTTGAAGAAGTTCTCAAGCTATTTACTGCGGGCAAAGGCTTAGCTAACTTTGAAATGTTAGCCGATTACCATTTGTTTCAGCAGTTATTCCCGTTGCTAAAAGTTTATTTGAAGTCACCGACAGAAGCCCCCTATCAATTAATACATCAAACTTTTGCCGATACCGATGCACGGGTTCGCAACGATCAACGTATTACACCTGCGTATTTGTTTGCCGCCCTGTTATGGTGGCCGCTGCAAGCTCGCATGGAGCAATTGAGTGTGGAAAGCGGCCTGCCTCCGGTAGATGCACTGAATATTGCCGCAGCGGACGTGATTGGTCGCCAAGTGCAAACCATTGCGATACCGAAGCGCTTTAGTATTCCTGCCCGCGAAATTTGGCAACTGCAACAGCGTATGGAGCGAGCAAAAGGCAAACGCGTACAGTCATTATTAACGCACCCTAAATTCAGGGCGGCCTACGACTTTTTATTACTGCGTGCCAAAACAGCCACGCCGCTTGAGCAAAAAGTACTGCAACAGCGAGCTGATTTCTGGACCAAACTTCAGCAAACGACGGACATGTCATCACTGCCTGCACATGTTGCGGACAAAGAGCATGCGCCAAAACGTCGTGGTCGACGTGGTGGTAAACGCCGTCGCAGTAACAAGTCCAAGCCAGGCGGAAATACCAACTAATGGCATTGGTGTATATTGCCCTCGGCGCCAATTTAGGGAATCCGCAGCAAACACTGCGCGACGCGCTGCATACCTTAGCGGCACTGCCCCAGCTTACGCATCTGCGTGCTAGCTCCCTTTATGCAAGCTCACCCATGGGTCCGGTTGAACAACCTGATTACGTGAATGCCGTCGCTTGCGCTGAGACGCAGTTGTCGCCCTTGGAATTGTTAGACCTGTTGCAGTCTATTGAGCAGCAGTTTGGTCGGCAACGGCTTGTGCACTGGGGCCCGCGTACACTTGATTTGGACATTTTGTTATATGATCAAGCTGTGATCAATGAAGCACGTCTAACCATTCCACACCCCGGCCTTGGCGAACGTGATTTTGTGATTGTGCCATTGTGCGAATTAAGCCCTAACCTACAATTACCTGATGGTCGTGATATTGCTAGCCTTTACCAAGCAATGACGCATCATGACCTGCAAAAAATTACCTGATACAATCAAAAGCTATCGGTTGTTGTTATGGTTCAAAGAAAGGAGTTCGCAATGGCGGGCATGACTATTTCAAAACTGAGCAAAATGAAAGCCTCGGGCGATAAAATTGTCTCAGTAACTGCGTATGATGCTTCCTTTGCAAAGTTGTTTGCGCAGTGCGGTATCGACTTCATGCTCGTCGGCGACTCGTTGGGTAACGTTGTGCAGGGGCAATCCAGTACCTTGCCCGTTACGGTAGAACAAATTGCCTACCACACCGAGGCGGTGCGACGTGGCGCGCCTGACGCATTTGTTATGGCCGATATGCCATTTATGTCGTATGCGACACCGGAGCAAGCCTGTGTTGAGGCGGCTAAATTAATGCGCGCAGGCGCAAACATGGTTAAGCTTGAAGGGGGCGATTGGTTGTTAGACACCATTCGCACCCTGGTCGACCGAAGCGTGCCCGTGTGTGCGCATTTAGGTTTGCTACCGCAATCGGTCAATGTGCTGGGTGGTTACAAAATTCAAGGGCGTGAACAAAGTGCTGCAGAGAATACCGTACGCCAAGCACTCGCCTTGCAACAAGCTGGGGCACAAATGCTCGTGCTTGAGTGCGTGCCAACTAGCCTTGGGCAGTTGATTAGTCAGAAACTGGATATTCCGGTCATAGGCATTGGCGCTGGGGCGCAAACCGATGGGCAAATTCTGGTCATGCACGACATGTTTGGCTTAAACAGCGACTACTTACCAAAATTCGTGAAGAACTTTTTAGCCGACGCTGACGACTTACAAAGTGCTGTGGAACTTTATATTCGCCAAGTAAAAGATGGTAGTTTTCCTGGTCCAGAACACACGTTTGAATAGCGAAGTATCAGCATGCAACAACTGACTAGTTTAGAAGAGCTTCGCGCATGGCGAGCGCAATTAACCGGCACCGTCGCTTTGGTACCAACCATGGGCAACCTGCATGAAGGGCACCTAAAGTTGGTTGATAGAGCTAAGCAGCTAGCCGACCATGTGGTTGTTAGTATATTTGTGAACCCAATGCAGTTTGGCGCCAATGAAGACTTAGCAAGTTACCCACGCACCTTTGATGCCGATTGTATTGCGCTGGCCGAGCGCGGTGCTCACGCAGTATTTGCGCCGTCCGTCGCCGATGTCTATCCACGAGGGCTAGAGCAGCAAACTTACATTGAAGTGCCGGGTATTTCAGAAATTTTGTGTGGCGCTAGCCGGCCCGGGCATTTTCGCGGGGTTGCAACCATTGTTGCAAAGTTATTCAATATGGTTCAACCACAGGTTGCCGTATTTGGTGAAAAAGACTTTCAACAGTTACAAGTTATTCGTTTAATGACGCGAGATTTGAGCTTGCCGGTCGATGTAATTGGCATGCCAACCGAGCGTGCCAGCGATGGCCTTGCACTAAGTTCACGCAACGGTTATTTAAGCCAAGAACACAGAACTGCTGCGCCGATTTTGTATCGTTCGTTGCAACGTATTGCCGATGACATAAAAGCCGAAGAAAAGCCTGAAACTGCGTTGCAAAATGCCGCATCCGTTATTGAAAAAGCGGGATTTACCATTGATTATCTTGAGTTGCGCCGCCGTGAAGACCTAGCGCCAGCAACCGCATCAGACCGAGAACTCGTGGTGTTGGTTGCCGCGTTTATTGGCACAACGCGGCTTATTGATAACTTGCAGTTTGAGCGTTAACGGCCGTTTAACTCGCGCACCAACCCTAGCTCTCGCAACTCCGTATATAACGCACCGCGCAAGCTCATCGCTTGGGCGGCAATTTCGCGCTGCTCCTGCAATACTTCTTCAAGCATGTCACGCGTAGTTAATGGGTTCGCTAGTACCACACGAAAAACCACGGTTGGCTCGCGAAAATATTGCGCCGGCGTTAACTTAGTACGCGACACAAACGAGCGGCCGGTTTCGCGTTGACGCTTTTGAATAAACCGCGTTAGCGCATTTAAATGTGGCGTAATGCGGCGTACTTGCTCAGCGTTTGCTTGTTGCAGCAATGGCTTTACCTTGGCCGGTACAAACCGATAAGTCAGCAAACATAACTCCGGTTCGGTAATTAATTCGAAGTCGTCTTGTGCTTCTATCAAGCGTGCAAATTCGCGGGCTTTTTCAATACTTTGATCAATTAATAGTTCATAACCACGGCGGCCCATCACATGCATAGCTGAATACACCAGCATTGCCATGCCCGGGCGTGAGCCTTCCATGGTGTGCGCACCTAAGTCTTTCGAGCCATGTCGAATGATATATTCCGCATGATGCTCAATTGCACGCACCATACTAGGGTCACGGAACAGAACAATTCCGGCGCCCATAGGCACGTACATTTGTTTATGGGCATCAATAGTCACGCTATCTGCCCGCTCAATGCCATGCAATAAGTGGCGGAAACGCTTAGACAGCAACGTTGCGCCGCCCCAAGCCGCATCGACATGAAAATGCGCGCCAATTTCTTCGGCCACGTCAGCCATTTCATCGAGCGGATCAATATGGCCGGTTTCGGTTGTACCGCCCACCCCAACCAATGCCAGTACTTTGCCACCCTCTGCAGCAACTTTTGCACAAGCTTCGCGCAATGCGTCAATGCGAATTCGGTTGTGGTCATCGGTTGGCACAGCAATTAGGTTACGTCGCCCTATGCCGAGTACATCGGCAGCTTTGCTTAATGAATAATGCCCTCGCTCAGAGACCATAACCGTTAAGCGTTTGTAACCATAATGGGCCAGCCCTGCTGCAAGACCTTCGGCAGCAATGCCTGCAAAGCCGTTATCAGGCTTTAGTAGTAAGTTTCGTGCTACCCATAACGCTGTAATATTGGCAACCGTACCGCCTGAACACATGGCTCCAAGCGAGTGCTGCGCGCTATGCATCCAACGCTGATAAAACGCTGCATCTTGCTGATATACCAAGTGATGCAACATACCGAGCACATTGCGCTCGAGTGGGGTAAAGGCTTTTGAGGTCTCAATTTTTACCAAGTTTTGGTTCAAACCCACCATGAGCTTTGCCAATGGCAACAAAAAATAAGGTAGTGCAGAGGTCATGTGGCCAATAAAGCGAGGCGATGAGGTATGAACCGAATGGGCCACTAAGTTATTGAGCAGAAACTCGGTATGATCAGAGACGTAACGTGGCTCTTCTGGAATTTCGCTCACATTAAAATTTTGCTCAATTTCGTGCAGCGGTTTTTCGCGCGCGACAATATGCTCACCCAAAAAACCCATGAGGTTTTCAGATAAGTGTTTTTCAATTTTACCTAAAGTTGAGTCCGGCGCTTCCGGAATAGTGAAAATCTTCAGTAGCGCTTCTTGGCTAACTTCAGCAAAAGTTGTGTCGCTCAAGCAAATATCCTTGTGATGCTTTGTCTAAAAATATGGCTTATTCTGCCTCGATCGCGGAAAAATAGCGACCATCTTCCGGCAAATCGGCTCGCAACTCCCATAACTGTTGGCCACTGCGCTGATACTTCCGTTCAAATGGGGTCATTGGCTCGTGGCGTGCTAACAGTGGAGAAATGGTTGCGCTACAGTTTACTAAGGCCAAGCTACTGGCCACTTCTGTTAGATAAATTGCCCAGTTTGAACGCATCACCAACTGACCGCCCAACCCCAGAACATAAGGCCACACTGGGCTGCCATGCCAGCGACGGCCAAGGTGTGCAGCTTTAGGCCACGGATTCGGGTAAAGAATATAATGTTGCTGTAGCTGCCAGTGTGCTTCAACCGCTAATCGCCAAAAGTCATGAAGGTCGGCGCGGACCAAAATATAGCGCTGGCCAGCTTCAGCTTTTTCATATTGGGCATGGCGTGCTAAGCGATGTGCAGATTTGTCGACACCTATCACTAAAGCATCAGGATTCTGCTCAGCGATCCACGCTGTACTCTCACCAACCCCGCAACAAGAGTCCAAAATAATTGGGCCCTGCCAGTCAGCGACCAGCTTTTGCGCCTGCTCAAACGCTTCGCGATTGTGCGCCTGAATGGGCTTACGAAATGGTGAGCGCAAATGGCGCATCACCACAGTAGTTAAATCATCATGATTACCGTGTTGGTTGGTCGTTACCGGTCTAGATTCATGATTCACGAGCGAATACCTGCGCCGCGTTTAAGGAGTGTATAAGCCAAAGTAAATAGCACCAGGTTGAAACCAATAATAACGGCTAACGCAACGCCCACATTGACATCGGACACGCCCAAAAAGCCATAACGAAATGCGTTGACCATATAAAGAACAGGATTGGCTTGGGCCACTTGCTCCCAAATACCTGGTAGCAATTGAATACTAAAAAACACCCCGCCCAAATAAGTCAGTGGCGTTAATACAAAGGTTGGCACAATAGAAATGTCATCAAAGGTCTTTGCATGTATGGCATTAATTAAGCCACCAAGCGAAAACAACGTAGACGTTAAAATAACGGTGAGCACCAAGATACCGGCATGATGAATACTGACGTTTTCAACAAACAAAAACGATACACAGGTGACAATAACCGCGACAATCATCGCACGCGCTAAACCACCGCCAACATAACCACCGATAATAACCGCTGGTGATACTGGCGCCACCAGCATTTCTTCAATGTTGCGCTGAAATTTGGCACTAAAAAACGATGACGCGACATTCGAATACGAATTGGTAATAATCGACATCATAATCAGGCCCGGCACAATAAATTCCATATAAGGCCGACCGCCCATGTCACCAATTCGCTCGCCAACAATGCTACCAAAAATTACGAAATATAACGTCATAGTGATAGCTGGTGGCACTAAGGTTTGCACCCAAATACGCAAAAAGCGTGTGCACTCTTTAATCCAAATGGTTTTTAGCGCAATAAAGCTAATGGATGACATCGTATTAAGCCTCTGCTGCGGTTGGTTTGCGGCCTTTCTCGACCAAATTCACGAATAACTCTTCTAAACGGTTGGCTTTATTGCGCATGGACAATACCGTTAAATGTTGCGCGCTTAGTTGTTCAAACACGCGGTTTAAGCCTTGGCTTTTTTCCACATCAACTTCAATGGTGTGGTCATCTAATGCACGCCACTTGAAGCCTTCCAGCGTTAGTTCTGCCGTACTCGACTGCCCTTCATTCACGGCCAAGTCAAAGACAAAAGTTTCCATATTCAACGTCGCTAACAGTCGTTTTATCGACGTGTTCTCGATAATGGTACCTTGGTCAATAATGGCAATATTGCGGCATAGCGTTTCGGCTTCTTCCAAATAATGCGTGGTCAAAATAATGGTAATACCTTGTTTGTTAATGGTTTCAAGGTAATCCCACATGCTGCGGCGCAGTTCAATATCAACACCGGCGGTTGGTTCATCTAAAATCAGTAATTTCGGCTCGTGTAGCAGTGCGCGAGCAATCATCAGACGGCGCTTCATACCACCCGACAGCATACGTGCAGGACTATCACGCTTGTCCCACAGGCTTAACTGCTTGAGGTATTTTTCCGCACGTTGCTTGGCTAGTTCACGTGGCACGCCGTAATAGCCAGCTTGGTTAACAACAATTTGTTGCACCGTTTCAAATTGATTGAAGTTGAACTCTTGCGGCACCAAACCAATTTGGCGTTTCAAGTCGACCAATTGGGTATCTAAATCATAGCCAAACACATTGACCGTGCCTGAGCTCTTATTCACCAATGACGAAATAATACCGATGGTGGTTGATTTACCAGCGCCATTTGGCCCCAACAGGGCAAAAAAGTCGCCTTCTTCAACATCCAAATCAATACCTTTAAGCGCTTCATGTCCGCCCTTATAGGTTTTCTTTAAGCCACGAATAGACAATGCTTTCATGATTTATTGTTTCTCCTCGCCGTAACCCCAGCGTGGTTGTAATGTTTGGTCTAAATCGAGATGGTCAAGAATTCGTGCAACAACGAAATCAACCAAATCGTCTATGGACTGTGGTTTATGATAGAAGCCAGGCGCTGCTGGCATAATCGTCACACCTAACTGCGCCAATTTGTGCATGTTTTCTAAATGAATCGCCGAAAATGGCATTTCGCGTGGCACCAGAATTAACTGTCCACGCTCTTTGATCACGACGTCTGCTGCGCGCTCAATCAAGTTATCGCTGGCACCATGAGCGATAGCTGACAAGGTGCCAGTAGAGCACGGGCACACAATCATTTTTTTCGGCGCTGCAGAGCCTGACGCGACCGGTGAAAACCATTCTTCTTTGCCGTAAACCTGCAATTGCGACTCACTGACACCAAAGTGTTCACGCAGCATATCTGCCATGGCTTTCGGTGCAGCAGGCAATTGCCAATCAAGCTCTGTGGCAAACACCACACGTGCGGCACTCGACAGTAACAAATGCACATGCTGATGTTGCGCCAGCAAGCATTCAAGTAACCGCACCGCATAAGGCGCGCCAGAAGCACCGGTAATCGCCAATGTGATGTGACTCGGCTGCGTCATGTTATGTCCTCTGTCTGGGTCTGCTAAGAATGACTGTTAGTCTGTGTACTGGCGACGTAATACGTCAATTAAGCGATTATGGATGTTGCCAAATCCGCCATTGCTCATAATCACAACCTGATCACCGGGTTGTAATTTTTGGCTTAACAGCACTAACAGCTCATCGACCGACGCCCCCACATGAGCGCGCGGTACCTTATCCGTAACTCGCCATTGTACCGCGTCTGGCTGCAGCATAAAAATCTCATTTGCCTCAGACAATGCGGTGTCTAGCACATCAGCCATAGTACCAAGTTTCATGGTATTGGAACGCGGTTCTAGCACTGCCACAATACGTGCTTTGGGTTGCTTAGCGCGCATCCCTTTTAGCGTGGTTGTTATTGCTGTCGGATGATGCGCAAAGTCATCATAAATGGCGATATCGGCAATATTGGCGCGCAACTCTAAACGGCGCTTGGTGTTTTGGTACGACAACAGCGCCTCGCAGCTAACATCAACAGGAACGCCAACATGATGCGCTGCCGCAATAGCCATTAAGCCGTTCGCCACATTATGATCACCAATAAGATCCCAACGTACTTGCCCCTGCAGTTCACCATGGTAAAGCACATCGAATACACTGCCGTCTTGTTTAACCAAGCGGGTTGACCATTCACCCTGTGGCCCAGTTTTCACGGTTTCGCTCCAGCAGCCCTGCTCAATAACCTGCTCAAGCGCAGCCTCTTGCTGAGGATAAAAAATACGCCCATAACCCGGCACTACCCGCACCAAATGATGAAACTGACGTTGTATGGCTGCTAAATCGGCAAAAATATCGGCATGATCAAACTCAAGATTGTTCAGCACTAACGTGCTTGGGCAGTAATGAACAAACTTAGAGCGCTTATCAAAAAATGCCGTGTCGTATTCATCGGCCTCAATGACAAAAAAGTCACTCTCACCCAAGCGTGCCGACTGTTGAAAATTCGCCAGTACACCACCGACTAAGAATCCTGGTTTCAACCCGGCAAATTCAAGTAACCAAGTGAGCATGCTCGATGTCGTTGTTTTGCCATGGGTTCCTGCTACTGCAAGAACCCACTTATGCTGCAACAGCTCGTCATGCAGCCACTGCGCGCCTGATGTATATGGAATGCGTTGATTAAGTACCGCTTCAACCGCTGAATTCCCACGACTTAAAGCATTACCAATAATCACCAGGTCGGGGCGCGGCGAGAGCTGCTCGGCATCGTAACCCTCTATCAGTTCAATACCTATGGCTCGTAGTTGGTCGCTCATTGGCGGATAAACCTGGGCGTCACTACCTGTAACGTGGTGTCCAAGCCCCTTCGCCAAAGCGGCGATGCCCCCCATAAATGTTCCACAAATACCAAGAATATGAATGTGCATGGTTTTACTCACATTATTGCAATGTGCATCAGTGTATCACGCAGCTTTCATTGCGCGACAATCTGAGCAGGCAATTTGCTTAAATTTGCGGTAAACTTAGCCGCGTTTAAAACTCGTATTCGACCACTAGCAAATTTCACGAGGGTTCCATGCAACGCTTAATTCCGACCTTACGCAACGATCAGGTCGACGAAGCTCTGATTTCCGTTATCAATTCACTGCAAATTTGCGCCAAGGAAATTTCATTCCGCGTTGGGCAAGGTGAGCTAGCGGGCGTTCTCGGTTCGACTTTGTCTGAAAACATTCAAGGCGAAACCCAGAAGAAACTCGATATTTTATCCAATCAATTGATCAAAGAAATTTTGCTTGAGTGCCAACACGTGCGAGCTGTCGCTTCGGAAGAAGAAGAGGGCATTGTACTGGGTCACGATAATGGAAAATATCTCGTTGCTTTTGATCCGCTAGATGGTAGTTCAAACATTGATATTAACAGCATGGTCGGCACAATCTTCTCGATACTGCCAGTTCCTGAGAACAATTCAGGCGATGTCGATATGTTTTTGCAGCCCGGCCGTAATCAAGTCGCTGCCGGCTATATTCTTTATGGCCCGTCCATCATGCTAGCTTTCACGACTGGCAATGGCTTGCGAATGTTCACACTTGACCAAACGGTTGGTGAGTTCTTACTCACCAAAAAAGACTTGCAGATAGAAGCTGAGACCTCCGAATTTGCCATTAACATGTCAAACTTCCGGCACTGGCAAGAGGGCATGCAACTCTATGTAGATGACTTGCTTGCCGGAACTAGTGGCCCTCGAGCGAAAAACTTCAATATGCGTTGGGTTGCAGCAATGGTAGCCGATGTACACCGTATTTTGTGCCGTGGTGGTTTATTTGCATATCCGTGGGATGCCCGCTCAGCAAATAAACCGTATAAATTACGCTTAATGTATGAAGGTAACCCCATGGCATGGCTGGTTGAACAAGCCGGCGGCTTGGCCCATAGCGGCGAAGAACGCATATTAGATATTCAGCCAACTGATATTCATCAGCGCGTCGGCATTATACTTGGCGCCAAGCATGAAGTAGAAACCTGCTTGCGCTATCTAGAGGGTTCGCAATCGGGCGACAAGACCGTATAATACGCGCCAATATATTTAACTTAGTCTTTAACAGGAATACACATGAGCTTAAGTCACGTTAGCGCAGGTAAAAACCTGCCAGAAGAAGTCAACGTTATCATTGAAATTCCAGCGAACGCTGACCCAATTAAATACGAAGTCGACAAAGACACTGGCACCTTGTGGGTTGACCGTTTTATGTCAACGCCAATGTTTTATCCATGCAACTATGGTTTTGTGAACGAAACGCTTTCGTTAGATGGCGACCCAGTTGACGTATTGGTACCAACACCGTACCCATTGCAAGCAGGTTCAGTCATCAAATGTCGCCCTGTCGGCGTATTGAAAATGACTGATGAGTCTGGTGAAGACGCCAAAGTTATCGCGGTTCCAGTAAGTAAGTTGACCAAAGAATATGATCATATTCAAAACGTAGAAGACCTGCCAGAACTGCTTAAAGCACAAATCACGCATTTCTTTGAGCGCTATAAAGAGCTTGAAAAAGGCAAATGGGTCAAAGTTGAAGGTTGGGGTGACATCGAAGCGGCAAAAGAAGAAATCATGTCGTCATTCGAGCGCGCCAAACAGAAATAAGTGCGATGACTGGCACCTGTATTGAACTCAAAAATCTTGAGTTTCAGTGGCCAGGTGCCACACGTCCCCTGCTGAGCATTCCGCAGTTTAATGTTCAACAAGGGGAGCGTGTATTGCTCCGTGGTGCCAGCGGCTCAGGTAAATCCACTTTACTTAGCCTCATTGCTGGCATCCATGCTCCTGCAAAAAACCAGTTACATGTGCTCGAGCACGACATGGGGAAACTGTCACAACGTCAACGTGACAAACTACGAGCCAACGAAATTGGTTATATTTTTCAGCAGTTTAATCTACTTCCATACCTTACTGCGGTAGCGAACGTGTCGCTCGCTGCAAAGTTTTCACCCGCGCGACGCCGCAGAGTCAATGAAATATCACCTCATCACAGCGAACACGCTAAAGAACTACTTTTACAACTTGGGTTAGACAAAGGCGATCTATCTCGGCCAGCTCATCAACTCAGTGTCGGGCAACAACAACGTGTTGCCGCTGCGCGTGCTTTGTTTGGCTCTCCGGCTTTGATTATTGCCGATGAACCTACCTCTGCTTTGGATGCGGATCATCGAGATAATTTTATCCAAGTACTATTCAATGCTTGCCAGCAACACAACACGACGCTGCTGTTTGTGACTCACGACGGCAGTTTGGCGCACCATTTTGAGCGCAGTATTGAATTAAACGAAATCAACCAAGCAACGCTGGGGCACATATGATTCGTTTAGCTCTAGCAAGCCTGTTAAATCGTAAAGCGAGTGCTTGGCTTACCATTCTTGCGATTGCTGTAAGTACACTGCTATTACTAGGGGTAGAACGAGTTCGGCACCAAACCCAAGAGAATTTTGCCAATACCATTTCGGGTACAGACCTCATTGTTGGTGCACGCACTGGGAATACCCAGTTATTGCTCAGTAGTGTGTTCCACATTGGTGCGCTCAGCAACACACTCTCTTGGCAAAGTTACCAGCATTTGCAGGGGCTTCGAGGCGTCGCGTGGCACATACCAATTGCATTAGGTGATAGCTTCGGCGAATTCCCCGTTGTTGCGACTTCCACCGACTTTTTTGAGTACTTCCGCTATGCCGACAGACAGGCTTTAATATTTGCGCAAGGTGATAGCTTTGACGATGCTCAAACTGCCGTATTAGGTGCGGAAGTTGCGAAACGACGACAGCTGAAACTTGGAGATAAGTTCACTATTTCACATGGTAGTGGTGGTATTAGCTTTAGTGATCATGATGCGCATCCATTTAAAGTAAGCGGTATTTTAGAGCGTACAGGTACCCCCGTCGATCAAGCGGTTTACATACCTTTATCGGGGCTAGGCCAAGTGCACGGCGAGTCAGTTCGTGACACGACTCACGAAAATGAGCACGCCCATGATCACGAACATACACATGAACACAGCCATGAGCCGCCGGTTTATACCTTTAGCGCGGTGTTACTTGGTCTAAGCAGCCGACCATTGGCTTTACGTATGCAGCGCGACATTAACACCTACCAGGGTGAACCTCTAACAGCAATTATGCCCGGCATGGCGCTGACCGAACTATGGCGAACATTGAACCTGTTTGAAAAGGCCTTGCTTGCCGTATCGACCTTAGTTGTTGCGACCGGTTTGCTTGGTATGTTAACTGCTTTGCTATCTAGCTTAAGGGAACGACGCCGCGAAATGGCTGTCTTAAGAGCTGTTGGTGCTGGGCCAGTCACGATATTTGGCCTACTCGTCAGTGAAGCGCTTATTTTAGCCATGGTTGGCGTTGGCATAGGAATAGGTATGCTCTACCTTATCATCGGCGTTGGCGGAGACGCCCTACTGGCGAATACCGGAATTTTGCTGCGAGCAACACCATTGACGACCACCGAATGGTCATTTCTGGCTGCCATTATTCTAGCAGCATTAATTTTAAGTTTTATTCCAGCATGGCGGGCTTACCGCAATGCTTTAGCAGATGGGTTAACAATACGCGTATGAGTAAATGGTTTAATGCACTTGTTTGGGCTGTCAGTGCCATGTTGGTTACCATGCCACTTCAAGCAGACGAATATGTAGAAACACAATGGAAAGAACTGGTTCCGGAAGGTTACAAGCCACCGCCGGTTCGTAGCCAAGCTTTCTATGACGCTAACCCGGAGTTAGCCAACCAGCCAGAACTCGACGCCCCTATGGTTGAAGCACTCGACGGCAAAAAGATCAAAATTCCAGGCTATGTTGTGCAACTTGAAGGCGATGCGGATAAAGTCACACAATTTCTCCTAGTACCTTACTATGGCGCTTGTGTGCATGTGCCACCGCCACCCCCCAACCAAATTGTGTTGGTCGACTTTCCTGAAGGCGTAAAATACGAGGATACCTTTGATGCTGTATGGGTTGAGGGCGTGATAAACGTCGAACGCGTGGAAGGTGACGTAGCTGTGGTCGGCTATCGACTGACAGCCGCCACAGTTAAATCATTTTACTAAAGAACTTAAGCTTTGCTTAGAAATGGATTTCTAAGCCTAAGTATGGCCCCTTGAATTGTAAGTCAGAATATATTCCATCAAGGTCATCAAGTTCAATTTTTACATCGCGATAACCGAGCTGTAAATTCAAATCTATCGCTAGGTTTTCAATCATACGGTACTCAATACCAGCTTCCACATCACGAATGCTACTGTCATCAACAGTAATAGCATTGGCCAAACCGTACACGGTTAAATCGGTAGCCGGAATACCCACACGAACCTGCGCATATCCCGTTGGAATCCAACCATCACTTCGCAGACGGTTTTCGCTTTGAGCGTCGCGCACGGCTAGCAAACCGTCAACTTTCTTTGCCGTAAGACCCAGATCAACAGTCAATAAGTCGTTGTCGAATATTTCGTAGTACAGCGTAAAATCAGTGTGACTTAGGTCAACGGTACTCCCCAGAGCCGTGCCCGCAGCATAACCTTGCCCGTTATAGGTAAAGTCTTGTGTTAAAGTCACTAAGCCTTGGCTGCTTAATTCATTTTCACGAATTTTGATGTTTGGCAAAATAGGAATGGGATGCTCAAGCGCCACATAAAAGCTCTGCTGCTTTTCATCATCAAAGCTGAATTCTTGGCTACCATTGCCCGAACCGAAGCTACCTGAATTTGAAGTATCCCAAATTTGGCCTCCAGCATAAACGCCTAAAATAGTATCTGCTTGTGCAGTACCAGCAAATAATAACGTTGGAGTGATAATCGCTACGGCAATTTTCTTCATGAATATAATTCCTAACGAATGGGTTTAACTTCTGCTGTGAAGGTTCTCTGGTAACCATCGCTGAATTTAAGCGTAAATTCAACTTGCTCACCCTCTCTAAACGGTTTTTTTACACCAAATAGCATCAAATGATAGCCACCAGGCTGAAATACTAAGGTTTCACTGGGCGCTATCGCTAGTTCCGGTACTCTCTTCATACGCATCATACCATCACGCAGAATATGCTGATGAACTTCCGTAGCGCGCGCCGAATTCGTGGACGCACCAATAAGCGTAATTTTATTGGTACCGACATTTGTGATCGTGAAGTAGCCAGCACCATTCTCGGTTCCAGGTATCGACTCTTTTACCCAAGCTGCAGACACTTCAATCTCCGCAGCTACAGCGCTAGAAGCATAAACACCATACGAGTATGTAAAAACTGCCATTAATAAAATAACAATGGTACGCACTTTAATCCCCTCAAAGAAATCTCGTTAAGCTGAGTTTGTGCGTTCAGTCTACACGGTTTTTGGGCGATCTCGCACTAACAAATAAATGATTACCCCAACTAAAATATAAGGCCACAACCAACCGAATAGTGCAAAAACGAGCACCCCTAAACTAACAAGAACCGCAGCCCCCACACTTAACCCAATCGCCATGGCAACAAAGAAGCCGACCGCCGCAATTGCCAGAATAAGTAACCCGGTGAATCCGACACTAAATATTAAGCCTAGCACCGCGCCAATAATTGCAAATACTTCATCAGCAAAAAACACGACGGCAATTAGGCCAGCAACAATCCACATCCAGTTTCGATTTGATTTCATGATATATCTCCCAGTAACACACGCTTGGTTTGTTCAACTTATAGGTTCGATGTCTAGTAGATATGCAAAAGTCATGCCTAATCGTTTGTGGTTGATTTATAAGTACTTTATAAAACAAAACCCCCATAACGGATATCCGTGATGGGGGTTTTAATGACTTTTTAGTCAAAATGACAGGTCTTTCAATTAAAATGAATACGTTAATTCAGCGTAGTAATAACCACCGTTGAAACCGAATGGCGCGTTCGTATTTGGATAAATAAAGATGCCGTTAAATTGGTTCGATGGATCTTGTTTATCCGGATATTCGTCAAATAGGTTTTGCACGCCGGCATTTACTTTCAAGCTGTCCGAAACTTGATATCCAGCTGAAATATCAGTTATCCACTTGCCGCCAAATTCGGTTTGCAGCCCAGCATTGTTCTCAAGTACATAGTCGCCGAAATAATTGAACGCGATACGGCTCGTTAATCGATCTAGCTTGTGCGTAAAGGAAATGTTCCCACTATGGCGTGGCACCGAACGGGTCATCCGTGTACGTTCCACACTATCGAATAATTTGGCTTCTAAATCACCAATGATGGTTGGCAAATTTACACCATCGATTTCAGTTTCGTTATAGCCATAAGCAAGCTGAGCTGTAAGATCACCAGCGCCGACCGCAAAATCTTTAGTTAATACGACATCTAAACCTTTAGTTGTCGTATCAACGGCATTGATGAAAAACCGTGCATTATCTGCACCGGCCGCTGCCAGTGCATCAGCAACAGCTTGTGAATCACTTGGGACCAATGAGCTTGATAAAATTACACGATCATCAATTTTGATTTGAAACGCATCGACCGTTAATGACAGACCATCATTGCCACTCCAGACGAAGCCCAAGCTTAAATTTTGTGATTCTTCCGGCTGCAATGCACCTAATTGCAGCTCACGGGCGACGGTACTTACGTTATTAAATGTTCCTGATTGTTCAGGCACTAACTCGCCGTTTCGGTTCACAAACAAAGTTGAAATGTTGGTGAAGTAAATTTGCTGCACGCTTGGCGCACGGAAGCCGGTATTGGCGGTTGCACGAATCGCAAAATTATCAGTCACATCATAACGGCCTGATAATTTCCAGCTCGTGTTGTCACCAAAATCTGAATAATCTTCATAACGCAACGCAGCCCCCCATTGGAATTGCGACGTCAATCGATTTTCTAGTTCAACATAAACGCCAACGTTATCGCGTGAGTCGTCGACTTCTGACTCAGGCTTAAACCCTGTAAAACCTTGGCTACCTGCAGGACGACCATCGTAACCACCATCTTCATAAGAAGCTGGATCTCCTGCCTCTATTTGGTAAGAGTTTTCACGATAGCTAATACCAAAGGCAACCGCGAGATCTGAGTTATTAACGAACGGAATGAATCTCGAAACATCAATATTTGCATTGAGTTCATCTGTCGTTAGCGTACCGGCATTAAAGCTTGTCGGCGTGCTCGGTCCAAAAGATGCGTTAAGTGAGTTTTCTAACCGGTATTGAAACTCGCTTTGTCCAAAACTGGCACTCGCATCGACATCCCAATTACCTAAAATAAATTTGTAGCCACCTAACAAACTTGCATCCGAAGTCTCAGGGCTCAATAGCGGTAAAAAGCCATCTGGATAAACTTCAATAACATTTCGATTGTCTAAGGCGCGACGATAAAATGCTCCAGACTGTGAAGTCCGATCGCTCATGCCACCAAAAGCATAGAGCTCACCATTCTGGCCTACTGGTAGGTTTGCGTTAAAAAATACCGCTTTATTCTCAAACGACGCATCACCAACGTGGTGATTTAATCTATTAAAGGTCGCCTCACGTGGGTCAGGCGCACCGTTAACCAACGGATATTGTTGGCGCGGATCTAACCCTGCGCGATTTGTTTTGTTCTTATGATGGTATTCGGCCGACAACGTGAAACTTCCACCATCGCCTAAACCAAAACCGATATTGCCATGAACTTTGTATTGCTCACCATCACCTTCAAACGTTTGTCCAGCATTTGCCGTGATTGAGCCGCCTTCACTTTGGTCTTTTAAGACGATATTAATTACACCAGCAATTGCATCGGATCCATATAGTGCCGCGGCACCATCACGCAATACTTCAATGCGCTTAATCGAGGAAACGGGAATGGCATTTAAATCCGCATTAGAACTACCGCGGCCGGTCGTACCATTCAGATGTACTAAGGCACTACTGTGACGACGTTTACCATTAATGAGCACTAGCGTATGGTCAGGCGAAAGGCCACGTAAAGAGGCCGGGCGTACGGCGTCTGAACCATCAGTGATTGAAGAACGTGGAAAATTAAAGCTTGGCACAGCGTACTGTAATGCCTGTGCTGTTTCAGTAAACCCACCGGCAGTAAGTTCGTCTTCGGTAATAATATCAACCGGTGCCGTACCGTCCGTTGCAGTTCGCAACGATAGACGAGAGCCGATGACGTTAATCGTTTCATCCACCGACGCTGTGTTGGTTTCCTGCGCTACAGCTTGGTTAGATATTAATGAAAAACTTGGTATTACAACTGTCGCTAAAGCTAAACTTAAAGTTGAACGCTTCATGGCACACCTCTTATTCGTTCTGGATTGTATAAGTCATAGTACTTGGCTTAGGCCCATTTTATATACACGAATTAGTTATAGCTTAGATCAAAAGGCGAAGAGCGAATAGCGAATAGCGAAGAGCGAAGAGCGAAGAGCGAAGAGCGAAGAGCGAAGAGCAAAGGCGATATTAGATATTAGATATTAGATATTAGATATTGGATATTAGCGAGCAGCGCAGCGGACGAACAACGATTAACGAGTAACGAATCTCGCTTCAGAAACGAAAAAACCCCGAGCGTTAGCTCGGGGTCTCGTCGTAATTAAAGCCTGGCGGTGTCCTACTCTCACATGGGAACTCCCACACTACCATCGGCGCTGAAGCGTTTCACTGCTGAGTTCGGAATGGATCAGGTGGTTCCACTTCGCTATGGCCGCCAGGCATAAACTGTTAAACAATATGAAGGCTGATTGTATTCTGTATAAGGTAATGATGACCACTCTACATGATTGGAGCATCGCTCCCCGGCGTGTAACGCCGGGCTACGTCTGACGTAGCATCCATTTTAATAAAAGCTCGAACTTGTGTCTGGCTTACAGCCCTAAACACT
>NZ_FPCF01000002.1 GCF_900116895.1 Pseudidiomarina donghaiensis | reverse complement strand
GTTGGGTGCTAAAGTAGATCACAGTAATTTCTGGGTAAATTTGTAATGCAGTTGCTTCTCGCGTTTGTAATCAATAGTTTGCTTGTCGCCGTAGTGGTCATGGTGCATTACGGCATATTGCACCAGATCGTTAAAATCCTACCACGTTTTACTTTCGCTCATAGCCTACGGATAGTTTTCGGAGTCTTTGGCGCCTTGATTGCTCATGTTATAGAAATATGGATTTTTGCTTTAGGTTACTATTTTAAATCTCAAGGTTCGGGTTGGGGTAGTTTAGAAGGCAATTTTGATGGTACGTTGTTGGACTGCGTATATTTTTCGTTTACGGTTTACACAACAGTCGGCTTTGGTGATATTGAGCCTTTAGGGTATATTCGCTATCTTACAGGCATTGAGTCAATAGCAGGGTTGGTACTTATTACTTGGACAGCTTCGTTTCTCTATCTCGAAATGCAGCGTCACTGGGATCAGCGTTAGTGGTATGCACCCAACAAGGTGCTCAAGCCGAACCTTCACCTACGTTGCGCAGGCTGGTTCGCTTCGCTCATTATATCTCGCCGTGCTACACTCTCGATTCGGCCGGCTTAGCACGGCGTTGGGTGTAAAAAAACATCTTGGTTCTAAATGTGCAGAAGCCTGGCATTATTAGTCGTGGTGGTTCGAGGCGAGAACGTTTTTAATAACGGAAGTCAGAGGGCCAAAGCTATCTTTCCTGCAGGTTGGGGAACAGGGTTAACCTAAGTTAGAGCGGCGAATATCGTCGTCGTACCAGTTCACAAGCCGTGTTTATTTTCATTTGCAAAACAGTGGTGTTCCCGCAAAAAACGGTGTTCTATACTTTAGCTGTCCTTGGGGTTTCACATCGCAAGCAGCCTAAAAGCGTGCCAGTCTTTGCAAGGCTAAGTTAGTTCGCTGGAAGTGGGTAGGTTCTAACTGGCAGGCACCCAACAAGACGCTCAAGCTGAACCTTCACCTACGCTCCGCCCAGCGCATGGCTTCGCCATTGTACGCGCTGTGCTACACTCTCGGTTCGGCCGGCTTAGCACGGCGTTGGGTGTAGGTAAAACATTCTAAATTTTGTTTTCTAGTCGTCAGAGTTCAGTGAAGGCTTTGCGCGAACGATATTATTTCTGTGGTCTTTGGTATATCGTTTCCGGCGCGTTTTAAAGGAAGGTTGTCGTTGAAATTCTCGGCTTGAAGAGTTTGAAATGAGGGCGTAGGTTTTTTCAGTGTTAACCATTTTATCAAGCTTTTCTGGTGGTTCGCGTAAGTTGGGCAAGCGGCGCGTACACCCCTTCTTCAATTTGGCCATTGTAGTACATCTTCAAAGTAGGGTAGTTCAGGGCTTCTTGGTGGGGCAGTGGTTCCTAGTGCGCAAAGCACCCAACAAGGTGCTCAAGCCGAACCTTCACCTACGCTCCACACAGCGCATGGCTTCGCCATTGTACGCGCTGTGTTACACTCTCGGTTCGGTCGGCTTAGCACGACGTTATGTTCCAGGAGAAATGTTGTGCTAGGGAAGTTGTTTGGAAGAAAAAAGGAAGAGCCTCTCAAAGAAAATGAGGTGCGTGTGGTCCTCCCTGAGGAGTCCTACACGCTGATGGAATGGAAAGAGGACAGCATGCCGTGTATTGGGATGCTCAATTCTGCACTCATTGACTTCGAGCACAAGCAGATTTTCGGGTGGCACCTTTCGGTGATCATCGACTTTGAGGAAACGATCGATAATGGAATGCCCTCGGAGGAAGAAAGAGAAATTGTCGATCCGTTCTGTGACAAATTAGACGAAGAAATCAAAGCAGGTGGAAACGCTTTGTTCCTTGTCAGAGAAACTTGGAACAAAACTCGACGCCTAGTCTGGAGAGTTTACGATCCAGAAATTGCCCACCAACACCTTCAATACTTAGTTGATCACCATCGGCATCCTCGACCTTTTGATTGGTGCATGGAACAGGACCTTGAGTGGGGCCAGGCCGAATGGTACTTCAAGCAACTGAGAACATAACAAGTGGCTGTTGTCGGACGCACCTCCGCTGGCGCTCCGGCACGCCGCAAAGCCAAGCGTTGTAAACGTCCGCTGTTGGCACCAAGTAGTCAGTCTGCCATCGGACAACATTTTGGCTATGAGGTGCTTACAAATCAGTGACGATTCACTGGTCAAACTAGCGAAGCATGTTGCTGAACCGCCCCAGTATATTTCCCAAACCTTGTCGCAATACCTCGAAACCACCTTCTTTGACTTTATAAATAGAGCCAGAATCGACAACGCGTGCCAGTTACTAGCAACGACAAATCACTCCGTGCTGGACATTGCCTACGCGACAGGTTTCAACTCCCGCTCGGCTTTTTATAAAGCGTTTAAAAACTACCTGAATCAGACCCCCAGCGAATACCGAGCGAATTGCTCTTAATGCCAGCTGTCCTTCCTATGTGGGAAGGACGAGATATCTGGTTATGCCCCGATACTATCGCCTTACACACCTTCACAAAAAGCTGACATTTAGCGTGCCACACTCACGAGCTCGCTGAACTTCAATGGATAATTTATGAAAAAAGTAATATTAGTCCTCCTGTCCGCTACGCTTAGTTTTTACACTGCATCAAGCGTGGCTAGTCTGTCGCCAACAGCCGCCCAAACAAACAATACAACTGATTCTGTTGCGCAAGCGATTGTCGATAAAGTTGTCGCGGCCTATGGCGGTGATGTGCTCTTACAGGCCGACAGCATTAAAGTAATTGATTACAACAAAGGCCCGTGGCCTGGCGAAGGTGAAACGCCCACTATTCCCGAGTTATGGCGAATCAATGAAGAACTGACAGTAGACTTCGTGGGACAGCGCAAAAGCTTGCTGTCGTACCGCGTGCCGCGAACCACCATAGATTTGGAAAAGTGGATTCAGCAAGGTGATCAAACCATCGTTTTCGACATCCTGCATAAAAAATATTCCGAACAAAACTGGGCTACTTTTGCACGCCTTGGAGCGTCACTAGAACGCAGTAGCGATACGTTGCATGCTCGACGCTTGGCGAGTCTGAAAGGTGAGCTAGACTATGCTGGCGATGACTATTTCCGTGGACGCTTGCAACAAAAACTGACCTACGTAACCGACTCCGGCGAGCGCTATACCTACTTCATTGACAACGCAAATGGGCTTATCCACAAGCTGCTGCGCCAGCACCCTCGCGCCGGCGATCTGCTTTATGTTTTTTCCAATCATAGTACCGACAGCAAGGTTGCCTTTGCCCGCGACATGAACTTCTTTGTCAATGGCGAGCTGCGCTTAACTTCAGTTCACCGTGCCATTGAACTTGATCCAGATCTCAAAACCGCCTTTCAAGGCTTTGACGATTTTACCCCTTGGGGCGAAACGATTGACGCTTCAGAGTTAACAGCCAAAATGATTTCCGATGGCGTGTATCAAGCTGGCTCAGGTCGCGCAATTACGGTGTTTATTGAGCAACCAGACCATTACATTGCAATGGGGGCGGCGGATGCCTTAGCTGAGAATTTCGCCGCGGTGAAAGAGCTCTCTCAACAAGAGAAGCCTCTCAACTACTTTGTCGTCACACATCATCATAATGCCAATGTTCGCGGCTTAAACAACGCCTTCGCTTTAGATGCTTCATTAGTCGTTGCTGAACAACATCGAGCGGTTATTTTAGGCCATGTGGCTGTAGATGTGACTGACAGCCAAGTCATTGTCGTCCCGCCACGAGCCACGTTTTCGTTAGGTGATTTGAAGCTAATTGATATCGCGACCGCACACGCACGCAATTACTTACTAGCCTACTTACCTGCAGCTAAAATGGTGTTGGCAGAAGACCATTACGTCACCGATTTAAAAGTCGCGAAACCGCGAATCTATCACGATATGGTGCGCTTTGCTGCCGTTCTCGCAGAGCTCGACCTCGCGGTAGAGACGCTGGTCGATATTCGTGGTTGGCGCCAATTCAGCATGGAAGAATTCACGCAATGGACACGCGATTTCACACCGAAAACCTGCCCACCAGGCTACACGATTTGCGTAAACGGTTAAGATGTTAGCGATAGGAGCACAAATGAACAAACTGATATGGATTGTTGATTCGCCATTCTCACGCTCGATTAAATGGTTATTGTTGCAAAGAGAAATAGATCATACTGAGCACTTGCTTACCTGGGATGGTATGAAAAGTGACCGCTTGCTGGCTGAATACAATCCCAAGTTACAAGTTCCCACGCTCGTCACTAAAGAGGAAGTCCTCAGCGACTCGCTGCTGATTATATTGCGGTTTTTAGGACACGACTGGCACCGCACCACGGACGCCAAACTTTTTCGCCTTGGCGATTGCGACTTTGAAGCGACACTGATTTTTTTGTTTCGTGCGAATCTACTGAAACGTCGATTTGGCCCCAGCCAAGAAAGTGACTTCATGCGTGAAGCTGGCGTAACGAACTACCAAAAAGGCGTTGACGTGCTGCTTGATCACTTGTTGGTTAACACCGCAAAGATCGAAGTGAACGGGGGTTTAGTTTTGGTTTTCTCGATGATACTCATTGCACGTTTTATCTGCCAATCTGATGCTATGCATGATTATCGCTTTGAGGAATTACTGCAGCTCAATGATGCGCTAGCTGCTGATCCCCATTATCAAGAGCTCGCGCAAAATTACACTGGTCACCAGGGTCACCAGGGTCACCAGGGTCACCAGGGTCACCAATGGCCATTTTTTCTCGTCGCCTAACGCAAAGCATTAGCCGACGCGGAAATTGTTGGCTTTAATCTTGGAAGTGCGATGTGTCGATTTGTACGATATTAACTCCACTGTAGATTGCTTATGAACTTCATCTAAACACTTCAATTGTCGACAATATACAGGTTATAAGTCAAACTTATTTCGTAATAATCATTTTTAGACGTATATTGTCGACAAATTTACCTGATTGAGTCCTTATGCTTTTTAACTTCTTTGGAACTTTGAATTCGATTTTAATTGTAGTGAGCCTGATTGGTGTCTTCTCGCAAGTTAGGACGGTTTGGCTACGTAAGAGAGAAAGCCGGCACGGAGCAAC
Source organism: Pseudidiomarina donghaiensis (assembly GCF_900116895.1). Lineage (GTDB taxonomy): Bacteria > Pseudomonadota > Gammaproteobacteria > Enterobacterales > Alteromonadaceae > Pseudidiomarina > Pseudidiomarina donghaiensis. The sequence continues at coordinate 234,069 of NZ_FPCF01000002.1, read as the reverse complement.
TGAAATTCTCTCTCTAAATAAATTCTTTGTTAGCTTTTTGGCTTACTACTCATTTTTTGTATACGGCATGTCGATAGAGCCTTTTAACCACTTTATTGTTTGGCCGAGGTTGATAGCCGCTCTTTTAGTGGCTGTGGTTTTGTATGAAATATGGATTGACCGAAAAGCGATTACTTCCCTCAGCCTTTTCGCTTTAGCCATTATATTGCTCGTGTCAGGAGTCACATTTGGCCTAATAACAGATGCCTACACCGATGATGGACGCAAGCTAATGGCGGCAATGATAGTTATTATTACTATTTTTCTTGCGCAAGGCTATATCCATCAAATCATGCTGGTACTTAAGCTAGGCAGTACTGGAGCACTCGATATAAAAATGAGTCAACTCATTCTGTTGATGGATTTTTCGACAATCGCATTTGCATTTGTTATGGGGCTTGAGGATGGTTGGCCCTTGCTGCTGCTCGCCGTAGTGAGTGCTTCTACAAAGATTATTATCCTTTATTTGTTTCGGTGGGTCCGGGTAAGTAAATCTGCAGAGCGCAAGCGTCTGGCTGCGGCTCAATGATGTTAGATCAAGCAATAGAAAAGTTCGACAAATTAGGCTCTACTTAATTACCAAGGCTATAGTTTGCTCGTGACTCGACGGAGAACCCTTTTGAACTTTGTACGTTTTATTATTCTATTACTTGCCAGTTTCAGTTTGACCGGATGTGCATCACTCGTTTCGAGTTATTTACAATCAGCGGATAGCTTCAGTTATGACTCGATTGGCTCCCCTGAAGAAATTGCGGAGCTCGGCTTTACTAAGCGTGAGCATTGCTCCGCTAAAGAAGACCGTTGTACCTATTATTTTATCGGTGAGCCGCTTACAAGTCGGCGTTTGCAATACCAAACTGAAATTTCATCAGCGCGCTCCACAACCGCTGTTGAGCTATCTGCCACACGAGATAATCTGCCCGTTTATGCACCAAGCACGATTGTGTTGATGCATGGTTTTCGCGCTTCAAAAGAGTTCATGATAAATACTGCGCTCTACTTTCGTTTCTTGGGGTTCAACGTTATCGTTCCCGACTTGCTCGGGCATGGTGACTCTGCTGGGGCAAAGACTTTTGGTGTCATCGATAGCTATGTAATTAATGAAATCATCGCCAAAGAGCATTCTCCCCAACGAAACCTCTATTTACTCGGCAATTCTATGGGTGCGGTTGCGGCGACTCGAATTGCGAGCATGCGTGATGATGTTCATGGCCTTATCTTGCAGGCGCCTATGCTCAATTTCGACGAAGCTGTACTGCGCTATTCAAGCTCAAATTATCCATTCCTGGCAGGGCTGATTGGTGAAGATGCGATTCTCAATGGGGCCTCATCAGCGTTGGCCGAGGTCAATTTAACCGCCTCTGATACCAATATTTTACCGATGCTTGCGTCGCTATCGGTACCCACTCTCATTTTGACCTCGTCGGCGGATGAAGTTTCCCCTTACGCTGCCTTTGCCCAGCTCACGAGCGAGCAATTATCTGTTAAAAACCTACCGAACAGGAATCATCCCAGCATGGCAATTGTTGGCAATGACAGCAGTGAGATTATTTTGAACTGGCTTGAACAATGACCCAAGTTAAAAATATTTGACATGTATAATTTCTGCACATAACCTGAGCATGTTAAACTTTTCTAACATAAGGTGGTAAAAATGGCTTTCAAAGAAAAATCAGCTTGGCTAATGTTGATTGCAACCATGGTAGTTGGGCTTTATATGACGTATGCGGTCGTGCAAACCTATATGGAACTTCAGCAGGTTCCTGCGGTGCTGCCGGTATTTATTAAACTCACGGTCACTTTAATTATTCTTAGCGTGATCGGCCAAATCGTACTGGCCATCGCTAATCGTAAGCAGGCTGAGCAAAAGGCCGATGAACGGGAAAAAGTGTTCATTCGTCGGGGGCAAGCTGTAGCGGGCGGTGTATTAGCATTTGGCGTTGTTGCCTCGCTGATCCATTTTCTGTTCTTGAGCGATGGAAACCTGCTGTTTTATAGCTGCTTGCTCAGCTTGGTTGTAGCGCAAGTCGTTGAATACGCGGTACAGATTGTCAGTTTCCGTCGGGGTTATTGATTATGTTGCCTATCGGAAACTGCGTACGCGAATTACGCGCAGAAAACGGTGATATGACCCAAGGCGAGCTCGGCGAGCGGGTAGGTGTGACACGCCAAACGATAGCGGCGATTGAGCAACGTCGCTACTCGCCCTCGTTGGAAACTGCCTTTCGTATTGCCAAAGTTTTCAATAAGAGCTTGATTGATGTATTTTGGTTTGATGAAAGCTAACTAGCTACCGATCAAAGTCATGATGCTTGCTCCCATAGAACTGCTGCCGGTGAACGTTACTCAACTTCTCATGCTGTTTGTGAGTGTGTTGGCGATCGCCATGCTGCGGGGACAACCGCGCTATACCGGTTTGGTTTTGGCTTTTTTGGTGCAAGCACTCGCTGTGCTCTTTAATTTTTTAGAAGAACTGCGGTTTGTGCCAGTGTTCGTTACGCCAGCCATGAGCCTTGCCGGTGGTCCAAGTCTCTACCTATTTGTCAGGGTCTTGGTGCGACCGGAGCAGCCGCTGGCATGGCGTGATGTCGTGCATTTTGTACCAGCACTTATTGCCCTCTTTTTCGCAAGCCATATCGGCTGGGTTCTGGCAATCGGTGCATTGAGCCAACTCATTTACCTAAAACTATCACTGGTGCTGTTACTGCGTTACGAGCGTGCCATTAGGGAACGCAGGGCTGACAGCGAGCGCTTGCAACTGCGCTGGTTGATGTGGCTGTTGTTCACTTTGATGGGCTTAATCGTCATTGAAGTCCTACGCGCCAATCTGCAGCCTTTCTTGCCCTACGAATTGCGTAATCAATGGTATTTCATCGACCAAGTCATTTTACTGTTATTACTCGCCGGTTTTCTGGTTGGGATTGTTCGGCAGCCTGAGATTTTCGATGATTTGCGCGAGTTTGAGGAAGCTGAAAAAGTAAGCACCGAAGCTTCGAATGAGCAGGCCGTTAGTCTCTTCACCGAAATTGATGGCTTAGTCAAACGTGAAGAGCTCTTTCTCAAACCGCGCCTAGCGTTGCAAGATATCGCCTCTCTCACGGGTCTCAATGCAAAAGATATCTCGTGGGCAATTAACCAAGGCGGGCAAACAAGTTTTGCCGATTACATTAACCAGCTACGCATTGCGCAAGTGGTTGAGATGGCGCAATCGCAACCGCAAAGGCCACTGCTGGATATCGCGCTAGACGCTGGTTTTAGTTCCAAGTCTTCCTTCAACGCGGTATTCAAAAAACAGACCGGCATGCCGCCCAGTCGCTACTTAAAAAGTCTAGAATCTTGATTCTGGTCGCCGTTCGGTCGCCCGCAAACTAGGCTACAGGCACAAACAACAGTGCTTGGAGTCTACCCATATGAAAACCAGCAAATTGAAAACCTTTCCGCGGAGTTGTCTGCGCGGCACTGCCATACTCTTATTCTCGCTTTTTACACTCGCAGCCTTGCTGTGGCTCTATCAAGATCTCGAGAGCGGCGAAACCGACCTGAATCTCGATAGATCGCAAAGCTTCGTTCTTACCAACGTCAACGTAATTACAATGAATGACCAGCAAGTGCTTCCGGATCACGCGATCGTGGTGCGCGATGGGGTCATCACTGAATTAAGTCCCATGGCGCAAGTCACCGCCGATGATCTATCAATCATTGATGGCAAACAAGCTTACGTCATGCCGGGACTCATCGACGCCCATGTGCATGTCTTAGATCGTAGCTATGCCAAGTCGGCGTTAGCTGCTGGAGTGACCACTGTGCGCAATATGGGTGGCTTTCCCTATCACCTGAAATGGCGTGACGAACTCGAAAAGGGAGAGTGGTTTGGCAGCCGAATGGTGGTATCGAGTCCTATTTTTAATAGCCTCGAACAGGGCGACCCTCTCGCGCACTTCCGTGTGAATGATCCTGAACTTGCTCGTCAGGCAGTGCGCGATTACATTGCCGAAGGCTATGATTTTATTAAAGTCTATGAAGGCCTACATGCAGAAACGTACAGCGCGATCTTAGCCGAAGCAAACACGCTTGGAGTGATGGTTGCTGGGCATCCCTCGTATGACTTAATGCACACAAAACTAGAGGAACACGGTGCGCTACGCACCTTTGAGCACAGCGAAGAAATCTACGATGGCTTTTTAGCGCAAACCTTTAACGACACAAAAGCCGAAGCGGCAGCGCAGTTTTTTGTCGACCACGATGTTGCACTCGTGCCGACTCTAGCCGTTAACCGAGAGCTGACCCGCCTTAGCAACGAAAAGTATGAATACCTGAAGCAGACCGACCAAGCGGCAATCACGCCTTTCGCGCGATTTATTTATGAGCAAACATCGTTTAAGCGTTGGCTCAATGCATCGCCAGAACTCGCAGCCTACAATCTGGAGGTTGACGCATATCTGCATCACCTAACGCAACGCATGCACGAGCGCGGCGTCACGTTAGTGTTGGGCTCGGATGCCGGTGCGTTAACTGGATTGCCCGGTCCAGCCACAATCGATGAGATAGAACTGATGGTTGCCGCTGGTATTCCAACCCATGCAGCGCTGGCTGCAGCAACAATCAATGCTGCACATAGCGTCGACATGGATCAACAACTTGGCCGCATTGCGGTAGGTTTCCAGGCAGATTTAGTGGTTTTAAAAGAAAACCCAGTAAGCACCGTACAAATCCTACGCGACCCACTCATGGTGATACAACAAGGTCGCGTGTTTAACGGTAAAGATCTCAATCAACTACGAGATGAGGCACATCAACATTCAAACTGGCTGTTGAGTGTCGCTCGGCATTTGAATTATCTGCTATTTGGTTAGCCACAAAAGAGGTGCTAAAACGACGTTCGCTGAACGTCGACTCAAAGTCTTGACTCGATTTGCGTTCAGTTACAAAAAAATAGCCGCCCTGTTGTGCGTAATGCTCTATGCTTTGACCGGCAACGTTGGTCCACACTGCAGTGGTGAGCTGTCCAAACTCACGTTTGTCGTTGCGCAGGTTGAGTGTTCCAAAGAGTTCATAGGAAAAGGTAGGAAATCCGTTAGATGGCCAAAGATAATGCAACGCCTGTCTATTTTGACGACGCCACCGGCACCTTAGTATTCGCTAATGAGCGCATTGAGTTGCGTCCGAAAACCTATGCGGTAGCAAAATTCTTAGCCGCACATCCACAACAAGTGTGCTCAAAAGAAGCGATCATGAATGCTGCGTGGGAAAACAGCATTGTTGAAGATCAGGCCGTCTTCCAATCGATCAACGAGATCCGGCGGAAATTTGCGCCCACTGCGGTGATTCAAACATATCCACGGCGAGGCTATGCGTGGTTAATCCCCACTAGCTCACAACATGCCATTCAATCACAGTCGCAAACGCAAGCCGCCATTAAACGCTCGACACCGCAATGGCTGCTTTTATCTGTTCTTGTGGCCGTATTAATGGGTTCTGTGGCTATCGGTTGGTTTTCTTTCGTCGGTAACGGCGAGAAGCCTTCGAGGCTGCAAGAAGGGCCGCGCTTCAAAGCAACCGAACACCAAGCTTTAATGGTCTTGCCTACGGATACTGCGGCGCTGACAAACGATGACCGAGGCCTTGGCTTTGGCGCCATGCAAACAGTTATCGAGCGACTACCGAACGAAAGCAACCGAACCATTTTTCAAGCCAGTGATGTTTTAGACATCATGGATCGTAAGCCGGTTGCCGAGCCAGCGGACTATTTTGCCGTCTCGGGGGCAACACAAATCATCAGTAGCGAGCTGAATGGCGTACCCGGTGAATACTCGTTGCTTTTTACCGTATGGCATAGCGACGGTACGCAACGCCATGGCGTGCTGCACGGTGGAACCATTGAACAGGTTATCAACGATTACACCGAAGCACTGATGCTGCAGTTATTCGGTGAATTGACGCGTCCCCACCGCGGCGCTTCTTCGCTGTTAACCTCGACTTTAACGCATCGAGCCATGACACTGCTTGCACAGGGCGAAACGCAAACGGCGATTCCCTACCTCGAAAGTGCGGTGCTTGAGCACCCTGAAGAACCCATGCAACGTTTTTTGCTCGCGCGCACTCACTTGCACTTGGGCCAAGCGGAATCCGCGCTGCCGCATATTGAAGCCGGACTTACGGCGCTTGACGCTTTGCCCCCACAGCCACTTCGTGGACGCCTCCTTTATTTGAAAGGTGTCGCGCTTATGGGCAATAACCTACCCGCGGCGAGTCATTTTCTCGGCGCCGCACAAGAAGCAGCCGAGGCCCAACAGGACTGGCTTTATCACGCTTATGCAAAGGCAATGCAAGGTCAGGTATTGATTCAGCAACAACGTTTTTCCGATGCAGAGCCACTGTTGGCCGAGTCACTTCGCTATCAACAGCTCTTGAATTGCCCACTAGGTATTGCGCAAGGGCATTTGGACTATTTTGACTTTTACTTCGCGCAAGGAAACACGGAAAAAGCTCAGGAACAATTACAACTTGCTGAGCAAATGGTGCTTGAGCGTAACCTTGTTATAGTCAAGCAGCTCATTGCGGATTACAAAAATAAGCTATCAAAATCATAGCGTTACAAATTATAGAGTTCTTATAGAGGAATTCTAAGCCTTTTATTTCATGTCTTGCCATGCTGTTCCGACAACGAACAGAGGATGTAAACATGAAAATAAAATCACTCGCTAAATCACTTATGTATTGTGGTCTTGTCACCGCGCTTACGGCATGTTCTAGCTCGGGCGTCGACCGCTCAGATCTCGATGAAACAATTCAGCGCTATCATGCAGTGGTGTTGGACCAAGAGCCGGTAACTTTAAACTCACGCGTACCTGAAGGGATGGTAACGGGCGCGAGTTATGGTCTATTCGATGAGCTCGATGGTGATTCCGAAGATATGATTTCCGGGGTGCTTGCCGGGGTGCTAGTAGGTGGGGTGGTCAGCGCCCTAGCTGATGGCTCAAATGACGCCATACGCTATCGCCTTTACCACCAAGACAAGGGCGAATTTGCTGTCATTAGTAAGCAACAACTCGGTGACGATGTTCAGTGTGTTGAAGTGCAGCAAGCGCAACAGGTCAAACTTTATGCTGTTCATCCGGAGTTTTGCCAACAAGCGCAGGACGAAGCCCCAGTAAAAGTCATTTACGGTGCTCGAGTAAAGCAACCTGGCACTAGCGATTGGCGCACCGCAACGGTCACTGTCAAAAATGAGCACATCGCGGCAGTTACCGAAATCAATGAGGAAATTCCCACCGGAGCACAACTGATAGATGCTCGGGGTACGTGGCTGATTCCGGGCCTCATCGATGGTCACGTGCACTTATCGCAGAGTGGCAGCGCCTTTACCCGACCGGATATTATTGGTGCAACAGAACTACACAGCTATGACCAGGACCAAGCATGGCTGACTGAACAGTTGCCGGATATCTTGCACGACTACCTTCGCCTTGGCATCACGACAGTTGCGGATTTGGGCGGCCCAACGCAACGCCTTCAATCTCTTAATCAGCTTGACTGCACAGCAGGTTGCCCGACCATCTTGAGTGCCGGTGAGTTGATAAGTGTTGCTCCTGTCGCCGCGCTTGACGGTGACCATGGCCCCACGTTTTTGGCTGCCGCAACGCCAGCAGAGGCAACCGCTGCGGTCAAAATGCAACGCGGTTTTGGTGCACAGATTAGTAAGTTTGTGTTTACTAACGAAGCAGGGCTTAGTCCCCAGCAATTACAGGAACTCTTTGCCGAGGCCATCGCAGAGGCGAAAGCTCACGGTCAGATTATTGCCGTGCACGCACAAGACTTGGACTACGCCAAAGCAGCCATTCGCGCAGGAGCAGATATTCTGGTCCATGGCGTGATGACCGCTGCTATCGACCGCGAGTTTACGGAGTTAGCCCTAGCACGTGATGTCACCTATATGCCGACGCTGACGGCCTACGAGCATTATCTTTCGATTTTTAAACAACAACTGACGTTTACTGCATTCGAACAGCAATTTGCCGACGCCTATGTACTGAATTCCTTTGCCCAATTGCAGAAAAACCTTTCTGCAACGGATCAGATGTTTCAAATTTTTACCCGCTATGTACCTTTGGTCGACGCCAGTCCAGAGGAGCGCGCCGCATTATCAGCACAAGAGCAAGCCATCGTTCAGCAGCTCGAAGCACTCTTCTCACAACGCATATTGCAGGCGCAATACAGCAATCTACGTGCCGCCCTTGATGCCGGCTTGCAGGTCGGTTTTGGTACTGATGCAGGAAATCCCGGAACCTTACATGCGGTTGCTGTCGCTGAAGAAATTCGTGCATGGCAGCGCGCAGGCGTTAGTGCCGCAGAGATTTTTCAGGCTTTAACCCTTGGCAACGCCATGGCCTTCGACATAGCACAGCAGCAAGGTGTTATCGCACAAGGCAAAACGGCGACGTTTAACTTGCTGCAACGTGACCCATCACAAGATCCCCAAGCCTTGTTAACGCCCACCCACGTTTTCCAGAACGGTACCCTTGTTTATGATGTGGATGACAGCTTATGAACAGCAAACTCGGCTTATCCGTTTGGCTTTTTAGCCTTGTAGGTATCGGCTTGTGTCTATTCGCAATCAATGCGTTGGCGAAACCAATTGTGATTCGCCATGACGTAAAAGATGCTCACTATTTGGCTACGCAGGACGACTTTCCACCCCTCGCGACCCTCTACAAGATCGGCGCGCACGGCACCCTGGTGAAACCACAATGGGTTGTGACCGCAGCGCACACGGTGTTTTGCGTTACGCCAGGGACTGCGATTCGCATCGGTGATCAGCTCGTCGAGGTGAAAGCGCGATACAGCCACCCAGATTATGAACGCGGAGGCGACAACGATATCGCTCTAATTGCGCTAGCAAAGCCTCTGGTAACACCAATCCCTGCCCGCCTCTATGCGGGAAGTAACGAGGTTGGTAAAGACGTTTGGTTTATTGGCTCTGGCGCGACGGGTAACGGTCTGACCGGGCCAACGGTCAATTACAAAGCTAACGCCGGCGTGCTGCGCAAAGCACAAAACCGCGTGGAAAAAGCCCGTGGCAATGAGATCTCATTCATTTTTGACCGTGGCGACAAAGCATTACCACTAGAGGGTGTTTCAGGCAACGGCGATAGTGGCGGGCCAGCCTTTATGCAACGTGGCAACACCTACTGGCTGCTTGGCATTAGCTCGCGCGCGGACTCTTGGTTCAAAGACATCGGCGAATATGGCGTCAACGAAGTCTATACCCGTGTTTCTGCTCACTTGCCGTGGCTCGAAGCCATGTTCGCGGCATCTCCTACGCAACGCTTACAGATGAGTTCAGCTGAGCGTTTTGTTCAACCTGGGATCGAGGATATCGACAGCGTGTGCGCCCAGATCAACTATACCCCTATTGAGGAAGACTAATGTTTAAACGAATTGTTTTAACGATGCTGCTGGTAGCGCTAAGCATGATGGCGCCCAGTGCAACACTTGCGGCCAACCAAGAAGCGAAGTTTTACGCTGGTGGGAGCTGCTTTAAAGCGTTCCCCACCTACGATGCTTGGATCGACTTGATGCGTGAGCGCAATGGTTGGTTCAAAACGTGGATCATCTCATGGCGTTACGACGAAGAACGTTTTAACGATGCTGTGGCTAGTGTGGATTGCACCGTCGGCATTTACCCAAGTATCGACGGCAATATGGTGCAAGCGTTTATTGTCAAACCTAAGCAGGTGACAGAACCGCTACCGATGGTGCTCTACAACCGCGGCGGTAATCAGGGTTTTGGTTCGGTAACCTTAGCGCAGCTATTGGACTTTATCATTCCTTTGTCAAAGCAAGGGTACGTGGTTGCCGCAACGCAATACCGGGGCGGTAGCCGTCGTTCTGAAGGTCAAGATGAATTTGGCGGCCGCGACGTGCAAGATGTACTCGCACTCAGCGAGTTAGTTGCAGCAATGCCTGAAACCGATAGCTCGCAGCGCTTTATGTTAGGCGTGTCGCGAGGCGCGATGAACACCTTTATGGCCTTACGCGATGCACCAGAAGATACTGCTACCAGCTACCGCGCAGTGGCGGTAATTGGTGGCCTTGTGGATTTAGTCGAGATGAAAGACTTTCGCCCAGAAATGGAACGCGTCTATCGCGCCCTCATCCCCAATTACGCCACGCAACAAGCAGAGCAGCTATACACCCGATCCGTGAGTCTTTGGCCGGAAAAACTACCTGCTCACGTCGGTGTGTTGCAATTGCATGGTGAAGACGACGAACGCGTTTCCGTGCAGTCAGCGCGCACACTTTCAGATCGCTTGTACACACATGTTAGGTCGCATAATCTCAAGGTGTTCAGCGGTGAAGACCACATGATTCGTGGAGAACGTGAGACGGTTGTTGCTGAAATCGATAGTTGGTTCAAGCAGCATCTTAAATAATCATGCAGCCATCGCTGCTAAAGGAGCAAATTAATGTATGAACTAAGTGTAATTTTACCTTGGGGTTCGCCAGTCGGAATAGGACTGTTTTTATTCCTCATGGGATGCGGTTTAGGGGTGTTCTTTTGGGGCATTTCGCGCTTGCCGCAAAAGCCATGATTGGGCGCTTTGGACGCTCACTACCCTACGCTTCGTCGTAGGGTAGCTCCACCGCGCGACAGCGTTCACGAATACGGTCCGTTATCGTTGCGTACATTTGGTCCGGTAGCGGCGTTCGAAAACCACTTTCGATCACCTTTAATAGCTTACCCATGAGCTGTTTTAGTTGTTTCTCCACGAGTGCTTGCGGTAAGCCTATATTCACACCAAACTGCACGAAGTCGCTTTGGGTATAAAAGCCAAACTGCTCGTAGGCGTCACTGAAATAACCCTCATCACCTTCTTCGGTTGCGAGAACACCAATCGACATAAAGCAAGCGCGATCAAAATTGGGATAGGGTGCGAGGCTGAGTACGTCATAGATGGGCGTTAAATTAACCATCGTTGCGTCTTGTCCGGAAGGTTTGCGCATCAAAGAAAAGTTCTTTAAGTGCAAATCATTGTTCGCAACAAGGTATGAAAAAACGACTTGTAAGAATAGGTTGAGCGTCACCGCTTTGCTGTTTCCTGAGGTCTCACTTAGCCTTTTTAAAACGGTTTCATAACTTAACGCATCGCTGTCCTTATGCTTTGGGTGCACCAAGCATAAAGACGCGCCATCCTCGACAAAGTAACGCTCATCTTTGCTGAGAATATCGAAACGCTTCGTCACATAAGCGAGTTCCCCGTCTTCAAAAGGGACAAGGCCACATTCAGCAGTCTTAAGGCCGATCTTATTGGCTAAGCTCATGACAAAAAACTCGTTTTCAGGGCAATGCGGAACACCTTCGGGGGCGGGTTTGACAATGTATTGTCCGCCACGCGTCGTTGGCACCAATTGTTGTCCCTCAAGTTTCATCATCAGCTTTCGCTGCACACCTGATATGGAATGTCCGTTGGCGTGGTCAACAGCGTAGTCATTGAATGAGCGTGACGTGCCAACAATGGTGATGCCTTTGTCTTTCAATGTGCTTGGCTTCGGTATTGGCAGTTGAACAAATCGCTGCCTTGGTAACGTTTCAACCTCACCCGCGACTACTGATACGGCACCAATGAGTTCTTCGCCATTGGCGCACAACAACCCAAATTCATCGCTTTTATCAAGTCGTGCCTTCTGTGCTTGGTGGGTTCTTAGCCAACCTTCTGAGAGTAAATTGGTAAAGAAAGGCGGTAAGGAATCAAACTCATACTGGGCCTTTGCGAGCGGAAGATGATGCCCAATTGGTGCGCCATCTACTAGGTAGTCTGCTGCATACTCAAACGTATAAGACTCACGAGCAGATAAGTCCTGCGATGCACGATATTCGGTGAGTACGCCCGCCTTCACACCATTGACGAAAACAGTCGCGATACGATTAACGTGCATCGGAGCGGCCTACATACAATGTATAGTTGCCAAATACAGCGATAATTGACTCAATGGTTGAGCACTTCGTTGAGCTAGGCGAATTAAACGCTGCGTAAAGTGTTGTCTTGCTTATCATCGCTAAGTCGCAAAAGGTGTCGATGGTAATATCGTTTTCTTTCACATACAGAGTCACACGGTCCTTTAATTCAGACAGCCGAAATAACTCTTTATTTTCAAGCTCGGCTGCCTCGATTCGCTCGAGCTCCTGCAAAAGCCTAAGCGTCTGCTGTTTTAAATCTGTGATGTGACTTTTCATGTACTCACCAAATAAAGTTGCTTTTAATGAACTATGCTATAAATATCGACCATTTAGTTTAATATAGCAAACTTACATTGTATGAAGTACATTAAAGCGTATTTTTATGCTTGAATCTCTATTTTAGTCATTTAAATTGAACTATTACCCGAAAAATTGGCGGCTCAACCACTGTCTCAAGCCGCCATTGCCTGAGCTGACAGATTCGCTTCACTAAATGTAGTCCTTGCCCAAGACCTTGACTAGCAGGCCCTTTTACGCTGGTTTCAATGACATTTTCTGGCGTTTGATTGCCTACTGGATTGGTCCAATGCAATGCGTGATCCTTCAGCTCAATATGCAGCATCGGTTCGCTCGCATGCTCTAATGCGTTATTAATCAGGTTGGTCAGTATTAACTGCAGCAAATTCTGGTTGGCATGAATACGATAGCTATCAGGTACATTAATCGTCAGCTCAAAATCTTTGAGACCCGATAATTTTCGGTGGCTCACTATGCAGGCTTCCAGCTCAGCCAACAGGCCTAATGATTCAGTTTGTACCGATTCTTCGCGTGCTAGTGCGAGCAGCACTGTGGTGGTTTCTTCAATACGCGCAACCATTTCCGTGAGTTGCTTGCCCTGCTGCTCACTCAGCCCTTTCGTGTCATCAAGACGCTCAACCAGAAACCTCAAAACGGTGATTGGCGTGCGCAGCTCATGACTAATATCGCGGGTAAAATCCGCTTCACGTTGCAGTGCAGCCTGCAGTTTATCAACGCTGCTTTTTACCACCTCTGCGAGATAACCAATTTCGTTAGATGGTAAATGCGGAGGCAGCTCTAATGGCGCGGCGGTATCGCTTGACTGTTTAAAGCTATTGGACAAGCGCGCGAGTGGTTGGGTTATGCTACGCCCCAAGTAAAAACTTAATAGCCAAGCCGCTCCGAGCACGATAACAAAGATCAAGCCGATCCAGGGCACCAAGCGTGGTAAATAATCTCGCGACACTTCAAAACCGGTTACATCGGCGGCAAGAATCCATTCGTTGCCGTCGAGTTGCAGTGCTTGCACATGCAGCGTTCCACCAGTTTCGGTCGGAAACTCAACGCGTTCGAGTGAGCGTACGTGCAGCTCTTGCACGCTGACCGGCAGCTCTTGCCAACTTGCGTAAACCGTCATAAACGGAAAGCGCGGTTGGGCAACTCGCCCTTGCTCTTCATAAACTTGCTCAAGATAGCCTGCTTCGCTGTTCACTAGGCGGTTAAACACATTGTCCTCAACCACATAGGCGTAGGCGATAAGCAAGCCCACCAAACAGACTGCAAGTATAAGCGCGAAGCTTACGACTGCGGTCTGTAAAGTACGATTGATACTCGTGCTTTTTCCGGTCACATTCACTTTGCTATTCACTCTCACTGGTTTGCAACCGAAAGCCCACCCCATGTAGGGTAGCGAGCATCGGCGTGGCGAAGGGTTTATCCAGCGCCTGCCGCAAAGTATAAATATGCGAACGCAACACATCACTATCGGGCATGTCATCGCCCCAAACTTTGCTAATAACTTGCTGCCTACTTATCGCATTTGGATAGGCTCGGACCAACAACAGCAAAATCGCAAAATCCGTGCTGCTCAACTTGAGTAATTGCCCCTCACGTTGCGCCCACTGCTGCCGCTCATTGACTTCGAGTTCGCCTATTTTCACCGTTTGCGCTTGGTGTAATTGTTGCCGACGCGCAAGCGCCTGACAGCGCAGGTAGAGCTCTTGCAAATCAAACGGCTTGGTTAAATAGTCATCTGCTCCCGCCGCGAAGCCGACAGACTTATCGGAAATACTGTCACGCGCAGTGAGCAACAGTACCGGCGGTATTGGGTCGCAGGTCAGCTTGATACTCTCGCAGACCTGAATTCCCGTCATGTCGGGCAACATCACATCCAAAATCACCACATCGTAATTTTGCTCTTGCGCTAATTGCAATCCATGCCGTCCGGTCGCCGCAAAATCGACTTGCACGCCTTGCTCTTCAAGGTAGTCACAAACCTCTGTTGCTATAGCCAAGGTATCTTCGACTAGCAAGACCGTTAATGTGGTCATTGCATCAGCTCCTTTATTTTTGTCAGCGCTGTATCGCTGCCGCTTGCCATGTCGGGCTGTACCATTACATCAGGAACAACAGGCGTAACCTCTGTCGCGCCATTCGGGCGCACCAACAGTCGGGTGGCCACATACGCGCGCAGCTGCGAGTGCGGCAGGTTAAATAAATTCCCTTGTGCGGTTTGATTAGCATAGCCGCCAGTTGGCTCACCAACGAGTGTAGCCATTTCGTTGTCCTGCACTGTCGTTGCGAAAACAATGGCTGCTGAATAGGTTACCGGCCCAATCAGTACATAGACATTGCCGGTAAAGCGCCTTGCTTCGCTTTTGGGACTCACTTCATCAGTCCATGGCGTGCGAATCATGTCACCTGCACTCCCTTTATAGCCGAACCAGCCGCGATTGTCCTCGTTGAGTCGTTCGGTAACGTGCGACACTAGCTTGAAGGGTGCCTCGGCAAGGTAGCTTGCAAGCTCAGTCGCGGTATCGGTGTTACCGCCGGTGTTATCGCGAATATCGATGATCAGATGCTGAATGTTTTGCTGCTTGATAGTCGAAAAGTGATCAGCAATGTCATCAGCGAATTGCTCTGGATCGACATCGAATGAACCCACGCGCAAATAGGCCAGATTAGGTTCTCGGATTTGCAATTCTAAATCGGTGTTAGCAACTTGCCCGGTTTGCGACTGCCACTGTTGATCTCTGTTCACGTCAACCGAGTTTACTTGGGTTTCGTGTTGCACCACCAATTCGAAATCACCAATCATGCCGAACACTGCCCATAGAATATAGGGAAAGCGTGCTGCCACAAAAGCTTCTCGAAGGTGTTGCGTTTCACCGCCGACGAAGTGCTGACCTTGCGCTATGATTTGTTCAGCTGACACGCCATTTATCGATATAATCCGGCTTCCAGATACAAGCGTTTTAGATTCATTATCAGCAACTAAATTATAATCTCGAGCCAGATACAAAGAACCATCTTGCTCCTTTACCGCAAAAGGAAATGGCTGGATTCCGGCGTCGACTGCTGCAGCATATTCTTGATAAGGCCAAATTAAAAAACTGTGGCCATCATTAAACAAATGCGACAGTTTCCCGACATAACGAAAAAACTCGACACGAGTCAGTGGTTGATCGATTTGTTGCTTAAGTTTTAGCATACTCTGCTGTATCGCTTGCTGGTTAGCATAGCTGTCGAAATCAGGATGCCTTGCCTGAACGCCAGCCACGAATGCATCAATATCTTGATGAAGTTGTGAAACCGAGATTTTTCGGTCCATTAAGCTAGGGTCTTCTAGCTCCGGGAAAATATCCAAATGGGATTGTGCGCAGCCACCAAGCAGAAAAATTGTGAGAAATAGTATCGCTTTAAATGTGTTCATGATCGTCTCCTGTAGCTTGGTGCATAAGCTACACAAACGTATGTGAAGACTTTGTCGAGGCTGAACAAATTTTCTTCACATTCTCACGACAGCTTCCTAACTAAGATGCTCGAGAATCTTAATCAGGAGACTTTCTATGAAAAATGTAATCTTATTTTTAATTGGAATAGCATTGATACTGGGCAGTTGTTGCCTCAGTAGTGCCATGGCACAAACCATCAGCAAAGAATCCAATGACAAACGCGTACTTATGCTGATTTCGAGTAACGGAACTGAACAGACGCCGGAACTCAGTTATGATCTTGAAGAGCTCGCCCAGGCTTATTTGGTGCTGTACGACAATAGTATTCGGATCGATATCATGAGCCCCAAAGGTGGCGCGGTGTTGGTGAAGAATAACAAAGACGACTTAGCATATATTCAGCGATTCAAAGAGCTCGCTTTGAATCAACTCGAGAATACTCTAGCGCCGACAGACGTAGACCTTAGCGATTACCATGCCGTCTTTATTATTGGTGGTTCAGGTGCCATGATTGATCTGCCTGCAGATGCCGCAACGCAAACACTGCTCAGCTCAGCGGTCGATAGCGATATGACTATTGCTGCGGTCTGTCACGGCCCAGCCGCGCTGGTGAATTTGCAAAATAACGACGGTAGTTGGTTTGTCGATGGCAAGCGCATGAATAGCTTCACCAACACGGAAGAACATGCGTTTTCAGCCGAGCATATCGAGCATTCCCCGTTCTTGCTTGAAGATAAATTAAAGGAACGCGGAGCTATCTTCGTCAATAATGCACCGATGCTGCCTTATGTTGCGGTCGACGGAAATTTAATCACTGCACAAAATCCAAGTTCGGTTGCTAAAGCAGCTGAAGCGACAGTGTTGGCTCTAGGTTTACCATTACAAGCGCGCCAGCCGTTCCATGACGAAGCAACAATGACGCTTATTTCTGCTGCTCGCGAGACGGGTTCTGCAACGCTCGATCTAGCGCTCGCCCGCAATGTTGATAACTACGACATGAACTATCTGGCTCTGTACGGGTTTTACGCTTACCGCATAGCCGATGAACCGGACAAGCCTCGCGAACTTGTGCTGATGCAAACTATTCGCAAGTACTTCTCGCATCCGGAGTACGACACGCAACTCATTCTTAACTTGCTTGAGCAAGGTCAGCGTGAGCCCGCTCTCGAAATCTTCGAAGAGTTTAAAGCTAAGTTTGCAGGGCATGCGAATCTCGAAAAACTTGAAGCGCTTTTTTGATTTCGGTCTGCCTAAACTCGAATTGCGAAGTACGATCCTTGAAATACATATCAGCGGTGTTTACAGGTGGAATTCATTCCACCTGTAAACTCAGATTTTTCGAAATTCAGAAAGTTTTATATCGCGAGGCAGAGGTCAGAGGTTCGAATCCTCTCGGGTGCGCCATCAATGACTTTCAGAGCATTACCTATTCAAATTCAATTACTTTTCTTTTAATGAGTTGTAGTCACCTTCAGATCACTGATGACCTTTGCCCAATTTCGCTAATACTTGCCGAAAAATAGCCTGTGACATATATGTGGCAAATCTGTGACAGAATTTTCAGGTCGGATTTTTGATGTACCATAAAATGTGTCGGGAAATCTCAGGCCTTACCAGTGCTTTCGTGTTTCGGGGCATTACAATGTTCTTTTATAGCGGCCTTGTTTTCATACATTCGCGCATCAGCAAGCTTTAACAGACCGTCTACTGAGTTTACCTCTTCGGTGCTACAGGCTACACCTACACTAATAGATAAATGGATAGGTTGGTCATCGACCACAAATTCGCTACCCTCTACAGTTTGACGAATCTTAGCTACGAGTGTATCGGCTATTTTTGAGTCTCTTATGCGGTTTAAAACTACTAGGAATTCGTCACCTCCCATGCGAGCTACTAAATCAGTGCTGCGAACAGCCGCTTGCATACGTTGCGCCACACACCGAAGGACCTCATCGCCAGCATAATGCCCCAGATTATCATTGATCTCTTTAAAATAATTGAGATCGATTGCAACGACAAAAAAGTCGTCTTTTGGATTTTTATCTGTAAATCTTCGGTTTAGATAGTCCAACGTAAACCTACGGTTGACAAGATGGGTCAGCGAATCAGCATTTGCTCGTTGTCGTTCAGCGAGATAATATGCCCAGAGTAACGTGACTAGGCCAAATAGCAGTACATAGACAAGTAGGCTCCCCCAACGTACCAATGCAAGAAATAGGGTTTGATTTTTCTCCAGTATCGGAAAAAATTCAACCGCAATCCACCACTCGCCATTCGGAATTAAAAGTTTCCCGCTGTAATCGGCCACATTAAATAATGCTTCGTCCCCTTCAAAAACTTGACCGGATTTACCAGTACCATTGAGGCCACGTATAGCAACTTTGGAGTTCTGAATTCTGAACAATCCGGCGTCATTAATCAGTTTCTCATAATCAATAACAACGCTAACCGTGCCCCAGTAGTCTAAATTCACCGGATAATCGTTAAAGACTGGGATTCGAGCAATAAGGCCTCGCCCACCTTGCACAAGATCGACGGGCCCAGCAAGATATATATCCCCCTGTTCCCGGGCGGTAATTATAGTTTTGTATTGTTCGGGAACTGTTCGGAAGTCGAGGCCTATGGCCTTCTCGTTGCCTTCAAGAGGAATAATATGATTCAGCACATCGTTTGGCCCCATGCCTATGCTGCGAACATGCTTTGATTTTTGCAGCAATCTGCTACCGATTTCGTCGAAGTTTTCTGCCGCACTCTTAGGGTCAATGTTGAAAACTGTAGCAAGGCTATCGACCAAAAATACATCACGGAACAAATTCGATTCTAAATTAGACTTAGCAAGCAAAAATTGACTATGCAACTCGTCTACTCTTTCGCTTCTGAATCTATCGTCAAGGAGCGTAACAACGGAACTTGTAAGATATATAACAATAAGGAGTCCGAACGCAAATAATGACAGTATTCCTGCGACTGTGCGCTTGCGTAAATTCAAAAATAAGTCCTTTGTCGCTTTTTATTCGATTGTTTTATAGGTTTACCTTAAAACCCATAACCCTGCAATATGTAAGAGTCAGGCACCGCTTTGTAACTACCCCGTAAAATCATACAGCTACAAGATTACTATTTATGTCGGCTGCGCGATGCTATTGAGCTCAATCAGTTTGAAAAGTAACAAATATACGTTGTTTATCGACGTGTTTAGCTTTATTATCAAACCAAATTAGTTTGATTAATGTGGGATTCACGTCAATAATTAACGTATATAGATAATATTGTAAACCTAAAAGAGCATCACATGCTAAATCACGAAGCTGGCAAAACGCTAAAGCAAAAACTTCCGCTTGGCATGGTCGCAACGAAACGTTGGCTACAAGAGCAGGGGTTAAGTTTGCATTACATCGACAATTCCGTTCGAAGAGGGGCCTTAGTCGTAGCCTATCCCGGTGTTTATCACAGAGGTGAAGCCCGTCCGAATTGGCAAGGCGTGGTCGCTTCACTGCAGCAAATGGCTAAAGTTCCTGTTCATGTCGGTGGTTTGAGTGCGTTAGCGGTAAACGGCGTAAGCCATTTCGTAAACAAACGTGGTAATCCTATAATTAACTTATACTCTCCCGATAAGCTCCCAGCATGGGTTAATAAGATAGATGTGGGAGCTACTTTTGCATGGCATGGCACGAAGCGCCTGTGGCCTGAGTCATTACTGCTTGATCAAAGTATGTTTCGTCATTATGAATGGGCAAAAGGTTTGCCGGAAATAACGTATTCTTGTGCTGAAAAAGCTTATCTGGAAGTACTTAATGAGGTGCCTAAGCATGTAAGTTTTGAGCACGCTGATGCGCTGCTTCAGGGGTTACATAACTTATCCCCCCGGAAGTTAGATACGCTGCTAAAGAACTGCCTTAATGTAAAAGTGAAACGGTTATTCTTTTGGCTAGCAGAGCGCAATCAACAACCGTGGTTTAAACATTTAGTACCAACAGACTACGATCTGGGCTCAGGTAAAAGAGCTATCGCGGTAAATGGTCGCCTAGAAAGCAAATGGCAAATTACGGTACCCAAGGAGATGTAAATTATCATGGATAGAAATAGCATTTATTATCGCCAGGTTCAGTTGCTTATGCAGGTGCTACCATTTGTTGCTGCTCATGACTGTTTTGCGCTCATTTGAAGTTAAAAAGGACGCGCTCCGCTCATTGGTGGAGCGAGAGGTTCGCGGTACAAAGGTTCAGATAAAGATAGAACTGTCACCTGTTCTTCGAGGAACGGTCTACGAATCAAGCGCTTTGAGTGTTACTGAAGCGGTTGAAAATGAATTCGGGTTCGCGGAAATTTCAGTGGTCAGTTTTGCCGACCTCTATGAGGGGGAATTTAAGTCGATGGTGGACAATGATGTCCCATTAGCCGAGCTTGTGGCTGCGCGTGAGGAAATTGTAGCGCGCATGCATGCGACATTTACTGACGAAGAGAGAGCGTTTTTTTTGACGTTTAAGTCACGCAAACCGGATTGGTCATTACTCGGACTTGCCAATGTTCAGCAGTTGCCTGCTGTTCGTTGGAAACTGAATAACCTTGAAAAAATGAGTGAGGAAAGGCATCGGATAGCTTATAACAAACTTAAGGAAGCTCTCAGTTCATAACGCGTCGTGTTCTTCCAAAACCACTGAATAGCCGCCTGTGTCCATACGCCGTATTTATCTGGCATACTTTCTTTTTAAAGATGCAATCGTTTGCATTTCAGTAGACTCTTTCATCTTGAGACCCTCGTACCGAAGGCTTGTTTTGAAGTTCTCGATATTTGGAACAAAGTGCTCTCGTTTGTTGCCATGAGTTTTTGTGGTTTTCATCACCATACCCCTCATGTTGCATTGATTAAATTATAGGCTACTTTACGTACCCAAATCCCAGTTAAAAGGTAGAATTTTTTCCACCTCAAAAGTTTCGGTTTCGACGCCAAACAAAAAGTAAAAACACCGTTTAAACCATTGCCACGCCCAGCTTTAACGATTTACCACCGAACCCGTGACTGCCCTCCGGAGGCGGAGGCCACAGGTTCGCCAAAACGGCAGGCCCGCCGTTTTGGACATGCGAGCATGCCCGCAGGGCGAGAGCCATGGATGGATCGAGTCGCTCGCCTTAAGATCGCAGCTTGAAGAAACGAAAATTACGCTATAGCGTAAAGCTATCGATTTTGCGCCTAAGCGTATATTGAAAGATTTTTCGCTCTAGCGTATATTGCGAAATATTACGCCGTAGCGTATCTTGATCAGATTCGCTATGAAGCGAAACATTTCGGAGCAATCAAATCATGAATATCACCCGACCCGAGCAACTGAGTACGTTAGTAAAAGACTACCGGAAGAAACAAGGTCTCACTCAGGCAAATATTGCTGAACTTGTCGGCATCCGTGTTGCTACTGTTTCGAACTTCGAAAATAGCCCTAAGACGTGTAAGTTAGAAACCGTTTTCAAAATTCTGGCGGCTCTCAATCTAAAAATTGATATAACGACTCGTAACCAATTACAAAACGAAAACGCCTCCCAATGGAATGAAGGATGGTAACCCATGGACAAGCTTGATGTTTATATGAACGGCATTAAGGTTGGCGAATATACCCGAACGCGAAGCGGAGCCAATCAGTTCACCTATGACAAAAACTGGTTGGTATCACCCGGACGACGCAGCATATCCATGTCATTACCACTTCAAAGAACCCGGTACGAGGGGCCAAAAGTTTATAATTATTTTGACAACCTTATTCCTGACTCTCGTGAAATTCGCGAACGCATTGTTGCACGTTTTCAGGCCAACTCGACCGAACCATTTGATATCTTGGCACAAATCGGACGTGACTGTGTTGGTGCCATTCAACTGGTTCCCCACCACTCTCTAGCGCCCAATATTAAACATATTGAAGCCAGCCCACTCACTGAAAAGCAAGTTGGCAAAATCCTGAGGGGATATCAATCTAAAACCCCGCTAGGCATGTTAAAGGACGAGCGAGACTTTCGTATCTCGGTTGTTGGGCGCTACCGACGGCCATGCGAAGAACTTTTCAATTTTTATTGGGCGAGGAAGTCAGTATCGCCTCACACCTCTCTATGACATCTTGTCGGCTTTTCCTGCCATTAGTAAAAAGGGCTTACACGAGAAAGATCTCAAGTTAGCCATGTCTCTCAAAGGTAGTCGGGGAAGAAAGTACGAATGTCGTATGATTCGTCGAGAGCACTTTCTGGCGACAGCGAAAGAAGTCGGCTTCAGTGTAGATTCCATGAATGGAATATTGGATGAAATGGCTGCGCGAACGGAAGAGGTGATACAAAAAGTTGCCAGTGAATTACCCGCTACCTTCCCCAGTTTTATTGCTGATCCCATCTTCGATGGCATGCGCAGATATGCACAGCGGCTTGCGCGGTAGTTGTTCTGCGGAAATAGCTCCCGAGAGATTCGAATCCTCTCCGGAGTGACATGCCGATGACTGCCCTCCGGAAGCGGTGGCATCACACAGGATAGAAACAAATCAAAACACTTTTAGCATTCCGCCAACCTCAAATTAGTCTAAAATATCAGCACTTATACTTTTTGAAGACCCGTCGACGATGCGAAAATCTTTCTTAATGCGTTTTATCATTTCAGTGGTTGCGCTTTCATTTGTTCAACAAGCCTCAACCGCGACCCCTTCCGCAAAATTACAGGTCGTGCAGAAGATATTGGCAAGGATATTGCTATCATCACAAAGGCGCCTTAGTGCTTAAACCCAAAATCGTAGTTCCTCAGCAGTTCATACACAAGCAACCTATTCATCATGGTGAAGAGTTTGGTGTGTTGTGTTGGAATACACAGAAACTTACCGAGACACACAGTTTTCAGCGTGTTTTGGCTGATATTCTAGCTCGCTATCCCTGCCTATTTTTGTTGCTTCAAGAGGCAAAACTAACGCCCCGAAACAACTGGCTTCTTCCACAATGGTCTTATGCTATTGCGCCAAACATGCAAACGCGTCGCTCTGTTTATGGCGTGCTCACCGCAAGCCAATATGCTTTTACAGAGGCTCACGCTCGACTGAGCAAAAAGCGCGAAGGCATGTTTGCAACACACAAAAGTTATATGCTGTCATATCATTCATTAGCAGAAGGCGGTGCGTTATTAGTGGTCAATGTTCATGCCATGAACTTTGTGCGTGCAAACCAGTTTTCTCAAGAAATAGCATTCATTAAAGAAGAGATATTCGGGCACAAAGGACCACTTATTGTGGCGGGCGATTTTAACGTGTGGAGCCGTCAACGCCGCTTGCGGTTACTGCAGTTTTGTCGCAGCTTGGGTTTGCGAAAAGCCATTATGGTTGACCCACATCATATTAAAACCTACCGACAGCACCCGCTCGACTTTATTTTCTACCGCGGCCTTTCCCTTCAGGAAGCGTTCGCGAATGATACGAGTAAGGTGTCTGATCACAACCCCCTTTATGCGCGTTTTAAGTTATAGGCCCGCCCCGACTAACGAGTTTACGAAGCGCATAATTGCGCTACGCACGGCACTCGTCACAAATTTCATGGGTTGGCATATAAGCAAAGCTTTTTGCCAATAAATGCCGTAACTGTTCGTCACAATAGTGCTTGCGCGTCACCTGCGGGTGCGAGCGTAAACGCCCTTTTAATACGTTGTTGCCCACTTCGGTTAGCAGCGGATTATTAGGGTCGGTGGTTGGCCCTAGAGCTTTTGCCTTTAAGTTATTTGGCAGAGGCAGCACAGGCACTGTCGCCGACAGCTGCGCAGCCATAAAAAAGGCGATTGAATAGCGTTCAATGCCACCTGTCGGGCTTTCGACTTTATGATTCGTCGCCTTCAAAAAGCCGTTTGAGGCAAGTTCCAATAACTCGCCAATATTTACCACTAGGGCGCCTGGAATTGGCGCAACATCAACCCATTGATTGCCACGTTCTACTTTCAGTCCGCTTTGTTCGTCTTGCAGTACTAACGTGAGGTAACCTGGATCTTTATGTGCTCCAACCCCTTGTTCTCGTTGTTGCTGCGCAGGGTATCGAATCAATTTCGCGTGAGTGTAAGGCTGTTCGCCTAGAGTATGATCAAGTGCATTGCTACTGACGCCTAAAGCTCGGCACAGCTTCTGCAATAAATTGATCGTTATGTCGCTCATGGTCTGTTGCAGCTGCGTAAGAGCGGGTTTGAGAATTGGCATAGCGCTGGGCCATAAGTTTGGGCCAATGAGTTTTTGCCAAGGGTGGCGCAATTGGTCGGTGGCCAGCGCCAACTCTTCATTCATCCAATCGAACTGCTCACGCGCATCTAGCCGGCCAGCGGTCATTTCAGTACCTAGAGCGTTGTAACCACGAAAGTGTGGCGAATGAATCATGTCAATTGTTTGTTTGTCGGTAGTCGGCAACTGAAAGAAAGCGCGTGTTAATGCCAAGTAATGCTGCTGCACGTCTGCATTTAAGCCATGATCGATTAAGTAAAAGAAGCCCACCTCACTTGCAGCTTGTCGCAAGGCGGCCAGCCCCGCAGCCGACTCTAGCGACGTCATGGAAATAATGGGTAGTGATGCAGCGTTCATAAGCGCCTCCTATAAGCGAATACCGCTCAATATAAGGCGCTTTGCACAGTTTATGAACGAACGAATCCGTCTATGTTATATTTTTTCGCTATGGTTGCCGCGGTATTTAAGTGCTCAACCACGAGGTCATTGCCGGCACGTACACCATGACGTTGAGTGGGAAAGTAACCCCTAACGAAGCTAACATGGCTTTGCTAATATCTGCATCGGGAACGGCAGCACGAATGGCCGCGGGCGCTGCAATATAAGATGCACTGCCCGATAAAGCGGCAAGAATTAACTGGCTACCGGCGTCTAAATCTAACCACATTGCAAGCCAATAGCCCGGCCACATCAATAACGCTGGTGCCACTGCAGCAAATAACACAAGGCGCCAGTGTGCCAGTGGAAGTGGACGAAAAATACGAGCTGTGGTTAATCCCATTTCTAATAGAAACAATGCCAGAAGCACCTTAAAACCATCGATAACCAGTCCTGAAATAGAGCTAAGCCCTTTTGGTCCATACAGCCAAGCAATAATAACGCCGCCAATAAGTAAGATTACCCCTCGGCTAGTAAACGCCTCGTGCCAAATTGCTGCCATATTGGTTTTTTGGCCTTTTTGTCCAAGCTGCCAATGGTAAAGCGCCAGCATAAGAATAATTGCCGGTAGCTCTAAAATAACCAGGTAGAGCGTGGTATCCGCTGAGATTGGTAAACCAGCACTAGTTGCTAAAGCCCACGCTACGGCAAAAGTACCGGCGCTTACCGAGCCATAGTGCGCAGCAATACTAATGGCATCAACACGCGGTAATTTAACTACTTTATACAATATGGGTAGTACAATGAGAGGAATAACTAATCCAAGCGCCATAATAGCGAGCAGGTGTAACCAAACCACGCTTTGGTAATCGCTATGTAAAGCCAAACCACCTTTAATGCCTATACTCAGCATGAGTAATATAGACAAGATTTCATAAATTTGGCCTGGCACTTTTAAATCAGATTTAACCACTCCGGCAATTAAACCCAACATAAAGAACGCTATCACTATATCTGGCATTGTCACCCCCACTTTTTAAACTGCGCGGTAGTATGCGGATATTTATCTATATTTAAAAATAAATATATTTAAAGTATGGTATAGGCATTATTCTATACATAGCGCGACAAGGTGGTTATGGATATTCGTCATTTGAACTTTCGTTTGCTTGATGTGTTTATCGAAGTTGTTGAGAGCCGCAGTATTTCCGCCGCAGCACGACGTATGTTCTTAACGCAACCAACCGTGTCGGCCCAAGTTAAACGGTTAGAAGAGCTATTTGGTAGTCGTTTGTTGTATCAAGAAGGTCGATACATGCTACCAACCACTGCCGGCGAACAAGTTTATCAAGCGGCAGGTGATGTTCTGCGTCGCGTTCAAAGTTGTGCCGATACCCTAGCCGCAATAGAGAGTGGCACCCATGGCGAACTGCATATTGCGCTAGTGAATACGGCTCAGTACATAGTGCCGCAATTGGTTGCTCAATTTAACCGAACCTACCCAGGTATTCGTGTCACCTTACATATTGGTAACCGAGCAAACACGTTACAGCGGTATTTCCAAGGTCAAGACGATGTGTATTTGTTTAGTCATCCGCCCACCGATGAAAATGCCGATGCCCAGGCTTTTATTGAAAACCCATTAGTACTTATTGCACCGAGTGATCATTGGGCGGTGAACAAAACTGAGCTCAAATTTTCGCAGTTACAACACGAGCCATTTCTCATGCGTGAAAACGGTTCTGCAACGCGCATGGTTTTTGATTCTTGGCTGGCTAGCCAAGGTATTCATTTGCGGTATCGCAGCGAAATAGAAAGTAATGAGGCCATATTATTGAGCGTTGCCGCAGGTAGCGGGCTTGCAGTGCTGTCAAAACACATTGTTGCGCATGCAAATGACCCTGTTGCGACGCTCAATGTTGCTGGTTTCCCATTGCCGGGACAATGGTACATTGTGAGTCGTCGCGATAATCAAAATCAGGCCATTATTGAGCGCTTTCGGCAGTTAGTCTGATGCGCTATCGCCCCATGCCTGGTATTTGCATAGGCTTAGCCGGTAACTCGAATCGACTGGCTGCTGGTGCTTCACTGGAAATGCTCACAAGTTCAAAACCATCATCCAGTTTCAATACCCCGTAGCCTTTGCCAAGAATATGTTGTTCCATTTCAGTAATACTCTTGTCAACCTTGGTATTGCTGGCTTGAATAAGCAGCTTTGTCATCTCATGCATGGATTGACTCATGGCAACAACGGTTTCATTTTTAGTTAAAACCATAGTGCTGCTTTGTGTTGTCCCACGACTATCGACATAACGCATAGTGAACACTTCACCGACAATACCTGCTACCGTTTCCTCGCTCCCCGTGTTGGAGATTTCGAGTACCTCACGAACTTCATCCCCCCAAACACTCGACTCTTCCATATTGCCACCTGTTATTGCCGCCATTGCTGACAAATCAAATACCATGGTTTGACCGGCTTCTTGCATAACGGTGTACAATTTTGCGTCGCGCATAATCATGTAGCCTTGGCCGCTATTATCATTAATACGTAACAGGTCTTTACCTAAAAACTCCAGTTGCACTCGTTCGCCTTCATCCATCATCGTTACCTGTCCACCGGTAGCAGCTAGCACATTGAATGATGCAAACAATACAAGAAACACCAAGAGTGACTTTACATATCGCATAACAAATTTCTTTCGTTAAGTGTTAACAATTTCTACACATGAATTTTAGTTATAAAATTTCGATACGCCAATGCTTTGCTCGGGGATTGTTCGCTAACCATTACTTAAGAAGCTGCAATAGGCGTTGAATGACTCACTTCCTGCGACTTAATAGCTTGCTATAAACGCTACTGGAAATAAATTTGTGTTAGTTTAAAGCTATCTTTGTAAATTCAAGTAAAAAGGCACTTAATATGAAGCAATCGAAGCGGTTACGTTCACTTGCGTTTATGTTTGGGCTCAGCTCTTTGCTTGTTGGTACCCAATCAGTTACCGCCAACCCGGTGAAAATTGACTACCAGCAACCCGCCCAAGAAATTATTGATATCGTTGACGCCGCGCCTTCCCCCGGCGCTAGCTTAAGCCCAAATGGCAAATTATTAATGGTACTAGGGTACCCTTCTCTGCCTGATATTCGCGATGTGTCTGCTGACGAAATTAAGCTTGCGGGCCGGCGGATAAACCCAGCCAACCATACAGTTAGTCAAGCTCGCTACATTAATTCACTGAAACTAGTGACTGTTGAGACTGGCGAGCAACGCACTGTCGCGGGGTTGCCCGAGCATTTAAAAATTATTGGCGCGAATTGGTCACCGAATGGACGTTATATAGCATTTGCTCACATGCGCGATAACCAAGTTCAGCTTTGGCTTGTTGACGCCGAAAAATCAAGCGCAAAGTTATGGACCAAGCAACCACTGAATGCTGTTTGGGGCCCACAGCTAAAGTGGCGCCATGACAGCAAAGGCTTGTATACCTACTTTAAAGCTGACGAACTGCAGCAACCGGCATTAAAAACCGTGCCGACGGGCCCGGTCATAACCGAAAGCATGGGGCGCTCGGCGCCGGGGCGCACTTACCAAGATTTATTACAAAACAAGCAAGACGAATTATTATTTGAATACTATTTCACTAGCCAAATTAGTTTTGTCGATCTCAAAGGGAAAACCACAGATATTGGCAGCCCGGCTATTTATCGCAGTGTGTCATCATCGCCTAACGACAACTATCTATTAGTTGGTCAGATCAAACGCCCCTATTCTTATGCCGTTCCATGGTATCGCTTCCCGTTGACTACCGAGGTCTGGACACCGCAAGGGAAACTAGTGCATAGGGTTGCTGAGCAACCATTGGCCGACAACCTACCTATTGCCTTCGATGCCGTTGCGCAAGGCCGTCGTTCTATTAGCTGGCGTAACGATGCAGACGCAACCTTAGTCTGGGCAGAAGCAGCTGACCAAGGTGACCCGGCAGTGAAAGCTGACGTGCGTGATCGCCTATTTCAGCAAGCTGCGCCGTTCAATAAAGCTCCGCAGAAGCTACTTGACTTAAGCAAGCGCTATTCACGTGCGTTGGCTGCTGACGCCGAAAATATCTTAGTTTGGGAGCGCTGGTGGGCAGATCGCAACGAAAAATTATGGCTTATCGATAGCACAGGAAAACGCTCGCCACAGTTGGTTTGGGAACGCTCCTGGGAAGATCGCTACAACGACCCAGGCCAGCCATTTACCATACAGAAAAATGGTCGTACTTTGCTCTATCTGGCCAACAACAATATCTTACTTTCAGGCACTGGCGCATCGGCCGAAGGCGACCGTCCATTTATTGACCGATACGCGCTAAACAACGGTGAAACTGAACGTTTATGGCGCAGTCAGGCTCCCTATTTTGAGCAAGCCAGAGAGTTAATCGACCCACAAGCATTAACATTCTTGATGCAGCGCGAAAGTGTTGACGACCCAGCCGATTTCTTCGTGCGCGACCTTGATGATGATTCATTGCGGGCGTTGACCGATACCCCACACCCAATGCCTCACACCAAGGGTATTACGCGTGAGTTAATCACTTACACTCGTGAAGATGGGTTGGCTATGTCGGCTGAACTATACCTGCCAGCAGGGTATGATAAAGACCGTGACGGTCCGTTACCAACTATGGTTTGGGCATATCCACGTGAATATAAAAGTTCAGCCGCGGCAGCTCAAATTTCAGGATCCCCCTACGAATTCGTCAGAATTAGTTATTGGGGTCCACAATATTTGGCGACGCAAGGCTATGCTGTGCTAGATAGTGCAACCATGCCGATTGTTGGTGAAGGTGACGCACGCCCCAACGATACGTTTATTGAACAGCTAGTGATGAACGGCAAAGCAGCGATTGCAGCAGGTGTCGAACGCGGCATCACTGACCCAAACCGAGTTGCGTTAGGGGGGCATTCCTATGGCGCATTTATGACCGCAAATATGCTTGCCCATAGCGACTTGTTTACCACCGGTATTGCTCGCAGTGGCGCTTATAATCGCAGCCTAACACCCTTTGGTTTTCAACGCGAAGAGCGCACAGTATGGGACGACACCGATTTATATATTCGGATGTCACCGTTCTTTCATGCGCACAAAATAAACGAACCCATGCTGATGATTCATGGCGCAAACGACAATAACTCGGGTACCTTTCCGATGCAGTCAGAACGACTGTACCAAGCCATGAAAGGCTTGGCCGGCAGCGCTCGCTTAGTGATGCTGCCCCATGAGTCGCATGGCTATCGTGCCCGTGAATCTATTCTACATATGTTGTGGGAGCAAACACGCTGGCTTGATACCTACTTAAAAGAACAAGAGTAAGGCTAACGCAAGCGCCAAACATTGGCGCTTGCATATTAAGCTAGCGACAGTTGCTTCAAATAATCATCGTAGCTACCCGAGAAGTCGCGCATACCATGTTCGGTAAGCTCAATAATTCGGGTGGCTAATGACGACACAAACTCACGGTCGTGGCTAACAAACAACAGCGTACCGTCGTAGTGTTCAAGCGCAAGGTTCAGTGCTTCTATAGATTCCATGTCCAAGTGGTTGGTTGGTTCATCCATGATGAGAATATTTGGCCGCTGCATGATCAACTTGCCGAAAATCATGCGGCCTTTTTCGCCACCTGACAAAATGGTCACCGGCTTTTTAATATCGTCTTGCGAAAACAGCATACGCCCAAGTATGCCGCGCACCGCTTGCTCGTCATGGTGTGGCTGCTTCCACTGGCTCATCCAGTCAAATACGGTGAGCTTTTCTTTGAACCAGTCAGCATGGTCTTGTGCGTAATAACCAATGTTGACGTTTTCTGACCACTTGATCAGGCCGCTGTCAGCTGTATGCTGGCCCACTAAGCATTTAAGCAAGGTTGTTTTGCCGATACCGTTGGCACCCAAAATCGCTACTTTTTCGCCAACTTCAATCATGGCGCTGACGTTTTTTAGTACGTACAAATCGTCAAACGACTTATTCACGCCCTCCATTTCAAGCGCCAAGCGGTACAGCTTCTTTTCTTGCTCAAAACGAATAAATGGGCTGACGCGGCTAGAAGCTTTCACTTCGGCCAATTGAATTTTCTCAATTTGTTTAGCGCGTGAGGTCGCTTGTTTGGCTTTTGAGGCGTTAGCGGAGAAACGGCTCACAAATTGCTGGAGTTCCGCTATTTTTTCTTTCTTCTTGGCATTTTCGTTCAATAACTGCTCACGCGCTTGCGTGGCGGCAAACATATATTGGTCATAGTTGCCTGGGTACACCCGTAATTCGCCGTAATCAATGTCAGCCATGTGGGTACACACACTATTCAAAAAATGACGGTCGTGCGAAATGATAATCATGGTCGCTTGGCGCTCGTTAAGCACGTTTTCTAGCCAACGAATGGTGTTAATGTCCAAGTTGTTGGTCGGTTCGTCGAGCAACATAATATCAGGGTCTGAAAATAACACCTGAGCCAACAACACACGCAACTTTAAGCCCGGAGCTATTTCACTCATCAAGCCAAAATGCGCTTCTAACGGAATGCCAACGCCTAATAACAGCTCGCCCGCGCGCGACTCAGCGGTATACCCGTCCATTTCGGCAAAGGCAACTTCTAAATCAGCCACACGCATGCCGTCTTCTTCACTCATTTCGGCCATGCTATAAATACGGTCGCGCTCGGCTTTCACTTGCCATAACTCTTCGTGGCCCATGACCACCGTATCCACCACACTATGTTGCTCATAGGCAAACTGGTCTTGGCGCAGTTTTCCCACGCGCATATTAGGTTCAATAGAAACATTGCCTGCAGACGGCTCTTGCTCACCGCTAAGAATGCGCATGAAGGTTGATTTGCCGCACCCGTTTGCGCCAATCAGGCCGTAGCGGTTACCTTCGCCAAATTTTACAGAAATGTTTTCAAAAAGAGGTTTTGCACCAAATTGCATGGTGATATTTGCAGCAGAAATCACGTGTGTACACCCGAACAAAAAATAGGCGCGTAATCTACGCTGTTTGGCGACAAATTACAAAGGCTATTACGACCCAATTTTTTAATTTATTTTCATTTATTTAACATGTTATATTGATGTTACTCGATGCCTTCGCGGGAAGCCAAGCCGAGTTTTACCGTTTTATCAAAGACTAATAATTAGGGAATCTAATTCATGAAAAAATTATCATTAGCACTAGCTTCTGCTGCAGTTCTTCTTTCTGTTTCTCCACAGGCTGAAGCCGAAGTTAATCCATGGCAACAGTGCGGTATTGGCGCCATGATTTTCCCCGATAACGGCGCAGCTGCCGCAATCTCGAACATTATTTGGGATTTGGGTACAACGGCTGTTACATCGGCAACGGTTTCTGAAGATACTTGTAAAGGTGCTAGTGTTGCTACTGCCATGTACATCAATGAAAACTATGAGCAAATTGAAACTGATTTAGCTATTGGTGAAGGCGAGCATTTGAATGCCATGTTAGACATGCTTGCTCCTGCTAATCGTGACGAGGCAGTTGCTGAATTACGTCGCTCTTTGCAAATTGAAGCTGACCTGCCTGTAGTCAAGAAAGCTGAAGCTTTATACCTACGCGCTATCGCTTTCGCTAGCTAAGCTGCTGGGGCAGTTCATGTTGAAAGCTATTAGACCCGCTCTGTTAGCGGGTCTTTTTATCTGTCTTCAAGGCTTGACTTTAGGTGCAGCAGCAGCTGGTGAAATTGCGGCTTCACACCGCGAGTTTGCGCAACAACGGCTGTGGCTGAAGCTACTACAGTATAATAGTGACGGTGTTAGCGAAATTAAGAATGACAGTTTCTTTTTCGCAAGTACTGGTCGCACAGATGCTCTTGCTGAGTTGAATGCAACAATGACTGCATTCGCTCAACAACCGCAAAATATCTGTTTGTTCCCAGCTCGCCACCAAGCGCTCGTTGAGGCGAAGTTAGTCGAACCATATAATTATCAGCAATGTAGCGAGTTTCAAGAGTGGTTAGGCACTGACTCAGTGCAGTCAATTACGTTAGTTTTCGCTGATGGCTATTTAAAAAATCCAGCGTCTTTTCACGGCCACCTGTTTTTGCGAATTGATTCCAACAGTCCCGGTACCGGCAACTTACTAGATACAAGCCTTAATTTCGGGGCTGTTGTTCCCGATGACGACGATCCAGTGACTTATATTGCCAAAGGTTTATTTGGTGGTTATCAAGCTCGATATTCCGCTCAACCCTTTTATCGTCATAACCTTTCATATGGCGAGGTTGAATTACGAAATTTATGGGACTACCAGCTAGCTTTTTCCGCCCAGCAAGCACAGCTGCTCGCAGCTCACTTATGGGAGCTCTCTCGTACCGACTATCAGTATTTTTTTACCAGTAAAAATTGCGCCTATTATGTCGCCCGCGCGATTGAGGTGGTCAGTAACAACAATCTAGTCGACCATAATGAATGGACCGTATTACCAACCGATATCGTGAAGCGAGTACATCAGTCTGACGAGCAATTGGTTCTAAGTATTTCTGCCAAACAAAGCGCTCAATCAAGTTTTCAATCACAATTTCATCAACTTAGTGTGCTTGAACAAACGGCTGTTAGAGCTTTGGCTACCTCACCTAAGCAAACGCCCGCTAGCTATGAGACCCTAACGAAAGCACAGCAAAAACGTGTTTTGATCACGTTAAGCTCTTATTTTACCTTCTTAGAACGTCAGCAACCCGATGACCCAACCGCAAAGCAACGCAAAGCAAAAGTACTTCGTGCGCTACTTGCTTTTGAACCTGGCAATACGTTAAGCGTAAGCGTAAATAGTGAGCCACCTCACCTTAGTCAGCCGGCAAATTTAGTCCGCTTAAGTTATCGCCATTACCAGCGGCAAGGCTCCGCCTATTCGCTTACTTTGCGCCCAAGCTTTTACGATCGCTTGCAACCTTCAGCGGGGAAGCTCCCGAACTCGGCGCTTTCAATGGGCGAGGTAGAGTTAGTTGCTATTGACCAAAAGCTTGAGGTCGAAAGGATTTGGCTGCTTAATATAGAGGCGCTAAACGTGAGTAGCACTGGGCTTGCTCATGATGGCGGTATGTCTTGGATGATTCGAGCCGGAGCCGAGCGACGCCGTTTGCGCGCATCACAACCTAAGCTCGCAAGTTTCGTTGAGGCCGGTATTGGCAAGGCATATCAAGTGGGCTATTTTACGCCGTACGCCATGTTCCAAGGCCGAATTCACACCCCAGAACTCAACACCGACAAGCATAATGTTACGCTGAATATGCGCGCAGGTATCGAGTTCGATTTTGGCCAACAAAAAGGCTATTGCGAGATACAACAGCCCGTGAGTGTCACCAGTTCGTTAAACAAACAATCGCTACAAACGACCTGTGCAGCGTCTTTATTTCACACAAACCATAGCGACCTTCGTGTGATGTTTTCCAAACAAAATGAGCATGTTGCCCAGCTTGGTTGGTCTTGGTATTTCTAGTCACGGCCGCAGCACTATTGTTTTACTTAATCTGGCTCATTAGCTTAGCTAGCTGTTGCGCCCAGAATGCTTCGGGGCGCTGCATAGCATTGCGCCCGACACTAATTTCAAAAATACAATTGCCGTTTTCTGTTGCACGAGGCAGCGGTAAAACAATGATACCCTGTGTTTCAGCAAAATTAACAATAGCAGCGCTAATGACTTCCATTTCACCCTGAATATGCAGATGAAACATTGCCGATTGGGGCTGCTCTGGATTTACCTTCACACCATCAATCTGTCCGAGTAACTCCCCAAGCTTTTGCGCATAAACAACGGCTTTATCTATTGCCGCTAGGTTTTCTTGCATACCCTGCTCGGCTGCCAAAAGGTATGGATAAACGGAAATCAAATTGCCACCGGCGCGCCTCGCCCAAATGCGCGCTTCAGCGATAAAGTCTTCAGGCCCCGCTAAAATGGCACCAGCAATGCCGCCAATATCTTTGTATAAACTTACGTAAACAGAGTCCGCCAAGTCGCAAATTTCAGCTAGTGAACGCTGGTAAGCCGCTGGACAGTGCCAAAGCCGAGCGCCGTCAAAATGCACAGCAATGTCATGTTGTCGTGCCCAAGTAACCTGGGCCTGTAAGTCGTCCCATTGCGGCAATTGCCCGCCTATTTCGCGCATAGGCAGCTCAAGCACTAGCGCCGCTAAACTTGCTGGCGATATCTGTTGCAAGTCATCTAAGTGAATAGGGGTGTTTGGCTTTCCGACAAGGTGCCCTTCAAGCCCCCACAACTGCTGATACCCGTCATGTTCGTGAAGCACCAAATGTGACGTGGGGTGCAATGCGACGGCGTTTTTCCTGCGCTGCAAACAATGCAATTTAAGCGCCAACGGCTGCGCTAAGGTGCCACTAGGAAGAAACAATGCTGCAGGTTTACCGAGAGTTTTTGCCAACTTTTGTTCAAACGCTTCGATTAATTCACCGCGCCCATAAACATCCGACTCCACTAGCCCCTCGGCGCGATCAGCTAGTGTTCGCAAGGTTTCAGACATGCTTCTACTTGGGTGGCGTAAAATAGACCACTGTGCGGTTCGAGCTGCCGCAGTATAAGCCTTACGTATATTTTCCATGATCACGCTCATTTGTATCGGAAAAAACTATTAACACGGTCGTTTAATTAGCTTTTACTAAACTAACAATAGGGTCTAAGGTTAATACATCAAATCAGTAACATAAAGCTTGAAGGAGCTTATCAATGAGTGATTCAAAAGCAGGAAAATGCCCAGTTATGCATGGCGGCAATACCGCCATGGGCAAATCAAACATGGACTGGTGGCCTAACGCGCTGAATTTAGATATTTTGCACCAGCACGACAGCAAAACAAACCCGCTTGGGCCCGACTTTAATTACGCTGAAGAACTGAACAAGTTAGACGTTGAAGCCCTAAAGCAAGACCTGAAAAACTTAATGACCGACAGCCAAGAGTGGTGGCCAGCCGATTGGGGGCACTATGGCGGTTTAATGATCCGCATGGCGTGGCACGCTGCAGGTTCATATCGTATTGCTGATGGCCGCGGTGGCGGCGGCACGGGTAACCAACGTTTTGCCCCGCTTAATTCGTGGCCAGATAATGCCAACCTAGATAAAGCCCGCCGTTTGTTATGGCCGATTAAGAAAAAATACGGCAATAAAATAAGCTGGGCTGACCTCATCATTTATGCCGGCACCATGGCCTACGAGTCTATGGGCTTACCTGCTTATGGTTTTGCCTTCGGCCGTGAAGATATTTGGCACCCAGAAAAAGACATCTACTGGGGTTCAGAAACCGAGTGGTTGGGCAAAACACGCTACGCTGACAAATCAAGTGACAGCCTAGAAAACCCGCTTGCTGCAGTGCAAATGGGTTTGATTTACGTTAACCCTGAAGGCGTGGATGGCAACCCCGACCCGCTAGCCACCGCAAAAGACATGCGCACCACCTTTGCGCGCATGGCTATGAACGATGAAGAAACTGCCGCGCTTACTGCCGGTGGGCACACGGTCGGTAAGTGTCACGGTAACGGCCGTGCGGAAAATTTAGGGCCAGACCCAGAAGCGGCAGACGTTGACGAACAAGGCTTAGGTTGGGTGAACCATAAAACTCGCGGTATTGGCCGTGACGCCGTAACCAGTGGTATTGAAGGAGCTTGGACAACGCACCCAACGCAATGGGATAACGGCTACTTCTACTTGCTATTTACTTATGATTGGGAACTGAAAAAAAGCCCAGCCGGTGCATGGCAATGGGAACCGATTAACATCAAAGAAGAAGACATGCCGGTTGATGTTGAAGACCCAAGCATTCGCCGCAACCCGATTATGACCGACGCCGATATGGCGCTAAAAATGGACCCTGAATATCGGAAAATTTCAGAGCGTTTTTACAATGACCCTGAGTATTTTTCTGAAGTATTCGCGCGCGCTTGGTTCAAGCTAACCCACCGCGATATGGGCCCTCGTGCACGTTACATTGGCCCTGACGTACCGCAGGAAGACTTGCTCTGGCAAGACCCTATTCCGGCCGGTAGCAAAGATTACGATGTGGCTGCAGTAAAAGCGAAAATTGCCGACACTGGCTTGTCTATTAGTGAACTCGTTGCTACTGCTTGGGACAGTGCGCGCACGTTCCGTGGCTCTGACTTGCGCGGCGGCGCTAACGGTGCACGTATTCGGCTGGCACCGCAAAAAGACTGGGAAGGTAACGAGCCTGAACGCTTAGCGAAAGTATTAAAGGCCCTAGAGCCGATAGCCCAAGCCGCCGGCGCCAGCATTGCTGATGTAATTGTGTTAGCCGGCAACTACGGTGTTGAGCAAGCAGCCAAACAGGCAGGCTTTAGTGTTGAGGTACCTTTTGAGCCCGGTCGTGGCGACGCCACCGCCGAGCAAACAGATATTGAGTCTTTTGAGCCGTTAGAGCCGATTCATGACGGCTTCCGTAACTGGTTGAAAAAAGATTACAACGTGGCGCCGGAGGAGTTGTTACTAGACCGCGCCCAGTTATTGGGCTTAACCGCACCAGAAATGACCGTGCTCATTGGTGGCATGCGGGTGTTAGGCACGAACTTTAGCGGCAGCAAACATGGTGTGTTTACCGACAACGTTGGCCGCTTAAGCAACGACTTTTTCGTGACCTTAACCGACATGAATTACAGTTGGAAACCAACTGGCCGTAACAGCTACGCCATTCAAGATCGTAAAACTGGCGACACCAAGTACACTGCCAGCCGCGTGGATTTGGTGTTTGGTTCAAACTCGGTGCTACGTGCCTACGCAGAGCTATACGCACAAGACGATTCACAACAGAAGTTTGTGAATGATTTTGTGAAAGCATGGACGAAGGTGATGAACGCCGATCGGTTTGACATTTAGTCAGCGGATAGCAAACAAGAGCCCGGCTTTTTACGCCGGGCTTTTTTATAGCGAATCGTAAATCACCGGCAAATGCCCGGTCTTCACGTAAATTATGGTTTCTTGCTCAACATAAGGCGTGTGTTTACTGGCATGCGGACTACGCAGCCAAGTGCCTGGTGGGTAGCGTCCATGCTCGTCAATAAATTCACCGCTAAGCACTAATATTTCTTCGCCGCCAAAGTGGCGATGCGGTTTAAATACCTCGCCAGCTGGCCACTTCACCAAAGCGCAATGTTCCGTTTCAAAGCTATGCAACGGCATAACCTGCAAGCCCCCTTGCCCCTGTAGCCAAGGCGTGGTCTTGGTATCAATACGCACAACCTGACGGTCTACGGTGGCAAACTGGTGTAGCTTCACAAACAGCACACAGCCGTCGCGACTAAAGGGCGCATGGCTAGAACCCGGCGGGTTACGAATGTAAGTGCCAGCTGGGTAATCACCGTTTTCATCGGAAAACACACCTTCAAGCACCAGTATTTCCTCACCGAGCGGGTGCTCGTGGGTGTTAAATTTGGCACCCGCTGCATAACGCACAATACTTGTTGCACGACCCCGCTCAGCTTCTTCGCGCTCTAACAACTTACGCTCAACGCCTACCGCTGGGCTTGCTTGCCAATCTTTGCTTGCGGCGCGTACCACAACCTTTTCGGAAAAATCCATATGCAGCATGGAACCACATTCCTTTTTGCTTATTTACGTAATCAATAATACTCTGAATGCCATCTATTTGATCAACCAAGAAGATAACTGCTATGCCAACATCGAGCCAGTGGCTAAACGATGAACAAACACCATTTTTATTGATTGATGAAGTGCGCTTTGCACGCAATGTGGGCCGTTTAGCCACTCGAATAAATCAACTGGGTTGCCAATTGCGGCCGCATTTAAAAACCTTGCGCTCGGTAGATGCCGCGAAATACATACTGCCAAATTTTCACGCACCAGCAACGGTGTCAACATTGGCGGAAGCCGAAGCCTTTGCACAAGCGGGCTGCACCGATTTGCTGTATGCCGTTGGCATTGTTCCCGCTAAGCTTGCTCGGGTTGCAGAGCTTATTCATAGCGGCGTGAAACTGCACATCTTGCTGGACACCGAAGCCCAAGCCCAGGCGGTTATTGACTACCAAAAACACCACAATGTGCCGTTTTCGGTGTTTATTGAAATAGACTGCGATGATCACCGAGGTGGTTTAGCGCCGCAAGACCCGCAAATTCTTGCTATTGCACAATTGCTGCATGACAACCAAGTAGCGCTGACCGGTTTAATGACCCACTCCGGTGGCTCTTACAACGCTCATAATAGCGATGAAATTCGCCAAGCTGCTGAGCAAGAATGCCATGCCGTAAAAATTGCAGCACAACAACTCAAGGCGCAAGGGCTGACCTGCCCTGTGCTGAGCGTTGGTTCAACGCCCACCGCTCATTTTGCTGAAGACCTTGACGGTATTACCGAAGTTCGCGCTGGCGTTTACACCACCTTTGACCTTGTCATGTACAACCTTGGGGTGTGTCAGTTGAATGATATTGCCATGCACGTGGTAACCGCGGTGATTGGTCATAACGCTGCAAAAAACTGGCTACTCGTTGATGCCGGCTGGATGGCATTGTCACGTGATCGCGGCACCGCGAAACAGCACTGTGACTATGGCTACGGCTTGGTTTGTGACGACATGGGCCAGCCATTAAGTGGTTGCCATGTCACACAAGTGAACCAAGAACATGGGGTTATTGAGTTGCCTGATCACTTAACTGTGTCGCAGTTTCCTGTCGGTACGCAACTGCGAATATTACCCAATCATGCCTGCGCCACAGCGGCCATGCACCAATCATATACCGTGCTAAAAGCAGACGGTAGCAAAGCGGTTTGGCCGCGTATTTTAGGATGGTAACCTGCATGCCCCAGCACCCAGAAAACGTCTTACCTGCACTGATTATTCCAGCCTACAACCCAGACCAACGCTTGGTCACCGTGGTTAATGCGTTGCAGCAACATAGCTCGGCTTTCTCCAAACTCGTCATTGTCAATGACGGCAGTGAGTCGTCAGCTATTTTTGGCACCATAACGACCCACCCAAACCTTATTGTACTTAGCCACCCGAACAATCTCGGTAAGGGTGCAGCCTTGAAAACTGGCTTGCGTTGGGTACAAGAAAATTTGCCGAATTGTAGCGGGGCCGTAACCGCTGATGCCGACGGCCAGCATTTACCCGACGACATTATTAAAGTAGCCAAAGCTTTTGCAAAGCACCCACAGGCTCTTTGGCTTGGTTGTCGCGACTTTAAAGCGAAACATATTCCGTTTCGCTCATGGCTTGGGAACACGTTTGCGCGCTATACCTTTGCGCTTGGTTTACGCATTAAAATTCCTGACACCCAAACCGGGTTGCGGGGTATTCCTAGCGCAGTATTTGATGAGCTTGTGCAGTTGCCGTCCAATCGCTATGAGTTTGAACTCGATATGCTCATTGTCGCGAAGCGTCGCGACCTAAGATTTCAGTCTACAACCATCACCACCGTTTATGAGCCGGGCAATACCTCAAGTCATTTTAAGCCGCTACAAGACTCCATTATTATTTATAAGAACTTTTTGAAGTTTTCGGGGGTTGGTATTGCGTCTGCAGCGCTTGATTACGGCTTATTTGCCTTGGTATACGGATTTACCGGCGAAATTTTACTAGCCTTGGCGTTAGCTCGCTTAGTTTCTGGGGTTTTCAATTTCACCCTCAACCGCCAATGGGTATTTAAGCAAGGGGGATCGTTGCTAACCGATGCGACCAAATACACCGCGCTTGCAGCCACACTCGTGCTTTGTAATTACGGGCTAACCAAAGGGCTAACTTGGGTTGGTATTTCACCGTTTATTGGGAAGCCCATTGCCGAAATTGTCGTATTCTTGCTCAGTTACGGTTTACAGAAGAAACTTGTGTTTCGTTAAGTGATCGTTTTGGTGTGAGGTTGACTATAATTATTCGTCTCACTCTCTATTTCTAAATAAACGTGCCAATAAAGGAAAGCAGCCATGCCACAAACCGTTAAGAAAACCATGATGCGCCGTATTACCTTGGTGCTTGCGTTGGTTATAGGCGCATTCACTTTATACTTTGCTGTTCCAGGCCAATCTGCCAAGCACATTATTCCGGCCGCGAACGCTAGCGACAGCTTCACGGATACTCAGCAAGGCTGTTTAGCCGTGTTTGACGAGCGTATGCGCGCCCTCCACTCGAAAGACACTCACGACTTGTGCGAGCTCACTAAAGGTAAGGTAGTAATGGTGGTGAACACGGCGAGCCAGTGCGGCTACACCGGTCAATTTGAAGGGCTTGAAGCACTCTACCAACAATACAAAGATCAAAACTTTGTCATTTTAGGGTTTCCTTCAGACAGCTTTAAACAAGAGCACAGCGATGAAGAGAAAACGGCCGATGTATGCTTTGTTAACTTTGGGGTGACATTCCCTATGATGGCAACCACACCGGTGCTTGGTAGTGACGCAAACGCGGTATTTAAAAGCTTAAGTGCCGGCGCACAAGCCAGCCCGCAATGGAACTTTCACAAGTACGTGGTGAGCGCTGATGGCCAGAAAATTTCAAGTTTTGCCAGCAAAGTTGAGCCGTTAGATGCGCAAATTACCAACACCATTGATAGCTATTTAAAGCAAAACTAGATTTCGCTCAGCACAAAATACTGCTGTACATACGGGTGGCGCAGTAACACCGGCATCACCCGTATAATCACCTCGTCTTTAAGCACTTCTTCAGGTGCCAATGCGTCAAACGGAATCAGCGTGTTATTGAGCTTCAATGACTTGTCGTTGCTGGCGTGAAACAACCAACCATCAACCAAACGCTCATTGGCAAAACGCGTGTGCTCTAGGCGCAGCAAGGCATCAATATGGTGCTCTATAGCCTTGTTTAGGTTCGCTAACACGCTTTCAGCAATGCCGGGGGCGTCGTCAGGCACTCGACGGCGCAAGTGAAACCCGAGTTCACGTAGTTTTATGAATATATGGTCACCACTTTGGCGACTTGATGCGCGGAAGGCTTCCGGTAAATGCATCAGCCACTCGTCACGGGCTGCCTGTTCAACCTGGTGTAGGCGTTGCTCAAATTCTGGCTGTAAATGCTCGTGCCGCGCTTGCAATGGCGGTTTCGTGAATATGGCTTTATAGGCACTGTGCACTAGCAAACCAAAAATATCGGATAATTCGCCAGGATATTTTTCACTGCTATCAAACAAGTCGTTCAACGCATGAAACCAGCACACCTGTGTTAACGCCGGCCCATAATGGGCAACCGAGTTCTGTACTTTGGTTAGCGACTCAAAAACACTCCCAGCAATACATGTCACCATGCGGGTAGACACGTTGAGTGCCTTGGTCACTTGGCATAAGCGCACGGTTTCGGTAATACCACAATAATCATCCGGCTCCATCATATAGGCAACATGAAGCGGCAGCCCCTGCTGCTGGTGAATTGCCGATCGAACAATTTCCACCGACACACCATTGCTGCCGGTATTGACGAAATGCAACTGGACATTTGGCGTTACCCCACCAAACTCGGGCTTAGCTTGAGTCGCGCCCAATACCGGGTGATTCAACAAAAACTGGTTGTAATGATGCTCTGAGCGGCCAAACCAAGTGACATACAGGCGCTGCGCTGTTAATAGTGCATTCTGTTTTGCTAACTGTAATACCAGCGCTTCAGAATCAGCGCCTTGCCCTAGTACCGCAACATGAATGGGCTCGGGCTGTTGCAAGGTTGAAGCCAAGCGCATGGGGTAGCGCTTACTTAACTCACGCGCTTTTTGCTGGGGCGCTGAAAACCACAGTAATTCTGCGCGGCGCTGATAGTTTCGAAATAACGCTTCTTCGGTAACCACATTCAGCACCTCATGGGCCTCAATATTAATCACCAAACGCGGCGGCTTTTTAAAATGACTCAGTTGCTCTATAACTTTGCGGGCAACAGCCAGGTTGCGCTGATCGTCACCGGTAAAAACATAAATAGTTTCAGCATGCTGCAAGCGCAATTTACGCAGCAACAGGCTGTTGTTCACGTCATGTTGCAAAACCAATGCACCGGCATAGCCGGCAATAGTTTGGGCGTATTGCCCTTCAATATTTTGCTCAACCGCAAGTATGGAGTGCTGGCCCTTAGTCGCTAGGTTTTTAGCCACACTGGCAGCCATTTTGCCCGCCCCTAAAAACACATGACGCCGCGGCCGCACCACAACACGAAGTAATTGCCATTGCACACCTGCAGCGGCACCTAATAAACTCAGCAATGCTGCCGCCGGAAACAAGGGCAAGGTAAACGCGGCGACCATCAGCGCCCAGTTGTTTCCTTCAAAGACAAAGTCGGGGGCGTCTACCAAGAGTAGCTTTAAAGTGCCATATACGCCTTGCAGTAAGTTATTGCCATGTGCCGCAAAGCCATACATACCTATACCAAACAACACCGCAAAAGCTGCGCTTGCATATAACGTCAAACGCAGTGTATTTACGGTTAATTTGTGTTCCGCTTGGCCCATAACAATCACTCTTTAAATAAGAAAGGCAATGACTATTGGTATTTTGTATTGCTTTGTATAGCATAATTACATGCTCAACAGAACGTTACCTAAATCTTTGTAGGCAATTACATGAACGAACATACACAGGTCAAACTTTTAAAGTCGGTGATGATTACCGGCGTTACGCTGCTTATTGTTGGGCATATTGTTTTGGCGACCACCTTTGCCAGCGACGACATTGGCCACCAAGGGTTCATTTTGGGGGCGGCACTTAGTGCGCTTGGTGTCATTATGTCGCTGCCCACTAAGATTTACCTAACCTTAGTGCTAATGTCACACGAAGAGAGCACCAACGACAATTACCTTCGCTCTGCTGACGCACAGGCTTTACGTAAGTCATCGGTTGCGCACGTTCGCACAGCCACCGAGGACGACGCTGAGCACCTTGCCGAACTGGCCCAACAAACGTTTGTAGAGGCTTTTGGCGCGGATAATAGCCCTGAGAATATGCAAGAATACTGCGCAAGCCATTTTAGCCAGGCTATACAATTAAACGAAATTAATGACCCACAGCGCCTAACAATGCTGGCAACTCATGAGGGACAGTTGATAGGTTTTGTGCAGTTGCGTTTTGGCGCGGCGCCGGCATGTGTTGTCGCCGACAACCCAGCCGAAATTCAACGTCTATACGTACTTGCTCAGTGGCATGGCCGCGGCGTCGCGCATGACTTAATGCGAACCGCTCTGCAGCGTATTGAACAACAACATCATGACGTTGCTTGGTTGGGCGTTTGGGAGCACAATCCGCGCGCCATTGCGTTTTACCAAAAATACAACTTTCAACCGGTTGGGGAACATAAATTTCAACTTGGCGATGACCCCCAACGCGATGTCATCATGAGTTTAGTGATGAATACCACCATAAAAAATTGAATTCTGCGGCCGCAAAAGAGTCATAGCTGGTATATGTTGTTTGTTGTAAGCCAAGGAACCGTTCATGTTGTCACGACGTTTGTTAACTGGCGCTGTTGTCATCAGCACTCTTGTTGCTGCCTGTAGCCCAAGTGATCAGAATAAAACTGTTCTATATAACTGCGGTGTGCAGCCCATTACGGCCGAGTTTACCGCCAAACGGTTAACCTTAATTATTAACAACGAAACGCTCTTGTTCTCCTCTGAACCCACAGCTTCAGGGGCGCGTTACTTCAACCCAGATCACAATGCTCAATTTTGGACGAAGGGCAACGAGGGCCAACTTGTTATCGATGACAATGTTTACCCTCTATGCATTGCTGCCGGCTCTTTACCACAGCAATTCAGCGCCCGCGGTAATGAACCCTTTTGGTTATTGCAACGCAAAGGGCCTAACGCCTCACTGCGTCGCCCGGCCGGTGATCGGGACTTCACCCAAGTTAACGTAACCGACACCGTTGAAGACAACCGTTGGCTGGTACAATTGGACAACGACTCGGTATTGGCGTTAGAGCAAAAGGTTTGTGTCGACAGTATGTCGGGCATGCCCTACCCTTATGTCGCTAAGCTGACCCACAACCAGCAGGAACTTACGGGGTGTGCCGGTGAGCCTCGGCAGTTGTTGGCCGGCGCCACGTGGCAATTACAAGGTAGCAACTTATCAAAAGCCCCAACCCTGACCTTTATGAATGACGGAAAAGTTCACGGCTTTGCCGGCTGTAATCAGTTTTTTGGTGCTTATCGACTTACCGGAGAAGGCTTAGCGTTTGAGCGCATGGCTGCCACCAAAATGATGTGCAGCCCCGCAGAAATGGCCATTGAAGATACTTATTTACAGCAGCTTT
The DNA here is from genome assembly GCF_900116895.1 of Pseudidiomarina donghaiensis. GTDB lineage: Bacteria > Pseudomonadota > Gammaproteobacteria > Enterobacterales > Alteromonadaceae > Pseudidiomarina > Pseudidiomarina donghaiensis. The sequence continues at coordinate 189,484 of NZ_FPCF01000002.1, read as the reverse complement.
CGCAGGTTCGTAGCTTCGGTGTCGAAACCAATCAGTTGATACTCCAAGGTGCTAATAAACAATTGGTATTCCAACTTCCGTAGCTAAACGCAGCTCAACTAAGAGCCAGTCGTTCCACCTATGTGCTCGTCGTAGTAACTCATTAACAAAGTTTGCGCATAGGTTAAGGGGTGCTCAGCTGCAATAACTTGGCCTTCGTGCTCACCTAGCAGCGCTATCATAACCTCGTTATCTTCGCGGCCTTGCCACATTTTTATGTAAGTACCTTGCTTGTAGCCTCGTTGTTGGCGCAAGTTATTCAGCGCATTTTTGCCAACATAAGTTAAGTACACGGTGTTCGCATCGCCGTAGGCATCCACCAAAGCAGCCATTAATTTGACGAAGAACTGTTGACCACATTGCAGCGGTTTTTGTGCCGAACCGTCAGCTGCAAGTGCCGCAATCAACTCTTTTCCATCAGCCATCGACTCGTTTGCTTTAGCAGCGTGCAAAATTAATTGCGCAACCGCTTCAGCCGGCGCTTGATGCTTGGCGTTGTAGGCATTTTCAATGGCGTCTGAAATGGCGAAATGCAAAATATCAATCAGCTCCATATTGGCTTGCGCCCAATCTGGCGTCTGCTTTTTCCACCACTTGTAGGCGGTGTGCTCAAAGTATTCACCAAGCTCAACCAAAATGGCTTTAATATCATCCCGTTTTACTTGCGGATTTTCTGGGTACGAAGGGTCAATGACTTGGTTAAACGCAATTTGCATGTCAACTAATTGACGGGCTTGTTCTGGGCTCATAGGTTTCTCACCGTGTTCGTGTCGTTGTTGAAAGGCAGATTACCATTAAAAAAGCGCGCTTTGAATGAGCGCGCTTTTTATTTTCTAACTCACCAACAGGTGTTTAATTTGTCGTTGGAGTTTGTTTCGCATCAGTAGCTACTTGCTTATAGTATTTGTCGTAAGCTGGGCTGTAAGGCCCTGGTGGCAAGCCGGTTCCTATGCCATTAAACACTTGACCATTGGCCGTTCGCGTTAAAGGCAAGTAATTTGGCGCCGCACGTTCAATTGCTGCTGTAATTGCCATGGCAACCAGGTCAGCTAATGGGTTTCCGGTGCTGTTTTGTTGTTGCGGTGAATAAGCCAGCTCTTTGCGCGCTTGCCATAACAGCTGCCCAGAGCTATCAACAATTTTGTACTCAAAATCAACGATCGTTGTTGTTGCCAACAATACATATTCTGAAGTCCACTCATGTATGGTGACATACAAAATAGCATCTGCACCAAATAGCGCAGCTAAGCTTTCTGGTGGTGCAGCATGCACTTCTGCCGGTTCGTAATAACCTTCACCTTCGAGCAACACTTTCACAGTGTTTACCGGAAACGTGTAATACCCTTTTTCGGCCAGTGAAAATGGCAACGTCGCGAGCACTGAGGTTGGCGCCATAACATCAATGGTTTCGTTTTTCACTGGAGCAATCAACAAAGAACGTAATTTACGTTCATGCAACGGCTCAAGGTAACTCAAATCGGGCTTTGCCACACAACCAGTTAGCGCAACCACCACGAACAAGCTTTGAATGATTAACTTCTTCACTTTGCTTGCTCCTGTACTGCTTGCTCACGGGCATTGAGGTTACGAATTAACATATTCATCAACGGCTCACTTTCTGGCCACACACTAAGCTCTAGTTCATAAAAGCGAATTGCTGCCTTGGTATCACCCTTTTCCAACATAAAAGTACCGGCCTCAGCAAATAATCCTGGCGCAACTTTCTTGGTATTTTTGGTTTGCGATTTTTCTAAAAAGACCATGTATGCAGTGAGCATTTCTTCTTTGACTTCTGGCTCATGAAAATATGCAAACAAGGTGTCTTCGTAATTTCCCCATTGATATAAATGATTGTTGGTCGCACAGCCTGCTAGCAACGCCGCTGCGCAAACGCAGCCAATTAATTTCAACTTCATGGGTTATTGATCTCCAGAGTACGGTGCGTTTGTTCGCTAAAATAATGTTGTTCTGAATAGATAGTGTCATTGCCGCGGCGTATTTCAATGCGATGCTCGCCACTGATCAATTCAACCGACTTGTTGGGGTATTGATACTGTTCAAGTGGGCCATAAGAAACACCATCCACCCACAAACTTAACCCAGTGCTGTCGGACACGTTAAAACTTACCGTTGGCGCGTCATTCACAATGGTGGTCATTTTTGTTGGGTGCTTCGCACAGCCGCTCAGGCTGACCAGCGTGACCAAAACAGCTACCATGATTAAAAAGTTGCGTTTCATTGTTTCAACTCCTGAACTTCTAAGGCATCAACAGCATGGCCTTCAATACTGCCGGAAGTAATGGTACCCATGGCACCTTGGTCAAGCTCTGAGTTACCGAACAAAGAGGTTATTTTTAGCTCGGCTACTTTCTCGCCGGGCAAGCTAATGTACGAGCCAGTTGTTTTAGACTTAATACGTTTGCCTTTCGTCATCACCGCAAAGGTCATGCCGGGCTTCACCCCTTGGCTTTCACCCCCGCTAATGAAAACCTGGCCTTCTTCAACGGCTAAAATGTCTGCTGACCATGGCTTCTGTAACAACATGGCTGTCATTTTTTCCACTGCAGCATTAACCGCTGCACCAATAGCTTGGTCATTTAAGCTACCGTCATAGCCGGCCACCGAACCAAACCCCATGGTACGCGACTGCTCAAGCGATGAACTGCCAGTGCCAGAAACCGATGCGATAATTTGACCTGTCTTCGTATCAACTAACCGCAAGTCTACCGTTGCTGTCGCTTCTTGCTTTGCACTGGTTGAAAAGAACCCGCGTTCACCCACGTTAGAGCGGCCAAACTCAGTTAATGAACCAACGACCAATGTGTCAACGCCGACTATTTCGGCGGTTTGTGCCGTTAAATTTTGTTCGGCTTGCAACGCAGCTATGTCAGGACGTTCAAAAATCTGGAATTTGTTCGTATTCGCAATAGCTTGGGTGAACATGTCAGATATTTTCTGATCTTCACGACCTTGCGTCGCCTCTCGCAATAAACTGCGTCCGTAATTAGTTTCATTGCTTAAGCGGCCAACTGCAATTTTGCGTTTGAGCGCTAATTCGACCGGCTGCTCGGCAATAACTTGCTGTTGTGCCTCTAATTGCTGCTGCTTGTTAACTGGTGGCTGACTTACTTGAGGTTGAGGAGACTGACTGGCACAACCGGCCATAACCAATGCTGACGCGATTGCGCTTATTATGAATTGTACTTTCATCGCTTTTTATCCTTGTTGAGATCGGACAAAAGTATAACGGCTTTAACTTTTTTTCAATGACTTGAAGCGAAAATTCCAACTGTTTTACGTTTAAAAATCAGCTTTATTTAAGATGAGGTTACTGCATTGTGAACTATAGCAGCACAATATGAATTGTTGCTCAGTGTGATGAACAGACTGTTCGCCATAATCAACTACTGGTCGTTTGAGGGTATTAAGGAGCAAGCCTTGCTCAGCTTTAGTGACGGCTTCAGCTAGGGTCCAGCGCTGATAGAACTGTGGCCAGTTTGTAGCGTCAACATCGGCAAAAAAGCCATGCTGATATTGCTTCACTAACTCGGCTAAGCGTTTTCGAGGCTTAATAAGCTCAACGTCAACGCCCATCACAAATTCTGGGCTAGCCGCGACTAACACAGCACCTTTAGTATGACTTATGGAGCACTGCCAAACTTGTCCGCCCACAGTTAAAAGCGGCGCACCGTTTTCTTGACGAGTAATTGCCACGGCGCCAGCGGCGCAATGCCAAGTTTGGCAAACCAGCCAACGCAATAAGCCACGCCCAGCAAGGTATTGCTGCTGGCGTGGCAGTTGACGGTAAATTTGCGCCGCTTCACGTTCGGCTTGCGTTACCCACGCCTCAAGCGCGGGCAACAAGGTGTCAAAGTCTGTCGAGTAAGCGGTCGCAATCATTCATGGTTAGCTAGTTATTTGTTTACGCTAGTGTAACGCAAATAAGGTTTAACCGTCTTGAACCCTTGTGGGAATTTTTTCTCAGCGTCTTCCATCGACACGCTCGGTGGAATAATCACGTCGCCGCCTACCTGCCAGTCTGCGGGGCAAGCCACGCCGTATTGATCACCAGTTTGCAGTGCGTCGATCACGCGCAGAATTTCAGTGAAGTTGCGGCCAACTGCCATTGGATAAGTCATGGTTAAACGAATTTTATGATTCGGGTCAATAATAAATACTGAGCGTACAGCTGCAGTTTCGCTTTCGCCGGCATGAATCATGTCATACAACTGCGCAACCTTTTTGTCTTTGTCAGCAACAATTGGGAATTGCAAATTCGTGTTCTGAGTTTCGTTGACGTCGTTAATCCAACCTAAGTGTTCCTCAACGGTATCCGTAGAAAGACCAAGTGGCTTCACGTTACGCTTTTCAAACTCACCAGCTAACTGAGAAGTACGACCCATTTCGGTAGTACACACTGGGGTATAGTCGGCTGGATGGCTAAAGAAGAACACCCATGAACCTTTTGACCAATCATGAAAGTCAATTTCACCTTTGGTGGTGTCAATTTTGAAATTTGGTGCGATATCGCCAATACGTAATCCCATGTTTTATTCCTCTTGTGTTAATTAAAACTTGTTTGCTGGTATTTTGAAGTACGATGCGCCATCAGCCTCTAGTTCAGGCAATTTTCCAGCGCGTAAGTTCACTTGCAGCGCGTGTAACATGCGGTCCGGTAGCGCCAACGTCGCATCGCGCTCATCACGTTGTTGACGATACTGCGCTTCGCTAACTTTTCCTGCAAGATGAATATTTTCTAACTTATGCTGTTTTACTGTGGCTTCCCACTGCGGGTCACGACCGTCTTTACCGTAATCATGCCCCACAAACAGCCGTGTTTCATCGGGTAAGCTCAAGATTCGTTGCAAACTTTCCCATAAATCTTTTGCACTACCACCTGGGAAATCAGCACGCGAGGTGCCACTGTCTGGATACATAAAAGTATCGTGCACAAAAGCAGCATCACCAACAACATAAGTAATTGAGCCTAAAGTGTGCCCCGGCGATAACCAGACTTGCACATCAAGCTCACCAATTTTAAAGGTATCTCCCTCACTAAACAGATAGTCAAAATCTTCCGCTGGTGCGAAGGTATTAGGTAAATTATAGAAGGTGCTCCACAACTCTGCGATGTCCTGAACTTTCTTGCCGATAGCATTTGGTGCACCGGTTTTTTCCTTTAAATATGCAGAGGCCATCATATGATCAGCGTGTGGATGAGTATCAAGTACCCACTGAACCTTTAAATTATTCTGCTGCACTAATTCAAGCACTTGATCAGCACTGCTGAAGCTTGTGCGCGCCGACCGAGGGTCAAAATTTTGCACCACATCTATCAGTGCCGCTTGCTTGGTCGCAGGGTCAGCCACGACATATTGAATAGAACCTGTATCAGCTTCATAAATACCCCAAACGTCGGGTGAATTAGCGCCGTTTGATGGGCTAAAGCGAACGATGTTTTTCATAAAGCCTCCTTATTTCGTATATTACTAAAGTAAGTGGTAAGATAAACAAACGCAAGGTAAAGTCAGCGATTAGGGTCATCGGTTTTTTCAAAGGACATCGGTCATGATTCAAGCATTAATTGGTGCGGTACTTATCGGTGTAAGTCTCGGGATATTTGGTTCAGGCGGTTCGATTTTGACCGTGCCTGTACTACTGTACTTAGCAAAAATGCCCGCCAACATAGCCATTGCTTCGTCGTTATTAATCGTTGCTTTCATTAGCCTGTTTGGTGGCTTATTAAGCGCGCGCAAAAAAATAGTGTCATGGCGCCATGTGTGGCTGTTTGGTGTCCCCGGCATGGTTGGCGCCTATGGTGGCGCATGGCTTGGCGCAACGGTAGACACCCGAATTCAATTATTGGTGTTTGTGGTGTTAATGGCCATTGCTGCGGTGATGATGTGGCGTGGTCGTCAAACGACCAAGGCAGCCAGTGAGGTTAAAGTATTCCGGGTAATTATTGATGGCCTTGTGGTTGGCGCTATTACCGGTTTTGTGGGCGTCGGTGGCGGCTTCTTAATTGTGCCGGCTCTAGTTTTGCTAGGTGGCTTACCAATGATTTTGGCTATTGGCACCAGCTTAATGATTATTGCACTGAAATCATTTGTTGGTTTTGCCAAGTATTACAGCGTGCTGACCGAACAAGGTTTGACCTTTGATTGGGGTGTCATTGGCATGATTACCGTGGCAGGTATAGTGGGCAGCTTTGCCGGCGCTTGGATAAGCGCGCGCTTGCCGCGCGAGAAGCTGCAAAAGGCCTTTGCCGTATTCTTAATGATTATGGCGGTGGTGGTGCTTAGTCAGTCAGTATTGTAAGCCACCCAAGCGACAGCAGCGCAATGAACACCCAAAGCACCACAGCAAGCAGCAGCGGTCGTGGCCCTGCTGCACGCAAGCGGCTAATGGTTATGCTAGCACCAACCAAATACAAACTTAGTACGAGCAGCTTTTTACCCGCCGAAAACGCGGCGTTATATAGTTCAGCAAATTGCGGCAAATAAGTGGCAATGATCATGGCTGCAATATAACCGCCAATAAACCAAGGTACGGTTAACTTGGTTTTTGTGCTGTCGCCAGAAAAGCGCTGATACACCAGTGCAGATAGCAAGGCCACCGGAATAATCCACAAAGCGCGAGCGAGTTTTAAGGTGGTTGCCGTTTGTAAGGCTTCGTCGCTATAAGCTTGCGCAGCACCGACCACTGAAGACGTGTCATGAATAGCAATTGCTGCCCAAGCGCCAAATAGTTCGTCGCTGAGCCCCAAAGCGCGGCCAATGACTGGAAACACCAATAGTGCAATGGCATTTAAAGTAAATACGCTCGCCAATGCCAAGGCCATTTGGTCACTGCGGGCGCGAATAGCAGGCCCTACCGCTGCAATGGCGCTACCGCCGCAAATTGCCGTGCCGGAGCCAATTAAATGACTGGTTGAGGTGTCAACCTTAAACGCTTTACCTATTAACAGCGCCGCAATGAGGGTGACCGCAATGCTAACCACCATGAGCCCCAAATAGTTGCCGGTGACTTGCCATGCAACATCTAGCTGCACACCAAAACCTAGGGCGACAATAGCAACGGCTAATAGTTTTTTGGTCCACGCATTGGTGTTTACGGCCGCGGGCACCCAGTTAAAGCTGGCCATAAGAAAGCCAAGAACGAGCGCAATGGGTGCGCTTATCCAAGGTGTTAACACTGCTAGCGCACCTAGCCAAAACAAAGCAGATGTCATGTGTGCCATCTTCACAGTTGATTAATGGGCAGCTTCAAATAAACCTTACCGTCAGCGTCGGCTGGCGGCATGTTGCCTGCGCGAATGTTAACTTGTATTGATGGTAAAATTAAGCGCGGCATGTCAAGGGTCGCATCGCGTTCTTCACGCATTTTAACAAATTCAGCTTCGCTTACCCCGTCATGCACATGCTTGCTATGTTTACGCTGCGCCGCCACCGTGGTTTTACACTCGTGTTCGCGGCCCTCGGGCGGGTAGTCGTGACAAATATAAATTTCTGTCGCTTCAGGTAGTGCCAAGATCTTTTTAATTGACCGGTACAACGTCGTCGCACTGCCACCAGGAAAGTCACATCGGGCGGTGCCGACATCAGGCATAAACAAGGTGTCGCCGACAAACACCTTGTTGCCATTAACGATGTAACACAAGTCAGCTGGCGTATGGCCCGGCGTATGCATGACAGCAAAGTGCATGGAACCAACCTGAAAAGTCTCGCCATCAGTAAACAAATGATCAAATTGGTGGCCATTTGGCAAAAATTCTTTTTCTAAGTTAAATACGTCTTTAAAAATCTGCTGTACGTCTTTAATGTGCTCGCCAATGCCAATTTTGCCGCCCACCTGCTCTTTTACAAACGGCGCAGCCGACAAGTGGTCCGCATGGGCGTGGGTTTCTAACACCCACGTAACTGATAAGTTCTCGGCTTTCACAAAGTCGACCAAGCGCTGCGCACCATTGGTGTGAGTGCGCCCCGATTTGTAATCAAAATCAAGCACTGGGTCAATAACCACGGCTTGACGTTCGGTTTCGTGGTACACCACATAGCTGAAAGTTTCGCTATCGTCATCAAGAAATGCTTTTACTTGAACGGCATCGGTAGCCATAACAATCCCCTTGTTTACGTCTTGTATTTGCATCTTACTAGCTATCTTATTCGGCAATCCAACGAATTAAAAATGAACCGCGTAAATCACCCACTTCAAAGCCTGTGGCTTGATCATTCGGATATTTTTGGGCAATCGCACGGCTAACCTCAGGCTTAATGTTACTGCCGTGGCACGCCGCACATTGCGGCGGCATTGGAATAGCGCGCATGTAATGCTGCTCGCCATTGCTTGCTGTAAATAATACTTCCGGCACTGTATTTGGATCTTTTGCCAAACGTGCTTTAAAATAGTCCATCACTGCTTTGTGCTCACCCATGGGGGCATTGTCCGGGTTGCGAACTCGCAATGCGGTACGCCCAACCACTGCGTTATTGCTTTTACTTAGCCCTTCGGCAATGACTGGTGCTCGTTCATTACATACGGCAATTGCATGCACTGGGCCTTCTGCTTGCATGGCTGCCATAAGTTCAGAACTTAACTGCTGCTGCAGTTCCATTGCTAAATGTCGCGATTGCTCGATGCGCTGCTGCTCATCGGCCAGAACCGGAGTACATAGTAAAAATACAATAGGAATAAGTCGTTTCATGTCACTCTCCTTTGCGCTCACTCTTTTATTGGTGAGTGCTTACTTAGCTTGCGTTGCAAGGTGCGACGGTGCATACCTAAGGCGCGAGCCGTCGCCGAAATATTTCCATGGTGTTCATGCATCACCCGCTGAATGTGTTCCCATTCAAGTTGGGCAGGTGATAATGGCTGCTCGCTCAGTTCGGTTTCTTGATGTACATCAGCTGCCAAGCTATTGAGCAGCACTTGTGTTTGTATAGGCTTAGCCAAATAGTCAGTGGCGCCCGCTTTAATGGCGGCCACCGAGGTAGCGATGCTGGCGTAACCCGTTAAAACCACTAAATTATCAGGCTTAAACCGTTGATTTAACGGCTTTATCAACTCTAGACCGTTAGTTTCACCAAACTTAAGATCTAACAAAATATGTTTAATTTCAGGAAATTGTGTGCTGTTTAGTTCATCTAATGTTGCGACAGTCACCACCCTAAAACCGGCTCGCTCTAGTCGGCTGCGCAAAGCCTGCAACAACTGAATGTCGTCATCAATAATTAATACCGTATCAGTCATGTTCAGGCTCCACCACTTTGGTAACCGGCAAACGCACTTCAGTTATCGTGGAGGCCTGTTCTGCACGCCAACTGACGTCGCCATTAAAACGTTCAAAGGTCGCGTAACTCAGCATGGCCCCTGCTCCTACGCCACGGCTACTGGGCAATAACTCTTTACCTAAACCGCGCGCTTTAAGTGCATCTAATGGGGTGCCCTCGTTACAAATTGTCATCTGCCAATAGTCGTCAACGCGAGTCGTACTCACATCTATTTTGCTATCTAATGGCGCGGCATCAGCGGCATTATGAAGTAAGCTTAATAATGCCGGAATAAGTGTCCTGTCAGCATGAACCACCCAGCCAGGGTATTCATTGTCGTGCCAATCGACGCGAATGTCAGGGCGGGCAATCAGCAACGCATCGCGCACTTGCTGGACCAACTCATTCACTTGAATTTCGAGCACTCGATTAACCCGCACATCCTCGGCAACTTGTCGCCAGTCCAACAACAAATTGTGAATACGTCGTATTTGCTGCTCGGCACGCTGCAAGTCTTCATCGTTCGGGTAACGTTGCCGCGCATCTTCAAGCATAAATTGTATGGTTTGAATAGGCGTTGCCACTTCGTGGCTAAACTGTGCTGCGGCGGTACCAATGGTCACCAATTGTTCATCGCGGTGCTGGCGTTGATGCAAGGCGCGAATAGCTTGTTGTTGTCGCACTATACGTATGCGCAAAATATGCAGCGTGACACCAAGCAGCAAAGCGGCGAAAACTTGACCATAAACCATTGCCCTATAATGGGTATCCATTTGATGATGAGTAGGTAGCGGCGCTTGTAGCTGCAGCAACTGCCCTAATACGCCAACCACCATAACCAACCAAGCTAACCGAAATGGCAACATCAGCATTGCCGCAGCCATGGGCACCAGTATTAATACGGCATAGGGGTTCGTTGCAGCTCCGTTCAGCCAAATAAAACTATTGGCAATAAGCGTTACAAGCAACAGTATGGTCGCTGCCAAAATATCCCGTATGGTCACGTGGTTTAGCTCCTTCTTAAGTACCTCTTAAGTATGCATCAGTTTGTCGAGATTTCCACCTGCGACATTTTGCCACATCACTTTTTAAATCAATGTGTTGATAATGCCCGCATCTGTTGCCCTTACACGCTGTATTGGAGTACGAACCATGTTGTTGTCATTATCTATTGCACTTGCTTTAAGCCAAGCCGATACCCCGCCACTAGAACGCATTGTGGTGACAGGCGCACGGCCGCTCAATACCATTGAACTAGTCAAAGACCCCAAAGCACCGCAACAGCCACTGCCGGCGCAAGACGGTGCCGATTATTTGAAAGCTATTCCTGGTTTTAATTTGATTCGAAAAGGCGGCACCAGCGGTGACCCCGTATTTCGTGGCGCGGCAGGCTCACGCCTAACCATCAGCAGTGATGACCAAATGGTACTCGGTGGATGTAGTGGCCGAATGGATCCACCCACCGCTTATATTAATCCGCAAAACTATGACCAAATCCGTGTCATTAAAGGCCCGCAAACGGTGCTTTATGGGCCAGCGGCTGGCACCGTATTGTTTGAGCGTAAAAGCTACCAATTTGATCCCGAGGCGAGTCCTGGCCAAATCAGTACCGTTATTGGCTCGTTTGGCCGCATGGACGGAAATGCCGATTACCTAGTCGGCAACGACAATGGGTTTTGGCGCATTAACGCCAGTTACAGCGAAAGTAACGACTACCAAGACGGTAACGACACCCCCATTAATAGCGCCTACCAACGTTGGGGCGTTGATACGCAGTTTGGTTGGACACCCGACCAAGACACCGTAGTACTGCTGACACTCGGTCAAAGTGGCGCTGAAGCTGCCTATGCTGATCGCATGATGGATGGTGCCGTGTTTGACCGCACCAGCGCCAGCTTACGTTGGCGTGAGAGTTATCTAACAAACTGGCTTGCTGAGCTTGATAGCCAAGTTTATTTTGGCTACGTTGACCACGTTATGGATAACTACAGCCTTCGCGAATTTACGCCAACCATGAGAATGCCGAATCCGAGTGCGCGCAATCCTGACCGTTATAGTCGGGGCGGCCGCATGGTGGCGACGTTTGACACTGATTTGTGGGTAAAACTACAGGCTGGAGTTGACCATCAGTACCACAGCCATCGTGAACGGGTCAGCATGAACCAGCCGATGATGCCTTACCAACAGAAACCCCGTATTGATGACGCCATTGTTCAACAAACCGGTTTGTTCTCTGAAGCTAGTTATGCACTAACCAACAACACCAATGTGCTTGGCGGAGTTCGCATAGATTGGTGGGAAGCTAACGACTTACGCCCGCTGAGCGTTACGAGCGGTGCGCTGCGCAGCAATGTCTTAACCAGTGGATTTTTGCGCAGCGAAACCAGTTTTGGCCCCCACCAGTGGTACGCAGGCGTAGGTCGCGCCGAGCGCTTTCCTGACTTTTGGGAGCTAATTGGCAACAACAATCAGTCGGCAACTTCAGCGAGCGCGTTTTATATTGCGCCGGAACTAACCCACCAACTAGATCTCGGCTATCACTATCGTGTTGCGGCAACCGAAGTGGTGGTGAGCGCATTCTATAACCGCGTTGACGACTATATTCTTATTGAAGACGCGCCGCATATGCAGCCAAACACCGTACGCTCAGTGAATACTGAGAGCTTTGGCGGAGAGGTTTTGGTTAACTATCGTCCTAATGACTTATGGTTGCTTGACGCTAGCCTTGCTTATACCCACGGTAGCAATTTGTCTGACCACCGCCCACTTGCCCAGCAGCCACCATTGGAACTCAAGCTTGGCGCTGAGTATACCGTGCAAGACTGGACTGTTGCAGGTTTGTGGCGCCTTGTTGCAAATCAACACCGCGTTGCGATTGGCCAGGGCAATATCGCCGGCAGTGATTTTAAAGAAACCGCGGGCTTTGGCACCCTAGCAGTGAACGCTCACCGCAAGTTTGGCCAGCACTGGCGACTAAGTTTTGGGGTCGATAATATGCTGGACAAGGCCTTTGCCGAGCACTTAAGTACTGCTGGTGCTGCCGTTTCCGGCTACGAACAAATAACCCAAGTCAATGAACCTGGCCGTACTTATTGGTTAAAACTGGATTATCAACTGTAACTGGGTATAAAATTGCCACCCTTATCTTTCATTAGAACAAAGCGAGAGCAATTTTATGGGTCGCGCGTATCAAAACCGAAAAGAGTCGATAGCGAAAACCGCTGCAGCAAAAAGTAAAGTGTATAGCAAATACGGTCGCCAAATTTACGTGGTCGCCAAACAAGGCGGCGTAGACCCCGATGCAAACTTGCAGCTTCGTAGCTTGATCGATAACGCTAAAAAGGACCAAGTTCCTGCGCACGTTATTGAAAAAGCCATTGATAAAGCTAAAGGCGGTGCCGGTGAAGACTACTCACCCGCCATGTACGAAGGCTTTGGCCCAGGCAACTGCATGGTCATGGTAGACGCGCTAACCGACAACCCGAACCGCACCATTGGTGAAGTGCGCAATTGCTTCACCAAAACCAAGTGCAAGCTTGGAGCTCCGGGCAGCGTGTCACACATGTTTGATCACTGCGCCATTTTACGCTTTGCCGGTGACGACGAAGACGCAGTACTTGAAACACTGATGATGGCCGATGTGGACGTGACTGACATTGAAGCCGACGAAGGCTTTATTACCGTGTTCGCCCCACATACTGAAGCCCACAAAGCGAAGCAGGCACTGCAAGAAGCGATGGAAGGCATTGAGTTTGAAGTTGACGAGGTGCAGTACTTGCCGCAGTTAACTACGCAACTTGAAAGTGAAGAAGACATTGCGCAAATGGAGAAACTGTTGGATATGTTGAACGACTGCGATGACGTGCAAAACGTCTATCACAGCGCCCAATGGTAACCTGAAAGCCAAGGCGATATTAGTTATTAGCTATTGGATATTAGAAAATGGCGGAATCTGCTAACAGATTCCGCCATTTTTGTTTCGCTAATATCTAATAGCTGTTAGCGCTCTTGCAGTAAGTTCAGGATGAAAGCGTACTCTTCGGCAATTTCCTTCATGCGCGAGAACCGACCACTACTGCCACCATGCCCCGCCGCCATATTGGTTTTGAACATTAATGGGTTCGCATCGCTTTTATGAGTACGTAACTTCGCGACCCATTTTGCTGGTTCAAAATACTGAACCTGCGAGTCGTGTAAGCCGGTGGTCACCAAAATGGCGGGGTAATCCTGTTTTTTCACCTGATCATACGGTGAATACGACAACATGTAGTCATAGTACGGCTGGTGCTTTGGATTGCCCCATTCGTCAAATTCATTGGTGGTTAGGGGAATGCTTTCATCAAGCATGGTGGTTACCACATCAACAAATGGCACATGGGCCATCATGCCGCGGTATTGCGCCGGGGCCATATTGGCCACAGCGCCCATAAGTAGGCCGCCGGCGCTGCCACCCATGGCAAACACCTTGTCTGGGTGAGCATATTGTTCCGCAACCAAGTGTTCAGTCACATCGATAAAGTCGGTGAAGGTATTAATTTTATTCAACATTTTGCCATTTTCATACCATGCGCGGCCCATTTCTTGGCCACCACGAATGTGGGCAATGGCATACACAAAGCCGCGATCGACCAAGCTGAAAATGGTTGAACGGAAGTAAGGATCAGAACTTGAACCATAAGAACCATAGGCATATTGGTAAAGCGGCGCGCTACCGTCTTGCTTAAAGCCTTTTTTATACAATAACGACACTGGAATTTTCGTGCCGTCATCAGCCGTCGCCCAAGTACGTGCGGTTTCATACAAGCTGCCATCGTAGTTTGGTACTTCGATTTGTTTTAACACCTCTTGCTTGCCCGTTGCCATGTTGTAAGCGTAAACCGTAGAAGGTGTGGTCAATGAGCTATAGGTATAACGCAAAATATCGGTGTCTTGCTGCACGTTGCGCTCAAAACCTGTGACATAAGCCGCTTCGTCTGAAGCAATAAACTGTGCTTGATCTTCAGTGTTCCACGGCACAATACGAATGCGGCGCAAGCCTTCGCTGCGCTCATTGATGGCAAGGTAGTTTGAGAACACCGCGAAGTCTTGAATAAACACATCGTCTTTGTGCTGAACAAGCGGTTGCCATTTGCTTTTATCACCGATGTCTTCATGAGCGACTTGCATGATCTGGAAATTCGGCGCATTCAAATCACTACGGATAATCCAGCGACCGTTAATGTGGTCAGCGCTGTACTGAAAATCGCGCTCGCGTGGGGCAAGCACCTGAAAGTCGCCATCTGGGGTGTCGGCGTCTAACACACGTACTTCGGTTGAAACGGTCTGATCAAGATGAATCTGTACGTACTCGCCGTCAGTCGTGTTATTAACGTACATATAAAACGTATTGTCCGTTTCTTCGTACACCAACTCCGCACTTTCAGCCGGTTCGCCTAAGCGATATTTAAGAACACGTGTCGACAATAAGGTTTGCGGGTCATTTTCAATCACAAACAATGTTTTGTTGTCTTTGGCCCACGCAATGGCAGCAGACAAACCAGACAGCGTCTGTGCGTAGTCTTCGCCGGTAGTTAAATCGCGAATGCGCAACTCATATTGCCGACGGCCTGTGTTATCAACCATGTAGGCGAGCAATTGCTGATTAGGGCTCACCGACCAGTTGCTAACGGCCATATATTTTTGCCCTTCGGCCAGCAGGTTCACATCGAGCATTACCTGCTCATTGCCTTGGGCGTCGGTACGTACGTATATTGGGTACTCTTTCCCTGCCTCGTACTTGGTGGCGTATAAATAATCGCCTTTTTGGTATGGCACCGAGCTATCGTCCTGTTTAATGCGCCCAATAATTTCTTGCTCTAAGGTTTGCGTCAAATCAGCGTATTTTTCCCGATACGCATCATAATAGGCGTTTTCAGCTTCTAGATAGGCAATAACGTCTGGGTCTGTGCGCGTATCATCCCGCAACCAATAATAGGGGTCTTGGCGGTTGCCTTGTGGCGACTCAACAGTATACGGGCGTTGCTCTGCAACCGGAGCTTGAACTGGCGATTCTGCCGCTGGCTGCGGGTTACAACCAATAAGCAGTAATGCAGTGAGTGTTAAACCACTCACATAAAGACGATTTTTTAAGGCCATTGTTATTGTTCCGAAAATAGTGGAAATCTAACTATACGATGCCACTGACGTTGTGCAAGTTTTCAGTGTTACAAGTTGTTACATTTGCCTAATAATTGGGTTATTATCAAGCCAAAATACATCTGGTTAACATCAATTCTTGCAAACGCTCATATCTAGCAATTCATCGCATATGGCATTACAAGTCCGACCAGATATGTCAAAGTTCATACTGAATTGAAGTTTTTATGTCGGGGGGCTGATGCCTAAACTTAATCTACTTTTTGTGTTGCTGTTGAGCGTGGTATTGACCACCGCTACTGCACAAGAAAGTTCTATTCCTCCGGTAGATGCCGCTATTGAAAGCCAGCTTGACGAAGTTCTAAATCAAGCCGATAGTGAAAACTCAATGCAAGAATTACTTGCAATCGAAGCCTCATTAACTCCCGAGACACCGTTAATGACGCGTGTGCGCACCCTCAATTATATCGCCCTTGCACATGGCTATCTTGGGGATATTGAAACGGCTTTCAAACAAATAGAAGAAGTGAAGGAAATTGCTCGGGTAAGTCGTATGCCCGACGCTATAGCTGATGTTGCAGCCACTGAAATTCTCTTACTAGTTATGCAAGGCAAAGTGTCCGAGGCCCTTGCCAACTTAAACGATGCTTTAGTACCGTTAGAACAAGCGACTTCGCCACGCGTTCTGTATTTTGTAAACAACTTAGCTTCTTATGTTTACCAGCAACGCAGTCAGTTTGATCGTGCATTAGAGCACCTCATTTATGCCGCTGATGCGGTGGCAAAAAGTAACGATAGCCGCACCCTAACACGTCTAATCACTACAAAAACGCGTATTGCGACGCTTTATAGCCAGCAGAAAAACTATGACCTTGCATTGCAGCAGCTAGACGAAGCTCTGCAGCTTGCAGACAGCAACAATTTACTTGACGTATATGAAGTAGATATTTTATTTGAGCGAGCAAGCCTTGAAACGTCTCGCAAAAATTACGATACCGCGCTTGGTTTATATCAACAAGTTATTGCACGTATTCAAGATGATCCCGAGCGCTTGAATACCTACATTAGCGTGCTAAACAACATTGGTGATATTGATATTCGCATGGGCGACTATGTGGCCGCACGCCAAGTTTTAGAGCGCGCCTACAATTTGGCTCAACTAAACACTGATGAATTCGACCCTGAAGTTATTTTATTTAATCTAGGCTATGTCAATGTGTTTTTAGGCGATGTTGAAAAAGGCCTGCGCGAAATGCGCCAGGTTGTCGAACCCGCTCGTGAAACTTGGTCGCCTGCCGAGCTTGAAGGTTTGCTTGGTGAATACGCCGAGGCACTGGTGCACATTGGCCAACAAAATGAGGCCGTGAACGTTCTCATTGAGCAACGCGAATTGCGCGAAAAAGCCTACCAAAATGAGCAACAAAAAAGTATCGCAGAGCTGCAGAATTTATATGACAGCAAAGACAAAGCGATGCAAATTGAGCTCCTTTCACAAAAAAATGAGCTTAACCAGCAGCTGATTGAAAACGAGAGTCAAAAACGTACCATCTTATTGCTATTGGTTATCGTGGCGATTTTTGCCATGGTCTTTGTCGCTTTTGCTTATCGTGCTGCACGGCGCAGCAACCGAGAGCTTAAAGTGGCTAACAGTAAACTTGCAGAACAGTCGGTGCGCGATCCACTAACCGGCTTACTCAACCGCCGAGCGTTGCAGAATATGCTTCGGGCACCGCACGAGGTGTCGCACGACGCCATGTTGCTGATGGATGTGGACCATTTTAAACGGATTAATGACAACTTGGGTCATGCAGCCGGAGACGAAGTACTTATCGAAGTTTCTAAACGCCTGCTACAAGTATCACGCGAAACCGATATGGTCGTTCGTTGGGGTGGTGAAGAATTTTTAATTTATCTGAGCAATACAGAAGCGAGCAAAATGCCAATTATGGCCAAACGTATGCTTGATGTTATTGGCTCCACGCCGATTAAAGCCGGCAACCAAGAAATTTGGGTCAGCGCGACAGCCGGTTTTATTAGCTATCCGTTTGCTGATCTTAATGAAACTCAAATGGACTGGGAAGAAACTCTACAGCTTGCTGACATGGTGCTTTACGCCGGTAAAGTACATGGCCGTAACCAAGCTTGGGGAGTAATGGCATTGAACAAGCCATTTAACGAAGCACAGAAGTTGCTCGAAACTGACCTGCCTGGAGCAATTGACCAAGGCGTTATTACCGTTGAGGTCATTCATGGCCCTGAACAGGGTTCCGAATCTTAATAACTAATTAAATATCTAATAAAAAGCCCCGAATTATTTCGGGGCTTTTCGTTGGGGTTCGTAGAGCAGTACTAAATAGTCTTAATACCCATATTCCACAAGGTGAAACCGTAGATATCCGCGTATTGCTCAATGGTTTTCGAAACCGGAGTACCCGCACCGTGACCCGCATTGGTTTCAATGCGAATAAGCTGCGGGTTAGCGCCTGCATCTTTGGCTTGCAACTCGGCGGCAAACTTAAATGAATGCGCAGGAACAACACGGTCATCGTGATCACCCGTGGTGACCAATGTGGCCGGATAATGTGTACCTTGCTTCACGTTATGCACCGGTGAGTAGCCATACAAGTATTCAAACATGGCTTCGCTGTCTTCTGCGGTACCGTAGTCATATGCCCAACCAGCGCCAGCAGTAAAGGTATGGTAGCGCAGCATATCCAGTACGCCCACTGCTGGTAGCGCAACTTGCATTAAATCTGGGCGCTGTGTCATTACCGCACCCACAAGTAGGCCGCCGTTAGAACCGCCACGTACAGCAAGCTTCTCACTAGACGTATAGTTTTCCGCAATCAGGTATTCTGCCGCAGCAATGAAGTCATCAAATACGTTTTGCTTCTTCATTTGCGTACCGGCGTCGTGCCACTTCTTGCCATATTCACCACCACCGCGCAGATTCGCTACCGCATAAACGCCACCTAGCTCAAGCCACATGGCATTGGTCATGCTGAATGACGGCGTTAAGCTGACATTAAAGCCACCGTAACCGTACAAAATAGTCGGGTTGGTGCCATCAAGTTCAATACCTTTTTTATAGGTAATGATCATTGGCACTTTGGTGCCGTCTTTTGAGCTATAGAAAACTTGCTTTGACTCATAGGCAGAGCTGTCAAATTCGGCTTTTGACTCAGCATACACTGACGACTCACCAGCATCGGCATTAAACGCATAGATAGTGCCCGGCGTGCTGTAGTTGGTAAAGGTGTAGTACAGGACGTCTTCGTCTTTCTTACCGCTAAAGCCACCAATGCTGCCTACACCAGGTAGTTCAACATCACGAACCAACTCGCCGTCATAGGTGTATTGCTTAACCTGAGCAATGGCGTCAACCATGTATTCTGCAAAAATATAACCAGCGCCAGTGGCTGGGCTTAACACATGTTCGGTTTCTGGAATAAGGTCCTGCCAATGGTCCGACTGCGGATTACCTGCGTCCACCGTTACCACACGTTTATTCGGGGCATTTAAGTCGGTCACCAAGAACAATTTGCTACCCTGGTTATCAATGACATAGGTGTCAGAGTCGGTGTGATCAAGCACGGTTACTAGTTCACTGTCAGGCTTGCTGAGGTCTTTCAAAAACAGCTTGTTGCCCGACGTAGAAACCGCTGCGGTAATCACTAAATAACGGTCGTCTTCGGTGACTTGACCACCCACGTAACGATGTTTTTCGGCTTCTGTACCGCCAAACACAACTGGATCGTCAGCTTGTGCAGTGCCTAACTTGTGGTAATAGAGCTTGTGTTGATCGGTTTTGGCCGACAACTCACTGCCCTCAGGCTTGTCGTAGCTTGAGTAATAAAAGCCTTCATTGCCGTACCACGAAATACCGCTGAATTTAACGTCAACCAGGGTTGGCTCAAGTTGTTCTTTGGTTTCAACGTCAATGACAATAATTTTACGCCAGTCACTACCGCCTTCAGAAATAGCATAAGCAGCCAGTAAACCGTCTTTCGAGAAGCTCAATGTCGCCAGCGAGGTGGTACCGTCTTCACTAAAGGTATTCGGGTCTAAAAACACCTCGGTATTGCCCTCTGCGTCAGTACGATAAACCACGTACTGGTTCTGCAGGCCATCGTTTTTATAAAAGTACGTGTAGTTGCCTTCTTTAAATGGCGCGCCTACTTTTTCGTAGTTCCACAGTTCGGTTAGACGCTTTTTAATTTGGTCCCGATATGGAATCTGTTCTAAGTATTCAAAGGTCACTTCATTTTGTGCTTTTACCCAGGCTTCAGTTTCTGCTGAACGGTCATCTTCAAGCCAACGATACGGGTCAGCAACAACGTGACCAAAGTACTCATCAGTCACATTTCCGCGTACCGTCATTGGGTAGGTTATTTTAGCGTCCACCGCTGTCTCCGTATGGGTGTCTTTTTGTGGTGAACAAGCGCTTAACAAAGCAACGCCTGCCGCCGCGACAATATATTTCATGCTGGTTAACTCCCGTTAATGGTTATTTTTAACTTAATGCTGGGTGCGTATTCGCAAACCAAGGCTGGCTGTTTAACGCACGCAAAAACTGTTGTAATTGAGCATAGTCAGCAACATGAATGCGTTCACGAAACTGTGCCCAACTTAAAAAACATGCAAGTCGTAATTGGCCATCGGTATAAGGCCCTTCAAGTGGCCATTGGCGCTGATTAAGTTCGCTTAAAATAGCCGCTACGCGCTCGTGTTGGCGAACAATGTATTGACTGTGTTCGCCGGTTATACCGTCTCGCTCAAGCAAAAATACGTTTACTGTGGCATCTAATGCCGTGTTGACCATACAAAACAGATCAAAGTCTTCGACGCTCTGCTCGCTTGTCGGCTGCGCTTGTTCACGTACGTAACGAATAATTGAAGCTGAATCGTACAGCATCACCTCACCATCTTGCAAAAATGGCACTCGCTTGGCTGGAGACTGCTGCGCACTTTGCGTGTAGTCGGTTGGAATAAACTGAAAATCTTGACGCAACTGAGCCAAAACAATTCGACAATGACGCACGTATGGTGACGTGTAACTACCAAATAATTTCATAATCCACCCCAAAAAACGTTAAGCTATGCATACTTTCTGCTTGAGACTATTACCATGAAACGCATCATACAGTATCTACTGAAAGGCTTAACGATTCTACTGCCAATCGTGGTGACCATTGCTTTGGTTCACTGGTTTTTAGTGACTATTGAAACTTGGCTTCGCCCAATTTGGGAGTCCATTTTGGGCGATAAGTATTATTTCCCCGGGCTTGCGTTTTTAAGCTTTATTGTCATTGCCATGGTCGTTGGCTTCAGTGCCCGCTGGCGTTTTATCAACAAGCTTTGGCAGTTACCGGGCAATATCATGGAAAAAATGCCGTTACTGCGTAGTTTGTACGGCACTATAACTGATGTTTTTGACCTTATGTCGGGCAAAAGCTTTTCTGATGAGTCGGTCGTGCGCGTTACCTTGCCCGGCGCAGACGTGAAACTTATTGGCATTGTCACGAAAAAGCCGGGGCAAAAAGATGACCGCTTATCAGCACTACTTGACGACGACCACATTGCGGTATTTTTGCCAATGAGCTACAACGTCGGTGGCTATATGATTATTGTACCCCGTAGCAGCGTTGAAACCCTCGATATGTCGCCTGCCGACGCCATGCAAATGACCATTAGTGGCGGCTTAGGTAAAAACCGAGCGCATCAAGACGATTAAAACTGGAGAACCAATGTCGTATTTACCCTGTGTAGAAATTGAACCCAACCAAACCGCGACACACGCAATTATTTGGCTGCATGGCCTAGGCGCCGATGGCAATGACTTTGCCCCACTGGTACCGCACTTAACACCGCAGGTTGCCGTGCGTTTTGTGTTTCCACACGCACCACAAATTCCCGTGACCATTAACGGTGGTATGCGTATGCCCGCTTGGTACGACATTTTAAATATGTCCATTGATCGGGAAGTGGACGAAACTCAACTGCGCGCTTCGGCAAACGCTGTTCATCAGCTTATTGAACGCGAAATTGGTCGTGGCATTGCGCCTGAAAATATTGTTTTGGCAGGGTTTTCACAAGGTGGCGCTGTTGCATATGAAGCGGCGTTGACCTACGCCAAGCCATTACGGGGGTTATTGGCTTTATCCACTTATTTAGCGACGAAAGACTCGATTACGCCAAACCAAGCCAATAAATCATTGCCTATTTTGGTCCAACACGGCACACAAGACCCAGTTGTTCCTGAGGCCCTCGGCGCACAGGCTTATGCTTGGTTAAAACAACAAGGCTACGCGGTTAATTACCAGACATTTAACATGCAGCACCAAGTTTGTGCTGAGCAAGTGCAAGCCATCAACGCATGGCTGCAAGAGGTTCTGGCTTAGTCAGCCAGAACCTGTAGTTTTTCCGCCCACTGCGCTACCCATTTTATCGCCGTATCGCGGTTGGCCGTGCGAATGTTTACATGGCCGACTTTGCGACCAGGCCGTGGATCCTTGTTATACCAGTGGCATTGGGTATCTGGGTGATGCCACAAGCCTACCGGAATTTGGTCGGCGCCGATAACATTGAGCATTAACGTAGGCTCCAACCGTAATAATGGTAATGGCATCCCGGTAAGCGCTCGAATGTGCAAATCAAACTGGCTACAGTTCGCGCCGGTCATCGTCCAATGCCCTGAATTATGAACCCGGGGTGCTATTTCATTAACCAATAAACGGCTTTGCTTGCCATCAGTCACGACAAAAAACTCAATTGCCAACACGCCAACGTAATTTAACGAATCGGTTAAACGACGAAATGCTTCTTCGGCTTGTTGTTGTAACTCATCCTCAACAGGGTCAATTGCGCCCAAGCTATAACTCAAGATGCCGCGTTCATGCACGTTGGTAATCAGCGGATAGCAGCAAATACTGCCATCTTTACTGCGCGCTCCAACTAGCGACACTTCGCGTTCAAACGGAATCATATGCTCAGCAATACCCGGCGCTCGCCCCGCTTGCTGTGCAAGTTCTACTGGGTTGTCTGCCAATCTAAAACGCCATTGGCCTTTACCGTCATACCCACCGCGTGCGGCTTTAAGTACTAACGGTTGCTCTGCTTGGTGTAATATTTTTAGCAGCTCGTCCGCGTCTCGGTAAGTTTGCCACGGTGACGTTGCCACGCGACAATCATCAAACAGTTTCTTCTCAGCACGACGGTCCGTCAGGCTTTTAATGCGAGCTGGGTCCATCAAAAATTTGTCGTGTGCTGCGGCTAATATATCTGCAGGAATATCTTCATGCTCCCAACTCACAACGTCTGCCCAAGCAATAGCTTCGGCTAGGCTCATTGCTAAATCGAGCTGCGCACTTAATGGTTTTACTGTATTGGTTCGCGTGCTAAATAACAGACATTCGTGCCCGTGCCCAATACCGCTAGCACCTAACATTTGCCCGAGTTGGCCATCACCGACAAACAGAATTTTCATGCGTCGGGTAACTCCAACTTAGGGCCATTCATTACTTTTTCACGTTGTTCGGCGCGAAATGCTTGTACACGTTCACGAACAGCAGCATCAAACGAACCTATAATTTGTGCCGCCAATAATCCCGCATTGGCTGCACCAGCTTGGCCTACTGCCAGTGTTCCTACTGCAACGCCCTTGGGCATTTGTACAATTGACAATAAACTATCTAGCCCTTTTAGCTGCTTACTCGGAACCGGCACGCCCAATACTGGTATTGCCGTAAATGCCGCCAACATACCCGGTAAGTGTGCTGCGCCACCCGCACCAGCAATCACCACAGGCACGCCGTCACGTTCGGCCTGTTCCATGGTTGTTTTCAATAAATCGGGGGTACGATGAGCCGACACGACTTCTGCGCGCCATTCAACGCCGAGGTCTTTGAGCATTTGTGCTGCTTGTTGCATAACGGGCCAATCGGACTGCGACCCCATGAGGATAAGAACAGGTGCCATTGTTTGCTCCATGAGTGACTACATGAATGACTGCATGAGTAATTACATGAGTGACTAGGTATTTTTAAAGCAGCGAATTGTAACGGCGACAGGCCTTTGGTGCAAATTTATTGAGCAATTCTCAATCGATTTCGACCTTCGCTTTTTGCTTTATCTTTCGCAGTATCCACTCGCTCTAACCAATCCGCCCAACTTTGCCCCTTGCGCCATTGCGCCACTCCGGCACTTGCTGTCACTGTTGTCATCATGCTTTTGATTGCAAACGGCTCATGACGCAAACCATCAAGCACGTCACCTGCTAATATGGAAGCTTGCTTAATGTCTGTATTCGGAAAAATGATTAAAAACTCGGCCCCGCCGCTGCGCAATGCCACGTCATGGTGACGACAGTAACGCAATATTCGTTTCGCGGTTTCTTTCAATACTTCATCACCAAACATATAACCAAACTTATCGTTCACACTCCGAAATGAGTCTAAATCTAGCATCATTGCACTTACCGGTTGCATAGTTCGTTCCGCGCGCTGCAGCGATTGCTGCAGCATGTCAGTGACATAGTCTCGACGGTAAAAACCAGTCAGCGGGTCAGTAGCATACAGCTTCGTGATGTTACGTTGCATGTAGCTCATCATCATTAAAAACACGCCCCCCACGCCAATAAGTACCAACATGGATAACCCAATACGCCAAGCGTACTCAAACGGCAAAAATTTATACATGACGGCTGCGAAAAGAGCGTAAATCAACATGATCACTAGCACAAAGATGGTCTTATCAAACATAAAGAAGACCATAGCCAGAACGGGGTACATCCAATAAACCCCCATCATTCCGGTTGATGTCATCGACACACTCACTAATATTCCAAGTGCGCAAATAAATAAAAAATTTATCCATTGAGGCGCAAGCTCATTGCGATAAATGACCCCGGTAAGAATGAAGGCTAACGCGACACAAGTTAACGCACCAGCTTCAAGCCATCGCGACTGCGCCACTAGAATGCCCGCCAATACCAACACCACAAGCCCAACGCCAAAGTATATTGTGCGCATAGCGACTAGCCGAAATTGCTGCCATAAATTAAGGTTGCCTAGGGAAGAGGCCACTGATGCTGTGTTCATAGTTAAATTTCCGTGTAACCTTCAGCCACACATACTTGATTGCGGCCTTTGCGTTTTGCCTCAAGTAAAGCAGTATCGGCGCTGTTTATCCATTCCGCCCAAGACTGCTCTAATCGCAGCTGCGCAACGCCAATACTCACTGTTAAATGCACTTGTGCATCTTTACCTTCAAATGGTTCGTCCGAAACTGTCGAAAGCAGTTTTTGCGCAACCTTTTTAGCTTCCGCCAAATCAGTTTCTGGCAACACCACCAAAAACTCTTCGCCCCCAACCCGAAAAAGCTGATCGTTAACCCGTAATCGTTGTTTTAGCCGGTTTGCGAGCTGTTTTAGCATTTGGTCACCAAATAAGTGCCCGTGTTTGTCGTTAAGCAGTTTAAAATGGTCTAAGTCAAGCATGAGCAAGCTAGCGGAACGATTGTAACGCTTAAAACTGGCAAGCAGCTCATTGAGTACCCCGGTTAACCGTTGGCGATTCTGCAGCCCCGTCAAGGTGTCGGTAATAACCAGCTGATGCAATAAGCGCTGCATACGGCCCAGCATTACCACAAACACGCTGCCTAAAACTAAAATTACAGTCAACGATGCAGTGATACGCCACGCATCATCAAGTTCCATAAAAGCAATTGCCGCTGCGCTCGTGGCTACGGTAATCGTCGTCGCTAAGGCAATGGCGTAGCCATCGCGAAACATAAAGAAACTTGAGACTAACAAAGGGTAGGCCCAGTAAACGCCAATAACACCATTTTGTTTTATGGACATGGCACAGATAGCTGTGAGCAGCACCATAAAAAGTAGCCGCCAATAGTTTGGAATACGTTGTGCACGAAAGGTATAAGCTATAGCGGCGAAAACGATGCCCGAGGTGAACATTACTGCAGCCTGCAGATAATGGGCCAGCCACAGCTGTGTAACTGTTAGCGCTAACAGCGTCACCGCACCCGCCCAAACCATATTGCGAGTGACCTTATTGCGGAAATTTTGTAGTAGCGTATCGGCCGATTTATCGGTCATGGCCAGCATCCTTCTGACACAGCGAGCCTTAGAATAAGGACCAAAGTTTAACTTACAGTCCTCAAACTATAGCGTAGCATTAGGAATAGCAATATGTTTACGGCATAATCGATGCATAAACTCCGGCGTTCAAACTTAACAAATCTGATTAAATAGGAAGCAAATCCATGCTAATGCAAGTTGATCAAAGCGTTCTCATAATCGTCGATGCCCAAGAAAAGTTAGCACCGGTTATTCACCAACGTGACCAACTCATTGCGCGCATGCGCTGGCTTGGGGAAATTGCCAATGAGTTAGATGTTCCTGTTCTAGTCACGGAGCAGTATCCAAAAGGTTTGGGGATTAGTGTTGATGCCTTATCGGGGGTTATCGAAAATGCCCAGGTAATAGAGAAAATGCACTTTAGCGCCATGCAGGAGCCAAACTTTGTCAACGCGATCAATGATATATCGCGGCCACAGGTGGTTCTGATGGGCATGGAAACCCACGTTTGCATTTTACAAACAGCGTTAGACTTAATCGCTGACGACTATCAGGTTTTTGTGGTGGAAGACGCTGTAGGTTCTCGCCGCGACAGTGATAAACAAACAGCCTTACAACGTATGCGCCAAGAAGGTGTGGTGATTATTTCTTCAGAGATGGCGGCTTATGAATGGCTGCATCGCTCAGGAACAGATCAGTTCCGCCACATTACCAAGAACTGGATTCGCGGTTAGAATTGCGGTGGGCGGTAATAATTCTTTAATTGACAGTAATTAAGATCAGCGTATACTGGCGGTCGCTAGAAAAAATTCGGCTGTCTAATTGTGGCCTGTTACGAAGTCTATTGCTGTACCTCGTTTTGTAAGTCCCCAAGTACTACACGTAATTTTTATTAGCAATACCCTAGATTTTCACATGCAATACGAGGAATCACAGCATGTCTACAGTAACTGGTAAAGTAAAATTCTTTAACGAAGCTAAAGGTTTCGGTTTCATCGAGCAAGAGCAAGGCGCTGACGTATTCGTACATTTCTCAGCTATCCAATCAGACGGTTTCAAAACCTTAGCTGAAGGCCAAACTGTTCAGTTCACTATCGAGCAAGGTCCTAAAGGCCCACAGGCTTCTAACGTAGTTCCTATGTAATTACGTTTCTTCTAGTGAAGAATTCCGAAAGGCCGCTCAATGAGCGGCCTTTTTTATTCCTGGCTTTCTTTTTGACTGGCCTTTTCACCTGCTTTTTGACGTAGTTCCGCAGCCTTCTGCTCTTCGGTCACAAAATCCATGTCGTCCAGTTGTACTTCTGGAATTTCCTCGCAAACACTACCTCCCAGTTTATTGACCGCACAGCATAAATCAGCAACTTTTTGGTCCAACACATGCACATGGTCTAGCATACGGCCAATGGCGGTTGCGACCGGATCGGGGTTATCGGCAGAAATAGCGTAAGCATCAAAGCCATACTGCTTAGCAATTTGTTCGCGGCGTTTTTGTACTTCGCTGCTGCTTTTCGTTGTGCTGGCCACGCGAGCTGGAATACCAACAACAGTTACTTCAGCCGGAACATTTTTGACCACCACGGCATTAGAGCCAATACGGGCGTTCTCTCCCACTTCAATAGGCCCAAGCACTTTCGCACCGGCGCCAATAACCACACCGTTTTTAAGCGTTGGATGACGCTTGCCTTGGCTCCAACTTGTGCCGCCAAGCGTGACACCATGATAAATTGTGACATCATCACCAATTTCTGCGGTTTCACCAATAACAACACCCATGCCATGATCAATGAAAAAACGCCGGCCAATGCGCGCTCCTGGATGAATTTCAATACCAGTAAACCACCGCGATAGGGTGGATACAAACCGCGCTAGCCAAAGCAAACGCCATTGCCACAAGCGATGTGCTACACGATGCCACCAAATAGCGTGTAGCCCTGGGTAAGTAGTCAATACTTCAAAAGCGTTGCGCGCAGCTGGATCTCGCGCAAAAACACTTTTGATATCTTCTCGAATACGATTAAACATGAAAGCAGAAACCTTTGGATGATTTAGACGGTTAGTATATCAATTTATCGCTATTCTGCGTTAGTAAAGCGAGAAAAAGCGCCCAATGGTTCCCATATACGTTGACCATATAGTGATCCGATCGCTATGGTGTAAGCTAAATAAACTATAACAAATAGCTCAGGAAGGAATTCACCATGCGACGCTTACTTACCTTGACCGTGGCTCTTGGACTTACCAGTGTCTGCCAAGCTGATACCCTGGTATATGCCGGCACACTTATTGATGGCACCCAAGCAAACCCAAAAACCGATATGACCGTTGTTATTGATGAAGGTAAAATCACCGCCATTGAAAAAGGCTTCAAAGCCCCCACAGAAGGCGACTTAGTGATCGATCGCCGACAAGGTACGGTCATGCCCGGTTTTATCGACATGCACACCCATTTAACGTCGCAACTAGGCCCTGGCAGCTATATGCATAAATTTACCCACAGCGCTGCTGACGTCACTTTAGATGCTGTGAATTATGCTAATAAAACCCTCATGGCTGGGTTCACCACGGTTCGTGACTTAGGCGACTCTTATAACGCAAGTATTGCACTTCGTAACGCTGTGAGCGCTGGAAAAGTTATCGGCCCACGTATTTATACCGCAGGCAAATCATTGGCGACAACCGGTGGCCACGCCGACCCAACCAACGGTGCCTACAAAGGCCTTTATGAAAGCCCAACACCGGCTGACGGCGTATTAAATGGTCCCTACGAAGCGCGTGAAGCTGTTCGCGCTCGCTACCAAGACGGTGCCGACCTTATTAAATTGACGGTGACTGGGGGCGTTTTAAGTGTTGCTAAAAGCGGTCAGAATCCGCAGTTCATGACTGACGAGCTTGAGTCAGTGGTACAAACCGCTAAAGACTACGGCATGAAGGTGACGGTTCATGCACATGGCAAAGAAGGGATGCTGCGCGCAATAGCAGCGGGGGTAAATTCTATTGAGCATGGTACCTACATGGATGCCGAAGTCATGGCTGCGATGAAAAAGAATAATGTGTACTTCGTGCCAACCATCACTGCTGGTCGCTCGGTGGCTGATCGCGCAAAAATTGACGGTTTCTTCCCAGATATCGTTCGTCCTAAAGCGGCCGCTATTGGGCCCAAAATTCAGTCGACGTTCGCTGAGGCGTATAAAGCCGGCGTAAAAATAGCCTTTGGTACCGACGCAGGCGTGTTTGACCACGGTGAAAACTATCGTGAATTTATCTATATGGTTGAAGCTGGTATGCCGCCATTAACGGCCATCCGCAGCGCAACTGCGGAAGCGGCTAAACTACTTGGTGTAGACGATATTGGCACGATTGAAGTCGGCAAGCGTGCGGATGTGGTTGCGGTTGAAGGTAATCCGCTAAACAATATTGAATTGCTCAGCGGCGTTAACTTGGTTATTAAAGACGGCCAAGTTTATAAGCAATAACTTAGCCGAAGTCTTTCAAAAGCTGGCGGACGTCTTGCAAAATGACGTCTTCCAGCTCTTGTTCATACCCTTCCCGTTCGCTATCCATTTTACGTATTTCTTGTTTTGGATATTGCTTACGCGCTTCATGCGTTGGCATGTGTTTAATGCGCTCATACATGTCGTGCAAAGCTGGATAACGCGTAGCGTATTTTGCCTCATTTGACTCAACCCGCAGGTCAAGCAGAACGACTAAGCGTAACGCTCCCTCAGACAACGGGCATTGGCCTTGATCCATCGCTTTGGCAATGGTCACAATGCTTTCATGCAGGTTTTCGTTGCGTTTTGCTAAGGCGTAGTCACGGCGTTGATTTTGCTGCTTTAACTGCCCCAGCAAGCGCCCTGCGTAAAATGCCAGCGCGCAAATAATTACAATACCGACTACTGCTGCAATCCAAGCCCACAATGGCAAGCTGCTATCTGTCATCGTCATCCTCAAATTCGTCGTCAAATTCTAGGTCATCAACATCATCACTGTCATCAATTTCAATGCCTAATTGCTCAGCAAGCTGCGCGAAGCGCTCTGTGCGCTCTTCAACATAACGTGCTTCGGTGGCAGAAAGTTCATCACCTTCATCAGCACGATCAAGCAACGCCTGTAGGCGGTCATCGTTTTCGATGGCATTGAGTTCAGCCAAAGCGGCCTTGCGGTCAAAAGCAGGTTTTGTAGCTTCCGCTAATTGGTCGGGGCGAATAAGTTGAATAGGCTTTTTGCTACCAAACCTTGGGTCATCCGTTGCTTGCCCACTGGCAACACGTGACGATTGCCGCTGGCCATCGCTAACATTAAAACGGCTTCCCGGTTTACGGCCCTTGTTTTTATGAGTGGCTTTAGCCGGTGCTTTGGCACGACTTTGCTTTTCCCATTCAGGTTGAGTTTTTTTGGCCGCAGCAAGTGGGCCAGTTTTGCGAGTCTTTTTGACGCGAGTCATGTGTGCTTCCAGAACAGGTGAATTTGAAACTAGCGCATAGTTTACCTGATCTTGCAGACAATAAAAAAGGCGATGTTTCCATCGCCTGATTTATTCTCAATCTTTCACACAGCGCACGTGCGATTTCGAGAACGGTTGTCATTATCTTCCATGTTTTTAATTATAACGTCCGTGAGCTTTTTTATTATTATTGTTATTAGTTAAAGCGCATTAACTCAAGCTCTGTTCTTATTATTGTGCTTGGTTAAAAGGCGGCCTCCTGGCCGTGTTTTTATTCCCTGGATTTTAATTCGTAACTTAGCTAAGCCTTATTCTACGTGGCTTCGCTAAAATCCAATGGCATTCAATGTACTTATTCGTAGCAAATTATCAATGATTATTATGTTCTAAAAAACTAGTTTCTTATTACTTTTCTCTCAAGTCCGCGTAAACAGAGCGATTTTGTGACTGTTTTTTTGCAACAAAAAAACAAAAAAGGCAGCGAAAGCTGCCTTTTTCTGCTTAGTACAAGCCTTGAATATACTGCGAAAGA
The DNA here is from genome assembly GCF_900116895.1 of Pseudidiomarina donghaiensis. GTDB lineage: Bacteria > Pseudomonadota > Gammaproteobacteria > Enterobacterales > Alteromonadaceae > Pseudidiomarina > Pseudidiomarina donghaiensis. The sequence continues at coordinate 158,972 of NZ_FPCF01000002.1, read as the reverse complement.
ATCTCGATATCTTTGTCAGTTAGCTTGCTAGCCACGTCGCGCATCATGTTATTCATGTCGTTTGCACGCTCACCACTGCGGAACAATTCTAACTGGGCTTTGGTATAAGCAGCGTGTTGACCAGAAATATCTGGGAAGTTGGCCAATGCCATACCGTCGCCACGCGGACCATGACAAGCCGCACAAGCCGCAATGCCGCGAGACTCATCGCCGGCAACAAAAAGCTTCTTGCCTGCAGCAATCACGTCTTCAGGGGCGCTACCGCCTTCCATTTCTTGTGAAGCGTAATACGCCGCCAAGTCCGCCATGTCTTGCTCACTCAGCATCATGACTTGACCTTGCATGATGGCGTTAACACGGCCTTGCTCGCCGCCAGTTTCAGCAGCAAGCTTATAATCTTTTAACTGTTTGAACAGGTAGCCCTCATGCTGGCCGGCAATTTTCGGATACATGTCTGATGGCGCATTACCATCGGGCCCGTGACAAGCGCTACATACCGCTGCTTTTTGTTGTCCTGCTTCAGCGTCACCGGTTGCTGCCATAGCGACACCTGTTAAGCCAAGGTACAGGCCGACGAACATTGCGATTTTTTTCATGATCGATATCTCTGCTCTGGATGTTGTAACAGACGCTATTTTACACAAAAGTTGTAAGGATTAAACGTCTAATCATGATACTATGTGGTTTCAATTGAGGTCTTAAACACGTCTATGAACACCACGTTGAACTTTCAACCCACAAAATTTATCACGAGCGCTGCGAATATTCGACAGTTGCCTGACGATGCCGGCGTCGAAATTGCGTTCGCTGGTCGCTCCAATGCAGGTAAATCAAGCGCATTAAATACTATTACGCGCCAAAAAGCATTAGCACGCACCAGTAAAACGCCTGGCCGCACGCAACTTATCAATGTGTTTGAGGTTACTGAAGGGAAACGCTTAATCGATTTGCCAGGCTACGGTTACGCCAAAGTACCACTGGCGGTAAAAGAAAAATGGAACCTGGCGCTTAGCGAATACCTACAGAAACGTCAGTCATTGCGTGGCCTGGTATTATTGATGGATATTCGTCACCCATACCGTGACACCGATCAGGATTTACTGCATTGGGCAACTGACTGCGGCATTCCTGTGCTGGTGTTGCTTACCAAAGCCGACAAACTCAAGCCGAGCCAGCGTAAAAGCACGCTGCTACAGGCTCGTGAAGCCGCATTAGTGTTTGGCGACGGGGTGCAGGTAGAAATGTTTTCCTCGCTCAATAAAATCGGCCTGCCACAAGTTGAGGTCATACTCTCCAACTGGCTGAACACGTCAGCAGATGCAACGGTTAACGCCGATGCAGCAGAATGAGACACCGCCTCTAAAAGCCTGGTTACTATTGTTGCTGCTCGCAATGATTTGGGGCAGCTCATTTATCCTGATTAAAAAAGGCCTTATCGCCTTTCGCCCTGATCAACTCGCAGCCATTCGCATTGCTTCCGCAGGCTTCGTCTTGCTCCCCTTTTTAATGCAACGTTTTAAAACGGTGCAACGCCATCACTGGCCGAAGCTTATTTCGGTTGGCTTAGTGGGTAGCTTTATTCCCGCGTTTTTGTTTGCCTTTGCGCAAACGCAGTTACCTAGTGGCGTCACCGGCGTTCTGAATACCTTTACGCCGCTCGCTACGTTGCTTATTGGCGTGTTGGTTTTTAAGCAAATAGTGGCGTTGCAACAATGGCTTGGTGTACTTATTGGCTTAGCCGGTACGGTCATATTAATTACCGCTAATGGCAGCGGCGAATTCCAATTTAACGCCTATGCGTTACTCATTATCTTGGCGACAATTTGTTACGGTATTAATCTTAATCTTATCAAGCATCATATTCCCGACCTCGGCGCATTGACGATTACTGGGGTTAGCTTGTTCTTAGTGGCGCCACCAGCGTTGCTTTATTTACTCTTTGCAACACCCTTTATAGAGCAAATTACCGCCGCACAATCTGGCACATATTTCTCGCTGACAGCCATTCTTATACTGGGTGTTATTGGCACCGCAATGGCGCTGATTATTTTTAATACTGTCGTAAAAATGACGGATACCACGTTTACTAGCTCGGTTACCTACTTAATTCCAATCGTGGCACTAATACTTGGTGTGATTGACGGTGAGCCGTTTCTCATTGAGCACGCCATTGGCATGGCGGCCATTTTAACGGGTGTATTTATTGCAAATCGGCGTGCGCAGAAAAGAAAAAGCCCGGCATAAAGCCGGGCAAAAGTTCTTACAATCCAGGGAGAGAACATCTCAGAAAGGTAATGACAAACGAACCGAGTTCATTTAATGCGCCTTTCACATGTTCAGACTGGCGGTTCAAAAATTAGTTCAAAAAAATTTTTGAAAAATTCAATTTTTTTAATGAGCCTCGTCCCAGTTGTCCCCCACACCCGCTTCGGCAATCAGTGGAACCTTAAGTTCAGCGGCGTTTTCCATAATTTCAACTAGCTTAGTTTGATAGTCCGCCACCTTGTCTTCGCGAACCTCAAAAACTAATTCATCGTGCACTTGCATGATCATCCAAACATCATCAGCAGGCACTTGCTCACGCAAATAACGGTGCACCGCGATCATCGCTCGCTTAATTATATCAGCGGCGGTACCTTGCATAGGCGCGTTAATTGCTGCACGCTCTGCCGCTTTGCGGCGCATGCCATTTTGCGATTTAATTTCTGGCAACTGTAAACGGCGGCCATAAATGGTCTCAACATAGCCATCGCGCTTGGCTTGTTGCCGCGTTTCTTCCATATATTTCAACACACCGGGGAAGCGGTCAAAGTATTTGTCCATATAGTCTTGTGCTTCTTGGCGCGGAATATCGAGTTGCCGAGCTAGGCCAAACGCTGACATGCCATAAATAAGACCAAAATTCACCGCTTTCGCACGACGGCGTTGTTCACTGGTCACTTGCTCTAACGGTACGCCAAACACTTCAGCGGCGGTGGCCTTGTGAATATCTCGGCCCTTTGAAAAGGCATCCACAAGCGCCTTGTCGCCCGATAGGTGCGCCATAATTCGCAATTCAATTTGGCTATAGTCAATGGCCATAATTTTGTAGCCATCCGGCGCCGTGAATGCTTTTCGCACACGTCGGCCAGCTTCAGTGCGAATCGGAATATTTTGCAAGTTCGGGTCGCTTGAAGATAACCGGCCGGTGGCCGTTACCGCTTGATGATACGACGTATGAATACGCTGGGTGCGTGGGTTCACCATTTTAGGTAACTTGTCGGTATAGGTCGACTTGAGCTTGCTCAACCCTCGGTGGCTCATAATGACGTTTGGCAATGGGTAGTCAAGCGCCAATTCTTGCAATACTTCTTCGGCGGTTGACGGGGCGCCCTTGGGTGTCTTTTTGCGCACCGGTAGCTGTAGTTTTTCAAACAAAATCTGCTGCAGCTGCTTGGTCGAACTAAGATTAAATTCTTCGCCAGCAATGTCATAGGCCTGCTGTTCTAAACTTTGTAGCTCCATCGCTATTTCATGACTTTGACGCGCCAACAATTGCGCGTCTATTTGCACGCCATGCTGCTCCATATTGACTAACACGGGCACCAATGGCAGCTCAATGGTTTCAAGCACGTGCAGTAACGACTTCTCAGCACTAACCGTTTGCCACAACTTCTGATGCAGCTGCAACGTCACGTCAGCGTCTTCGGCTGCATAAGGGGCCGCCTGCTCTAACGCAATTTGGTTAAAGGTAATTTGTTTCGCGCCCTTGCCGGCAATGTCTTCAAATGCAATGGGCTTATGACCCAGGTACTGCAAACTCAAGCTGTCCATGTCATGCCGTGAGCCTGTGCTGTTATACACATACGAAGCCAGCATGGTGTCATTGGCAATAGCACCTAAAGAAATGTCGTAACGACGCAAAATATGGCTGTCGTACTTGAGGTTTTGACCAATGAGTTTTGGCTTGCTGCCGGTCAATAGCGGCTTGAGCTGAGCTAACACATCGGCTCGGTCTAATTGATCTGGTGCGCCAGGGTAGTCATGCGCTACCGGAATATAGCAGGCGTGGCCAGGTTCAATCGCAAACGACAGCCCAACTAACTCTGCTTCCATATAGTTCAAGCTGGTGGTTTCTGTATCAAACGCAAACTGCTCGGCTTGTTCAAGAGCTTTAACCCACTTATCAAGCTGCTCTTGGGTTGTGACAACTTCATAACCGTCGTGACTTACGGCGGTTTCTGGTGCTGCTTGCGTTGGCTGTTCATGGCCCAATGCTTGGTCGCTGGCAGCGCCGTCTTCAAGCACCTCTGCTAACCATCGACGAAACTCACATTGTTTATACAATTCAACAAGTTGATTTGTGTCAGCGGGCTGAATAGTCAGCTCGTCCGGCTTAAAGTCGAGCGGCACGTCTAACTTAATGGTTGCCAGCTCACGTGACATAAGTAACGTTTCTTTATGTTCTTCGAGCTTCTCAGGCATGGTTTTCGCACCACGAAAACCAAGATCTTTAATCGCCTCAGGGTTGGCCAACATCGCATCAATTGAGCCCATACCTTGCAACATGGCTAAGGCGGTTTTTTCGCCCACTTTCGGCAGGCCGGGAATATTGTCCGAGCTATCACCCATTAACGACAGCAAATCAATCATCTGCTCGGGTTTCACACCATATTTTTCAACCACACCGTCGTAGTCCAACAAAGTGTCGGTCATGGTATTAATTAACATGACATGGTCATTAACTAGCTGCGCCATGTCCTTATCGCCGGTACTTATTAGCGTGAAGCGCCCTTCCTCACTTGCTTGCTGCGCAAGCGTACCAATCACATCATCGGCCTCTACGTTATCAATGCACAACAACGGCAACCCTAACGCCTGCACAATTTTGTGTAGCGGCGCTATTTGGCTGCGTAAGTCATCAGGCATTGGTGGGCGATGGGCTTTATACTCGGCGTATATATCGTTACGAAAGGTTGTTCCTTTTGCATCAAACACCACCGCCATGTGCGACGGCTTATACTTTTTCAACAAGCTGCGCAGCATGTTCACCACGCCATAAATTGCGCCAGTGGGTTCTCCGGCCGAATTGGTCAAATGCGGCGGCGCGTAAAATGCACGGAATAAGTAAGACGAGCCGTCTACCAAAACAAATGGATTTTCTGGAACCGACAATGGTGCTTTTGAAGATGTTTGCGACATGCTGTAAATCTCAGGTATTTGCGATTGCGCTAGCATGCCATAGCTAGCTTGTGTTCGCTACTGACGAGGCTTGGCAATATGTGGATACATTGTGGATAAGTCTGTTGAAAACGACGGAGCCTGCCAGTTAAAGATCGTTGATCTCTGGCGTGCTATTTTGTCTGAATGACTTGAAAAACAAGGGGTTCGAAGAAATCCTGAAGCCCTAACTGCGTTTTATTCTTATTTTGTATCAGCTGTGGAAACTGATTTTTGCCCTCGCCATTATGAGGAACATGTTTTTGCGTGAGCTTTTTGATTCAATTTGAATCGAACAGAAAGACTAACACATTGTTGGCTGATTGCCAGTAGCAAATTGAAATTTTTTAGAACAATTTTTGCGCGTTATCTGACGACTATATGCGCAAAAGGAATCAACATTCATTAAGTTTTTCTATATAATGCTTGTCATAGTTCTTGCAAAAGCAATGTGAACTAATGTTTACTAGGTAATGTATATACATAGTGAGCAACACTATCCAGCCAACCAAAATGTGGTGTTATGGAAATAGAAACAATGAACCTAACCAAAGAAGAGCTGCGCCAACTCGAAGATTTCGAGCGTCGTCGCATCGCTTTAAACCAAACTGAATGGTGGGAACGGTTATCCATGGACCAGAAATTTGGCGTGTACCAATTACAAAAATTCGGTTTTGATCTTGCCTTTATTCGCAACACAGAAGACGGCCCGTTAGCGGTTGTGCGCCGCGGCAGTGAGTTTGCCACGGTCAACCATGAGGGTGATGTTGATTTAAGCCCGAATATTGTTCTTCGCGACTAGCGCCAGCTAAGCTACTTACACTTTAGTTTCTCTCGCAGACTTGCAATGACCTGTGGCGTGTTTAGCTGCTGTACGTCATGCCAAATCTTAAATGCAACAGCCGCCTGCTCAACTAACATTCCTAATCCATCAAACACATTAGTAACACCTGCGCTTCGCGCTTGCTGCATGAATACCGTCGGTTCCGCACCATACATCATGTCGTAAGCACAGGTTGCCTTAGCGAGTTCAGCCGTTGCTATTGGTAGTGACGCTGTGCCTGACTTATCTGTTAAGGAAATACTGGTTGCATTGATCACTAAAGCACCTGAGGTTATCGCTAATGCATCAAACGCGCATGCCGTGACACGGCTGTCTTGGCTGTCTTGTGCAAGTTCTTCAGCCCGCGCAATGGTGCGATTTACAACCGTGATTGACGCCACCGGCTGCTCCAACAACGCATGCAGCGCTCCACGCGCGGCGCCTCCAGCGCCCAACAGCACGACCGCCCGTTGGTTGAGTTGTTGGTGACAATTCACGCGTAAGTCAGTGATTAAGCCAATACCGTCAGTATTGTCACCAAGCAGTTGGCCAAAGCCCAAAGGAATGAGCGTATTCACCGCCCGCGCCTTTGCCGCCCGTGTAGTAAGATGGGTGACTAGCTCATAAGCAGACTCTTTGAAAGGTACAGTAACGTTTGCGCCGGCACCGCCACAGTAAAAGAAGTCGCTGACTGCGCGACGAAACTGGCCAGCCGATGTTAAACTGGGCAAATAACGTATGCCCAAACCATGCTGTGCGGCAAACGCATCATGAATTTGCGGTGACAAACTATGTGCAACCGGATTCCCAAATACTGTAAAAAACGCCATGTTTAATTTCCTCAAAAGTAGCAAGCGTGCCACCGAGCCGCAAACATTCTACCAACAACTTGGCGGCGAAAGCGCCGTGCGTGCTATCGCTAACGGCTTTTATGATGTCATGGAGCGCGACCCTCGCGCAAAAGAATTGTTGGCGATGCATCCGCAACCGCTTGATACCATTCGCGAGAAGTTTTTTGAATTTCTCAGTGGCTGGTTGGGCGGCCCCGCCTTGTTTGAGGAGAAATACGGCCACCCTCGCCTACGCGCTCGCCATATGCCCTTTACAATTGATGAACGTATGCGCGATCAATGGCTGCTGTGCATGTATCAAGTACTTGATGAGCAGGTTCACGACGACCCGTTAAAGATTCAGTTGCGCGCTCAGTTTACCAACTTAGCGCACCACATGATCAACACCCATTAAAGCTCTTGTAGCCAGTCTCGGGGGCGCAAATAGTCGCTATAAAGTTTAGCTTCTGCGCTACCGGGTTCTGGTTCAAAGCCATATTCCCAACGCGCCAGCGGCGGCATTGACATGAGAATAGACTCGGTTCGGCCGCCGGTTTGTAAGCCAAATAAAGTGCCACGGTCCCAAACCAGGTTAAATTCAACATAACGACCACGACGATACAACTGAAAGTCACGCTCACGTTCGCCGTACGGTGTATCTTTACGGCGCGCAATGATTGGCAAGTAAGCCTCAACATAAGCGTCGCCTACCGCCCGCATAATCGCAAAACTTTCTTCAAAGCCGCGTTGATTTAAGTCATCGAAAAACAGCCCCCCAACACCACGGGTTTCGTCGCGATGCTTCAACCAAAAGTACTCATCGCACCATTGTTTAAACTTGGGGTACAGCTCTTCACCAAATGGCTGCAAAGCGTCATAGGCCACTTGATGCCAATGTTTAATGTCGTCGTCAAACGGGTAAAACGGCGTTAAGTCAAAGCCTCCACCAAACCACCATACTGGTTCAGCGTCTTCTTTTTCGGCAATAAAAAATCGCACATTCGCATGGCTAGTCGGCACGTACGGATTACGCGGGTGCATGACCAGCGACACCCCGCAAGCATTAAAATTCCGCCCGGCTAGCTCGGGCCGATGCGCCGTTGCTGAAGCGGGCATTTGCTCGCCAAACACATGGGAATAGCCCACGCCTCCTTGTTCGAGCACAGCCCCCTCGCGCATCACGCGTGAGCGGCCACCACCGCCACCGGGGCGCTGCCACGAGTCTTCAACAAATTGACCAAGCCCGTCGGCTTGTTCTAATGCCGTGCAAATACGGTCTTGCAGGCTTTTCAAGTACGCGTTAACTTGCGCCAGCATAGAGTCATGCATGATTAATCCCGAATAACTTGTTGTGTGAGTGGGTCAATAATTCGCGAAGGTTTACTCGCGCCACCAGTCGGCGCGTCCATCACCCAAGCAACCTTGTCTCCGAAGGTATCACGAACAGCCGCAGCTTCGCACAAAGCCGGTTGACCACTGATATTGGCGCTAGTTGACACGATGGCGCTACCTAAGGCGCGACAGAGCTGACGAGCCGGTTCGTGTGCGGTTACTCGCACAGCAATTTGATTATGTGCGCCCCGCAACCACTCAGGTTCATGTGGCGCGGCCGGGAGCAACAAGGTGACTGGCCCAGGCCAATGAGAAAACACCGAAAAACGCTTGTCTTGCGGTATTTTGGCATCATCCACAAAGGCAACCAACTGGCTGTAGTCAGCCGCCAATAAAATCAAACCCTTTTCTTGCGGGCGCTGCTTTGCATCTAGCAGTTTTGACACTGCCAACTCGTTACGCGGATCGCAGCCTAGCCCAAAAACGGCTTCGGTTGGGTATGCCAACAATTCACCATTCTGAAAAGCTTGCTTGGCGGCAAACCAGGTGTCGTTTTGTTCGGTCATTCGACAATTCTCTTACTTGGTCATTGCTATGTGAATAGCTCTTATTTTATCGAAGATTTGTAGTCGCAGGAATCATCAGCACAAATCCAACGCTCTCCGGCAGATGTTTTTTTCTTCAGCAGTAATGGAAACTGGCATTTGGGGCACTGTTCTTGAACTGGGGGTAGATTAACGGAGAACTTGCACTTGGGGTACTGGTCGCAGGCATAAAAAGAATTGCCAAAGCGACTTGTTTTTTGCACTAACTTGCCTTGCTGACACGCAGGGCAGGCGGCATCGGTGCCAGGGTCAAAATCAGCGGCGGTCATATAGTCGCAGTCGGGGTAACCACTGCAGCCAACATAAAGCCCAAAGCGGCCCTTTTTGAGTTGCAGATCGCGCTCACACCGGGGGCAAGGCACACCCAGCGACTGCGGCTCTAAGAAGTTATCGGTCATTTAATGCAATAAACCCTCGGGTTCTTCAAACAGCAAGCCTTCCATTTGATCATAGGCGTCTTCGTGCCCTGGTACGTTAAATAGCACCATGAGCACCACCCATTTCAAATCGTCCAGCGTAAACTGCTGAGTGTCTAGCTCCATAACACGGTCAATTACCATTTCTCGTGTGGCGAAGTCTAGCACACCAAGGTTTTCAAGGTACATTAAGAACCCACGACTGGCACAATCCAGACGTGCAACTTCTTCGGCCGTAAAGACCCGTGTACTGCTGTTCGGCGACTTATTCACGTATGGCAACGTTTGGCTATCTTGCAAGTCAGCCAAGCGCTCTAGCCATGCTAAAGCTTTGTGAATTTCCTGACGGTGAAAGCCTGCACGCGTCAGTTCATCGGTAAGCTCGTCATGGTTTACCACAACCTCCATGTCCGAATGAATAAAGTTTTCGAACAAGTACATGAGGATATCAAACATCGTTAGCGCCTCCCCATTTTTATATAACCACCTGTAACCGAGGTTACATGCCCTTCTAACTCAAGTAACACCAACTGTTCAGTGACGGTAGCAACCGGTAGTCCGCTGCGTGCCACAATAGTGTCTATTGAAGTAACCTCTAAACCCACATTAGCCAACAATTTACGGTTTGCCAAGCTTCGCGAGCTATTTATTTGCACCCTTTGGGCGCCATTTGCCTCTGTTAAAGATGGGTGCAGCGGCGGCAAATTCAATTCTTGCAGTATATCGTCTACGGTCGTGGCCAGTGCGGCGCCCTCTTTAAGCAACTTATGGCAGCCACTATGCGCCACGTTCCATATCGAGCCAGGCACTGCCATCACCGTTTTTTGTTGTTCTCGCGCCAAGGCTGCAGTGACTAAGGTTCCGCTTTGATACTTGGCTTCAATAACAACCACCAGTTCGGCTAAGCCGCTAAGAATACGGTTACGACGGGGAAAATGATCTTTCTTTGGTGGCATACCCGGCGCAAACTCGGTAATCACCAAACCACTTTGCATAATTTGCTGCTGCAATTGCCGATTATGTGCTGGGTAATAAATATCCGGCCCAGTGCCCAATACGGCTAATGTTTTCCCCTCTGCCAACGCTGCCCGATGCGCCTCGGCGTCAATGCCTTTGGCCAAGCCGCTACTCACCACAAGCCCTGAACGCGCCAGCCCGCGAGCGAAGTAATTGGCGGTGTGTTGCCCCACCGGCGAGGCATTGCGGCTGCCAATAATCGCGACCATACGGGCCTGCAAACAGCGAAGATCGCCATGCGCGAATAGCACCAACGGTGGGTCACTGATATGTTTTAACGGCTCTGGGTAGCGTTCGTCACGTAAGTGAATAACATGGCAATTGGGTTGCGTAGCCCAGCGCTGTAGCCGTTCAACGTAGGCCGGCGCAATGTTTACTTCCGGCAACGGTGCTCGAATAAAAATTTGCTCAATGGAGCTTAGGCTGCGTAAATATTTGCGATGGGTGCTCGGCGCACTCGCCATAGCGAGTAGCGCCTTCGCGGTTTCAGCTTCCATGCCGATAACCTCTCTTGTGAGTTATGAAAAATTAGAGTTTGAGTGGAATAAAGTAATCACCAATGCTCATCCATTCGCGTGAGCGAACCACAATGGCAAAGCTGGTTTGTTCCTGAACCTCAAGCACAAGCATTTGCGATGTTGCAGACACAGGTAGCTGCAACGTGTTGCGCCACAACCGTGAGATATGGTCTGCCGGCTTGTAGTAGTTCACTAAGGTTATTTCTTCGCCATCAACAAATAGCGTTGAACCTGGGCGTATAGCTTGATACATCTGACCAACTTCAACGCCGTGTTGACGCCCACGATTAAGCACCACCACGTCATATGGCCCCTGTTCTTTGCGATTATTCAATGAGGCAATAATCTGACCGTCAAGCTGGCCACCTGATTCAGGCACAATCACGTCTGGAATATTTAACGGCTGTGAAGTTAACAAGTAGTCTCCGCGACGAATTTCTCGTTGTATTCGACTGAGCTCACCTTCTGCAAGCTCGCCAGCATTGTACGTCACCGTGACATCGCCGACGTAACGAAGCAATTCACCACCGTCAATGGGCTCAACCGGCGTAAAAGCGCTATAGGTGGTCTTTTCCACATCGCCTTTAATAAATACCGGCAACATACCGTTCACCCGCGGGGCACCGCGGTTGTCACCCAAAATTTGTGGTGTATTTTTTAACGCTTCAGCGGTGATTACGCGATGTTCGGTTAACAATGGCGCTAACATATCGCGCGAGAAGGTCGGAATTGGGTTGTCTTTGCTCTTCACTTGCCCTTCAGGCAACAAAGTTTTGTGTGCTTTACGTGTCAGCTGCGGCTTGCCATCTACCCAAACTAGCAATAAACGGTCTCCTGGGTAAATTAAATGTGGATTCGCAACGCCTTCATTAATTCGCCACAGCTCAGGCCAGTACCAAGGGTCATTGAGGTATAATTCTGAGATACCCCACAGCGTGTCGCCTTTTTTCACCACATATTCTTGGGGTGCGCCTTCACGAAGTTGCAGAATATCGCCTTTGGTTTGTTGTGTTTCAGACTGCGCCATAACAACATGCAGAGGTGAAACCAGCAGAAAACCGATTAATGCAATCGCCGGTAGTTGCCATTTAGTCATGTCGTGCTCCGTTGTAAAACCGTGTGTTCATCCTCAAATTACGTTAAAATCACGCAAGATGAAACTAGCGAATGAAAGGTTATGAGTAAATTAACAATTTTAAAATATCCCGACGAACGATTACGCACGGTCGCACAACCAATTAATACGGTTGACGATGCCCTGCGTGCCGACATCGATAATATGTTCGAAACCATGTACGACTCCAATGGCGTTGGCTTGGCGGCCACTCAGGTCGATATTCACAAGCGTCTGTTCATTGCTGACTGCAGCGAAGATCAGAACGAGCCACTAGTGTTTATTAACCCAGAGATTACAGCACAAGAAGGCCATTTCACCAATGAAGAGGGCTGCTTGTCGTTTCCGGGCGTTTACGCAAAAGTAGAACGCGCCGGTAAAGTCACTGTGCAAGCCCTTGATCGCCATGGTGAGTCGTTTAGCTTAACCGCTGAAGGCTTGCTCGCCATCTGTATTCAGCACGAAATTGATCACCTCAATGGTAAACTTTTCGTCGACTACTTGTCGCCGCTTAAACGTGATCGCATTCGTAAAAAACTCGAAAAAGAAGCGCGCCTTCAAGCTTAAAGGATAGCCAACAATTAGCATGAATAAGTTACGCGTTGTTTTTGCCGGCACGCCCGAGTTTGCGGCTAATCACTTGCAAGCCCTGTTGAACAACTCAGCGTTCGACGTTGTTGCCGTGTACACGCAACCCGATCGTCCTGCCGGCCGCGGCAAAAAACTGCAAGCTAGCCCTGTTAAATTATTAGCCGAAAACCACAGTTTGCCAGTGATGCAACCCGTCAACTTTAAAAGTGACGAGGCCAAGGCGCAGCTAGCTGACTTCGCGGTCGACGTGATGGTTGTGGTGGCCTATGGCTTATTACTGCCGCAAGCCGTGTTAGATATTCCTCGTTTAGGCTGCATTAATGTTCACGGGTCTTTATTGCCGCGCTGGCGTGGTGCCGCGCCCATTCAACGCGCGCTTTGGGCTGGTGATAGCGAAACCGGTGTTGCCGTGATGCAAATGGAAGCTGGCCTAGATACAGGGCCCGTACTAAAAGAAGCTCGGTTGGCTATAGAAGCAACAGATACGTCTGCATCGCTTTACACCAAGCTCGCCGCGCTAGGGCCACAAGCTTTAGTCGCAACGCTTTCTGATATAGAAAACTATCAAGCCAAAGCTGTCGTGCAAGACAATACCCTTGCCACCTATGCGAAAAAACTTAGCAAAGAAGAAGCCCAGCTAGACTGGAATCAGTCTGCTGAGGTGCTCGAGCGCTGGGTTCGTGCCTTTAATCCGTGGCCTATTTGCTGGCTAAAAACAGCAGCCGGCGATGTCGTGAAAATATGGCAGGCTGATGTCGTGCCGGGTGGCCAATACCAAGCTGGCACCATTATTCAGGCAGATAAAAGCGGCATTGTGGTACAAACAGCACAACATGCGTTGCGCCTGTTACAGTTACAACCACCAGGCAAAAAGCCCATGGCTGCGGCCGACTTCCTGAATGGCCGCGCCGATTGGCTACGCCCAGGCAGCGTGTTGGCAAGCCCAGCCGCAGAGACAGCATGATGAGTCAACAATCGCTTCGCCCAGGGGCCGCAAGCAGAGCTGTTGCCGCCCAAGCTATCTTTCAAGTGGTTGAACAAGGTCGCTCATTAAGCCAAGCCCTGCCAGCGCTAAGTAGCCAACTAACGGCGCGTGACCGCGGTATGGCGCAGGCACTCGCTTACGGCGTCCTGCGTTACCTGCCACAACTGAATTTCATGGTGGGTTCGCAATTAGCAAAGCCACTAAAAGGCGAATTAAAGCCGTTGCACTCTCTGCTCTTGGTCGGTGCTTATCAGCTGGCCTACATGGGCTCTGCTGAACACGCGGCGGTATCGGCAACGGTGGACGCAGCATTAGTGCTCAAACGCGCCAAACAGAAAGGTTTAGTCAACGGCGTGCTGCGTACTATTCAACGCCAATTGCCACAACTACTGAAACAGTTAGAGCAGAAACCAGCCCTGGCCCATGGCCATCCGCGCTGGCTGGCAGAGCGCATTGAAAAAGCATACCCGAACCAAGCGGCACGTATTTTTACTGCCAATAATGAGCAGGCGCCTATGTGGCTGCGAATTAACGCCCAAAAGACCAGTCGTTCTGACTATATACAGCTGCTTAAAGCTGCTGATATTGCAGTCATTGAAGACGCGCCACTGGCCACAGCGATTTGTCTTGCTGAGCCCGTAGATGTCTACACCTTGCCGTATTTCAGCGATGGTTGGGTGTCGGTACAAGATATTGCCGCACAACACGCGGCGTGGTTAGTTGACGCACAAGAAAAAGAGAACATTCTTGACTGCTGCGCCGCACCTGGCGGCAAAACGGCCCACATTCTAGAACAGCAACCCAGCGCCAATGTTTTAGCGATAGATGCGGATGCCAAACGCCTAGAGCGTGTGCACGAAAACTTGGCGCGTTTGCGGCTAAACGCCCAGGTGAAAACCGCCGATGCGACAACACCAAATGACTGGTGGGATGAAATATTATTTGACCGTATTTTATTGGATGCCCCGTGCTCGGCAACGGGCGTCATTCGGCGCCATCCCGACATAAAATGGTTGCGCCGTAACGACGATATTCGTGAACTTGCAGAATTGCAGGCACGAATTCTTGACGCCTTATGGCCAACACTAAAGCCCGGCGGCACTCTAGTTTACGCGACTTGTTCTATACTGCCTGAAGAAAATAGCCAGCAGATTGAAGCGTTTAAGCAACGCCATGGCGACGCTATAGCGGTTGCAACAGGCCCTCAAGGCAGCGTAGAGTGGCAATGGTTACCCGGAAATGAACATAACGGGGATGGTTTTTATTTCGCAAAACTGGAAAAGCGCACATGAAAATTGTGATTCTAGGTGGTGGACAAGTTGGCGGCACTTTAGCTGAAAACCTGGTCGGTGAAGATAATGATATTACCGTAGTAGACACCAGCAAAGCCCGTCTAGAGGCGCTATCTGAATTACACGATATTCGCACCATTGAAGGGGTAGCTTCACACCCACGGGTGCTGCGCCAAGCCGGATGTGAAGACGCCGACATGTTGATTGCAGTAACACCAAGCGACGAAACCAACATGCTCGCTTGTCAAATTGCGTATACACTGTACCGCACACCGAAACGTATTGCTCGCATTCGCTCACAAGAATATAGCGACTACAAAGAAAAGCTTTTTCATAAAGACGACATTCCTGTTGACCATTTAATCTCACCAGAACAACAAGTAACGCAATACATAAAACGACTTGTTGATTACCCTGGCGCACTGCAAGTGATGGAATTTGCTGGCGGCAGAGCTAGCCTTGTTGCGGTACGCGCATACTACGGTGGCAAACTTGTTGGCCATGCTATTTCAACCTTGAAAAGCCACATGCCTAACGTGGAAACTCGCGTGGCCGCCATATTTCGCCAAGGCCAAGCCATAAAACCCATGGGCACCACCATCATTGAAGCTGGTGATGAAATATTTTTTATTGCCGACACACGCTATGTGCGCATAGTCATGGAAGAAATGCAGAAGCTGGAAAACCAATATCGCCGTATTATGATTGCTGGTGGTGGCAATATTGGTGCCGGGCTTGCAGCGTTACTGGAAGAAAATCATCGCGTTAAGCTTATTGAACGCGATCGTGATCGTGCCGAAATGCTCAATGAGCAACTGCAAAACACCACTATTTTGCAGGGCGATGCTTCCGACGAACGCTTGCTCACCGAAGAGCATATCGAGGATATGGACGTATTCATCGCGGTAACCAACGACGATGAAGCTAATATAATGTCATCGATGCTGGCTAAACGTCTTGGCGCCAAGAAAACCATGGTACTTATACAACGTCAAGCCTATGTAGATTTAGTGCAAGATAACGTCATTGATATTGCGGTGTCGCCTCAGCGCGCCACCGTTTCGGCTTTGCTGTCGTTGATTCGAAAAGGCGATATAGTAAACGCTTACTCACTTCGCAAGGGCGCTGCAGAGGCTATTGAAGCCATTGCCCACGGTGATGAAAAAACGTCTAAAGTGATTGGTAAAACCATTGACGAAATTAAATTACCGCCGGGCACTACTATCGGTGCGATTGTGCGCGGAAACGAAGTATTGATTGCCCACGATGACACCGTTTTACAAGCCGATGACCACGTGATTTTATTCTTAGTAGACAAGAAATATATTCGTGAGGTGGAACGTTTATTCCAACCAAGCGCCCTGTTCTTCTAGGCGCTTGGTGGCGTTGAAGCTCTCTTCTAACTGCGCCAGAAGGTCGGCGTAAGCAGCACTAAAATAGTGAACACTTCCAGTCGGCCAAACAGCATGGCGACAACTAATAGCCATTTTGCAGCATCTGGAATACCGGCATAATTGGCTGCCACCTCCCCCAGCCCTGGCCCTAAGTTGTTTAAACATGCAGCAGTTGCCGAAAACGCCGTAATGTCGTCAAGACCAGTTGCTAACAGGCCCAGCATAATGACCACAAACACCAAGGCGTAAGCAGCGAAAAACCCCCACACAGCTTCAACAACTCGCGGCGGCACTATTCGCTTTCCTAACTTCACCGAGTACATACCTTGGGGGTGAACCAAACGGTTTAACTCGCGCACTCCTTGACGAAATAGGAGTAGCACCCGCACCACTTTCAAACCGCCGGCGGTCGAGCTCGCACAACCTCCAATGAAGCTGGCGAAAATAAGTAGTATTGGCAAGAACAATGGCCAAGACGAGAAGTCTGTCGTGGCGAATCCAGCCGTGGTGCTAATGGATACAGCTTGGAACATGGCTTGATTGAAGGCTAACTCAGTATTATCAAAAACCTTATGAACCAGTACCGTCATGAATACAATAATGATGAGTACCGCTTGAATAAACACAAAGCCTCTTACTTCTGGGTCTTTAAAGTAGCCCCATAAAGAACGCCCTGTAATGGCTGCATAATGCACCGCGAAATTCATCGAGGATAAGATCAAAAACACCACGCAAATAGTATTAATAGTGCTGCTATCAAAATACCCCATGCTAGCGTCGTAGGTACTAAAACCACCCACCGCAATCGTTGAAAACGCATGCCCAATAGCATCAAACCAACCCATGCCAGCCAGCTTATAGGCCACCGCGCATACTAGGGTCAACGCCACGTAGATATACCAAAGGTGTTTCGCTGTATCGGCGATGCGCGGGGTCATTTTGGCGTCTTTCAATGGCCCCGGAATTTCTGCACGATATAATTGCATACCGCCAATGCCCAGCATAGGTAGAATAGCCACAGCCAACACGATAATACCCATACCACCTAGCCATTGCAGCTGTTGGCGGTAGAACAAAATACTATGTGGCAAATGCTCAATACCGGTAAGTATTGTGGCACCGGTTGTCGTTAAACCGGAAAAAGACTCAAACGCTGCGTCGGTTATCGATAGCGGCACCTCGGCGGTAAACCACAGCGGCAAAATACCCACCGAACCCAATACCGTCCAAAACAATACGGTGAGCAAAAAGCCATCGCGAACTTTTAAGTCAGAGCGCTCGTTACGATTGGGGTACCACACGATAAACCCGACAACAATACTGACAATAAACGACAGCAAAAATGCGACGCCACCGCCGTCTTCGTAGATTAACGCGACAATACCAGGCGGTATTAATGTGGCGCTAAACAAACAAATTAATAGCCCGAGTATGCGAAGGATGCCGCGAAAGCGCACTAGTTTTCCCCGTTTATGATGGTTAGAGCTACGCGCCCTTGCGTAGCATTTTTTAAGTCATTTTGCAGACTAAGTGCAGACTCTGCAACTACGGCCAAGCGCATTGAGACTTGCTCAGTAAAATCTTGTTCAAGTATTTTACTATCATAGCGCTTAATAAAATGTTCAATGGTGTTCTGGTCAGCGTAATCGTAGTTGATATGCGCCAGTTTGCGTAATATTTTTTCTTGTGTTGGCAAGAGCTTAAGCACTTCAGCTACAGCTTGGCTATAAGCACGTTGTAAACCACCAGTGCCAAGCTTTACCCCACCAAAATAGCGTGTTACCACAACCGACACTTCACCCAATCCACTGCTTTGCAAAACATGAAACATTGGCTTGCCTGCGGTGCCCGAGGGTTCACCATCGTCGCTCATGGCATAGGCCTGACTATTATTCGGTGCGGCCACAATTGCAGCCGTGCAGTAATGACTAGCGCCGGGCCATTCATGCTGACACTGAAGCACATGCTGTTGATGCGCCTGCATACTGTCTGCGGCCTGTGCCGATGCTATAAATCGGCTGTTCTTTATAATTATTTCATTGACGGTGTGCTTGACGGGCACAAAATAACCGGCCATTTTACTCTCGCTACAGCTAGGGGGGCGATGAAATAACACCAATTGTCATTGGTTCGAGCTGTTTAAACACATCGGGCGAACTGTCGTTGTCTCGCAAGGTACGATAAATTTGCTGATAAGCCAAAACATTCTTAACGTAGTTGCGAGTTTCATGGTAGGGAATCATCTCTATCCAGCGGTCTGCTTCAACCGGCTGCGCCGGTAACCAGTCGTAAACCCGATAAATACCTGCATTATACGCGGCGGTCGCTAATAGCCAGTTATTACCCAAACGACGCTGCAAGTCCGACAGGTAGCGCGTGCCTAAGCTGATGTTATAACTCGGGTTAAAAAGCTCTAGGCGAGTAACGTCTTTGCGAGCAATTAGCTTTGCTGTGCTCGGTAATAACTGCATTAACCCATAAGCACCGGCATGCGAGCGCGCATCATTGCGAAAAGCACTTTCCCGGCGCGATACCGCCAAAGCCCAATTCACGTCTATGTTTGCGGCATTAGCAAAACGCAAATGTTCGTCTAAAAACGCAGCGGGAAACCGTTGACTAATTGCATCAAATGCACCAATGCGGCCGAGTGTGTAAATAGCTTGGTCATGCCATTCCCATTCGCTAGCAATAATCGCTAACGCGCGTTGCTGATGCTCGGTGGTATGGTCAAGCAGTGCATTCCACTCACGCCGTGCTTCTAATTGACGATCAAGTTGGCGTAGCTCTTTGGCACGCTGCACCCCCGGCAATTGCCGTACTGCGCTGATATCTTCCGGCATCATTTCAAGCGCTTCGCGCGCTAAACTTAGCGGTTGATTCAACTTGGCGGCGGCCAAAAAGCCATAATAGCTACGCTGCTGCGCAACTCGCGCCCACACTTGTTGTGCCACATGAGTGTGGCCAAGCTCATTCAAAGCCCGTGCAAACCAATACTGCCATTGGTCCGTTTCGCGCTGACTATCTGGTAAGCGCGGTACCAAACCAACTATTTGTGACCAAGCCCCTCGGCGCAGCCACTCGGCCAATTGCCAATGTAAAGTTGAGTCGGTATGTTCTGTGGGCTCAATTCGGGCCAACCAACGGCTTGCATGATCGTGCCCTTTTAGACTAAGTGCCGTGGCAAAGGTCTGCCGTATTTCGCGATATTGGTCCGCTGTAAACGTAATGTGCGTTGGCAGAGATTCAATAAACGCCAGCGCCATATCAGGTTCCTGCCAAATAAGCCGCCGCAAACCGTACGCAACTATTTCGGTCTCTTGCTGCGGGTATTGCCCTGATAACTTGCTTTTGTTGGTGACAGCCTTTGGATTTCGCCGCACGGCGCGAAAGTGTTCAGCTAACGGTTGCATATCTTGCGGCAGCATTTTTTGTAGGTAAGGAATGAGTGTGTGTTTACCGCCATCCGCAGCCAGTGCAATACGTTGCCACACCATGGCGTCGGTTCGCCGCCCTGCATTTGTCCACGCTTCTAGAACTGCGTCACACGCATCCGGCAACGACTCGCCCGTTAACCAAATCGCATCAACTTGTTGCAGAACTGGCGTGGTATCTCCCGTACCGGTTGCCAATTGAGAATACAAGTAGAAACATTGATGTGCTGTCGTTGCCGGCAGCTGGTAGTCATGCATAAACGCTTCATAATGATGCTCTTCCATAAGCTTATCTAACCACGCCTGGCGCGTTTGCCAACCTAGCGGCGATTGTTGGTGCTCGCGAATAAAAGCGCGCACCTGTGGCGCATCACTTAACTTCGCGTAACGTTGCCAGTATTGGGCGTCTAAATAAGCAGCCAATATATAGCCATCAACAGTTGGCCGCATTAGCTTATATTCTTTAAGCTCACGCCTTTGCAGCAGCTGCTCAGTAGCTATAAAGCGCTCACGAAGCTGCTGTTGTGGGTCTAGTTGCTGTGTTGCGAGCGCAGTTACGGGCGCATTTGCGGCCGCATTAACCCCTACCAACCCCAACCAGGTAATTAAGCCAATTTGCAAACTTTGAACTAACTTCAGCATAATTCAAACGCACGTTTAAAAAATTATTGAAAATTTGGCCCATTCAGGCCACACTCTAGGGCGACTATAAGAACCACTTTAACCGAAAGCAATCTGATTATCAGTAACCGCTCAAGGAGACCGAACATGATTTATCAGGGTGATAGCATTCGGGTTGAATTTGTTGAAGACGGCATTGCCGAACTTCAATTTGCAGCCGCAGGCTCAGTCAACAAATTTGACCAGAAAACCTTGGAAGAATTCAGCCAAGCATTAACTAAGCTTGCCAACACAGCCGATTTACGCGGTGTTATTGTCACCAGTTCTAAACCTACATTCATTGTAGGCGCAGATATCACAGAATTCCTGACTTTATTTGCTAATGTTGAGCAAACAAAGACTTGGGTGGCCAAAGCTTCGCGTGTTTTTGACCAGTTAGAAGACCTACCGGTACCCACGGTAGCTGCTGTGGCCGGCTTTGCCCTCGGCGGCGGCTGTGAAGCCACTTTAGCCTGTGACTACCGAGTGGTTGATACCACAGCTGTTATTGGCTTGCCGGAAGTAAAACTTGGTTTAATTCCTGGCTTCGGCGGCACCATGCGCTTGCCGCGTATTATTGGCCCAGACAACGCATTGGAGCTCATCACCACAGGCAAAAATAACAAGCCAGATGACGCCCTGAAAATTGGCTTAGTTGACTCCGTGGTTGCTCCAGAAAAACTGCGTGACGCAGCCTTATCAATCGTCAAAGCGGCAGCTAATGGTGAGCTAGACTGGAAAGCCAAGCGCCAACCAAAACTTGAGCCACTAAAAGCCAATGAAACCGAATCAACCATGACCTTTGTCACCGCCAAAGCGATGGCAGCTGCACAAGCAGGTAAACACTACCCTGCACCACATGCCGCCATTAAAGCGGTAGAAGACGGTGCGCGCTTTGGCCGCGAAGAAGCATTGAATGCGGAAAACGCAGCCTTCGTTGGTTTAACTCAAACCGACGCCTGCCGTGCCCAAGTTGGTATTTTCATGGCTGATCAGCTAGTGAAAGGCAAAGCGAAAAAAGCTGGCAAACTAGCGACCAAAGAAATCAAACGTGCCGCAGTACTAGGCGCCGGCATTATGGGCGGCGGCATTGCTTACCAGTCTGCCTACAAAGGCGTGCCGGTGGTCATGAAAGACATTCGTCAAGATGCCCTTGATTTAGGCATGAAAGAAGCCAGAAAAATTCTTGGTAAGTTGCTTGAACGCGGCCGCATGGACCATAAAAAAATGGCCCAAGTATTATCGTCAATTACACCGACGTTGCTTGATGACGGCGTAAAAGGCGTTGATATTGTGGTTGAAGCTGTGGTTGAAAACCCAGATGTAAAAGGCAAAGTATTGGCACAAATGGAAGACGTTGTTGATGCCGATACTATTATCGTGTCAAACACCTCAACCATTTCAATTGACCGCTTGGCGAAGAACTTAAAAGACCCATCGCGCTTCTGTGGCATGCACTTCTTTAATCCAGTGCACAAAATGCCATTGGTTGAAGTTATTCGTGGCGAAAAAACCTCAGAAGAAACCGTTGCAGCGGTTGTCGCCTATGCCACACGCATGGGTAAAACAGCGATTGTGGTAAATGACTGTCCAGGGTTCTTAGTCAACCGTGTGTTGTTCCCATACCTTGCCGGTTTTGCTGGCATGGTCGACGAAGGTGTCGACTTTGCTGGTATTGATAAAGTTATGGAGCGTCAGTTCGGGTGGCCGATGGGCCCTGCCTATTTGAGCGACGTGGTTGGTATTGATACCGCAGATCACTGCACTGTGGTAATGGCTGATGGCTTCCCAAGCCGTATGCCGCGCGATACCAGCAGTGCAATTGCCAAATTAGCGGCGGCTGAGCGTTTCGGCCAGAAAAATGGCAAGGGCTTTTACAACTATGGCGTTGACAAAAAAGGTCGCCCAGCGAAAGAAAAAGCCCCTGAAGTTTATGACATGCTTGGCATTTCAGATAAGCAACTTGAGGCCGACGAAATTATTGCGCGCTGCATGGTGCCAATGGTGAACGAGTGTGTTCGTTGCCTTGAAGAAGGTATTGTGGCGAGTGCGGCCGAGTGCGATATGGCGCTGCTTTACGGCCTAGGCTTCCCGCCATTCCGTGGCGGTCCATTCCGTTATTTAGAAACGGTTGGTTTAGAGAACTTTATTGCACTTGCAGACAAATATGCGCACCTCGGTGAAATGTACCAAGTTACCGATGGTCTGCGTGAGATGGCTAAGTCAGGCAAATCGTACCTGGCCGGTTAATCAATAGCGCAGCGCTAACGGAGGAATTTATGAAAGACGTAGTGATTGTCGATTGTATTCGTACCCCTATGGGGCGTTCTAAAAATGGCGTGTTCCGCAACGTGCGCGCCGAAGATCTCTCGGCACACCTCATGAAAGGCTTGCTTGAGCGTAACCCGCAAGTTGATGTCAACGAACTGGAAGACATCTACTGGGGCTGTGTTCAGCAAACCTTAGAGCAAGGCTTTAACATTGCGCGCAACGCCGCGTTAATTGCTGGTATTCCGCATCAGGTATCGGCGGTTACCGTAAACCGCTTGTGTGGTTCGTCAATGCAAGCCATTCACGATGCTGCTCGCGCAATTATGCACGGCGACGGTGATATCATGATTGCCGGCGGTGTTGAGCACATGGGCCACGTACCTATGACTCACGGTATCGACTTCCATCCAGGCATGAACAAGTCTGTGGCGCGAGCGGCTGGTAGCATGGGTATGACGGCAGAGTTATTAGCACGTAAATTTGGTATTGACCGCGCCGCGCAAGACGCTTTCGGAGCACGCTCGCATCAGCGCGCACATGCCGCCACACTTGAAGGCCGCTTTGCCAAAGAAATCTTGCCTATAGAAGGCCACGATGCCGACGGCATTTTGCACATGGTTAAGCACGACGAAGTGATTCGTCCAGAAACCACGGTTGAGGGCCTTGGTGCCTTACGCCCAGTGTTTGACCCGGCTAACGGTACTGTAACAGCTGGTACCTCATCAGCATTGTCTGACGGCGCAGCAGCCTGTTTGGTCATGTCTGCAGACAAAGCCAAAGAGCTCGGCTTAACTCCACGTGTGCGTATTCGTGCGATGGCCGTTGCGGGTTGTGATCCATCAATTATGGGTTATGGCCCAGTACCAGCAACCCAAAAAGCTTTGAAACGCGCTGGCTTGAGCGTTAACGACATCGATTTGTGGGAGCTAAACGAAGCGTTCGCTGCCCAGTCATTGCCGGTACTTAAAGGTTTAGGTCTGTTGGACGTCATGGACGAAAAAGTTAACTTGAACGGCGGTGCTATTGCCTTAGGCCATCCATTAGGTTGCTCAGGCGCGCGTATTTCAACCACGTTGATTAACTTAATGGAAAACAAAGACGCGACGCTTGGTGTGGCAACAATGTGTATTGGTTTAGGCCAAGGTATCGCCACCGTCTTCGAACGCGTTTAATAAAGCGAAAAGCGTTGTTCGTGCGCTCGCTGAAGCGAGCTGTTGGTCCGTGCTTCGCACTGTTCGTGATTCGAATAGTAAGCGGAGCTTACGGACGAACAGTGAACGAAGTGAACGGACGAATAACGAATAACGCTTTTGCTCTTAAGAGCCTTTGCGAATGACGTAGCGATACGGCAAATCCGTGACCTGTGCGCTGACTAGCTCATGATCCATAAACCGACAAAAACTCGGAATATCGCGTGTTGTTGCTGGGTCGTCTGCAATCACCGTCAACTCATCACCCACCGCTAATTTTCGCATTGCCACACGCAGCATCATGACTGGTTCTGGGCAACGCAGTCCGAGTGTATCTAACTCGTTGGTGGTTTCACTCATTCACTCACCTCGAATAACCGTTAACGATTAACGGTCGTGCTACAGATATTTCTGCCAAAATTCGGCTTTGCCCATTTCGGCATCAAGCTGATATGGCTTAAAGCCAAACTTCTCATAGGCGATTTTGGCCGGCTCATTGCCTTGTAACACTTCCAGCGTTAACTTGCAGCAGCCGCGAAATTGCGCCAAGGTGCTTACTTCTTCAAGTAGGCGTTTCGCAATACCCTGCCCGCGAAAGTCTTTGATCACCGCAATATCGTGAATATTCATCACAGGTTTCGCGGCGAACGTTGAAAAACCTTCGACACAGTTGGCAAGCCCAACGGGTTGTTCGTCATTAAATGCGAGCAGCGAAAAAACATAGTCTCGCTTTGCCATTTCGTCAATCAGCGTGGCTTTCGTTGCTTCAGGTAATGCTTCACCACCGCCCATTGGGTCTTGCGCGTAGTCATCGAGCATATCGATCACTGCTTGACGATGTTTCGGGTTGCTATAATCGGCAAGTACTATTTCTAACATATCAAACTCATCTATAAGGAAAATTGACGCATTTCAGTGCAAACGCTTTGGTAACAATGGCAGTCAACAACATGATCATTGACCATACCGACAGCCTGCATAAATGCATAGCAAATTGTCGTGCCGACAAAATTAAAACCGGCTTTTTTCAAGGCTTTCGCCATGTTATCAGAAACGCTGTCTGATGTGGGTATGTCGCCGCCCTTGCGGGCGAAGATTCGCGGCTTTCCATCGCTAAATTGCCAAAGAAACTGGTTAAAGTCGATACCTTGCTCACGCAAGCGCAAGTAGGCGCGCGCGTTTTTAAATATCGATTCAATTTTCAGTCGATTACGAATAATTCCAGCGTTGTGCATTAATTCGGCTTGGTACGATGGTGGTAGTTGTACAATTTTTTCAGGGTCAAAATTGCAAAAAGCAGCTTCATAATTAGCCTGCTTACGCAGTATAGTTATCCAGCTAAGGCCAGCTTGCTGCCCGTCTAGGCACAACTTGGCAAATAGCTCTTGGCTATCGGCAACGGGGCGTCCCCACACATTGTCGTGGTACGCAACATAGTCTTCTGCGGTGCCGCACCAGGTACAGCGTTGAATTGTTTCGCTCATTTAACAAGGTATCCTGTATCCGCGCGCCAACACAGGGTATAATTTACGCCACTTTGGATTAAAAATCAGCACGAGATAACGCATGGCTAGTTACGATGTAAAAACGTTTCAAGGGCTAATACTTGCTCTGCAGGATTATTGGGCACAGCAAGGCTGCGCCGTTGTTCAACCTCTCGACATGGAAGTAGGTGCGGGTACCTTTCACCCCATGACCTTTTTGCGCTCGGTTGGCCCAGAACCAGCTAGCTTTGCCTATGTGCAACCATGTCGCCGGCCAACCGACGGCCGCTATGGTGAAAACCCTAACCGCTTGCAGCACTATTATCAGTTTCAAGTACTGTTAAAGCCTTCACCGTCAAACATTCAAGAGCTTTATCTCGGCTCGCTTGAAATGCTCGGTTTCGACCCATTGGTCCATGACATTCGCTTCGTTGAGGACAACTGGGAGTCACCAACTTTGGGCGCTTGGGGGCTAGGTTGGGAAGTGTGGCTAAATGGGATGGAAGTGACACAGTTCACCTACTTTCAACAAGTTGGCGGCTTAGAATGTAAGCCGGTAGCCGGCGAGATTACGTACGGCCTCGAGCGCTTAGCGATGTACATTCAAGGCGTTGATAGCATTTACGACTTGGTGTGGACCGACGGCCCGCGCGGCAAGATTTTATACGGTGATGTATTTCATCAAAACGAAGTCGAGCAATCGACTTATAACTTTGAACATGCGGACGTTGACGTTTTATTTGCCCGTTTTGACTCTTGCGAGAAAGAATGTGAGCACTTACTCGCAAACAATCTACCGTTACCTGCGTACGAGCAAGTCATGCGCGCATCTCATGCCTTTAACTTGCTCGACGCACGCCACGCAATTTCAGTAACAGAGCGTCAACGGTATATTCTGCGCGTCCGTACCATGGCCAAAGGCTGCGCAGAGGCCTATTTTGCCGCACGAGAAGCACTAGGCTTCCCGCTCGCGCAGTCATCGACAACCAACAAGCAAGGAGCTTAACCGTGCAACAGAATACGTTACTGGTTGAAATTGGCACTGAAGAACTTCCGCCAAAAGCTCTAAAAGGTCTTAGCGAAGCGTTTACCGAAGCCCTTAGCAGCTTGTTGAATGACAATGAGTTTTCATTCGCTGCGGTCAAATCTTTTGCGTCACCGCGCCGCTTAGCCGTGCAGGTAAAAGAACTCAGTGCTCAGCAAAAAGATAAAGTTGTAGAAAAACGCGGCCCTGCTGTCAATGTTGCCTTTGATGACAACGGCAATGCGACTAAAGCAGCCGAAGGTTGGGCTCGCGGTAATGGCATTACCGTAGCCGACGCAGAACGCTTAGTAACCGACAAGGGCGAATGGCTGCTATACAAAGCCGAAGTTAAGGGCCAGCCATTAGCCGAAGTGTTGCCTGACTTAGTTAACCAAGCCTTGAAAAAGCTGCCAATACCGAAGCCAATGCGCTGGGGTAATGGCACCGCGCAGTTTATTCGCCCCGTCAAAACCGTCACCATGATGTTTGGCGACGCAGTTATTGCCGGCACCGTGCTCGATGTACAGGCGGGTAACTACATTCAGGGGCATCGTTTTCACGCACCACAAGGTGCGACACTGGCGCATGCAGATGACTACGAAACAACGTTAGAAGAAATTTGGGTGATTGGCGATTTTGACAAACGTCGTCAACGCATTGTCGAAGGCATCGCGACGTTGGCCAACGAACTCAACGGTCAAGTTATTGAAGACAATGACCTTATTGACGAAGTAACCGCATTAGTTGAATGGCCGATTGCCCTCTCAGCGAGCTTCGACAAGAAATTCTTAGCGGTGCCTAAAGAGCCACTGATTGTCACCATGAAAGACGATCAGCGTTACTTCCCGTTAGAAGATGGCAAGGGCAATTTGTTGCCAGCATTTATTTTTATAACCAATATTGAGTCAAAAGACCCAGCACAAATAATTTCAGGTAATGAAAAAGTTGTTCGCCCTCGCCTGGCCGATGCACAGTTCTTTTTTGAAACCGACAAAAAGACAACGCTGGCAGCTCGCGTAGATGGTCTAGGCAATATTCTATTCCAAAAACAGCTCGGCTCAATCAAGGACAAATCAGCGCGCATTGCTCAAGTTGCCGCTGAAATTGCCAAGCAGCTTGAAACTGATGCCACGGTAGCGGCGCGCGCTGGATTATTGTGTAAAGCCGATTTGTCGTCGCAAATGGTGCTGGAGTTCCCTGAAACGCAAGGCGTCATGGGCATGCATTATGCGCGCCACGATGGCGAAGCCAAAGGCGTTGCAGAAGCAATTTTTGAGCATTACTTACCGCGGTTCTCAGGCGATGCCCTTCCAGCAACTAAAGCTGGCGCTGCAGTGGCCATTGCAGACAAACTAGATAGTCTGGTCGGTATTTTTGGCATCGGCCAAGTGCCAAAAGGTGACCGCGACCCCTTTGCCTTGCGGCGCGCTGCTATTGGTTTATTGCGTATTATTGTAGAAGGCAATTACCGCAGCTTAGATTTAGAGAAACTGGTAGCTGTGTCGATGGATAGTTTCGGTGCTGTGCTTACCGCAGATAACGTTAAAGCTGACGTGGTTGACTTCTTATTAGGTCGATTCCGCGCGTGGTATCAAGAACAAGGCATTGCGGTCGATGTTATTCAGGCCGTATTAGCCCGTCGACCGACCTCGCCGGTTGATTTTGATCAACGTGTACATGCTGTCACGGCCTTCCGCGAACTTCCAGAGGCCGAAGCATTAGCGGCAGCAAATAAACGCGTAAGTAATATTCTCGCCAAGGTTGAAGGGCAATTACCACAGGTTGTTACCGATTCGTTGTTGTCTGAAGCCCCAGAGAAAGATCTCGCTAAAGCCATTATAGCGGCACGTGATGCCTCTTCGGCTGCGCTACAGCAAGGCAACTATGCGGACGCATTGAAAGCCTTAGCAGCTCTGCAGCAGCCGGTCGACGTATTCTTTGAGAACGTGATGGTGAACGCCGATGACGACGCGGTTCGTCAAAATCGTTTAGCTTTATTGAATCAACTTCGCGAGTTGTTTTTGCAAATTGCGGATATTTCGATTTTAAATTAAACTAAACACATAAGATGCAGGTTAACTGATAACTGACCTTGTTTCTTTGTTTCCAAAAGTGAAAAAGGGAGCCTGCAAAGGCTCCCTTTTTTATTGCTCCCTCAGCGCTGTTTACACGTCTAGGTTTGCAACTTTCAACGCATTGGTTTCAATAAACGCACGTCGTGGCTCTACATCATCGCCCATCAATGTCGTAAACAATTGGTCTGCCGCAATCGCATCTTCAATGGTTACACGCAGCATACGGCGAGTTTCAGGATCCATGGTTGTTTCCCACAGCTGGTCAGGGTTCATTTCACCCAAACCTTTGTAACGCTGAATGTAAATACCACGCTTCGACTCGCTAATTAACCACTCAACCGCCTCGACGAAGTCATCAACCGGCTTCTCTTTGTCACCGCGACGTACAAAGCCACCCGCTTCAATCAAACCATTAATCTTCTCACCAATGGACACCAACTGATCGTAGTCGCGTGACATCAAAAACTCGAAGCTTAACGGGTATGGCGTATCAATACCGTGACGACGTACAGTCACCACAGGTAAATAAAGGCCGCGTTCTTCGTCATGCTGTACGGTAACTTTATAGGTCGCGGAATTTACTTCACGTGAAGTTAAGTCGCCTTCTAAGCTGCCCGCCCAGTCATTCATAGCTGATTGATTTTTAAGCTTATCTTCGGTCAAACGTGGTGCGTAAACCAAGCGTTGTAAGAAATCTAACGGCATACGGCGTGACAAGCGCGTTTTAATCGCATTTTGCACCAACTGGTAATCATTCACGAGTGACTCCAGGTGCTCACCAGTAATGCCTGGTGCGTCTTTGGTCACGTGCAATGAAGCATTGTCCAAAGCTAAGCTGGTTAGGTACTGAATCAAACCTGGGTCGTCTTTAATATAAGTTTCTTGCTTACCTTTTTTCACTTTATAAAGTGGTGGTTGAGCAATATACATGTAACCGCGTTCAATCAGTTCTGGCATTTGACGATAGAAGAAGGTCAACAGCAACGTACGAATGTGCGAGCCGTCGACGTCGGCATCGGTCATGATAATAATACGGTGGTAACGCGTTTTGTCTGGGTCATATTCGTCCCGACCAATACCACAGCCAAGGGCCGTAATAAGGGTTGCAACTTCTTGCGAAGACAGCATTTTGTCAAAACGTGCTTTTTCAACGTTTAGAATCTTACCTTTTAGTGGCAAAATAGCTTGGAATTTGCGGTTACGGCCCTGCTTCGCAGAACCACCCGCGGAGTCACCCTCCACTATATAAAGTTCAGACAATGCCGGGTCTTTCTCTTGGCAGTCAGCAAGCTTACCTGGTAATCCGGCTAAGTCTAACGCGCCTTTTCGGCGGGTCATTTCACGCGCTTTACGTGCCGCTTCACGGGCACGCGCTGCATCGATAATTTTACCAACAATAATCTTGGCGTCGCCTGGCTGCTCTAATAAATAGTCGCTGAGCTTTTCATTCATTGCTTGTTCAACAGCTGTTTTTACTTCTGAAGAAACAAGTTTGTCTTTTGTTTGTGAAGAGAATTTAGGGTCAGGTACTTTTACAGAAACAACAGCGGTTAAGCCTTCACGCGCGTCATCGCCAGTTGCGTTGGTCTTGAACTTTTTGTTCAAGCCTTCTTTTTCCATGTAAGTATTCAGCGTACGCGTTAACGCAGCACGGAAGCCGGCTAAGTGCGTACCACCATCGCGCTGTGGAATGTTGTTGGTAAAGCAATAAATGCCCTCTTGGAATGAGTCATTCCATTGCATTGACACTTCTACAGAAATTCCGTCATCACGTTCGCTGGTAAAATGGAAAACGTTTTGATGAATAGGATTTTTCGATTTATTCAAATACGCAACAAATGCTGAAATACCACCTTCGTATTTGAAATGATCTTGTCGTTCGTTACGCTCGTCTTTCAAAATAATTGAAACACCCGAGTTCAAAAACGACAGTTCGCGCAAACGCTTGGCTAAAATATCGTAGTGAAATTCAATATCGCTGAAGATAGTTGGGCTTGGCCAAAAACGAATTTCGGTACCGGTTTTTTCAGTATCCCCAATCTGCTCCATAGGAGCTACCGGGTCACCTAGGTTATACGTTTGTTGGTAAAGGTGACCTTGACGCTGGATAGTAAGTAATAGCTTATCCGACAAGGCGTTAACAACTGACACACCAACACCATGCAAGCCACCAGATACCTTATACGAGTTATCATCGAACTTACCGCCAGCGTGCAGTACGGTCATAATAACCTGAGCTGCCGACACACCCTCTTCTTCGTGAATATCAACTGGAATACCACGTCCATCATCGCGTACTGAAACAGAGCCGTCGGAATGAATCGTCACCAAGATGTCTTTACAGTGACCCGCTAACGCTTCGTCGATTGAGTTATCGACAACTTCAAATACCATGTGGTGTAAACCAGTGCCATCATCGGTGTCACCGATGTACATGCCTGGGCGTTTGCGCACTGCATCAAGCCCTTTAAGGACTTTAATACTGGACGAATCGTAATTATTTTCTGCCATAATCAGCTTCTCTATTGTTCCTTGACGGTTCCATGTTCCACGTGGAACATCTTTGTATCGTCTGTATTGAGTAATGAGTGAACCTCGCTACCGTCAATAGCCGATACAAACACCTGTGAATTCGATGCGACTAATGCGCCGCAAAATTTTTCTTGGCTAACAGAGTCCAACTCTGCCGTTATATCGTCAACTAAGAAGATACATTGTACGCCGGTTTTCTGCTGAAGGTATTCGCCCTGCACTAATTTTAATGCGGCCACCAATAACTTCAGCTGTCCTCTCGAAAGAAGATTTCGAACATCTTCCCCATTCGCTACAATCTTTAACTCGGCTTTATGAGGGCCTACCGTTGAATGACCATAGCGCAAATCTTGATCGCGATGCTTCACTAACGCATCGCTTAGCTCAGTGCCTTTTTCCCAGCCTGACCTTAAAGCAAAGTCAAACGAGTACATTGGCAAAAACGCTTTTAATCGCTCTCGCAGAACAGGTATAAACTCTTCCAAGTATCTTACTCGGTGCTGTTCCACTCGCTTACCGTAGTTTGCGAATTGCTCGTCCCAGTACTGATGCTCCTGATGAAATCGTTTCATCTTGAGCAAGCTATTACGATGTTTGAGTATTTTTGAAAAGTTTACCCAATCACCATAAAAGGAATGTTCCACGTGGAACACACCCCAATCAATAAATTGTCGCCTGACCTTTGGTCCACCTAACACAAGGTCGATACTTTCAGGCGTCATCAACTGTACCGGAACTAAGCGCGCAAGCGCTGAAAAACGTTTTTCTTTAGTTTGGTCTATACGCAACTGAACATCGCCGTTCATGTCGCGCTGGTAACCTACTTGATGTTGGCTACCATTTTGTTCGGTTACTCGCGCAAACACTGTAAAACGTTGTTGTTCGTTTTGTATTAACTGGCGAAATGTACCAGGCCGAAACGATCGACCAAAACCCAAACAATAAATCGCCTCAATTAAACTTGTTTTGCCGCTGCCATTTTGCCCAGAGATAATATTAATAGTTTTGCCAGGCGCAAGCTTCGCTGTTGAGAAATTGCGAAACGTGGTTAAGGCTAACGACTCAATGTACATACTACGCTAATAACGCCACAACTACAGGCGCATTGGCATAACAACATACAACGACGAAGCATCATCGTTATCTTCAATTAAGCCACTCGCGTCTGAGCTCGACAAGGTTAGTTTTACTTTATCGCCTTGAATGGTGTTTAACACGTCAATCAGGTAGCTCACGTTAAAGCCGATTTCTAATGGCTCACCCTGATATTCACACTCTAACACTTCTTCAGCCGTTTCTTGCTCCGGGTTATTGGCGGTTAAACACAATTCCCCAGAACTTAAGTTAACACGTACACCGCGATACTTTTCATTCGACAAAATTGACGCGCGCGAGCATGCCTGTTTAAGAACATCGCGTTCCGCCACAACAATTTTATCACCGCCGCTAGGTAGCACACGACGATAATCCGGAAAGCGCCCGTCAACCAATTTACTTGTGAAACCAATACCGTTGGTTTCAACGCGAATGTGATTATTACCAATGAGCACACGCACTTCGTTATCGGCATCATCAAGTAAGCGCAGTAATTCCATAACACCCTTGCGAGGCACAATAACCTGTCGAGCCGCCAAGTTAGGCTGACCGATATCGCAACTACTCATTGCTAATCGATGACCGTCAGTTGCCACAGTACGCAAAATATTCGCATCCGTTTCAAATAACATGCCGTTCAAGTAATAGCGTACGTCTTGATTCGCCATAGAGAAATGCGTGCGTTCCATCAGGTCTTTCAACACCGACTGGCTGGTCACCAACTGAATGTCACTATCCCAATCATCAATGTTCGGAAAGTCTTGAGCCGGCAGGGTTGCTAAAGTAAATTTGCTGCGCCCAGAACGTATCAGCGCTTTGTCTGCCGAAGCACTAAACTCCACCACTGCACCGTCTGGCAAACTACGAACAATATCGACCAACTTTTTCGCGGGTACGGTTACTGAGCCTCGCTCGCCGTTCTCAATAACACACGACGACACCAGCTCAACCTCTAGGTCAGTACCCGTTAGCCGTACCGAGTCGGTTTCTACCTGAATTAAAACGTTCGACAAAATTGGAATAGTATGACGACGCTCAACAGCGCCACTGACAACCTGAAGTGGCTTCAAAAAAGCATCACGATTGATGGAAAATTTCATGCCCACATTCCCCTGTTGTTATGTCCCTGCCACTTTCTGTTATACATCTTATGCCGAAAGCGTGCGGATTAAGTTTCGGTAATCTTCTTTTAAATCGTTCTGTTCATCTTTTAGCTTGGCAATTGTACGACAAGCGTGTAATACGGTTGTGTGGTCACGGCCACCAAAAGCATCGCCAATTTCCGGCAAGCTATGATTCGTTAGTTCTTTTGCCAAAGCCATTGCCACTTGGCGCGGGCGAGCAACTGAGCGAGTGCGGCGTTTGGAAAGCATGTCAGACATTTTAATGTTGTAATACTCAGCCACCGTTTTCTGAATATTATCAATAGTAACAAGCTTTTCTTGCGCCGCAATTAAGTCGCGCAACGCTTCGCGTACAAAATCAATCGTAATTTGGCGTCCGGTTAAATTCACGTTCGCCACCAAGCGGTTCAATGCCCCTTCAAGCTCGCGCACATTCGAACGTAACCGCTTCGCAATAAAAAACGCAACCTCATGCGGAAGCGTTATACCGCGCTCTTGCGCTTTGCGAATTAAAATTGCCACGCGGGTTTCTAGCTCTGGCGGCTCAATAGCTATCGTCAAGCCCCAACCGAAACGCGAGCGCAATCGATCTTCAAGGCCTTCGATTTCTTTCGGATACAAATCGCTGGTAAGAATGATTTGCTGGTTACCCTCAAGTAAGGCATTGAAAGTATGGAAGAATTCTTCTTGCGTGCCCTTTTTGTTCGAAAAGAAGTGAATATCATCAATTAATAACGCATCAACCGAGCGATAGTAGCGCTTCATTTCATCAATGGTGCCGTTTTTAAGTGCATTTACCATGTCTTGCACAAAACGTTCGGCACGCATATAAAATACCTTGGCGTCTTTTTTGTGCGCACGAATTGCGTTGCCCACGGCATGTAACAAATGCGTTTTACCTAAACCGGTACCACCATAAACAAATAACGGGTTGTACACACCGCCTGGGTTTTCAGCCACTTGATGGGCAGCCGCTAAAGCGAGCTGGTTTGACTTCCCTTCAACAAAGTTATCAAAGGTATACTCTTCGTCTATGTTTGACTCGAACGCCGGTGCCGGTGCGTCGGTTTGCGTCCAAGGGGTTGCACGTTTGCTGCGCTGGCTAACAGGTTTATCTGCTGACGTACCTGAACTGCTGGCCTCACGCGTAGAATCTGAACTTGTATTAGTAGCGACAGCTTTCTTTTCAACGCCGCCTACACGAAATGAAACGCGCGGATTTTTCTCGCCACGTTCTTTTGCAAGCTCAGTAAGATAATCATTGATGGTGTTGAGGTACTTGTCTTTGATCCAGTCCACAACGTAAGCATTTGGGGCGTATAGCGTAAGAACGTCGTTATCGACTTCCGATTGCAACGGGCGGATCCAAGTATTGAAATTTTGAGCGGTCAATTCGCTTTGCAGTCTATCAGCGCATAATTGCCAAAGCGATTTATTCACACCTGTCTCCCGTTCTTGTCGCATGTTGTTTTAGTTATGTGCAGTATTGAGCCGATCGTAACCGATCCTTTATAATATGTACCTGCAGGACTCATTTGATTGTACTAAAAGAGACCTAGGATCGCTAGCTTTTAAGGCAAATTTACCCAACGAGTTAAGCGCTTTTATCCACAATAATAACTGTTCTTATTCGTTGTTTGTGGATAGCTTTTTCCGTTGACTTTGATCCTTTTAACCGTTAGAATTCGCGCTCTAAATTTTTAGGTAACCCGAATACGGAAGTAACGTCATGAAAAGAACATTTCAACCAAGCGTATTGAAGCGCAAGCGCACTCACGGTTTCCGTGCTCGTATGGCAACGAAAAACGGTCGTCAAGTGTTGGCTCGCCGTCGTGCCAAAGGCCGTAAAGTTCTGTCTGCATAATATTGAAGCAGAACCTCTCTTACGGGCGGGAGTTACGTCTTTTAACTCCCGCGCACTTTCAAAAAGTCTTCGATAATCCCCCGGTGAAAGCTGTCACAGCTGAACTCACCATGCTCGCTACCCCAAATAATCTCGACCATGCACGCATTGGCATTACGCTATCTAAAAAGCGTGCCAAACGCGCAGTTGATCGAAATCGCATAAAACGCAAGATTCGCGAGAATTTTCGGTTAAAACAGCATAAAATACCGGCATTCGATATTATCGTGATTGGAAAAAACGGCGTTGTTGATCTTTCACAAGAAGAACTCCAACAACGTTTGGATTACTTATGGCGAACTTTAAGCAAGCGTTGCGCGCAATACCTATCGGCTTCATCCGCCTCTACCAGCTAATTATTAGTCCGCTGATAGGGCCTCGATGCAGATTTACGCCGACCTGCTCGCAATACGCCATCGAAGCAATCCAAAAGCATGGTATGATGCGAGGCTTCTGGTTAGCCAGTAAGCGTATTCTGAAATGCCATCCGGGGCATCCCGGCGGCTTCGACCCGGTTCCAGGCACCGAGCCATGTGAAGCGGAAACAAAGATTCAAAGTAAAGCAGAGACGAAGGACTTATGAATTCGCCACGTTCTATCTTGTTCATAGCTTTTTTGGTAGTTAGCTTTTTTCTCTACCAAAATTGGCTAATTGATACCGCGCCAGCGGGCACACAAAAACCTGCACAAACACAATCATCGACTAATGACACAGGTGTTCCTAGCGCTAGCTCTATGCCCGCGTCATCAGACAGTGCCGTACCAGAAGCCTCAGATGCTGGAATGCCTAGTACGGCCGTAGCAAGCGCTAGCCAGCGAGTTCGTGTTAAAACTGACGTGCTAGACGTTGTTATTGACACCCACGGCGGTGATGTCGTCAACGCGCAATTGCTGCAGTTCGCACAAACCCAAGATAGCCCAGAGCGTTTTGAGTTGCTTCATTCAGATCCAAATAAACTCTACATTGCTCAGTCTGGCTTGGTTGGTGCACACGGCACCGACTCTGCTGAAGGCCGCCCAATGTTCCACGTAGAACAAAGCAGCTATGAGTTAAAAGGCGACACTTTAGAAGTGCCTCTGCACTTTACGCAAGAAGACGGTAGCAAAATTACCAAAACCTTCGTATTCAATAAAGGCTCTTACGCTGTTGATGTGGTTTATACCATTCAAAACGCTGCAACAACGCACAAACAAATGCAACTTTACGCGCAGCTTAAGCAAGTCATGACTGAAGGTTCAGGCAACATGATGATGCCAACCTACAAAGGTGGTGCGTATTCATGGGATGAAGACCGTTACGAGAAATACGCATTTGATGACATGCGCGACCAACGTTTAAACCGAGCAACCGAAACCGGTTGGGTTGCAATGCTTGAGCATTACTTTGTGGCCGCTTGGATTCCGCGCGGCGAAGGTACCAAGCAGTTGTTTTCTCGCGTTATTGGCGGTGACCAAGCCATTATGGGCATGATGTACCCTACCGCTACGGTAGCCCCTGGTGCCTCTGCTGAACTTCGCTCGACATTGTTTGTTGGCCCGAAAGACCAAGACGCTATGGCATTAGTTGCCGAAGACCTAAACCTAACCGTTGATTACGGCTTCTTGTGGTGGCTAGCACAACCAATTTTCAAATTGCTTCAGTTGGTACAAAGCCTATTAATTAACTGGGGCCTTTCGATAATCGCCGTCACAATTATCATCAAGACATTCTTGTACCCGCTGACTAAAAAGCAGTATGTATCGATGGCAAAAATGCGCATGATACAGCCGAAGATGACTGCTTTGCGCGAGCGCTACGGCGACGACCGTCAGAAAATGTCGCAAGCCATGATGAAGATGTACAAAGAAGAAAAAGTAAACCCGTTAGGCGGCTGTTTACCTATGCTTCTGCAATTACCAATCTTCTTAGCTTTGTACTGGGTACTGCTAGAAAGTGTCGAGTTGCGTCACGCACCGTTATTCCTGTGGATTAACGATTTGTCGGCCAAAGACCCATACTACATCCTGCCAATTCTTATGGGTGTGTCGATGTTTGTGATGCAGAAGTTGCAACCAACTCCTGCAACAGACCCAATGCAACAGAAGTTACTACAGTACATGCCGGTTATCTTTACCGTGTTCTTCCTGTGGTTCCCTTCGGGTCTGGTACTTTACTGGCTAAGCAGTAACTTAATTACCATTGGCCAAATGCAGTGGATTTATCGTGGCCTTGAGAAAAAAGGCATGATGGAACGCCGCAAAAAGAAATAACTTAGGTAGTAACCAATGGAATTTGAGCTAACCAACGACACCATCGTCGCACAAGCCACCCCTCCGGGGCGTGGCGGTGTCGGTATCGTCAGGGTTAGCGGGCCAGCGGCAAAAACTGTCGCTGAGCGTATGTTGGGCTACTGCCCGGCACCGCGCAAAGCCGAATACCTACCATTTAAAGACCTAAAAGGCGCAGTGCTCGATGAGGGCATTGCGCTTTTCTTTCAGGGCCCAAACTCTTTCACTGGCGAAGACGTTCTTGAGTTACAAGGTCACGGCGGCCCTGTACTTATTGATATGATCATCAAGGCTATTCTGGATTTTCCAGATGTACGCCCTGCACGGCCTGGCGAATTTAGCGAACGCGCGTTTTTAAACGACAAACTAGATTTAACTCAAGCTGAAGCCATTGCCGATTTAATTGACACCACCTCTGAGCAAGCCGCCAAAGCAGCGCTGCAAAGCCTACAGGGCGGTTTTTCGTACGAAATCGATCAACTAGTGGACCAAGTCATCCACTTACGTATGTACGTTGAGGCCGCTATTGATTTTCCCGACGAAGAAATTGATTTTCTTAGCGATGGCAAAGTTGCCGGCGATTTAGAAGCTATTATCGATCGCCTACACCAAGTGATGGTACAAGCCAAACAAGGCACCCTGCTGCGTGAAGGTATGAAAGTGGTCATTGCTGGGCGACCTAACGCCGGCAAATCGTCCCTATTGAATGCGTTGGCTGGCCGCGAATCGGCAATCGTTACCGCCATTGCCGGCACCACACGCGATGTACTTCGCGAGCACATTCAAATTGATGGTATGCCACTGCACATTATCGACACAGCGGGCTTGCGAGAGAGTCCCGACGAAGTTGAGCGCATTGGTATTCAGCGCGCTTGGGACGAAATTCGCGGCGCCGATCGCGTATTGTTTATGGTCGATGCAACCGAAACCGATGCCGTTCACCCCGCCGATATTTGGCCAGAATTCTTCGAGCAACTACCCGATGACCTGCCATTTACCGTTATTCGTAACAAGGTCGACCTCAATGCTGAGCCGGTGGCTATTGAAGACATTGGCGGCATTCCAGTGCTCCACCTAAGCGCCAAAACCGGCCATGGCATTGAACTATTACGTGAACATTTAAAACATAGTGTGGGTTATACCGCGACCAGCGAAGGCAGCTTTATGGCGCGGCGGCGTCACCTTGATGCACTTGAACGTGCCCGTGAGCGCTTAAGTATTGGCCAAGAACAGCTTGAAATGAATCTGGCCGGCGAGTTACTCGCTGAAGAGCTGCGTATTACCCAACAACACCTCAATGAAATTACCGGCGAGTTCACTTCTGACGACTTGCTAGGCAAAATTTTTAGTAGTTTTTGTATCGGCAAATAGCCTCACCACAACAACAACGAGAGAACTTCCATGGGTTTAATTATCAAACTAGTACTTGGCATTGTTGCCGGTACCCTAATTGGCTTGTATCTACCAGACTGGGTTAGCCAGCTACTGATCACTTTCAAAGCCATTTTCGGCCAGTTATTATTTTTCACCATTCCGCTGCTAATTCTATTCTTCATTACCAGCGGTATTGCTGGCTTACCGCAGAACTCAGGCAAATTGCTGTCGCGCACACTCGGCATTGCGTACCTATCTACTATTATTGCCGGCATTTTGGCGTACGTTGTCGCAAGTTTGGTGGTGCCAATGCTCACTGCTGCCACAAAAACTGCCGCAAACGCCCAAGAGAGCACTTTACAGCCGTTCCTAACCATTGACATGCCACCAGTATTTGGCGTGATGACGGCGCTGGTTTTGGCGTTTATTTTCGGCCTTGGTATTGCCAGTACTCGCGCAGAGCAACTTAAGCAATTCAGTGATCAGGGTCGCGACATCATTGAGCTACTGTTGGGCAAGGTAATTATTCCATTGTTGCCGTTTTACATCGCCGGTGTTTTTGCGCAAATGGCCGCCGCTGGCACCGTCTTTAGCACCTTGCAAACCTTCGGTATCATTCTGCTGTTAGCCGTTGCGCTGCACTGGATTTATATCATTAGCATGTTCAGCATTGCGGGCGTGAAAGCCGGCGTAAGCCCAGTAAAGCTGATTAAGAATATGCTACCCGCCTATTTCACAGCACTTGGCACCATGTCGAGCGCCGCGACTATTCCGGTAACCCTACGCAGTGTTAAAGAAAACGATGTCAACGATGACGTGGCGAACTTCGCTGTGCCTTTGTGTGCAACCGTTCATTTGGCCGGCTCAACCATCACCATTGTTAGCTGCACTATTGCGGTTATGTTCTTACATAGCTCGCTAGCGATACCATCATTTTTCACTATCCTGCCATTTATTCTCATGTTAGGTGTGGTGATGTTGGCGGCACCGGGTGTGCCAGGTGGCGCGGTGATGTCAGCGGTAGGTTTGCTGGGCTCAATGCTGGGCTTTGGTGAAACCGCTATTGCCTTGATGATAGCTCTGTACATGGCGCAAGATAGCTTTGGTACTGCGTGTAATGTTACTGGCGACGGTGCCATTGCGTTACTGGTGAATGAAGCATCAAAACCTAAATAGCTACTCTTTTAGCACATGCGAAAAGTGCTTACTAAAAGCGCTTACTAAAAGTACATACTAAAAAGCCGCCGATTCATTGCGAACTCGGCGGCTTTTTTATTCAGTAACGTGCTATTTTTTCAAACCAAACCCAGGTTACTGAGCCTCGTTCGGTACAATGCGCAATTCAACACGGCGGTTTTCTTGGCGCCCGCCTGCTGTGCCATTGTCTGCAATGGGTTGAGTTTCGCCGTAACCGACAGTAGTTACGCGGCGCTGGTCGACACCCTCACCAACTAAGTAGTTACGTACTGATAAAGCACGGCGTTCTGACAACTGCATATTGTAGTTCGCGTCTCCAACGCTATCCGTATGGCCTTCCACCAACATGGTGGTTTTTTCATAGCGGTTTAATACACGGCCCACATCTGAAAGCACTGGATAAAAGCCTTGGGCAATGCTTGAACTGTCGGTTGCAAAAGTCACGTTGCTGGGCAGCTGCAAGCGAATGTTGTCGCCTTCGCGAATCACTTCTACGCCACTACCAGCTAATGAATCACGGAACTCTTGTTCCTGCTTATCCATATAGTTACCAATGGCACCACCAGCAATGGCGCCAGCTACCGCGCCCCAAACATAACGACTCTTGTCATGGTCGCCGGTGCCTTTACCGATAACGGCGCCAGCAATAGCGCCAATAGTCGCGCCTTTTTGCGCGTTGGTCATATTGGCACAACCGGTTGCAACTAACGATGAAACAGCAACTGCTAAGACTAATTTTTTCATACCAGTAAATTCCTTGTCCTGCCTAATAGTCTTTTAACCTTAGCACAGTAAAGAAAACATGCGCCGCTGTTTGCACCAATTTAACGCTTAACTATTTTTTCGTCCGCACAAACAAAGCCACCACAGCCGATGTGATAACGCCCATCACCACCGCACCAATAACCGACTGAATCATATAGCTTTGCAAGTTAAAGTAACTCAGTGCCTGTGCTTCAGTCATGTTGCTACTGCTCACTGCATACTCCACCATGTTGGTGAAAAAATGGGGGGACACAAAGCTATGCGCAAGCCACTGCGTTAATGGGCTTAAAATAGCGACCACGATGGTCATTCCCACGCCACACATGAAGCCCTGCTTCCAAGTCATTTGTCCTTGCAGCTCGCGATCTCGTTTTTGGCGCAGCGCCAACACATAAATAGTAATGGCAACTATCGCGAATACATTCGTCCACACCATATGTAGGTGAATCAATGAACTATGCAAACCAGCAAGACGTTCTATGAGCAGCCAAACCAACATGGCCAGACTAAAAATGACACCCCAGCGAATTTCCAATTTATAATTATTCATCACGCACCTTCTAGTTCTGTTAAAAACGTCCGTTGAACGTTGATTGCGGTTAAGCGGCAACTCGTGCGCGAATACGCTTGATGGCCTGGCTATGCAGCTGCGACACCCGCGACTCGGTTACATCGAGTACGGCACCGATCTCTTTGAGGTTAAGCTCTTCTTGATAATAGAGCGTCATGACTAATTTTTCACGCTCAGGAAGGGAGTCAATGGCTTGAACAAGTAATAATTTGAGCTCCGCAGCGCCAATTTGCGCCTCTGGCTCTGCTTCTTCATCGCCATTTGTTTCGGCATGAGGCGTGTCACTAACCACTTCGTCGTACGACAACACTAGGCCGATATTCGTATCCAGCAATAGTTGATGATATTCGTTGAGCTCCATGCCCAACTCAGTCGCTATTTCGCGCTCTTCAGGCACACGCCCAAGTTGTTGCTCTAAGCGCCGAATGGTTTGCTCAAGCTCACGTCCACTGCGACGGACGCTGCGCGGAAGCCAGTCGCGACTGCGCAGTTCGTCAATCATGGCGCCGCGAATACGTTGGTGGGCATAGGTAGAAAAAGCAACACCCGAGTCTGGATCAAATCGGTCAACACAGCTAAGTAACCCTTCAACGCCAGCCTGAATTAAATCATCCACGTCAACACCCGCAGGCAGCTTCACCTTGAGGTTAAAAGCCTGGCGTCGAACCAGTGGATAATACTGTTCGATAATGCTGTTTTTGTTGAACTTACCTTCAGCTGTATACATAGTTTTCAGCCCGAAAATACCAAAACTTCAATGTTAAAATAATGCCGTGCTACGTACTGAATATTCGCTAATAAACCTTGACGCGCCATGGGGGGATGCAGCGCAATGACTCGCTTAGGCCCCCCCACCGATTGAATGGTCTTTAATGCGCGATACACACGCATAAAACTATCAAGGTCATCATCAACCCAAACCGCCCAGCGTGGGTAAGTGCCCACTAACTTAGCTAAATCTGGGTATTCTCGGCTTACCGGAATAACCCGCCAACGCTCGGCATCTCCGACCCATTTCTTACCATGTTCTGCCCAGCGATGAAATACATTTGCAGCTTTCGCTGCTTGCTCTTGGTCTAGTTTTGGCAAGCCCAACACCACCACTTGCTCAACATTTTTTTGTGGCGTTTCCGCGGACGCTGGTTGCGAAATGATCTCATTGGCCGGCTCGCCTTCGTTGCGCTTAGCCGCCCATTGTCGCAAACTCGCTGCCTGATCGCTCATGCTTAACTTATGCCTCTACTTCTCGGCCTGCAGCCACTAACGACTCATAGGCTTGAATAACGTGTAAAATTGCTGGTACTAGCTTATCACCCTGAACCCGCCCACGTTTGCCGCTTAAACTAAGTAGCTCGCCACGCAATCCAGCAAATTGCGCCGCGCTGTGGTACTCCACATGCATGGCAACTGCCGCAAGCGCTCCGGCAACGGCTAATTGGGTTGATGATGTCAGTTTTTGCTTATCTATTGCGCGCCATGCAAAACGCGTTAATCGCGCGTACTCCTCAAGCTGCATCATGCTTCGCGCCCGCTCGACAACTTGTTCTGCGGTGCAGTGCCCGTCTACCATCCAATATCGACGCTGTACGGGGTTTTTGCTCGGCCCACCATGCAACTCGCCATACACCACTTGGTACAACTGCTGACTTTGCTCAGACTCGGCTGCCGCCACCGTAAGCTCAAGTCGACGTCGCTCTCCGCGATACACAATGGTATGTTTACTTAATGGAATACCGTGTTTTTTGACCAGCTCGCTAACTACCACGGTGTGCCCTTGGCTGTGTACTTTGTGGTTCACATTCAAGGTGGCTAGCCAACCGGTTTGGTGTTCTGAAAAAATATCCAATAACGCCGTTTCTGGTAAATAATCAAATAACTGTACCGGCGCCAACGCCATATCTGGTAATACTGAGTCGTCGTTATCGTGTATTACCGGTGGCAGTAACGGTAAGCCATGTTTATTAAGCCCCAAATGCGGGGTTAAATGGCTCCAGCCTTGCAAAGGCTGTGGCGCCGCCCAACGAATCATGTTCAACTCGTCTGGAAACGCTGTGTTCTGCCAGCTTTCAGGCAGTTCTTTTTGTTTGAGCGCCTGTACCAGCTCGCTAAAATGCGGGACATGGTTGCGTAGCGCCTGCAT
This sequence comes from Pseudidiomarina donghaiensis, assembly GCF_900116895.1. GTDB lineage: Bacteria > Pseudomonadota > Gammaproteobacteria > Enterobacterales > Alteromonadaceae > Pseudidiomarina > Pseudidiomarina donghaiensis. The sequence goes on along the minus strand of NZ_FPCF01000002.1, from coordinate 115,752 downwards.
GCTCGATTGAATTAAATGCCCGTGCGTGAATACGTGTGAAGGCTCAAGCTTCTCACTTGACTGCTCCCATTCGCTGGCGGCAAGCATGGAGTCACTCACTTCGGCGGCTAACGAGTCTGCCACCAATTGTTCAATGTCAGGCACCTGAATATCTTCCGGCACGCGCTGCCCAGAGGATACCGCCTGCACCGTCAGCTTGTGACGAATCAACGTGTCCAACACCCCACCCAAACGTGCGGTTTCGTCTAGTTTAGTGAGAATAGCATCACTAATGGTTAACTCACTTTCCCCAGCAATGCGCTGATAAATGCGCGCTACTTCGTCTAATGTTTCTTGCTGGGCCGCAGCATTGAGCAACAACACAATACGTGTTGTATGTGCATGTTGCTCGCTGTTCAATGCCGCAATTTTCTGCGCTAGGCGCTGATCGCGTTGGCTCATACCAACCGTATCAACCAAGACTAACCGTTTACCCTGCATTTTTTGCGCTAACGCATCCAGCGTATCGCCATCGGCAAGCGCATGCATTTCTACATCGAGCAACTCTGCATAAATGGCAAGCTGCTGTTGGGCGCCAATTCGATAACTGTCTGTGGTGACCAGCAACAAGCTGTCGTTACCATGCTGCATGACATAGTTTGCCGCTAATTTCGCGGTTGTGGTGGTTTTGCCCACTCCTGTTGGCCCAACGAGCGCCATCACGCCTTGGTGCTGCAGTAGCTCCCAGTCGTTGGCTTGCATGTTCGACTGATGTGACACCCGAGCCACTAACTGCTGTTGCAACCACTTCAGTGCTTCCGGGTAGGTTTTATTTGAATGATTAAGCTGCGACGGCAACATAGCCACCAACTGGCGACTTAATGGGTCGCTATACCCACCAGCACGAAGTTGGCGGTACAAGCGCTTACGATTGTCGTCAGGTACTTTCTCGCCCTGCTGCTGATGCAACATAGCGCGCATATCTTGCACGTCACTCAATAGTTGTTGTGCTAAACCTGAAAAATCAGGGGAGGTGGGCGCGTCTTCGGTTTCATGCAACAGCGCGAGTTCGGCCTCGCCAATTGCAAAAATCTCAGCGCCTTGCGACGTTTTACGCGAAGACACAATCACGGCGTCATCGCCTAGTGCATCACGCACTTTGCGCATCGCATCTTTATGACTGGCTGCTCGAAAGCGCCTTATGGTCATTGTGACCCTCCAATAACACTCACAACTTTAATGGTTCTATCATCTGGAATTTCAGCTTGTGATAATACCACTAAATCACGTAGCTGGCGTCGCAAGAAGTGCGACAACAGCGGCCGTAATTGATGGGGCACCACTAATACTGGCGGCAGCCCCATGGTTTCGGCATGGTGCAACGCCTTTTGGGTTTGCTCGCTTAACGTCATGGCTAAGCCCGGCTCTAATGAACTGTTTTGTTGCATCGCTTGTGACAACATGTTTTCGAGTGACACATCAAGGCCAATAACCTGTAATTCTCGCTCGCCACCGAACCACTTCTGAGTAATATTGCGACCCAACGCCAAGCGCACACGCGCGGTTAGCTCATGTGCATCAGCTTGCTGGCCTTCAAATTCTGCTAGGGTATCAAAAATAGTGCGTAGATCGCGAATTGACACGTCTTCTTCAAGCAGGTTCTGCAGAACTCGCTGCAACGTCGTCACGGTAACACATTTCGGCACGACATCTTCAACTAAGGCCTTGTTTTCTTCCGCTAATTTATCAACCAACTGTTGCACTTCTTGACGACCTAGCAAGTCTGACGCGTAACGTTGCAACAAATGATTGAGGTGCGTCGCAACCACGGTACTGGCATCTACAACCGTATACCCGTAAATTTGCGCATGCTCGCGCTGATCTTGATTTATCCACTTAGCCGGAAGCCCAAAGGCTGGGTCTGTCGTGTCAATACCCTCTACGTCTCCCGTTACTTGGCCAGGATTAATCGCCATCCAACGCTCGGGGTAAATTTCTGCACGACCAATTTCGCCGCCTTTTAATGTAATTGTATAGGTATTAGGTTTCAGTTCTAAGTTGTCACGAATATGCACTACCGGTGGCAAGAATCCCACTTCTTGCGCAAACTTCTTACGCACACTCTTAATGCGGCCAAGCAACTCGCCCTGCTGATTGTCGTCGACCAAGGCAATCAAGCGATGGCCCACTTCCATGCCTAAGGTATCCACCAGCTGTACGTCATTCCAACTGGCCTCTGGGGCACTAAACGAAGGCGCCGGTGCAGCTTGCTCAGACTGCGCAGCAGCCGCTTTTTGCGCGGTTTGTTGCTTGTGCAAATACCACGCAAAGCCACCCAACATGGCGGTAAAGAGCAAAAAGATAAAGTTAGGCATGCCCGGCACTAAACCAAGCAAACCAATAACCCCGGCCGCGAGCATGAGCACTTTCGGGCTTACGAATAGCTGTTTAATAAGTTGCTGACCAACATCTTGCTCGGTGTTCACGCGCGAGACGGTCACACCAGCGGCGGTTGAAATGATTAGCGCTGGAATCTGCGCCACCAAACCATCGCCAATGGTTAATAACACATAAGTTTCTGCGGCAGCGCCAGCACTCATGTTATGCTGCATAACCCCTATCATTAAGCCGCCAATAATGTTCACCACCATGATGATCATGCCGGCAACGGCATCACCGCGAACGAATTTACTCGCACCGTCCATAGAGCCGTAAAATTCAGCTTCTTGGGCGACTTCTTGGCGACGCCGCCGCGCTTCTTCTTCACCGATAAGGCCTGCGTTCAAGTCAGCGTCAATCGCCATTTGCTTACCTGGCATGGCATCTAACGTAAAGCGTGCGCCTACTTCGGCAATACGCCCTGCGCCTTTGGTAATAACCATGAAGTTAATGACAACCAAAATAAGAAACACCACCAAGCCAACGGCAAAATTACCGCCCACTAAGAATTGTCCAAAGGCTTCTATCACTTTACCGGCGGCGTCGCCACCGTTATGGCCTTCCATGAGTACAACGCGCGTGGAGGCAACGTTCAGTGACAAACGTAGCAAGGTTGAAAACAGCAATACCGCTGGAAAGGCCGCAAACTCCAATGGTTTCTCAGTGAACATACTGACTAACAACACCATGAGCGACAAAGCAATATTAAAGGTGAACAGAAAATCGAGAATAAACGGCGGTAATGGCAATACCATCATTGCCAAAATCAATAAGATAAGTACGGGGCCAACAAGCACCTGCAAGCGTGCCGAGCTCATGCTCCCTGCTAGCGCGTTCATGCTTAACTTCATGGTGCCGGTACCTCGTAATCATCAGGAACTGTAATATTTGTTGGGGTTGGCGGCGTTACTGCGGCCCCCTCGCGTGCGCGTTTTAACTGGAACGCCCATGCCAAGACTTCGGCCACGGCAGTATACAAGGGTGCCGGAATTTCATGGCCTAAATCAACGTGTGTATGCAATGCCCGAGCTAACGGTGGTGCTTCTAAGCGCGGCACTTTGTGTTCATCACCTAACTCGCGAATACGGTGTGCAACTAAGTCGGTGCCCTTGGCAACAACACGCGGAGCGCCCATATTACTATCATCGTATTTTAATGCCACAGCATAATGGGTTGGGTTGGTCACAATCACGTCGGCTTGTGGCACTTCACTCATCATGCGTCGGCGCGCCATGGCTTGTTGCTGTTGGCGAATTTTGCCTTTTACATGGGGGTCGCCTTCGGTTTCTTTGTTTTCACGTTTTACTTCTTCTTTCGACATACGTAATTTTTTGGTGTGCGTGAACAATTGAAACGGCACATCAAACGCCACCACCACTAGCAGGGTCAAAATCATCAAGAAGCACGCCAATGCAGCCATGCTCATGGCCTCGCCTAATGCCTGCTTGACCTCAAGACTCATTAACCGCAAGAAGTTTGCTTTTTGGTCCCATAGAAACAGCATCAATACGCTGCCAACTAATACCGACTTGGCAATTGCTTTGCCAAGTTCAGCCAGCGCCTGTGTTGAAAACACTCGCTTTAGGCCTTTTATTGGGTTCAATTTACTCAGTTTGGGAGCCATCGCTTTGGCAGAAATCACCCAACCACCCAACAGTGCCGGGGCGACCAACGCCAATAGCATCATCACCGCAAATAAGGGTAGCAACGAAAACAATGCTGATTGACCAAGCTCAAGAACGTTTTGTAGCATGGGGCCGGGTTCTGACACCTGCAAGCGTTCAAATAAAAAGGCCTGCTCCATAACCAGCCCCAAGTTTTGATACATGGTGCTACCTAATGCCCACAGCATTAAAACGCCACCAAACAAGATCACAAAAGTGGTCAGCTCGCGTGATCGCGCAACCTGACCTTCTTCCCGTGACTTCTGCAGCCTTCGGGCGGAGGGTTCTTCTGTTTTTTCTTGATCTTGAGATTGTTCTTCTGCCATGACACCAATTATGGCGTAAGGCAAGCAATAACGAAGGGTCGAAAAAGGGGCTTAGAACCCCTTATTTCTGTTTTGTTAGATCGGTTGCTCGGGTGGCTTCTTGAAACTGTTCGGTTAGCAGACCAACGTCGGGCTCTAAACTGGCTTCAAGTTCTTGCTCGTCTTGCGGAAAAAAGCCTTGGCGTTTAATAAATTCAGATGACTCAAGCGTGTGCACGACAATGGTAATGCGGCGGTTTCGGGGGTCATCAGGCTCGGTGCCATCTAGCGGAATTCTATCGGCCGCGCCCATCACTAGCAGCAGGCGCTCTGGGTCAAATCCACCGGCCATTAATGCCTTTCGTGACTCGTTTGCGCGGTCAGCAGAAAGCTCCCAGTTGCTATAGCCACGCTCGCCACCGGCATAGGGCAAACTGTCGGTATGACCACTGATAGTTACTTCATTAGGAATCTCATTTAACAGCGGTGCTAACGTTCTTAACAAGCGTTCCATGTATGGTGCAATACGGTCACTGCCTATTTCAAACATTGGCTTGGTTTCAGTATCAAGCATCATTATGCGCAAGCCTTCGCGGGTAACGTCAAAACGTAACTGTGCTTTTAAGGCTTTTAGTACCGGATCAGCATCAATAGCGGCCTCAACCCGGCGACGAATCTCATTAAAATGACGACGCACATCGGCAGGCCGTGATTCACGACGCAAATCTATACGTGCTTGCTCGCCATCCATATGGGTTGGGTCGGCACCACCACCTTGAATAACGTTGGCGGCGTTGCTTGAACGTTCGCCACCAGCCATAGAAACTAACAGTGGAGTGCGGAAATACTCGGAAATGCCTTGTCGATCTTTCTCGCTCGACATCGACAAAATCCACATCACCAAGAACAACGCCATTAATGCAGTCATAAAGTCTGCCAAGGCGATTTTCCAACTACCACCATGGTGCTTTTTGACAATTTTCTTACGTCGAATAATTATCGGGCGATGTTCTTCAGCCATGGTTACTGCTCCGCTTTGGCACCACGAACATAGTCTTCTAAATCGTTAAAGGTTGGACGCTCAGAAGTGTGCAATGCTTTACGACCAAATTCGACCGCCAACTGCGGCGCATAACCGTGCATGCTCGCCAACAATGTGACGCGAATAACTTGTAAGGTTTTTACTAGCTCAGCTACTTGACGCTCGACACGGCTGGCTAACGGGTTGATAAAACCATAACCTAATAAAATACCCAAGAAAGTACCAACCAACGCATGGGCAATCATGGTTCCCATCACGTCGGGTGGTACATCTGCGGTACTTAGGGCGCGAACTACACCTAAAACCGCTGCAACAATACCAAATGCAGGCATGGCATCACCCACTTTATGCAAGGCATCGCCTGGAATTTCAGCCTCAGCTTCAAAAGTTTCAATTTCGTGCAGCATTAGCTCGTCAAGCTCTTGAGGGTTCATATTGCCGCTGATCATTAAGCGCAAATAATCAGCTATGAAGTTCAGCATCATGGTGTCTTCAAGTACATCTGGGTGCTCTTGAAAAATTGCACTTTCTTCTGGGCTTTCAATATCGCGCTCCACGGCCAACATGCCGTCGCGGCGCATTTTGTTGAGCAACTTGTAAATAACGGCAAGAAGTTCAAGGTAGGTGTCATTATTGTAAGTTGTTGAACGTTTGAAGCGCTTTACCGACTGCAACGTCGCTTTGATCGCCTTGCCGTTATTGGCCGCTATAAAGGAGCCAATACCAGCACCGCCGATAATTAACAGTTCGAGCGGCTGAAAAATAGGCCCCAACGCGCCGCCAGCTAATACAAAGCCGCCGAACACCGACAGTAACACCACTATAAAACCGATTGCGATTAACACGGCCGCTTCCTTTTCTTGGAAAAAACATCTAAGAAGTATATCGGCTCGGGGGCTTCAGACTTAAATTTCTTTTCGTGATTTTAAAGGCTTTTGTTTGAGCGGTTTCCCGGCTCGAGAAGGAGGTTGGCACACGCCACACATGTAATCATGGTCGGGCGTATGTGCGTGGTTTACAAAATTTAATCCGCAACAATTACATTTAGACAACTGAAACATGTCACTTTCAAAAAAACGCACTAATGTCCATGCTCGCGTTAGAGCGAGCACTTCTTCTTCACCGCTTAATTGAATATGCTCTTGGTAAAGTTTATACGCTTTAATAAATGCCTGCATGCGTTCTAGCTTCTGCCCTTCGCGCAAGCGAGCATAAATATTGTAGAAAAAAGATGAGTGTACGTTAGGCTGCCACGTCATAAACCAATCCGTTGAAAAAGGCAGCATTCCTTTGGGTGGCGACTTGCCCGACACCTCTTTATACAACCGCACTAACCGACCGCGATTCAAACTCACTTCTGACTCGAGAACTTGCAAACGCGCACCAAGCTCAATCAGCTCAATAGCAAGCTGCACTTGGTTTAGTTCTTCAAGAAGCTTTTTCGTAGTCATGTCAGGATCTTTCTAATTGATGCGTGTGTAAAATTTACGCCGACGCCATATGCATTGCTAAATGAGTCGCCTGCATTCCCGTATCCCGCTTATTTGTTAAAATTGCTTTTAACTGGCTCACTGGCCCTAAATTTGGCTGCAACAAGCTTTGCGGTTGGCGGGCTAACATCGTCAATTCTTTAGCCGACATATCGGCTATTAAATCAGCTAAGTCATCGTCAATTTTCAATCGAAAAATTGCGGTATCGCGATCTTCGACGATCAATTTCTGAACCAACATCAGATAACTTAGGTTTAATTCCTGAAGTTCAGAAATAGTTTTGCTGTGACTCATGGGGGCATTTCTCCAACACTGCTGATTGTTTTTCATTCGCAGGGTGATCTTTAGCAAATCTTAACAGTGTTGGTCAATAAAAATTGATCAATCTTTACAGTCTACATTTAATACAAACTTGTGTTTTATTTGTTAAAATAGACGCTCGCTAAAAATACAAATCAATGACTTGAGTCAACGCCTCTCGCCCAAATCAACAATTCCGCAACAACCAACCAAAGCGTTTGCGGTACATAATCATCTAGATCAATTTGCGACAAAAGATCGACCAATTCCGGCGAATCATGCACAAACACATTATGCTCGTTTGCCAGCGCAATGATCTTATCCGCGATCAATCCTTCGCCTTTTGCCACAACTTTTGGTGCTGGCTCAAATTCCTGATAACGCAACGCCACCGCTTTTTGTGTTTTTGGCTTTTCGTCATTCATAACGGCAACCTCGACACTGGAATATCGTCAATTTCTACGCCCGCGCCTAAACGCAGTCGCGCCAAAAGCCTTGACGTTGCCGTTTGCAACGACTCAACCAGCGGTTCAGCACATTGTAGCTGCATGGTAAGTCGCTTTTGTGACAACCGCATTTGTGCTCGTATTTCCCCAACATTTGGTAACGTGAGCTTTATTTCACTGTTCCAAGCTGGCGGCTCGGGCTCTTCGCCCTGTTTACGGCTCTGCTCGTCACGCCAACGCTGTACCAGCGGATTCACATCGGGTTGCACTAGCCACTGCAAATGAGCATTAGCCCATAACTCGGTATCGATACGAATCATACCCGAATTCAATAACTCAAGTTGCTGCCCTAAAATTTGCTGAATTTGTGGTGAGTTTGCACGAAACTGGCCAAGGTTATGTGGTTGCTGGCGTACCTGTATGAATGGGATTTTCTCTGCCGCCCAACGCGCCAATAACGCCTCGTAGAATAATCCTGAGTCTTTCACAATTGTCTGTAATCGGCCCATTAAGGTTAATGCATCAAGCTGCGTTGTTGCAGGAAATATTGGCGCGTTAAGCTTTATATGTCCGCCCATTTGCTGGGCACCGGGCTGATTACCTAACTGAGAACCTTGTGAAAACTGCGCTGGAAGCTGCTGCTGAAATGACTGAATGAGTTGCACTAAGCGTGCTATTTGTTGACCGGCTTGGCTAAACTCGGTGGTACTTGCTGTGGCTTGTATAGGTGCCACGGGTAAGGTGTGGCGGGGAAGAAGGTCCACCGATGAGCGTTGTTTCGCAACCTGGTGGACCAAAGTGTCCAATAATGGCGTTATGCTGCTCAATTGCGATAGCTGTGCTCAAGCTTCTGCTTTTTCTGCATGCTGAGCAACGTCTGCTCCAACATGGTGCGACGCGCGACTAATCGCTCCCGAATCTCACGGTCTTGATCCATGATGGTGCTCAAAAGTTGTAACTTGCTAAGCTGTTGGTCCTCAGACAGCTCAACTCCGGCTTCGGCGTGGTTCAACCGCTCCACCTCACGAACGTACTCAACTTCCGTTTCGATCAAGGTTTCCCAGTCTTCGTTGCGCACACTGGCGAGCATTCTGTTTGAATGTTCCAGCAGCGTCTGATACGACATAATGACCTCCGTCGGCGACATTAAATAGTCACGTTTTATTTGCGGTTGCGCGGCCACGAGCCTTACGCCCCTTCAACCTGTGGTTGAATTTCTTTCCAAGCAGAGCCGATTTGTTCTAATAACTCTGCCGCTTCGTCTAATTTTGCCACGTCATTTTTAAGGTTGGCTTGTAACAACAGCTGGCCTACATAGAGATATATTGATTCCAGTCGCTCAGCTAGCTCTCCGCCTTTTTCTTTATCCAAAGCAGCTAACAGACCTAAATTAACAATATCCGTCGCTTTGGTGATAGCCATACCTTTTTCAGCTACATTGCCGTTACCCATATGTAAACGCGCTGCTTTTATTTGCTTTTGCACGCCTTCGAACAACATCAAAATAAGCTTATGAGGGCTTGCCGAAAGTACGTGACTTTCAACATCCACACGACCATAAGCTGCTGCACCACGCATACCGTACATGTTATTTACCTCTAATTACCTTGCCCGAGCTGCGCATTTAGCGAAGCAAACTGCTGCTGTAAATACGCACTGGTTGAGTTCATATTAGCTATTAAACTATCCATCTGAGCGAACTGCTTACGATAACGTTCAACCGTATTGAAAATCCGCTCTTCTTCGCGAATGTAACGATCATCTAAACGGTCTAAACTATTCTTGAAACCGCTAATGCGGCTTTCCAATGGGCCATTTTCTGCCAATAAATTGGTCAAAGTGTTGTTTGTTAACGCTGAAAAGCCTTCGACTGTATCGGTTCCCGAGAAAAAGTTTTGAACATCAGCTAATTGACCTGAAACGGCCGAGCTAAGTTTTGTCTCATCAAGTTTTAATTGCCCACTTAGTTCAACTTCAATACCTAAATCACTAAGGGTTTTAAATGCCCCTTCTACACTGTTCGACATTGCATTTCGTAACTGTGATTGAACTGTGCGTAATCCACTATCACCCAGAAGTTGACCTGAGACACCAGTCTCCGCATCAAAGTTGTTCAAACCAGATATAGTCTTTTGAAGTTCGTTGTAGGATTCTACAAACTCTTTTACCGCACCAGTGATGCTCTCTTGATCACGATTTACCGAAATAGTGGCTTCACCTTCTTTGGCAAGTGACAATGTCACGCCTTCGATAGCTCCTTCCACTTGATTCGTTTGGCTACTAATCGCGATACCATTTAGCGTTAAATTCGCGTTCTGAGCAGTCACTTCTGTCGCATCATCAGTTACGATATTGCCCGCCAAAGCACCACTGTAGGTTATGTCTGTAAGCCCCGCATCCGTACCCGTTTTAGTTGAGCTAAATACCAGTCGGTAAGGAGTACCACTACCATCGTTAACAATAGAAGCCTGAACATCGGTTTGAGCGCTATTAATTTTGTCTCGGATATCATCTAACGATGTCTGCCCATCTGCAAAGTCGACAGTGTGCGTGGTCCCATTTCCTAATGTGAATGAAACACTACCAGTGCCAGTGCCCAGACTTGCGGTTCTATCTGCTACACCTTGAGTTGCCACACTATATGAGCGTGCCAAATTAGTTACATTGACTGAATAGCTGCCAAGTGCGGTATTATTCGAAGCTGCGACACTTAAGACGTCGTTATTCACACTACTTGTTGTGGCCCCAAAAGTATTCGCTTCACCCAGCTTCTTGACAGCATCTTGAAACTTAGTCAAACCGCTTTCCAGCTTGCCGTAAGCAGAAATTTTTGCTTCATAGCTACGCTTTTGTTGCGTGATCGGTTGCAGTCGCTGACGCTCAGCCGATTCAAGCTGATTCAGCAAGCCGTTCAGGTCTAAGCCCGAACCGATACCTAATGCTGCAATGGATGCCATGGTGATAACCCCTATTTCTATATCAGTCAGTTTGCATGAATAAATTCAATTCAAAACCGATAAAAAGCGACGCAAAACACGCCTATTCTTTCTTATCGGCCATTATTTATTCAACTTTAGTATTTTTAATATAACTATTTTTGATACGCCGGTTGGCGTAATAGATCAACTTTCCGGCACCAATACGTCGCGAATACGACCAAACTCAGCTAAAGCTGCACCTTCAATCGGTGGGCCAAGTTTGTCATCTGGCGCCAACTTGTGTGGAGATATACGGATGCGATTTACGCGTTTCTTCGCGTCTAAACCGACAACCCAACCGAATTGGCCTTTTTCAAAGCGAAGTAACGACCCAATCGGTAACGGGCCAAAATGTGCGATATAACGTTTCACCCAGGCCTCATCAAATTGATCAGTACGGGTCTGCATTGACTTCGCCGCCGCAACCGGGCTCATGGCTGGTCGATCGGGTCGGTTGCGCTGAATCGCATCAATCGCGTCTACTACCGCAGCAGCGCGTGCTAACTGCCCTAGCTGCTTATCCTTCAAGCCATTGGGGTAGCCTGAACCATCAAGCCGTTCATTTATTTGTGCAATCACGTTGTCGCGTACCACGGGGGCTAGCCACTTCACGTTTTCCAGCTTCTCTACAATAGCTTCAACGTGACTTTGCATTTCTTCGTAAACATCAGTACTTAAGGTGGTGGCCCGCCAAATTTCCGGAGGTAACGTCCCTTTACCTAAGTCATGCACCATAGCTGCTGCCACGACAGCCTTACGCAAATCACGCGGCATTTTTGCCGCATTCAGTAAATCAGCTAAACGCACCGCAACTGCTAAGCCGTGCTTGACCCACCGCGACTCGCGATGAATACAATGCACCGAGAACAGCGTTTCCTGGCGATCATCTTCTAACATGTCAAGAATACGATCAGCATGCAGCGATAGTTGCGACGAGTTGACCTGCTGCCCCTGCTTCATCACCACCATTTGGCTATCAAGGTAACCAGCAATACGCGCCATTTTGCGCGCCATGGGTGTGGCATAGGTATGGCCATGACGGCGGCTGAGTTTTTGGTCGTTTTCATCGCGTACGCGGAATAACTCCGACTCGCTGCGGCTATCGCCATTGCCGGCGCTGCGCGACGCTTCGCGCTCTATTTCGCGCACATAGCCCCAAATTTCACGCTCTTGCGGCTTACTCACATCTTCAAACTCAAACCCAACCGCGAGCACCTGGCGATCATTGTCGGTTTTTAAATGCCGAACCTTAGCCTTCACTTCAAACGAAGTACCGTTGGGAAAATATAATTCTATTTCGGTGGCAATATCTGGCAACACGCGTGACACGCCATCTTGCATAAAAAATTCAGCCAAACAGCCGGTTGCTGACAGATCTTTTAAGTCGCCCTGTAGTTCTACTAGCTCTTCTTTGTCATTATCTTTACTTCGTACGTGCACACCCACGTTCATGCCAATGCGCAAACTGGCGCGGAAACTAGCACGGCGTTGCTTCACATGAATTTCCGTTGGCCAATCGGCATACGCCAATAAACGGCTTTCTACGGTGGTGAACTCGCGAATAGATATGGGGTTGGTGCGCACTAAGCCACCGGGGGTAAAACCGGAAAGAATAAACTTACCACCGCGGCGCAGCGGCGGCGCTACGTCACGAATGGCAGTCAAATCGAACAATAAATAGTCTTCTTCTAACTGCTCTACCAACACCACTGGATGATCTTTCTCTGCTGGCCCAAGCAACGTCAACATCGCCACGCCCGGCTGACTTAATGCGTCATAATATGTCGCAAGTTCAACCACGCTATTTATTGGCGTAAATTCATTTTCAGCGCTTTGGGCTGCTTGACTGGCCTCGCTCACGCGATGCTCCTTTCCATAGTAATCTTCTTATTCCATGTATCGGCATATTTACCATAGCCTTTAATATCGGCCCCGTTAATATAGCAAGCGTTAGATAGGCTTTCGAAAATATTTTTCAGGTTTTTCAAAAAAAGTTCTAAAGGTTTTTTTTAACCCACCGATAACCCTTAGCGACGGCAGGCCAAACTAGGCAGCCTAATTTGGAAACAGAAGGAATAAGACTATGTCAGTTATCAACACAAACATGACCTCACTGATCGGTCAGCAAAACCTCCAGAAGTCACAGTCTTCACTGCAAACTTCAATGGAGCGTCTGTCTTCAGGCCTGCGTATCAACAGCGCCAAAGACGATGCAGCTGGTCAAGCAATTGCTAACAAAATGACTTCACAGATTCGTGGCCTTGCACAAGCACAGCGAAATGCAAACGATGGTATCTCTCTGGCTCAAACTGCAGAGGGTACTTTGAATCAAGTGAACGATAACTTACAACGTATCCGTGAGTTAGCTGTTCAAGCTCGCAACGGAACAAACTCTGCTGAAGATATTTCTGCGCTTCAAGCTGAAGTTGATGAGCGTTTATTAGAGATCGGCCGTGTGGTTGACGATGCAGAATTTAACGGCATTAAGTTATTTGACGGCGACGCAGCAGGCTTTGATATCCAAGTTGGCGCGAATGATGCCGAAGTTATCAATATTGCACAGCTAGATTCAACAGCTTATAAATTGGCGACTTTCGTTGTTGATACCGGCACTCTTGCAGACTTAGATACAGCGATTGAAGCAGTCGACGTTGCACGTAGCGATTTAGGTGCAAAACAAAACCGTTTTGAATCAGCTATCGACAATATCAGCACAACTATGACGAACCTATCAGCAGCGCGTTCACGTATCGAAGACGCTGACTACGCAGTTGAAGTATCAAACATGACTCGTGCGCAGATTCTTCAGCAGGCTGGTACTTCGGTTCTTGCGCAAGCAAACCAGGTTCCACAAGGCGTATTGTCACTGTTGGGTTAATACCTACAGGGCTAATCCCCTTAATGATGAAAGGCACCTTCGGGTGCCTTTTTTATTGGCTGGCTAAAACCAAACAAAATAAATACGTATATTATCCGTATAATATTGACGAGTTATGAGCGCTAAACTATAGTTACGACATTGTTTAATAACCAACCACTTTGGATATACTTCATGCACTCAGCCAAATCAGCGCGAATTGAGCTAAAAACCACGCCCGAGGTAAAGCGGGAGTTGGAGCAAGCGGCGGCATTGTCCGGTGTAACGCTGACATCATTTATTATCAATCAGGCACACACTGAGGCGCGGCGTGTCACGACGGAGCAAAATGTGGTTCGGCTAAACCAACAAGCTTGGTCGGCATTATCACAAGCGATTAACGAGCCGGCGCAACCCACTGACGCACTCAAAGATTTGATGAAACGTTAATACCCAATAAGCAAGGAAGCTTTATCATGACAATGAGCATAAAACCGCTGTGCCAGGTTACCCAAGAATTATCCCCGCTATTGAAGCGCTTTGATTGTGGGGTGCCTTTTCTGAACCAATTTGCACGCAAAAAACTCGTCAAGCGCCACCAACAAGACTTACATAAAGCACTGCTCGCATTAACCGACAGCGCCATAGCCGGTTACGCCACTACCAAAACAAATATTCTTGTGTGCGAAGATATTGACCCAATGCTCGCGGGGTCTGCGAGTCTGCCGCCGCAACTGCCAACTATAAGCCTCGAGCAAATAGCCACCGACTTACGATTTCAACGCCAAGGTGTCGGCTCACAATTATTAAAGGAAGTTTTATGTATTGTCGCCAAAGTATCTGAGCAAACCGGTGTATACGGGCTTCACCTTTGGGCGCACCCTGATTCTGTGGTGTTTTACCAAAAACTAGGGTTTATTTCCCTGCAAAAAGAAACCCGCGCTGGGCTTGAATTAACGCTCATGTTTTTATCTGCAGCAACCATTCGTAACGCAATAAATTAAAGTTGCCGGTGCATTTGCCGATAACGAAAGATGGCCTAAAAAACGGCCTAATTCTCGTACAAGGTAACCAACATGAAAGCACCCAGCGCAAACGTCACGTCAGAGCAGTTGATGAATGACGTGATTCCTAAGCTAAGAACGGTCGAGTTTATTTTGGAAAGCAAGCTCAAGGCCGCGATACAAAACAGCACGGATGCGCAGCAAAAAGAGAAGTACGAGCGTCAGCGGCAAGAGTTTGAACTAGAGCTGATGATGATTCAGATGAACCTGGATCATTTGCTGAGCCGGTATGCAGACATTATTAAGCCACAAGACGGTACCCGCGGTGAGAACACCTATTTAGAATTAGACGATAGTGAACGTGTGGCGTTATCGGCTATTATGAATTTATACAGCAAAGTCAGTGCATTAGCGTCGACTTTATAGTTTTATTGGGCACGGCTAAAGTTTGAGCAGTTGAGGCCGATATCCAATTTAAGCGAAAAAGAAAAAGCGAAACGTTTCGTATTTTTGGAGAATACAGCATGGCTACCCCAATTAATGAAGCCACTTCAAATTGGCCGGTGACAACCGCTGCCGCAGAAAAGCAGCGTTTAGACCGTGTATTGCAGCAACTGCCTGCGGTGCGTCAAAGTGAAGCGCAGCGCGAAGTTAAAAAAGATGAATTGGTGAAACCCGTTCAGCAAATTAACGAAGTGATGAATAACTATGGTATTCACTTCGAAATGAACGATGATGCCGGCAAAATGGTGATTAAAGTGGTTAGCCAAGAAACCGGTGAGGTCATTCGTCAAATACCCAACGAAGAGGTGCTGCGTATTGCTCAGCACTTGCATGAAATGTCTGGGTTATTGGTGCGTGAAGAGGCCTAAGGCCTCTTCCGTGGCACAATTCAGTAAGAACTACACCTGCATGTTCATAATATCTTTATAAGCACTCACTAGCTTATTCCGTACTTGCACGCCCATATCAAACGCCAAACCGGCTTTTTGCTTATCCACCATCACTTGGTTTAGCGACACATTCGGGTCGCCTAGTTGAAAGGCTTTGGTGGTTGCCGCTGAGGATTGCTGCAGTGAGTTAATGCGCTCAATGGAGTTCTTCAACTCGCCCGCAAAACCACCGTTTTGCGCTTTTTCAACGCCTGGCTGCACGTTTAAATTTACTTTCGCCGCAGCCGGTGCCGCCACTTCAGCTTTCATGGTTTGCATTTGCTGTAACGCGGTTTGAATAGCCGGTACGCTCATGTGTCTATCCTCTTACACAGTATCAATTACATGCAGCAACTATACGCGCGCGCAAGTAATGTGAAGCGCGTAATAAAGCATAAAAAAGTGCGCTTATTGTCACTTTGACTTGCATTACCTTGGGCATAATATGCAGTAGATAAATCCGTGCACAAATTGAATTGAGATACCCAATGGAAGCAACGCAAGCACAAACAGTAAACAGCCCAGGGGCAGCTGCTACGGCGGCTCCGCAGCAATGGCTGAACAAGCTAAAACAAAGTGGTTTAGTGCCGCTGCTTATTGGCGGTGCGGCCTTTATTGGTTTGGTGTTTGCCTTGGTCATGTGGGCCAGCGCCCCTGAGTACCGCGTGTTGTATAGCAATTTAAGCGAGGCCGATGGCGGCCGTATTGTGAACGAACTCGATACCCGTCAAATTCCCTATCAGTTAAATGGTGCTGGCACTATTTTGGTACCGAGTGATCAAGTGCATAAGTTGCGCTTACAAATGGCTGAGCAAGGCTTGCCGCAAGGTGGCAACGCTGGGTTTTCACTGATGGATAACCAGGCGTTTGGCATTAGCCAATTTGCTGAACAAGTGAATTTCCAACGGGCACTTGAAGGCGAATTATCGAGTTCTATGGAGTCGTTAGGCCCAGTGCAAAAAGCGCGGGTGCATTTAGCCATGGCCAAAGCTTCGGTGTTTGTGCGCGAGCGTGAACCTGCCAAGGCATCGGTTATTCTAACGCTTCACCCGGGCCGTAAACTTGGTGATGGCCAAGTACAAGCCATTATTCATATGGTATCCAGCAGTGTTCCCGAACTTGCGCCTGATAATGTAACCGTGGTGGACCAATACGGTGCCTTGTTATCACAGAATAATCGTGACGATGCCTTAAGTGGCTCTAAGCTGGATTATATTCAGCAAGTTGAGCGCTCATACCAGCAACGCATTGAAAATATCCTGATTCCTATTCTTGGCCGCGACAACATCAAAGCACAGGTAGTTGCGCAAGTTGATTTCTCGAAGCGTGAAGCGACTGCTGAGCGCTATAGCCCGAACCAAACTGCTGACACAGCAGCTATTCGCAGCATTCAACGCAATACGAATATGCAAGGCTCAGGCAATGGCGCCATGGGTATTCCAGGCGCGCTAACTAACACTCCGCCCGGTGTCGAACCATCGCCGATTGAAACGCCTGCTGAAGGCGAAGAAGGTGAAGTAACAACAAATACCGGCACCCGCGCTGTGCAACAAGACCAAGTGGTGAACTATGAGCTTGACCGTTTTGTTGAGCACGTTGATCACCAACGCGGCCAACTAGAGCGTTTATCGGTTGCTGTGGTGATTAACCATCGCACCACACTAGACGAAGAAGGCAACCCGCAAATGGTGCCGCGCAGCGACGAAGAACTTGAGTACATTAATCGTCTCGTACGACAAGCGATGGGCTTTCAAGAAGCCCGCGGTGATCAAATTGAAGTGGTAAACAGCCCCTTTGTGAACGAACAAGACACGATTATAGAAGAGCCTTGGTACAAACAGCCTGCAATGATGCAGTTAGCGCAAAACCTTGTGCGCTATGTGTTAGCAGGTATCGGTATCTTGCTGCTGTACTTGTTGCTGTTGCGCCCAATTATGAAGCGCTATGTGCACATAACTCCAGCAGCTGAAGGCGCTGCCGCATCCAACGGTAAAGGCACCCTGCGAGCAGTAGTAGGCGATGACGATGACATGGAGGAAGTTGTGGTGAAACGCCGTCGTCGAAAAGACGGTTCAAGCTATGACGAAGAAGATGATTTTGACGACGAAGAAGTACCCGGCGACAGTTTCCACTGGCCAGAGAAGAGTAAGAGCTATACCCAAGCTCTTGCCAAAGCGAAAGAAATTGCGCAATCGAATCCGCGCCAGGTAGCCCGTATTTTACAGAATTGGATGAACGAAGATGACCACGTCTAGCGCAACCGACAGAAACGCGGACAAAAGCGTTGCCAAAGAAATGACCGGCTTGCGTCGCTCGGCGCTGCTGTTGTTAATGCTCGAAGAAGAGTCTGCCGCGGAAGTGTTTAAGCATTTTTCGCCCAATCAGATTCAAAAAATCAGTAAAGAAATGACCAAGCTTTCGGATGTGTCACACGCAGATATTAAAGCTGTTCTTGAGATGTTCCATAACGATCTGTCTAACACGCCGTCCTTAGACAAGTACGACGACTACGTGCGTTCGGTACTAACCAAAGCTTTGGGTTCAGATCGCGCCAACACGCTTATTGAAGACGTGCTTGAGCATAAAGTTGGCGGCATTGGTATTGATGCCCTAAACATGATGGACGTGCCTGAGGTAGCCGAGATGATTCGCGATGAGCATCCGCAAATTATCGCGACCATCTTAATTCACCTCGACCGCGCACAAGCGGCGGGCGTTCTAGAATTATTTGATGAGCGCTTACGCAATGACGTTGTCTTGCGTGTAGCAACGTTTACTGGTGTGCAGCCAGCAGCATTGCAAGAACTCACCGAAGTGCTTGGCGGCATGCTAGATGGCCAGTCGCTGAAACGCAGCAAAATGGGCGGCGTGCGTACTGCGGCAGAAATTCTTAACTTGCTTAGCGCTGGCCAAGAGGACACCGCACTGGAGAATATTCGCGCCTACAACGACGAACTGGCTCAAAAAATTGTCGACGAAATGTTCTTGTTCGAAAACCTTATGGACCTCGACGACCGCAGTATTCAGGTACTGCTACGGCAAATCGAAACCACCTCTCTGGTGGTGGCGCTCAAAGGTGCCGACGATGGCTTGGTCGAGAAATTCTTGCGCAATATGTCGCAGCGTGCGGCGCAGCTTATTCGCGAAGAAATGGAAACTCGTGGGCCTATTCGTGTTTCACAGGTTGAAAGCGAGCAGAAAGCAATTCTGCAAGTGGTTCGTCGCTTGGCCGACTCGGGCGAAATTGTGTTGAGTAGTGGTGATGATGCCTTCGTCTAATACCAACAACCAGTGGCGTAGCTGGAACATGGAGCCATTGGCCGCGAAGCAAAAGCGCGATGCTAAACAACAGGCACAAGCCGATCAAGCGCAATTTGATCAACAAAGTGAATTGCGTAAATTGCGCGAAGATGCTCGTCAACAGGCCTACGAAGAGGGCCTAAAGGCCGGCCGCGAAGCTGGCTACCAAGCTGGCCACGAAGAAGGTTTAAAGGCTGGCCGCAAGGAAGGTTTGGCACAGTACAACCAGCAGCTAAACATAGCGTTAGCGCCGTTAGGCGAACTGATTAAAGAAGCAAACGCAGCCGTACACGGTATGGACGCACATTTGTCAGAAAGTTTACTGCAATTGGCGTTAACGGTAGGCCGACAATTAGCTGGAGAAGCGCTTGATGCAAATCCAGAACAAGTTTTAGAGCTTATTCGTGCCATTTTGCACGAAGACCCCATGCTTACTGACAAACCCGTATTACTGTTAAATCCCGACGATTTAGCACTGGTGAAGCAGCATTTGGAACAAGAAATTGCCGTTGTCGGCTGGAAGCTTCGCGCCGATGAGCGTTTAGAGCGTGGCGGTTGCCGTTTAATCAGCGCTAACGGTGAATTAGACGCCACCATTGAAACCCGTTGGCAACGTATTGTGCATCAACTCAGAGGAAGCCATGGCTAACGCCCAGCAGCAACTCGACCAATGGCTGGTGACGCTTAATAGCGTGAACCAGCGCCTACAGCACTTACCCCAGTGGTACATGTGCGGTCGATTGGTGCGCGCCACTGGCATGGTGTTGGAAGCCGTTGGTTTGAAGTTACCGGTGGGTAGCAGTTGCGTGATTGAGCTGCCACAGCACGGCGAAGCCTTGGTGGAAGCTGAAGTAGTTGGTTTCGCCGGCGACATTACCTATTTAATGCCGCTAGATGCAGTGCAGGGATTAGTGCCCGGTGCACGCGTGATGCCGCTGAACGATGGCCACAATGACAGCCGGCGTTTCCCGCTTGGCGAAAATTTATTGGGCCGCGTATTAGATGGCAGTGGCCGCCCGCTTGATAACAAGCCGCTACCTAAACAAGTCGATTACGGCTACTTAGCAACAAAAACCATCAACCCGATGCAACGCGCTCCTATTGATACCGCCATTGATGTGGGCATTCGAGCCATTAACGGGCTGTTAAGCGTGGGCCGCGGCCAGCGCATGGGCCTGTTTGCCGGTTCTGGCGTGGGTAAATCGGTATTGCTTGGCATGATGGCGCGCTTCACCAAAGCCGATGTGATTGTGGTTGGCTTAATTGGTGAACGTGGGCGCGAAGTGCAAGAGTTTATAGACAATATTTTAGGTGCAGAAGGCATGGCACGCTCGGTAGTGGTGGCGGCCCCTGCTGACGCTTCGCCGTTGCAGCGTTTACAAGGAGCTTCGTACGCAACTCGTTTAGCGGAAGATTTTCGCGATAAGGGCAAACATGTGCTGCTGATCATGGACTCGCTGACGCGGTTTGCCATGGCACAACGCGAAATAGCCCTAGCTATTGGTGAGCCACCAGCCACCAAAGGCTATCCACCTAGCGTATTTGCAAAAATTCCCGCGTTAGTGGAGCGCACAGGTAATGGTGTACGTGGTGGCGGCTCAATTACAGCGTTCTATACTGTATTAACCGAAGGTGATGACCAACAAGACCCCATTGCCGATTCAACCCGCGCCATTTTGGACGGTCACATTGTGTTGTCTCGCAACTTAGCGGAAAGCGGTCATTACCCGGCTATTGACGTAGAAGCTTCTATCAGCCGTGTAATGCCATCGGTAACGACATTGGGTCATCAACAACAAGCTCAACGCTTGAAGAAATTATTCTCTGTTTACCAGCGTAATCGCGACTTAATTAGCGTTGGGGCGTATAGCCCAGGGCACGACCCGTTACTTGACCAAGCGGTGCAAAAGTTCCCGCAAATAGAAGCCTATTTGCAGCAAAAAATGAACGACCAAGCACCCATTGATCAAGCGCAACAACGCTTAACTGAATTAGTAGGAGGTTCGTCGTCATGAATAGCGTCGTTCTTGCCCACTTAACCGAGCAAGCTGAAAAAGCACGCAACGAAGCGGCCAAATTATTGGCTGAAGAGCGTCAAAATAAGCAAAAAATTGCCATGCAGCTGCAGACGTTGCAGCAGTATCGAAATGACTATGCCGTGCAGCTGCAACAGCAAATGCAAAACGGTATTGCCACCCACTTATTGACGAATTACCGGCACTTTTTGGCAAGTTTAGATCACGCCATACAACGTGCACAAAATGCGCTAGTCGACCAAGCAGGTAAAGTTGATAAAAGCCAACAGCAATGGCAAACCAAGCAACGAAAATTGGCTTCTTATGAAACACTCGTCGACCGTAAAGCGGCGGCTGCAGTTAAAGTTGCTAACAAACGAGAACAAAAGTTGGCGGATGAACTTTCGTTAGCAATGTACATGCGCCAGCGCGGGCTGCGTTAGGAGAAACAAGGTGAGCATGATGGTAAATTTTAATCATTTAGTGAATACCGCACCGAGCGCCAATAAAGGCTCGGCAACTGCGTCGGAAGGCGCTGCGCCGTCACAAGGTTTTGCCGCCTTATTCGCTGCTTTGCAGCCACAAGCTGGCAATGTAAACCAAGCACCCTCGCAAGCTCAGTTGCAGCAATTAGCTAAAAGCTTGAACGCTAATGAACAAGAGCAGCTTCTTGAGCAAGCCGACTTAAGCCCTGAAACTATCGCGCTCATTGTTGCCCAGTTACAACAGCAACAAGCGATACAACAGCCTCAAGTAACTGCTGAACAACCGGCCGGTGCGCTACATCAAGTGGCTGAAACAAGCACAACTAAAAGTTTCACCGCAAACCTTGCCACGCAATCACAGGCACAAGTTCCAGCCTTAAACGCGGGGCAACAAACAGCTGAGAATAATGCCCCTTTAACTGCCGGGCCGCTGTTATCAGGTAAAGTTACCGAGGCTGACAAGCAAGCGCAACCGCCGGTGTTTACCACCCCTGTAGCACCGCGCAATCCAGAACAGACCGACGCTCGTATTGCGACGACACCGCTGCTGGCCGACTTGAAACCGGTTGACCAAATAACGCCTATTGATAGCGCTCGCCCTGCGCAAGTGGCAATGCCTTCCATGACTGCTAGCATAGTCATGATTGACGCCCCTGTTGCGCAATCAACACAATCAGCGCAGGCGGCAACAGCGACTCCTAGCACGACAGTAACAACGGCTTCTCTTGCAGCACCCGTAGGCAGCCAAGCTTGGGCCAACCAACTGCAGCAAAACGTTCTGCAAATGGTTATGCACAATCAAAACGAAATGACATTGCGCTTACACCCAGCCGAGTTAGGCCCTTTGCAAGTGCAATTGCGCGTGGATGACACCACCGCACAGCTCAATATTTTGACCCATAGCCAGCAGGTTCGCGGTGCACTTGAACAAGCGCTACCTACACTGCGTGAAGCATTGGCCAACCAAGGCATTCAATTAGGTGAATCTAACGTCAATGACCAAGCCCAGCAGTTTGCTCAGCAACAAGCACGGCAGCAAGCACAGCAATGGGCTGCGAATGAACAAAGCAATGCACAAAATTTTGACGAAAATACTGTAGAAAGTTCGGAATCGGCCGAAAATACTGACATGGGTGAAAATTCTCGGCATACTGCCGCCGCCCGAAATGGTCAAGTCGATATCTTTGCTTAATCGTGCGCTAACAATGAGCGATATAAAGCAAAGGCTTAGCTGATAAAGAACGAAGGAATATAACATGGCGCGTAAAAACGACACACCGGCAGCTCCAAGCGGAAACAATTCGCCGATTATGCTGATTATTTTGATATTGGTGCTGGTGCTCATTGGCGCAAACACCTACTTACTGTGGGACACGCGTAATTTAGCCGCGGCCACAGCTATGGGCGCAACACCAGCTGAACCAGAGCCGACCGACCCTGTATTTTTATCGATACAGCCATTTACAGTGAATTTAGCCAGTGACCAATTTGGCCCACGCTTACTTTACGCTGGGTTAACGCTTGAATTACCAAGCGAACAAGTAAAAATGACGTTAACGAAGAATATGCCACAGGTCCGTAATCGTCTGTTGGTGCTACTGTCAGGTCAAGAGGCGGAAAAAATCGCTCAGTCTGAGGGTAAGAAGATTCTAGCAAAAAGTATTATGGACTCGCTTAGCGCTCCATACCAAGGCGATGAAGCTTTAGCCATAAACGACGTATTATTTACTGAGTTTATTGTTCAATAATTTGTTCAATAAGTTATTCAGTAACTAAAATAACCAAGAGTATTTATGAGTAACGGACACCAACTGTCACAAGATGAGCTTGATGCATTACTAGCCGGTGTGGTTGACGATGATGCACATAGCGATGACGACACCACAGCTGCGACTGCCGCAGATGTTGGCATAGACGCGCTTGCTCAAAAACCGAAGCACAAGGTCAAGCAACAACCGTTTGACCCCGGTTCGCAAGCTCGAATTGTCCGTGAACGTTTGCACACCCTTGAAGTTATTAACGAGCGTTTTGCGCGTCAGTTTCGTATGAACTTGTTT
Organism: Pseudidiomarina donghaiensis; assembly: GCF_900116895.1. Taxonomy (GTDB): domain Bacteria; phylum Pseudomonadota; class Gammaproteobacteria; order Enterobacterales; family Alteromonadaceae; genus Pseudidiomarina; species Pseudidiomarina donghaiensis. The sequence continues at coordinate 92,458 of NZ_FPCF01000002.1, read as the reverse complement.
AACTTATTGCGCCGTAACGCGGACATTACGGTTGAGTCCGTAAAATACCAGCGTTTTAGTGACTTTGCCGACGCCACACCAACACCAACAAACTTAAACATTATCTCAATGAAACCGCTGCGCGGTAGTGCACTCGTGGTGTTTCCCCATGCGTTAGTTTCAATGATTGTCGAGAACTTATTTGGTGGCGATGGTCGCTTTATGACGCGTAACGAAGCCCGGGAATTTACCGGTACCGAGCAGCGCATTATCAACCGCGTGCTTAACTTGGCCATAGACGCGTACCAAGAGTCTTGGCGCGCGGTACACCCGCTTGAAATTAGTTACATTCGCTCTGAAATGCAGCCGAAATTTGCGGCAATCACTAGTTCGCCCAGTGAAATTGTCGTGACCACCACCTTCCACTTAGAAGTGGGTAATCTCGACAGTAACTTCAAAATTTGTATGCCGTACGCCATGGTTGAACCGCTACGTGACAAGCTGACCAACTTGCGTGCCGACATAGGCGGTAACAGTAATGACAAGGCGTGGCGCCAGCGCATTACTCATGAGCTACAAGCTTCTAGCGTTGAACTTATTGCCAACTTTGTGGATATTCCCATGCGTATTCCGCAAGTCATGTCTCTCAAACCTGGCGACGTGCTACCTATTGAATTACCCGAAACAGTCACCGCCACGGTAAACGCATTGCCGATTATGGAATGCGAATTTGGCAGCCTTAATGACAATCGTGCACTTAAAGTGAAGCGGTTGCTTGAAAATCACCGATTCCCGCAGTCATTCATGCGTGAACGCAATAAAGGCGGCATTTTTACCCCAATGCGCGCAAAGGAGTCCTCTGATGACGAATAAAGACAATGTAACCCCAGATAATGAACAAGATCCGTGGGCTGACGCGTTAGACGAAGAAAACGGCGCTGCCGCTGACGAAAATGCCAACAGCGTGTTCAAACCTCTAGAAAGTTCAGCCGCCGCTACCTCAATGAACGAGCTGGATATCATCATGGATATTCCAGTCAAGTTGAGCGTAGAATTAGGCCGCACGCGCATAACTATTAAACAACTGCTAGAATTAGCCCAAGGCTCCGTTGTTGAACTTGACGGTTTAGCTGGCGAGCCGATGGATATATTGATTAACGGATACCTAATAGCTCAAGGCGAAGTGGTTGTTTTAGATGACAAATACGGTATTCGTATTACCGAAATTGTCACGCCTTCAGAGCGCGTACAAAAACTAAATCGATGAACGAAACCTCAACTGCAGAACTTGATACCGGCCTTGCACTGCTTGGCCAAGTAACCTTAGTGCTGATATTAATCATCGGCATTATTCTGCTGTGCGCATGGTTATTTCGAAAAATTAACGGCACATCGTTTAGTCATTCAAAATTACTTCATGTTGTCGGTTCAGTGGCTGTTGGGCAGCGCGAGCGTGTCGTCATCGTTGAGGTCAATAACACCTGGTTGGTGCTCGGCGTTGCTTCCGGCCAAGTCACTAAGCTACATGAACTGCCAGCGCAAGAACGCCCAGAGCCGCAGTTAAACAGTTTTGCAGCACGCTTATCGCAAGCTCTCAACAAAACTTCAGATAAGCCAACTGAAGAGGCCAAATAATGCGCATTGTTTGGCTGGTGGTCGTTGCCCTTACTCTTTTTATCATTCCATTTGAAGCCCTAGCGCAGTCTATTCCAGGTGTCGTGGTCGAGCCCACTGAAAATGGCGGTCAGCAGTGGTCGTTGTCGCTGCAAACGTTACTCTTTTTAACCAGCCTAACGTTTTTGCCGGCCGTACTTTTAATGATGACCTGCTTTGTGCGACTCATTATTGTGTTTGGCCTACTGCGTACTGCAATGGGAACTCAGTCGGCGCCACCAAATCAGGTGCTACTTGGGCTCGCGTTATTTCTAACGTTTTTTATTATGGCGCCGGTATTTAACCAAATTTACGACATCGCGTGGCTGCCATTTAGCCAAGACGCCATAGATTTTCCACAATTTTTAGAACTTGCTTCAGGCCCAATGCGTGAGTTTATGCTGGCCCAAACGCGCGAACCCGACTTGGCATTGTTTGCCGGCTTAGCCGACGTTGGCCCTATGGCGACTCCTCAAGATGTGCCATTTCATGTATTGGTGCCCTCGTTTGTCACCAGCGAATTGAAAACCGCGTTTCAGATTGGTTTTACTATTTTTATTCCGTTTTTAATTATCGACTTAGTGGTAGCCAGTGTGCTTATGGCGCTAGGTATGATGATGGTTCCGCCAGCCACGATATCTTTGCCGTTTAAGCTCATGCTGTTTGTATTGGTGGACGGTTGGCAGCTACTTATTGGCTCGCTTGCAGCCAGCTTTTACGTGTAGGGGCCGCCAATGACTCCTGAAACGGTCATGACTATTGCTTACCAAGCCATGCTGCTATGCGTTTATTTGGCCGGCCCACTGTTATTAACAGCGTTGCTGCTTGGTCTATTGATCAGCTTGTTTCAAGCTGCCACCCAAATTAACGAAATGACCCTTAGCTTTATTCCCAAAATTTTGGGCGTGCTTGCAGTACTGGTGTTAATCGGCCCTTATTTGCTGCAACTTATTATTGATTTCACCACGCGGTTATTCACCAATATTCCGTCCATGATTCAATAACGGAGCCGCGCATGATCACGGTCACTTTTGCGCAACTTCAAGAATGGATCAGCCTATTTTTATGGCCGTTCTGCCGCTTTACCGGCTTGTTACTTATTGCACCGGTATTTAGCCATTCAAGCATTCCTAATCGCGTCAAACTCGGCCTAGCGCTCATATTTAGCATCATTATTGGCCCTCTGCTGCCACCACTTCCTGACATTCCACTGTTTTCATGGGCTAGTTTCGGCATCATTGTCGAGCAAATTATTATTGGCGTTGCCATTGGCTTGGTGGTGCAGGTGGTTTTTGCTGCCGTACAGGCCGCTGGTGAGTATATCGGCTTACAAATGGGCCTAGCCTTTGCTACCTTCTTTTCGCCCGACAGCGGCGCAAACACCATGATTTTATCGCGTGTGTTTTACACCTTTGCTATCTTGATGTTTCTTGCCATTGATGGGCATTTGATCATGCTAGAAATTCTCGCCCGTTCGTTCGAGTTTCTACCCATTGGTACCTTAGGCTTAAATGCCGGCGCATTCGAACAAGTAGCACGCTTTGGGATGGTGGTGTTCAGCTCTGGAATATTACTGGCGTTGCCAGTATTTGGTGCGCTGCTTATCGTCAACTTAACCTTGGGAATTTTGAATCGCTCGGCTCCGCAGTTAACGGTATTCTCGGTAGGCTTTCCCATGTCATTAACGCTTGGCTTGGTATTGATGACGGTATTAATGACGGAGCTTGGTGGTTATTTACAGCGTCTATTTAGGCTCGGCCTAAATATGGTGGAACAAGTACTTCTCGCAATGTGAGAACTAGAGCGATAGCAGCTATTAGATATCGGATATCCGCGCCGATGCTCCAAGCGCCATCTCTGATATCTGATATCTGTTAGCTAATATCTTCTGTTGCTCTTAGAGGAAGTTGAAAAGGCTCATGTCTTTCATGCCGACAAAAGCTTTTTGTGCTGCCTGCAAACCAACCATACGCACACTATACTGTGAAGCTGCTTCCACATAGTCCAAATCAACCAAATCTGACAATGCCTGCTCGTATGCCAAGGTACGATTACCGCCAATGGTGTCTAGCGCATCTAACTCATTAAGTCGGGCACCAACTTCCGCACGGGTGGTTAAGACGTTGTCCATACCGTTATCTAATTCACGCATAACCGTGCGCAAAGTGTTCGAACGTTGCGCCTTTTCGGCATCTGTGGTTGCTGGATTATCAAGTACCGCTAAGGCTTTTTCAAAAGTACGGAAAATATCCATGTTGTTATCTTGGCCGCGGGCGACACGCAATGTATCACCGTCTGCCGGAGCACCTTCTAGCTCTATTTCAATACCGCCTAATGCGACGTTAGTCGGGCTACTGTAATCCGCCCACGCTCCGCCGTTCACGCGATACTGCATTTGGCCCGCGTTATCGGCAAACTCAATATCATAGGCTTGACCAAAGTCAGGGTGGTTTGAGTCGACAATATTGATGCCATCAAACTGTAAGGTGCCTTCGTTGTTCAAGCCGGCATCGGCTAAATAACCTGCGCTGCTGTGCACCGAGCGGAAAATTTTGTCACCTGAATGGCCTACAGCCATGCGGCGCTCGCCGTCAACCTGCTGCTCGCGTACTTCTGGGCTGCCGACATAGCTAACATCACCAGCCCCGTCTCGCACAAAAGGCGCTGTATCGTCTTGGTAACCGCCAAATAAATAACGACCATTACCGTCGCGGGTATTTCCTAAGCCTATTAACGACTCGTACAGGCCACGCAACTCGCTCGATACTGACGCCCGATCAGCGTCCGACAAGGTATCGCTTGACGCTTGTACCATCAAAGTCTTTGCACGTGAATAAACGTCGTTAACGGTGTTAAGAACACTTTCTTCTTGTGACAAAGAGTTGCGCACGCCAACGCGAGCGTCATTGAATTGATTCGACACCGACTTTGATTGCGAAATATTAATCGCTTGCGTCATTGCTTGTGGGTCATCAGAAATATTCACGATGCGTTTACCACTGGCAATTTGCTGACCAATCTTCATGAACTCTGTTTGCTGCCGGTTCATCGACGACACGTTTTGGTTGTACATGGTGAGTGTGCTAATTCGCATAATCTATACTCCGCGGTGTCTGGTTAGCGCAATTGCAAAATAGTATCGAGAATGGTCGAACCGGTTTCGATAACCTTGGCATTGGCTTGGTAATATTGTTGATAACGAATCAGGTTTGCGGCTTCTTCATCAAGATTTACGCCCGACTCTGACTGCTGCAATGCTGTTAGCTGTTCTGTTAAACCTTGCTGCGCCGCCAAGTTAGCCTGTACCACGTTAATTTGGTTGCCTAAAGTACTCACCATGGTGCCGTAGGCTTGGTTGAAAGTACCTTTGCCTTCAACTAATAACTGGTTTTGTAAATCCAGCATGGCTAAGCCGTTACGGTTATCGCCGCTTGCGTTAGACTGTGCAGCAGCTAACTGAGCACCTTCGGTAAGTAACAATTCAAAGCTTTGAGTTTGATTCACTAAAGGGCGCACACGGAAGCTGTCACCTTGATCGACTGTACCAGTCATAGCTACTTCAACACCGTTGAATGCCAACGTACCCGTAGCGCCATCAAAAGTCGCATCAACCAATTTACCATTATCAACACGGCGAACTTCGTAGCCAGTGTCGGTAAGCTTAATATCGTAATCGGTCGCCAACAACGCGTTAGCGTCTGTAATCTGTACACCCGCGACACCAGTTCCAGTATTGCGTGAATGACTATAGGCAACCGGCTCTCCCGTGCCGAACATGGCTTGCCCAGGATCTTGGTTTAGGTCGACACCCGCTTGATGTTGCTGATTAAACGAATCGGCAAATACTCGCACCATTTGGCCAAGCTGGTTACGCATGGTATCTAGGCTTTTTGAACGAAACTCCATAAGCCCGCTTAAGCTACCACGATTGAACGTCGACTCTTTGAGCTGAACTTGGTTGCCCGACACGTCATTGTAAAATATCGCGGTGCGAGTCGGGTCATTGTTATCAGCACGCGCATCAAGCTGATAAGACGTATCGCCAGAAACTAATGGCGACCCGTTATTCAACGAAATAGTATAAGAGCCCGATTTTTGCTCATGCACCCGCACATCAATGCGTTGCGACAGGTCGTGCACGAGTTTATCGCGCTGGTTTAATAAGCTATTTGGAGCATCCCCTGCACCCGAACGGGCTAACAAAATCTCTTTGTTTAACTGGCTAATTTGCCCAGTTAATGAGTTGATAGAGTCCACCTCAAACTTCATTTCAGCGTTTACGCTACGCTCAATATCTTCAAGGTAGTTATCAAATGACTTAAATTGGCTAACTAAGGTGCTCGCGGTACCCAGCACACCGGCTCGGGCGGCAGGGTCGGCTGGGCTACTATTCATTTGCCCAAGCGCATTAAAGAATTCTTGCATAACAGGCGCTAAACCTGAACGCTCATCTGAAAGCAAGTTATCAATTTGGCGCACTTGGCTGTGGTAGGTTTCTAGCGAAGCAAGCGAACCGCTCGCAGCATTTAAGCGGGTAGCGACAAACTGGTTAAATTGGCGCTCAACACCATTAACTAACACGCCATAAGAACGGTTTTCTCCGAGCTGCACAAGCTCACGGTTGTAGCCTGGCGTATTCACGTTACTAATATTGCCACTGGTGGCATAAAGCCCCGTTTGCGCCGCGCGTAAACCACTTAAGCCAATTGAAAAGATACTCATGCCTGCTCCCTAATGCTGTTACCTTTGTTTATCGGCATCAGCACGTATAACTTTATGGTTTTTTACCTTGTTCCAGCTGCAATTGCTGTAATAGCTGCTCGGCCAAACCAATACCTTTACCGGCAACTTCAGTTGCCATTTGTTGATCAAACATATCGGTATAGGTACGCATCGCTGAACTATTGAATAACTCTGATTCGCCGCCAGCTTGACGCATTGACTTCATCATTTGTGAAATAAACAATGCCTCAAATTGTCGCGCAGCTTCAGCCGCAGCCTCTTGTGGGCGCTGCTGACTTTGGGTTTTCAATTTGTCTAATTGCTGGGCATCTACAGCTAACCCGACCGACGCAACTGAGTTAGCCATTAAATAATCTCCAATTCAGCACGCAATGCACCCGAGGTATGCAGCGCCTGTAAAATTGCCATTAAGTCACTTGGCGTTGCACCCAAACTATTGAGCGCCTGTACAACTTGCATCAACTCAACGCCCTCAACCATTTGTAAGGAGCCCTGCTCTTGTTCAATGGCAATATTGCTAGTTTCGCCAACCACTGTTTCACCACCGCTTAGTGCTGGCGGCTGACTAACATAAGGTTGACGGGTAATCGTTACCGACAAGTTGCCATGCGCAACAGCCGCTTGACGCAGGGTTACTGGACCACTTAAAACCACCGACCCGGTGCGTGAATTCAATACAACACGAGGGCTTGCTGACCCTGGACGCACATCAACATTTTCAACCCGCGCCATAAACTGCACGCGGTTTGCTGCATCTGAAGGGCCATCAAGTTGAATGGTGCCGCCGTCCAGTGCCATAGCAACCGCATAACCAAATTCTTGATTTATGCGTTCAACCATACGTAAGGCTGTGGTGAAATCTGCTTCTTTGAGGTTCAGCTGCATTTTGCCGTAGGTAATGTCGTGCGCAACACTGCGTTCTACCGTAGCACCGCCAGTAATACGGCCACCCGCCTGTTGGTTAATCACCGCTGACGAGCCTTGTGACTCTGCGCTAGCACCGTTGATCAATAAGTTACCTTGGGCAAGGGCGTAAACTTGGCCGTCGGCACCTTTTAGTGGCGTCATTAACAGGGTACCGCCGCGCAAGCTGCGGGCATTACCAATGGAAGACACCACCACGTCGAGTTCTTGACCAGGCCGAGCAAAAGCCGGCAAGGTTGCAGTAACCATTACCGCGGCTACGTTACGCAACTGCATATTAGTACCCGGCGGAATAGTGACACCTAGTTGCGCCAACATGTTTGTCATGCTCTGACCGGTAAACGGCGCCTGCATGGTCTGGTCACCGCTGCCGTCAAGGCCAACCACCAAGCCATAACCAACAAGGCTGTTGTTACGCACACCAGCAAAGTCTGCAAGCTCTTTAATCCGCTCTGCTTGCGCACTAGAAAAGCCAACAATAACTACAGTTATAAGCATTATAAGCTGTCGTAACATGATAAAACCTCTACTTAAAACGGCGCGATGTAATTAAAGAAACGCTGCAACCAACCCTGTTTCTGCGCATCGTTAATATAACCATCGCCAATGTACTCAAGGCGCGCCTCGGCCACAGCGGTTGACAACACGCTGTTTTGGCCACTAATACTGCGCGGATTCACGACCCCAGAAAAGCGAATATATTCAGTGCCTTGATTAATTGCGATTTGCTTCTCACCGCGCACGCGCAAATTTCCGTTCGGTAGCACTTGCATAACTTGCACGGTAATTACGCCAGAAAACTGATTCGACGCGCTGCTGCCGCCTGAGCCGGCGAAATCATTCGCACTTCCAACGCTAAAGCCATATTCGGCCAGTTGTTCAAGCGCATCTGGCAAGCCTTCCAAATCCACACCAATATTGCTTGCACGCGACGACTGTGAAGAGGCGTTCTTGGTCGCGCTAACTTGCTCTTCAAGCACAATGGTAATAATGTCGCCAGTGCGGCGTGGCCGCTGATCTTCAAACAGTGGGATATAGCCATTTTGCGCCTGATAAATAGAACCATTAGGCACTCCATACGCGTTCTCCGGTATAACCACCGGCTCGTATGGTTCCACCACTACAGGCTCTGGCGGCGAGCTGCTACATCCTGCTAAAAACACCGCCATTGTTATTATCAAAACCGCACGCATATGCTATCTGCCTTTATTCGCCTAATCGCTTGTTATAACTGACTCAACCGCGCCAGCATTTCGTCGCTGCTTGAAATAGCTCGGCTATTAATTTCATAAGCACGCTGGGTTTGAATCATGTTGACCATTTCTTCCACCACGTTCACGTTCGAGGCTTCAACAAAGCCTTGGAATAGCGTGCCGGCTCCGTTCATACCGGGTAACGATTCGGTTGGTGCACCCGAAGCTTGGGTTTCCACAAATAAATTACCACCGCGCGCCTCTAAGCCCGCGTCATTCATAAACATAGCCAAAGTAATCTGCCCAACCTGAACGTTTTGGGTGTTACCGGGTTGGGTGACGGTGACAATACCGTCTTGGCCAATGGTCACGCTCATGGCATTGGCCGGAAGAAAAATAGCCGGCTCTAGTGGAAAGCCATTGGCGGTGACCATTTGGCCGTCTTCATTCACTTGAAAGCTACCGTCACGGGTATACGCCAACGAGCCATCTGGCATGAGCACTTGAAAGTAGCCTTTACCGCTAATAGCTAGATCACGTGAGTTCTCAGTGTTATTCATGCTGCCTTGAGTATGCAACCGCTCTGTGGCTACGGTACGCACACCCGTGCCCACTTGCAGGCCTGAAGGCAAACTGTCTTGGGCATTGTTCATGGCGCCCGGTTGGCGCATGTTTTGATACAGCAAATCTTCAAATACTGCGCGAGAGCGTTTGAAACCTGCGGTATTCACGTTGGCCAAGTTGTTGGTGATGACATCAAGCTGCTGTTGTTGCGCGGTCAAACCGGTTTTGGCAGTCCATAACGATTTAATCATAATTTTTCTCCAGTAAACCTATCTAGCCCTTCACCGACAGCAGGCTATTTGCTTGTTGAGCCGTTTCATCAGCGGTTGAAATTACGCTCATGTTCAAATCATAACGACGCTGCGTGTCAATCATGGCCACCATGGCTTCAATGGTGTTCACATTACTGCCCTCTAATGCGCCTGACACCAATTGCGCCGTTTCATCACGCTGCAATGGAGCGCCAACAGGAGTACGAAACCAACCATCGTCGCTGCGCTGCAATTGGTTCGGCTGATCGACACGTACCAGCTTGAGACGATCAAGCGGCACCAATTCGTTGGCATCGCCGCCTAAACCTATACCGCTTACGGTACCGTCATTACCAATAGTTACCTGAGTACCTAGCGGCAACAATATCGGCCCGCCATCGCCAAGCACCGGCATGCCATTGACCATTAATTGGCCATCGGCATCTATCTGCAAATCGCCACGCTTGGTGTAGGCTTCACCTTCTGGCGTTTGTACGGCAAGCCAGTTGGCTTGATCGAAGGCCACATCTAAGTCACGTTCGGTGGTTTGAATAGCCCCCGCCGAAGTATCGAACAAACCAGTGGTTGTCACTGCGGCTACGCGCGTATCCAAAACGCCAGGGCCATTAACAGGTACAGCGCGGGCCGCCGCAAGCTGCGCCCGAAAACCAGTGGTTGATGCGTTACTCAAGTTATGGGTCACCACCGACTGTTCGTCGAGTGTTTGCCGTGCCCCATTCATTGCCGTGTATAAAATGGCATCCATGATTAAGCCTCGTTACCTTAGGTATTATTTCAACTGCATGGTGGTTTGCAGAGCTTCGTCTTGCGACTTAATACTCTGTGCATTGGCTTGATAATTGCGCTGCGCAATAATCATGGCCACCAGCTCTTGGGTTAGGTCAACGTTTGATGCTTCAACAGCGCCCGCCATAATTGAGCCGAATTGGCCTTCACCAGGTACTGACAAAATTGGTACACCTGAGCGTTGCGACTCAACCCAGGCGTTATTACCCACCGACTTCAAGCCCTCAAGACTTTGGAAGTTGGCCAGCGCAATGGTACCAAGAACAACTTGTTGCTCATTTGAGTAGGTACCAATAATGCTGCCATCTTCTGCCACGGCTACCTGCATTAAGGTGCCTGACATATAACCGTTTTGTTCCATTGAGGTTAATTCAAACTCATTCGCGAACTGAGTCGTACCGGTAACGTCCAAAGCAATCGACATATCCGCAGCGCCTTCACCAGGCACAAAAGTAAAGCCATCCATACCAGTGGTACCGGTTAGCAAACCATTGGTATCAAAATCTAGTTGACCAACTTCTGGCGCCAACTCGTTACCGCGTGACATGCGCACTTCCCACTGGTTGTCGCCCGTTTTGGTGAAGTACATCATGCTAGGTTGTGGGTTACCTAAAGAGTCGAACAAGGTGACCGAGTTCGCATAGGAATACGAATCTGGGTCGGCTTGGTCAAACGGCACAGCTGCGCGGTCAACAATTGCTGTGCTGGTATCTAAGTTAAATACGCCGCTAAGCTCGCTTGACGCATTCGCTGGAACACCACCTGGCGGCACACGCAATACTTCTGGCTGACCACCAAACTCAACACCTTGCGGGTAGCCGGTTAGCTGTGCGCCTTGCGCGTTCACAATAAAACCTTGTTTATCAATAGTTAACTGGCCATTGCGCGAGTATTCAATTTGGCCTTGGTTTTCAAACCGAAAGAAACCTTTACCGCTAATGGCTAAGTCCATATTGCGGTTCGTGGTTTCTATGTTGCCGTCACTGAAGTCCTGAAATACGCCAGCTACGCGTACACCTAAACCCACTTGCGCATTGGCATAAATATCTGAGAACTGTGCGCGAGCACTTTTAAAACCAACCACCTGAGAGTTAGCAACGTTGTTACTAATTACGTCTAAGTTAGTGGCTGCTGCGCGTAAACCTGATAATGCTTGTGAAAAACCCATGGTCGAGCTCCTTAAATAATTTGCCGAATGTCTTCAAGACGAACGGGTTCTAAAATACCACCCAAGTCGAGTCGCGGACCGCTGTCTGTCATACTCACCGCGATAACCTGTGCATAGTTAAAACGTTCTGAGGTAACCGGTTGGTCACCATTAGTCGCCTCAACAGTAAACTTGTAAGCGCCAGCAGGGGCTGCTGTGCCGTCATCCATTTTGCCGTCCCAAGAGAACGACTGTGGGCCCGAGCCCACTTCGCCTAAGTCCATACGGCGAACCAGCATGCCGCTGGCGTTATAAATATTAATTTTCACACTTTCGGCAGGGGCATTGAGTTCAATGCCAAATGGCGTGGCATCGCCTTCACCTTCGTTGCCCACCAAAATACGGTCGCCAGGTACCAGTACAGCACGGCCAATTAACGCCGAGGCTTGCATGGTTTTTGCCGCCTCCATTTGGCCATTAATGGTTTGCATGGTGTCGTTTAATGACTCAATACCGCTAACCGTATTAATTTGCGCCAGTTGCGAAGTCATTTCGTTGTTTTCCATTGGGTTCAATGGGTCTTGGTTGCGCAACTGCGTCACCAATAACGTCATAAAGTTATCGCGCATTTCTTGGCTATTCGAAGCCACCTGCGCGTTATTGGCGCTTTGGTTCACGCGATTTAATACGCTTGCATCAATGGTACTCATTGGTTACTCCTTAGCCCTTGCCAATAGTCAGTGTTCGCATCAGTAAGTCTTTACTGGTGTTCATCACTTCGACGTTGGCTTGATAAGACCGCGAGGCAGAAATCATGTTGACCATTTCAGCAACCGGATCGACATTCGGCATGGTCACATAGCCTTGTTCATCCGCCAGCGGATGACCTGGTTGGTACTCGCGCCGAGCTGGTGCTTCTGACTCAACCACTTCTTTTACTTGCACGCCGCCAACACCATTGGCTTGCAATTGTTGTTCAAAAATCACTTGTTTGGCTTTGTACGGCTGGCCATCGGGGCCAGCCACACTATTGGCGTTCGCCATATTGCTGGCCGCCACATTCATGCGTTGCGACTGCGCCGTTAACGCCGAACCTGAAATATCTAAAATTGAAAAAATTGCCATATTTCAGCCCCTTTATTGTTCTGGTTGCATGGCTTTCTTGAGGCCACTAATGCGATCATCTAAAAATTGGATGTCTGCTTGGTAGCGCAGTGAGTTATCTAAAAACTGCGCGCGTTCCATATCCATATCCACAGTGTTACCATCAAGCCGATTTTGCGCAGGCACTCGATACTTCATGTCAACTGCAGTATTTGAGGCCGATAACTGCATGTGCCCGGCATGGGTTGTGGCTAGCTTTACCGGCCCCGACTGCTGTGCAGTAGCGCGTTTAAGCTCTTGCGAAAAATCAAAATCTCGCGCTTTATAGTTCGGCGTATCGGCATTCGCGATATTGCCCGCTAGCGTTTCTTGACGCTGTTGGCGCAGCGCTAAAGTCTGTTGTTGAAACTGCAACGCACTGGTTAATTTGTCGATCATGGTGCAGACCCTCCTGTTCACGTTGCAGAGTACTTCGGCTTGTGTAAATACAAAGCAAAGAATAAGCGCCTTTTTTACCCCCAATTCTGGCAATACCTCATTGCGAAACTGTCTATAATTCGAGCTGTCATTTATTTTTATTGGTATTGCCATGAGCGTTGTCTCTCATTTTGTCTCGACTTTATTTCCTTGGCGCTCATTGCAGCTACGCCAAGGAAGTTCGGCGTGGCAACGCTTCACCCTGGTGCTGTTAATGGTTGGTTTTATTTGGGCAAGCCCGGCACAAGGCGCTAACGACAATCAAGCAATTGAACAGAGCAATTGGTATCGGGCACTGGCCCAACTGGTACAAGAGCATTTACCGACAACAACCACGAGCTACAACTTTGAACTATTAACACCAACAGAAACGCTAGCGCCGCTACAGCAATGCCAAAAAGTCCATGCGCGCTTCACGCGCGCGCCGCAGCGTTTAGCAGGGCGAACCATGGTCACATTAAGTTGCAGTACAAACGTGCGTGAAAATCCTCGCTTTGCCCAAATTGATATTGCGGTGACAGGAAATTATTTGGTGGTCACGCGAGACTTAGCCGCAAAGCACACGCTGACGCGTAACGACATTACTATTGAGCAAGGTGATTTAGGCCGCTTGCCGCGTTATGCTTTGCTCGCCACGCCAGCAGCTATGCAAGAAGTCATCGGCCAACAATTGCGCCGCGCGCTAAGCCAGCACAGCGTTTTGCAAGAAAACTTATTAACCAAGCCGCAAGTGGTTGGTTTCGGCGATGAGTTAGTCATTGAAGCCAGTGGGCAGGGGTTTCAAATTACCCGAACAGCCGAGGCCATGGATACTGGGGCAATTGGTGATATAATTCGCGTTCGATTAAATAATAAACAGCTGATGCGCGTTAAAATAATTGCACCGGGCCGAGCTGAACCCGCGCAATAACTGTTAAAAATGTGCAAATAGACTTAAAGAATTTGCTGCTAGTGCCGATAAATAATCTAGCAACGCCAATAATAGCGAGGGATTTCCCGTGAAAATCAATGGTTATCAACCACCTAATACTGTTACTCAGTCTGAGTCTAGCCGCTCTCAAGCCGCCCAAAAAACTGAGAAAGCCAGTGCTGGTGAAGCCAAGCAAGCGGAAGTTGTAACGCATTTAAGCCAACTACCGCAAGACGCTAGCCAAGACATTAATATGGCCCGTGTTGAAGAGCTACGCGAAGCAATTCGTGATGGCAAATTGAACATGAACACTGACAATATTGCCGAAGCTTTATTGAAAAGTTTAACGGACGGTCTGTAAGCGCTTATGAGTTTACGCCAGCATTTAACCGCACAAGTTGAACGTTTAGATCAACTCAACGCCCTGCTTGAACAAGAGCAGAAGCTACTTGGCGACGGTAAAATAGATGGCGAACAGCTCAAGCAACTAGCAGAGCAAAAACAATCGCTGCAGCAAGCGATTGAAAGCAATGAAAGTAAACGCCGAGCGGCCCAACAAAAGCTCGGTTTTAGTCATGATTCAGCCGGCGCGCGCAAAGCAGCTGAGCAAGCCGACTGTGCCGATGTCTGGCAGCAATTACTAGAGCGTACCCAGCGTATTGCCCAATTGAATAGTTTAAACGGCGAGCTTATTCAACATCGTCTGCACCATAACCAACAAATGCTGAATATTCTGCGCGATGCCGCAGGTACCGGTGGCGCAGCTATTTATGGCGCTGACGGTAGCCAAGAAACCACTCCACAGCGCCTCAATTCTAAAGCTTAATTAGTTATTCGTTCTCGCATATAGCCCATCAAGAATTGCGGCCAACCGCTGCGCACCTTGTTGCATGCGTTGTTCCAAAACAGGCCCCCACTGCGCGGTATAATCGTCAGCTATTTCTTGGCCTTCACGGTAGTTTGAATAAATTCGCCGGGTAATGGCTGCTGACTCATTGGCCCACGCCAAGGTTTGCTCTGGGTTCACCGAAAGCGGCGCTAGTGGCTCAAGCTCTTTGGTTAGCTCCTGTGCTTTTGCGCTACTTTGCTCGCCACCACGCTTCGCAAACATGTCGGTGTCCCACAACCTATGCAAGTTGGTCGGCTGCTCAAAATAGGTCAGTTTCGCTCGGTTGCCACCTAAGTCATCGGCAAAACTCACGTGCATCGGTTGGTGTAAGTCACCCATAAAATGCACTAAAAACGCCAGTGCCACCCAGTCGTTTAGGTCATGCTTCAACACGTCGTAATGATGTTGAATGGCACTCAAAATACAGCCTTTGTCACTGCAGTTTTCAGTGCGAACATTGGCTTCCGAACGCGGGAAATTCACATAATGATGTGGCTTTGCCCAGTCCCATTGGTCGTTGCTTTTAATATGATCGGCCCAACTACAGATACTACCAAAGTCTTCGTAGTCAGGGTGTTCAGCCACCATCTTGTCGAGCCGCGCTCGTGTTGCTGGCTTCACCAATGTGTAAGCTATTTCGCAAAACGCATGATGCCCAATGCCGCCGTATGCCTGAGCACTGGGCGTTGCAAGCGTAGCCATAAATGCCATTGCTAAGGTAAACGTTAGAGACTGAATAAATTTCATGGTAATTCCACTTTAATTAATTGGCCTTCGGCGCTGTCGGTAAGCACATAAACTTCATTGTCTGGGCTGGTATACACAGCCCGTATACGCTGGCCTAATTCGCTTAAGTATTCATCGGTTAACGTCCAGCTGTCGTGACTATAACGAAACCGTTGTAGGCGCCGTCCAACCAAGTGCGACACCAATAAATCACCGTTGTACAACGCTAAACCAGCAGGTGCTAGCGATGGTGTCCACGTATACAGCGGCGCTTTCACGCCCGGTAACTGGTTAAAAGGGGAAACTTTCGCACCCGTGTAATCAATGCCGTAGGTTGCAATAGGCCAGCCATAGTTACCGCCGGCGACAATTTTGTTCAGTTCATCGCCACCTTTAGGCCCGTGTTCGTGCTGCCATATGGCGTCACGCTGTTCATCATAGATCAAACCTTGCACGTTTCTATGACCATAACTAAAAATTTGCGAAGCTTGGCTGTGCTTGTAGGGGTTATCATCTGGGGTGCTGCCATCGCGATGAATGCGGACTATTTTGCCAAGGTGGTTATCTAATTGCTGCGCCTGTTCGCGGTGTACAAAGCCATCACCTAAGGCGATCAGCAATGTGTCGTCGGCAAGCCAAGCCATGCGCGCACCAAAATGCGCTGCACCAGCCTTTTTCGGTAACGCGGTGAAAATATTCTGGGTGTTAATTACGCTGTAGGGTGCTTGCGCCGACAAGTTGCCTTTAACCACGCAGGTGTTATTAGCCGCCTCGCTACCGCAGGCATAACTTAAGACCAATTCACGCGTGCTCGCAAAATCCGGCGCCAAGAGCACTTCAAATAAACCCGCCTGCGCGGTTGCGTAGAGATCTGGAAGACTAAGTTCTATCGGCTGCTTGCTGCCGTTCGGTGCAACATAAATAAGCTGCCCGCCGCGCAGCGTCACCACGAAACCGCCTTCAGGTAAGGCCGCCATTGACCACGGAAACGCTAACTTTTCAGCAATAACTGTGGTTTTGGTGGAGGCCATTGCACCCTGCAAAATACCCACCAAAAACACCAAACTAACCGCGATTATTATACCTAATGGTCTGCTCATTTCGGTAGCTCCTCGTTCAGCTCTCGCGCTTGTGGGTGCCACAACCTGTCGAAAATCCAGCCGGCAAAAGCGCCCGTTGCACTCATTAAAACAAACCCTAAGGTCGTGCGGTTCGCTGCAATTAACGTAGGCATTGGGGCAAGAGAATCAATAATGAGAAAAGCCGTCGCTAAGCCGAAGCCGCCACCAACAATAAACCACCACCGCTCCAACCGAACGAAACGTTTGGCAAGTAGCCAAGCAATAACAAAAGCGATGATCAAGGTAGGCACTAACATTGCCGCAAAAACTGGGCCGAAGTGCAGCAGATCATGAACAATCGTGTTCATGCGGGTTGGCATATCAACACTCACCGACAGCGCGGTAAGCTCCGCCAAGTTAAATTGTGTCTGCATAACGCTACCAACCAAAGCAGCGCCAACAACCGCAATTATAAAAGCTAATAAAACACGTAGCATGGCAACCTCC
The DNA here is from genome assembly GCF_900116895.1 of Pseudidiomarina donghaiensis. GTDB lineage: Bacteria > Pseudomonadota > Gammaproteobacteria > Enterobacterales > Alteromonadaceae > Pseudidiomarina > Pseudidiomarina donghaiensis. The sequence goes on along the minus strand of NZ_FPCF01000002.1, from coordinate 75,523 downwards.
GTTATCGGCGCCGGTAACGTTTTTATTTTCTACCTAAATGGAAGGTCTAAAAGTAAACGTCAAGCCAGTTATCTGCAGCTTTAAATGTCACACTTTGCAGCGGACCATTGCCTTCAACATTAACTAAATTTTGCTGACTCTGCCATACGTCTTGCAGTGCCTTATGGCGTATTTTCAAACCCTTTAAATTCGCTACCACTGGTGTTTCTTGATACACCCAGAAATTATTGCCGTCTATTTCATAACCGACATGACTGAGTGGCAAGGTTTGATTGTCTAACGTCGCCAAGCTAAACCGCTGTTGCACATAGTCGCTAAATTGCTCACGGGTTCGCTCCAGCTGATGAATATCGGCTTCTTTATCAAAAAGCTGCTTAACCGCATGCTCTGCGTCATGCAAAAAGAACCGGTGTAAAACTTCTATGTTCCCGGTACGCTCATTGAACAATATAGTGGTGCTGGCTGTTTTGAGCTGGTGAGCGCTGGCCGCGCTCACCCCAATTAGCAACATTAATGCGAGCCACAACGTACGCATTAATTTTGTTCCTCTTCATTGTTGTCTTCGGTTTCAGAAGACTTCAGTTTGGTTTTCGCGTCTTGCATTAAGTCACGTGAAATATGATCGGTTGACCGGTTATATTTAAACGCTTCAATGCGCGACGGCATAATACGGCGCGGATAGTAGTTGTTTTCAATATCAACATCTGCCGTTTCCCAGTTCGGGTCTACCGCAAATTCCACCACTTCTTTGTCCGTTACAATAAGCTTACTAACCGATTGCGCGTTGCGACGCCAAATTTCAGCCGGAATATTTAAGCTTTCAGTGGTGCCATCTGAGTACGTCGCCTGCAATAAAATAGGCATGACCAACCCACCGATGTTTTTGAAATCAAGCACGTAATAGTTTTTATCTTCCGCTACCGCGCGCTCAAATACACGACGCTCCCACGGCTCTAGTTTTTCCAAGAAACTTTGGTAAGCATTGCGCTGCTTATTGGTTACCGTGAACCGATCATTGTCATCATGGAAATCACGCACGCCTGGGTTTAATTCAACCCAGGTTTTACGACCTTCTGCTTGGTTTCTTTGCACAAACAGTGGCGTCGGCTTATCCGCCTCTTCTTGACGACGACGTTCCCAGTCGATGTCGGGATCTTGTGTGTCTAAACGCAACTTGTACACCCGATCTAAACTAATATCGACGTGGTCTGTTGAATAAAACCAACCACGCCAGAACCAATCTAGATCAACCCCTGAAGCTTCTTCCATAGTGCGGAAGAAATCAGCTGGGGTTGGGCGTTTGAATGCCCAACGTTGTGCGTATTCTTTAAACGCGTAGTCAAATAATTCACGGCCTAAAATTACTTCCCGCAAAATATTCAATGCCGCAGCAGGCTTGGTGTACGCATTGGGGCCTAAATTTAATACGCTATCTGACTGCGTCATAATAGGTACTTGGTTGGTTGACTTCATATAGTCAACAATAGAACGCGGTTCTACACCCCATGGTATGGTTGGGTCCCATTCACGGCCAGCAACACCATCTAAAAAGCTATTTAAACCTTCATCCATCCAAGTCCATTGGCGTTCATCTGAATTCACAATCATTGGGAAATAAATATGGCCAATTTCATGAATCACCACGCCAATTAAAAAGCGTTTTTCTGACAACGAATAGGTGCGGCTGCCGTCATCTTGCAAAATAGTACGTGGCCCATTGAAAGTGATCATTGGATATTCCATACCGCCCACAGGCCCATTCACAGACTGTGAAGTTGGATATGGATAATCAAATGAGAAACGTGAGTACACTTCCATGGTATGAATCACCGAAGCCGTTGAATACTTCTCCCAAAGTTCACCGCCCTCTTTAGGGTAAAAACTCATCGCCATAACCAATGGCTGCACGTCACCGCCTTGCTGATAGCCTTGGGCGTCCCAAATAAACTTGCGTGAGCTTGCCCAAGCAAAATCGCGAACGTTTTCTGCACTAAATTTCCAAACTTTACGTTTGTCGGTACCCGCTTTTTCGTTCTCAAGCGCTTCTTCAGGTGTGACTATAAATACTGGTTTATCTGCCTTTTCCGCTTGCTCAAGACGCTCGCGCTGCGCGTTGCTCAGCACTTGACGTGGATTTTGTAAGACACCGGTTGACGACACAATGTGATCAGCAGGTACGTCAATTTCAACCGTAAAGTCACCAAATTCCTGAGTAAATTCACCGCGGCCTAAAAATTCCTTGTTGGTCCAAGCTTCATAATCGGTGAATGCGGCGACGCGCGGATACCATTGCGCCATTAAAAAGATATCGTTACCACCTTCGCGCGCATCGTCAGGAAAATGCTCATAACCTGAACGCGCGCCGACAGCATCTTCTTCAACAATATTAAAGCCGAAGTCGATGGCAAGCTCAGTTTTTTGATTTGGCTTTAAAGGCGTTGGCAGGTCAACGCGCATGTTGGTACCAACAATCACAAAATCTAAAGCACGACCACGTGCATCGGCAATTTTATCAATGCTAAAACCCAATTCGTTGTCTGCCATAAACTGCTGGCGGCGTAATTGATTCAATGAAATCTTTGCTGGCTTATCAATACCACCCAAACTCATATCTGGCTTACTGTTAAACGTTGACGTTCGTTCAGCCATCGAGTCATTGCGGAAAATGTTTTGATCGAGCTGAATCCAAATATATTTCAACGTATACGGCGAATTATTGTGGTACTGAATAGTCTCTTGGGCATCAATACGACGTTTTTCTTCATCTAATCGAACTTTAATGGTGTAGTTTGCTTGCTGCTGCCAGTAATTTTCACCTGGTTCTCCGGCTGCATTGCGGTACACGTTAGGGGTTGGCAACACTTCATCAAGTTGACGAAATTTATCAACAAAATTCCCTTTTGTTTGCGAAACAACCGACGCTTGCGCTACTTGTATATTGCTAGCCAAAACCAGCCCAGCAATTAACCACACCTTTGATTTGTTCATGTTTAATTCTCTGTTAATTCTCTAATTACTTAGATGATTAGATAAAAAATATTCCGCGTACTGTAGCAAGAATACACTTTGTGCTCCATTGCACTGGGCGTGAAAATTAACCATTTGTCGTGTTTTGAATTCTGGCTTAAAGTTAGGATACCAACTGAAAAGGATGATTAAGTTGATAGCGAGACGCGCACTACTTCCGTTTGCATTATTATTTGCACTATGGATTATTACGTGGCACTTGTCTGGGCTGATGGAATATCAAGCTCACGCTAGCTTGTGGTTTATTCCTGCAGGGCTTTCGTTTGCAGCCTTTATTATGTTTCGTTGGCTGGCTGCCCTTCCCATTTTTATTGCTGCATTAATAACGACTTTCGGGCTGAATTTCTCTTCCAATGAACCCCTTGAACTTGTCGACGCGATAACAAAAGCGGCTCCTTTTTCGTTGGTGCATGTGGTGGTTTATGGCATCGGCGGTATAGCTTGTCGGTTTTTTATCGGTCACTTTAACCACCTGCAAATCGTGCAAAAAACTCTGACGTTTTTGCTCTGTGCTTTTATCACCACCTTAGTGGCAACATTTCTAAGTATTGCCACACTCAATGCTACTGAAATGCTAATTGAAAGTGCTAATTCAGCAATATGGCTGCCTTGGTGGATAGGTGATCTCGCCGGTGTTTATATTCTAACACCTGTTTTTCTCCTACTTTTTGCAAGAATTTGGCCTGATGCTAAACGTGACAGCCGTCTTTTTGCATTTCGCTATGACAAATCACCGAAACGTGCATGGTCGCCATTTATTTTCAAACTCGGTGTTTTATTAAGTTTGACGACTATCCACTTAATGCTCGATGTTTGGTTGGAAAACCCCGAATTTGCTTACTTCATTTTCTTTTTGTGTATTCCACAAATGTGGATTGTGTTCACCGAAAGTATTCCTCGCCAATGTGTTGGTTTAAGCGTATTAGCTATTTTTATTACCCTGTCGTTTCAAATTTTAGACATGAACTCCAGCGCCATTACCTACCAATTCGCGCTTTGTGTCATTAGTGCCAATGCTTATTTCGGTATGGCCGTACCTAGTTTAATTACCACCAACAATTATTTATTAAAGCGCAGCAATACCGACGGCTTAACTCAAATAGCCAATCGTCAACACTTTGCTGAGCAAGCAAAACGACTACTAAGTGACCAACGAAATTATCCGATTTCACTGGTATTGTTCGACCTTGATAAATTTAAAGCCATAAATGACACATTCGGCCATGCAGCTGGCGACCAAGCGCTTGTAACCACAGCAAAAATAGTGCAACAATCGTTACGAGAAAATGACTTATTTGCGCGTTATGGTGGCGATGAGTTTATTCTGCTTTTAGCGAAAGAAAATTTGCAAGGCGCAACCAATATAGTTGAACGAATAAAGCTTGAATTAGCTCAAGCCAACAACCATGATCGCCCATTCGTTATACAAGGTAGTTTTGGCGTAGTAGAAATAGCGCCAGAAGAAAGCTTAAAACTCGCAATAGAACGTGCAGACAAACAGTTACTAAAACAAAAGACGTACTCACGTACTTAAGGATGGCGTTTGAAAATCAGCACCTTTGTTTTCGTTTTTGCGCTTTGGGTGAGCTCTTTTTATGCTTCAAACCTAATGGCTTACGCTGAGTTTATCAGCCTCTGGTATATGCCTGCCGGCGTTTCATTTGCTGCGTTTTTAGTGCTGGGTAAACGCGGTTTCTTTCCCGTGTTTTTCGGTATTTGGTTTGTTTCTTTTCATTTTCAAACACAATTTGAAAATGGATTTGACCCAACTCATCTTGCAACGTCGTTATTATTCTCTCTTGTACATACCTTGTCATATGGCGCCGGCGGATTAACCGCGCGCTTTTGGCTGAGCCATTATGTACAAAAACCAATGCCGCTAAAAATTATTGGTTTACTGGTCATTTTTATAGTTTCAGCGTTGTTCGCGACATTTTCCGGATTACTGGTGTGGGCCTATGCCACCGATGACTATCAAAACATTATTGCTGACGGTTGGTTCGCTTGGTGGCTAGGCGATCTGATTGGTGTCATTGTGGTGACGCCAATATTGACGATTATTCTACCTAAGCTAACCGGTCAAAAATTATCGTGGATAGAAATATTCTTCGAACACGATAAACGTTTAAGCCCAAATTATGCTTCGTTTATTGTAAAGCTTAGCCTCGCTATCGTGATTATCATTTCAATTATGCTGCTTGACCATGCAATAGATCACCCTGGTGTGGCTTACTTCATTTTCTTTTTAGCTATTCCGCAATTGTGGATTGTATTTACTGAACGTACGTCTCGCGCCTCAATAAGCTTATTAGTCATAACGTCTGTGATTGCCTTTGGTGTTGGTTTATTTAACGTGACCGACCAAGCTATTACGTACCAGTTCGCGTTATTTGTTATGGCCTTTATGGCTTATTTTGCAATTACGGTGCCCGCTTTAGCCCAGCAAAACAATGCGCTCAAAGAACTCGCCATGCTTGATTTGCTCACGCAATTACCTACGCGCTGGCTAACCAAAACCTTAGTAGAACAAGTAATCAAATCATCAAAACCCAATCAAAATCACAGCTTAGCGCTATTTGACATTGACCGCTTTGCGCTCATTAATAATGAGTATGGCGAAGACGTCGGTGACAAAGTATTACAACAGCTGTCCGCTATTTTAAAAACCGAGTTACGTGACAGTGAAATTCTATCTCGCTATCGCGGCGACCGCTTTATTGTCTTTATGCCAAACTTAGATCTTTCCCAGGCCCAACAACGCGCCGAAGAAATTCGTCGCAAAATGCCTGTACTGCGTATTGACGAATTAGTTTTACCAATTCGTGGCAGCTTTGGCGTGGTGCAAGTACAATTCGGTGAAAGCTTTGATGAAACAATTCAACGCGCACAACAAGCAACTAGCGAAGCAAAACAAAAAGGTCGCAATAAAGTTGTCGTTGCCGTTTAATGCTCTCGCATTCAATTAAGTAGGAACAAACCCCATGGCTGCTATCGACATTCTTGTCGCAACCACATCTGGAAATACCGAATACTTAGCTGATCAACTCGCCAACCAACTTCAGCAAGCCGGTCACAGCACCAACATGCATTATGAACCTGATTATTCAAATCTTATTGAAGCTCTAAATCCTAACTCTGTGTGGCTATGCTGCGTTGCAAGCCACGGTGCAGGTGACTATGCCGATAGTATGCTCGACTTTGCTGAGGAGTTACATCAACACAAACCCAGCTTAACTAGGCTCAAATATGGCGTTATCGCCGTTGGTGACAGCTGCTATGACACCTACTGTGCAGCAGGGCGTGATTGCGATGCAATGCTCGCGATATTAGGTGCAAAACGCCTGATCACACACCTTGAAATAGATATGTCACAAGATGATCCGGATGAAAAATCATCAACATGGCTTGAAACTTTCATCAAATCTTTGTGAATAATCCTATGTATAAGATCAAACGAACCCTGTACATACCCACTGCATAACTCTGTGAATAACTTACCCTGTGTATAAGTAGCCTAGTTATCCACTGGTTGATCACCGAAAGGATCATGATCTGATCACATGTTAGCGGATCGTTTTGATCCTTACCCGATATGGCTTAGCTTCGGTTATCCACAAAATTCCCAAAGCTAATAGTAAGAGTAATAAAAAAGATCAAAAAAAAGATCTTAATTTATTTACTTAGATCCTTAAGCAGTTGACTTAAAAACAACCCGTAAACCACGACTAAAATTTAACCGTTTTGATCTGAGCCAATTCAGGTTAAAATATCCGGCTACGTTTTATTAAAGACATCACTGACGTTCTAGGATCGCACTGTATGCCAAATACCAATACTTACCACCAGCATTATGACGTTATTGTCATTGGTGGTGGACATGCCGGCACTGAAGCTGCATTAGCATCAGCTCGCATGGGCTGTAACACCTTGTTGCTTACGCACAACATTGACACACTGGGGCAAATGTCTTGCAACCCAGCTATAGGTGGTATTGGTAAAGGCCATTTAGTGAAGGAAATTGATGCGCTTGGTGGTGCTATGGCCATTGCGGCGGACAAAGCCGGTATTCAATTTCGTACATTGAATTCTTCGAAAGGCCCTGCGGTTCGAGCAACTCGCGCTCAAGCTGATCGCGCTTTGTACAAAGCAGCTATTCGCCATATGCTCGAAAACCAACCAAATTTGAGTTTGTTCCAGCAAGCATGTGACGATCTGATCGTTGAAAACGATCGCGTGGTTGGTGTTGTAACTCAAATGGGTTTGAAGTTTTCAGCCAAAACAGTGGTATTAACCGTTGGTACGTTTTTAGGTGGTCAAATTCATATTGGCTTAAATAATTATCAGGGTGGCCGCGCAGGTGATCCGCCAGCCAACAATTTAGCGCGCCGTTTACGCGAGTTGCCATTACGTGTTGATCGCTTAAAAACTGGTACGCCACCGCGTATTGACGCCAAAACGATCGACTTTAGCGTCATGCAAGAACAGCCTGGCGATACCCCAACACCGGTATTTTCGTTTATGGGCTCGCAAGCAGATCATCCGCAGCAAATTTCATGCTGGATAACGCATACCAACGAACGTACCCATCAAATTATTCACGGTGGGCTTGATCGATCGCCCATGTATTCTGGCGTAATTGAAGGCGTTGGCCCACGCTACTGTCCTTCCATTGAAGACAAAGTTATGCGCTTTAGCGATAAAAACTCGCATCAGATATTTGTCGAACCAGAAGGCTTAACCACGAACGAAGTTTACCCAAATGGTATTTCGACAAGTTTGCCATTTGACGTTCAAGTGGAGTTAGTACGCTCTATTCGAGGTTTTGAAAATGCGCATATAACGCGCCCTGGTTATGCCATTGAATATGACTTTTTTGATCCGCGCGATCTCAAACAAACCTTAGAAACTAAATATATTCAGGGGTTGTTTTTTGCTGGCCAAATTAACGGTACCACCGGTTATGAAGAAGCCGGTGCGCAAGGCTTGGTGGCCGGTACCAATGCTGCCTTACAAGTACAAGACAAAGACGGTTGGGCGCCTCGGCGCGATCAGTCGTACATGGGCGTACTCATTGACGACTTAAGTACCTTAGGCACCAAAGAACCGTATCGCATGTTTACTTCACGTGCTGAATACCGCTTGCTATTACGCGAAGACAACGCGGACATACGCATGACTGCGCAAGGCCGCCAATTAGGATTGGTCGATGATATGCGCTGGGCGGCGTTTGAACACAAACTCGAATCGATTGAGCAAGAGCAACAACGGTTGCGCGGTACTTGGATCCATAAAGATCACCCCGCCGTGGAACAAGTTAATGCATTGGTTAAAACGCCAATTACACGCGAAGTAAACGCTGAAGAATTATTGCGTCGACCAGAAATTACCTACAGCGAGTTAATGAAAATTAACGCGATAGGCCCTGGTTTAACCGACGAGAAAGCTGCTGAACAAGTTGAAATTCAAACGAAATATGCGGGTTATATTGCGCGCCAACAAGACGAAATCGCCAAGCAGCAACGTCATGAAAATACCAAATTACCGCTCAATTTCGATTACGGCACTATCAAGGGGCTGTCGAACGAAGTGGTGGCGAAGTTAAATCAACACCAACCTGAAACGGTGGGCAAAGCATCACGCATTTCAGGTATTACACCAGCGGCGATTTCTATGTTGCTCGTGCATTTGAAAAAACAGGGCCTATTGCGGAAAAGCGCGTAAACCATGCTGACAAAATTACAAAAATTATTAGCGCAAACCGCGCTGAATATTAACGAGCATCAACAACAGCAGCTAGTCACCTTGGTTCAGCAGTTGGACAAATGGAACAAAGCCTATAATCTAACTTCTGTGCGTGACCCACAGCAGATGCTTAGTCGCCATATTTTAGATAGTTTGGTGGTATTACCCCACTTGCAGGGGCAACGCTTCATAGACGTTGGCACCGGCCCAGGTTTACCAGGTTTGCCACTGGCTATTGCCTCCCCTGACCAAGAATTTGTGTTGTTAGACAGCTTAGGCAAACGCATTCGGTTTATTCGCCAGGTGTGTCATCAGTTGGGCCTTAAGAATGTAACGGCTGTGCAAAGCCGCGTAGAAGACTATCAACCTGACCTAAAATTTGATGGGGTGATAAGTAGAGCCTTTGCCTCGCTTAGTGATATGCTGAATTGGTGCGGGCATTTACCGAATGATCAGGGCAAATTTTATGCCTTGAAAGGCGTCTACCCAGAAGCAGAAATAGCTGATATTCCAGTAAAATATCAGGTTGAACAGATTATTCGATTACAGGTTCCCGAAGCCGATGGCGAACGCCATTTGGCCATAATTACAACGAGAGGTTAGTCCTGTGGGCAGAATTATTGCAGTTGCGAATCAAAAAGGTGGGGTAGGGAAAACCACCACAGCGGTGAATTTAGCAGCCTCTATGGCGGCAACACGGCGCAAAGTATTATTAATCGATCTTGATCCGCAAGGCAACGCAACCATGGGTAGCGGCGTTGATAAATACGACGTGGACAATACCGCCTACGAACTGTTGATTGAACAAAAGCCTGCCAAAGACGTGATTATTCGCGAAACCAATGGCAAATATCACCTCATTGCCGCCAATAGCGATACCACCGCGGCTGATATTAAACTGATGGAAGAATTTGCCCGTGAGCAACGTTTAGCGCAAGCATTAAAGCCAGTTGTTGACGATTACGATTTCATTTTTATCGACTGCCCACCAAGTTTGAGCATGCTTACGGTTAACGCCATGGCCGCTGCTGACTCAGTGCTCGTGCCAATGCAGTGTGAGTATTTTGCGCTAGAAGGGTTAACTGCATTAATGGATACCATTGAGCGTCTAGCCGAAGCGGTGAATCCGCGCTTAACAATTGAAGGTATTCTGCGTACCATGTACGACCCACGTAATCGCCTAGCGAACGATGTTTCAGAACAATTGAAAACGCATTTTGGCGAAAAAGTTTACCGCACGGTTATTCCACGCAACGTGCGCCTTGCTGAGGCACCTAGTTTTGGTGCTCCGGCCATGTACTATGATAAATCATCGGCTGGTGCCAAAGCCTACTTAGCGCTTGCAGGCGAACTTATTCGCCGCGCAGAACAACAAAAAAAGGCCGAAGCAGCGGCTGAAGCTTAAGGAAAAAACGCTTTATGTCTGCCAAAAAACGAGGACTTGGACGCGGCTTAGACGCGTTACTGACAACTAGCAAAACGGCGCGTGACAAAGAACAACACGACACCGTGCCCGAAGTTGACTACACCAAAGGTGAGCTGCAAAAGTTGCCAATTGAATGGTTGCAGCCGGGTAAATACCAACCCCGTAAAGATATGACCCCCGAGGCCCTTGAAGACTTAGCTGCGTCAATTAAGGCGCAAGGCATTATTCAACCGATTGTGGTGCGCGAAGTCGCCCATGAAAAGTATGAAATTATTGCCGGTGAGCGCCGTTGGCGTGCCGCACAAATGGCGCGCTTGCCGGAGGTTCCTTGTTTAATTAAGTCGGTACCCGATGAAGCCGCGGTAGCTATCGCGCTGATTGAAAATATTCAGCGTGAAGACTTAAACGCCATGGAAGAAGCCACCGCCTTGCAACGATTACTCACCGAGTTTCAATTAACTCACCAAGAAGTTGCTGACGCCGTAGGTAAATCTCGTGCAACGGTGACCAACTTATTGCGGTTAAATAACTTACAGCAAGAAACCAAGACGTTGCTTGAGCGTGGTGACATTGAATTGGGGCACGCCAAGTTGTTGTTAGCGCTTGAAGGCGAACCTCAAGCTGAAATTGCACGACAAATTGCCGCCAAAGGCATGACGGTGCGAGAAGCCGAAAAACTGGTTCGCCAAGCATTAGAACCCGCCAAAGAAAAAGCAGCAAAACCCCAGCCAGATGCTGATATTCAGCGGCTTGAGAAGCTTATCAGTGAACGCCTTGGTGCCAGTGTGGCTATCAACCACGGGCGTAAAGGAAAAGGCAAAGTCGTGATTAATTACAGTAGTTTAGATGAGCTTGATGGCATCTTGACGCATTTTCAATTAGAACACGACAGCTAGCCGTCCCAATTTGTTTGCAATTCAACGCCAAATCTTTATACTATCGCGGGCTTTTAGCCGAGGTTTTTAGCCCGTGAAACAAACAATGACAGCAACTGGAAAACAGCTCGCGGCGAAGTTAATTCGCGTGCAAATTGGCGCTATATTTTTATTGGCTTGCGTGTTTTCGTTGGTACAACCCATTGCTGGATATACATATTTTTGGGGTGTTGTGGGTGGCGGAATTGCCGTAATTATTCCGACAGCACTGTTTGCATGGCGCGCTTTCGCAATAGGTGGCGCACGTTCTGCAAAAGACATAGTAAGTAACTTTTTTGCCGGTGAGGCGTTGAAATTAATCCTTGCCGGGGCCTTGCTTGTAGGCCTGTTGGTGTTGACATCGCTCCCGCTAAGCGCGGTTGTTAGCGGCTACACTGCAGCCCTTATTGTGCAATGGCTAGCACCAATTTTACTTTTAAAATCAACTTAAAATTGTGGGAAACAACATGGCTGCAGAAGAGTTAACGCTCCAAAGCCATATCCAGCACCACTTAACTAACGCCAAAATGTGCTCTACCGAAAATGGTATTGCCTTTAATAAAGCGTGTAGTGAAGCCGGGTTCTGGACATGGCACATTGATACCCTCGCTTGGTCAATTGGACTAGGTATTCTGTTTTTGATGATCTTCCGCTCAGCGGCAAAGAAAGCAGACACAGGCGTACCTGGTAAATTGCAATGCTTTATCGAAATGATCGTTGAGCTAGTATCAGACAACGTTCGCGATACCTTCCACGGTAAAAGCAAATTAATCGCGCCGTTAGCACTGACCATTTTCGTCTGGGTATTCCTGATGAACCTAATGGACTTAGTGCCCGTTGACTTTTTACCTGCATTTGCGGGTTGGGTAGGCGCCACCTTCTTTGGCATGGACTCGCACGATGTGTACATGAAAATTGTACCAACCACCGATTTAAACATGACCGTTGGTTTGGCCGCTGGTGTGTTCTTACTCATGATCGGCTACGCCATTCGTATGAAAGGTGTGTTGGGTTTCATTAAAGAATTAACTTTGCACCCGTTTCATGCGAGCAATCCTTTTGTGCAGGCGCTGTTAATTCCATTTAACTTGTTGTTAGAAACCATTGCGTTAGTCGCTAAGCCGTTCTCGTTGGCCTTGCGTCTATTCGGTAACTTATACGCTGGCGAGATGATCTTCATCTTGATAGGTGCTATTGGCTTGTTCCAGTTGCCGTTGCACTTTGTGTGGGCCGTGTTCCACATCTTGGTTATTATACTGCAAGCATTCGTATTCATGATGTTGACCATTGTTTACTTAAGCATGGCCAGCGCTGAAAGCCATTAATTTTTTGTATTAACTTTTATTTTTTAACTTAACCTTTGAAATATTGGAGAAAACAATGGAACTAGCATTAGGTCTTAAATATATCGCTGTAGCTTTGTTGATCGGTTTCGGTGCTATCGGTACTGGTCTTGGCTTCGGTAACATGGGTGGTAAATTCTTGGAAGCGTGTGCACGTCAGCCAGAATTAGCGCCTTCTTTGCAAGTTAAAATGTTCATCCTAGCTGGTCTTATCGATGCCGTTGCTATGATCGGTGTTGGTATCGCCATGTTCTTATTGTTCGCTGCTTAATAAGCCATTCAACTTTCGAACGATAGAACTTATAGGAGGGGGGGTTAATGAATATAAACATGACCCTGATCGGAGAATTAATCGCGTTCATCGTCTTCGTACTGTTTTGTATGAAGTTCGTATGGCCTCCGCTTAATAATGCGATTGAAGCTCGTCAGAAAAAAATTGCTGATGGTCTTGCAGCCGGCGAACGTGCCGAAAAAGACTTAGAGCTTGCTCAGGCAAAAATTGCTGACGAACTTAAAGAAGCGAAAGCTCAAGCTGCCGAAATCATTGCTCAAGCGAAAAAACGCGCAGAGCAAACGGTTGATGAAGGCAAACAACGTGGCGAAACCGAGCGCGAAGCAATTATTGCTGCTGGTCATGCTGAAGTTGAAGCTGAACGCAATCGCTTACGCGAAGAATTGCGCAAGCAAGTAGCTGTATTGGCTGTTGCTGGTGCAAGCAAAATCATCGAGCGTGAAATTGATAAAGACGCTCACAGTGACATTGTTGAAAAACTGGTCGCTGAACTCTAACCAAAGGGGTTTGTGCAAATGTCAGAATTGACTACGGTTGCTCGCCCCTATGCAAAAGCAGCTTTTGATTTTGCAGTAGAGAACGGCGCTATCGAGAAATGGCACGAAATGTTGGCGTTTGCGACTGCGGTTGCAGAAGACGCTACTATGGCCATGTTTTTGAGTAGCGCTGAAACGCTAGATAAGAAAATTGAAGTTTTCATGAATGTATGTGGTGAGCAACTGGACGATAAAGGCCAGAATTTTGTTCGCATTATGGCCGAAAACGGTCGTTTGAAAGCTTTATCTGCTGTGGTTGCGCTGTTCGCTGAATTGCGCGCCGACTACGAAAAAGAAATCGCGGTAGACGTTACTTCTGCGGTGAAATTGACGAAGAAACAGCAAGACAATCTAGCGAAAACGTTAGAGCAACGTTTTTCACGCAAAGTTAAGCTGAATTGCATTGTCGATGCAGCAATTGTCAGTGGCTTATACATTAAAGCTGGTGACACGGTAATCGACGGCACGGTGCGCGGCAAGTTAGATAGACTTGCACACGCACTGCAATCCTAATTGGGGACTTGAGCATGCAACTGAATTCAAATGAAATCGCAGAGCTGATCAAAAAACGAATTGAACAGTTCGAAGTGGTCAGTGAAGCTCGTAACGAAGGTACCATCGTATCTGTAACCGACGGTATTATTCGCATTCACGGCCTTGCAGACTGTATGCAAGGTGAGATGGTTGAGCTTCCTGGCAATCGTTACGCAATCGCATTGAACCTTGAGCGCGACACCGTTGGTGCCGTTGTTATGGGTCCATATGCCGACTTGCAAGAAGGCGTAAAAGTTAAATCTACTGGCCGTATCTTAGAAGTACCGGTTGGTCGTGCCTTGTTAGGCCGCGTGGTAAACACCTTGGGTGAGCCAATTGACGGTAAAGGTCCGATTGACGCAGACGGCTTTGAGCCAGTTGAAAAAATCGCACCAGGTGTTATCGAGCGTCAATCCGTTGATCAACCAGTACAAACTGGTTACAAATCAATTGACGCCATGATTCCAGTTGGTCGTGGTCAGCGTGAGTTGATCATCGGTGACCGTCAAACCGGTAAAACGGCTTTGGCTATCGACGCCATTATCAACCAGAAAAACTCAGGCATTAAGTGTGTGTACGTAGCTATCGGTCAGAAAGCATCGACCATCGCTAACGTAGTACGCAAGCTTGAAGAACACGGCGCATTGGAAAACACCATTGTTGTTGCAGCATCTGCTTCTGAATCAGCAGCGTTGCAATACTTGGCAGCCTACTCAGGTTGTACCATGGGTGAATACTTCCGTGACCGCGGTGAAGACGCGTTAATCGTATACGATGATTTGTCGAAGCAAGCTGTTGCTTATCGTCAAATTTCATTGTTGCTACGTCGTCCGCCAGGTCGTGAAGCATACCCAGGTGACGTATTCTATCTTCACTCACGTTTGCTTGAGCGCGCAGCGCGTGTAAACGCTGACTACGTTGAAAAGTACACCAACGGTGAAGTAAAAGGTCAAACCGGTTCATTAACGGCGCTACCAATTATCGAAACCCAAGCGGGTGACGTATCTGCGTTCGTACCAACCAACGTGATTTCAATCACCGACGGTCAGATCTTCTTAGAAACTGACTTGTTCAACGCCGGTATCCGCCCTGCTGTAAACGCAGGTATCTCGGTATCGCGTGTAGGTGGTGCAGCACAAACCAAGATCATTAAGAAGCTTGGTGGTGGTATCCGTTTGGCATTAGCACAGTATCGTGAATTGGCGGCGTTTGCTCAGTTCGCTTCAGACTTAGACGAAGCAACTCGCGCGCAGTTAGAGCACGGTCAGCGTGTTACTGAACTGATGAAACAGAACCAATATAAGCCAATGAGCGTGGCTGAAATGGCAGTGTCTATTTTCTCTGCAGAAAAGGGTTACTTGAAAGACGTAGAGAAAGACAAAATCCTCGACTTCGAAGGTGCGTTAATTTCGTACATGCGTAGCGAGCACGCTGAACTAATGGCTGATATTGATAAAACTGGCAACTATAACGACGACATCGAAGCGAAGCTGCACGAAGGCCTGAAAACCTTCAAGAAGACGCAGTCTTGGTAAGCGGAGCGTGGCTACACGGGTGTGTAGCCACAAGTCGTTGAGTTAACAGGAGAATATCATGGCCGGCGGTAAAGAGATAAAAACCAAGATCGGGAGTATTAACAATACTCAGAAGATCACCAGCGCAATGGAAATGGTTGCTGCGTCTAAAATGAAAAAGGCGCAGGAACGTATGGCTTCTAGCCGTCCGTATGCCGACAGCATTCGCAAGGTGATCGGCCATGTTGCCCATGCCAACTTAGAATATAAGCATCCGTACTTAGAAGAACGCGATGTAAAACGAGTTGGTTACATTGTAATTTCAACTGACCGCGGTTTGTGCGGCGGCTTAAACACCAACGAATTTAAAGCGGTGGTTAAGCACGCAAAAGCATACAAAGACAACGGTGTAGATGTTGATTTTGCAGCGATTGGTAACAAGGCTACGGGTTTCTTTAAACGCTTTGGAGGCCGTTTACTGGCGCAAAAATCAGGCTTGGGCGATAAGCCAAGCGTGAATGATGTGCTCGGGACAGTACAGGTAATGTTAGATGCCTTTGATAAAGGCAAAATTGACCGCCTGTTTGTGGTGTACAACAAATTTGTGAACACCATGAAGCAAGAGCCAACAGTAGCGCAGTTGCTACCGTTGCCAAAAGCTGAGTCTCGTGACGAAGTTCAATCAGGTAGCTGGGACTACTTGTATGAGCCGAATCCACAGCCCATTTTAGAATTGCTGATTCGTCGTTATGTAGAAGCGACAGTGTATCAGGGCGTAGTGGACAACATCGCTAGTGAACAGGCAGCGCGGATGGTGGCAATGAAAGCCGCTACCGACAACGCCGAAGACCTTATTGATCAGTTGCAATTGGTGTACAACAAAGCGCGCCAAGCTGCGATCACACAGGAAATTTCGGAAATTGTATCGGGCGCCGAAGCGGTTTAAGGCGAAGCTTGCAAGAATTTTAGAGTTAGAGGAAATGTCATGAGTCAAGGTAAGGTCGTGCAAATTATTGGCGCGGTTGTGGATATCGAATTTCCACAAACAGACGTGCCAAAGGTATACGACGCGCTGCAGGTGACCGACGGTGACCTCAAGGGTCTGACCCTGGAAGTTCAGCAGCAGTTAGGCGGTGGTATTGTGCGTGGTATCGCACTTGGTACTACCGACGGTCTGCGTCGTGGAATTACCGTTCAAAACACCGGCGAGCCAATCATGGTACCAGTGGGTAAACAAACCCTAGGTCGTATCATGAACGTATTGGGTGAGCCAATTGATGAAGCGGGCGATATCGGTGAAGAAGAACGTATGTCGATTCACCGTGCTGCACCGTCGTACGAAGAACAGTCAAGTGCAACTGAACTGTTAGAGACCGGTATCAAGGTAATCGACTTGATTTGTCCGTTCGCTAAGGGTGGTAAAGTTGGTCTGTTCGGTGGTGCGGGTGTAGGTAAAACCGTAAACATGATGGAGCTTATCCGTAACATCGCTATCGAGCACAGCGGCTACTCAGTATTCGCAGGTGTTGGTGAGCGTACGCGTGAGGGTAATGACTTCTATCACGAAATGAAAGATTCAAACGTACTGGACAAAGTTGCGCTGGTTTATGGCCAGATGAACGAGCCTCCTGGTAACCGTTTGCGCGTTGCGTTAACCGGTTTGACTATGGCTGAGAAGTTCCGTGACGAAGGCCGTGACGTATTGTTCTTCGTAGATAACATCTACCGTTACACACTTGCCGGTACCGAAGTATCTGCATTGTTAGGTCGTATGCCGTCTGCGGTAGGTTATCAGCCAACTCTTGCAGAAGAGATGGGTGTACTACAAGAACGTATTACTTCAACCAAAACGGGTTCAATCACGTCAATCCAAGCGGTATACGTACCTGCGGATGACTTGACCGACCCGTCGCCAGCAACCACGTTCGCTCACTTAGACGCGACCGTAGTATTGTCACGTGACATCGCGTCACTGGGTATCTACCCTGCGGTTGACCCGTTGGATTCAACGTCACGTCAGTTGGACCCGCTGGTTATCGGTAACGAGCACTACGACACAGCACGTGGCGTACAGTCAGTATTGCAGCGTTACAAAGAGCTGAAAGATATTATCGCTATCTTGGGTATGGACGAATTGTCTGAAGAAGACAAAATGACCGTAGCCCGTGCGCGTAAAATTCAGCGCTTCCTGTCACAGCCGTTCTTCGTTGCTGAAGTATTCACTGGCTCACCAGGTAAATATGTATCGCTTAAAGATACCATCGCTGGCTTTAAAGGCATCTTAAACGGTGACTACGACGACCTTCCAGAACAAGCTTTCTACATGGTTGGTAGCATCGAAGAAGCGGTCGAAAAAGCCAAGAAAATGTAATAAACCGGGAG
The DNA here is from genome assembly GCF_900116895.1 of Pseudidiomarina donghaiensis. GTDB lineage: Bacteria > Pseudomonadota > Gammaproteobacteria > Enterobacterales > Alteromonadaceae > Pseudidiomarina > Pseudidiomarina donghaiensis. The sequence continues at coordinate 57,813 of NZ_FPCF01000002.1, read as the reverse complement.
GTTTAAATGGCAGCTAAAACTGTACAGCTTGATGTGGTCAGCGCCGAAGAACGTTTGTTCTCAGGTGCCGTTGAGACCCTGCAAGTGACCGGTAGCGAAGGTGAGCTGGGTATTCACCCAGGTCACGCCCCGCTGTTAACCACAATCAAACCAGGTATGGTTCGTGTGGTTAAAGAAGGTGGCGAAGAAGAAATCATCTACGTTGCTGGTGGTGTGCTTGAAGTGCAGCCGCATAACGTCTCGGTCCTTGCTGACACAGCCATTCGTGGTGAAGAGCTTGACGAACAAAAAGCTCTGGAAGCTATGAAACACGCTGAAGAAGCAATTGCAGATCAAAGTTCTGACTTAAGCTACGCAGAAGCAGCAGCAGAACTGGCTCGAGCGATGGCTCAGTTGCAGATTATTCGTAAATTACGCAAATAATCAGCACGCCAGCTTTAAAAAAACGAAAAGACCCGCAAATCTTGGTTTGTGGGTCTTTTTTTCGCCTGTTAATTTGTTGTAAACAGCATTAAAATAGACGCTTAATTTACTAAACAGAAACGGAAGGATTCATGTCTCTGAGTGTTGTTGTACTTGCCGCAGGCAAAGGCACGCGTATGCGTTCGGCCTTACCTAAGGTATTACACCCGGTTGCTCATAAGCCCATGGTTCAGCATGTAATTGACACTGCGCGCACGCTTGCGCCTGAAAACGTGCATGTTATTTATGGTCATGGTGGCGATGTCTTAATGGATAAACTCGCTGGGCAGCAATTGAATTTTGTCGAACAGGCGCAGCAGCTTGGCACCGGCCATGCCGTGCAACAAGTGGTGCCGCACCTAGGCGATAATGAAACTGTATTGATTTTATATGGCGACGTACCGCTAACGCGCAAAGAAACCCTGCAGGGGTTGTTAGATGCTGCAATCAATACCGATTTAGCTTTATTAACTGTTACCCTGCCCGACCCAACCGGTTACGGCCGTATTGTGCGCAACGCAAACGGTGCCGTAGTGGGAATTGTTGAGCAAAAAGACGCGAATACCGAGCAACTGGCCATTAGCGAAGTAAACACCGGCATGATGGCGGTAAAGGGTGCGGCTTTGAAGCGCTGGCTCGGCAATTTGTCAAACAATAATGCCCAAGGCGAATACTACCTAACCGATATTGTTGCTATGGCAGCTGACGAAGGTGTGAATATTGCCACTGCGCAACCACAGGCTATTAGTGAAGTGGAAGGGGCGAATAACCGGGTGCAGTTGGCAGGCTTAGAGCGAGCTTACCAAGCATGGCAGGCCGAGCAATTAATGTTAAATGGCGCCACGTTAATGGACCCCGTACGCGTTGACGTGCGTGGCGAGGTGATTATTGCCAATGACGTAGTGGTTGACGTGAATGTTATTTTTGAAGGCCGTGTGGAACTTGGCGAAGGCGTGGTTATCGAAAGTAACTGCGTGCTGCGCAATTGCAAAATTGGCGCAGGCTCACGGGTTAAAGCCAATAGTGTTATTGAAGAAGCCGTATTAGCCGAAAACTGTGCTGTAGGGCCTTATGCGCGTTTGCGCCCTGGTGCTGAGTTAGCCGAAGGTGTGCAAGTTGGCAACTTTGTTGAAATTAAAAAAACCCGTATGGGTAAAGGCTCTAAAGCCAGCCACTTAACCTACCTTGGCGATGCCATGATTGGTGCTGGGGTAAATATTGGTGCAGGCACTATTACCTGTAACTACGACGGCGTGAATAAATTTGTCACGGAAATTGATGATGGCGCGTTTATTGGCTCGAACAGCTCATTAGTCGCCCCGGTGCGCGTAGGCAAAAACGCAACAGTAGGCGCCGGTTCTGCGGTAACCAAGAATGTCGAAGATGAAGAATTAGCCGTTGCGCGCGGCAAACAACGGAATATTACAGGCTGGCAACGCCCAGTGAAAAAAGGATAAGAACTATGTGTGGAATTGTTGGTGCAACTTCAGAGCGCCGTATTAGCGAAATTTTATTAGAAGGCTTAAAGCGCCTTGAATACCGTGGTTATGACTCGGCCGGCTTAGCCGTATTGAACGATCAAGGCGTAATTGAAAGCGTACGCCGTACCGGTAAAGTACAAGCATTGAAAGACGCGGTTGGTGAGCACCCACTATCGGGAACGACCGGTATTGCTCATACTCGCTGGGCAACACATGGCGGTGTTACCGAGGCCAATGCCCACCCACACATTTCTGATGACTGTATAGCTGTGGTACACAACGGCATTATTGAAAACCACGAAAAACTGCGCGAGCAACTGAAAGGCTTGGGCTATACCTTTGCCTCGGACACCGACACCGAAGTGATTTGTCACTTGGTGCATCACGAACGCAAAACCCACGACGATTTGTTTGAAGCCGTGCAAGCTGCCATTAAACAGCTTGAAGGCGCATACGGCACCGTGGTGATGGATTGCCGTGAACCTGGCCGATTAGTAGTGGCGCGCTCAGGAAGTCCGCTCGTTATCGGCTTAGGTATTGGCGAAAACTTTATTGCCTCTGACCAATTGGCCTTGCTGCCAGTGACCCACAAGTTCATGTACCTTGAAGAAGGCGACATGGCGGACATTAACCGTACTGAAGTGAAAGTTTATGACGCGAAAGGCACTCGTGTAGAGCGCGATATTCACGAGTCAGACGGCAACTATGATGCAGGCGGTAAAGGCGAATATCGCCACTTTATGCTCAAAGAAATTCACGAGCAGCCAAGTGCGGTGCGTAACGCACTTGAAGGCCGTATTGTCGATGGCCATGTGGCCGATGATGTCTTCGGTAACGGCTCATTAGAGCTTTTGAAAGACATTGAGCACGTACAAATTGTTGCTTGCGGTACGTCTTATCATGCCGGCATGGTGGCACGCTATTGGCTTGAGTCTATGGCTGGTGTGTCGTGCAACGTGGAAATTGCTTCAGAATTCCGCTACCGCACCTCGCACGTGCACCGCAATAGCTTGTTGGTGACTATTTCACAGTCTGGTGAAACTGCTGACACCCTAGCGGCACTGCGTTTAAGCAAAGAGCTTGGTTACAAAGGCAGCTTAACCATTTGTAACGTGAGTACCTCGTCCATGGTGCGTGAGTCAGATTTGGCGTACATGACCCGTGCTGGCACTGAAATTGGTGTGGCCTCAACCAAAGCCTTTACCACGCAGCTAGTTGGCTTGCTCATGCTTACTTTGGCGATTGGCCAGTTCCGCGGCATGAGCGCAGAGCAGCAAGAAACCGTGATCAAATCACTGAAAACCTTGCCAGCAAAATTAGAAGAAGCCCTGCTGTTAAGCGACGCTATTGAGGCCTTAGCACCCGAGTTTGCCGACAAATTCCATAGCTTGTTCTTAGGCCGCGGCACACAGTACCCCATTGCAATGGAAGGCGCGCTGAAGCTGAAAGAAATTTCATACATTCACGCTGAAGCCTACGCCGCTGGCGAGTTAAAGCACGGCCCATTAGCACTCATTGATGCCGACATGCCGGTGATTGTGGTCGCACCAAACGATGAGCTGCTAGAGAAGCTGAAGTCAAACGTGGAAGAAGTTCGCGCCCGTGGCGGCATCATGTATGTGTTTGCTGACAAAGATGCTCACTTCAAAGGCGACAACAGCATGCGCGTGATCAACGTCACCCACTGTGACGAGCTGATTGCACCTATTGTGTACACCATTCCGCTGCAGTTGCTCTCCTACTTCGTGGCCATTATTAAAGGCACCGATGTGGATCAGCCGCGTAACTTGGCTAAATCGGTAACGGTGGAGTAACCCCATCGTTTTACTCATTGCTGAACAGCCGATCAAGCGGGCTAGCTGTGCCCGCATAATGTTGACCAATGACGTGGGTATAAATCTGAGTTGTACTCACGTCGTTATGCCCTAGCAACTCTTGCACTGTTCTAATGTCGCATCCTGCTTGTAATAAGTGGGTGGCAAACGAATGTCGAAACGTATGACAATTGACCTTTTTAAAGATTTTCGCCGCCTTCACAGCAGGTTGTAGCGCCTCACTTACACGCAAACCGCTACCGTATAGGAGTTCGATAATCAGCTTATTGCGACCACTAAGCTGGTTTAAAATACGCTGAACTTCCTCAGGTGAGAGCACAACAGGTAACTGACGCTGTTTAGTGGCCAGGCTAAAATTGAGATCTCCCAGTTCGTGATTAAGCGCTTTGTGATAAAGATACACCAAAGCATTTAGAGCAACTTTTTGCGTATTAACAGCAACATGGCGCTCATTCGCCAACCAGCTTAAAAAGGACTTCACCTCTTCTGCACCCATATCATTAGGATGTCGCTTTTTATGAAAATAAATAAACTGCCGTATCCAACCTAAATAAGATTTCTCAGTTTTTAAGCTATAGCCACGCAATCGCATATCAGCGCGAAGCTTTTCAATAAAAGGGCTCGGCATCATTAACATCCATGATTTTTGATAATCGTGAGTTAAGCATAATCGATCAATCGGCACGCTTCACGGCTCAAAGTCGCACACTTAAAGCTTGCATGGAGGATAAATATGTCCTATTTTCAATTACATAATTTAAACAAAAATAGTGTTATCAGGCGTAGTCGAAAAGCAAAGTGAGCGTGCTTACTTTGCTTGCAAGAAAAGGCGACTTTTTGGATGGTTTTTATTTTGTTTTTGGTGAGTTACCAAGTAAACCGAACGATTACGACATGTGCTAGAACACTATACAAATGTTACACGTCACTATGAAATTAAGCATCGCTACATTAATCCTATTATTTTCAACATTTTGCTTTGGAGGCAGCATGGAGCAAGGGAAAGCCGAATCACAACAACTCATGGATGCCGTATTGCCATTGGCAGAGCAGCTGCTAGCCCAGCATGGTGAGTTCTTCCCCTACGGAGGTGCAATGACGCCATCCGGAGAAATAGTTAGTGTTGCAGCTTACGATGGTGATGAGCACCCTCCATCATCTGAAGTTATCTCAATGCTTCAGCAGGCCTTCATCTCAGCAGCACAGTCAGGGGAATATAAAGCCACCGCCTTAGTTTATGATGTCCGTGTCCCGTTACCAGAAACCGGCGAAAAGTCAGACGCTATAGCAATCGCTCTAGATCATGAGTCTGGTTACTCTGTTGTAGTGCTCCTGCAATATCAGCTCACAGAGCAAGAGCTTAGGTTTGGCAATATCTTTGCGCAGGCAGGAGATAACGGTGTTTTTAAATAGTCCGCAACGTGTAACAAGTGCAGGCAACATCGCCCCTTCGGGGCTGGACCTCCATTCCGCAGCTTCGCTGCTCCATTGCGGCCGTTGCTGCAGGCGTTATGCTCAGTGAGAGTTATGGAGAATAAACCTAAATACATAGTCGCTTCAGCAATGAGTTCTTTCATTGTACCTTTCGCTATGGTTGTGTGGTTTGTCTTCACTTACAGTTTTACGAATCCTGACGGAACTCCAGACAATGCGCCCATCCGCTCGATACCTGCAGTTTTCCTATTCAGTATCTTAGTATTTCTATTTCAGCTTGCTGCTTATACAGCTTTGGGTAATTCAATCCATAAGCAACAATCGCCCAATATTAAGCCGGGTGCAGTCTATGCAACGGTATTATCAACTCCGATGGCGATTTTGGTTTATCTCATAGCAACAATGCCTGGGCAGTCGGAGCCACCATCAACTCTACTGGCCATTACTATTACACTACAGTTGTTCGCTTTTTTGTGGGCAAGCTTTATTACAGGCGCGTTCGTACAACTTTGGCTAGTAAATAAGCATAACAAGTCAATTAACTACGCGCCTTCGGCGCCGGACGCGCAAAAAGCGCGCGCCGGTTATTGAGGCGTTACATGCTATGAAATATATCCTGCTAATTTTGATGTTCGTTACTCAAACAGCTTTTGCTGGGGTAGATCTGGTTAAAGTCGACAAATCCGAAAGGAAAATGTACTTATTGTCAGCCGGTGAAATAGTGAAGGTTTATGACATTGCCCTTGGAGCCAATCCTAAAGGACATAAAGAACAAGAAGGTGATGAAAAGACGCCTGAAGGTGAATATACACTTGATTACAAGAAAGAAGACTCTTCATTCTACAGAGCCATGCATGTCAGCTATCCAAATGCAGTTGATACAGCTAATGCTGAGAAAAATGGCGTTTCGCCAGGCGGTTTTATTATGGTTCATGGGCAGCGTAATTGGTTAGGTTGGCTTGCTCCAATTTCGCAGCACTTCAATTGGACAAACGGCTGTATTGCCATTACAAACTCCGAAATGGATGAATTTATGGATTTGGTAAATGTCGGTACAAAAATTCAAATTGAGTGGTAGGCATGTAACAAGTGCAGTCAGCAACGCCCCTTTGGGGCTGGACCTCGCTACGCTCGGCCGCTGCTGCAAGCGTTAGGCATTCACGGAGGAAAGATGCATTCTACGGGTAATAAGTATCTTCTGGCTGCCGCAATATGTTGTTTCGCTGCTGCACTTGCTCATTTGGGTTGTATTGTGTTCGGAGGCGATTGGTATCGTTTCTTTGGTGCAGGCGAGCAGATGGCTCGGATGGCAGAGCAAGGGCTTTGGTATCCGACAATTGTAACCTCTGTCATTGTCATGGTGCTTTTGGTTTGGGCGCTTTATGGTTTGTCGGGCGCAGGCGCAATTAAACGTTTACCTCTAACAAAATTGGCGCTAATCCTCATTGCCAGTATATTTTTAATTCGTGGCGTTTCTTTCGTCGGGTTAATGCCAATGTTCCCAGAAAATAGCCTGGCATTTTGGTTAATTAGTTCTGGTATATGTTTGTTTATTGGCGGCCTGTTTGCTCTAGGTTCTTGGCAGCAGTGGTCAGTTTTAGGTGTAAAAAATGCCTAACAATACGCATCACTCGCTCCCGTTGGTCGCTGGGACGCCAACCCGCTGCGCGGCTTGTCGCCCATGTGCTTTGCGTTATGTGTTCCTGAGGAGTTATTTTGAGATTTAACATTGTTTTATTGGTATGCCTAGTCGCTGGATGTGCTGGTTTGCCGGATTATGCAGAACCGCCAACTGATACACCCTCTAAGCTCATCTAAGCTACGGGAATTATTGCAAAGTGGCATATACTCATAGCCAAGCGCATCACTGCGCAACCTTCGGCTGCCGAATGCTAGAAAGCTCGTACTGGTACTCGGGGCGTTATGTGTTTTAGCCACTTTTTAAAACGGGCACTCATTAGTTAAGCGATAGGCTTAGACCTATCTTTAAGGAGTGTCTATGGAGCGTATAGAAATTTTCACTGGCGAACAACGCCGTCGTCGCTATATTCCGCAGGAAAGAGCAAAGTTTGTTGCTATGGCTATGCAGCCCGGTTACCGCTCTATGGCAGGAAAATTGATACAACTAAAAGTCAACCAGTTGGCGCGACGCCACCAAAATGGAGATGTCACTTACATGAAAAATAAAATTTTACTGTCAGTAACGGCGCTGTTTTTGTCGGCCTGTTCTTCGGTCTCTCCAAACATGCAGCTTGCTACTGAAGGTAACGATCAATCAGAAGTTATCTTTATTCGACCAGCAGCATTTGCTGCCGGTGCGAACGCTATGCTCATTGGGTTTAATGATCAGTATTTTGGCTCCATTGATAATAACCAATTCATGAAAGTCAAAATGGATTCGGGGACATATAGTTTTCAGGTCAAGGCAAATGGTAGCCGCGCATTTAGTTACGATGTAACTCTTATTCCTAACACAACGATGTGCCTTAAAAGCAACATTAATCCGGCGGCGGTCGGTGTGGCAATAATTCCTCTGTTGGCGAATACGATATCTTGGTTCGAGTTAAGCGAGATACCATGTCCAGACGATAAATTCTTTGCTGACTACTCAGAAGTTAAAAAGTCATGACAAGGCAAGGCCGTAAGACGCTGAGCGCCTCAGCCCGAGGCGCTAATTCACTTAGGACTATCATGAATCGACTCGCCATACTTTTATTTATCCTGACGTGTTCAGCGTGCAGTGCGGCACCTAACTATCGTAATGTATCTACAATTACTCAATCCGATAAACCCGTTATTGCAAGTTTGGCAGATGAGCTTCGGCAAGAACACGAAGCGGGAACTTTTGATGGCGTGATTCTGGTTGCTGAAGGGGATACTGTTTTATATCAGAGTGCATTTGGTTATGCAGACAGAGAAGGCTCTGTGAAAAATAGTGCCGTAACTATCTTTGATATGGGTTCAATTGCGAAAACCTTTACCGCCGCAGCCGTGCTGCAACTGGTCAATAATGAAAGGTTGCAGCTTTCTGACACAATTGGAGATTTTTATCCAACGGCCCCAGAAGATGTAAAGCCCATAACCATTATGCAGCTCTTAGGGCATTCAAGTGGTTTGGATAACTTTCATAATGATTCTGACTTTGAATTAATGGATAAGGCTCAGGCGGAACGCAGAATCTTAGCTATGCCGTTAATTGCAAAGCCCGGTGAGAAAATAGCCTATTCCAATGCGGGCTATACGTTGTTGGCTGCTATTGTCGAGAAGGTTAGTGAGCAACCCTTTCGAGATTACGTTCACGACAATTTATTGAGTCCGTTGCAGTTGAGTAATACCGGATTCTATCAAGATCAACGCGTATTAGTTAATAACATAGCTCGCGGCTATGGAGGAACTGACTCAGGTGCTAGTACTTTTGAAAAAGGCTTAACTTGGGCGTTAGTTGGTGCTGGCGGTATGGTTACGTCAATTGATGATTTAGCTATTTGGTCGGCGGCACTTAAAAATGGAACGATATTTCCCGCAGAGTCGTCCAATTTAGTTTTTAAGGAAGCAAATGAACGATGGTTGCTAGGCAGTTTAGCTCAGGTCGAAATTAATGGTGAAGCCATCATTCAAATGGGCGGCAGCACTGACTATGGTTACACCGCTCTGATTCAGTTTGTACCAAGTCGAAATCTCTTGATCGCGTTATTGCTCAATGCACATGACGATAAATATAAAAATGCAACGCACCATCGGCTAAGTAGAAATCACATACTGCCGATATTGCAAATCAAATCGGAAAATAACCGCTCACGATAATACAACACCATGGTCCTATCGCATTGAGGGGCAGGCGATGTCTGAAAAAATAAACTACGTGGAATGGCCGGCAAGTAATCTTGAGGGCACCAAGGCGTTCTTCAGCGCGGCATTCGGTTGGACATTTATCGATTACGGCCCGGACTATGCATCCATTCAGGGCGCTGGTCTTGATGGCGGCTTTTATCGCTCTGAGCTGCAAGCGCAAACCAGCAACGGCAGTGCGCTGATTGTGCTCTATAGCGCACATCTTGAAGATGCGTTGCAACGCGTCGAACAGGCCGGTGGCAGCATTGTGATGCCGATCTTCAGCTTCCCCGGTGGGCGCAGATTTCATTTCAGCGATCCAAGCGGTAATGAATATGCAGTGTGGTCGGAGTGATGCAACATATTCTGAGAGCTGCCCATCAGCAGTGCTGCCATTTTTTGTTGTTTATTCTTTATAAATAATTTAATGTCAATTCCATAAAAAAAACAAAGTTAAACAGCGTGTGTTTGATAGCGCTAACTGCTTTGCTTAGAGATTTGGCTCGGTGCAAGGAGTGCGCGCACACTATATAAATGTTATGCCTATGAATAGAACCGCAATAATTTTTACCTTAGTTTCCCTTTTGGGCTGCACTGATAATGGGTATGTAGTAAGCGAAACCAGTGAAGAAATTTACGCTGCCATCAAGGCTAGTAATTTCGAAAATTTGAATCTTTCCACGTTGGGTGGTGATAAGTGGGCAAAGGTTTGCTTTCTGGGGCCATACAACGAAATGTCAGAGAAGGCTCTTGGTTTTAATTGGCAGGTGTCAGAACATACCGATGTGCTAAAGTCAGATGGCCATAATGTTATTGTCTTTGCCACCGAATCGGAAGTAATTGAGTATGTAGTGCACTCTCGTGGTAAAGGTGATTTTTGGCAGTTATCTGGTGAGTGCTTCAGCCGTGAAAACGCAAATTTTATAAAAGGGTCAGGTGGTGACTTCGTGCGTCCAAAGGCATAACAAACCGCTCAAATTCGTTCCGGCCACAAAAAGCGTGGCCTCCACCGGACTCGCTGACGCTCGCCGTTTAGCGGGGCGTTAGCTTTAAAGGAGGGCTTTGTGCTCATGGATAGAAAAATTATATTTGCAGCTTTATCAACTTTGCTACTTTCAGCTTGTAATTCTACGCCTAAAAGTGGTGTTACAAACTATGAGTCTGCTGGAAATTTGGAGTCCCCGAAACCAGCTGGATGCGTCGCAGTGGCCGAGCTATCGAACACGCAGAACCCTGTCGATATTTTTACTGGACTTAATGCTTGCTTGACTGACAATAATTACTCGAATGCTGCTGAGCTATATTTTGCAGGCATGTCTTATGGCTTTTTTGATACTAAACGTGTTTCAGATAAAACTGCACATCAAGCGATTAGTGTTCTGCGTATGAATTTGTTTGGTGCGCAATCACAAGATGATATGGATAAGTTGCAAACGGCTCTTACAAAATTAAGTGCTGATAATACTGCGATTTGTCAAAGCCTAACTGATCTAGGTGCACCTGCATATAAGCCAACTTATATGATTCAACATGGAATGGGGGCGTTCACTGGTCAAAGCACTAAAGACGGTTTGGTTGAAAATTTTGACTCTGTAGCGGCTTGGAAAGATGCTTTATCAACAATCGCCAAGTGCGTTTAAAGCTAACAAGTCAATTATGTTCGCCCAACAAGTTGGGCTGGGACGCGCAAACAACGCGCGCCCCATATTGAAGCGTTAAGCCAAAAGGAATTCCGTGAATAAAGAGTTGCAAGAAATTCTGGCGGCAGCCAAAGACGTTGCTGTTCGCTTCAAAAATTTGACGGGTAAGCCACTTGGGATCACGGGCGAAATAGCTGAATTCAGCGCCGCCAAATTGCTTGCTTTGGAGTTGACGGAGGCAAGGCAGGCTGGTTACGACGCTATCGATAGTTCAGGCCGAAAGATCCAAATCAAAGGTCGGTGCCTGCCAGAGAAGCCAGGGCCCGGGCAACGACTCGGATCAATTCGTCTCGATCATGAATGGGATAGTGTCCTTTTGGTTTTGCTGGACCAAAGTTTTGAGGTCATAGAAATGTGGGAGGCCGACCGTCCCGCAGTGCAAGAGGCAATCCTTGCTCCGGGCTCTAAAGCGCGAAATGAGCGGGGTGCCCTGGCTATTGGAAAATTCAAACAGATCGGAACCAAGGTGTGGCCTACAGACAAGGCTTAACAAATAGTTCCAGTTCGTTCCGGGCCTGACGGCCCTCCACCGGATGCCCTTTTCGCTGCGCTACAAGGGCACCGCTGAACAACGGCGTTATATGGCTAGTGAAAGTATGCAGAAAATTTTAGTCTTATTAGTATTTTTAGTTTCTAGCTTTGTGAACGCTGAAACCGATCCTTGTGAGTCAAATCAATATCCAGTTAAATGGAAATCCAATTTAAGCCATCCCGAATCTTACGAGCTACCTGCTATTTTCTATAAAACTAACAACTCAAAAGTTATTGTTTCTGTTTCAAAAGCAATAAACTTTGTTGAAAGAAATATGGCAACTCATAAGCCTTATTTAAAAAATGCAAAAGCATTCATAATTAATAGCTTGTCTGAATTGCCACCAAACAAACTTGTTGATCATTCAAGCCTTTGGATACCGACAGAAGGATTGCGTGGGCAAGAATTAAATAAAGCAATTCATGTTATGGCAGGTTACCAAGGATTATTCGAAGGAGTATTACTAAATAATGATGCATCGGTAAGTATTAATGAAAAATTGGTTTCCTCATCTAATACTGTGTATATGGTTGGTAAAGACCCAGAACCTGCCCATGGTTTAAACTATGTGCATAAACTTGTTGTTTCAAACTCTAATAACATAGTATTTTCTAAGTGTTGGCTAGACAGCAAATAGCCATATAACAAGTTACTCAAAAGGACGCAAAATGCTTGGCTTGTGCTCCTTCGTCGCTAAGTTTAGCCAAGCTACATTTTGCGCCCATTAGTAAGGCGTTAGCTTTCAGGAGAAGTATGAAGTTTTATCTCTTTATCTTGGTGATTTTTAGCTCGCAAGTTACTTATGCCGAAAGCCTTAGAAAAGTGCGACTAGATGACACTAAAATTTGCTATCCATCTAGTTTTTCACCGGATAGTTCATTTATGAAAGCATTTCTTGCACCTATCGCTGACGAGCTCGATAGTTCGGATGGTCAAGAATTGATATACATCCCAGCTCAAAATATTAAGGCTAAGGTTTCGGGATACACATTAAGCCATATCAACAGTAATGGGGTAGATTTTGAGCATGAGCTAATGGGGTTGGCATATGCAAGCTCACAGATTGGCAATCCTAATGGAATGGCTGAAGCCGCTTGGAACGTTTACGACAAAAGAGATACCGTGTATGTGGAAAAAGACCCAAGCCTGCCGTTTTATCGTGTTTATGAGTATCACGAGCCTCTGTTTATGTGGCACCTTGTTCGATCTGCGCCTTTGAAGAACCCAGGAAAAGCTATTCCATCGGACTGGTATATAGGCCATTGCTCTGAATCGGCAGGCAGCTTTAGCTGCAAACAAACAATTAATTTTGAATCCATATTCTATGAATATGAGCTACAAGCACATGATCTACATCTTCGTAGCGAAGTCAGCGAAGCCGTGAAATCGCTGTTTAAAGAGTGGAAGCAGAACTGTGAAAAAAGCTAACAAGCGCAGGCACGGCGACGCCTTTTTCGTTGCGGCTTCGCCTCCACTACAAAGCCGCGCGTGCTGCGGGCGTTATGTGTCTATGAGGATAAGATCGTGCCAATAATCGTAGCAGGGAAATTGAGAATAAAGTCAGGCAAACGAGATGAATTTATCCAGAAATCAATTGAAGCAATTTCCCTTGCAAGAAAGCTAGATGCCTGTGAAGACTTTTCAGTGTCGGTAGATCCAATTGATGAGAACAGGGTAAATATTTTTGAAAAATGGAAATCACGTGAAACGCTAGAAGAGTTCAGAAATTCAGGGCCTGATAATGATTCATTTTCTCTAGTAGAATCTTTTAATGTAAATGAGCATGAAGTCAACACATAACAAATCAATCAACTTCGCACCTTCGGTGCCGGACGCGCTAAAGCGCGCCGGTTATTGAGGCGTTATGTGCTCAGGAAGTCATAAATATTAGCTTGGAAGTATGAAAATGATTTTTGATCGAGAAACTGAAATCTTTATACGAGATTACGTGAAAGATTTGAATGAAGGGACTGCGGCGATTTTTGCTGGCGCAGGGCTGTCTATTCCTGCTGGGTTTGTCAATTGGCAGGAATTGATGAGCGAAATCGCCTTTGACTTGGGTTTAGATATTAATGTCGAATCTGACCTTGTTTCGCTTGCGCAGTTTCACGTAAATGAAAATAGAACCAGATCAAAAATTAGTCGTAAAATTCTTGAGGAGTTTATTGAGGAAACTGAGGAGACTGAAAACCACAGAATTCTAGCAAGACTACCAATATCATCTGTATGGACTACAAACTACGATGAGCTTATCGAAAAGGCGTTTTTAGCAGAAGGTAAAGTTTCGGATACGAAGCACAATGTCAAACAGCTGCTAAATAACAAGCCTAAAAGAGACGTTGTAATATTTAAAATGCACGGCGATGTATCTTGTCCAGCTGAGGCGATAATAACCAAAGAGCAGTATGAGCAATACCATCAAACGCATGAACCATTTATCAATGCTCTGACAGGTGAGCTTACAACAAAAACTTTCCTGTTTTTAGGTTTTAGCTTTACTGACCCTAATCTTGACTACGTGCTCAGCAGGCTTAATTTTCGATACTCTGAAGATAAAAAGCAGCATTACTGCATCACCAAACGCCCCACTCTTGGTGATAACAATAATCCAGATCAAGCAACATATGACTATAACGTCAGAAAGCAGGAGTTGATTATAAATGACCTGAAAAGGTACGGAATAAAAACACTTCTTGTTGATGGTTACGAAGAAATAACCAATATTCTAAAAGAGATTGAGTCTCGATTTAAAAAGAAAACGATCTTTATTTCCGGGAGTGCCGAAGTTTACAATCCTTACGAAAAACAAGAATCAATTGAATTTATTCATAAGATATCTCGCGCACTAATTGAAGGTAATTTTAGAGTTGTTAATGGATTTGGTTGGGGAGTTGGAAGCTCCGTGATAAACGGGGCTTTAGAAGCGATATATTCAAAGCCGTTAAAGTATTCAGATGCTCAACTTATACTAAGGCCATTCCCACAATTCAAAACTGGAGATAAAGATCTTTCGGTTTTATGGGATGAATATCGCCATAAGATGATCTCATTGTCTGGTATATCGATTTTCCTTTTCGGAAACAAAAACGTTGATGGTGAAATTGTTACTGCGGGTGGGGTCATTCGTGAGTTTGAAATTTCACATGCTTTCGGAAATATATGTATACCTGTTGCTTCGACAGGGCATGCTGCTCAGGAAATATACGAAAAAATACTGCCTTCTATTGATAGTTATTATCAAAACTCAGAGGCGGCGAAAAAATATTTAGAGAAGCTAGCCGACGAAAAAGTATCTCTAGATGAAAAAGTTCAAACGGTAATTGATTTCATTTCTGACTTGACAAAATAAGGAGTTTTTATGGCTAGAAAAGCGTTCTATAGTTTTCATTATAAAAATGATAACTGGAGAGCTTCGACAGTAAGAAATATTGGTTCTGTTGAAGGTAATAAGCCTGCAAGCGATAACGATTGGGAAGAAGTAAAAAAAGGCGGCGATAGCGCCATTCAGAAATGGATTGATGGTCAAATGACCGGAAAATCTTGCGTGATCGTACTGGTCGGAGAGAACACGGCTGGTAGAAAATGGATTAAATATGAAATCAAGAAAGCCTGGGAATCAGGGAAAGGCGTTCTTGGAATTCAGATTCACAAGCTAAAGAATTCTTCAGGTGAACAGGGTAGTGAAGGCAGAAACCCATTTGATGACTTTACAATTGATGGCAAAAAACTATCAAGCGTAGTAAAGCTAAAAAAGCCTTCACAGGCTACGAGTCAAGGGGTATACAACTACATTAGTGAGAATATTGCTGACTGGATCGACGAAGCTATAGACATCAGAAACGCCTACTAATGCACATAACAATCGGCTGCACAGGAAGCCAAAAGCTTCGCTTTTGTCTCCTGTGAGCCGGGCGTTAGCAATTTATGTAACCCTACTGAAAATTGCCGCGTTGTTTCAACATTTAAGTTATAGAAAAATAATTAAATTGCAGGGAAGAGTATGAGTAAAAAGTTTTATAAACCGCTGATAATCAATTTAATTGCCTTTTGTGGTGCAGCCAGTGCAACTGATTGCAGTGATGTCTCAAAAGTTGTCGCTAAAAAGCTTCAGGATGCCTACGTGATTGAAGCAACAGCAACAAAGATGTCTCAGTTATTAAACTCCAAAGATTTCCTTAGCCGCTGTAGCAAGCAAAAATCCGCTGAAAAAATTGCTGATTTTACGACCATAGAACTCAATAAAATCGCCAATGATAAACATCTCTCTGTTGTATATGACCCACAGTGGGTGAAAGAGCTGAAAGAATATCGAGCATCAGAACAAAATACAGCGGTTTCAGATCGCCGCGTTATGGAAACACCGACGGATAATTATGGTTTTAAAAAGGTTGAAATGCTCGAAGGTAATATAGGTTACCTTGATATAAGAATGTTCTCTGATAGCCATTTGGGCGGCGCAACACTTGAAAGTGCGATGAAGTTTTTACAGCATGCTGATGGCATTATTATCGATTTAAGAAACAATTTTGGTGGCAGCCCCTTTATGGTAAACACATTGGCCAGCTACTTTTTTGATATGGACACTGTTCACTTATTGACCTTTGAAAGCCGTGAAAACGGACGATTAACCCAAGTACAAGATTGGACTTCACCTTATGTGCCTGGTCCGCGGTTTAAAGATACGCCACTGTATATCTTAACCAGTCACAACTCTGCATCGGCGGCAGAATCTTTTAGTTATTCTATGAAGAATTTATCTAGGGCAACAGTCGTTGGCGAAGTCACTGCAGGTGCAGCCCATGCCAGAAGAGCAGAAATCATCAATGAGGATTACATCCTTACTTTACCAAGGCTTCGACCTGTTGATCCAAGGACAAATGATAACTGGGAGCGAAAAGGCGTAACTCCCAATATAGAAGCAGTCAGTGACAATGCATTTAATGTGGCCTATGCAGATGTGTTAAATACTCTTATAAAAAAAGGTTCGGACAACATTAAACTACATCAATGGGTATATCCGCTCGTGAAAGCCGAATCGAATCGGTATGTTGTTAAGCAAGAAGATATAAACCTTATAACTGGTCAATATGGCGAACGTAAAATTTATCAAGAAGATGGGAAAGTATTCTATCAACACGCTGATGATCGACCTTTTGAAATCGAATTGATTGATCGGGAAACAATCATTTTTAAAGCATTTTCAAGCGCAAGGTTGCAGGCTGTATACAAAGACAACAAAGTAGTTGCAGTGAAAATGCTTTCTTTCGGCGAAGGTGGGCAAGAATTTAAACGCACGTTGTCGAAAGCCTGAAACGTTAAGTGCCTTGGAGCAATAGTAAGTTTTGCTGCCCAGTTTTACTATAGCGCTGTCGCAATTTTAAATTCGTACAATTGGCCTGCATGTTGGCAAATACGGCTAACAAGCAAATCTTAATCGCCCATGCTGCGCATGGGCTGCGACGGCAAAACGCATGCGCGTTTTTCCGCGCTAAATTTGGGCGTTATACACATCAGGGAAGTTAGTATGAAAAAGTTGGTAGCGGCGTTCTTAATCTTATTGTTTACCTTGCCAGTATTCGCGGATGACTCAATTTCATTAGGCACAACCAAATCGTTAGAATCGAAGATCATGGCTGAGAATAGACCCTACATGGTTTATTTACCCCCGTCATACGGAACGAGCGAAAATACTTACCCTGTCATCTATCTTCTTGACGGCGATATCCACAGGTTTAAGGGGTTTGTCGGTGTACTTGAATCCTTAAGTACAGAAACGCTGGGAAATCAGGTTCAAGAAGCTATCGTAATTGCCATTCCGAATACAAATAGGTCTCGAGACTTAACACCATCATCGCTTATAGAGTGGAAGTTTAAAGGCCGCGTCTTAGAAACATTTGATCAAACAGGAAACGCTAAGCAGTTCGCTAAGTTCCTTGAAAATGAGTTGATACCTACCGTTGATACTACATACAGGACATCCAAAAAGCGTGTATTGGTTGGTGAGTCGTTTGGCGGCTTGTTCGCAGCAAACACTCTTATAGAGTCACCATCTGTATTTACAGATTACTTAATCATAGATCCAACATCTTTATGGGATAATGACTACTTAAATCGGGCAGTGAACGCTGGTAATAAAGACATAAAGTTCAATTCTCGAGTTTACTTTGCTTTTGCAAATAATTCTCATCTGGGAGATATTGGGTTAACTAATTATGAATGGGGCTCCACTTTTGCTTCATCTGTAATTGATAACAATGATGCTATTTCGGAGCAACAATTCTTTGAAAATGAGACTCATGGCACCGTTGCTTTTTTAGCGTGGTACAACGGGCTTAAGACCCTTATGTCAACCACCGAGCATTGATGTGTATAACAAAAAAATTAAGTCGCCTGCTGCGCAGGCTGGGACGCATACACGCAGGGCGGCTTCGCCATTATGCCCTACGTGCCTGCGCCCCTTATTTAAAAGTTAGGCCCCCACAATGAACATACTTATTCTTACCTACGGAACCCGGGGCGATGTACAGCCGTATATTGCATTGGGGCAAGGCTTAAAGCGGGGTGGACACTGCGTAACGGTGTCAACGAGCTCACGATTTAGCGGGGCTATTGAAGCTGCTGGACTCCATTATGCCTACATGAACGATGGTATGCTGACTTTGCTGGATACGCCTGAAGACCAAGGCGTGCTGGAAGATACGAATAATATATTTCAAGTGGTAAAGCGCACGTTGGGCTTGCTCAAGAAAGTAGGCCCGATACAGCGTGCCTTAGCTGACGAAAGCTGGGAGGCAGCACAACAATCACAGCCAGATATGATTGTGTTTCACCCCAAGGCGTTTACTGCACCTGATATTGCTGAGAAGCTCGGCATTCCCGTTGCGATGGCGCTAGTCGTGCCAGGATTAGTACCTACGGCTGAGTATCCAAACATGATGCTGCCTCGATTGAAGCTGGGTGGGTGGTATAATAAACTCTCATATAGCTTTGTTAATCTACTGATTGGGTTGTCGGTGGCTAAACACGCTCGAACATGGCGCCAGGAAAATAACCTACCGAAAGCAAAAAGCTTTAGTCTTTTACAGACTCACGATGGCACAGCAATTCCTGTTATTCATGGCTTTAGCAAATTGGTAGTGTCACGACCTGACGACTGGCCGCGAACGGCTAGTATCTGCGGTTACTGGTATACCGAAGATGGTGAAGACTATGAGCCTACACCAGAACTTTCAGCTTTCTTGGCCGAAGGCTTACCGCCTGTGTATGTTGGCTTCGGCTCCATGACAGGACGTGACCCTGAACGTTTAGCAAGTATGGTCATTGAAGCACTTCAAGGAGCAGGCGTTCGCGGCGTTCTCGCAACTGGCTGGGGCGGGATAAAAATTAAGACGTTGCCTCAGAGTATTATTGCGGTTGACCAAGTGCCTCACTCATGGCTCTTTTCTCGCGTGAGAGGCGTTGTGCACCATGGAGGCGCAGGAACCACAGCTGCAGCCTTGCGTGCAGGAAAGCCTTCTATTGTTATACCTTTTTTCGGAGATCAACCCTTCTGGGGGGATCGCGTGCATACACTGAACGCTGGTTCAGCCCCGATCCCATTGAAGAGGCTGACGGTTGATAGGCTTCAGGCGGCTATCGAAGAGATAACCACCGACCAGAATATGATTGACGATGCAGAGGCGCTCGGAATGAGACTGCGAGAAGAGGATGGCGTAGAGAACGCAATTGCGACGATTGAGAGCCTTGCAGGCGTGCCTAACCAAGCATTGCAGCGGACAAGCCGCTGAATGCGGCGTTAGGGCTCAGTTTTTATCTAGGCAAAACTATGAAAATAACCTAAAATATGATCTTTATTTAGGTCATATTTGAGGTTTTTATGCGCCAAGTGTTAGCAGATTTTTCTGTAAGCATCTCAGAGTTAAAGAAAAATCCATCATCGTTGCTGTCCCAAGCTAGTGGTTCCCCTATTGCTATCTTGAATCATAATAAGCCTGCTGCATACCTTATACCTGCGGATACGTATGAGGCAATTATGGAAATGATCGAGAATTACGAACTGGGCAAGCTGGTCGAAGAGCGTCGTAGTGAGCGTGCAGAAGCCATCGCGGTGTCGCTGGATGACCTATAAGCTGAAATTTGTACCCTCAGCACTGAAGGAATGGAAGAAGCTGAACGCTGCTATAAGAAGTCAGTTCAAGAAGAAGCTTGAGGAGCGACTTATTAATCCAAGAGAGCCTTCGGCAAAGCTTGGAGGCTACAGTTCAGTGTACAAAATTAAACTACGATCAGCGGGTTACCGATTGGTTTACGAAGTGGTCGATGAAGAGCTAGTCATCTATGCTCTTGTCGTTGGTAAACGAGAGAAAGGGAAGGTCTACCAGACTTTGAAGGACCGAAAATGATGCCGACATCTCGCCATTAAAAGCAGTTGCAACGGCTGCCAATGTCAACAAGGGGTGAAAACTGATCCACACTCGATCAATTTTAATCTGTTGCTAATAGCTACACTGCGGATCGACTATTAACGTACTGCCAACGGGTATATAAGGTATCTCTAGGTCACATAATCGGTGAGAGTCTATGAAAATTTTGAACGTACTGTTGTTTTTAGCTATCTGCGGACTATCTTTTATGTCAACCTCGTTGTTAGCTGACGACAACCTAAAGCTACTTGCTGCTTATCAAGCTGATCAAGAAGCGCGTTCGGAAGAGAATTTGAAAAACGGTAATTTCCCGATATATAGCGATGAAATGGCCCGCCGATTATTGGTTTTTGAAGAGCTGGTTAATGGCCGTATTTCAACTGCTGCAGATTTCGTGCATGCAGCGGTTATATTGCAACATACAAATCTTGAGCACGTTGACAAAAAACTCGTAAGTATGGGCAATGAAAATCATTTGTTGGCATTTTATTTGGCAAAACGAGCTGCGGAATTAAACCATCCTGACGGTCGTTGGTTGATGGCTGCAACCTACAATCGATATATCGAAAACCGCGGACTAAGTCTTGAGTCTTATGGCGTGGCTTATAGCGATGGTGAATTGAAAGCGGCTAGCAAAGATATATCCACTGCTGATCGAACAACCAAAGGCTTGCCCCCGTTACCTGCGATTGTATACGAACGCGATGAGTAATACATGCGGGGGCGTAATGTCCGTTAGGTTTGTTTTCAGTTTATGCGTCGTATTTGTTTTATCCTCGTGTGCTGTAAGTTCAGACACGGAAACGCCAATATGTTTTGCTTCCGAGTCTGAAGCGCGCAAAGTGGGCCGTAAGATATATGACAAAGGATTTAACCACCGAGTAAGCTATTGGGTTACCGGTAATTCAGAAAAAACGATTGTGGGTCTCGGACTAAAATGGGGGGGATTTTCACCTACAGATTTTTGTCCACAAGATCAGTTTCCGGTTTTAGTGCTTTATGATCAACCGAAGGATAGCCCATATGATAAGCAGGTTGTTTTGAAATGGGCTAATTTTGTGTTTCGCCAAATGCATAACGATATGAAAACCTCTGGATAAGGCACTCATCAAATGCGCACCGCCATAAAAACGAAAATACCACTGCTATTTCTCATTGCTATTTCGCTATGGTGGACGTTTTATTATCAATCGAATTCAGTGCTGAATGACTTTGGAAGTGCCAACTATGAATGGCTGTTCTTCATTGATGCGTTCTTTGTTCTGCCCATACTCTGCTTTGTCTGCATAAAGAATAAAAAAGAAGCACTACTAAAAGCCACTGTGCTGTGCAGCATTGCTGTTTTGGTCGGCAGTTTTATTATTCCGCAGACAAATAAACTAATTTGGCCCTATCTTGAGCAGGGGCGGTATTTCGTTTTAGCCGCATTGGTGCTGCTTGAGTTATCGGTGTTGCTTACTGTTTATGTTTCGATTAAAGCGGCGCTAAACCAGAACATCGATCCAGATTTGGCTATAGCAGAACCGATTAAGCGCTATTTAGGAGACGGTTTGGTGGCTAAGGTGTTCAGTTTTGAAACCCGCCTGTGGACTTACGCATTATTTGCTAGCCGAATTAAGCCAGAACGCTTTAATGGCGAGCAGCATTTTACTTATCACCAAAAAGACGGCGCACAGAGCAACCTACTTGGGTTTATTTTATTAATTATTATTGAACTGCCAATTGCGCATGTATTACTGCATTTTTTCTGGTCGCCACTTGCGGCAAATATTATCACAGCGCTAACGCTATTTAGTTTGGTGTTTTTTATCGCTGAATATCGTGCGTACGCGAAACGGCCTATTTCGCTAACCGCAAACGAGTTAATTATTCGCTATGGAATTTATCCACCGCAGGTTATTCCGTTATCAAAAATTGCAGCGGTTAAGGCGCATGCAACTTATGTAAAGCGAGCAAAGCAAGTGAAACGCTATAACAGTTCAGGTGTGCCAAATATTGCGATTGAATTGAAGCCAGCAAGTGATGGTTCGGATCATGTGATACCGACAATATACTTGGGGATTGATCAGCCTAATGTATTTTTAAATGAACTCAAGCCTCGGCTAGCTCTATAGCTAATTGGCTTAATGATTAAACGCCACTTATCATAAAATTGATAGCTGCGATGATTTTTGAATGATAGCGCAGAGCAGGATTAGGGTTGGTTTGGCACCTTTGGTGTTTGGGCGGCGGTGCTCTCATGCAAATGTGGCAAAAAAAAGCTGGCGGATTGTCGCTAACGGGTGCATTTCAATACGTTGCGAGTTGTGTGTTTATATGGCTAATGTTGGCCATTTTGGAGAACTAATTGCGTATGAGCCGTAATCAAAAACTGCTGCTATTCATGTTCATTCCGCTGCTTTCAAGCTGCCAGGTGGCTGGCGTTGCCGTGCAAGCCGTCACCGGCAGTATTGGCTGCAGTGTCAATGACAACCCAACGGCTAACCTTCAACCCGGTGCAACGCGAGACATCGCGCTGAACTTAGCACTGAACGATGCGGGTAAAGTGATTGAGCTTAATGAAACCGCGGTGTGTGAGTACCAAGGCAGTATGTGCGCCGGCGGCAAGTGGTATTCAGTGTGGTATGGCGACCAAGATATCACCCACACGATCAATTTATCTGATGACAATCAGCTGGTATTTAAACCGCATAATTTCTGCATTCAAGTCCATGACTATGAAGAACAATGTGCAGCCGGTAATTGCTCAGCAAGTGAGCAGTTCATGGTTAAATTACACTATTCAAAAACCATACAAGAACAGCGAAAGGCGCAAGATCTTGACTGGAAACAAGGCGAAATGACAGATGTCTCATTAGTTAATGGCCAAAAACTAGTGAACTACGGGTATGACGTTAGCAACTATCGTGTTGTTTTTGGTGACCTAAAATCTGCCAGTACAGCTGGAAAATTATTATAAATCGCTAACTGAATAATTGGAGTCATTATGCTTACAAAATTACTGCAGCATGTGGGCGCGTTTGTCATTGTTATGTTGGCCTTTGCATTACTAAGCTTGCCGGCTATTGGTTTTACTTATTTGCTGGCGTGGTTGTTAAGCATAGTGTTTGATATTAACTTCGACAGTGCAATTACGCACGGTGTGTTGTTGGTGCTTTCGGCTATTTGGACCCTAGCCACCATAAACAGCAAAGAAGGTAGCGAAGAATTATCTAAAATGCTGACGCTGAAGCGTTAACGGCAGCGCTTTGAAAACGGCATAAAAATGTCATAAAGCGGTGCTACGTTGGCTGATCACCAAAGCTAAAAAGGAATAATAATGACACAACAGTTAGTACGTGAAACAACACTTTTTGGCGCGATTATTCTTGGCTTAGGCTCAATTTTGGGTACGGGCGCGTATGTCAGTGTGGGCTTAAGTGCTGAATTGGTTGGGCCAAATTTGGTCTTTGCTATTGTTATTGCGGCAGTAACGGCTTTGTTGAATGGCTTAAGTTCGGCCCAATTAGCTGCTGTGCACCCTGTAAGTGGTGGCACATACGAGTATGGCTATAAGTTTCTCAACCCAACCGCAGGCTTAACAGCCGGTACCTTATTTGTGCTAGCAAAAAGCGCGTCAGCCGCTACCGCAGCACTTGCCGTCGCCTGGTATTTACACGGCTACATAAGCACAGTTGTTAACACACCAGCATGGGCAATCAATGCAATAGCCGCGACGTTACTGCTTATTTTTACGGCTTTTGTTCTTAGCGGCGTGCGCCGCACCAATTGGTTAAATGCCATGTTGGTCAGCATCAGCGTAGCTGGTTTACTAGCATTTATAGCTGCGGCATACAGTCAGCCAAGCCCGCCACAAATTTTTACTGAGGCCTCACTGCAGCATTACGACAACGGTTTGTTTTTTGCGGCCGCGTTAATGTTTGTAGCCTTTACTGGCTATGGCCGTATTGCCACTATGGGTGAAGAAGTCGTTAACCCGCGACAAACCATACCAAAAGCAATCGTACTTACTTTAGCGGTCATTAGCCTGCTGTACATAGCTGTTGGCCTAGCTATTTTGCATGCAAGTGGCGCCGAAAGCTTTGCTCAAAGTAACTTCAATATAGCTAACCTAGTTGAAAATTCGCCGTGGCACAGCTTGGTGGTTGTGGGCGGTATTGTCGCTATGTGCGGCGTTATTCTGAACCTCGTGCTTGGTGTGTCACGGGTGGTATTAGCCATGGGGCGCCGCGGTGACTTACCACGCAGTTTGGCCAGCCTAGACAGCCAACAAAAATCAGCGCCAGCCGCCACTTGGCTAACTTTTGCAGTTATGGCCGCCATTGCACTACTCGGTGGTATTGAAACCGCATGGACGTTCAGTGCATTCACCGTACTTATTTACTACGGGCTAACCAACCTCGCCGCCCTCAAAGTACCCCAAGCCCAACGTTTCGTGCCCAAGTGGGTTTCCATACTCGGCTTAGTCGCCTGCCTAGGCTTAGCTATTTTTATTCCCTGGCCCACTATTGTTCTAGGCATGCTCTTGGTGTTATGTGTTATCGTCTTTAAACGAATAACGAACTAGCTTTTCAGCTAATATCCAATATCCAATAGCTAATATCGACGTTGAACTAAAACATGGGCCATCATCACGATCACAGCAAAGATCTCTCCTCGGAACGCCTAGGCTGGGCGTTCCTACTTAATTTCTGCTTTACCATTATTGAGTTTATTGGCGGCATACTCACCAACAGTACTGCCATACTTGCCGACGCCGTTCATGACTTAGGCGACAGCTTATCGCTTGGCATGGCGTGGATACTCAATAAACTCGGTAAAAAACAAGCCAACAACCAGTTTACTTATGGTTACCGGCGTTTAAGTTTGGCTGGCGCTTTTATCAATGCCATTGTACTTATTGCCGGTTCGGCATGGGTTTTAATGGAGGCTATTCCGCGACTGTGGAACCCCGAAATGCCCATTGCTGAGGGCATGATCGGCCTCGCCATTTTAGGTATTGCGGTGAATGGTTTTGCCGCCTATAAACTCTCTGCGGGCAAGTCATTAAACGAGCGCGTGATTAACTGGCACTTAATGGAAGACGTGTTGGGCTGGGTTGCGGTACTTATAGTGGGTATTGTGCTGCAATTTGTGAACTGGCCCATTCTTGACCCGTTGTTGTCGGTGGCGTTCACCCTATTTATTTTGTTTAACGTGATTCGCAATTTGTATGAAACGGCTCGTTTATTTTTCCAAGCTGCACCGGACAATGGCACGGTGACTTCGGTGAGTAATACCTTAAAGCAGTTGCCCCATGTGGTTGATGTACATCATTTGCATTTTTGGTCACTAGACGGCGAACACCATGTGCTCACCGCTCACTTGGTACTTGATGAAGATATTGGCACCGAAGCGCGGCGTGACTTAAAACAGCAAATTGATAATGCGCTAGCGCCTTACCATTTAAGCCACACCACCATTGAGCTTGAGCTGCCTGGCGAGCTATGTCGTGATGACAAGCCTCATCACCACGACCATGCACACTAGGTAAAACGAAACAATATAGGCAGCAGCAACACCACCACAGCTGCCCATACAACGTAAACGGGCACCATACGAGTTTGCCAGCGCTCTAGCTTGGCAAAACCTGCGTGGTTAGCGCGAATTAAACCCCAGTAATACCAAGCATAACCACTCAAGCTAACCAGCAAGATTAAGTTTTCACCTAGCGCTGCTAAACGGTTGGGTGTAATACCCATTGCAAATATACGATCAGACATGGCGCTCAATGCAACCACATCCACGCATAATGCGGCTAGCACCAATAACAATTGCAAGGTGTCAAATAGGCTTGGCGCTTGTGTGGGCTCGCGTGACGATACCGCGTAGAGCACTAAGCCCAACACAATAATCAGCATGGCGTCTAAACCAATAAGTACTTCGCGTTGCATATCAAAAGCGCGCCCCGAAATAAGCAACACTGCTAAAAAGCTCACCAGTAGCAATGTGAACAAGGGGGTAAAAATGCGAGCGAGCACAGGGGCCATGTTTTCTACGGTGCCTTTTTTAGCTTCCACTAACCAGCCCACAATAACAACCGCACCCATGGCACCACTTGGAATGAGCCACTGCTGCGCAAAAATTTCGATATCAACGCCAATAAACGAAAACAGCCCTATGGTCATTGCCGTGAGCACAGCGCCGCCTATGGCGATTAGCACAAAGTAAATGGCGTATTCGCCAGAAAACCGAATGAAGTCCATGCGGCGTGCATCGGTTTGCCACCAATTACCGGTGTACATAATGCCCACTAAAAACCATAAAATAATCGGCAAATGTAAAACGGCTAAATCGCCAGTGTCGGATATGGGTTGCCAGGGGTAGGCATTCATGGTGACCGCAAACAGCGCTACGGTGCCTAAAATTAGCCACCAAGCCCGAGTACCAAGCTGCCGTTGTACCACCCAGTATCCGGCTAATAGCGGTAAGCAAAACAAACTTATGTTACGTGCATACACCCATTCGTGTTGCTCGGGGTTAAAGCCAAATAACCGCGGTATTTGGAATAGCAGGGCTGCGGCAATCGCAAAGCACAACGCGACCAATACGTCATTGAGCCAGTTGGAGTGGGGTTGGCTTAATACCAGGTTTCGCCACAGCCGGCCCGTATGCACCTCAGCAAATTGCTGCGAAACGGCTTCAATATTGCCAATGCGTTTGGTGGCTATTAGAAAGGCTTCATCGGCATGCAATCCCTGTGTGAGTAATGCATCAATTTGATCGCGCAAGTGGCTCTCAAGTTCATCGGCGTCGTCATTCAAAATAGCCGAACGGCGCAGTACAAATTGGCGCCACTGCGCTATGCTTTGTTCTAAATCGAAATGATTAGGCGAACTGGACATCATTGTTGTCACTCCGTTGCATGTCGCGCCAAATTTTATTCAGCGCTTGGTTAATGATTTGCCATTGCTGCTGTTGTTCACACAGTGTCTTTCGGCCTTCTTCCGTAACTGCGTAATATTTGCGTTTACGGTTCGAGTCACCGACACGCCAGCGCGAGAGCAAGTAGCCTTGTTTTTCTAAGCGATGTAACAGCGGATATAACATGCCATCTGTCCACTGCAACTCGCCCCCAGACAACTCTTCAACGCGCTTCACTATCTCGTAGCCATAGGTTTCACCTTCAGCAATAACGCCAAGTACCAATGGCGTTGATGAAGCCGCCATTAAATCTTTTGATAAATTCATGGGTTACTATCTCACTTATACCTAGAAGTACTATGTATAATCCTATACCTAATAGTTCTAGGTATGCAAGCTCGCGCTATCAAAAATTTCTGCTAGGCTTACTAACGAGTTGTTTAAAAACAAAAAAGGAGAAGCAAATGGGTTTTCTTTGGTTTTTGTTAGTAGGGCTTATTGCAGGCTGGTTAGCTGGTACGCTCGTTAAAGGCGGCGGCTTTGGTATTTTAGGCAACATAGTTATTGGTATTATTGGCGCTATGCTGGGCGGGTTTTTGTTTAACTTGCTTGGGTTGTCGAGCAACGGCAGTATCATTGGTAGTATTATTGTCGCGACCGTTGGTGCCATTGTGCTGTTAATCATTGTGCGGGCGTTGAAAAAAGCTTAGCGGTCATTGTTCGCAAAACCAAAAAAGGGCTTTTCAGCCCTTTTTTATTGGTTAAAGTCGCTTGCGTCATGGCGCTCGCGTAATTGCTTGTCGGGTTCGCCCCAGGTTTTATTCACAATACGCCCGCGTTGTACTGCGGGGCGTTTGGCTATTTGCTCAGCCCAGCGTAGTACATTTTTATACGTGTGCGCTTCAATAAATTCAGCGGCCTCATAAACCTGATTCGTCACTAACGCGCCATACCAAGGCCAAATGGCCATATCCGCAATTGTATACTGGTCTCCCGCTATGTATTCATGCTCGGCTAACTGGCGATCAAGAACATCTAACTGGCGCTTAATTTCCATCGTGTAGCGGTTAATTGGGTACTCATATTTTTCTGGGGCATAGGCATAAAAATGGCCAAAGCCGCCACCTAAAATCGGGGCGCTAGCCATTTGCCAGAACAACCAGTTTAAGGTTTCGGTGCGTTTAGCGGGGTCTTGCGGCAAGAACGCATGAAACTTTTCTGCTAGATAAAGCAAAATTGAACCCGACTCAAACACCCGCGTTGGTGGTGTTGTACTTACATCTAACAGGGCCGGTATTTTCGAATTAGGGTTCACACTAACAAACCCACTACTAAATTGGTCACCTTCAAGAATTTCAACTAAGTGGGCATCGTATTCAGCGTCACCAATACCGGCTTCAAGCAACTCTTCTAGCATGACTGTTACCTTCACGCCATTTGGGGTGGCCAAAGAATAAAGCTGCAGCGGGTGTTTACCCACAGGTAATTCTTTCTCGTGCGTGGCACCTGCAATGGGTCGATTAATGCTTGCAAAATTACCACCACTTTCTTTATCCCACTGCCAAACCTTCGGGGGCGTGTATGATTTATCCGTTGATGACGACATGCGTGCTCCTCGCTATGAAATGTATGGTTAAGAGTGTAACGCACTGTGGGGTAGTTTGGATTATTCGACTTTGGCATAAGGGGTATTGAATTGGCATAAAAAAACGGCGCCGAGGCGCCGTTTCTCACAAGATTTTGGAGTTATTGCTGCACTTCAATGTCGTTTTCAACCGACTGCACGCCTTCAATACCTTCGGCAAGTTGTTCAGCTAAATCAGCCTCACTAGCCGTAGCAACAACGCCGCTGAGTACGACGTGGCCGTCAATCGTTTCGACATTAATTTGGCTAGCACTCACCTGGTCAGCTTCAAACAATGCAGTTTTAACCCGCGCGGTAATCGCACTATCACTTAAAAAGTCGCTGGTGCGGTCGGCCGATTCACGCGCAAAATCAGCGGCATCTTCGGCAGCGCGCTGCGTCGCTTCTGTTGCTTGCTCTAACGCCGTTTGTGCTTCTTCACGCGTTTCTTCTTGCTCTTGCTGTGAGCAAGCAGATAAAGCCAGAGCTGAAATGGTTGCAATAAGTAAAGTTTGCAGTGTTTTCATGGTAAAACCTCCTGTTTTCGATATGCTTGTAAATCGTTACAGTCTAAACATAGTAAAGACTCGAGAAATTTGAAGTCGGTTTACATAGCTTTTGCGTTGTCGACATAACAGGTTCGGTAATATTTAACGGAGAAAGCAGTATGCGTACATTGGGTAATATTTTGTGGTTTATTCTAGGTGGCGCCATTATGGGCTTAGGCTGGTGGCTAGCCGGGTTGGTTGCATTTATTACTATTGTCGGTATTCCATGGGCCCGTTCTTGTTTTGTCATTGGCTTATTTTCATTTTTCCCGTTTGGGCAAGAAGCCATAGCGCGTGACGAACTGACACAAAAAGAAGATATCGGTACCGGCGCGCTTGGCTGCTTCGGCAATGTGCTGTGGTTTATTTTCTTTGGTTGGTGGTTGGCTTTGGGGCACTTAGTCGCAGCCATTGCCATGTTTATTTCAATTATTGGAATTCCATTTGGTATTCAACACATTAAGCTGGCCGCTATTGCGCTTTCGCCGGTAGGTAAAACCATTGTAAGCAAAGAGGTGGCTGCTGCTGCACGCATGCATAATGCGCAGCAAACCGTTAGCAACCTGCGGAAAAAATAAGGACCAAACATGAACTGGATGATATACGGTGCCAATGGCTACACGGGTAAGCTTGTGGCACAACAAGCCAAACAGCGCGGGCTAACCCCAATACTTGCCGGGCGCAATGGTGAAGCCATTCACAAATTAGCGGGTGAGCTAGAGTTACCGAGTTGTGTGGTGAATCTAAATGATACTCAAGCATTACAGCAAGCGCTGACTGATATTGATCTAGTGGTGCATTGTGCCGGACCATTTGAAGTGACTGCCAAGCCTATGATTGAGGCCTGTTTGGCCAGCAAAACCCATTATGTGGATATTACCGGTGAATTAAGTGTGTTCGAATATGCGCATGCACAGCATGAGCGTGCGGCAGCAGCCGGCATTGTGTTATGCCCTGGTGTTGGGTTTGATGTTATTCCAACCGACTGTGTGGCGGCCAAGCTCAAGCAAAAGCTGCCCGACGCAACCCATTTAGCGTTAGGTTTTGACTCGGCGTCGCGCATGAGCCGTGGCACCGCTAAAACCAGTGTGCGGCGCTTAGGCGAAGGCGGTGCCGTGCGTGCCAATGGCACCATTACCACGGTGCCCCTTGCCTACCGAACCCGCGAAATAGATTTCGGCAACGGCAATAAATTTGCCATGACTATACCCTGGGGCGATGTCTCAACGGCTTTTTATACCACAGGGATCCCCAACATTGAGGTGTATATTCCGGCCTCACCGAAGTTAGTGAGTAAGTTGAAAAAACTCAATTGGTTACGTTGGTTGTTGCGCATTGAAGGCGTGAAAAAGTTTTTGGAAAAGAAAGTTGATAGGCAACCTGCGGGGCCAAGCGACAAGCAACTTGAACAGGCGACGACTTACGTATGGGGTGAAGCTCGCAATGCAGCAGGTATAACGGAAACACTGCGCGTGCAAGTGCTGAACGGTTACAAGTTGACCAGTATGGGGGCAATTGATGTAGCCATGCATATTGTCTCGCAGCAGCCGGCGGGCGGCTATTACACCCCAGCGTTGTTATGCGGTGAGCAGTTGGTGGAGAAATATTATGTTTAAGTATAGTGCTGTGAAGTTTGGTTTATTGGTCGGTGGACTGTTTTGGTCTCAGCTTGTGTTGGCGCAAGATACCTCGGAAAATGCCGTGAACAATCCACAAGCTGAAGTCGAGCTTGATGCAGAAGCTTTTGCAGAAACCGACTTAATTGGTCGATTTTGGGAGCTTGGTGAAGACCAAAAGCGCGGTATTTTTGACCTGCGTACCTTTCACCCCAACTTTATTTTGCCAGTTCATTACAGCTCAAACCCCAATGAGCAGCCAAGCTCGCCAACGCGTGGGCCGGGAACGCCATTTGAAAACTTGCAACCTAACGAGGTCAAGCTGCAGTTGTCACTGCGCACCAAGTTGGTTGAAGACATTTTGTTAGATGGTGATATTTGGGTGGCGTATTCGCAAACATCGCTTTGGCAAGCATGGAATTCAGACGACTCTTCTCCGTTTCGAAGCACCAACTATAAACCTGAAGTTTTTTACGTGATGCCGTGGAAAGAAAAATGGGACTTTATTCCTGGTGACGCCACCGTACGCTTTGCCAAAGCAGGTTTGGCGCATGAATCGAATGGTCAGCGTAAGCCTGACTCGCGTAGCTGGAACTATATTTATTTTGGCGGCGCCGTTGAGTGGGGCCCAGTCATTTGGGAGACTACGTGGAAGCAACGTGTTAACGAAGTTGGCGATGACGACGATAACCCTGATTTAGTGCGCTATCGCGGTAATTTCGAGAACCGTTTTTCGTGGCGTAATAATTTGAGTACCTATAGTTTAACGCGCATTACTCGAGAACTGTCTTGGGACAAAGGCTCATGGCAGCTTGATTTCACGCACCCATTAAACTCTGACAAGCCTGATGGACTACGTTTTTATATTCAATTCTTCTCGGGCTACGGGGAAACGTTGCTAGATTATAACCATCGTCAAAACCGTATTGGCATTGGCTTTTTGTTGTTAAATATTTAGGTTGTGAGAGCAGCCGACGCCCTTTGGAGTACAACCAACTGATGAACGAAAACTACTTACTCAAGCTTTATCATAAAACCTTAAAGCTACCCTTTGGCCGCGCGTTGTTTTCGCGCATTTTTGCCAAGAAAGCACCGTATTTCAGCACCATAAAACCAACCATTGCTGACTTAAAGCCTAATTACTGCGAGTTAACCTTCAAAAAGCGCAAAGCCGTGCAAAATCATATTGGCACTGTGCATGCCATTGCTTTGTGTAATGGCCTTGAAATGGCGATGGGAGCCCTTGCGGAAGCGTCGATACCGAAACATCTGCGCTGGATACCTAAAGGCATGACAGTAACCTATACCGCCAAAGCTGATAGCGATATTCGAATTGTTGCCAGCGCTGATGAAAATGCTTGGAAACCGGGTGATTTACCTGTGCTTGTGCAAGGCTTTCGTGCTGACGGTACCTTGGTTATTGACGGTGTGATTACGATTTATATTTCTGAAAAACCGACGCGCAAATAGTGCTGCGAAAGTTAACGCCGCGCCGGTTACTCAGAGGCCAATGCCAGTAACTCACGCTCTATGGCGAACACATGATCATCGTGTTCGCCAAGCTCGCGCAGGGCCTCGGCTAATTTTAATAAGTACTCATCATTAGGGCCGCTTGGGCCGTGCGAGTTGGCAATATGCTGGGCAATCTGTGTTGCTGAAGCGTCGCCCAAAAACGCCGCGTTATCGGGGCCGGCAATATAAACCAACCCTTCCACTGAGCCGGGCTCGTCAAGCCACTCAAATTCAGTGAAAATTCGCAAATAACCGTTTTTTTCACGGTGATCAAGGTGGGCAAACACGTCAGGCGTTACTTCATATGCCATGCCGGCGCATACTGCTTCGGGTGCTTCAATCAGCGTCGCAACACGGCCCGGCTTTTCCGGAGTACCGCGATGATCGTGTGAGCCTTGCCAAAACCGCCGAGCCCAGCCACGAATACGTGCTGGTTTGCGTTGTATAAAAGGGAAATCTGCTTTATAAATCAATGACCCATAACCAAAAAGCCACACTGACTTTAGGTGGTCTAATGGCTGGCGTTGCTGATTTAATGCAATCGTGTTGTGTGACATAGGCTACTATTTTACCACCTCTTTACTTGCACAGGAAAACGGTATGCAAAAACTTGAGTTGAAAGTGCCACCGGTGGCGGTGGTTGCCATTATTGCTGGTGTTATGGCGTTAACGTCGCGTTTGCTACCCATGCAACCCTGGCGCTTTACCGATGCCAAGGCGCTGGCCTTTGCTTTGGTAACCGCCGGCGCATTTATTGCGGTGGCTGGGGTTATTGCATTTCGCCAAGCTAAAACTACCGTCAACCCAATGAAACCCGAAGAGAGTTCAGAGGTTGTTCAGACGGGTATTTATGGGTTTACGCGCAACCCAATGTATTTAGGTTTTTTGTTGGCATTAGCTGGTTGGGGTGTGTGGCTGGGCAGCTTGCCGGCATTGGTTTGGCTCATTGTTTATGTGTTGTATATGAATCGCTTTCAAATTATTCCTGAGGAGCGCATATTACAGCAGCACTTTGGCGCTCAGTATGTGAATTACAGAAAGCGCGTACGGCGCTGGTTTTAACGGTAATTCAATGCTATACGTTATGTAAATATAAACAAAAGAGGTGCCATTTGGGAAACATGAAAAGCATATCGTTTTTAGCGTTAGCAGCTTGTCTATGTTTCTGCCAAGCCTCTTTTGCCTACAACAATGAAGTCGAGCCTCAAGTTATTCGGGTTGGGGTTTACGAAAACCCGCCTAAAGTTATGTTCGAAAATGGCCAAGTTTCGGGAATTTTCGGCGATATTCTGCAGGAAATGGCGTTCCGAGAAGGTTGGAAAATTGAGCCAATTACTTGCCAATGGAATGATTGCTTAAAGTTACTGCGTAGCGGCGATATTGACCTTATGCCCGACGTGGCGCTGAATCAGCAACGTGACGAAAGCTTTATCTTTCACCAAACACCGGTGTTGCACTCGTGGTCGCAGTTGTACGGCAAACGCTCGTTAAAAGTATCAAGCTTGCTTGATCTAGAGGGCGTGCGCATTGCGGTTTTAGAAGACTCTATACAACAAGTGTATTTGGCTGACATTGCGACGAACTTTGGTTTACAGGTGGAATTTGTTGCGGTTCGCTCCTTTGAACAAGGTTTTCAGGCCGTGCTGGCAAACCAAGCCGATGTGGTTGCATCAAACCACCTGTACGGCGACCGCCGTGCACGAGAACTTGATCTCGAACCGACACCGGTGATGTTTCAGCCCAGTCGGTTATATTTTGTTAGCGCAAACCCCCAAAAGCAGGGGGCGATTAACACCATCGAGCAGTACATCAGTGACTGGCGGCGTGACGCGCATTCACCGTTTTACCAAATTCTGCAGCGCTGGCGTGCCATGCCTTCCGATGCACCTGCATTCCCTTATACATTAATTACTTTACTCGGTAGCGTGTTGCTACTGGTGTTTGTCACTATGCTGTGGCTGCGCCGGCGTGTAAAACAGCGCACCCTTGAACTAGCTCATAGTGAACTTAAGCTAAACACCATTCTTGATTCGGTAGAGGCTTATATTTATATCAAAGACAAAAACCTTCGTTATGAATATGCCAACAAAAAAGTGTGTGATTATTTAGGAACCACCACAGATAAAATTATCGGCCAGTCGGATAGTGCGTTTTTCAATAAAAAAACCTGTGAACACTTAATGGAAAATGACTTACGCGTTATTCGCCAAGGTGAACGCGTGGCAGATGAAGAAAATAACGTGACCGCCGATGGCAGTATGCGCCACTTTTTGTCGGTAAAAATACCGTTACGCAATGCATACGGAGAGGTTTATGCGCTGTGTGGTATTTCGACAGATATTACTGAGCACATCACCATTAAAGAGTCGCTGACTCAGTTGGAGTATTACGACGCCATTACCGGCTTGGCGAATCGTAAGTTACTGCTGCAAAACTTAGAACATGCATTGGCGAGTTCCAATCGAACCGGCTACGAAGGCGCTCTGGTTAGTATAGACTTAACCCATTTCACCATTATAAATGACACCTTAGGGCATGCAGCCGGCGACCAAGTGCTGCAGCAAGTGGCGCAGCGTATTCGTAGTAGCATCGACGACACGGACACGGCAGCGCGTTTAGGCTCAGATGATTTTGTGGTGATTTTGGAAGACTTAAGTCGCGATCCAGAACAAGCCGTATTAGCGGCTCGAAACTGGGCGCGAGAATTACTAGCAGCGCTTGCTGAGCCTTATGTGTTGGGTGACATAACCCATAGCACAACCGCGTGTATTGGCGTCACTATGTTCTCAGACAGTCAAAGCAGTGTGGCTGGGATGCTTAAAAATGCCGACTTAGCCATTGCTGAGGCGAAAGCTCAAGGGGCCGAGTCCATTCGCTTTTTCAACCCAGCGATGCAAGAGTCTATTAACCGTCGTATGCTCATTGAATCGGCGTTGCGCCGAGCGGTGAAAAACAACGAACTTGAGCTGTATATGCAGCCGCAAGTGAATGAAGATCGCGAAGTTATTGCCGGTGAATTATTGCTGCGCTGGACCGACCCAGACCTTGGGGTTATTTCGCCGGTTGAGTTTATTCCTGTAGCTGAGTCGAGTGGCCTGATTGTGCCGTTGGGTAGCTGGGTGATAGAACAAGCCTGCAGTATTTTGCAACAATGGCAAGCGCACGACGCACTCAAACACATACCCTTGGCAGTGAACATTAGCCCGCGACAATTCCGCCACAGTCACTTTGTGACGCATATTGAGCGCTGCTTACAAGCCATGCAAATTCCACCAGGATTGCTTGAACTTGAAATTACCGAAGGCTTACTTATCGATAATATAGATATAACGGTGAAGCGTTTGGTGCGCTTGGGCGAGCTGGGCGTGCGTTTTTCACTGGACGATTTTGGAACGGGGTACGCGTCGTTGGCGTATTTGAAAAAGTTACCGCTGTACCAATTAAAAATCGATCAAAGTTTTGTGCGTGACATGCTCACCGACGTTAATGACGAAGTTATTACCACAACGATTTTGGGGCTGGGTAAAAACCTAAATTTATCGGTTATTGCCGAAGGCGTAGAAACGCAGGCCCAGTTAGAGCACTTGCGTGGTTTAGGCTGTCATAAGTTTCAAGGTTATTTGTTCGGCCGGCCCCAGCCTATAAGTTACTGGCAGAGCCGGCTTGAACAGAGCAAGATATTACCAGAAGACGCGTCGGCCTAGCGAGCCGGCGGTACTAATTGCTCTAAGCTTGCTGGAGTTATGCGCATGATCATGGTGCGCAGCGGGTGCCAAAATACCGACACCAACAGAAGCCCAAAGCCAATCACCACACCAATAATTGCTGCGCCTAAGTTAACCACACCAAAGCTGGTTAATAGCGCGCCAAATACGTAAACCACGTACGACAACGCCGATACCATCAGCGCGCGGCGATCGAGAATAAGTGATAAGGCACTTAAGCCAAGGTAAAGCACTAAGGTGATCAGTGCTTGTGCCACACTCACCTCAAAGTCACCGTCTGCAATGGTGACAAATATAGGATGGACTAATAACGGGGCCGCCAGTAAATGCAGCCAAAAAGCCACGTCAGAATGGCGTGATTGGCGCAGTCGATCTTGGCTGTCCCACCACAAGGCAACGGCAAACACGACAACGCCAGAAATAAAAATCAGTACCTTTATCAAAGTGTCAGAAAAATCAAAAACCAAGCTGGCCGAAGAAATCACAATACCAATAACGGTGGCAAGACCGGCAGCAAGAGTAATAGGCACTTTAAACCGGTACCAGTGCGCAGCAGCCACGGCCGCAGTCAGCGCAAATGCCAAGACGAAATAACCGCCGTGCTCAGCGGATTTAGCTGCGAAGCCTGTCGCAACTGCGTAATAAACACCACCTAAACAAAAAAACATCAACACAATGGAAGGCAGAGCCATGCGGCGTTTGAGGGTGAAATATTCAGACAACCCCCACGCGGTAGCGGCAACAAGAATGCCACCAACAAAATCGTCAATGGTGTTCCCTAAGGTGCCAAGAGCGAATAGCGCCAAAACTGCGGCAATCACCACAAATATATCGTTAAACCCAGTTACTAGCCGAAAATGTTCTTCGTCATGAATGGTCGAGTGCCGCTTTTTTTGCACAAATTCGCGAAAAGCTTGCGCGTTTTCAGCGGGTAATACCCCGTTTTCGACCGCTGAGCTTAAGTCATCATCGGTATACATGTTGGCTTCCTTGTTTGCTTATTATCTGTTCTGGTTTCATCGTGGCACAAAATAGCTAGTTGCTCTACCGACAAACGTAACAATCTGTTGCTACATCCAACGCTTTCGGTTTTGTGCCACGGTTGCTGTCCATTCATGTTGTAATTGCGTCGCTAAAGCAGCGGGTTGATACTTAATCACTTCAGCGCCTGCTGCGGTGTAGACAATGACATCGGCATAGCCCAATAGGCGTAACCAAGGTGACTGATACACATCAATTTGCTGTGCTTTATACATTGGGTACCAATTTTGTTTGCTGCCAAATACGCCACTACGCACGCCAAGCCAGCCTTCGGCTTGAGTGAAACCATAACGTTGCCAGCGAGCTACCGCATACAGCTGTAAGGCAAGCCAAACGCTGGCACCAAGCGTGAGCGCCAAACCTAAATTTTCGACGTTAAGGTAACTTATGGTTGCGGTTATGGGGGCTGTCAATGCTATCCAAAACGACGGTTGCAGCAAAGCCACTGGGCTGATTTTCTGCCAGTTAAGCTGATTCGCGTTGGGTAATCGTAACCAGCGACACAGCTCAGACATGCCGCTTTGTGTAAGCACCGGAAGGTTAAATGCTGCGCTTTGCTGCTGTTGCGCACTCGCTGAGGGTTGTAGTTGGCTTACGCGCATGCTGAACCGCCCTAATAAACGTGCTCGCAGGTTTTGCCGAATACGTACTCGCTGCAATTTATGGTAGCGAAAGCTCACCGTGCGAATACTCAACAGGCCTTGGCGAGTTTGATAGCGTTGGTTGTCGATTGTGAGTGTTAGGTTATAAAAACTAATAACCGTCACCGCAATAGCAAGCACAAATAGCAACGACAAGGCCGCCGCAGCTAAGCCAATGTTTAACCAAAGGCTTTGCTCAATAAACGTGACATTGGCCTCAAGCCAAGGTACCAAACGCTCTTCTAGAATATCGGTTTGCGACACCGGGTAAATCAGCACCGCTAACAACACAAAAAGCTTATTGTCATAAATACCAGCGCGTACCAGCTCGCCAATTCCGTAACTGCGTACGAGATCGGGTTGTGGCGCTGGTGCCGCGCCAACATCATCTTCTGCAGCCGTCGCTGATACGCTTGCATGCTTGGCTTCAGCAAGCATTTGTTGCCGCAAGTTGTGGGCTAACTCAACAGATAAGCCAGGAATTTCAACTTCTTTGCCAGCAGAGCCTGCGCTATCGACGCGCAAAATGGTGAGTGCAAACGGCCGGAAATACCAGGTTTGATCAAGTTCGGCTTGTTGAATGCGTTCATACTTGAGGGTGAGGCTTTTTTTGCTGAACACCCCGGTACGAAGGTGCACGGCGTCATCTGTTAGCGCGTACATGAAAAAGTGATGATTCAAAATCGCGCTGACAATAATAAATACCAAATAACCACCACCAATGGCGTAAGGCAGCCAGGTACTGTCAGTCACGAAAATGGCAGCTAGTACCGGAATAAAGTTGGTGATGTTCTTGATTAAATTGCGCACTTCTTTGGCAATGAAAAAGCCAATGGTGAGTAGTGGAGTGCGCTGCCAAACAAACTCAGTCATGGTCACTCTCATCCGTTTGCTCATTAGCAATCGTGGTAATCAGCTCTGCTTTCATGGCTTCAGCATTGGCCAAAGCCAAGCCCGGTATGCTTAAATCTGCGCCGCCACTGCCAGCGGTATAAAGCGTTAAATGCGCAAGCCCAAACAGGCGCTCAAGAAAGCCTTGGCGAACTTCAACGTGTTGAATGCGGTTCAGTGGTACCGCGCGGGTTAAACGCCATAGCGCGCCTCGGCGCAAAAACATCGCTTCTTCGGTACGCGCATAGGCGGTGAACTGGTAACGGCGCAACGACCAAAACAGCCCAAAAAATACGGTGATGGCAGCCCATGGTACGCCGAACCATAATGGTGCCGGCAACCAACCGTTGTTCGGTAAGAACAGGTATAAACTTGCTGCAATAATTGCCAGAATGGCCATATCAATAAGCACAACCAACTGTAAATAGCTTTTGTAATTGGGTTCGACGGGTATCCAATTTATGGCCATGTGATCAAATCCTCACTTGAAAAAGTATGTTAACGGGCGCATGTCTTTGTTATACCACTCTAACACGCACTTAAGAATTAGGAGCAAGCTCATGAAAATATTAATGGTATTGACCTCGCACGAGCAGCTCGGTGATAGCGGCCATAAAACCGGCTTCTGGGCAGAGGAATTTGCCGCGCCGTACTATTTATTCAAAGACGCGGGAGCCGAAATCGTCCTTGCCAGCCCCAATGGTGGACAGCCGCCAATTGATCCGAATAGCGAGCAATCAGCTGCACAAACCAATGCCACTGTGCGCTTGTTCGAAGACGAAGAGGCTATGGAGCAGCTGTCGAATACGCTGAAATTAAGCCAAGTTACTGCTGATAAATTTGACGCGGTGTTTTACCCAGGCGGCCACGGGCCATTGTGGGACTTAAGCGAAGACCCATTATCCATCGGCCTTATTCAACAGTTCTGGGAGCAGGAAAAACCGGTAGCAGCTGTGTGTCATGCACCAGCGGTATTGGTTAATGTGAAAACCCCAGCCGGCAAACCGCTGGTACAGGGTCGCAAAGTCAGCGCCTTTACCAATAGCGAAGAAGCCGCGGTTGGCTTAACCGACGTGGTACCGTTTTTGCTTGAAGACAAACTGCAAGAGCTTGGTGGCCTGTACGAAAAAGTGGCTGACTGGAAACCACACGCCGTGGTGGATGGAAATCTCATTACTGGGCAAAATCCTGCCAGTTCTGAGTTAGTCGCGCGCGAACTACTTAAGAAGCTGAAGCGCTAAAATGTCATCAAAGCCAGCGCTAATGCGCTGGCTTTAACTGTGTCTTACCAGCGACGACTAAGGCCAAATCCAACCTGTACTTCGCGCCCAACGCCAGGTTCAAAAGCGCGGCCATTGCCTTGGTTAACCACCACTGCACCAACGTATTTGGTGTCACCAATATTGTGCAGCTGCAGCCATGGGCTAACTTGCCAGTTGCTAAAGACATAGTCGGCACGCCAATTGATGTGCCATAAGGTATGGCTTGGCGCCATAACGTTATTGTCGTCGGTGGCGGCAATATCACCGCGGTATTCGGTGATTAAGCTAAGCCGGTGATTAAGCAAATAGTTCCAGTTAAGCTGGCTGTACGCCGTCTGTTCAGCCACTCCTGGTAACCGGTTGCCATTGCCATAGGTTGCCTTAAGCCAAGTAGCGGCGCCCCGCCAATCCCAGTTTTCGGCCAGTTGCCAGCTCACTTCTAGTTCAGCGCCGTAACGTTCGGTAAGTCCGGCGTTGGTATAGGTCGTGCGTCCATCAATGCTTTGGTCCACCACAATTTCGTCGGTCGTTTCAATATCAAACCAACTCAACTGGCCTTTTGCGGCTGCATGCTGCCAGCTTACGCCCACTTCCCATTGATCATTGAAAGCAGGCCCTAGCGCAGTATTTAACCCCGTTTCGGTGTTGCTGTACGCCATTTCGGTTAAGGTCGCGGTTTCAAAGCCATGGCCCCTAGCGGCAAATACACGCCAGGTGTCGCTAATTTGATAGTTGGCGCCAAGGCTCCAACTCAACGCATGTTGTTGTTGCGCACCACTGTCATCGGGGTTTTCAGGCAGAATAAAATAGTCATCAACGCTAAATTCAACGTCGCTATAGCGCAGCCCAGCGGTAACCGACCAATGCTCGTTAACGCGCCAGTCGGTCAAGCTGTATAAAGCCGTTTGGCTCACTTCGCCGCGCTCATTACGACGCAGCTCACCCCGTTGACCAAAGTCGTTCACAAAGCCATAGCGGCGATCAACTTGCTCAGCAACATGAGCACCTAATGTTGTTTGCCATTGGCCGTTCCAGTGTATGTCATAGCTTGCATCGAGGCCCGTGAAACTGCGTTGCAGGTCAATCACAGCGCCTGAGCTGCGGGTGTCGCTGCCTGGAAACGGCAAATACTGCAGCACGTCACGCCAACCGCGCCATGCATTTAGGTGCCAGCCGCTCTTGTTACCCACAGAACTGCGCACAGACAAGGACATTTGTTGATGATGTATCGACTTGCGGGTATTAAAGCGCTCAGCGCCGCCAAAGGTTTGGCTGGGGTCGGCCTGCCAGTCAGCTGGTGTCAGCGAACCTGGGTCTTGCAACAAGGGCGCGTTGTTATCATCCAAGCGCACAATCATTTCAACGCTGTCGGTTAAGTCGTAGTACCAACGTAGCGCCAATTGGTCACGCTCTGCGCTATTGTGTTGGCGTGGGCCGTCGGTACGAAAGCGCGCGCCAGCCAACCTAACGGCACTGCGCTCGCTCACATAGTCTGCTTGCACATGCTGGCGTTGGGTATCACTGGTGCCGGCCATAAAATCCACTTGCACTTGGGTTGTCTGCGGGCGTTCGCTAAACCATTGAATGACACCACCGGCGCTATTGCCGTAAATGGTTGCTAAGGGTCCGCGAATAATCTGCACATTGGCTGGCTCGTCGAGCAAAATACTCGATGTTTGTGCTTGCCCGTCGGGCATGCTCAAGGGA
The DNA here is from genome assembly GCF_900116895.1 of Pseudidiomarina donghaiensis. Lineage (GTDB taxonomy): Bacteria > Pseudomonadota > Gammaproteobacteria > Enterobacterales > Alteromonadaceae > Pseudidiomarina > Pseudidiomarina donghaiensis. The sequence continues at coordinate 16,645 of NZ_FPCF01000002.1, read as the reverse complement.
ATGCCATCTAGTTGCAAAATAACCCCACGCACCCCAAATGCCGACCGGGCACCAAAGCCTCGTAAGGTAATTCGGGTATCTTGCGCGTAGTTGGCACGCGAATCGGCTTGCACGCCAGCCACCCCTTTGAGCAGCTCGGCGGCATCAACGCGTAGGCCTTCGGGCTGTTCATCTAAGTCTAGGTTGGTGAGCGCAGCAGGGGTTTCATCGGCGGGGCGTGGCTGGCTTTGATTCACCACAATCACTTCATCTACAACAACGCTGGCCGAAGCCAGCGTTGCTGAGGTTTCTGTGGTCGCTGCAAGTGAGGCGACCAAAATACTACTTAACAACATGATTATTGTGCCGGTTTAATTTGAATAAGCTGACCGTTGCGATCATCGGTAATTAAATAAATATAACCATCCGGGCCTTGCTCAATATCGCGAATACGTTGTGTCACGGCTTCTTCAAACAAGGTTTCCTCATGCATCACGCGGTCGCCATCAAGATCAAGGCGCGCAACTTGAGAGCCTTTTAGAGCGGCGACTAGTAAATCACCTTTCCACGCCGGAAATTTATCACCGGTGTAAAAAATCATGTTGGAGGTAGCAATAGAAGGTACCCAGTAATAATGCGGTTGCACGGTACCTTCTACGTGAGTTTTGTCGCTAATAATGCTGCCATCGTAGTCCACGCCGTAGGTGGCTTCTGGCCAACCGTAATTGTGCCCGGCTTCGGGGATATTGATTTCATCACCGCCTTTCGGGCCATGTTCAACCGTCCACAGTTTGCCGGTAGTCGGGTGTATGGCGGCACCTTGAACGTTGCGATGGCCAAACGACCAAATTTCCGGTAAAGCGCCTTGTTTGCCAACAAAAGGGTTATCACTCGGTACGCTACCGTCGGGCTTAATACGTACCACTTTACCGTGATGATTATCTAAGGTTTGTGCGTCATTCATGGCCGAATAACGGTCACCCAGGGTAATAAACAAATGGCCGTCAGGTGCAAATACTAAGCGAGAACCAAAGTGCGCGCCGCTTTTATATTTCGGTGCGCCGCGAAAAATAACCTTGCCGTTGGTTAAGCCATTGGCCGTTAATTTGGCCCGCATAACCGCTGTACTATTCCCTTCACCACCTTGCGGATCCGCTTCTGAGTAGCTCAAATAAACGTATTGGTTGTCGCCAAAGTTAGGGTCTACCGCAATGTCGAGCAATCCGCCTTGGCTGCGGTCGACCACTGCAGGAACGCCACTTAAAGGCGAGCTAATGTCGCCGCTTAATGTCACCCGGCGTAAGGTGCCTGACTTTTCGGTGATGAGTAGATCGCCAGCAGGCAAAAACGCCATTCCCCACGGCTTTTCAAGCTTGTCTGCTAGGGTACTTACCGTCACTTTATGACGCTCAGTAGAAACCGTCTCCGCCAAGGCATCAGTACTGCCAAGACCACTACCAAATAGTGCGGCGGTAACCGCAAGCGCAACTAATTTGCGTAACATGGAACGCTCCTTAACGTGAAAATTTACAAAGCTTTACTAAAGTAAATATAGATTAAATCCAATTTTGGATTGATTTTTTTAGCTACAATTCTGATATCACATGATATTAACAAGCGACCAAGGAGCTCAAATGGCAACCTTAAAACGCAATGCATTACGTGCAACGGCTTTAATTCTCGCCACGTTACACCTAACCGCGTGTGGCACTATTCTCTACCCTGAGCGCAAAGGTCAAGTCAGTGGACAAATTGACCCAGGCGTTGCCGCACTGAACGGTATTGGCTTACTGTTTTTCTTAGTGCCGGGCGTTATAGCATTTGCGGTCGACTTCTCTAACGGTACTATTTATTTACCGGGTACAGCCTCAGTAGACGGTAACACCGATATACGCGTCGTTAAAACCGGTAAACATTTAACCCCAGATCAGCTGCAGGAAATTATTTCTGCTGAAGTCGGTCAGCCAGTAGACCTGACTCAGGCTCGTGTGCACAGCGAAAAAGCGCCTGATCAAGCCAGTATTGCGCCGCGTTTAGAGCAATTACAAACGGCGCCTTAATGGGTCGTGCCAACGAGGTGCTTAAGATGGCACGTAAGCCGCTATTTTAATAGCGGCTCAGGCAATAACTGCGCAATAAACTCAGCTAACCGCCGGAATGTTTGCCGGCGGTTTGTTGTTGGCCGATACACCAACCCAATTTCACGTGAAGCTTGCTGCCCTGTCGGTTGTAACGCGACCAAATCTGTACCATTCAAAATACCTCGGTCAATTGCCATTTGCGGTATAAATGTCGCGCCTAATCGTGCGTCAGCCATTTGCACCAAACTATGTAGGCTGGTGGCGGTGAACGGGTTAATCTTGGTTGAGTCTGCTAATTCACAGGCGGCAACCGCATGCCCCGTTAAACAGTGCTCTTTTTCCAGTAGGAAAATTGAATTATCAGGTAGCTGATTGTATTGAACCGGCTCATGTAAATTGTCAGCCATTGACTGGTGCATAACTAACTTGAACGGGTCGCGGCCTAACACATAGCTTTGGTTGCCTTGCAGATCAACTGGCAGTGCTAAAACCAACACATCAAGCTCGCCGTTACGTAGCAGGTGCAATAAATTTTCTGTCGTGTCTTCGCGAATATTCAGTTGCAACTTGGGGTAATCAACCTGCAATTGCTTGGTTAAAGGGCCCACCAAGAATGGCGCAATAGTTGGAATGCAGCCGAGGCGTAACGGGCCTTCCATAATTTTGCCTTGGCTTTGCGCAAAATACAGCAGCTCTTCGGTTGAGGTCAGTATACGTCGCGCCTGCTCAACTACTTCTTCGCCCATGCCAGTAAACAAAAACGACTTGTGATCGCGTTCAATCAGCTGGCAGCCTAATTGTTCTTCTAAATTCTGAATGCCGCTACTTAACGTCGATTGGCTTACGTTGCACGCCTGCGCTGCTCGGTTAAAGTTCTGGTGCTGGTGTAGCGCCAATAAATAGCTGAGGTTTTTTAAGCTAGGTAGCTTGCTCATTCAATGACCCTCTCAAAGCCTTAATTAGTATTTTCGATTATAGTAATCCGTTTTATTCGTTTTAACAAATTTTGATGTGCGCCTATGATAGTTCCCGAGCTAAGGCAACGGGCCTTACACAAATTTCCCTAAGACGATTTGAAACAAGGAGCAAAACGTATGTTAACAGTAGGCGATAAATTACCAGAATTTGAAGTTGTAGGTGTTAAGCCTGGTTTCAACATGCCTGAAGAAAACGGCGAAAGCGCGTTCGAAACTATCAACAACGAAAGTTTTGAAGGTAAATGGAAAATCATTTTCTTCTATCCGAAAGACTTCACCTTCGTATGCCCAACTGAAATTGTTGAGTTCGCGAAGTTAAACGAAGAATTCGCAGACCGCGACGCTATCGTATTAGGCGGCAGCACGGATAACGAGTTCGTTAAATTGGCATGGCGTCGTGAGCACCCAGACCTGAAAAGCTTGAACCAATGGTCATTCGCTGACAACGGCGTGAAGTCTTTGGTTGACGGTTTAGGTGTACGTGACCAAGTTGAAAACGTTGCTTTACGTGCCACTTTCGTTGTGGACCCACACGGTGTTATTCAGCACGTGTCAGTAAACAACTTGAACGTAGGTCGTAACCCAACAGAAGTACTACGTATTTTGGACGGCTTACAAACTGACGAATTGTGTCCATGTAACCGTGCAGTAGGCGGCGACACCCTGTAAGCAGACATCACATCCCCCCACATAACGTGATGTCTTTAGGTGCCGCATTTGCGGCACCTTTTTTAAGCGGAGGAATTGAAATGAGCATTGCAGATTACAAACAAGGCTTGGGTGAACACGGTAAAGATACCAAACTCAATTTGTCGAACCTGTTCGGCAATGTCGATACCTCTGGTATGACCCCAACCCAGTTTTATGGCACCGCCCTGTCATTGGTATACTCAATTGGTGACCAAGAATTAATTGACGCGGTAAAAGCCGAAGCTGAAGGCAACATTGAAGATAACGTGGATGGCGCAGCAAAGCTTGCGGCAACCCTTATGGCGATGAACAACGTGTACTATCGCTTTTTACACCTGTGCACCGACAAGCAGTTTACTAAATTGCCAGCCGGCTTACGTATGAATGGCATGGCCAACCCAGGTGTTGATAAAGCAGATTTCGAGTTGTACTCGCTCGCAGTATCGGCCTTAAACGGCTGTGGTATGTGCATTGACTCACACGTTGGTGTATTGCTGAAGCACAACATTTCAGCGCAAGTAATTCAAGCATCGATTAAATTGGCGGCGGTACTGAACGCAGCAGCAACCGCAAAACGCATTGCCTAATTTAATTGCTTGATGTCACATCTTTGTCACAGGCGCTGTTTATAGTGCTGTGAAACTTCCCTGAGATCTGGTTGTTCTCTTCTTGCCCGGCACCCGCCGGGCTTTTTTTAAAGCCGTTACTCGTTATTCGACCGCTTCGCTCTTCGTTATTCGAAAACCCACAACCCAAAACCCAAATTGAGCTTCTATACTATCTTTAACGAATAACGACGTGTACGAACAGCGAAGCGTACGAAACACGAACAACGAAGTGGACGAATTATGGAGATCAATGCAGAGCGACTGAAAGCCAACCTACTCGAACTTGCAAAAATAGGCTACAACGAACAAGACCGCGGCATGTACCGCATCGGCTTTACCGATGCCGACATGCAAGGACGGCAATGGTTACAAGACAAAGCGAAAAGCGCTGGGCTTGAAACCTATATGGACGGTGCGGGCAATGTGTTTTTTGGCCGCGGAGCGCGAGATAAGCCAGTGGTACTTATGGGCTCACACATTGATACCGTGCCTGCAGGCGGCATTTTTGACGGTGCCCTTGGCGTTATGGCTGCTCTTGAAGTTATTCAAACTATTCAGCAACAACAACCGAACATAGACACGCCCATTTGGGGTGTTGCCACGGCCGAAGAAGAGGGTCGATTTGGTGGTATGCTGGGTTCGCAAGCCATGTCTGGCTGCTTGAATCCCGATTGGCTATTGTCGGCCCATGACGCCGATGGCGTGTATTTGAAGGACGCTATGGCTGCACAGGGTCTGGATGCCATGCAAGCACTTGATGCGGCGTGGCGCCCCGAACAGCTCAAGGCTTTTTTGGAGCTGCATATTGAGCAAGGCCCTGTGCTGTTTCAACAAGACCTGCAAATAGGCGTTGTGGATGGTATTTCTGGTGTGTTCAAGTGGATAGTTCATCTGAAAGGGAAAGCCGACCACGCAGGAACTGCACCCATGGATATGCGTAGCGATGCGTTTATGGGGCTTGCTGATTTTGCCCACGAAATCGATCGGATTATTGCTGAAAACGGCACGGACAAAACGCGCATCACTGTTGGTAAAGTTGAACTCAAACCAGGTCACCCTCATACCGTTCCTGGTGAAGCTGTATTTACCATTGTTGGGCGCGATATGGACGAAGGCGTCATGAAAGAACTCGCCAATGCGTGTCGTAAAACATTGTCAGCGATTGCGCGCAAGCATCGCCTCATGTTTGAGTACGAGCAGGTAAGCTGGCTTGAGCCGAAGCATTGTTCGGGCGAATTAACAAACCTAATTGAAGCGCAAGTGAAACACCGTGGTTATTCTTATACGCGTATGCCGAGTGGTGCCGGGCACGACACGCAGTTTATGACCGAGGTCACTGACGCTGGCCTTATTTTTATTCCGTCAGTGAATGGGGTAAGTCATGCGCCGGACGAGTGGTCGCACTGGCATGATGTGGAAGCCGGCGCAAATGTGCTATTGGACACTATTGTTGCCATTTGCGGTGTTGATCGCGATCAAAAAACGGCCGGTAACATGTTGAAAAAGCCTAAATAGGCATACAAAAAGTATGTATAATCGGGCTTATTTTCTAGTCCAAACAGAAGCGGTATGGCTATGGAACAAAAAATTGAAGTGCAAGCGGCCGATAAAGTAAAAATTCATCGTCCTGACCCCAAACAGCGCAGCAATGAATACTCGCCACGTAACCGTATTTATGTGCGTGATGTAAAGGGTACGTTGGAATGGTTTCGTCGCAGTTTCGGTTTTATCTTGCTGGCGCTATTTGCTTTATTGCCGTGGCTACAGTGGAATGGCGAACAAGCCATTTTGCTTGATATTGCCGAGCAACGCTTCCGTATTTTTGGGCTAACCTTGTGGCCACAAGATTTCACTATATTGGCTTGGATTTTCATTGTTTCTGCATTTGCTTTGTTCTTTGTTACCACCTTGTATGGCCGTGTTTGGTGTGGCTTTATGTGTCCACAAACCACCTGGACGTTTATGTTCATGTGGTTCGAGAAAAAATTTGAAGGCTCTCGTAATCAGCGTATGTCGCTTGATAAACGGCCATGGGACTTTGACAAACTGTGGCGGAAAACCGGCAAGCAAATTTCTTGGGTTCTATTGTCACTGCTAACCGCATTAACATTTGTTGGTTACTTTACGGATGTTCGCGCCTTGTTTGTCGACTTTTGGACTTTTAATGCCGGGTTCTGGGCGGCTTTCTCGGTGTGGTTTTTTGCCTTTTGTACGTACGGTAATGCGGGTTACATGCGTGAGATTATGTGCACCCATATGTGCCCTTATGCGCGTTTTCAATCCGCCATGTTTGACAAAGACACAGTAACCGTTTCATATGACACCAAACGTGGTGAGCCACGTGGTGGTCGTTCTCGTAAAAAAGACCCCAAAGAGCTTGGTCTTGGTGACTGTATCGACTGTTACATGTGTGTGCAGGTATGCCCCACCGGCATCGATATTCGCAACGGCCTGCAATATGAGTGCATTAACTGCGGTGCTTGTGTTGATGCCTGTAACGACGTGATGGATAAAATGAATTATCCGCGCGGCTTAATTCGTTTTACCACCGAGCGCAATTTACAAGGCGGACGCACCCACAAAGTGCGCTTTAAGAGCGTAGGCTACTTTGTGGTGATGATTATTATGACCGCCTTATTAATTTGGGATATCACTACCCGCTCGCCATTGCAATTTAACGTGCTGCGAGATCGCAACCAGCTATACAGTATTAATATGGATGGCTGGGTGCAAAACGTGTTTACTCTGAAAATTCAGAATAAATCCCAGCAGGAACAAACCTTAGTAATTAGCGCAGAAGGCTTCTCGCGCAGTAAACTTTTGGGTGACGCGACCATAACCGTTGCAGCAGGCGAAGTGGCAACACGGCCGATAACCTTAGCTGTGCATCCAGATGACGTGACCGAGCGCGTGCAAGATGTTACCTTTGTGGTTAGTTCAGTCACTGGTGATGTTCGTGAGCAACACGTTACTCGATTCCTCTATGAGTGATCATTCTACTCAGCACGATTTTAGCTTTCAAAATCTGACGCCCGAGCGCATCGCCGATGCGCTCGCGCACGTTGGGGTTGATCCACAATCTGGTTTATTAGCGCTAAACAGCTACGAAAATCGCGTGTATCAGTTTATCGCCGATGACAATAAACGCTATGTCGCTAAGTTTTATCGCCCTGGGCGTTGGCAAGAACAACAAATATTAGAAGAGCATGCCTTTACTCAAGAATTGCTTGATGCCGAAGTGCCAGCGGTAGCACCTTTGGTGTTAAACGGTGCTACCTTGCATAATTATCAAGACTACCGCTTTACAGTGTTTCCAAGCGTGGGTGGAAGAGCCGTTGAGCCGGGCGATCTTGATCAACTTGAACGTATTGGTCGCCAAATAGGACGCATGCACGCAGTAGCTAAGCAGCAGCCCTTTAATCATCGGCCGCGCTTATCATATCAAGAGTTTGTCACAGATGCGGTGGCTACTTTACGAGATTCACCATTGTTGCCAGATAATTTGCAAGAAGCTTTTTGGGCTATTGCAGAGCCGTTAGTAAAACAGCTCAGCTTGGTAAGTTTAGACGCATTTCAATGCCAACGTTTGCACGGCGACTGTCATTTAGGCAATATGTTGCTGCGTGAAGAGCAGCTAATGTTTGTTGATTTCGATGATGCTCGCAGCGGGCCCGCCATTCAAGACTTATGGATGATGCTCGCGGGCGATAATCGCGCTGAGCGAACATTGCAGCTAGATATATTGCTCGAGGGTTATCAAGAGTTTTGTGATTTCGATAGTAAAGAAGTCGCTTTAATTGAACCCTTACGCGGTTTTCGCATCATACATTATATGGCGTGGTTAGCTCGTCGTTGGAACGACAGTGCTTTTCAACGTGCGTTTCCATGGTTTGCTGAACAACGTTATTGGGAACAGCAAATTCTCACGCTCAAAGAACAATTTTCCGCGTTGCAAGAGCCGCCATTGGCACTGCAGCCTACGTATTAAATGTATCAGTAAGATTTTTCAAAAAATTAGGAAGTTATAAACATGAAGACGTTGTTAATTGGTTTTCTCGCATTGTTGGTTATGCCTATGTCGGCACAAGCGAATGAGGAAAAGTTTAAAGAAGGTGTTCACTATAAAGTGATTGCTGAAGAAGGCACCAAACGCCCAGAAGTTAGGGAGTTTTTCTCGTACTACTGTATTCATTGTTATCGCTTTGAAATAGTGGCGGCAGCAATGAAAGAAGCGTATCCAACGACATTTGAAAAATCGCATATTGTTTCGCACCCAACTTTACGTCTTATGGCGCGTGGTATGGTAGCAGCGAAGCTATTCAAAAAAGAAGAGCCAATTGGCAAGGCGTTCTATGAGCGAATTCACGATCAGAAAAAGCAAATAAACTCTGAGGAAGATTTAAAAGCAATTTTCCACGTGCATGGCATTGAGGCTGAGAAGTTTGAAAAAGCAATGAATCATCCACTGGTTGAAAAGCAGGTGAATGAAATGGAGCGCAATATGATTAAATACAATATCAAGGCAACGCCAACGTTCATTGTGAATGGTAAGTATGAAATTATTACCAGTGGTTTTAACGGTAGCAAAGATGTTGTTGGCGACCTTGTGGAAGCTGCCGGCTACTTGATGAAGAAGTAACTGAAGAGCAAGAGCGATATTCGCGATTAGCGATCAGATATTGGAACAGTAAGAACGACTTTAGCTTTGTGAAAGCCCTCCATCTGGAGGGCTTTTTTGTCTGATATCCGATATCTGTTAGCTGATATCGCTTTTACTCTTCATCGCGTCAATTAGTTGATCTTTGCGCTGCCAGCGGCTATTCAGCCAGCTTTGAAAATGAGTTTTAAATGCTTCATCGTTGAAGTAATCACCAATTAAATCATCGGTTACTGGTAACGTCTCTACATTCACGTAAATATCACGTAGTTGGCCAGATAATAGCTGCCAAACCGCTGGGCGTTTATCATCGGGGTAGATAATAGTGATGTCCAAAATAGCGTCAAATTGCTGGCCCATAATCTGCAAAGCAAACGCCGTTCCGCCAGCTTTAGGAGCAAGTAAATGTTTGAAAGGACTTTGCCGCTTCGCATGTTTTTCAGGTGTAAAACGTGTGCCTTCACAAAAGTTAATGACCGTAGTTGGAATATGGCGAAACTTTTGACATTTCTTTTGTGTGGTTGAAATGTCTTTGCCTTGTAATTTAGGGTTTTTGGCAATTTGCTCGCGTGAATAGCGTTTCATAAATGGCATGTCTAGCGTCCAGCACCCAAGCCCAACAATAGGCACCCAAATTAATTGATGTTTTAGAAAGAAGCGCGGCATAGGCATGTTGCGACATGATAAATGCATTAATACCAATATATCGACCCAGCTGCGGTGGTTAGCCAAAATCATATACCAGCGATCGCGATGCAACTGACTATCTCCTTCTATATGCCAGCGCATGGGTTGGGTTAAACGAAAGGTCGCCGACATGGCGTAGCCCCATAAGCGAAACAACCCATTTGCCCAAGTTGAAAACATACGCTGCACCGCTGGTATGGGGAGGAGCAATTTTGGCAAGCCGACTAAAATAATGAGAGCGCCAATAATTCCTGTAGACACTAAAGCAAAAGTAAATGTGATGATAAAGCGAAAAGGAATTAATAAAGTTGTCAGCATAGTCTCAGTGCGTTCGTCGCAAATAGTTGGTGTGGTGCGCATATGATACCCCATTGTGAAAGACTTGCCAGTTTCCCAAAAACGCTCTAAAGTATACTGTATATTTATACAGTAATTTATGGCTTTCGTGAGGGGTTATGGCGTTTCCAGCACAAGTTGAAGCCTTGGTTAAGCAAGGGCTGGTTTGGCAGGGGCAGCAAGCGCCGCTGCATAAATCACCAAGCTCTGTGTTAACAACAGGTTGGCCCGAGCTCGATCAGCGTTTGGGCGGTGGTTGGTTGCAGGGGTGTGTACATGAGCTGCAATTGCAGCTGCCTTTTATTGGTGAGCTTGCGTTGCTTTTTCCGTTGTTGTCGCAGCCTAATATAACCAGCCTATGGGTTAACCCTCCCGCGGTACCTTATGCGCCAGGGCTTAGCTATCAAAATATTGCTTTGTCACAACAGGTGGTTGTGCAAGAGCCCGACGATACGTTGGCATTATGGGCGGCCGAGCAAGCGTTACAAAGCAAAGCGGTTGATCTTGTCTTGTTTTGGCATGCCTCGGGGTTATCGGCTGCTGCCGTACGCCGCCTGCAGCAAGCTGCTGAAGCGGCGCAAAAAACGGTTTTCATCATAACGGCAACACAACCTGAAGATGACGCGCGAGCTTATGCAATGCGTTTGCGTTTAACTTCGCCTTTAGGGGGGTGCTCGGCGCTACAGATAGCCGTGCTAAAACGCCGCTATGGCTGGCCATTACCACCATTTTCGTGCGCAATAGAAAGTCGCTTACCAAAGCGTCGGCGGGCGTTATGAATACTTGGGTGTATTTACACTTTCCACACCTATTGCTGGACTATCAACAGGCCCTGCAGCCGCCAGAGCAAAACCAAGCGCCGTACGCTTTGTTTGAAAGCCATGCGGCTAGGCGCACTTTGGTTCAAGCCAATGCGGCGGCTCTGCAAGCTGGGGTTAAATTGGGCATGGCCGATGTGTTAGCGAGCACGCTCGCACCGAATTTACGTGTGCAGCGTTATTCTTTGTCGCAAGAGCAGCGTGTGCTAACGCAGCTTGCTCAAGTGCTTTATCAAGACATAGCGCAAATTGTTTTATACCCACCGCAAGGCTTGTTATGTGAAGTGCGTAGTTTGGTGCGCTTGCATGGCGGTTACCAAGCGGTGATGGCGCGCTTGCAGTCACGTGTTGAGCAATGGCCGTTACGTTATTGCTTAAGTAGTGGCTATAGCCCTCTTGCAGCAAAACTACTTGCTGAGGCGGGTACGCCGGTGGTTACTGATGACGGTGACAGCGTGCAGCAAGCAATAGCTGCGTTGCCAATACAACATAGTGGCCTAGCGGGCAGCCATATTGAAAAGCTATGCCACGTTGGTTTTATAACTGTAGGCGACTTATTAAAACGCCCACCAGCTGAAGTGGGTGTGCGCTTTGGCCGAGCCGTCATGACTTATATGGCCGAGTTAAGCGGTACGTTTAAACCGCCCCAAGCGTTTTATCATCCGCCTGATAAGTTTGATGAAAAAGTAGAGCTCAGCAGTGAAGTATCCAGTTGGGTGCAGTTACTTTTTCCGCTAAAGCGCTTGTTGCAACAAGCTGAAAGCTTTCTGCAAAGTCATCAATGGAGTACAAGAGCCCTCGTTATTCGCGCGCATCATCGGCAAGGGCCGAGTACACAGGTTTCTATTCAGTTTGCCCACGCGGTTTGGCAGCACCATGACTTATTGCAATTGAGTCAGTTGCATCTTGAACGCCAACAATTGCGTCAGCCGGTGTTGGCGTTAAGTGTTCGATTACAACGCCCAGAGCCACGACAAGCCAAGCATGCGCAATTGCTAGCTGGCGCAACAACCGGCCACGATCAGCTCAGTGCGTTGGTCAGCCGTTTGCAAGCTCGCTTGGGGGAACGCAGTGTACAAAGCATTCAGTACACCGAAGATTGGCGCCCAGAGCGTCAAGGTGGTGTGCAGCCGTGGCAGTTTGGGCAACAACCACAACCACTGAAGCAACAGCGGCCTTGCTGGTTGCTACCGCAAGTGCAACCGATTAATCGCCAACAGTGGCAGCTACAGTGGGGGCCTGAGCGTATTGTCAGTGGTTGGTGGGATGCCAAGCCAATAAAGCGTGATTATTACATTGCGGTTGATCACGCCCAGCGCCAAGGGTGGATTTTTCACAGTCAGCAAGGGTGGTATTTGCATGGCTGGTTTACCTAATGGTGCAACGGTGAGCTTGCCAACGGCACAAGACACACGCCCTGCCGCCCTACACTGCTTAAGTAATTTTAGTTTTTTGCGTGGGGCTTCGCATCCACATGAGTTGGTTGAACGGGCTTGCCAGTTGGGCTATCAAGCCTTGGCTATTACCGATGAGTGCTCGGTAGCCGGTGTGGTGCGTGCTTATGTTGCCGCACGCAATAAACCGTTACGGTTAATTATTGGTAGCGAATTTAACTTGCCAGAACTGGGTACTTTTATTGTCTTGGTGCGTAATCGACAAGGGTATGCTCAGCTCTGTCAGCTCATTACCAAGGCGCGAAACCGTTGTAAAAAAGGACATTATCAAGTCACCTTATCAGACTTTGTTAGCACCCTGCCCGACTGCAATTTGCTTTGGCGGCTGCCCCAAACAGATAGCGGCGCAGAGTTAATTGAACAAACTTTTGTCACACTCAAACAGCATTATCCCGCAAGGCTTTGGCTAGCTTATGGGCGTCATTATCAAGCACATGATGCCGACAGCTATCGCTGGTATCAGCAGCTAAGTGAAGCGCATAAGGTGCCCGTCGCCGCCGTTTGTGAGGTTTATTATCACCAGCCAAAGCGACAGGCCTTACATGATGTGCTTGTTGCTATACGTCAACGGCAACCTATTGATAGCCTAGTTACACAACTTAAGCCAAATCAAGATTATTGCTTACGCAGCCCTAGTGAACTAACAGGCTGTTATCCGGAAGCGTGGCTTGCGCAAACAATTGCCATCGCCAAACAATGTTGCTTTTGTTTAAGTGAATTGCGCTATGAGTACCCAGCTGAGCTAGTTCCTGAAGGTAGAACAGCCACCGATTATTTACGCGAGTTAACTTATGCTGGCGCCGCCTTACGCTTTCCCGAAGGGCTACGCACTGAGGTGCAAGCCAAATTGGAAAAAGAGCTCGCCTTAATTGCACAGTTAAATTATGAATATTTCTTTTTAACCATTCATGACATTGTGCAGTTTGCCCAGCAACGCGGCATTTTGTATCAAGGTCGGGGGTCAGCGGCCAACTCGGTAGTGTGTTATTGCTTACAGATTACGGCAGTGAACCCCGATCAAATCGATGTGCTATTTGAGCGCTTTATCTCAGCTGAACGTGACGAGCCACCAGATATTGATGTCGACTTTGAACATGAGCGACGTGAAGAAGTCATCCAATATATCTATCAGAAATATGGGCGTCACCGAGCGGCGTTGGCGGCAACGGTCATACGTTATCGCTTACGTAGTGCTTTGCGTGATGTCGGTAAGGCTCTAGGGTTTCATGAACAGGAGCTGAGTCATTATTTACGCCAGATTGATCGGCGCGATGGTCAACAAAGTTGGCAAGAGCAGTTAGCAGAAAAGTTTCCGGGCTTACAAGCCAGCTATCGTGGGCGTTGTTTGTTAAAGCTCACGCAAAGTATTTTGGGCTTTCCCCGCCATCTATCCCAACATGTCGGTGGCTTTGTGATTGCCGCGACACAACTGACTGATCTTGTTCCTGTTGAAAATGCCAGCATGCTCGATCGTACAGTTATTCAGTGGGACAAAGACGATTTAGAAACCTTACACCTCATAAAAGTTGACGTGCTTGCCTTAGGTATGTTGACAGCGTTGCGTAAAATGTTCGCGTTAGTGAAGCAACACCACCAACGCGACTTAGGTCTTGCAGATATCATCCAAGAAGATGCCGCCGTATACGGTATGTTACAGCGAGCGGACTCCATTGGTGTGTTTCAAATTGAATCGCGGGCACAAATGAACATGTTGCCACGACTGCGGCCCTCGACGTTTTATGATCTGGTGGTACAAATAGCGATTGTACGGCCAGGCCCCATTCAAGGTGACATGGTGCACCCTTACTTACGTCGTCGTGCCGGTATAGAGCCCGTCACTTTTCCCAGTGAGGCGGTACGTGAAGTGTTACAACGGACGCTCGGGGTGCCCATTTTTCAAGAGCAGGTTATTAAGCTGGCTATGGTCGCTGCTGGCTTTAGTGGTGGCGAAGCTGATCAGTTACGCCGAGCCATGGCAAATTGGAAAAGTAGCGGCGAATTACGGCAATTTGAAAGTAAACTGATTGCCGGTATGCGAGAACGTGGATATAGCGATGAATTTGCGCAGCGCATTTTTCAACAGATATGTGGTTTTGGCGAGTATGGCTTTCCCGAGTCCCATTCGGCCAGTTTTGCCAATTTAGCTTATGCTTCGGCGTGGCTAAAATACTATTACCCCGCGGCGTTCTACTGTGGACTGCTGAACAGCCTGCCCATGGGGTTTTATTCAGCGAGTCAGCTTATTCAAGACGCGAAACGGCATCACATTAATGTCTTACCAATCGATATTCAGCATAGCCAGTGGCATCACCAACTTGAGTTAGGGCAACATGGGCTGCAGTTGCGTTTGGGCTTACGTTTAGTTAAAGGCTTACGGCAAAGCGCGATTGATAAGCTGCTAAGTCAACGTCCACAAGGCGGATTTAAACACCTGCAGCAGCTACGAGCTGCTGGGTTAAGCGGCGCAGACTTACATAAACTAGCGGCGGCCGATGCGCTTCAAGCATTAAGCGGGCACCGGCATGAAAGCCAATGGCAAAGCTTAGCACTACAAGTTGAGCAGCTCCCCCTTTTTGCTGAAGCAACAGCGCCGAATAACAATGCCACTAGTTATGATCTTCAAGCCCACCCTTTACCACCGCCGGCAGAGTTTCAGGACGTCGCCGTTGATTATAAAACGACGGGCGTCTCTATTCGTCGTCACCCTGTTGCGCTACTTCGCGAGCAGCAAGGGTTAACAGGCTATAAGCTGGCCAGTGAGCTGGCGCAATGTCGGCATAAGCAGTTGGTGCGCGTGGCGGGGTTAGTGACGTGCCGGCAACGGCCGGGCACTGCCTCAGGGGTTACTTTTGTGACTTTAGAAGATGAAAGTGGTTTAGTAAATGTGGTGATTTGGCAACAAACCGCACGTTCTTTTCGGCAAACATTTTTAACTGCGCAGTTGTTAAAAGTGAAAGGCGTGGTTGAAATTCATGGTGATGTTATCCATGTCATCGCGGGGCACCTCGAAGACGGAACTGAGCAGTTAGCACAACTGGGCGTCGCTGCTAACCGCTCCCGTGACTTTCATTAAGCTGACTTATATATAACAGCCTTATACTTATATAGATTACTTATATAGAAGTGACGTGCAGTAAGTAGTCTTCTTTTAATAGCACATAGTTTGCCGCTGACTGTGGTAAGAAATTCCGCTCCGCTTCAGTCAACTGGCGAGCTTCTTTCACTGGGCTACCAACATAAAGGTAGCCGCTACGTAATGTTTTGCCTGGAGGTACCAAGCTACCTGCGCCAATAATAACGTCGTCTTCAATTATGGCACCGTCCATAATCACCGCCGACATACCAATAAGTACACGGTTACCAATAGAACAACCATGCAGCATTACGTGATGACCTACGGTAACGTCATCGCCAATAATCAGTGGGTGTCCTTCAGGGTTGCCTTCGCTGCTACGACTAACATGCAGCACGCTATTGTCTTGCACATTCGTGCGTGCACCAATGCGTATCTGGTTAACATCGCCACGCGCCGCCACCAATGGCCAAACACTACTATGCTCACCAATATGTACGTCGCCAACAATGACAGAGCGGGAGTCTATATAGACATGCTCCCCAATTTGCGGCTCAATACCCCGATAGCTACGAATATCTCCATTCATGACCACTTACCCCGTTAATTCGCGAAAATGTTACATTTTTGATCTGTGATTCAACTTACATAAAGATTAGCAGAAAGCCTTATTGGTGGCTAATCCGACAGTTTCCGTTGCTTTTTACCGCGCTTCGTTCACAAAAACAGCAGTCGGCAAAAAAACACCTAAAAATGTGAAAAAGGCGCTTGACGCAGCCAGTTAAATCTCTAAAATGCGCCCCACGCTTGAGGCAGACAACGAAGTCGCCAAAAGCACAAGTTTTGAGTCTGAAAAAAATTAGCCCAAGGGCTTGACACAAAACTTCGAGGCTGTAAAATACGCGGCCTTGCTTGCAGAGATGCAAGCCGCTACTTCAGCGAAGTAAGCGAACGTTCTTTAACAATATACCAAGCCAAGCAAACTGTGTGGGCACTTACCGGATTCAGGCAGAGACGCATCTTCGGATGCAAAAAAGGTCTTTAGATTGACCACCTGACTGATTGGAAAAGTGCTTAACAAATTAGATTTATTAAGTCATTGATTCAATGGGTCGATTAAACACTTTAAACTGAAGAGTTTGATCATGGCTCAGATTGAACGCTGGCGGCAGGCCTAACACATGCAAGTCGAGCGGTAACAGAGAGTAGCTTGCTACTTTGCTGACGAGCGGCGGACGGGTGAGTAATGCTTGGGAACTTGCCTTTAGGAGGGGGATAACCACGG
>NZ_FPCF01000011.1 GCF_900116895.1 Pseudidiomarina donghaiensis | reverse complement strand
ATGGCTTTACAGCTTTCCCTCAAGGGCTTCCTTGCGGATCTCAGCCTTGAGTCGCTCTTCGGCATACATTTTCTTGAGACGCTTATTTTCGTCCTCAAGATCTTTAAGACGCTTCATCATAGATGCGTCCATGCCACCAAACTTGGCGCGCCATTTATAAAATTGAGCTGAGCTCATGCCGTGTTCACGGCAAAGCTCTGGAACAGGTACACCGTTCTCGTTTTGTTTCAGAATCGCTAAGATCTGACTGTCTGTGTATCGTGATTTGCGCATAGAAAACTCCTTCGTTTTAGTTTAACGGAATTTTCTACTTATAACTGCTCCGATTTTTCGGGGGGATTACATACTTACCCCAGCGATTTTTATCTGCTGGCACTCCAAACTTTCCAAACTTGTCAGAACCTGCCGGATGAGCTTTGAGATATGCGTTTATTAAGTCCGAAAAGTTAGATGCTGTTAATGGTTCAATTGTTGTTTCGGGGATAGGTATTGTTTTAATTGTGCCTTTAGATATTTTGCCGAGCGGAATGTCGGCCCAATGGTTTGATTGTGCTTTAGAAATTAACCAGCGACCTTGATCTGAATAAACAAGTTTTCCTTTTTTATTGCTCCATTTTAGTTTTCCAAAAACTTCAAACCACTCGATTATGTAGTCCGGTTGAAATAAGGCGGTCTCAATCACTGCATCAACTAATTGATTAGCGTATTTAATTTCACCCGTCTTTGCTTGTTGTATTGCAAAAATAGCTAGCTCTTGAATCTCATCCGAAAGTTTCCTAAAACTAGCCTCTATTTTTTTAGACGAATATGTTTTTTTTTGCTTCATATGGCTAAGACACTCCTTGTTCTAATCCCCGCGCAAATGGCACGAGCTTGCAAGCGCCTCAATTGACGTTTGTTAACTGCATCAATCGGCTGTGATCGCTTTACGCCGGAAAGAAGACACGCCTTCACAATCGAACTCATCATCCTATAGCTCGTCTAAACGCGCGTTGATCACAACATAGTCTTGTCGTGCTCTGACCCTAACATGACATTGCCTATTGTCCTCAATTTGCTCCGTTGGTAACACCGCCAGCTGAATAAGTGAGTCGTGGTCGAATAAACTTATATACTTTGGATTTACGAACTGAAATTGAGTGTCTGCTTGATCAAAGCTATAACTAGCTGAATAGTATGCAGTCACGATGCGGCAGAATGTTCTCTGCCATTCCTATAAATCCGACATTTCAACCAGCCCACTGTTTTACCTACATCATCCGTTTTGACGCATTGACAGCTATTACGCATTGACAGCTATTACGCTTTTACTGCCTTCAACTGATTATTTAATCCGTTGATATCGAGATTGCATCTTAGCGCCTGAGCAAAAGATTGACTACCCGCATTCTTTTGATACAAACCTGCCCACAAAGTCTTACTCGGATTGTAAGGTGAAAATCTAAATACTCCCGTTCTTGTCTGAATATGAATAAAGTATGTATCTATAGTTGCATGAACATCTTTATCAAATTCATGATCAAGCCTATAAGTCACAATATTGTGGTTGTTGTCCTCGCTTTTTTTTATGGATGAATATTTGATCGGATTAATATGGTTGACCTGAGCCTTTACATTATTTGAGAATTCAATCTCAAAATTTGTGTTCCAAAAAACTGAATTATCACTTTTATTGAGGGCTCTAAACTGGATAGTAAAATATGAACCTATTGGAACGAAATCATAAATGCGGTTAAACTTGTTGATTTCTCCGCTGAACTGGTCAACATTAAATCCCACTGCGTCTTCCACTTTGCACTTCATCATGGCAGCTTGAATCGGAGACGCAAGAGCCAGAAGGCAACCCCCCAAAAGAATATTACTCATTTTGACAAGATAGGTATTATTAAATATCATTTTATTATCCTTTGTTGTTAAAATTTAAATAAATCCATTAATATTCAAAAGCATATGATTGTTTAATCATATAGTCCGGGATGTTTGAAAGCCGCTCGTTATAGTACTAAATAGCGAAAATTTTTGTTCCATCTAACTAGGCTTTATACAAGCATTTGTGTTCCCATATTTGAAATACCACCGACACTTAGAATTAATGAGCCGGTTACTTCAAGTACCTTGCAAAACCTCTTTCAATACAACAAAATGTTTATTTATTATTTCTTCCACTTGCGCTTTCAAACCTCTTACCAAGTCTTCAGTGCTATCAAGCTCTATATCTTCATCTATTCGCCCGAAGGGAATCACAGGAGTTTTTGTGTAATGAGCGTAACGTTTGCTAATTTTCGTCACAATCTTTAGCTTAGGTATTTCTCTAAGCATTCTCTTGTATTTACCTGTTTCAAGCTGAGAGACTATTGATTGTCGTTGAACAGCTTCTAGAGGACCAATTACCAAATCTACACGCAGAAATTCCGAATCAATTTCCCACTCGAAAAGAATGCCTTTATTAGTGCTTGTCCATTCACCATCTAATACTTCAGGTAAATCATCTTTAAGTCGAATATCGTAGAACCTTGAAACTTTTCGATATCGGTCGTCCAATACAACCTTCCCCTCATCGGCAAGCATTTTTATTGCTTGCTGAGCTATATCTAAGTAAAAATCCTTGGCTGTGGGAACGTGTTCAATTAATAGGTCAATCGCCTGTTTATGGCGTTGATAAATTTTTCTACATAATTCTGCCGTCTTAGAGTCTTCCAAAACATGTCCCTCTAAAAATTCAACATAGTCAACTAAAGCAACCTTCACTTCTTCAGAGATATTTGAAGATTGAGACCATTTATATACTAAATCGTGTACAACACCATATGACAGCGAGAGCCAATTATCTTCACTTGCTTGCACTCCCATTGGTGTCAAATAGAGAAAAAGAATAGGCAGATTGGGGAACATCAATTTCAGGCGACTTTCGTATCGCTGAAGCTGATTTCCGTGTTCTTTTGCTCCTATTTTGTTTTCAATAGCCACCAGCCATCGATCTTCCATCTCGAGTAAAATGTCGATGTTATATCGTTCTCTTGTGACTCGAACATCGTTTAAAGACTCTAATCGCAGGGGGACTCCATGGAATACATCTGGTAGGTCAATTTCCGCATCACTTATCGCGTTTAGAAGGAAATCGCGTAAAAAGCTATCTCCAAGCCCATGTGGGCGACTAGGATCGAGAAGATAGGAGAGGAAATCTGAATGTCTTAACTCTTGTCGACGAACACCTAAAGCGTCAAAAATATTGAATCGCTCTTCTGTCGCGCTTAAGTCTTTGAAGTTAGCATCGTCAAGTAAGTTGACTAGTAACACCTCGTTTTCATCACATTTGTGCATAATACAAATCCATTTTTGATGCCTAACTTAAATGCTTCAATTTAACCGGCATAGCCTTCAGCATTTATTCCTTGGTATGTGCCTGAGTATTTGGACAATCACCTAAGCCTACTACTAAGTTAGAATTTGATAAACTTTTTAAATAATTTCAAACCGATTACATGTTTTATAAGCATTAAAAAGGTGGAATTTTTTCTACCTCAAAACTCAGAATTTTTCGGGAGTTTAAAATTTTTTGTCGCGAGGCAAAGGTCAAAAATTGAAACTTCGGGGGCGGTTTTCTGTGACCAATTTTGTCATTAATCGGTCTCAAAAGTGTCGATTTCGACGTAAAACAGAAAACCACAACACCGCTTAAGCCCTTACCACGCCTAGCTTTATCAATTTACCACGGTACTGGTGACTGCCCTCCGGAGGCAGAGGTCACAGGTTCGACTCCTGTCGGGTGCGCCATTTTTACTGGCCTGTAGCGCACCTCGTTGTCTTTATAGTGCCGATAACTCAAAAAGTCCCACAGTTAGTCCCACACTTTTGTAACTTTCGCTGATTTGTCTTGGTGTTGTCGTTTGTCGCTTTATGGTGTCCTGGGACATGGGTTTTGTCGTTTGGGACAGGACGATTTTAACGACTACATCTCAGTTCAATACTCACGTAATAATAACACTCGATCTGCAACCCATAAATGACTCCCAAATATTATCGTATTATTTGTTAAAAATCGTGATTATAAGTATGGTACCTATTAAAAGAAAAGTGACCTCTATAAAGGAAGATTCAGCATGTCAGCCATGGACACTCAAATCATAAGACTTATTCAACTTCATGCGCCTATCAAGGCACGCAAATTAGCTACAATTTTAGCAGATGAGTTTGGTAAGCATGTCGATAGGAGTGACGTGAACTCAGCTCTGTACCGAATGAAAAGTGAGGGGAAGGTAGAGATAAATAAGAATTATGAGTGGCTCATTGCGGGAGCGGTCGGGAAGAAGCGATTATCGACACAAGCAAAGACTAAACAAAGCGTCACCCCCGAAGTTGAATCAACTAGCGCCTCTATCGAGTTTACTCCTGAGCAGCAGGCAGTTATCAATCTAGATCCAACCCAACATCTTCTAATTCGGGGCCAAGCAGGAAGCGGAAAAACCACCGTTCTAGCAGCTCGAGCGAATAAGATTTTGTCTGCAATGAACAAAGGAAGCGTACTCTTTCTGACTTACAATGCGGCACTATGCGCATATGTGAAAAAGTCTTTCTCTAAGATGGGGATGAAAAGCAGTATTGAAGCTAAAACCTTCCATGACTGGTCAAAAAGCGCCGCTATTTCATTAGGTGCACACTTCAACGGTTGGGTAGATGGTAAAGAGCGAAAAACCGAGCTCGTTGAGCTGATCGGTAAGGCACGCAAAGAAGTTGGTGACCATAGATTATTCAATCCTAATGATACCGCTAATTTATTAGAATGGTGGGGAGAAGAGATAGCTTGGCTCTTTGGACAACACATCTTGAGGCTAGAGGATTACTTGCTTGTGGAGCGAGTTGGCCGTGGTACCGCCATACGCGTGAGCCAAGAAGATCGGCGTTTTGTATGGATCGTCTTTGAGCTTTATCAAGAATGGTTGGAAGAATCACGGAGGGAAGACTACGACAACCCTGCGGGACTCCTCTTGCGTACACTAGAAGAGCAAAACAAAGACTTACCGGATCATTTGCGATTCGATCACGTAATGGTTGATGAAGTTCAAGACTTCGATAAAAGCTGGCTGCTTGCAGTGGTTAAGATACCGAGAGTCTCGCTCAGCCTTGCAGGTGATTTGGCACAAAAGATCTACCGCCGTAATTTCACTTGGAGCTCAGTCGGGATTCAAGTCCAAGGTGGCCGCTCTAAAAAGCTAGCCGCAAGCCATCGCACTACTCAGCAAATAATGAATGTCGCAGAATATTTATTAGCCAATAATGATGTAGTCGATAGTCCAGATTTTACTCCGCCAGTGCGCCCGTCGAAGAACGGAGAGCCAGTAAAGCTCTTGATGGCAAGTACACCACCTGATGCATATGAGCGCGGCTACGATTGGATTGCCAAGAGCTTCAAACGTTTAAGAACAAGTACGGTTGCGGTTGTACTACCTTTTTCTCGGCAGCTTTATCCTGCCAAGAAGTCTCTAGAAAAACGAAAACTGAAAGTTAAGGTCGCGAAAGGAGGTAGTCTCGGAAGTACAGCTGGCGGAGTCGTTGTAACTACTTTCCACCAACTTAAAGGCCTTGAATTCGACCATGTTGTAATTATGGGGTTACATGACGCTCAATATCCTGGTCGCCTACTTGAGGGAATAAGCGAGGAAGACCAAAATGATGAAATCCAGCTGATGCGGCGTGTGTTATATGTCGCAATGACGCGAGCAAAGCAGACAGTAACACTGGTTGGAGCCAAGCCATTTTGTCGCTTCTTTGATGACGTGCCATCAAGTATGTTTAGCGAAATCACCTGAACTCATTTAACTAAAAGACTACGGCCAGTTTTGTTTGATTGATGAAGACAAACCTTTTGTCATAACGTCAGAGGAAGGATTTCACTTGAAAAGAAATAGTTACGCCATTAGTTGGGACGAGCTACTCAGTGCTGGGGCATTTTGGCTATTTAAAGCGGCACTTTTTATTCTCTCTTCTGTTCTCTTCGTCCTAGCAATTTGGGCTTTGCCGACCACTGTATTTCCGAATGATGCAGGTTGGCATGACCTGAGTAACATGGAAATTTTGTTCCTAACAGGGTTTACGCTGCTAACGGTACGATACATCACTAAGGTAAAAAAACACTCTGCTAAAGTCGGGCGCGCTGTCTACCGATACCTAACTGCAATTGGCATTCATACATTTGTATTTATTAGTGCAGCACTTTTACTTAGCGAATTAAGTCCTGACAGTGCGCAACCTTTGTTGAGCAGTCATCAGGAGTACTGGAGTCTAGCCTATGAGATCTCTTTATTGCTTTTGCTCTTTGCGATTGCGCCAAAGGGTAAGTTTAATACTCCGAAAACTACATCAGTTATTCCACCTTCAGAGACTCCCACGCTCACGGATGAAAAGAAGAATCATGGTTAAAAACCTAACAATCACAACCATTCTACTCATAACCTTTATGCCGACGGTGGCGGAAGCAAAAGGTACTTTCGAGAAACCCGACGCTGCATTTTTAATTAACGCTTGCCAAGCCGTAACTGAAATTTATAACGCGCACAACGAGAAACGATTTCTTGCAAGTCAAACCACGTCTCTTGCCGATGCAATGCGTGCAGGTTATTGCTTAGGCGTTATGAAGCAATATCAGTGTCGGCAGATGGGAAAGTATTCTCTTTTCGAGTCAGCGCGACGAATTGCCATTTTAGATGATGAGGGCTCTGACAATATACACACCTCGGTCGATCGAATCCTGCGACAAGGTGTTTGCCGATAGTATGCGTTATAAAATCCCTGAGCTCTTGCGCAACATGTTCAATGCCTCCTCAGCTGAGCAAAGTAAGGCACTTAAAGATAAAGCGATGTCTTTCGTTCGTAATGGGCTAGTTCAAGCTGAGGCTGAGCAGGGTATACACAGAAAACAATGGTTCATTACCAGCTCTACCGGCGAGGTGACGCTGTACAACGCTCTTTTGCTTAACGCGTTCTTTCCAGATCCTAAGCGCGTAAAATTTATCTTCGATGACGTCAGGGTGAGGCAAGAAAGCGCCGAAATAGTTCGTAGCTTGGTTTTGGATCGACAATCTTTGGTCGGTGTCACGCTTTTGAGCCCTAAGTCACACCTTTTAATTGAAAAGTTATTTGATGTCGGGGAATTCGATCTCAGAGAGAGTAAACTCCCTAATCCATTTCATGTTCTTCCACAGATTGCTTTGGGTAGTAATATCGGTTTGTTGCAGGCGTTACTAACGCAGTCTGCATCTCTAGACTCTCGTGACTCATTGCTGTCTGCTTACCTTCGTCAGGACTGGGATGAAGCGATGAAGCATTGCTCACAAATTAAAAAACTTGCTGGCCAAGAAGAAAGCTACCGTGAGCTCATAGACGCAGTGGAACGGGGTTATCAAGAAGCTCAAGAATTTGACCAGCTGATAGATATTTTCAAAAACCAATGAAAAAGTCTTTTTAGTGCATTGCACTAATAAATCATCTCTCCCGCAATTCAAATTAACGGAGAGAAAAAATGACTATTCGCACTCAAGAACTTGTTATCAACTTCCATATGACCGAAGCATGCAATTTTCGGTGTGCTTACTGTTACGCTAAATGGAATGACGAGCCTAGCAATAAAGAGCTTTACGGTCACACTGGCGCAGTAGATACTCTACTGACTTCACTTGCCAACTACTTTTTTGCATCTAACCCTATTCAAAAGCAGCTTGGTTATCAGCGCGTTCGCATCAATTTCGCCGGCGGCGAACCAATGATGTTAGGTAAGTACTTCTCTAGTGCATTAGCAAAAGCGAAGGCTCTCGGTTTCCAGACATCGGTTATCACCAATGGACATTTTCTCAGAAAGAAAATGATGCGCGAGATAGCACCAAACCTAGATATGCTGGGAATAAGCTTTGATACGGCCGATGAGCTGATTGCGCAGTCTATCGGGCGAGTCGATCGTCATAAGCGTTGGCTAAGCCCAAGCCAATTGCTTGAACTATGTAACTCATTCAGAAGCATCAACCCGTTAGGTAAACTAAAACTAAACACGGTCATAAATCCTTTCAATGCTTGCGAAAACCTGTCGCCGCTTATCAGTCAAATTAAACCTGATAAATGGAAGCTACTTCGCGTTTTACCGGTGCATGACGAGTCTCAAGTCATTTCCGATACACAATATCAAGCCTATATAAATCGCCATCTTCCAAGCTTCCCCAATTTGATTATTGAGGATAACGACGACATGTGGCAGTCCTATCTAATGATCAATCCTCAAGGTCAGTTTTATCAAAATGTAAGCCCGACCAGTGGACATATTCAGAGCAAACCGATATTACAAATCGGTGTTCATCAGGCTCTATCCCAGATCCCTTTCGATATGCGGGCGTTTGCAAAACGTTATAGCGAGAAGGGGTCGTCATGAAGAATCAAAAATACTCAAATAATGGGCAGATCAACAAGCTGGTTAAATCTCTGATAAAGCAAGGGTACCTTTATCAAAGAGGAAAAAAGCATGGAAAGATCGTATCTCCGGATGGGAAAAAGCGCATATCGATACCGAGCACTCCGAGTGACTGGCGAGCACCCAGGCAGTTCCGTGCAGAGGTGCATAGGTGCTTTAAAGAGACTGTAAAAGATTTTGTGTAAATGGCTGGTTTCACTGTTAAATCCGATCCTGATATATAATCTCGAACTGTGCCATCGCTGGCTTCCAGTTGCGTATGGGCATAGTCCACTTTTTTGAAGCCTGATGCAAGGCCAAGTACAGCACCTTCATGACGGCTTCGTCGTTAGGGAACGACCGGCGAGTTTTGGTGATTTTGCGCAGTGACGCATTCAGCGACTCAATGGCATTGGTGGTATAAATGGCCTTGCGTATCTCAACTGGGTAGTCGAAGAACACACTTAAGCGCTCCCAGTTTGCCCGCCATGAGCGGCTGATGGTGGGATGCTCAGAGTCCCATGTCGAGGCGAAATTTTCTAGTGCCTGTTCGGCTTCAGCGCGAGTAGCCGCGCCATAAATGAGTTTTAAATCAGCGGCAATAGTCTTGCGCTGTTTCCAGTTTACGTACCGCAGAGAGTGGCGAATTTGGTGCACAATGCACAGTTGCACTTGAGTCTTCGGGTAAACCGCCTCAATGGCTTCTGGGAAGCCTTTAAGGCCATCGCAGCAGGCAATGAAGATATCGTCTACACCACGGTTTTTCAGCTCGTTCATTACCGATAGCCAGAATTTAGCGCCTTCAGTTTGAGCCATCCACAGCCCGAGCAGCTCTTTTTCACCGTCAGTGTTGATGCCAAGCGCTAGGTACACTGACTTATTCTGTACAACACCAGAATCACGGCTGCGAACGACTAGACAATCAAGGTAAACAACTGGGTACAGCTTTGCCAACGGACGATGCTGCCAGGCCTTGACCTCGTCCATGACGGCGTTGGTCACCTGAGAAATGAACGTCGGCGAGACTTCAACACCATAGGCTTCTTCAAGGTATGCTTGAATGTCACGAGTAGTCATGTCACGAGTAGTCATGCCACGCGCATACAATGCTATGATGCGCTCATCAAATCCATTCAGCTGGCGTTCGCCTTTGCGAACTAACTTGGGCTCAAAACTACCGTTACGGTCACGAGGAATATCTAGTTCGACATCGCCATTGATGCTACGAACAGTTTTCTTGGTTTTACCATTACGAGAGTTGCCGCTGTTGTTGCCGGCTGAGTCATTTGGTGCGTAGCCTAAATGAGCTTCCATTTCAGCCTCTAGCACCCGCTCTGCCACCTTCTTGGTAAGCTGTTTGAGTAGGCCGGCTTCGCCTAAGATGTCTTCTGGGGAATCACAGCCGTCAAGCAGCTGGTCGATGAGTTTGTCTGATATTGGCATTCTGATATCCTTCTTCGATATTGTTAAGAATGCCATTTACACAGATATTTTTACACTCTCTGATTCGTTGAAATCCATTTTCTTTGCAACCCGCTTTTTTAACATCTGACTGAGTGTCTCCGATGATAGCCGAGTCGCGCGAAGAGATAAACGGTCCGCTGCTCGCTCTTAACGGACACTCCTAATATTATCTGGCAATTTATTCTTAGTCAGTGCAGTTAAAGTAAAGCCAGCAAGCGCGCTGGCTTATACTTAGTTACATTCCGAACCCATGACACGTTTTAGATGAGTCAAGACAGTATCCATTGTTTCTTTGTTATAACTGTAATGGTCTCCATCCAAATCGATATGCAGCACGGGGTTCTCATAGCTATTATCTGACAACCTTTGTTCAATTTTATTAGCCATTTCGAATGAAGGCCAAATTTGGTCTTGCCTTGCTGAGACCAGCGTAACCGAGCCTTTGATCTTCTCGACAGGAATTGCAGCATCGTTTAACTCTTTTGGGGAAGCTTCAGATAAAGCGTCAGTAAAGGCATTTCGGTACTCACCGGTAAAAATTCCGGATAGCATGTCAAAAGATAATAAAGGGGCCTCAATGTAAGGTAGTGGCTGTCCGTCGATGCTCCAGCTTGAATAGCTCATTGGTGTTTTCACTGCATTCCAGACAACATGACTCGGGTATGCAGCAACAATGTGATTAACCGTATTAAAATGGCTGCCAAGCAACAAAGATAATTCTGCACCTTTTGAGAAACCGAGAAGTGCAACACACTGACCTTTAATGCTCGAGTCTTCAGTTATTGCCTTAATACGCGCGTCAATTTCGTTTAAAGACAGCTCAATAGGGCTATCGGGCGTTCCCGACGTATCAAAGTAACCCATTGATGCAACAGAGAATCCATAATCGTGATATCTATCCATCAACGGCTTCATATTTGGGTTGGCAAAGTAATTACCACCATCACTTCCTCCTACCAAAATGACTAACGGGTGTGCTTCTCCGTCGCTAATGTAATTGGTGTATAAATCAGGTGCTGGTGCGTTTTCGCAGGACGCAAGAGCCCCCACCAGTAAAAATGGTGTTATTAATTTTTTCATTGTTTTTCCTTATTTTTTAGGGTTAAGCACTACACCTTTAAGTGCCTTTTTAGTTGGCGTGCGCCATTACGGCTGGTTAATACTTCCAGCTCGGAGTGAATAAATCTTAAGAGCAAGCGCCCATTAAGCCAGCGCTCGGCTTCGCTCAATCGAAGCCGATTAATGATTGCGCCACGATGGACACGGAGAAAGTGTGCTGGCAGTTGTTGCTCCAGCTCAGTTAATGTCTTGTCTAGAGGGTAAGTCTGCGAACCGCAATGGGCCACTTGCGTCCCGTTGTCGATAATAATGGCATCGATATCCTCAATTCCCACGTTTCTCATACGTTGCCCCACCTGACTAATCAATGTTTGTGGCAGCGTTTGGGCTCGTTTTAGTCGAAGCCGCTCAGCGACTCGTTCAAGTGCGAGCTGAAGTCGTTGAAGGCTAATCGGTTTGAGAACGTAATCAGCGGCGGCACCGTTGAAGGCTTCAACGGCATAACGGCTGTGTGCCGTTGTGAAGATAACTTCGCTATTGCAGTGTTGCCGGTTTAATTGCGACAGCACATCGATTCCATTCAGTCCTGGCATATTAATGTCGAGTAAAATGACATCGGGTTGTGACTCTGAAAGATGCTGAAAAAGCTCCTCTCCGGACCTTAGCTCGGCTTCAATACGCCACTCGGGTAATGCACTTATAAGCTGATTCAGCTTCAGTCTACTTGCGTATTCATCGTCAACGATAAAAAGAGTATTAATCATGATTGGACTCCAAGCTGATGTTGACAACCGCTCCCTTAGACTCTGGGTCATTCGACAGCTGGATATTGGCATGGCGCATAAGGCCAATCCGTCGGATTGTCGTGCTCAAACCGAGTCCCGAATGCTTTAAGTTTTCAGGTTGAGTAGCCAGGACTATGTCAGGGAAACCGGGACCATTGTCGCGGATAATAACCTGCAAAGCACTGCCACGAGCTCGACACGCTAACGTTAATTCAATTGGAAGCCGCGTGGCATGTTTAATTGAGTTTTCCAGTATTGGTTGCAACAAAAACGGGGGAATCTGCACATCTAGAGTTGCTTCATCAATGTCTATATCGATTTTCAAATCATCACCGAGCCTAGCACGCTCTATATTCAGCCACTTTTGTAGGATCATTAATTCATGTTTTAGGCTGATGGTATCGACATTATTCGTATCTAGGATATGTCGCAACACGGACGCTAAATCGTGAGTCAGCAGCTCTGCCTTTTTTGGATTCGACGTAATGAAAGCCGTTAACGTATTAAGGCTGTTAAACAAGAAATGAGGATGCAAGGAGTGCTTGAGTTGATTCAACTCAGCATGCTGGCGCAGCAAACGTTCGGTTTGTAATGCTTTGTAGGCTCTGTAGGCACGATAAAGAATATACGTTCCAATAGCCCAGGGAATTGACATGAAAAAGACGTCAAGCCAACCAAATTCAACACCTGGATAAATGCCTGCTAGAGCAAAGCCCCAGATTCGATAGCCGATATAAAAGCAGCCAAACCATAGAAGCAGCTCATAGAAAATATTGTTGATGCCGAGCCTTTTGATAGCGAATACAGCCGAAGAAATAGGTACCCAAAATAGGAAGATAATCGCAACAGCTCCAGCTAACAGAGCGTCATTGGTTCCAACCTGTCCTCGCTGCCACCAGTCGAGAAAGGTAATCGTGGCACTGATAAAACTTAACCCGAGTAATGCAATAAACAGTTCTTTTTTAGTGATTTCTGGCATCGGTATGTCCGCTGCTTTTGGTTATGCAGACATTATTAAAGGCCTGAAGCTGAGTGTCACTGTGTTTCTGACTGAATGGTTAAATTAACGTGTTGAACTGTCGCTAGGGTTCGTCCGCTTTGAGCGACAAGCGGACCTTCTGTCTTTCAAACTACTCCAACTAGTGACTAGCTGCCCCGTCATTAGTAAGTGTGGGTGTCGCTAGCCATACACGGCACATTGACTTCGGCGATATTGCACGTTTTGTTATTGTGTTGTGTGTTTAAGTCGTTTACTGTCAATGATATAACAAAAATAAAGGTTGGATACTGTGCGCTCGGTAGAGCGTAACTGAGCATGCTCAAATTGCCTTTGCTAACTCGGATTCTTTCAAGTTAGGAATGCCTGCTTGCTCAGTAAGTTAAGAGCTGAAAACCATCAATTGGACGAGTTGCTAAACGCGCACGCACAATATACAAATGTTATAAGGCATCAATCGAGTGAGAGCATACGAACTAGAAAAAGAAATTTGGTCAGAGGTAGACTTCAACTTGATGGGTTGGCATGACGCATCTATATGGTCAATGGTCTCCGATGCAAAACAATACGAATATTTATTAGACCTAGATTACATATTCAAATGGGTTCACCCGGAGGAGAATGAGACATACTTTAAATTTTGGGTCGCTCCGGTGACAATGGTTTTTGAAAATGCTTTTGATGTAAAAATTGACATTGAGTCACAGCAAGGCTTAATTGAAGTGGCGGATTTATACATGGAAAACCCCGAGCTAACACCCAATGGGAAATTCACGTCTCATACCTATCGCTTTGAGTGCCAAGAGGGTGAAATATCTCTTAAAGCAACTGGTTTTAAAATGTATGTGCGGCAAAAACCAAAACTTATTCAAGGTCAAAGCTTTGAATTACAAGAGCGTGGCGGTGTTAATTTCGGACGAGCGTGGAATGCCTTATAACAAGTCAATCAACTACGCGCCTTCGGCGCCGGATGCGCTAAAGCGCACCGGTTATTGAAGCGTTGGGTGCTAAAGTAGATCACAGTAATTTCTGGGTAAATTTGTAATGCAGTTGCTTCTCGCGTTTGTAATCAATAGTTTGCTTGTCGCCGTAGTGGTCATGGTGCATTACGGCATATTGCACCAGATCGTTAAAATCCTACCACGTTTTACTTTCGCTCATAGCCTACGGATAGTTTTCGGAGTCTTTGGCGCCTTGATTGCTCATGTTATAGAAATATGGATTTTTGCTTTAGGTTACTATTTTAAATCTCAAGGTTCGGGTTGGGGTAGTTTAGAAGGCAATTTTGATGGTACGTTGTTGGACTGCGTATATTTTTCGTTTACGGTTTACACAACAGTCGGCTTTGGTGATATTGAGCCTTTAGGGTATATTCGCTATCTTACAGGCATTGAGTCAATAGCAGGGTTGGTACTTATTACTTGGACAGCTTCGTTTCTCTATCTCGAAATGCAGCGTCACTGGGATCAGCGTTAGTGGTATGCACCCAACAAGGTGCTCAAGCCGAACCTTCACCTACGTTGCGCAGGCTGGTTCGCTTCGCTCATTATATCTCGCCGTGCTACACTCTCGATTCGGCCGGCTTAGCACGGCGTTGGGTGTAAAAAAACATCTTGGTTCTAAATGTGCAGAAGCCTGGCATTATTAGTCGTGGTGGTTCGAGGCGAGAACGTTTTTAATAACGGAAGTCAGAGGGCCAAAGCTATCTTTCCTGCAGGTTGGGGAACAGGGTTAACCTAAGTTAGAGCGGCGAATATCGTCGTCGTACCAGTTCACAAGCCGTGTTTATTTTCATTTGCAAAACAGTGGTGTTCCCGCAAAAAACGGTGTTCTATACTTTAGCTGTCCTTGGGGTTTCACATCGCAAGCAGCCTAAAAGCGTGCCAGTCTTTGCAAGGCTAAGTTAGTTCGCTGGAAGTGGGTAGGTTCTAACTGGCAGGCACCCAACAAGACGCTCAAGCTGAACCTTCACCTACGCTCCGCCCAGCGCATGGCTTCGCCATTGTACGCGCTGTGCTACACTCTCGGTTCGGCCGGCTTAGCACGGCGTTGGGTGTAGGTAAAACATTCTAAATTTTGTTTTCTAGTCGTCAGAGTTCAGTGAAGGCTTTGCGCGAACGATATTATTTCTGTGGTCTTTGGTATATCGTTTCCGGCGCGTTTTAAAGGAAGGTTGTCGTTGAAATTCTCGGCTTGAAGAGTTTGAAATGAGGGCGTAGGTTTTTTCAGTGTTAACCATTTTATCAAGCTTTTCTGGTGGTTCGCGTAAGTTGGGCAAGCGGCGCGTACACCCCTTCTTCAATTTGGCCATTGTAGTACATCTTCAAAGTAGGGTAGTTCAGGGCTTCTTGGTGGGGCAGTGGTTCCTAGTGCGCAAAGCACCCAACAAGGTGCTCAAGCCGAACCTTCACCTACGCTCCACACAGCGCATGGCTTCGCCATTGTACGCGCTGTGTTACACTCTCGGTTCGGTCGGCTTAGCACGACGTTATG
>NZ_FPCF01000012.1 GCF_900116895.1 Pseudidiomarina donghaiensis | reverse complement strand
GTTGGGTGCTAAAGTAGATCACAGTAATTTCTGGGTAAATTTGTAATGCAGTTGCTTCTCGCGTTTGTAATCAATAGTTTGCTTGTCGCCGTAGTGGTCATGGTGCATTACGGCATATTGCACCAGATCGTTAAAATCCTACCACGTTTTACTTTCGCTCATAGCCTACGGATAGTTTTCGGAGTCTTTGGCGCCTTGATTGCTCATGTTATAGAAATATGGATTTTTGCTTTAGGTTACTATTTTAAATCTCAAGGTTCGGGTTGGGGTAGTTTAGAAGGCAATTTTGATGGTACGTTGTTGGACTGCGTATATTTTTCGTTTACGGTTTACACAACAGTCGGCTTTGGTGATATTGAGCCTTTAGGGTATATTCGCTATCTTACAGGCATTGAGTCAATAGCAGGGTTGGTACTTATTACTTGGACAGCTTCGTTTCTCTATCTCGAAATGCAGCGTCA
The DNA here is from genome assembly GCF_900116895.1 of Pseudidiomarina donghaiensis. Lineage (GTDB taxonomy): Bacteria > Pseudomonadota > Gammaproteobacteria > Enterobacterales > Alteromonadaceae > Pseudidiomarina > Pseudidiomarina donghaiensis. The sequence goes on along the minus strand of NZ_FPCF01000012.1, from coordinate 13,285 downwards.
CTGGGATCAGCGTTAGTGGTATGCACCCAACAAGGTGCTCAAGCCGAACCTTCACCTACGTTGCGCAGGCTGGTTCGCTTCGCTCATTATATCTCGCCGTGCTACACTCTCGATTCGGCCGGCTTAGCACGGCGTTGGGTGTAAAAAAACATCTTGGTTCTAAATGTGCAGAAGCCTGGCATTATTAGTCGTGGTGGTTCGAGGCGAGAACGTTTTTAATAACGGAAGTCAGAGGGCCAAAGCTATCTTTCCTGCAGGTTGGGGAACAGGGTTAACCTAAGTTAGAGCGGCGAATATCGTCGTCGTACCAGTTCACAAGCCGTGTTTATTTTCATTTGCAAAACAGTGGTGTTCCCGCAAAAAACGGTGTTCTATACTTTAGCTGTCCTTGGGGTTTCACATCGCAAGCAGCCTAAAAGCGTGCCAGTCTTTGCAAGGCTAAGTTAGTTCGCTGGAAGTGGGTAGGTTCTAACTGGCAGGCACCCAACAAGACGCTCAAGCTGAACCTTCACCTACGCTCCGCCCAGCGCATGGCTTCGCCATTGTACGCGCTGTGCTACACTCTCGGTTCGGCCGGCTTAGCACGGCGTTGGGTGTAGGTAAAACATTCTAAATTTTGTTTTCTAGTCGTCAGAGTTCAGTGAAGGCTTTGCGCGAACGATATTATTTCTGTGGTCTTTGGTATATCGTTTCCGGCGCGTTTTAAAGGAAGGTTGTCGTTGAAATTCTCGGCTTGAAGAGTTTGAAATGAGGGCGTAGGTTTTTTCAGTGTTAACCATTTTATCAAGCTTTTCTGGTGGTTCGCGTAAGTTGGGCAAGCGGCGCGTACACCCCTTCTTCAATTTGGCCATTGTAGTACATCTTCAAAGTAGGGTAGTTCAGGGCTTCTTGGTGGGGCAGTGGTTCCTAGTGCGCAAAGCACCCAACAAGGTGCTCAAGCCGAACCTTCACCTACGCTCCACACAGCGCATGGCTTCGCCATTGTACGCGCTGTGTTACACTCTCGGTTCGGTCGGCTTAGCACGACGTTATGCCCTAAGGTGTTATGAGTAACTATTACGTCTACGTTTACATTGATCCCAGAAATTTCGAGGAGTTTTACTTTGGAAAAGGTAAAGGCTCCCGTAAACATGCTCACCTGAATGACGACTCGGATAGCGAAAAATCCCGGCGGATAAAGGCCATCAAGAAAGAAGGGTTGGAGCCAATAATCAGGGTTATTGCTCGCAATCTATCTGAGCACGATGCGCTGCTGGTTGAGAAGACGCTACTCTGGAAGTTGGGTAAGCAGTTAACGAATATATCCTCGGGCCATTATGCAGACAATTTTCGTCCGCATGACTCCCTACACAAATACCTTTCGGGGTTCGATTTTCAAAATGGGCTATATTATTACAACGTAGGGGAAGGTGTGCATCGCAACTGGGATGACTACGTTTCCCATGGGTTTATCTCCGCAGGTCAGGCACCAAGATTCCGGGATGCAATGCTAGGTTTGCAGACAGGGGATTTTGTCGCAGCATATCTCAAGCGCCACGGTTTTGTTGGGGTTGGCCAAATTACTCAAAGCGCTCGGCCGGTGCGTGACGTTCTGGTAGGCGGTATCCCACTTTTGCAGCATGAGCTGGTATGCCCAAATATTGCAGAAAACTCGAACGATCTCGATAAGTCGGAGTATGTCGCACTCGTCGACTGGATCAGGACTGTTCCGCGAAACGAGGCAAAGTGGAAATCAAAGAGTGGGCTGTTTACCTCGCAGCTCATCCGAGCCTCGTTGGATGGTCAGCCAGAAACTATAAAGTTTTTGGAACAGGAGTTTGCCGTTGATTTCGCGGAACTTCTGGCATAACAATCGGCTGCACAGCGACCGATTTTCCGCCGCTTTGCGGCTCCAAGCCGGCGCGTGAGCCGGGCGTTAGGCATCACGCAGAGAGGATTGCATGTCCGAGGGATTGACTGAATCAGAAAAATTTGTGAACTCTATTTGTGAGAGAGCTTTTCTTAATCTTTGGACTCATCCAAATCCGATTGGGAAGAAAGGAAAAGAGCTTTGTGATTGCTTAATTGTCTGCGAAAACCATATCGTTATTATTTCTGTGAAGGATATTAAGTACAAAGACACAGGTGATGAAGCTGGCTGGAAGAGGTGGACTAAAGCAGCAATAGATAAATCGGCTTCTCAAATATGGGGCGCTGAACGATGGCTAGATTCTTCTGTTGAGTTCACCAGGCACGATGGCCGAAAGGTCGAGTTGCCACCAAAAGAGGATCGAATCGTACATCGTGTATCTGTATCACTTGGGGCTCAGCGAAGAATACCCACAAAGTCGGGAGACCTAGGTTATGGAATCGTACATGTTTGCGATGAGTTTAGCCTTGGAGCAATTTTTGGCCTTCTAGATACGATCACGGACTTCGTTGGTTTTCTTTCCGAAGTTGAGGCTTTAATAAACAGGGCCAATATAGTTTTCAGCGGCGGTGGCATTGAAGACTTATTGGCTATCTATTTATTAAACAATCATTCGTTCCCTTACGAAGAAGCTGATTTACTAATAATTGATGATACGGTTTTTCGAGGGTTTATAGACTCTGATGACTACAAAGCGATCCAAGAGTCTTATAAGGATTCATATTTTTGGGACAAGTTGATCGAGCATTTTGTGGGTGATCTCCTTACTGATGGAATGTTTGAATATGGCACAAATCAGGTCACTGATAATCAGCTGGCTCTTGTTCAAATGGCCCTCCAGCCGCGTGGTCACAGAGCAAATCTAGTCGATGCCTTTTCTGAGTTTTTACAGAAGCCTGAGTTAAAAATTGCTGCAAGAGTAGTTTTGGCGCACAAAAACACGGCATTTGTATTCCATCTAGGGCCAAGCAGTGATCGAGAATCCAGGGTTCAAGAGCTAGGCTTTAGGTGCTTGGTTGTAAGAGGTCGCCTTCCCGATGTCCAAATTGTAGTTGGCATATCAAGAGATAAGTTGGGGCCGTCAGAGGTTGGGTACTCTCACGATATTGTTTATGTAGACATCCCAGAATGGAATGATGATTTCGAAGAACAAGTAACTGGAATACAAAAGGAACTCGGTTACTTCGAAAACGCATCCTGGGCTAAGAAACCAGAAAATGCCTAACAACAGCGCCGCTGTCGGCGAAATGCGGCATAAATATTCTATGAGATGACTGTGTTATAAATGGGGTATTTACAATTGGTCTTGCGATGATTTTTTTTGCGAAAGGGCAGAACTCCGAAGAAAAAGAAACGAGCGAACGCGAGTAGTTCAATCCGCTAAAACATTCCTCAAACCTTCCCTTGTAAATATTTTGTGATACGATGTGACCTAATAAATTTAATTAGGACAGATTTATTCAGTGCGAAATAAACAAAACAATCGCTCGAACAAGGTCAATCAGCCGCATGACAAATAAGGTGCTGACTCAAAAGCCACATGCGAAAACAAATAGTTCTGCGCAACTTGCAAAGTTGCCGCAGGCGACACGTGATCGTATTGCCCACATCGACTTCACCTTGTTGTTTAAGGGCGAAGCCATACGCGCGGATGTGGTCAATCGTTTTAGCATCACCGCAGCACAAGCCACTAAAGACTTTACCTTGTATCGAGAGCTAGCGCCGCACAACATCGAATATGATCCAAAGCTCAAAGTACATAAGCGTGGCAAAGCGTTTACACCCTTGTTTGACTATGACGTGGTAAGAACGCTGGCCACCATTAGCCAGGGTTACGGCGACGGCTTTACCGGCAAAGTAAAACCTCCACTAGCCTGTGAAGCGCCTTATCACCTAAACAAGCCCAGATTATCAATCGTCGCCAAAGTCACCGAGGCCATACACAAAGGCAAAGCCTTAAGCATCACCTATGTGTCGCTATCTAGCGGCGAAACAACGCGTGAAATTGTGCCGCATACGCTGGTGGATAATGGCTCACGTTGGCATGTTCGTTGTTACGACCGTAAACGAGCAGAATTTAGAGACTTTGTACTCACCAGAATTAAATCAGCCGAAGTGTTAGAAAATTCCACCTTGCACGAGACTGAACTCGAAACACAAGATCGGCAATGGAACCGCTTTGTCGAATTACAAATAGTGCCGCACCCCCGAGTTAAACACAAAGAAGCCATCGAGCTAGACTACGGCATGGTTAACAGCGTGATGAAAATAGAAATAAGAGCGGCAACCGCCGGCTATTTACTTCGACTTTGGAATGTCGATTGCTCCAAAGACGCGAGTCTACACACACCCGAATTTCATTTGTGGTTAAAAAATTATCAAACTTTATACGGAGTCGGTAACCTAGCGATAGCGCCAGGTTTCGATAGTGTTACAGCATAGGGAAGAACATGAAAAACACAGAGCAGCTATTTTTAGAAGAACTCGATAAAAAACTATGGTCGGCAGCAGACCGGTTACGCAATAACCTCGACGCCGCAAACTATAAGCATGTTGTGCTGGGTATCATCTTTTTAAAATACGTGTCTGACGCCTTTGAAGAGCGCCAACAAGAGTTGCGCCATTTATTCACGCAAGACAACAGCGACGACAATATCTACTTCATGCCGCGTGAAGATTACGACTCTGACGAAGAGTACACCGAAGCCGTCAATGCTGAGTTAGAGCTACATGAGTACTATCAAGAACGAAACGTTTTTTGGGTACCAAAACAGTCACGCTGGGAATTCCTGAAAAACACAGCCGCTTTACCAATTGGCACCGAGATAGACATTGAAGGCCCCAACGGTGAAAAAGAAGTCTTTAAACTGACCTCTGTTTCAAAGCTACTCGATAATGCACTTGAAGCTATCGAAACCTATAAAGTAGAGGGCAAGCTAGCGAACCCGAAGCTTAAAGGCGTGCTGCCGCGCATTAGCCGTTACGAAGTGGATAACCACAACCTCACCGAGCTAATTAACCGTTTCTCTGACACCAGCTTCCGTAACCCTGAATACAACGGTGAAAAATTAGATTTACACAGCAAAGACATATTGGGCCACGTGTACGAGTACTTCCTAGGGCAATTTGCATTAGCCGAAGGCAAGCAGGGCGGCCAATACTACACGCCCAAGAGCATCGTTACCTTGATTGTTGAAATGCTTCAACCATACCAAGGTCGAGTCTATGATCCAGCAATGGGAGCAGGCGGATTCTTTGTCAGTAATGACAAATTCATTGAGGCTCATGCCGCTGATAAACACTATAACGCAGCCGAGCAGCGTAAACATATCTCGGTTTATGGCCAAGAAAGCAACCCAACCACGTGGAAGTTGGCGGCCATGAACATGGCCATTCGCGGAATTGATTTTAACTTCGGTAAAAAGAACGCCGATACGTTCTTAGACGACCAGCACCCAGACCTACGTGCCGATTACGTGATGGCGAACCCACCGTTTAACATCAAAGATTGGTGGCACGCCAAACTAGAAGGCGACGTTCGCTGGAAGTACGGTACCCCGCCGCAGGGAAACGCCAACTATGGCTGGATCCAGCATATGCTGCACCACCTTAATGACAACGGCTCGATGGGCTTGCTACTTGCCAATGGCTCAATGAGTTCTAACACCAACAATGAAGGTGAGATACGCAAAGCTCTCATTACAGGCATCCCTGAAAGAAACATTCCAGGGGACTTAATTGAGTGCATGGTTGCATTACCTGGGCAGCTATTTACCAATACTCAAATTCCCGCCTGTATTTGGTTTTTAACCAAGAACAAGAAGGGCGGTAATGGCAAGCGCGATCGTCGCGGTGAAACTCTATTTATTGATGCACGTAACCTCGGCTTTATGAAAGACCGTGTACTGCGTGACTTTAGCAATGATGACATTGCACAAATCGCCAACACCTTTCACGCATGGCAACAAGGCCAAGGTTACGAAAATGAAAAAGGCTTTTGTTTTAGTGCCAAGATTGAAGACTTGCAAAAGCATGACTTTGTATTAACGCCAGGCCGTTATGTGGGAGCGGCTGATGTAGAGGAAGACTCAGAACCATTTCCAGAGAAAATGCAGCGCTTAACTGCACAGCTAAAATCGCAGTTTGAAGAGTCTGCCCGACTAGAAAAGGCGATTAAGGATAATTTGGCGGGGATTGGTTATGAGTTCTAAGCCTATTCCGCTAAACGAATTTATCATTCTACAAAGAGGACATGACCTCCCTCAAAAAGACAGGGCTGACGGTGACATACCAGTTGTTGCCTCTACAGGGATCGCAGGTTACCACAATGAAGCAAAGGCAAAAGCTCCTGGGGTTGTTATTGGTAGAAGTGGAAGTATTGGTGGTGGCCAGTATATAACCCAAGATTTTTGGCCGTTGAATACTACTTTATGGGTTAAAGACTTCAATGGACACAATGAAAGGTTCATTTACTATTTATTAAGAAGCATAGACTTTAGCTCATTCAATGTGGGCTCTGGTGTTCCGACTTTGAACAGAAATCATCTTTCCTCGATACTTATAGATGACAAAGGACGGCAATTCGAGGATGAAGTTGCGAAAATCCTTGGAGATATCGATGATAAAATCGAACTTAACACTCAAACCAACCAAACCCTAGAGCAAATGGCTCAAGCCATATTCAAAAGCTGGTTTGTCGATTTTGATCCGGTCAAAGCCAAAATGGAAACCTTGGCAGCCGGAGGCAGCAATGAGGATGCAGAACTCGCTGCCATGAGTGCTATTTCCGCAAAAACAATTGATGAACTGCACAGCATGAAAGCCAGCAACCCCGAGGCATTTGCAAACCTTGCAGAAACCGCTGCGCTATTCCCCGCCGCAGTGCAAGACTCGGAGCTTGGGGAGATACCAGAGGGGTGGGAAGTAAAAACTTTATCTAGCATGATACGCCTTACCGGTGGTGGTACTCCTAAGCGTTCTGAAGAAAAATATTGGAATGGCGATATTCCTTGGTTCTCAGTTAGAGATGTTCCATCCGATGGCAATGTATTTGTTGTTGATACCGAAGAAAAAATTACTGAGCTCGGATTGAAAAAGTCATCTACTAAGATACTACCAAAAGGAACGACAATCATCACCGCTCGTGGCACAGTAGGTAAATTGGCGCTTGTGGGTACCGATATGTGTATGAACCAATCTTGTTATGGTATCCGCGGCAAGGAAGTCGGCGACTTCTATAATTACTTCAATTTAAAAGAGGCAGTAGCTACTCTCCAGCGAAATACTCATGGCGCGGTCTTCGACACGATTACTACTAAAACATTTGATACCTACTCGCTGGCATTTGGTGGTTTGGAAATTGCGAATAGTTTTGATGGTTTAATTGCTCCGCTTTTACAAAAAGTTGAGGGTAATGGACGGCAAAATAGAGAGCTAGCGGCTTTACGCGATACTTTCCTCCCAAAATTACTAAGTGGCGAGGTTGAATTAAATGAAATATGAAGATTATTTTTCGCTATTTATTAGCATTGAGGCTGAACTTACAAAATTTTTGTCGGTAATCGATTATTCAGCCAATCATAAAAATATATATTCACACAAACTAGTTTTGCTTTTGCTGCAGGCGTGCCCTATCGTGGAATCATATTTAGTCAAAATGGCAACTAGTTCTTCTAGCGTAAGACAATCTAAACTCTGGGACTCTGAAATCAAAGCTAAAATTTGGGAAAAAAAGGCTAAATCACAAAAGCTCAAAATTGATCGTGATGGCAACAGAATTATTGGTAATTTTCCAAAATTCGCTGGTGTGAATAACGAAGTTTTTTGCCTGTCTAGTAGAAAGATCACCTTTTATCACACCGCCAATTTTCAGAAAAAAGAAACCGGTCAGTATACGGAGTATCAGCCATTTAATACCTTGGAAGGAATGCTACTGCACGATCATTTGGACTACACCTCAACAAATGCAAACTACCCCAAAGGATACAAGACTCCTGATTGGTGGGCAGCATATAATAAGGTTAAACATGATTTTGACTTGGCCCGGAAATCTCACGTTAATTATACAAATGTAATTGAAGCCATCGCCGGCTTATTTTGTGTGCTTTCATATTGCGAACCTGACATAGAGGCCCTTGGCTTAGAGGGCTACTACAAAAACGGAATCGTAAAGACGAAATACTTTGAAGCTGAGTATGATTTGACTGCTACGAACTAAGCTTCCGGCACGCTCAATTCAATGAGTGAAGTAGGTGAATGACTTTGAGTGTGTTTAACACCGAGCTTGAATGTTTTATTTTATTAACGTACGGAACTAGGTAATGAACGAAGAACAATTAGAAAACCTCTGCTTAGACTGGTTCCGAGAAGGTGGCTGGGATGTATTGCATGGCCCTGACATAGCACCCGACAGTACCAATCCACTGCGTAGTGATTATGCTCAAGTTGTGCTTGATAGCCATTTGAAATCAGCGTTTGAAAAGATAAACAAACACATTCCAACGGCACAGTTTGATACTTGTTTTGAGCAATTTAAGGCAATTTTATTAAAACCAGAAAGCCTCGATTTAATTACCAATAACCGAGCGTTTCACCGGTTGCTGCTTCAAGGTGTGCCGATTGAATACAAAAATGATAACGGAGAACCAGTAGCAGACCATGCGTTTATCATTGACTTTGAAAATCTAGATAACAACGCATTTACTGTGGTTAATCAGTTCACCATTACTGGTACTAAACAACCACGCCGGCCGGATGTCATTTGTTTTATTAATGGCATACCTATTGCTGTTTTGGAACTCAAAAGCCCAAGTGATGAAAATGCTGATATTTGGGATGCCTTTAATCAACTGCAAACCTATAAAGATGAAATTTCAGATCTCTTTATTTTTAATGAGGCGTCAGTAGTTAGTGATGGCTATACCGCCAGAGTAGGCTCACTCACAGCCAACCAAGAGCGTTTTATGCCTTGGCGCACCATTAAAAATGAAGATGATAAACCGCTGTTAGAGTGGCAACTCGAAACCATGGTTCGCGGCTTCTTTGACCGTGAACTGTTGTTAGATTACATCCGCTTTTTCGTATTGTTTGAAACCGATGGCGAGCAAATCATCAAAAAAATTGCCGGTTATCACCAGTTTCATGCCGTACGTGAGGCGGTAAAAGCCACCGTTATCGCAGCACAAAGCACGAATTTTGCAGAAGAAAAACGCGCCACGTACGCCGACCAAGTCGTACCCGGTAGCAAAAAGGCCGGCGTAGTATGGCACACCCAAGGTAGCGGCAAGAGCATATCGATGTGTTGTTACGCCGGTAAGCTGTTGCAGCAAAAAGAAATGAATAATCCAACGCTGGTAGTTGTCACAGATAGAAACGACTTAGATGGCCAGCTATATTCGACATTCAGCAATGCAACCGAGCTATTAAAGCAAACGCCTGTTCAAGCGACAGATCGTGACCAATTACGTCAATTACTCGCCGAACGAGAATCTGGCGGCATTATTTTCACCACGGTACAGAAGTTTGCGCTACTTGATGACGAAAAATCACATCCTATTTTAAATGCTCGACACAATATCGTGGTGATTTCCGATGAAGCTCACCGCAGCCAGTATGGCCTCAAGGCTACGCTAAGTGCCGATGGCCAATATAAGTTCGGTTACGCCAAGCATATGCGCGATGCGCTGCCGTCAGCGGCATTTATCGGCTTTACTGGCACACCCATTTCACAAGAAGACAAAGACACCCGAGCAGTATTTGGTGACTACGTGTCTATTTATGACATTCAAGATGCCGTCGACGATGGCGCAACAGTGCCAATTTATTACGAATCACGCCTAGCTAAACTTGATCTGAACCAGGCCGAAATTGCGCAATTATCTGATCAGGTTGATGAAGTGTTTGAAGACGAAGAGGATATTTCCGCCCGCGAGAAATCAAAAGGCGAGTGGAGCCGTTTGGAAAAGTTAGTAGGGGCCACCCCAAGGTTAAGTCAGGTTGCCGCGGATTTAGTCGAACACTTTGAAACACGCAACGCCACAATGGACGGCAAAGCCATGATTGTGGCCATGAGCCGTGACATTTGTGCGCACCTGTATAACGAAATCGTGGCTTTGCGCCCTGAATGGCACTCAGATGATCCAGAGCAAGGTGCCATTAAGATAGTAATGACAGGCTCGGCTTCCGATAAGCCTTTGCTACAACCGCACATTTACAATAAGAAGACGAAAAAGCGTTTAGAGAAGCGCTTTAAGGATGTTAATGACCCGCTGAAATTAGTCATTGTGCGAGATATGTGGCTAACCGGTTTTGATGCACCTTGTTGCCATACCATGTATATCGACAAACCGATGAAAGGCCACAACCTTATGCAGGCTATTGCGCGGGTTAACCGCGTTTTTAAGAACAAGCCCGGCGGCCTAGTGGTTGATTACATCGGTATTGCTAATGAATTAAAGCAAGCACTAAAAACGTATACCGACTCAAAAGGCAAAGGCCAGCCCACACTTAATGCCGAAGAAGCTTATTCTATTCTTTTAGAAAAAATTGACGCCATTCGGGCTATGTTTGGAAAAACACCGAAGTCTGAAGGATTGGATATTTCAGGCTATGAAACAGACGCACATAAAATACTAGTGCCTGCCGCTAACTATATTCTAGGCTTAGAAGATGGCAAAAAACGCTTCTTAGATTTAGTTTTGGCTGCAACCAAATCTTACTCGCTGTGTAGCACGTTAGATGAGGCTAAAGCCTTACGAAAGGAAATTGCGTTTTACTCAGCCATTAAGGCAGCAATCAGCAAGTTTACCAGCGTTGACAAAAAGCGCACTCAGGAAGAGAAAAACTCTGCGCTGAAACAGATCCTCGATAATGCGGTGATATCGGAGGGGGTTGCGGATGTATTTGCACTGTGTGGATTAGACAAGCCGAATATCGGGTTGTTGTCGGATGACTTCCTAGAAGATGTGCGTCAGATGCCGGAGCGGAATTTAGCCGTTGAGTTACTAGAGAAGTTACTGAAAGACGACATTAAAGCGAAAACACGCAACAACGTAGTTCAGGAAAAGAAATATGCGGACCGTTTGCAAGAAACATTGAGAAAGTACAACAATCGAGCCATCGAAACTGCTCAGGTTATTGAAGAGCTCATTCAAATGGCCAAAGAGTTTCAGCAAGAAATGTTGCGCGAAGCTGAGCTAGGTTTAAACGCTGATGAAATTGCGTTTTATGATGCCCTAGCCAACAACGAAAGCGCAGTTCGTGAGCTGGGCGATGAAACACTCAAGAAAATTGCCGTTGAGATAACCGACAAACTCAGAAAATCGACCACCGTTGACTGGCAAGTACGCGACAGTGTTCGTGCTAAGCTGAAAATACTCGTTCGTCGCACGTTGCAGCGCTATAAATACCCACCGGATAAAGCTGCCGATGCGGTGGAGCTGGTGTTGAAGCAGGCTGAATCATTGTCGAACTCTTGGAGTCGGGGCGTGATGGTGGTAACAACAGAAGGTAGAGCCTTATGACCATTTCAAAGCCTTTTAAACGAACATGTCGGCCGTTTATTGAAGGAAATTACAGGCAATCTTCAGATTCTGACTATTTACGGCACAACAAATTTGCCAACGACCCTCAGCACTATGTACGAGCATTTTTAATGTTGCAGGAAGATCTGATGGAGCTATTTAAATATATAGAGCCAGATGATCAAAATCTCTCGACCTATTCCCATAAAATACAACAGCTACTTACGCGAGTTTGTATTGAACTTGAAGCTAACTGGACTGCTATTTTAAAAGAAAATGGCTATCAAAAACAAAGTAACAATCTGAATATCAAAGATTATAACCTCACCGAATTTTCTCATCGGTTGTCTAAATTTCAGGTCAGAATTCCTAATTGGTCTGGTGCTAAAAATATAAGGGCACCATTTGCTAATTGGGCAGAAGAGACCGACAATCAATTGGAATGGTATCAAGCGTACAATAAAGCAAAGCATGATCGTCATTCGCATTTTAAATATGCGACATTAGACAATCTTCTTGATGCCCTAAGCGCGCTTGCCATAGTACTTGCGAGTCAATTCAATCAAGAAGACTATTCACATCAACCCGACACTTTGATTATAGGTGGCGGATACGGGAGTGACGATGAAATGTCTTCAAGTATTGGTGGTTTTTTTAGGGTTAAGTATCCTAATGATTGGCCAGTCACGGAACGATATGACTTCGACTGGAAGTCACTATCACAGGAGTCAGAACCATTTGCCGACTTTGATTATAACGAAGTTAGACGAATTAGATGTAAGGCGATAGAGGCGAAGAAACAAAAATCACCGCGACATCGAAAAGCTAAAAATTATTGATGAGCTGATGTAAATGGGAAATGTGATTTGGCATGAAATGCTGAACGAGATCGAAGGACTCACAAATCGAGAATTATATGCCGTTTAAATCATGGGATAGTTATAGTAGGTTTCAAAAATCGGTAGTTGGGGAGTCCCGATATATTCAAAGCGACGAGGCTACTGATTTTCTACAGGCAATAATTACGTCAGGTAAGGAACGAGTAAGGCTGATTCCGAAAGGTACTCAGCTCTGGCGGGCTCAGTTGGGCCATGATCTCCGTCCCGAACACGTTGGAGAGGAACTGATGGACTACTTTCCGACCGCATACAAGCCCGAACGTATGAAGCCATTACGAGATAGTGCGCGAGAAGGGAGAGCAAACCCTAAGGGAATCCCTTTTCTGTATACCGCGACTGGCAAAGAAACTGCAATGGCAGAAGTAAGACCTTGGATTGGTTCGATAATCTCCGCTGGGCAATTTATAACTGTCAAAGAGCTAAAGCTAATAGATTTTTCCGTCGAGCAGGGAGACGAACAATATTTCTTTTTTCATGAACCAACAGAGGAAGAGAAAGTTCGAGCAGTATGGTCTCACATCAATAACGCCTTTTCCCGACCTGTTCTCGAATCGGACACCACCGCTGATTACGCACCGACACAGATCATAGCTGAGTTTATCAAATCAAAAGGCTACGATGGCATCGTCTACAAAAGTGCATTTGTAATTCCCCCATTTTAAGCAGCAGTTATTCGTAGAATTAATGAACCGCTTGCGTTAATTGTTTGGGCGGAATGCCTCCGATAGCCGTGTTAGGGCGTTCGTTGTTATAAAGCCAAAGCCACTGAGTGGCAAGTTCTTGTGCATGTTCGACGCTTTCAAACAGGTGTAAATCGAGCCATTCATGCCGTACTGTTCGATTAAATCGCTCAACATAAGCATTCTGAGTCGGTTTACCTGGTTGAATGTAGAGCATCGTAATTTGATGCTTTTCAGCCCAGTTAATCAGCTCGCTTGACAAATATTCTGGGCCAT
>NZ_FPCF01000017.1 GCF_900116895.1 Pseudidiomarina donghaiensis | reverse complement strand
GGGGCTAAGTTAGAACATCAAACATACAAGGGTGGTATTTCAAGGATGGCTCCACGTCAACTAGCGCCAACGCTTCATAGCCTCCCACCTATCCTACACATGGAGGTTCAATGTTCAGTGCCAAGCTGTAGTAAAGGTTCACGGGGTCTTTCCGTCTAGCCGCGGGTACACCGCATCTTCACGGCGATTTCAATTTCACTGAGTCTCGGGTGGAGACAGCGTGGCCATGGTTACACCATTCGTGCAGGTCGGAACTTACCCGACAAGGAATTTCGCTACCTTAGGACCGTTATAGTTACGGCCGCCGTTTACCGGGGCTTCGATCAAGAGCTTCGCTTACGCTAACCCCATCAATTAACCTTCCGGCACCGGGCAGGTGTCACACCCTATACGTCATCTTTCGATTTTGCAGAGTGCTGTGTTTTTAATAAACAGTCCCAGCCACCTGGTCACTGCGGCCAGCTCCAGCTCCGTCCGTGTGGACTTCACTAGCTCTGGCGTACCTTCTCCCGAAGTTACGGTACTATTTTGCCTAGTTCCTTCACCCGAGTTCTCTCAAGCGCCTTAGTATTCTCTACCTGACCACCTGTGTCGGTTTCGGGTACGGTCAACATGTACCTGAAGCTTAGAGGCTTTTCCTGGAAGCAGGGCATCAACAACTTCGCACCCGTGGGTGCTCGTCTCGTATCTCAGTCTTAAGAGTCCGGATTTGCCTAAACTCTCAACCTACATACTTTCACCGGGATAACCAACACCCGGCTTGCCTAGCCTTCTCCGTCCCCCCATCGCAGTACATGTCGGTTCAGGAATATTAACCTGATTCCCATCGACTACGCCTCTCGGCCTCGCCTTAGGGGCCGACTTACCCTACCCTGATTAGCATGGGATAGGAAACCTTGGTCTTCCGGCGTGCGGGTTTTTCACCCGCATTATCGTTACTCATGTCAGCATTCGCACTTCTGATACCTCCAGCATGCTTCTCAACACACCTTCAACGGCTTACAGAACGCTCCCCTACCCAGCA
>NZ_FPCF01000014.1 GCF_900116895.1 Pseudidiomarina donghaiensis | reverse complement strand
AGCAGTAGGTGAAGCATCAACCAGATAATCCGATGAGATGCCGGTCTGTCTCACTCTCATGCAAAGGTAAGATCAACCATTTAATCCGCTTACCCAGAATATGATTGTAAAGTCTATACTTAATAAAGAGTCAATAGGTACCTAAAAATCGTTCAGGTAAAACTTGGGCATTTACGAATAAATGCCCAAGAACACTACTGATCCCCTTTACTATGCACGAGTCGATAGAGTACAGGCAGCACTACCAGTGTTAGCAAGGTTGACGATATTATCCCGCCGATGACCACCGTGGCCAAAGGCCGTTGCACCTCTGCACCTATGCCCGTATTGAGCGCCATGGGCACAAATCCAAGGCTTGCCACTAGTGCTGTCATTAATACCGGACGCAAACGAATAAGTGCCCCTTCAACAATGCTATTCACTAATTCTCCGGTTTCTAGCAAACGTTGCTTGATGAAGGACAGCATTACCAATCCGTTTAATACGGCAATCCCAGACAACGCGATAAATCCTACCGACGCGGATATGGATAAAGGCATATCCCTTAACCAAAGAGACATTACACCGCCTGTTAATGCCAAAGGGATACCTGTGAAGATAATCAACGCATCGCGTATAGAACCAAACGCAATTACCAGCATTGTCAAAATCACAAACAACGTAACCGGTACCACAATCGTCAATCGTTGACTCGCACTTTCGAGCTGCTCAAAGGTTCCACCATAGTCGAGCCAATAACCAGCAGGTAAATCTACTTCATCATTAATTCTCGCCTGAGCTTCTTCAACAAAAGTGCCAATATCTCTGTCACGCACATTTGCTGTGACAACAATACTACGTTTGCCATTCTCCCGGCTTATTTGGCTAGGTACTTCTTTAAATGCCAGTGTGGCTAATTCGCTTATCGGTACATGCTCACCAGAGGGCGTGACTATGGGAACGCTCTCAAGCTGAGTGAGTTCATTTCGAATGTCGTCGGCATATCGCACGACAATTTCAAAGCGTCTGTCGCCCTCAAAAATCATTCCAGCGGTTTCTCCACCTGTCGCAGCATTGAGCCATAACTGCAAGTCGGCTATATCCAAACCAAAGCGTGCCAATTGATCAGGCTTTGGTGTGACGGTGAAGATTGGAATGCCTTCTACCTGCTCAAGCCTCGCGTCATCAGCTCCTTCAATCGTTGAAATAACGGACAAAATGTCAGAAGCAGATGCAAAGAGGGTATCTAAGTCATCCCCAAATAGTTTTATGCCCAAATCTGCCCTTACCCCACTGATCAATTCATTAAACCGCATTTGAATAGGTTGGGTAAATTCATAATTATTGCCGGGCAAGGTAAACAAGTCCTCTTCAAACGTTTCGACTAGCTCGGCTTTAGTCATTGATGGATCGGGCCATTGTTCCCTAGGCTTCAAAATAACAAACGTATCAGTAATGTTGGGCGGCATAGGATCGGTAGCGACCTCACCCGTACCCGTGCGACCGAATACCGTCTGAACTTGCTCATACTGCATAAGTTTCGCTTCAAGTGCTTTTTGCATTTCAACCGCTTGTTCTACCCCAGTCCCAGGGATGCGTATCGCCTGTACTAAGATATCACCTTCATTGAGCTGAGGAATAAACTCCGAGCCTAATTTGCTGCCCATCCATAGACTGCCGATAACCAAAGCACTCGCACCTACTACTACTAGCCATCTAAAACGCAGCGCGCCCATTAAAATAGAACGATACACTGCCTTTGCACCAATAATAATTGGGTTTTCTTTTTCGCTAATTTTACCTCTCATGAAAATCGCTATCGCCGCAGGCACTACGGTAAAACAAAATACCATTGCGGCAAGCAAAGCCATTATCACGGTCGCTGCCATGGGGTGGAACATTTTACCTTCGACGCCAGTGAGCGTGAACAAGGGGATATAAACAATGGTAATGATCAATACACCAAACAAACTGGGACGTATGACTTCATTAGTGGCTTCATATACAACATTCAGTCTTTCTTTGAGCGGTAGAGTTGCGCCGTTTTGCTTCTGGGATTCGGATAATCGCCTGATACAGTTTTCAACAATGATAACTGCGCCATCGACAATCAAGCCAAAATCCAGTGCGCCTAAACTCATTAAGTTAGCAGACACATCGGTTTTGACCATACCCGATATCGTGGCAAGCATTGCCAGGGGGATTACAGCGGCTGTAATAAGTGCAGCTCGCACATTCCCAAGCAAAACGAATAGCACAACGATGACAAGTAAAGCGCCCTCGACGAGGTTTTTCTGTACTGTGTCGATGGTTTTGTCAACGAGGCTTGTTCTATCGTAAACCGCTTCAAGGATAACGCCCTCGGGTAAGCTTGTTTTAATGGTTTCGAGCTTACTGTCCACAGCTTTGGCGACCGTACGAGAGTTTTCTCCCACTAACATCATTGTCGTGCCAATCACTGTTTCTTGGCCATTTAACGTGCCGGCTCCAGAGCGCAGCTCTTTACCGAGGTTGATTTGGGCGATGTCTTGAATTTTTACCGGTACGCCATCAATGATCTTAACAACCACTTGGCCGATATCGTCGATGCCCCTCAGTTGGGCTTCCGATCTGATCAGTACTTGTTGCCCATTTTGTTCTACAAAACCAGCGCCTTGATTCGCATTGTTGCGTTCTAGCGCACTGAGAAGGTCACCTGTACTTATCCCAAAGTTTATCATTGCGACTGGATTAGGATTCACATGATATTGCTTTTCAAATCCGCCTATCGCATAAACCTCGGTCACCCCCTCAACAAGCGACAATTGGGGCTTAACTACCCAATCATGGATCTCCCTTAATGCCATAGCATCATAGGGTTGACCGTTGTCCTGTCGCGCCTGAGGCTCAGCACTTAACGAGTACATGTAAATTTCACCCAAGCCTGTGGCGATAGGGCCCATTTCAGGGGTTAACCCTGTTGGCAATTGCGCCGCGATGGCGGTGAGACGCTCGTTGACGAGATTTCGTGCGAAATATAAATCGGTACCCTCTTTAAACACGACTGTGACTTGCGACAAGCCATAGCGTGATATCGAGCGGGTATACGATAAATTAGGCAAACCGGCCAGCGAGGTTTCAACTATAAACGTTATGCGTTGTTCAGTCTCCAAAGGCGAGTAACCTGGGGTTGCGGTATTTATCTGCACTTGCACGTTGGTGATATCAGGCACAGCATCAATCGGCAATTGTTTGTAACTGTACATACCAAAAAAGGCGACAAACAAGGCGAACAACATCATGACACCACGTCGCTCAATGGATAGACGGAGTATTGGTGCTATCATGTTCTCACCTCACCGTTTTTATGGACTTGGCTTTGCTTTTGACAATAAATGCGCAGGTAATTAGTCATCATCGCCCGCCTCCATTTTTAATAAATCAGCTTTTAGTAGATAGCTATTTTCTACAACGACTTGCTGGCCTATTTGAACGCCCTTCACAATCTCTACTAAACGGTTGTCCGTGTTCCCAAGCTTTACTTGGCGGGGGTAAAATCGCTCCCCTTCTTTGACAAAAACAATGGTTTGCCCATCTAACTCTTGTATTGAACTTTTGGGGAGTGCCAGATTGACTTCTTGGAAACCAATCTGAATATAACCCTCTACCATAGCGCCTAAAGGCCAATAACCACTGCCATTATTAACGTTCACAAACGCGATAGAATAGGGTTTGTCATCCGGTGAGGACGTAATGTGGCTTATACTTGATTGTTGCTGCAATTCCTCAAGCCTTAAAGTGACTTCCATATCAGCGGCAATACGAGTACGTTGTTTGGGGAAAATAGCCAATTGAGCAATTGCGCGAGAGTAATTAGCAACAGAAAGCAGTACTTGACCGTTGGTGAGCTCACCATCATTGGCGTGTCTAGCTATGATTTTTCCAGACATCGGTGAGGTGATTGAGTATTGATTTAAACTCTCGTTTGACTCAATGATTGCCAGTGTGTCACCTTTTTCTACTTTATCTCCAATATTCACCATGATACGTTTTACAACACCGTCGAAGCGGGCACGAATATGACTCAGTGACGCAGGATCATGAACTATCCGCCCAAAGGTTCTGGTTGTGAGCGATAATGTTCCTGATGCGGCCGATGCAGTCACGATATCGTGTTCAAGCATCCGTTCTTGAGATAACACTACGTACTCGGGTCTTTCTTCGGCTTCCTCATCGTCATCATCAGCCAGGGCGACAGAAGCAAACAGTAAAGTAACTAGCATGACTAACATGCCAAGCAAGTCACGTGCGCTAGTAACTAATGTAAATTGTGATTTATTCATTATTTTTTCTCTATTCATTGTGATGATTGAGCAGACGTCGAGGGAGAGTCAGAAAACACGGGAATTCCCGTAAGTGCCTCTAGATCTGCGCTTCGAAGGTGAACTAAGCCTGCGGCTTTTATCATAGTTCGTTGCATATCTATGAGTTGCTGTTGCGTTGTCACCCACTCTATGTAGTTGTAGCGACCACTTTCATAGCCATCCCGCGCCAATTTCAATGCAGATTCCAATGTTGGGACGACATTGTCTTGAAGGGTCGTAACAGTGAGCAAGGCTTGGTCTTTTGCGCTAATGACTTGATTTAATTGGCGAGTGAGTTCACGAATTTTCGCTTGTTTTTGATAGTCTATACTGTCAAGCAATGCGCGCTGTTGTTCGTATTCACCTAGATTCCGCTGCTTGGTATTTAACGGCACCGAAATACTGGCGACTAACGCTGTGTCATCAATTCCCTGCATTCTTCGGATACCGGCTTCCCACGCAATGTCGAACTGCTGACTGGCCTGAACCACTCTCAATCTGGCCTCTTGTACCCGATAGTTATCAGCATAAAGCAGAACGTGTGGATTGCTTTGAAGCTGTGAAAGCACTTGTTCAAGTGATAGTGAATTTGGAAACGATAACAGTGTCCCTTCAACTTCCGCAAACGCAGCGTTAGTGTCACCCCACATGATGGCCAGGTCGCGTTTATACTCATTGAGTTTTTGTTCACTTATCAATAACGACAAACGCGCCTGCGACAACGCTGACTCTGCACGTTTTTTCTCAAGTGGTGAAGAAGCCCCCGCTTCAACCCGTGTAGAGACTGTCTGAAGCATTGTGCGAGCCAGCATTTCAGCTCGTTGCTCAGTCTTGTGCAACGCTTGTTGGACAATGACATTGATATATCGTCGAGTTGTTTCACCCAAGATGTCCAGCGTACGAATGCGCCGTTGTGTAAGCAGTTGTGCTTTTTTTGAACTCACCACATTCATGCGGCCGCTGACTTTATCTCCAAGCTCGATGACCGACGATAAGGTCAGTGTCAATTCGGCATCTTTGATACCAGACACTTCGCCTGTTCCCAACACATTTTCAACTTCAACCCCAACAGACATTTCAGGTCGTAAGCTGGCCATTTTTGATTCACCATCCAAAGCCGAAGATTTAAATTCGAACACAACTAAATCTGGGTTGTTTGATAATGTGCGTTTGAGCGCATCTTCAAGCGTGATTGAAGACTTTTGCGCATTTTCAAGCGTGATTGAAGACTTTTGCGCATTGGCAGATTGAACAGATATGCTCATGGTTACCAGTGCAGCAGATATCAATTTCAGATACGCTGAGCTAGCTTTTTTTATGCCCAATGGGCGTGAAGAACTCATAAAAGAACCTTTTGTTCATAAGATAACGACATACATGGAAAGCACCCATGCAAATATATAGGAGGGAATGGATTAATGTTGAGGTGGGCGCAAAAGGCCTTCGACTAGGCCGTCAGTGACGTTGCGGGAATAACTGTATTGATTGGTATATAACGGTTTAGATACGTCATTTATTGGGTGTTGTGCCAGAAACTTAATCTGTCCACATTGACACAGCACACAATGGAAACACTTAGACTCTTCACTCGACGTATTATCACCAGCATTTACATTTTTTTCGGGAACATCATAAGTGCCTATCGACTTTGATTGTTCAGGGACTGACGATACCTCCGCAGGGTAGTCATCGCATTGAGCGGCGAACGAAAAGCCCGATTGACACATGAGCAAAGTAATAAGTAGCCATGCCAACCTACGCAGTTTTGATGTGCAATTAAAAATTGGCATTTTCTTATCAACTTTGCGCATTAAGCGCTCGCTGTCTTTCATTTCCAGCATCTTCGAGGATCATTTTTGCCCCGCGCAACACAACGCACGAAACTATCACACCGATAACCAGATCAGGCCATCGAGAATCGAGCCAAAACACCAAAACGCCAGCAAAGATAACACCTAAGTTGGCAATCACATCGTTGGCTGAAAATATCCAGCTTGCCCGCATATGCACTTCTTCATTTCTTTGTTTGCGTATGATCACAAGACAAATGACATTAGCAACCAGTGCAACTGCCCCCATAGCCATCATTAGTCCCGATACAGGTTCGCTACCGTAAATTGACCGTCTTACAATATCAATGATAATCAACACACCCAGTGCCATCTGAAAAAAGCCGCTAATTCTAGCCGCATTGGCTTTGTGCAATAGCGATTTACCAATAGCATAAAGGGCAACACCATAGACAACTGCGTCGGCGAGCATATCAAGTGAATCGGCTATTAATGCGGTTGAATCAGCAAGCAACCCGATCCCCATTTCTATAACAAACATTGTCGCGTTTATTCCCAAAAGCCAATACAAAACCTGTCGTTGAGACTGGTCTTTTATTTCAACTTCGCACCCACATCCGCTCATTACCAACACCTGTAGATTTGCGTTTAGTGCGTCTACTGTATCGGGGGCTTGCCAGTTCCATAGGTGCACCCAGTTAAAGAACGGGGTCACCGAAACATACTCGCCATAGGCCATTGATTGCTGCACCAGCCATTTTATGGCCTGATCAGACGCTGCCAGCAGGCCCGATATGGACAATAGGGCATACGGCGAGAGCTTTTTGCCAATAATGAGCAT